>CAVPRY010000007.1:0-982878 GCA_963708005.1 uncultured Actinomycetes bacterium | reverse complement strand
TAGCGCTGCGTCGAGTCGAGGTGCTTGTGGCCGAGCAGCTCCTGGATCTGGCGCAGGTTCGCGCCGGCGCGGAGGAGCTCGGACGCGAAGACGTGCCGGAGCGTGTGTGGCGTGACGCGCTTGCGCTCGGTGACGCCGGCGGCGCGGACGTAGCGGAGGAAGGTCTGCATCAGATCGTCTGTGAGAGCCGCTTGCCCTGCACGCCGACGAAGAGCGCCGGCTCGGGATCGCCCGCCGGACGCGGAGGTACTCGACGAAGAGCGGCTCGAGTGCGGGGTGGATCGGGACGATCCGCTGGCGGCCGCCCTTCGCCTTTCGCACCCGCAGCAGCCGCCGCTCGAGGTCGACGTCCTGCCAGTCGAGCCCGAGCAGCTCGCTCCGGCGCAGGCCGGCGTACGCGAAGAGCGCCAGCAGGAGCCGGTCGCGCTCGCGCTTGCCCGGGCAGTGCTGCGCTTCCAGACGTCGTCGCGCTCCGGTCTGCATCGAGCAGCCGCGCGAGCTCGCGCCGGTCGAGCACGTCCGGGAGCGTCTCGCGCTTCTTCGGCGTGCGCAGCACGAGCGCCGGGTCGCGGTCGATCTCCTCGTTCTCGAGCAGGAAGCGGAAGAAGCACTTGAGCGCGGCGACCGTCCGCGCCTGGCTCGACGGCGCCGGTCGTCGCATCGACTCCTCGGCGAGGAAGCGGCGCAGGTGCGCCGGCCCGACCTCGCGTACCGTGACGATTCCCTCCCGCTCGAGGAACGCGATGCAGGTGCCGACGTCGCGCTCGTAGGCCGAGCAGGTCATCGGCGCGAGCCGCCGCTCGACACGGCAGTAGTCGAGGAAATCGGCGAGTTCTCGTCGCATTGTCGTCCCTTTCGGCAGGCCGAAGGCCGCTGCTCCGAAACTCGTGGCGATACTCCGGCTTACAGGCCTGCTACAGAAAAGCCCCGTCTTGCGGGGCTTTTCCACGTCAGCACGTCGTCCGGTTCAGCACCAAAACCCGAGCCGCTGCCGAAGCGGGCATGGTCCTGTCCGCACCGGGACACGTCGAGACGCAGGACAATCGACGCCTGCTGGGCTCCGGCCGGCGGCGAGGCGTACGTGAACGGGCGAGGGCCGGCGGGAGGAGGCCCTCGCCTTACCGGGTCCCGTGCATCCCCTCTCGGGGTGAGCAGATCGCTGCGGGGGTCGCCGTCCATCGTTCGTCGGGATGACCGCTACCCCTTCGTCCCGGCGGACCGCGAATGAACGCGGCCGACCCGAATCCCCTGCGCTGGGGCTACGCCCGATCCGACCGAGCGCCGAGTCATGGTTCCGAGATGCAACGCTGCCCGATCAGCCGGAGGCTGGCTGTCCTCGCCGTCCTGGCGGCGGCGACATCATTCGGCGCGGCTGGCTCGAGCGCCTCGAGCCCGGAGGCAAGTGCCGCGTGCACCGCCGCTAAGCAGACGGCCCCCGTCTCGGCTCCCCGCCTCGTGAGGACGATCGCCACCGGCGAGACGGGGTGGTTCGCCTCACCCGGGCTGGCCGACCTCGACGGCGACGGCCGTCTGGAGATCGTCGCGCCGCTCTACTCGACTTTCGTCTTCGATGCCCAGGGGCACCTCCTCGGCAAGGGCACGGCCACGAAGGGCAGGATTTACGCGCCGGGCGTCGTCGCTGACCTCGATGGCGACAAGAGGCAGGAGATCGTGGTCGGCGGCAACGAAGGGACGGTGGCGGCGTACGAGCTCCGCGGCGGCCGCCTCAGGCTCGAACGCGGTTGGCCCGCTTCGACCTGTAGCGGTGGTGAGTGCCCCGAGGCGCGCGGCATGGCGGCCGCCGACCTGGACGGCGATGGCCGCATCGAGATCGTCGTGACGACCACGAACACGTCCTCCAGCGGCTCGCAGGTGTTCGTCTTCGACGCGGCCGGCGCCGTCTACCGGCCGACGGGCGCCGCGGCGACGGCCTGGCCGCGGTTCAACACGCTGGGCGGCAAGGGCAACGACGCCGACTTCAACGGGTCCGGCAACCATGGTTACGGCGCCTACGGCGAGAACGTCGGGATCGGCAACCTCGACGACGACCCACAGCTCGAGATCGTGGTCACGTTCGACAACCACCAGATCAACGTCTTCAACCACGACGGGACGTCGGTGCTCGCCTCGCCCTGGTACACGAACCGCCAGAACGACCAGGCGGGGCGTCGACTCGGCTGGGGCCAGTTCATCCGTTGGCTGAGCCCGGCGGTCGAGGACCGTCACTACCACCGCCACGTCGGCCCATGGCCGGACGTGCGCCAGACGACGTGGCTGCAGTGGACCGCGTCGCCGCCATCGGTCGCCGATCTCGACCGCGACGGGCGGAACGAGGTGATCGGCTTGCCGAACGCCGAACTGAAGGAGCCGTACGAGACGCAGGCCTACGCGTTCATGGTGCTCGACGGCGCGCACGACGGCGGGGTCCGCTCGGCGCGACGGCACAAGGGATTCGTGACCCTGCCGCTGACCGGCAAGCCGGCCGTTCGGCCCGACGGCGACTGGTACCCGCCGAGTGGTATCCCTGCGCCGACCGTCGTCGACATCCTCGGTGACCGACGTGCGGAGATCGTCGCGTCGGTCCCCGACGGCTTCGTCTACGCGATCGGCCCGACCGGCAACCGGCTCTGGCGCTTCGACTATGCGCACGGTGCCGCCAAGACGTTCGCCTCGGAGGTCGTCGCCGCGGATCTCAATCGCGACGGCCGGCCCGAGCTCGTTTTCGGCACCTACGCACTGGCACCCGGCTCCGGCCGGCTCGTCGTGCTCTCCGCGACCGGCAAGCTCCTCCACGACATCCGCTTGCCGCACCAGGGCACGAACGGCAACGGGATCGGCATTCCTGCTGCTCCCTCGATCGGCGACCTCGACGGCAACGGGCAACTCGAGATCGTGTTGTCCTCGTTCGACCACGGCATCGACGTGTTTCGCGTCGCCGGTTCGAGCACGAACTGCCTGCCCTGGCCCACCGGGCGCGGCAACCTGCTGCGAGACGGCACGGGTCCGGCGACCGCGCGCTGAACGTCATGCGCCTCGAGTGCGGGTGCCGCTCAGCCGATCGGCGCGACGCGGCCCGAGCGGGCGAGAGCGCGCGCCTTCGATCGGTCGGGCTGGAAGATCTCCACGAGCGCGCCTGAGCCCGGGTACGCGACGTAGACGCTTGTCGGCCGATCGCGCCGCCACACAGCCACGCCACCCGCCGCGAGGCCCTCCGAGACTGCCCCCTCCCGTCGCGCCGACCGGAGTGCGATTCGATACGCGCCCTGCACCGGATACGTGGCGATCGTCGTGAACGTCGCGCTCTCGGCGCCAACGGCCTGGCCGCTTGGGAGATAGCGGACAAAGATCCCCTTCGCCCCTGCTTCCGTCACCTCGAGCTTTCGCCCCGCGACCGGACCGAGCCAGTAGAGCTCACGTCCGGCGTCGCTCGCGTACCGCCGCAGCTCGGCCGGCGTCAACTCGGTCGGAACACCGGACGCCAGCCTGACCTCGGGCGGCGCAGCCGACAGCCGCAGGCCGACGCCGAAGCTCGAACCGGCCACGAGGCACAACACGACCACGCCGGCCGCGGATCGACGCCGGGCCAACTTCGGACTACCCGTCCACGGCTGCGCGCGCGATGCTGTCGACCTTCACGACGACGATCTTGCTCTGGCGTGCGACCGCCGCCTTCCAGGACGGCCCGTGATCGTCTCCCTGGCAGCGGAGAACGATCGTCCCCGGGCCGCTGAAAGACGCCAGGACGGTCAGCTGCAGCCGGGCGCGCGTGGTGCCGAAGATCTGGCCGAGGCCGAACTCCGTCTCCGCCTCGTCGGTGCTCTCCCCGCCGGCGTCCAGCGTGCAGCTCGTCGCCCCGTTCCCGTGGCCGAGCGCATGCTCCTGCACCACCGTCGTGTACCCAAAGACGACGTAGGAGCCGGGTGCGACGCCGCTCATGGTGGCGACGACCGTCTCCCGATCGTCGTCGAGCGCCACGTCGCCGCTGCGATATGCCTCGCGAGCACTCGACGTCCCCGCGGGTCCGGCCGGTCCCTGCGGCCCTGTCGCACCTGTGTCTCCCTTCAGGCCCTGGGACCCCGGGGCGCCGACCGCTCCGGTCGCGCCCTTCGGCCCCGCCGGACCCTGCTCGCCCTTCGGACCCAGCTCGCCCTTCGGACCCAGCTCGCCCTTGGGACCCTGCTCGCCCTTCGGACCCTGCTCACCGCGCGCTCCCGCATCGCCCTTCAAGCCCTGCTCACCCCGAAGCCCTTGCGGCCCTGTCTCGCCCTTCAGCCCCTGCGCACCAGGTGGGCCCTGGGCACCGACCGCACCGTCGGCGCCCTTCGGCCCGGCGGGCCCGGCCGAGCCAGGGAGTCCCTGCAAGCCCTGAGGACCGGGCGGGCCGGCAGCACCCGTTGCGCCGGCTGCTCCCGTCTCGCCCTGCGGGCCCGGGTCGCCCTGCAGGCCCGGGCCGCCCTTGTCGCCCGTATCACCCTTCGCACCCTTCTCACCCTTCTCGCCCGCCGCGCCCTCGTCGCCCGTTGCTCCCTTCGAGCCCTGCTCGCCTGAGGGACCAGGTGCTCCGGCGGGCCCGGCGGGACCCTCGGCTCCATGCTCGCCCTGCGGGCCAGGCGCGCCCTCGGCGCCAGGCGCGCCAGCTTCACCCTCTGAGCCATGCGCCCCTGCTGGGCCTGAGGAACCCGCCGCTCCCTGTTCGCCAGACGGACCGGGTGGACCGGTCGGGCCCGGCGGCCCTGCGTCGCCCTCAGGACCCTGCGGTCCCGCCTGGCCCTCGGATCCCTGAGCGCCCTCGCGGCCGGGCTCGCCGGGCGGCCCCGGCTGGGCCTTCGTCACTCGGGGGTGTTGCCCGCTCGCAATCGGCTGCCCGGCGGCGAGGTGCTCGACCACGGGAACCGTGTAGTACGCACCGCCGGCAGCCGTCACCGTGCTGGCGAGCAGAATGCTGAGCTTTAGCGGTGTGGTGATCACGTTCCCCCCGTCATGCGCCGCAACGAGTCCTCCCTGGCGTTATCGGCCTCAGCTCGCGTCTCTTGAGCGGAAGGCGGCCGATCACTCGACCGAGGGATCAGCCCCGGGGCGGCGTCAGACGGCGCGAAGCTCGACCTCGATCGCCGTGCCCCGGCCAGGGCTCGAGTGCAGCGAGAACCCGCCCTCGATCGACTCTGCTCGCAGCTTCATGTTGCGGAGTCCCTGCCCGGCCTCCGTCTCGCCTCCGCCGAAGCCGACACCGTCGTCGCGCACGGTGACGAGCCGACGCGACCCGCGCTGCTCGATCGTCACCCATGCGCGCCGAGCGTCCGCATGCTTGCGGGCGTTTGCGAGACCCTCCTGCACGATCCTGAAGATCTCGATCTGCTCGTCGGGCGCGAGGTTCACCCGCGCGTCGATCTCGAGCTCGACCTCGAGCTGACTGTCGGAGGAGAGAAAGTCGACGTAACGCGCGAGCGCCGCGTCGAACGGTGCGGTGCCGGACGCCGAGGAGAGCGCGAGCACCGCGAAACGCGCCTCGCGCTGAGCCGACTCGGACGCCTCCTTGAGCCGCGGGAGCGCCTGCTCGAGCTTCGCGCCGTGCTCGAGCATGCTCACCGTCGTCGACAACGCGAAGAGGTACTGGGCGAGACCGTCGTGGATCTCGCGTGCCACACGAGCCCGCTCCTCGCCGACCGCGCGGCCGAACTCGGCCTCCGAGATCGCACGCCACACGCCGAGGAGCAGCACGCCGTACGCGAGCAGGCGCAGGAAGTCTCCCTGCACCACATCCTCGCTCGACAGCACCGGGACGAGCACGTAATGCAGGTCGGCGAACACGACCAGAGTCAGCGCGAGCGAGAGCCAGCCGTCGAGATCGCGGGCGAAGTTCCGGTAACGGAGACCAAAGCCGATGGCAGCCACCACTGCCAGCACGGCGAGCATGGCGAATGCCGTCACCGCGGCTCGACCACGCTCGCCATTGAGCCCTGACTGATCCGTGACCCCGACGGTGTCGATCACCAGCCAGACCGCGGCGGTCAAGCCGAGAACGCCGACACCGGTGAACACGAGCTCCTTGCCCCGATCGCGCACACGCCGGCCGACGAACGGGGCGATCGCGATGAGCGCAGCAGACAGAAGCTGGGCGGCCATGGCGGCCCAGGCCTCCTCCGGGCGCGCCGGGTCGCCGCCGAAGCGCGGTGCGACGGAGAAGACGAAGGTCCCGAAGGCGGCCGCGATGAACCCCCCGGTGAGCAGAAGGTCCATCGCGCGCCCTTCGACGAGAAAGCGGATCGCCGTGAGGATGGCCACGATCCCGGCCATCACCGCCACCGCGGTGTCGAGGGCGAGCCGCACTTCGGGGAGGGAGTATCCGTCCAGCTCACTCGTGGCGACGAACAGGAGCGTGGCGGCGCCGAGCACGCCGACCAGCGTCAGCTCGCCGATCAGCCACGAGCGGTAGGACTCCGAGCGCTGCGGCATATCCCTCTATTCGGCACGACGTCTCCTGCCGATAAGGGAGTTCATGACAGAACGCGTGCTGATCGTCGACGACCATCCCCTCACCCGCGAGGCGCTGGCGTCGTTGCTCGAACAACACGGCTTCGAGGTCGTCGGCGAAGCCGGCGACGGCCAGGAGGCCATCGCAACCGCTGCGCGGCTGCGCCCGGATCTCATCCTGCTCGACCTCTCGATGCCGGGGATGAACGGACTGGGGGCGCTCCCCCTGCTCCGGGAGGCGGCGCCGGAGTGCGAGGTCGTCGTGCTCACCGCGTCCGGCACCGAGGACAACCTCCTCGGCGCGATTCGGGCAGGAGCCGCCGGCTACCTCCTCAAGAGCGAAGCGCCCGAGCGGATCGCCGCGTTCCTGCGCGGCGTCGTGCGCGGTGAGGCGGCACTCTCCGGCGCGGTGGCGCGGCGGTTGCTCGACCGCGTGCGCGAAGGTGGCCGCCTGGGAGGCGTTCCGGAGACCATCGCCGCCCGGCTCTCGGCCAGGGAGGTCGAGGTGCTCCTCCTCCTGGACGAGCATCTGACGACCGACGAGATCGCCGGGCGCCTCTACATCTCCGAGCACACGGTGCGGTCGCACGTGAAGAGCCTGCTGCGCAAGCTCGGCGTCTCGTCGCGCCGGGAGGCACTCGAGCAGCTCGCCGTCGCCCGCGGCTGACCGGGCAGCAGCGGGCATCCCCCGCCTCGCGGGATCGGGTTCGTCCACCCTGGGCGATGGACAAGTCCGAGGCCCCGGCTGCACGATGAGCCCACCACGCCAGGTTCCCCTCAGGAGCTTCGCGGGTGGATACCGCACGTGACGGCCGGGCCGCACCCCGGCCGTCTCTGTGGTTGGACGCCGGAGTTGCGGGTTCGCAGCGGGTCCTACCGGCTACCCGGCGTCGCCGAACCCTTTGAGCGCCGCCTCGACGAGACCGGGGAGGGTTTCGAGGTTGTAGCCGCCTTCGAGGACAGCCGCGACGCGGGGGGCAAGGGTCGTGCAGCGCGCGGCCATCGCCCGGAAGCCGTCGGCCGTGACACGCATGTCGGCGAGCGGGTCGTCGACGTGGGCGTCGAAGCCCGCTGAGACCAGCAGGAGCTCCGGCTCGAACTCGCGTACCGCCGGCTCGACGACCCGGTCGAAGATCCGCAGGTAGTCCTCGTCGCCGGAGCCCGCTGGCAGCGGTACGTTCACCGTGGTGGCATCGCCCGAGCCAGGGCCTCCGGTGCCGGGATAGAACGGCCACTCGTGCAGCGACACGAACAGCACCGAGTCGTCACCGCGGAAGATGGCCTCGGTGCCGTTGCCGTGGTGCACGTCCCAATCGACGATGGCCAGGCGCTCGATGCCGAGCTCGCGCTGCGCCTGCCGGGCGGCGACTGCGACGTTGCCGAAGATGCAGAACCCCATCGCCCGCTGCGGCAGCGCGTGATGACCCGGCGGTCTGACGAGCGCGAAGCCGCCGCGACGCGCGGCCTCGATCGCGCACCCGGCCGCGAGGAGCGCCGCTGCCCAGGTCGTCGGCCCGGCGAGGGTGTCACCGTCGAGCCAGACTTCCGTTTCGAGGCCTGCGACCTGCTCGACGTACGCCGAGTCGTGAGCAAGCTCGACGTGCTCTCGCGTTGCGGGCGTGCCTTCTGCAGTCGCGAAGTGGTCGAGCAGGAGGGCGAGCCGGTCCTCCCGCTCCGGATGGTGATGTGCAGCCGTCGGGTGCAGGTGCGCCATCGCGGGATGGCTCACGAGCTCCATCAAGCGGCGTTCTGCAGCTGTCCCGCCAGCCGCTCGAGCCCGAGCTCGCGCGCCGCCGCTGCACCCGCTTCCCAATCCGGTTCGAGATCCGGCAGGTCGGGAAGCGGCGCCGCCGCATCGAGCGTGGCGATCCGGCGAAACACGCGGAGCGCGTCGGCCTCGGCGGCAAAGCGGCCCGCGTCGAGCAGCGCGTCGAGCGTCCGGTACTCGGCGAGCAGCGCTGCGGCGGTCTTCTCGCCGACGCCGCGGGCACCCGGAATGCGGTCCGACGGGTCGCCACGGAGCGCGATGAAGTCGGCCACTTGCTCGGGCTCCACGCCGTAGCGCGCACGGACTTCGGCCGGCCCGACCCGGGTCATCTGGCTGACGCCTCGGGTCGGCTGGAGGATCGTCGTTCCAGGGCTCGCGAGCTGAAACGAATCGCGGTCGGAAGTCGCCACGAGCGACGACCCGCCGGCGCGCTCCTCCTTCGCGACCGCGGCCGCGAGGAAGTCGTCGGCCTCATAACCCGACTGCTTGCCACAGACGATCCCGGTCGCCGCGACCAGCTTCGGCAGGAGGTCGAGCTGTTCGAGCAACTCCGGGTCGAAGAAACGACCGGACTGGTAGCCGGGCAACAGCTCGTTCCGGTAGGTCGGCTCGCCGATCGTGTCCCAGCCGACGACGACGGCACGCGGTCGTTCCGCCTGCCAGAGCCTCAACAGCATGCTGGTGAAGCCCTCGAGCGCGTTCCCCGGCTTGCCGCCGGCCCGGCGGATCGAGCGCGGGATGCCGTGGAACGCGCGATGCGCGAACGAGTCGCCGTCGACGACGAGCAACGGCGCGCTCACGTAAGGGTCGCCTCCAGCCTTTCGATCTCCGCCCGCAGGCGATCCGTCGCCGCCTGGGCGGCATCTGCAGCCGGCAGCTCGGCGAGATCCGACGTCTCGATCGGCGGCCCGTACGCCACGCGGAGCGGAGCGAGTCGCGATAGGCGATCGGTCCCGGCGACGGCCGCCGGCACGAGAGGCACACCTGCTTTGCGTGCGATCCGGGCGGCGCCCGAGTGCCACTTCGCCTCGTACCTCTTGCGCAACCCCTTGGAGCGGCGCGTGCCCTCCGGGAACATCACGACGACGTGACCATCGCGGCACAGCTGCACCGCGCGCTCGATGGCCTCCAGGTCGCTCTCGCCGCGCCGCACCGGGAACCCGCCACCCGCGTCGATGATCTTGCCGAGCGGGAACCAGTACAGCTCCGATTTCGCCATGAACCGCAGAAAGCGGTGCGGGAAGAGCGGCAGCCCGAGTGGCCACGGGTCGAGGTTCGACCAGTGATTCGCCGCGAGCACGTAGCCGCCGGTAGACGGCAGGTTCTCGGCGCCCGTCGCGCGCAACCGGTACGCGAGCTTGACCACGGGCCAGCTGAGGACGGCAACGGCGCTGTAGAGCGCACTCGGACGCGGCGGCGCGGACATGGCTGGTCGGGAGTATCGCCCGAACGCTCTCATTGCACGCCGGAACGCCGCCGATAAGGTTCGCGCGTCATGTCCAACCGCCTCGTCATCGTCGAGTCGCCCGCCAAGGCCCGGACGATCGCCGGCTACCTCGGCGACGGCTTCGTGGTCGAGTCCTCGATTGGCCACATCCGCGACCTCCCAGAGCGCGCCGCCGACATTCCCGCGAAGCTGAAGAAAGAGCCCTGGGCGCGGCTGGGGGTCAACGTGGAACAGGGGTTCGAGCCGCTCTACGTCGAGGATCCGGGCAAGCGCAAGAAGATCGCCGAGTTGAAGAAGGAGCTGAAGGGCGCTGACGAGCTCCTGCTCGCGACGGACGAGGACCGCGAGGGCGAGGCGATCGCCTGGCACCTCGTCCAGGTCTTGAAGCCGAAAGTGCCAGTGCGCCGCATGGTCTTCCACGAGATCACCCGGGACGCGATCCACCGCGCCCTCGACGAGACCCGTGAGATCGACGAGCGGCTGGTGGACGCGCAGGAGACACGCCGGATCCTCGACCGGCTGTACGGCTACGAGGTCTCGCCCGTGCTCTGGAAGAAGGTGACGCAAGGGCTCTCCGCCGGTCGCGTCCAATCGGTTGCGACGCGCCTGGTGGTCGAGCGGGAGCGCGAGCGCATGGCGTTCACATCGGCCGCGTATTGGGATGTGCTCGGCACGTTCGACCCAGGCTCGTTCCAGGCCCGGCTGGTCGGTCTCGACGGGTCCCGCGTCGCCCAGGGGCGAGACTTCGGCTCGACGGGGCGCCTGCGCGACGAGAGCCTGGTGCGACTCGACGAGCCAACCGCCCGCGGTCTCGCACAGCGACTCGACGGGGCGCCCTTCTCGGTGCGCTCGGTCGACGAGAAGCCGTACACGCGGCGCCCGGCCCCGCCCTTCATGACCTCGACGCTGCAGCAGGAGGCGAGCCGCAAGCTCCGTTTCTCGTCGCAGACCACGATGCGGGTGGCCCAGCGTCTGTACGAGAACGGCTACATCACCTACATGCGCACCGACTCGACGACCCTGTCCGAGGCGGCCCTGTCCGCCGCGCGGACACAGGCCACCGAGCTCTACGGGCCCGAGTACGTGCCGGAGAAGCCGCGCCATTGGGAACGCAAGGTGAAGAACGCGCAGGAGGCCCACGAGGCGATCCGCCCGGCCGGGGACGTGTTTCGTACTCCCGCGCAGGTCGGACGGGAGCTGTCGCGAGACGAGGCCGCACTCTACGACCTCGTCTGGAAGCGCACCGTGGCGTCGCAGATGGAGGACGCCCGCGGCCAGACCGTGTCTCTTCGCCTCGGCGCCACGTCGAGCGGCGGCGAGAACGCCGAGTTCGCCGCCTCGGGCACCGTGATCACGTTCCGCGGCTTCCTCGCCGCGTACGAGGAGGGACGCGATGAGGAGCCTGGCGCCGACGAGGAGGAGCGGCGGCTCCCGCAGCTCGCGGTCGACGACGCGGTGCAGGCCGTCTCGCTCGAGCCTGAGGGCCACACGACGTCGCCGCCCCCTCGCTACACGGAGGCCTCGCTCGTGAAGGCACTCGAGGATCGCGGCATCGGCAGACCGTCGACGTATGCGGCGATCATGAGCACGATCCTCGACCGCGGCTACGTGTTCAAGCGCGGCACGGCGCTCGTGCCGACCTTCATCGCGTTCGCCGTGGTGAACCTGCTCGAGCGCCACTTCGGGCAACTCGTCGACTACGACTTCACGGCCAGGCTCGAGGACGACCTCGACCGAATCGCGGACGGAGAGGAGGACCGTGTCGCGTGGCTACGCCGCTTCTACTTCGGCCAGGGCGAGGATCCGGGCCTCCACCACCTCGTCACCGACCACCTCGACGAGATCGATGCGCGCGCAGTGAACTCCATCCCCATCGCCGACGACATCGTTCTCCGCGTCGGCAGGTACGGCCCGTATCTGCAGCGCGGCGACGATCGCGTCAGCGTCCCGGACGGGATCGCCCCAGACGAGCTCACGCCCGAGAAGGCGGCGGAGCTGCTTGCACAGCCGAACGGTGATCGCGCGCTCGGCACGTCTGACGACGGCCGCCAGATCGTGGCCCGCAATGGCCGCTACGGCCCGTACGTCGTCGAGGTGCTCGACGAAGGAGAGGAGGGGAAGCCACGCACGGCCTCGCTTCTGTCCTCGATGTCGCTCGACACCGTCACGCTCGAGGACGCCAAGCGCCTGCTCACGATTCCGCGCACGCTCACGGCGCCGGACGGGGAGGAGATCATCGTCGCCAACGGTAGGTACGGTCCCTACGTTAAAAAGGGGCCTGAGACGCGCTCCATCGAGTCCGAGGCGCAACTGTTCACGATTACCACCGAGGAGGCGCTCGCCCTGCTGGCGCAACCCCGCCGCCGCCGCGGAAGAGGAGCAGCCAAGGCCCCACTGCGCGAGCTCGGAGCAGATCCTGGCTCGGGGAAGCCGATCGTCGTCAAGGACGGCCGCTTCGGCCCCTACGTCACCGACGGTGAGACGAACGCGAGCCTCCGCCGCGGCGACGACGTCGAGTCGCTCACCCGCGAACGCGCGCTGGAGCTCTTGGCCGACAGGCGCGCTCGGGCGAACGGCGGCGTCTGACCAGACCCTTGCGCTCCCGCCCGGGCATGCTAACCTTCCACGTCCGCTTGCCGTCGTAAGATGGTGAGTTGATGTCGCCTTCGTACGCGTACCAGTTGCGGTCCTGACCGATCCGATCGGCTGTCGCCGCGGAATATCTACAAGAGGACGCACGTTACGGGTTTGTGACAGGGTTAAGAATCTCGCAAAGCCTGGAAAACGCAGGGAACGCCTCGTACAGTCAGAAAGAGATTGTGCACCCGCCGCTAGCCGCCCGAAAGGACTGAAACACCCGCTGTGACGCAGAACCAGCTCATCGAACTGTTCGAGTCGGAGCAGCTGAAGGCACTCGTCGAGCGCTCGGAAGAGCGCGGCTTCGTCGATCCGATAGAGCTCGAGGCGTTCGCCGTCGAGCATGACCTCGGCGATGCCGACGCAGAGCTTCTGCATCGCGAGCTCGAGACCCACGGTCTCGAGATCGGCCGGCCAGATGCGGAGAGCGACAAGGGCAGCAGGGACAAGGAGAAGGAGATCGCGGAGAACGAGGTCTGGGCCGCGGAGTCGCTCTCCGGCGCCGCAGACTCCCTCCAGCTCTTCCTCGCCGACGTCGGCAAGCACAAGCTCCTCACGGCAGCGCAGGAGGTCGCGCTCGCGAAGCGCATCGAGCGCGGCGATCCAGTCGCCAAGCGCGCCATGATCGAGTCCAACCTCCGCCTGGTCGTCTCCATCGCCAAGGGGTACCGCGGCCTCGGCGTCCCCTTCCTGGATCTGATCCAGGAGGGCACGCTCGGACTCAACCGAGCCGTCGAGAAGTTCGACTGGCGCCGCGGTTTCAAGTTCTCGACCTACGCGACCTGGTGGATCCGCCAGTCGGTGCAGCGCGCGGTCGCGAACCACGCCCGCACGATTCGCGTGCCCGTTCACGTCGTCGAGCGCCAGCAGAAGCTGTCGCGCGCCGCCCGGCGGCTCGAGGTCGAGCTCGGGCGCGAGGCGACGAAGGAGGAGCTCGCGGAGGCGACGGGCCTGCCGATCCAGCACGTCGAGGAGGCAATGGGTGCCGCACATGCGTCGGTCTCGCTGAACCAGACGGTCGGCGCCGACGACGAGGGCGAGCTCGGCGACCTCTTCGCCGACCGCGAGGCAGCCGACCCGTTCGACGAGGCGGAGGAGTCGCTGCGGCGGCAAGGCGTCCGCCGTGCGCTCGATGCCCTTCCCGAAAGGGAGCGGCGCATCCTCGAGCTCCGCTTCGGCTTCGAGGGCGAACCCTGGACGCTGGAGGCAATCGGACACGAGCTCGACCTCACACGCGAGCGCGTTCGCCAGCTCGAGGGACAGGCGCTGGCCCGGCTGGCAGCGCTGCGAGAGCTTGCGAGCCTCGCCGCATAGGCTGAACCGACACGACGCACCTCGAGGGCCCCGGCAACGGGGCCCTCGTTTGTTACCCAACTTTCTCGACGCGGCGCGGTCATAATGTCCGGCCGCCGCCCGCACCGGGACGTGCGGAATTTCAGGAGGGAAGGAGCACGATGGGTAAGCACCTCAGGGCTGCGCTTGCGCTCTCCGCGATCGCGCTCATCTCGGTAGCCGCGGCCAGCGCGGCGACCGGGAGGGGCGCGCAGAAGGACACCTTTGTTTTCGCGACCGAGAGCGAGCCGACGTTCCTCGATCCGGCGATCGTCTCGGACGGACCATCGCTACGTATCGCCGACCAGATGTTCGAAGGTCTCGTGACCGTGAAGTCGGGCACGACCCAGGTCGTCCCCGCTCTGGCCAAGAACTGGAAGGGGTCAAACGGCGGCAAGTCGTGGGTCTTCAACCTGCGCACCGGAGTGACCTTCCACGACGGAACGCCCTTCAACGCTGCGGCAGTCTGCTCGAACTTCGACCGGTGGTACAACTTCCCAACGGCGTTCCAGCCCGACAGCGTGGCGTATTACTACTACGCCGTCTTCAACGGCTACGCAAAGCCGGGCAAGGATCTGCCGGGGCCGAAGGACGCCCTCTACCGGAACTGCCGGGTGCTGAACCCCTCGACGGTGGAGATCAATCTGCGGAAGCCGTCGGCAGCGTTCATCGGAGCGCTCTCGCTGCCGTCGTTCTCCATGCAGAGCCCGGCGGCGCTCGAGGAGTACGACGCCAACAAGGGCACGCTCTCGAAGGACGGCGTCCTGCGCCCGTCGGGGACGTACGCGACCGAGCATCCGACCGGCACGGGACCGTTCAAGTTCGTCTCGTGGAAGGTCGGCGACAAGCTCGTGATCGAACGGAACGACGACTACTGGGGCACGAAGGCGAAGCTGAAGCAGGTCATCTTCCAGGCGATCCCCGACAACGCCGCCCGCCTGCAGGCTCTGCAGAACGGCGAGATCGACGGCTACAACCTCGTCGAGCCGCAGGACATCCCCACGGTCAAGAAGAACGCGAACCTCAAGATCATCGACCGGCCCGCTTTCAACGTCGGCTGGGTGACGATCAACTCGGCCAAGGCGCCCATGAACAACCTGCTCGTGCGGCAGGCAGTCGCCTACGGCCTCGACCGTGCGTCGGTGGTCAAGTCCTTCTACGGCGGTCGCGGCCAGGTGGCCCAGGAGTTCATGCCGCCGCAGCTCGTCGGCTGGGCGAAGGACGTGAAGACGTATAGCTACAACCCCGCCAAGGCGAAGCAGCTCCTGCAGCAGGCCGGGCTCACACTGCCGGTGGAGATCGAGTTCTGGTACCCGACCGACATCTCCCGCGGCTACATGCCGGATCCGCAGCGCAACTTCCAGGCGTTCGCGGCGAGCCTCGAGAAGTCGGGGTTCAAGGTCGTTGCGAAGAGCGCGCCGTGGCGGCCGGACTACGTCTCGCGCGTACAAGCAGGCACCGCAGGACACCTGAACCTGATCGGCTGGACCGGTGACTTCGGCGACGCGGACAACTTCGTCGGGACGTTCTTCCGCACCGAGCAAAACGAGTGGGGCCCGATCAACCCCAAGATCCACCAGATCCTGAACCGGGCGTTGAGGGAGACCAACGCCGACGTGCGGGCTGGCCTGTACCGACAGGCGAACCGCCTGATCATGCAGTTCCTCCCGGGCGTGCCGTACGTCCACACCAAGCCGGCTCTGGCGTTCAACAAGAACGTCGTCGGCTACGTCGCGAGCCCGATCGAGCTCGAGCCGCTCGAACGCGTCTCGATCAGGTAGCGAAGCAGGAGAGTAAAGACAGCCGGCGGACGACCGACGCCACGAGCAGCAGGTGCTCCGCTTCGTCGTCCGCCGGCTGATCCTCCTGATCCCGATCCTGCTCGGGCTCTCGATTCTCGTCTTCCTCTGGATCCGGGCGCTTCCTGGAACACCGGCGGAAGCGCTCCTCGGCGACCGCGCGACGGAGGAGTCGATCGCGCAGGCGCGTGAGCAGTACGGTCTCGACGATCCGGTCTACGTCCAGTACTGGCGCTACCTCCAGAGCGTCGGCTCCGGCGATCTCGGGACGAGCATCACCACGCATCGCGCGGTCACCGACGAGATCAAGGACCGCTTTCCGGCCACGATCGAGCTGACGATCGCGGCGATGCTCTTCGCGACCTGCATCGGGCTGCCGCTCGGCTTCTTCGCGGCCAAGCGCTACGGCGGTGCCTTCGACAACGGGAGCCTGGTGGTCTCGCTGATCGGCGTCTCGATCCCGATCTTCTTCCTGGCGCTGATCCTCAAGTACGTGTTCTCCGTGAAGCTCGGGTGGCTGCCGACCGTGGGGAGGCAGGACGTGCTGATCAACGCGGACCACCCCACCAACTTCTACGTCCTGGACGGGATCATCACCCGCAACTGGGAGGCGGCGTGGGACGCGTTTCAGCACCTGATCCTGCCGGCGATCGCGCTGGGGTCGATCCCGCTCGCGATCATCGCCAGGATCACCCGCGCGTCAGTGCTCGACGTCCAGAACGAGGACTATGTGCGGACGGCCCACGCGAAGGGGCTGCCGCCGCGTCAGATCGACCGCAGCCACGTCCTCCGCAACGCAATGCTGCCGATCTCCACGATCATCGGCCTGCAGATCGGCCTGCTCCTCTCCGGCGCCATCCTCACCGAGACGGTCTTCGCGTTCCCCGGAATGGGGACGTGGATCCAGCAGGCGATCGAGGATCGCAACTACCCCGTCCTGCAGGGCGGGATCCTCTTCATCGCGTTCATCGTCGTGATCGTGAACCTCGTCGTCGACGTCTCGTACGGGCTCCTCAATCCGCGCATCCGCCTGGCAGGACGCTGACCGATGTCCATTCTGGAGATGGAGGAACGCGTCGTCGAGGACGAGGCGCCCAGCGGCCTCTGGCGCGACGCCTGGCGCCGGGTGCGCCGCAACCCTGGGGCCATCGCGGGGGCGTGCGTGATCGTCTTCTTCGTCTTCATCGCCGTCTTCGCCCCCCTGCTCGCACCGTACGACCCGCGCGAGCAGAACCTCTCGCTCGTCGAAGACGGGTGCTGCCCTGGGCCCTCTCGCGAGCACCTGCTGGGCGTCGACGATCTGGGTCGCGACGAGCTCTCGCGCCTGATTTACGGTGCGCGCTACTCCCTGTTGATCGGGATCGTGGCCGTGACGGTCGGGCTGACGCTGGGCCTGCTGATTGGTGCGGCGGCGGGCTACTTCTCGCGTCTCGACAGCCCGATCATGCGACTCATGGACATCATGCTCGCGATCCCCGGCTTCCTGATGGCCATCGGCATCGTTGCGCTGTTCGGCGGCGGCGGGCTGTTCCAGGTGATGCTCGCGATCGGCATCGTCCAGATCCCGATCTTCGCGCGCCTGACCCGCAGCTCCATCATCGGGCAGAAAGAGTCGGATTACGTACTCGCCGCCCGGGCGATCGGCGTGCCGAGCCGCAGGATCCTCGGCGGTCACATCATGCCGAACGCGATCTCGCCGGTGATCGTCGCCGCCACCCTCGCGCTCGCGACAGCGATCATCGACGCCGCGGGGCTCGGATTCCTCGGCCTCGGGCCACAGGATCCGGCCACGCCGGAATGGGGCACGATGCTCACCGGCACCGTGCGCTACCTGCAGACCGCCCCGTTCCTGGCCATCTTCCCCGGGTTGGCCATCGTGCTGATCGTGATGGGCTTCAACCTCGTCGGCGACGGCCTGCGCGAGGCACTCGACCCGAAGCTGCGCGGCCGTGTCTGAGCCACTGCTCGCGGTCGAGGATCTGCAGGTCACGTTCTCGACAGATCGCGGCACGATCTACGCCGTCAACGGGATCTCGTTCGAGGTGGCGCCAGGCGAGACGCTCGGCATCGTGGGCGAGTCGGGGTGCGGAAAGAGCGTCACCTCGCTCGCTCTCCTCGGCATCCTGCCGCGGGCGGGTGGCGTGACAGGTGGCAGCGCACGCTTCGCCGGGCGGGACCTGCTCACCCTCTCGGATCGCGAGCTCCGGGGCATCCGCGGGAAGGACGTGGCGATGATCTTCCAGGACCCGATGACGAGCCTGAACCCCGTGCTCACCATCGGTCGCCAGATCCGGGAGGCGCTCGTCACGCACTTCGACCTCACCCGCAAGCAGGCGGATGCGCGGGTCAGGGAGCTCCTGGTACAGGTCGGCATCCCGAGCGCGGAGACGCGCCTCAAGGACTACCCCCACCAGTTCTCGGGCGGCATGCGTCAGCGCGCGATGATCGCCATGGCCCTTGCGTGCCGTCCGAAGCTGCTGATCGCCGACGAGCCGACGACCGCGCTCGACGTGACGATCCAGGCCCAGATCCTCGATCTGCTGCGCTCTCTTGTCGCCGAGCACGACACGGCACTGATCATGATCACTCACGACCTCGGTGTGGTCGCCGGGATGTGCGAGCGCGTTCACGTCATGTACGCCGGTACGTTCGTCGAGACGGGGACTGCCGAAGAGATCTTCGCGAGCCCACGTCACCCGTACACCCTCGGCCTGCTGCAGAGCGTGCCGCGCCTCGACATCGGCCGGGCGCAGAAGCTGCAGCCGATCGCGGGGCAGCCGCGCAGCATGCTCAGTCCTCCCTCGTCCTGCCCGTTTGCGCCACGGTGCCGCTATCGCCTCGAGCAGTGCGTCAACGACCTGCCGGCGCTCGAGGCGATGGTCGGGACACAGCGTGCCGCCTGTTTCAATCCCGCTCCAGTGGACGAGTGGCAGCGGAGCAAGCTCGAGGGCGCAGCGTGAGCACAACCACCAATGGCCGCCCCCTCGTCGAGCTCGACGACGTGCGGGTGTGGTTTCCGATCAAGAGCGGGATCGTGCTCGACCGCCACGTCGGCGACGTCAAGGCCGTCGACGGCGTCTCGTTGTCCATCCACCGCGGTGAGACCGTCGGCCTCGTCGGAGAGTCCGGCTGCGGCAAGTCGACGCTGGGTCGCGTGATCCTTCGTCTCTACGAGCCGACGAGTGGGCGGATCACGTTCGACGGAACGGACATCACGCGCCTCTCGGACGCGCAGCTGCGACGCGTCCGCGAGCGCATGCAGATGGTGTTCCAGGATCCGTTCGCCTCCCTCAACCCTCGGCATTCGGTGGGACGAATCGTCGGTGAGCCAATCCGGGTCCACGGTGCCGCGTCGCGACGAGAGACTGTCGATCGGGTGCGCGAGTTGCTTGCCGTCGTCGGCTTGCCACCGGACGCGGGGAACCGGTATCCGCACGAGTTCTCGGGGGGTCAGCGGCAGCGAATCGGCCTCGCGCGTGCCCTGGCGCTCAACCCCGACCTCCTCGTCTGCGACGAACCGGTGTCGGCGCTCGACGTCTCGATCCAGGCGCAGATCGTGAACCTGCTGGAGGAGCTGCAGGAGCGGCTCGATCTCACGTATCTCTTCATCGCACACGACCTCGCCGTGGTGCGTCACATCTCCGACCGGATCGTCGTGATGTACCTGGGGAAGGTAGTGGAGGTCGCTCCCGCTGACGACCTCTACGACAACCCGCTCCACCCGTACACGATCACGCTCCTCTCGGCCATCCCGATCCCCGACCCGGCGGTCGAGCGCGCGCGAAGCGCGATCCGCGTGGAGGGAGATCTCCCGAGCCCCGCGAACCCGCCTCGTGCCTGCCGCTTTCACACCAGATGTCCGTTCGTCCAGGAGACACGGTGTCGTGATGAGGAGCCGGAGCTCCGCGAGGTCGACGGCCACAGCGTGGCATGTCACTTCGCCGCCGAGATCAAGGCGGGGCGGATTCTGGCGACGTACCGCGAGCCGACCTTCGAGCCCGGGATCCAGCCAGCGCCGTACGAGCCCCCGCCGGACTGAGAGACGCCGGGCCGCCAATCGAGCGGGCATCCCCCGTTCGAGCGACCAACCGCCCTAAAGCGGGATCCCGCCAAGGCCGATACCCCTCGCGTGGACGCCGCTGAGCGTAAGGAGATCCTGAACCGATATCGCGACCACAGTCGCCGGTTCGAGGCTGCCGCCGCACGCCGCAGCTCTGGCCGGACCGGGTCGGTGATCCCTTTCTCGCCGCCGGTGCTGCGAGAGTTGGAGCAGGAGCCGACGCCGCGCGAGATCGAGGTGCTTCAACTCGTCGCGGACGGGCTCGTCAACCGCGAGATCGGTCAGCGGCTCTTCCTCTCCGAGGAAACCGTCAAGTCGCACGTCCGTCATCTTCTCGCCAAGCTGCAAGCGCGCAGCAGAGCCCACGCCGTAGCCGTGGGCTTCCGGCGTGGGCTCATCGCTTAGCTAGCTAAACGAACCGCCACACACTCGCCATCTGCGAACCCCAAGTGGGATGACCCCTTAGAGGGATGCCCACCCTGAACGCAGAACCGAGGATATGACGGCTACCACTCCTTCGACGCCGGCGGCCATCGCGGCGCACGGAGGGAGCGAACGAAGGCCTTTCGCATCGCTACTCCTTGATTAGGGAACTGACGGCGAGTCGAGCTTATACCTCAGATGGGTGATACCGCAAGCCTTCTCGACCTAGTCTCCCGCCGGCTGACTCGCAGGCCTGCGGAGCAATCTGGTCTGCTGACCGTTTACGCGACTGCGCTCGCTCTGATGTCGCTATCGGTGCTTTTGGGGCTTGTAGCGTGCGGCTTCTCGGTCGTCGATCCCATCGTCGTCGCAGGACTGTGCGTTGTCGCGGCCGTCGCCGAGCGCGGCACCGTGCGACTCGGAACGACAACAGAACAATCGATCTCGCTACTTCCCACGCTGTTTGCCGCCGTAACGTTCGGGCCGACAGCCGCCGCGCTCGTTGGCGCCGCCTCAATGCTTGGAGACCCGGAACTCTTCAAGTTGAGTTCCGGCCGTTCGCCGGTCCTCAAGTTCGCGGTGTACAGCAGTTCTCGGGCGCTCGTCGGTGCGGCTGCAGGGCTTAGCGCGATCGCATGTCAGAGTCTCGTGCCTGACTTTGGAGGAGTCGCAATCGCGGCGGCGGTCAGCTCCCTCGTGGCCGAGACGCTCGACGTGGGCTTCGCAGCATTGACTGCGCATGTCAGACGCACTAGGTCAATCGGCGCGGTCGTTCGGACTCACGCACCGCTCGTTCTCACCTCAACTCTAATTTTCGCGCCCGTCGTTGCCGTCCTAGCGGTTGCGTACGACGTATCTCGATGGACGGCCCTCCTGTTCTTCGCTCCAGCTCTCGCCGGACAACAAGTCTTCGGTCTATATCAGGAACAGAAGCGCCTGCAATGATGAGCTGTCCTCAGCCAACGCGACTCTCCGTCGCGCGAACCTCTCCTTCGCGGAGGCGCTAGTAACTGTTCTGGAGGAAAGCGATTTCTACACAGCAGGGCACTCTAAAGCCGTGGCGATCTACTCCAGAGATATCGCCACGCGCATGGGCCTTTCGACTATTGTCCAAGAACAAGCCTACCTCTGTGGTCTCGTCCACGACATCGGCAAGATTGGATTGCCGCCTTCGCTGCTCAGCAAGGACGGCCCGCTAACATTGGAAGAGCGCAGAATCATGGAACGCCACTCCGAGATTGGTCAACGAATTTTGGATAAGGTCGATGCCTACGGAGAAGTCGCACAGGTGGTTCGATCGCACCACGAGCGAATCGATGGCGAGGGATATCCCGATGGTCTTGACGATGACAACATCCCTCTACTCTCGCGCATCATCGCGGTCGCAGATGCATACAATGCAATGACGTCGAACCGTCCTTACCGCGACGCGATGCCATCGAGGGTTGCGCGGCTTCGCTTGGCACAGGCGGTCGAAAGTCAATTTGACACACACGCAGTTGCCGCTTTCGAAGCGCTGCTCGCTGCCTCTGGCGAGGACTATCGAACCGCTGCTCGGGACGACTTCACGACCGATTCAGGTCACTCGTCCACAGCAGATGCATCTGACATTGAGTCGTTCCGTGGCGCGGCCTGAGATCGCGCCGCCTCCATCATCAACGCCGTGCGAGAACGGACGCCGAGCTTATCGAAGACATGATGCACATGCAGTTTGACGGTCTGCTCCGAGATGATGAGACACCGAGCGATCTGCTTGTTCGTCAGACCCTGGCATAGAAGCTCATAGACTTCCCGCTCTCGTTTGGATAGCCGCGCCTGCCGATCGCCGGGGACCGCGCCTGGATAGCCGACCGAGGTCGCGAGCCACTCATCGCCGGCGAGTAACAGGACGCGCTGAAGGCGCTCACGACGATGCTCGTCAGCGACCAATACGGCGAACAACTGAGAGCTGCTGCGATATCCCGTCACCATTAGATCCAAGCCTCCCGAAATCTCAGCCTCAGTGAGTGCTCGATCTGCGAGAACAGCACCGTCCGCTCTTCGGCTGCCAAGGGCGACGATAGCGTCGACACACGGAATGAGTACTCGCGCTTCGATTGCGGCGGTGATACCACGAGCCCTATTTACCAACGCGTCCGCGTTATCGAAGCGACCCACGCAGGCTTGAACAAGAGCGCATGTAGCTATTACCTCGCCGAGCATACCTTTTCCCGGTGCGCTGCCCATCGGTTCCGGGACGGCGAGAGCCTCCGCAGCTCGCCCTTGCTGCAATAGGATCCTCGACAAGATGGCGAAGGCGTTGAACTCCGCATGACTGTTTCCGCTCGCGCGCGCTATGTGAAGGGCCTCAGTCAATGCTTCCTCGGCTCTTCCGAACTCGCGCAGTCCGCCAAGCGAAATCCCGAGAGTGGCCAGGCCGTATGGTCGCACGAAATCGAGCCGATGGGCTTCCGCGTCGTTCAAGAGATCGACGGCGACTTCGCGTGCGATCTCGTAGCGCGCCGAGAGAGCCAACGCAGTCGAATAAGTGCTTCTGAACGATGCCCTGACGACGGGATCGCGTACAAGCGAAAGAAGCTGGTATGTGTCCGAGGCTCGACGAATCGAACGGAACGCGCCGGTTCGAAACTCAAGACCGAGCCTCCGCCCCACCTCGCGCACTACTTGACGAGCGTCATCTAGCGGCACGGATCCAGCGAGTTCCTCGAGGACATCGGCCGCCTCACTGGCTTCGAGCTCTGAAAGGCACATCAGCTGTCCCCAGAGAGCCTCCCGAGCGTCGCGCGGCGTCTCGGCTACAAACTCTGCCCGCTTGAAGTACTCGAGCGCTCGCTGCTCATCCGTGCCGATGTGTGCAGCCTGACCCGCAACGAGCAAGGCGCGGAAACTCAGGTTGTTGTTCCGTTCCGAGAGGCTCAGCGCTTGCTCGGCAAGCGTGAGCGCCTGTAGATGCTGTCCCCGGCGGATCGACAACTCCGCGCTAGCTAGCTGCACCATCGGGGATACTCTCTTCGAGTCATTTTCGAAGGAAAGCCATCGTTCGAGCGTCGCCAGCCGCGCTTCGTTTAGGAGCTCGTCGAGCGCAGCAGATAGCAGTGGCTCGAACTCAGTTGCCAGGCCGTTCCGTTCGATGAGCTCGAAACACGCGTCCCAGTCACGCCGTTCGCGATAGAGATCAAGAGAACGCACAAGCGCGCCTACCAAGTCTTCGACGCCATCCTCGGTGAGTCGACGAGTCAAGAACGATTGCGCGAGCGGATGCAGCTCCAGTCGGCCGTCGCGCTCGTCAAGAAGGCCAATCTTAAGTGCCTGTCGACAGATTCTTGTGCCGTCTGCTCCACCCAGGATTCCCCTGGCCAGCTTCCAGTCGAGACTCGGGAGAGCCGAGAAGACGGCGAGTGCAAGGCGGACGTCCGAAGCGAGAGCGCCGTAGATCTCTTCCGCAAAGAAGTCGTACAGGGTCGGGGGAATGGGAGCGTCAGCTTCAGCGAGGATGGATTGACCCGCGAGACCGATGACCGCCGGCCATCCATTGGCGAGAGCCTTCAAGGCTTGAAGTTGGCGATCGAGGTCCCCGAGAACCTCACTGATCTCGCTATCTACCATCGCGAGTTTCTCTTGGTCGAGCTCGAAGATCGCTTCGTAGAGACGATGGCGGCTGGATACCCAGGTGGGTCGGCTGCGGCTGGCTATCAGCAGTCGCACGGGGCTCTGGCTCGCGACGACCTCGACGAAGCGCTCCGCTGCCACCGCCTCCATCACGAAGTGGTAGTCGTCGATGATGATCCACGCATCGGAGGGCCACTCGTCCAGGTCCTCGGCAAGGATCTCCGCGAGGACGTCGGCCTCCCGGGCGGGGTCGGGGGTGACCAACAGGCGTTGCTCGAGACGGCGCTCGCAGCCGGGAATCACGGTGGCCCCCGCGGCCGCAACGAGTCGCGAGATCACAGCGATGTCGGACGACGAGCGGCGGCAGCGCACCCAGCTGACGCGGCGCCCCGGACGGGCGGCCCACTGCTCCGCGAGGGTCGTCTTCCCATAGCCCGCGGCGCCGATCAGCAACTGCAGCCGAGCTTTCGAGTCGTCGAGCATGCGGATCAGCCGCGGGCGCTCGATGATCTTGCGCGGCCGGATTCTCGGCCGAACAGCCTCAGCGGCCGTTGCCATACCCGTTGACCGTACTGCACGCCTGGCTGCCACAGAAGCCCCGCCACCCAATAGAGTTGGCGCCCGCGGCCGGCGGGGGCGGGCCGCGGGCGCCGGCCGTCAGCCCCTCGGCACGGGAAGCCTTGCACGAAGGGCGTCGGACAGCGGGTCCTCGCCGGTGAGAGCGCGAAACGCGATCGGGATCTGACGTCGTCTCGTGACGCCCAGCTTCTGGCGCAGCGTGTCCGAGTGCGCCTTCGCCGTGCGGGGGGAGATTCCGAGACGTACGCCCACCTCGTCGTTCGAGCAACCGGCCGCGATCAACGCGACCACCTCGCGTTGGCGCTTCGTGAGGCCGGAGACCCGTGGCGTCGTCGTGTTCATCATGCACGTCGAGGCTAGTCTCACCCGTTCGAGGGATCCATTCCCCGCGGGGTGTAGCCCCGGTTGTATCTTCCAACACCCGAAGAAGGCTTCTGGTAATTTCGGTCGTGCGATGCCAGGTCGGTGGACGTTCCTCTCCCATCACGCGCGGGTGCTGATCTGCATCGCCCGCGACCCGGATGCGCGCCTTCACGACATCGCAGCCGAGATCGGCATTACCGAGCGCGCCGTGCAGGCAATCGTCAACGATCTCGTGGAGACCGGGTACGTGACCAGAACGCGCGTCGGCCGTCGCAACCACTACGAGGTGCACGACGAGTTGCCGCTCCGGCACCGCCTGCAGCGCGACTTCGACGCCGCCACGCTCTTACGCCTCTTCGGTGGCGCGCGCCGAAAGCGCACCGCGACCGAAGCTGTCGCCTCGTAGGTAGGGGCTAGAGCAACAGGGCCTGAAAGACCATCATCGCGCCGAACGCGACGGCGCACCCGACAAGCACGGCGCGCAACGGCGCCTGCGCGACGGCCTCGGGCAGGAGTTCCCGGACGACCATCCAGATCATGGCGCCTGCCGCGAATCCCAGCGCGACGGGGAGCAACTGCGCGAACTCCTCGACGAAGAGGAAGGCGGGGATCGCGAGCAGCGGCTGCGGCAGGCTCGAGAAGACGCTCCACCAGGCGGCCCTCCCGACCGAAACGCCGCGAGGCACGAGCACGAGGCTGATGGCGAGCCCTTCGGGGATGTTGTGCACGGCGATGGCGACCGCGATCAGCCAGCCGAGCGCCTCCCCGCCGCCGAACGCGGCACCGATGCCGACTCCCTCTGCGGCGGAATGAACCGTCATCACGCCGACGATCAACAGCGCCTTGCGGGCGTCCGCCCCATGGAGCCTGCCGATCACGAGCTCACGGTCGCGCTCGAGCACACGGTGAGCGCCAGCAACGAACACGCCACCGGCCAGTACACCGACGACCGACCGCACGCTGCTGAGCGCGAATCCCTCGAGGATCAGGCTCAGAGCGGCGCCGAGCATGACCCCGGCCGCCGCAGCGTTGGCCGCACCGAGCGCAGCGCGTCCGGGCGTCCGGACGACGAGAAGTGGCAGCGCCCCGAGCCCGGTCGCGAGCGCCGTCACGAGCGCTGCGACGAAGACCGCAGTCACGCCTGGGCTCGACACGGCTACGGCTGTTCGCTACCTGCCGGCCGCGAACCCGTCACCGCGACCGTCCGAGCCGCCGACCCAGCCATCGCGCAGACGGAGGATGGCCTGGCCGACACCGAACGAGTGCTGGACGTTGGCGCGCACGACCTCGTGGCCGAGACGGCGGAGCGCGTCCTCGTCGTGCCAGAGACCCGGCTCCAGCTCCACTGACCGCCCTTCGACGACCCGGAAGCGGGGAGCGTCGAGGGCCGCCTGTGGGTCGTCGCCGTGGTCGACGAGCCTCGTGACGACCTGGAAGTGGCCCTGCGGCTGCATCGGGCCGCCCATCACGCCGAACGGGCCGAGCAGACGCCCGCCCTCGAGCAGCGCTCCGGGAATGATCGTGTGGAAGGGCCGTCGCGACGGAGCGAGCCGGTTCGGGTGGCCCTCGGTCTCGACGAAGCACGCACCGCGGTTCTGCAGGACAACGCCCGTTCCCGGAGCGACCACGCCGGACCCGAAGCCCATGTAGAGGCTCTGGATGAGCGAGACGGCGGTCCCGTCGCCGTCGACCGCGCACAGATACGTCGTACCGCCGCGCGGCGGTGTCGACGGCCCAGGGTCGAGCGCGCGGTCGGGGCTGACGAGCGCACGGCGCTCGGCGAGATGTGAGGGCTCGAGCAGGAAGGCGGGAAGCGGCTCGTCGGCGATGTAGCGGTGTGCGTCGGCGAACGCGAGCTTCATCGCCTCGATCTGGCTGTGTATTCCCGGCGGCAGGCCGTCGTACAGGGCCAGTGCCAGCAGTGCGGCTGCTCCCTGGCCGTTCGGGGGCAGCTCGCAGATCTCGACACCGCGGTAGTCATAACGAAGCGGCTCGACCCACTCGCCCTCGTGGGCGGCGAGGTCGGACTCGGAGAGCCAGCAAGCCGAAGCGATCGCCTCTGCGACCGGACCTTCGTACAGCGCCGCCGGCCCGCTCTCGCCGATTCGCCGCAGGGTGGCGGCAAGCTCGGGCAGGCGGTAGGTCTCCCCCGCCCGCGGCGCCGGCCAGGGTGCAAACCGGTTGGCGGCCCACAAGTCGGCGACACGCGGTGTGCAGGCGAGCCCGCGCTCGGCGAGGTCGATCGCGACCGAGAGCGCCGCATCGAGCCCCAGTCGGCCAAACCGCTCGGCGAGATCCGCCCAGGCGCGCACGGCGCCCGGCACGGTGACCGAGCGCGGCCCACGCTCCTCGACGCGCACCTCATCGACGACCGCCGGAGCGCGACCCGATCCGTTCAGCCCGTGCAGCACGTCGGCGGACCAGACGATCGCGAACGCGTCGCCGCCGATGCCCGTCGCCATCGGCTCGGCCACACACAGCACCGCCGCTCCGGCGAGCGCGGCGTCCACCGCGTTGCCGCCCGCGTCGAGCGCCCGCAGGCCGGCGAGCGTCGCCAGTGGATGACTGGTGGCGACCATGGAATCGCGCGCGACGGCGGGCATGCGGCGCCAACCGCTCGGATGCGCTGTGGCGGGACGGAACAGCGCCGCGAGATCGACGTCCATGTCGTGAGCATCGCACAGCCTTTTGGCTACGGGACCTCGAACGACTAGTGTTGAATATACGCATGCCTTTCAAGCGCGCTCGTACCCCTCATTACGACGATCCCACGGATGTCGGCAAGCGGCTGCACGCGGCACGCGAAGCTGCCGGGCTCAGCCAGCGCGATCTCGCCTTCCCCGGCTGCAGCGCGGCCTACATCTCCCGCATCGAACGAGGCGAACGGGTTCCGTCGCTTCAGGTGATGCGCGAGCTCGCCAAGCGCACAGGCGTCACCGAGGGCACGCTCGCCTACGGTCGCGAGGTGATCGACCCGGACGTGGCCAGGCGCGTGCGGGCCGTCGAGACCGCGGAAGCGGACGGAGACCCGGCGACTCGGGCCAAGGCCTACGCCGCGCTCGCACGGGCCGCCTCCAAGGCGTCCCGTTCGGCGAACGGCGGCTGACCGGCAACCGTAGGATCGCGCGCAGATGGCGCGCGAGGCCGACATCGTCGTGGTGGGCGCCGGCGTCGCCGGTCTCGCGACGGCGCGCACCCTCGCGCGAGCAGGTCGGGGTGTCGTCATCTGCGAGCAACACGTCCTCGGTCACGCCGGCGGTTCGAGCCACGGGACCTCGCGCATCTTTCGCCTCGCCTACGACGACGAGCGGTACGTCCGTCTCGCTCAGAGCGCGCTGACAGGCTGGCGCGAGCTCGAGGACGAGTCCGCCCGGCAGCTCATCGTCGAGCACGGCGGACTCGACATCGGGCCCGACGTGACAGGGATCGCGCGCGGGCTGTCATCCTGCGGCGTCCCATTCGAGCTTCTCTCCGGAGCAGAGGCCGCAGATCGCTGGCCGATCGCCTTCGAACCGGACGAGCAGGTGCTGTTCCAGCCCGATGGCGGGATCATCCGGGCGGACCTCGCCCTCGAGGCCCTCACCGACGGCGCACGCGAGGCCGGCGCCGAGCTCGTCGAGGAGGTGCGCGTGACGTCGCTCGAGCCCTCCCCGAGGCGTGTGGTCGTCCACGCCGGCGGCCGGAGCTTCGCCGCCCGCGCCGTCGTCGTGACCGCGGGGGCGTGGGCGCAGCAGCTTCTCGGGTCGCTCGAGATCGAAGTCGCGGTCGTGCCGACGAGGGAGACGGTCACGTACTTCGCACTTCCGTCAGCAGAGGACGTGCCGCCCGTGATCGACTGGGCGACGACGGCACGCGGGTCCCACGGCGTCGTTCGTCCGGGTCAGGCTTCGTACGGTCTCCCGGCACCTGGCCTCGGCCTCAAGGCAGGCCTCCATCACTCGGGTGCCGTCGCGGATCCCGACGAGCTGATCGGCCCTGACGACGGGGCAGTCCGGTGGGCAGCCGGCTGGGTGGCCCGCCGCTACCCCGAAGCCGACTCATCCCCCATCGCCAGCGAGACGTGCCTCTACACGAACACGGCGGACGAGAGCTTCGTGCTCGAGCGACACGGCAGGATCGTCGTCGGCTCGGCCTGCTCCGGTCACGGCTTCAAGTTCGCACCCACTGTGGGGCGCACGCTCGCAGCCCTCACCATCGAGGCCGCCGGCTACTAGCCTAGCTGCCGCAAGACGCGGAATCCGCTCGCGCGGATTCCGGTCGCGCGAAGTTCCCTGAAGGCGTCCGCTTCGCGGCCGCGGCGCCCTTTCACATCAAGCCTCTGCCGCCGACGCCTTGGTCACGCCGCGCAGCTCGAGCCGAGGATGGCCGTCTGCCAAGGAGATGACGCCTCAGCGGTCGAAGCGGCGGAACGTGCTGCGGTAAAGCCGCAACCCGCTCCGAGGTCGATCCCGATGACCTCGTCGCTGTCACCGCGCACTATCGGGGCATGGGCGTGATCGTCGTTGCGACGGATGGGTCGGCTGCAGCGGGCGAGGCCCTCGACACGTCGATCCGACTGGCGCGGATCTCCGGAGACCGGCTCGCGGTGATCACGGTGTGGCGCGCCCTGCAGCACGACTTCGGGCTCGCCTACGCACCCGGGGCGGTACTCGACGATCTCCTGTACCAGGAGCGCGCGCACGCGGAGAGGACCCTGTCCCAGGCGGGAGAGCGAGGACGGGAGGCAGGGATCGCCGTCGAGACGCGGCTCGCCGTCGGGGATCCGGCGGAGCAGATCTGTGCGTTCGCGGAGGAGGTCGACGCACACGTGATCGCGATGGGCACCCACGGCTACGGAGCGGTGCTCGCGCTGCTCGTCGGCAGCGTGTCGGCCGCCGTGATCAGGCGCACGAGTCGTCCGGTGCTCGTGGTGCGGCAGCCGGGCAGCGCAGCGGTCGACTCCGCTGCGCGAGGAGGCACTCGTCCGCAACGCCGGACCGTGGCGACGACGAGGCGCGATTCCATCCTGTCCCCGCTGCGCCCGGACGGGCAGGCGATGTGAGCAACTCTCCAGCAGGTCGGCCGTGAAGCTGCGGCCGCGCGACGCATCGATTCGCCCCGCACCGGCCTCCCAGCCGCGGGGCGACAGGGGAGCCCGGCCTCGCGCCGGGCTCCGTCAAGCGTCGTCCAGCATTCCGTTCGCGAGCGCGTAGCGGACGAGCTCGGCGCGGGTGCCGAGCCCGAGCTTCTGCATGATGTGCGCGCGGTGCGTCTCGGCGGTGCGCACGGAGATGTAGAGCTGTTGAGCGATCTCCTGGTTCGTGTGCCCGAGAGCAAGCAGTCGCAGCACCTCGCGCTCGCGCTCCGAGAGCGGGTCGTCGGCCGCTCGTCGCGCCGCGTCCACCTCGGCTTGCGCCAGCCGCGCGCCGAGCGTCGGGTGGACGTAGCGACCGCCGCCGGCGACCTCGCGCACCGCGTGGACGAGCTCGGCGTCGGCGGCCTCCTTGAGCAGGTAGCCGCTCGCGCCCGCGGCGAACGCTTCGCGCACGTAGCTCGGGTCGTCCTGCATGGAGAGGACGAGCACCTTCGCGCCCTTCGCCGCCGCGATGATCTCCGCGGCGGCGTCGATCCCGCTCCCGCCGGGCATCACGACGTCCAGCAAGACGACGTCCGGCTTCTCCAGCCTCGCCGCACGGACGCCTTCCTCGGCGCTGCCGGCCTCGGCCACCACATCCATGTCGTCCTCGCGCTCGAGCACGAGACGCAGCCCGGAGCGGACCACTGCGTGGTCGTCGACGACGAGCACACGGATCGGCTCGCTCATCTCAGCGGCAGCTCCACGACGATCGTCGTGCCCGAACCGGGTCGCGAGTCCACCACCAGCGTGCCGTCGAGCAACTCCACCCGCTCACGCATGCCGAGCAGGCCGAGCCCGCCGGCGAGGCCGAGCTCCGGCCGGAAGCCCTGGCCATCGTCCTCGATCACGACCGACACAAGGGCATTCTTCCGCGTGACGACGACGCTCACCCGACGTGCCTGCGCGTGTTTCAGCGCGTTCGTGAGCGCCTCCTGCACGATCCGGTAGAGCGCGGTCTCGAGCTCTGCCGGCAGACGCTCCTCACCGAGCCGGGTCTCGACCTGCACGTCGAGACCCGAGCCTTCGCGCACCGACTGACCCAGGCGCCGGAGTGCTGGCTCGAGCCCGAAGTCGTCGAGGGCGTTCGGCCGCAGCTCGACCGCGAGGCGGCGCACGTCCTGCAGCGTGGACACGACGAGGTCGCGCAGCTCGGTCGCCGCTGCCTGCGCGCCAGCCAGGGTGTCCGCGTGCTCGACAGCCGACAAGCCGAGCAGGATCGACGTCAGCGCCTGGCCGGTCTCATCGTGGAGCTCGCGCGCGAGCCGCTTGCGCTCGAGCTCCTGCGCGGCGACCGCTCGCCGCAGCGCGTCACGCTCGATCCGGCTCGCGTTCTCGATCGCGACGGCAGCCTGCGCGGCGAGCAGCTGGACGAGCTCCTCGTCCTCCTCCGTGAAGTCCGCACCGCCCGATTTCTCCGTCAGGTAGAGGTTCCCGTACGCCACGCCGCGCAGCAGAATCGGGACGCCGAGGAACGAATGCATCGGTGGGTGGGCCGACGGAAAGCCGACGGACCGCGGATCGTCGGCGATGTCGTGCAGCCGCAGCGGACTCGCGTCGGCGATCAGCACGCCGAGGATGCCGCGACCCACCGGGGGGTCACCGATGCGCTCCCGCTCTGCTTCGGACACGCCGTGCGTGATGAACCGGGCCAGGGTCCCGCGCTGGCGATCGATCACGCCGAGTGCGGCGTAGCGCGCGTCGGTGAGCGACGCCGCTGCCTCCACGAGCTTCCCGAGCACCGCGTCGAGCGACAACTCGGAGGTGAGGGCGATGCCCGCCTCGACGAGTGCCCGCTTTGTGTCGGTCGCGGCCACGGGACGATCTTTCCACGCGCCGCCGGTGCCGGCGCGCACACACAGGGACGCAGGCAGACTCTGGGCATGCCTCCCACACCAAAGACGTCCAAGACCACGAAGAGCGGCGCAACCCGCAAGCCGACGACGGGAGCCGGTGCGTCCCGTCGCACGCTCTGGATCGCACTCGGCGGTGCTGCCGTTGTCGCGGTCGCCCTGATCGCCGGCAGCCTGCTCCTCCGCGGGGGCGACGACAACGGCTCGTCGACGACTCCGGCGACCGGGAATACGTCCACAGTGGACGGGATCCCACAGCAGGACACGCTCCTCGGCAAGCCTGGCGCAACCGTGACGCTGATCCAGTGGGAGGACTTCCAATGCCCGGGCTGTCTCGCCTACCAGCAGGGCGCGTTCCCCGGCATCGTCGAGGACTATGTCCGGCCCGGGAAGGTGAAGATCCGGTTCAGAGGGCTGACCTTCATCGGTGACGACTCCGAGAAGGCCCTGCGCGCCGCGCTCGCGGCCGGCGAGCAGGGGAAGTTCTGGCAGATGCAGGATCTCCTGTACCAGAACCAGGGCGAGGAGAATTCCGGGTGGGTCACCGACGACCTGATCCGCGAGCTGGCAACGCAGATCGGGCTCGACGTGGACAAGCTGGAGGCGGACATGGGCTCGGCCGCCATCACGGCGCAGATCGCGGCCATGAGCAAGGAAGGCAACAAGGTCGGCGTCCGGGGGACGCCCACGTTCTTCATCTCCATCGACGGCGGCGCGCCCTACGAGGTGCAACCCGACGCGTTCACGCCTGAGGCCTTCGCTCCGATCTTCGACGACGCGCTGCAGGGGTGAGCGACCGAGTCCTGCGGCCGGCGGTCGCCGCGGTGGCGCTCGCCGGGGTCGCCGTCGCCGGCTACCTGACGTACGTCCACTACGAGCCGGCCGCACTCGTCTGCACGATCGGAGGCGGCTGCGAGAAGGTGCAGGATTCCGACTACGCGACGATGCTGGGCATCCCCGTGGCGGTGCTCGGCCTCGCCGCGTACGTGTCCGTACTCATACTCGTGGCCTGGGACACGCCCACCGCCCGGGCGCTCACCGCGGCGCTCGCGCTCGGGGCACTCGCCTTCGCCGCCTATCTGATCGCCGTACAGGCGTTCGCGATCGAGGCGTGGTGCATCTGGTGCCTCGTCAACGACCTCGTGCTCGTACCGCTGCTCGCCCTGCTCAGCGTGCTGCGGCTCCGGCTCACGTCATCGGCACCTGACGCTGCACCTTCGGCGTGATCCGGTCGAGGATCTCGCTGAGCGAGTCACCCGTGGCGGTGATCCCGTGGTTGCGGAGCCCGATCACGGCGCGTGCCGGATCGGGCTCGCCGTCGATCAGCTCCGCCACGGCTTCCGCGAGCTCCTGCGTGCCGCACGGGTAGTTGACGTCCGTGGCGGCGATGCCCTCCATCCACGCGTGCACATGGAGGATGGCGCCGGCGTCGGGGTGGCCCTGGTAGATCATCCAGTGCTCGATCGCGTCGACGGAGACGCGGCGCGGCTCGATCCCCGGCGGCACCGAGAGCACGATGCGTGCGTTCGGCTCGTCGTAACCGGAGACGAGCAGCATGTCGCGCCCGACCTGCTCGAGCTGCGACTTGTCGACGCCACTCGCGCTCATCCAGAACCGGTCCGCGTCGAGGCGCTGAGAGAGATTGCCGTACGAGAGCCCGCCCACCTGGTAGAGCCGCATCACGTGGCGGAGGTCGCGCTCGGAGAGGAACTCGTGCACGGGGAACGGCGCCGGCAGGAGGTCCAGCTCGGCCATGCGCTTGCCCGCCGCGGCCAGCTCTACCGTGTTCTCGTCACCGCCCCAGAGCTCGGGCTCGAGGTCGGGAACGAACTCGTTGTCGATCACCAGCTTGGACTTGGCTAGCGGGGCGAGGCGCTCGAAGACCTCCGCCGGGTCGTCCGAGATCCGGTAGGTCCCCCGCTCCATCGTCGTGAACCAGACGCCCTCTCCCGGCACGTGTAACACGACGACGTTCGCCAGCGTGCGCACGAGCATCGGGTAGCTCGTCTTGAGCGCGTCAGCCGGTGGGTCTGGGAGCTCGTAGAAGGACGCCGAGTAGGTGCCGCGGGACGCCCGGCGAAACGCCTTCGGTTCCTCGGCGTCGAACATGTTGAGCACGAAGTCGGCCTCGGCGATGTCGTCGACGAGCGCGAAGCCGTCCTGCTCGAACTGCGAGCCGATCGCCCGCACCCACTCCTCGTGGGTCGGCGACGTCGCGGTTCCCCAGATCGCGTAGCGGCGCATGCGCGAACTCTATCGCGCCCGCTCGAGCGCCCCTGCACGGTACGGGGCCGCTCGACGCCGGCGATCAGGCGGCGTCGCTCCCCGCCCCAGACCCCGCGTTGGGAGCGGCGCCCTCGAGGCTCGCTACTTCGTGACGGTGAAGCCGGTGTACTGACCGGCTTTGTAGTGGCCGGCGATGTTGCAGAGAAGCTGGTACGCGCCCGGCTTCAGCGTGAGCGTCACCTTCTTCGTCTGTCCGGGATGCACGTCCGGCGCCTCGCCGACGGCAACCGCTCTCGCTGACCTCATGCTCGAGTGTCCTGCTTCAGCTTGGCCGGGGCGACGTTCGTCTTCACACCACCATCTCGGGGCCGCATCCGGCTGCCCACGTTCTCGAGAGCCGCCGACCCGCGGCGCCTACCGGAAAAGGTCGCGCTCGCGTGGCATCACGAGGTCAGCTGCACGGCCGTCTCCGCGGAGAGAGAGCCCGCGCACGACGGCAGCCGGGATCCGTCGCGCCTTTCCCAGCACCAGCTCCGCTGCGCCGGCGATCTCATCCGCGACGGCGATCTGGGTCGACTGCAGCTCTCTGCCACGGTGGTCCAGCCGACCGCGGAGGTCGAGGAGCGCCGGGATGCCGGCGACGCCCAGCGCGACGTCGGTCGTCCCCTGCCGCCACGCACGACCGAAGGAGTCGCTCACGATCACCGCCACCTCGACGCGCGCCAGGCTGCTCAGGCGATCGCGCAGGCCGCGGGCGCTGCGGTCCGGATCGAGCGGCAGGAGGACGACCGTGTCGTCGCCCGGCGTGTTGGAGGCGTCGACGCCGGCCGAGGCGCAGACGAAGCCGTGACGCGTCTCCGCGATCACGAGCGGCGGGCGCGAGCGGACGATCTCCCTGGATTCGCGCAGGATCACCTCCACCTGGCGCGGGTCGCCGTCCGGGCCGGCGAGCGCGTGCGCCTGTTCGGAGGGCTCGACATCGCCGAGGCGCACGACGCGGCCTTCGACCTTGGAGACGGCCTTCTGCGCGACGACGACGACGTCGCCGCCCTCGAGCCCGCCGGCCAGGGCAGCGGCGTCGGCGAGCAGCGCGGCGAGGTCGTCTCCCTCGCCGAGCTCCGGGATGCCCTCGAGGGGCAGAACCCGGAGGCCGGGAATCACGTCAGGCCGGTGATGCGAACGCCTGCGTGCGCCTTGTAGCGCTTGTTCACGTTCACGATCACCGCCGTCAGCCCTTCGAGCGCGCGGGCGCTGGCCAGCGGGCCGCAGTCGACGACGCGACCGCTCGTCATTCCCTGCGCCAGGTCGAGGACGAGCGCTTTCGCCTCGGCGTCGTCGCCGCACACGAGGGCGTCCTCCTCCGGCGCCTCGTCCGCACCTAGGTTGCGCGCGGCGAGCGAGTGCAGGCCCGCCACCACCGGCGCATCGAGCCGCGACTGGAGCCGCTCCGCGATCGAGGTCGCTTCGGGCGTCGGGAGGACGCCGCCGGGCGTGAAGCGGAGCTCGGCCGCGACAGAGAGCACTGGCGTGGTCGCGATCGCTGCGCGCAGCTCCCCTGCGGTCTCCAGCGCGGCCTCGGCCTTCGTGGCGAGCACGACGAGCTCGGCAGCGCCGGCGGCCTCGGTGTTCGTGGCACCTTCGACACCGAGCTCCACCGCGGCGGCCTCTGCCCGGGCCGCATCGCGCGAGCCGATCACGACCTCGTGACCCGCCTCGGCAAGGCGGCGGGCCACGGCCAGGCCGAAGCTCCCCGTGCCGCCGATCACGGCCACCTTCACGTCGCCGTCTCGAGCACGACCTCGGCGAGCCGCCGGGCGGCCTCACGGTCCCGCATCAGGGTCGACGTGACGACGAGCGGCACGGATGCATCCGCCGGCGCGTCTGCCGCGTCGATGACCAGCGCGTCGATCAATCCCCTGTAGCGGTCGGCCACATGGCTCGGTGTGGTGCCGCCCGCCATCCGGGAGAGCATACGGTCGGCAGGGCCCTTGACCGCGCGCCCGCCGACGAGGGGGCTGACTGCGACGCAGCGAACACGTCGCGCGGTTAACGCCTCATGGACGTCTCGGACGGCGAGGATGGGCTGGATCGAGACATACGGGTTGCTCGGCGCGAGGAGGATCACGTCGGCGTCCTCGATTGCCGCCACGACGCCCGGGGCGGCCGAGGCCGTCTCGGCGCCCTCGAACCGGACGCCGTCGACCTCGTCTCGGTGCTGCCGCGCGACGAACCACTCCTGGAACGCGAAGTCCCCGGCGGGCGTGCGGACGACAGTGCGGAGTGGCTCGTCCGTCGCCGGGAGCAGCCGTGCGGTGAGCGCCACAGCCGACGCCAACCGGGACGTGACCGTGGACAACCGCTCACCGGCGCGAAGCGCCTGCGTCCGCACGAGGTGAAGCCCGAGATCGAGATCTCCGAGCCGGAACCACACGTCGCCGCCCCAGCCAGCGGCGGAACCGAGCGCACGCCACGTCTCGCCCGCGCGTCCCCATCCGCGCTCCTCGTCGTTCAGGTCGGCAAGTGCGTAGAGCACCGAGTCGAGGTCGGGCGAGACGTGCAGGCCGAGCACTTCGACGTCGTCGCCGACGTTGCCGATCACCGTCAGCTCGCCCTGGGCCAGCGCATCCTGCAGCCCGCGGGCAAGCTTGGCGCCGCCGACGCCGCCGCAGAGCACAGCGACCTTCACGCTCGCAGCACCTCGAGCAGGGCGTGTGTGCGCGATCCTGCTTGGCGTCCGATCCGCGCCAGATCGGCGTCCGTGTCCACGTCGTCGACGAGGTTGCGCAGCTCGACGTCCTCACACGCGAGGCCGAGCGCACGGGCATGCGCCCGAAACTGACCGGCGCTGCCCGGGCCGTAGAGTGGCCGGAAGACCTCGGCGAAGGGAAGCGCGAGCGCATTCGTGGTCCCGTCCCGCGCTGCGACGATGCCCACGATGCCCATCCGCGCCGGCACCGCGAGGGCGTTCAGGTCGGACGGCCGCGCGCGGGGCAGGTCGGCGTTGACCACGAGGCATGGCCCGTCGACCCCGGCGAGCGCTGCAGCCACCGCGGCGCCCTGACCGCCGCCCGGGTCGACGACGACCGCCGCCCCGAGCTCCGCCGCGACGAGCACTCCGGCGGAGTCGCCCGTGACGAGCCGGGTCGGCGCGAAGGCCGTCGCGGCCACGAGCACGTCGCCGAGCATGGCGAGCGCCACCTCGGCGCGGATCTCTTCCGCGAGCCGGGTCTTGCCTCCGGCGCGGAAGGGGACGACGACGGTGGCCACGCGTCAAGCGTACGCTCGGGGCGCCGCCGCGCTGCGCGCTACGCGGCGTTGCTCGACGCGCCCGGCCCAGAGGTCGCCCACTCGTTGACCTCGAACCAGTGGGTGCCCTGAAGCGCCGTGCCGACGTCCGGGTGGGTGTGCGCACCGTAGAAGACGTGATGTTCGAGGTCGCAGCAGATCTCGGCCTCGTCGAGCGGCACCTCGGCGATCCTCGCGACCACCTCGAACGGCAGCTGCGCCTGCCGAACCGGCATGTGCTTGAACTGCAAGTCGGGCGCCAGCTCCATCAGCTCGGGCCAGTCGGGGCACGTCTTGTAGCTCATCGGACCTCCTGCTTCGCGTCCGACGTCCATGATCCTTCGAGGCGCACGAGACCGCGTCCCTCACCGTCGGGATAGACCACGAAGACGAGGGCGTCGTCGAGCTGGTGCAACAGCCGGTCGTCGTCCGCGAGCAGCCCGAGGCGGAGGTGGAACCGCCCGAACTGGAGCGGTGGATCGGGGATCTCGAGTCGCAGCCCGAGGCGCCCGGGCGCGCCGCTCCAGCCGAGCGACGCTGTGTCTACCAGATCCTCGGCGACGAGGAGGCCGGCGTCGTCCTTCAGCTCGAGGTGCAGGCGCGGAGGCGCCATCGCCTCGCGCGCGTCGAGGTCGAGGGAGAGCACGAGCGGCTCGCCGGCGAGGAACTGCTCCCGCTCGGAGCCATCCGCGTCGAGCAGCCGCGCCTCGTGGATCTCGGCGTCGCCCGTTCCCCACTCCCGCAGTCCCGCCGACCGCTCGGCAGGGTCGAGATCGGTGGCGAGCTCGCGGCGGTAGCGGACGATCGCCTCACGGGCGGGCCCGTCGAACGCCACCTCGCCGTGGCGCAGGAGCACTCCGCGCTCGCACAGGCGCTCGACGGCCGCGGCGTCGTGCGAGACGAAGACGATCGTGCCGCCGCGCTGCTTGAACTCGGCGATGCGGCCGAAGCACTTGCGCTGGAAGGCCTCGTCGCCGACCGCGAATACCTCATCGAGCAACAGCGTGTCGGCATCGAGGTGCGCGGCGATGCCGAAGCCGAGCCGCATGTACATCCCCGAGGAATACGTCCGCACCGGCCTGTCGATCGCGTGCTCGAGCTCGGCGAAGGCGACGATCTCGTCGAAGCGCTCGCGGATCTGGACGCGGCGCAGGCCGTGCACCGAGCCGCTGAGATAGACGTTCTCGCGTCCGGTGAAATCCGGGTGGAACCCGGCGCCGAGCTCGAGCAGCGAGCCGACGCGCCCGCCGACGGCGACGCGGCCGCGTGTCGGCTTGATGATCTCCGCGATCAGGCGCAGGAGGGTCGACTTGCCGGAGCCGTTGCGCCCGATCAGCCCCACGGCCTCCCCGGGCTCGACGTGGAGCGACACGTCGCGGAGTGCCCACACCTCCTGCGCACCGGTGCGACCGCGGTCGACGAGGAGCTCCTTCAGCGTCCGGGTCTCGCGCGCATGGACGACGAAGCGACGGGCGACGTGCTCGGCGTCGATCTCGCCTCCTCTCATGCCAGGCCCCTCGGCATGCCGGCCTCGCGCCCCTCGCGCCGCTCGCAGCCGGACGCTCACGGCACCGTGGCAGCGGCGAGCTCGCGCTGCGCGATACGTGCGAGCACGGCGACGAAGGCAGGCTCGGCGTTCGGCATCTCGATCCTGGTCAGCTCCAGGCCGAGCTCCTTCGCCCGAGCGGTGGCCACCACGTCGAGGTCCCAACGGATCTCCAGATGCTCGGACACGAACCCGACGGGACACACGAGCACGCGTTGCACGCCCCGCTCCTGCAGTGCGGCGAGGTGGTCGAGGATGTCGGGTCCGAGCCACGGCTCGCCGGTGGCCGACTCGCTCTGGAAGCTGAAGCTCCAGTCGTCGACGCCCGCGGTGCCGGCCACGAGCCGCGACGTCTCGAGCAGCGCGTCGCAGTAGGTGTCGCCCTCGGAAAGGATGCGCGCGGGCAGCGAGTGGGCCGTGAACACGACGTGTGCGTCCGTGCCGCGCACCTTCGCCGCGAGGTGCTCCACGAAGCCGGGCTCGGCGCCCCACTCGGGCACGAACCGGGTCTCGGCCCGCCCGCCGACTGCCTCCTCGAACAACCGCTCGTACTTCGCGATCGACATCGTCGACCAGTGCGGTGCCAGCACGATGCCGACGAGCAGGTCTGCGCCTGCGGTGAGCGCGCTGTCCACAGCGGCTGCGATCCGCGGCGCCCAGTGGCGCATCCCGGTGTGCACGGGCAGGCCCATCGCTTCCGCGAGCGCAGCACGGGTCTTCTCGGTCACCTCGTTCAGGGGCGACCGGCCCACGCCGTCGTCGAGCCCGAGCCGGCGATAGCGCTCGACCAGATCCTCCAGCAACTCGGGCCGGATCGGACGACCGCCGCGGATGTCCGCGTAGTACGCCGGGACGTCGGACAGACGGTCGGGCGAGCCGTACGCCATCAGGATCACAGCGGGATTCACGCGGCGACCCCCGCCTCGGTACGCTCCCGCACGAGCGCGGCGAGCCGCGTGAGCGTGTCGGCCCGGGTCTCCGGCAGGACGCCGTGTCCGAGATTGAAGATGTGACCTGGCCGGCCACCGGCGCGCCCGAGGACGTCCAGCGTCTCGCGCTCGACCACCTCCCAGGGGGCGAGCAGCACGGCCGGGTCGAGATTTCCCTGGACGGCCCGGTCGGGGACGCTCGACCAGCCGTCGTCGAGCCCGACCCGCCAGTCCAGGCCGATCACGTCACCGCCTGCAACCGCCATCTCCTCGAGCAGCGCCGCGGTGCCGGTGCCGAAGTGGATCGTGGGCCGGTCGACGGCGTGGAGCACGCGACCGCTCCACGGAGCGACGTGCTCGCGGTACTGCGCGGGCGAGAGGACACCGACCCAGGAGTCGAAGAGCTGGATCACATCGGCGCCGGCCCGGGCCTTCGCGGCCACGTAGAGGCCGAACGTCTCCGCGAGCTTCTCCATCAGGGCCTGCCAGACATCCGGCTCGGAGAGCATCAGCTGCTTCGTGAGGGTGAGGTCGCGGCTCGGTCGACCCTCGACGAGGTAGCCGGCCACCGTGAACGGGCCGCCGCAGAAGCCGAGCACCGCCTTCTCGGCCGAGAGCTCGGCGCGGACGAGTCGGACGGCTTCGAGCACGGGCGCGAAGGCCTCCTCGGGGTCGGGCACGCGCAGACGCTCGATATCGGCGAGGTTGCGGACGGGCCGGTCGACGACCGGGCCCACTCCCTCCACGAGATCGACGCCGAGACCCATGCCGAGTACCGGGGTCATGATGTCCGCGAACAGCACGGCGGCGTCGACGTCGTGACGCAGGACCGGTTGCAACGTCACTTGGGCGCACAGCTCCGGGGTGCCGGCGACCTCGAGGAACGAGTGGCGCTCACGGATGGCGAGGTATTCCGGCAGCGAGCGGCCCGCCTGGCGCATGAACCAGACTGGGGTGCGCTCCACGGGCTCGCGCCGCGCTGCGCGAACGAGAAGCGGCTCGGCCACAGGGCTAGAGTAGCCCGACGATGGAGCGTGTCGGCGAGCATCCCGTGCCGAGCGGGCCGCTCGCACCCCGCTGGCTCGGTTGGTCGCTGACGGAGGCGCGCGCAGGCGCGGTGGCCAGGGCACGCGTCGTGGTCGAGAACGCCGGCGCGGCCACGTGGCGCTCGCGCGGGACGGACGGAGTACAGCTCTCCTACCACTGGCTCGATCCGCTCGGGAACCCCATCGTCTGGGACGGGGTGCGCACACAGCTGCCGGGGCCGGTCGCCCCGGGGCAGACCGTGGAGCTCGACGTACCGGTCGTCGTGCCCCGGCCGCCGGGGCCGTACCGGCTCGCGTTCGACCTCGTCGAGGAGCACCGATTCTGGTTCGCGGAGCTCGGTTGCACGCCGCTGGACGTCGGCGTCGCGGTCGCGCCCGGATCGCCGAGCGCAGGCTGCGCGCAGTCCTCCACGGCGCCGACGACCCGGGAACGACGGCTGCGCTCGCCGCGCAGGAGGAGCCGCTGGTGGTGGACGACGGTGTCGCGACCGCGCACCTCGTCCCGGGCGCGATCCCGGCGCCCGACTGGTCGCGGCGCCTGCTCGACGCGCACGCGGAGGGCTGGGCCGCGGTCGGCCCCGGGATCGAGGCGCGCGGCCTCCGCGCCTGGGCGCCCGGCGGAGGCCGTAACCCGCGTTTCGCGGCGCCGCTCCTCCTGCCCTCGCTGCTCGACGGCCTCGAGCCCGGCGTGCACGAGGGCCTGCCCGCCTACGCGGGCGCGGACGGCGTGTTCGACGGCAGGATCGTGGTCAGGCTTCGGCCGCGATCCGGTCGTCGGCGCCCCTGAACACGAGCGCGCCGAGCGCGAGGGCGACGACGCTCTCGACCACGACGTAGACGACGTCTCCCGTCGCGGGGGCGACGCCGAAGAAGAGCGGGTCACGGAACGCGAGCACCGGCGGCGTCATCGGGTTCCCCCAGTGGATCAGGTCGATCAGCCACGGGTGCGACTCGGCGCCGGGTAGCTGATCGAGCTGGTAGAGCACCGGCGTGAGGAAGAACCAGGGCAGGAGCAGTGCTGCGAGCACGTGCTCGACGTCCCGGAAGACCGCGTTCGCAGAGGCGACGGCGAGCGCGAGGCCGGTGACGAAGAGGACGATCAGGAGGGCCACCGGCAGCGCGAGCCAGACGGTCGAACGGGCATCCGGCAGAAACGCGAGGCTGAGGACGACCACGATCGCCGTCATCACCGCGAACGCCACGAGCTGTGTGGCGACGACGGCGAGCGGGACGAGCTGGCGCGGGAATCGCACCTTGCGGATCAACGGGGCGTTCTCGACCAGGCTGCGGGCGCTCGACTGCAGCGAGGTGGCGAAGAAGACCCAGGGTGGCAGGCCGCAGAGCAGGAACAACCAGTAGTCGTCGACGTCGGTCGCCTGGGCCTTCCAGAGCACCGAGAAGACGACGAGGTACACCAGCATCAGCGTCACCGGCAGCGCGAGCGTCCACGCGAGCCCGAGCACCGAGCCCTTGTACTTCGCGCGCAGGTCCCGCCGGAACAGGCTCGCGAACAGCTCCCGGTAGCGGATCACCTCGGCGTAGACGCCCATCGCCGCCAGTGTAGGTCGAGACCCGTGCCTTGCAACACCGTGCTCCAAGGCACGGTGTGAGGCCAGGTTCGAGACCTCCCGAGAGGAGTCGGCATGCGACCTGGCCGCCGTCTACCCTTCATGCCTGTGAGCGCGGCCGTCACGATCGCCGCCCTGCCCGTTGCAGCACTCGTCCTCTGGGGGCTTCTCCGCTCGCCTTCGCTGGGCGCACTCCTCGTGGCCGAGCCGTCCCGGGATCGCTGGCACGACCGGCCCACCCCGACGTTCGGCGGCGTCGGCATCGCCGCCGGCCTGCTCGCCGGCGTCGGTCTCGCGGTCGCGGTCGGAGCCCTGCCGGCCAGCCGAGAGCTGGCCGGCATCCTGGCCGGGACGCTCGTGCTCTTCGCGGCCGGGCTTCTCGACGACCTGCGGCACCTGCGCCCGCTCGCGAAGCTGGCCATTCAATTCGCCGCGGCCGGGATCGCCGTCGCCGCCGGTCTGCGTGTCGAGCTGATCGGCAACGACGTGCTCGCCACCGTGGTCGCGCTCGTCTGGCTGGTCGGAATCACGAACGCTTTCAACCTGCTCGACAACATGGACGGGCTCGCAGCAACGCTGGCCGCGGTGGCGTGCGGCTACTTCGCGATCGACTCGACCACGGTCCACGACAACACGCTCGTGCTCGTGCTCGCGCTCGCGCTCGGGTGCGCTTGCCTCGGCTTTCTCCCCTTCAACCTCCGTCCCGGCGGGCGCGCCGAGGTGTTCATGGGCGACTCGGGCAGTCAGGTCCTCGGCTTCATGCTCGCCGTCCTGGGCCTCGCGTCGAGCTGGACGACGGCCGGGACGACGGTGGCGACGATGCTCCTGCCGCTGCTCGTGCTCGCCGTGCCGATCCTCGACACGGCGCTCGTCACCGTCCGTCGACTCGCCGAGCGGCGCCCCGTGGCGCAGGGCGGCAAGGATCACTCGTCGCACCGGCTCGTCTACTACGGCCTCTCCGAGGCGAAGGCGGTCGGCCTGCTCGCGGTGATCTCCGTCGCCCTGGGTGCGACCGCGGTGGCGTACAACGTGCTCGGCAGCGGACGCGTAACCGCGATCGGCGTGCTCTTCACGTTCGTGCTCCTCGTCCAGTTCGGAGGGTTTCTGAGCGATCTGAGCGAGCGAACGCGCCGTGGCTACGCCGGTGACGTCTCGCTGCGTCGCGCGCTGACGTTCGAGCCTCGCCGGCTGGTGGAGGTCCTCGTCGACTTCGTCCTCGTCTGTACGTCGTTCCTGGTCTCGTACCTCATCGTCGTCGGCGACGAGGGAGTTCCCTACCAGCGCGCAATCTTCCTCGCTTCGCTGCCCGTGGTGCTGGGCATGCGCTACGTCGCCTTTGTCGGGTTCCGGATCTACCGCCGCGTCTGGCGCTTCGCCACGGTTCGCGACGTCGGCGCGATCGCTGCAGCCTGCTTCCTCTCGGAGCTTGCCGCCTTCGGGACCGTCGTGGCCACGCGCCCGCTCGGCAGCTTTCCGACGCGCGTCTTCGTCCTCGACGCGATCGTCTGCACCTGCCTCGTCGTGGCTTCGCGGCTGGCCCTGCGCGTGCTGCCGACGCTGACCGCCGCCCGTCTACCGGTCGACAGGCGGGTGCTCGTGGTTGGGGCGGGACGGTCGGGCCGCAGCCTCGTCCGTGAGCTCCACGAAGAGCGGGGTACGCGGGTAGTGGGCTTCGTGGACGACAATCTCGCCGTGCGCCGACGGCGCGTCCAAGGCGTCACGGTGCTGGGTAGCATCGACGAGCTCGCCGTCGTCCTCGCGAGGACCTCGCCTACCGAAGTGCTCATCACGATTCCCAACGCGCCGAGCCCTCGCATCGACGAAGTGATACGTCGCTGCTCCGACGTCGCGGTGCCCTGCCGCCTCGTCCAGCGCCGCCTCGAGATCCCACCGGCGCTGGCCGGAGCGCCCGCCGAGTGACAGACACCACCGCTCAAGTCGGCGCAGTCGCGCTACCGCACGTACGCCCACGTATTCGCCTCGACGTTCTGTTTCCGCTGCTGGTCGCCTATTTCGCGCTCGCGGCGCTGCTCTTCTGGCAGGCGTGGCGGCGGGAGACGCCTTCCATCTTCTCGGACGAGCTGGAATACGCGCAGCTGGCGCGCAGCGTCGCCGACACGGGATCTCCTGCCAGGCGCGGCGAGCCCCTGGGCTTCACCTCGCTCGTCCCGTATTTCTCTGCGCCCGCCTGGTGGATCGACAGCGTGCCGAACGCGTACGCCACGCTCAAGTACGTCCAGGCACTCGTGATGCTGAGCGCGATGTTCCCCGCCTACGGCATCGCTCGTCTCGTCGTCTCGCGGCGCTGGGCGATCGGGGCCGCGATCGGGACCGGCGTTGCTCCGGCGCTCGCCTACGCTCCCATCCTGGTCGAGGAGCCCTGGGCGTACCCGACCGCTGCGCTCGCGCTCTGGCTCATCGGGCGTGCCGTGTACCGACCCGCGCCGGGTGCCCTCGCCCTGGCCGGCGGGGCTTCTGTCTTGGCCGCGCTGACGAGGTCGCAGCTCGTGGTGGTCGTGGCGGTGTTCGGCATCTGCCTGCTTGCCATCGGCTGGCGAACGCCACGGTTTCGCGCCTGGCGCGAGACGTGGTCTCGCTCGGACCGCATCGGCTTCGCCGTCCTGGTCGCCGGAGGAGTCTTGCTTGTGCTCACGCTGCTCGGAGAGATCTCGCCGACGGAGTGGGGGGAGACGACCGCCCTGTACAAGGATCGCCTCTTCCGTTTCGGCGCCTGGGCCGGAGGGGCGTTCGCCGTGGGCCTCGGGTTCTTCCCGGTCGTGGCAGCGCTGACGGCCCTCGTACGCCCGCGGGCGCAGTACCGCGATCCAGGGACCAGGGCGTGGGTGACGCTGGCGGCTTCGTCCTTCGTCGTGTTCGTCGCCTACACGGCGGTCAAGGGTGCCTATCTGTCCACCGTTTTTTCGAGCCTCGTCGTGGAGCGAAATTTGATCTACCTCACCCCGCTCGTTGCAGCCGGAGCGGTGCTCGTCCTCGAGCGGCGGGATCCCATCTGGTGGGCCGCGCTCCTGGCCGGCTCGGTCACGTTGTGGGCCGTGATCGAGATGCCGGCGAAGCTCGACTACCCGTACTACGAGGCGCACGGGCTCGCGATCCTGGCGCTGCCCAACCGGCTCTGGGGGTGGCCGGCGGAGCGGATCGAGCACGGCTTGGTCGTGGGCGTCGTCGTCGGTACGGCTCTCGTGCTGCTCCCAGCCGCCTTCAGAAGCAGGGAGGCGATCGGCAGCGTGCTGGCAGTGACGATCGGCGTCGCGGCGCTCGCGTGGGGCTTGGTGACGGAGGTGTACGCGGCCAACGGCGAGCACCAGCTCTCGGCGCTCTTCGCCCGGCACCTGGTTCAGCCGCCGACGTGGATCGACGACAGCGTCGGCGGCGGCACCGTCGTCGCTCTCGGTCAGCAGATCACCGACCCGACCGGCATGTGGGAGGACGAGTTCTGGAATCGCTCGATCACCAAGGTGTGGAGCGTCGACGGCACCGCGCCGCCGCCGGGCCCTGTGATCACCCCGGACCTCGCCTCGTCCGACGGAACGCTCTGGCCGTCGCCGGAGACCGGTTACGCGCTCACCTTCAACGGCGTCGAGCTCGACAGCCCTGTCGTCAAGCGAGTTGGCTCGAAGATCCTCTACCGGCTCGAAGGGCCGCTGCGGCTGAAGTTCAACGAGACGGGGGTCTACTCGGACGGCTGGATGGGGGACTACTCCGCCTACAACCGGTTCGCGGTGGCCGACGACGGCCCAGGATTCGCCCGCGTCCTGCTGTCGCGGGAGGCGTTCTGCACCGACAAGAAGCTCCCGAGCACCGTCTCCGTCAGGCTCGGGCCGGTGACGATCGGACCGGACAAGCAGCCCGCGCTCGGCGCCGTTACCGACGAGCGCACGGTTCAGGTGCCTCCGTGCACGGACCAAACCGTGCTGTTGCGAACGCCCCCCGGCCCGTGGCGCGTCGAGGTCCGATCGGACACCTTCGTCCCGGCAGAGGTCGATCCGAACCTGAGTGAACGAAGGGCGCTCGGCGTGCGTGTCGGCTACGACTTCGCGCCGATCACGTAGCCCGGCGGGAAGCCGCGACCACGTAGGTGAACCGCAAGCGCAGCACGAGGCGCGCCGGCGGGCCGGAGCGCTCGACCGCGCGCGCGAGCGCGCCGATGGGGCGCGGCAGCGCGACGCGCTGCGGCACGAAGAACGGGCGCAGCTCGATCCGCGAGAAGCCGGCGGCGTGGAGGTCGGCGGTCACCTCAGCGATGTCGTACTGACGCGGATTGAGGTCGAACACGAGCTTGCACGACGTGTAGCCCGCCGCCCGCCGGAAGAATGCACGACGGTCGCGGGCGTAGTAGATCGCGCGGAAGACGGTCGTCGCGGCGACCGCCTCCGGTGGCTCGTAGTCGTTCAGGTCGCCGGTCTCCACGATCGCGTCGGCGCCCAGGCGCCGCGTGGCCTCCTCCGCCATCTCGGGTGTGACGTCCACACCTCGATAGCGCAGCCCATGCGAGAGGAGGTAGAGGCCGAGCCCGCCGTCCCCGCAGGCGAGGTCGAGCACCTCGTCCCCGCGACCGAGGCCGGGGCCGAGCCTGACGACGAGGTCGGCCCGGCGAGCGAGGTAGGTGCGCGCGTCGGCGTACTCGTGCTGCGACCATCCCGCGGCCTGGCGTCGATACTGGTCGGCCTTCGTGCCCTCGGTCACAGCGCCCTCAGGCTCTCGGGGTGCTTGCGCACGTAGCGCGCCATCCCGCGCGCGTGCCACAGCGTGTGACGCGAGAGGAACCGCTGGTCGATCACCGCTGCGTAGCGATGGCGGACCACGGCGGCCGGCACGTACCAGCGCTCCCAGCCGGCGCGCATGGCTCGGTAGCCCAGGTCGATGTCCTCGACGTAGTGCCGGTAGCCGGCGTCGAAGCCGCCCAGCTCGTCGAGCATCGCGCGGCGCAGGAGCAGGAAGGCGCCGAGCAGCCAGTCGGCCTGCATGGGCTCGGATGGGGCGCTCGTCGAGGTGGTAATGGCCGCGCTGGTGGTCGTACGGCGCCCAGAGGCGGCGGAGCGGGGTGCGTCGCACGAGGGTGCCGCCGACCGTGGGGAAGCGACGCCGCGACGGCTGCCAGGTCCCGTCCGGCCAGAGCATCTGCGGGCCGGCGATGCCGCAGCGCGGGTGAGCGTCGGCGAACCCGGCGAGTGCTGCCACCGCACCCGGGTCGGGCACGGCGTCGGGGTTCGCGACGAGCACGTGGGCGCCTCTCGTTGCCGCGATGCCCGCGTTCGCGTTGGCCGCGAACGACCGAGGTCTCGTGTTCTCGAGCACGCGTGTCCCCGGCGGGACGGAGCCGACGGAGCCGCGCACGTTCGCGATCACGAGCAGCTCGTCGACCTGCGGCGCGAGCGCGGGCAGCGACCGCTCGAGCTCGTCGGCGTGCCCGTGGGAGACGACCACCGCTGAGACGCTCATCGCCCGAGCGCCTCCCGATACACCTCGACCGTGCGCCGCGCCGTCTCCGCCCACGAGAACGCCCGCACGCGCTCGAGCCCGGCCTGCGCGAGCTGGGCGCGCTCCACGAGCGCATGGCGCACGCCGTCCGCGAGGTCACTCTCCTCGACCACCACCGCCGCGCCTCCGGCGACCTCGACGAGCGCGGAATCCGGGACGATCACGACAGGCGTCCCGCACGCCATCGCCTCGAGCACGGGCAGGCCGAACCCCTCGTAGTGCGACGCCTGGACGAGACAGGCTGCACCACGATAGAGATCGGCGAGCCGCTCGTTCGTGACGTAGCCCTCGAGCCTCGCGCCTCTCACTGCGCAGCCGCCCGGCGAGCGCCTCGTCCTTTGCCGGCCCGGCGACCACGAGCGGCAGGCCTACCGCCTGCGCCGCGGCGAGCGCCGCGAGCTGGTTCTTCCGCTCCAGGATGGCGCCCACGGAGAGCACATACTCCCCCCTGCTGGACCCGGCTGGACGGAAGACGGGGTCGACGCCGTTGGGGGTCACAACGACCTTCTCCGGCGTCAGCCCGTACAGCTCGACGAGATCGCGCCTGGAGCGCTCCGACACCGTGATCACCCGCGCGGCGCGGCGCGCCGCACGCGGCACGACGAGACGGAAGACGGCGCGGTCGCGGCGGCTCATCAGCGAGGGGTCGCGCTCGAACGAGAGGTCGTGGACGGTGACCACTGCAGGGCACGCCAGCCGGAGCGGCAGCGCGTACTGCGTATGCACGAGCGCGGCCCCGAGCACGCGGAGCAGTCGCGGCAGCGACCACGCCATGCGCAGCTCCTGGACGGGCGTCCGCAACTCCACCGCGCGGATCTCGGCCGGGACGAGGTCCGGCCGGCGAGTCACCGCGGCCACGGCGAGCCCCGCAGCCTCGGCAGGTCCGGGAAGCTCGCGCAGGAGATTGCGCACGTAGGTCTCGTCCCCCGTGCGCTCTCGGCCGAGGACGTCGGCGTCGACGACGACGAGCGGCGTCACGTCAGCGCCTTCCGGTACGACTCGACCGCAGCCGTGGCGGCCAGCTCCCAGGTGAACAGCCGCGCGCGCGCAAGCCCGAGCGCTCGTAGCGTGTCGCGCCTCTCCGACGCGGTAGCGATCCCGTCCGCGATCGCACGCGAGTCGAGCGGATCGACGAGTACGGCCGCGTCGCCGGCCACGTCCGCCATTGCGCTGTCGCGGCTCGTCACGACCGGTGTGCCGCACGCCATGGCCTCAGCGACCGGGATGCCGAACCCCTCGTACAAAGAGGGGTACACGAGGCAGCGCGCGCCGCGGTAGAGGGCGGCGAGCTCGGCGTCGCCAACCCGTCCGAGCCAGCAAACACCCTCGCCCGATGCTTCGACGCCACCCCAGCCCGCGGCGCCGACGATGCGCAGCTCGACCCCCGCGAGCCTGGCCGCCTCGATCGCGCGCGGCAGGTTCTTGCGCGGCTCCAGCGTGCCAACTGCGAGCACGTAGTCGCCTGGCGCCGCCGGTCCGTCGGGGGTAAACGTGAGATCGACGCCGTTCGGCACCACGTCGACGTTCTCCGCCGCGACGCCGCACAGGGCGACGACCTCGCGCTTCGAGAACTCCGACACGGCCACCACCCGCCGTGCGCTGCGGATCGTTCCGCGCAGGCGGGTGCGCGCGTAGAGCCGCGTCCACACGGGGAACGCCTCGGGGTGGCGGAGCGGCGCGAGATCGTGGACGGTGATCAAGACGGGGACGCGGGAGCGGCGGGGCGCGCGGAAGATCGTGCAGTGGAGGAGGTCGAGGCGTGCATTCGCGGCGGCCCGCGCGAGCCCGAGCGGGTACCAGCCGACGTCCCGGGCGAGCGCCGTCGCCCGGCTTGCGCCGCCCCAGGCGAGCCCCACCACCTCCACGTCGTCGCGGTGGCGAAGGGCGCCGAGCAGCCCTCGGATCCAGCGGGCCGTGCCCGCCTGCGTCATCTGCAGCGGCGACGTGTCGATCCCGACCCTCACACCGCCTCCGCCGCCCGCACGGCCTCGCGCGGCTCGGGGTAGGCGAGGAGCGCCACCGCCTCGTCGGCGGTGCACCAGCGGTACGCGTCGTGTTCGGCGTCGAGCACCGGCTCCCACCCCGGCGGAGCCTCTGCGAGAAACGCGTGCACCGCGACGGTCTCCGTACCCGGCGGGAAGCGCGCGCGCACGTCGGGCGGGTCGTCGGCGAGCGAGTAGGCGAGCTCGAGGCCGAGCCCGGCGAGCGCGGTGCCGTCCAGGCCGGTCTCCTCGCGCAGCTCGCGAACCGCCGCCGCGACCAGTGTCTCGTCCCCCTCGAGCCCTCCGGCGACGAGGTTCCAGTACCCGTGTCGCTCCGGCACCCGGCGGAGGACGAGATAGCGGTCCCCCCGCCGCACCACGATCGCGACCTCCTCCGGACGCCTCATGCGCGTGCCTCGTAGGCACGGAGGATCGCCTCGCCGGCGGCGTCCCACGTGAAGCTGCCCGCATGCTCCGCGCCGAGTGGGACGAGCTCCTCACGCCTCGCGATCGCCTCGACGATTCCTGCGGCGATCGCCTCCGGGTCGCACGGGTCGACGCGGACCGCGGCGCCCCCGCAGGCCTCGTCGAGAGACGGGTGGGACGAAGCCACCACCGGTGTGCCACAGGCCATCGCCTCTACGACCGGCATGCCGAATCCCTCGTAGAGCGAGGGGTAGACGAACGCGGAAGCCCCACGGTAGAGCGCCGCGACCTCGCCGTCGGCCACGTAGCCGAGTGCGCGAATGCCGGGAAGCGCGAGCTCGGGGCGCTCGCCCCAACCCTCCCCTCCCGCCAACGCGAGCGTCAGGTCGCCGTCGAGCCGACGCCACGCCTCCACGAGGCGCGGGAGGTTCTTCCTCGGCTCGAGCGTGCCCAGCCCGAGGACGTAGGGGCCGCCGAGGTCGCGGACGGCGCCGCCGGTGCCGAAGCGGGCGTCCACACCGGGGTACGCAACCGCCAGCCGCTCGTCCGGCACGCCGAGGGCGGCCACGACGTCGTCGGCCGTGTAGCGGGAGTTGGCCACGATCAGCCCGCAGGTCCGCGTCGCGTTGGCGTACTTCCGCCCGTGCATCGCCCGGGTGCGAGCGGTGCACCACTCGGGATGCCGGACCGGGACGAGATCGTGGATCGTCGTCGCCCGCAGCCCGCCCCGCTGCGCGGGGTACATCCAGTCGCTGAAGTGGAAGACGTCCAGCCGGCCGACGACGCGCTCGACCGCCGGCCGGCCCAGGCGACTCCACGCCGTCCGCACCGCGTGGGAGGCAGGAAGCGGCAGGAGCCGGCTGTCGACCGGGATCCCCGCCAGCGCAGCCCGGATTCGCCCGGGACCGCGGAGGCTCGTCGGCGCGAATGCCAGGACCTCGTGACGGCCGGCCGCCGCCCGAACAAGGCCCGCGAGCGTGCCGCGCATGTAGTTCCCGATGCCGGTGGGCGGGTGAGACAGCGGGCTGACGTCCACGACGATCCTCATCGGGCTGGCTCGAACACGAACGCGGTGAAGTGAGTGCCGAGCTCGCGCTCGTCGGCACTGCCCGCCAGGACGTCTGCGGGCACGGCAGTCGGCTGGACGGTGTAGCGGACGACGCAGGTTCCGGAGGCATCAGGCGACACGGGGATGCGGAGCACCGCCCGAGCCGGTGGGGGCGGCACGAGCGCCGTTGCGGTCCGCGCTTCTGAGCGGGCCGTCACGTGCTGCGGCTCGGGGAACAGCGTCGCGTCGCCCGAGAGCGCGACGGCCACCGCGCCGCCGGGGCAGCGCCGCTTCGTGTAGGTCACCTCTGGCCCCGACCACTCGTCCGGGTGCACACCCTCGATCGAGACCGTCTGCTGCAGCGGTCCCGGGATCCGCCACAGCGTGGTGCCGATGCGCTTGTCACGAGCGAGAACCCGGCCGGGTCCGGGGTCGAACGAGCCTTCGAGCAGGTAGAGACCACCTGGCAGCGTCTCGCCGTCGGCTTTCCTGACCAGGCCTGTGTCCGGGTCGATCGTGACCTCGGTCTCGGGCAGCCCGCCCGGTGTCGGTCCACCGACGTAGTACACGAGACCGAGACGCCTGTTGAAGAACTCGTTCGTGTTGACGGTGAAGCGGTCGCTGCGCCCGGTCCAGACGGCTGCCACCTCTTCGCCGTCCGGCACCACGCGGTCGATCCAGTCGCGGGGTTGCGTCGGATTGCCCTGGAAGAGCGCCCCTGCGCCGGCCTGTTTGAAGCCTCGCTCGCCCGACCAGATCGGCTTTGCGATCACGACGAAGTACACGAGCACGGCGATAGGCACGAGCAGGGCATAGCGTCGCGGGACGAACAGGAAGAGCAGCGCCACGGCCACGGCGGGGACCGCGACCGTCCACCGGATCGAGTCGAAGAGGAGGTCCCCGTAGAGCGTCCAGAGCGGCAGCAGCGCAAGCGTGTCCGAGATCGCGCCCACCTCGATGAACCGCGTGTACGGGAACGCGAGCGGCAGCGCGACGGCGAGCACGACCGCCGGGACTGCGAGCGTGGGCGGCCGCGGTGCGCCGCGGTGCACCCACACGAGCAGCGAGATCAGGACGAGCGCGCCAACGACGAAGAGGTTGCGCTCCTGGATCCGGTTCGCGAACTGCGACGCGAAAGCGGCGACGACGAGGCTGAGCCAGGCGAGCAGCGACACCGTGGCGGCGAGAAACGCCTGTGTCGGACGCGGTAGCCCGCGTGCCAGTCCGACGAGCACGATCAGGGCCGCGGCGGGGGCGACGCCGAGGTAGAGCGTCAGCTCCTCCAGGTGCCAGAGCCAGAAGCGCAGTACCGTGCCGACGTCGTAGCTCTTGTCACCGACGACGCTGTAGGCGCCGAGCAGCGCTCGCAGGCTCTCGCCGCGCGCGACCTGGAGCAGGATCGCTGCGACGACCGCCGCCCCCGACAGGACGTAGAGCGGCCGGTAGGGCCGCAGCCCGCGCACGCCTCGGCGCTCGAAGGCCACGAGCAGGAGCGGTGCGGTGACGGCCGCGGCGGCGACGGCGACGGACTGGACGCGCGTCATGAACGCGGCGGCCGTCAGCGCGAGAAACAGCACCGATCGCCACCACGTGGGGCGCTCCAGCACGAGCAGGAGCGCCCACGCGCAGAGCAGGAAGAGCGGGTAGTAGAGGTTCTCCGTCATCACAGTGACCGTGTAGACGAGCGACGGCACTGCGACTGCGAGGACGGCTGCGAAGAGCGAGAGCCCCACCGGCAGCACGCGCCGGGCGATGAGGTATGCGGGCACGGCGGCGAGCGACATGACGAAGCTGTTGATCGTCTTCAATGCCGCGTAGGCGTCCGGGATCGACTCGAAGAGCGCGTAGGCCGGAGCGATCAGCACCGGGTAGAGGACGCTGTAGCCGCTCGCGGGCAGGTCGCGCACTTCGAAGTGCCCGGTGGCCGCGAGGCTCCGCGCGAGCTCGCCGTAGATGAGCTCGTCGACCATGATGAACGGCGCGAGCATCCCCCGGGCCAGCCACGCCCGCACCGCGAACGAGGCGAGCACGATCGCGCCGAGCCACACCCACGGCGGCACGGCGCGTATCGCGCTACGCACCGAGGTCGACCTCGGCGAGCCTGCGCGCGATCTCCTGCGCCTCGGGCGAACCGGGGGCGATCCCCACCTGTGCCGCCGCGTCGCTCACGTCGCGCAGCACGGCGTCGTCGACGGCGGCGCCGCCCGCCGAGCGCTCGAACGCATTGACGTACAGGTCGGCCACCCGGTCGAGGCCGTGCTCGCGCCGCGCCAGCTCACGTGCCGCGGCACTCATCGCGTCCCGCGCGTCCGGGCGGGTCGCAAGCAGCTCGAGGGCGGCGGCCAGGGTGGCCTCCTCCGCATCGCCGGGCGGCACCTTGAGGGCGACCTCGTCGGGGAGCTCGGCGAACCAGCCGACGTCGGAGACGACGAGCGGTTTGCCGAGCGTCAGGGCGCGGATCGCGGTGCCCGACGTCTCGCCCATCGTCGGCGAACGCAGGTTGACGTGCACGCCGGCCGCCTCCATCAAGGCCCACAGGCGCCTCTCGTCGACCCAACCCTCGCGGACGAGGTCGTCGCCGGCGAGACCGAGCCGCTGCAACCGGCGCTCGAGGTCGAAGCCGGGCGACGTCGAGCCGACGAGCAGGAGTCGGGCGCCCGGGCACGTGGCGCGCACACGGGCGAAGGCCTGGAGCAGCTGCGGCACCCGCTTGCTCGCGTTGACGATGCCGAACGCACCGAACAGCGGCTCGCCTGCGACCTCCGCCCGCGGGACGCCGGGCGCAGACCAGGCCGGGTGAGGCACAACCCAGATCGGGCCGGCGTAGCCCGCCGCCCAGACGCGGTCGCGGACGTAGCGGGAGTGGACGACGAGCCCGGTGGCGAGCCCGAGCACGCCGCCCGCGAGGTGGAAGTCCTCGGGCCGGTTCTCCCACAGCGGCGGAATCCGCTTGTCGAGCACGCCGTGCGCGAGCAGCCGCCCGACGACCCCGCCCTCGCGCTCCATCGCATCCAGGTAGCTGTGACCGTCGCCGCGCCCCACCGTCATGCCGGCGACGAGGTGGTGGAGCACGAAGTCGTGGAGCACCACGAGGCCCGGCTCGCGCTCGAGCAGGTCGACGATCCAGCCGTGGGCGTCCGGGTTGTTCCCGACGTGGTAGACGGCGAGGTCGACGCCACGCGGCAGCCGCCTCGCGCCACGCTTCACGACCTCGACGCCGATGCGCTCACGCAGTGCGGGCAGCAGCAAGGCGGCGTAGTCCGCGATGCCGGAACGCTCCGGCGGCACCGGCGAGACGTACGCGATCCTCACGAGAGCAACCGCGCAATCGCGCGGTCCCACGTCACCTGCTCCGCCACCGCCTTGCCCGACAGTCCGAGCGCGGCCGCCTCGTCCCGGTGGTCTCGCAGCCAGGCCGCGGCCTGAGCGACCGCGGCCGCCTGCGGCGCCACCACCACTCCTGTCTCGCCGTCCCGCACGACCTCCAGCGGGCCGCCGGCGTCGGTCGTCGTGATCACCGGCTTCTCGGCCAGGAACGACTCGTACGGCCCCATGCCGAAGTCCTCGTCGACGGGTGCGTAGAAGGTGGCGAGACAGCCCGCGTAGAGGTCGGCCAGCTCCTGCGCGGAGACGCGCCCGGCGAAGCGGACTCGCCCGTCGAGCCCGCGCTCGCGGGCCAGGGCCTCGAGACGGGCGCGGTCGGGCCCGTCGCTGGCGATCACGACCTCGAGCGAAGGGTCGAGGGCGGCGGCCTCCACCAGCAGGTCGAGCCGCTTCGCCCGGTCGAGCCGGTTGACGGATAGGAGGTAGCGGCCGTAGCCGTCGTTGCGATAGCCGAGCTCCTGCGGCGGATGCCGAAGCACCTCGGCCACGAGCCCGGTCGAGCGCTCCAGACGCGACGCGACGTTCTGCGACGTGGCGAAGAGGCGCGTCGCCTCGCCGAGCGAGACGCGGTCGAGCTCCTGGATCTGGCGCCGCAGCGCGCGGTCCTCCGCCGACTCGCCGAACTGGCCGAGCTCTGTGCGGTCGAGCTCGTAGGCCTGACGGAACTGGTGCACGAGCCAGACCCGCTTCTCGGGATGGCGAACGACGTACGACGGGAACTTCGTCGCCACGACGATGTCGATCGGAGCCCCGTCTGCCTCCGAGAGGTCGAGCAGTCGCCAGAGGAACGCCTGCGTCAGCACACGGGAGCCGGGATACCACTTGAACGGGACGGTGACGAGGTCGGCCTCGTGCCCGCGCTCCTGCAGCTCCGCGACGAGCGCGTCGGTGAAGATCTCGACGCCACCGCGCGCAAACGCCACCTGCGGACGACACACGACGATCCGCACGACGCTTTAGCCCTTCGCCGCGTCGCGGCGCAGCGACTCGACCTCGGCCTCGAGCGCGGCCACCTGATCCTGGAGGTCGTCGAGCAGGCGCAGCACGGCTGCGTTGAACGAGCGCTGGTCGTACGCGAGCGGTTCCACGTACCAGCGCATCATCTTGCGCAGCACCGCCTTCGCGGGCGTGCCGACGCCGCCGCGCACACCGGGCCGCAGCCGCAGGTTGCGGTCGGCGGAGACCGGCCACAACCGTTCGGCCTCGTCACGAGCTGCGCGCCGGTCGGCGGGGTCTCCGTCGGCGGCGCCGGGATCGGCACCGGAACGGCGGACCTCCTCTCGCAGCGCCGCGAACAGGGCGGCGACGTCGACAGTGCCCGGTTCGGAATCCCCTGCTGTAGAGCCGTTTTCGGTGGCCTCGTCGGGCATCGCGGCATTCTAGCCGGGGGGTACGATGCGCCTTCGGTGCGCGTCGGGCTGAGCATGCTGACTCTCGTCCCGGGCGTCGTCGGGGGGAGCGAGACGTACGCGCGCGCTCTCGCCCACGCGCTCGCTGCCGAGCGGGCGATCGACGTGACTGCTTTCGTGCCGACCCTGGCGCCGGATGCAGGCGATGGCCTCCGCACTGAGGTGGTAGACGAGTACAAGGCGGCGTCGTCTACAGGCGGCCGACTGCGAGCAATGGGGTCTGCTTGGAGCGTTCCGGCCGCCACCCGCCTTCGCTACCACGGGCTGGACGTCGTTCATTTCCCGCTCACCGTCCCGATCCCACCCCTCCGCATCCCGACGGCGATCACGCTGCACGACACCCAGCACGTCGATCGACCGGAGCACTTCCCGCGCGCCGAGCGTCTGCTGCGCAAGCTCTGGTACGACCGCGCTGCACGCCAGGCTGGTGCTGTCATCGTGCCCTCCGCGTTCGTTCGCGAGCGAGCGGTGGCAGGACTTCGACTCGAGCAGAGACGCGTCCGCGTCATCCATCACGGCATCGACCACGACCGATTTCGTCCGAGCGCCGAGACCCGCGAGCCGTTCCTCCTCTACCCCGCCCGCCCGTGGCCGCACAAGAACCACGCGCGGCTGCTCGAGGCGTTCGCGCTGCTGCGCCGCGAGCGGCCGGAGCTGCGGCTCGTCCTGACCGGCGTCGGCACGGAGCGCCTCGCCGGCCCGGAGGGGGTCGACGCGCGGGGAGCGGTGCCGGGGGACGAGCTCGTCTCCCTCTACCGGCGCGCGTCGTGTCTCGTCTTCCCGAGCCTCTACGAGGGCTTCGGTGCACCTCCGCTCGAGGCGATGGCGTGCGGCACGCCCGTCGCCGCGGCGCGGGCGGGATCGCTGCCAGAGGTGTGTGGGGACGCCGCGGTGCTGTTCGACCCGCAGGATCCCGCCGCGATCGCCGCTGGGGTCGAGGAGGCGCTCGCGCGCTCCGCGGAGCTCTCCGCGGCGGGCCCAAGCCACGCCGCGACCTTCACGTGGGAGGCGTCGGCGCGGGCGCACGTCGCCGTCTACCGCTCGCTGGGCGGTCCCACGACGTAGCGCTCGCGCACCCACGCCTCGTCTGGCTCTGGACCGTCCGCGCCCTCGCGCAACCACGGCTGCAACCCGTCCGGGCCTGCTTCGACGACGGCGAACGCGAACAGGTTCGCCTGGCTCGGGAGCACCCGCGCCACGCCCCTCGCCACGGGACCAAGCGCCCGCAGGACGGTCGCGCGGCCGCCTCGCGTGGAGTCCAGCACCGCCTCCGGCAGCTCGAGCTCGCGGAGGTAGAGGAAGCGATGTCGTGTCTGCGGCGCGTACGAGGCGACGGTCTTCTCCACCTCACGCTCCGTCCACCGGTAGACGTAGTTCGGCACGCTGGTGTTGCCGACGCCACCCGCCTCGAGCCCGTGTGCGGCCACGGCGCCGACCTCGTAATCGTCGACGAGCCCGGCGCGCACGGCGGTGCGCATGGCGAGGCTGTCGCGGCTCTCGATCCCGAGCACCCCGACGCGCGCCACGCGGTACAGCTCGAGGAGCGCCCGGTGCGGCGAGCGGCAGTGGTGCAGCCCGGCGGCCACGACGCCCCAGTCGAACGACCCGTCGGAGAAGGACAGCGCCTCCGCGTCCTCGCGACGCCACGGGAACGGTGCGTACTCGTCCGGGCCGATGCGGTCGTCGAGGTTCGTAATCGTGACGTCGGTCAACGCGAGGCCGTCGAGCACGTCGCGGTCGAGACGGCCGCCGCACGTGACGAGCAGCGACATCTCGCGCGCCAGGAGCCCGTCGTCGAGCAGCCGCTGCACGGCACGCCTGTAGAAGCCCGAGCGCTCTCCGGTCACGGCGTGAGGTTAGCCCTCGAGCACGTGGTGTTCGGCGGGTGCCAGTCGCTCCGCAGCGGCCTCGACCGAGTAGCGGCCGACGCGCTCGGGCCGGTAGGAGACGCGGGGCCCCGGCGCAACCAGGCTGCAGGCGGCGCGGCTGCGCGACCGGCGGGCGTGTTCCGGGCGCTCGAGCGGGAAGGGAAGCTGATCGCGCAGGGGCTCGCGCGGATCGCGTGCGATCCCCCCACGACGGGAGACCGTCTACCGCATACTCGGCAGCGTGACCGTCCCGCGACTCCCCGTACTCCGCGCCCAGATCGCCACCATCGGGATCCGGGGGATGGCGTCGATCGCCTTCCGGAACAGGCTGGGTCGGCGCCTCGGGGCGTTCACGAATTGTCGTTCGCTGCTCACAGGTGCCCGAGGGCTCGAGATCGGCGGTCCCAGCGAGATCTTCGGACGCGCCGGGATCTTCCCGGTCTACCCGCTGCTCGCCTGCCTGGACAACTGCGACTTCGCAGGCGAGACCATCTGGCACGGCGAAGGCCCAGACGGGAGCGCGTTCGTCTTCGATCCCGACCGCCCGCCGGGACGACGGCTCGTCCGCGACGGGACAGCGCTCGAGGGCATCGAAGACGGCGCGTACGACGTCGTGCTGTCCTCCCACACGATCGAGCACATCGCGAACCCGCTGCGTGCGCTCGAGGAATGGAGGCGCGTCGTCGGGCCTCGCGGCCTGGTCGTCCTGGTGGTACCCCATCTGGAGAACACCGTCGACCACCGGCGGCCGGTGACCACGCTCGAGCACCTCGAGGCCGACCACGAGCAGGGCATGCCGGAGACCGACACGACCCACATCCGCGAGTTCATCGAGCTCGCCGACCTCTCCCGCACGCCTGAGCTGCCGTCCCGCGAGACGTTCGAGCAGCGCACGCTCGCGAACGTCGAGCATCGCGCCGTCCACCACCACGTCTTCGACACCGAGCTCGTGGCCCGGATGCTGGATCGCGCCGGATTCGAGCTCATCGCGCTCGAGCCCGCCCTGCCGTTCCACATCGTCGCCGTCGCCCGCAGGTGCCCCGCAGCCCCGCGCAACGACGGCTTTATCTCCCCGTCCGCTCCCTGGCGGTCGACGAGCGTCTTCCGCCGCGATCGCGCGCGAGGTCAGACGAGACGCTCGTAGGCGGCAGCGATCCGCGTGGCGGCAGCGGCCTCCGAGTACCTGTCGACGAGTACGTCCGGGTAGTCGACCTGTGCGCCGGGCGGTCCGGCCAGCGGTCCTTCCGCAAGGATGCGGGCGAGCCCTAACCAGTCCCCCGGCTCGAACAACGTCGCCCCCGAGCCCTCCAGCACCTCGGGGATCGCGCCGGACGCACTCGCGACGATCGGCGCCCCGGCGGCCATCGCCTCGGCCAGCACCATCCCGAACTGCTCCTCCCAGGTCGGGATCGGCAGGCTCGCGAGCACGACGCACGACGCGCGCGCGAACACCCCGGGCATGTCGGCGTACGGGACGGCCCCGATCTCGACCCGTTCGCCGATCCCGAGCTCGGACGCGTAGCGCTGCAGGCGCTCCCGCTCCGGCCCCGAGCCGACCACGGCGAGGCGCACGGTCGCGTCGACGAGCGCGAGCGCGCGCATCACGTCGTAGTGGCCCTTCTCCCAGACGAGGCGTCCCGGCGACACGATGAGGTGGTCGCTCGCCGGGGAGGCCGCCGACCGCGCCGACCGGAAGCGCGCGACGTCGACGCCCGGCGGCGACACGACGAGGCGACTGTCGTCCGCGCCCTCGAGCAGGAGGCACCGACGGGCCCGCTCGGTTATGGGCAGGAACAGATCCGCCTCGCGCAGGACGAGCTCGGCGTTCGCCCGCGCGCGGAAGGTGCGGAAGACGCCGCGGAACGGGATCGTCTCCCACACCGTCACCGCGAGCCTGAAACCCAGCTCGCGGCGAAGCCGCGCGGGCTGCGCCGCAAACCAGGGCCCGAGCTCGGCGGTGTGGACGATGTCGGCGCCGGCGAGCACGTACTCGAGGCCCCGGTAGCCGTCGCCCACCGCAGCCACGGCGAGACGTCCGAAGCGGCCACGCGGAAGGCGGTCGCGGCGCGAGCCGACCGTCGTCCACGGCACGTCGAGGCCCTCGATCGACTGATCCGCGCGTCGGGTCGTCACGACCAGGATGTCGAAGCGTTCGCGAAGCAGCTCCCACGCACGCAGCTCCGCGATGTTGGCGCTGTGACCGCGCAGCACCACGACTCTGGGTCGACCCGTCATGCCTTGTCCCAGATGCGCCGCAGCCCGAGTGCGTGGAACACGTCAGGGGGCACCGCCCGGACGAGGAGTGCCACGGCCGCGTAGACGACGCCGGCGAGCACCGCGGCGACGACGGGCAGGTCCCGCAGCACCCAGCCGACGCCCCCGGCGGCCGCGGCTGCCAGCGCGACCTTCCAGGCGAATCCGAGCGACGGAGCGACGCCGGGACGCATGCGCGAGAGCGCCACCCAGAGAACCGTGGCCAGGACGGTCTCGGCGGCCACCGCCGCCCAAGCCGCCCCGACCGCCCCGCTGGCCGGAATCAGCGCCAACCCGAGAGCCACGACGATGGCGAGCCCGATCCCGTTCGCGACCGCCATCGCGCGCTGGGCGCGACCCGCGATGAGCCCCATCTGCCACGCCTGCCCGACGAAGAGGGGCACGAGTGCGAGCGCCTGGACGCGGAGGACCGCCGCAGCGCCTACGTACTCGGCACCTCCGATGAGGCGGATGGCGGGCTCGGCGAGGATCGCGATGCCGACGACGAGCAGCGCGGCAAGCAGGAGCGAGGCCTCGGTCATGCGCTGCAGGCCGTAGCGCAGGCGCTCTTCGTCCTCGACCCCGGCCACCGACAGGAGCGGCAGGGCCACCGACAGGATCAAGGCAGGCGCGCCCAGCAGGATCTCGAAGATCCGGAACGACGTGCCGTAGAGACCCGTCTGACGCTCGGTCGAGAGCAAGCTGACGAGCACGACGAGCACGCGTAGGTAGATCACGCTCATGGCGAACGCGACGGCCAACGGGATGGTCTCGCGCACGAGCAGGCCGAGCATCTCCGTCCGGATGCCTGCGGCCAGGCGCGGACCCACGCGGGCGAGCCGCATCGTCACGGGGATCAGGATCAACGCGACGGCGATCTGCACGGCGAAGAACGGCAAGAGCGCGGCGCCGGCCCCGACCAGCACCGCGATGCCGACGAGCGTGAGCACGTTCCGGAGCACCTCGATTGCGGTCAGCGAGACGATCCGCAAGTTCACCCAGATCGGCACCGTGATCATCGACTGCACGCTCATCAGGACGACACCGACTCCTGCGACGGCCGTCCCCAGGACGACCTCGCGCCCGAAGCCCGCGATGAGGGTCAAGCCCAGGGCCACCACGACGCCGAGCGTCGCGGCGCCGACTCGGAGCGCGAGGAGGTTGTGGAGGAGATGCTGTCGCTCGACGGCGGTCGACCGGACGGCCAGCTCGCGCCCGCCGACCGCTGTGAGGCCCGCGTCCGTGATGCCCGCGACGATCCCGACGATCGCCATCACCGTCGCATACGCACCGAAGTCCTCGACCCCGAGGTAGCGCAGCAGGAGCACCGCGGTCGCGATGCCGACGACCGTGCTCGTCACATAGCCGACGCCTCGGATCAGGCCGCCGCGAACAACCCGCCCACCGGCCTCCGGCGTGCGAAGAAGGTCGAGCGCAGCCTCGTCGACGTCGGAGAGTGCGCCATCGGTCATGGCGACCGCTAGACGGACGCCGCAGGGACGTGAGCGCGGAGGTCGATCTGACGGTGCCACAAGTGGCGCAGCCGCCCACGCAGCAGCCGGTCGGCGACCGCGCTGCCGCGCCCCAGCCCGCCCAGCGGCTCGACGGAGTCGACCCCGTACCCGGCACGCTCGAAGGCCTCGCGCAGGCTGGACGGCGTGAACCACCGGAGATGCGTCGCGTCGAGCGGCCCGTAGCTGGACAACTCCCAGCGGCCGCGCAGGAGCATCAGGATGATGTCTCGGTGGGCGACGTTCGGCGTGCTCGCGAAGACGAGCGAGCCGGGGCGCAGCAGCGGACGAAGCCGGGTCAGAACGGCCCACGGGTCGCGCAAGTGCTCGAGCACCTCGCTCAGGACGAGCGCGTCGAACGACGCGGGCGGCCATGGGAGCTCGATCTGCTCGACGTCGCCGACGACGACCTCGGTCAGGTGCTCGGCGGCCAGCGCAGCGGGCCCCGGGAAGAGCTCGACGGCGCAGTAGCGACCGCATTTCCCTCGCTCCAGCGCGAGTGCACCCGTCGCTCCGTTCGAGCACCCGATCTCGAGGATCGCGGCGTCCACGCTGTGTGGGAGCGCAGCGACGTAGTCGGCGCGCGCCATCGCGAAGTACGACTCGTCCTTGAGCTCGTACCCCGCCTCGTGCACGCGTACGGGACCCGGGGCGCTCCCCATGGCGCCACCTTAGCGCCGGGTACCGCCGGAGACGGCGCGCCCGCCGGCCACCAGGGTGCCGCGGAGGCCGCGTCGCGCGACCGAAGATCGCACCAGCGTCAACGCCGCGCGGACGAGTGCGGCATCGCTGGCGTCGGTCCTCGGCGGCGCCGCAGCGACGGTCGCGACGAGGTCGACGAGCGGCCGGGCGGCACGGCTCCAGGCGAGCTCCGGCCGAGCCATCTCGACGGCCTTTCGCGCCGCCCTGCCGGCGGCGTCGTCGAGAAGCTCGTCCACGGCCGACACCCAGCCGTCGACGTCATCCGGATCGACCGCGCGCCCCATCCCGCGGCTCTCGACGAGCTCGCCGAGCACGTCGCCACGCGTGACTACCAGAGGTGTCCCCGCTGCGATGTGGTCGAGGAGACGGGTGCGGAAGGCCAGCCGCGCCTCGGCCCCGTCGACGTGGGCGCTAACGCCGAGATCGGCGCGCGCGAACGCGCCACGCCGCTGCTCGTACGGCACCCAGTCGTCCCCGAACACGACGTGGCGGTGGAGCAGGCCGAGCTCGGCGGCGAGGCCACGCGCCCGCTCGGTCATCGTCATCGCCCCCACTGCGGTGCTGGGGTGCCTCCCACCCAGGAACACGAGCTTGACGTCGTCTCGTCGGCTCGCGATCCGTGCCACGGCGCGGATCACCGTCAGTGGATCGAGCCAGTTCCAGATGCCACCGCCCCAGAGCAACACGCGGTCGCCGTCGGCGACGCCCGCGAGCGTGGCCGCCGGAGCAGGCCCCTCCGGCAGGTCGAGGCCGAAGGGCACGACGGCGATGAGCGTGCGCAGGCTGGGATCGGCAACGTAGACGTCCGGCTCGAGCCGGCCGGCCAGCCCCAGCGCGCCCAGCCAGTGGTCCCGCTGGCGCTCGCTGGCGCAGATGAACGCGTCGCCGAGCCCGAGGGCCACCTCGTGCAGGCGCACGACTTCGTCGTAGCGCAGACCACGGGCCCGTGCGTCGCCGGCCTCCCCGGCGAGGAGCGCGGACGCCTCCACGAACGCCGGTACGTACAGGTCGTAGACGAGCCGCGCGCCGCTCCTCTTCAGCGTGCGGGCCACCCGCAGCGGCAGCTGCTGCGCCACGACGACATCGGCGTCGAGCTCGGCCGGCGAGCCGACGGTTGCCACGTGGCGGAACCTGTAGCCCGCGTCTGCGAGCGGTCCGTCTCCGGGTCCGACGAGGGTCACGTCGAAGCGCCTTGCGAGCTCTCCGGCCAGCCGGTGGTAGCGGATCCCGGGGCCGGCCATGCGCTCCCCGACGGGATCCGATGACCACATGACGACGCGGAGCATTCGCGTATCGTGCCCGGTCGCGTGCGCGCGGTCGTCGTCATACCCACGATCGACGCTCGCGATCTGCTGCTGGAGGCGCTCGACAGCCTCGCCGCCCAGACCGTTCCCCCAGCCGAGATCGTGGTCGTCGACAACGCTTCGCGCGACCGAACCGCCGAGGCCGTGGCGGAGCGGCACCCGGACGTCGAGGTCGTCCGCCTGCCCCGCAACGTCGGCTTTGGCCGTGCCGTCAACCAGGGCTTCGCGGAACAGGCTGCCGCCTGCGAAGCGCTCGTGCTGGTGAACAACGACTGCGTGTGCGAGCCCGGCTTTCTCGACGCTCTGCTCAAGCCGTTCGCCGACCCTGCGGTCGGCATGGTCGCGGGCGTCCTCCTCCAGGGAGACGCGCCCGAGCTGGTCGACTCCGCCGGGATCGAGCTCGACTCCACGCTCGGGTCTTGGGACCGCTGTTGGAATCGCCCGGCGGCGGAAATCGGCGAGCGGGAGCCGGTCGGACCGTGCGGGGGCGCGGCCGCGTACCGGGCGTCGGCGTTCAGAGCAGCCGGGGGCTTCGACGAGGCATTCTTCGCGTACTGGGAGGACGTCGAGCTCGCGCTGCGGCTGCGCCTCGCCGGCTGGCGCTGCGCGTTCGCTCCCCGAGCGCGCGCGGCGCACCACCACGGGGCGACCCTCGGCGCTGCGTCCCCGGCGCAGCGTCGGCTGGAGGCGTTCGGTCGCGGCTACGTGCTCGGGCGCTACGACGTTCCCGGCCGCGGCATCTCGACGCGCCTGCGGATCGCCGCGCTCGACTGGCCCGGCCTCGCGGTGCACCTGCTCCTCCGCCGGGAGCTGGGCCCGATCCGTGCTCGTGCGCGCGGCCTCCGCCTGGGTCGCGGCCGGACCCCGCTACGGGCTCCGCTCGAGCTGGCCACCGTCTCCTTTCCGGAAGCGCTCGGCCGGCACCTCGACCTGCTACGGCTCCGTTTCAGCGGGCGCCTGCCGCGACACTTCTCGGAGCACGGGCCGGCCGGCACACGAGGTTGACGTACCCGCCCGACCACGGCCGCGCGCTCCACGGCACGCTGCCGCCGGAGACCTCGTCGATCCACTCCACGTCGAAGCCGGCGTTCTCGAGCCAGGCGACGAGCTCCGCCGCCGACGTCCCCGCGCCCTCGAGCATCGCCGGATAGCACTCGACGAAGAGCGTGAGCCGCTCGCGCGAGCGCGCGATCGTGCGCTCGAGCCCGCGCAGTGCCTCGAGCTCGCCGCCCTCCAGGTCGAGCTTGATCACGTCGAGCACCGCGTCGTCCCCCAGGAGCGCGTCACCCGTTACCACCTCCACCTCGATCGTCTCCACGTCGCCGACCCGGTTGGCGAGGCTGCTGGTGTCGCCGCCGCCGCTCAGGTGGAAGGACGCCCTCCCGACAGCCGAGCCGAGCGCGGCGCGCACGACGTCCACGCGCTCGGCGAAGCCGTTGGCCGCGACGTTCTGCTCCACGAGGCCGGCGCTCACCGGGTGCGGCTCGACGGCGACGATCCTCGCCTGAGGCCCGGCTGCTCGGGCCGCCTGGAGCGACAGCCACCCGAGATAGGCGCCACCGTCGAGCACGTTCCCGCCTACGGGCACTGCCTCCACCAGGAGCCGCAGGAGTGTCGCCTCGCGCCTCTCCAGAAGCTCACGCACGTAGTGCTGTTGCGCCAGGTTCGCTCCGTGCAGGGTCAACCCGTCGACCCGGGTCGTGAAGGGCCCCAGCGAGCGGAGCGCTGCAGGCGCGAGGCGATCCACGACCCCCCCGAGGCCGACACGGCGGACGAGCCCTGCGCCTCGCTCGAGCACGGCCACGGCACCGAGCTTCGAGCCCAATCCGGCAGTTCTGGCGTCGTGCGCGCCGCGGCTCATCGGGCTTCGACGCTACCAGCAGCGGGCGGTGGTTGTACCCTTCGCGCCCATGATGGAGCAGGTCGCGACGCCCGCTCCGTCGGGTCTCCTGGTGAGGGTCCTGCGTCGCATCGGAGCCATCATCGACGCCCTGGCCTCCGCGCCGCGCACCGTGCTGGCGGTCCTCATCGCGACGCAGATCGCACTGACCGTCGTGTTCGCGCTCTCCGTCACGCACAACGGCTGGGCGTGGTACCAGGGCGGCGACCAGATCTGGTACTCGACCGACGGCTGGCTGCTCGGGCAGCTGGTCCTCCCGGCGGGGGAGGTCGGCTACAGCTGGCCGCTGATCCTCGCGCCGATCACCTGGTTCACGGGACCGACGTGGCTGCAGGCGATGCCCGCGATCGCGGTGCTCAACGTCGCCGTGCTGGGGCCCGTTGGGCTGCTCTGCGTGTACGGGATAGCCACCCGGCTCGCGGGACGGATGATCGGCCTCCTCGCCGCGTTGCTCTGGGTCGTCGCGCCGTACGCGGCGATCCCGCTGTGGGTCGACCGCTACCACGAGCGCTGGGTCGACCAGTTCGTGCCCCAGGGACTCGGTCTGTCGGCGCTGGCGGACTACCCGTCGATGGTCCTGCTCCTCCTTGCCGCGTGGCTGCTGCTGCGGGCAATCGACGCCAGGTCGTGGACCGACGCCGCTGCCGCAGGGCTCGTCGTCGGCTATGCCGGAGCGATGAAGCCACCGAACCTGCTCTTTCTGGCCGGGGCCGGACTCGCGATCCTGCTCGCCGGTCGCTGGCGAGAGGGCGCGGTGTTTGCGATCGCCCTGGCGCCGGCGCTCCTCACGCTGCTGCTCTGGAAGCAGCGCGGACTCGGATCGATCCCTCTGTTTTCCCTGGGCGAGAGCCATCAGGCGGCGGACGTGGCAGGGCTGTCGGTTGACCGCTACGTCGACCTCGACTGGGGCCACTGGAAGCAACAGATGTCGGAGCTGCGCGAGTTCTTCCGTGCCGCCCGTCTGGTGCAGTGGGCGCCGATCGCCGGCGCCATCGCTCTCGCCCTCGTGCGGCGGTGGGCCGGGATGGGCCTTCTCGTCGGCTGGCTCGGCGCATTCCTCCTCGCCAAGGGAACCTCGCCGCTCGCGGACATCGAGGCCGGCTCGTTCTTCCGCCTCCTCATGCCGGCCTGGCCTGCCTACCTGCTGCTCGTCGCCACGCTCCCGCTGCTCGTTCCGACGCTGCCACGACGGCTCGGCGGCCGGCTGCAGCCGCAGCCGGCCGTGTCCCTACGGTGGCGCTGGCTCGTCGCGGCCGTGCTTGCGCTGGCCGTCGTGCCGGCGCTCGTCGTCGGCCTCGCGCCTCCTCTGCAGGGTCCCGAGAAGGCAGTGATCCAGAAGCAAGCGACGCTGACGACGATCCTGACGCCGGTCGACAACTCGATCGCGGTGCAGACGCGACGGAACGGCGCTTCGCAGGTGATCACGTGGCGCGTCGATCACGCGTGGCGCGCGGACGTCACGTACGTCGTGCTGCGCACTCTCGGTCCCGGGTCGGATGTGTCGTGCTCGCAGGGAGGCGTGACCCGCTGTGCCCTGACGATGATCAAGCTCGGCACGACGCGCTCCACGAGCTTCGTCGACGGCTCGCCTCCGCGCGGCGTCACGTATCGGATCGGCGTGGCCACCGACTACCGCGACCGCCTGGGCGGCGACATGTTCGCGTTCAGCGCACCCGTTCGCGCGGCGCCGTAGACGCCTGGTCGCCTGTGACCGGCGTCGTTGCCTGCGCGTGCTGATCGTCGAGCTCGTCGAGCCGCTGGCGCAGGATCGCGACCTCCTGGGCCAGCAGCGTGTTCTGGTCGGAGAGACGCGAGAGCACGGTCGAGTAGTCGAGGAGCACGACGATGATGAAGAGCGTGGCTACGGCGAACAGGATCGCCGGCGCGTAGTCGACGCCGAGCCAGCCCGCGATCGTGTTCAGCCCCTCGCGCCAGACGGAGAGGGCGAGCAGCACGAGGCCCGTGGCGAGCCACATCAGCGCGTAGCGCTCCTTCAGCTTGCGTCCGCGGATCAGCTCCAGCACCACGAGCAGCAGGAGCACCGAGGCGATGGAGGCGGCGATCGAGACGCGGAGCGGGGTCACGCCCGCGCCTCCGCGTCCTCGGGGAGCGCGTACTTGCGGCACATGGCGACGACGAGGGCCAGGGTCACCTTGAGCATGTAGTAGACCGAGCGCACAAAGGTGATCGAGGACTCGCCGTGCTCCCGGTCGCGCATGCTCACCGGCACCTCGACGAGCCGCAGCCGGTGCTTGTGCACGAGCACGGTCGCTTCCACCTCGGGATAGTCGTTCGGATAGTCGTGCGCGAACAGCTCGATCCCGTGCTGGTTGAGCGCCTGGAAACCCGACGTCGTGTCGGTGACGCGTTGTCGCGTCAGCAGCGAGACGAGCCTGGCGAAGAAGACGATGCCCACGCGGCGGGCGAAGGCAGGCCGGTGCCCGCCGTCGCCGTTGCCGGACGCGAAGCGCGAGCCCGTGACGATGTCGGCCTCGTCCCGGTCGAGCGGCGCCAGCAGCTTCGCCAGCTCCAACGGGTCGTGCTGGCCGTCCCCGTCGAGGCGGACGGCGCGGTCGTAGCCGTGGCCGAGCGCGTACTTGAACCCGGTCTGCACGGCGCCGCCGATGCCCAGGTTGAACGGGAGCGACACCACCGCAGCGCCTCGGGCGGCGGCGATCGCGACGGTGTCGTCGGACGACGCGTCGTCGACGACCACGACGTCGAACGACGGGTCGAAGGCCCGGATGCCCTCGACGACCTCGCCGATCGCGCCTGCCTCGTTGTGCGCAGGGACGATGGCGATGGTGCGCAGCCCACTCACGCTGGCTGCCGGTGTCCGCACGCCCACGAGCTCGAGCAGGCGCCGGGCCCGGTGCGCGTAGGTGTGCTCGTCGAGGACGCGCTCCCGAGCGGCGCGCCCGAGCGCCTCCGCCTGGCCGGGGTCGGCGAGCAGCTCGCGGTACGTGTCGACGGCCTCGTCCGCCCCGTGCACGACGAGCAGCTCCCGACCTGGCTCGAACCAGCGCTCGATGCCCTCGTAGGGGTTGGAGACGATGCACGCGCCCGCGCTCGCCATCTCGAAGATGCGGCTCGTGGACGAGGCGTAGACGCTGGCGTGCGGCCGCCGCCCGATGTTGAGGTTGACGCGGCACTGCGAGATCAGGCGTGCGAGCACGTTGACGGGCTGCCAGCCGAGCTCCCGTGCGCGCCCGAGCGCGCCCTGGAAGTCCCCACCCGCGACGACGAAGTCGGCATCCGGCATCCGCTCGCTCGGCGCCGCCACCATCTCGCCCAGCCAGTCGCGGCGGAACTTGTCGCCGTAGCCGTAGAAGACGAGGTCGTGCTCCTTGTCCAGCGGGAGCGGCTGGAACAGCTCGGGGTCGGCGCCCCAGAAGAGGTGGTCGGCGCGGCGCGCCCCGAGCTCGAGCAGGCGCGGGATGCCGCCCTCGGAGTTCGAGAGCACGAGGTCGTACTCGGCCGGGTCGGCGCCGAGATACGGGTTGAAACCGGTGTCCATGCCGCCGAACTCGGGCAGGCTCATCGGCACGTCCGCGTCGTAGAAGACGACCGGGATGCCGTAGCGCTCGCGCAGCGCCGTCGGGATGCCGAGGAGGTGCGCCATCGGCACCGTGAAAACGACGACCGCGTCGACGTCGCCCTCGCGCTCGAGGATCCGCTCCAGATGACTCCGCCAGCGCGGGTTGACCCAGCGCAGGATCAGCTCGCGCGCGGCGCGGTCGGCGAGCGACTCGCCGGGCGCGTCCTCGTCGCGCCGCAGCAGCGTGTCACCCCTGACGCGGGCCGTCGCACGCCGCAGCGCGTCGAAGGTCTCGCCCTCGCGGTAGCACGGGTTCGGCTCGACCCGCCACCAGGGCGACTCGATCGCCCGTCCCCGGTACGGGGTCACGATGAGGTCGACATCCGCTTCGTAGAGCCCCTTCCAGAGCTGCCACCACGCCGGTGTGCAGCCGTAGCGGTGGTCGAGGTCGACGGAGGAGACGACGGCTAGGATCTTCGGCGGTCGCACGGCCCTGGAAGTATGGCCGCGGCCGCGGCGCCGCACCCCTACATGTCGAAGTCCGCCATCGTCACCGGCTCGAGCGGCCTCATCGGCTCCGAGTGTGTCGCGTTCCTCGACGAGCGCGGCTGGGACGTGCACGGCGTCGACAACAACATGCGCCGCGACTTCTTCGGGGCGGACGGCGACACGACCTGGAACCTCGAGCGGCTGCGCGGCTCGACACGGCGGTTCGAACACCACGACCTCGACGTGCGCGACCGCGACGGGCATCGAGCGGCTCGTGGCGAAGACGCGCCCCGCGCTGATCGTGCACGCGGCCGCACAGCCGTCGCACGACCTCGCGGCGTCCCGCCCGTTCGACGACTTCGAGGTCAACGCGCTCGGCACCCTCAACCTGCTCGAGGCCGCACGCCGCCACGCGCCGGAGGCGCCGTTCGCGTTCCTGTCCACCAACAAGGTGTACGGCGACGCGCCGAACGAGATCGAGCTCGTGGAGCTCGAGACGCGCTGGGACTACGCCGACCCGCGCTACGCGAACGGCATCGACGAGTCGATGCGCATCGACCGCACGATGCACTCCCTCTTCGGCGCCTCGAAGGTCGCGGCCGACGTGCTGGTGCAGGAGTACGGCCGCTACTTCGGCCTGCCGACGGTGTGCCTGCGCGGCGGCTGCCTCACGGGCCCGCACCACTCCGGCGCCGAGCTGCACGGCTTCCTGGCCTACATCGCCCGGGCGCTGAAGGAGGGCCGCACGTACCGGATCTTCGGCTACAAGGGGAAGCAGGTCCGCGACAACGTCCACTCCCACGACGTGTGCCAGGCGATCCTCGCGTTCGCGGAGGCCCCGCGGCCCGCTGCCGTCTACAACCTCGGCGGCGGCCGCGCCAACGCGATCTCGGTGCTCGAGGCGATCGGGCGACTCGAGGAGCTGACGGGTCGGACGCATGGCCACGGACTACGTCGACGCGCCCCGCCGCGGCGACCACATCTGCTACATCAGCGACCTCTCGGCGCTGCGGCGCGACTACCCGGGCTGGGAGGTCACCGTCTCGCTCGACGAGATCCTCCGCCAGCTCGCCTCCGTCGACGTGCCGGCCGCAGGCTGAGCGCGCGGCGGCTCAGTACGCGCCTTTGCCGCTGAGCACGGCGGGGATCGTCTTGACGATGATCGTCACGTCGAGCCAGATCGACCAGTTCTCGAGGTACGTGAAGTCGAGTCGCACGAGGTCGTCGAAGGAGAGGCCGGAGCGTCCCGAGATCTGCCAGAGGCCCGTCATGCCCGGGAGCACGAGGTTCCGGGCCCGGTGCCAGTCCTCGAGCAACTCGTGGTCGCGGAGCGGGAGCGGCCGCGGCCCCACGAGGCTCATCTGGCCGCGCAGCACGTTCCAGAGCTGCGGCAGCTCGTCGAGCGACAGCCGCCGTAGCACCCTGCCCACACGGGTCACGCGCGGATCGTCCCTGATCTTGAAGAGCGCTCCCTCGGCCTCGTTCTCCCGCTCCAGCGCGGCCTGATGCTCGGCCGCACCGGCGACCATGGTGCGGAACTTGAGCATTCCGAACTCGCGCTCGCCGACGCCGACGCGACGGTCGCGGTACAGCACAGGGCCACGCGAGTCGACCTTGATCGCGAGCGCGATCACGAGCCAGACCGGCAGGCCGACCACCATCAGGGTGGTGCTGACGAGGAGGTCGAAGGTCCGCTTGACGGCCCAGTCCCATCCGGTGAGGACGGGGGGCGCAGCTCGAACAGCGGCACACCCTGGCCGGGAACGTACTCGCCCTCGTGCACGAGGAGCTCCGTCGTGTTCGGCGCCAGTCGCACCTTGACGCCGGCGCGGTGAGCCCGCTCGACGACGTCGAGCACCGTGCGCTCCTCGAAGTCGGACTCGGTGAGGATCAGCTCGTCGGGCCGCACGCGCTCCAGCACGTCCGGCAGGTCGGCGAGCGACGAGCCGAGGAGGGGCAGCCCGGGACCGCTGCCGCCGGAGACGGCGCCGACGAGCTCGTACGCGAGGCCGCCGCGCGACGCCGCGAGCTCGCGATGGAGCCGCGCCAGGCTCTCGCCCTCCCCCACGAGCACGACGCGCCTGCGGATCCCCACCACCTTCATCAGCTCCAGGGCGACGGAGTCGTAGGCCGCGCGCAGGAGGCCGATCGCGAGCGCGCTCGTGACGACGGCCGTCGGGATCAGCCCGGTCGTCGTGAACTCGTAGTCGGTGCCGAGACCGAAGGCCAGCACGATCAGCGCCACGACCACGAGAGAGGCAAGCACGCGCCCGGGGCCGGGACGTCGTTCGCGCGCCGCGTACAGGCCCGCCTGGAAGAAGACGAGCAGCGTGATGGGCACGAGGAACGGGAGCCATTCGTGTGGGCCGGTCTCCCAGAGCAGGTTCCAGAACACCGTGTCCCCATACACGGCGCTGCGCAGCACGAGCGCGCCGTACACACCGAGCGCGAGGCCGACGATGTCGAGCGCGGCGAGGGAGGCGATGCTGAGCGTCCTGCGCGCGAGAGACACGATCGGCCCGCGCGAGAGCAGGTACAGCCGGGAGGAGCGGACGTCCGCCCCGGGCGGCCGCGCCGTGACCTGGACAGCCTTTGGGGGCTCCGAGGCCACGCTCCGGGGAGCCTTGGTCGGCACGCTGGAAGTCTACGTCCGGATGCCGGCTGCTCCTCCCCTGGCCACGTCCTCCCAACGTCGCGTCTCCACCGGCTCCAGCCGCGCCAGCGCCTCGAGGTCGGTCGCGCGCCGCCGGCGGCCGAGCGCCCGCAACGCCCATTCGAGAACGCGGCGGCGGCGCCGGTCGAGCAGGTCCGTGTCGTGGAAGTAGGCGTGGACGACCGGCCCCTCGAGCCCGCGCGGACGCAGCAGCGCGCGCACGAGGTCGCCGAGCCCGTGCGTCGTCGGCAGGCAGAGAAGCCGCGCGCCGCCCGGCAGCAACACCGTCGCCGGCAACCCGAGCTCGACCCAGGCGGCGTCCGGCGGCAGGTACGCCGGACGCCGCGCACGCGGCGTGCAGTCCGCGTAGCCGAGCTCTGCGCAGGCCGCCGCGACGCCGGCGTCCGTGTACCAGCCGCCGCCGCAGAACAAGCTCGGCGCAAGGTCAGACCGGGTCATCCAGGCAGCTTCTCTTCGCAGCCGTGCCGCCGGGTCGCCGCCCGTGGGACGTGCGTGCGTCGCGCTGGTCCAATGGGTGTGGTGCCCGAGCGGACCGTGGGCGGCGCACTCCCGCGCCCGCTCGAGCCACGGCCCCTCGGCCTCCGCGGTCGCCACGTCGGGCGGACGAATGAGCGAAGCGATCGTAAATCCCCCTGGGCGCGCGTCGCGGAGCGCCCGCAGGCGAGCCCAAACGGCGTCGTCCAGCAGCCGCTCGACGTGGCACGAGACGACCGCGTACCGTGTCGGCGTCGTGTGCGGCATCTGCGGACTCGTATCACGTGACGCCCCGGCGGATGCAGCCGTCGTCGGGGCGATGGCCGCCGCTCTGACGCACCGAGGCCCCGACAGCGGCGGCGTCACGCCTCTCGGCTCCTGCACGCTCGGACACCGGCGATTACGCGTCGTCGACATCGAGCACGGCGAGCAGCCTGCGCAGACCGAGGACGGCCAGATCACCGTGGTGTTCAACGGGGAGCTGTACGACTTCCGGCATCTGCGCGACGAGCTCGCGGCCGCAGGGCACACCGTGCCGGGCACCGGCGACACTGCCCTCCTCCCCCATCTCTACGAGGAGCACGGTCTCGCCTTCCCCGAGCGCATCGCCGGAATGTTCGCGATCGCACTCTGGGACTCTCCACGGCAGCGCCTCGTGCTCGTGCGCGACCGGGTGGGGAAGAAGCCGTTGTTGTGGACGCAGCTCCCGGACGGCTCGCTGGCGTTTGCCTCCGAGCTCAAGAGCCTGCTCCGGCATCCCGATGTCCGTCGCCGCGCCGACCCGGAGGCGATCGACGCCTATCTCGCCCTGCAGTACGTCCCGGGCGAGCGGACGGCGCTCGAGGGCGTGCAGCGCCTGCTGCCGGGGCACCTGCTCGTCTGGGAGGATGGACAGGTCGAGGTGCGGCGCTGGTGGCAGCTCGAGCCGGCCGACCTCGGAGATGCGTCTGACGAGGAGCTGCTGGAGCGTGTGCGGGAGACCGTCCGCGCCGCCGTGCGACGCAGACTGGTCGCGGACGTTCCACTCGGAGCGCTGCTTTCAGGCGGCATCGACTCCACAGTCGTGGTCGGCCTGATGGCGGAGGCCGCCGCTGGCCGGCCCGTGCGCACGTTCACGGTGGGCACCGCGGATCCGCGCTATGACGAGCGCGGCGCTGCCCGACTGGCCGCAAGGGTGTTCGGCACGGAGCACGAGGAGATCGTGGTCGAGCCAGATCCCGCGGCCCTCTTGCCGCAGCTCGCCTGGATGCTCGACGAGCCGCTGGGCGACGAGGCAATCGTCCCCACGCTGCTGATCTCGGCAGCGGCGCGCCGGCACGTGACGGTGGCGCTCGCAGGCGACGGCGGCGACGAGTCCTTCGGGGGCTACGAGCGGTACGCGGCGATGCGGCTCGCCGCGCGGGCACGAATTCCGCGTCCGGCTGCCCGCGTCGGCGCCCGCGCCGCACGGGCGCTGCCGGGCGGCCGCCGCGTACCGCGGTCGACGCCATACCGCGCCGCGCGCTTCCTCGAGGCCGCGGCGGGGCCCGCCGAGTGTCGCTACGGCGCGTTGATGGAGGTGTTCCCGGCGACGCTGCGCGAGGCGCTGTACACGCCTGACCTCCTGCGCGAGGTGCGGACTCCGGTGGCCGCCTCTGAGCTGCTCGGCCGGCCTCCGGCCGTGGGCACTGCGGGGTTGCAGCGGCTCGACGCCGCCACCTACCTCCCCGGCGATCTCCTGCCCAAGGCGGACCTCGCCTCGATGGCCGTCTCGCTCGAGCTGCGCTCACCACTCCTCGACCACACGGTCTTGGAACTGGGGATCTCGCTGCCCGAGCGGCTTCTGCTCGACGGCCGCCGGGGCAAGGCGGCGCTGCGCCGTGCGTTTGCGGGCCTGCTGCCCGCCGAGCTCGAGCGGCGACCCAAGACGGGGTTCGGCGTGCCGCTCGGCGACTGGTTCCGCGGCCCGCTCCTGGACGCGGCCCGCGACCTGCTCCTCGACCGCCGCGCCCGCGACCGCGGTCTGCTGCGGCCAGACGCGGTGGAGCACCTGCTCGCGGACCACGTCGCCGACCGCGCCGACCACGGCCACCGCCTCTGGTGCCTGCTCGTGCTCGAGCTCTGGCTGCGGTGCTACGTCGAGGCGCCGCAACCGCCGGCCTCGCCGGCCGCGCTCGGCTTGACGCGTGCTCCATCGTCTGCATGATCGGCAGCCGGGGGAAGGACGACTGGAGGGTCGTGCACCTCCACCGGATCGGCGGCATCGGCGGCTCCGAACGCCATCTGCTCGCCCTCCTGCCCGCGCTGCGCAACCGCGGGGTGGACGTCCATTTCCTCGGCCTCGACGATCCGGCACGCGATCCGGAGCCGTTCTACGAGCGGCTCGCCGCCGTGAACGTCCCCTTCTCCCGCCTCTCGTGCCCGCGCGACGTCGACCCGGGGCTCGCCAGGGCCACGGTTCGTGCCGTGCGTTCGCTGCGACCCGACCTCGTGCACACGCACCTCGTCCACGCAGACGTGTACGGGGCGGTTGCCGCGCGTCGCGCGGGCGCGGTACTCGTCTCCACCAAGCACAACGACGACCCGTTCCGCACCGGTCCCTATCGGTTCGTGGAGCGCGCGACGACGCGGGCCGCGTCACGAGTGATCTGCATCACAGCCGCCCTGCTGCGGTTCAACGCCGTCCGCGTCGGGATCCCGGCGCCCAAGCTCCGGGTCGTCCATTACGGCCTCGATGCCCCGCCCGAGCCGTGGGGCGACGCGGCCGGGCCGAAGCTGCCCGACGCCGCCCGGGTCCTGCTCGCCGTGTCGCGGCTCGAGCGTCAGAAGGGACTCGACGTCGCAGTCCGGGCACTCGCCGAGCTGCGCAGCGAGCGGGACGACGTCCATCTCGTGGTGCTCGGGGAGGGGTCTCGGCGCGGCGAGCTCGAAGCGCTCGCACGGGAGCTCGACGTAGGCGATGCAGTCCATCTACCCGGGCGCGTTGGAGACGTGGGCGCCTGGCTGGAGCGGGCGGAGCTGCTCGTCCATCCCGCCCGGTGGGAGGGATTCGGGCTCGCGCTGCTCGAGGCGATGCTCTGCGCGCGCCCCGTTGTCGGTACGCGGGTCAGCTCGATCCCGGAGATCGTGATCGACGGTGAGACCGGCCTGCTCGTCGAGCCCGACGACGCTCACGTGCTGGCCGCAGCGATCGGCGGGCTACTCGACGACCACGAGCGTGCGCGGCGGCTCGGCGAAGCGGGACTCGCACGCGCACGCGCGACATTCTCGGTCGAGCTGATGACCGAGCGAACGTCGGCGGTCTACCGAGAGGCGTTGGCCAGCGCGCGGCGGTAGAGGGCCTCCGTCCGCTCGGTGCACCGCACTTGCCGGAAGGAGGCGAGCGCCCGCTCCCGGCCGGCAGCGCCCATCGCCGCCGCGCGTGCCGGGTCGCGCACGAGCCGGACGAGCGCCTGAGCCAACGCCTCCGCGTCGGCGGGCTCGACGAGCAGGCCGGTCTCACCGTCGGCCACGATCTCCGACAGACCGCCGATGGCCGCGGCGACGACTGGCCGTGCGCGCTCCATCGCCTCCAGCGCGACCATGCCAAAGCCCTCGCCGAGCGAGGGGACGACGACCCCCAGCACACCCTCGATCGCAGGCTGAATCGGGGTCACCTGACCGAGGAAGCGGATGTTGTCGGCGATGCCCAGCGCGTGGGTGAGCGCCCGGAGCGCGGGCTCCAGGGGCCCTCGCCCCGCAAGGCGAAGCTGGAGCTCCGGCACCTCGCGCACCGCGAGCGCGAGCGCGCGCAACAGGACGATGTGGCCCTTGACCGGAATCAATCGTCCGATGCAGAGGACGACCGGCGCCCCGCCCGTGTAGGGCAGCGGCTCGGAGCCGGCCTCGATCCCGTAGTGAACGATCTCGAACGCCTTCCGGTCGAAGCCCTCCGTCTCTGCGAGGTACCGCGCGAGACCGCCGGAGATCGCAATGTGCGTCGTCGCCAGCCGTGCCACGGAGCGGTCCGCGAGCGCGAAGCTCGACCGCTCGCGGAACTCGTTGAACCCATGCTTCGTGCTGAAGAGGATCGGCACGCGCACCGCGGCTCCGGCGACGAGGCCGTAGATGTCCGCGTGCACGAGGTGCGTATGGAGGATCGTCGGTCGCTCGCTCGCGATGGCTCGCTGGAGGCGCCAAAAAGCGCGCGGGTCCACGTCGCGGCTGATGCGGATCCCGCGCACCGGGACGCCGGCGTCGTCCAGCCGAGCGGCGAAGTCCCGGGCGCCCGGCTCTTCCTCGTGGAGCATCAGGAAGCGGACGTCCCAGCCGCGCTCGTGCAACGCCGGCAGCAGCGAGAGCAGGTGGGCCTCGGAGCCGGAGATGCCCGCCACCTTCGCCGCGTGCACGAGTGCTGGCCTCGCGGTCACGGGGCCCCGCACACCTGGATCATCGCGTCGGCCCAGTGGTCGACCGAGTGGCGAGCTTCGACGCGGCTGCGGAGCGTCGCGCCGAGCGCCCGCCGCTCGTCCGGACTCAGGTTGCAGACGGCGACGAGTCGATCCGCGAGATCGTCGGGATCCTCGCGCTCGAACAGCAGGTGCGGCTCGAGGTCGCCGACGAGAGCGTCGAACGGGGGGTTCGAGACCACCACCGGCAGGCAGCTGGCGCACGCCTCGTAGACGACCTTGTCCGTGGCGCCGGCCCGCATGGCGTTGACCAGCAGGTCGACGCTGCGGAGGAGCTCGGGCACGTCGGGACGGGAGACAGGACCGCCGAGCTCGACCACGTCCTCCAGACCCAGCTCGGCGACGAGCGCCGCCAACGCCTCCCGGTCGGACTCCTCGGCGGCGGTGCCGGCCGTGCCGTGACAGCGCAGCCTGAGGTCCGTGCCGCGCTCCCGGGCGATCTGCAGGCCGCGCACGATCCACTCCAGACCCTTCGCCGCCGAGTAGCGACCCAGCGCCAGCGCCGTCAGCGCCTGGCCCTCGGACGCGCCCTGGCCGCACCAGAACGCGCTGACGTCGATGCCGTGCCCGATCGGGCGCACTTTCGACGACGCCACAGGCACCGAGCGAACGTCGACGCTGGTGACCGCGTCGCTGAGCCGCACGGCCGCCGCGAGGGTGCGGGTGCGCTTCCAGTGAGTGAACCAGAGCACGTTGCGTACCCCGAGCGGCTTGGCGAGCGGCGCGGCGAGGACAGCGTAGATGGGGCACATGTGCGCGATCACCGCCGCCGGGCGTGGCGTGCGCACAAGCTCACCGGACAGCGCGCGGGCGAATCGCAAGCCGCGTCCCAGTCGAGTTGGCGCGGCGAAGAGCCGCACGCGGCAGTTCGCGGGCAGGACGCCGGGAACGGCGCCGTCCGCGAGCACGACGACCTCCTCGCACCGCGCGGCGAGCGCGCGCACCTTGGCCACCGTGGCGCCGAGGACCGGGTCCTCCGGGTCGATCCGCTGCGTGACGAGGACGAGTCGCATCAGAAGAAGTCGGTGTCGCCCAGGGAGATCGTCCAGGTGCCGGAGCGCGCGTCGAGCGGCGCGCCGAGCGCCTTGCCGAGGAAGTGGAGCCGCATCGGCGTGGGCATAAACCCCAGCCGCGCCAGCAACCCGCGGGGAAGGCACGGCGTCGGCAGCACCAGGAGCGCGTCGGCTTCGGGGGACGCCTCCTCGATGCAGGCCTGGAGGAGAGCCCGCGCCGCTACCGGCTCGGCGACGACGTCAAGCACGAGCGCCAGCGAAGCCCCGCGCCGCTCGGTGCGGCCCAGGACCGCATATCCGTTCTCGACCGCGAGCGCCCGGTACTTCCTCGGAGACTCGAGATAGCGCCAGTTGAGATAGCGTGCGTCGCGCACGAGGTGGTTCCCGAGCCGGGGGGCGAGACGCTCGTAGAGGCGGTCTGTCTCGTCGCCGAAGCGACGCACACCGCGCACGTCACGCCCGCGGGACACATTTGGAACGTCCCAGTCCGAGTGCCGCCCGCGGAGCCTGCCCAGCGCCCCGCGCAGCGGGCGCGCCCACACGCGGCGGCCGTCGATCCTGCTCCACCCCAGCCTGCCGAGGTAGATGGGCTTCGAGGCGGCGTTGGCGAAGACGAGCGCGCAGGACGAGCCCCGCTCGAGCCCCTGCTCTTCCAGACCGCGCTCGAGCGCGGTGAAGACGCCCTGGCCGCGCGCCGAGGAAGCAGTCACGGCGTGCAGCGAGAACTCCACGAGGTGCTCCCGCCTCCCCAACCGCGCCCTGAAGAAGCTGTGACCCACGGCGCCGACGACCTCGCCGGCTCGCACGGCCACCGAGCGAAGACTGCCGATCGGGTTCCCATCGAACCACCAGTCGAAGACGTCGCCGCTCAGCGCAGCGCTCCGCCACACGTCGGCGAAGAGGCGCAGGTAGTCGCCACGGCGCCCGGCGTCGTACGGCGCGAGCTCGAACTCACTCACCGCGTCGACGTGCCGAGCGCCGCGTTGAGCACGCGCCTCGCATGCGTGCCGGCGACCGTGTCCTTGAGGGCCACGAGGTCGCAGGCGCCGCGCAGCACGAGCTCGAAGGTGCGGAGCGAGTACGGCTCGACGTTGTACCGGCGGAGCACGAAGCGATCGGTGGTCGCCCAGTTGCCGCCGGACACGGAGGTGAAACCGAGCTCGTAGCCGGCCTGCCTGAGCAGGCTCACGTGGACGGGCTTGAAGTGCGCCTCCGAGCCCTTCACGTAGGCGAAGGCCTTCACGTACCGGCCGAGCCGCTCCTCGAGATCAAGCTTCGAGATCGCGATCTCCCGCGCGGCCTCGTCCACCTCGAGGTCCGCGAGCGGCCGGTGTGAGATCCCGTGCGACTCGACTCGCACTCCGCGCCTCTCGATCTCGCGCAGCCCTTCCCATCCCAGCGTCGGGTTGCGAATCCCCTGCGGCAGGAGGTGCAGTTCGTGCGGCAGCGGCAGCGGCTCCCCGACGAAGCCGAGGGGGACGAACATCACCGCCTGGAAACCGTGGCGCTCGAGGATCGGCAGCGCGTTCTCCAGGTTGTCGCGGTAGCCGTCGTCGAAGGTGATCAAGACCGCACGCGGCGGCAGCGGCCGCCCGTCGCGGTAGTGGGACAGCACGTCGTCGAGCCCGACCACGCGGTAGCCGGCGCCCTCGAGGTGATCCATCTGCTGTGCGAAGAGCGCCGGTGGGACGGTGACCGGGTTCTCCGGGGTGGCATTGACCTTGTGGTACATGAGCACGCGGAGCGTGCGGCGATCGTCCGCGAGCGCGACGTTTGTCGTCTCCCCGATGGAGCGGTACACCGCGTTCTTGAACACCTGCTTGGCCCGCTCGGCACGCACGCCGGAAAGTCTACGGCCGCCGGTTCGCGATGCCGGCTTCGACGAGCTCAGCCGTGCGGGAGGCGAACCGCTCGGGCGTCGAGTGCCACTGCTCGTAGCGGTGGCGTGCCGCGACGCCGAGCCGACCCGCGAGCGCGCCGTCGGAGAGCACCTGGACGAGTGCCCGGGCGATTCCGGGCACGTCCTCGGGATCGACGAGCAGACCCTCGATGCCGTCGTCGACCAGGTCGAGGATGCCACCGCTCGCGCCGCCGACGACACCTCGCCCGCGCGCGAAGCTCTCGATCACGACGCGGCCCAGACCCTCGAAGCGAGACGGAAGCACGAGCACCGTGGACTCGTCCATGCGCCGCGCGACCTCCTCCGGTCCGAGCACGCGGTCGTACGCGACACGCTCCGGAAACGCTCGCAGGAGGGCGTCGACCTCGGTCCGCAGCGGCCCCGAGCCGACGATCGCGAGGCGCGCCTCGGCGAGCTCGCGCGCCACGAGGCGCCACGCGGCCACGAGACCGTCGACGTTCTTGTAGCGCTCGAGGGCGCCGACGAAGAGTGCCGTGGGCACTGCGGGAAGCGGCTCCGGCGCCCGTGCGGCGAATGCTCCCAGGTCGCTGTAGGTGGGGAAGACCGCGTCCGGCGGAGCCCCTCGCACCTCCTCGACGAGCCCTGCCGTGAACGACGACAGCGCGCGCACTGCATCGGCCTGGCGCAAGGCGAGGGCCGACAGTCGATCGGCGACCGGGCTGGCGAGCCGGCGAGCCGGCGATCCGTAGAGGCGCGTGGAGACGCGCCAGTCGCCGTGTGCCTCCACGACGACCGCAGGTGCAGATCCTCGCGCCAGCCGCCGGCCGGCAAGCACTCCCGCCCCGATCTGAGGGCTCTCGGCGATGATCGCTTCGGGTCGGAAGCGACGGATCTCACGGGCGGTCGCCGGAGCCAGCGAGGCGTAGAACGCGATCCCGTCGAGCGCCGCCGGGCGGACCGGCGGCAGCAGGACGAAGCGCGGGTCGTCGGCGGTGACCTCGCCCGCTACGGGGCTTGCCAGCACGCGGAGGTCGAGCAGCTCGGAGAGCGCGGCGAACTTCCGCTCGAGCCACGGTTCCAACGGCAGGCGGTACCGCGTGCGGCCGACCATCAGCACGCGCCTGCTCATCGGCGCTCGAGCGTCCGCTCCACGAGCTCCGAATAGCGATCGGCGTACTCGGCCGGCGTGTACGTCCACCTCTCCGCGTCCTGCCCGGCCTGCGCGCCGAGCTGCCCGGCGAGCGCGCGGTCGGAGAGCACGCGCACGAGCGCTTCGGCGATGCCGCCCACATCCTCGGGATCGACCAGCAGACCGTTCTTGCCGTCCCGGACGACATCCGGCGTGCCGCCGGCGCGACCCCCGATCACGGCCCGCCCACGGCAGAGAGCCTCCATCGCGATGCGCGGCGTACCCTCGGACCGCGAGGGGAGCAGCAGGCACCAGCTGTCGTCGAGCGCGGTCGCCACCTCGTCCTGACGCAATCGTGCTGTCCACGTCGTCTGTGCCGGTAGCTCCCCAACGAGCGCCTCGACGAGCCCTCGGCGGCGTCCGTCGCCGACGATCCGCAGGCTCGCCTGCGGCAGCCGCCGCGCGGCGCGACGCCAAGCGGCTGCGATGCCGTCGACGTTCTTGTAGCGCTCGAGTACCCCCACGACGAGCGCGGCCGGCCGGTCCGGCAGGGGCTGGAGCGGACTCATGGTGAACGCACGGAGATCGGACCACGTCGTGAACGCGAGCGTCGGCTCCACCCCGGCCTCGCGCACGATCCCGTCCGTGAAGGGCGAAAGCGTGCGCACGCCGTCGCTTCGCCGCAGGGCCGCGGGGGCGAGGCGGTCGGTGAGAGGGCCGAGCAGCCGGCGCGACGGGGAGCCGTAGAGGCGGCTGAACGTGCGCCAGTCACCGTGCACCTCTGCGATCACCGCCGCGTCCACGCGGGCCAGCCGACGTGCGGCGAGCGCGGCGAGTGCCTCGTACGGGCTCTGCGCGAAAACCGCGTCAGGCCGAAACGAGCGCAGCTCGTCGGCGAGGCGGAGCGGGAGCGCCGCGTAGAACAGCGGGCCGTCGAGGGCACGCGAGATCAGGGGGCGGTGCAGTCGGAATCTGGGGTCGCCGGGCTGCGAGCGGAGCGCGGCCGTGCCCAGGATCCGCAGCTCGAACTTCTCGCCGAGGGCGTCCCACTTCCGACGCTGGCTCTCGGGCAGCGGCAGCCGGTGACGCGTGCGCCCGACGAAGATGACGCGCCGGCTCACGCGCTTGCCACCGTCGACAGGATCCGCTCGAGGTGATCGTAGACGCGCTCGGCGCGCAGGTGGTCGACGGACGGGGAGGCGTCCGCGCGCAGGCGCTGCCGCAGCGCCGGGTCGCGGAAGAAGCGGTCGATCGCCGCCGCGAGCGCGACCGCGTCCCCCGGCTGCGCGAGCAGGCCGTTCTCGCCGTCGCGGACGACCTCGGTGACGCCACCGGTGGCCGTCGCGATGACCGGCGTGCCGACCGCGAGCGCCTCCACCACCGTGTGCGGGAAGTTCTCCCAGGCGGAGGAGAGCAGCGAGGCATCAGCTGCGCGGAACAGCTCCAGCACACCGAGACGCGTCAGCGGGCCGAGGAAACGGACTCTGCCGTCGAGATCGAGCTCGCGCACCACTCGCTCGAGCAGCTCGCGCTCGGGTCCGTCACCGGCCACCAGCAGACTCACCTCGGGCACCCGGTGCACGGCCTCGAACGCCACCTCGAGGGCCTTCGCGCGCGTCAGGCGCCCTGCGAACGCCAGGACCGAGCCGTCCACCTTGAACCTTGCGCGCAGCTCCTCACGCGGGGCGAGCGCCGGGATCTCGGGCGGAGGATTCGGCATCACCGTCAGGCGCTCTTCGCGCACGCCCCAGGAGCGGGCGAAGGAGGCAAGGTAGGCGCTCGGGCACACGACGTGGGCGACGCGGCGCAGGGCGACGTCGCGAGCACGACGTAGCGCGCGGATGCGCACGTCGCCGGGGTAGGACTGGAACTCGTCCAGAGAGCCGGCGAAGAGGCCTCGTCGGCGGGCGCGCTCGTACGCCTCGTCGGCGACGAGCTTGACCACGATGGGACGTCGGGCCAGGGTGGCGCCGAGCGTCGCGCGCCCGAGCATGCTCGTCGCGTAGACGACGTCGTTGGCCGAAGCCCGCCGCGCGACGAGCGCAGCCACCGCGGCATGGCGGACACCCACGGGAAGCCTGCGCGAGACGAAGCGCACCGGATAGGCCTCCGGCACGGGCGTGGCATCCGCAGTGACGACCACCTCCACGCCGTGGCCCCGCCGCAGCAGGAAGTCCGCGAGGTCGGGCGCGTGGCTGGCAGGCCCGCCCACGTCCGGCGGCCAGATGCCCGAGACGAGCAAGATCCTCATGGCGCCAGTGCCTCGTGCTCAGTGGTGCGGTTCGCGCCCGTCCACTCCGCCTGCAACCTCAGCAGCAGGACGCTCCAGAGAGCGGCAAACACGGCGCTCGAGACGAGCATCGCAACCGCAGCGCCGGTAACGCCGTATGCCGCGCCGAGGGTCACTGTGAGCCCGAGGAGCACGACGGTCTCGACGCCGAGCGCGAGGATCCTCTTGTGCGGCTGGCCAATGGAGACGGGAAACGACTTCGACCAACCGAAGACGAACTGGATCGCCCCGGCGAAGAGGGCGATCCGAGCGGCGTCGACCGCTCCGGCGAAACCGGCTCCGAACACGAGGCGGACGAGCCAGGGCATGAGGAGGAAGAGGATCGGCACGACGATCGCCATCAGGCCGGCTGCGGCCAACATGTACATGCGGACGCCCCGGAAGATCTTCGGCCGCTCCCCGCGTTCCCAATCACGGGTCTGCTCGGTGAGCATGATCAGCCGCGCCGGAGCGCTCACCGTCTGAAAGCCTGTCAGCGGCGCTTGCGCAACCCGCAGGAATCCCACCTGCGTGACGTTGGACACCATGCCCAGGACAAGCGGCACGAACGGCCCTCTTACCGCGAGCAGCCCTGATGCAGCGCTCGACTGCAGGACGAACGAGACGACCTCACGCCGATCGTCTCCCAGCGCGGCTGGGCGCGCGACCGGGAACCGCCGAAACGCGCTCAGTCCCCCGATGCAGAAGGCCGATGTGGCGATGGTCTGCGCCACGACGATCCCGGCCATCGCCGCGGTGACTCCGTACTGCGCACCGATCGCGATCGCGGTCAGCCTGAGACTCATCGCGAGGGCCTGGAACCAGCCACGGGCGTCGTACCGTCCGCGCAGCAACAGCGCGGTCGACGCGACGTTCTCCGGCGCCTGGACGAGCGGGAGCGCGGCAATCGCGACGAGCGGTGCCGCCAGACCAGCAGTGCCGAAGATGGCGTCCGCAAACGTCGCGAGAACGAGGAGCATGATCGTGGCGAGCGCGCCCCCCATGAGCTTGAGCTCCAGCGCTCTGCTGAAGAGGCGCCGCAGCTTCCCCCACTCCTCTTGGGCGACATACCGGAAGCCGTACTTGGTCAGCGATTCCTCAACCGTGAGATCGAGCAACGCCTGGCTAAAGCCAGCCGCGGCCATGGCCGTCGCAAACAGGCCGAACCCGACGACACCCAACATTCGAGCCGCCACGATGGTGGCCGCGATGCCGAACGCGGTCGCGACGTACAGTCCCACGGCAGTTGCCGACCGGCGGCGCCAGGCTTGCCGCGGAATCATCTCGGAGCGCCAGTATAGTTAGACGCCTTGGCGACCCGGCCGCTCTCGCTGTCTCCCGGCGCGGTCGTTCTCTCTGCCGCCTTGCCACTGATCTTCCTGCACAGGAATCATCAGCCGTCTCTGTCGCTCGGGCTCGGAACGGCCGATGTGGACATCTACCTCGCCGACGTCGCGCTGACGGCGATCGCTCTGGCAACCCTCGCCGCGCTCGCACGCGACGGGTTCGAACGGCTGCGGCCCGGCCGGTGGACGTGGCTGGCGAGCGCCGCCCTGCTCGGCTGGATCCTGGCGTCCACGCTTGCCCATGCCGGCACCGACGGCTATCCGTTCGCCGACCATCTCGTCACGGCGCTCAAGTTTGCCGAGTACGCCGTGCTGGCCGTCGCCGTGCCGATGCTGGCCTCGACCGCCCGGGAGCTCCTGCTCGTGCTGGAGGTGCTCGTCGCGTGGACGGCGGCAGCAGCCGTCGTCGGCGTGGCGCAGTTCGCCGGCCTGGACGTCCTCGACGCCTGGTCACCCGGTCGGCGTCAGCCGTCGTTCCTCGGCCACCACGACCTCGCGTCCCTGGCCGGCGTTGCCCTGGCCACGGCGACTGCCGGAATCGTGCTCGCCCAGTGGTGGCAGCGCCCGCGGTGGCTCGGCCCCTTGGCCGCCACCGCGGGGGCCGTGACGATGGTCGTCTCCGGCTCGCTGGTCGGCGCGCTGGGGTTCGTCGGCGGGGCCGTCCTCGGTGCGCTCGGCGCACGCCGGCGTGTCGCCCTCGACCGGTCGCGCCTGCTGCGGCTCGCGGGCCTCGCGGCCCTCGTCCTCCTGTCGACGGCGCTGCTGCGCGGCGGGGACATCGGCCAGTTTGGCCGGTTCCTCGGCGTGCTCGAGGAACGGGAGTCGACGAGCGAGGACGTGCAGACGTACTCGCAGCGCAGCGTGCTCGCATACATCGGCCTGCGCATCTTCCGCGACCACCCCGTCGCCGGCATCGGCTGGCAGGCATCGGCCGACGAGCGAGGCTACGGGCCCTACCTCGCCGATGCGCGCGCGAGGTTCCCGAACGTGACCGAGGACGCGTTCCCGTCGCCCGTGCACCCGTGGGGCGTGCAGAACGTCTATGTGCAGGCCCTCGCCGATCTCGGCGTCATCGGTTTGGCGCTGTTCCTGGCGGTCCTCGTCACCGGGGGGGCCGTGATGTGGCGTGCGCTCGCCGGGGCTCCACCGGGCTTCGCCGGCCCCGCGCTCGCGGCGCTCGTGCTCTTGGTCACGCTGGCGGGGGTCTGGTTGGCACAAGGCCTGATCGCGGGTCTCCCGCTCGACGCCGCGACCTGGCTGTCCATCGGCATCGGCGTTAGCGCCGCGGCCGCGGCGGCGGCGGAGCGCTCCGATGGCTGACCCGCGGCTCGTCCCCTCGCTCTCCTCGCCGACGTACGCCGTGCGCGCGCCGCTCGTCGGCTGGCTGAGAGAGGAAGCCCGCCTGGCGCACGCGGATCTCGGCGCGTATCGCCTCCTCGACGTCGGCTGCGGGCAGAAGCCGTATCTCCCGCTCTTCGCGCCCTACGCGGCGGAGTACGTCGGGGTCGACCCAGCCGAGGTGCCCGAGGCCGATCTCCGCGGCAGCGCCGAGGCGCTCCCGGTCGGCGACGGCGCCTTCGACGTCGTGCTCTGCATCCAGGTGCTGGAGCACGCCGACGATCCGGCGCGCGCGGTGCAGGAGCTCGCCCGGGTAACTGCTCCCGGCGGACGCACGCTGGCGTCGACGCACGGCGTCATGGTCTACCACCCGTCGCCGGTCACGGACTACTGGCGCTGGACGGCGGCAGGCCTGGAGCGTCTGTTCCGGGAGAACGGCGACTGGGCCTCCGTTAGGGTGACGGCCGCCTCTGGCACGACCGCCTGTCTCGGCATGATCGCAGCCCTTTACCTCGACATCGCCGCCCAGAAGGCCCGCGTGCGCGGGCTGATGAAGCCCGTCGTGGCGGGGCTCAACGCCGCCTCCCGCGCCGTCGATCTGCGCGTGGCGTCGCTCCGTGACCCACTTCGACCCGGGACGCTGATCGCGAACTTCCACGTCGTCGCCGAGCGGTCCCGGTGAGCACGGTCGTCGTCACTGGCGGCGGCGGCTTCATCGGCTCGAGCATCGTGCGCGCGCTCCTCGAGCGCGGCGACGCCGTCCGGGTGCTCGACAACTTCTCCACCGGCAATCGCGTGAACCTGGCCGACATCGCCGACGACATCGAGGTGGTGGAGGGCGATCTGCGCTCCTACGAGCGCGTGCACGCCGCGGTGCGCGGGAGCGAGGTCGTGTTCCATCAGGGTGCGCTGCCGTCGGTGCCGCGGTCGGTGCAGGACCCGTTGACGACGACCGCGGTCAACGTGGAGGGCACGCTGAACGTCCTGCTGGCGGCGCGGGACGAGGGCGTGAGGAGGGTGGTGAACGCGTCGTCGTCGTCCGTGTACGGAAACGGGGGCACGCTGCCACGGACGGAGTCCCAGCTTCCGGAGCCCATCTCCCCCTACGCGGTGGCGAAGCTGGCTGCGGAGAGCTTCTGCTCGAGCTTCAGCCGCGTCTACGGGATGGAGATCGTCTCGCTTCGCTACTTCAACGTCTTCGGCCCGCGGCAGGACCCGACCTCCCAGTACGCGGCCGTGGTGCCACGCTTCATCAGCGCCGTCGCGGCCGGCGACCCCGTGCACATCCACGGCGACGGCGAGCAGTCGCGCGACTTCACGTACGTCGAGAACGTGGTCGCCGCGAACCTGCTTGCCGCCGAGGCGGAGGGGGTGCAGGGCATCGTGCTCAACGTGGCCACGGGCAGCTCCGAATCGGTCGAGGGGCTCGCAGACACGATCGGCCGGCTTCTCGACCGACCGGTGACGAAGGAGTACGAGCGCGAGCGCGAGGCGGACGTCCGTCACTCCTGGGCCGACGTCTCGGAGGCGCGGGCCCGCCTTGGGTACGAGCCGAAGGTCGGCCTCGAGGAAGGCTTGCGGCGGACCATCGACAGCATGCTCGGATAAGGAGGGAGTGATGGGACACAGCTTCAGCTCGGTCGACGAGCTAGGCGAGGGGTACGGCTTCCGCAAGGTCCGTCGCGAGCTCGGTGTGACCGCGTTCGGCGTCAACGTGATCGTGATGCCGCCGCGGTACGACGGGTTTCATCACTTCCACGACACGCAGGACGAGCTCTACTTCGTGCACAGCGGCACCGCGCGGGTGGAGGTCGAGGACGAGGAGCGGCTACTCGGCCCCGGTGGACTCCTGCACGTCGAGTCCACCACGCCGCGCAAGGTCTCCAACGGCGGCGATGACGACCTCGTGCTGCTCGTGGTCGGTGGCAAGGACGGCTACGTCGAGCGTGACGGGCACCTCGTCGACCCGGCCGACGCGGAGCGCCGGGCCGGGTTCGGCTGAGCGAAACGGCCGCGAAGCGGCTACCACACGGATCATGCGCGGCGCCGGAGCCGTGCCAGCCGATCGCGTCCCTGGCGCTCGACCTCAGAACCGCGGAGCGCCGACGGTCATGTTCGTGACGCAGCGGAGCCCGGCCTCGGCCGGCGACTCCACGCCGTGCAGGCTGCGATAGCCATAGAAGACATAGGCGGATCCCTCCTCGTAGTCGACCTCGCGTCGCCCCCACATCCGGCGCAGCGCGGCGATGCGAGCAATGGCGGGGACGACCTTCGTGTTCCAGAGGTTCCGCTCGAACGTCCGCACGTTGGGGTAGATGACGAGCTGCCCGCGCCGTGCACCGCTGATCTGCGGGACGATGACCGGGAAGATGAAGTTCAGGAATGTACCGTCGAAGTGGTACGCCGTCATGTCTCCGGGGCCGCGCATGATGTTGATGCCCGGGATGATCTCGTCGGAGCGAATTGCGGCGTCGACGAGCGCGGGGCGAGCGTCCAGCGCGCCGAGCAGGCCGTTGGCGACGTCGAGCATGAAGGCGGAGCGTGCGAGCTCGCCCACCACTGTGCCGCGTAGATGCTCTCCCTTCAGGGCGTACTTCTGATTGCTTCCCTCCGTGCTGGTCGACGCGGCACTTTCCCGCTCGAGGATCTGCTCGCGCAGGAGCGCATGGGAAGCGGGGGTGAGGAACCCGTGGAGCTCGGCGAGCCCCACTTCGTCGAGGGTCGCACGGATGCGCTGCAGATGCTCTCGATCCTCGGGGAGCGACCGAAACGGCTCGGAGATCCATCCGACAACACCGTTGAAAGTCGTCGCATCGGTCATGAACACCTCTCTTGTCAGCTGGTGCGTCTGCGCGTCGTATGCGGAAGCGAGCCTAGAGGCTACGGCACCAATGCAACCCGATGCTCCGACGTGAACGCCCTGTCGCCGGCCGGCACACGCCGGGTAGACGTCAGGCATCGTCTCGCCCGGGCCAACGAACACCGCGAGGCCGTCCGGCGTGCGTACGAGGCTAGCGAGACAGCAGGTTCTCGAAGATCTCGCGGGCCGGCTTCCGCTGCCAACGGGCGGTGAACACTCCCGATTGCCAGCCCGATGCACGAACCTCGTCGCGGATCAGGAACCAGATGAACATGTCGACCTTGGGGTTCGCCTTCAGCGTCTGGAACGCCGTCCGCATGTACGCGGCCTGCTGCGTGTACGAAACGCCGAAGAGCTTGTCGGGCGGATTGGTCTGGTAGCCGTACTCGGTGACCCAGATCCTCTTGTTGCCGTAGAGCTTCTGCACCTCTCGCGTCAGCACGGAGAAGTTTCCCAACGTGACGGCCGTGGCCGGCTGCCCGCGCGGCGGCGGCGGTGGCGGCGTGGTTGGCGTCTCATTTCGCTTCCCGTAGTACGGATGGTGGGCGTAGGCGTCGAACCCCTCCGCACCGGCAAGCTTCATCGCCCGCAGGAACGCGATCGGTGCGACCGAGGTCCGCGGGGAGTTGGGGTTGTTGTTGCCGCGCGGCGCGGTGACGCCGCACGCGACCTTGTTCGCCCGGTTGACGGCCTTCACTCCGGCGACGATCGCATTGCACATCTTCGCGTAGTCCTGGGCGCTCCTGATCGTCCACTTCCCGCCCGTCCGCACGAATTGCGGCTTGAGGAAAACCGGGTTGTTCGGCTCGTTCCAGGCGAGCCAAGAGCGAACCGCGGGGAGCGTCTCGCCGTCCTCGCCGACAAACGTCCCGTTGTAGCGCCGCGCGGCCGCGCGCGCGAAGTTGCGTAGGTCAGTCGGATTGGTCGGCGCCGTGTTCCACTGCTTGCCGCCGTTGGCCCAACCCGGCGTGCCGAGCACGGAGAACACGACCTTCATCCCGTAGAGCCCCGCGTAGCGCACCGTGCGGTCGTAGGTGGCCCAGTCATAGGCCGGGTCGTTGGGGTTCGCCCCGTTCGCCGGGCGACTGTCGGCGACGGTGATGCCCGGCCCGCCCCACCAGAGGTTGACTCGAATCAGCTTCGTGTTCATCTCCGCCAGCTTCGGGAAGACGAAGTCCGGATCGCCGTACAGGATCTGGGCGTCGTCGTAGATCCCGGGCTGGATGTAGCGCGACGCGTCGGCGCCGGGCGCGCCGATCAGCACTGCGGCGAACGAGGCCGCAGCGAGAAGCGCGAGCCGCCTACGCACGCGCGGGTTCCCGCCCGAGAGAGGAGATCGTACGGCGGAGGCCGTCGTCGAGGGGTACCTCCGGGCTCCATCCGAGAATCTGCTGCGCCCGCGTGATGTCGGGTTGTCGGACTTGCGGATCGTCGACGGGCAAGGCCTCGAACACGATCTCGCTCGACGATCCGGTGGTGCGTAGCACTGCCTGGGCGAGCTCGAGCAGCGACATTTCGGCCGGGTTGCCGATGTTCACGGGCAGGTGCTCGCCGGATTCGGCGAGCAGGATGAGGCCACGGACGAGGTCGTCGACGTAGCAGAAGCTGCGGGTCTGCGAGCCGTCGCCGAAGACGGTCAGAGGCTTGCCCTCGATCGCCTGGCGCAGGAAGGTGGGGATCGCGCGGCCGTCATGTGGCCGCATGCGAGGTCCGTACGTATTGAAGATCCGCACGATCGCGGTGTCCACTCCCTGCTGGCGGTGGTAGGCCATCGTCAGTGCCTCGGCATAGCGCTTTGCCTCGTCGTAGACGCCGCGTGGCCCAATTGGATTGACGTGGCCCCAGTACGTCTCCGGCTGCGGGTGGATCTGCGGATCGCCGTAGACCTCGCTCGTGGAGGCGAGCAGGAAGCGGGCGCGGTGTACCTTGGCCAGCCCGAGCGCGTTGTGCGTGCCGTGCGAGCCGACCTTGAGCGTCTGCAGCGGCAGGCGCAGGTAGTCGATCGGACTGGCCGGGCTGGCAAGGTGGTAGACGAAGTCGATCTGCTCGGCGATCTCCACGTGGTGCGTCAGATCCTGGGGCAGGAAGTGGAACGCGTCGCCGCGGAGGTGCTCGATGTTCGCGAGCGAGCCCGTCTCCAGGTTGTCGAGGCAGAGGACCCGGTGGCCGAGTCCGAGGAGGGCTTCGCACAGGTGCGAGCCGAGGAATCCGGCGCCGCCGGTGACGACTGACGTCGGCATGGCGGCGATGCTACAGGCCCCGCTGGCTGGATCGGTCACCTCCAAACGAAGCCTTTACTTCACGGCGCCTGAGAGAACGGAAGACAGCGCAGGCACCTGCAGCTTCGAGCACGAAGACGAATGGCAACGCGACGTAGAAGAACCGCGGGTGCAGGTACGTGACGTCGTAGAAGCTGTAGACGACGACGGTGGTGACAATCGGGGCGAGTAGCACGGCAAGTACGAAGCGATCCCGCAGGCTGAGGACACCGGCGATCAGGAGCGGCGCGAGCAGTACGAGCAGCACCGGCGTGAACAGCGTCGACCGACCCCACGCTTCGTCGACGTAGTCCAGGCCCCAGGGTCTCGTCGACGCCGAGATCCGACCTTCGAACATCCCCGTGTAACCCTTCGGCCAGTAGACGAGGACGAGCGGGGCGGAGACGAGCCCTCCGAGCAGGAAGGGGAGCGTGCGGCGCCATCCGATCCTCGCGGCGAGAAAGGGCACCAGCGCGAGCGCGATGAGCCCGTTCGTCAGCTTCACGAACGTCGCGTACCCCAACGCGAGACCTGATCCGGCGAGCGTCGCCGGGCCTCCGGCCGGTCGGAGCAGCAGCGCCGCCCCGACCACCACGAGCGCGGTCGAGACCGGCTCCGTGTAGAGCGCAAGGCCGACGTCGACGTTCCATTGGCCGTTGCCCCACGCCTGCTCACCGGCGACGAGTCGCGGGAGCAGCGGCCAGACGGCGAACAGTCCCGCAGCGAGAAGGCCGACGGAGCGGGATCGCGTGGCGTACCGACCCACGTACGCCGTGGCGATCGTCGCGGTCGCGAGCGCAACGAGGGACAGCACGAACCCGAAGACGAACGCCACGTCCGGGTCCGGCTCGAGACCGAGCCCGCGGTACGGCACCATGGAGAGAGCCCACACGAGGGGCCAGCCCATGACCGCCGCTCCCGGCGGCTTCATCTCGCGGATCACGAGGCACAGCGCGAGAACGAGCGCGAACGCGGCCAGCAGCATCGCGACCCATCGTCGAGCCGGCACGACCGTGGCCGTTCTCCAGCTCGTCAGAAAGGCCGCGATCACCACGAGCACGGCGAGCGCGAGCAGCAGGACGGGCACGCGAGCAATTGACGCCATGAACTCCCTGGTTGCCGCATAGAAACCGAACGCATCGCCGTTCAGCGGCTCGTACTCGTAAGCGGGAAGGATGCCGAGTCCGTGCCCAGACGCAGCCAGTACGACGAGCGGGAGAGCGAGGCGCACGCAGACGCACGCCAGGAGCGGACCCCACCAGCGCTGCGCGGCGCGGCGCACGGGTGAAGAATGACGCATCGAGCCTCGAAGCCGAACCCTGACCGAGGCGGCACCCGCGCACCGTGGAGCCGAGTCGTTGCGACCCTTCGGTGACCTCGTTCGCCGCGCGACTCCCGCAGCCACCCTCGGCAGCGTGCTGTTCCTCGCCGCCTGCGCGCTGCCGGTCGCCGGACTGTTCAACCGCCACGCGCCCGCCGACGTCAGGTTGTACGAGACCTTTGGCCGCCGGATCCTCGACGGGGACATTCCCTATCGGGATTTCTTCGTCGAGTATCCGCCGGGCTCGCTGCCCGCCTTCGTGTTTCCCGCCCTTACGGGCGCCGACTACCCGGTGGCCTTCAAGCTGACGATGGTCGCCTGCTTCGTCCTTGCCGTGTGGTGTCTCGCCCTCGTGCTCGCAGGCATCGGCGCCTCCCGGAGACGGCTCTACGGCGGCTGTGCCTTCGCGGCCCTCGCTCCGCTGGCGCTGGGGCCGACGTTGCTGGAACGCTACGACGCCTGGCCGGCGGCGCTCGCGTCGGCGGCGCTCCTCGTGCTCGTGCTGGGGAGGGCGCGGTGGGCGCACGTGACGCTTGCGCTGGCGACGGCGGTGAAGGTGTTTCCGATCGTGATGCTTCCGGTGTTCGTTCTCCAGGGGGCGCGGTCCCGGCCGGAGCGACGCCGGCTCGTGCTCGTGTTCGCAGCGACTCTCGCCGTCGTGCTGCTGCCCTTCCTCGTCCTCGGGCCGGGAGGGATCCGTTACACCGCTCGCGTGCAGCTCACCCGGCCGCTCCAGGTCGAGAGTCTGGGCGGCTCCGTCTCCTTCCTGGTCGACCGCGTCGGACTGGGCAAGACAACGGTGTCGACCGAGTACGGCTCCCAGAACGTCCACGGCGCGGCCGTGCGACTCGTGACGGTTCTCGTGCTGCTCGCGCTCGTGGCCGCGCTTGCCGGCACGTGGGTGCTGTTCGCGTCCGGAGAGCCCTCCGCGGAACGAGCCGCCGCCGCGTCCGCTTGTGCGGTCACGGCGTTCGTGGCGTTCGGCAAGGTGCTCTCTCCGCAATACCTCGTGTGGCTCGTCCCACTCGCTCCTCTCGCGTTTCGACGAGCCTGGATACCCGCCTGCTCGCTCCTCCTGCTGGCGATGGCCCTCACGCACACGTGGTTCCCCGGGCACTATGGCGACGTGGCCGCGCTCGGCGACCGCGGTTGGGTCGTCGTCGGTCGAAACGCCACGCTGGCCCTCACCTTCGCGGTGATGCTCTGGGCGCTTGGCCGTTCCGTCCCCGAGTCTGATACAACCGCGTCGGCGACAACAGTAAGGAGCGGATGGCTCGCGGCTCCAATCACCGTATTCCGTGCGCCGGGGACTCGTGCCGCCGAGCGTGAGTGACGACTGAGCGAGCGGTCTGGTGGGTACACGCGCGCGGCCTGACCCGGACCGTCGGCCTGACGCACGTGCTCGTGGGAGCCGGAGTCGCCGTCGGCCTCGGGCTCCGCGTCTGGGTCCTCCAGGCGGAGGGCGCCCTCGATGCTGACGAGGCCGTCTGGGGCCTGATGTCGCGTCACATGCTCGAGGGCGAGCTCCCGGCCTTCTTCTGGGGGCAGGCGTACGGCGGCACCCAGGAGGCGCTGCTGAGCGCTCCGCTCGTGGGGATGTTCGGCCTCCACGTCCTGGTGATCAGAATCGTCCCCCTGGCCATGTGGGCGCTGGCAGCGGTGCTCGTCTGGCGTATCGGCCGCCGCATCATGGGAGAACCGCGCGCGCGCCTGGCAGCGCTCCTCTTCTGGATCTGGCCGACGTACTTCATCTGGAAGTCGACGCGGGCCCACGGCTTCTACGGCTCCATGCTCGTCCTCGGCCTGGCGGTGCTGCTTCTCGCACTGCGGCTCAGCGAGCGCGAGTCCAGACGTGATCTGGTGCTACTGGGCCTCGCCCTGGGGTGCGGATGGTGGGCGAGCCCTCAGATCGTCATTCTCGCGTTGCCTTCGCTGATCTGGCTCGTCTGGGAGCGGCGGGAGATCGTTCGGGCGTGGCCCGCCGTCGCGGTCGGCGCCGTCGTGGGCTCCTCCCCCTGGCTGGTCGCCAACGTCTGGCATGGCTGGTACTCGCTGCAGCTGGGCGACGAGCAGGCGAGCAGATCGGAGCACCTCCACAACCTCGTCGTGGCCACGTTGCCCACTGCGCTCGGGCTCCGCGTGCCGTTCTCGCTCTCGTGGATCGGGAGCGTCTACCTCGGTGCCGCCCTGTACGTCGTGGCCCTGCTCGGGTTCTTGTGGTTGCTCCGCTCCCGGCCTACGCGGCTCAGACCCTTGCTCCTGATCGCACTCCTGTTCCCGCTCTTCTATGTCCTCTCGCCCTACGCGTGGTTGAACGCCGAGCCCCGGTACCTGGTCGCGCTCTCCCCCGTGCTCGCGCTCCTGATCGGCTGGACGCTGACGACACGCCGGCGCGCCGCCCTTGTCCTCACCACCGCCCTCGCGTTCTCCGTCGCAGGCCTAATCGAGATGCAGCGCCACGACCTCAGCGTCATCCACGCCGAGGGCGTGCCGGTACCGGACGACATCCAGCCGCTGTTGCGGACGCTCGCAGCACACGGGGTCGAGAACGCGTATGCGAACTACTGGGTCGCGTGGCGCATCGCGTTCGAGTCGGACGAGCGGATCGTCGGGGCAACTACCAACGAGCTCCGCGTTCGGATCCGAGACGGTCGGGTCGACCCGCACGACGAGGAGCCGGGCCGCCACGCGCCCTACTACGAGCGCGCCCAGCAAGATCCCGACGCCGCACACGTCTTCCTCGCCGGCGGCGACATCGAGCCGAAGGTACGGCCGCTGCTCGACCGGACCGGCTACCGGCGAATCGAGACCGGGGGCTTCGTCGTCTTCCTCGCGCCCCCCTGAGCGTCGGCGGGCCGGGACTCGCAGCGGCCGTCTCGCAGCCGCTCCAGCACCCGATTCATCGTCCGAGCCCGCGGTTCGCCTCCTGGTCGAACCACATCGCGAACAGCGTGAACTGCGTTCCCGAGATGAGGAGCAGCGCGATCAGCACGATCGTGGGCGTGGTGATCTCGTTGCCGGCGATCCGCGCCACGGTGACGATCACGCCGAGCAACAGCCCGACCACGGTCATCAGCGCGCCGAGCACGTAGAAGAAGACGAGCGGATGGAAGTCGCGGATCACGTACTTCTCCTTCAGCCGCCACCAGAAGCCCTTGAACAGGAGCCACGAGATCCGCGGTACGACCTTCCGGATGCGGATGCCCGACTTCTCGCCCACGCCGTAGATCGGCCGCGACGGCACGTCGCGCACGCTCGCGTCGATCACGTTCAAGTGGACGAGCATGTCGTTCGGGAAGCCGTAACGGCGATAGAGGCGGCCGAGGTCGAGCCGTTCCAGCGCCTCGAGCGAGACCGCGGTGTAGCCGGCCTGGGAGTCGGCGACGTGCCAGTAGCCCGACGCGATCTTGGTCAGGAGCGACAGCGCAGCGTTGCCGAGGTAGCGGGCGCGAGGGATCAGACGCCACGCCTCGCCCGAGAAGAGGCGGTTCGCCTTCGCGTACTCCACCTCGCCCCGCGCGACCGGCTCGACGAGCGTGATCAGCTCGGCCGGGTCCATCTGGTTGTCGGCGGCCATCACGCAGGTGACGTCGATACGCTCGTCACGCGCCCGCTCGTAGCCCGTCACGATCGCCGCGCCGACGCCGCCGTTCAGCTCGTGCACGACCACCTCGACGCGAGGATCGCCGACCTCGCGCGCACGTTCGGCCGTGGCGTCCGTCGAGGCGTCGTCGACGACGATCACGCGGTCGACGAAGTCCGGGATGCCGCGCACCGTCTCGGCGACCAACGGCTCCTCGTTGTACGCCGGCACGACGACTGCGACGCGCTTGCCTTCGACCACGGGCCGCTATTCGGCGTGCGACCCGGCACGCCTGCGCAGGATCGGGTCGGCGACGATCGCCGCCAGCGCGCCCAGCAGGAGCCCCATCAGACCGCCGACGAGCGCCGAGTTGCGCGAGCCCGTGGCCGACGTCCGCACCGCCGCGGCCTCCTGCACGACGCGGCTCTCCTCCACCTGCCGGGCGAGCGAGAGCAGTTGCTCCGCGTTCGTGCGGTCGATGCGCAGGCTGTTCAGGCGCCCCTCGTAGAACTGCAGGATCGAGTTCGCGTTCGCCTGGATCAGCAGGCGGTCGGTGAGCGAGAGCGACTCGTTGCGGGCCGCCTGCTGCTGCTCGAGCGCATCGGCGATCCGCTTGTTGGCCGCTTCGATCCCCGCGTCGTCGGCGGCGATCTGCTCGTCGAGGAGCTCGACCTTGCGCGCGACGAAGGGCGAGACGACCTCGATCACCTGCCCGGCGAGGGCGTTCGCCGCCGCCTCGGCCTTGCCCCGCGTTGGCGCCTGCACCGTGATCTCCTGCAGGGGAGAAACCGCTCGCGGCTGCCCCGGCGTCGTGATCGTCTTGGTCGAGACGTTCCCGCGCAGCTGGCCGGGACGCATCCCTGCGGCGGCCGCGGCCGCCCGCGTGGCGGACTCCGAGCGGACGATCTCGCTCACCGTCTTGGGGTTCGTCTGCAGGCTCTGGATCTGGCCGCCGCCGTTCGGGGCGAACGGCTGGCCGACGTAGAGGAGGGTCGACGCCTCGTAGACGTCGTCGCCGCCGAGCGAGACGAGCACGCCGAGCACCACTCCTGCCAACGCGCCGCCGACCGGCAGCCACCAGCGGTTGACGATCCGACCCCACCAGGAGCGCAGATCGACCTCACGCTCGGCGTCGGGGTCGGCGAGCGCGCGATCGTCGTTCATCGGGCCGCGACCCTACCAGCGACCCACGCCCACGGAGCCGCAAGGCCGTCGGATCGGAGGCAAGCGCTGCGGTTTCCGTTGACCCCGTCGCGCATGACGTCGAACGCTAGCGGCGGCGCCGCTCGAGCGCGGTGGCGGCCGCCGGCTCGCCCGGCTCCGCGGCGAGGGGCTCGGGCAGCTCCTCGGCGAACGGGACGAGCGCGCCTTCGTCGCCGACGACGAGGCAGAGATCCGAGAAGAAGCGCGTCATCAGCACGCCCTCGCGGAACTCGCCCAGGCACGGCTCGAGCGGCTCGCCCCGAGCGAGCGCGAGCGCGAGCTCCGGGTAGCGGCTGCCGGCGGCGAGCGGGAGCGGGAACGCCCCGCCGAACCGTGGGTTGACGTCGGTGATCGGAAGCCTCCCGTCCGGTTCGCGGAAGCACTGCACGTTCGCGGGCCCGACGATCCCAATCGTCTCCGCCACCTCCGCGCCATGCTCGATGAGCTCGCGATCCTGGATCGACCGGCCCTTGATCGACTCGCCGCCCTTGGACTGGATCATCGTGCGCGGGATCGCGTTCACGCACCGACCGGCAGCGTCGCAGAACACGTCGATCGAGAACTCCTCGCCCAGGCACTGCTCTTGCACGAACGAGTCGACTGTCGTGTAACCGACGAAGAACGCCAGCTGCTCCGGATTGGCGGCGCGGTAGATGTGGCGCGAGCCGAAGCCCTCTCGCACCTTGACGAGGAGCGGATAGCGCGCGTCGTCCGGCACGTCCGCGGGCAGCCAGGAGCGCGGGCTCGCGATCCCGTGCTCCTCGAAGAAGCGGTGCGCGAGGTACTTGTCGCTCATCGTGTGGCAGACCTCGGGCGGGGGCGCGAGCACGAGCGCCGGCTTCAGCTCGCCACGGGCGGCGGACAGGATCTCCTGGTCGAGATCGGTGAGCGGAACGACGAGCCTGACGTCGTTCTCGGCGACGAGCGAGGCTAGTGCTGACACGTACCCGGGGTCGCGGACGCGGGGGACGAGGGCCATACGGTGGGCGTGGTAGAGCGCCGGTGCGAGCGGATCGGCGTCGGCCGCGACGGTCGTCGCGCCGGCGCGGCCGAAAGCGCTGACGATGTCGACCCGCTGGCCCGCGCAGGTGAAGAGGACTGTGGTCACCGGCGACAGAGGGTAGCCGTCAAGGTGCTCTCCACCCGCCCGTCCGGCCCCTGTACGTCCCGCCGAAGAGCGCGAGCGGAGTACGCAGGAGGATCTCGAGGTCGACGAGCGTGGACCGGTGCTCGACGTACCAGACGTCGAGCTCGATGCGCTCCGCCCAGGGCAGGGTCGCGCGACCGGCGACCTGCGCCCACCCGGTCAGACCGGGCTTGACCTCGAGTCTGCGCAGCTGCCGCTCCGTGTAGCGCTCCACCTGGTAGCGGAGCGTCGGCCGTGGGCCGATCACCGACATGTCGCCGCGGAGGACGTTCCAGAGCTGGGGCAGCTCGTCCACGGAGGTACGGCGCAGCAGGCTGCCGACCTTCGTGATCCGCGAGTCCCCCTCGTCGACGGCGTACCCGGCGCCCTTCGTCTCGGCGCCGACGACCATCGTCCGCAGCTTCAGCAGCTCGAAGTCCTCGCCGTCCCGACCCACGCGGGTCTGGCGGAAGAGCACGGGGCCGCCGTCCTCGAGCTTGATCGCGAGGGCCGCGGCGGCGAGCAGCGGGCTCGCGAGGACGAGGCCGCCGCCCGCCACGACGACGTCCAGCGCACGGTTCACCGTGTGCCCTCCGCCGCCTCCCACGTGGCCGGAACCCCCCGCTCGAGGTAGTTGCGAAGCGCGACCACGGTGGCCCACGTGACGTAGGTGTAGTAACGGGCGATCGGCACGCCGGCGGCGGCGGCGGCGAGGAGCGCGAGTTGCGCCGCGAGGACAAAGCTGTACAAGGGGCCGGCGAACGCGAGCACGACGCTCGACCCCAGCAACCCGAGATGCAGCACGCCACTCGCGTAGCGAAGGATGCGATGAGAGAGCACGGCGAGGAGGTAGCCGGGTGGCAGCCGGCGCAGCATCGAGCCGCGCAGCGCGATCAGCCAGCAGTGCTCGAACATCCGCACCTTGCGCCGGTACTCGGTCTCGTTGGTCGGCGTCGGCTTCTCGAAGGCGTGTGCGTCCGGCGCGTACACGGCGCGTCGGCCGCGCTGCACCAGCAGGTACGGGAACGCGAGGTCGTGCCCGAAGCGAGGGTCGACGTCGACGTACTCTTGACGCCTGAGCGCGTAGATCGAGCCGTTGCCGCCGGTGATCGAGCCGAGGAGCGACTCCTGCTGGCGCAGCCAGGTCTCGTAGCGCCAATAGAGCCCTTCCTGGTTGGAGCCCTCGGCAGCCTCGAGGCGGAGCTGACCGCAGACGTACGCCACGTCCGGATCGGCGAAGCTCTCCACGAGGCTCCGCAGCGAAGCGACCGCCCACGTGGCGTTGGCGTCCGAGAAGGCGACGATGTCCGCCTTGCTCCGCGCGACGGCGCGGTTCTGCGCTGCGACCTTGCCTCCGCGCGGGCACGCGAGGAGACTCACCCGCGGCTCCCGCGCCGCGATCGCTTCGACGAGGTCGTCGGTGCGGTCGGTGGAGGCGTCCGAGGCGACGACGATCTCCAGCTTCTCGGGCGGGTAGTCGAGCGCGAGCAGATTCTCGAGCCGCCGCTCGATCACGGGCTCCTCGTCGTGAGCGGCGACCACCACCGTGACGGTCGGCACGGCAGCCGGATCCTTGCGCGCAGGGCGCGGACGCAGGCGCGCGGCGAGGCCCGCGCCGAGCGGATAGCCGACGTGCGTCCACGCGAGCGCGCCGAGCGCACCCCAGAACAGACCCTTGGCGAGCACCGGGCGAGTCTAGTGGTGTCTCCGCTAGATGCCGCCTGGCCAGTGCCTCGGTCTGGCCCAGGCCTTCTCTAGAGTCCGCCGCGTGCAACGGGTCACCTTCGTTGTCGGCGCGCGCCCGAACTTCATGAAGACCGCCCCGGTCGTGCGCGCCCTACGCGAGCAGGCGCCCGACGCGGCGATCACGCTCGTGCACACGGGCCAGCACTACGACGCGGAGATGTCCGACGTCTTCCTGGCGGAGCTCGGCCTGCCGCGACCCGATGTGTTCCTCGGCGTGGGCTCTGGGACGCACGCCGAGCAGACGGCGAAGGCGCTGGTCGGCATCGAGAGCGTGCTGCGCGAGACCGCATCGGAGCTCGTCGTCGTGCCCGGCGACGTGAACTCGACGCTCGCGGGCGCCGTCGCGGGCGTCAAGCTACGCGTCCCCGTGGCGCACCTCGAGGCTGGCTTGCGGAGCTACGACCCGGAGATGCCCGAGGAGCACAACCGCCGCCTCACCGACCACGTCTCCTCGCTCTTGCTCGTGCACTCGGAGAGCGCGATCGGGAACCTCGAGCGCGAGGGGATCACCGAGGGGGTCGCGTTCGTCGGCAACACGATGATCGACTCGCTGGTCGCCCATGTCGACCGGGCGCGAGCAGCGGCTCCCTGGCAGGCTCTCGGCGTCGAGCAGGGCGAGTACGCGCTCGTCACGCTGCACCGTCCGGCGCTCGTCGACGATCCGGATCTGTTGCGCTCGACGTCGGAGGCGCTCGCTGCACTGGCCCGCGAGCTGCCCGTGCTCTTTCCCGTCCATCCGCGGACGCGCGGGCACATCAAGAGGGCTGGGCTCGATCGCGTGCTCGACGGCGTGACCATGACCGCCCCGCTTCCGTACCTCTCGTTCCTCGGCCTCCAGGCCGGCGCCCGCCTCGTGCTCACCGACTCCGGCGGCGTGCAGGAGGAAACCTCCTGGATGGGTGTGCGCTGCTTCACGCTGCGCGAGACGACGGAGCGCCCGGTCACAGTCGAGCTGGGGACGAACACCGTGCTCGGCGCGCGCCCGGAGCGCATCGCCGAGATCCCACGCCTGCTCGCCGAGCCGAAGCCCGGCTCGGCCATCCCGCTGTGGGACGGCCGAGCCGGCGAGCGGGCGGCGGCAGCGATTCTCGAGATCCTGTGACTAGGAGCGGTTCGACCTGTACCACGCGGTGGTTTTGGTGATCCCCTCCCGAAGAGGAGTGCGTGCGCGAAATCCGAGGAGCCGCTCCGCGCGCGTCGTGTCGAGGCGGCGGCGCGGCTGCCCGTTTGGCATCGACACGTCCCACGTGATCGTGCCGTCATATCCGGTGACGTCTCGAACGAGCTCCGCAAGGTCACGGATCGCGATCTCCTGTCCGGTACCGAGATTCACGGGCTCGGGAGCGTCGTAGCGCTCCGCGGCGAGGAGCAGTCCCTCCGCGCAATCCTCGACGTAGAGGAACTCGCGCGTCGGCGTGCCGTCGCCCCAGAGCACGATCTCCTCGCTGCCCCGCTCGGCTGCCTCGACCATCTTGCGAATCAGGGCAGGGATGACGTGTGAGTTGTGGAGGTCGAAGTCGTCCCCCGGCCCGTACAGGTTGACCGGGAGCAAGAAGACAGTGTTCGTCCCGTACTGCTCCCTGTAGGCCTGCGCACCGACGAGGAGCGCCTTCTTGGCCACGCCGTACGGGGCGTTGGTCTCCTCTGGATAACCATCCCACAGGTCGTCCTCGCGGAAAGGCACCGGGGTGTGCTTCGGGTACGAACAGATCGTGCCGGCAACGACGAGCTTCGGCGTCCCGTGCAGCCGTGCCTGCTCGAGGACGTTCACGCCCATCAGGAGGTTCGCCAGCCAGTATCTGCCGGGGTTGTCCCGATTCGCACCGATTCCGCCCACCTCGGCGGCGAGATGGAAGGCGAGCTCCGGACGTGCGTCGGCGAACAGGCGTGCGGTGGCGGCCATGTCCGTGAGGTCGTACTCGGCACGATGCGCGACGACGACGTCGTGCCCGCCGGCCTGCAGGCGCTCGACGACATGGGAGCCGAGGAACCCCGCCCCGCCGGTGACGAGGACACGGCTCATGGCGCGGCCAGCGGGGCTCCTGTCGGCAGCCAGTCGACACGCCCGAGCCAACGGTCACGATGCTCCGCATACCAGCGGATCGTGCGCAGGAGGCCATCCTCCCACGAGACGCGTGGCGTCCAGCCCGTCTCGCGGGTCAGCTTCTCGTGCCCGACCCGCAGCGCCACGACATCGCTGGAGCCGGGACGGAAGCGCCCGGGCGAGGTGACGATCTCACGACCCGCCGGCCAGAATCCGTGCTCCTCACCCAGCCGGAGGATCAACCCGGCCCAATCCGCCATCGAGACGTTCTCTCCCTGCCCGTAGACGTACACGTCGCCGGGCGTCCCGTGCGCAGCGACCGTCAGGTGGCCGCGGACGCCGTCGGTGCAGAAGCAGAAGTCGCGCAGCGGCTCGAGATTCCCCAACTCGACGGTTTCGCGGGCGAGCGCCTGCGTCACGATCGTGCCCGTCACGTACCGCGGATTCTGCCGCGGGCCGTAGTTGTTGAACATGCGCGTGACAACCCCGGGCACACCGAAGGCGTCGTGGTAGTTCATCGTCAGAAAGTCCGCAGCCACCTTGGCGGTCGCGTACACGGACTTCGGGTTGAGCGGGGAGCGCTCATGGAGGATGAGGCCACCGCCGTGGTCGAAGTCGTGGTGATGCGTGACGTCGCCGCGAACGTTGCCGTACTCCTCAGAGGTGCCCGCGGTGTCGAACTTCTCCAGCTCGAGACCCCAGTCGACGATCGACTGCAACAGGTTGAGCGTGCCGATCGTGTTCGCCATCACCGTCTCGTACGGCCGATGCCAGGACTCCCCGACGTGCGCCTGCGCCCCGAGGTGGAAGACGTACGGCCGGTCGTCCGCCTTCGTCAGCTCGCGGACGAGGTAGTCGACCGAGGTGCGATCGGTGAGGTCCGCGAAATGCACCTTCAAGCGCCTTCGCTGGTGGCCGATGTTGTTGAGCGCGCCGCTCGACGTGGCACGGACGAAGGCGTGCACGTTCGCCTCGAGCTCGACGAGCGCGTCCGTCAGATGCGAGCCCATGAAGCCGTCGGCTCCGGTGACAAGCACCGTCCGACCACCGAACACGTCGGCGAACTCGCTGCGCAGCTCCGACAGCTCGCTTCCACTCCAGGCGAGATCCGTGTCCACGCGAGCAGCGTACTGACGACCGATCGCGCTTGCTCGTTCGTCTAGCGTCCCGCTTGTGGCCCTCCCGGTCCGTGTCCTTCGCGTGATCGCCCGCCTCAACGTGGGGGGGCCCGCTCTCCACGTCGCCTACCTGACCGAGGGCCTAGCCTCGAAGGGCTACGACACCACTCTGGTCGCAGGAGAAGTCGCTCCCGGAGAGGCCTCGATGGCGTTCGTGGCCGAGCGGCGAGGCGTGGAGATCCTTCGCATCGGAGGGTTATCGCGCGAGATCTCCCCACTGGGCGACCTCCGAGCGGTCGTCCGGCTCGCGCGACTGATCCGCGCCGAGCGGCCAGTCATCCTGCACACGCATACGGCGAAGGCTGGAGCGGTCGGCCGGTTGGCCGCAGTGCTGGCAGGCTCGGCGCGCCCACCGCTGATCGTGCACACCTTCCACGGGCACGTGCTGAGCGGCTACTTCGGGCGCATCGGATCAGCGTTCTTCCGTACCGTCGAGACCGCGCTGGCCCGAACCTCGGATGCGCTCGTGGCTGTGAGCCCGCAAGTCCGAGACGACCTGATCCGGATCGGTGTCGCCCCCGCGAAGCGGTTCGTCGTCGTGCGGCTGGGGATCGACCTGGGACCACGCGTGCGCGATGCGGGGGACCCGGCGGCATCGCGCGCGCTGCTCGGCATCCGCCCCGAGCGCTTCGTCATCGCCTGGTTCGGCCGCATGACGGCGGTGAAACGCACCGACGACCTGGTTGACGTCCTCGTCGCGCTGCGTCGGCTAGGCGTCGACGCCTGTCTGCTGCTCGTCGGCGACGGTGCGGACCGGGAGCGGGTCGAGCAGCGTGCCTACGAGCAGGGGATGGCGCTGCACTGCTTCTTCCTCGGCTACCAGGAGGACGTGGCTCCCTGGTATGCCGTGGCCGACGCGGTGGTGCTCACGTCCGCAAACGAGGGGACGCCGGTGACGATCATCGAGGCACTCGCCGCCGGGAGACCGGCAGTCGCAACCGACGTCGGCGGGGTGGGTGACGTCGTTCGCGAGGGGATAGATGGCTTCCTGGTGCCATCCGGTGACACGAGCGCCATGGCGCTCCGGCTCGCCGACATCGCGCGCGACCCCGAGCTGGGCCGGCGACTCGGCAGGTCCGGCCGCCAGCACGTGCTCGAACGCTACGCGGTGAAGCGTCTCGTCGCGGACGTGGACCTTCTCTACCGGTCGCTCCTCGAGGCTGCAGGCAGTACCTCGGCGAGCAGCGCACGGTAGCGTCGGAAGGCCACACCGCGGTCGGCTTCACGCTGCACGTAGGCGCGGCCACGCGCTCCCATCTCGCGGAGCGCCACTTCGCCCGCGTGGGCGCTGCGGATCGCCGCGGCGACGAGCTCCGGGCGGGCGGGGGGGACGACAAGACCGCAGCCCTCGCGCTCGGCAAGCTGCGCGGTCTCGCTGTCAGCCTCCGCCGACACCAGCAGCGGCCGGGCGGCGGCGAGGATTCCGTAAATCCGGCTCGGGACGACGAAACCGGAGAGGCCTTTCGCGAGCCCGACGTAGTGGAGATGCGCGGCCGAGATCGACTCCGACAGGACGTCGCGCGGCTGGTAGGGGAGAAACGTCACTGCGTCAACCTGGAGCCGCTCGGCGAGGCCGACCGCCTGCTCGCGCGTCGCGCCGAAGCCGATCACGACGATGCGGAGGTCCTGGAGGTCGCGCAGGAACGTGGCGGCGCGGATCAACGTCGGTACATCTGCGGCGTGCCCGATGTTGCCGGAGTGCATGATGACGAACGCACCGTCGAGCTCGTGTTCGCGCGCCCACGCGCTCTCGCGCAGCTGAGGCGTGATCCGCTCGGTGTCCACCCAGTTCTCGATCACCCGGAGGCAGTGCGGCCGTGCGCCTTTTGCCTCGAGCCGGCGGCGCATCGTCTCTCCGATGGCCACCACGCGATCGGCGCGCTCGAGGTACGCGCTGACGAGCCGCCTCAGCACGCCGACGACGATCGGGTTCGTGAGCCGCTTCACGGCGACGGCGATCTCAGGGAAGACGTCCTCGGAGACGACGACGAGCGGCACGCCGAAGCGCCGCGCGACGAGGAGCCCGATGTCGCCGATCATCGGCGGGTCCGTGAGACAGAGCACGACGTCCGGTGGTTCGGATCGCAGCGCGTGCACCGCGCTCGCGGCGAGGTAGGTCAGGTAGTTGGCGGCGCGGAGATGCAGCTGCGAGCGCTCGTACGCCGTCGACCAGGCCCGGATCACGTGGACGCCGTCGAGCACCTCTTCGTCCGGCAGCTCCGGGAAGCCGTGCAGGCGACCGGTGATCACGGTCACGTCGTGGTCGCGCGCCAGCTCCTCACACAGTTCCGCGAGCAGGTTCGCCGTCGCTTCGACGCCGGGACGGTAGTACTGGTTGAGGACAAGGAGTCGCGGCCGGGTGAGGCTCATCTGCGAGGCCGCCTTCAGAGCGTCACAGACCGCGGGCGCACAGTCGGGTGGGCATGGGAGGCGAGATCCTCCTCAACTCGCAGGGGGTCGCGGGCGAGATCACTACAGTTGCCGACGGTGCGGATTCTCTTCGTTGACACCTGTTATGAGGCGTTCCTCGACGCACACTACCGTCAAGCGCCGGGACTGGCACAAATGCCCTACGAACAGCAACTCGAGTCACTCGCTTCGACGTTCTTCGGCACGACCGATTCGTACTCCCACTATCTCCGCGAGCTCGGACACGAGGCAGCGGAAGTCATCGTCAACTGCAGGCCCCTGCAGCGGGCGTGGTCAGAACAGCACGCTTTGGCTCGAGACTCGTCCGAGGAGGCGGTACTTCTGGCGCAGGTGCGGGAGTTCGAGCCCGACGTCGTCTATGTCCAACATGTCCACTATCTAAGCGACTCGGCGCTGACCGAGATCCAGAGCTCGTGTCGCGCGCTCGTGGGACAGCTTGCAACCGATCCGCCAAAGATCGAACGTCTGCGCTGCTTCCGATTGGTGATCACGTCCCTCCCGCACTTCGTTGCGCGCTTCCGTGACAAGGGTGTCAATGCGCAGTACGTTCGGCTTGCATTCGACGAGCGCATACTCCGACGCGTCGAGGCGGAGCCGCCGCCTGGGGGGCGCTACGGGGCGGTCTTCGTCGGCTCGCTCGGCAGGACGCAGCATTTCCGCTCCAACGGCGTGCTGGGTCGCGCCGCTCGATCGACGCCGATCGACTTCTGGGGCTATCGAGCGGGTTGGTGGCCTCCTTGGTCGCCCGTGCGCCGTCGCTACCACGGCGAGGCCTGGGGTCTCGACATGTACCGGATCCTCCATGGCTCCTCGATCGCCGTGAACCGTCACGCGGATATCGCGGGCACCCACGCGAACAACATGAGGCTCTACGAGGCGACGGGGATGGGAACCATGTTGCTCACCGACGCCAAGAGCGACCTCGGCGATCTTTTCGAGATCGGTACCGAAGTCGTGACGTACTCGACCGCAGGGGAGCTCGCCGACCGCGTCGCGTACTACCTGGAGCACGAGGACGAGAGAGCCGCGATCGCCCAGGCCGGGCAACAGCGGACGCTGCGAGAGCACACGTACGCCCGTCGCATGCCAGAGATCGCCGACCTACTCGAGGCTCTCGTCGAATGAACGTTGGCGCCTCGGACGACCGGGGCGTCCAGGCCTCGACGCCGCCCCGCCTCGGGAGCCGCGCCTTCACGAGCAGGTCGGCGACGTTTATCGGCTCCGTGCAATTCGCCGCTCGGGTCACCGAACGCCTTGCGGCGTTCGGCCTCGTCGTCCTGATCGCCTATGTATTCGGCACCGACGCCCGCGCAGATCTCTACTTCATCGCTTCGATCGGGCCGTTGATCATCGGCACGATCCTGGGAGAGACGCTCGCGGTGCTCATCCTCCCCGCCCTCGTCCGGCGGCACGGGCGCCCCGACCTCATCCGCTTCGTGGCGTCCGGATTCTGGGTCGCCGCCACGATGCTCCTCGTCGTGCTGGTGTTGTACGCGGCGGTCGCAGTCGCGGTCGTGCGCGAGGCCGCCCCCGCCGGAAGCGCGGACACGGCGCCGTGGCTCTTGTTCGCGCCCACCCTCGTTGCGCTCGGGCTCTCCTCGTTCCTAGGCGGTGTCCTACTGTCGTACGAGCGGTACGTGTGGCCGCCGTTCCGCACAGCTGCGGCAAGCATCGCGGTGCTCGTCTTCTGTGCGCTCGCATTGAAGCTGACAGACAGCCTTAACTGGCTCGCGTTCGCCTCCACGGCCGGCTACATGCTCTCGCTCGCGCTGCTGATGCTGGAGTTACGCCGTGTCGCGGGATGGGGATACCTCGGAACTCCGACGCGCGCCGCGCTGACGGAGGTGTTGAAGCTGCGCAGACGCCTGACGGCGCCCCTCGTCAGCGGCCTCGTCGGCGGGCAGGCGTTCGTGCTCCTGGAGCGGCTGCTGGCGGCACCGCTAGGCGTGGGCGCTGTCTCCACGATCTCCTACGCAAGAGGGCTCGTCTTCACCCCCAACATGCTCGGACAGGCTGTGGCCGGCGGAATCTACCCCGGCATGGTGAGGGCCCACGAGGCGAACGCCCGAACCTTCGTTCGCGACAGCTTCCTCCGTGGCCTGCGCTTGACGCTCTTCTTCTCGATCCCGCTAGTCGTCTACTTCGCCCTCTACTCGACGAGCATCGCCACTGTCCTGTTCGAGCGGGGCGCCTTCTCCGCCCAGTCCGTGGACGCGGTGAGCGAGACGGTGGTCGCGTTCTCGGTCGCGATCCTCGGGAGCATGTTGCTGATTCTCACGTCGCGGGTGTTCTACGCCGTCGACTGGTTCATCGCCAACGTCTGGTCTCAGCTGACGGTCCTGCTCTTCTATCTCCCTCTCGCGTTTGCGTTTCGGGCAACGATAGGCATCAGCGGCCTCGCTCTCGCCTTCGGAGTCGCCGAGACGCTGGGTGGTATGGCCTCTGCGGTGCTGGCAGGACGAAGGCTGGGCATCGGACGCCCGCAGATCGCCCCCGTCGCCGTCGCCGCGGCACAGGCCGGGATCGTCGTCGCCGGGCTCGCTGCGTACCGCCTAGCTTTCGCGTTGAGCGCCGAACTGGCGGGTCAAGAGCTCCTGATGGCCGCCGGAGGAGCGATCGTCCTCCTGGCCGGTACCTCGGGCGTGCTGTGGGTCTTCAAGTGGCCTGAAGCCCAGCCGCTGCAGCGAGCCGCGGGACGTGCCGCGGGTCGCGCGCGAGACATCGCGGTCAGGCTCCCCCGCCGATGGCCGGCGATCGCAGCGGGGGTCTCGATGAGCGCGATCCTCGTCTGGCTGGTCCCCGCGACCGCAATCGCGCTCCTGGGTGCAGGTCTCGTCGTCGCGACCATCTGGCGTCCCGGGTGGCTGCTCGCCGTCTCCATCACCGGACCATTCCTGTACCTCGTTGCGCTCGACCTCGCAGGGATCGCGCCGCGTACGAGGACGACAGGCGCCTACTACGGCGCGGTCGGCGTGCTCCTTGTCTGGGTTGCCTGGCGCCACCGGACCATTCTGCTGGAGCGCGTGCGCCGGAGGACGAGTCTCTTCTCAGTCTGGCTGGTCACTGGAGCCCTGCTCGGCTCGTGGCTGATCGTGAACATCGCACTCCTGAGCGACGGGTCCCTGTCGCGGCGCATCCTCGGCCTGTTCGTTTTCGCGACCGTCCCCACGACGATCTGCGTCCTCGCGGTCCGCCCGGAGACCCTGCGCCAGCTGGCCGCTGGGCTCGTCGGCGTTGGACTGCTCTACGCGGTGACGGTGGTACTCACATTGCCGGCCGGTCTGACCGAGGATGAGGTCCGGTTCAGCCCGGTCGACGAGCTCAATCCCATCTCGGCCGCAACCGTCCCCGCCCTTGGCGCACTGGCCTTGTTGGCTTTCCGGGCCAGAGGGATCTCTTGGGTCGCGCAGCTTGCGGGATTCTTCATCCTCGTCGCGAGCTTTGTGGTGTCGGGCTCGCGCGGTGCACTTCTGGCGTTTCTCGTCGCCATCGTCCTCGTGTTCCTTGCGCAGCCGCGATCGCGCGTCGTGATCCTCGTGCCAGTGTGCGGTCTCGCGCTCCTCCTGGGAGGCCTCGTCGGCGAATCCGTCGGTGCGGTCGACTCCTACCTCGCCGGCGCGGAAACCGTCGCGAATCCGGGTTCGGTGCAGGCTGCCGATCTGTCGAGCTTGCAAATCAGGCGGCAGTGGATGGCGGACGCGCTCCGCGCCATCCCCGAGAAGCCGGTGCTCGGCCACGGGATCGGCTCGCTCGTCGACAACACACCCGAGGCGGTGATCATGGGCGTGCAGGGTCAGCGCATCTATCCTCACAACGATCTGATCGAGGCGATGTACTCGTTGGGTGTGATCGGGCTGATCACGTTCGTGCTGCTGACGGTGATCCCGATCGCGCAACTGGTCGGCGTCAGGAGCCGACTGGGGACGCTTTACGGCACCTTGGCTCTCGGCGTGTTCGGCTTCGCGTTCGTGTTGTCGAATACGAGCGGTGAGATCGGCGAGGACGTCATGCTCTGGGCAGGTGCCGCTCTCGTGGGAACCCTCTGGCTCGACCTCCGCGCGAACGTGCAGGAGGCCGCTAGCTCACTCCCTCCAGCCTGACAACCCGAGCCCAAGGCCTGCGCCCGGGTAGAAATGATCTCGTGGCTGCTCGACGAAGAGCGAGTACCGCAACTCTCGATCTCTGCAGAAGTCGGCCAATGCACTCGTCGCGTGGGCGTTGTCGCTGATCAGGGCGAACGGATCGGCGCGACGCCCGAACGCGACTGAGTACTCGAACAGCTCATGCTCGTACGCGTGAAGGCTGTCGTGGATGAACACGCCGACCTCGCGGCCCGCCAGCGACGGAGAGAGCGTCGTCCGTACGTCGCCGACGACGAGCTCGAAGCCCTCCACGCCTTCTACAAGCCATCCACTCTTGGGGTCGAGGTCGAATCCGCTCAGCCGACCCGGTCGGCCCTCTCGCGCATTGAGCTCCAGAGCGCGCAGGATGAGGGCGCTTCCAAGCCCGTCGTGAACGCCTGTTTCCACGACAAGCGCCGGCTGGAGGCACCGAACGACGACGTACCAGCCCAACCGTCGACCAAACCGTGGCTCGGGATTCCGCTCTCCGTGGGCCCGCAGGCGGCGCGCCAGACGGCTCGCGAGCTCGGCGTCGTCCCGCGCCTCGTCGAGATACGACTCGATCTCGAGCATGGATCGTCCCAAGGAAGCAGCGAGGAACGCCGCGAGCTCGTCCTCGTTCGCGATGTCGTACGTGAGGTTGGTCGTCTCCCGGTCGAGCAGGAGGTACCGCAGCGCCTGGCGTGGGCGAGCGCGCACGGCCGACGGGTACGAGGCAAGGAGCCGCAGTTTTCGGGCAAATAGCGTCAAGGGCCGTCGGCTCGCCCTCATCGTGGAAAGAGCAAGAATGAGGCCTGACTCCCGACTCTCACCGCGCGATCGTCGTGAGTCCCCGACCACAGACGGCGCATTGCCGCTGGACTGCGGAACCACCCTGCGTCCGTGAGATGCCGCCGAGCCAGCCGCCTGGCTATTTCCTGCGCGGCCGAGCGAACGTCGAGCAGGAGATTCGGAACGAACAGCACCGGCTCTCGGTAGCGGGCGAGAACGACGGGCCACTCGTCGTCGGAGAGCTCTGCATCGAGACGGTGCATGAGATGGAGGTCGACGGGAAGCGGATCGTCCGCCGCAAGGTCGTGACGGACGCAACTGGCCTCTGGAAACAGCTCCTCCAGGCGTTCGATGGTCAGCGGCGCGTAGTCGGCGCAGAAGAGACGCAGATCCGGCGCTTCCAGGTGGAGATTCCATTCGAGCATCCCCGTTCCCGCTCCGTAGGACCCGAGCGCCTCGGCCCCGAGCCCGTGCGCGATCGTCACGATGTCTCGGCCGCGTGCCCGCAACTCATCCGTCCGCGCCGACTGCTCCCACATCTCTCGGTTCGGCGGAAAGGCGAAGCGCTCGTCGGCCGTGCGGGCCGCATCCCACGCCTCGGGCCGAAGCAGCGTCGATCCGACCCTGTCCCTCTCAGACCCGAAATCGAAGGTGTGGCGCACCCGCAGACGCACATCGCGATTCTAGGAACAAGCTCAGCACGCGCCGTTAGCCTGCAGCGGTCGCCCTCCCGGCTGTCGGGTCGTCGCCTCCCACAGGTACTGCTCGAGTCGCTCGACGACGGTACTGACCTCGTGTTGCCGCTCGACGAGCAGCCGGGCGCGCTGGCCGAAGGCGCTGGCGTCTTGGAGCACCGCGACGAGAGCATCGTGGATTGCCCTCCGGTCCAGCTCGACGATGAAACCGCCCCGCGCGGCCTCGAGGCCCGGAACCTCTGCCTGCTCTGTCAGGACGAGGGCCGTCCCGCACGCGGCCGCTTCGAGCGCAGCAACGGACGTCTCTTCCCAGTGTCGAGGTGTGAGGGCGAATACATCGGCGGCACGGTAGGCGCCGAAGCGATCTGCCCCGTACAACGCACCCGCGAAGCGGATCTGGCCCGAGGTGATGAGCGTCCGATAGCGGGTCGCGAGCGACGCCCATTGACCGTCGTCCCGTCCTACCACGGCGAGCACTGTGTTCGTTCCGAGCAGCGGCTGCGCCGACTCGATCAACACGTCGAGGCCCTTCAGCGGATGGATCCGACCGAGGAACAGGATCACGCGGGAAGACGGCGCAATGCCCAGCCGGGCGCGGAAGTCCAACGTAGACGCGGAGCTCGCAACCTGTTCGATGTCGATCGGGAGCGGGAGCACCCTCACGGCCGACGCGGTGCCGCCGAGCCTCCGGTAGAGCGCAGCCTCGTGGGAAGTCTGTGCGAACAGGCCGGCCGCCGATCGAAGCATCGGGCGTACGAGCGCGGTGTCGTACACCCTCTTGACCGCCCCTCTCAGACCCGTGGATTCCGGCAGCGAGCCATGCGCGGACAGGCAGAACGGCACACCCCGCACGCGGGCTGCGAGGTAGGCGGCGGCGGTCAGGTAGGTGCGAGTGTCGGTGACGTGCACTACGTCGAACCCGTCGATCTCGCGGGCCAAGCGTGTGACGAGGCCCCGCGGAAGGTACTTCTTGGTGTGCCACGCCAGCGAATTGCTCACGTTTGGCAGACGCCGGACGCGAACGCCCGCCATGACCTCCTCGGGGGGCACCGCACGTCGCGCGCCGTCGAGGGCGTCCGTCGTGAGCACCTCGACGTGATGCCCGCGGCGGGCCAGGCCGACTGCGTAGTCGTGCATCACCCTGGGTGGGCCTCCGTAGGCCCATGCCGGGGCGAAGTACGGCGTCACCTGGAGAACGCGCAGCGGACGACCCTGTTCAGGCAAGCTCCGCTCGCACGGATGAGGCGACGAGGTCGACTTCGGCGTCCTCGATGCCGGGGTACAGCGGCAGCGAGAGAACCTCACGACTTAGCTGCTCACTCGCCACAAGACCAGTGGGGCTGCGAGAGAGCTTGCTGTAAGCGGGATGCTGGTGGATCGGGATCGGATAGTGAACCAGGGTCTGTACTCCCCGCGCGGCCAGGCGCGTTCGGAGAGCGCCACGATCTGCCACGCGGAGTGCGAAGAGATGGTAGGCATGGGCTCCCCTGCAGCCTTCTGCCGGAAGCTGGAGCGTCGGGACGTCGCCGAGCAGATCTGCGTAACGCCGGGCGACCTCAGCGCGCCGGCGATTTGCGTCGTCAAGCCTCGGGAGCCGCACTCGGAGGACCGCGGCCTGGATCGGATCGAGGCGGCTGTTCCAACCGTGGAGTACGGATTCGTAACGCTCACGCTCCCCGTAAGCTCGGAGCTGACGAGCACGCTGGGCGACCGTTGCGTCGTTGGTCAGGACCGCGCCCGCGTCCCCGAGAGCACCCAGATTCTTCGTGGGGTAGAAGCTGAACGCGGCGACGTCTCCGAGCCCACCGGCCCTGCGCCCGGCGAACGCGGCGCCGTGGGCCTGGGCAGCGTCCTCGACCAAGACGAGCCCGCGGCGGCGCGCGATCTCACCGAGCGCCGCCATGTCCGCCAGCCGACCGTAGAGATGGACGGCAACGATGGCATGTGTGCGCTTAGTCACCGCCGAGGCGACCGACTCCGGGCTCAGCGTGCAGGTCTGGAGATTGACATCTGCGAGGACCGGGATCGCTCCCGCGGCCTCGATCCCCGAGACGGTCGGGACGCAGGTGTTCGCAGCGGTAATCACCTCGTCACCGGGCGAAATCCCAGCCGCCCGCAGCGCGATCGTGATCGCGTCGGTGCCGGAGGCCACGCCGATTGCATGGTCCACGCCGCAGTAGGACGCGAACTCGAGCTCGAACGCTTCGACCTCCGCGCCGAGGACGAAGACACCGGAGTCGAGCACCCGAGTGACGGCTTCGTCGACCTCCTGTCGTACACGAGAGAGCTCACGGCGAAGGTCGAGGAACGGGACGCTCACGGCTCAGCCACATAGTGCTGGCCGTGTTGCCGCAGGTACTCGAGCGTTTGCCGGACTCCGTCCTCGAGCGAGACATTCGCCCGCCACCCCAGCGCTCGCTCGATGCTTCCGGAGTCACCGTAGTAGTCGCCGATGTCGATCGCCTTGCGGTCCTCGGGGAACGGGACAAGCCGATAAGAACCCGCACCGTTTACCCGGATCAACAGCTCTGCGAGCTCCCTCAGCGAGACAACCTCGTTGGAGGCGAGGTTGAAGACACGGCCGAGCGCCTCGTCTTGGCTGCCGGCGAGCAGGAAAGCGCGAACTGCGTCCTCGACATAGTTGAAGTCTCGACGCTGCTCGCCGTCGCCGTACACGGTTAGCTCATCCCCCTCCAGCAGAAGGCGGAGCCACCAGCCCAGGAACGTCTGCCGCGCGTCTCGGATACGCATGCGTGGGCCGTACGTGTTCGTCAGTCGCAGAACAGAGACGGGCACTCCGTAAACGTCGCCGTACAGCAGGTGATAGGCCTCGCCGGCTGCCTTGTTGATGCCGTTCACGTCCACCGGGGCGACCGGGTGCTCCTCGTCGACGGGAAGTCGCTGCGGGCGGCCGTAGATCTGACGAGTGCTGGCAAACACGACTCGCACTCCGGGGTTGTGGCGGCGGCAGGCCTCGAGGATTGAGAGCTGGCTGCGGCAGTTGATCTCGAGGTCGGTGAAGGGATCGGTCATCGAGTCGAGGTGGCTCGTCTGACCGGCGAGGTTGAAGATCACGTCCTGGTCGCGGATGAGCGCCTGCAGGCTGTACTCGTCGCGGACATCAGAGAGGTTGACCGTGAGCCGCCCCTCCAGCCCGACGACGTTGAACCGATTACCTCCGTACTCAGGGATCAGCGAATCGACGAGAACGACCTGCGCCTCGGCCTCGACCAGCTCGGTGGCCAGGTTGGAGCCGATGAATCCGAGTCCGCCGGTGATCAGCACCCGCTTGCCGTGGTACCACGCGGCTTCGTCCGCTGCGGTCATACGGTCTTGACCCGGACGATCAGGTCGAAGGTCATGCGCTGACGATACGCATCAACGCGGGACCGCGGCCCGGTACACGTCGAGTGACGCGTTGGCCGTCGCATCCGATGAGAAGGACGTTCGCACGGTCCCCTGACCAGCGTTGCCGAGCTGCTCTCGGAGCCCGGTGTCGCCCAGCACGCGTTCGAGCGCCGCCCGCAGCGTGACCGGATCCTCCGGGGGCACGAGCAGCCCTGTGACGCCGTCCTCGATTGCGTCGACGAGCCCGCCGACCCGTGTCGCCACCACCGGCCGCCCGTGCGCCATCGCCTCCCGCGCCACCACGCCGTAGCCCTCGCGGTGCGACGGCACGCACACGACCGCGGCACGCTCGTAGTACGCGCCCACCTCGGCCGGCGGCACGAAACCGACCGCCTCGGGCACGCGATCGCGCAGCGGGCCGTCGCCGACGATCACGCGCGGGAGGCCCTCCGTCGCCTCGAGAAACTCGAGGATGCCTTTCTCCTCCGAGAGGCGGCCGACGAAGAGCACGTGCGGCGGGTCGTCCGGCTCGCCGACGTCGTCCGGGACGCGAACCATGGGTGGGATCACGCGGACGTCGCGTGCGCCGAGCACGCGGGCTGCCTCGGCCAGCGAGTCCGAGGCGCCGACCACGACGCGCGCCCGACGTACGAGCAGCCTGAAGAACAGCGGCGCTCGCCGGGCCAGCTCCACGTCGGAGCCCCAGAGCTGCAGCACGACGGGCTTGCCGGTGGCGAGCGCCGGCACCACCATCGGGAGCCAATGGGCGTGCACCACGTCGGCGTCGCGTGCCGAGTGGCGCGCTGCCTTGGCCAGCCCGCCGATGAGGAGCGGCAACGCACCCACGAGCCACGGCCGCCGCTTGAGGTTGTTCGGGATCCCGTCGCCGTACGCAATGCCGTAGTGACGGACGGACGCCGGCGACACGACGTCCACCTCGATCCCGGCTGCACGCATCGCCTCGACCTGGTCGCGCACGAACGAGCCTGCGACGTCGTCCGGCCCTCTCGGGTAGGACGTCGTGAGGACGACGACCTTCACGCGTGCCGCAGCCGCCGCCCGAACACCGCCGGCGGCACGATCGCCAGCAGTGCGAAGACGAAGAAGTAGTAGAACGACATCGTCAGGTAGAAGGCGTTCGCGACGAGCGTGGCCACGAGGGCCGCGGTGAGCCCCCACTCGAGCGGCCGCACCCTGGCCGCGGCCACGCGGTCGCCGGCGGCCGCCAGCGCTCGGCCCACGCGGCGCCCCAGGGAGAGCCGGTGGAAGAGGTAGGCCACGAACGCGGCGAAGATCAGAAAGCCGACGACGCCGGTCTCCACGAGCAACGCGACGTAGAACGAGTGCGGGCCGAAGTTCGTCCGCCCGGTGACGAACTCGTAGTAGACGGAGAAGTTGTTCAGCCCCAGCCCGAAGAGCGGGTGCTGCGAGAGCACGTCGGGAACGAAGCTGTAGACGGCGAAGTGGGTCGACGCCCCCGAGCCGCCGGTGTCGAGGCGCGCGCGTAGCACCGTCTCGAAGAAGTCCGCGCGCCGTGACACGAAAGCGAGGACCAGCACGAGCACGCCGCCGAGCGGGAGCAGGAACCGCTTCGACAGGAGCAGGTGCCGGTACGGGATCGCCAGCACGGCGAGCCCGCACGCCAGTCCGAGCAGACCGCTGCGCGAGAGCGTGGCGAGCTCCATCACGAGCAGGAAGGCGAGCCCGATCATCAGCGGCGTGCGCAGCCGGTGTCCCTTCTCGAGCCGTAGATAGAGCGGCAGCAGGACGAGCAGCGGAATCACGAGCTCGATGCCGAGGTGGTTGGGGTCGCCCGTGAGCGCATTGGGGCGGAACACGTCCTCGCCTTCGATCGCGCCGAAGACGTTGATCTGGCTCGCCCCGCCCGTGAGCGGCGAGAGGAGCTCGGCGTCGAGGTTCCCGCCGGTCAGCTCGGCGACGGCGAGCTGGAGGACGCCGTAGGCGGCGTTGAGCGCGATGCCGCCGCAGAACGCGGCGAGGGTCCACCAGTAGAACCGCTCGCCGCGCCGAACGACGAGCGCCGCGCCGGCGACGAGGAAGAGGAAGTGGAGGACGAACTTGACCATTCCCTTCGCCCACTGCGCGAGCGCCTGCCCGGTCTCGAGGTTGAAGAAGCCGAGCAGGTAGACGAGGGCGAAGGCGACGAAGAAGAGGAGCGCGACCGCCGCGCAGCCTGCGAGACGGGCGTCGAGCCGGTCGAGCCGACCGATCACGAACGCGAGCAGGAAGAGCGCGGTGAGGACGTCGGAGAGCGAGAGCGTGCCCGCGACCTCCCACTGCACCTTGGCGAACGAGACGGTGAGGACGGTGGCGAAGAACAGCCCTTCGACGACAGCGTTCCGGCGGGTCATGCGAGCGAGCGAAGCACGTCGGCCACGTCCTCGACGCGGGCGCGGCGCGAGAGCTTGCGCTCCCACGACTCGGCGAGGTCGACGTCCGGGAGCCCTCCGTTGGCGAAGCGCGCGTGGAGGTCGGCGAGCGCGACGCCGAGCGCAGTGGCGTCGTCGGGCGGCGCGACGACGCCCGCGCCCGTGGCCACGACCAGCTCGGCCGCCGCTCCGTCCGGCGGCACCGCAGCGAGGATCGGGCGGCGGGCGGCGAGGTACTCGAACACCTTCCCCGACAGGACTCCTTTCCCGCGCCCGCCCGCCTCCGGGATCAGGAGCAGGAGCGCCTCGGAGTCGCGCTGCAGCTCGAGCGACGTCTGCCGCGGCGCATACGGGATCAGCTCCAGCCGGTCGCCGAGCGCGAGCGTCTGCGCCCAGTCGCGATCGGTTTGACGGAAGTCGCCGAGGAAGCGGGCGCGGACGTCGAGCCCGGTGTCGTGGAGGGCCTGCAGGAACGGCCGCGGGTCGCGCCTGCCGAAGAAGCTGCCGGCGTGCGTAATCCGGAAACGCGGCGACGGGCGGTATTCGAGCCCTGCGAAGTCGTCGAAGTCGCAGCCGTTGGCGATCGTGATCACCCGCCCGCGCGGCTCGAGCTTGCGCACCTCCTGGGAGATGGCCTCCGACACGCACGTGATCGCATCGGCCCGCGAGGCGACGAGCCGCGCGACCTGGCGCTGCATCGTCGCCTTGGCGCGAGTCGCCATCGTGTCCGCGCGACGGTGCGCGTGCGAGACCAGCGAGTCACGCAGATCGGCGATCCAGCGTGCCCCGGTGGCTCGCTGCACCGCCGCGCCGACGAAGTGGGTCGAGCCAGGCGGCGACGTCGTGAGCACGGCGTCGATCCCGTGCTCTCGCACGATCCGGATCGCGGCCGGAACCGCGGTCAGCGTCCACGTGGCGTTCTCGTCCGGCACGATCAGGCGTCGGGCCTGCAACCGCGCGAGGATGAGCGCTCGCTCGATCCCGTCCTTCGCCAGTGCCACCTCTGCCGGCTTGCCGCCACTGGGGCCCACGTAGCGGGCGCGGTGCACCCAGGCCTGCGTCGGCACCCGCAGATCCTCGTCACGGTGCACCCAGCGCGGGTCGTCCGGCGCGAGCACATGAGTCTCGAACCCGAGGGCGGGCAGGTACTGCGCGAGCTTGAGCGGCCGCTGCACGCCGCCGCCGCCCGCCGGTGGGAAGTAGAAGCTGACGAGCAGCACCTTCATGCCGGGCCGATGGTACTGGCGTCGTGGCGAGAGCCCCACGCCCGCTGGCGGTACCTCAGAGCCGGTAGAGCGTGAAGCGCTCGTCCTGATACACGATCGGTAGGTCGGGAGACAGCTGGTAGCGGTCGCGGTCGACGAGCAGCCAACCGGCGCCGCAGGCGCGCGGGATCGCCAGATCGCCGGTGCGCGCGAAGAGCCGGAACTCCCGCACGCGCTCGTACGGCCGGTTGTCCACCGTGTCCGCGACGTGGCCGGGCGGGTTGACGCAGACGTAGACGGGGGCGAACGCGCCGACGCGAAGGCTCGACTCCGGGTCCGCGTAGACCGTCGCGCCCTCCGGCACCTCGCTGCGAAGCGCCGAGACGAGCCCGGGCGTGAGCGGGCTCGGCTTGCGTGCGGGCGAGGGCGACCAGTTCGTCAGGCCGTGGACGTAGACCGGCAGCAGGAGCAGCCCGGCCGCCAAACCCGAGGCGGCCGGTGTCCCCCACGGCGCCTCACGGACGCGCTTCGTGAGCCCCGCGACGAGGGCGAATAGCGCGCCTGCGACGGCGACCCACGTCGCCCAGGCCGGCCCGCCGTCCTCGAGCGTGTAGCCGAAGTCACCGGGGTACAGAAGCTGGAGCAGGAGGCCGAAAGCGAAGACGATCGGTGCCGCCGTGAAGCCAAAGGCTCCCGCGAGCACCTCGATCCCGCCGGCGAACGCGAAGGGCAGCGGCAGAAACCCCGCCAGGCGCCGTGACTGCGACAAGGACACGACGTCCGACAACTCGGTGAAGAGGAAGGGAACGAGCGTGAGCGCGAAGACGGCGAGCGACCCCCCGGCGACGTACGCGGCCCAGCGCCAGCGGGTGGCAAACGCGGCCAGCGGCACGAGCAGGAGCGCGGCGACCGCGATCGCCCCAGCGCGCCCGAACAGCTCGGGGACGACGCTGAAGCGGTCGAGTGTTCCGCTCAGCTGCCCGTCGTACTGGTCGAATGCGCGCACGCGCTCCGCCGCGTCCGGGCCGACCGACGCCGTCTTTCGGGCAACCGGGTACAGCCAGACGACGAACGCGGCGACCGGGAGCACCAGCGCGGAGGCGGCGAGCAGGCCGCCGCGCAGGTCCTCCCGCTGCCAGAGCCAGCGCACGACCACAAAACCGGTGAACGGGACGAGGAGGAAGAGCGCGTAGGTCGGGTGGACGACGGCCAGGGCCAGGGACGCCGTGGCAGCCGAGGCGAGCGCGGGCCTGGTCGGCGCGTGTACGGCCAGCAGCGCGAGCGCGAGAGCGGCGGGGACGAGGATCTGGCGGGACGCGGTCGCGGGCAGCCCGAGCGCGGTGAACGCTCCGCCGTACCGCGGCGCCATGGCCACGAGCGCGATTCCGGCAGCGGCCGACGCGACGGCGGGCACCGCGCGGCGGAACAGGACCCAGCCCGCTTCGTAGGCGACGAGCGCGGCCACCGGGGCGAGAATCGAGCTCTCGTGCAGGACGACCTCGGCCGGGTCGGCGAACGCCACCGTGGCGACCAGGGCCAGGAACGCGTGCCAGAGCGGGACGGCGTACCCCGGGTGCAGGCTGCCGTCTGGGAACTCGGTCACGGCGTCGAGCGAGAGATCGCCGAACGCGGTCAGCTTCTGCACGCGGGCGAGGTGGAAGAGCCCGTCCCCCCCGATCTCGCCGGCCACGTGCCAGAGGAGGAGCCCGAGGACCACACCACCCGCTCCGACCCAGAGCCAACCTGGCGGCGGAGTCGCGCCGATCCGCCGCACCGCGGCCGGCAGCGCTGCGCCGAGGATCACGAGGAGCAGCACGAGCGTGAGCGTGAGCGAGGCACTGACGAGGAGCGTCGCCACGAGGGCGCCGAGCACGGCGGTCAGCGCCCAGGCGACTGTCGCGGAGGCGCCTCGCATCCCGATCGCACGGGCGATCGCCCACCCGGGTGCCAGCACGACGCCGGTCGCCAGCGCGAGCCGGGCGTAAAGCCAGATGCCGCTCACCGGTGAGGGCTCACCGGTCCTCGAGGAGCGTGCCGACGTCGCCGGAGCCGAGCCACGTCGCGGTCTCGCGGTACGTCGCACCGCGCTCCCCGCGATGGATGCGGCTTCGCAGAAGCAGTGACACTCGAAGCAGCCGGCGCGCCCGCTCGGCCTCTCCTGCGCCGCGGTGATCTCGCAGGAACCGCAGGTGCCCGCGGACGTTCTCCCGAAACATCCGGCCGCCGTGCGACCCACCGCCGACGTGCACGCATCGCGCCTCGGGCGTGAACAGCACCGTCCACCCCGCCTCGCGGAACCGCCAGCACCAGTCGACCTCCTCGCTGAAGAGGAAGTACGAGGCGTCCGGTGGGCCGACCTCGTCGATCGCCGCGCGCCGCACGAGCAGGCAGGCACCCATCAGGAACTCGGCCTCGCGCTCGCTTTCGTGGTCGAAGCCGGCGCCGTAGAAGGCGTTCAGCGCCCGCGAGCGCGGTGCGAGCTTGCGCAGGTAGAGATACTCGGTGCCGAGCCGCCAGGCCGACGGAAAGCCGCGCACCGAGCGCTGCAGCGTACCGTCGGGGTTCAGCAGCTTGGGGCCGACGGCGGCGGCTCGCGGTCGCCGGTCGGCGACGGCCACGAGGCCGGCGAGTCCATCGTCCACCAGCCACGCGTCGCTGTTGAGGAAGAGGACGTAGCGGCCCGTGGTCTCCTCGATCCCGCGCGCCCAGCCGGCGGCCAGTCCGAGGTTCTCCTGCTCGACGAGCCGGACGTCGGGCCAGCGCTCGCGCACGAGCGCCTGCGTGCCGTCGCGGGAGCCGTGGTCCACCACGACGGTGTCGACGCCGCTCAGGCTGTCCAGGCAGCGCTCGATCCACGGGAGCGCGTTGTAAGTGACCACGACGGCGGCTGCGTCGCCGGGCGCGACGTCAGCCATGGTCGAAGCGCGGGCGGGCATGGCCCCGGACGCCCTCCCAGAGGAGGATCCCGAGACCGGGGAGAGCCAGCGCCACCGTGACGAGGAAGAACAGGAAGCCCGCCGCGAACCCCTGCTCGGCGGCGACGCCGACGCTGCCGAGAAAACTGACGAAGAACGCCTCCCGGATCGCGAAGCCGTTGAGCGTGAACGGGACGAGGAGCACGAGGAAGAAGAGCGGGCCCATCACGTAGTAGATCCGCGGCCCGAGGTCGATGCCGACCGCCTTCGCGGCCGCCCAGATGGAGAGGATCCGCACGGCCTGGATCACCGTCGTGAAAGCGAACACGCCGAGCAGCAGCCGGCTGTGCCCCCGGAAGTGGTGCACGCCGTCGTAGAACGCCCGCAGCGGCCGCTCGACCCGCAGCCGCACGAGCAGCGGGCGCGCCCGGCGCAGGAGCGGTCGTGCGGAGCGCGCAAAGAACAGGAAGAGGAGCACGAACGTGCCGAGGACGAAGGCGCCCTCGATCCACAGGTAGGCGCTGACGTCGTAGTGACCGAGGGCGAGGACAAATCCGACCGCGCCGAGCAGGACGGTGGCGGCTCCGCCGAGACCGCGCTCGATGAGGACGATCGCCGTGATGTCGGCGAGGCGGTTCTGGTGCCGCCTCGACGTCTCGTACACGCGCACCGCATCGCCGCCGATCGCCGTGGGGAGGATCTGGCTCGCCGAGTACGACACGAAGTACGCCCGCGTCAGCCACCAGTAGTGCTCGTGCATCTGCTGCGCCGCCATCAGCCACTGCCAGCGCAGCGCCATCGGCAGCGCCGTGCCGATCATGATCGTCACCGAGAGGGCGAACCACCACGGGCTCGCGTCCACGATCACGTCGACTGTCTGCCGGAGATCGACCTTCCACAGGATGTACGCGACGGCGAGTGCCGTCAGCACGACCGTCCCGGTGACGCGCGCGCCGCGCCTCATGCGCCGAAGCGGGCATGGACGCGGCGCACGGCGTCGATCGCGTCGAGGATGTCGTCGTCCGAGTGCGCGGGCGAGAGCGGCAGCGACAGCACCTCCTCGCCGGCGCGCTCGGCGACTGGCAGCCCGGGCTGCGCCGGATACCGGTCGCGGAACCACGTGAGCCGGTGGACTGGCAGGAAGTGAATGCTGGTGGAGATCAGCTCGTCCTCGGCGAGGGCCCGGCGGAAGGCGTCACGTGTCTCGCCGGCGCGCTCCGCGTCGACGCGGACGATGTAGAGGTGGCGGGCGTGGATATCGCGGGTATCGCGCGCGAGTGGCTCGATCCCGTCGAGGTCGGCGAGCCCTTCGTCGTAGAGGGCGAACTGGCGCTCGCGTCGGAGGGCGTGTTCCCCGAGCTTGTCGAGCTGGACGAGGGCTATCGCCGCGAGCACATCGGACAGGTTCGCCTTGAACCCCGCGGTCACCTGGTCGTACCGGGCGGTGTCGGCGCGTCGCGTGAGCCGCATCGCCCGCACCCGGTCGGCGACGTCGGCCCGGTTCGTGGCCACGAGCCCGCCCTCCCCGGCGGCGACGTTCTTCGTCGCGTAGAGCGAGAACGCCGTGGCGTCGGAGAGGGAGCCGATCTTGCGCTCCCGGTAGCGGCTCTCGAAGGCGTGCGCAGCGTCCTCGACCACGGGGAGCCCGAGCGCGAGCAGCGGGTCGAGGTCGGCGGGCTGGCCGGCGAGGTGGACCGGCAGGACCGCCTTCGTCCGCGCGGTCACGGCCGCCGGCACGAGCCCCGGGTCGAGGTTCAGGTCTCCCGCACGCACGTCGCAGAAGACGGGCACGGCGCCGCAGTGCTCGATCACGTTCGCGGTGGCGGGCCAGGTGATCGGCGACGTGATCACCTCGTCGCCGGGCCCGACACCGAGCGCCAGCAGCGCCAGGTGCATCGCGGCGGTCCCGGAAGAGACGGCGAGCACGTGGTCGGCCTCCAGATACGCCGCGGCGCGCTCCTCGAGGAGGGCAGCACGAGGCCCACTCGTCAGCCAGCCGGAGCGGAGCGTCTCGGCGACGGCGGCGATCTCCTCCTCGTCGACCGCAGGCGGCTGGAAACCCAGGACGGTGCCACGACGTGTCCGCATCGACGTGGAAGGGTACGCGGGCGCGCCGCCGTCAGAGCCCGAGGGCGTCCCGCACCGCGGGAGCCGCGGGAGCGATGTCGGGCGTCAGCCGCTCGAGCAGCGTGCGCAGCCGGGCGTTGGCCTCGATCGCGCGGCTCACGCACTCGACGGCGTGCTCGAGATCGCCCGTCTGGGCAGCGCCGAGTCCGGCCCAGAAGAGCAGCTCCTCGTTCTCGGGAGCAGCGGCGCTCGCCCGCGCGTAGAGCTGTGCGGCGTCGACGTGACGACCGGCGGCGGCCTGTGCGTCGGCCCGCTCCGCGATCGCGTAGGCACCGTGGATGCCGAGCAGCCGGCGGAGCTCGCCCAGGGGGTCCAGGTGATCCTCGACGCGGAGGTCGACGAGGCGTCGCCATGGCTCCCCCTGCGAGGGGACGACGACGAGCGCAGCCGATTGGCGGCCCCGCACGTCCCCGCCGGCACGCTCGGCGCCCTCGAGGGCGGCGAGCAGTCGCTCCGCGAGCGATCCGGCGGCGGCGGCGAAGACCTCGGCCATCGCCTCGGGCACTCCCGGGCGGGCCATCATGTTCGCCTGACAGGTGAACTGTTCGCCGGCTACGTGGTGCGCATACGGAATGCACGACACACCGGTGTGCTGTGCGGCCCGGCCGCCCGCATCGACGACCGCGACCTGGCGTCCGGCGGCCACCAGGTCGGCCGCGACGAGTTGAGCCAGCGCGTCGGCTGCTGGTTGCCCCTCTCGGAGCAGGGCCAGCGCGCCTGGCCCGTAGGCCGGCTCGGCGAACGACTGTGTCGCTACCGCTCCGACACCCGCCTCGGCCCACGGCACCACGGCACCGACCGAGAACCAGTGACTCTGGACTCCGACACCGAGCTCACCGCTCCTGCGGTCTCGGGCGACGATCGAGTATGTGCCGCGACGCATCACAGGCGGACCTTAGTGCTCGACGACCAAGCGCACCGCCTGCGCTGCACCGCGAGCCCGCTCCAGCGCCTCGGCGCGCGAGTCGCCCACGGCCAGCACCGCGCCCGCCCGGTCGGCACCTCGTCGCAGAGGCCCGAAGCGCCAGCCGGGCGTCCTGTAGATCCTCACCCAGCGCACGCCGGGAAGCGCGCACGCCTCTTCCGCCCCCTCCACCGCGCGCAGGACGCCGACGGGTGGCACCAGGAACGCCACGCACACACCGCCAGCCGCGATCGACCCGCCTTGTAACAGACTGTTGCAAGCCCGCCTGCCGAGCGCTGCGTCCAGCGCGGCGCCGTTGAGGTCGATGCCGAGTGCTGCCTCGCAGAGCTCGGCGTCGTGACCGCCCCCCAGCCGCGCGGCGACCTCCAGCACACGCGGCCCGGCGGGCGCGAGGCGGAGCTGCGTGTAGCTCGGCCCTTCGCGCAGGCCGATCGCGTCGACCGCCGCGCGCGCCGCGTCGACCGCAGGCGCCGTGTCGTGCTCGCTGGGCCACGCGTGCGCGAGGGCCACCCCGAAGGCGGGCGGCTCGGCCGTAAGGCGGTCGGTGACAGTGAGCGGGACGAAGCGCCCAGCTGCCGAGAACGCGTTGACCGTCACCTCCGCCCCCTCCACGAGCTCTTCCACAAGCACCGCACCGCTGCGCGACGCCGCCGCTGCCGCCGCGAGCGCCGCGGCCAGCTCCCGGTGCCGGCGCACGAGGGTGAGGCCGGTCTGACCCTGGCGGTCCGGGGCCTTGACGACGCACGGGAGCGGAGGATCGTCGAGCTCGAACGCCCGGGCCTGGGGTACGCCGGCCTCCGCGAACCGCTCCCGCTGGCGCGCCTTCGACGTCGCCACCGTCGCCGTCGCCGGATCGAGCGGATGTGACAGGCCGAGCCGCGCGGCGACTCGCGCCGCGATCCCCACGGGCCAGTCCGAGCCGGGCGAGACGATCCCCTCGACCTCCTCTGCACGGGCGAGCCGCTCCACCGCCTGCTCGTCCTCGCTCGACACGACGGCTCGTTTGTCGGCGAGGGCGAAGCCGACCGCACCGGGGTCGGCATCAGCCGCCACGACGAACACGCCGCGGGCTCTGGTCGCCTCGAGCAGCCCGAGTTGCGCCGGGCCGGCGCCTAGGACGAGGAGACGCGGGCGCCGCGACCGAGGATCGACCGCCACCAAGCCTCGTTCTCGCGATACCAGGCCACCGTCCGCTCGAGCCCGTCGGCGAATTGCGTGCGTGCGCGCCAGCCGGTGAGGCGCGCCATCTTGTCCGTCGAGCCGATGTGGCGGTCGACCTGGCCGGGCCGCTCGTCGACGAACGTCACCGCCGCTTCCCGATTGCCGACCGCGTCGAGGACGAGCTCGGCGACCTGCGCGACGGAGAGGTCGACACCGGTGGAGACGTTCAGCACCTCTCCGGCGACCTCCTCCAGCGGCGCCTCGATCAGCGCCACGATGGCCTCCGCGTCGTCCTCGACGTAGAGCCAGTCGCGGCTCGCGTGCCCGTCGCCGTGGACCGTCAGCGCCTCCCCCGCGAGCGCCTGGGTAACGAAGCGTGGCACGACCTTCTCCGGATGCTGGCGCGGCCCGTAGTTGTTGAACGGTCGCGCGATCACGATCGGGAGGTCGTACGTGACGGAGTAGCTGTAGGCGAGCCGGTCACCGCCGGCCTTCGTCGCCGCGTAGGGGCTGCGCGGCTCGAGCGGATGCTCTTCGTCCATCGGCGCGTAACGCGCCGTCCCGTACACCTCGCTGGACGAGATGAGCACGAAGCGCTCCACCGGCGTCTGGCGAATCGCGTCGAGCAGGATCTGAGTGCCCTCGACATTCGTGGTCACGAATTCCGACGCGCCTTCGAGAATCGACTTCTCCACGTGCGATTCCGCCGCTGCGTTGACGATCACGTCGACCTCGGACACGACTTCCCGCACGAGCTCCGCGTCACGGACATCGCCCTGCACGAACGAGAGCCGCTCGTGCGCCAGCACATCCGCGAGGTTCTCGAGATTGCCCGCGTACGTGAGGGCATCGAGCGAAACGACCTCGTACGACGTCGCGGCGAGGAGATGACGGATCAGGTTGGACGGGATGAACCCGGCTCCGCCGGTGACGAGGACGCGCTTCACAGTTCACGGTCGATCGTATAGAGCGGACGCCGCTCGACCTCGCGCTGGATGCGCCCGAGGTACTCGCCGACGAGAGCGAGGATGAAACCCTGCACGCCGAGCACGAAGAGGACGAGCGTGCCGAGGAAGAGCGGGCCGGGGAAGTCGTCGTTCCCGACCCAGTACACGAGCCCGTAGAGACCGAGGGCCACGGCCGCCAGCGAGCAGGCAAACCCGAGCGCGACGCCGGCCCACTGGATCGGCTGCGGCCAGAAGCCGGCGAGCACGTGCAGCGCGAGCCGCGTCAGCCGCAGGGGCGAGTAGCGCGACGAGCCCTGACGCGCGGCGTGCCCGACGTCCACCTCGACGACCGTCGCGCCGCCGGAGAGGACGAGCGCCTTCGTGAACTTCTGCCGTCCGATCGCACCGAGCATCGGCTCCACGGCGCTCCACCGGTAGGCGTTGAACGCACAGCCGAAGTCGGAGATCTCGACGCCCGTGAAGCGCCGCAGCATGCCGTTGATGAGCCGGGACGGGAGCGTCCGCCCCCAGGAGTCGTGACGCGCCGCGCGCCGTCCGCTGGCGACGTCGTAACCGGCGTCCACGGCCGCGACGAGGCGCGCGAGATCCTCGGGGGGGTTCTGCAGGTCGCCGTCCATGGTCACCACGATCCCTCCCCGCGCCCGGGTGAGGCCGGCGTGCATGGCGGGGTGCTGACCGAAGTTGCGCTTGAAGCGGACGGCGCGAACACGCGAATCACCGGCGTGGAGACGCTCGAGTGCCGCGAACGTTCCGTCGCGCGAGCCGTCGTCGATGTAGATCAGCTCCCAGGTACGGCCGAGGGCGTCGAGCGCGGAGACCGTGCGCTGGTGCAGCTCTTCGAGCGTGTCGGCCTCGTCGAGCAGCGTGACGATGACGGAGAGCGCGGGCGCCGACTCCGCCTCGTTTCCCTCCGCAGGGCGCGGCGAGACGTCCGTCGAGGCCATGCGTGGCGCCAGCGTACACTCGCCCGATGTTCCGCGGACTGCCCCGCTCGGCGCTCGGGCCGTTCGCCGGGTTCGCAGCCTTCGGGGTCCTGTTCGGCGCGTGGGCGGCGCTGATCCCGCTCGTGCAGGAGGAGGTCGGCGCGAGCCGTGGGGAGCTCGGTCTCGCGCTGCTCTTCGTCGGCCTCGGCACGCTGCCGGCGATGCTCGTCGCCGGACCGGCGCTGAACCGCTACGGCCCGCGCCTGCAACCCGTGACGCTGCTCGCACTCGCGGCGGTCGCCGTCCTCCCGGCGTTCGCGGGCAGCGTGATGGGGCTCGCATTGCTCCTGATCGCCTGGGGAGCTGCGGCCGGCGCCGTCGACGTCGCCATCAACGGCGCCGCGGCCGATGTGGAGGTGCGGACGGGCGCTCGGATCATGCAGCTCGCCCACGGCCTCTTCTCGCTCGGTGTGCTCGTGGGCGCCCTGGCCGCCGGTGTGGCGCGCGAGGCGGGCGCCGGGCGGCTCGCGATCCTGGGCGGCGTCTCAGTCGTCCTCGCCGCGGCGGCGCTCGCGAGCCGCGACCTGCCCGGTCGGTCGGAGGCCGCGGTGTCGTCGTCGCGCGTGCGGGTCCGGCGGCGCTTCGTGCTGCTCGGCCTCGTCTGCCTGGCAGCGTTCCTCGTCGAGGGCGGCATCGAGAACTGGAGCGCGCTCTTCGTGGAACGCGACCTCGACGCGACACCCCTGGTCGGCGCCCTTGGCCCGGCGGCGTACGCGCTCGCGATGGTCGCCGGCCGCTTCTCCGGGCAGCTGGTGACCGGCCGCGTTCCCGATCGCGCCCTCCTCGCCGGTGGAGCGGTCGTCACGATCGTCGGGCTCGCGATCGCCGCGAGCGCGACGGTCGTCCCGCTCGCGCTGCTCGGCTTCTTCCTCGGCGGCGCCGGGGTCTCGGTCGCCGCGCCGGTCGCGTTCAGCGCTGCTGGCCGAGGCTCGAGCGAGGAAGAGCGCGGCAGCGCCCTCGCGACCGTGACGACGCTCGGCTACATGGGGCTCATGCTCGGCCCTCCGATCGCGGGCGGCGTGGCCGAGTTCGTCGGGCTGCGGGCGACGTTCCTGGCGCTCGGGGCGATCGCGGCCACGATCGCACTCGTGGCGCCGCGGCTCGACCTGACGCCGCGTGCTGCGCCGCGCGAGCGCGCCGCCTCCGAGGCAATCTAGAGGCGGCGCGCTCGCGGGTGGAGGCCCCTGTCCGGGGCCCCCACCCTCTAGCCATCCGACGACTTACGCCGCCTCGGCCTCAAGAATCGGCTCCATCGCCGGAAGCTCGGCCACCCGTGCCTTGCGCTTCCGCGGGATCAGGAAGGCTGCGAGCGCTCCGAGCGCGACCACTGCTGCGCCGACGTACACCGCCGCGTTCATCCCGTTGACGAAGGTCTCGGGCGTCTGGTAGCCGCCTGCGTGAGCGAAGATCGACGCGAGCACCGCGACGCCGAACACGCCGCCCAGCTCCCGGATGGCGTTGTTGGCGCCGGAGGCCTGACCCTCTTCCTCACGTCGTACGGCGCTGAGGACAACATTCGCGATCGGGGCGAAGAACAACGCCATACCAACCCCGGCGACCATGAACGGCACGATCAGGTGTGAGTACGGCGTCGTCGGCGTCGAGACCGTCGCGATCCACGCGAGCGCTCCGGCCTGCAGCGCGAGCCCGGTGCCGACGATCCTTCGGGGGTCGATTCGATCCGAGAGCGCACCCGCGATCGGCGCGATGAACATCGGTGCGAGCGTCCAGGGCAGGATCCTCAAGCCGGACTGGAGCGGCGAATAGCCTTGGATGGTCTGGAAGAACTGGGCGAGCAGGAAGATCGAGCCGAACATCCCGAAGAACATGAAGAGCGAGGCGACGTTCGCCAGCGTGAACGTGCGGTTGCGGAAGAAGCGCAGCGGCAGCATCGGCTCCGGGGCCCGCAGCTCCCAGAGCACGAAGGCGGCGACGAGCAGGCCGCCGAGGCCGAGAGCGACGAGGATCTCGGGGCTCGCCCAGCCCTGGCTGTTGCCGCGGATCAGGCCCCACACGATCCCGAACAGCCCCGCGCTCACGAGCGCGAGCCCGGGGAGGTCGAGCCGGCCGGACGGGCCGTGGCTCTCCCGCAGCTGACGCAGCGCGAGGGGCACGAGCAGGATCCCGATGGGAACGTTGAGCCAGAAGATCCACTGCCACGAGATGCCCTCGACAACGGCGCCACCGACGACCGGGCCGAAGGCGATAGCGAGCCCGCCGATCCCGCCCCATGCGCCGAGCGCGAGTCCCCGCTTCTCGGGCGGCACTGCTGCCGAGAGGATCGTCAGCGTCAGAGGCATCACGATCGCGCCGCCGAGCCCTTGCACGGCGCGGGCGATGTTGAGCAGCTCGACGCTCGGCGCGAGCGCGGCCGCGACCGAGGCGAGCGTGAAGATCCCGATGCCGATGGCAAACATGCGCCTGCGGCCGAAGCGGTCGCCGAGCGCAGCGCCGGTGAGCAGCAGCACCGCGAACGTCAGCGTGTAGGCGTTGACCGTCCACTCGAGACTCTCGAGTGACGCGTCGAGATCGGTGCGGATCACGGGGATCGCGGTCGTCACGACGAGGTTGTCGAGCGAGACCATGAACAACGCCACCGAGGTGATCGCGAACGTCCACAGCGTCTGTGCTCTGGTCGACATCTCCTGCTCCTTTCGGGTTGTCTCTATGTTGTGAGTTGTCACTTCTATAGCGGTCGAAAAAAAGGGGTTCCGGTCAGCCGCGGGCCGGGTCGACGGCCAGATGCTCGGAGCCGATGCAGCCCTCGATCAGACGCTGAGCCCACGGGTCGCGCGAGTTCCAGAGATCCATCGCGGCGATCACGTTGAGCAGCTTGCCGGTCGCGAACCAGTGCGACACCACCTCGTTGGGCAGGCCCGAGACGGCCTCGACGTACCGGTAGAGATTGCCGTAGCCGCGCTGCATCGTCTCGCGGACGTCAGGGTCGCCGCACGCCGCGTGAGCCTGCATCTGCAGGAGGAGTCGGGCGCGATCGCTCTTCACCATGTCGACATAGGCAACACCCATCGCCTTCAGTGCCTCCTCGCCGCGCAGGTCGCCGGCGGCGGTGCGGAAGAGCTCGACCGTGTCGTCCATGCAGCGCTCGACGGCCGCCAGGAAGAGCTCCTTCTTCGTCCGGAACAACCGGAACAAATAGGGCTGTGAGATGCCGGCGGACGCGGCGATCTCTTCGGTCGACGTGCCGTAGAGGCCGCGCCGCGCGAATGCGGTCATCGCTGCTTTGAGCACCGCCTCCCGGCGCTCGTCCGCCGTCTGTCTGGGAACCGCGGTCGTCATAGTTGTGAGTATTCACTCACAACATGGTTCTTGTCAAGTCCGGCCGTCAACTCGGCGCGCGCCGGTCGAGCACGCGCTGGAGCTTGCCGCCCTCGGAGCGCGGCACTGACCCAGGCGCCATCAGCGTCACCGGCAGCGAGCAGGCGATGCGCTCGCGGAGCAGGCGCTCGGCCCGTTCGCGGAGTCGGCGCACGTGCTCGAGCTCACCGGCGAGGCTGTCCGTGCCCGCTTGGCGCAGGAACGCCTCGGACACCTCGATCTCCACCTCTCCCTCGTCCAGCGTGCCGCTGCGGCTGATCACGATCCGGTAGTTCGGCGTCAGCTCCGGGACCTCGAGGAGCGCGGCCTCCACCTGGGTCGGATAGACGTTCACCCCTCGGATGACGAGCATGTCGTCGGCCCGCCCCCTGATCAGCCCCATCCGCACGAGCGTCCGGCCGCACGGGCAGGGCTCCGAGTCCAGACTCGTGATGTCTCCCGTCCAGTAGCGGACGACCGGGAGCGCCTCCTTCGTCAGCGTCGTCAGCACCAGCACGCCTACTTCGCCTTCCGCGAGCGGCTCACTCGTGTCCGAGTCGACGATCTCGGGCAGGAAGACATCCTCGTTGAGGTGCGATCCCGCCCGCTCCTCCACGCACTCGGCCGACACGCCCGGCCCGATCACCTCGGAGAGGCCGTAGATGTTGGTGGCCCGCACGCCGAGACCGGCGTCGATCTCGCGTCGCATCGCCTCGGTCCACGGCTCGGCGCCGACAAGCGCGAAGCGCAGGCTGATCTCGTCCGCCGCGACGCCGTGCTCGGCGAAGGCCTGCGCGAGCGTCAGCGCGTAGCTCGGCGTGCATGCGATCACGTCCGGCCGGAAGTCGGTGATCAGCATCAGTTGGCGCTCGGTCAACCCGCCGGAGACCGGCACGACGGTCAACCCGAGCCGCTCGCCCCCGTCGTGGAGACCGAGGCCGCCGGTGAAGAGGCCGTAGCCGTACGCGTTGTGCAGGATCATGCCCGGCTCCGCGCCCGCCAGTGCCAGGGACCGTGCGTTGACGCGCGCGAAGAGGTCGAGGTCGGCGGCGGTGTACCCGACCACGGTCAGCTTCCCCGTCGTTCCCGAGGAGGCGTGGATCCGGCTCACGTCCTGGCGCGGGACGGCGAACAGGCCGAAGGGGTACGTGTCGCGGAGGTCGTCCTTGCGCGTGAAAGGCAGCCGGCGAACGTCCTCCACCGACCGGAGGTCGCTGGCCTCGACGCCGGCGAGGCGTTCCCGGTAGAGCGGCACGCGCTCCTTCACGTAGGCCACCAGCGAGCGCAGCCGCTCGACCTGCAGCGCGCGAAGCCGCTCGCGAGACTGGGTCTCGACCTCGGGCTCGAAGATCACGTCTCAGGCGAAGCGCCGCAACGCGGCGTACACGCGGTCGACCTCGTCTTCGCTGGTCGTCGTCGCGAACGGCAGCGCCAGCGCGCGCGCGAATGCCCGCTCGGCGCCGGGGAACGAGCCGCGGTCGCGGTAGGCGGTAAGCCGGTCGACGGCGTAGGTCCCGATCTGGGCCTCGATGCCCTGGGCGCGCAACCCGTCGAGCGCCTCGTCGCGGCGGTCGAGCTGGACGACATACGCCTGCCACCCATGGCGGTCTCCGTCGGCGGCCGACGGCGTCAGCACGAGGTGCTCGAGCCGCTCCGTATACCAGCCGGCGACGCGCTCGCGGGCGGCCAGAAGCTCTTCGAGGCGCTCCAGCTGCGGGATGCCGATGGCGCAGAGGAGGTCGGACAGCCGGTAGTTGAGGCCCGGCTCCGGGATGTCGACCGCGCCGTGCGGGACGATGCCGTGGTGGCGCAGCCGCCGGATCGCGTCGGCGACCTCTTCCTCGTCGGTGGTCACGGCGCCGCCCTCGCCCGTGGTCACGATCTTGCGCGGGTGGAACGAGAAACAGGCCAGCAGCCCGAGTGCGCCGCACGGCTGCCCGCGATAGCGGGCGCCGAGCGCGCCGGCGGCGTCCTCCACGAGCGCGACCTCCTGCGGCACGGCGGTCTGCAGCGCTTCCCAGTCCACGGGACGGCCGAACAGGTGGACGACGAGCACGGCCTTCGTCCGCGCCGTCACCGCCTCCGCCACGCGGCCGGCCTCGACGTTGAACGTGTCCGGGTCGACGTCGACGAGCACGGCGCGGCCGCCGCAGAGCTCCACGGCATTGGCCGTGGCCGGGAACGTGTACGCGGGGACGATCACCTCGTCTCCGGGGCCGACGCCGAGCGCGAGCATCGCGAGGTGGAGCGCTGCGGTGCCGGAGGAGACGGCGACCGCGTGCGAGGTCCCGACCGCGGCGCAGAGCGCTTCTTCCAGCTCAGTCACCTTCGGCCCCATCGTCAGCTGCCCGGAGGCGATCACCTCGGCCACCGCCGCCAGCTCGTCCTCCCCGACGTCCGGTCGTGCCAGCCGAATCGGGCCTTGTAACAGACTGTTACTTGGCTCGTCGGCGGTCACGCGGGCACGCCGAGCCTCGAGCGGTACCAGGCGAGGGTGCGCTCGAGGCCCTCGTCCAACTCCACCCGCGCCTCGAACCCGAGCAGCTCCCGCGCCTTCTGCACGTTCGGGATGCGGAGCTCGACGTCCGTGTAGTGGAGCGGCTGGAAGACGATCTCGCCGGGACAGCCGCTGAGGCGCTTGATCCGCTGCGCGAGGTCGTAGATCGTCACCGCCGAGCGGGCGTTGCCGACGTTGAAGCTCTCTCCGACGGCGCTCGGGTGCTCGAGGCAGAGGAGCAACGCCTCGACCATGTCGTCGACGTAGAGCCACGCCCGGATCTGCGACCCGTCGCCGTGGATCGTGAGGTCGCGTCCGGCAAGCGCTGCCTCGCTGAAGGCACGGATCGCGCCGCCGCCGATCTGGCCCGGCCCGAAGACGTTGAACGGCCGCACCGACACGGTCGGCAGTCCGAGCTCCGCGTGGTAGGCGTGCGCCATGTGCTCGCCCGCGAGCTTGGAGACGGCGTACGTCCAGCGGGCCTCGCCGACCGAGCCGATGGTGGTCACGGTGCCCTCGCCGACGTTGAACGCGTGCTGGCCGAACACCTCGCTCGTGGAGAACTCGATCACACGCTCGACCGTGTCCCGGGTGGCGAGCGCCGCCTCGAGCGCGTTGTACGAGCCGATCACGTTCACCCGCATCGTCCGCACCGGGCTCTCGAGCACGGTGTCGACACCCGCGATCGCCGCGGCGTGGACGATGTGCGTGCACCCACGCGCCAACTCGGTGAGGCGCGCCAAGTCGAGGACGTCTCCCTGCTCGAAGTCGAAGTTCGCATGAGCCCCCAGCTCGGTGCCGGAGAGCGCGTCGCGATGGAGGTTGTCCATCGCGATCACCTCGTTCTCGGCCACGAGGCGGCGCGCCAGCGTGGTGCCGATGAACCCCGCACCGCCGGTGATCAGGATCCGCTTGCCGGAGAGCGCCACGCGGCGAGTCTAGCCGTGTTGCCTCGGGTTTCCGCCTGCTGCAGCTACCCTTATGCGCGCAATGGGGTCAGATCTGCTCGGACGCGCCGAGGGCGCCGAGCACGAACACGAATCCGAATTCGAGCGTGCTCTCGCAGAAGGCCGCGTCACTGACGCGGGCGAGCTTGCCGTGCTCCTGGCGCGGCGGCGCTTGCGCGGCGTCGGGCCGTCGGTGCAGCGCGTCGAGCGCGCCCTCCAGCTCTGCGGCCTCGGGCCGGCGCTCAGGATCGCGCTCGTACGCGAGCTCGCCATGCTGCACGCGCGCGCCGGGCGCTTCGATCGCGCCTTCGACACGATGACGCTGGCGCTCAGCCTGGCGCAGGAGGCCGACGAGCTCACGCACGTGTGCGAGGCGGAGTTGCGCGGCGCCTTCTTCGCGGTGCAGGTGGGGGAGCTGGGATGCGCACACGACCTGCTCGACAACGCGGAGGCGCACGCCGCGGAGCTGGGGGACGAGCTCCGGCTCGGCTTCGCCCGCATGGTCCGGGGCATCGCGGCGCTGGCGGACGGCGAGACCGGCGTCGCGGTGGAGCTGATCGCGGACGGCGTCGGCCGGATCGGCGACGCCGACTCCTTCGACCGGGCGTTCGTGCTGCGGCAGCACGCCCGGGCGCTCGTGCGCGCGGGCCGGCACAGCGCCGCCGCGCGACCGCTCGCGGCTGCGCTCGAGTCGGCGCTGGAGCGCGAGGATCACTCGCAGCTCGCCGACTGCCTGGAGACCTTCGCCGCACTCGCAGGCGACGTTGACGCCGGCGCGCGCGCGCTCGGCGCCGCCACGTCACTCCGCCTGCTCGGAACCTCAGTCCGGTGGGCCGACGAGCGCGAGGAGGCGGAGGCGACGCTGGCCGCGGTGCGTGCAGGGGTCGGCTTCGACCGCACGACCGAGCTCGCTGCCGAGGGGAGCCGCGAGCCCGATGCCGCCGTGCACGCGGCCCTCGCGCTCCTCGCCGCGTAGGGCTTTCAGCGCGGCACGAGCCGCACGCGGTAGATCCAGGGCCACCGCTTGCCCGTGAGCAGGAAGACGCGCCGGACCGGGTCGAAGGCGATCCCGTTGAGCACGTCGTCCGAAGCATCGCGGCTCGGCCGCGGCAGCCCCGACCCGTCGATCACCGCCTCGACGCCTCCCGTGGCGGGATCGATCACCACGATCGCATCGGTCTGCCAGACGTTGGCGTACACCCTGCCGCCGTGGCACTCGAGCTCGTTGAGCTCGAGGACCGGCCCGGGTGGGAGTCCGAGCAGGGTGCGCGGCTCGCCCGCGACGGTGACCGCGATGCGGCCGAGGACGGCGAACGTTCCAGGGTCGCGGAACGTGAGGCGGGACGTACCGTCGCTTTGCACGAGCCGACGCCCGTCGAAGCAGAGCCCCCAGCCCTCGCCCGCGTAGCGGAGTCCGTGCGTACGCCGCAACGTCCGTGCGTCCCAAACCTGGGCGACGCGCTCCCGCCAGGTCAACTGCACGAGCCGTCCGTCCACGGCGGCAAGCCCTTCTCCGAAGAGCCTCTCCGGGAGCGCCCGACGCCGCAGGACCCTGCCCGTCCTCGGGTCGAGCTCGCGGATCGTGGAGGCGCCGTAGAGCCCCGTGCTCTCGTACAGCCTGCGGCCGACGAAGACGAGACCCTGCGTGAACGCCGCGCTGTCGTGGGGCAGGCGCCCCACGATCTCGGCGCGCAGCGGCCTCGCGGGGGGGCCGCCGGTCGGCTGCGAGGCGGCGGGCGCCGCGAGCGCTGCGACCGCGGCGACAGCCGCCAGGAGAGAGGAGCGCACGGGGCACAGCGTGCCTGACCGCCGATCCCGTCGAGCGGCCAGCAACAAGCGGACGCGGCCACTAGCATCGCCGGGCGTGAAGACGATCCTCTTCGTCGGCGCCGGCCGGCACCAGCGCCGTGCCATCCTGCACGCGCGCGAGAGCGGCCTCCGCGTCGTCGCGGTCGACCGCAATGCGGACGCACCCGGCCTGCGGCTCGCCGACGTCGCCGAAGTGGTCGACTTCGCAGACCTGGACGCGGTCGTCTCTGTGGCCGAGCGCCACGCGGTGGACGGCGCGCTCACGGTTTCGGCCGACAGGGCAGTGCCCGTGGTCGCCGCGGTGACGACGCGCCTCGGGCTGTCGACCATCGGCAGTGCCGTTGCGCACCGGCTGACGCACAAGGTGGCGATGCGTCGCGCGCTCGCCGACGCGGGTGTTCCGCAGCCGCGCTTCGCCGCGGTGCGCGACTTCGCGGGGGGCAAGGCGGCCCTCGAGCACGTCGGACTCCCCGCGGTGCTGAAGCCGGCGGACTCGGGCGGGCAGCGCGGCGTGTTCCGGCTCGAGTCGCAGGACGATCTCGAGCGCAGTCTCCACCTCGCGCTCGTCGAGTCGCCGACGCAGGAGGCGATCATCGAGGGCTTCGTCGAGGGCACGGAGATGAACGGGATCGTCGTCGCGCGCCGAGGCGAGGTGCGCGTGCTGACGCTGTCCGACCGGCTGCGACCGCCCGGGATCGGCTTCGGCGTCGGCTGGATCCACGTCTACCCCGCCACCGCGTACGGCGACCAGCTCGCGCTCTCGGAACGGGTCGCCGAGCAGGCCGTGCGCGCGCTCGGGCTCGAGGACGCGATCGCGTTCCCGCAGCTGATCGCCTCGCCGGACGGCTCGGTCTCCGTCGTCGAGGTCGCGGCCCGCATTCCGGGCGGCCAGATGGCCGACCTCGTGCGCCACGCCGTCGGTGTCGACCTCGTCGAGATCGCGTTGCGGCAGGCGCTGGGCGAGGACGTTCGCGACGACGTCGCGCTGCCACGCTTCTCTCAGCCGCTCGCGATCCGCTTCTTCACCGCGCAACCCGGGCCTCTCCCCACCGGCGTGGTGACGCGCATCGGCGAGCTCGATCCGGTGCTCGCCAGCGAGGGAGTCGTGCAGGCTGAGACGTACCTGCGTCTCGGCGAGACGATCCGACCCGTCCGGCTCGACGGCGACCGCCGCGGCTACGCGATCGCGATCGGCGATACGTCCGTGCAGGCGCTCGACCGCGCCGAGCGTGCCTCGACTCGGCTCGAGGTGGAGGTGGCGTGAGCGGCAGCTGGGATCTCGCCGACTACGCCGACCTGCTCGCCGCTGCGCAGGCGGGCGGGTACCGGTGGGCGTGGTTCGGCGAAGGGCCCGAGCGAGGCGATCTCTTCCTCCGCCATGACGTCGACCTCTCACTCGACGCCGCACTGCGCATGGCCGAGCTCGAAGCCGAGGTCGGCGCACGAGCGACGTACTTCCTGATGACCGAGTCCGTCTTCTACAACCTCGCCTCGCCGGAGGGAGTGGCTGCGATCGCGCGGCTGCGGGAACTCGGGCACCGCGTCGGGCTCCACGCCGTCTACCCGAACGCCGTCCTCGACGAGCGCTTCGAGGCGGTCGTCGCGTGGCACAACCCCGATCCGGCGTACATGACGACTGCCGTGCCAGGTGCGATCAACGTGATGGGGGAGCGCTACTTCGACCCGCACACCTACCGCTCCGACTCGAACCACCGCTGGCGATCGGGCGACCCTCGGGAGGAGCTTCGCGGCGGCGGCTTCGCCTGGCTGCAGCTGCTCGTCCACCCGGAGATCTGGGCGTTCGAGGGACAGACGATGGGACAGTCGATGCGCTCGCTGCTGGACGCCGAGAAGGCACGCCGGCTCGAGCAGCTGGCCGAGGATCGGATCGACCTCTCGTGACCGGGTTGAGGCCGATCACGGTGCTCGTCTCGGCCTCGGGCGCGCCCGGCACCGCCGCGCTCCTGCGCGGGCTGCGCGAGAACGGCGAGCGCGAGGTCCGCCTCGTCGGCACCGACATGTCCGCGCGCTCCGTCGGCCGGCATCTCTGCGATGCGTTCCACGTCGTCCCGGCGGGCTCCGACCCGGGCTTCGCAGACGCGATACTCGACGTCGTCGAGCGGGAGGCCGCCGATTGCGTACTGCCCCAGTCGTCGTTCGACCTCGAGGGCCTCGCCGCGCACCGCAACCGCTTCCCGGTGCCGGTGCTCGTCTCCCGGCCGGACACGATCCACCGCTCGAACGACAAGGCCGAGTCGTACGAGCTGCTGCACAGGATCGGTGTGCCGGCGCCGGCGTTCCGGCGCGCCGCCGGTGCCGCGCAGGTGGCCGAGGCGGCGGGCGAGCTCGGCTACCCCGACCGGCCCGTCTGCTTCAAGCCGGTGTTCTCCTCCGGCTCACGCGGCTTCCGCATCCTCGACCCGACGGTCGACCGCGCGCACCAGCTGCTGCACGAGCGCCCCGGCTCCGTCGCGATGAGGCTCGAGGAAGCGGTCGAGCTCCTCCCCGCGGACGGCGGCCCCGACCTGCTGGTGATGGAGCTCGCCACCGGCGGTGAGCGCACGATCGACGGCATCGCCGACGGTGAGCGCGTCGTGCTCGGGCACCCGAAGACGCGCGAGGCGATGCGCGCCGGTCTCGCCATGTACTTCGTCACGCTCGACGACCCCGCGCTGATGGAGATCGCCGACCGCATCGTCGCCGAGCTTCGGATCGAGCACTTCTTCAACATCCAGCTCGTCGGCGACCAGGTGATCGAGGTCAACCCGCGCATCTCGACGATCGTCTACCAGGAGGATCTCAACCTCCCGTACCTCGGCGTGAAGCGCGCGCTCGGAGAGATCTCTGACGAGGAGCTGGCCGCGCTCCGCACCCGCGTCCGTCCCGGGCGCACGGCGCTCCGGTACTTCGACCAGCTCGAGTGGGACTAGGCTGGTCTCCATGACCAGGGAGCGCGAAGCGTGGCCTGCCCTGCCCCTCGCCGAGTGGGAAGACACCCGCGCCACGCTGCACATGGTCACGCAGATCCTGGGCAAGCTGAAGCTCGCGCTCCTGCCGATGGAGCCGGAGTGGGGTCAGGTGCCGCTGTGGGTGACGCCCCGCGGCCTCACCACGGGCCCGCTCCCCGCGGGAGTCGGCACGTTCTCGGTCCACCTCGACCTCGTCGACCACGTGCTCGCGGTGGACGACTCCGCAGGCCGCCGGGTGAGGCTCCCGCTGCGCCCGCCGGTTGCGCGGGTCTTCGCCGACCTGACGGGCGCGCTGGACGGGCTCGGCGTCTCGGTCGAGCTGTCCACTCTCCCCTCCGAGGTGCCCGACCCGATCCCGTTCCCGGAGGACACGGTCCACACGGCATACGACCGCGACGCCGTCGACCGCTTCCGGCACGTGCTCGTGCGCGTGGACCTGGCCCTGCGCGAGTTCCGCGCCGGCTTCCGCGGCCGGACGACGCCGGTCTCGTTCTGGTGGGGGACGTTCGATCTCGGCGTGACCCGTTACTCCGGACGGCAGGCCTCGCCGCCGCCGGGCGCGGACGCCATCATGCGACGGGCGATGGACGCCGAGGAGACCTGCATCGGCTTCTGGTGGGGAGACACGCGGTTTCCGGAGGCGGCGTTCTACGCGTATGCGTTCCCCACGCCCGACGGCTACGCAGACGCTGAGGTCGAGCCGGCTGGGGCGTTCTGGAGCCCGGAACTCGGCGAGTTCCTCCTCCGCTACGAGGACGTTCGCGCCGCCCGGGATCCGCGCGAGGCGATCCTGGCGTTTTGCCGCTCGACCTACGAGGTGGCGGCCACCCTGGGCGGCTGGGAGCGCGCCGCGCTGGAGCTGACGACGGCATGAGCGCGGTCGCCTGCACACACCTCGACACGATCCGACCAGTGACCCCGAGCGCGAACGGCTGCGAGGACTGCCTCCTGATCGGCGACACGTGGGTGCACCTCCGCCTCTGCCTTGAGTGCGGGCACGTTGGTTGCTGCGACAACTCGAAGAACAAGCACGCCACGAAGCACTTCCACGCAACGGCGCATCCGCTGATCCGGTCCTTCGAGCCTGGCGAGGACTGGCTGTGGTGCTACGTCGACGAGCTGTTCATGGAGCCGACCTGAGCCAGGGGAGCTATCCCGGGCGGTAGGTGCGGATGAGCTCGTGCATCGGCCGCTCCTCGCACCCCTCGAGCGCGAGCACGTGCGGTCGCAGCGCCCGGTGAGGCGCCCGGGCGGCGAGCTGCCTGGCGCCCGCCTCGAACTCCTGCCGGAAGACGCGCAGCAAAGAGGCCACCTCCGTATTCTCGCCGCTCGTGACCCCGCCACGCCCCCTTCGCGTCACGCTCTGCCCCGTCAACACCGCAGGCGTGCCGTGGACGACCGCCGAGGCGCTTCGCAGCCGCGGCGTCGACGCCCGCCTCGTCGTCTTCAACCGCTACGCGCTGCACCCGGAGGCGGACCGCTCCCTCGATCGCCGCGGCGGTCTTGCGCGCCGCCAGCTGACCCAGTGGCGTTCGCTGCTCGAGCTCCTGCCGCAGACGGATGTCTTCCACTTCGTCTTCGGCCTCACGCTCGTCCCGCAGACCCTGCAGTTCCCGATCCTGCGCGCCCTCCGTAAGAAGTCGGTGATGCACTATCTGGGCTCGGACATCAGAGGCAAGACGCCTCCCGAGCTCGCGTACGGGAAGAAGGCGGGGGCGGAGATCGTCGGCAGCTACGACGCGATCCGCTGGGTGCCGGAAGCAGAGGTGATCCCGCCGGGCGTCGACCTGACCGCGATCGAGCCCGTGCCTCCGTCCGGACGTCGCCGTCCCGTGATCCTCCATGCCCCCTCCTCGCGGCGGCGCAAGGGGACCGAACACGTCGTCGCCGCGTGCGAGGGCCTTGACGCCGATCTGCAGATCGTGGAAGGCCTACCCCACGACGAGGCGTTCGCACGCTACCGGGAGGCGGACATCGTCGTCGATCAGCTCAACGCCGGCTGGTACGGGCTGTTCGCGATCGAGTGCCTGGCGCTCGGGAAGCCCGTGGTCACGTTCCTCCACGACGAGGCGGTCCGACGTACGGAGGAGGCGTTCGGCGTGCGCGTTCCCGTCGTCAACGCCGGCGCGGACACACTGCGGGCGCGGCTCGAGGAGCTCGTCGCCGCCGGGCCCGAGGGCCGCCGCGCGCTGGGCATCGAGTCGCGCGCGTACGTGGAGCGTGTCCACGACGTGGAACGCGCGACCGACCGCCTGCTCGATCTCTACGCTCGGCTCTGATGGGCGTCTCCTACCGGGTCGGAGCCGCAGGGCTCACCGCGGAGGACCTCGCCGGGTTCTTCGTCGGCTGGCCGGCGCGACCGGCGTCAGGTCGCCGCGGTGACCCTGACCTCCGCCCCCTCTACGAGCGGCTCGGCTTGGCGCCGTTCCTGGCCATGGCCGGGAGCAACCCGGCGTCGCTCGACGGCTGATGGCGCTCGCCGCGCAACTGAGACGGCTCGGCCGCCACTCGGCGATCTACGGCCTCGGCGGTCTCGTCTCCCGGATCATCGCCGTGCTCCTGCTGCCGCTCTACACGCGGTACCTCACGCCGGCCGACTACGGCCGCGTCGAGACTCTCGTGGCGCTGACCACGGTGCTCACGATCGTGCTGCGTGCCGGGATCTCGAGCGCGTTCTTCCGCTTCTACTTCGACGCGACGGACGACGCCGGCCGCCTCCGCGTCCTGCGGACGTCCTTCTGGTTCACGATGGCCGCCTCGACGATCGGGCTGGTGCTACTGGTTGCCCTCGCGGAGCCCGTCTCGACGATTCTCTTCGGCGACGGCGGCGACGCCGACCTCGTGCGCGCGGCCGGGGTCGCGCTGTGGGCGCAGATGAACTACGAGCAGCTGACAGCGCTCTTCCGCGTCGAGGAGCGCTCGGTCGCCTTCGTGTGCGCGAGCCTCACCAACGTCCTCCTCACGATCGGGACCACCGTGCTTCTCGTCGTGGTGCTGGACAAGGGGCCACTCGGCGTGATCGCGGGCAACTTCACCGGGACGCTGCTCGTCTACCTCGCCCTGCTCGGCTACCGGCGCGAGCAACTAGGGCTCCAGCTCGACCGGCCGCTCCTGCGCGAGATGAACCGTTTTGGGATCCCCCTCGTGCCGACCGCGCTCTTCCTCTGGCTGACGAACTTCAGCGACCGCTTCTTCCTGCTCGAGCTCGCGGACGCCACCGAGGTCGGCCTCTACTCGGTCGGCGTGCGCATCGCCTCGGCAATGGTGCTGCTGCTGACCGCGTTCCGCGCCGCTTGGCCGGCGTTCGCCTACTCGATTCATGACGACGACGAGGCCAAGCGGACGTATGCCTGGGTGCTCACCTACCTCGTCGTGCTCACGGCGTGGGTCGCGACGGGCCTGGCGCTGCTCGCGCCCTGGGTCGTCAGGCTGCTCACGAATCCCGACTTCTACAGCGCTTCGCGCGTCGTCGGTCCGCTGGCGTTCGCCGCAGTCGCGTTCGGCGGGTACATCGTGATTGCGATCGGCATCGGGCGCGCCCGCCGCACGCAGTTCAACTGGGTGATCACGGGTGCAGCGGCGGCGGTCAACGTGGCGCTCAACCTGATGCTGATACCGCCCTACGGGATGATGGGCGCAGCGGTGGCGACGGTCGCGGCGTACACGACGATGTTCCTCGGCATGGCGTGGTGGGCGCAGCGCATCTACCCCGTGCCGTACCAGTGGCGGCGTGTCGTCACCGGTGCGCTCGTCGGCGTCGCGCTCGTCGTCGTCGGCAAGCTCGCCGGCGGTGGGCTGCCGGTCGCGATCGCCCTCTCGCTCGCCTATCCGCTGGCGCTGGCGCCCGTGGGGTTCTACCTGCCGGTGGAGCGGAAACGGCTCCGCGCGCTCGTCGCGCGCTGATCGACGCGCCCGACCGCCAGCAGCTCGTCCGCCGCGTGGTCGACCTGCAGCGTCGTGTGCTCGATCCCGTACTCGCGCTCCAGCATCTGCTCGATCTCGCGGCGGCGGGCGTGGCAGTCGTCGCCGCGTGCCACGAGGATGTGAGCGGAGAGCGCGTCGAACCCCGACGTGATCGTCCACACGTGGAGGTCGTGGACGTTGGTCACCCCCGGCATCTCCGCGATCGACCGGCCGACGGCGCGCGCGTCGATGCCGCCGGGTGTGGCCTCCATCAGGATCGCAGTCGAGTCGCGCAGGATCCCCCACGCACTCCAGACGATCAGCGCCGCGATCACGATCGAGACGATCGGGTCGGCCTCGGTCCAGCCGGTGAGCAGGATCACGACCGCCGCCACGATCACACCGACCGAGCCGAGCAGGTCGGCGAGCACGTGCCGGAACGCGGCCTCGACGTTCAGGGTCTCCCGTCCGGAGCGCAGCAGGATCAGCGCCGCCGCGACGTTGACAGCGAGGCCGCCGAGAGCCACCGCGAGCATCCAGCCGGCGAGGATCTCCGGCGGATCGTCGAGCCGGCGCACGGCTTCGATCACGATCCAGAGGCTGATCAGGACGAGCGCGAGGCCGTTCACGAACGCGGCGAGGATCTCCGCCCGCTGGAAGCCGAAGCTGCGCCGTGGCGTCGACGGCCGCCGCGCCAGCCAGATCGCGCCGAGCGCGAGGACGATCGACAGGTTGTCGGACAGCATGTGCCCCGCATCGGCGAGGAGCGCGAGGCTGTCCGTCCACAGCCCGCCGACGACCTCGACCACGGTGAAGGCGGTGGTGAGCGCCAGCACGAGCACGAGGGCACGCGTGCCTGCGCTGCGGTGGTCGTGGCCGTCGTGGCCGTGCGTGCCCATCCTCGGACGATAGAGGCTCATACGGCGCCGAAGACGCCGGCGAGCAGAAAGAGGTTCAGGGCGATGATCACGGTCGCGATGGCCACCGCGACGACGGTGGTCGAGCGCCGGTTGACGAGCGATCCCATCAGGCCGCGGTCCCGGCAGAAGAGCAGGAGCGGGATGAGCGCGAAGGGGATGCCGAACGAGAGGACGACCTGGCTGATCACGAGCGCCCGCGAGGGGTCGACCCCGAGCGCGATCACGACGAAGGCGGGAAGCATCGTGATCAGCCGTCGCAGGAAGAGCGGGATCTGCCGCTGCACGAAGCCTTGCATCACGATCTGGCCGGCCATCGTCCCCACGCTCGACGAGGAGAGACCGGAGGCGAGGAGCGCGACGCCGAAGAGCAGATCGGCGCCGCTGCCGAGGTACAGGCCGAGCGCGTCGAAGACGTCGGTGAGGTCGTCGCCGACGTCGGTCAACCCTCGGGTGTTGAAGACCGAGGCGGCAATCACGAGCATGCTCATGTTGATCAGGCCGGCGATGCTCATGGCGATCACGACGTCGACGAGCTCGAAGTGGAAGATCTTTCGCTTGGCCTCCTCGTTCGGGCCTACGACGCGATGCTGCGTGAGCGCAGAGTGGAGGTAGATGACGTGCGGCATGACGGTCGCGCCGAGGATGCCGACGGCGAGCAGAACGCTCTCGGTGCCCTCGAACCCGGGGACGAATCCCCCGGCGATCCCGGACGGGGACGGGTCGGCCATGAAGACCTGCAGCGCGAACGCGCCCACGATGACCCCGATCAGCGCCGCGATCACGGCCTCCAGACGCCGGAAGCCTCGGGCTTGGAGGGCGAGGATCGCGAACGCCGCCGCCCCCGTGAGGAGCGCGGCCGGGAAGAGGGGGAGCCCGAAGAGGAGATTGATGCCGATCGCGGCGCCGATGAACTCCGCCAGATCGGTGGCCATCGCGATCACCTCGGCCTGCAACCAGAGCGTGACGCTGGTGCGGTGCGAGAAGCGCTCGCGGCAGACTTCGGGCAGGTTCCTGCCTGTGGCGATCCCGAGCTTGGCGCTCATGGACTGGATCACCATCGCCATCAGGTTCGCGGCGAGCACGACCCACAACAGCAGGTAGCCGAACGTCGCTCCGGCCGCCATGTTGGTGGCGAAGTTGCCCGGGTCGACGTAGGCGACGGACGCGATGAACGCGGGACCGAGAAACGGCCAGAGCGCCCGCGCGCCACGACGGTGGCCGGCGAGCGACTGCTGTGCCGCGTCCAGGACACGTGCCTCTCCGGGGAGGACGTCGTCGAGCGGATGTTCTGGAGCGGAGCGGTCGTGCCGGAGCGGCGAGATACTCAGGTGGCGAAGACTCCTACCCGACCAGCAGGCCCGTGATCCACATCGCGGCGATGCCGGCGAGGAAACCGCCGACCACCCAGCCGGACGTCAGCCCGCCAGGCGCTCGCCGTGCGACGTACCGGCCCACCTCCACCACGACCTGCAGCGCCGCGCCCGCCGCGAGGCCGAAGAAGACGACCGAGAGCACGTCGCTCGTCGTGTAGCCGCCGATCCAGGCGCCGAGCATCGTCGGTGCGCCCGCGATGGCGGCCAGGCCGGCGAGCGTCCACCACGGCGCGCGTCGCCCTTCCGCCGCAGGAGCGGCGATGCCGAGCCCCTCCGTGAGGTTGTGGATCATGAAGCCGATCACGAGAAACGTCCCGAACTGCAGCTCGCCGAGCGCGAACGAGGTTCCGATCGCGAGGCCCTCGCCGAGGTTGTGCACGCCGATGCCGATCGCGACGAGCAGCGCCAGGGCGAGCCCCGTCGCGCCGGTCCGTCCTCGCGAGAGGCGTGAGGAGAGAAACGTCATGCCGAGGGCGCTCACGGCGACGCCGAGCAGCACCAGCCCGGAGCCGCCCAGCCCAGGCGGCAGCGCCGCCTGCGCCTCGAAGGCCTCGACCAGCGCCTCCACGCCGAGGAAGGTGAGCAGTCCGGCGGTGAGCGCCATGAAGGCGGCGAGCCAGCGCGGATCGGCGCGACGAAGCGAGGGCAACCAGAGTAGGCCGAGCGCGACCGGCACGACGCCGACGAGGAAGCCGAGCGTGCCGTAGCCGAGGAAGCTCTTCCCGGATGGGGCAGGCGTCTCGATCGCGGCGGGCACCTCCGTCAGGGTCTCGATGCCGGTCGAGCTCGTGACCCCGACCGCGATCGGGTCGTCCTGCACCCAGTCGAACGGGATCACGATCGTGCTCGAGCGCAGGCGCGACAGGGTCTGGTCGCCGTCGACGGTGTAGGGGACGATCGCGTCGTCGACCGTGACCGACGCGATCGTGAGGTCGTCGCGTTGCGGGTTCCGCACGAGCACGCGGATCTCCCCCGGCGAGAACTCGACGCGGCGGATGTCGAACTCGTCGGCCGGCGGCGGGTTCGTGCCGATCAGGTCGAGGATCTCGCCACCGCGCGCCGCAACGAGCCAGACGACCGCCGCGAGCAGGACGATCGGGACGACCGCCCACAGGCGCCAGCCAAGACCGCGCCGCGCCGCCGCCGACCCTGCCTCCATCAGTCCTCCACCTCGATGTAGCCCATCCAGCCGAGCTCGGTGAACTCGGACTGGTGCGCGTGGAACATGAAGGTTCCGGCGTGCGAGAAGTCGATCTCCAGCACGCCGCGCTGCCCCTGGCATTGCATGACGGTGTCCGTGTACTCCCAGTGCTCGCCCGTGCCTGTCGGCTGGTAGCGGAAGAAGTCGGCGTGCAGGTGGAGCGAGTTGAGGAGATCGAACTCGGTCAGGTTGGCGAGGTACAGGCGCACGGGTTGCGAACGCTTGACCCGGATCGGGTAGCGGGCGTAGTAGAACGTGCGCCCGTTCACCGTGTAGAAGTTGTTGCTCCCGTCGGCGTCCGTGTCGTAGCCGTTCATCACCAGCACGAGCTCCTGCGCCGGCGGGCGCGGCTCCTTCGGGTCGATGATGAATGCTCCGTAGAGGCCCTTGTGGATGTGCTTCTTGAGCGGCGTCGAGTGGCAGTGGTACAGGTGGAACCCGGCCGGGCGCGCCTCGAACTCGTAGGTGAACTCGCCGCCCTGCTGGACGATCTCGAAGACGCCGTCCTGGTTCGTGGGGTGGATCCCGTGGAAGTGGATCGTATGCGGGTGGGAGCCCTGGTTGACGAAGCGGACGCGCAGGAGGTCGCCCTCGGTGGCGCGGATCACGGGGCCGGGCACGGTGCCGTTGTACGTCCAGGCGGGGAAGAACACTCCCGGCGCGATCTCGATCTCCCGGTCGATTGCGCGCAGGGTGTAATCGCGCACACGGCCCGGCTCGTACGGGAGCGCCTGGGGCGGATAGAGCAGGTCGTCGAGGTCGGTGGGGCCTCCGACGGCCGGCGCGCCGTCGCCGATCATCGAAGCGTGCCCCATCGCTGCGTGGCTGGCGCCCTCGTGGTTGACGGGTTGCCGGGGCGACGAGTGGTCGTGAGGCGCCGCCGCCTGGGCGTCGCCGTCGAGCACGAGCCTCGCCGTGAGCGGCGCGGCCGCCAGCGGCGGCACCGCGCAGAGAAGGCTCCGGCGGGTCAGTTTAGCCATGTCTAAACTCTATCGGAAAAGTTCAGCCTCGGCTAAACCCCCGGTCGGCGACGCCGTCGGTCCAGCCAGGGTGGAGCGCCGGCACGAGCACGTGTGTCCACCGCGCCGTGTTCGAGAAGGACCGTCTGCGTGGACGCACAGAGAGGAGCGCTCCGCCGGCACCGTTTTGCGAGGGGGCAGCCGCGCCGCGGCGCCGTCCAGCACGGCCTCACTGCGGAGGCCCCATGCGCAGACGTACCCACGCGAGAGCCAGCAGCGCGCCGGGCACGAACAGCACGGCCGCGAGCGCCATCAGCACCTTGGCCGCGGTCGAATCGAGATCGACAGCGAGCGCTGCGAGCAGGCAGCAGGCGCTCAGCCCACACAACACAAGCCCTGCCCGATCGAAGATGCGGCGAAGGAGCACACCGTTATCGTGCACGCTGGGCGGCAACCCTAACGCGGCGGCCCCGCCGCGACAATCTATCCGACGATGCGGTACACCTGGAATACCTCGGCGAACTCGCGGCTCACGTTCGTCCCGTGCACGCGGGCGAGGTTCCAGATGTACTCCTCGTTCGCGTAGCGTCGATGCTGCTGTGACGCGTAGCGCTGCACGGCTGCCACCTTCCGGTCGAGGTGCCGCCGCTCGAGCGAGACGTAGCAGCCGTACGAGAACTCGAAGTTGTTCCAGGGAATCTCGTAGCCGAGGATCGTCGTCCGCTTGAAGGCGCGGAGACCCTCCTGGGCGATCGTCTGGTGGTCCTGGTGGATGTCGTGGTGCGAGGGCTGGAACACCACGTCCGGCTGCCATTCCTCCCACAGACCGACGAGCAGCTCGAGGAGGTCCTGGCGACGGTCCGGGAAGGTGCGCACGTCGAAGTCGTGCACCTCGAGGAGGCTCTCGGGGATGCCCAGCTCCGCGGTCGCCTCACGCACCTCGCGCGCGAGCGCGTCGGGCGCGAAGCCCGGCGGCAGCGAGCGCGTGGCGATCGAGAAGGCGACGTAGCGCACCTCGCAACCGACCTCCACGAGCCGGGCCATCGTGCCGCCGCAGCCGAACTCGCCGTCGTCGGTGTGGGGAGCGAGGACGAGCGCCCGCTGCCAGGCGTCGATCACGAGAGAGCGCTCGCTACAGTGTTGGGGTTCCGTCGCTCGTTCGGCATCGAGGGACTGCGGGCATCGCGGAGTACCGGCATCGCGCTTCGCGGAGAGGGCCTTCGGTCCGCCGCCTGAGCATAGTCCCGACACCAGTCGCCCGACCGCACCACCCCGCACACTGATCCCACCGTGGAATCGTCCACACCCAGGCCGGGTAGGCGCCGCCTCTTCCTGATCGCGTTGACCGGCGCGGTCCTGGCCGTCGCCGCTGCGGCAGTCGCCTTCTTCCTGCTGCGCGACGACGAGCCCATCGGCGAGCTCGTGGCACCCACGAACGTGGAGGTTTCGACCACTGACACCGTACCCGTGGAGCGTCCAAAGCCCGTCAAGCCGAGCCCCAAGCCGCCACGGCCCGACCAGATCTGCTGGAACAACTTCGGTGGCGATCCGCTGCGAGCGCTCAGCCGGCCGCAGATCGATCTCGGTATTCCGGTCAAGACGGACTGGGCGCGCGGGCTCGGCCAATTGATCGAGTACCCGCCCGCGTACTGCCGCGGGAAGCTGTTCGTGAACCTCAACCCCGGCGCCACGGTGGCGGTGGACGCGCGCACAGGCAAGGTTCTGTGGAAGCGGCCCACGAGCGGCATGGCGGCCTCGTCCCCCGCGCTCACGGGCGACCGTCTGATCGTCACTTCCCACGGCGGCACGATCACCGCGCTCAGCCAGGCCAGCGGGAAGCTGATCTGGGAGGTGCGCACAGGCGCGCCGGTCGAGTCGTCGCCGGTAATCGTCGACGGCACCGCGTTCGCTGGTGCTGCCGATGGACGCCTGTACGCAGTGGACGCCCGCAATGGCAAGGTCCGCTGGATCTACGATCTCAAGGGCCGCATCAGCTCGAGCCCTTCTGTCGTCGGCCAGCGGGTGTGCATCACGACGTACTCTGGCGCGGTTGCCTGCTTCCACCGCCAGACCGGGCGCCTGATCTGGATCAAGTACTTCAAGCGTGACGCGTTCCGGTTCGAGAGCTTCTACTCCAGCCCTTCGAGTGACACGCGGCGGATCTTCACCGTCGCCCGCACCGGACGCTTTCTGGCACTCGACGTGCGTGACGGCCGCACGCTGTGGACCTTCAACACCGGCGCGCTCACGTACGGAACGCCGTCGATCGCATACGGCCGTGTCTTCGTCGCCGATCTCGGCGGCGGCGTCAACGCGCTCGACGCAACCACCGGCCGCCGGGCGTGGAGCGCACACGTGCCGGGGCGCGTCCTCGGCCCGAGCATCGTGGTCGGCCGCCTCCTCTTCTTCTCGACGCTCGAGGGACGAACGTTCGCGGCGCGGGTGCGCGACGGGAAGATCGTCTGGAGCTTCCGCGCAGGCGAGTACTCTCCGGGGATCGCGACCGAGCGACGGTACTACTTCTCCCTGAACGGCCTCCTCGTGTCGTTCATCGGGCAGCGCAGCCCTCGTCGGTGAGGCCGGCTGACCCGATCGATCGGCGTCACATCTGGGTCGTGGCCGCGGCGCTCCTGGGCGTCGTCGCCCTGAATATCGGGACACTCGGCTCAGACCCCTGGAAGTTCGAGCCCGGGACGGTGACGGCTTCAGGGCCTCTGGCGTTCCTCGTGAGACTCGCCGGCGGAGAGTGGGATCTCGGACTGCTCCGGTCGACGGCGATGCTGGCTGGGATCGGCGTCGTGGTGCTCGCCCTCGTGCTGTGCGTGGCCAGGACGCTCCCGCGCATCGTCGTGATCCTGGCGTGTATCGGAGTGCTCGCGGCGCTCGTCGTGCCGGCCGTCACGCTCCAGGTGGCGCTCCGTGACTCGACGGCACCGTGGTTCTTCACGAACGACTCCACGTACCAGCTGGAGCTTGCCGGCGACCTCCTGCTCGACGGCGAGTCGCCGTATGGTCACGACTGGTTCGGGTCGGGTCTCGAGCGCTTCTACAGCCTCGACGGGAGCGTGCCACCGGGGACGAGCGAGCGCCAGGTTGCGCTTCACCATTTCGCCTACTTCCCCGGCTCCGCCGTCCTGGCGGCGATGTGGCGGTCTTTGCCGGCGCCCTTCGACGACTACCGCCTGCTCGTCGCGCTGGCGACGCTGAGCCTCTTCGGGGCTGCACTGGCATTCCCGGGCCCGCTCTGGGCCCGCCTGGTCCTCGGTGTCGCAGCGGCCGGCAACCCACTCGCCGTCCGCGCTCCGTGGTTCGGAACGGCCGACGCGCCGACGCTCGCGTTCCTCCTGCTGGCCTTCGCGCTCGTGCTGCGCAGACGGTACGGCTGGGCAGGGGCCGCGCTGGGCGCCGCCGTCCTGACGAAGCAGTTCGCGCTCGTGGCCGTCCCGTTCTTCGCCGCCCTGCTGCTGCTCAGGGCAAGCCGGGACGACCGCTGGAGGGCGACGCTCGCCGGAATCGCCGTGGTGGCGGTCGGGTTCCTCCCGTTCGTCCTCACGAATCCGACAGCGTTCTGGGAGGACACGGTCTCGTACGGCACCGACACCTACCGCATCCTCGGCTACGGCCTGTCAGCCCTTCTGCTTCGCGCAGGAGTGATCGAGGACCGCACAGACCCGTATCCCTTCCTGGTCCTGGCGCTCGTCGTCTGGCTCCCCGCGACCGCCCTGCTCGTCTGGCACCAGCTACGCGAGCGGCGCCTCTGGCTCGGCGGGCTGGGGTTCGCGATCTCCGTGTTCCTCTTCCTCTTCCTGGGACGCGTGTTCCAGATCTCCTACCTCGCGTACCCGCTCACCGGCCTGGTCCTGGCGGGTCTCCTGTTCTGCGCCGAATCCGTCCCCGTCGGCGAGACGGGGCGGTGGCTTCCGCGGCACGCTGACGGCGATACCGGTGAGGCCGAGGAGGGCCCACATGACGGGATCCTCGAAGAACGCGCCGTAGAAGAAGCTGTGCACCGCGATGGCTACGAGCCCGAGCCCCACCGCCAGCGAGAAACGGGACGTGAACCCCCGCCCCAATCCTCGTAGCGTCGCTGCCAACGCGGCGATGAGCAGCCAGCCGAAGAGGACGAGCCCGAGCAGGCCGAGCTCCGCGAGGACGGTCACCGGCGTCGTGTGGGAGACCGACCGCTTCGGGTCCTTGCCGACGAAGCCCACACGGTTTGCATACGCCCTCTTGAAGCCGCCGATCCCCACGCCGCCGAGCGGATGGTCGAGCGCGATGCGAACGCCCTGGCCGACCAGGTTCGCCCGGCCGCTCGTGATGTCATCGAGACCGGACTGCGAGCGGTCGACGACGCGCGCCCGCGCCTGCGGGAGCGCGAGAGTGCCGGCGAAGACGACGGCGGCGAGCGCGACCACGGCGGCGACGGCACGCCAGCGCCAGATGACGAACGCGGCGGTGGCGACGCCGGCCGAGAGCGCGACGAAGCTCGACTGGGAGAACGAGAGCAGCAGCCCGAGCCACATGAGCGCGATGAGGCCGTAAAGGCCGGCGAGGCGCCAGCCTCTGACACCCTGGAGCAGGACACCCGCGAGAGCCGTGAGGATCCCCAGGACGAGGTACCGCCCGTAGATGGACGGGTCCCAGAAGACGGAGTTGACGCGAAAGAACGGCGCGTACGCATTGCCGACGATCACGCCCGGGTTCCAGAAGACCTCGCGCGTCGACCACTGGTAGACGCCGACGGCCGCGTAGGCGAGCGCCGTGGCGACGAGGCCGACCCAGAGCCATGCCAGCCAGCGGCCTCGCCACGGCAGGCGGGCGAAGCCAACGGCCAGGAGCCCGAACGGGAGCACGAACGCACCGAGCGTGATCGCGGTCTGACGCAGGTCGACCGTCCACAGAACCGTCGTGCCCATCCAGGCGACGAGCGCCGCGAGCGGCCACGTCACCGGCCCCAGCTCGCGGCTCCTCTCGTCCTGCCGTACGAGCAGCTGCCAGGCGAGCGCGAGCGCGTAGGCGCCGACCACACCGTACAGCGGCAGCAGGAGATTTGCCTCTTCGCCGCCGATCTGCACCGGGATCCGCGCCGGCACGCAGACGAGAGTGGCAAAGGCGAGCAGGTACGGGTAGCGCAGGAACAGTGCGGCGCCGACGAGCGCGAGCAGGGCTCCACCGAACCCGGCAGCCACGAGCCGCGCCGTCGACGCCTCCGGCGCGAGGTACGCCGCCAGCCCGAGCAGGCCGAGACCCCAGGCCGCGAGCCCTGCCAGCCGCACCCTGCGGTCTCGAGCCACGATCAGGGTGGCAAGCCCCAGGCAGGCGGCGACACCGGCCGCGTGGGCGAGGGCGCTCACGGCTCTGGCCTCCGCACGAGGACGGCAGCGCGCGCGTCTGAGCCGTTGGCCGTGACGACGAGCGTAAAGCGGCCGGGCTGGAGCGGAGCGCGAAGCCTCAGCGTGCCCGGTCGCGCCGTGCCGTTGCGGGCGCCGAGCCGCCACTGCACGCGCGACGCGTCGCTGAGCACGAGCACGGAGAAGCGTGCGCCCGGCCTGGTCTCGATCCGATCGCGGCCCAATGCGACGTAGCGGATCACGACGTCCACGGTGCGCGACGGCTTGCTCTCGTTGCCGGCCTCGTCGGTGGCGCGGAGATCGAGCGCGTGGACGCCCGGCATCGCCGGTTCGCCGTCGAAGCTCCCATTCCAGTCGATGCTGCCCTCCTCCTGTTGGCCTCGTTTGCGTCCCACGCGCGCGTCGTCGGCGTAGAGGGCAACCCTCGCCGGGCCGTCGGTGCGATAGAGGACGCGCACGCGATCCTTGCGCCCGTCGCCGTCGGGCGAGAAGACCCGCGGACGTGCGCCGACGAGCTGAACGACGGGCAGCGTCGTGTCGACCCGGATCCGATTCGGCAGCACGATCGTGCGGCGCTCCCCGATGAGCCTGACCTCGGGCCGGTAGTTGCCCTCCTCGACGATGCCGCCGCTGTCGTCCCTGCCGTTCCAGAAGGTCGTGAACCGCCCACGCCGCACGCGGCGGCCGGCGACGAGGGTCCGCACCGCCTCGCCGCCACGGTCGATGATCGTGACTGTCAGGCGGTCGGCGGCTCGCAGCCGGAACGAGATCCGCGCCCGCGCCGTCGGACACCGGCAGTCCGGTCCGATCAGCTTGTCGACACGAGTGCCGAGGATGGGGCTCAGGGTGAGCTTCAACTGCTCCGTGTACGCGAAAGCGAGCCCCGTGGCAACGAGGAGCGCCGCGACGAGGGCAGCCGGCGCGTACCTAGCGAACGCGGCCACAAGCGCGGTTGTGTCGCTGGCGGCGAACGAGCTTATGGCCGCGTCCAGTCGCCACAGTCAGGCGCGATTCTACGGTGGTGGGGAGCAGCTACCGTCTGCTGATGCTTTCCGAAGTGAAGCGCGTGGCCGACCCGTACGACGACGTCGATGTGATCGACGCGCGAGCGCCCCGCGTCAACCAGGCCGTCGTGGGCGTCCTGGCGCTCGTCGCCGTGCTCACGGGCTGGTGGTGGCTGCTGGTGTTGCTCGCTCTCCAACTCGCGCTCGGGCTCACGCTCGGCCGGAGGTGGTGCCTCGCCTGCCGCTTCTACTTCGCCGTCCTGCAGCCGCTGCTCGGCGAGGGACCGCTCGAGGACAGCCGGCCGCCGCGGTTCGCGAACGTGGTCGGCCTCGGCGTGCTCACCGCCGCCTCGCTCGCCTATCTCGTCGGCTGGACGACCGTTGGCGCCGTGCTCGGCGGACTCGTCGCCGCTCTCGCACTTCTGGCCGCGGTCACCGGCTTCTGCGCCGGGTGCACGGCCTACCGGATCGGGTGGGCGCTCACCGGTCGGCGGTTCGTGAGCTGTCCACTACCGCCGCAGCCGGGCCGCGAGGCCACATAGTCCGCACCACCGCGATCAGCCCTGCGGTGAGCGAGAGCGCGACACCGGCGACGAGCACCGCATCGGCGCCGGGGAAGTCGATCAGCTTGATGCCCGCGAGCCCCAGGACCGTCGCCAGCGCCACCCGCAACGCCCGGTCGGGGAGATGGAGCGTGATCCGCCCGCCGATCAGGACGCCGGGGATCGACCCGATCAGCAGGTAGCCCGTGGCCGCGAGGTCGACGTGCCCGGCCAGCATCTGGCCGGCGCCGGCGATCCAGAGCAGCGCGGCCGCATGAAAGATGTCGGTGCCGACGATCTTGACGGCGGTGAGCGGGAAGAGGACGAGCATCGCGAGCCCGAAGAACGTGCCCGAACCGACGGACGTGAGCCCCACGATGAAACCGCCGATGATGCCGACGAGGACGGCGCTGATCTTGTCGGAGCGGTCGAGGAGGAACGGCGCATTGCTCGGGTGCACGTGGAGGAACGTCTTCACGAGGAAGCCGATGCCGGCGATCACGAGGGCGACCCCCAGGATCAGCTGTGCGACGTCCTCGAAGCCCTCGCCGTAGCGGTTCGAGAGCCAGGAGGAGAGGCCGACCCCCGCAAGCGACGCCGGCGCCGAGCCGAGCAGCATCCACAGCGCGAGCCGCGCGTGCACGTGCCCGAGCCGCCGGTGCTGCACTGCTCCGAAGGACTTGAAGATCGCCCCGTGCAGGATGTCGGTGCCGATCGCCACCGTCGGCTTGAAGCCGAACACGAGCACCAGCAGCGGGGTCATCAGCGAGCCGCCGCCCATGCCCGTCATGCCAACGAGCAGGCCGATCAGAAGGCCCGCGAGGGAGAGCTTCCAGTCCATCCTAGTCGGCGCGGCCGCGGACGCGCTCTTCGCAGCCCGCTCCCGCGGATCCCGAACGCGCAACGATCCGGGTGCGCGTCCGCTGACGCGGCCGCTGGCGCTCCCCGTTCACGTCAGCCTCGGACGGTCGGCTGCATGCCGCCGAGCAAGATCTCCTGCAGCGTGTCGCCACGTAGGCCGAGCCGCAATGTCTCGAGCGGGATCACCTCGTCAGGCGGGATGTTGCCGAGGTTCACGTCCGGACCGAGATGCTTCACGAACCAGGCCTGCGAGGCCTTCGTCGGTGCCTCGAAGAGCAGCGAGTTGACGTCGATCTCGTGCACGATCTCGTCCACCAGCCCGGTGCGCATCTCACCCGTCGGCCGGTAGATGCCGGCGGTGCCGCCCTCGCGGCCCTCGGTGATCACCTTCCAGGCGCCCGCCTCGAGCTCCTCCTTGATCCACTCCACCCACTGGTAGGGCGCGAAGACGACCTCTGCGTCCTTGGAGCCGACCTCCGAGAGGACGACGAAGTCCCGGCCGAAGTCCTCGATCAGCTCGAGCTTGCGCTCGCGCGGAATGTCCAGCGTACCGTCCGAGATCTCGACGTGCGAGAAGCGGTAGTGCTCGAGCCAGCGCTTGAAGTCGTCGAGCTTGTCACGGCCATAGACCGCTTCGAACAGCGTGCCGCCGCACACCACCGGCGTGGCGAACGAGCGGTAGAGCGCGATCTTCTTCTCCAGGTTGTTCGTCACGTAGCTCGTGCCCCAGCCGAACTTGACGATGTCCACGTACGGGCCTGCGGTGTCGAAGAGGCCTTCGATCTCGCGCAGGTTCAGACCCTTGTCGATCACGTGCGTGAGGCCGCTGTTACGCGGCTTGGGCGAGCGGGACGGGACGTCCAGGAAGTCGTCGCCGTCGAATCCACCGTTAGAGGCGGGCATAGAGCTCCTCCAGTCGCTTGCGGGCGCGGTCTTGTACGTCGTGGTAGAGGGAGTTGCCATGGGCGTCGATGCCGACCGTGAGCGGCCCGAAGTCCTTGACGCGGAACTTCCACAGGCATTCGGGCATCAGCTCCTCCCAGGCGACGTCCTCGATCTCCTCGATCTGGGTCGTCTCGAGCGCCGCTGCCCCGCCGACGATGGCGAAGTAGACCATCCCGAGCCGCTGCATCGGCTCGATCGCTTCGTCGGGGAAGCCGCCCTTGCCGCAGATCGCTCGCACGCCGTACTGCGCGCCGAGGGGCTCCGTGAAGCGCACCATACGCGCGCTCGTCGTGGTCCCGATGCAGACCTTCTCGTAGCGTCCGCTCTCGAGCTTGCGGACGCCGGGCGCCGTGTGCAGCAGGAAGGCGCCGCGGAGATCCATCGGCGGCTCCACGCCCTGGTCGAAGATGCGGATCTGCGTGCGGTCGCGGATGCCGATGATGTGTCCCTGCACGGTCACCTCGTCGCCCGCGCGTAGCTGCAGGATCTCGGCGGGGTCGGTGATCGGGAACGTGATCTCGTGCTGCACCATCAGAACTCCCCCCGAGACGTGATCGATCGGTATCGAGCCAGAGCTGCTTCTCCACCCATTGCCTTGCGGCCGTTGCGGCCGGAGCCGGGCTTTGCCCGGCGGGCGGCCGGCAGCCGCTCGTCAGCGAGTGCGCTGGAGGAGGGGGTCGATGGGGGAACCATGGGTTCCCCCATCTAAAACTCCCGGTCGTAGTCGATGGTGGCGTCGGCGGCGATGTGGGCTGAGGCGCGGCGCGCGGCCCAGCACTGGTAGTTGACCGCCACCGGGTTGAGCGTCATGTGCGTGTCCGCGTGCTCGATGTGGCACTGCAGCACGGTCACGTCGCCGCCGAGACCCATCGGTCCGATGCCCGTCTCGTTGAGGAGCTCGTAGAGCTCGTCCTCCAGTTGCGCCACGAGCGGGTCGGGGTTCCGCGTGCCGACGGGGCGCGCGATCGCCTCCTTGGCGAGGTACATCGCGTAGTCGGCGGAGCCGCCGATGCCGACTCCGACGATCCCGGGCGGGCACGGCTTGCCGCCGGCGCCGACGATCGACTCCAGCACGAACTGCTTGATCCCCTTCACTCCGTCGGCGGGAACGCACATCTTCAGGAAGCTCATGTTCTCCGAGCCCGAGCCCTTCGGCACGCACTTCACGTCGAGCCCGTCCCACTCCGGGATGAACTCCCAGTGCACGATCGGTAGCCGGTAGCCGACATTGGCGCCCGTGTTCTCGCGCGTCAGGGTGTGCACCGCGTTCGAGCGGAGCGGGTGCTCGACCGTCGCGCGCTCGGTGCCGGACCGCAGCGCCGCGTAGATGCGCGCGGGATGGAGCGGGAAGTGCTCGCCCACCCGGCAGGTGTAGACGGCGATGCCCGTGTCCTGGCAGACGAGGTTCTTCTCGTCGTCGGCGATGGAGACGTTGCGGTGGATCGTCTCCAGCACTCGGATGCCCGTGACCGAGGTCTCGCGGTCTCGCGCAGCCGCCAACGCGTCGCGCAGGTCCTGCGGAATGTCCTTCAGCGCCCAGACGTACAGGTGTGCCGCTGCGTCCTCGACGGCCTTGTCCAACTCGGTGGTCGTGACGGTGCTCATGTCCTCGCTTTCTCCGCCGCTGCTCGACCCGCGCGGCGTCCGAAGACGACGCACTCGAGCAGCGAGTTGCCCATCATGCGGTTCCGCCCGTGCGTACCGCCGGCGATCTCGCCGCAGGCGTAGACGCCCTCCAGCGTCGTCTCGGCGGCCGTCGAGATCACGAGGCCGCCATTCTGGTAGTGGAGGACGGGATACGTGTGGAGCATCTCCGTCAGCGGGTCGATCCCCGTACCGCGGAAGCGACGCAGCATGTACGGAAGCGAGACGTCGGCGTCGGCCTCCGGGATGCGGGTCGTGTCGAGCCACACCGCGGGACGTCCATCGGGGGTCTCCACGCCGTTACCCTTCGCCACCTCGTCGACGATCGCCTGCGAGACCTCGTCGCGCGGTCCGAGGGAGTCCGTGAACTCCTCGCCGTCGGCATTGAGGAGCACCGCGCCGTAGGCGCGCGTCGTCTCCGGGATGGAGTAGCCCTGCATGGTCGGCGGCCACTGGCCGCCGTTCGGGTGGTACTGGAGCGCGTCGAGATCGCGTGCTTGCGCACCGGCGGCGAGCGCGATCCTCGTCGTCTCCCCGGTCGCGTTCGGGTGGTTGGTGGAGAGCTCGCCCCGGACCTGGGCCTCCGCGTAGCAGCGACCACCGCTCGCGAACACGACAGTCCCGGCCTCCACGCGTGCGGGCTCGCCCTTGACGTCGAAGGTCGCGCGCCAGCCGGCGCCGGTCGACTCGAGCGCGACCAGGGCGTGATGCTCGAGCTCGGCACCGTGTCCTGCCTCGTAGGCCTCGCGCAACGCTTTCGTGATCGCATGGCCGGTGCGGTCCCCCACCTGCAGCAGCCGCTTGCGAGAGGCGCCGCCGCAGCGGGCCAGACGGTAGCCGCCGTTGTCGCGGGTGAACTCCACCCCGACCTCTTCGAGCCAATGGATGGCAGACGGCGCGTCGACGGTGAGTGCCTCCACGAGTGCGGGCTCGGCGGTGCCGTGCGACGAGCGCATCACATCGTCGGCGTGCAAGTCGGGCGAGTCGTCGTCCCCGAAGGACGCCTGGATCCCGCCCTGCGCCTTCGACGAGTTGTTTGCCTGCAGCGTCGTCTTGGTGGCGAGCCCGACCCGAGCGCCGGCCCGCACGGCGGACACACCGGCGGCGAGGCCAGAGGCCCCGCTTCCGATCACGAGCACGTCGAACGACGCCGGGGCAGACACGACGCGCCGCAGTCTAGCAGTCGCTAATGCGCCGCATTACGCGCACTTATCTGAAGCACTGTCCTGTAGACTGGCTGTCATGCCACGGATCGCGGACGTGGTGCCGGCCGAGTTCATCGAGGTCGCACCCGAGGACACGCTGGGCGAGGTCGCCGAGCGGATGACCGCCGTCAACGTGGGTGCCGTCGTGGTCAAGGATTACGGCCGCATGATCGGCATTCTCACGGAGCGCGACCTGCTCAAGGCGATGGCGGCTCGGGTGCACACGAGCGAAGCACGCGTGAGGCAGTGGATGACGGAGGACCCGATCACGGCGTCCGCGGACATGGAGGTCGAGCAGGCCGCCAAGGTGATGCTCGACAACGGCTTTCGACACCTGCCCGTGGTGGACGACGACGGCCACGTCACCGGCGTCGTCAGCCTGCGGCGCGTCGTTGCCGCGACCCAGGCCGCGACCGACCGCGCCTAGCACCAGCGACTCGACGCCGGTCAGAGTCACTCGCCGAGAGTTTGCGAAAGCAGCCGGCCGCACGGCGATCTCGTCCGCCGTCGGGCGACGGTCGAGCTCCGCCGCCTTCATCTGCCCAGGCGCTCGGCGGCGAAGGCGACGAAGGCCTCCGCCAACCTGGTCGGCACGCGGCCGGCCGCCCGCGCGAGCGAGATCTCTCGCTGCGCGTCGATGCCCTCCACGCGCGCCTCCGCAAGGGTGCCCGCGGCGAGCTCAGACTCGACGGCGGTGCGGGAGATGAAGCCGACGCCGAACCCGGCGGTGACAGCGCTTCGAACGGACTCCTGTAACCCGAGCTCGAGGTGCACGTCGAGGTCGCGCAGCCGGATGCCGTGCCGGCGCAGCTCGTCCTCCATGATCTGCCGCACCCCCGCGCCGTCCTGCATCACGATCAACCGCTCCGCCCGCAGCTCGTCGAGGGAGACGCTGCGACCGGCGAAGTCGTGCCCCGGCGGACACGCGAGGATCACCTCGTCGCGCAGGAACGGATCGAACCGCACGCCGCGGTGACGCCGCGCGGCGCCGACGATGCCGAGCTCGAGCTGGCGGTCGGCGACGAGCTCGACCACGGTCTGCGTGTCGTGGACCTCGAGGGCAACGCGGACGGAGGCGTGGAGGGCCTGGAACTCGCACAGGAGCAAGGGAACCGCGATCGCCGCGGGGCCCGTGGACGCGCCGATCGAGAGCTCCCCACCGAGCTCGCCGTTCCCCTCGGCGGAGACCTCCTCGACGAGCTGTTCCTCGAGCTGGAGCAGGCGCTGTGCACCCCGGTACAGGCGCCACCCAGCCTCGGTCGGCTCGACCCGGCGGCCGGAACGGTCGAGGAGCTGTGCGCCGAGACGCTTCTCGAGCGCCCGCACTTGAAGCGACACGGCGGGCTGCGTGACACCGAGGCGCTCCGCCGCCTGCGAGAAGCTGCGCCGCTCCACGACGGCACAGAACGCTGCCAGCTGGCGCGTGTCCATAAGCGAACGTTATCTAATAGCCGGGAGCAGTCGAAATATACAAATCCGTATTGGACGTACGGGTATATGGCGCCGAAACAACTTCGTCAGGTGTATAATACTTCTGAGTATATGGAGCCCACGAGCAATCCGTTCGCCTTCGGTGCACTCGCGCTCGACGACGCGTTCGTCGACCGGGAGGAAGAACTGGCGGCGCTGCTCGCTGACCTCCGCAGCGGTCAGGACGTCGTACTCCTCGCGCCGAGGCGATACGGCAAGTCGTCCCTGGCACTACGGGCAGTGCAGGTGGCAGCGGGCGAGGGCACGCTCGTCGCCTACTGCGATCTGATGCGCACGCCGACGAAACAGCGGTTCGCGGCCGGGCTCGCAAAGACGATCCTCGACGATCTCGCATCACCGACGGGACAGCTCGTCGAGCGTGCCGCCGCGCTCGTTCGCGGTCTTCGCGTGCGGCCGACGATCGAGATCGACCCGGACCACGGCGGCGTCAGCTTCTCTTTCGAGGCGGCACGCGCGCCCACCGACATCGATGAGACGATCGAGCGCCTGTTGGAGCTCCCTGGACGAATCGGGGCGGAGCGGCGCCGGCGGGTGGCGCTCGTCCTCGACGAGTTCCAGGAGGTCGTCAAGCTCGACGACCGGCTCCCGAACCTGATGCGCGCAGTGTTCCAGACGCAGCCCGAGGTCGGGCACGTCTACCTCGGGAGCAAGCGGCACGTGCTCGAAGCGATCTTCAGCGATCGCAACGAGCCGTTCTGGCGCAGCGCGAAGCGCATGGAGCTTGGCCGCATCTCCACCGAGGCGTTCGCGTCCTACCTCCACGATCGCTTCGCCACGAGCGAACGAGACGCGGACGAGGAGGCGATCGCGCGCCTCCTGGAGATCACGGACGGGCACCCGTACGCGACGCAGGAGCTCGCATACCTCACGTGGGGGCGGGTCCCGCAGGGCTTCCCCACGCACAGGTCGGATGTCGAGGCCGCGCTGGCCGACGTCCTCCGGGCGGAGCACAACAACCTGTCCCGCGTCTGGGACGGCGCCACGCGGAACGAGCGGCTGGTCCTCCTCGCGCTCCAGCCGGGCCCAGCCGCCCTCTATGCCGAGGAGACCCGCTTGCGGTTCGGGTTGCCTCCCGCCACGTACGTGCAGCGCGCGATGAAGGCGCTGGCACGCGAGGACGTCGTGGAGAAGGGAGCGGACGGGCGCTATCGCCTCGCCGAGCCGTTCCTCGCAGAGTGGATCGCGCGCGAGCAGCACGGCTCGACCGACCACGTGGCCCGTCGCGTCGCCGAGGCGTGATGCGCGTCTGGATCGACAGCACGAACTCGCCGCTCGCCGGCTACGCAGGCTCGATGGCGGGTGCAGGGAGACCCGTCCCCGTCACCGCGAGCTCGACCGACGCCTGGCGCTGAGGCTCGCGGACGATCCGCGCCAGGGCGCCGACGACCTCCAGCGTCTCCCCGTCCGAAACGAGGCGCTCGAGCGTCGTGAGCTCCGCCTCCAGCCAGGCCGCCTCCACCGGCGTTCGGGTCACCCGCAGGATCGCCTCGTGTGCGCTCGGCGACACGTGCTCGCCGTCCTCGACGAGCTCCTCGTGGAGCTTCTCCCCCGGGCGCGCGCCGACGATGCGGATCGGGACGTCGACGCCGGGTTCCTTGCCTGAGAGCCGGATCATCTTCTCGGCCAGGTCGAGGATGCGCACCGGGTCTCCCATGTCGAGCACGTAGACCTGGCCGCGCTCGCCGATCGCCCCCGCCTGCACCACGAGCTGCACCGCTTCGGGGATGGTCATGAAGTAGCGCGTCATCTCGGGGTCGGTGACCGTGACGGGTCCGCCCTTCGCGATCTGCTTGCGGAAGATGGGGATCACACTCCCCGACGAGCCGAGCACGTTGCCGAAGCGCACCGCGACGAACCGCGTGGGGACGTCCGCCCGGTGCCCCCAGGTCTCGACGATCCACTCGCAGAGCGCCTTCGACTGCCCCATCACCGTCTTCGGGTTGACGGCCTTGTCGGTGGAGACGAGCACGAAGCGCTTGGCGCCGAACTCGACGGCGACGTCGGCCAGCGTCCGCGTGGCGAGGGTGTTGTTGCGCACCGCCTCGAGCGGGTTGGCCTCCATGAGCGGCACGTGCTTGTACGCGGCGGCGTGGAAGACGACGCCCGGCCGGTACTTGTCGAACACCTGCCGCAGCTTGACCGCGTCCTTCACGTCCCCGATCACCGCCGCCGCCGCGTGGAAGCCGCGCTCGCCGACGAGTTCCCGCTCGATCTCGAACAGGAGCGGCTCGGCATTGTCGACGAGGACGAGCTTTGCAGGCCCGATCCGCGCGATCTGGCGGCAGAGCTCGGCGCCGATCGATCCTCCCGCACCGGTGACCAACACGATCTCGCCCGTGAGGTAGCCGGCGATCGCCTCGAGATCCACCTCCACGGGCTCACGCCCGAGCACGTCCTCCACCTCCACCGGGCGCAGCTGACGAGCGAGGTCGTAGTCGCCCGAGACGAGCTCCGACAGGCCCGGCAGCGTCCGCACCGGCACGCCCGCGGCCCGCGCCTCCTCGACTACCCGGGCACGGAACTCGCCCGGCGCCGAGGGGATCGCGATCAACAGCTCGTCGGGCCGCCGCTCACGCAGGAGCTCCGGCAGCTCGCCGGTGGTGCCCAGTACGCGGATGCCGTGGACGCGGAGGTTCTTCTTCCGCGGGTCGTCGTCGACGAGGCCGATGGGCGTCGTGCCCAGCGCCGGGTTCCGGAGCATCTCCTTCACGATCAGCTGGGCCGCGTCGCCGGCGCCGACGACGATCGCCTCCTTACCTCGAGCGACGAAGCTGCCCGGCCGCGGCCGCTCGATCAGCGTCCGGGCGAGCAGGCGCGAGCCCGCGACGAACGCGAGGCAGACGAGCAGGAAGACGAACCACAGCGATGTCGGCACCCGCACCGGGTGTAGCTCGAAGAGCGTGAACGCGACGAAGATGGCGAGCGTGGCGAGCGCGACGCCGCGCACGGCGTCCCACATGTCGCGCGTGGACACGTAGCGCCACCATCGGTTGTAGAAGCCGCAGAGCGCGAAGACCGGCAGCGCGATCCCGACGACGAGCAGAATCAGCTCCCAGTCGAGGTAGCGATCGTAGTACCGGGGTCGCCGATCCTCGAAGCGCAGGATCCAGGCGAGCCACCATGCGACGGCGACGATCGCGCCGTCCGCGACGACCTGCCAGAGTCGATGCCTGTTCACCGGGCTTCGCACCGAGCCCCTCCTTCTCGAGCGTGTCTGCCTACACCGTGACGCCGACCGCCGCCCGGACGGTCTCGGCCACGCGCTCCTGCACCTCCGGGGTGATCCCGGCCCAGAGCGGGAGCGCCAGGTTGTCGCGTGCAGCCTGCTCCGTCACAGGCAGCGCGCCGGGCTCGTAGCCCAGATACGAGAGCGCCGGCTGCAGGTGCAGCGGCGTGACGTAGTACGAGGCACTGGAGATGCCGGCCTCGTGCAACGCCGCGGCGATGCGCTCGCGGTCGGGTGTCCTGACGACATACATGTGGTACACGTGCGCCGCCTCGTCGGCCGGGATCTCGACGACGGCGCCGAGCCCGAGCTCCGCATAGCGTCGGGCGCCCTCGCGGCGGAGCTCGTTCCAGCGCGGCAGTGCAGGCAGGAAGACCCGGAGTGCGGCCGCCTGGATCGCATCGAGCCGCGAGTTGGCACCGATCAGCTCGAACGTCTGCTTGTCCACGGAGCCGTGGAAGCCCAGCTTGCGCACGGTGTCCGCGACGGCACCGTCCCTGCAGGCGACGAGACCGCCGTCGCCCAGCGCGAACAGGTTCTTCGTGGGGAAGAAGCTGAACGTCGTGCACACGCCCGCGTGGCCGACGCCGGGGGCGCCGAAGGCTTGTGCCGCATCTTCGAGCAGCGGCAGCCCCAGCGCCGCGAGGTCGTGGAGCGGTGCGGGACGGCCGAACAGGTGAACCGGCACGATCACCCTGGTGCGCGACGTGATGCGCGAGGCGACGTCCTCGGGATCGAGATTGAGCGTGACGCCGTCGACGTCGGCGAACACCGGGGTGGCCCCCACGCGCGCGATCGCCTCGGCGGTGGCGTAGAACGTGAATGCCGGGCAGATCACCTCGTCGCCCGCGCGAACGCCCATTGCCTCCAGCGCGAGGATGAGGGCGTCGGTGCCGTTCGCGACCCCGATCGCGTGCGGCAGGCCGAGGAATGCCGCCGCCTCGCGCTCGAACGCCTCGACCTCGGGGCCGAAGATGAAGCGCCCCGACTCGAGCACCTCGGCGAAACGCTGCCGCAGATCGGGGATGAACGGCGCGTACTGCGCCTTGACGTCGACGAGCGGGATCATTCGGACGCGTCAGTGTAGCCGGGGGCGGGGCTTTTTCCCGCACGCCTGCGTCTGATCAGCTTCCAGCCGAGCCAGCCGATCCCTGCCACCACGATCGCCGCAACCGCGTAATCGGCGAAGCGGAACGCGTCGTGGAAGTCCTCCCAGCTGGCACCGAGCGCCCAGCCGGCACCGGCGAACGCAAAGCACCAGGCAGCCGAGCCGATGGCGGTGAGGACCGTGTAGCGACCGAGCGGGGCCTCGAACACACCGGCCGGGATGGAGATGAACGAGCGGACGACGGGCGTGATCCGCCCGACCAGCACCGCCCAGTCGCCCCAGCGCACGAACCAGCGTTCGGCCCGGACGACACGCTCGGCACCGAGGTGGAGCCACCGGCCGCTCCGCTCGAGGAACGGGTGGCCACCCCGGCGTCCGACCCACCAGCCGACCAGGGAGCCGACCAGGTACCCGACCGTGCCGGCGACCGCCATCGCCAGGTACGCCTGGAGCCCGTACTCGAACTCATGTCCGAACAGGGTGACCGTCTGTCCGGCGAATGCGCCGGACGCGACGGCGCCGGCGTAGACCATCACGACCTCACTGGCCGCCGGGAACACCGCGTCGACGAGCATCAACGCGAACACGGCGTAGAGGCCGTAGTTGCCGATCACGTCGGTGACGGCGCTCGTGATCTCGCTGAAGATGCTCGCCACGAGCATCACGGGACTGTACGTGCGCCTCCGAACGGTTGGCGTAGGCTTCGGCGACGCCGTGCCGGAGGAGGAACGCCAGCGCTTCACCCCGACTGAGGCCGTACCGGACGGCACGACGCTCGCCGAGCGTTACGCCAGACTTTCTCTCGAGGCTGGCGAGGCCCACCGCGTGGACGCGGCGCTGCGCGTGCTCGACATCCTGATCTCGGGGGGCGCCCTCGTCGTCTTCTCGCCCCTCGCCGGAGCGATCGCCGTGATCGTGCGCCTCACGGCCGGCACGCCGGTGCTGTACCGCGGCGAGCGAGTCGGCCGACACGGACGGATCTTCACGATGCGTAAGTTCCGCACGCTCAAGCCGAACGCAGAGTTCCGTCTCGGGGCGTACTACGGGAGGGAGCTGACCGAGCGGACGGCAGCCGAGGAGACACCACTCGGTCACCTGCTGCGGGCCACGCAGCTCGACGAGGTGCCGCAGCTGTGGAACGTCCTGTGCGGCGACATGTCGATCGTCGGCCCGCGGCCCATCCGCCCGCGGTTCTTCGAGGAGCTCTGCGAGGAGATCCCGGAGTACTGGCAGCGTCTGGTCGTGCGCCCGGGCGTCACCGGCTTCGCCCAGACCCGGATGGGAAGGGAGCCCGCGTGGGCCGAGAAGCTGGCGCACGACCTGGAATGGGTGGCGGACCGCTCACCGAGCCTCTACCTTCGCATCGTGGGCGCGACGATCTGGCGCGTTGCGCGCCAGTCCCTCGCCGCAACGATGCCGCCGCGCCGGGCCGGTGGCACGTCGCTCTAGAGTGCAAGGTCGTGTGCGGGATCTGCGGGATCGCATCGGCCGACGCCCCGCCTGACCGCTCGGCTCTCGAGTCGATGAGCTGGACGCTCGCCCATAGAGGCCCCGACGCGGACGGCCTCGTGATCGACTCGCGCGCGGGGCTCGCCGCGAGACGGCTGGCGATCATCGACCTCGAGACCGGCGATCAGCCTCTGGCGAACGAGGACGGCTCGGTCCACGTCGTGCAGAACGGCGAGATCTACAACTACCGAGTCCTGCGGGACGAGCTCGTGCGCGCGGGCCACATCTTCTCGAGCGCCGGCGACACGGAGGTGCTGGCGCACCTGTACGAGGAGCACGGCGAGGAGTTCCCGCTTCGCCTGCGCGGCATGTTCGCAGTCGCCGTGTGGGACGCCGCGGGCGGCCGCCTCGTGCTCGCGCGCGACCCCTACGGCATCAAGCCGCTCTACTACCGCTCGCACGGTCGCACACTCGAGTTCGCGTCGGAACTGCGGGCTCTTCCACGCGGCTCGATCGACCTCGACGCCGTCGAGGCATTCCTCGCGTTCAACGTCGTTCCGTCGCCGCTCACCATCTTCGCCGACGTCCGCAAGCTGCCGGCCGGGCACGTCCTTGTCTGGCAGGGCGGCGACGTGCGTGTAGAGCGCTATGCGCGTCGGGCTCCGGTCGACGCCGGCGACGTGCGGCGCGACGAGCCGGAGGAGCTTGCGCGCGAGCTGCGAGAACGCATCCGCAACTCGGTGCGGGCCCATCTCGTGGCGGACGTGCCGGTCGGCGTCCTGCTCTCGGGCGGCGTCGACTCGGCGCTGCTCACGGCGATCGCCGCAGAGGAGACTTCGGGGCGGCTGCAGACGTTCACGATCGGGTTCGAGGAACGCTCGTTCGACGAGACCGCCGATGCACGGCGCGTCGCGCAGCGGTACGCGACCGACCATCACGAGCTCGTGCTGCGACCGGATGCCGCCCGCCTGCTACCGGCGCTCGCCGAGGCGTTCGACGAGCCGTTCGCGGACTCGTCGGCGCTGCCCACCTATCTCGTCTCCGAGCTCGCCGCGAGAACGGTCAAGGTAGCCCTCTCGGGCGAGGGGGGCGATGAGCTCTTCGGCGGCTACTACACCTATGCCGCAGACCTGCTCGCCCAGCGAGTCGGGGGCGCGGCGCGGCTCGCGAGTCCGCTCGTCGAGCGCTTGCCCGTCTCCACATCGCGGGCGAGCTTCGACTTCCGTGCGAAGCGGTTCGTCCGTGCGGCACACCTCTCGCCTCTCGAGCGGCACCACGGGTGGAGGGAGATCTTCTCGGCCGACGCGCGCGCGGAGCTGACCGGCCGCAAGCACCCGTTCGACCCGGTCGATCTCCTCCGCTCACGCTTTGCGGAGACCGCCGGCTCGGAGCTGCTGAGCCGGCTGCAGGACGTCGACCTCGGCACGTACCTCGTCGACGACCTGCTCACGAAGACGGACCGCGCAGCAATGGCACATTCGCTCGAGGCGCGCGTTCCCTTCCTCGACGACGCCGTCTCCGAGCTGGCGTTGGCCTTGCCGACGCGGTTGAAGGTGCGGGGGCTACGAAAGAAGATCCTACTGCGGCGCGCGGCGGCGCCGCTCCTCCCGCACGCGATCGTCAACGGTCGCAAGCGCGGGTTCTCCATCCCGGCCGCGGCCTGGCTGCGCGGACAGCTCGAACCGTTCGCACGCGAAGTGCTCGCCCCCGCGACCCTTCGCCGGCAGGGCTACTTCGATCCCGCCGCTGTCGGGCGCCTGCTCGACGCACACAACGCGGGACGGGAGGATTGCTCACGGCAGCTCTGGGGGTTGCTCGCCTTCACGCTCTGGCATGAGCGTCACGTCGACCGCGTGCCCGGGCCGGTCGCAGGGGGGCGAATACAGGATGCGGTGGGTGCCTGATGCGCGTGTGGATCGACATGAGCGCCTCGGCTCACGTCCTCGTCTTCCGGCCTCTGATCGGTCTTCTCCGCGACCGGGGTCACGACGTCGAGATCACCTCGCGCGAGTACGCGCAGACCCAGGAGCTCCTCCGTCTGCACGGTCTCGCCTCGACGGTGATCGGACAGCACGGCGGCAGATCGCGTCTGGGCAAGGCGCAATCGCTCGTCGACCGCCTGCACACGCTGCGCCGGTGGGCGCGGCCCCGAGCCTTCGACCTCGCGCTGGCCCACGGCTCGCACGAGCTGACGCTCACCGCCCGCTCGCTGAGCATCCCGTCCGCGACGACGCACGACTACGAGTGGGCGAGCCTGCAGCACGCCCTCGGCTACCGCGCCGCCACGCGTGTGGTCGTGCCCGAGGCGATCCCCGTCGAGCGGTTGGCGCGTTACGGAGCCGTTCCGCCCAAGCTCGCGCGCTTTCCCGGGTTGAAGGAGGAGTACTACCTCGCCGACTTCGAGCCCGACTCCGGCGTGCTCGCGTCGCTCGGGGTCGACGAAGAACGAGTGCTCGTGGTGCTGCGGCCGCCGCCGGACGTGTCCCTCTACCACCGGCAGTCCAACCCGCTCTTCCCCCGCGTGCTCGACAGCGTCGGCCGCGACGAGCGCGTGCACGCGGTGGTGATCCCGCGCACCTCCGAGCAGCGCGCCTACGTCGCGCGGCTCGGCCTTCCGAGCGTGATCCTGACCGAGGAGGCGATCGACGCGCAGAGCCTGATCGCCTTCGCCGACCTCGTCGTCTCCGCGGGCGGGACGATGAATCGCGAAGCCGTGGCCCTCGGGACCCCGGTCTACACCACGTACGGTGGCCGGCTCGGCGGCGTCGACGAGTGGCTGATCCGCGAGAACCGGCTCATCCCGCTCGTCGACCCGCACGCGCTGCGCCTCGAGAAACGGGACGCCGCAGAGCACCAGCGCGTGCGGCGCGATCCGGCCGTTCTGCTCGACCTCATGTTCGGGGCGCTTGACCTCGGCCCACGGCACGCGCGCCCTCGCTAGTGCGTGACGTGGCCGACGATGCGCTGGACGGTGAATGGGCGTACGAGCTCGGTCGCACCGAGCTCGTTGCGGGCGAGAACCCGGACGACATAGCGCCCTCCCCGAACTGCCGTTCGGTCCCGCCCGAGCCCGTCCCAGCGCAGCACACGGAGACCGGGCTCGTACCGGGTGCGGGCCAGGGTCCGCACCACGTCGCCGAGTGACGTCTCGATCGTGACGACGACCCGCGCACTGCGGGCCTGACGCCACTGGAGGCGCAACTCGCGACCCGCCGGAGGGAGAAACAGCCGGGCCCGAGACGTGCGCAGAAACCCGAGCGTCGTGTTGACGGTGAACGCCCGCGTCATCGACGAGGTCTGCGCAAGGTCGTCCGTGGCCTGCACCGAGAAACGCCAACGGCCGTCCGGCACGCGGGGCGGTGCCGCGCTGCCGGCACGCGGCAAGCTCGCTGCGGAGACGTCGTTGGCGGAGGGAGCTCGCGGAGGAAACGGGACCTCAAACGTGCCGGCTGGGTGGTCGATCGTCTCGGTAGAGGTCGCGCCGTTCGGAGCGCGCAGGGTCACAGCGACAGCCGAAGGTCGGACGACCTTCACCAGCAAGACCTGCCGATCGTCGACGCCGTCGCCGTTGGGCGAGACGGAGGGCGCCACAGGTGGCAGGTAGACGCCCGTGTACGCAAGCATCAGCCCTTCGGAGACGGCCCGCTCGCCGCCGGCATCGGAGGGCCGGTTGAGCAGCGTGCCATCGAAGGCGAGGGTCGACGAGCCTCCGGCATCCAGCGCGGCCGCGGTCACGACGCCAAGGCGCACGAGCGCCTGGGCGAGGCCCCAGTTCGTGAGACCGACGCTATAGCCGGGCTGCCGGCCGTCGGTGACGACGAACACGACCCGGCCGTCCGGCAGCTGGCCGACGGCCGTGCGGGGGTTGCGCGGCCCGAGCTGAGTGGTCAGGAAGGCCTCGTTGGCACGGAAGACCGGCTTGCCGTCGCGCACGATCAGCGGCCCCCCGCCGACGGCCTGTACGACCCCATCCCACGCAGGGCGGAGCAGGAGCCGCAGGCCGACGGTGGCGCCTGCACCGACCTCGCTTCGCAGCGCCTCGGCCGCCGCGCCACGCGCGACGAGGACTGCGCCGCCGGGTGGAATGGGGACAGCGCTGCCGTCGCGTACCTCGACAGCCGTTGCGGACAGGTCGACGTTGGGGGTCGCGGCCGGAAACGGGAACAGCACAGCGGCCGCAGCGTCCGGCACGTTCGGCGTGGTCGGGCCCCAGGCCGACGTGAACAGCGAGATCTCGTCCTGCCCGGGCTCCTCGTTCAGATCGTTCAGCACGCGCGACTCCCCCGTGCCGCGCCAACTGCCGAAGAACGCGACGCGCCGGACGTCCAGCGTGCCGTCCGTCGTCACGCCGATGCTCGACCTGTCGCCGGCAGAGGGGCTCACAAGCGCAGCGTCCTGCATGAGGAGACCGCTCGGCCGGCCGGTCGCCGGGTCGAACAGGTCCCCGTTGACGCCGACCATCGTGGCGGTGCTCGAGAGCCGGTGCTGCATCGAGGTGACCTGCTCGCGCCCGAGGATCGTGTCGTTCGACAGCACCGGGCGAAGGGCGTATGGACCACCCGGCCGGGGGCCGATGACGATGTGCAGGACGACCGGCCCCGCCGCCGTCAGCTGCACCTGACGCTCGTACGTGACTCCGGGAAGAAGCGCCTCTCGCTGCGCAGTGGCGGGCGCGGCGAACGCGAGCGCGAAGAGCCCGGTGAGGAATAGAAGACGCGGCATCGACCCCGGCCGAGGGTAGCGGAGCCACCCGGCCCCACAGGTCCTCCCTTACACGTTCCGAACTCGCTCCTGCCGTGTGCGTCGCGTCACGAAGCGCCGGGCAAGTTGCTGGCGCCAGACGCGGAATCCGCTCGCGCGGATTCCGGTCGCGCGAAGATCCCTGAAGGCGTCCGCTTCGCGGCCGCAGCGCCCTTTCACATCAAGTCTCTACTAGTGGCGGACCTAGCTCAGTTCCACACCCTGACGTCGCGATACAGCGTGTCCCGCTGCACGGGTGTCTTCCCGAGCGCCCTGATCAGGTGCACGAGCTCCTCCGTCGAGGTGCGGTGCGTGGTGCCGGCAGCCGAGACGACGTTCTCCTCCAGCATCACGGAGCCCATGTCGTCGGCGCCGAAGCCGAGGGCGACCTGGCCGATCTTCATCCCCTGCGTCACCCACGACGACTGGATGTGGGGCACGTTGTCGAGGTAGATGCGCGAGACCGCCTGCGTGAGCAGGTAGTCGAACGACGTCGGCATGTCCTCGTCGCGGACGACGGCGTCGAGCCGGTTGCCGTCCCGCTGGAACGTCCACGAGATGAACGCCCGGAAGCCGCGGGTCTCGTCCTGCACCTCGCGCACGCGGCGCAGGTGCTCGACGCGCTCCTCGAGCGTCTCCACGTGGCCGTACATCATCGTCGCCGTCGTCGACATGCCGAGCCGGTGCGCGTGGCGCATCACGTCGAGCCACTCGTCGGAGGTCGTCTTTTTCGGCGCGATCACGTCTCGCACGCGGTCGACGAGGATCTCCCCGCCGCCGCCCGGCAGCGAGTCGAGCCCCGCGTCGCGCAGGCGCGCGAGCGTCTCTGGGACGGTGAGCTTCGAGCGCCGTGCGATGTGCTGCACCTCCGGCGGCGAGAGGCAATGCAGGTGGACGCGGTAGCGGCTCTTGATCGAACGGAAAAGATCCTCGTAGTAGTCGATCGCTAGGTCGGGGTGGTGTCCTCCCTGCATCAGCACGCCCGTGCCGCCGATCGCGAGCGTCTCCTCGATCTTCTTGAAGATCACCGGCTTCGGGAGGAGGTAGCCCTCGCGCGTGTCGCCGGGGCTGCGGTAGAACGCGCAGAAATCGCAGTCCGTGTAGCAGATGTTCGTGTAGTTGATGTTCCGGTCGACGATGAACGTCACGCGGTCGGGGTGGGTCTTGCGCCCGCGGATCTCGTCCGCCACTCGCCCGACCGGGACGAGATCGCGCGAGCGGAGCAGCGTCACCGCTTCGCCGTCCGTGATCCGCTCCCCCTCGAGCGCCCTCTCCAGCACCTCGCGCACGCCGTCGCCTGCCGCGCCGGACAACGCTCGTGTGACGGAAACACTTGCCATCACGCCTCCTCGCGCGTCCGGCCGGCGACCACCTCATCGCGGGCGAAGCGGAGCTCCGGCACGTGGTCGAGCTCGCCGACGTCGCGCGCCATCTCGAGGAAGGTGTACAGGCCGGCGCGCTCGCGCGGGCCGAAGCTGTAGCGCAGCTTCTCGAAGTAGCGCGCGAGGAAGCCGGCCGGGTAGCCGTAGCGCTCGCTCGCCTCGTGGGCGAGCCGCTCGGGCTCGGTGCGCGCCAGCCGGACGGAGGCCACGAGCGCGTGCTCGAGGTCCCCCAGGCCGTCGACGACCGGCTCGGGAGCGGCCCAGACGGCGAAGACCATCGGCAGGCCCGTGCGCTCGAGCCACAACCTGCCGAGGTCGTGGTGCGGTGTCGGGTCCTCGAATGCGCTCTTCAGCGCTGCGTCGCCGATCAGGAGCGTCGCCTCGGCGTCCTCGCCGAGCGGCACGATCTCCGCCCGCGGCAGCAGCACGCGCGTGAGCACGACCGACGTCGCGCTCTCCGGCGTCACCGCCACCGACGCCACGCGGCCGAGCGGGATCCGCGAGACGAGCTGGATCGAGTCGACCGCCCCCTCGGACGACACGCAGAGACGCGGCAGCAGCCGCAGCCCGTCGGCGTGCCGCGCGTACTCGATGGAGGAGATCGGCGCCACGTCGATCTCGCCCGCGATGAGGAGCCGGTTGAGCTCGGTCGGCACGCCGACGACCTCGTCCACGTCTGCCTGCAGCCGGTAGAAGACCGGCGCCATGTTCACGTAGGAGATGCGGCCGAGCCGGATCATCCGTCGTCCTTCGTCGCCAGGAACAGCGCCACCGCTGCCGGGATCAGCAGGAAACCGATCGTGAACCCGGTGACGACGCACCAGCAGACCGCGAACACTGCTGCCGCGATGCGCGTCAGGCGGCTCGGCGCCAGCACCGGCACGAGCGCCAGGAACACGGGCAGGACGATGAGCCACCAGCGTACGCTCCCCGGATCGCTGTCCTGAGCGAGCACGAGCACCGCGGCCGCGGCCACCCCGAGAACCGCGGCGGCGAGGGCGACAAGGCTCCAGCCCGGAACGGCGGGAGCGACGTATTGCCGTCCTCGCACCCCTGTCACGGCCATCGGCGCACCTCGGCGTACAGCGTGTCGCGCTGGACGGGGATCCGCCCGGCGTCGCGCACGAAGCGGACGAGCTCCTCGACCTTCTGCTCGGTGCCGGTGCGACCTCCGGCCGCCTTGAAGATCTCCTCGCGCATCACGGTGCCCTGCACGTCGTTGGCGCCGAAATGGAGCGCGACAGCCGCGAGCGGCATCCCCATCATGATCCAGTAGGCCTTGATGTTCGGCACGTTGTCGAGCATCAGTCGCGAGAACGCGAGCATCTTCAGATCGTCGGCGCCGGTCGTGTGCCGCCACCCGCGCCGCTCGAAGACCGTGTTCTCCGGGTGGAACGCGAGCGGGATGAAGGCGAGGAAGCCCTCGGTCTTGTCCTGCTGGTCGCGCAACCGGAGGATGTGGTCGACGCGCTCCTCGTACGTCTCGACGTGCCCGTAGAGCATCGTGCAATGCGTCGGAATGCCCAGCCGGTGTGCCGTGTCGTGCACGTGGAACCAGACGTCCGGGTCCTCCTTGCCCGGCGCCACGAGCGCGCGCACGCGGTCGGCGAAGACCTCCGCGCCTCCGCCCGGCAGCGACCCCAGGCCTGCGTTTCGGAGCTCGCGCAGCACCTCCTCGTGCGTCAGCCCGGACAGCGTCGTCATGTGGTGGATCTCGGATGCCGTGTAGCACTTGAGGTGCACGTCCGGCAGTGCTCCGTGCAGCGCGCGGATGGTGTCGACGTAGAAGTCGAGCCCGACGTGCGGGTTCTCGCCGTTCACCATGTGGATCTCGGTGAAGCCGCTCTGCTCGTGCTGCAGCACTGCGTCGGCGACCAGCTCCTGCGTCGTGATCGTGTACGCGTGCTCCTGCTTACGCGTGGCGGCGAATGCGCAGAACTTGCACTTCACGCGGCAGACGTTGGTCTGGTTCAGATACAGGTTCTGGACGAAGTACACCTCGTCGAGTGCCGCCTCGTACGCGTCGCGCCAGATCCGCCAGAGCTCCAAGCTCGAGCAGGTCGTCCGTCTCGAGCAGCGCCAGCCCGTCCTCGAGCTCGAGCCGCACACCCGCCTCGACCTTGGAGCGGATCGGCTCGAGCGTGCTTGTGCGGTCGAGGATGGCCATCAGCGGTTGCGATCGACGACGGCGTCGGCGAGCGCCTCGAGCTCTGGGCGGCGCGCCGCTCCGTCGAGACTCTCCTTCGCTCTCCTAGCGTAGTCGAGGGCGACCTGCCTGGAGCGCTCGAGCGCGCCCGTCGCGGCAACGCGCACGAGGACGCCCTCGAGCGGGCCGCCGGCCAGCGCCTCGCGCACGGCGTCGTCGTCGCGTGCCGCGAGCAGGAGCGGCAGGGTCGGTGTCCCGTCGCGCAGGTCGGTCCCGGGCACCTTGCCGGTCTCGATCGTGTCGCCGGCGCAGTCGAGGATGTCGTCAGCGATCTGGAACGCGACGCCGAGGAGACCACCGTATTCAGCGCTTCCACCACCGAGGACGCAGGCTGCCTCGAACAGCTTCCCGGTCTTGAGCGCGCACCGCTCGAGGTAGTCCTTCACCGACGTGTCGGGCTCGTGGCGCTGACGGCGCTGCATGGCCTCACCACGGGCGAGGGCCAGCGAGGCTCCTGCCAGCGTGGCGACTGCCCGCTCGTCACCCTCCGCTGCGAGCTCCGCGAAGGCGCGCGCGAAGAGGTAGTCGCCGGCGGCGCGGGCGGCATCGACGCCGTGGGCCGTCCACGCTGCTGCCCGTCCGCGGCGGACGCGGGCGCCGTCGATCAGGTCGTCGTGCACGAGCGTCGCCATGTGGACGAGCTCGACCGCGACTCCCGCAGTGACCGGCGGCCGGGCGTGCTCGTGGGACGAGAGGTACGTGAGCACCGGCCGCAGGCGCTTGCCGCCCGCGGCGAGGGCATCGGCGCCGACCTCGGCAACGGCGCCGGCGTGGCTCGCCACGGTCTCGGCGAGCCGCTCCTCCACCGCGTCGAGGTACTCGGCGAGTCCCCGGGTCGAGCGGACGGCCTCGAGCGTCGCGCTCACCTCTTCCTCCTCGCTGCGCGAGGAGGAAGAGAACGAAGAGCAGAACTGGCAGCCTTCGGCTGCTCCCTACTCTCTCCGGAATCGCCGCAGGCGATTCCGGTGTGCAGCGCCACGATCGTGCCGCCGAGGAGCCGGAAGCGGACCTGCTCGAAACCGGCCACCTGCAGCAGCGCCGCCAGCTCCTCTGCGTCGGGGAACCGGCGAACGCTCGCGGGTAGATACGCGTAAGCGCGCCCACCGGGGAGGATCTTGCCGAGCGCCGGAACGACGCGGTCGAACCAGAGCGCGAAGAAGGGTCGGAGCGGCCCGCGCGGCGTCGTGATCTCCAGCACCGCCAGCCGCCCGCCCGGGCGCAGCACGCGGCGCAGCTCCCGCAAGCCGGCTTCGAGATCGGCGACGTTGCGGACGCCGAAGCCGACGGTCGCGGTGTCGAACGAGCCCGAGTCGAACGGGAGCGCGAGCATGTCGCCCTCGACCCAGGCGATCGACTCCGACTTGCGGCGGGCGCGCTGGAGCATGCGGGGCGAAAAGTCGAGCCCGGTGACGATGCCGCCGCCACGCTCCGCCTCGAGCGCGAGGTCGCCGGTGCCGCAGCAGGCGTCGAGCACGAGATCGCCGGGCTGCACCACCGCCTCCACCGCGAGCCTGCGCCACGAGCGGTCGAGCCCCGCGGTCATGACGCGGTTCATCAGGTCGTACACGGGCGCGATCCGGTCGAACATCGAGCGGACGCCATCCGCCGTGAGCGTGCCGGACCGATGCGTCAAGAGCCCCACCGCCGGACGAGCGCGTTGTCGATACCGAGCTGGTCGAGGCAGCGGGCGACGACGAAGTCGACGAGGTCCTGCACCGTCTCGGCGCCGTGATAGAAGCCCGGTGCCGCGAAGAGGATCACCGCGCCTGCCTCGTGCAGCGTCGCGAGTCCTCGCAGATGGATCGAAGAGAGCGGCGTCTCGCGCGGTACGAGCACGAGCTTGCGCCTCTCCTTCAGCGCCACCGAGGCCGCGCGGTGAATGAGATTCGCCATCGCGCCGGCGGCGAGCGTGCCGACCGTGGCCATCGAGCACGGGCAGATGACGTAGGCGTCGACCTTCGCCGAGCCGCTTGCATACGGGCTCCGGTACTCCGCGATCCCGTACGGCGTGACCTGGTCTACGGCATCGCCGACGAAACGAGCAAGCACCTCGTCGTGCTCGAGGTCCGGGTCTCCGTACAGCTCGGTCGCCAGCACCTCGATCCCCGCCGCCGACGCGCACAGACCGACGTCGCAACCGGCCGTGACGAGCGCATGCAGGATCCCCGCCGCGTAGGGGGCGCCGGAGGCCCCGGTGACGCCGAGGAAGACCTTCACGACGAGAGCGTAACCTCGGCCGCGCCGAAGGCGGCCGCTACTACTCCTCTTCGTTCTGTCCCCTGGACGCGTCGAGGAACGTCGCCAGCGCCGTGAGGTTCTCCTCGCCGAGGTAGGCGTATGAGCCCATCACGGTGTTCCCGTACTGCGCCGGGTTCGTGAGGTAGCTGACGAAGAAGTCCACCCCGCGGCCGGTCGCGCCCACGTCGGTGAGGTCAGGCGCCCCGAGCGCCCCGGCGCCCGTGCCCGAGTACGTGTGGCAGTTGAGACACCCGGACTGGGCGAAGAGCGTCGCACCCTTCTCCGCCACCGGGTTGCCCGCGAAGCCCTGCTCTTCGGCCCATTTCTGCGGCGCGCCCTCCGCGATGAGCTCGGAGCCGAGCGCCTCCTCGGCGATGGCACCCTTCCAGGTCAGGACACCCATGGCGAGGACGGTCAGCAGCGCTGCGACGAGGGCCACCGGCCGGCGCAAGAGGTTCCGCTCCGGACGGCGATCGATGAACGGCAGCCCGAGCAAGAGGACGAGGCAGAGTGTCGGGATGCCGACCGTCCCCAGCACGACGGTCTCCGGCCACTTGAAGATGCGCAGCAGGTAGAAGAGGAAGTAGAAGAACCAGTCCGGGCGCGGCACGAAGCTCGTCGTCCCCGCGTCGGCCTCGTCCGTGTACCAGGGTCCGAGGATGCCGGCGTCGGTGCCGTCTGCGGTGAAGTACCAGATGCAGGCGAGCGCGATGATCACGGCGACCACGACGAGCGACATCAGCGTGTCGTGCCACATCGCGTAGGGGAAGAACGACTTGCCCTCGCGCTGGACGTCCTCCTTGTAGCGCTTGAACTCGGCGCGGTTCTGGGTCGTCAGCTTGGAGGCCATCGCGCCTAGCTTCCGCCTGCGCTCGGGGACTCACCCGTCGCCGGTGGCCGGATCAGACCCTCGCGGCCACGGCCGTTCTCCTCGGGACGGGGCCGCCCGGCGGCGACCTTCGACCACGGCGGCGACGTGACGCCGAGGCGTACGACGAGATAGAGGTGCAGCCCGATCAGCGCGATGATCCCGGCGGGGATCACAAGCATGTGCAGCGCGTAGAACCTCGAGAGGGTGTCGGGCCCGATCGAGAGTCCGCCCTGCAGGAACTGGGCGAGGAAGGGTCCCACGAACGGCCCGGTGGCGTTGAGGTTGATGCCCACCACGGTCGCCCAGTAGGCGGTCTGGTCCCATGGCATCAGGTACCCGGTGAAGCCCTCGAGCATCCCCAGCACGAGCAGCAGCACGCCGATGATCCAGTTCAGCTCGCGCGGGTACTTGTAGGCGCCGAAGAGGAACGTCCGCGCCATGTGCAGGAACATGAGGATGATGAAGACGCTCGCGCCCCACTTGTGCATGCCGCGCACGAGCCAGCCGAGGGTGACCTCCTGCGTGATGTTCTGGATCGACGCGTACGCGTTCGACGGGTCCGGCTTGTAGTACATGGCCAGGACCACACCTGTGACTGTCTGGACGAGGAACGCGGTCAGCGACGCCGAGCCGAGCGTCTGCATCCAGTTGATGTCGCGCGGGACGTTGCGGAAGAGGAACCACTTCGTGTAGCCGACGAGGCCGGAGCGCTCCTCCAGCCAGTCGAGTGGGACGAGGACGGCCTGCTCGGCCTTGTGGCGCGTGGCGGACTTGGGCACGCCTACGTGGACCCTGGAGTCGGGATCGGATACAGCCACTGCTCGGGGCCGTCGACGTGGACGCCCGGGTAGGCCAGGTAGTACTTCGTGATTCTCGCGTTGGCGCCGGTCCCCTCGACCGTGCCGACGCTGAAGCGCCTACCGAGCACGAGGTTGCCGTTCCTGATCGAGAACTCGAAGCGATCGAGGGAGCGGACGGGCGGGCCCGCGGTGCGGTTGCCCTCGGAGTCGTATTGGCCGCCGTGGCACGGGCAGCCGAAGGTCTGTGCCAGCACGGGCCTGAGCTCGACACCGTTGACCGTCTTCGCCGCCTTCTCGTCAACGGGACCGTTCGCCTGCACGGGGCAGCCGAGGTGGACGCAGCGGCTGAAGACGATCGTGAAGCTCGGCTGCGGGGGAGTGTCCTCCGTGAACCCGTTGTTGCGAACGTACGCGGTGCGCCTCGAGACATCGCCCTGCTCGGCGCTCTGCGCGAACGTGGCGATCACGTATTTCCCCTGTGGGAAGTTCGAGATCGGCCCCAGGTCGACGTCGAACGTCCTGACTCCCTCACCCGTGAACGAGGGCAGTACGGCGAAGCCGAGCGATGGCAGGGTGACCGCGGCGCCGATCACGGCACCGACCCCGATCGTGGCACCGGACAGGAACGCCGAGCGGTCGTAGCTCGGCTCGTAGCCCGCCTCGGCGACGGCACCGAACCGCTCGTCGGCGACCGGGGCGTCGGCGCCGACCGTCGCGGACTGCACGGGACCGTGCGCGCGCATCAGGTCGCGCACCCAGAGGTAGCCGAAGACGAGCGCGACGAGCGCGCCCACGATCAGTGCGGGGACGCTGACGATCAGTCCGACGAGAATGCACGCGATGCCGATCGCAAAGCCGATCGGCCAGAGGCTCGGCGCCGCGTGGTGCGGCTGGTCGTCGCGGGTGTCGTTCACCTGGTGGGGCCCCTCGGAGGATTCAATGCCGCACACCCTCTCATGTCAACGACGTAACAGTTGCGTCAACGAGCGCTTGCGGGCCGCTGCCGCGTCGCCATTCTGACCCCCACCCCGGCCGTCGGGCAACGGGATGCCGAGCTCGGCCCAGCGCGCGTCGACACGGGCCCGGATCTCCGCGCTCATCTCGATCTCCGGCGGCCACTCGCGCGCTCCCTCCGCCGGACCTTTCGCGGTAGCGTCGAAGCCGATCTTGCCGCCGTACGACTGCAGGGTCGTCGCGTGGTCGAGCTGGTCGATCGGGCCTTCGCTGAGCAGGATGTCGCGCTTCGGGTCGACGTTCGCGCAGACGTAGAAGAAGACCTGCCCGTAGTCGTGCACGTCCACGTGCTCGTCCACGACGACGACCGACTTCGACAGACTGAGCAACCCCAGCCCCCACACGGCGTGCATCACCTTCTTCGCCTGCCCGGGAAAGCGCTTGCGGATGGAGACGATCACGGAGTTGTGGAACGCCCCGGCGGTCGGGAGGTCGTAGTCCACGATCTCGGGCACGCTCATGCGGATCGCGGGCAGGAAGATCCGCTCGGTCGCCTTCGCCAGCCACTCGTCCTCGGCGGGCGGCTTGCCGACCACGATCGAAGGGTAGATCGCGTCGCGCCGCATCGTGATCGCGCCGATGCGGAAGATGGGGAACTCCTCCGCCGGCGTGTAGTAGCCCGTGTGGTCGCCGAACGGCCCTTCCAACCCGACGTCCTCGCGGTCGACCCAGCCCTCGAGCACGATCTCGGCGTTCGCGGGCACCTGCAGGTCGACCGTCCTGCACTGCACGAGCTCGACCGCCGAGCCCTTGAGGAACCCCGCCACCATCAGCTCGCCGATGTGCTTGGGGAGCGGCGCGCTGGCCGAGTAGGCCGTGACCGGGTCGAGGCCGATCGCGACGGCCACCGGGATGCGCCCGTCCTCGGCGGCGAGCAGGTCGGCGCGCCCGTCCTTGTGGATCTGCCAGTGCATGAACGTGGAGCGGCGGTCGATCTTCTGCATGCGGTACATGCCGACATTGCGGACACCTGTGTCCTTGTCCTGCGTGATCACGGCGGGCAGCGTGATGAAGGGAGCAGGATCGAGCGGCCAGCAGCGCTGGATCGGCAGCAGGTCGAGGTTGACGTCGTCGCCGGCGAGCACGACTTCCTGGCACGGCGCCTTCGACACGGTCTTCGGCATCGAGTCGGCGATCGACTTCAGCTTGCCGAGCGAGCGCACCTTGTCCACGAGTCCCTGCGGCGGTTGCAGCTCGAGGATCTCACCCAGCTTGTCGGCCAGGTCGTCGAGGCGCTCGACCCCGAACGCCAGGCGCATGCGCTTCTCGGTGCCGAACTGGTTGATCAGCAGCGGGTGGCTCGAGCCCTTCGGCCGCTCGAACAGGAGTGCCGGCCCGCCGGCCTTGACGGCCCGGTCGGCGATCTCGGTGATCTCCAGGTCCGGATCGACCTCAGCCCGTACGCGAACGAGCTCGCCCTCGCGCTCGAGCAGCGCGATCCACTCGCGGAGATCGGAGGCCGGGGCGGCCATGCGACCGCAGTCTAGGCACGGGATCGCCGCTCGCGAGGCGCCTCGGAGTGCTGACAGCCGGGCACCCGCAGCCGCCGGCGCCTCGCCGCCGATGTCCGGGCGCCCGACCGCGACGCCTGCACGTCACGCCACTTGACGGCGGACGCCGAACAGCAGGCCGCGAACGGTGACTCCTTTTCCTCTTGCTGGCTGGATGCCAAGCACGCTAGGACGACGAGTAGCGGCTCACCGCATCGACACCGACACCGACACGGCCAGCGTCACCGTGATGACACACGAGCGCTGCTGCTGCGACGCCGCCGGTCGACTCGCGTCGTAAGCTCAGCACGTGGAGTTCAGGCTCCTCAGCGGGCTCCCGTCGGACGACGTGCGCGAGCTGCTCTCCATCGCCCGGCGGCGGACGTTCCAGCGCGAGGAAGTCGTGTTTCATCGCGGCGACCCGGCGGACACCCTGCACCTCATCTCGCGCGGGCGTTTCGCGATCCGCATCGTGACGCCGCTCGGCCACGTCGCGCTGCTCGACGTGCTCGGGCCGGCCGACATCTTCGGCGAGCTCGCAATCGTCTCCCCCGGCCTACCGCGCTCCGCAACCGTCGCTGCGCTCGAGCCAGCCGAGACGTTCTCGCTGCGCCGCGACAGCTTCGGCGAGCTGCAGAAGCGCCATCCGGGGGTCAACGGTGTGCTCCTTGCGCTCTTCGCAGAACGCATTCGTCGTGGGAACGAGCGCGTGGTCGCCGCGCACTACCTCGACGCCGATGCCCGCGTCCGCTGGAGCCTGCTCCGCCTCGTGCAGGTCTACGGCAGCGACGGCGGAGACGGGGAGGTGGTGATCCCGCTGACCCAGGAGCAGATCGCCGAGCTCGCCGGGGCCGCCCGCCCGACGGTGAACAAGGTGTTGCGGGAGGAGCAGGAGAAGGGTGCCGTGGTGCTCGAGCGGGGGCGCGTGCGCATCGTCGACCGGCAGGTGCTGGCCCGCGGCGTGCGAGGGATGCCCGAGCACCTCTAGAGATCTGGCGACGAGCTCCAGCGACCTCCGCCGGCCTCGCCGTCCAACATCCCTACTCCATCGGACGGAGGAGGATGGGCGGAGAGGAAGAGACGGAGGCTACAGCGGACGGTTGGCCTTCGAGGCCTTGCGCTTGACGGCCATGTAGCGCGCAGCCTCGCCGAGCGCAATCACGCCGATGAAGACAAGGCCGACCACGAGCATCGAGAGGACGACACTGCGACCCTCCTCAGCGGCGTTGGCGAGGAACCAGAGCGCGGCGAGCATCGACGGCGACTCTAGCGCACGCGCGCGCCGGAACACAGGTGCCGTGCGACGCAGGTCACCGGCGGTCGGTGCGGCAGATCGCCTCGGCGTCGGGTGCCAGCGTCGAGCCGAGGTTCGGGCCGATCACGCGTCCGCGGTAGCTGGAGCCTTCCCACTGCGGACGGATCCAGAGCGAGAACGCGCCGCTGCCCTTGTGGGCGAGGATGCCCATCATCCGTTGCCACCCGCCTGCGCGATACGCGTCGAGGTATACGTTGCGGCCGAAGGGGTCGAGCGGCACACCCGCGGACGTCGAGCGAAAACCGTGGACCGGCTTCCCGTGGAAGGTGAGAACCCCTCGGACGCGCTCCTCGGCCCCACGCGGCACGGCGTCGGCCCGGAGCACGAGCTTCGTCGGCTCGCCGTCCCAGCGGGAGTACCGCAGCTCGACCGGGCCGCCGGCGAGCCGCTGCCACTGTTGCAGTGCGTGGTACGTGCCGTCAGGCGCCCGCAGCACCACCACGGCCATGGGGATCTGCATGCTCGATTCGGGCTGCCCCACGTTGCGGCTGCAGTGCGGATGGCCCCACACGACGCCGCCGTTGAGCGCCACGGTCGCCACGCGGGAGCCGGACCACGACACCTCGGCCCTGCCGTCCGACATCACGCAGAGCCTCGGCGCGGGGGCGTTGCCGGCGACCTTCACCGAACCCCGCGCGGGTGCCGCGATCATCGCGACGACCGCGAGAAGCACAGCCACTGGCGCGAACCGCGGCGCCATGCGCACCATTGTTAGCCGGTTCCGGCGCTTGTGTCTAGCGGCTGCGCGCGGCGTGCGCGGCCAGGGCGCGTTCGACGGCAGCCCCCCCGGCTGCTTCCCAGGCGAGCCCCGCCAGCGGCGCGGTCGTACCATCATCCCGCAGTGACCGCCGCGCCTGTTCCAGCGAGCTGTGGCCCAGAGCCGCCGCTGTCGCCGCCCACGCCTCTCCGTCGCCGTCCGTTCCCGCGGCGCGCGCCTGGGCGCAGAGTGAGATCAGCTGGGCGAGGTCGTGCACGGCGCCGGTGTCGCCCGTCGCGGCCACGCGGACGAGGCCATGCGCGTAGAGATAGTCGCCGAGCAGGAGCGCCGCATCTGCATCGGGCGGTGCAAACAGTCGCGGGCGCCCGTAGTGGAGGAGGTAGCCCTCGTAGATCGTCTCCACCCCGAGCGCGTAGGCCGGGCCGCAGAGTGTCGAGAACACCGGCTCCCGCTCCTGCTCGGCCTGCGGGCGGAGGCACTCGGCCCAGAGCGGACTCTCCGCCGCCGCGTCGGCTGTGAGCGCTGACCAGAGCTCAGTCGGCGGCGACGTCGCCAACGGCCTCAACCGTCCTCGTGATCTCCTCGTCCCCGTGTGCGGTGGAGACGAACCAGCACTCGAACTGCGACGGGGGCACGTAGACACCCCGCTCGAGCAGGCCACGAAAGAGCGCGGCGTAGGACTCGCTGTCGCTTGCCGAGGCCGCCGCGAAGTCGGTCACGGCGCCCTCGCGCATAAAGACGGTCATCATCGCGCCCACCCGCTGCACCGTCAGGCCGAGTGCGGCTCGCAGGCCGGCCTCGAGCACCGCACTTTGCCGCTCCAGCTCCACGTAGACGGCCGGGTCGCGCAACCGCCGGAGCACGGAGAGGCCGGCAGCCGTGGCGAGGGGGTTCCCCGACAGCGTGCCCGCCTGATAGACGTCCCCGACCGGCGCGAGGCGCTCCATGATCTCGGCGCGACCGCCGAACGCGGCGAGCGGGAGGCCGCCGCCGACGATCTTGCCGAGCACCGTCAGGTCGGGCGTGACCCCGTAGAGCTCTTGCGCGCCGCCACGCGCGACGCGGAAGCCCGTCATCACCTCGTCGAAGACGAGCAACGCTCCCGACGCGCTGCAGAGCTCCCTCAGCGCCTCGAGATAGCCGGGCGCCGGCGGGACGCAGCCCATGTTCCCTGCCACGGGCTCCACGATGATCGCGGCGAGGCCCTCCGCATAGCGGGCCACCGCCGACGCGACGCCGTCCACGTCGTTGAAGTCGCACACGATCGTGTCGGCGGCCGCGCCTGTCGGCACGCCGGGGCTGGACGGGATACCGAGCGTCGCGACTCCCGAGCCGGCGCTCGCGAGCAGCGCGTCGACGTGGCCGTGGTAACAACCGGCGAACTTGATCACGCGGTCGCGCCGCGTAAACGCGCGGGCGAGCCGCACCGCGCTCATCGCGGCCTCCGTGCCCGAGGACACGAGCCGCACCATCTCCACCGACGGCACCGCAGCCGCGATCTCGGCGGCGAGCTCGACCTCGGCCTCGGTGGGTGCCCCGAAGGACGTGCCACGGCGCACTGCGTCCTCGACCGCCGCCACGGTCTCGGGATCGGCGTGGCCGAACACGAGCGGCCCCCACGACTGCACCCAGTCGACGTACCGGCGGCCCTCGACGTCCTCCACGTAGGCCCCCTCGCCGCGGGCCATGAACACTGGCTCGTCGAGCCCGACGGCGCGCATCGCGCGCACCGGCGAGTTGACGCCGCCGGGGATGAGCGCAGTCGCGCGGCGCCAGAGCTCGGATCGCGCTCGTACGGGCGGAACCTGTCCCGCCCCTACAGCCATCCGGCCAGCTCCTTCGCCCAGTACGTGACGACGGTGCCGGCTCCAGCGCGCTTGATCGACGTGAGCGTCTCGAGCGCGGCAGTCCGCTCCTCGAGGTGCCCGGCGGCCGCCGCCGCCTTCACCATCGCGTACTCGCCCGAGACGTTGTACGCCCACACAGGACAGTCGAAGCGCCCGCGCACGGCGTGGATCACGTCGAGGTACGGCAGCGCGGGCTTGACCATCACGACGTCCGCGCCCTCCTCCAGGTCCAGCGCGCACTCGCGCAGCGCCTCGCGCAGGTTGGCCGGGTCCAGCTGGTACCCCTGGCGATCACCGAACGAGGGCGCCGACTCGGCGACCTCCCGGAAGGGGCCGTAGAACGCCGAGGCGTACTTGGCGGCGTAGGCGACGATCGGAGTCCCCGGCAGCACGGCCCGGATCGCGCCTACCCGTCCGTCCATCATGTCGCTCGGCGCCACGGCGTCCGCGCCGGCCTCCACGTGGCTCACGGCGGTCCGCGCGAGCAGGTCGAGCGTCTCGTCGTTCGCCACCTCGCCGTCGACGAGGACGCCGCAGTGCCCGTGCGAGGTGTACTCGCACAGGCAGACGTCGGTGAGCAGGGTCAGAGACGGCGCCGCGGCGCGGAGGGCCCGCAGGGCGCGCTGCACGATCCCGTCGTCGTCCCAGGCGCCCGAGCCGAGCTCGTCCTTCTCCTCGGGGATGCCGAACAGCAGCACGGCGCGAATCCCGAGCGCCTGCAGCCCGACCGCCTCCCCCGCGAGCTCGTCGACCGAGCGCTGCGCGATCCCCGCGAGCCCCTCGACCGACCGCACCACGCCCTCGCCGGGACACGCGAACAGTGGCATCACGACGTCGTCGAGCGAGAGCCGCGTCTCGCGCACGAGCGAGCGAAGTGCATCGGTCCGCCTGAGCCGGCGCAGACGGGTGGCGGGGAACGCCTCCATGACGGGAAGGGTAGTTCAGGCCCGCCGCGGTCGGGTCGCCCCGTCCGGCGGGCAGTCGTCGCTTCAGAGCCGTTCGACCGCTCTGGGCGGCTCGATCTCCACCTCCACGGGGATGTGCCCGCCGTCGTCCTCGTCGTCCCAGCTCTCGAGCTGGACGCGCTCGGAGAAGAACTCCCAGATCGCGCGCCCGCCCGCCATCGTCGGCAACGCCACGAGCACGCCGGGAATGCCGTACAGCGCGCCGCCGGCGAGCAGCCCGAAGATCACCATCAGCGGGTGCAGCCGGAGCGCGTTGGCCATCACGTTGGGCACGACCACGTGGCCCTCGACCTGGTAGATGAAGAAGAAGAGCGCGGCCACCCAGATCAGGCCGATCGGGTCGACGAAGAGGGCGTACAACGCCGGCGGCACCGCCGACAGCCACGGCCCGATGTACGGGATCACCTCGATGAACGCCGTCCACACCCCGAACAGGAGCGCGTACTCGTCCGCCCCCTCGACGAGCCCGGTCTTGCCGAGGATCCACATGCCGACCCCCGCGCTCGTGCCGATCACGGTGGAGAGGATCGCCTGGCCCTTGACGTAGCCCCAGAGCGACCGCTCCACGCGCTGCGTCAGCGGCAGCCCGCCGTGCGGCGGGAAGCGGCGGTCGATCATCTCCTCGAGGCGCGGCATGTCGAGGAGCATGTAAATGGAGATGACGATGATCAGGATGACCGAGAAGAGCAGCAGGATCACCGACACCGCCGCTCCCTGGGCGAACGAGATCGCATCCTGCACGTAGCTCGAGATCTCGCCCGCGCCGAGCGAGTTGACCCACTCGTCGAGCTGGTCGGAGATCTGGATGCCCTCGAGCCCGTGATCGTCGAGCCAGGCCTGTAGCCGGTCGACATCCTCCTCCGCACCGGTCTGGCCGGTGGCCGCATCCTCCTCGGTCACATACGTGTCGATGCGCTGCGCCGCGTTCCGGGTCTGGTCGACGGCCACGAACCCGACGGCGATGAGCACCGCCGCGATCACGGCCACGAAGGCCAGGAACACGATCGTCACACCGAGTCCGCGCGGCAGCCGTAGGCGCGACAGGTCGCGCACGAGCGGATTGAGCATGAAGGCGATCACCGCCGCGGTGAGGAAGAGGAAGATCACGTGCCCGAGCGGCCGCGCGAGCATGAACGCCAGCACGACGAGAACGGGAAGCCCGACGAGCTGGATCCAGCGCGGGATCTCGATCGTGTGGCCGCGGGCCTGCCCGGGCCTGCCCTCGGGCTCCGGCATGCGCTGATCGTAGCTCCGGCGGGGAGGCTCCTCGTACCCGCGATGTGTCCTTCCTGTTGAGAGCGACCGCCGGCTTCGGTACCGTGGCCCCCGATGGCCACGCCGCGCTCCCGGCAAGCGGCCCGACTACGAGCACGCAGACGTCGCGCCCAGCGCCGCGCGCGCGGTCTCGCCGTGCTCGCGATCGTCGGCGTACTCGCGCTCGTGACGCTGGCGCTCACGGCGTTCGGCTCCGGCACGCCGCGTGCGAGCTCGACGACGGCCTCCTCGGCCGTGCTGGCGGCGGCCTTCGACGTGCAACCTCCGCAGCAGGTGCTCGCCACCGTCGGCAACCTGCGCATCCAGGTGCCCGTCGCGGCCGGGGCGCTCACCGCGGTCGGCTTTCACGGCAGCCGAAACGGGGCGCTGACGCTCAGGCCCGTCGGCCGCCAGGCGAACAGCGGGATCCTGGCCAGGCTGTGGCGCCGCATCGTCGGCGCACCGAACGGCCATACGGCGTGGTACCAGCTGGGAGGCGCGGCCGGACAGGAGACGAATGTGCTCGACGTCGGCGCGCCGCACGGCACCGTCGTCTACGCGCCCGTCGCCGGCTCGATCGCCGCCATCAGCGACTTCGTCGTGGCCGGCCGGAAGCTCGGCGAGCGAATCGAGATCCGCCCGGGTGCCGCGCCGTCCGTGATCGTCTCCCTGACCCACCTCCGACCCGATCCTTCGCTCAGCGTCGGCTCGCCGGTGCTTGCGGGGATCACCAAGGTGGGAACGGTGGTGGACGTCGCCTCGGTGGAGCGGCAGGCACTCGCGCGGCACGCGACCGATCGCGGCAACAACGTCGCGATCGAGGTCCATCCCGGCGCCGGCTCCCTGCCCTGAGAGCTCTTCGAGTCCTCTTCGTCGGTGACGTCGTCGGGCGGCCTGGCCGGGAGGCCGTCGAGGAGCGCCTGGGCAGCCTCCGGGCAGAGCTCGGCGCCGACGTGTGCATCCTGAACGGCGAGAACCTTGCCGACGGCGTCGGCATCACCCCCAAGCTCGCCGACAAGATGCTCGCCGCGGGGGCCGATCTCATCACGCTGGGCAACCACACGTGGCGGCGCCCGGAGATCGGCCCGTACCTCGAGGGCTCGGAGCAGGTGCTGCGGCCCGCGAACTTCGCCTCTGCGGCGCCCGGGCGAGGGCTCGGCTACGTCACTGCGGCCGAGGGGACGCGGGTCGCGGTGGTGAACGTCCTCGGCTCCCTCTTCCTCGAGCCGGCGCACTCCCTGTGGGAGGTGATCGACGAGCTCGTCGAGGAAGCGCGACGCGCGACGCCGGTCGTCGTCGTCGACGTGCACGCCGAGGCGACGAGTGAGAAGGTCGCGCTCGCCGCGTGGCTCGACGGCCGGGTCACTGCCGTGCTCGGCACCCACACCCACGTGCAGACGGCGGATGCGCGGATCCTCCCGGGCGGCACGGCTGCCCTCACGGACGTCGGCATGACGGGACCCCACGACTCGGTGATCGGTGTCGAGGCGCGGCTCGCGATCCAGCGCCTGCGCACCGGGATGCCGGTGCGCTTCGAGGTCGCGTTGGGCGGCGTGCGCCTCGAGGGCGCGCTCGTCACGTGCGACCCGGCGACGGGCCGAGCGACGGCGATCGAGCCGGTGCGCGTCCCTTGGCCCTGAGTGCCCACACGCCGGAGAGCACGACGACGAGCCCGACGAGCGCGAGCCCGCGGAGCAGCACGAGCCACGACGCGAACGGGTCGAACTCGCGCACCAGGTCCCAGTACGACCAGGGGAACCACAGCGCCGTGAGCGCGCACGCGGCCGCGTAGAGGGCGCCCGCGCGGCGCCCGACCGCCCCGGGGACCAGCGGCACGGCGAAGAGGAGCCAGACGAGGAACTGGGGCGAGAGCACCTTGCCGAATGCGACGAAGATCGCGAGCGCGAGGGCGAGGAAGCGCACGAGCCGGTCCGGAGAGACGGAGCCGCGCGCGAAGGCGACCCAGGTCGCAGCGAGGGCGGCGACCTGGACGAGCGAGGTGACCGTGGCGAGTGCGACAGCGCCTGAGCCGTCGAGGTTCTGGGAGCCGTGGCTCGACGACCACTCCAGCGACGTCCCGGCCACCTGGTGCAGGCCGAGCAGAAAACCGGCCCCCAGCGTCTCGATCTGCAGCGGCCGCGCGAGCTGACGGCCGATGCTCGACGCGACGCCGCCGGGCGCCACGAGCAGGAACGGGAGGTACGTGAGGACGACGACCCCGGCGCAGAGGGCGACACTCTCGAGCCCGCGGCGGCGACCGCGACGCCGCCAGGTCCACACCGCGGCAAGCGGGAGCAGCACGACTGGATAGAGCTTGATCGCGATCGCGGCCCCGAGGAGCGCACCGCCGAGCCGGTCACGTCCTCGCAGGAGCGCGAGCGTGGCCGTCGCCACGGCGAGCGCGGGCACGAGGTCGAAGCGCGTCAGCAGCACCGCCCCGAGCACGAGCGGGGAGACGGCGACCAACCCCAGCACCGGGAACTGCGTGCGCGGCGTGCGTCCAAGCGTTACGAGCGTGCGCCAGAGGACGAGCACACCGGCTGCGCCGCAGGCTGCCATCAGGACCGCGAAGGCCCACGCGAACGCACTCCGCTCACGAGTGACGAGAGCCGGGAGGACGAGGGACGGAAGCGCCCCGGGCGGGTACTCGACGCGGAAGTCCCGATACGGCACCTCGCCGGCCGCCATGTGCTCCCCGTACGTGCGGTAGAGCGGCACGTCCGTGACCTGCTCCCCCGAGACGTCCCAGACCCACGTCACCGCGAGCGACAGCGCGGCAAAGACCGCGGCGAGCCCGCCCGCGCCCCTCCAGCTCACGCCTCGTCCTCGCCGAGCAAGAGCGCCAGCGCGACGAAGGGCACCGCCCAGGGGAGATAGAGGTAGAACCAGTGGGTCAGCGTGACCTGGACGGCGAGCAGGATCGCCGCCGTCAGGGCCGCGAGCCGAAGCGGCGTCTTGTGACGGGGCAGTACCGCGGCGACGCCGGCGAGCGCGCAGGCCCCGAGTTGCGCGACCGGCTGGAGAAAGCCGAGGTCCGGGATCCCCCCAGCGTGGTACTGACCCCAGTCCCAGAGCGAGAAGGGCGAGTCCCGCCCCAGCTGGAAGGCGACCGTGCGCTCCCAGAAGGTCCGTGCGGGCTCCACGACCCCGGGCTCGAGCCAGACGACCCAGAGCACCGCAGCGCTCGCGGCGAGGAAGCCGGCGAGGAACCGCGGCGCGGCCACAGGTCGGAGGCCGTTCGGGTACGTCACCCAGAGCGGCGCCAGCAGGAGCGCCGCGAACTTGGTCCACCCCGCGAGGGCCACGGCCACGCCTCGCGCGAACGGCGAGGAGACGAGCCAGAAGCCCCAGACGAGAGCGGCTGCCATGATCGCGTCGTTCGTGTTCGCGTTGAGCGCGTACGCCGTGAACGGATAGGCAAGCCAGGCGAGCGCGAGGGTGGCGGCGAGGCGGGCGCCGCCGAACCGCCTCCCCACGAGAACGAGCCCCGCGACCGCGAGCAGGTCGAACAGGATCGCGGTCGCGTGGGCGGCACGCAGCTCGTCCCAGGTGCCGCTCCAGCCGAGGGCGGCCACCGCAGGGACGTAGGCGAGGTAGGCGGCGGGCCCGTACGTGTCGCCGCGGGGGTTTGCTCCCTCGCAGCGGCCGTTCGCCTGGATCCGGTTGCGCACGAAGCCGTCGGCATCGGCCGGGCCGCACGCCTTCAGGCTGTCGGTAACGGGCATCGTCCCGTAAGGCGCGCGACCGTCGAGGATCCGATCGGCGCCGATCACCCCTGCGTAGCCGACGTCGATCACGCCCCGCGGTGCCTCCAGGTTGAGCCCGATCCGGAACCCGGCCAGAAAGACCGCTACCGCGGCGAGCAGCCACACCGGCCACACCGGCGCGACCTTCGTCGCGGCCCGGCCGCGGAAGCCGATCCAGGCCGTGCGGCCGACGAGGTAGAGGAGCGGGGGGTAGGCGAGCGGCACGCTGCGAAACACCTCGCCTCGCTGAAAGAACCAAAGCGAGACCGAGAATGCGAGCAGCGCGAGCACGTCGAGATTGCGTAGCGACAGCGGCCGTCGTGGGTCGCCGAGGACGAGGAAGAAGGTCGCGGAGAGGGCGAGCCATACGGGGAGCGAAAGCAGCACCTTGCCGCCGAACGCTCCCGCCGAGCCACGGGCCATCTTCCACGCCACCTGCGGGCCCGTCCACGCCTCGGTGACGGCGCCGGTCGCATCGTCGACGCGTCCGGTGGCGACCTCACCCGCCGGCCCGGCCCACACGTGAACGCGCCACGTCCCGCCCGGCGTCTCGAGCTCGGCGTCGGTTGTCGGTCTCTGCTCGTATCGGGCCAGCCAGCGGGAGACCTTGGGCTGGGCGAGGAAGATCGCGACGGCCCGCGTCTCGGTCAGGTTCGAGGGCGGGATCGCGGCGGACGCGGCGGGCAGCGCGACAAGCGAGAGGAGGAGAAGGACGGCGAGAGCGGCCGGTGCTCTCAACGCCGCCGGAACGACCAGAGCTTGTTTCCGACGAAGTTGACGGGCGTGACGAGCACGATCGCCACGGCCTGCGCGAGGACCTTCCCCAACCCGGCCTCGACGAGCAGGAACAGGACGATGAGGTTCGCGCCGAGCGCGAGCGTGGAGACGACGAAGAACCGCATGCCCTGGAAGACGACGTGGCCCCGCTGGCCGCGGAACGTCCAGACCCGGTTCCAGGTGTAGTTGTTCGTGACGGCTACGACGAAGGACACGATCGCAGCCGGCATGTAGTGCATGCCGGCGCCCCGGAGGAGCAGCGTGTAGACGCCGAGGTTGACGACGTAGCCCGTCGCCCCCACGACGCAGAACTTGGCGAGCTGCTCCCAGTTCGCGCGGCGTCCAAGCGCCTGCTTGACGCGCCCGCGGGACACGCCCGCCGGCGAGGGTGCCGTCGATCGTTGCATCGGCCCGCGAGCGTACCGGAGCGGGGAGTGCGCCCAACGTGATGCCTCGCGGGCACCACGCCCCGATACATTCCTAGCCGGTGAAACCCGCTGCGCCGATCAGCGGGACGAAGCGCACGTCGATCGCGTCGCGCTCGGTCGGCCCCGACGGAGTCTGCGTCACGACGACGAGTCGCTGCGCCGCCCGCGAGCCGAGCGGCAGAACCATGCGTCCCCCCTCGCCGAGCTGCGCGAGCAGCGCCTTTGGGACCACGGGCGCCGCCGCCGCCACGGAGATCGCATCGAAGGGCGCCCGATCGGGGGCGCCGAGCGATCCGTCACCGACGCGGACCTCCACCCGCTCGTACCCCGCGGCGTCGAGCGAGGCGCGTGCGAGCGCGGCGAGCGACGCCATCCGCTCGACCGAGACGACTTCGTCGGCCAGCTCCGCGAGGACGGCGGCCGCGTAACCGGAGCCGGTGCCTACCTCCAGCACGCGCTCGTCTCCTGTGAGCGAGAGCAACTGGCACATCGCGGCGACGACGAACGGCTGGGAGATCGTCTGACCGTCTCCGATCGGCAGGGCACCGTCGTCGTACGCGTGGGCGCGCTGGTCGGGCGGGACGAACAGCTCGCGCGGAACGCAGCGCATCGCCTCGAGGACGCGCTCGTCCGTGATCCCTCGGCGGCGGAGCTGCCGCTCCACCATCGCGGCCCGTGCCGCCGCGGCATCACGCGGCACGTTGGAGCGCATACGACGGCGCCGCGACGCCGAAGTGCGCGAGCACGAGTGGCGCGACGTCGACGATGGTCGCCGGCAGTCCCCTGAGACCGACCGTGAGCACCGGCACCGTCGAGTCCCCCGCAGTCAGCGAGCCGTGGGAGCCTCCGCCGAGATGATGTCGCCCGGCGAGATCGGCGAACTCCCATCCCGGCGCAGCCGAGACGAGCACCTCGCCCGCGTTCGGGTTGGCGAGCGCAGCCCAGCAGCGAGCCGGCGCGTCCGGATGATCGAGGATCGCCGAGTCGCCCGTGAAGTGCCAGTCGCCGGGACCGGGCGCGAAGCGGAGCTCCTCGCCCTCTCGCCGCGCCACCGCCTCGTCGCCCTCTCGGAAGAGCGCGACCTCCACCGCTGCGACACCGTCGAGCCGGGCTGCGGCCGTGCGCGGGTCGAGCCGGCAACCCTCGAGCAGGTACACCTGACCGGCCCGGTTCGAGGCGGTCGTGAGCGCGCTGTCGACATCGGCGAACGACTCCTCGAGCCTCGCGACCTGCGCCACCCGCGTCTGGCCGTGGTCGGAGAGGAGGACGAGCGCGTAGCGCTCGAGCAGCTCGTCGAGCCCGCCGGCGGCATCGACGAGCGCCGCCACCGCCTCGTCGCAGCGCGCGAGCGCCTCATGCGCGGCATCGGGACCGACCTCGTGCGAGGCGTAGTCGTAATCCGAGAGGTAGTAGACGAGGAGGTCGAAGGCGTCGCGCGTGACGAGCCAGCGGCCGACCGCAGCCGCGTAGGCGTCGACGCTGCCCGCGGGCCGGTTGCGCCAGGAGAGCGGCGCGCCCGTCCGCTCCGATTCGAAGAGGTTGTAGAAGAAGAAATGCTCGGGCCCGTGCACCGTGCCGAGAAACGGCGAGCGGTGGGGCTGCCGGCCGCGGTACGCCGTGAAGTTGACCGCTGCCGTGCGGAGCCCGGCGTCGGCGAGCGACTCGAAGATGGTCAGCGCCTGTGCGCCGAGGTGGTCGCGGTTCATGTTCACGAGCGTGTCCCGCAGGGTGCGCGTCAGCCCGTTCGCGCGCGCGGCTCCGAACGACGAGCCGTACTCGACGAGCCGCCGCTCGCCACGGTGGCGCCAGACGAGATGTGGAATCTCGTGGACGTCAGGGTGCGCGCCCGTCGCGATCGACGAGAGACAGACCGGGGTGAGCGAGGGGAACACCGACGTCGCGTGTCCGTAGGCGCCGTGCGCTGCCAGCGCGGACAGGGTCGGGGCGCCACCGCTGGAGAAGGCCTGCTCGAGCATCGACGGCGTGAGGCCGTCGATGACGACGATGATCGCCTTAGGTGTTCCCACGCGGGGTCACTTCGCCAGGGTGCGCAGCCCCGCGTAGCGCTCGGGTGCCTTGCGGCGCGCCCGTAGTCCGAGCGCGGGAACGACGGACCGCCGCGACGTAGCCCCAGATCGGCACCCAGGCGAGCGCGGCGAGCGCGATTCCCGCAGAGGCCAGCAGGAACCCCGTCCCACCCACCGTGCCGCCGCGGCCAAGCGCACCGCGCGCGATGAGGTCGGCCCCGAGCACGCCGAGCGCAGCGCCGATGACGCCGCCGCCCACGCCAAACCAGTCGTTCACGAACCAGCCGACGGCGATCGCGCCGGCGACCGCGAGGACGAGAGAGACGACCGGCCCGAGCCGGAGCGCCGCGAGGAGCGCCACGAACAGCACCCCGAGGGCGACGCCAGTGCCGACCGAGACCCCGATCCCGTACCAGTCCTCCATGCGCCGAGTGTACGCGGCGGAAACCACCCGGCGGCGCCCCGCGTAGTGCGTACCAGGGGTCGAATGCCCACGACAGGGAGGGGAACACATCGTGCGACGCATCGCGACAAGGTCGCTGCTCGTCCTGGTGGTGATCGCCGTGCTCGGGCTCGGCTCGTACGCGCTGGCCGGAGAGGGCTCGAAGAAGGTGAACGGCGATCTGACGGCTACGAGGAAGTGCCGACGCTCTCGACCGCCGGCTCGGGCGAGTTCCGGGCCCGGATCAACGACCGTGAGGACGAGATCAGCTACACGCTGAGCTACGAGAGGACTCGAGACCCCAGCCACCCAGGCGCACATCCACTTCGGCGACGTCAGCGTCAACGGGGGCATCTCGGTGTTCCTCTGCTCCAACCTCGGCAACGGGCCGGCAGGCACGCAGCCGTGCCCGCCCGGCGGCGGTACCGTCTCCGGCACGATCCGGCCTGCAGACGTGACCGGCCGGCGCGGCCGCACAGGGAATCGACGCAGGGTGAATGGGACGAGCTCGTCACGGCGATCCGCGCCGGGGCGACGTACGCGAACGTGCACACCGTTGGCCGGCCCGGAGGCGAGATCCGTGCCCAGCTGAACGCTCGCCACTTGTTCGACTTCGGCGATCGCCACGGAGGCGACGACGACTAACCACACCGGCTGATCCCACCCGCCGGGACCATCCCCGGTCCGGGTTCAGGGATCCATACGCGCCGCCCAGGATCCGCGAGAGCGGGTCCTGGGCTTGCGCTGGAATCGAATCCGCAACCACCCTGCTTGCTTTGCCGCCGCGGGCGGCGGCCTTCAGGGATCTTGCGCGTGGCGGGAATCCGCTCCTGTGGATTCCCGTCGCTTGCGCCCTGAGAAGGGGCGGTGGCGGCCTTCACGGATCTTGCGCGCCCCAAAGAAGGATGCTTTGCCGCCGCGGGCGGCGGCCTTCAGGGATCTTGCGCGTGGCGGGAATCCGCTCCTGTGGATTCCCGTCGCTTGCGCCCTGAGAAGGGGCGGTGGCGGCCTTCACGGATCTTGCGCGCCCCAAAGAAGGATGCTTTGCCGCCGCGGGCGGCGGCCTTCAGGGATCTTGCGCGTGGCGGGAATCCGCTCCTGTGGATTCCCGTCGCTTGCGCCCTGAGAAGGGGCGGTGGCGGCCTTCACGGATCTTGCGCGCCCCAAAGAAGGATGCTTTGCCGCCGCGGGCCGCGGCCTTCAGGGATCTTGCGCGCCCCAAAGAAGGATGCTTTGCCGCCGCGGGCGGCGGCCTTCAGGGATCTTGCGCGCGGCAGGAATCCGCGAGAGCGGATTCCTGCCGCTTGCGCCCTAGAAAGGAGACAGCCGCCGGATCACATCGAGGCAGAACTCGGCCGCCTGCACGCCGTCGAGCACCCGGTGGTCGAACGTGACCGACACGTTGCCGATCTCGCGAACGACGATCTCGCCGTCGCGGACGACGGGCCGGGGAGAGATGCGGTGGAGCCCCAGGATCGCGACCTCCGGGTGGTTGATCAGCGGGGTCACGACGAGCCCTCCGAGCGTGCCGGCGCTCGTGAGCGTGAACGTGGAGCCGCGGAGCTCCTCCGGTGCGAGCGTGCCCGCACGGGCCGCCTCGGCCAGGCGGCGCACCTCGGCGTCGAGCTCGTCCACCGTCCGCGTGTCGCAGTCGCGTACGACCGGGACCATGAGGCCCTCGTCCGTTTGCACCGCAACCCCGAGGTCGTAACGGTCGAGCAGCACGATCGCGTCCCGCTCGAGGCGCGCGTTGAGCTCCGGGTGGTCGCGGAGGGCACGCGCGGAGGCCTGGAGGGCGAGTGCGACGAGGCGCTTCGTGTCGACGCCCGTGAAGTCGCACTCCTCGAGGAACGTGACCGCGGGGATCTCCCGGTGGGCGGTGGTGACCTGCTCGACGATGCGGCGGCGCACGCCGCGCAGCGGGATTCGCCTGCCTTCTCCCGGCCGAGGCCCGGCGAGCCGGCGAACGTCGTCCTCGGTGATCCGCCCGCCCGGGCCGGTGCCGTGGACGACCAGCAGGTCGACGCCGTGCTCGCTTCGCCAGCGTACGAACGGCCGGGGTGGCGCGCACCGCCGCGGTCGGCTGGTCGGGAACGACGGCGAGCGGTGCCGGAGGCAGAGGGTCGGCTGCGGGTTCGTCGACGGCGCGCAGCAGCTGCTCGCCTTCCTCGCCGATCACGACGAGCACGCCGCCGACAGGTGCCATCTGGCCTTCCGAGACGAGGATCTTCAGCACGGTCCCGGCGTAGGGCGAGGGGATCTCGACCGTCGTCTTGTCCGTCTGGATCTCCACGAGCGGATCGTCCTCGGCCACGTTGTCGCCCTCCTGCACGAGCCAGCGCGCGACCTCGCCCTCGATGAGGCCTTCGCCGAGATCAGGCAGGCGGAACTCGAACGCCACGACTGCAGCGTAGGTGCTCAGAAGGCCAACAGCCGGCGGGCGGCGGCCGTGATGCGCTCGACGGAAGGCATGTACCAGTCCTCGAGCTGCCAGTACGGGTACGGCACGTCGTAGCCCGTGACGCGGAGCACGGGTGCCTGTAGGTCGAGCAGCGCACGTTCCGCGAGGAGAGCGGCGACCTCGCTCGCAAAGCCACACGTGCGCGGCGCCTCCTGGACGACGACGACGCGGCCGGTTCGTGCCGTCGACTCGAGCACGGCATCCTCGTCGAGCGGCTTGAGCGAGCGGAGGTCGAGCACCTCCACCGACGCCTCTCCGGCGAGCTGCGGCGGCGGCGCGCTCGCACACCCCGACCATCGCGCCCCAGGCCACGAGCGTCAGATCGCTCCCCTCGCGTGCGCGCCGCGCCTTGCCCAGCGGGACGACGTGCTCCTCCTCGGGCACGTCGCCGCGGGCTGTCCGGTAGACAAGCTTCGGCTCGAGCACGACAACGGGATCGGGGTCACGGATCGCCGCCGCGAGCAGGCCCTTGGCGTCGGCGGGCGTCGCCGGCACGACGACCTTCACGCCCGGCGTGTGGACGTAGTACGTCTCGGGCGAGTCGTCGTGGAGCTCGGGCGCGCGCACGCCACCGCCGTAAGGCATGCGCACGACGAGCGGGAACGCCATCGCGCCGCGCGTCCGCCAGCGGTATCGGCCGACGTGGGTGATCAGCTGGTCGAGGCAGGGGTAGCTGAACGCGTCGTACTGCATCTCACAGACCGGGCGCCAGCCGGCCATGCACAGCCCGACTGCCGCGCCGAGGAGCCCGGCCTCGGAGAGAGGGGTATCGACGCAGCGCTCCGGCCCGAAGCGGTCGAGCAGCCCGGCGGTCGCGCGGAAGACCCCGCCCGCGCGACCAACGTCCTCCCCCAAGAGGAGCACGTTCGGGTCGCGGTCGAGCTCGACATGAAGCGCGTCGTTGACCGCCTCCACCAGGGTCAGCTCCCGGGTCCGCACCTCGGTCGCGCTCACAACGCGTGCACCTGACGCAACTCCGCCTCGTCCCGCGCGAGTGCGGCCGGTGGCTCCGCATAGGCGTGCTCGAACACGAGCGAGACCTCGCCGGGCGGCTCGGCCTCGGCGGCGGCGATGCCCTCGCGCATCGCGTCCAGCGCCTCCGCGCGCACGCGCTCCGCGTGCTCGTCGCCGAGCAGCCCGCGCCGGCGCAGGTAGCCGTCGAAGCGGCCGATGCACTCTGCGGCGCGTGCGGCCTCGACCAGCTCGGTGTCGATGTACGCACCGGGGTCGTCCGCGGTGGCGTGAGGCGCCGCTCTGTAGGTGACCGCCTCCACGAAGGTCGGCCCGCCGCCCGCCCGCGCCCGTGCCACGGCCTCCCGGACGGCCGAGTAGACGGCGAGGACGTCCGTCCCGTCGACGCGAATCGCCGGCATCCCGTAGCCGATCGCCTTGTCCGCGAGGGCGGCCGCGGCGGTCTGCGCCGCCAGCGGAGTCGAGATCGCCCACTGGTTGTTGTTGCAGAGCAGCACGAGCGGCGCCTTCGTCACGGCGGCGATGTTGGCGCCCTCGTGGAAGGCGCCCTCGGACGTGGCTCCGTCCCCGAAGAAGACGAGCGCCACTCCGTCCTCTCCCCGGAGCTTCAGCCCCCACGCGAGCCCAGCCGCGTGCGGGACCTGAGTGGCGATCGGGACGCAGATCGAGGCCACGTTCCAGTCGGCGGGGTTCCACCAGCCTGCCGGGTGGCCACGCCACCACGAGAGCACCGTGGACGGAGGCATCCCGCGCAGGATCCCGACCGCCGACTCGCGGTAGCTCGGAAAGATCCAGTCCTGGCGGTCGAGTGCGTGCACGGCCCCCGCCTGGATCGCCTCATGCCCCCAGAAGATGGCATACGTGCCGATGCGTCCCTGGCGGTGGTAGACGACCGAGCGTTCGTCGTAGGTGCGGAGCAGGACGAGCGAGCGGTGGAGGGCGAGCAGGTCCTCCGGCTCCAGGCCCTCCACCTCGCGGTCGGGCACCGTGTCGCCGTCGCCGATCACACGGCGCAAACCCTGCTCGACAGCTGCCAGGTCGGAGCTCAACACCTTGAAGTGAAACAGCGTTACTCTTTTCCTGTCAAGTCGACCCTGCGACACTGCCGTGACATGACAGCAACCGCCGAGCCCCCGTTCGCCCTGCCGCCGATCCAGACGACGCGAACGTTCGAAGCCGCGATCGAGCACCTGACAGAGGCGATCGAGCGCGCGCGGCTGCGCCGCGGCGATCGCCTGCCGAGCGAGACGGAGCTCGCGGCCGCCCTCGGCATCTCCAAGCCCACCTTGCGACAGGCACTTCGCGTGCTCGAGCTCTCCGGGCTGATCACGGTGCGCCGTGGCAAAGGCGGCGGCATCGTCGTCGCGAGCGACCTCGTTCCCACCGTGGCCATCTCGAGCGCCGTCGCACTCGAGGAGGGCGCCGCCGTGGACGTTCTCCGCGCGCGCCGCGTGCTCGAGCGCGCTGTCACGCTCGAGGCGGTTCGTGCCGCGACGGCTGACGACCTCTTCGAGCTGGAGCGCACGGTCGACCTGCTCGATCGACACCTCGGCGACCGCCCGAGCGTCTTCCGGCTCGACGCCATGTTCCACCGCGCGCTCTGGCGCTCCTGCCACAACGCGACGATCCAGGCCTCGATGCGCGGCGTCGCCCGCGGCCTGGCGCCAATCCGCGACGCCTACCCGGGCGGCCTGGAGCGCGACCTGCAGACGCTGGACGTCCACCGCCGCCAGCTCGACGCGATGCGCCGCGGCGACCTGAACGAGCTCGACGCCGTCCTCGACGAGCACTTCCGCATGCTCGAGGATGCGTTTGCCGAGGGGATCGGCCGCGACCGGGCCGAGTTGTTCGACCCGGTCGCGTAGCCCGCGACCCGGTCGTCGAGGGCAGATGCTCCGCGTTCGGCGCCCCAATCCCCCGGATCTAGACGAAGACGTCGACGGCGTAGCGTTCGGCCACGAGCTCGAGCTCCGCCTCGTCGCCGAGATCCTCGCCGTCGACCTGCACCGGCATCGGCACGTCGCAGCGGACTACCAGGCGATCGGCGTCGTGCGCGTACAGGACGTGCCGCCGGCGGTCGAGTCGTCCGCCGACGGCGTCGGCGGCGAACCCCAACGCGCCGAGCCGCCCGATCCTGACGGGGGCGACGACGTCGAGGCCGCCGTCGAAGCTCGCCCGCGGCGCCAGGCGCAGGCCCAGGGGCCCCAGGTAGGTGTACGGCGAGCAGTTGGCGACGAGCGCGAAGGCCGCCCGACCGACGCCCTCGATCGCGAGCGTTGGCTCGAAGCGGCCGCGGTGCGCCGTCAGCATCTGCAGCCCGGCGGCGACGAACGCCAGATCGCCGGGACGCTTGCCGTCGTGGCGGCGGCCGCGCTCGTCGACGCGACGGACGAGCTCCGCGTCGATCCCGATCCCGCAGGAGAAGCTGAACCGCCGGCCGTTGACGCGCCCGAGCCCGATCCGCCGCACGTGGCCGGCGGCGATCCGCCGTGCGGCGGCGACCGGATCGCGCGGCAGGCCGAGAGCCCGGGGCAGCACGCTCGTCCCCCCGCCGGGGACGAAGCCGAGGGGGGTTGTCCCGCTGACGCCGTTCAGGACCTCGTTGAACGTGCCGTCGCCCGAGAACACCACGATGGCGTCCGCAGCGGTCTCGTGTTCGCGCGCCAGCTCTGTCGCGTCGTGCCTCCCGCGTGTCAGCAGCGTCGTCACGGGTTCTGCCAGAGCGGCCTCGACCTGCTCGACCAGCCGGTCGGTGACCCCGCTGGCGTACGGGTTGACGATCAGGATCGTGGCCACGCAGCCCAAATCCTGCTTGCAGAACGTCCGGAGCTCACAGCGGCGTTGCGTAGCCGCGAACGCCTTCGACGAGGATCGCCGTAAAGCGGTCGGCGAGCGCATCGGTGTCCGTGCCCGACCGAAGCCACGTGTAGGCCCAGTTCGCGGCGGAGAGGACGAGCAGCGTGGCGGCGCCGACGTCGAGGTCGGAGCGCAGGTCACCTGACTCCACGCCGTCCCGGAAGAGCGCGCGCCAGCGCTCCTCGTAGCGGCGTCGCTCGCCGACGATCGCCTCGCGCTGCTCCCCCTGGAGGAAACGCCACTCGCGCGTGAACACCGTGGCCACGTCGAGCTGCTCGGCCACCACCCGCAGATGCCCGCGGAGAGCCAGCCGGATGCGCTCGACCGCGGCACCGTCCTCGGGGACCGCGTCGAGCGCGGCGTGGAACGCGGCTGCGCCTGTGCGCATCGCGTCGTACAGGAGCTCCTGCTTGGAGCCGGTGAGGGAGTAGAGCGACGCCTTCTGCACGCCCATCGCCTCCGCGAGGTCGCCCATCGACGTGCCGTGGAAGCCCCGCTCCGCGAAGAGGCGGGCGGCGACGCTCGACGAGCTCCTCCCGTCGTGTGCTCATGGCTACGATGCTAACGACCGGTAGGTAGCACTGGGTTGCCGAAGCGGAGGGAGCGTCGCATGGACACGCGCACACGGGAGTTCCTCGCCTACGTCCAGGACGGCGGCCAGGTCGAGACGCACGACTGGATGCCGGACGAGTACCGCGCCCGGCTCGCTCAAGTTCGTCGAGATGCACGCCAACTCGGAGCTGATGGGCGTGCTGCCCGAGCGCGACTGGATCCTCCGCGCGCCCGACCCTGCAGCGCAAGCTCGCGCTCACGGCGAAGATCCAGGACGAGGTCGGGCACGCGCAGCTGATCTACCGCGTCGTCGAGGACCTCGGCAAGCCGCGCGACGCCTGTCTGGACGACCTCGTGGCCGGAAAGTCGAAGTTCCACAACGTCTTCCACTACCCGACCAACACCTGGGGCGACGTCGGCGTGATCGCGTGGCTCGTCGACGCAGCGGCGATCGTCTCCCAGAAGGCGCTGCTCAAGTGCTCGTACGCCCCGTACGCGCGGATCATGAAGAAGATCTGCTGGGAGGAGTCGTTCCACATCCTCCACGGCCGCGACGTGATCCTCGCGCTCGTGACCGGTACAGACGACCAACGCGAGCTGCTGCAGGAGGCCGCTCGACCGCTGGTGGGAGCCGCTGATGATGTTCCACGGCACGCCGCTCCCCGCGGACGACGACCCGATGTTCGTCTGGCGGATCAAGAGCCAGGCGAACGAGGACGCCACGGCAGCAGTTCCTCGAGGGCTACGTGCCGCAGATCCGTGAGCTCGGGCTCAGCCTGCCCGACCCGAAGCTGCGGCGGCGCGACGACGGCGTGTGGGAGTACACCGAGCCCGACTGGGAGAAGCTGATGGCGGTCGTCACCGGGCATGGGCCGGCGTCGGCCGAGCGGCTTGCCTTCCGGCGGCTCTCGCGCGTCGACGTCGACTGGGTCTCGCGCGTCGTGCTCGCGGAGGCAGCGTGACGCAGGTCTGCGAAGTCTTCCGCCAGGAGCGGAAGGGCCAGCCGTTCCAGCACGCAGGCTCGGTCGGCGCGCCGGACCTGCGCTTCGCCGAGATCTACGCCCGCGAGCAGTACGGGCGCCGCGGCGAGTCTGAGGCGCTCTGGGTCGTGCCGCGCGAGGCCGTGCACGAGATCGACGAGTTCCCGGACGAGTTCGACCTCAAGTACCGCCGTGTCGACGGCTACTCGATCAAGGCACGCCTGAGGGAGGCGCGCGAACGTGCCGGAACGCTCCAGGATTGACGTTCTGCTCGAGCTCGCAGACGACGAGCTGATCCTCGGCTGGCGCGACTCGGAGTGGACCGGCATCGCGCCGTTCCTCGAGGAGGACGTCGCGTTCTCGTCGATCGCCCAGAACGAGATCGGGCATGCGCGGGCGCTCTACGAGCTCGCCGCGACGGAGCTGGGCGTCACCGCCGACGAGCTCGCGTTCGACCGCACGCTCGAGGAGTACCGCTGCGCGCCGCTCGTCGAGCTGCGCCGGCTCGAATGGGCGCGCACGATCGCGCGGCACTTCCTCTACGAGACGGCCGACGCGATCCGCCTGGAGGCGCTGCAGGCTGCGGACGACCCCGAGATCGCGGCCGTGGCGGCCCGGATGGCGCGCGAGGAGGTCTACCACCGCATCCACGCCGAGATGTGGATCGACCGTCTGCTCGCCTCCGAGGAAGGACGCGCGAAGCTCGACGAGGCGCTCGAGGAGCTCTGGCCGTACGCGCTCGGCGTGCTCGACGACGAGTTGCGCCCCGAGCTGCGACGGCGTGTGGAGCAGAAGCTCGGTCGCTCGCTGCCCGTGGTCGAAGCGGTACCGCGCGGCCGCCACGAGGCCGAGCTCGCAGAACTGCTCGAGGAGATGACGGTGGTGCGCCGCAGCGCGCCGCCGGGCGCGCAGTGGTGACGGAGGAGGAGGTCTGGGCGGCGCTGGAGGAGATCCCCGACCCGGAGATCCCCGTGATCTCGCTGGTCGAGCTCGGGGTGGTCAAGCACGTGGAGGTCGAGGACGGTCGCGTGCGCGTCCAGCTGACACCGACGTTCCTGGGCTGTCCCGCCCTCGATGCCATGCAGGGCGCGCTGCAGGAGCGGATCGAGGCACTCGGGGCGGAGGCCGACGTCCGCGTCGTCCTCGACGACTCCTGGTCGACCGACCGCATCACGCCCGCGGGTCGGGAGAAGCTGCGGGCTGCGGGCTTCGCGCCGCCGGCGCCGCGAGCGGCCGGCCCGGTCACGCTCGTCCAGCTCGAGCGCGGGCCGTTCCGCTGCCCGTGGTGCGGCTCGACGGACACGCGGCTGGAGAACGTCTTCGGCCCGACTCCGTGCCGCTCGATCCGCTACTGCGACGCGTGCCGGCAGCCGTTCGAGCAGTTCAAGACGATCTAGAGCCGCGCCTCCGTTGACCACGTACTGGACCACACTGCGCCCGACACGACCCGCCGGCAGCTCGGCGCCGACCGTGGATCAGGCGCCGACCGCGACGAGCACGAAGTCGGTGCCGAAGCCCAGCACGAGTCCGCAGAGGATACCGACGAGCATCAGCTCCTTCGTGGCGAGGCGGGTGCAGACGCCGATCAGCTCGATGACGACGTAGAGGATGGAGCCGGCGGCGAGCGCGAGGAACGCGACGGAGACCGGTGTGCTGACCCAGGTCTGCCCGACCAGGGTGCCGACGAACGTCGGGCCGCCTCCGATCAGCCCGAGCAGGCCGAGGAACGCCCAGCTCGGTCGGTCCTTGTCCCCCGTCAACGGTGCGACGATGCCGAAGCCCTCGGTCGAGTTGTGCAGGCCGAAGCCGAGCACCAGGGCGAAGGCTAGGCTCAGCTCCCCCGACGCCGCGGACTGACCGATAGCCAGCCCTTCTGAGAAGTTGTGCAGCCCGATCCCCGTGGCGATGAAAAGCGCCAGCCAGCGCGACGGCGACATCTCCACCACGTAGCGCTCCAGCTCGAACTCGGCCATCGACGCCCCTCGTCGGACCGAGGACCGCGCGACGGCGCCGCCGTTTCAGCCACGCGTCGTAGCGGGCCAGCGACAGCAGCCCGGCCGCGAATCCGGTCGTCAGCAGGAGGGCGAGCCCGAAGAACCGTCCGTCCTCCCCAGCGGTCAGCGCGTCCTCGACGGGCACGACCGCGGCCGTGAGGACGTCCCAGAGCAGGAAGAGGAGGATCCCCGTGGCCCCGGCGCTGAGGAAGGCCACGACGCGCGGGCTGACCGAGCGCAGGCGTCCAAGCGGCAGGCCGAGGAAGATCGTCGCCCCGGCGAGCGCCCCCAGCAGGAGCACCTCGCGCGAGCTCACGCCACCCCTCCGGCGTTGACCGGCTCGTCGACCGCCGTCACCAAGAGGCTTGATGTGGGTTGGGGGTGCGTTCGGGGAGGGTCTGCGCCAAGCAGCGTGGTCGGAGCGGTCGGCGCCAAGGCTGGTGGCCTTGGTGTCGACCGAGCCGGCCGCGATGCGCCGTGCGCAGACCCCCAGCCGGACGTGCTCCTAACCCACATCAAGCCTCTACCAGGCGCACCAGTCGAGGAGAACCTCTGGAAGGGCTGCCGGGGGACGGATCGGCGGTGCGACGTGCGGCCGAACGAGTTCATGTAAGGCGAACCTTACATTGCACATCAGGGATTCGACCAGTGAGCCAGCTGGCCGGCAGCGGAGGTAGCCGTCGCGGCCGCGTAGTCCGCCTGCACGCCCTCGGAGCTCGTCTGCTCGAGGTGCGGCGTGAGGCGGGAGTAGCCGGTTGCAATCGGCCCACCGCGTGCGCACGCTACGGCCGTGTCCACCTCGGCATACCGGCACGCCCACAACCAGCCGCCGCCGCTCGCCGGGTACGACCTCTACTCGGAGAACCGTCCGCTGGCGGAGGCCGTCAGACGGGAGGGCGCGGCGTGGGCAGAGGAGCGACTCGCGGCGTTCGGACGCCTCTGCGGCGGCGAGCCCCTGGAGCTCGGCCGGCTCGCGAACGAGCACGCCCCGGTGGCGCGACCCTACGATCGGTTCGGCAACCGCATCGACGAGGTCGAGTTCCATCCGGCGTGGCACACCTTGCTCGGACTCGGGGTGGAGCACGCGGTCCACTCGCTCCCGTGGCGGGAGCCGGTCCCGGGCGCGCACGTTGCGCGCGCCGCTCTCTTCATGACGCTGACCTACGCCGAGGCCGGCGTCGGCTGCCCCCTGTCGATGACGTTCGCCGCGGTGCCCGCGCTGCGCGACACCGCACCGGAGGTCGCCGGACGGTGGGAGGAGGCACTGACCTCGACGTCGTACGACCCGGGCCTGCGCCCGCTCGCGGAGAAGGAAGGGGCGCTCTGCGGCATGGCGATGACCGAGCGCCAGGGCGGCTCCGACGTACGCGCGAACGAGACGCGGGCCGAGCCCGTCTCCGACCACGACGCACTCCTCACCGGACACAAGTGGTTCTGCTCGGCGCCGATGTGCGATGCGTTTCTCGTGCTCGCGCAGGCGCCCCGTGGGCTGACGTGCTACCTGCTGCCGCGCATGCTCCCGGGTGGGGAGCGCAACGGCTTCCGGATTCGGAGGCTCAAGGACAAGCTCGGCAACCGCTCGAACGCCTCCGCCGAGCTCGACCTCGACGAGGCGCTCGCGTGGCGCGTGGGCGAGGAGGGCCGTGGCGTACCGACGATCATCGAGATGGTCGTCCACACGCGGCTCGACTGCGTGCTGGGCTCGGCCGCGCTCATGCGCCGCGCCGTGGCCGAGGCCGTGCACCACGCCGCGCACCGCATCGCGTTCGGGAGGCTGCTGGCCGAGCAGCCCTTGATGCAGAACGTGCTCGCCGACCTCTGCCTCGACGCGGAGGCAGCAACCGCGATGGCGCTGCGGCTCGCGCGAGCGTTCGACGAGGGCGATCACACCTTCCGCCGGCTGGCCTCCGCCGTGGCGAAGTACTGGGTCTGCAAGCAGACGCCGCCACTCGTCGCCGAGGCGATCGAGTGTCTCGGCGGCAACGGGTACGTCGAGGAGTCGGGCCTGCCCCGGGTCTTCCGCGAGAGCCCTCTCAACTCCATCTGGGAGGGATCGGGGAACGTGAATTGCCTCGACGTGCTGCGGGCCGCTGCGAAGGAGCCGGAGGCGGTGCCGGCTTTCCTCGTCGAGGTGCGGCTCGCGGCGGGGGCTGACCCCCATCTCGACGCCGCGACAGCTCGCCTCGAGCGCGAGCTCGCCGACCCGGTCGACCTCGAGCCCCGCGCCCGAAGGCTCGTCGAGCTTGCAGCGCTCTGCGTGCAGGCCTCGCTGCTCGTTCGGCACGCGCCGGCGGCGGTCGCCGATGCCTTCTGCGCCGCACGCCTCGGCGGCGAGGGCGGACGCGCCTACGGCACGCTCCCGCCCGGGCTCGACTACGCCTCGATCATCGAGCGGCACCGGCCGCGGCTGGGCTAGTAATGTCGTGGGCGTGCAGGTCGAGATCTTCTACTGCCCCGTCTGAAGCGGCTACGACCGGGAGGCCGCGCGTGTCGCGGCCGAGCTGCGAGCCGCCGGCATCGACGCCGCCATCGTTCCCGGCGCGAACAGCCAGTTCGACGTGATCGCCGACGGCAAGCTCGTGTACTCCAAGCAGCAGATCGGCCGCTTCCCCACCGACGGGGAAGTTGCCGGGATCCTCGTCCCGCGGGGCTAACGAGCGGCGACCACGACTGCCTCGGCCGCCTCGTCGGGCGCTAGCCGGTCGGTGTTGAGCACGAGGTCGTAGTGGGTCGGCAGCTCCGCGTCGACACCGTAGAAGCGCTTCAGGTACTGGGCTCGGCCGGCGTCGCCATCCTTGACGCGCTTCGCGGCCGCCTCGGCATCGAGCTCGAGCGCCTGGGCAACGCGCGCACCGCGCGTCTCGGGCGACGCGGTCACGAGCACCCGCAGCACCTCGTCGTGACCGGCGAGCGCATGCGAGGCCGCGTGCGCGACGATCACGACGTTCCCACGCTCCGCGGTCTCCTCGATCGCGGAGCGGATCAGCGCGCGCAGGTCGTCGCTGCCGAGATGCGGCTCGTGCGGCGTCGGGGGAACGAAGCCGGCGAACGCGTACCCCGTCGCGGCCGCCGCGTCGGGGTGGAGGTCGTCCAGGATCCGGGCGAGGAACGACTTCCGCTGCTCCACGTCGGCGACGGCCTGCGGCTCGACGCCGGCCTCGCTCGCCGCCCGCTCGACGATGCCCTCGTCGATCAGCGGGACACCCAGTCGCTCCGCGACGAGACGTGCCACCTCCTGCGCGCCGGCACCGTCGGCCCCCGAGATGCAGACGACGTTCCGCTCCACGCCGCGACGTTACGAGAGCCCCGGCGTGCCGTCAACCGGGCCCCGGACCAACCGCGAGGCGCATCCATGCGTAGGCCAGCGGCTGAGCCGCGCTGAGGTAGTACGAGGGAACGAGCTCGGTGCGCGGCGTGCCCAGGCGAACTCTCACCGGAGGAGGAAGCCCTCGCCCAGCGGGTCGTCGGGGTCGAGGTCGAACTCGGCGCGGCCGGTGCGGAAGGCGCTGCCCTCGACCTCCGTCACGACGGCGGGGATCCCGTCGACGTCGGTCTCGCCGACCACGCGGGCGGTGAACTCGGTGCCGACGATCGAGCGGTGGCACAGCGGCTCGCCGGCCTGGATCCGGCCTGCCGCATAGAGCAGGGCGAGTCGCGCCGATGTGCCGCTGCCGCAGGGTGAGCGGTCGACCTCGCCGTCGGCGAACACCGTCACGTTGCGCTGGGTCAGGGGATCGCCGTCCTCCTGCTGCCAGAAGATCGCCCCGTACACGTCGCGAAGCTCGGGCTCGAGCGGGTGGACGATGTCGTGCGCCGCCTCGAGCTCGCGCTTGAGCTTGCGCCCGAGCGCGATCAGGCGCGGCAGCTCCCCCGGCTCCACCCGCTCCGACATCGTGGCGTAGAACGCGCCGCCGAAGGCGACGTCGACCTCGTGCTCTCCCGCCCGGACCCCGTTGCCCCACACGTACGACGGCACGTTGCGGAAGCGCACGGAGCGCACCCGGCCGTCCTCCACCCAGGCCCAGGTCTCGAGCCGGCCGGACGGGACGTCGACCACCACCTGCGTCTCGCCCTCTCGCCGCTCGACCACCCCTTCGTCGATCGCCCACGTGACGAGCGCGATCGTGCCGTGCCCGCACGCGGTCGAGTAGCCGGCGTTGTGGAAGAAGACGACGCCGAGATCGGCACCGGCGTCGTTTGGCTCCGCCACGAAGCAGCCGTACATGTCGGCATGACCGCGCGGCTCGTGGACGAGCAGGCGCCGCACATGGTCGAGCTCGGCGAGGGCGAAGCGGCGCTTGTCGAGGATCGTCGCGCCCTCGAGCGGCGGCACGCCGCCGGTGACGATGCGGAACGGCTCCCCGGCCGTATGGTAGTCCGTCGTCTCGACGGTCACGCGCCGCTGAAGCTCGGCGGGCGCTTCTCGAGGAACGCCGCAACGCCCTCGGCGAAGTCAGAGGTCGCGGCGGCCTCGTCCTGCAACGCCGCCTCGAGCGCCAACTGCTGCTCGAGGTCGTTGTCGTACGCCTGCTCGAACAGCCGCTTCGTCAGCGCCACGGCGCGGGTCGGCAGCGCCGCGTACCGCGCGGCTACCTCCGCCGTCTTGCGCCGCGAACTCGTCGGCGGGGAAGACCTCGGACACGAGCCCCCACTCGAGCGCGCGCTCGGCCGACAACCGGTTGTTGGACGTCATCCACGCGAACGCACGAGAGAACCCGAGCAGCCGGTGGATGAACCACGTGCCGCCGGAGTCCGGCACGAGCCCGATGCCGACGAACCCGGGCACGAATGTCGCCGCGTCGGAGGCGATCCTCACGTCGCAGGCGACGGCGAGCGAGAGGCCTGCGCCCGCTGCCGGGCCGTTCACGGCTGCGATCACCGGTTTCGCGAGCGCCCGGATCAGGCGGACGTTCGGGTGGTACGTCTCCTCCAGCGCCGCCGAGATCGGGCCGGGCAGCTCCTTGAACTCCTTCAGGTCCTGCCCGGCACAGAACGCCTTGCCGGCGCCGGTGATCACGACCGCTCGCACGTCCGGCTCGGCCGCCTCCTCGAGCGCGGCGCGGAGTGCCTGGTGGAGCGGCCGGTCGAACGCGTTGTAGCTGTCCGGCCGGTTGAGCGTGATCGTGAGGACTGCTCCCTCGCGGTTGGTGAGGACTTCGGCGGCCACCACCCGCAGACTAACGCTCGACGAACCGGCGCACGGCGTCCTGTGTCTCGGCCGACAGCATCGAAAGCGCGAGCCAGTCGCGCGCGTGTCCGATCGTCTGGTGCCAGGCCAGGTCGCGCCACACGTTCATCTGCTGCTTCGCGTAGCGGGTCACGGTCGGCAGCTTGCGGGCGAGGTTCTCCACCCACTCGTCCACGACTGCGTCGAGCTGACCGGCAGGGACGGCGCGGTTGACGAGCCCCCAGTCCGCCGCCTGCACGGCCGGGATCTCCTCGCCGAGGAGCAGGATCTCACGCGCCCGGCGGTCGCCGACCATGATCGTCAGCCACTGGGTCGCGCCGCCGGCGGGCACCGAGCCGTGCTCCAGGCCGACGTGGCGGATGTAGGCGTCGTCGACCATCACCGCGAGGTCGCAGGCCATCTGCAGCTCGTTGCCGCCGCCGACGCACACGCCGTTGACGCGGGCGATCGTCGGCTTGCCGATCTCGCGCAGAGCATCGAACGCGCCCTTGAACGTGCCGAACCACTTCCAGTACGCGCGCTCGTCGCCGACGAGCGTGTCCTGCCACGAGCGGAGGTCTGCGCCGACGCAAAACGCGCGTCCGGAGCCCGTCAGCACGACGGCGCGGATGTCGTCGTCCCACGAGGCATCCTCCAGCGCGCGGGTCAGCTCGCGCAGCATGCGGAAGTCGAACGCGTTCAGAACCTCGGGACGGTTGAGCCGGACCGTCGCGCGCGGCGGCGCCTTCTCGTAGACGATCGCCTCGAACCCGAGCTCGGACGGGTCCCGCGGCAGCGGTTGAGTAGGCTCGGCCACGAGCCGGAGCGTATAGCGTCAACGGATGAGCTCGACCGGGGTCGCCGCCGTGATGGCCTTCGTCGCCGGTCTCGGCGGCGCCGTCCAGATCGCCACCCAGGGACGGCTCGGCGACCGCATCGGCTCGATCGAGGCACTCGCGTGCGCGTCGATCCTCGGCGGTGTGATCTCGCTCGCCGTCCTGCTGCTCGCACGCCGCAGCCTCGACGGGCTGCGCGAGGGCGTGACCGGCCCCAAGTGGATGCTCCTCGGCGGCGCGATGAGCGCCTTGATCGTGCTCTCGATCACCGTAGCGGGGCCTCGCATCGGCATCGTCGCCACGACGGCGATCCTGATCGCTGCGCAGTTCGGGCTCGCAACGCTGATCGACCGGGCGGGCTGGTTCGGCGTCGAGCAGATCGCACTCGGCTGGCCTCGCGTGGTCGGCCTGCTGCTTCTCGCAGCCGGCGCGGTGCTCGTGCTGCGCCGGTGAGCGCTGCAGCCGGCGATCCCGCAACGTGACTCCCCGCGCCTGGCTCGCTCTGGCGACGGTCTACGTCGTCTGGGGCTCGACCTATCTCGGTATCGCACTGGCCGGCGAGACGATCCCGCCGCTGTTCGCCGCAGCCGTGCGGTTCACGATCGTCGGCTCGCTGCTGGCGGGTTGGGTGGTGGCACGACGCGGCCTGCGGCCGTTCCGCCAGGACCGCGGAGCATGGGCCGCGGCGGTCTTCACGGGGCTGCTCTTGATCGGCTCCAATGGAGTGCTGTTTGTCGCTGAGCGGGACGTCCCGATCGGGCTCGCGTCCCTGATCATCGCCTCGGTGCCACTCTGGATCGTCGTCCTGCGAGCGCTGACGGGCGACCGTCCCCAGGCGGGCTCGATCGCGGGAGCCGGCGTCGGCTTCGGTGGTGTGGCCCTGCTCATCCGACCCAGCGGCCAGGCCGGGATCGGCGGGTTGCTGCTGGTTCTCGCCGCCGCCGTCCTGTGGGCCACGGGAACCTTCCTCTCCACCCGGCTGCGCATGTTCGAGGACACGGTCACGACCGTGGCCGTGCAGACGTTCGCCGGCGGCGTGTTCCTCATCCCACTCGGACTCCTGCTACGGGATGGCGAATCGCTCGACCCCGCCGACTGGTCGTCACGCTCCCTGTTCGGGCTCGTCTACCTGATCTGCGTCGGCTCGATCGTCGGCTACACGACGTACGTCTGGCTGCTCGGCCACGTCCCGCTCGGGACGGTGGCGACGTACGCCTACGTCAACCCGATCGTGGCCATCGCCCTCGGCGTGATCGTGCTCGACGAGTCGGTGACGTGGTTGCTCGTCGCGGGTGCCGCAGTCGTGCTCGCCGGCGTGGCGCTCGTGATCCGCAGCGAGTCGCGTGACGCGATCGAGCCCTTCCCGGAGTAGCCCCTACAGACAGATGTCGTCCGGACGGACGGGCACCCGCGTCAGCGGCCGCCCGGTGGCGTCGCGCAGCGCCGACGCGATCGCGGCGGTGGAGACGACGGTCGGCGGCTCGCCGACGCCCTTCGCTCCGTAGGGTGCATCCGGCTCCGGGTCCTCGACGAGCTCGATCGCCACGGGTGGCATGTCGAGCGTCGTGGGCAGCAGGTAGTCGGTGAAGCTCGCGTTCAGGATGCGGCCGTCGCGCGTCTGGATCTCCTCCATCAGCGCGAGGCCCAGCCCCTGCGCGATGCCCCCCTCGATCTGTCCCTCCACCGCTTGCGGATGGATCGCCTTGCCGACGTCCTGGGCGGTGCCGATCCAGACGACGCGCGTGAGGCCGAGGTCGACGTCGACCTCGGCCACGACCCGCATCGCGGCGACGGCCAGCGCGACATGCGCGCGCTCGCCGGTGACCTGGCCGGTCTCCGGGTCGAGCGGCGTGGTCGCCGGGTGGCGATGCACGCGCTCGACGTCGATCTCGCCGCCGCCCCGGCGCTCGCGCTCCTCGAGTGCCGCCCGGCACGCGTCGCGCACGGCGCCGGCGGCCATCCACGTCATCCGCGACGCGGACGTCGAGCCCGCCGAGCCGACGGCCGCGGTCGAGCTCGGGGCCAGGACGACCTCGTCCGTGCCGAGCTCAGTCCGCGCAACCTGGAGGATCACGCTCGTCACGCCCTGGCCGACCTCGGCTGCCGCGCAGTGCACCTCCGCGCTTCCGTCCGACCGCAGCACGACACGGGCGGCGCAGCTGTCGTCGAATCCCTCCGAGAAGCAGAGGTTCTTGAATCCGACCGCGAAGCCGACGCCTCTGCGCACCCCGTCGCCCCGCGTCGTGTTGCCGGCTCCGCCGGGCAGCCGGATCGGGTCGCGCGGCAGCTCCTCGGGGTCGGGCACGGGGATCGCAGCGGCGCGGCGGATCACCTCGGCGGTCGGCAGCGAGCCCGTGATCAGCTGGCCGGTGGGCAGGAGGTCGCCGGGAGCGAGCGCGTTCAAGAGCCGCAGCTCGACCGGGTCGATCGCGAGCGCGTCCGCGAGCTTGTCCATCTGCGCCTCGCCGGCGAAGCAGGTCTGAACGGCGCCGAAGCCGCGCATCGCCCCGCACGGCGGGTTGTTCGTGTAGACGCACGTCGACTCGAGCAGCGCGTTGTCGACGCGGTAGGGGCCGACCGCAAAGGAGGCGGCGTTCGAGGTCACCGCCGTCGAGCTGGACGCGTACGCGCCACCGTCGAGCAGGACCCGCACGCGTACGCACGTCAGCCGGCCGTTGCGCGTAGCCCGATGCTCGCACCAGATCTTGGCCGGGTGCCGGTGCACGTGACCGGTGAAGGACTCCTCCCGCGAGTAGGCCATCTTCACCGGGCGCGCCGTGTGGAGGGCGAGGAGGGCGCTGTGGATCTGCATCGAGAGGTCCTCGCGCCCGCCGAACGCGCCGCCCACGCCGGCGAGGTGGATCCGCACTTGCTCGGGCTCGAGAGCGAGGCACGGCGCCACCTGGTCTCGGTCGACGTGCAGCCACTGCGTGGCGACGTGGATGTCGACGCCGCCCTCGCCGTCGGGGACCGCGAGACCCGACTCCGGACCCAGGAACGCCTGATCCTGGGTGCCGAGCTCGTACACGCCCTCGACGACGACGTCGCCGGGCGCCTCGGGGTCGCCGTGCCTGATCACGATGTGCCGCACGACGTTCGGGCGCGGATCGTCCCGGTAGCCGTGGCCCATCGTGGGCCGGTCGGGGTGGAGCGGCTCAGCCTCGGTCGCGCGCTCCGGATCGACAACGGGCTCGAGCTCCTCGTACTCCACCCGGATCGCCGCCGCAGCGCGGCGGGCTTGCTCGGGATGATCGGCGGCGACGAGCGCCACCGGCTCACCGTGGTAGCGGACGCGGTCGCTCGCGAGCACCGGCTGGTCCGGGAACTCGAGCCCGTACGTCTTCTGGCCCGGGACGTCCTCGTGGGTGAGCACGGCGTGGACGCCGCTCACGACGAGTGCCGGGCCGATGTCGAGCTCTACGATCCGCGCATGCGGATGCGGGCTGCGGAGCGTGTGGCCCCAGAGCATGGCAGCGTCGACGAGGTCGCTGGAGTACGCGAACCGGCCCGTCACCTTGGGAATCCCGTCCGGACGGGCCGGGCTGAGCCCGATCCGGCCGACGTCGAGCCTCATTGCCGTGCTCATCGGGCCGCGACGCTCCGCACGGCGTCGAGGATCTTTTCGTAGCCCGTGCAGCGGCAGACGTTGCCCGAGAGAGCCTCGCGGATCTCGTCGTCGGTGGGGCTCGGACTGCGTGCGAGCAGGTCGACCGTCGCCACGATGAAGCCCGGCGTGCAGAAGCCGCACTGCACCGCGCCTGCCTCGACGAACGCCTCCTGCACCGGGTGCAACCGCTCCCCCTCGGCGAGGCCCTCGACCGTGACGACGTCACGGCCGTGTGCCTGCGCCGCGAGCACGAGGCATGCGCAGACGAGCGTGCCGTCGAGTAGCACCGAGCACGAGCCGCACTCCCCCTGCTCGCACGCGTTCTTCGACCCGGGCAGCCCGAGTCGCTCGCGCAGCAGGAAGAGCAGCGTCTCCCCTCCCCACGCGACGTCGGCCCCCCGCGCCTCGCCGTTCACCGTCAGCCGCACCTTCACGCGCGTCCCTCCCCGGCTGCGTTGCCTTGTAACAGACTGTTGCAAGGGTCGGTCAAGCCAGGGTCCTCTGGAGCGCCCGCACGGTGAGGACGCGGAGCGCATGCAGGCGGTAGGCCGCGGTACCGCGGATATCGTCGATCGGGCTCGCGGCCTCCGCCACGCGGTCCGGGAAGCCGTCGGCTTCGTCGAGCGGTGCGGTCACCAGCGTGGCCACGGGCGCGGCTGACCCGAACGCCGCTCGAAGCTCGCCGCGCTCCCGGTCGGCGGCAAGGGCGAGCGAGCAGACGCTGATCACCATCGCGTTACGCGGCCCGATCTTCATGAACGTCTGCGGCGCCGCGCTCGGCGTGAGCTGCACGGCGGTGACGAGCTCGTCCGGCTCGAGCGCGGTTCGCTTCACGCCGAGCAGGTATTCGACGAGAGGCAGCGTGCGCACGCCGCGCACACTGGCCAGCTCGACGGCGGCACCCTCGATCAGCAGTGGCGGCAGGGCATCGCCGGCCGGCGAAGCGGTGCCGAGGTTCCCGCCGACGGTGCCCCGGTTGCGGATCGGCGGCGAGCCCACGGTGCGGGAGGCCTCGGCGAGCGCCGGCAGCTGCGACGAGAGCGGCTCGCGCATGGCCTCCGCGTAAGTCAGCGCCGCGCCAAGCCGAATCTCGCCGCTCCGGCGTGACCAGCCCTTCAGCTCGTCCACGTCGTCGAGCACGAGCAGGCTCTCGGGCCGGTCGCCGAAGCTGATCTCCACGAGCACGTCCGTGCCGCCGCAGATTGGGAGGGCCTCCGGGCGCTCGGCCCTCAACTCGAGCGCCTCACCGAGCGTGCGCGGGATCAGGACGTCCATTGGATGATCGTCGCCACGTAGAAGGTGCGGAGGCTACCCGGCACGCCCTGCGTACGCCTGCCGCCTCGGCGTGACCGGCACTCGCTCGCGCGGCGAGGCACCCGGTATCTTCCGCCGATGTCCACGCTGGCTCGACGACTGGCCGTGGCCCGCGGCGACGAGCCCGCCGACGTGGTCGTGCGAGGTGGACGCGTCTTCTCGGCGTTCACGCGCGAGTGGCTCGAGGTCGACGTGGCGATCGCCGACGGCGTGATCGCCGGGCTGGGCTCGTACGAGGCAAGCGAGATGGTCGACGCCAGCGAACGTTGGGTCGTCCCCGGCTTCGTCGACGCGCACATGCACCTGGAGTCGGTGAAGCTGATGATGGACGAGTTCGCGCGGCTGGTGCTGCCGCTCGGCACGACGGCCGTGGTGGCCGACCCCCACGAGATCGCGAACGTGCTCGGCGTCGACGGCGTCCACTGGCTGCTCGACGCGACGTCCGGGCTGCAGCTCGACGTCTTCTTCATGGCGCCGTCGTGTGTGCCTGCCTCGCCCTTCGAGTCGCCGCGGCGCCCGCTCGGCCCCGGCGACCTCGAGTCGCTGATGCGCAGACGCCGTGTGCTCGGGCTCGCAGAGATGATGAACTTCCCCGGTGTCGTCGCCGGGTCGCCGGCCGAGCTCGGCAAGTTGCGGCTCCAGGGGGCCGCGCACGTGGACGGGCACGCGCCGGGACTGCTCGGCAGGGAGCTGCAGGCGTATGCGGCCGCGGGGATCGCCTCCGACCACGAGGCGTTGACAGTGGAGGAGGGGCGCGAGCGGCTCCGCGCGGGCATGTGGCTCCTGATCCGGGAGGCCTCGATGGCGCGGAACCTGCACGCCCTCCTGCCGCTCGTGCAGGAGTACGGGCCCAGCCGGATCGCGTTCTGTACAGACGACCGCGACCCGGAGGACATCGCAGACTCGGGACACGTCAACGGGATGGTGCGGGAGGCCGTCGCCGCGGGTATCGCTCCGGAGGACGCGCTCGTGATGGCCTCGTTCCATCCCGCCCAGTGGCACCGGCTGCGGCATCACGGCGCGATCGCGCCGGGCTACCAGGCAGACCTACTTCTCCTACCCGATCTCGAGCGGTTCGTGCCCGACCAGGTGCTCAAGCGCGGACGGCCACTGATCGACGTCCCCGCCGTCCCCGTACCCGAGTGGGTTCGACAGTCGGTGCGGATCAAGCCCGTGGAGGCAGCCGACCTCGCGATCCCCTGGCCCGGCGGTCAGGCACGCGCGATCGGGCTCGTCCGCGATCAGGTCGTGACCGAGTCGCTTGTGCGCGAGCCCGCGGTCGCGGACGGGTGCGCGGTCGCGGACCCGGCCCGCGACCTGGCGAAGATCGCCGTCGTCGAACGCCACCTCGCGACGGGCCGGATCGGGCTCGGCTTCGTGGCTGGGTCGGGCCTGCAGCACGGCGCGCTCGCCTCGACGGTGGCCCACGACGCGCACAACCTTGTGGTCGTGGGGATGAGCGACGCCGACATGATCGCCGCGGTGGAGCGCCTGGCCGAGCTGGGCGGGGGCATCGTCGCGGTCGACGGCGGCGTGGTGGTCGCGGAGTGCCCGCTCCCGATCGCCGGCCTGCTCTCGGACGCCCCGCTCGCCGACGTGATCGACCAGAGCCGGTCCTGCAACGACGCGGCGCACGCGCTGGGCTGGACGGGAGCGACGCCGTTTCTCACCCTCGCCTTCCTCGCGCTGTCGGTGATCCCCAGCCTGAAGATCACCGATCAGGGTCTGGTCGACGTCGACCGCTTCGAGCTCGTCCCGCTCGCGGTGTGAACAGGCTGTACGCCAACGCCTGGGTCGTCCCGATGGACGATGCGGGAAGCGAACACCCGTCGGGCTGGGTGCTCGTCGACGACGGAGTCGTAAGCGCTGTGGGTGGCGGCACCGAGCCCGCTGCCGAGGAGCGCGTCGACCTCGCCGGCGCCGTCGTCACCCCAGGGCTCGTCAACACCCATCATCACCTGTTCCAGACGCTGACGCGGGCCCGGGCGCAGGAGTCCGACCTCTTCACGTGGCTGCGGGAGCTGTACCCCGTGTGGGCCGGCATCGACGCCGAGGCGGAGTACGCCGCGGCCCGCACGGGACTCGCCGAGCTCGCGCTTTCCGGCTGCTCGACGGTGTTCGACCACCACTACGTCTTCCCGCGCGGCCACCCAGGGCTCGTCGAGGCGGAGGTGCAGGCGGCGCGGGAGGTCGGCGTCCGGATCGTCGCCTCACGCGGCTCGATGGACCTCGGCGCCTCGCACGGAGGTCTCCCGCCGGACGAGCTCGTCGAGGAGCTCGATGCCGTGCTCGCCGACACCGAGCGCCTGGCCGCCGAGCTCCACCAGCAAGGCCCCGGCGCGCGTGTGCAGCTCGCCGTTGCGCCCTGCTCGCCGTTCTCCGTCACCGGACGGCTGTTGGAGGAGTCCGCGGCGCTGGCCCGGCGGCTCGGCCTGCCGCTTCACACGCATCTCGCCGAGACGGTCGAGGAGGAGGCGTACTGCCGCGAGCTGTACGGCTGCACGCCGGTCGAGTACCTGGACCGGCTCGGCTGGCTCGCGGGCGACGTCTGGTGCGCGCACTGCGTGCACCTTTCCGACAGCGACATCGCGCGCTTCGCCGACAGCGGCACCGGCGTGGCTCACTGTCCGACCTCGAACCTGCGACTCGGCGCCGGGGTCGCCCCCGTGCGCGACCTACTCGACGCGGGTGTGCGGGTCGGCCTCGGGGTCGACGGCTCCGCCTCGAACGAGCGAAGCGACCTCTTCGGCGAGGTGAAGCAGGCCCTTCTCGTCGCGCGTGGACGCGGCGGGCCGGCTGCGCTCACCGCACGCACGGCGCTGCGGCTCGGCACGCGCGGCGGCGCGGCGGTGCTCGGCCGCGACGACATCGGCTCGCTCGAGCACGGCAAGCAGGCGGACCTCGCCGTCTGGAAGACTGACGGGCTCGAGCTCGCAGGCGCCGAGGATCTGTTAGCAGGGCTCGTGCTCGCCGGGCCGCACCGGGTCGACCGGCTCGTCGTGGGAGGCGAGGACGTCGTGCGAGACGGCGCGCTGGTGCGGGCCGACGAGGCGGAGATCGCTCGCTCCCAGCGGGTGCAAGCGCGAAGATTCGCGTCGTGAGCGCGTCGCTCTCCACCCACGTTCTCGACACCGGCGCGGGACGCCCTGCTGCGGGCGTTCTCGTCGAGCTGTTCCAGGCGGGTGAGCTCGTCGGCTCGGCCCGGACGGACGACGACGGCCGCGTGCCCGAGCTCGCGGGTGGGCTCGCACCGGGTCGCTACCAGCTCGTCTTCCACCCGCCGTCTCCGTTCTTCCGCCGCGTCGACCTCGAGCTCGAGCTCGGCGACGGCCACCAGCACGTCCCCCTGCTCGTCTCCCCCTACTCGTGCGCGAGCTACCGCGGCAGCTGAGCGCCGACGAGCTGGCGGAGCTCTTCGAGGGCCGTACGCGCTTCGTCGAGCGGCTGGCCGTCGAGCCCGACCCCCTCGTGCGCGCCCGCACGCTCGTGCACGAGGTGCCCGAGGACGAGAAACGCGAGGTCCTCGACGCGCATCCAGCGATCGGGCAGCGTGCCGGGCTCTCGACACGCTCCGCCGCCGAACAGGGGACGGACGCCGAGCCGGAAGTGCTCGCGGACCTCGCCCGTCTGAACGCCGAGTACGAGGCGCGGCACGGCTTCCGCTTCGTGGTCTTCGTCAACGGGCGGCCGCAGGCCGAGATACTCGAGGTGCTGCGGTCGCGGATCGCCGACCCGACCGACGCAGAGCTGGAGACCGCGCTCGACGAGCTGGTGGCCATCGCCGAGGACCGCTGGCAGCGCGCATGACCCGACGTTGCAACACGGTGTTGCAAGGCGTGTACGCGCCGATGGGGCGATTCCGTCGATGACCTCGCTGCCGCTGGCGCTCGACCAGTACGTCACCGACTGGCTCGACCTGCTCCTGCGCTGGCTGCACGTGATCGCCGCGATCGCCTGGATCGGCACGTCGTTCTACTTCGTGCTGCTCGACCAGTCGCTGCGCCCGCCGGCGGATCCCGCCGACGCCGAGGCCGGAGTGGCCGGCGAGCTGTGGGAGGTTCACGGCGGCGGCTTCTACCAGGTGCAGAAGTACCGCGTCGCTCCTCGCGTGCTGCCGGAGCACGTGGCGTGGTTCAAGTGGGAGGCGTACACGACGTGGCTCTCCGGCTTCGCGCTGATGGTCGTTCTCTTCTATCTCGACTCGGCGGCGGCTCTGATCGACCCGACCGTGGCCGACCTCGAGCCCTGGCAGGCCGTCGTGCTCTCCGCCGGGCTGCTCGCGGTCGCTTGGCTCGCCTACGACCTGAGCTGCCGCCTCGTTCGGGACGACCGTGTGCTGTGGGCTTGCCTCGGGGCCGGCGTGGTGCTCACGGCGTGGGGAACGGCCGAGCTGTTCAGCCCGCGCGCGGCCTGGCTGCAGGTGGGGGCGATGCTGGGGACGATCATGGCCGCCAACGTCTTCTTCTGCATCATCCCAGCCCACCGGGAGCTGATTCGCGCCAAGGAGGAGGGGCGCGAGCCGGATCCGGCGCCGGGCATCGAGGCCAAGCGACGGTCCGTGCACAACAACTACCTCACGCTGCCCGTGCTCCTGACGATGCTGGCCGCTCACTTTGGCTTCCTCACCGGGCGGGACTACGCGTGGCTGATCCTCGTCGCGCTGATGGCGCTCGGCGCGTACGCGCGGCTCTTCTTCAACCTCCGCCACACGGGGCGGACGCACTGGTGGATACCCGTGGCGGGCGCCGCCGCGGTGCTGGCACTCGCAGTGTGGCTCGAGCCCGACGACGAGCCCGCAGAGGCGGCGCCGACAGCCGACGCCGTCGCGCGCGGGCGCGCTGTCTTCGCCTCCGCCGGCTGCGGCGGCTGCCACACCCTGGCGGCCGCCGGGACGAACGGCACCGTCGGCCCGAGCCTTGATGCGGCACAACCGGAGGCCGCACTCGTCGTGGAGCGCGTGACGAACGGGCAGGGGGCGATGCCGGCGTTCCGCGGCCGGCTGACCGAGGCGCAGATCGCGGACGTGGCCGCCTACGTGGCCGCGGTCGCCGAGCGTTAGGATCGCCGCCATGCTGAAGATCGAGGCAGGCGGCTTCTCGTTCGCCGCCAGGCTCGAGGAGGAGCTGGCACCCGCCACGGTCGAGGCTTTCCGGGGCCTCCTCCCGCTCGAGTCGAGGATCATCCACGTGCGCTGGAGCGGCGAGGCGGGGTGGATTCCGTTCGGCGGCCTGGACCTCGGCCTCTCGCCCGAGAACGCGACGTGCTACCCCCATCCCGGCGAGATCGTTCTCTACCCCGGCGACGTCTCGGAGACCGAGATCCTGCTCGCGTACGGGTATGTCAACTTCGCCTCGAAGGCGGGGCAGCTCGCGGGCAACCACTTCGCGACGATCGTCGAGGGCAACGAGAGCCTCTGCGAGCTCGGACGCCGCTTCCTGTGGGACGGCGCGCAACCGATCGTGTTCCGGGAGGAGTGAAATGGAGCAACGCGTCAGTCTCGTCACCCTCGGCGTCCGGGATCTGACGACGGCTCGTACGTTCTACGAGGCACTCGGGTGGAAGACGGGCGCGACACCCGACGACGACGTCGCCTTCTTCCAGGCCGGCGGGATGGTCGTGGCCTTGTGGAGCCGAGAGGCGCTTGCGGAGGACAGCTGCGTGGAGGACTCGGGCGGCTGGGGCGGCGTCACGCTGGCGCACAACGTGAGCTCGCCGGAAGAGGTCGACCGCGTGCTCGCGGAGGCCGAGCGCGCCGGCGCAGTGATCGGCAGATCCGGAGCAGAGACCTTCTGGGGCGGCTACTCGGGCGTCTTCCTCGACCCGGACGGCCATCCCTGGGAGATCGCGCACAACCCCCACTGGACGCTCGCCGACGACGGTTCGGTGCGGCTCTAGCCCGCCGCGAGGCGGCGCAGCGCTCCGGCGAGCGCGTCGACGCAGAGGTCGACGTCGGCCGCCTCCGAGTACTCGTCCGGAGAATGCGAGATGCCGCCGTTCCGGCTGCGCACGAACAGCATCCCCGACGGTACGCCCGCCGACCCGAGCACGCCGGCGTCGTGGCCTGCGCCCGAGTGGAGCTCCGGCGCGGGCAGGCCGAGCTCGGTTAGCGCGTCCCGGATCGCCGCTCGCACCGAGTCGGACATCGGGACGGGTGTGGTGCGGCGCAACAGCTCGAGATCCGCGTCCCTCGCCGACGCCGTGATGGACTCGACGAGGCCGGCGAGAACCCCTTCGTCGGGTGCGCGTGCGTCGACCATCAGCTCCACCCGCCCCGGGATCACGTTCGCGGCACCCGGCTCGACGACGAGTCGGCCGACGGTCGCCACTGCACCGCGACCTCGTGTGTCTGTCGCACAAGCAGCTTCGGCGACGGCGCGGACGCGGGCCACGAAGTCGGCAGCCTTGACGAGCGCGTCGTCCCGCCCCGCCATCGGCGTCGTTCCCGCGTGTCCGGCGCGACCGCGGAACGTGACCGCGATGCGCGCGAGCCCGACGATCGACGTAACGACGCCGAGCGGCGCGTCGAGCCCGTCGAGCACCGGCCCCTGCTCGATGTGGCCCTCGACGTAGGCCGCCGGCGGCTTCAGCCAGCCGGCGGGGAGGTCGGAGCCGACGGCGTCGCGCAGGCGCATCCCGTCGGCAGCGAGCGAGTCGAGCTCCCCGGGCTCGAGCTGCCCGCAGAGGGCACGCGAGCCAAAGCAGCCGCGTCCGAAGCGCCAGCCCTCCTCGTCGCGGAACGCGACGACGGCGAGCGTCCGCGGTTGACGCCCGATCCTCTTCACCGCCTCGAGCCCGGCGAGGACGCCGAGCGGCCCGTCGAGGCGCCCCCCGTGCGGCACCGAGTCGAGGTGGGAGCCCGTCCAGACCTCGGCGAGCTCGGGTCCGGCGCCACGGAGTCGCCCGAACAGGTTGCCGGCCGGGTCACGCGAGACCTCCAGCCCGGCTTCCCCCATCCAGCCGGCAACGACTGCATGCGCCTCCTCCTCGGCAGGTGTGTACGCGGGTCGGTTCGCGCCCGGCCCACCGCCGATCGCGTACAGGACATCCAGCCGCTCCTGCAGCGTCATGCCGGCCGCCGGTTCGTGAAAGGCGCGCCCGGCTCGCCGGATTGGCCGGCGCCCGCGGACGGCGCGTCCGTCATCGCTCGAAGAGCGCCGCCTGGCCCTGCCCGACGCCGACGCACATCGTGGCGAGCCCGTAACGGCCGCCGCGCCGGCGCAGCTCGTGCAGCAGCGTGACGACGAGACGCGCACCCGACATACCCAGCGGATGCCCGAGCGCGATCGCGCCGCCGTTCACGTTCAGCCGCTCCTCGTCGAGGCCCAACTCGCTCACGACGGCGAGGCTCTGCGACGCGAACGCCTCGTTCAGCTCGACGAGATCGAGCTGCGCGACGTCCACTCCGGTGCGCGCGAGGAGCTTGCGCACTGCGGGCACCGGGCCGATCCCCATCACGCGCGGATCGACGCCCGCCACCGCCGCACCGGCGAACCTACCGAGGGGCTCCAGCCCGAGCGCGGCGGCCCTCTCCTCGCTGGCGATCACGACGGCGGCCGCCCCGTCGTTGATCCCTGACGAGTTGCCGGCCGTGACCGTGCCGCCGTCGCAGAAGGCGGGCTTTAACCCGGCCAGGCGGTCGGCGCTCGTGTCCGGTCGCGGGTGCTCGTCCCTGACGACGTCGCCGACGGCCACGAGCTCGTCGTCGAAGCGCCCCGCCTCCGCCGCGGCCTCCCAACGCCGCTGCGATCGCAGCGCGAACGCGTCCTGCTCCTCCCGCGTCACGCCCCACCGCGCGGCCACGTTCTCCCCCGTCTCCCCCATCGTCTCGAGCGGGAACAGGTCTGCGAGCCGCGGGTTGGGGAAACGCCAGCCGAGCGTCGTGTCCCACATCGTGCGGTCACCGCGCGGAAAGGCCGTGTCGGGCTTGGCCATCACGAGCGGCGCCCTGCTCATCGATTCCACGCCGCCGGCCACGAAGACGTCGCCCTCGCCCGCCAGCACCGCGTGGGAGGCAGACACGACGGCTGCCAGCCCCGAGGCGCACAGCCGGTTCACCGTCAGCCCGGCGACCGAGTCAGGCAGCCCCGCGAGCAGCGTGGCCATGCGGGCGACGTTCCGATTGTCCTCGCCCGCCTGGTTCGCGCAACCGAGGTGGACGTCCTCGATCTCCTCCGGCGCGACCCCGGCGCGCGCCACCGCGGCCGCGATCACGAGGGCGGCCAGGTCGTCGGCGCGCACCGGCGCCAGGCCGCCGCCGTAGCGGCCGACCGGCGTCCGGACCGCGGAGAGGATGACGGCGCGGCGCACGACGACGACGTTACTGCACGAAGTCGAGCTCGACCGGCTCCGGGAACGCTCCGATCGCCTCCCCGCGCCGCAGCAACTCGGCCACGGCGGAGCGGCCCTCGTCCCCGTAGTCCTCCGTCAGCTCGTTGACGTACATGCGCACGAAGCGGTCCGCGACTGCCGCATCGATCCCACGCCCGAACTGGAGCGCGTACTCGAGCGCCTCGGCGCGATGGTCGAGGCCGCAGCGGATCGCGTCCGCGAGCACTTCGGAGAGCTCCCGCACCCGCCGGATGTCGCGCCGCGCGACGTTCACGCCGAGCGGGAGCGGCAGCCCCGTCTCGAGCAGCCACCACTCGCCCAGGTCGAGCACCTTGACCAGCCCGAGCTCGGAGAACGTGAGCTGGCCCTCGTGGATGAGCAGGCCGGCGTCGGCCCGACCTGAGGCGACCTCGTCCGGGATCTGCTCGAACGGCAGCTCGCGGAACGGGAAGTCGCCGAGGACGAGGCGGAGCGTGAGGAACGCTGTCGTCAGTGCGCCCGGGACGACGATCTCACGGCCGGCCAGCTCGTCGACCTCGAGCTGCTCGCGCGCGACGACCACCGGCCCGTACCCCGAGCCGATGCTGGCCCCGTGCGGCAGCAACGCGTAGTCCTGCTGCACGAACGGGTACGCGGCGAGCGAGATCGCCGTCACCTCGAGCCGCGCCGCGCGAGCCCACTGGTTCAGGGTCTGGATGTCCGCGAGCACCTGCTCGAAGTCGAACCCGCGCGTGTCCACGAGATCCGTCGTGAGCGCCCAGAACATGAACGCGTCGTCGGGGTCGGGACTGTGACCGACGCGGATCTCCACGGAACGCGGGACGCTAGCACCGGCCCCGCGAGGACGGCGGGGGAACCGACCGGTGCCTCAGGAGGGGCGGATCACGAACGTCGTGCGACCGAGGAGCTTGCCGTAGCGCGGTTTCGCGCGTGAGCCGAACGCAGGCCAGACGTAGAGGCGGTAGCGGCCCGAGACGAGCGAGTGCTTGCGACCGTCGTAGACCCAGTCGCGCGCGAGGCGGAGCCGTGGCTCGACGACCCAGGTGCTGAGCAGCTTCACCGGGCCGCGGTAGAGCTGGGCGTTGTAGAAGCGCGCGCCGGCGACGGTCTCCCAGGCGGCCCACGGCGGGCGTTTCAGCACCGCCCCCTCGGCGGGAGCGAAGACCGGTGGCCGCGGGAGTGCTCGGACGACCCGCCCGGAGGCGTTGCCCGCACGATCGACGCTGCGCACCTCGTAGCGATAGGGCACGCCGTTTCGCACCCGGCGATCGGTGAACGCCAAGGCGCGTCCGCGAAAGACGGCGCTCTGCGCGGCCTTGCCCAGCCCGGGCGCCCGCCAGACCTCATACCGCTCGGCCGAGGGTGATCTCTTCCACGTGACACGCGCGACGCCGTTCCCGGTCTCGACGGCGACCGCAGCCGTCGCGACGGGAGGGGTGGAGTCATAGCGCAGCCCGAGCGAGGCCGGTGCGCCCGTGTTGCCCGCCGCATCCCGGCAGCTGCCCGACAGGGTCGCGTTCTCCGTGTCCGGGCCCTTGAAGGTAACGGGTGCGTCGCACGACGCCACTCCGGACAGCCCGTCGGTGCCCGTGAAGGCGACAGCGACGGGAGCTCGGTACCAACCGTTCGCGTCGGGCGGGCGCGCGGCGTTGACGGCGACGACCGGCGGCGTCGCGTCGTAGCGAAGCGTGAGGGAACCCGAGCTCGTGTTGCCGGCGACGTCGCGGCACGAGCCCGACACGACTGCGGCGCCGCTATCGGGACCCCCGTACGTGCCCCCGGCGCAGCCCGCGAGGCCGGACGTGGCATCAGTGCCGGCAAAGCCGACGGCAACCGGGTGGTTGAACCAGTCTCCCGCATCGGCTCCGCGCTCAGCCGCCGCACCCGTGACCACGGGCGGTGTCGCGTCGCGCTTGATCAGCTTGCCCGCCTCGACGTAGTCCTCGCCGTACCAGACCCGGCAGGTGACGGGGGTGCCCTTCGTATCGGCACTGATCGTGACGACGTTGCAGTCCGTCTGGGTGGCGCCCGCGGGATCCCACGTCCAGCTGACGGTGACGTTGGTGGTGAACCAGCCGTTGCAGTTTTGCGGGGCGGCCGACCCGGGCACCGTGCAGGTCGCGGTCGGCGGCACCGCGGCGGGGGCCGGCGCCGCGAGCAGGCCGGCGACCGCCACGACGACCAGCGCGAGTGCGAGCCGAGCCACCGTCACGCCCTCCTCAGAGAGAGGCCCGCTCCGGTCGCGACGACGCCGCCGCAGAGTGCGACGAGTGCGAGTGTCGCACCGGCGAGCGCGAGCAGCCCTCGATCGGGCGCGCCGGCGGTGTGGGGCAGCACGCCGACCGGCGGGAACTCGTGCCGGAACAGATCGGCGAGGAGCGGCGTAGGCTGGACGCGCTTCGCGGGATGCTGGGGCCGCCGCGCCGGAGCCGCGCGGGCGACCGGTGCCTTGGTAGGCGCCGCAGCACGCACCCTGGGTGGTGCGGACGGCTGCGGCGGAGGATTCGCCGGCCCCGTGGGGGCACTGGCCGGCGGCGCTGGCGGAGGAGGCGCGGGCGGCGTCGCCGCCGAGCTGGCCGGAGGCGCCGGCTCTTGGGCCTGGGGCACGTCAGGGGTCGGCGCCACGGTGGCTCCCGTCGGAGGCGTGTCGGGAAGCGGTGAGCCCGCCCCGTGAGCGACGCCGGCCGCCGACGTGAACAGGAGCACAGCGCACGCCAATACGAGGCCCCCTCTGGGGACCTCGAGATGCCGCAGTGACGATGCCTCCGCTCTCATCGTCGCCGCCTGTCGGTCGAGGTCGTGCCAGCTCACGCTACGCCCGGGTCGTGTTCCTGTCAATTGCAGCAGTTTTGCGTGGGTGCGGCGGCTCTCGCCGCCGCACCCACGCTGGTCTCGGCTATCTCATAGGCACCAGCCCTTGCCCGTCCGAGCGAGGGGTCGGCGCCGAGTGCGTGTCGCATGGGTTCTTCCACTCGCACCGATCCCACTTCCTGCACGGGTCCTTCTTCCAGTCATGCTTCTTCTCACACCGCGGCTGCCTGGGGCACGCGGAATGCTTGCGCGGTTCGTCCGACTTGCACCGGTGGTGCCGGTCGGGCTTGCGCTGCTTGCCGTCGTCACCGTACTCGCACGGATCGTGCGGCTTGCACCGGTCGTACTGGTCAGGCTCGCGCTGCTTGCCGTCGTCACCGTACTCGCACGGATCGTGCGGCTTGCACCGGTCGTACTGGTCATGCTCGCGCTGCTTGCAGTCGTCACCGTACTCGCACGGATCGTGCGGCTTGCAGCCGTCCCAATCCTTGCACGGTTCCGGCCGCTTGCAGTCCGAACACGGGTCGTCCTTCTTCGGGTGCGTGTCCGGCCGCTTGCACGCCTTGTGCCAGTCGCAGCGGTCGGGCTTGTCGAGTACACGCAGAGCAGCGTTCACGTTGCTCGGGTGGATCTGCACGGCGTCGGCATCGGCGTAGGCGTCCTGGTCGTTCGTGGCCTTCTGGCCTGCCGCCTGGATCGCCGTTCCGCCCGAGCCGCCACCCTGGCTCTGCTCGATCGACTGGTGGGTGCCGTTCAGGTTCAGCCCGAGCGCCAATGCTGCGACGTCGTTGGACTGCCGAACCGACCCACCGTCGCCGTGGCTCTCGACGCCCACGGGTGCGTTGACGTTGCTCGCGCAGCACTGGGTCGCGTCGGCATCCGCGTCAGCCGACTGCTCGTTGCCCGCGAACTGCCCCGCGGCCTGCACGTACGGACCGCCGGATCCCCCCGATTGATCCTGGTCGATCGTCTGTGCCGTGCCGTTGAGGTTGGCGCCCAGGGCGCCGGCGAGCACTGTGTTCGACTGCTCGACGGAACCGCTGTCCCCTGGGCTCAACACCCGCACCGGGACGCTGAGGTTGCTGGGCGCGACCTGGTCCGCGGTCGCCGACGACGCCGCGTCCTGGTTGCTCCAGGCCTTCTGTCCGGCAACCTGGAGGCCCGTACCGGCCGAGCCGTCCTTGCTCGGATACGAGCCGTCCTTGCTCGGATACGAGCCGTCCTTGCTCGGATACGAGCCGTCCTTGCTCGGATACGAGCTGTCCTTGCTCGGATACGAGCTGTCCTTGCTCTGGTCGATGCCTTGCGTCGTCTTGTTGGCGTTCAGGGCGCCCGAAAGGGCGATGTTGGTGTTCGACTGCGAGACAGACCCGTCGGCTCCCGGGCTCAGCACGCGGACCGAGATGTTCTCGTTCTTCGGCTTGATCTGCTTCGCCGTCGCGTCGGCTGTCGCGTCCTGCTCGCTCGACGCCGACTGACCGGCGATCTGGGTGGAGCTTCCACCCGGGCCACCGGCCTGGTTCTGCGTGATGCACTGGCAGGTCGAGTTCACGTTCGCCGCGAGCGCACCCGCGACGTTCGTGTTCGACTGCGACACGGAGCCGTTGTCGCCCGGGCTCAGGATGCGCACCGAGATGTTCGTGTTCTCCGGATGCACCTGAATCGCGTCGGCTGTCGCGTCTGCACTCTGCTTGTTGTCGGCCTTCTGCCCCGCAACCTGGGTCCCACCGCCAGAGCCGCCCTGGCTCTGATCGACGCCCTGACCCGTGGAGTTGCCGTTCGCCGCCAGCGCACCCGCGACGTTGGTGTTCGACTGCGACACGTCGCCGTCGTCACCGGGGCTGAGGACGCGCACGGAGATGTTCTTGTTGCTCGGCGCGATCTGCTTCGCGTCAGCATCCGCGTTCGCCCACTGGTCGTTCTTTGCAGACTGCCCAGCGATCTGCGTGCCGGACCCGGAGCCGCCCTGGCTCTGCCCGAGGTCCTGCGTCGTGTCGTTCCCGTTCAGCGCGCCGGCGAGAGCGACTGAATCGTTCGACTGCGTGACCGGGCCGTCGTCGCCCGGGCTGAGCACGCGGATCGAGGCCGACTCGTTCGTCGGCTCGATCTGCGTCGAGCTCGCGGTGGCGTCCGCGGTCTGTGTGCTGTCCGCGGACTGGCCCGCAACCTGCGTCGACCCGGGGGTCGGTGCGACCTTGGCCGGGTCGTGCTCGGTGGCGGGAACCGGCACCGCCGGGTACAGGGCGTCGCCGCCGCCCTGCTCCTGGTCGACCGCCTGACCCGTCTCGTTGCCGTTGGCAGCGAGCGAGCCGGCGTCCGAGCCGTTGGCCTGGGAAGTGCCTGCGGCCTCGTCCGGAGCGGGCTCCGGCGCCACGACCGCATCCTCGTCAGGCGCCACGTCCGGAGCCACCACGGCCGGCTCTGCGGCCGCGCCGAACTCCGGAACGTGCTGCGAGACCAGGCCGAACGCGTCGAGCGTTGGGTCGCTCGGCGCCCTCGGGCCTGCCGCGGTCATCGAGGCGGCGCTTCCCGTGTCCGCCGCGGCGTTGCCCACCCAGATGCAAAGGGCGAGAGCAGCGCCGAGGCTCGCAAGAAGCTTGCGTCTCATCGATCGTCTCCTTTTGGATTCATCACGTCGGCGGGGTCCAGGGCAGGCCCCGCTGAAGGGCTCGGAACGCGCGAGGCGCTATCCGGGCCGTTCCGGAAACGAGTCGACGTGCTCGGACCGCGGCCGTGCCAGCTCGAGCCGGAGCCGGCGCAGCAGGTCGAGCATTGCAAGACCGAAGGCGAACAGCAGCGAGGCGAGGACCGCGCCCGTACCGACCGGCGACCCGCCGGCCGAGCCCGCCGAGCCAGACGCGCCGCCGACCCCGGGCGTGCCCGGACGCGGCCGCTCGGGAAGCGGGACGCGGGTCTGCGGCTTCCGCGGCGTGTCGGAGGCACGTGGCGGCTGGGATGAGCGGGCACGAGGCGGCGCCGTCTGTGCGGCTACAGGCGGCGCCCGCCAACTCGCGGCAGGAGGGGCCTGGTCGCGCGCCGTCGGCGCGCGACCAGGTGCTGCCGTGTGGGCGGCGGGTGGGGGATCCGGCCGCACCGGGAGGGGCTCGAGCTCGGTAGAGAGAGGGAGCCCATTGCGCGTTGCGCCGGGTTCCGGCACGAGCTCCTCGAGCCCAGGGATGAGATCTAGAGAGGTTTCGGGAAGTGGAATCACGTCCATTCCCGTTGCAGGAGGTTCAGTCATTGCGGAAAACGCCATCACCTCGAAGCCATTCGCAAAACCGGGTAGCGGTGACGACTGATACCAGCTCAGCAGAGTCCGATATCGACCGACGAATTCGACGATAGAATTAGCGGACATCGTCACCACGCCGGCGCACCCGTCCGCTAAGCGCAGCCCGCCCGCCGCCCGCTGGAGTGTGCACCCATCGGAGCTCGCGGGTGTCGTCGGCTCCTCTGTCCGTGGCGAAGGCAGCGCGGTCTGCGCGACTGTCTGCGGCGTCGGCTCGGATGTCGCGGGCGGCGGGTCCGGAGCAGCGCGATACTGCGCCTGGTCGAGGTGATATCGCCGCTGTACCGCCGGTTTCGCGGCCACCGGCGACCGGGCCTCGGGTCGGTCGGCGGCGGCCGGGGGCCGCGCGACACCGGCGGTGGCCTCCGGAGCTGCTGCGGGTGAGGGGAGCGGCTGGAGGGCCGGGGCCGGGGCCGGGGCAGCGGCTGCGACCCCGGCCGGCTCGACGGCCGCGATGGCTACCGATCGCAGCTCTGCGGACAGCGGCACGTCTGCGAGCGCGCTCTCGATCACTTCCGAGACGAACTGCGACTCATCCGAAGCGTTTGCGGCGTGGGCATTTGCCGAGACCCCCAGCCCCAAAGCGATGACAATCCCGATCGGGATCGCTCTCCAATGAACTTTCGATCTGGGCACTCATCTATTTGTAATACCCACTTGGAAGGGATATGAGTCACGTGTAGTCTGAATTACGCTTCGTCTGGTCTCGCGACCGAGGAAATCAGGTCTGGGAGGGGGAGACGTATGACCGGCCGGCCGATGGAATCACATAGCGATGCGGACAACTCACGGGCGCGCGAGCAGCTGATCGAGCGCCACCTGCCGCTGGTGCGCGCGCTCGCCCGCCGCTTCGCCGGCCGGGGCGAGCAGGTCGAGGATCTCGTCCAGGTCGGCTGCATCGGCCTGATCAAGGCCGTCGACCGCTTCGACCCGACCCGTGGCGGCGATCTCGTCGCCTACGCGGTCCCGACCATCGTCGGTGAGCTCAGGCGCCATCTGCGCGACCGGGCGTCGCCCGTGCGAGTCCCACGGGTCGAGCAGAGTCGCGGCCGGGTCGTCCTCACGCAGCCGCTGACCGACGAGGTCTGGGCCGACGACGAGACCGGCTTCGAGCTCGGTGAGCAACGAGTGCTCCTGCTGGCGGGGATGCGGGCGCTGGATGTTCGCGAACGCCGGATCGTGCACCTTCGCTACTTCGGCGATCTGAGCCAGAACGGGATCGCAGCCGAGCTGGGGCTGTCCCAGACACAGGTCTCGCGGCTGCTGCGCTGCTCACTCGAGAAGCTGCGCGCGGAAATGGGCGCGGTAGCACCGTGATACTGCCCGAGGGATTGTGAGAATCGGCTTGAGGACTACAATTCCCCAGGGTGAGCGCTCAGCCGTCGACACCGCCGCCGGAGGCGCCGGCGACCTCTCCGTCACCGACGCCGCCCCACACGCCGAGCGGCCGCCTGCTTCTGCGCATGCCGAGCGAGCTCCACGGGGAGCTGGCCCGCGCGGCAGAGCGTGACGGCACCAGCCTCAATCAGTTCATCACGGGGGCGCTCGCACGGACTGTGGATTGGCGGGGCGCGGGTGTGGCGTCCGCGAGCGGCGAACGGCGTCACGGCCGCGACGTGACGACGATCGTGCTCGTCGCGAACGCAGTCGCGGTCGGCGCAGCCGCCCTGGCGGCGATCGCCATCCTGCTCTTCGCGTGGCTGGGCTAATAGCTGGCGCAAGACGCGGAATCCGCTCGGGCGGATTCCGGTCGCGCGAAGATCCCTGAAGGCGTCCGCTTCGCGGTCGCGGGCGCCCCACATCAATCCTCTATCCGGCGAGGCCACCGGTACCCTCCGGCGATGCCGCGAACAGCGCTGTCGGAGGCGATCCAGCACTACCTGCGCGAGATCTACAAGCTCGCCGACAGCGGCGACCGGGTGACCACGACAGCGGTCGCGCGCAGCATGGGCGTCTCACCGGCGTCCGCGAGCGCGATGGTCAAGAAGCTCGCGGCACTCGGACTCGCCGAGCACGCACCGTACCGAGGGGTGACCCTCACCGCAGAAGGCTCACTGGTGGCGATCGAGGTGATCCGGCACCATCGCCTCCTCGAGCTCTACCTCGCACAGACGCTCGGGATCGCGGTCGAGGACGTGCACGACGAGGCAGACCGCCTGGAGCACGCGCTCTCGGAAGAGCTCGAGGCGCGGATCGACAAGGCGCTCGGGTTCCCCACGCACGACCCGCACGGCGACCCGATCCCGAACGCGGACCTCGAGTGGCCTGCCGACGACGAGACGCACTGACGGGATGGCCGCGGCGCTGAGGCCGCGACGAGAGGGAGACACGCCAGGGACGACTCCCCCGGCGGGTCAGCGGCCGAAGAAGAACCGTTCCAGGAAGGGGAGCACTTCCTTGCGCGTGAACGGCCGCACGTCGGCGGCTCCGCCGTCCGCCTCGAGCACGCGCACGTCGTCCTCGAGCGTCTCGTTCGCCCGCTCGAGCGCGTCCTCGAGCTCGAAGCCCTCGAACACCCAGTCCTCCGGCCGCGGCTCGTCGACCGGCCTCAATTGAGGGTTCACTGCGCGACCGACGGCCCATGCCGCTCCGGGCTTGCGCTCGATCCACACCACCACCTGCTCCTCGACCCCTGTGTCGTCGACGCCGGCGAGAACCCGCTCGGCGACTCGTCCCGACGCAGACCTCCGCTTCACGGAACCGAGGATACAATCGCGGCGATGGCGTTCAAGGATCTCTTCTCGTTCCTGTCCCAGCGGTCGACGAGCGAGGAGCGTGTGGCGCAGTACGTGATCCGCGAGCACGACCGCGGGCGCGCGTTGCAGGAGATCCTCGCCGACAAGTACGTGGTCAACCGCCTGCAATCGCCGGAGCAGCGCGCACGTCTGCTCGACCGGCCGGAGATCATCCACGCGGTCGGCGGCGACATGGTCGAGACGGCGAAGGCCGCGACGACCCGACGCGCTAGAGCTCGCGGCCGACGCCTCGCTCGCGGGCGCGCCGGACGGTCTCGGTCGCGATCGCCACGTCCCAGGGAGCGATCCCGTTCGACTTGAACAGGACGATGTCGGTGTCCGCCTGGCGACCCGCGATCTCACCCGCGACGACCTCGTGCAGCTCGTGCACCTCGAGCCAGTCGAGGACGCCCGTGGCCACGGGCTCGATCAGGTCACCCGACTCGAGCTTTGCATCCTCGATCGAGTCGCAGCAGACGAAGCTCGCGCGCTCGAGCACCACGTTGTCCAGCTCGCGCGCCGCGGGGTCGTTGGCGCCGATGGCGCACACGAGCGCGCCCTCCTGCAGCCAGTCGCCTCGCAGCACCGGATCCTTGGAGGTGGTCACGGTCACGACGATGTCGCAGACCGCGGCCTCTTGTGCGCTCTCGGCCGGCTCCGCGCCGGTCGCCTCGACGAAGGCCGCCACCTTCCCGGGGGAGCGCGACCACACGAGCGCGCGCTCGAGCGAGGGGACTGCGGCGCGAATCGCCGCGACTTGGGACTGCGCCTGCCACCCGGAGCCGATCAGGCCCACGGACTTCGCGCCGTCCCTGGCGAGGAACTTCGCCGCGACACCGCTCGCAGCCCCGGTGCGCACCTGGCCGAGGCGGTCTGCCTCGATCAGGGCCTGCAGCGAGCCGTCCTCGAGCGAGAAGAGGCAGACGACGAAGGCGAGCTTGCCGTCGACGATCGTGTAGCTCTTGAGCCCGGCGAAGCCGAGCTCCCGATCCGCCGCCGCCATCACGGCGAAGGTGCCGCCGGCGACCGGGAACCGGCGGCGCGGCATCAGCTCGACCGCACCCCCGGCCATCCGCCGGAAGCAGTCCTCGATCACCGGCACTGCCCCGACGGGATCGACCAGTCCGGCCACGTCCTCCTCGGTCAGGTACAGCGGCACCAGGCGAGTCTACGGCCCGCCCGCCCGCTCGATCGGCGGCCGGTCACGACTGCCGGTGGGCGCCCGAGCCCCGCGGGCAGTGGTCAGCACCTATCCTGGTGGCGTGTCCGCCGACTGGCGTGTCCGCGTGGAGCTCCGCGAGGGAGAGTCGCGCAGTGCCTTCGCCCGCCGCCTTCGCGGCGGCCTGAGCCCGGAGGGCTCGAAGCTGGCCGAGACCTTGCGCGGAGACCACCTCGCCGTGTCCGGACACGATGGTTCGCTCTTCGTCTACGCCGACACGCGGGCTGGGGCAGAGCAGGCGCATGCACTCATCGAGTCCGAGCTCAGGCACCACGAGCTCGAGGCCACGGAGAGCGCCGTCGAGCACTGGCTCGCGGACGAGGAGCGCTGGGACAATGAGCCCGTTGCCGAGACGTGGGAGGACGAGGCGATCAGCCGCGGCTACGCCCCGTGGGAGGTACGCGTCACCTGCGAGACCCACAAGGCCGCGACCGAGCTCGCCGCCCGCCTGGAGACGGAGGGGTACGAGCCGGTACGCCGCTGGCGGTATCTGATCGTGGGCACCGCGACGCGCGAGGAGGCCGACGAGCTCGCCGCCCGTCTCCACGGCGAGGTCGAGGCCGGCGGAGCGGTCGTCTGGGACGACGCGATCGACTCGCGCGTCGTCAGGCCGTTCGCGTTCTTCGGCTAGACACGCGTGTCACGCCGGAGCCCCTCGTGTGCCGCCCGCGGCATCTCGGCTCCCCCACCGAGGCGCCACCCAGGGTTCCATCCGGATCACGGTTGATCACACGAGCCGGACGTCCATCGACATCCCCTGCGATACCTGACGCGGTGAGCCGGTCACGGGCGCCGCATGCCTGACGCGACGATGCGGCAACCCGCGATGCGCCCGGCATGATTCGAACATGCGACCTCTGCCTCCGCAGGGCAGCGCTCTATCCCCTGAGCTACGGGCGCGGGGCGGCCTAGTCTAGCGGCCGGGCGCTGCGGCCGAGCACGTCGAGCGGGGCGTCGTCGGGGACCTCGCGGCGCACGAAGGCGAGCGCGGCGAGACCTCCCTGCCGATCGGACACGACGCTCGTGACCCGCCCCACCACCTTGCCGTCCAGAGTGACCTCGGCGTCGTAGGGCAACGGCTCGTCCCCTTCGACCGCGAGCGCCCGCAGGCCGCGGTTCGCGTGTCCGCGATAGTGGAGGCGCGCGACCGGCTCCTGCCCCGGATAGCAGCCCTTCGTAAAGCTGATCGCCCGCTCGTCGAGCCCCGCCTCGGCCGGCAGCACGCGATCGTCCAGCTCGCGGCCGGCTCGCGGGGTGCAGGCGCGGATCCGCAACAGCTCGAGCTCCTCCTCGTCGACAGCGAGAGCACCGTTCGGAGCCGTGCCGTCGAGCTCCTCCCAGGCCGGGACGCCGTAGTCCGCGTTGGGGATCGCGTGCTCCGGCATCGAGCCGCCGATGAACAGCGTCGACGCGTGCCGCTCGAGTGCGATGTCGCACTTGGCGGCGAAGCGCATGCGCTGGAGCTCGGCGCGCACCCGCTCGTCGAGCCCAGGCTCGGTGAGCAGGAGGAAATCCTCGGCGGCTCGGCGCCACACCGTCAGCCGTGCGATCACGCGGGCCTTGGGCGTGAGCAGGAGCGCCTCGCACGACTCGGCCGCCGCGAGCGCCTCGACGTCGTTCGAGAGCATGCGCTGCAGGTACGAGGCCGCCTCCGGGCCCCGCACGCCGACGTACCCGCGCGGGAGGCGCGCGGCCCGTAACGCGACGACGGTCACCCCGTCTAGTGTAGGGAGCATGTTCAGGTCCAAGGCCGAGCGGAAGGTGCTGGAGGCGGGGTACGACCCGTCGCGCCTCCCTCCGGGCCAGTACCTGACCGAGAAGTGGCCGGTGCTGCACGCGGGCGCCATGGCGGAGTACCCGACCGATCTCACCGGCTGGGACTTCAAGGTGTGGGGCCAGGTCGACTCGGACCTCACCCTCACGTGGGCCGAGCTGAACAGGCTGCCGAAGGTCGAGGTGACGCAGGACATCCACTGCGTGACGCGGTGGAGTCGGTTCGACACGACCTTCGGGGGGGTTCCGTGGACCGCCGTGAAGGAGCTCGTCGGCCAGCGGCCGGGCGCGCGGTTCGCCGTCGCGCACGCCGAAGCCGGCTTCACTGCCAACGTCCCGGCCGCGTTTCTCGAGCGCGAGGGGGCGATGCTCGCCACACACGCCGACGGCGAGCCGCTCGCGCCGGAGCACGGCTGGCCCCTTCGCCTCGTGATCCCCGGGACGTACTTCTGGAAGAGCGCGAAGTGGCTGCGCGGCGATCGAGCTGCTCGATCACGACCAGCCCGGCTTCTGGGAGCGGTACGGCTACCACAACGACGCGGATCCCTGGGAGGAGCAGCGGTACGCCTTCTGACAGGGGGACCGTCCCACAGACGGGACGGTCCCCCTTTTGGCTCAGCCCCCGAAGACGATCGTCCGCGTGATCGTCGGAGTCGGGATCAGCGGCGGGGTCGCGGTGGGCACCCCGCGCAGGTACCAGGTCGCTTCGAACGTGTACGTCCCTGGCGGTAGCCCGAACCGGAAGTTCGCGTAGTCGAGCGCGCACACCCAGCCGGGAGTGGTGCAACCGGATGGTCGGTCCATGTCCAGCCGGCGACGTGGCTGCTTTCCCCGCGGAGCGCGATGCCCCTCGGCCCCATCACGCGGAACTCGACGCGCGTGGCCGGGTCGAAGCATTCGACAAGGGCCAACGGATCCACATTCGGGTCGCACCCCCACCCATGCGAGAGATGGAACGGCGTGAAGGCCGGAAACGTCGCCGGCGTGTCGAACAGCAGGTTGATGCGCTGTCTGGCCCGTCGGGACGACCGGGACCCGCCGGCACGTCTCGAGCGAGGCCGGGTCGTTCACTCGGTCGCCGGTCGCCGGCTCGAGCGTGACCGAGCAGGTGACACCAGGGAACGAACGCATCGCCCGGACCGCACGGGCCAGGGCGGAGCGGTCGATCACGAGCCGCGCCCGATCCAAGCGCGACGTCTGTTCGATCCGCTGCAGGAGGATCGTCGCCGCGTCGAAGTACAGGTCAGCGAAGTCGGTCGGCGCTGCATCGAAGCGCTCCTCGTATGCGAGGCGCCACCCGACGTTCACCGGCGTGCTGCGGACGAGCGCGTACCACGCATCGAAGTCCTCGTCGACGACGGCGACCGTGTGGTTGAACGTCGTCGGCGCGAGCGCCGGCAGGCTCGGCGAGGTCGTGCTGCCGTTGATCGAGACCACGCCCGCCGCCTCGTAGACCGGCAAGGCCCCGGCGAACGCCTGCGAGCACGCGTGCCCGATCACGGCCACGTTGCGCCGGTCGGCGACCACCGCGCGGGCGACGGCGCCGTTCTGCGCGATCGCGTCGTCGTCGAAGCCGCAGACCGCGTCGAGGTCGACACGCGGATCGGGAACCCGCGGATCGTCCCCTGCCGAGCGACCGCCATCTGCACCGCGTTGCGGATGCCCTCGGCGAACGGCGCCGCAGCCCCGTGACGGTCGATCGCGACCACGACCTGGACCGGCTGTCCACGCTCGACCACGACCGCGTCGCCTCGACCGCCGGTCGCGCGCCCGCCACGCCGGCGAGCATCGCGGCGAGCGTGGTCGCAGCCGCGAGTACGAATGACCATCTGCCCATGGCAGCCTCCTTTGGTCCTGGGGAACGTCAGCGTCGACCCGCCCGGTCAAGATCGGTTCAAGATCACTCGAACGGGGGACGTGGAGCCGCCCGCGGGCGCCGATCACTCAGGCATCCCACCCTCCCCCAAGAAGTACCCCACCGAAACGGCCCTTCCCCCAGGGGCCGTTTCTCTTTGTGGGGGAACTCCACGGTTCCCCCATAATCCCCCTCCTTCGGCACTCGACTCGGCCCCTTAGGACTCCCGCCGGGCAGCCCGGCTCCGGTCACGAGAGCTGACCGAACCCTGAGTCGAAGAACACCGAGGGCCGGCGCGCTGCCGGCCCTCGGTTGTTCCTCAACGAAGCAACTCGCTCTGCGGGCGGAGCCGGGCTTTGCCCGGCGGGAGCCCAAACCCGCTCCCGTTGCGGCGAGCCGCAGAGGAGGGGGCTCGTGGGGGAACCAGGGGTTCCCCCACGCTTTACATCATTCCGCCCATGTCCGGCATGCCGCCGCCGGCCATCGCGCCCTGCTTCTCGGGCGCCTCGGCGACGATCGCCTCGGTCGTGAGGATGTTCTTCGCGATCGACCCTGCGTTCTGCAGCGCCGAGCGCGTCACCATCGTCGGGTCGATGATCCCGGCCTTGACCAGATCCTCGATCTCGCCGTCCTCGACGTTGAGGCCGAAGCCCTTCTTGGCGGCGCGCACCTGGTTGACGACGACCGAGCCCTCCAGCCCCGCGTTATAGGCGAGCTGGCGGAGCGGCTCCTCGAGGGAGCGCAGGATGATCTGCGCGCCCGTCCTCTCGTCGCCCTCGAGCACATCGAAGCCCTTCTTCACCGTGTCCGCCGCGTTCAGAAGCGCAACGCCGCCGCCCGCCACGATGCCCTCCTCGAGGGCCGCTCGGGTGGCCTGCAACGCGTCCTCGACGCGGTGCTTCTTCTCCTTCATCTCCGTCTCGGTGGCCGCACCGACCTTGATGACCGCGACCCCGCCCGCCAGCTTCGCAAGGCGCTCCTGGAGCTTCTCGCGGTCGAAGTCCGAGTCCGTGTTGTCGACCTCCGCCTTCAGCTGCTTGATCCGGGCCTTGATCGCCTCCGAGTCGCCGGCACCGTCCACGATCGTGGTCGCGTCCTTGTCGATCACGATGCGGCGGGCATGGCCGAGCTGCGTGAGCTTCGTGTTCTCCAGCTTGAGGCCCATCTCCTCGGTGATCACCTCGCCGCCGGTCAGGATCGCGATGTCTTCGAGCATCCGCTTGCGGCGGTCGCCGAAGCCCGGGGCCTTGACGGCGACGGCGGTGAACACACCGCGGAGCTTGTTCACGACGACCGTGGCGAGCGCCTCGCCCTCCACGTCCTCGGCCACGATCAGCAGCGGCCGGCCGGCCTGGATGACCTGCTCCAGCACGGGCAGCAGGTCCTTGACCGCACCGATCTTCTGGTTCGCGATCAGGACGTACGGATCCTCGAGCACGGCCTCCATGCGCTCGGCGTCCGTGATCATGTACGGCGACAGGTAGCCCTTGTCGAACTGCATGCCCTCCGTGAACTCGAGCTCGAGACCGAAGGTCTGGCCCTCCTCCACGTTGACCACGCCGTCCTTGCCGACCTTCTCGATCGCGTCGGCGATCACGTCGCCGATCTCGCGCTCGCGCGAGGAGATGGTGGCCACGCGGGCGATGTCCTCCTTGCCCGCGACCTCTGTCGACTGCTTCTTGAGATCCGCGACGACCGCCTCGACCGCCGTCTCGATGCCGCGCTTGAGGCCCATCGGGTTCGCACCCGCAGCGACGTTCCTCAGACCCTCGCGGACGATCGCCTGCGCGAGCACCGTCGCCGTGGTCGTGCCGTCGCCCGCGACGTCGTTCGTCGACGTGGCGACCTCGCGCACGAGCTGCGCGCCCTGGTTCTCGAACGGATCCTCGACCTCGATCTCGCGGGCAATGGTGACGCCGTCGTTCGTGATCGTCGGCGCGCCGAACTTCTTGTCCAGCACGACGTAGCGGCCCTTCGGGCCGAGCGTCACCTTGACGGCGTCGGCGAGGATGTTCACGCCCCGCTCGAGCGAGCGGCGCGCGTCCTCGTTGAACTTGAGCTCCTTGTGAGCCATCTCTTCCTCCTGAGCGAACGAGCTATGCGGCGGCGCCGGCGAGCTTGCGCTTGCCCTTGCCACCTGTGTTTACGACCTTCGCGAGCACATCCGATTCGCGCAGGATCAGGACCTCGTCGGCGCCGATCTTGATCTCGGTACCGCCGTACTTGGAGAAGATGATCTCGTCACCCTCTTCGATGTCCATCGGGACGTACTCCCCGTCCTCGTCGCGCGGGCCGGGGCCCACGGCCAGGACCGTGCCGCGCTGCGGCTTCTCCTGTGCCGTATCGGGCAGCACGATGCCGCTCGCCGTGGTCGACTCCTCGTCGAGGACCTCCACGATCAGGCGGTCACCAAGGGGCTGCAGATTCATGCACGTGCCTCCCTCGAGACGTGTGTTTACAATGGGTACAGAGTCGGCACTCAAGTGCAGTGAGTGCCAATCGGCACTGTACCAGATCGAGTGCCGAGATGCGCAAGCCTACCATTGCCGGGCTGGGGTCGGGTGGTAGAACCGGCGGCATGAGACGCGAGCTCTCGGCCGGCGGGGTCGTCGTGCGGCGGATGGCCGGCCGCTGGTGGCTCGCTGCCGTTCGTCCGCAGGGCCGCCCGGCGGGAACGTGGGCACTGCCGAAAGGGCTGATCGACGCGGGCGAGACGCCGGCGGCGACCGCCGTGCGCGAGACGTACGAGGAGACGGGCCTGCGCGCCCGCGTCGAGCACAAGCTCGGGGACGTTCGCTACGTCTACACATGGGAGGGCGAGCGGGTGTTCAAGATCGTCTCCTTCTTCCTCCTCCGGCCTGTCGGCGGGCGTCTCGGAGAGCTTCCGGCCGGCATGGAGCTCGAGGTCGCCGAGGCCCGCTGGCTGCCCCTCGAGGAGGCGCCGCACCTGCTCTCATACCGGGGCGAGCGCGACATGGCCACCAGAGCGCGGGAAGCGCTCGCCGCCGCGGCGCTATAGATTCCCGCGCGTGGCGATGTTCGCGCTCAACTTCTACTCGCCGGTCGTGGCCGACCAGCTGCGCACGCAGCGCAAGACCGCGACGATCCGGCTGGGAGACAAGTCGGGGAAGTACAAAAAGGGAATGATCGTCACGGTGCTCGTCGGCGTGAGATACGGACAGCGCGACAAGATCTTCGACGCCGTGATCGACAAGGTGGAGGTGAAGTCGCTGAAGGAGCTCTCGCCGCGCGAGATCGAGCACGACAACCCGGAGATCCGCCGCCACGACGAGTTTGCGACCTGGCTCTCGCAGCTCTACAACCGCGAGGTCTCGCAGGACGAGACCGTCACCGTGATCCGCTTCTCCCAGATCGTCGGGACGATGTTCTGAACCGCGAGAACGCCAACCCACGCCTGACCTGAGAGTCCTCGTCACCGGGAGCGCCGGGCATCTCGGCGAGGCCCTCGTGCGCACGCTGCGTGCCGAGGGCTACGACGTGGTCGGGCTCGACCTGCTCGACTCGCCGTTCACCACCATGGTCGGCTCGATCGTCGAGCGCGCGTGCGTCCGCGAGGCCATGAGAGGCGTCGACGCAGTCCTCCACGCCGCAACGCTGCACAAGCCCCACGTTGCCACCCACGCGCGACAGGACTTCGTGGACACGAACGTCACCGGCACGCTCAACCTGCTCGAGGAGGCCGTAGCGGGTGGCGCCGGCCGCTTCGTCTTCACCAGCACGACGAGCGCCTTCGGGCGCGCGCTCACGCCGCCGCCGGGAGCGCCCGCGGCCTGGATCGTCGAGGACGTCGTCCCGGTGCCCCGGAACATCTACGGCGTGACCAAGGTCGCGGCGGAGGACCTCTGCGAGCTCTTCCACCGGGATCACGGGCTGCCCTGCCTCATCCTTCGAACCTCCCGCTTCTTCCCCGAGGAGGACGACCGGGAGGCCGTCCGCTCCGCCTACGACGACGCCAACGCGAAGGCGAACGAGTATCTCTATCGCCGCGTCGACCTCGAGGACGCGGTGAGCGCCCATCTCCTCGCCCTCGAGCGAGCCCCTGCGGTCGCCTTCGACAGGTACATCGTCACCGCCACGACCCCGTTCACCCGCGCTGACCTGACCGACCTCCGGGCCGATGCTCCCGGCGTCGTGCGGCGCCTCTTCCCCGGCTACGAGTCGGAGTACGCGCGCCGCGGCTGGACGATGTTCCCGAGCATCGAGCGTGTCTACGTCAACGCCAAGGCCCGCGCCGAGCTCGGCTGGCGCCCCCGCTACGACTTCGCCTACGTGCTCGAGCGTCTCGCCGCAGGCGAGGATCCGCGCAGCGAGCTGTCACGGTCCGTCGGCTCCAAGGGGTATCACCCTTTGTCCGGCTAGTGGTGTCTCCGGGAAGTTCGGTGCCGCTTGGCCGAGCGAAAACCGAGCAGCGCTAGGACGCAGGGAGCCCCCATACCTGAAGGTATGGGGGCGACCGAGGACGACGCGATGCGAAGCGTTTGCAGCCGGCCAAGCGGTGCCGTACTTCCCGGAGCCACCACTAACGACCGGGCTTGCGGATCGGGCCACCGAAGAGCTCCGGCGGGCGCACCTCGGTGCCGCATTCCTCGCACGCCACCTGGAACGCCGAGGGGAAGCGCGCCGCGCAGACGGGGCAACGGCTGCGCAGGCTGCCGTCGCAGTGCGGACAGGCACGCGGCAGCTCAGGCTCGAACTCCTCGAAGTACCGCAGCGTGTGCCCGCAGGAGGGGCAGAACGCGACCCAGTCGCCGAGCGTTCGCCGCCGCTCCTCCTGGATCCAGTTACGCCGTGGTGTCGGCCTCGGCAGCTCTGTCACGACACCGACGATAGCCGCCGGTTCGCCCACCGGGGCGGGAGGTAGAGTGCAGCCGACCAAGGCCCCGAGGGGAGATATCGACGGATGGCAGTACGGGAAGCCGAGCCGGTCGGCTCGCTCCAGGACGTGAAGGACGCCGGCCTCGATCGCGAGGATCTGCTCGGCATCTACCGCCACCTGCTCATCACCCGCGGCATCGAGGAGCGGGGCCATATCCTCTACAAGCAGGGCAAGATTCCCGGCTCGTTCTACACCGGACGCGGCAACGAGGGGTCGGCGGTCGGTGTGGCCACGGCGATGGGCCCCCACGACGTCGGCACGCCCCTGCAGCGCGACATGGGCGTCCACGTCGTGCGCGGCGTGGAGCCGTGGCGCGTCTTCGCCCAGTACATGGGCCGCGCCGACGGCCCGACGAAGGGGCGCGACGGCAACGTCCACATGGGCGATGCGGTGATGGGGCTCCACCCGATGGTCAGCCACCTGCCCGCCATGCTCCCGGTCGCCGTGGGCATGGCCCTCGCGTTCCGCATCCGCGAGGAGAAGCGCGTTGCGGTCGCGTGGTGCGGGGAGGGCGCTGCGGCGCGCGGCGACGCGCACGAGGGGATGAACTTCGCAGGCGTGCGGCGCCTGCCGGTCGTGTTCGTGATCGACAACAACCAGTGGTCCTACTCGACGCCGAGCTACCTCGGCTACGCCGTCGAGCACCTGGCCGACCGGGCGGCTGCGTACGGCTTCGAGGGCATCGTCGTCGACGGCACAGACGTGCTCGCTGTCTACCGTGAGACGAAGCGCGCGATCGAGAAGGCGCGGGAGGGCGGCGGGCCGACCATGATCGAGTCGGTGACCCTGCGCATGGAGGGCCACGCCGTGCACGACGACGCGTTCTACGTCCCGCGCGAGATGTTCGAGGAATGGGCACGCCGCGACCCGATCGAGCGGTTCCGCGCCTGGCTGCGGGACAACGCCGCGCTGACCGACGACGAAGAGGACGAGATCACCGCCGGCGTGAAGCGCCTGCTCAACGACGCCGCGCAACGAGCGGAGGAATCCCCGTGGCCCGATCCGGCGACGCTCGCCGAAGGCGTGTTCGCCGAGCCCGAAGAGCTCGACACGCCCCACCACAAGTAGTGATCTCCTGATGCCAGAGAAGACGTACCTGCAGGCGATCAGCGACGGGCTCCGGCAGGAGATGCGTCGCGATTCCCGGGTCTTCGTGCTGGGCGAGGACGTCGGCGTGTACGGCGGAGCGTTCAAAGTCACGCTCGGCTTCCAGGAGGAGTTCGGGCCGTGGCGCGTCCTGGACACGCCCCTCTCGGAGACGGCGATCGTGGCCGGCGCCACCGGGGCTGCGCTGATGGGCATGCGGCCGGTGGCCGAGATGCAATTCTCGGACTTCGTCTCGTGCGCGTGGGATCACCTGGTGACGGTGGCCGCAAAGCAGCGCTACCGCGCCGGGACCCCGATCCCGATCGTGGTGCGGCTGCCCTCAGGCGGCGGCTTCTCCGGTGGCCCCTTCCACTCCCAGAACCCCGAGAGCTCGTTCGCCCACATCCCGGGTCTCAAGGTCGTCTGCCCGGCGACGCCAGAGGACGCGAAGGGGCTCCTGATCACGGCCATCGAGGACCCCAACCCCGTCCTGTTCTTCGAGCACAAGCACCTCTACCGCCGCATCAAGGGCGAGGTGCCGGACGAGCGCTACACGACGCCCTTCGGCGAGGCGCGCGTCCACCGCGCCGGAGACGACCTCACGGTCGTCACCTGGGGCGCGATGGTGTACACCGCCGCCGAGGCCGCGAGCAAGGTGGAGGCCGACGGCGTCTCGGTCGAGGTGCTCGACCTGCGCACGTTGATCCCGTGGGACCGCGAGGCGGTGCTCGCGAGCGTGGAGCGCTGCTCGAAGGTGCTCGTGCTCCACGAGGACACGCGCACCGGCGGCTTCGGCGCCGAGATCGCGGCCACGATCGCGGAGGAGGCGTTCGAGCACCTTGACGCACCCGTCCGGCGCATCGCCGCTCCCGACAGCCCCGTGCCGTTCTCGCCGCCGCTCGAGAAGGCCTTCATTCCCCAGGTCGACGACGTCGCCGCCGCGCTCCGGGAGCTCGCGGCGTACTAGGAGGAGCCCGTGGCCACTCGAACCGAGACTCAGGTCGTGATGCCCCAGATGGGCGTCTCCGTCGCCGAGGGGACGATCACCAAGTGGCTGAAGCAAGTGGGCGAGAGCGTCGCCCTCGACGAGCCGCTGCTCGAGATCTCGACCGACAAGGTCGACACCGAGGTGCCGAGCCCCGGCGAGGGCGTCGTGGCGCAGATCCTGCACCAGGAAGGCGAGACGGTCGAGGTCGGCACCGTGCTCGCCGTGATCGCGCCGGCGGGCGCCGCGAGCGCCGAGGCGATCGAGGCTCCCCCCGAGCCGGCCACGCAGGACGCAGACGAGGCGGTGACGACCTCCTCGAGCGCCGACGACGGGATGACGCCCACCCCTGCCTCGCCCGCTCCCTCGGCACCGCCGCCGCTTGTAGCACCCATCGCGCCGACGCCCGTTCCGGTGCTCGAGGCGCCGCCGAGCGGCAACGGCAAGACGTTCGTCTCGCCCGTCGTGGCCCGTATCGCAGCAGAGCACGGCGTCGACCCGAGCGCCGTTCCCGGGACGGGACAGGGTGGCCGCGTGACGAAGAAGGACATCCTCGCCTACATCGAGGCCGGCCCGCCAGCACCGCCGCTCGAGGCTCCCGCACCGCCGCTCGAGGCTCCCGCACCGCCGCCCGAGACGCCCACACCGCCGCCCGAGGCGCCCGCACCCCCTGCGCCGGTACCGGTCGCGGCCGCACCGACACCCCCTGCCGCTCCGTCTGTGCCGCCGGCCACTCCGCCCGTGCCGCCAACCGCCCGGCCCGTGCCGCCGGCGCCGGTCGCCGAGCCGGAAGCTGCGCCGGGCGAGACGCTGGAGCCGATCACCGCGATGCGCCGCGGCGTGATGGAGCACATGCGGCGCTCACTCGACACGTCGGCGCACGTGACGAGCGCGATCGAGGTCGACATGTCCCGCGTGGTCGCGATCCGCGACACGCTGAAGAGGGAGTACACGCAGTCGTACGGCGTCAACCCGACCTACCTCGCGTTCATCGCCCGTGCGACGGTCGAGACGCTCAAGGACTGGCCGTGGGTGAACGGCGAGATCCGCGGCGACAAGATCGTCTCGCGGCAGTTCGTCAACCTGGGGATCGCCGTGGCGCTCGAGGGTGGCAAGGGCCTGATCGTCCCCGTGATCCGTCATGCCGAGGGTCTCAACCTCGTCGGCATGGCCCGCGCGATCGCCGACCTGGCCGAGCGCGCACGGACGAAGAAGCTGCTGCCGGACGACGTGCAGGGCGGGACGTTCACGATCACGAACCCGGGTGGGTTCGGCACGTTCCACGGGACCCCGATCATCAATCAGCCGCAGGTGGCGATCCTGGGCACCTACGCGGTCGTGAAGCGCGCCTGGGTCGTGCAGGACGAGCTCGGCGGCGACGTGCTCGCGATCCGCCCGCTGATGAACCTCACCCTCACGTACGACCACCGCCTCGTCGACGGCGCGTACGCGGGCGGCTTCCTGCGCGACCTGCGCGAGCGCCTCGAGAGCTGGGACGAGTCAGCGAACTAGCGTGGGGGAACTCGTGGTACCCGCAGGAGCCGCCTAGGCCGAGCGAGCCCGTGACGTCCGGTGCCTACCTCCTGACTCCCGGCCTCGTGCCGTATGGCGAGGCGCTCGCGTTGCAGCGGTCCCTGGCCGCCGCGCTCTCGCAGCGTGCGATCCCCGAGACGGTGCTGCTGCTCCAACACCCTCCGGTCGTCACGCTGGGACGGACGGCAGAGGGAGAGCGCGAGCTCCACGTCCCGGCCGGCACCGACGTCGAGATCGTGGAGACCAACCGCGGCGGCAAGTCGACGTTCCACGGGCCGGGGCAGCTCGTCTGCTATCCGATCCTCGATCTCAACCGGCACGGGCGGGACGTGAAGCGCTACGTCCGCGACCTCGAGGAGGCGTTGATCCGCACGCTCGCCGCGTTCGACCTCGACGGCCAACGCATCGAGGGTCTAACGGGGGTCTGGCTCGAGTCGCCGCCCAGGAAGATCGCCTCGATCGGCGTGCACGTCTCGCGCTGGATCACGACCCACGGCTACGCGCTCAACGTCGACCTGGACCCGGCACCGTTCACGGAGTGGATCACCGCCTGCGGCCTCGAGGACGCGCAGTTCACGACGATGGCGCGGGAGCTCGGGCGACCGCTGACGGTCGAGGAGGTACAGCCGGCCGCGGCCGCGGCGCTGACCGAGGTCTTCGACCTCGCCTTCGAAGAGCTTCCCTCGGAGGATGGCGCGGGCCTGTGGGCGCAACCGGTGCACGCCAAGCTCGGCGCGCGTTGAGGGGGGTCTCTACCGCGGCTCCCAGCCGATCTCGACGACGTAGCCGTCGGGGTCGCGCACCTTCACGCTGACGTAATCCGGCTCGTCCCACTGCCCCACGATCTCGACACCGTCCCGGCGGGCGCGCGCTGCGAACGCGCGCACCTCGTCGGGGGAGTCGAGGCCGATCCCGAAGTGGAGGAACGACGGGACGCGGACCTCTTCGTCGGTCGGCCCGAGAGCGAGCGAGAAACCGGTGGCGTCGTAGAGCATCAGCACGCCCTCGTCGTACATCCGCGCCGGCTGGGCGTCGAAGCCGAGATAGGTCTCGTAGAAGTGCCGCGAGCGCTCCTGGTCGCGGACGGCGAGCGCGAGGTGATCCATCCGCACCAGGGTACGGCGGTCTCCAGCGGCCTGTCTAGACTGCAGGCTATGCAGGGCTCGTTGCCCGTTGCCGATCGCCCGCGGCGGCCGGAGTGGATGAAAGTTCGCGCACCGAGCCGCGAAACGCGGTACTTCGACGTCCAGAAGCTGATTCACGGGCAGAGCCTGCACACCGTCTGCGAGGAGGCTCGCTGTCCCAACATCGCCGAGTGCTGGGGGCGCGGCACGGCCACGTTTCAGATTCTCGGCGACACCTGCACGCGGGCCTGTCGCTACTGCTACGTGCACTCGGGCAAGCCCGAGCACGCGCCCGACCCGCTCGAGCCGCTGCGGCTGGCGCAGGCAGCGGCGCAGATGGGGCTCTCGCACGTCGTCGTCACCTCCGTCGACCGCGACGACGTCCCCGACCGGGGCGCCGCCCACTTCGCGGCCACGATCCGCGCGCTGAAGGCAAAGCTGCCCGGCTGCTCCGTGGAGGTGCTGACGCCGGACTTCCTCGGCGTGGAGGAGGAGGCGCTGTGCACGGTGCTCGCGGCCAAGCCGGAGGTCTTCAACCACAACATCGAGACGGTGCGACGCCTGCATCGGCGCCTGCGGGGTGCAAAGGCCAGCTACGACCAGGCGCTCCGGCTCCTCCGCCGCGCCAAGGACGTCGCGAGTTATCCGGTGCTGACGAAGTCGGGGATCATCGTCGGCCTCGGCGAGACGAACGACGAGGTGGTCGGGACGATGCGCGACCTGCGTGAGCACGGCGTCGACGTCGTCACGATCGGGCAGTACCTGCAGCCGTCCGCCCAGCACGCGCCGATCGACCGCTGGGTGCACCCGGACGAGTTTCGGTGGCTGCGCGAGCGGGGCGAGCAGCTCGGATTCGGCTCCGTCTTCGCCGGCCCGCTCGTGCGCTCGAGCTACCGCGCGGACGAGCAGAAGCACGCGGCCGACACCGGCCGCGGCGCCGTCGCATACTGAGCGTCCATTAACACACTCCGTACTGGTTCGCGCTACGTTCCCGGGCATGAAGCGCGCCCTGGCCTCGGTCGCTGCGCTTGTCGCCCTCTCCGCTTCGACTGCGGCAACCGCTGCCCCGGTTCCGATCGGAGGCGTCGCCGAGAGTCCGGTGCCGACACCGGTCCCGCCGGCCGCGGGGGCGAGCGCACAGCCCGTACGTGTCCTGTCGCGCGCGCCGCTCACGCTCCACGTCGCGAAGCGACAGGCCGGCGAGCGCGTCCGCGTCGTGGTGACGGTGCAGGGCCGCGTCTTCACGCGGGTCGTCGTGGCGCGGGCCGACGGAACCGCGACGCTCACGCTCGCCGACGTGCTGCTCCGGCGCTGCCAGCCGGTCTACGTCCGGCTCGGCAGCGTCACGCGCGGTGCAGCAACCGCGCGGCTACAGGTCGTCCGCTGGCCCTCGCTCGACTGCGCCCCGACCACGTAGAGCGCCACTTCCTCGGTCCGCGAGGCGGATCGAGCGCCGGCAACGAGAGAAGTGAGGGGCCCGGGAGCCGGAGGGGCCCGGCTTCAGGGATGTGCTTGTGCGCGCAGGGAATCCGCTCTCGCGGATTCCCTGCGCTTGCGAACAACTTACGGCGAGACCTCCAAGGTCTGGGCCTCACTTTGGCTGAAGTCCGCGCTGTCGGACTCCTTCTGGTCGATGTACATGAAGAGCAGGCCGCGGTCGGACGGCGAAGCCGCCCCGCCGCCGGACACGCTCTGGACGGTGAGATTGTCCACCTCGCCGGCCGGGAGCACGCCGGACTGGAAGCCTCCCGCGATCTGGTACTTCGGCGTCGAGAGCGTGTGCGTCATGTTCTCGATCGCGTCGGTGAGGTTGCCGGTGAAGTAGTTGTCGAACGCGTACACCGAGAACGTGAACTTCGTGCTCGGCGTCAGCCCGACGGCGCCCAGCGGCGCAGTCATGATCACGTTGCCGGAGTTGAGATCGGTGGCCGTGAAGAAGAACGCCGTGACCGCACCCGTCCCCACGTTCTGGATGAACGTCACGTTCTGGCCGCTCGCGGCGAAGCCGCCGTTCTCGGCGTTGAACATGATGAACTCCGGCTCTGGGTCGGCGTCGTTCGAGATGTAGATATCGAACTCGGCCGGGTAGTTCGGGTGCGACCGCCGGTCGTAGGTGTCGATGCCGAACTCGACCACTCCGAGTTGCGGGTTCGTCCGCACACCGACCGACTGCAGGTCGACGATGGCGAAGTTGTCGCCGGCCCGGGGCAGATCGCCGACCGGGAGGCGCTTGCTCTGCCCGGTGAGCGAGAACACCTCGACGCCACCGTCCTGGGCGTAGCTGTCGTTCGAGATGCCGATCGAGGCGGCACCCGCCCGGAGCCGCAAGCTCAACCGCGAGAGCTTGACGTCGGCCGACCGGTGCGGCAGGACGTGCCACGGCAGGTGCACCGTGTTGCCCGGCCCCGCGTCGATGACGAGGTAGCCGTCGTACTCGTTCGACTGCAACCGGTAGCCGTCTCCACCGAAAACGCCGGCGAGCAGCGGGCTGAACGCCCAGTCGGGCAGCTTGCTCGGGTCGATGCGGAGCTCGACGGTGAACGTCGCGGTCCCCTTCCGTCCCGGCACCATGATCGACGACGGCGCCGACAGCGTGACGGCGCCGTTGGCGGCGTCGTCGGCATAGCGGAAGTTCGCCGAGATGGCGTACGTCCGGGCGAAGGCGCCGTAGTTCCGGACCGTGACCTCCTTCTTCAGCCGGATCGGCTCGGAAAGGGCGGTGTAGCCGAAGGAGAGCGCGGAACTGTTGTCCTTTTCCACCCACGCGGCGGTGTCGGAGTTGGACGCGTCGTCGACGCGCACCTCGCCGCCGCCGATGCGGGTGATCGGGGCGAGCACACCGGGCAGCCCGAAGGGATTGATCCCGATGTTCGTGTCGCCGGTGTTCATCAGCAGCGCCTTCACCTCGATCGGGCTCAGGTTCGAGCGATCCTCGAGGAGGAGCGCCGCCGACCCGGAGACCATCGGTGCGGCGCCGGAGGTGCCGCCGAACGCCGTCGTGCCCGTGCCCGTGCCGGCTTCGGCCGAGACGGAGGCGCCGGGGGCGCCGATCTCGGGCTTGATCGCCTGGTAGCTGTAGCTCGGACCGCGGGACGAACTCGAGACCATGTTCCCGACGAGCGGCACCGCCGAGGCGGGATCGACCGTCGCCGTCGCGCCGAGCTTGGTCTTCAGCGCGTTTCCGTCGACCTGCGTCGTCGACAGACCCGGGATCGTGCCCGCGAGGGCTCCGCCGCCGAAGCCGAAGTCGGGCGGCAGGTCACCGGGTCCCTGCGAGGCGTTGTTCGCGACGATCGCCAGTTTGGCGCCCGCCGCCGCGGCGTTCGACACCTTGGTGCTGACCGCGCACGTGCCGCGGTCCAACAGCAGCACCTGGCCGGTGTGAGAGCCCGGAGCGTACGGGTTGTCACCCGCAGCATTCGTGCAGCCACGCCGCGTGCTGGCGTTGGTGGTGTCGTAGGTGAGCGTGCCGCTGATCCCGCCGGTGATCGGCGCCGACCACGGCTGCAGCGAGCCACCGACGGTCACGCCGCCCGCCGAGATGAGGTACAGGCGCGCCGACGGCGTCTGGGTCTGCGCGACGCTGATGATCGAGGGCCCGGTGGACGGCGAGCCCACGATATAGGGCTTGTCGAAGCTGTTGCCGGCAGAGACGACGACGACGGCACCCGCCTTGACGGCGCCCTCGAGCGCCGACGTGAGGTCGTCCTCCTTCTGTCCGTAGGACGAGCCGAGGGACAAGTTGAGGATGTCGGCGGCGTCCGAAAGGTCGCCGTCGCCGTTGGGGTCGAGCGCGAAGTCGACGCCCTGCAGCAGCGCGAGCCCGCTGCACGCGGTCGAGACGGACGAGCAGACCTTGATCGCCAGGAGCTTGGCCCCGGGCGCGACGCCCGTGCCATGTTCGGACGCTGCATCGCCTGTGCCGGCGATGATGTCGGCGACGTGTGAGCCGTGACCGCCGTCGCAGTCGATCACCTCGGGACCGCAGTCGATCGGGTCGGGATCCTGGGCCTCCGGTGTGTTGGGCCAGTCGTCGCCCACGAAGTCCCAGCCGTCGATCACCTTCGCGGTGGGGAAGAGGCCGTCGCGATTCCGGTTCCGCGCGTCGGCCGTGCTCGTTCCGTACGCTGCCTCGTAGGCGGCGGCCGTGCCGCTGCCACCCAGCGTCTTGTACGTGTAGTCGATGCCCGTGTCGAGCACGGCGACTGTGACGCCCGCCCCGGTGAGCCCGGTGTCCTGCAGCGCAGTGGCACCGATGTACGGCACCGTCTCGCTCAGGTCGAGCTCGTAGTTGCGGATGATCTTCACGGAACGCACGCCAGCGAGCGATGCGACTTGGCCGGCCTTCGACTTGTCGAGCCGGACGACGACGGCGTTCAGCGCCTTGTACACGCGCGCCACCTCGGAGCCGCCCAGCGACCCGATCTCGCCGAGCACCTGACCCTGCTGCGCCTTCGCCGTCTCTCCCGCCTGGAGCTGCTGATCCTTCGACGTCGCTCCGGCCTCGACGGCCTCCGCGACGGAAGGCTGGGAGAGCTGGACGACGAACGTTGCCTGCCCGCTCAGAGAAGCCGGGCCCTGGGCCGGGACGACCTCCTCGCCCGGTGCGATGGCCTGCGGCTCGAAGCTCGCCGGACGCGTGGCGCCGACGACCGAGCCGGCGAGGACGAGCGCACCGAGCGCGAGCGCGCCAACCAGCGCGAATCTGCTGCGTTTCACTCCCCTGTCCCCCTTGGTCGGGTCCCGCCGTGGCGGCGGTGGAACGCGGGGATTGTCCCCTAGCGACCCGGGCTGCGCAAGCCCAACCGTGGGTGAACCGCATGGGCATGCGGTTCGTGGCATGTCACGGCTGTCTAGGGGAACGCTACCCGTGCGGCCTGGCCATGCCGTGGTAGTCGAGCGCCTCGTCGAGCACGCCTTCCTCGACCCCGGCCTCGCGGGCCACCTCGCGCAAGGAGCGTCCAGACGACGCGGCCGTCTTCACGATCTCCGCTGCCCGGTCGTAGCCGATGTGGGGATTGAGCGCGGTCGCGGCGGCGAGCGTGAGCTCCGCGTAGCGCTCGAGCTGCTCGGTGTTCGGCTCGATTCCCGTTACACACTTTTCCGCCAGCAGGCGCGAGGCGCTGGCCAGCAACCCGATCGACTGCAGCAGGTTGCGCGCGATCAGCGGCACGTACACGTTGAGCTCGAAGTGCCCGTTCATGCCGCCGATCGTGATCGCGGCATCGTTGCCGATGACCTGCGCCGCGACCTGCGTCACGACCTCCGGGATCACGGGGTTGACCTTGCCCGGCATGATCGAGCTCCCCTTCTGCAGCTCCGGCAGGAAGATCTCGCCGAGACCGGCTCGCGGGCCGGAGCCCATCAGCCGGAGGTCGTTCGCGATCTTGGTCAGGGAGACGGCGACCACCTTGAGCTGGCCGGAGAGCTCCACGAGCGCGTCGCGCGCCGCCTGCGCCTCGAATGGATCTGCCGGCGCGGACACCGGGAGACCCGTCTCGGCGGTGAGCAGCGACCGGACCCTTTCCGCGAACGCGGCGTGAGTGTTGAGCCCCGTCCCGGTGGCGGTGCCTCCGAGGGGGATCTGCCCCACCCGCGGCAGAGCGCTCTGCACGCGGGCGATGCCCTCGCGGACTTGCGCCGCGTACCCGGAGAACTCCTGGCCGAGAGTGACCGGGACGGCGTCCATCAGGTGCGTGCGCCCCGACTTGACGACGTCGTCGAACGCCACCGCCTTCCCGGCCAGCGCGTCGGCGAGCAGGTCGAGCGCCGGCAGAAGTTCGTGGACGGTGCGGTCGAGCGCTGCCAGGTGCACCGCAGAGGGAAACACGTCGTTCGACGATTGGCCCATGTTCACGTGATCGTTCGCGTGCACCCCCTCGCCCGCGAGCGCGGCGATCACCTCGTTGGCGTTCATGTTCGAGCTCGTGCCCGAGCCGGTCTGGAAGACGTCGATCGGGAACTGGTCGTCGAACTCCCCCGCCGCGACGCGATCGGCGGCGTCTGCGATCCGCGCGGCCATCTCCGGCTCGAGGAGGCCGAGGTCGGCGTTGGCTCGAGCGGCGGCCGCCTTGATGCGGCCGAGCCAGTGCGCGACCGCAGCCGGGATCGGCTCGCCGGAGACGGGGAAGTTGCCGATCGCCTTCGCCGTCTCGCCGCCCCAGAGCTCGCGTGCGGCGGTGTCGCTCATGGCAGCGAGTGTACCGGGGTCGTGCGCGGCTCCGCGCTGGCCCGGGTGCCCCGATGCGCGGCTCGTGACGAGCTACGCCCTACCTGCTGCGGCGAGGAGCTCGTCCCAGCTGCAGAGCTTCACGCGCGGCCGGCCCCGGGGCTCGCCGAGGGCGCGCTCGGCCGCGTCGATCGCCTCCCACCCTTCGTGCGAGACCACCCGAACCCCCCGCTCGGCCAGCAGCGAGTCGACTGCTGCGGTCGGCGCTCCACCGTCGAACAGCCCGGCTGAGGCATCCTCGAGCAGGAGCTCCGCCGTCTCCGTGGCGTCCTTCTTGTTGGTGCCGATCACGCCGCTCGGCCCGCGCTTGATCCAGCCGGTGCAGTACACGCCCGCGACGTGAGAGCCATCGGAGGTGAGCACGCGCCCGCCCGTGTTCGGGATCGTGCCGCCGCGCTCCTCGAACGGGAGCCCGGGCAGCGGGATGCCGAGGTAGCCGACGCTGCGGAAGACGATCCCGCACGGGATCACCTCGCGCTCCTCGGTCGGCACGGCGACGACGCGGCCGTCGTCGCGGGCGACGAGCCGGTTGCGCACGATCTCGATCGCCTCCACGTGGCCGTCGCCCAGGATCGCCACCGGCGAGACGCAGAACCGGAGACGGAGCGTCCGGGGCTTGCCCGCGGGTTCACGTGCGGCGTAGGAACGCAGCACCTCCATGTTGCGGCGTGCATTCGTGTCGTGCTCGAGGGAAGCCTCGCTCACCGAGTCGAGCTCGACGTCGGCCCGGTCGACGACCACGTCGGCACCCGCGAGCTCCCCGAGCTCGATCAGCTCGGGCGTCGTGAAGGAACCCTGGGCAGGCCCGCGGCGGCCGAGCATCAGGATCTCCCGGAGGCCCGAGCCGAGGATCGCGGCGATCGCCGGATCGGTGGTGTCGGTGGGGGCGATCTCCTGCTCGGCGAGAGCGAGCATCCGAGCCACGTCGACCGCGACATTGCCGTTCCCGATCACCACGGCGCGCTCGCCGGAGAGATCGAACTCGAGGTCCTGGAAGTCGGGGTGGCCGTTGTACCAGGCCACGAACGCCGTCGCGGGCCACGAGCCGGGCAGGTCCTCGCCGGGGATGCCGAGGCGGCGGTCGGTCTGCGCGCCCACTGCGTAGACGACCGCGTCGTACAAGCCTGCGAGCTCGTCGTGTGAGACGTCGCGTCCGACCTCGACGTTGCCGAGGAAGCGGAAGCCCGGTCGCTGCGCGATCTTCTCGAACACGCGCGACACCGCCTTGATGTTGGGGTGGTCGGGAGCAACCCCGAGGCGCACGAGACCCCATGGCGTCGGGAGGCGCTCGATCACATCGACCTCCACTGTGGGATCGTCGCTCTTGAGGAGCCTGTCGGCGAGGTAGAACCCGGCCGGGCCCGAGCCGACCACCGCCACCCGCAGCCTGCGCTCCTCGGTCATGACGAGATGCTATGCGGCGCGACGCTCCCGTTTGCTGTATTAGTCGTCCGTGGACCAGCCCCCGCTCGAGCTCATCCGGAAGGTCGGGCTCTTCGCCGACCTGGACGACAAGACGCTCGAAAGCCTGGGACGCGAGTTCAGGGGGCGCCGCTACGAGTCCGGCCAGGAAATCGCGACAGAGGGGACGGGTGGGCTCCTGTTCTTCGTGGTCGAGTCGGGTGAAGCGAAGGTGTCTCTGCGCGGCGAGGAGCTCGGCCGGGTCGGGCCCGGGGATGCGTTCGGCGAGTTGGCGCTGGTCGACCTGTCGGCGCGCTCGGCGACGGTGACGGCGCTCGCGCCGATGCGATGCTGGGTCCTGCCTCGTGGAGCTTCCGCCCGTTCGTGCGCACGCATCCTGACGTTGCCTGGAGGATGATCGAGCTGCTGGTCGAGCGGCTGCGCGCAGCGCAGTCCGCCTGACGGCGACGGCACCTGTCAGTGCAAGCAACCACTCACTGATTCGGCTTGCCGAATCAGTGAGAGCAACCGGAGCCGCAGCCGCCGACTTCGGTGCCTTCGGGGAGCTCCTCGCCCTCTTCGACCTGGAACGAGTGGCCGCAGCCGCACGAGGAAACCGCCTTCGGGTTGTCGATCTTGAAGCCGGACTCCTGCAGGCCGTTCAGAAAGTCGATCGTCGCGCCCCGCAGGTACGGCGCGCTGTGCGGGTCGACGACGACGCGGACGCCCTCGAGCTCGAGCTCGTGGTCGCCCTCGGCGGGACCGGTGTCGAACCCGAGCCCGTACTGGAACCCGGAGCACCCGCCGCCCTGGATCGCCACGCGCAGGACCAGCGAGTCGGCATCGGGCTCCTCCGCCATCAGCTCGCGCACCTTCGACGCCGCGGTGGGCGTGAGGTTCAGGAAGGTCTCCGTGGCGCGCTCCGCGATCTCCATGCTCCGATGGTAGCCGAAGGGGTCCAATGTGCCAGTGGGCAGGACTTCGTGACACCGGTTTCCAGCACCAGACACGGATTCCTTCCCCTCTCGTGAAGGCTGCGGCAGGTGGTAGCGTCAGGCCCGAGCGTGCTCTCGGACTGGCTCCCGATCCTGATCTACGCCGTGTTCGCGGCCGCCATCCCGGCGACGCTGATCTTCGCCTCGTTCGCGCTTCCCGGCCGGCCGCGCACGCGCACGAAGCAGCGGATGATCCCGTTCGAATCCGGCGTCTCGGAGGGCTCGCCCGAGCAGAAGCGGCGATTCACGGTCAGCTTCTACCTCACCGCGATGCTGTTCATCCTCTTCGACATCGAGATCGTCTTCCTGTACCCGCTCGCCGTGCAGCTGAACGCGCTCGGCTGGTTCGGCCTCGTCGAGCTGCTCGTCTTCGTCGTCATCCTCGCCGTCGCCTACGTCTACATCTGGCGCAAGGGAGCGCTCGAGTGGCACTAGGCCGCCGTCTCCCCGTGATCAGCGACCGCCCACTCGCCAAGGCGGGCCTTCAGCTCGGAGCGCGTGCTCTGGCCGACGCGTGGCCGGGGTGTGTTCGAGGAGGAGGTCGAGTCGATCGAGGACGCCCTCGGCCTGACCACGGTCGAGAAGGCGGTGAAGTGGGCGCAGGCCAACTCCGTATGGCCCGACACGTTCGGGCTCGCCTGCTGCGCGATGGAGATGATCGCGATCGTCGGCTCGCACCACGACATCGCGCGCTTCGGGATGGAGCGCTTCTCGTCCTCGCCGCGCCAGGCCGACCTGCTGATCGTGTCGGGCCGCGTGACGCACAAGATGGCCGCGCCGCTGCGCCAGGTCTACGACCAGATGCTGGAGCCGAAGTGGGTGATCGCGATGGGCGCCTGCGCGAGCTCCGGCGGCATGTTCAACAACTACACGGTGCTGCAGGGCGTGGACAAGGTCGTCCCCGTCGACGTCCACGTGCCCGGCTGCCCGCCGCGGCCCGAGGCGCTGATCGAGGGGATCATCCGGCTGCACGAGAAGATCAAGGCCGGCATCCCGCCCGCGTACTCGATCCGGGGAGTCGCAGAGTAGTGCCGTACGAAGGAGTCCCGGGCCTCGTCGAGACGATCGAGGCGCACGGCGAGACCACGCTCGTCGTCGATCCTGCACGCCTTGTCGAGGCCTGCACGCATCTCGCGACGAGGACGGGTTCGCCTTCCTCTCGGACCTCACGGCGACGGACTACCTCGGCTGGGGCGAGCGGGGCGTGGCCGGGTACATCGGCACCGCCGACGGTCGCGACCTGAACGCGCCCGGGTCGCAGGGGCTCGCGCGCGTGCCCGAGCCGAAGCCGAAGCGATTCTCGGTCAGCTACCACCTGCTCGATCTGCACGGCGACGGCGCGGCGCGTCCGCGTGAAGGTGTGGCTCGACGACGGCGAGGAGATCGACTCCGTCGTCCGGGTCTGGCCGACGGCCGACTGGCACGAGCGCGAGGCGTGGGACCTGATGGGCATCCGCTTCCGCGGCCACCCCAACCTCGTCCGCATCCTGATGGACGACGACTGGGAGGGCCACCCGCTCCGCAAGGACTACCCGGTCGGCGGCGAGCCCGTGCGCTTCTCGGGGGAGGAGTGAGGTAGTGCCGCACCGTCGAGCTCAGCCGGCGGATCTACGAGGGCACGCGCATCCCGAGCCCGATCCCGACCATGCTGCAGGTCGATCCGGAACAGCACGACCTCGAGGACATCCTCACCGTCAACTTCGGGCCGAACCATCCGTCCACGCACGGCGTGCTGCGGCTCATCGTCGACCTCGACGGCGAGCACGTCGCCGGGCTCGCGGCGGTGATCGGCTACCTCCACACGGGCTTCGAGAAGACGATGGAGCAGAAGACGTGGTGGAAGTGCATGACCTACCCCGAGCGCATCGACTACGTCGCCTACCCAACAACGGGCTCGTCTGGGTGCTCGCGGTGGAGAAGCTGCTCGGCCTCGAGACGCCGCCGCAAGGCGACGTGGATGCGGATGTGCATGGCGGAGATCAACCGTCTGCACTCGCACCTGATCTGGCTCGGCACCTCGGCGCTCGAGATCGGCGCGATCTCGATGCTCTGGTACGCGTTCCGCGAGCGCGAGAAGACCGTCGAGCTCTCCGAGCTCGTCGGCGGCACGCGGATGCACACGCGCTACTTCCAGGCCGGCGGGCTCGCCGAGGACCATCCCGCCCGGCTTCTTCCCGGTCGCGCGCGACTTCTGCAAGCAGATGAGCAAGGGGATCGACGACTACGAGCGATCCTCACGCAGAACAAGATCTGGCTCGAGCGGACGAAGGGCGATCGGGCTGCTCTCCACCGACGACGCGATCGCGCTCGGCCAGTCCGGGCCCGGTCGCTGCGCGCCTCCGGCGTCGAACTGGGACCTGCGCCGGAACGACCCGTACCTCGCCTACGACGAGGTCGACTTCGACGTGCCCGTGTACCACGGCGGCGACGTCTACGACCGCTACCGCGTGCACATCGACGAGATGCGCCAGTCGGTGCGGATCATCCGCCAGTGCCTCGACCGGCTCGAGGAGATGGAGGGCGAGCCGTGGATCGCGGACGACCGCAAGGTCGTGCTGCCGCCGCGCGCACGAGCTCCACACCTCGATGGAGTCGCTGATCCACCACTTCAAGATCGTCACCGAGGGGTACCTCGTGCCCGAAGGCGAGGTCTACGAGACGATCGAGTCGCCGCGCGGCGAGCTCGGCTGCTACGTCGTCTCCGACGGCGGGCCGAAGCCGTGGCGCGTGAAGTTCCGCGCGCCGAGCTTCGTCGCGCTCGAGGCGACCGCGACGTGCATGCAGCGACGCGGCCGTCGCCGACCTGATCGCGATCGTCGGCTCGCTCGACTCCGTGATGGGCGAGGTCGACCGGTGAGCGACGACGCCTCTACGAACGAGATGCAGAAGCTCCGGGCGCTGTACCCCGATCCGCTCTCGGCGGTGATGCCGGCGCTGCAGCTCGCGCAGGACGAGCACGGCGGCTGGCTCCTCCGAGGCGGCGTTCCGCGAGGTCGCGGACGCGCTCGAGACTGACGCCCGCGTACTGCCTCTCGATCGCGTGCTTCTACGACATGTTCCGGCTCGGGCCGGTGGGGACGGCAGCTGATCGAGGTCTGCACGAACGTCTCCTGCGCGCTCAGCGGCGCCCAGGAGGTGGTCGACGCGCTCGAGCGCGAGCTCGGGCTCGGCGTCGGCGAGACGAGCGAGGACGGCGCCTTCACGCTGCGCACGGTCGAATGCCTCGGCGGCTGCGGCTGGGCGACCGTCGTCGCGGTCAACAACCGCCACCGGCTGCACGTGCCAGGCGGGCGACGTGCCGTGGAGCTGCGTGGAGAGAGCTCCGTGGCTGAGCCTGCGGGAAGTGGTCTTCGCCGGCACCGACGGCGGCGCCGTCACCACGATCGAGCGACTACGTGGCCGGCGGTGGGTTCACCGGGCTCGAGCGCGCCCGGGCGATGACGCCCGACGAGGTGATCGACGAGCTGAACGCCTCCGGCCTGCGCGGTCGCGGTGGCGCGTTCTTCCCCACGGGACGCAAGTGGAGCTTCGTGCCGAAGCCCGACCAGATCGCGAAGCCGCACTACCTCGTCGTCAACGCCGACGAGTCCGAGCCGGGCACGTTCAAGGACCGCGAGATCATGCTCCGCGTCCCGTTCCGCTTCCTCGAGGGCTGCCTGATCGCGGCACACGCGATCGAGTCGAAGCACGTCTTCGTCTACATCCGCGGTGAGTACCAGGACGAGTTCGAGGTGCTCGTCTCCGCGCTCGAGCAGATGAAGAAGCGGGGCGACCTGCTCGGCGAGCGTCACGGTCGTCATCCACCGCGGCGCGGGTGCGTACATCTGCGGGGAGGAGACGGCGCTGCTCGAGTCGCTCGAGGGGAAGCGCGGTCAGCCGCGCACCAAGCCGCCGTTTCCGGCCATCGCCGGCCTCTACGCGTCGCCGACCGCCGTCAACAACGTGGAGTCGATCGCGACGGTGCCTCCGATCCTGGAGCTGGGCGGGGCTGCGTACGCGAAGCTCGGCGTCACCGACTCGACCGGGACGCGCGTGTTCTCGCTCTCCGGCAACGTCGTCAAGCCGGGGAACTACGAGCTGCCGCACGGCTTCCCGCTGCGCGACCTGATCGACGATGTCGGCGGCGGCATCGCCGACGGGCGCACGCTCAAGGCCGTGATCCCGGGCGGCTCCTCGACGCCGATCCTCACGGCCGACGAGGGCGAGCGCGTGACGCTCGACTTCGACTCGCATGACCGCGGCCGGGACGGCGATCGGCTCGGCCGCGGTGATCGTGATCGACGACCGCTGCTGCATGGTGCAGCTCGGCATCCGCGTCTCGCAGTTCTACGAGCACGAGTCGTGCGGCAAGTGCACGCCCTGCCGCGTGGGCACCCGCTGGCTGACGCAGATCCTGCAGAAGATCGAGGACGGTGCGAGCCTCGCAAGGCGACCTCGACCTGCTCCTCGACGTGTGCGAGCGGATCAACGGCAAGTGCCTGTGCCCGCTCGGCGACTCGGACGCGATCGCGGTCGCGAGCTACGTGGAGAAGTTCCGCGACGAGTTCCAGGCCCACATCGACCACGGCGGCTGCCCGTTCGGCGGCGCCTCGTCGCTCGAGGGGATCGTGGCGCCCGTGGCGGTGCACGACCATCACCTGCGCGAGCACAACCTGCCCATGCTCGCCCGCTCGCTCCAGGTGCTCGCGTGACCGAGACCGTGACCCTCACGATCGACGACCGCGAGGTGCAGGTGCCCAAAGCGCTCGGGCTGGTCGAGGCGGCCCTATCGGCGGGCATCGAGATCCCCGTCTTCTGCTACGAGCCGCGCCTGGGCCCGCCGGTCGGCGCGTGCCGCATGTGCCTCGTCGAGGTCGAGGGGCTGCCGAAGCTCCAGGCCGGCTGCACGCTGACCGCGCAGGACGGGATGGTCGTGCGCACGGCCGCCAGCTCGGAGAAGGCGGCCAGCGGTCAGAACGCGACGCTCGAGTTCATCCTCGTCAACCACCCGCTCGACTGTCCGGTCTGCGACAAGGGCGGCGAGTGCCCGCTGCAGGATCTCACGTTCCGCTACGGGCCCGGCCAGCACGCGGATGACGTTCTCCAAGCTGACCGTGGACAAGCCGATTCCGATCTCGCCGCTGATCGCGCTCGACCGCGAGCGCTGCATCCTCTGCTACCGCTGCACCCGCTTCTCCGAGGACGTCGCGGAGGACGCCCAGCTGATCGCGCGGAACCGCGGCACCGCACACGGAGATCGCCACGTTCGAGGGCGATCCGTACCGGGCGCCGTTCTCCGGCAACGTCGTCGAGCTCTGCCCGGTCGGCGCACTGACGTCGACGCAGTACCGGTTCGAGGCGCGGCCGTGGGACATCCAGCAGGTGTCGACCGTATGCGGCATGTGCCCGGTCGGCTGCAACACGTCGGTCACGGTGCGCGACGGCAAGGTGCAAGCGCGTGCTCTCGCGCAACCATCCCGAGGTCGACGCCGGCTGGCTCTGCGACAAGGGCCGGTTCGCATACCCGCACGTGCGGGCGGCGGATCGCGTGACCGAGCCGCTGCGCCGGGGCGAGCTGGGGCTCGAGCCAGTGAGCTGGGACGAGGCGCTCGACGACGCCGAGCGCCTGCTGCGCTCGGCGGAGACCCATGTCGTGACGGCGCTCTCCGGCTCGGAGACGATGGAGCAGGCCTACGCGCTCGGCGTCCTGCTACGGCGCGGGCTCGGCGCTCACTCGGCGGTGCTGCCCGAGTCGACCTCCTCGGCACTCGACGCGTTCCGCCTGCCGCTCTCCGCCATCGCGGAAGCGGAGCTGATCGTCGTCGTCGGCGACGACGCGGTCGTCGACCGCGCCCCGATCGTCGACCTCTGGCTGCAGGCACGCGCGGCGTGCAGGAGCGGAGATCGTGACGCATCGGCGCCACGGGCACCGTGCAGGAGCGCCGCCGGCGCCGCCGAGACGCTCGCACGACGCTGACCGAGCCCGCGCCACGCGCTCGGCAAGCGCCTGCGGCAGTCGGAGCGCGCGGTCCTGATCTGGTCGGGGCCCGGGTGGCGGCGGCGGCGCCCGCCTCGCCGAGGCGGCGCACGCGCTCGGCTTCGAGGGCAAGCCCGGCTGCGGCGCCTTCCACCTGCCGGCGACGCCGAACGGCCGCGGGGTGGCGCTCGCCTGGGCGGCGGCGGCCGACGAGGACGAGACCGACCCGGAGCGCATCCGGCTCCTGATCGTGTCGGGCGACGACGCGGCCGCCTCACCCGGCGTGCGTGCGCTCGCCGAGCGCGCCGACGCGACGATCGCGATCACCATGTTCCACGGCCTCGCCATCGGGCTGGGCAGACCTCGTCCTGCCTGCGACCAGCGCGCTCGAGCGGGACGGGACGATGATCAACCTCGAGGGGCGCGTGCAGCAGCTGCGCCGTGCCTCGCTGCCCCCGGTCCCCGACGAGCTGGCGTGGATCGCGCGCCTGGCCGACCGCTTCGGCGTCGCGATCTCGCCCGCACGCCAGCCTCGTGTTCGACGAGCTGGCGCAGACTGTCTTCCCGGGCCTGCCCGACCCGGGCGAGCAGGCGCCGCTCCGCTCCGCGCGGGCCGTACGTGACGCCGGCGCCCGCCACCTCGCAAGCCGCCGGCGCGCCACCGGCGGCCGCCGACGAGCACTTCGTCGGCGCCGCTGCGGCTCCTGCGCTACCGTCCTCTCTTCTCGGGGCCGCTCGTCGAGCGCGTGCCGGAGCTCGAGTTCCAGCGGCCCGAGCGCGAGCTCGAGCTCGCGCCGGCCGACGCCGAGAAGCGCGGGATCGCGGACGGCGACCTCGTCGGTCGTCCGCTCCAACGGGACCTCGGTCGAGCTGCGCGCACGCGTCAACCGCAGGCTGATCGAGGGCGTCGCCCGCGTCGCCGAAGAGCACGCCGGCGACCTGCACCAGGCGGTCGAGGTGGTGAAGGCGTGACGACTGGTCCTCGCGGCCCAGGGCGCGGAGGTCTGGTGGATCTCGCTCATCAAGTGCTTCGTCGTGATCAACCTCGTCATGGTCACGTTCGCCTACCTCACGCTCGCCGAGCGGAAGGTGATGGCCCGGATGCAGGTGCGCTACGGCCCGAACCGGGCCGGCCCGTACGGCCTGCTGCAGCCGATCGCCGACCTGCTCAAGCTGCTCCACAAGGAGAGCTTCCGTCCCACCGACGCGATCGGCACCCTCTACATCCTCTCGCCGTTCGTGGCGCTGTTCACCGCGCTCGTCACCTTCTCGGTGATCCCGTGGGGGCCGGGCTGGGTGATCTTCGGCGAGCAGGTGAACGGCTACGTCGCCAACGTCTCGATCGCCCTCATCTTCATCTTCGCGATCGGCTCGCTCGGCGTCTACGGGTTCATCGTCGGCGGCTGGTCGTCGGACTCGAAGTACTCGCTGCTCGGCTCGATGCGCACCTGCGCGCAGCTCGTCTCCTACGAGGTGTCGCTCGCGCTCTCCGTGCTCGGCGTCGTGATCATGGCCGAGTCGCTGTCGCTCGTGGACGTCGTCGAGGCGCAGGACCGTGAGATCTGGTACGTCCTGCCGCAGTTCGTCGGCTTCCTCGTCTTCTTCCTCGCCGGCCTCGCCGAGACGGCGCGCGCGCCGTTCGACCTGCCCGAGGCCGAGCAGGAGCTCGTCGCCGGCTACCACACCGAGTACGGCGGCATGCGCTTCGGCATGTTCACGACGGCGGAGTACGTGAACCTGATCACGCTGTCGGCCCTCGCGGTGACGCTGTTCCTCGGCGGCTGGCTCGGGACCGGAGTGGTTCGGCGCCATCTCCGGGCCGATCTGGTTCATCGTCAAGCTGTTCGCGCTCCTGTTCGTCTTCATCTGGATGCGCACGACGCTGCCGCGGCTGCGCTACGACCAGCTGATGCGGTTCGGCTGGAAGGTGCTGCTGCCGGTGGCCACGGTCAACGCGGTCGTGACGGCGCTCCTGGTCGTCTGGATCTAGGGTACGGCGCTGATGTCACCGCAACCGTTCGGCACGCTCAAGGGCTTCGGGGTCACCTTCAAGCACATCTTCTCCAAGCCGATCACGCAGCAGTATCCGGAGTACAAGCGCCCCGTGTACCCGCGGTTCCGTGGCCGCCACCGCCTGCACCGGTTCGAGAACGGCCTGGAGAAGTGCGTCGGCTGCTCGCTGTGCGCCGCCGCCTGCCCGTCAGACTGCATCCGCGTCGTGGCGGAGGAGAACACGGCCGACAACCGCGTGTCAGCGGGCGAGCGCTACGCGCGGATCTACGAGATCAACCTGAGCCGCTGCATCTTCTGCGGCTACTGCGAGCTCGCCTGCCCGTTCGACGCGATCACGCTCGGCAACGAGTTCGAGATCTCCGAGTACTCGCGCGACGACCTCATCTACACGAAGGACATGCTGCTCGCGCCGCCGATCAAGCAGGTTCCGGTCGCCGACCCCGAGCTGTACGACACGCCGAAGCCCGCCTACGAGACCACCAGCTAGGACGTCGCATGGGCAACTTCCTCGTCTGGGTGATCTGGATCCTGGCCGCAGCGGCCTGCGTCGGCTCCGGCATCGCCGTCGTGACCCTCACGAACCCGTTCTACTCGGCGCTCTCGCTGATCGGGAACCTCGCCTCGCTCGCCGTGCTCTACCTGCTCGCGTCGGCGGAGTTCGTCGCCGCCGCGCAGGTGCTCGTCTACGCGGGCGCCGTGATGGTGATGTTCCTGTTCGTGATCGCCTACCTCGGCGGCCAGGCCGACGCGCCCTGGGCGGGAGGGCCGCAGGTGGCTGCAGCTCGCCGCCGTCGTCGCCTCCGTCGGCGCTGCTCGCGGAGGTGCTCGTGGCGATGCTGCTCGACGCAGGCGACCGTCTCTCCGAGCCGGCGGACATCACCGACGCGTTCGGAAGCCCTGCCGAGATCGGCCAGCTGTTCCTCACCGACCACCTGCTCGCCTTCGAGATCACCTCGATCGTGCTGCTCGTGGCTGCGGTCGGCGGCGTCGTGCTCGGGATGCGGACGGAGTCCGCGGGAGGTGGTCGAGTAGTGCAGGGCCCCGGCGTCGCCGGCTACCTCGTCGTCTCGGGGATCCTCTTCGCCACCGGGGCTCTCGGCGTGCTGCTCCGCCGCAGCCCGCTGATCGTCCTGCTCTCGCTGGAGATCATGCTCAACGCGGGCAACCTCGCCCTCGTCGGGTTCTCTCGACTCTACGGCGAGGCCGACGGTCAGGTGTTCGCGCTCGCCGTGATGGCCGTCGCCGCGTCCGAGGTGTGCGTCGGGCTCGGTCTCATCGTCGCGCTCAACCGGCGTCGGCTGGCGCTCGACGTCGACCGCCTCTCGGAGCTCCGCGGATGACCGCCGGCGGCGGCTGGCTCTGCCTGCTCGCCCCGCTTGCCGGGTTCCTCCTGATCATGCTCGCCGGCGGGCGCATCAGCAGGCGCACGGCCGGCTGGATCGGGACGCTCTCGGTCTTCGTCGGCTTCGCGGGCGCGATCGCCGCCTTCGTCTCGCTGCTCGGTGACAAGCCGGAGCAGCGCTTCGAGCTCTCGCGGGCGTTCACCTGGCTCACGGCCGGTCAGTTCGAGGTCGGGTTCGAGATCCTCGTCGACCCGCTCTCCGCCGTGATGATGCTCGTCGTCACCGGCGTCGGCGGGCTGATCGTCTGGTACTCGATGGGCTACATGGCCGGCGAGGACGAGGAGCGCCGGTTCTTCGCCTACATGGCGTTCTTCGTCTTCTCGATGCTGCTGCTCGTGCAGGCGGGCAACCTGCTGCTCCTGCTCGTCGGCTGGGGCCTCGTCGGCCTCGCCTCGTACCTCCTGATCGGCTTCTACCACGAGCGTCCGGAGGCGATCGCCGCCGCGAAGAAGGCGTTCGTGATGAACGCGATCGGCGACGCGGCGATGGCGCTCGGCTTCTTCCTGCTCATCTCGCAGACCGGCTCGCTCGACTTCGGCGACCACGTTCTTCGCCGCGCAGACGGGCGCCCTCTCCTCCACCACGGTCAACCTCGTCGCGCTCGGCCTGCTCGGCGGCGCGGTGGCGAAGTCGGCGCAGATCCCGCTCCAGACCTGGCTGCCGGACGCGATGGAGGGTCCGACGCCTGTCTCCGCGCTGATCCACGCGGCGACGATGGTCACCGCGGGCGTCTACCTGATCTGCCGCACCAGCCCGATCTTCGAGGCCGCCTCCGACGTGCAGCACCTGGCTGCGATCCTCGGCGCCCTGACGCTCCTGGTCGCCGGCGTGATCGCGCTCGTGCAGTGGGACATCAAGCGCGTGATCGCCTACTCGACCATGTCGCAGATCGGCTACATGTTCGTCGGCGCGGGCATCGGTGCCTACTCGAGCGCGATGTTCCTGCTCGTCATGCACGCGTTCTTCAAGGCGCTGCTCTTCCTCTCCGCGGGCCTCGTGATCCACCATCTCGCCGGCGAGCAGGACATGCGCCGCATGGGTGGGCTGCGCACCTCGATGCCGTACACGCGCGCCGTGTTCCTGATCGGCACGCTCGCGCTGATCGGCATCCCGCCGTTCGCGGGGTTCTGGGCCAAGGACCCGATCGTCGCTGCGGCGCTCGCCACCGGCGGCGCGCTCGGCTGGTTCCTCGCCATCGCGGGAGTGGTCGGGGCGCTTCTCACCGGCCTCTACGCGATGCGCCTCTACTACCGGATGTTCGAGGGACAGCCGTCCGAGCTCGTCCAGGAGCACGCGGGCGCTCACGCCGCGCACGCGAAGCACGGCGAGGGCGCGCTCTCGATGACGATCCCGGTCGGCGTGCTCGCCGTCCTCTCCACCGTCGGCGGCCTGCTGCAGATCCCCGGCCTCTGGGAGCCGTTCAGCGAGTGGCTCGAGGTGGTGGCCGCGCCGCTGATCGAGCCCAGCGTCGCGCAGGACTACCTCACGAGCGTCGCCGTCGTGGCCATGGGCGTGGTCGGCATCATCCTTGCGCGGGGGGCGTTCCAGACGGGCACCGAGCTCGTGCCGGAGACGTCGCCTTTCCACCGCGTGCTCGCCGAGAAGCTCTACTTCGACGAGCTCTACGACGCCGTCTTTGTGCGACCGACCCAGCTGCTGGCCCGCAGGCTCCGCGACGACGTCGAGACGCCGGTCGTGCAGGGCTCGCTCGTCGAGATCGGCCGCGGCGCGCGCGAGGCGGGCGGCGGCGTGGCTCGCGTGCAGAGCGGCCTGCTGCGCACCTACGCGCTCGCGATCGCAGCCTCAGTCGTCATCCTCGGCGTCGTCGTCCTCGCGGTCCGCTGATGTGCCCCATGCTGACCACGGTCCTCATCGTGCTGCCGCTCGCCGCCGCGCTCGTCGTCTGGGCGGTGCCGCTGGCGAAGGGGGCCACGGCAGGGCTGGCGTTCCTCGTCGCGCTAACGGAGGTCGGGCTCTGGATCGGCGGGCTCACCGGCTTCGACTTCGACTCGGGCCAGCTGCAGTACGCCGCCACGCAGGACTGGTTCGAGGACCTCGGCGTCTCGTACGCGGTCGGCTTCTACGGCTTCTCGCTCTGGCTCGCCGGCCTGACGGTCGTCGTCGGCGCGTGTGCGATCGGCTACGCCGTCTGGGTGGGGCGCGACCGGCCGCGCGCCTACTACGGGCTGATGCTGTTCCTGGTCGGCTCGATCGTCGGCGTCTTCGCCTCGCAGGACCTGCTGCTCTTCTACGTCTTCTTCGAGATGATGCTGATCCCGCTCTACGTGCTGATCGGCGTCTGGGGCGGCCCGAACCGTGTCTCGGCGACGGTCACGTTCGTGATCTACACGATGGCGGGCTCGCTCCTGATGCTCGCGTCGATCGTCGCATTCGGGATCTCGCAGGGGACGTTCTCGCTGGCCGCGAGCGGGACGAGCGACAACGACTGGATCTTCCTCGGCTTCCTGGCCGCGTTCGCTGTCAAGGCGCCGCTGTTCCCCTTCCACGGCTGGCTGCGCGCTGCCTACACCGAGTCGACACCCGAGGTCGCGGGTCTGCTCTCCGGCGTCGTCTCGAAGACGGCGGTGTTCGGGCTCGTCTGGATCGTGCTACCTCACTTCCCGGAACCGGTGGCCGACTTCCGCGAGTTGATCCTCGTGCTCGCGGCCGCCGGGCTCGTCTACGGCTCGCTGCTCGCCTTCCGCCAGCCCGACGTGCGCGGCGTGATCGCGTATTCGTCGATGGCGCAGATGGGGCTGATCGTGCTCGGGGTCCTCGCGGTCAACGACCTCGGTCTCGACGGGGCGATCCTGCAATCCGTCAGCCACGGCCTCGTGTCGGCCGCCATGTTCCTCGTCGCCGGGATGGTCCTGAGACGCACGGGCACCGACCACTTCGCGCAGCTCGGCGGCATGGCGAAGGGCCGACCGGTGCTCGCCACGATCGTGATCACCCTGGGGATGGTCGTCCTCGCCGTACCCGGATCGGCGACCTTCGCGGGCGAGTTCTCGATCCTCGCCGGCGTGTTCGACCGCGGCTGGGGCTACTCGGCGGTCGGTGCCGCAGCGATCGTGCTGGCGGCGCTCTACGCGCTGCGGCTGATCTCGGGGATCCTGCACGTGGACCAGGGGAGCGCCGTGCGCGACGAGGCGCTGGATCTCCGCCCGGGTGAGTTCGCGCTCGTGCTGCCGCTGCTCGGCTGTCTCGTGGCGCTGTCCGTCTGGCCGGCGGCGATCAGCGAGCGCTCGTTCCCGGGCGACCACCCGACCGCCACGATCGAGCAGACCGCCGGATGAGCGTGCTGGCGCAAATCGAGACCCCCACCGTCGACTGGCTCGCGCTCTCGCCGGCGCTCGCGCTCCTCGCAGCGTCGGGGCTCTGCCTGCTCGGGGCGGTGCTCGTGCCCGCGTCCGGCCGGCGCATCTTCTCGGCGTTCGTCTGCTCCACGGGCTTCGTCGTCGCGGCGATCCTCGCCGTGCGCGTCTTCGACCTCAGTCCCGAGCAGACGTCGCTGCTCTCCGAGTCGATGACCCGCGATCGCCTGGCCGCGTTGACACAGGTGATCCTGGCCTGCGTGGGCTTCGGCGCGGTGCTCGTGGCCTGGGGGGACGAGCGGCAGGAGCACGTGGGCGAGTACTACGCGCTGCTCGCGGCAGCGGGCGGCGGGATGCTCTTCTTCGTCTCCGCCGAGAACCTGATGACCCTCTTCCTCGGGCTCGAGTGGTTCTCGATCGCCCTCTACATCCTCTGCGCCATGGACACCCGCCGGGAGCGCTCGCTCGAGGCCGGGCTCAAGTACCTGATCGTCGGCTCGTTCGGCTCCGCCATCCTCCTGTTCGGCGCGGCGATGACGTACGGCGCGACAGGGGAGCTCGGGTTCAACGCGATCCGCGACGCGACGGGTGCGGACGACCCGCTCTTCGTCACAGGGCTCGCGCTGATCCTCGCGGGGATGGCGTTCAAGGCCTCGGCGGCGCCGTTCCACATGTGGACGCCGGACGTCTACGAGGGCGCGCCGACGCCGGTGACGACGTTCATGGCGGGCGCGACGAAGGCTGCCGCGCTCGTCGTGATGCTGCGCGTGCTCGTGACCGCGTTCCCCGAGCAGGCAGAGATCTGGTCGGTGGCGGTCGCGGCGCTGGCGGTGGCCTCGCTCGCGATCGGCAACCTCGCGGCGCTCGTGCAACGCGACGTGAAGCGCCTGCTCGCGTACTCCTCCATCTCGCAGGCGGGCTTCATGCTGATCGCGATCGCGGCGAACAGCGAGCTCGGCGCCAGCTCGTTGCTCTATTTCCTCGTCCCCTACGGCGCGGCGTCGGTGGGGGCGTTCGCAGTCGTGATCGCACGCGAGCGCGAGCTCCGCCGCCCGGTGACGGTCGCGGCGATGGAGGGCTTCGGGTGGGAGCGGCCGCTGTACGGCGTCGCCATGTGGGCGTTCATGCTGAGCATGGCCGGCTTCCCGCTCACCGGCGGCTTCCTCGCCAAGTTCTACGTCTTCTCGGCGATCTACGAGGCCGGTTGGTGGTGGCTCGTCGTCGTCGGCGTCATCGCCACCGCGATCAGCATCTACTACTACCTGGGCATCGTGCGGGCGATGTACATGCGGCCGAGCCAGGTCGTCGGCACGGTCGCCGTCGCGGGTGGTGCGACACCGCGCGACCCGGCCCTGACAGGCGCCGTGCTGGCCTCCGTGGCCGTCGTTGTCGGCTCGTTCTTCTTCGTTCAGCCGCTCGTCGACCTGTGCAAGGACGCTGCCGCGAGCTTGCCGTTCTAGTACCTCGGCGCTGAAGAGTGCGGCAGGCCACAGCCAGCCGCGACCCCTCGCCTGTTCGGTCGTTTACGCTCCCCCGCATGGCGACCGAGCTGACCTGGCTGGGGCACGCCGCCTTCCGGCTCGACAGCCCCGGCGGGAAGCGGATCTACGTCGACCCGTTCCTCACCGGCAACCCCTCGTGCCCCGAGGCAGAGCAGATCCCCGAGCGCGCCGACCTGATCCTGCTCACGCATGGCCACAGCGACCACGTGGGCGATACCGTAGGCATGTCACGGCGGTTCGGCTGCCCGGTCGTCGCGCAGGTCGAGCTCGGCAACTGGCTCAAGGGCAAGGGCGTCGAGATCACGATGGAGCGGACACCCAACAAGGGCGGCACGGTGTCGGTGGACGGCGTGAAGGCCACGTTCACAGATGCGAACCACTCGTCGAGCGCACCGGACGGCACGTACCTCGGCGAGCCGTGCGGGATCGTGCTCGAGCTGGAGGACGGCCTCAGGATCTACTTCGCCGGCGACACGAACGTGTTCGGCGACATGGCGTTGATCCGGCGCATCTACGCTCCCGACGTCGCCGTGCTGCCGATTGGCGACCACTTCACCATGGGGCCACGCGAGGCCGCCGTCGCAGTCGAGCTCGTCGGCGCGTCGCGCGTCCTGCCGTGTCACTACGGGACCTTTCCCCTGCTGACCGGGACACCCGAAGCGCTGTGGCCGCTACTGCCCGAGGGCGTCGAGCTGCTCGCGCCGGCCGCCGGCGAGACGATCGCCTTGTAGCCTCGCTCACCCCCGGGGGTCGGGCGTCCCCGGCAAGCCGGAGCTCAGCGGTCGCCGGGAAGCCGCAACTCGCCTGCGAGCTTCCGGAAAGCCGGCACGGGGTCGTGCTCCGGCCGCGCCACGAGCAGGACGGCGCCATGGTCCTCGCCGGCGAGCGCTTCGACGAGGAGCTCGAGGCCGACCGCGAGGGCGAACGCCTTGTGCGCGTGCGGGCCGCCGAAGGGCACGAGCTCCTCAGGAGCGGCGCGGCCCGCGATCACGTCTCCGTACGTGACAGCGCCCATCGAGACGTCGGCGACCACCGGACGTCCGTCGCTAGAGGGAATCGCGATGGCGAGCGGGTTCGTCCCCGTCAGCGGTGAGCCGCCGTCCGGCGGCGGCAGCCGCCGCGGGGACGTCGCCGTGAGCACGGCGAGCAGCCCGCCCTCCGCCAGCAGTCGCGTCCAGTAGCCGAGCGTCCCGGTGGGAAAGCAGCGCTCTGCCAAGACGAGCCGGGCCCGCTCGGGCGGATCCTTGATCGTCGCCTCCACGATCGTCGCCAGAGTCAGGTAGCCGAGCGCGCCCGCCCCGTCCCAGCGCTCCCAGCCGCCCGCACGCTCGCTGCGGCGCGGCTTCGCGGCCGGTTCGATGGGCTGCCCCTCGAGCCAGGTCACGCGGGCAAAACCGTGTCCTTCCTTGCCACGCCGCTCTGCGTCTGCGAAATGCTCGAACAGCGTCTGCACGTCTGCCTCGGGCAGCCCCAGCCCTCGCAGGCGAGTGAGTGCCTCGGCCGCGTCCACGGGCCCGACCCTACCCACCAGAAGCTCTTACCCGCAGTTCACGAATCCCTTACGCCACGTGCCGAGAAAGCACACAGGGGCGGCGAAGGATCTGCCCTAGGAGACCGACCAGGGAGGACGCACGGACATGAAGAAGCTGACTTTGCTGATCGCCGGAGCGCTCATCGCGCTCGCGGTGAGCGGCGTGGCGGTGGCCAAGCTGCGCGCCGACAACCTGAGCCAGACGACGGCGACGTTCAGGGTCGAGCGTGACTGGGTCAAGCAGCGCGTCTGCACCGGCGACGGCGACACGTACTCGATCGGGCGGGGCCAGTACAAGGGCACGATCGACTTTGCCGAGTTGCGGAACGACCTCGACGGGCCGTTCGTGATGCGCGTGCACTGGGTCTACAACACGACCGACAAGCACGGCTACGCGGACATCTGGTGGCGCGCGAAAGACACGGAGGACGTCGACGAGCGGCATGCGCACGGCTGGGCACACGCGGTGCTCGGCGCGGGCGCGAACAACGCGATCGCAGCCGAAGGATTCGTCGACGGCCGCATCAACCGGCAGTACGCACGCGTGCTCGGAGGGATGAACGCCAACTTCCTGCCCAACGAGTCGGGTGAGATCACGGTCATCGAGGGCTCGATCGGCAACGCGACGAACGCGTTCCCGGCCGAGGTCGTCGGCCGGCCGTGCCAGAACGAGAAGCCGCGGCCGGGCGTCAAGCTCGTCGTCAAGGGCGAGCTCTCGACCCTTGACGGGACGACCGTGGGCGTCACGCCGCGGGACAATGCGCCGGAGCAGAAGTGCCTGCTCAAGGCGGGCGTCTCGCCCTCGACCGAGGGATTCGCGCCCAAGGATCAGGTCGAGATGGCCTGCGGGCTGCTCTCCAACGGCAGCGGCGGGTTCGACAACGTCGTACTGAAGCTGCAGAAGCGGCACTAGAAGGGCTTCCCGCACAGCAAACCCGTCACGGACGAGGGGCGCCCGCGAGGCGCCCTTCGTCGTGGCTATGTGAGGACGGTGAGCGGCTTGCGGATCGCGCCCGGGCGGCTCGCCGCCACCGTCTCCGCGAGCCGCGCCACCGCGGCTGCAGCCTCAGACAAAGGTGCCGCGACGTCGACAGGGAGACCCGCGTCTGCCGCCTCCCGGAGCGCGGGGTCGAGCGGGATCTGACAGAGCAACGTAACGCCGATCTCGTCGGCGAGTCGTTGCCCACCGCCGGCCCCGAAGACCTCCTGGCCGGTGCCGACGAGCCACGACATGTTCTCCACCACCCCGATCGTGCGCATGCCGACCTTCGTCGCCATCTGCGCGGCACGCACCGCGACCTCCTGGGCCGCCGGCTGCGGCGTGGTCACGATCAGCGCCTCGGCGCGCGGCAACAGCTGCCCGAGCGACATCGCGACGTCGCCGGTGCCGGGCGGCATGTCCACGAGGAGGGTGTCGATCTCCCCCCAGTGCACGTCGGAGAGGAACTGCTCGAGCGCCTTGTGGAGCATCGGACCGCGCCACATCACGGGTGCGTTCTCGTCCAGGAAGAAGCCGATCGACATCAGCTTCAGGTCGTGGCTGACGGGCGGGATGATCATCGAGTCGACCACGACCGGGCGCTGGCGGATGCCCAGCATGTGGGGGATCGAGTGCCCGTACACATCGGCATCGAGGACGCCCACCTGCTCGCCGCGAACCGCGAGGGCATGCGCGAGGCTGACGGTCAGGGAGGACTTGCCGACGCCCCCCTTGCCCGACGCGATCGCCAGGACGCGCGTGCGCGGGTCGAGCTGCGGCGTGCGCTCGGGCCGGCCGCCGCGGAGCCGTGTGGCGAGGGTGGCCTTCTCCTCCGGGCTCATCACGTCGAAGTGGAGCGCCACCGAGGTCACGCCCTGGACCGCGCCGACGTGCTGCGAGACCTGGCGCTCGAAGTCGTGGCGCAACGGGCAGCCGGCCACGGTGAGCGCGATCGTGACGTCCACGTGGCCGCTCTCCCCGACCCGGACGTCGCGCACCATGTCGAGCTCCGTCACGGGGCGTCGCAGCTCCGGGTCGATCACCGATTCGAGGGACCTGAGGAGCTGATCGCGGTCTGGCGTCATCTCGCGCCGAGCGTACCAGCGGCTCCGTAGTCCACGCAGCCGGATCGGCGTTATCCAGCACTCACGCGGACATGTGTCGATTGCGGGCGCGCGGCGACCCATCAGGGTGGGATGCAGGAAGTCAGTACAGATCGACGGGAGGAGGAGCTGTGAACACACGCGGAATTCGCAAGATCGGCGCATCCTCACGGGTGCGGTCCTGATCGTCGTTGGCGTGGTGGCGATGGCCCCTGGCGCAACAGGGTACGGAACCGTTCGGACAGCCTGAAGAACGAGCAGTGGCCACTCCGGCAACGCGGCGGACGACCGCAGCGCAGCGGCAACACGCGCGGCCGCGGCCGGGTTCGCCGCCGCGACGACGCGCGAGCGCTGCCCGAGGTCGAGCGGCGCCTCGGCGAACGGTGGCTGCTCGAAGAGCTCGATCGCGTACCCCTGCTCGCGGACGAGGAGCTGCGCCGCGGCGATGTCGATCGAGCGCGCGGGCTTGAGCGAGCAGACGGCGTCCACCCTCCCTGCCGCCAGGTGGCAGAGCGAGAGTGCGAGCGAGCCCATCACGCGCAGCCGCCGCGCGACGCCGACCATCGCCGCCGCATGCTCCGCGATGAGCGCCGTGGTCGTGCCCTCGAAGTCGAGGATCTCGATCGGATCCTTCGGCGGCGGCGTCGCGAGCGGAGCTCCTCCGAGACGGGCCCCAAGGCCACGCTCCCCGGTCCACTCCTCGCGCGAGCCGAAGTCGTACACGTACGCGAAGGAGACGTCGGCCATCGTCGCCCCCTCGGCAACGGCGAGAGAGAACGAGAAGAACGGGATGCCGCGCTTCGCGTTGACCGAGCCGTCGATCGGATCGACGACCACGCGCAGGTCGCCGCCGCCTGCCACGGTCGCGACGCCGAGCTCCTCGGAGACGAGCGTCAGGCCGATCCCCAGCGCCTCGAGGCGCGCGACGATGGCGCGCTCGGCGGCATCGTCGATCGCCGTGGTGTCGTCGCCGCCCTCGCCCGCGCGGAGCACGGGCTCCCGCTCGGTCCGCGTCGGCAGCTCCTGCAGCGCGACGTCGATGTCGCGAACGCAGACGCGGCAGAGCTCGAGCCAGTCGGTCATACGGGGTGGAAGAGGAGGCCCGAGGTCAGCTTGGGGAAGAAGTACGTGGTCTTCGGCGGCATCACCTCTCCGCGACGGGCGCGCTCGAAGACGTCCTCGATCCGCGTCGCACGCAGCAGGAAGGCGACGTCCGCCTCGCCGGCGTCGACGCGGCGGACGGCCTCGTCGGCGTCGGGCGTGTACGAGACCCCTTCGTGGCCGAAGCGGTCGACGAGCTCGACGTCGAGCTCTCCCGGTTCCCCGCGGACGAGAGCCGCGCGACCGCCCCGGTAGGCGACGACGACGGCGCGATCGTGGGGCTCGGCGGCGAGAGCGTCGAGCGCGGCGCCCACAGTGGGTTGCAGGCTGCCGGCGGGGTCGAGTTCGGGACGGCCGGCGAAGACACGGTGGGTAGGGAAGATCTCGAGCCCCGGGTCGGCCGTGGAGACGAGGACGACCATCATCCGCGCGCTCTCGGGCGTGCCGCGTTCGGCTGCGTACGCGAGGGCGGTCTCGTAGCGGTGGTGCCCGTCGGCGATCAGCAGCTGCCGGTCGGCGAAGAACGCGGGCAACGCTTCGCCGCCAACCCGCCACAGGCTCGTTCCCGCCGCCGCGAGGTCGGGTGCGCGACCGGCGGCGTCACGAGCGGCGGCGCGCCGTCGTAGAGGAGGAAGATCGGCTCCAGCTGGGCGCCGGCGGCGCGGAGCAGCCGCAGGCGGCTCTCCTTCGGGCCGGCGTGCGTCCGCTCGTGGGGCAAGACCGCCCGCGTCTCGTACGGCTCGACCCGCAGCGAGGCGAGCACTCCGTCCCGGCGACGGGCGACACCGTCCGGGCCGACGTAGTCCTGCCGCACCGCCCAGGCGCTCGGCTCCTCGTCCTGAACGAGCACGCCCTCGGCGAGCCAGGCGCGGTAGAGCCGCCCGGCCTCCTCCTCGGACTCGTTGAGCGTGAGGTGGACGACGTTGTGCGGATCCGCTGTGAGGTACCGCTCCCGCTCGTCCGGAGAGATCACGTCGTACGGCGGGGCGGTCTGCGTCGGGCTCGGCTGCGCGTAGCGCACCGCCCGGAAGGGAGCCACGTCTGGCACCCAGCGAGCCTAGTGGATGCGGGCGCGCGCCCGGCCCCTAGACTCCGCGCCGTGACGTCGATTTCGGACCTGGCCGAGGATCGCGTCGTGGAGGGCGTGTACGCCGTGGCGAGGAAGCGGCGGCTGCGGACGCGCGGCGGCTCCGCGTATCTCGCGCTCGAGCTCGTCGACCCGACCGGACGCGTCGAGGCGCGGGTATGGGACGACGTGGAGCTGCTCGACCGTCGCTTCGACGAGGGCGATGCCGTTCGCGTGCTCGGGCGGGTCGAGCGCTTCGGCAGCCGGCTGCAGGTCAACGTACGCTCGCTCGAGACGGCTGCGGACGCCGATCCGGCGACGCTGACACCAACGCTGCGCCGGGACGCCGACGAGCTGGACGGCTTCCTCGAGTTCCTCGCCGGCGAGATCGCGCACCCGGGCCTCGCCGGCGTCGTGGGCGGCTTTCTCGGTGATCGAGAGCTGCGCATCGCGTTCCGCTCGCTTCCCGCCGCCGGCGCCGAGGCTCATCACGGGTACGCAGGCGGCCTGCTCGAGCACACCGTCGGGGTCACGACGCTCTGCCGGGAGACCGCGCAGCTCCATCCGAGGCTGCGTGCCGACCTGCTCGTGGCCGCGGCGCTCCTGCACGACGTCGGGCGGACGCGGGAGCTGGAGCGCGGCCCGTCGTTCCGGCCGACGGAGGAGGGGCGCCTGCTCGGGCACGTCCACCTGGGGCTGCGGCTGATCGAGGAGCGGTCCGCGGCGCTCGGCGCCTCGGTGCGCGCGGAGCTCCTGCACGCGGTCGGCACGCACCACGAGCGTGCCGGGGCGAAGACCGCCGAGGCTGCGGTGCTGTACCACGCGAACCAGCTGGACGCACAGGCGGCCACCCGCCCCGTCGGCGACGACTGAGCACTCGTGGCGGTCGCCCTGCTCGCGCTTGTTGGCGCGGCCTCCTGGGGCATCGGAGACTTCTTCGGCGGACTCGCGTCGCGGCGGGCGCACACGCTCAGCGTGCTCGCGCTCTCGCAGCTCGTCGGACTGATCGGAGCCGCCGTCTGGCTCGTCGCGTCGGGTCACGCGTGGCCGGGATTCGACGACGTGCTGCCGGCAGCCGGCGCCGGGTTGGCCGGAGCGATCGGGCTCGCCGCCCTCTACCGCGGCCTGGCCATCGGGGCCATGGGCATTGTCGCCCCGATCTCGGCTGCCAGCCCGATCGTCCCGCTCACCGTCGACGCAACCCACGGTGACGTCCCCTCTGCGCTCCAGTGGCTGGGGATCGGCGTCGCGCTGACCGGGATCGTGCTGCTCTCCAGAGAGCGGGGCCCGATCCGCACCGGGAGCCTCGCTGTGGGCGCCGGGCTGGCGCTGGTGGCAGCTCTCGGGTTCGGCCTCTTCGTCGTCGGCATCGACGCCGCGGCCGACGCGAGCGTGCCGTGGACGGTCACCATCGCCCGCTTCACGGCGGTCGCTTTGGCGGTCTCGGCGTCGCTCGTGGTCGGAGCGCCGTTGCTCGTGGCGAGAGGGCTCGTGCCGATGGTGCTTGCGGTCGGTGCCTTCGATACGGCCGCCAACGTCCTCGTCGCCACCGCCACGACCAAGGGGCTGGCTGGGGTCGTCGCCGTGCTGAGCGCCCTCTATCCCCTCGCCACGATCGCGCTCGCCCGGCTCCTGCTCGGCGAGCGCCTGGACGCGACGCGACGCCTCGGGGGCGCGGCGGCGCTGGCAGGCGCCGCCCTGGTCGCAGCGGGGTGATCCAACCGCCAGGTCCTCGTCGAGCGACGGAGGAGCAATCGACGGCGCCGACGAAGCGCTGCACCTGCTCCTGAAACGAGGACCGCAACGGGCACCCAGCAACGGTAAGGGCGATCGTCACGTCGACGTGGCCGTCGTCGGCAGCGGTCACGTCGCGCACCATCTCGAGCTCTGTCACCGAGCGGTGGAGCTCCGGGTCGATGACCGACTCGAGCGCCTTCAGGATCGCGTCGCGGTCGGGAGCCATCGTCCGACGGGCGTATAGTGGCCGCACGCACCGAATGCGCCCGCAATCGTTGCTCATGCAAGTACCGGGATGATCCCATGCGGATCGTGGAATTCCCTGTCTCGACATCCTGTAGTTCGTCCTGATGTCGCCGTCCCGCGGGCAGGACAGAGTGGGACCGAGCACCTGGTCGAGAAGGACGCCGGAGAGGCGGATCAGGTTGCAGCCCAACAACCACCGGGAGGTAGGAGTGTGAACACCAAGCGCATTCTCGAGATCGGCGGGCTCATCGCCGGCGTGATTCTGGTTGCGTTCGGGATCGGGGCGCTCGTGATGAGCGTCAATGCCCGCAGCACCGTTAGCGATGAGCTGAAGGCCGAGGCCATCGTCGGGTCGCCCGACATGAACCCGACGGACATCGCGAAGGCTGCCGAGGAGGCCGGACTTCCGGCGAGCATCGCGCTACCGACCTGCGACGTCGCCGACCAGTCGATCGAGACCGGCGCCGACGCACGCTGCTTCGCCAAGTACATGCGCATCCACGCGCTCGAGGCGTCCGGAGGGCTGACCTATGCGCAGATGGGACGCTACGTGCTGGCGTCCGACTCGACCGACGCGAAGGGCACGAACGACCCGGCGCAGGCGGCAAAGGACGACAATGGCCAACCGGTGTCGAACGCCGCTCGCAACACGTGGGTGACCGAGACGGCCCTCGCGACGGCGCTGAACGTTTCGTACATGGCAGAGCAGATCGCGCTCTTCGGCCTGATCGTGGGGATCGCGCTGCTGCTCAGTGGTATCGGCTTCATGATCCTGGCCCTGATCGTCCTGGGCAGCGCTGCCCGGGAGGAGGCGGCCAAGACACACCGGGCCCAGACCCCGGCCACGGCCAGTTGAGCAGCGGAGAGCAAGGGACTGTGAGCGAGCGGCAGCCGCAGAAGGACGCGCACGCTCCGGCGGCCACGGAGGACTGACGGCGGAGGATGTCCCACAAGTTGCTCCGACCTCCCGGAGCACGAAGGGGCGGCGCAAGCCGCCCCTTGACTTCTCACGATCCCCTAGCGGCGCGTCCCTCGCGACGCGCGCAGGAACTCGGCGATGCGGCGGAGATTCCCGTCTCCGAGCGCCGCGTAGGACGGCATCACCGATCCCGCCCGCACGCAGGCAGGGCACCGCAGCCGCCTCACGTGCCCGGCGACCGTCGCCGCCTTCAGACCCACCCGAGTCAGGTCTGGCGCCGCTCCGCTCTGCACACCGCTGCCCGCATACCGGTGGCAGGAGAGGCAACCCGACGACGGCTGCGATGCGCGCGCCGTCGAGCACCGAGCCGGGCAGGCGCTCAGTCGTCGCCCACCGGGCGACCGTCGTCACACACTGCTTCGAGCGCCTACACGCCGCGACGGGCCTCGCCGGAAGCTCGAGCGGGCCTGTTGCCGGGCTCGTGTACGGCTTCCCGATCAGGTACGAGACGAGGTCGTCGACCTGCTGGCGAGTCAACCCGCGCGGCGGCTGCATGACGCCGCTGACGTAGCCGGGCGGAGCGTAGGCGGCGGGGACGAGGATCGACTCGGCGACGAATGAGCCGAGCGGCTTGCCGGCGGCGGCGGCGTCCGCCTGCAGCACCTCGAGCGTCAGCTGCGGTCCCGTCGAGGGCTCGGCCGGGTCGGCGCTCGCAGAGTGACAGCCGGCGCAGCCGCCGGGCCCGAAGTACACGGCGCGGCCACGGTCGGGGCTCCCCGCCTGGGCGACGCCGGTCGTACCTCCACCCGAGGCGACGAGCAATCCTGCCAGCAGGGTGGCGGACGCGAGTGCCAGTGCGATGCGAGCGATCACGTGGGCCGATCGTAACCGCGCCTTCGAGCGTCGTTCGGGATTCGGCAGACGCGCCGAGTTCGGCTCGAATAGGCTTGGCGGTCGATGCCCGAGCGCTGGACACGAACCGTCCTCCGCTACCAGCCGCTCGTGGTCGCCTCGTGGCTCGCCGTGCTCGTCGTGGGCCTCGCAGCATCGACCCGGCTTGCCGGATCTCCTGTCGAACTCCTTCGGTGTACCGGGCACGGATTCGGAGCGGGCGCAGGTCATGCTGGAGCGGTCCTTCGGCGAGCGGCCGGATGGAACGTTCACCGTCGTGTTCTCCGTCGCGCGGCCCTCCGACAGGAGCACGCAACGTGCGCTCGAGCTGCGCCTGGCAGCGTGCCGCGCGCACGATCCCGGGCGCCAGGGCCCGCCCGCTCCGTACGCGGCCCCGGCCTCGTCTACGGCGACATCGCCACGACGCTGCCGCTCCAGGAGGCAAAGCGCCGACACCGACGATGTCCGGCGAGCGCTCGTGGATCCGGGCGGTCCGACCGCGGCAGTGACCGGGCGCCCCAGCACTGCAGCACGACCTCGACCCGATCGTGTCCTCCGACCTCCGCCGCGCCGAGCTGATCGCCGTGCCGATTGCACTCGCGCTACTCGTGGCGCTCCTCGGACTGTCGGCGGCGGTGCTGATCCCGTTCCTGTTCGCCGCCGGGACGATCGCCGGCGCGCTGCACGCTCGTCTACGTGCTCGCCCGCCTGACGGCCATGGCGACCTACGTGCACGAACCTCGTCGTGCTCGTCGGGCTGGCGCTCGCGATCGACTACTCCCTGCTCGTCGTGTACCGCTACCGAGAGGAAGCTGGCGACGGGCGGATCGCGGGAGGATGCAGTCGTTCGTACGATGGCGACGCGCGGGGCGTGCCGTCACGTTCTCGGGGCTCGCAGTCGCGATCGGCCTGGGCGCGCTCCTGTTCGTCCCGGTCCCGTTCATCCGCTCGCTCGGCATCGGCGGACTGCTCGTGCCACTCGTCTCGCTCGCCGGCATGCTGACGCTGCAGCCCGTGCTGCTCGCCCGTCTCGGCCACCGCCCGGCGGGACGGACCGTCCCTCCGGCCTCGGATGCGATGGCAGCGCCTCGCCCGGTCGGTCACCGCGCATCCGTGGGCGCATCTGGCTACAGGCCTCGCCGTCCTCGTGGCGGCGGCCGCCGGCCGCAGCGACGCTCGAAGTGACGCCCGGCTCGATCTCGTCGATCCCGGGCACCTCGGAGTCGGTGCGAGGCTTCGAGCTGCTACGCGACCGCGTCGGGGCCGGGCGTCGTGGCGCCGACTCAGATCGTCGTCGACACCGGCTCTCCGGGCGGCGGCCGGTCGGGCCCGGGCCGCGCGGCGATCGTACGGCTCGTGGACGGGCTCGTGCGCGACAGAGAGGTGCTGCTCGTCGCGAACGGCATGCGCGACCCGTACGTCGACCCGAGCGGCCGGCACGCACGCGTGATCGTCGCAGCCCGGCACGACTACGGCACCGCCGAGACGAGGCGCCTCGTCAGCCGAATCCGCAACGACCTCGTCCCGGGGGCGCGGTTCCCGGCCGGCGCGGTCGTCGTCGTGGGCGGGGCGCCGCCCCAGGGCGTCGACTTCGTGACGCGGTCGTACGCCGCCGTTCCCCTGGCTCGTCCTCGCCGTTCTCGCTCTCACCTTCGTGATGCTCGTCCGCGCCTTCCGCTCGCTCGTCCTGCCTCTTCAGGCGGTACTCCTCGATCTCCTCTCCGTCGCGGCCGCGTACGGCCTGCTCGCACTCGTCGTAGAGCACGGCGTCGGCGCGCAGCTACTCGGGATCGAACAGTCGGGCGCAGTCGAGGCGTGGGTCCCGATCGCGCTCTTCGCCTTCCTCTTCGGCCTCTCGATGGACTACGAGGTGTTCATCGTGATGCCGATGCGCGAGGCCTGGGACGAGGGGGCCGACCGGGCTGCCGCAGTCGCCCATGGCCTGATGCGCACGGGGCGGATCGTCACCGTCGCCGCGGCGATCATGGTCGCAGTGTTCTCCGGCTTCGTCGCAGGCACGCGTGCCGGGCCTCCAGCAGTTCGGGCTCGGCCTCGCGCTCGGCATCCTGATCGACGCCACGATCGTGCGCCTCGTCGTCGTGCCGTCGCTCGTCTACCTGGGAGGACGGCGCAGCTTCTGGCTGCCCCGCCGTCTGGCGAGGCTCGCGCGCGTCGCGCCGTCGCCCCTGCGGGCCGGGAGCAACACGGAGGCCGCGCCCGAGGGCGCGACCTCCGAAGATCGTGGAGAAGGGTCCGTCAGTCGACGACCGTGATCGCCAGCCTGAACGCGGGCAACTGGTATCCGAGCGCCAAGCCCGGCGCATCCGTCGCGTAGCTCAGCAGCGGCACCATCGCCAGCGGCATGTACGGGTAGGCCGGGCTCTGTGTGTACAGCAGCGGGTAGACGTCGAGCAGGTGCGTGCCCGGCGCGCCGGTGGCGACGAGGTTCATCACGACGTCGCCGTTGCTGTTGAAGCCGCAGCCGTACCCGATGTAGCTGTTGTCGTAGGTGACGGCGAGCGTGTTGTCGAGCTGTGTCCAGCCGACGCCCTTGAAGTGGACGGAGAACTGCTCGCCCGCCTTCACGCGCAGCGGGGAGACCGAGACGAAGCTGCGCTTGACGAAGAACGGCACCTGGGCCGCGACCTTCCCGCCCTGCAGGAACTGCACCTCGTGCCAGCCACCCAGGTTGTCCGGGATGGTGATCGACGACGTCAGCGTCCCGTCAGCGCCCGCCGTGCCCTGAGCCGAGCGGGATCGACGTGAAGCCCCAGCACGTGCCGGTGCAGTTGACGCGGTTGCCGACGACCGTCGACCACGCGATGTCGACCGGAGCGTTCGGCGCGAGCCCCGAAGCGGTGACTCCGACCTTCGAGAGCACTGTGCCGTTCGACTTCTCGAGCGTCGCGGTGGCAGCCGTGCCTTCGTTGAGGCCCGTCGTTGCGAACGTCGTCTTCGCATCGAGCGTCGCCGCCACGTTCTTCGACCAGTCGACCGTGGCCGCCGGCCGGCCATTGTCCTTCGTGACAGTGAAGGTCTTGTTGCTGTACACCTGCCACGGGACGGGCGACTGCTCGATGTTGAGATACGAGACGGTGTGGCTCGACGGCATCACGCTGACGGTGTGCTTGCCGACCGGGCCCGCGGCACGGATCACGAACCGAGAGACGCCACGTGTCCAGTTACCGGCGAACGTGCCGGCGAAGTGGTTGTCATAGAGCACCGCTCCGCTCCGTTCGTACGTGGGCGAGCCGAGCCCCGACACGGTGATGGTGATCGGCGTCCCGACCGGCCCCTTCGTCGGGCTGATCTTGACCGTCTTCTTGATGCAGATATCCGCCCTTTGCCACCTGGACGCCGTCGACGACGGCGTATATGTCGTGCAGCCCGCCGAAGTCCTGCGGCGCCTTCAACGGGACGGTCAGCTTGCCGGTCGCATCTGTCGTCGCCTTGCCGATCAGCGTGCTGATCTTGTCGGACTTCTCCCCGATGTAGTCGACGGAGTCTGGCCTGGCATCGAGGATGTAGGTGACGCTTGCAGTCATCCAGACGATCGAGACGTCCTTGTTCGCTGGAAGCCCCGACCCGGTGAGCGTGAACGCCGTGCCCGGCACCGCCACGTCGGGGGCCGCCTTGAGGATCGTCATCGACGAGCTCGGCTTGCCGGAGTCGACGATGGGGCCGGGGAGCGCCGGGGCACCCAACATCGCGGGTGCGATGACGGGTGCCGGAGCGGCGACCGCGGAGCCTTGCGTGAACAGGAGGACGCCCGCAGTAGCCGCCACGACGAGTGCGAATGCGCGCCTCCAGGGCGTCGGGTAGCGTACTGCGGGTCATGACTGTTCCTTTCATCGATCAGCGTGACGTGGTCGTCGTCTGGACTAGGGGATGATGTTCAGCGTGTAGGCGTAGGTCCCGGCCTTGCCGCTGTCGGTCGTGACCGTGACGAGAACCGCAACTGCGCCGAGCGGGAAGTCCTTGGGGATGATCCAGTCCTTCGCCCAGAAGTAGACCTGCTGGCCGGCGGCGCCGTGAGCGCCCCAACCCAGCACGACGTTCGGTTGGCCCGCGATCGTCGCGTGCGCCTCCGACACGTTCTCGTTCGAGAGCAGCTCGTTCGTCGAGAGATCCGTGCCCCACACGCGGAACACGACGCGCTCGCCGCGCTTGTAGACGTTCGTCTGCGTACATCCGATGGGCCTTGCCTGCGTGCCCGAGGGGGCGGTGCCGTTGACGGTGTCGACGTACAGAGCCGCGTTGAGCGTTGCACCTTCGGCGCCCGCACCTCCCGGGCCCGCCGGAGCGGCCGGGGCGAACGGGGCAGGGGCCGTGGACGAGATGTTCAGCGTGGAGGACGCGACCGGGATCTGCACGAACTGCCCCCTCATCTGCTTCCCGGTCTTGTCCTTCGCCTGCACGAGCACCTTGAAGAGCACCTGTCCCGTCGGGAAGGTCGCCGGCACGGGCCACGTGCCTGTCCACGGCATGCCCTTCGACGCGCCCGACGCGCTCGGGTCGTACTTGAGCTTCACGTTCGGTTGGCCGGGAATCGTGATGTAGAAGTACTTGACGGTCTTCGGGTCGACGACCTTCTTCGTCTTCGGATCGACGGCGTAGGCGCGGAAGACGACGGTCGAACCGGGAGCGAACCAGCTCCCCATGACTCCGTCCGTCGTGACCGTCTGGGCGGCGACGAAGAGATCGACGACTGTGGGCGCGGGGAAGGGTGCCGGTGAGGCCGCTTGCGCCGGCACGGCGACGGTCGCGCCGGCGGCGACGGCGACCATGAGACTCAGGATCCTTTTCATCGTTCCTCCATCAGTTGGTGTGCGTGCCGGCACGGGACGCCGGGCCTTCGGCCGGTCCCCGACGGGATGCGGGCGCTCGACCGTTTTCTCGCCGCAGGGCGCCTGATCGTCATTTCGGGAGCGTCAGCTTTCCGGAGAACTTGACCGTGAACGTGCCCGCGTCGCGATCGTAGATGCCCGTCAGCTTGAGAGGGCCCTTCGCCTTCTCGAACGCCTTGGTGCCACCCGTGACGATCGTCTTCGCGCTGATCGTGAAGTTGTGACCACCCTCGTCGCCGCATCCGCTCGATGCGGGCAGGACCTTGAAATTGACGGTTCCCTTGGTGCCGGCGAGCGAGCCGGTGCCGGTGAAGGGGACGCAGGGCTGCTGCGAGGAGTCGCCCTTGCCGACGCCCGTGACCTTGCCGACACCGATGGGCGCGCCCTTCCCCGCACCGTTGGCGGAGATGTCGGCGACGTTGTCGGTCACCGTGACGACCGCCGCTCCAGCGTACGACGCGGTGAACGGGACGATCCTCGAGCCGGTTGTCGGGCCGGCGAGCGCCGAGCCTGCCGAAACCGCGGCCAGCACGAGCAACGACGACACGACGGCCCCTTTGTGCTTCTTCAACGTGACCCCCTTTCGACCGCACTGCGGCACGGCCGTTGCAGAGAGAGCTCGTGCGCACCGGCCGCGCCGGTGGGCTTCGGGCGAGGCGACAGGGCCGTCCGGCCGGGTCGTCTGCGTCCTGCCGCGCGCTCCGAGCTTCAACATGCTTCGCATGGTCGTTTGCGCGGCGCCGTGCGACATCGGCGGTTATCCCCATCGCGGTGCGGGGAAATACGCCCCGTTCTCGCGGGTCCAGAGACGGTTCCCGCGCAGCGCGACCGCAAGGCGGTCGCACGGCCTCGCCGGTCGCCGCGGCGACGCCCGCGAGCGGCCTCTCGAGGTCGAGCGGCGCCGCTGCGAACGGAGGATCCTCGAACAGCTCGATCGCGTACCCTCGCTCGCGCACGAGCAGCTGGCCGGCGGCGATGTCGACTCCCCGAGACCAGCATGAAGTCCCCTCCGCGCGCTTCGAGCCGGGTGACGACGGCGTCCTCGGCAGCGGCGTCGATCGCGGTCGTGTCGTCGCCGCCTCCCCCGCGCGCAACACGGGCTCGCGCTCGGTAAGGGTGGGAAGGTCGGGCGAAGCGAGGGCCACTCCGCGCCCTTGGGCCGGCTTGCCAGAGAAGGAAGCGCGAGGCCAGCAGCCTCGGGTCATACTGGCGGCGAGCCGTTCCCGTTCTCCCCGTTGCCGATTGCCCATGACCGAGATCGCACTCGCACCTGTCGACGCCGCGCGGATCACGATCCTGATGGACAACGTCACGGATCCGCTCGTGTTCCCCACCGAGCACATCGAGCGCACGACCTGGCTCACCCACCTTGCACCGGGGGCTGCCCGCATCACGTCTGCGGTCAGCGACGAAGGGCTCCCGGACGCGCTCGTCGCGCAGCCAGGCTTCTCCGCACTCGTTCGCGTCCGCGTCGGGACGCGTGACCACACGATCCTCTTCGACGCCGGGGTGACGCCGACCGGGGTGGTCGAGAATGCACGCCGCCTCGATCTCTCACTCGCCGACGTGGAGACGATCGTGCTCAGCCACGGCCACTGGGATCATGTCGCGGGCATGGAAGGGATCGTGTCCGTGCTCGGGCGCCGCAACCTTCCCGTCCTCATTCACCCGGAGTTCTGGAATCGGCGCAGGATCGCGTTACCCGGCGTGGAGCCGGCCGAGCTTCCGTCGACGAGTCGTGCCGCACTCGAGAGCGTGGGCTTCGCGATCGTGGAAGAGCAGCAGCCGTCGTTTCTCCTCGACGGCGCCGTCCTCGTGACCGGCGAGGTCGACCGCACGACACCGTTCGAGACCGGGTTCATGGGTCACCAGGCGCTGCGCGGCTCGTCGTGGGAGCCCGACCCGCTCATCCTCGACGATCAGGCGCTCGTGCTCAGGGTCGCCGACCGCGGTCTGGTCGTGCTCACCGGCTGCGGCCACGCGGGCATCGTCAATATCGTCAGGCACGTGCAGCGGCTGACCGGCGAGAAGCGGATCGCCGCCGTCATCGGTGGGTTCCACCTCAGCGGGCCGATGTTCGAGCCCATCATCGAGCCGACAGTGGCTGCCTTCGACGAGCTCGAACCCGACCTGCTCATGCCGGCGCACTGCACCGGCTGGAAGGCGATGCACCGGCTCGCGGCGCGCTTTCCGGACGCGTTCGTCCCGAGCACCGTCGGGACGACGATCGTGCTCTGACCGCCCTCAGGTGCTCTTCGTGCCAGAAGCGCCGAAGTTGCCTCTGATGTTGAGGACGTCGCCGTCCTCGACGACGTACGTCTTCCCCTCGAGCCGCTCCAGGCCGCGCTTCGCGCGCCTCGGCGTGCGAGCCGGCCTCGAGCAGGTCGTCCCAGCGGATCACCTCGCAGCGGATGAAGCCGCGCGCGATGTCGGAGTGGATCGTTCCGGCGGCGTCGAGCGCCGTCTGGCCGTTGCGCAGCGTCCACGCGCGCGTCTCCTTGTCGCCGGCGGTGAAGAACGCGATCAGGCCGAGCGCGTCCTGCAGCCGGCGCACGACCTCGTCGAGCGCCGACGGGCCGTCGCGAAACGCCGCCGCCTCGTCCTCGGGCAGCTCCGCCAGCTCGGCCTCGAGCTTGCAGTCGATCCCGCCCGGGCCGTTCTCGATCGCGAGCAGCGGCTTCGTCGTCAGCGGCTCGAGCTCTGTCGGGCAGCTCCCCGGCCACTCCGACAGCGGCTGCCCCGCGTCGAGATGGGCGAGCACGTCCTCGAGCGGCTCGCACCTCCTGGCGCTTCGACGCTCGCCCGGACTTCGCCTCCTTCTCGCACCCGCTCGAGCCGCCGCTCGACGTGGTCGCGATCGGCGACGAGCAGCTCGAGCCGGAGCGTCTCGAGATCGCCGCCGGGTCGGCGTCCGCCGAGAAGCCGTCCGTGACGGCGAGCAGCGCATCGACCTGGCGCAGGTTCGCCGAGCAGCGCGGGCCCGTACCCGGCACGTCGACGACCCGGATCGCCGCCGGCGTCACCTTCCGAGCGCCGACCAGCTCCGCGACGCGCGTCGAGACGCTCGTCCGCGATCGTCGCCATGCCCACGTTCGGCTTCTCGGTCACCGACGCGTACGCGGTGATCTCGGCGCCCGCGTGCGTGAGCGCGTTGAAGAGCGTCGTCTTCCCGGCAGTTGGGAAGACCGACGATGCCGACCTCGAGCGCCATCCCTGCAGCCCACGCCGGCGTCAGTCGCCCGAAGCCGAGCTCGGCCTCGCGCGCGAAGCCGACTTGAGGTACAGCGACCCGCTCGAGCGACGACCGTGCTAGACGTGCCGTCCTCGGCGATCGAGCGGCGAGCGTCCCCTCGTGCCGCCGCACTGACCGCGCCGTCTCGAGCGCCTCGGCGCTCGCCGCCGGTGACGATGCGCGCGCATGATCTGCCCGCCGTCGAAGCGCGATCTCGATCCGTGACGACTCGTCGTCTCAGCCACCGGACACCACCTCCGTGAGGACGCCGTGGACGGCGTCGGGATGGACGAATGCGACCTGCAGGCCGAAGAGGCCGAGCCGCGGCTCCTCGTCGATCAGGACGGCACCCGCGGCTGCGAGCTCGCGCGAGGCGACTCGGCCACGTCGTCGACCTCGTAGGCGACGTGATGCATGCCCGGACCGCGCCTGGCGAGGAAGCGGCCGACGCGGCGTGTCGTCACCGGTCGGCGCCAGCAGCTCGACGCGACCGGCGCCGACGAGCACGGACGCCGCCTCGACGCCCTGTGTCGACGAGCGCCTCCCGGTGCTCGAGCGCTGGCGCCGAACAGCCGCTGCGTACGTGCCGACGGCTCCGTCGAGGTCGACGACGGCGACGCCGAGGTGGTGGATGCCGCGCGCGGTCATACGGCGCGATCGCTAGTCCGGCGCTGCTACTCGGACCGCGTCGCTCGAGCGAGCGCGCACGGTGCCGACCGTCTCGCTCGAGCGCGACTCGGGCGTGACGTCCGACAGGAGCGCGTCCAGCTCGTCGCGGTCGAGCGTCTCCTTCTCGAGCAGCGCCGCCGCGAGGCGATCGAGCGCCGACGCGGTGCTTGCGCAGCAGCCGCTGCGCCTCTTCGTACGCGTCGTCGGTGAGCCGAGCCTGCTCGCCGTCGCGCAGGCGCTTCGTCTCCTCCGACAGCGCGTAGTTGTCGGCGCGCATCGTGCGGGACGGAGCGACCTCCGACATCCCGTACTCGAAGACCATGCGCGGGCGATGCTCGTCACGCGCTCGAGGTCGTTGGCGGCGCCGTTCGTGACGCGGCCGAACACGACCTGCTCGGCGGCGCGGCCCGCGAGCGCACCTTCATCACGTCGATCGAGCTCCTCCTTGGTGTGCAGGTAGCGATCCTCGGCGGGCAGGTAGTACGTGAGGCCGAGCGCGTCGCCGCGGCCGACGATCGTCACCTTCTGCACCGGGAGCAGATCGCCCATCAGGTGGGCCATCAGCGCGTGCCCGGCCTCGTGGTAGGCGAGGATGCGCTTCTCCTTCTCGGTCACCACGCGACGCTTCTGCAGACCGGTGACGACCCGCTCCATCGCGCCTTCGAAGTCGGCCTGGCGGATGTGCTGCTGGTCGCGCCGACGCCGCGAAGATGGCGGCCTCGTTGCAGATGTTCGCGAGATCGGCACCGGTGAGGCCCGCCGTCTGGCGGGCGAGGCGGAGCGAAGTCGATGTCGGCCGCGAGCGGCTTCGAGCGGGTGTGGACGCGGAGGATCGCCTCGCGGCCACCGAGGTCGGGCGGGGCGACGTGTACCTGGCGGTCGAAGCGGCCGGGCCGAAGCAGCGCCGGGTCGAGATCCTGCAGCCGGTTGGAGGCGCCCATCACGACCACGTCGTCGCGCCCGCCGAAGCCGTCGAGCTCGACGAGCAGCTGATTCAGGGTCTGGTCGTGCTCGCGGTTGTAACTGCCGCCGCCGCCGCGCGACGTGCCGATCGCGTCGAGCTCGTCGATGAACACGATCGCAGGGCGCGTTCTTGCGCGCCTCCTCGAACAGCTTCCGGATGCGGGCGGCGCCGAGGCCGGCGAACATCTCCACGAAGGCCGAGGCGCTGGACGAGTAGAAGTTCGCGCCGGACTCGCGGGCGACCGCCTTCGCGAGCAGCGTCTTGCCGGTGCCGGGCGGCCCGTAGAGAAGGATGCCCTTCGGCACTCGCGCTCCGAGCCGCTCGAAGCGCTTGCGGTCGCGCAGGAAGTCGACGACCTCCTGCAGCTCCTCCTTCGCCTCGTCGACGCCCGCGATGTCGTGACCACGAGACCGGCTGCGTTCGTGTCGCGGTCGACCTGTGCCGGCTTGACCCGCGGCATGTACTGACCGTGCGCCACAGGAGCCAGATGATCGCGACGAAGAGGAGGATCGGCAGCCAGGTGAGGAGGAAGTCCTGAACGTCGTCAAAGGACATGGCGCACCTATCGGCACGTGCACGGGCGCGCTGTAGCCGAGAGACGCTCGGGGTCTACGTGACGCCTGCCACGACGTCGTCCGTGGTGAGAACCCGGACGCCGGCGTCGCGCCACTGACCGAGGCAGAACGCGACGCGCTCCTCGGAGAGACCGCGCGAGGCGTCCTCCACGAACGCCACCCGGCGACCCCGCTCGACCAGGCCCAGGATGGCGGCGTGGTCGCACACGTCGGTGGCCACGCCGAACACGATCACCTCGGACGGGTCGAGCGCGTCGACGACGGCGCCTGTGTTCGGGTTGGTGAACACGTCGAAGTCCCGCTTCAGGATCACGACCTCGCGGCGGCCGCGCACGAGGTCCTCGATCGCCCCGGGGCGGTAGGGCGTCTCGGCGATCGGCACGGGGTCGGCCTGGGCCGTCTCGGTGATCTTGGCGGCGCCCGGCGTCCCGCGCAGGCAGTGCGGCGGGTACGTGCGCTCGAAGTCGGGCGTCTCGGAGATCTCCGGGTCGGTGAGCTCGTGCTCGTCGACCGAGGCCACGTGCGTGATCCCCGCCTCGCGTGCCCACCGCACGAGCCTGGCCATGTTGGGGACGACCCCCTCCGCACCGGGCACCGGCAGCTTTCCGCCAGCGTGCACGAAGTCGACCTGGGTGTCGACGTCCCACAGGATCGGGCGGTCGCTCACGTGACGAGCTCGAGCCGCGGGTTCGGACGGAAGCGCCGTCCGACCTTGGCGACGTCGCGGCCGTCGCGAGCACGATGTCCGACGTGAAGTCGTTCTCGCCGCGGATCAGCGACGAGCCGACGCCGTACGCGTCGACCGGGACGCCGCGCCTCTCGAACGTCTCGATCTTGTCCACCGTGAACCCGCCCGAGGCGACGATGCGCACGCGCTCGTGCCCGTCCGCGTCGAGCGCGTCCCGCACGCGGTGGACGAGGCGCTCGTTCACGCCCCGCGGGTCGAAGTCGCCCATCTCCTCCCAGAGCGAGCGGTCGACGAGCTGGCCGGAGGTGTCCAGGCGGACGCCCCACAGGCGCGGGCCGAGCGCTCGTGCCACGTCGAGCGCGGTCCCGACGGAGTCGTTCTCGAAGTCGACGAGGACGGTGATGTTGAAGTCGAGCGGGCGCCCACTCGGCGAACTTCGTCGCCGCGAGCACCGTGTTCCCCCCGTAGGCCGCGATCAGGGCATGGGGCACGGTGCCGACGCCGCGCCCGCCCCACCAGGACGCCTGCGCGTCGGACGTGACGCCGACGGGAGCGCCGATCAGGGCCCCTGCGACGTATGCGGCGTAGCCGTCGCCGGTCTGCACGCGGTGGTGGTCGTGGCGCGCCGGCATGAAGATGATCGGCTTGCCGTTGGCCGCCTCGAGGACACGCGCGACGTTCGTCGAGATCAGCGTCCGGCGCGCCAGCGTGCCGAGGTACACCGTCTCGAGGTGCGCGAAGAGCGTGTAGTCGCCCTCGATCGTCATCACCGTGTCCCACGGCTCGATCCGGTCGCCGTCGTGGAGCGCGTGCACCGTCAGCGTCTCCCAGTCGTGGGAGCAGAGCTGGAGGATCGCGAGCGCCTCGTCCATGCCCCCGAGCATCGCCTGCCGTGCGCTGGAACACCTGCATCACGACGCGCGGGTGGCGGCCGTCGGCGAGCAGCGCGTCGCGCGTGTGGTTGAAGTACGCGTCGGTGTAGTAGCCGTCGCGCATCTTGTCCACCGGCAGGTCGAAGATCTCCGGCGGCAGCCGCCTGCCGCGCGCCCGCGACGGAGCGATGGTCACGCTCGGCTCCTGGCAGACGACACGAGGATGTGACTCAGGCTGCCTTCCGTTCCTCGGCGAGACAGGCCTCGAGCGCGGCCCGGGCAACCTCGAGCTGCTCGGCACTCGGCTCGGCGGTGGCGAGGCGGTGCTGAAGCTCGTAGCCCGGCCGGGCGAGCCAACGGGCGAGGCGCCGAGTGGGGTGCCGGTTCATCCAGGCGAAGACCTCGACGGAGACACCGACCGCACCGACGGCACCGACCGCGCGCGCCAGCGGCCGGAGGTTGCGCGGCGAGCGCTGCGCGAGCGCGCCCGCCACTGCGCCGGTGGCGAGCAGCGGCCCGATCAGATGCGAGCCGCAGCGCTCGTGCTCCCGCGCCGCCGGCTCGTCCGACTCGTAGGTGCCGATGGAGACGTGCTCTGCACCGTGGTACGCGGCGAGCTCGCCGCCGCGCAGCGCGAGCAGCGCCGGAGCGAGCGACGCGAGCGCGACGACGGCCTCCCGCGTCAGGGCGGGCAGAGGTGCACGCCGCGCGGCGCCGGATACGGCGGACGCCGACGACGACGGAGCCGAGCACGGCGGGCCGCTCGAACGCGAAGCGCGCCTCCGGCAGGCCACGGCGCACGTCGGGGAGGACCGCGAGACGCCTCGGCGAGCCGCAGCGGGCCGCGTACGAGCGGTGTCTGCAAGCCAGGCGCGAGACGGCGCTTGGGCCCGGAGGCCGCCTTGATCGCGCCGTCACGCGTGCGCACCGCCGCGCCCCAGGACGTCGGGCCGTGCACGAGCACCCCGTTGGCGAGCGCCATGCCGCCGAGACGAAGCTTCTCCATGGTCCAGAGGGTAGCGTCAGGCGGAGTGGAGGCCGGACCGGTGCTCGAGCGGGTCGCCGCCTTGCGCGAGGCGCGCGCCCTCCTGCTCGTCGGGATCGGTGGCCGCGGCGCGGCGGGAAAGTCGACGCTCGCGCAGCTGATCCCGGACGCGCAGATCGTCGGCACCGACGAGTTCTGGAACGGGCAGGAGTTCGAGTTGAGCCGTCTCCAGCGCGAGGTCGTCGAACCGCTCCGGCGGGCCGAGCGGGCACGCTTCCACGGCTTCGACTGGGTGTTGCAGCGGCCCTTCCCGGAGCAGCGCACGGTGGAGCCGGCGGGCGTCGTGGTCGATCGAGGGCGTCTGCGCGCTGCACCGGATGTTCCGCGACGCGTACGACCTGCGTGTCTGGGTCGAGGCGCCTCGCGACGTGCGGCTCGCCCGCGGCGTCGCGCGCGACGGCGAGGAGGCGCGCGCCACCTGGGAGGAGATCTGGATGCCGATGGAAGACCGGTACGTCGAGCGCGACGACCCGGTCCCGTCAGCCGACCTGATCGTCGACGGCAGTCGGCCGCCGCGTAGCGCGGTCTGCAGCTCGTCCGCCGCCGGGCCGCGGCCGTACGGACGCCCGTCGAGCTCGACGACCGGCATCACCTCCCGCACCGAGGACGACGTGAAGACCTCGTCGGCGGCGGCCAGCCGCGCGACCGGTGATACGCGCCTCCTCGACCTCGCGGCCCGTGACGGCGGCCAGCTCGAGCAGGGCAGCGCGCGTCTCGCCGGCCAGGACTCCGAGCTCGAGCGACGGCGTCACGAGGAGGTCGCCCTCGCGCCACCAGATGTTCGTCACCGGGCCCTCGAGCACGATGCCGTCGTCGTCGACGAAGAGCGCGTCGTCGGCGCCGCGACTCTTCGCCTCCAGCTCCGCCGCGATGTTGGTCGCGTAGGAGACCGACTTCGTGCCGGGCAGGAGCCAGGCCGCCGACGGCGGGGCACCGTCAGCGTGACGAGCCGCTGGCCGCGCGCCCGCGTCTCCTCGATCCAGTCCGGCATCGCCGAGACGAGCGCGAGCGCCGACGGCTCACCGCCGGGCGGCCCCGGGGTCCAGTAGAGCCGTAGCACGGCAGTCCGGCGCCGCCGCGCGGTCGAGCGCGAGCGCGGCGAGCCGCTCGCACCTCGTCGAGGTCGGGCGCGGACAGCCCGATGCGGGCAGCCGAGCGCGCGAGGCGCTCGAGGTGCTGCGCGTAGTCGGAAGGGCCGCCCGCCGTAGACACGCAGCGTCTCGAACGCCGCCCGGCCGCGGCTGAAGCCCTCGTCGTCGGCCGCGACCACCGCGGTCGCCGGGTCGACGAGCCCCCGCCCCGAGACGGCGAGCGCGAGCAGCCTCATCGCAAGACCGCTTCGCGGAAGCGGCGCCCCGATCGCGGCGAGCAACGGTCGCGCCTTGACGAGCGACTCCTCGACCTCCGCCTCGGGGTCCGAGTCCCACACGATCCCCCCGCCGACCCACAGGTGGAGCCGGCCGCCGGCGATCGGCGAAGGTGCGGATCGTGAGCGCGAGCTCGAGGTCGCCGTTGCCGCGCACGCGCCCGAGCGCCCCCATGGAAGGCGCCGCGCCCGACCGGCTCGAGAGCGGCGATCAGATCGATCGCGGCGATCTTCGGTGCACCCGTGATCGAGCCGCCCGGGAACGTCGCAGACGAGGAGCTCCGCCAGGCCGACGCCGTCGCGGAGTGTCCCCTCCACGGTGGAGACCATGTGCTCCACGCCGGCGAGCTCCCGCGTGGCCATCAGCTCGGGCCAGCGAACCGAGCCCGGCTCGCAGACCCGCGACAGGTCATTGCGCTCGAGATCGACGATCATCAAGTGCTCGGCCGCATCCTTGGTGGAGGACGCGAGCTCGTCCCCCTCGCCGAGCGGGCGGGTGCCCTTGATCGGGCAGGTCCACACGCGGCGCCCGCGGCGGGCGAGGAACAGCTCGGGCGAGGCGGAGACGATCGCCCAGCCGTCGCCGCGGAGCGGCACGCCGTGCAACGGCCGCAGCCACGCGAGACGCGCCGCGAGCGCGCCTGGATCGCCCGCGAACGGCGCGCTCAGATGCTGGACGAGGTTGACCTGGTAGACGTCGCCGCACGCAATCGCGTCGCGCACCCGCTCCACGGCCTCGCCGTACGCGTCGGCCGGCCACGTGCGCTCCCACTGCCCGAGCATCACGCCGTCGTCGACGGCTTCTCCCACGAGGTGGGGTGCGTCGTGGACGCGGCACGCCACGAACGGCAACCGGCACGGCTCGGGCGGTGGCGGAGACGCCGTCCGCCGCAATCCCTGGGCGAGGCCGTAGCCGAGGTAGAGGTCGGCGACGAGGCTCTCGCCGCCGGGCGCGAAGAAGCCGCGCTCGCGGAGCCAGGTCTCGAGGCGCTCGAAGGCGCCCTCCTGCTCGTAGAGCTCCAGCACGCGGCCATCGTCGCACGCGGGATCCACCGTCCGCGGGCCAGGCAGAGGGCTGCTACAGCCGGCCGAGGCCGGTGACCGCGGCGCGCAAGCCGTCGACGGCGAACACGAGATCGTCGACCGGGATGCGCTCGTCGGCGCCGTGGATCAGCTGCGCGGCGACCTCGGCCTCCATCGCTCGCAGGGGAAAGAAGCCGTAGGCCACCGTGCCGAACGCGGCGCGCAGCCAGTGGCTGTCGGTGAAACCGGTGTTGCAGACGGGCAGCGGGCGCGCGCCGGGCTCCGCGGCGGCGACGAAGCGAGCGATGGCGTCCCAGAGCGGCCCCTCGGCGGCCGACCGCGTCCCGCCCGTGGGCGGCTGGAGCCACTCGAGCTCCCAGTCGCCCGTCGGGAGAGCGGCACGGAGAAGGGGCTCCACGTCTGCGGGCTGCTGTTCGGGAAGCAGCCGGCAGTCGACCTGCACCTCGACGAGGCCGGGGATCACGTTCCGCTTGCCCGATGCCTCGATCATGGTCGGCGAGAATGTGGCCGACAGCAGCGGCTCGAGGAGCGGCGCGATCTCGGGCACCGTGCGCCGCGCGAGCTCGGCGGCCTGGTCGACGGGCGGAATCGTGCCCGTCACCGACTCGAAGAACGTGCGTACCTCCGGGATCAGCTCCCGCGGCGGCTGGTAGGCGGCGACGGCTTCGATCAGCGCCGCGGCCCTGACCAGCGCGTTGTCGGCGAGTCCGGGGATCGACGCGTGGCCCGCCCGCCCGCGCACGCGCAGCGCGAACGGCGCGGTAGCCTTCTCCGCCGTGCCGACGATGTAGAAGGTGCTCCCGCCCAGCACGAGGCGCTCGCCACCGCCTTCGTTGACGGCGAAGTCGCAGCGAACGAGGTCCGGGTGCTCCTCACACAGCCACTCGAGGCCGAAGCCGTCGCCCGCCTCCTCGTCGGCCGTCAGGGCCAGAATCACGTCGCCCGCTGGCCGGAAGCCCTCGCGCGCGAGCGACGCGAACGCGACGGCGGACGCCGCGACCTGACCCTTCATGTCCAGCGCGCCGCGCCCCCAGACCTCGCCGTCGACGAGCTCCCCCGACCACGGGTCGTGGCGCCACTCGGCGGGGTCCGCGAGCACGGTGTCGGTGTGGGAGAGGAGCAGCATCGTGGGCCCGTGCCCGCCGGGCAGGCGGGCGATCACGTTCGCGCGCTCCGGGGCCCGCGCCACTCGCTCGAAAGCGATGCCGTTCGCAGCCAGGTAGCGCTCCAGGATCTCCGCGGCCCGCGTCTCGTTTCCCGGCGGGTTCACCGTGTTCGCGCGGAGCAGCTCCTGCAGGAGGCCTACGACCTCGTCGCGGTATGTCACTGCGTGGACTGCGAGAGCGCCGTGAGCTCGTTCCGCACCTGCCAGAGCTCGGGGAACGTGACCTTCTGGACGAGCCGCCCGAGCACCTCCACCGGGGTGCCCTGCGTGCCGACGACGGCGTCGCCGATCACGCGCGCGACGACCCGGTAGTGCCGGATGCGCCAGGTCTGCGCGGACTCGTCGAGCTCGATCAGCGCCTCTGCGAGCTGGTACAGCTGCTCGTGCTCGCGTGCGCCGACGTAGAGGTCGAGCAGCGACAGACCGGCCGCCTCCCGAGCGGCATGGAACGCCTCACCGAGCCCGGGCAGCGCGCGCCGCAGCTCGAAGAACCCGGGCGAGTCGAAGCCCGAGCCGTGGCCCAGCACCTTGCGGATCTCCTGGTACTCCCACGGCGACATCTGCTCGAGCATGTCGAGCTGCTGGGTGACGAAGCGCAGGCAGAGCGCGGCGCGCCGCAGCAGCCGCAGGGCGCCGCCGAGGTCGCCTGCGCGCACGAGCCGCGTGGCCTCGCCGACATCGTTCCAGCAGAGCTTGAGCCAGAGCTCCGACGACTGGTGTACGACCTGGAAGAGCAGCTCGTCACGGTGCACCCACTCGGCGTCCGTCTTCTGGAGTCCGAGCAGCTCCTCGGTGCGCAGGTAGCGCTCGTAGTCGCTCGGCGCCGTGCCGGGGAGAACGGGCTCGGAAAAGTCCTCGGCGGCGTCGCCCATGCGCGGAGCATACTGGCGCCCCATACTGGCAACCGATGGGCGACCTGTTCGCAGACGCAGCCCGCGAGCGGCAGGCGGACGCAGCGCCGCTGCCGCAGCGCGTCCGGCCGCGGACGCTCGACGAGCTCGTCGGCCAGGGCCACGTCCTCGCCGAGGGCTCCGCGTTGCGGCGGGCGATCGAGGCCGATCGGCCGCCCTCGATGATCCTGTACGGGCCGCCGGGCACCGGCAAGACGACCCTCGCTCGCATCGTCGCAGAGCGCAGCGGGGCGGCGTTCGAGGAGCTCTCGGCCGTATCCGCGCGCGTCGACGACGTGCGCGCCGTGATCCAGCGGGCCCGCGACCGCCTCGGCGGCAACGGGCAGCGGACGATCCTCTTCCTGGACGAGATCCACCGCTTCGACAAGCGCCAGCAGGACTCCGTCCTCCACGCGGTCGAGGACGGCCTCGTCACGCTGATCGGGGCGACGACCGAGAACCCGTATTTCGAGGTCAACGCGGCGCTGCTCTCCCGCTGCACGGTGATCGAGCTGGAGACGCTGACCGAGGACGAGCTGCGCACGGTCATCGCACGCGGCGAGGAGGCGTTGGGCGCGGAGGTGCCGGATGACGTCGCGTCGTTGATCGCCCGCCGCGCAGGCGGTGACGCCCGCACCGCGTTGCAGTCGCTCGAGCTCGCGTGGGAGACGGCGCAGGCGGAGGGAGTCCCACTCGAGGTACGGCACGTCGAGGATGCCGCGCGCAAGCGACCGCTCCGCTACGACCGGGCCGGCGACCAGCATTACGACTTCGCGTCTGCGTTCATCAAGTCGATGCGGGGCGGCGACCCGGACGCGGCCGTCTACTACCTAGCCGCGATGCTCGAGGCGGGTGAGGACGCGCGCTTCATCGCGCGGCGCCTGGTGATCCTGGCCTCGGAGGACGTCGGCAACGCAGACCCGCAGGCGCTCGTCATGGCGGTGGCGGCGGCGCAGGCGGTCGAGCACGTCGGCCTGCCCGAGGCGCAGCTCAACCTCTCCCAGGCCGCGATCTACCTCGCGCGGGCGCCGAAGTCGAACGCCTCCGCCACCGCCATCTGGGCGGCGCGCCGCGACGTGCGGGAGCTCGGGCTGAAACAGCCGCCGGAGGCGATCCGCTCGTCGGGGTACGGCGGGGCCAGCGCGCGCGGCCACGGCTACGTCTATCCCCATGACGATCCGGCCGGCTTCGACCTCGAGTACCTCCCCGAAGAGCTGCGAGGAAGGACGTACTATCGGCCGTCGGGCAACGGCGAGGAGGAAACGACGAGTGGCGATCGCGACGGGTGACAAGGCTCCGGGGTTCGACCTCGAGGAGACCCCCGGGAAGCGGGTTCGACTCACCGACTACGTCGGCCGCTCGAACGTGCTGCTCGTCTTCCACCCCTTCGCATGGACCGGCGTCTGCACCGAGGAGGCGCAGGACCTGCAGGAGAACATCGAGTCGTTCCGCAACGCAAACACCGAGATCGTCTTCGTCTCCTGCGACACATCGGCCGCCCGACAGGCGTGGAAGAAGGAGCTCGGTGCGGAGTACACGTTCGCGTCGGACTTCTGGGCGCACGGCGCCACCGCGAAGACGTACGGCATCTTCAACGAGTCGAACGGAGCACCGCTGCGCGGCACGTTCCTGATCGACATCGGCGGCACCGTCATCTGGTCGCTCGTGAAGGACGTGAATACCCGCCGGACGGAGATGGTGCACGACTCGCTGCAGACGCTCGACGAGCGCCCGTGACGGCACTCGCGCGCCGCGAGTGGGGCGAGCCCGGAGCGTCGCCCGTCGTCTGCTTGCACGGCATCACCAGCTCCGCAGGGCACTTCCGGGTGCTCGCCGAGGACTGGCTGGCCGAGCGGCACCGCGTGCTCGCGCTCGACCTGCTCGGTCACGGCTCGTCACCGTACGAGCCGCCCTGGGACGCTGAGGCGCACCTGTCGGCGATCCTCGCCGCCGTCGACGAGCCGGGAGCCTGGATCGGGCACTCGTTCGGTGGGCGACTCGCATTCGAGGTGGCGGCACGCGAGCCGGGGCTCGTCGAGCGGCTCGTCCTGCTCGACCCGGCGATCAGGCTCCCGCCGGACGTGGCGCTCGCCGCCGCGGAGAACGCCCGCCTTGACCGCTCGTACGTCTCCTTCGACGAGGCGATCGACCGCCGCTACGAGGAGAGTCAGCTGCACCGCGCCCCGCGCGAGCTGGTCGAGGACGAGCTCCGGGAGCACATGATCGCGGACGACGACGGGCGGTGGCGCTACCGCTACTCGCAGGCCTCTGTCGTGACGGCCTACTCGTTGCTGGCGAGCGAGCCACCGTCCTTCGAGGTGGTGCGCGTGCCGACGCTGCTCGTGCTGGGCGCCCAGTCCTACCTCCCGTACGAGGCTCTCCTGGGCGCTCACCAGGCGGCGCTCGACGACCTGCTGCAGGTCGTGAGGGTCCCTGGCGGCCACACGGTGCTCTGGGATGCGCTCGAGGAGACGGCGACAGCCGTCAGCTCGTTCCTCGGCTGAGCCGAACCGGTCGCGCGAGCACTCCGAACAAGAGTTGCTCGCCGACGCGAGCGGTTGCAGAAACCGATCCAGGAGGAACGACCATGGAGACGACCCGCGCGGCCTTCCTGTCCCGCGGTGCGAAGGGCGGGCTGGCGCTCGTCGCCGGCGGCTCGCTGCTCGCCGTCGCCGGCGGTCCCGCGTTCGGCGCCGCCACGACGGACACCGACATCGCGAAGCTCGCCGCGGCCGCCGAGCTGCTCGCGATCGACTTCTACACGAGGGCCATCAAGTCCGGGAGGCTGAAAGGGCCAGAGGCTGCGTACCTGGCGGCCGCCCTGCAGAACGAGCGCGACCACTACCAGGCGCTCGCGGGCGTGCTCGGCAAGGCCGCCCCGAAGAGCCTGAAGTTCAAGTACCCGGCCGGCGCCTTCGCCTCCGCGAAGTCGATCGGGAGCCTCGGCCAGGCGCTCGAGACCGCCTTCGTCGGCGCGTACCTCGGCGCCGTCACCGCGCTCAAGTCGAACGACCTCAAGGGAGTGGCTGCGCAGATCGGCAACAACGAGTCGCGCCACCTGGCGATTCTCTCGAACATCGCCGCCGGGACGATCGTCTCGGGCCCGTCGTTTCCCAAGTCGTTCACCGCGGCACAGGCCACGAAGGCCGTGAGGCCGTTCATCGCGAGCACCTGAGCTCGCGGCCACAGCGCGGAAGAGGGAGGGGGGCGGAGCGCGCCGGATCACCGGTTCGCTCCGCTGCTCGCCCGCGCGGCGCGGAGCCCTACCCGTCGGCGTACTCGTCTGCGATCGTCAGGGCGTCGTCGAGGATCGCGACCCCTTCCTCGGACTCCTCGCGCGTGATCGTCAACGGCGGCACGATCATGATCACGTTCCAGTGGGTCATCAGGTAGAGGCCCTGCTCGAGGGCCGCCTTCGCCAGCCGCGCGACCGGAGCAGCCGCCTCGCCCGAGGCGTTGAACGGCACGAGCAGCTCGCGCGTCTCGCGGTTCTTCACGAGCTCGAGTCCCCAGAAGCACCCGAGGCCCCGCACGTCGCCGATCGAAGGATGCCGGTCCTGCAGGCCGCGCAGCGCCTGGCCGAGCCAATCGCCGATCGTGGCGGCGTTCTCCACGACGCCCTCCTCTCGGAACGCCTCGATCGAGGCCACCGCGGCGGCGCAGGCGAGCGGGTGACCCGCGTACGTCAGCCCGCCGGGAAAGAAGCGGTCGCGCACCCGGTCGACGAGCTCGCCCCGAGCGATCATCGCGCCGAGCGGGACATAGCCGGAGTTGATCCCCTTCGCCACGGTGATGATGTCGGGCACCACGTCCCAGTGCTCGCACGCGAACCATTCGCCGGTGCGCCCGAAGCCGGCCATGATCTCATCGAGAATCAGCAGGATGCCGTGGCGGTCGCACACCTCCCGCACCGACTGCAGGTAGCCGTCGGGCGGGACGATGATCCCGTTCGTCCCCGTCACCGTCTCGAGGATGATCGCGGCAACGTTGTGCGCTCCCTCGTAGGCCAGGATCTCCTCCAGGTGCGGCGCGCCCGTGCAGACGGGGCAGGGATCAGGGTGCCCGGCGGAGCAGCGGTACGTGTAGGGGTCGAACGCGCGCACGACGCCGGGCATGCCGGGCTCGACGGCCCAACGGCGCGGATCGCCGGTGAGCGTGACCGCGCCGTTCGTGGCCCCGTGGTAGGAGCGGTACCGAGCGATGATCTTGTGCCGCCCGGTCGCGAGGCGAGCGAGCTTGATCGCGTTCTCGTTCGCCTCGGCGCCGCCGTTCGTGAAGAAGGAGACGGAGAGGTCGCCGGGGGTCACCTCCGCGAGCAGGCGCCCGAGTGTGGAGCGCGACTCGTTCGCCATCGGCGGGCCGATCGTGCACAGCTTGTCGGCCTGCTCCTTGATCGCAGCGATGATCTTCGGGTGCTGGTGGCCGATGTTGACGTTGACGAGCTGCGAGGCGAAGTCGAGGTAGCGCTTGCCGTCGTAGTCCCAGAAATAGCGACCCTCCGCCCCCGCCACGGGGATCGGGTTGACCTGGCTCGGGACCGACCAGGAGTAGAGGACGTACTCCTTCGCGTCGGCGACGATCTGCGCGCCGAGGTTCGGGTCCGTCTCGATGGTGGTGGCCATGCCTCGCTCCCTTCGCGTCGCTCGCGCTGGGATCGTAGCCCCGCGGGCGCTTGCAGGAGTCGGACGACAGGTGCACGATCTCTGCGTGGGTACGGCGATCCACACGCAGCCCGCGGTCGGCGCGCTTCTCGAGCGGGAGGAGGCGCTCGCCGCGCTGTCCGAGGCGCTCAGCGAGACGCGGCTCGGCCGCGGACGGGTGGTGTTCGTCACGGGCGAGGCAGGGGTCGGCAAGACGGCGCTGGCGCGTGCCTTCTGCCAGGGGGTCGAGAGCGAAACTCGGATCCTCGCGGGCGCGTGCGACGCGCTCTTCACCCCGAGGCCGCTGGGCCCGCTGATCGACGTGGCCGCCGTCACAGGAGGAGCGCTCGCCGACCTCGTGCAGCTCGGAGCCCCACCGACAGACGTCTACGCGGCGGTTCGCGACGAGCTCGCCGGAACATCGACCGTCGTCGTGCTCGAGGACCTGCACTGGGCAGACGAGGCCACGCTCGACGTGCTCCGCCTGCTCGGCCGCAGGATCGAGCATCTGCCTGCTCTCGTTCTCGCCACGTACCGGGACGACGGGCTCGACCCGACCCATCCAGTGCGTGCTCTGGTCGGCGAGCTGGCCACCGTACCCTGCGTCGGGAGGCTTACCCTCGAGCCGCTCTCACCCGCCGCCGTCGCCCAGCTTGCTGCCGGCCACTCGATCGACCCGGACGAGCTGTACCTCCGGACCGCTGGCAACCCCTTCTTCGTCCTCCAGGCTCTCGAGGCGGAGGGAACCGAGATACCGGCGTCAGTTCGCGATGCCGTCCTCGCCCGCACCGCCGGGCTCAGTCGAGGCGCGGCCTCCCTCGTCGAGATCGTCGCCGCCGCACCGCCACAGGTCGAGCCGTGGCTGCTGGAGGCGGTCGCGGGCGACGCCGTCGACCGCCTCGACGATTGCGTCGCCACGGGTGTGATCACGGCCGGGGATGCGGGCGTCGCGTTCCGGCACGAGCTCGCCCGGCTGGCCGTCGAGGAGTCGCTGACGCCGACCCGCAGGCTGGCTCTTCACCGCCGGCTGCTCGCCGCTCTGGCGGCCCCGCCTGTGGGCGCGCCCGAGCTGGCCCGACTCGCGCATCACGCCGAGGCTGCTCAGGACGCGCCGGCGGTGTTGGAGTTCGCTCCCGCTGCCGCAGAGCGGGCGGCGTCGGTGGGCGCGTACCGGGAGGCGGCCGCCCAGTACGCCCGTGCGCTTCGCTTCGCCGACGGCCTGCCGCCCGGCCGGCGGGCGGAGCTGCTAGAGCGCCGCTCCGAGGCCTGCTACCTCGCCGACGACCAGCTCGACGCAATCGCCACGCTCCAGGAGGCGATCGAGTGCCACCGGCAGGAGGGCGCCGCTCGGCGGCAGGCCGATGCGCTGTCAGGGCTGACGTCGTACCTGCTCTGCCGCGGCCTCTACACGGAGGCCGAGAACGCAGCACGCGAGGCGACGCGACTGGTGCAGGAGGATCCCCAGAGTCCGGAGCTCGGGCGGGCACATGCCGCCCTCGCCCAACTCCACCTGAACACGTACGACCTCGACGCATGCAGCGCCTGGGCGCGCAGCGCGATCGAGATCGCGGAGCGCTGCGGCGACGAGGAGACCCTGGGAATGGCGCTCGTCACGCTCGGCACAGCGGAGCTCGAGCACGATGTCACCGAGGGGAGGGAGATCCTCGAGCGGGCGGCTGTGATGGGACGGAAGAACGGTCGAACGGTGCAGGTCGCCCGGGCGCTCAACAACCTCGGGCGAGCCGGGGTCGTCCATCGGTCGCACGGGCTCGCCGATACGTATCTGCGGGCGGCGCTCGAGCACTGCACCGCGCAGAATCTCGACCTCTGGCGGATCAACGTCCTCGGCTACCTGGCGCGGTCCGAGCTCGACCAGGGACGGGTGGACCGCCGCCGCCGAGACCGCAGCGCTCCTGCTGCAGGACCCGCGGGAGTCTCCGTGGCCGCACTTCGAGGCGCTCCTGGTGCTGGCGCTCGTGCGCGCACGCCGCGGGGACCCCGAGGCGCGCGCGGCGCTCGACGAGGCGATCGCCATCGGCGCTCCGCCCGACGAGCTCGAGTCGGTGGGTGCGCTCGCGGCTGCACGGGCGGAAATCGCCTGGCTCGAGCGACGGCCTGCCGAGATCGAGGAGGTGACGGCTGCGGCGCTCGAGCTCGCCGTGCGGTGCGGAGCGCCCTGGATGATCGGGGCGCTCGCGCACTGGCGCCGCGTGGCGGGCATTCACGAGAGCCTGCCTACAGGCGTTGCGGAGCCGTACGCGCTCCAGCTGGCCGGTGAGTGGAAGCAGGCGGCGGAGGCCTGGGCGAACCTGGGGTGCCCCTACGAGGCAGCTCTCGCGCTTGCGGAGGCCGACGACGAGACAGCGCTCCGGCGTGCGCTCGACGGTGCACGTGAGCTCGGAGCGCGGCCGCTGGCGACGCTCGTCGCCAAGAGGCTGCGCGAGCTCGGTATACAGGACGTGCCACGCGGCCCGAGGAGCGAGACGCTCGACAACCCAGCCGCGCTCACTGCACGGGAGGTCGAGGTGCTGGGCCTCGTCGCTCGGGGGATGCGTAACGCCGAGATCGCCGACCGGCTCTTTCTTTCGCCGCGCACCGTCGACCACCATGTCTCGGCGATCCTGCGCAAGCTCGGCGCGCGGTCCCGCGGTGAGGCGGGAGCCAAGGCAGCGGACCTCGGCCTGCTCGAGGAACGAGCGACCACCAAAGATCGGTAGCCGGCCAGAGCAACCTGGGCAGAACCGCCGATGCCGGTGTGGCACCGCCACTCGTAACGTCGGTCCATGTTCGAGACCTACCGACAGCTCGGGGCGGCACGAGAGTCCGAGCTGCTCGCGACCGCGGCACGGGCCAATGCACCTCGTGCCGGGTCGGGCGGGTCCCCGCGACGTACGCACCTCCACAGGGTTCGAGGGGCGCTCGCGATGCTGCTACATGTCGCCCGCCCGCGAGGGGGCAGCTTCCGCTCGGGTCACGGTCGACTGCCGCCCGCTTGAAGAGAGCAGCGCCTGGAGCGCAGGATGGATCCCGTGCGCACGCACGAGACCACGCTCCTGGAGCGCGAAGACGCCCTCGACTCGTTGGGCGAGGCGCTCGACGAGGCGGTTGCTGGGCGTGGCTCCGTCACCCTCGTGGCCGGCGAGGCCGGAATCGGCAAGACCTCGCTCGTCCGCCGATTTGCCGACGTAGCGTCCGGCAGGGTGCGGGTGTTGTGGGGCGGGTGCGAGGCGCTGTTCACGCCTCGCCCTCTGGGGCCGGTGCACGACATCGCCCGCGAGGCCGGTGATCGCTTGCTCGACGCACTCGCAGACGGGCATGATCGGGCGGCACTGCTGTCGGCGCTGCTGGACGAGCTGGGCACCGAGCCAACCCTCGCGGTGTTCGAGGACGTCCACTGGGCGGACGAGGCGACGCTCGACGCGCTCAAGTACGTCGGGCGCCGCGTCGAGCGCTCGAGCTGCCTGCTGGTGCTCACCTACCGCGATGACGAGCTCGGGCCGCAGCACCCGCTGCGGCTCCTGCTTGGCGACCTGCCGAGCACGACGACAACCCGCATTGCGCTGGCAGCGCTCTCCGAGGGGGCGGTTGCAGAACTGGCGGCACGTGTCGAGCGGCGGGCCGAGGGTCTGCACGCGATCACCGGCGGCAACCCGTTCTTCGTCACCGAGCTGCTCGCGTTCAGCGCCCAAACCGTGCCGTCGACCGTGCGCGACGCCGTCCTGGCCCGGATGGTGGGCCTTCCGGACGACGCACGAGCGGTGCTCGACCTCGCCTCCGTGGTGCCGGGCCGCGTAGAGCTTTGGCTGCTCGACGACGCGCTCGGGCCGGCGGCGCCCGCGGTGGACGTCTGTGTGGAGACCGGCCTGCTCGTCGCCGAGGCCAATGCGCTCTCGTTCCGGCACGAGCTGGCGCGGTTGGCGGCGCTGGACGCGGTGCCGCCACTCGAGCGCGCCGCCCTTAACCGCATGGTCCTCGAGGCGCTCGAGTCGCGACCTGAGCGAAAGGCACTCCTGCCCCGTCTGGCTCACCACGCCGACGCCGCCGGCGCGGTCGATGCGGTGCTGCTGTATGCAGCCGCGGCCGGCGCGCACGCTACCTCGGTCGGTGCACATCGCGAAGCGGCGGCACAATACGCACGCGCACTGCGGTTCGCCGAGGCGCAGCCGCAGGCAGTCCGAGCGGAGCTCGAGGAGCGCCTCGCGGAGGCGCTGTACTACACCGAGCGCAGCGACGAGGCGATCGCGGCGATCGAGCGTGCCCTCGCCGCCTACATCGAGATCGGCGACCGGCTGAAGGAGGGCGCCGCTCTTTGTTTGCTGTCCCGCATCCGCATGCGGCGGGATGGCGTCGCGCCGGCCATGCCGGCCGCCCTCGCGGCGGTGGAGACACTCGAGCGACTCCCCGCAGGGCCTGAGCTCGCGATGGCCTATGGCACGCTGTCGCGGTTCTGCATGAACGTGGAGGACGCCGCCGGCACGATCGCCTGGGGCAACCGGGCGCTCGAGCTCGCGGAGAGGGACGGCGACTCGGAACGGCGGATCCACGTCCTGACCACGATCGCCACCATGGATTACCTCCTGGGGGCCGAGGCGGGGCGCGTGGGGCTCGAGGAGTGCCTGGAGCTCGCCGAGCAAGCCGCGCTCGACGTTCATGTCGCGCGCGCGCACGTCAACCTGGCTACCGCAGCCGGGCGCCAGAGAGAGTACGACGTCGCCAACGCCTCCTGCGATGCCGGTCTGCGGTTTTGCGCTGACCGCGACCTCGACCTCTGGCGCCTCGAGCTGCTTGCCCACCGCGCCTACGCCCAGCTCGAGCAGGGTAACTGGGAGGAGGCGGTCGCTTCGGCCGGCCAGGCTCTCGAGGATCCACGGAGCCTGGGGATGCCGCGCGCGATCGCGCTGGTCACGCTCGGGCTGGTCCGCCTGCGTCGCGGCGACCCCGACGCACAGGGTCCGTTCGACGAGGCTCAGGTCCTGGCCGAGTCGAGCGGCGAGCTGCACCGCCTCGCCCCGGTGGCGGCGGCGAGGGCAGAAGCCGCATGGCTGAGGGGTGACTGCGACGCCGTGGCGAGTGCGACGGGCTCGGCACTCTCGCTCGCGGTCGAGCGAGGGGCAGGATGGCTCGTCGGACAGCTCCTGATCTGGCGATACCGCGCCGGTCTCGACAATCGAGCTCCCGCGCCGGTTCCGGAGCCGTACACACTCGAGATCACCGGCCGGTTCGAAGATGCGGCAGCGCTGTGGCGCACGCTCGGCTGCCCGTACGACGCCGCCATGTCGCTCAGCCAGGCGCAGGACGCCGCCCTGCTTCTCAGGGCGCACGACGAGCTGGTCGCGCTCGGCGCGCGGCCGGCGGCGCAACTCATCCGGCGCCGCCTGCGAGAGCGTGGGGTCCAGGGGCTCGCTCGGGGACCGCGACCGACGACGAAGACGAACGCGGCGCTCTTGACCCGGCGGGAGCTCGAGGTCGTCAGGCTCCTCGCGCAGGGGCTGCGCAACGTGGAGATCGCCGACCGGCTCATTCTCTCGCCACGCACGGTCGACCATCACGTCTCGGCGATCCTGCGCAAGCTCGACTCGCGCACCCGCGGCGAGGCGGCGGCGGCGGCTGGGCAGCTCGGGTTGCTCGAAGATAGGTAACGCCACGACCGCAATGTAGGCAGTCCCGCCGATCCCCTCGAGCCGCGGCCCACCTACGGTCGACATGTCCGTACGTTCGACTCAGGAGGTGCTCCATGCGGGCACGAATCATCGTCCCAATTGCCGTTGTCCCGCTGCTTATCGCGATCGCCGCAGCGGTGCTCGTCGCCACGCTTGCCCGACCGGCCGCGGCCGACGGTCCGGGACCGATTCTGCAGCTCGTGCAGGCCTATACGGGCACGGCGCGGTTCCTCGACGTCGACCGGGCGACGGCGGCCGGCTACGGGGAGTTCCGCGACGCCAACAAGGTTGCGTGCATCGACCTCGCCGGCTCCGGCGGCATGGGCACGCACTACGTCTCGAGCGGCGTCGGCGACACCGACCTCGACCCGGCGACGCCCGAGGCGCTTGTCTACGAGACACAGCGAGGCGGCCGACTGCGGCTCGTGGCCGCCGAATACATCGTCTTCCAGGAAGCCTGGGACGCCGCGCACAATGCTCGACCCACCCTGTTCGGGCAGCAGTTCAAGCTTGTCCAGGCCGGCAACCGGTACGGGATCCCGGCGTTCTACGAGCTGCACGCCTGGATCTGGAAGTGGAACCCGCGCGGGCTGTTCGACGACTGGAACTCGCGCGTCACCTGCGAGTTCGCGGCGGGGGCGTGATGAGAGTTGCAAGCCCTTGCGGCCGCAAGAGCGGCCGCCTTCAGGGATCCTCGCGCGACCGGAATCCGCGCGAGCGGATTCCGGTTCTGCGCAAGATGGTGAGAAAGGAGCGTTCGTGGACACGTACGTGATCTCGCGGCGAGGCGGCTGGCGGACGGCTCGCGAGCTGAGCGAGGCAGCGGCCCGCTCGACCGCCGAGGGGGAGCAGATGTCCAATGACATCCGCTGGATCCGCAGCTACGTCACCGCCGAGCCGGACGGGTCGGTGGGGACGGTCTGCGTCTACCAGGCGTCCAGCCCGGAGGCGATCCGCGCCCACGCCGGCCGCGCCGACCTGCCCGTCGACGAGATCGTCAAGGTCGCCGACACCGTGATCGTTCGGCCGGATCCGAGCCAGGTGGCGGCGTGACGACGGCGAGGTGCGGTCGACCGCCGCTCGTCTGGCGGCTGGGGGAGAGGCCGGGGTAGCAGGGCGAGGGAGGGCAGGAGCGGGACGGTGCGCCCGCTCCTGCCGTCCGGCACGGCGTCCGTATAGTCAGGGGCGTGACTCGCCGTCGGACGCTCCTCGTCGGCGCCGCGCTGGCGGTCGCGGTCGCCACTGCGGCCGCAGTCCTCGTCGCGAGCGTCGGCGGCGCGGAGCCCCCCACGCGCGCTGAGTACCTCGCGTCGGTCGAGGCGATCTGCGGCGAGTACGGCGCCAGGCTCGACAAGATCCCTCCGCCCGGAGACCTCTCGTCACCCGGCTCGGTCGTGGAGTCGCTGCAGGCGGCGATCCCGGTCCTCGCCGAGCAGGAGCAGAAGGTGCGCGCGCTCGAGGCGCCGTCGTCGCTGAGGCCGAAGCTCGAGCGCTTCTTCGCGCTCACCGACCGCTCGCTGGACAAGCTGCGCGAGGCGCTCGACGCCGCGCTCGAACCGTCGCTCTATCCGATGGCCGTCGCGCTGACCGCCTTCGGCGAGGTGCGGGACCGCGCGAAGAAGATCGGGAGCGACATCGGCTTCGTGTGTCAATGACGAGTTCGCTAGCTCCTGAGCGGCACGGCGTAGGAGGGCATCGGCGCCCCGGTCGCACCCCGTAGCTTGAGCGGCATCCCGAGGAACGCGAACTCGTACTGCTGCTCGGCGGCGATCTCGTTCATGTCCACGACCTCGATGATCTGCGCTCCCGCGGTCGCGAACATGTAGGCGTGCACCGGGAGGAAGACGTTCGGCTCCTCCGAGGGAAGCACCTCCAGCCCGATCGTGTCGCCCGCGATGCACATCGCGCCTGCCTCCTCGCACAGCCACTTCGCGGCCGCGAGGCCGATCCCCGGCGTGTTCTTGAGGTAGCCGTCGAAGTCCGGCCACACGTTCATGCGCCCGGTGCGCACGAGCACGACATCGCCGCGCTGCAGCTCGACGCCCTGCTTCTTCACGGTGTCCTGCAGGTCCTGCGGCGTGATCGCGTACGCGTCCGGGAGCGTGTCGACACCCTTCATGCCGGCGACGTCGAGCAGCACGCCGCGCGCGATCACCGGCGGGTACTTGTCGAGCCCGCCCTTGGTCCACATCCGGCTGCCGAGATCGGCGTCCGCCGTCCAGCCGTTCCAGAACTTGCCGTAGAAGCCGAGGTGGTTGAGCGTGTCGATGTGCGTCCCGCAGTGGGTGTACATGTGGATCGAGTCGCCGCAGTAGCTGTACTTCTCGTGCACCTTGCTGCCGACGCCCGAGAGGTTGTCGTACACCGATCCCTGCGGTGTGTGGGTCATCCAGATGCCGTACGGCGGGTCGCCCGCGGCCACCCAGGACGGCATGCCGACGAAGTAGTCGACGTTGAGATCGAAGACGTGGCTGCCGTCGAGGTGACCCAGGATCGCCGCGTTCGTCTCCGGCGTGATCCAGTTCAGGCGCCCGATCTCGTCGTCCGGCCCCCAGGGGCTCTTCGAGACCTTCACCCCGTCCTGCTCGAGCACGGCCTCGTACGTCAGGCTCTCTTCCGTCGTCGCCACCGTGAAACCTCCCTCTCGCCGTCGGTAACCGCGAGCCTACTCCCCGCCGGAGGTCCGCTCAATCCGTGTCTGCTCCCATCCGGCGGGCGAGGAAGACGGCCGAGTAGTCGAGGGCGCCGAGCCCGGCCTCCTGCGCGCCGCGATATTCCGCCAGCGCCGTCTCGGCCAGCCGCGGCTCGACGCCGCGTTCCCGCGCGAGTGCGGCCACCAGCGCGAGGTCCTTGGCGATCAGGTCCAGCGCGAACAGCGGCTCCCAGTGGCGTGAGGAGGGGTGCGCCGGGTCGGCGCCCGCCAGCGGGAAGCGGTTGCGCAGCACACGCGAGTCGCCCGTCGAGGCGGAGAGCAGCTCATACAGCGTCGCCCCGTCGATCCCCTCCCGCTCGGCGATCGCGCACGCCTCGGCGAGCGCCGCCATCGTCGCACCCGCGACGAGGTTGTTGCAGAGCTTCGCGGCCTGTCCCGTCCCATGGGGCCCGACGTGGACGATCAGGCGGCCGAGAGCCTGCAGCACGGGGAGCGCTCGCTCGAAGGCCTCCGCGCGGCCTCCGACCATGATCGTCAGGGTGCCTGCCTCCGCGCCCATGGGGCCGCCGCTGACGGGCGCGTCGAGGCAGCCGAGCCCCCGTTCCTCGAGCCGCGCGGCGAGGTCGCGCGCGAGCCGCGGCGGACCGGTGGACAGGTCGACGAAGAGCGTCCCCGCCGCGGCCACGGACGCGGCAGCCCCGACGGCCGCCTCGACGGTCTCGGGGGCCGGCAGCGAGGTGAGCACGAGCTCGGCGCCGCGCGCGGCCTCGGCCGGGCTGGGACGCGAGGGCACGCCGAGCGCGACGGCGCGCTCCGGCTCGAGGTCGCAGCCGACGAGCTCGTGCCCGGCGGCGACCAGGTTGCGCATCATGGGCGCGCCCATCGTCCCGAGCCCGATGAATGCGATGCGCGCCACGCGAGGTCAGGGCCGTGCGGTCAGCTCGCTGCCGAACGCCCCGAGCCGTGCGTGCGGGCGGCCGGCCGCGGCCAACGCGACCCAGATCACGATCTCGTCGGCGCGCGGCGAGTCCGGGATCCGGACCTCGAACGTCTGGTGGTGCGAGCGCACCGTGTGGTCGTCCTTGTGCTTGACCGCGATGTCGAGCGGAGCCCCGGCCGCACCGCGTTTCTCCGCGGCCGGGAGCAGCGCCGTGCCGTGGATTGCATCGCGCACCTTGTTGCCGAAGCGGAGGTTGTGGATGATCGCCGAGCCGTGCTCCACGTCGCCGTCCAGCCCCACGAGTGCGCCCTTCCCGACCCCCTCGGCCGTACCCCCGAGGAGCTCGAGCGCCCGCGCCGTGAGAAGCTCGCCGAGCGGTTCGCAGTAGCGGTCGATCAGCGGTTCGAGGTCTGCGACGTAACGGCCGGCGAACGGGTTCTCCACGACCGCGCCCGCGGCGACCAGCCTGGTCGGTGGCTCGACCTCCTCTCCGCCCTCGCGGACGACGTCCTCGACGACGGTGACCACCTTGCGCAGACCGTCGATCGCCACGACCGCGAGCATAACGCGCACCGCGGGCCGATAATCGGCTGCGTGTCAGGGCTCCGGTCGGTCGTGGAGGAGCTGCTCGTGACCACCCGCGCGAGCCGGGTCACGCTGCGCCGCGACCTCCCCGGCGCCACGGCGTTTCCGGTGGTGGAGGAGGCGGTCGCGCCCGGTGTCGGCTCTCTCCGGAACGAGGTTTCCGTGCACCTGCCGACGCAGCCCGTGGTGCTGGAGGTGATGCAGGGTCGACAGGTGGTTCAGGACGACTGCGCCGTCGCCTTCGACGACCCCGCCTTCCGGCGGATGCTCGCGGCGTACGGCGGTCTCGCGGCCCAGATCGTCACACCCGTGGTCGTCGGCGGCCGGACGACGGCCATCCTGTCCGTCCATCAGCTCGGGTCACCGCGGCGCTGGAGCGAAGCGGAGATCGCCGCGGCGGCGGAGGCCGCCGAGCGCGTGCGCGAGCTGCTGTGAGAATCCCCGCCACCGCCGCGCACAACCGCTGGCATCCCGACCTCGAGCCGGTGGCGGCGGTCCGACCCGGCGACGTCCTCACGCTCGAGACGCGTGACGGCATCGACGGGCAGCTGACGAACACGAGCACGCACGCCGACTGCGGAACGCTCGAGCTCGGGCTCGGGCATCCGCTGACCGGGCCGGTGTTCGTCGACGGCGCCGAGCCAGGAGACGTGCTCGAGGTGGAGCTGCTCCGTTACGAGACCCCGGACGTGGGATTCAACGGCGTGATTCCGGGCTTCGGCTTCCTCGCGGACGTCTTCACGGAGCCGTTCCTCGTGCCGTGGGAGCTCGACGGCGACGTCGCACGCTCGGACGAGCTGCCGGGCGTTGCCGTACCGGCCTGCGTCCACGCGGGGGTGATCGGTGTGGCGCCGTCGCATGCGCTGATGAGGCAGCAGCGGGCCAGAGAGGAGCGGATCCGCGCCGCAGGCGGGCCGGTCGCGGAGGACCTGCCCGAGACCGCGTTCCCGCCGCTCGCCGCCGCCGGGCTACGCACGATCCCGCCGCGCGAGACCGGCGGAAACATCGACATCCGGCGTCTCGTGGCGGGCTCGACGCTCCTCCTGCCCGTGCACGCGCCCGGCGCCCTCCTCTCGCTCGGCGACGTGCACTTCGCCCAGGGCGACGGCGAGGTGTGCGGCACGGGGATCGAGATCGCGGCCGAGGTGACGGTGCGGCTCGGCCTGCGCAAGGCGCCGCGCTGGCTGCCGCGGTTTCCGGCCTATCTGACGCCTGCGCAGCCGGGTCGCGCCCGGTTCGCGACGACCGGGATCCCCGAGGACGACGCGATGGACCTGACCGCCGCCGCCCGCGCGGCCTTGCTGGCGATGATCGACTGGCTCGAGGCCGAGCACGGCCTCTCGGGCCCGGCTGCGTACTGCCTCTGCTCTGCCTGCGTCGATCTCCACCTCTCGCAGGTCGTAGACGTCCCGTACCCGCTCGTCTCCGCCCTGATCCCGCTCGACGTCTTCGAGCGCGTCTGAAGCCGGACGCCGGGATGACCGACGCGACGATACGCGGGCTCGAGGAGGCCGTAGCCGTCGTCACGGGCGGCACCTCCGGGATCGGGGAGGCGGTGGTCCGGCTGCTGGAGCGGTGCGGCGCCGTCGTCCGCGTCGCCGACCTCGGCGGCGAGGAGCCGGTGGACGTCACCGACCGCTCGGCGCTCGACCGTCTGGCGCGCTCGCTCGAGGAGATGCACGGCGGCCTCGACGTGCTCGTCAACGCTGCGGGGGTCCTGACGCCGAACCTGCCCGCCGACCAGCTCCCCGTCGACGACTTCCGCCACGCGTACGAGGTCAACGTCGTCGGCACCGTCAACGCGTGTCAGGCGTTCTTTCGGTTGCTCGAGGCGCGCCGGGGCGCGATCGTCAACGTCGCCTCACAGGCCGCACTCGTGTCACTTCCACAGCAGGCCGCCTACACGGCCGCCAAGGGCGCGGTGGCGGCTCTCACGCGCTCGCTCGCAATCGACTGGGCGGCGCACGGCATCCGCGCCAACGCCGTGGCGCCCGGCTTCACGCTGACCCCGATGACGGCGGCGTTCTTCGAGAACGAGACGTTCACGCGGGCGGCGACGGAGCGCATCCCGCTCGGGCGGATCCTGAGTGCCGACGAGATCGCGGGGGCCATCGTCTTCCTCGCCAGCCCGCTCGCGCGCGCCGTCACCGGGGTCGTGCTGCCGGTCGACGGCGGCTGGACCGCCGGCGAGCCCGCGCTGCCGTGGTAACCGTAAGACGCTTGATGTGAAAGGGCGCCGCGGCCGCGAAAGCGGACGCCTTCGGGGATCTTGCGCGCCAGCTATCAGCCGGCGACGGCGATGGCCTCGATCTCCAGCTCCAGCTCCGGGAGCGCCAGCGACGTGACCTCGACGATCGTGTCCGCCGGGTACGGCGGCGTGAACCACTTGCCGCGCAGCTCCACGATCTTGGTGAAGTTCGCCATGTCCGTGAGGAAGATCGTGACCTTGACCACGCGGTCGAGGCTCGACCCGCCGGCTTCCAGCACGCGGCGCAGGTTGCGGAACGTCTGCTCGGCCTGGGCATCGAAGTCGCCGACGCCGACAAGCGCCCCGTGCTCGTCGATCGACGCCTGACCGGAGATCAGCAGGAGGTCGCCCACGCGGAACCCCTGCGAGAGGCGGTACGGCTCGTACGGATCGGGCTCGAGGCGGATGGGGGCGAAGTCGGTCACGCCGCGACGAGCATACTGCGCGTCGACCGATGGAACGGATCCGCTTCTACTACGACGTCGTCTGCCCGTACTCGTACCTCGAGACGCACGCCGTCGAGGACGCCGAGGATGCCGGACGGGTCGAGGTGGAGTGGCTGCCGTTCGAGCTGCGGCCGGCGCCGAAGCCGCTCCTCGAGCCGAGGGGGGACCACCTGCGGACGGACTGGACGCGGCACGTCTACGGGCGGGCGCTCGCGGCGGGGATCGAGATCCACCTGCCGCGCTATCAGCCGCGCTCGACGCTACCCCTCGCAGCCTGCCTGTGGGCGGCTTCCGAGGAGCGGCTCCGCGCCTACAAGCACGCGCTCTACGACGCCTTCTTCTGCGAGGGCGAGGACATCGCCACCGACGCCGAGATCGCGAGGGCCGCGGAGCGAACGGGCCTCGACGCGGACGCCGCCGTGGCGGCGGCGTACGACCCGGCTCTCCACCGTCGCATCCGCGAGATCCGCGCCGAGGCCGAGGCGACCGGAGTGCGGGGCGTGCCGACGCTGCTCGACCTGAACGGCCGCACGCACTGGGGCACGGGCGGCATCGAGCGCCTGTTGGCCGGTGAGCCCCTGCTTCCGCGCACCTAGCTCTCAGGCGCTTCTCAGCGCCCACTCAGAGCCGGGCACGACGCTCGGCTCATGCGCTCCAGGCTCGTCCTCGCGATCACGGCTCTCGGGTTGATACTGCCGCTGGTGCACGGAGACGCCGTCAGCAGCACCGCCGCCCGCCGCGCGGTGTTGGAGGCGGAGGCGCGGGGTGTCGCCGTCGAGCTCTTCCGCACGATCAACGAGCGCCGTTACGAGCGCAGCTGCGACCTCCTGGCGATCGGGGAGACCAAGCGGGACCTCTGCATCGTCGGCCTCCGTGTCGGGTACCTGTGGTCGCAGGAGATCCGTTTCCGCGTCACCGGCGTGAGGGTCAGCGGAGACGGCGCGGTCGTCGACGCGCTCGCCGACGGCACACCCGGCCGGGTCATCCTCACCCGCACGGGTAACCGGTACCGCGTCCGACCCCCGGACCAACCGGATCGTGGCGGTGACGCCCGTCGGCAGTGGCCCCGAGTCCACCGCGGTCAGCGGTTCGTGGGTCTGGGTGTCCGATCGCGAATCAGAGCCGGCTTCCGCAGGAGTTCCCGCTCGCCTACGATCCGGTGTCCGTCGCTCTCGGCGCGGGCGCGGTCTGGGTTGGCGCCACGAAGATCGGTCGCTCTGTCGTGCTCCGCATCGACCCGAGGACGGGCTCGGTCGACGCAGTGGTGCTGCCCATTCGCAACGCCTCGATCGATCCGGGATCCTTATTCCGCGACATCCGCTGGGTCACCGTCGGCGAAGGAAATGTGTGGGCGGTGCGCGGCGGCACCGTCTACCGCATCGACCCGGCCGCGGCACGCGTGACGGGGACCGTCGACCTGCCGGGGAACGAAGTTTTCCAAATCGCAGCCGGGTACGGGGCCGTCTGGGCTCTGACCTTCGTCCCGGCCACGGGGAAGCAACTGGTTCGCATCGACCCGCGAACGCTCGAGATCGAGAAGACAACTCGGGCGCCGGCCGTCCCGGGTGCGGGCAACTCCAATTTCACCGGTGGCCTCGCCTTCGGGGACGGCTCCATCTGGTGGAACGGTGCCGACACCGGAACCGTCTGGCGCGTCGATCCTCCCACCGGCGCGATTACCGCGACGATCCGGATGACACCGCCGATCAAGGGCTTCTTCAGCTTCCAGCCGTATGCCATCGCGGCGACCGCGGGCGGTGTCTGGGTCACGGTGCGCGTGCCGCCGTAGCAGTGGTCAGGTCGAGATCATCTTCTTCTCGACCCCCACCCCGGCCGCGACGGCACGCTCGTACTCGAGCGGCACGGTCGCGGAGTCCTGCAGCGCGATGCCCGGTCGAGTCGAACACCGTGATCTGCTCGTCCGACTGACGGCCCTCGAGCTCGCCGCAGATCACCTTGCCGATCTCGCCCGCGACGTCGTCCTCGGTGATCAGGCCTTCGCGCAGCGGGACGTTGATCTCGCCGTCGGGCACGCACTGCCGGATGTCGTCGACGAAGACGCGCCCACGCTTGCAGGAGGCCGCGGGTGCGAGCTCCTGCTCGCCCGCGAGATCGGCGCCGAGGGCGGCGAGGTGCGCTCCCGGCTTCACCCACGCCTCGTCCACGATCCAGCCGCGTGCGTGCGTGCCGGTGACGATCACGTCGGCGCCCTCGACCGCCATGCGGACGTCGGTCGTGCCGATGAGCCGCAGGTGCGGGTACCTCGGCCCTTCGCTCGCGACGAAGCGGTCGACCGACTCCTGCGAGCGGCTCCAGATCCGCACCTCGTCCCAGGCGAGCACGGTGTCGCAGGTGGCCAGCGTCCCCTGGCCGACGCTGCCCGTGCCGAGGATCGCGAGCACGCTCGAGCCGGGCCGCGCCAGCCACTTCGCCGAGACCGCTGCCGAGGCGCCGGTGCGCATCAGCGTGTGGTACGAGCCGTCGCAGATCGCGAGCGGGAAGCCCGTCTCGGGGTGGGTGTAGACGAGGATCGAGAACACCGCGGGCAGCTCGAAGCGCCCGTTGTCCTCGCGGATCGAGACCCATTTGCACGCGGCCGCCTCCGGCTCCTCGATCCACGAGGGCATCACCTCCCACTCCCCCTGGTAGCGGTCGAGCACGATGTGGCCCTTGGGCTCCATGTACACGCGCCCGAGCCCGTGCATGCGGAACGCGTGCTCCACGCAGTCGACGTACTCAGCCGGGGTGAGGAGGCCGATCATGTCGCTGCGGCCCGAGGATCAGGGTCTTGCGGTTGCGCCAGCTCTCCATCCACTGCGTAGTCTCCCACCGTGACGACGATCGCGCTGTACTGGCACCCCGCCTGAGCGTCCTGCGCCCAGGCCCGGGAGTTCCTGGGCGCGCACGGAGTCCGCTACGCGTCGGTGAACATCCGCGACGGCGCCGACGGCCTGCAGCGCTGGGAGGCCGCTGGACGTCCGGCCGTGCCCGCGCTCGCCGTGGATGACGCGGTCACCACGATCCTCCACCGCTCGCAGATCGGGGCGCTTCTCGGCCTCGAGACTCCGGACGAGGGCGAGGTGGCCGCGCTCGCGCGCGACTGCGGCGCTCTCCTCGACGCCTGGACGGAGCATCTCGGCGGGCTCCCCTTCGCGCTCCTGGTGGCGCCGACGCCGTCGCGCGGTCGGAGCATCAGGAACCTGACGGTCAACGTCTTCCATCCGTTCGAGCTCCTGCCCGGCGCTCCGGCCACGGGCGTTTCGAGTGGGATCCCGAGGGAGACGCCCAGCGAGAGCGCAGGCTGCGAGACGCGGATGAAGTGCGCGCGTACGCGGCCGGGATCGGCGCCGCCTGGAGCGCATTCGTCCGGGACTGCGACGACGCCGACGAAGGGCTCCTGGTCTCCTCGCCACGCGGAGTGATCACCTGGTCGAACCTGCTCGCGCAGCAACGCTGGCACGCCGCCTACCACTATCGGCAGCTGACGTCGTTCCTCGCCGAGGAAGGACGTCCGGTCAGCCATCCGCTCCGGCTCGAAGGGCTGGCCGGGCTCGACCTCCCGGACGAGGTGTTCTGAACCCGCCGCTCGGTGTATGTTCGCCGCATGGCCGTTGGGAGCGCGGTCGACCGGGAGCGCAGCGCGGCGCGGATCGAGCGCGATATCGAGACGCTCTCCGGCGCCGACTACACGCTCTCGACCGAGGCGATCCGGCGCTACGCCTACACACCGCAGTACCGGCGCACGCTCGACTACTTCGCCCGCGAGCTGGAGGCCCTCGGCTTCACGGTCGGCGAGGATCCGGTGGGGACGTTCTGGGCCCGCAACCGGCCCTCGGGCGAGCCGGTCTTCGGCGTCGGCTCGCACTGCGACTCGAACCGCAACGGCGGCCGCTACGACGGCACGATGGGTGTCGTCACGGCGCTCGAGGTGTGCCGGCTGAACGAGGAGCACGGGCTCGGGCTGCCGCTGCAGCTGATCTCGTTCCTCGAGGAGGAGGGCTCGGGCTTCGGGCAGATGCTGCTCGGCAGCCGGATCATGCTCCAGCGGGTGACGGAGGAGGACCTGCGCGAGCGGTTCCTCGCGGTCGACGACGGGCGCAGCTTCTGGGAGCACGCCGCCGAGGCAGGCTACGAGCCGGAGCGCTGGCGCGAGTCGACTCGCGTCCTCGACGACCTCACCGGCTGGATCGAGATGCACATCGAGCAGGCGCGCGTGCTGCAGGACACGGGAAACCGGATCGGGCTGGTGCATGCGATCGCGGGCTACGTACACGCGGACGTCGTCGTCGAGGGACGCGGCGATCACGCGGGCGCGACGCCGATGGGACTCAGGCTCGACCCGACGACGGTGCTGGCCGAGACGGTGCTCGAGCTGGAGCGACTCGCGACCGAGGCCGGGAGCGGGACCGTGGGCACCGTCGGCGAGATCGAGGTCGACCCGGGTCTGATCAACGCAGTCGCGAGCCGCATCCGCTTCTCCCTCGACATCCGCGGGCCGGCCGACGACGTCTACCGCGGCGTGGCGACCGCGATCGCCGCCTTCGCGCGGGAGGCGGCGGCGCAGCGGGGAATGACTGCGGCCTTCGCGGAGCGCCAGACGCTCCCCGCGACCCCGCTCGACGAGGGGATCGTGGCCGCGCTCGAGGAGGCGGCCCGGGCGACCGGCGAGCCGTTCCTGCGCATGCACTCGGGCGCCGCCCACGACACGATGTGCGTCGCCGAGCGGGTACCGAGTGCCATGGTCTTCGTGCCCTGCAAGGACGGCATCAGCCACCACCCGGCCGAGGACGCGCGCCCTGCGGACGCAGCGCTCGCGGCCGAGATCATCCTCAACGCCATCGCGGCGCTGAGCTAGAGCTTGCCGCAAAAGGGAGGCGACGCGGTCGCGAAGCGGCCGCCTTCAGGGATCTTCGCGCGACTGGGATCCGCGCGAGCGGATTCCAGTCTTGCGCCAGTTAGTGGCAAACAGCGCGCTCGCGGCCCACAGGGCGGCCAGCACGACGAAGGCCAGGACCCCCGCTCCGGCTGCGAACGCAAGGCCGACGAGGGCCGTGCCGACGAGGATCGTGAACGCGCCCACCCCGTTGACGAACGCGATCGCCGTCGCCGGTCCGTCGGGATAGAGCCTCGCCGCGCCGATGAACGCCGGCGCGAACGTGATTCCCGCCGCGAGCCCGATCAGGCACGCGCCGACGACCGCGAGCGAGACCGAGCCGGCAACGAGGGCGACGGTGCCCGCCGCGCCGACGAGCGCCGCCACCGCGATGGCGGCCGGGGCACGCGCGGGCCGGTGGTAGAGGATCCAGCCGCCGAGGGGACGCGAGACAACGCCGAGCACGAGCGTGAGCGCGCCGATCGCGCCGGCCGCGCCGGCCGAGAGCGTCGTCTCCTGCTCGAGCAGCGTCACGACCCAGTTCCCGATCACGACGCTGAGCCCGAACGACGCGGCGAAGATCGCGGCAAGGCGGAGCAGCCGCGCATCCCGCGCGAGCTTCAGGACCGGTGTCCGGTCGGCAGCCAAACGCGCCGCGTGAGGCGGATGTGGGGCAACTGCGAGGAGCAGGCCGGCGGCCAGGGCCACGGCGATCGCCGACACGAACGGGGCCCGCCACGAGAGGCTGCCCTCGAGCGCCGGGACGACGGCCAGGGCGACGCCGCCCCCGGCCGTCGCGAGGCCGCCGTACAGCCCCTGGGCGAACGGCGAGCCACCGGTGGCACGGACGAAGTCGCTGCCGCCGATGAAGCTGAGCGCCGTGCCGACCCCCATCAGCGTGCGCGCGACGAGCACCAATGACGTGTCGGGTGCGATGGAGGCGAGCGCGTTGCAGGCGATCAGCACCGCGACGCCCGCGAGGCAGACCTGTGTCGGACCGAGCCGGTCGCTGAGCCTCCCCGCGGGCAGTTGCATGAGCATGTGGCTCGCGAACAGCACGGCCGTGAAGAGCCCGACGACGCCGAGCCCGACCCCGTACGCCACGGACAGCTCGTCCGCGATCGCGCCCGTGTCCGCGATGTTCCAGCCCGCGGCGAAGCCGACGGCGCTGCCGCCGGCGACGGCTCTCCTGCTCATCGCGGGTGCGGGCGCGCGATGATCCGGTCCGTGGTCGCGCGCCCCGTCACGGTCGGAGCCTAAGCAGACGCGTGGACGCAGTCCTGCTCGGCCTCCTTGCCGGGGCCCTGTTCGGCGCGATGACCGTCGCAGTGCGGGCCGGTCTGCAGCGCGGCGGGGACCCGGCGGTCGGCAGCGTCGTCATCGCCTCGTCGGCGCTCGCCGTGGCGATCGTCCTCGCGCTCCCCTCGACGGTGGAGAGCGGCGTCGCCCTGGGAGAGCTGTGGCCGTTCGTCGCCGTCGGCCTCGTGGTGCCGGGCCTCTCCCAGATCATGTTCATCCTCGCCGTGCGCTACGCCGGCCCGTCACGCGCGGCCATCCTCATCGGCACGGCGCCGCTCGGCTCGGTGCTGCTGGCGCTGGCGCTGCTCGACGAGCCGTTGCGGCCGGCGCTGCTCGCCGGGACGGCGCTGATCGTCGCCGGCGGCGGCGCGCTCGCTTTCGATCCGGGGCGGCCCGTCGGGTTCCGCGCGCTCGGAGTCGTGCTCGCGCTCGTCTGCGCGGGACTCTTCGCGGCGCGCGACAACGCCGTCCGGTGGGCGGCGCGCGACTTCGACCCGCCGGCGCTGCAGGCGTCCGTCGCGTCGCTGTTGGCAGCGACGGCGGTGACCTCGCTCTACGTGCTGCTCACGCGGCGCGAGACGGTTCGGGCCGTCGCACGCACGACGAGCCGCGCCTTCCTCCCGGCCGGTCTCCTGCTCGGCTGCGCGTACGGTGCGCTGGTCACCGGCTTCGACCGCGGGGACGTCGGCATCGTCGCGCCGCTCAACGCGACGCAGTCGCTCTGGGCCGTCGTCTTCGCGGCGATGCTCTACGGGAAGACCGAGGCGATCGGCCGGCGGACGGTGGTTGCGAGCGTCCTGGTGGTGCTCGGCGGGATGTTCATCGGCATCTTCCGCTGAGACGGGCGACGACGGCGTCGCCGACCTCGCGGGTCCTCGCCGTGCCGCCGACGTCGCGCGTGCGTGGGCCGTCGCGACAGACCGCCTCGAGCGCGGCGAGCACCGCCGCCCCGGCCTCGGACTCCCCGAGGTGCTCGAGCAGCAGCGCGGCGCTCCAGATCGCGCCTGCAGGGTTGGCGATCCCCTGCCCGGCGATGTCCGGAGCCGACCCGTGGACCGGCTCGAACACGCCTGGGACATCGGCCCCCGGCGCGACGTTCGCGCTCGCGGCCATGCCCATCCCGCCCTGGATCGCGGCGGCCAGGTCGGTGAGGATGTCGGCGAAGAGATTGGAGGCGACGACGACGTCGAGGCTCGCCGGGTCGCGCACCATCCGCGCCGCGAGAGCGTCCACCAGCACGCGCTCGACGCGCACGCCGTCGAAGTCCGCGGCCACCTCCTGCACCACCTCGTCCCAGAGCACGTAGCCGAACCGCGACGCGTTCGACTTCGTCGCGCTCGTGAGCAGCCCGCGCCGCGAGGCGGCGAGGCCGAAAGCGTGCCGCACCACCCGCTCGACCCCGCCGCGCGTGAAGACGCCCGTCTCCACCGCCACCTCGAGCGGGAGGCCGCGATGCGACCGCCCGCCCGCGCCCGCGTACTCCCCCTCCGTGTTCTCGCGCACGAACAGCAGGTCCACATCGGCCGGCCCGCGGCCCGCCAGCGGGCACGGGATCCCGGGTAGGAGCCGGGCGGGCCGCACGTTCGCCCACAGGTCGAGGCGCTGCCGGATGAGCAGGATCGAGCCCCACAGCGAGACGTCGTCGGGGACGGAGGGATCGCCGATCGCGCCCAGCAGCACCGCGTCGTGGCCGCGCAACGTGTCCAGCGCGTCCGGCGGCATCATCGCGCCGTGCTCGTGGTACCACGCACTCCCCCACGGGAGCTCCGTCCACTCGAGCGGGAGGCCGAGCGCGTCGACGGCGCGCCGGGCCTCCGCGGTCACCTCCGGGCCGACCCCGTCGCCGGGGAGGAGAGCGACCCGGTACGTCACACGGCCGCGCCCGCGGGCGCCGGCACCGACTCGAGGTAGGCGATCGCCTCCTCGAGCGGGACGACGTCCGCGTACTTGGCCTGGATGTCGAACAGGTTCGCCTCGTGCGGCGCCTGCGCCCGATCGCCGACGCACTCGCGCGGCACGAGCGTCGGCCACCCGTACTGGAGCAGGTCGATCGCCGTCGCCCGGACGCAGCCGCTCGTCGTGGCGCCGCAGAGGACCACGGAGTCGACCCCCTGCGAGACGAGCACCGACGCGAGGTTCGTGCCGAAGAAGCCCGAGGCGCACTTCTTCACGATCACGGTCTCGTCGTCGCGGCGCCCGAGCCGCTCGTCGATCTCCACCCACCTGCCGCCGAGCTGCAGGTCGCCGAGCGTCGGCACCTTCTGCAGCCACAGGCCGCCGTCCTTCAGGCTCGGCTCGAAGCCGATCGTCGTGAACACGATCGGCAAGCCTCGTCCGCGAGCGACGTCGAGCAGCCGCCGCGTGGCCTCGACCTCGGCGGTCAAGTCCGATCCGAGCGCGCAGGCCGGGTCGGTGAAGCCACACGAGAAGTCGACCACGAGCACGGCGGGGCGCCGGCCGAGCGTGACGCTCTCGCCGAGACCCGCCTGTGCGTAGACCTGGCGTGCGGTCTCGTCGGACATCAGTGCTCCTTCCGGTGATGCGGCCACGTTCCTGGCGCGCGAGGAGCAAGCCAGGCTAGGACGCAGGGAGCCCCGATACCAGAAGGTATCGGGGCGACCGAGGACGACGCCTGACGCCGCTCATCGCGCGCCAGGGACCTGGAGGGCATTGCCGGAAGGAGCACTCTTACGCGACCGCCCGCTGAGCCGGCTTCAGCTCCTGGCCGAAGCGGGCGCGTTTCACGAACTGCCCCGCCCCGGGCTGCGCGACCAGCTCGTCGCCCTCGACGATCACCTGGCCGCGCACGAGCACGACCTCGGGGGCGCCGACGACGTCCGTGCCCTCGAAGAGGTTGTAGTTGACGTTCGAGTGGTTCGTGTCGACCGACACCGTGTACGGCTTCTCGGGGTCCCAGACGACGATGTCGGCGTCGGCGCCCGGCGCGATCGTGCCCTTGCGGGGATAGAGGCCGAACAGCTTCGCGACGTTCGTGGACGTCAGCTCCACGAAGCGGTTGAGCGTGATGCGGCCCTCGCGCACGCCGAAGTGGTGCAGCATATGCAGGCGGTTCTCGATCCCAGGGCCGCCGTTCGGGATCTTGGAGAAGTCATCGCGGCCGAGACCCTTCTGCTCCGGCCAGTTGAACGGACAGTGATCGGTGGAGACGGCCGAGAGCACGTCCGACTTGAGCGCCTTCCACAGGTGCTCCTGGTGCTCCTTCGGCCTCGGCGGCGGCGTGTAGACGTACTTCCCGCCCTCGAAGTCGGGCTTCTGCAGCGCGGTCTCGTCGATGAAGAGGTACTGCGTGCAGGTCTCGCCCCACACCTGCCAGCCCTTCTCGCGCGCGTGCGCGATCGGCTCGATCGCGTCCAGGCAGGAGACGTGCACCACGTACAGCGGCGCGCCGGCCACGTACGCGAGGTGGGCCGCCCGGCTCGTCGCCTCTCCCTCGGTCGCCGGCGGCCGCGTCCACGCGTGCCAGATCGGGTCCTTCTTGCCCTCCGCGACCGCCTTCTTGACGATGATGTCGATCGCGTCTCCGTTCTCGGCGTGCACCATCACGAGCGCGCCGGTTTCCGCGGCCGTCAGCATCGTGCGGAAGAGCGTGTCGTCGTCGACCATCACGGCGCCCTTGTAGGCCATGAACAGCTTGTACGAGGTGACGCCCTCGTCCGGCAGCTTGGCGAGGTCCTCGAGCGTGCCGCCGGTGTGCAGATCGGTGACGCCGATGTGGAAGCCGACGTCGATCACCGGCTTCGCGCGCTCGATCTTCTCGTGGTACTTCTCGAGCGCCTGCGCGAACGTGTCGCCCGGCGTCTGCATGCAGAAGTCGATCAGCGTCGTCGTGCCGCCGAACGCGGCCGACGTCGTGCCCGAGGTGAAGTCGTCGCACGTCGTCGTGCCGCCGAAGGCCATCTCGAGGTGGGTGTGGGGGTCGATCGCGCCGGGAATCACGTACTTCCCCGTCGCGTCGATCGTCTTCTCGGCCGAGACGTCGAGCGACTCACCGAGCAGGGAGATGGAGCCGTTCTCGATGTAGACGTCTCCCACGTAGTCGTCGGCGGCGGTGATGATCCGGCCGCCCTTGATCAGCACGGACATTGAGACTCACACCCCTTTCACGGTGATGGCGTCGTCACTGGCCATCGCAGGACGCTGCTCGTGCCAGTCTGTCACCTTCTGGAACGCGTGTGCGAGACGGAGCACGCGGCCCTCCTCGAGCCGCGGCCCGACGACGGAGAGCGCCACGGGGAGCCCGTCGACGAAGCCGCACGGCACGCTGGCTGCCGGCACCCCGACGAAGCTCCACGGCGAGTTGAACGGGATCAGGGCGAGCCGGAAGGGCACGCGCTCGCCGTCGAGCTCGACCGTCTCCTCGCCGAGCCGGGGCGCCACGACGGGCATCGCGGGGGCGACGAGCAGGTCGACCTGCTCGAACAAGCGCTCCGCCACGCCGCTGAGCCAGCGCCTGGCCCGGTGCCCGGTGACGGGCGCCGTCGCGGGGAGGAGCATGCCGGCCAGCAGACGCGCGCGGACGTCGGCGCCGTACTCGGTCAAGCCGCGTCGTCAGCCAGCGGCGATGCGCCTCGGCGGCCTCCGGCAGCATCACGAGCTGCTGGGCGACCGCCGCCTGGTCGAGCTCGGGCGCGCGCACCTCCTCGAGGCGGACGCCGAGGTGTCCGAGCTCGTCCGACCGCGGTGCGCACGACCGCTGCCACCGCGGGGTCGACGCCCGCCTCGAAGCGCTCGACGAGAACGCCGAGGCGGAGGCCCGCGAGGCTGCCCTCGAGCGCCGCCGCGTACGGAGGCACGGCCACGGCGACAGTCGTCGGGTCGCCCGGCACGTGCCCGGCGATCGCCTCGAGCAGGAGCGCGCAGTCCTCCGCGGAGGGGGCGAGCGGGCCGACGGTGTCGAAGCTCCACGACGTGGGGACGACGCCCCGGTTCGACACGCGCCCGCAGGACGGGCGGAGGCCCGTGACCCCGCACAGCGCGGCCGGGATGCGCACCGAGCCCGCGGTGTCGGTGCCCAGCGTGCCAGCGGCGAGCCCGGCCGCCACGGCCGCGCCGCTCCCGCCGCTCGAGCCGCCGCAGCTCCGCTCCGTGTCCCACGGGTTGTGCGCGGGCCCGAAGTGCGCGCTCGTCGTCGTGGCGCCGAAGGCGAACTCGTGCGTGTTGAGCTTGCCGAGGATCACGGCGCCCGCGCGCCGCAGCCCCTCCACGGCCGCCGCGTCGCGCTGCGGCACGTTGTCGGCAAGGATCCGGGACGCGGCGGTCGTCGCGCGTGCCGGCGACGTCGATCACGTCCTTGACGCCCACCGGCACGCCCCACAGCGGCCCGCGCTCGCTGACCCGCTCGAGCTCCTCGGCCTCCGCCGAGCGCCTCCTCCGCGCGCACGGTGAGAAAGGCGTTGAGCGCACCGTCGAGCCGCTCGATGCGTTCGAGGTACGAGGCGACGGCCTCGCGCGGCGACAGCTCGCCGTCCCGCAGCCGCTGCGCGAGCCGGGCGACGCTCACGCCCGGGCTCCCGCTGCGCCGGGCCCGGCGGGCACCGTGTCCGCGGGAAGCTCGCGCTCCAGCCTCTCGAGCGCGGGCAGGATGGCGTCCAGGAAGCCGGCCACGGCGTCCAGGTCGTCGTCGGTCGGGTGCACGCCGCGGCTCTCCGCGAGCTCGCGGAGGGCCTCGCGGGACGGGGTCTGCGGGCTAGACTTTTCGGTCATGCCGATCTACGAGTACCGCTGCGGCGGGTGTAACGAGCGCTTCGAGGAGTATCTCTCCACCTCCACGAAGCCGAAGCCGCCGTGCCCGAAGTGCGGGAACGCAGACGTCGAGCGCCTCTGGTCGTCGATCTACACCGAGTGGCTTCCGAGCGACGTCGCCTGGGATCGCGTCGGCCGCACCTGGGACTAGCGCGCAAGACCGGAATCCGCTCACGCGGATCCCGGACGCGCGAAAACCCCTGAAGGCGGCCGCTTCGCGGCCGCAGACGCGTTCGCCCGGGATCGCGTCGGCACCTGGGACTAGCGCGCAAGACCGGAATCCGCTCACGCGGATCCCGGACGCGCGAAAACCCCTGAAGGCGGCCGCAGACGTTTCTCCGTTCACATCAGGCCGCCGGCTCGCCGTTGGCATCGAGGATCGTATAAGTCAGACTTCCGCTCGCTGTCAAGCGACCGGGAGGGAACGTGCCGTACGCGCAGATCGAGGAAGGGATCAGCTTGTACTACGAGCTGACGGGGCCGGAGGACGGACCCGTCGTGATCCAGTTCGGCGGCGGCCTCTTCGGCCGCCACAACTTCGGCTTCGTCAACGACGGCTTCCGCGACAACGGCTTTCGTCTGCTCTCCTTCGACGCCCGCGGCTACGGCGCCTCCACGAGCCCGCGCGAGTGGTACACGATCGAGGGCTGGGCCGCCGACGGCGCCAAGCTGCTCGACGCGCTCGGCCTCGACCGCGTCCTCGTCCACGGCACGTCGATGGGCGGCATGATCGCGATCGCCTTCACCGCCCTCCACGGAACTCGCACGATCGCCGCGTGCGCCGACGTCGCCTTCGCCAAGCCCGACGTCTACCGGCGCACGCTCTTCCGCGTCTGGCGGCGCATGGCCGAGTCCATGCCGTGGGACGACTTCTCGGACCACGTCACGACTCAGGCGGTGGGCGCGAAGTTCCTCGAGACCGAGGAAGGCCGGGGCACGTTCGACCTGGTGCGCTCGGTGATCGGCGTCAACGACCCGTACACCGTGCGGCAGGCCTGCATCGCGATGGAGGAGATGGACCTCTCGCCGCTCGTGCCCCAGATCGAGCGGCCCCTGTTGATGACGAACGGGACGTACGACATCCTGTGCCCGCCGGAGCTCGCCCCGTCAGGTCTCGGCGCGCGCCAGCTGGCGGCGCAGAACCCGAGTATCCGCACCCACGAGTTCCCCGACATCGGCCACGCCGACCTGCTCGAGTGCCCGGCCGACGCCGTGCGGATCGTGAGCGCGTTCTTCCGCGAGCACCTCTAGCCTGCGCAAGACCGGAATCCGCTCGCAGCCGGCGCCGCACCCTGTCGTCGGATCGGCGCTCGACGAACTCCCTGGAGGATCGGCATGAGCCGCCGCTCGCCACGCGGACGCTGCGCGCGCGTTCTTCCGCGAGCACCTCGTGAGCCTGACGCCATGGACCGGAAGTGCCGCTCACGCAGATTCCGGTCGCGCGAACAATCCGCCTGAAGGCGCCCGCTGCGCGGACGCTGCGCGCGCGTTCTTCCGCGAGCACCTCGTAGCCTGCGCAAGACCGGAATCCGCTCACGCAGATTCCGGTCGCGCGAAAATCCCTGAAGGCGCCCGCTGCGCGGACGCTGCGCGCGCGTTCTTCCGCGAGCACCTCTAGCCTGCGCAAGACCGGAATCCGCTCGCGCAGATTCCGGTCGCGCGAAAATCCCTCAAGGCGACCGCTTCGCAGACGCGGCGCCCGATCCTCAGACGACCGCCGCGCCCTGTCCGGTCGCAGCTCGGCTCTCGAACGGCTCGATCCCGCCGAGGTACTCGAGCACCCGCTCGAGCGGCTCGACGTCCCCGAACTTGGCATCGATGTCGAACAGATTCCACTCCACCACGCCCGGGACACGGTCGCCCACGGCCTCGCGCACGACGATCGGCCGGAAGCCCTCCGCGATCGCGTCCTCGGTCGAGTGCCGCACGCAGCCGGCCATCGTGACGCCGGTGATGATCACGGTGTCGACGCCCTGAGCGCTCAGGTAGCTCGACAGGTGGGTGCCGTGAAACCCGCTGGCGCGCTTCTTCACGATCACCATCTCGCCGGGACGGGGGGCGATGCGACTGTCGATCTCGACCGCCTCCGACCCGAGCGCGAGCTGCTCGACGGGGATCTTGTGGACCCAGAGCCCCATGTCGGAGTTCTGGCCCTCGACGTCCTCGTACGCCGTGGTCGTGTAGACGATCGGGATGCCCTTGGCGCGGCCCGCCTCGTTCAGGGCCTGCACGGCGGGGATGATCGTCTCCATGCCGTCGCACGAGAAGGCATGCCCGGGACGTGTCCAGGCGTTCGCGAGGTCGATGTGGAGGAGCGCCGGCCGGCGGCCGTAGCCGACGCGCCGCTGGAAGCCGCGCTCGCGGTAGATGCCGGTGTCGGCGTCGAAGATCGTGCGGAGAGCAGCGAGGACTGCGGTGTCGTCGCTCATGGAGACTCCCTTCGGTAGGGGTGCGTCGCACGCCAGTGACGGGCGATCTCCGCCCGGGTCGCGATCCACACGTCGTGGCAGGACCGCACGTGCTGGAGGAAACGCTCGAGCCCGCGTGCGCGGCCGGGCCGGCCCACGATCCGGCAATGGAGGCCGACGGACATCATGCGATCTCCCTCCTCCCGCAGCTGCTCGAGCGAGTCTATGAGGTACTCCGCGAAGTCGTCTGCGGTCACGAACCCGTTCGGGAGCAGGAACTTGAAGTCGTTCGCGTCCAGCGTGTACGGGAGCACGAGGTGGCCGTGGCCCTCCACGTCGAGCCAGTACGGGAGCTCGTCCGCGTAGGAGTCCGAGTCGTAGAGGAAGCCGCCTTCCTTCACCACGAGCCGCCTCGTCGCCTCCGACCCGCGGCCGGTGTACCAGCCGACCGGGCGGACGCCGCAGACGCGCTCGATCGCCTCGAGCGAATGCCTCAGGTGCGCTCGCTCCTCCTCCTCGGGCAGCTCGCCGTAGTCGATCCAACGCCAGCCGTGGCTCGCCACCTCCCAGCCGGCGGCGACCATCGCCCGCGCGGCCTCGGGGTTCCGCTCGAGCGCCTGCCCGACGGCAAAGACGGTGAGCGGGACCCCGTGGGCGGTGACGATGCGGTGCACGCGCCAGAAGCCGGCGCGGGCGCCGAACTCGAACATCGACTCCGTGTTCAGGTTGCGCCGTCCCCACGTCGGCGGGGCGCCGACCACCTCGTGCAGGAACGCCTCGGACGCGGGGTCGCCCTCGAGGGGCGTGTTCTCGCCGCCTTCCTCGTAATTGAGGACGAGGCTGAGCGCCACGCGCGCGCCGCCGGGCCAGCGCGGACCGGGCGGGTGCTGCCCGTAGCCGACCAGGTCACGCGTCACCGAACACCCCTCCCTCTCGGAGCTTGCTCACTCGCTCCGGGGTGTACCCGCACAGCTCGACGAGCACCTGCTCGGTGTGCTCGCCGCGGAACGGGCCGCGCTCGGGCGGTCGCTCGAGGCTCGTCTCCCGCTCGGCGAGACGGAGAGGCGTCCGGATCGAGCGCACGCGGCCGAGCGTCGGGTGGCCGTGCTCGACGACGTCCTCGCGCGCGACGGTCTGCGGGTCGACGAGCGCCTCCTCCACCGTGTTCACACGGGATGCGGGCACCCCCGCGCCGACGAGGGCAGTCGACCCACTCGTCCACCGTGCGCGCCCGGAAGGCCTCCTCGAGGATCGGCAGCAGCTCGTCGCGGTGCTCGTTGCGTCCGGCCATCGTGGCGAAGCGCTCGTCCTCGTTCAAGTCAGGGCGCCCGATCACCCCGCACAGCCGCTCCCAGAACACCTGCTTCGCCGCGCCGACGACGAACCAGCCGTCGGCGGCCTCGAAGTTCTGGAAGGGCACGATCGTCGGGTGCGCCGAGTTCGGCCGCCGGGGCGGCACGTACCCGTGCGTCGCCGCCCAGGGGCCGATGTACATCAGCTCGTGCAACGCCGTCTCGAACAGGGAGACGTCGCAATCGCAGCCGGCCCCGTCCCGCCGCGCGCGCCAGATCCCGGCGAGGAGCGCGATCGCGGACGCGTACCCGCCCGAGAGGTCGACGAGCGAGAGCCCGCTCTTCGTGGGCGGCCCGCCCGGCTCGCCGGTCAGCATCTGCCACCCCGCCAGCCCTTGCATCATGTAGTCGTAGCCGCCTTCGGCGGCACGCGGGCCGGTCATGCCGAAGCCGGAGAGCGAGCAGCAGACGATGCGCGGGTTGACGTCGCGCAGCTGCTCGTAGGTGAGGCCGAGCTTGCGCGGCTGGTCGCCGCGGAGGTTCGAGTAGACGCCGTCGCAGGCGCGGACGAGGTCGTGGAACACGCCGCGGGCATCCGCGAGGCGCAGATCGAGCGAGACGCTCTTCTTGCCCCGGTTGAACGTCTCGAAGAAGAGCGAGTCCTCGCCGTCCTGGAACGGAGGCACGTAGCGGCCCACGTCGCCGTGCGCCGTCGGGTCCTCGATCTTGATCACCTCGGCGCCGAGGTCGGCGAGCTGCAGCGTGCCCCACGGCCCGGCCCCGAACTGCTCCACGGCGAGGATGCGGACGTCGGCGAGCGGGAGCGTCACGCCGTTCCCGTCCTGGCCGGCGCCGCCACCGCGTGCAGCCGCTCCACCTGCTCGAAGAAGCCGTCCTCGTCGACGGCGGGGTTGAACGACAGGTGGGCGGCACCGGCAGCCCCGTACTCGCGCACGCGCTCGCGGCACTCCTCCGGCGTCCCCGCCACGCACAGGTGCTCGACGTGGTGCGCCTCGAAGCGCATGCCGTAGCGACGCGAAAGATGCTCGCGCGCCCCCTCGCGCGCCCGCTCCCCGTCGTCCTCGACCCGCGCGAACGCGACGACGCCGTGGAGGAACGCGTCCGGGTCGCGGCCGGCCTCCACCGCGATGGCCCGCACCGCCTCCACGCCGGCTGCGAAGCTTCGCGGCGAGACGAGGTACGGGAGCCAGCCGTCTCCGAGCTTGCCCGCGCGCCGCTGCGCGGCTTTGGAGCGGCCGCCGACGAGGATCGGCGGGCCCCCCACCTGCACGGGCGCCGGCTCGACGGAGACGCCCTCGAAGCGGTGGAAGCGGCCGGAGAACGTGGCCGGCCGGTCGACGAAGAGCGTGCGCAGCGCGTCGATCGCCTCGTCGGCACGCGCGCCCCGCTCTGCGAGCGGGACGCCCGCCGCCTCGAAGTCCTTCGCGCCCTCACCACCGACGCCGACCCCCAGCAGCAGCCGGCCGCCCGACACGTAGTCGAGCGACGCCGCCTGCTTCGCGGCGAGGCTGGGGTGCCTGAAGCGGGAGGAGCACGACGCCCGCACCGAGCCGGATGCGCTCCGTGACGGCGGCGAACGTGGCGAGTGCGACGCCCAGGTCGAGGATCGGGTTCACGAAGGAGAGATGCTCGCCGGCCCAGATCGAGTCGTAGCCGAGCTCCTCCGCCAGCTCGGCGACTGCGCGGAAGCGGCCCGGGTCCGGGAGGCCTGCGGCGAGCTGTCCGCTGCCTTGAACTCCGATGAGCACCGTCAGACCCGGCCCCGCCGCGGCACCGACTGCTTCCACGCCTTCTCGTAGAAGGGGCGCAGGAACCGGAGGTGGTCGTGCATCTCGGCCGCCGCGGCGTCGGGGTCGGCGGCCTCGATCGCCTCGATGATCCTGTGGTGGTGAGCGTGGATCGCCGTGTGGAACCGTCGCCCGAGCACCGAGCGCGCGAGGTTCGACTGCAGCACCGAGAAGATCGGCTCCGCCGAGACCGAGAGCAGCGTGTTCCTGCACGCGCCGATCACGCAGGAGTGGAACTCTGAGTTGTAGGCGAACTCCTCGGTCGTCCCCAGCCGCTGGGCGTCGTCGGGAACGGTCGCCCGCAAACATTCGAGATCCTCCTCGCTTCTCCGCGTGGCGGCCAGCCGGGCCGCCGGCACCTCGACCAGCTCACGCGCCTCGAGCAGCTCCTCGAGGGTGACTTGGCGCGCCTCGGTGAGGACGTTCACGTTCGCGTGAACGAGCGACGTGATGCTGTCCACGGTGGGCAGCGTGACGAAGCTGCCTCCCGTCGCGCCCTTGGCGGTGCGGATCAGCCCTTGCGCTGCGAGCACGCGCAGCGCCTCGCGGACGGTGGCGCGGCCGACGCCGAAGTCCCGAGCCAGGAGCGTCTCGTTCGGGAGACGATCCCCCGGCGCGAGCTCCCCCGTGATGATCAGCCCGCGGATCTGGTCGGCGACCTGCTCGTACGCCTTGCGGACGCGCCGGAGCGGGACTCCGGCGCGCCCGCGGTCGTTCGAGACCTGGGGCTCCTCTGCCACGCAGGCCTCAGTCGATCCCGTGCTCCCGGTTGCCCGCGAGGCTCGTCGGCGACGACGACGGGGGCAGGCCGCGCTCGGCGTAATAGGCCGTGAGCGAGGTGTAGCGAGGCGCGTGCCGGAGCTCGGCGCGCAGGGCGACGGTCGCCTCCTCGTCGATCTCGAGCGTGCGCTCGTCGGCGAACACCACGCCGTATGCGTCGCGGGCGAGCTCGATCGTCGTGAAGTCGTCCAGCACGTCCTCGCGCACCGCGGCCGGCTCGCGTTCCAGCGGGTCTCCGTACCCGGCCGCGTTCGGCTCACGGAACTCGATGAACTCGCCGGCGGCGAAGGGGATGCCCGTCACCTTCGCGGGCAGCTCCTCCTGGCGCCCGGTGTCGGGGTTCTTGCGGCACGAGGCGACGAGGCCGTCCCAGCCGCCGAACACCCCCTGCGGCGGGTCGGTCTGCCGGTCTCCCTCGCACGAGTAGGTGCCGTCGACGAGGAAGCGGTTGCGGCGGATGATCCCGATCCCTCCTCTCCACTTGCCGGGCGACGCGGGCTCGGGCCGAAGCTCGTACTGGTCGCAGCGCATCGGAAAGCGCATGTCGAGCTCCTCGATCGGGTTGTTGCGCGTGTTCGCCATCAGGTTGTCGACGGAGTCCATCGCGTCCTTCCCGTACCGACCGCCGTACGAGCCCTCGTTCACCTCCAGGTAGAGCCAGTACTCCCCGGCGCTGTCGTCGAAGCCTGCGTAGGCGCAGAAGTGGATCCCGGCCGAGTTGCCACCGGTGACCTTCTCGGGTAGCGCCTCGGCGAGGGCCAGGTTGACGCTGTCCACGACGCGCTGGGTCTGGCAGAAGCGAGAGAAGCACGCGCGCGGGAAGGTCGGGTTGAAGATCGTCCCCTTGGGCGCGATCACGTTCACGGGCCGGAACACGCCGTCGTTCTGGGGCACGTGCTCGGGGAAGGTCGTCTCGTCGAGGAGGATCGTGCGGACCGCGTAGTAGCAGCTGACGAGCAGCGAGCCCTCGAACGGGACGTTGAAGCCGGTCGGCACCTCCGCGTTCGAGCCGGTGAGGTCGATCGTCACCTCGTCGCCTGAGACGATCACCTTCGTCTCCACGCGCAGGCGGATGCCGCGGTTGCGGGCGTCGTCGTCCAGCCAGCCCACGATCGGGCCGTACTCGCCGTCCGGGACCTTTGCGATCTCGGCGCGCAGCATCCGCTCCGAGTAGTCCATCCACTCGTACGCGGCGCTCATCACGACCTCGGCGCCGTACCGCTGCACGAGGCGCAGGAAGCGCTCGCGGCCGAGCTGGCACGCGGCGAGCATCGCGTTCATGTCGCCGCGGTTCATCGTCTCCGTGCGGACGTTGTCGAAGATCATCCGGTCGACGTCGAGATTCAGCTCGCCGCGCCGGTACCAGCGCAGGCCGTTGTAGAGCTTCGCCTCGGCGAACACGTCGAACGCGTCCGCGTTGATGCCGGGGAACGAGCCGCCGACGTCGAGGACGTGCGCCGTCACGGCCGCCCAACCCGAGCAGCTCGCCGTCGTGGATGATCGGCACCGCCACCGCCACGTCCGGCGAGTGCGACGCGCCGAGGTAGGGGTGGTTGTGGACGATCACGTCCCCTTCCTCGATGTCGTCGCCGAGCCGGTGCAGGAAGCCGCGGATGTACCAGGGCAGCGAGCCGATGTGCATCGGCGTCGAGTCCGACTCGCAGAGCTCGCGCCCCTGCGCGTCGAAGATCCCGGCGCCGAGGTCTTCCGACTCGCGGATGATCGACGAGTAGCTCATGCGGAACAGCACGCCCGCCATCTCCTTGGCGATGGCATGGAACGCCCCGCCGAGCACACGCAGCGTGATCGGGTCGACCTCGACACGCTGCCGGCTGGGAGGGCCGGGCTGCCGGCCGACCTCGTACTCGGTGACGGACATCTATCCCTTCCTCCCTAGCTCGCGGTGACAGCGGCTGCGGCCGCCACGGCCTCGGCTTCCGCGGACGCACCGACCTCGATCACGATGTTCCCGAAGCGGTCGACATGGGCCGCGATCCCCGGCGGGATCACGGTCGTCGTGTCGTACTGGTTCACGATCGCCGGGCCTTCGATCCGGTTCCCGGCCTTGAGCGCGGCGCGGTCGTAGTAGCGGGTCGGCACGGCCTGCAGCGAGCCGTCGACCCGGAACCACGCCTCGCCCTCGTGCCGGAGCGCGTCATCCGGCGACTGCCCGCCCTGCTCCACCTCCTGCGCCTGGAGCGCCGGCATCAGGCCGATGCCGCGCACGCGCACGTTGGGGATCTCGATGTCGGACTCCTCGAAGCGTCTGGAGTACTCGCGCTCGTGGATGTCGTGGAAGTCGGCGCGGAGCTTCTCGGCCCACTCGCCGTCGATCTGGCCGCCCCCCACGTCCACCCGGAGCTCGTACCCCTGGCCGAGATAGCGGCAGTCCGCGACGCGATTGATCACGATCCGCTCGGCGGGAATCCCGTCCTCCTCGAGCTGAGTCCGCACCTTCGCCTCGAGCCGCGCGAAGAGCGCGTCGAGGGCGGCGCCGTCGAGCGTGGAGACGCGCTGGTACGCCGTCGCCACCTACTCATAGACCATGTCGGTGGCGAGCAGACCCATCGCGGCCGTGACGCCGGGGTAGGGCGGCACGAGCACGTTCGGGGTTCCGACCTCGAGCGCGATCTGCGCCGCGAAGAGCGGCCCGGCACCGCCCTCGGCGACGAGCGCGAAGTCGCGCGGGTCGAAGCCCTTGCGCACCGAGTTCTCCTCGATCGACTGCACCATCGAGTGCGTGAGGATCTGCACGGCGCCCATCGACGCCTCCTCGACGGACATCTCGAGCGCCTGCGCCGGGCCCTCCTCGTACGCCCTGCGCGCGAGGTCGGCTCGGAGCTTCATGCCGCCGCCGAGGAACGCCTCCGGGAGCAGCCAGCCGAGGTTCACCATGGCGTCGGTCGCGGTCGCCTCGGTGCCGCCGCGGTCGTAGGCGGCAGGCCCCGGATCCGCGCCCGCCGAGCGCGGCCCGACGCGGAAGATGCCGCCGTGGTCGACGTACGCGATCGAGCCGCCGCCGGCGCCGATCGTGTCCACGTCGACCATCGGGATCATCGCCTGGTACGGCCCGACCCGCGTGTCGAGCAGGTGCTTCATGCGCAGGCGACCCTCCTGCGCGAGGCCGATGTCGGCCGACGTGCCGCCGACGTCGAGCGTGATCACGTTGTCGTAGCCTGCCTGCCGACCGGCCCAGATGCCGCCGACGACGCCCGCCACGGGACCGGACATGAGCAGGTTGACAGGTCGCTGCACGGCCGCGTCCGCCGTCGCGACGCCGCTCGCGGAGGTCATCAGGTGAAGTCCGGTAGCCACGCCCAGGGAGCGCAGCTCGCTCTCCAGCCGGCCGACGTAGCTCGCCACCCTCGGCCCGACATAGGCGTTGAGGCAGACGGTGGAGAAGCGCTCGTACTCGCGGTACTGCGGCAGCACCTCGGAGGAGACGGAGACGAACGCGTCGGGGAACTCCTCCCGCACGATCTCCGCCACGCGCCGCTCGTGCGTGTCGTTCAGGAACGAGAAGAGGAAGCACACAGCCACCGCTTCGACGCCGGCGTCCTTCAGGCGCCGTACCTGCTCGCGCGCCCGCTCCTCGTCGAGCGGCACGAGCACGGCGCCGTCCTTGGTGATCCGCTCCGGGACCGTGAGCCGGTAGCGGCGCCGCACGATCGGGTAGCGCTGCCACGGCAGGTCCTGGTAGTTCGAGAAGTTGAACGGCTTCTTGTGGCGCGCGATGTGGAGGATGTCGCGGTAGCCGTCGGTCGTGATCATGCCGACCGTGGCGCCGTTGTGCTCGATCACGATGTTCGTGGCGATCGTCGTCCCGTGGAACACCTGGTCGAGCGCGGACGGGTCCTGACCGGCCTCAGCGGTCAGCTCGGTGATGCCGCGCACCGTTCCCTGCGACGGGTCGTCGGGCGTCGTCGGGCACCTTGTGCACGAGCACCGCGCCGGACTCGTCGTCGACGTAGATGAGGTCGGTGAACGTGCCGCCGACGTCGACCCCGATGCGCTTCATATGACCTTTTCCCCTTTCCGGGCTTCGCCCTCCAAGGGCAAGAGCTCAACCAAAAGGAAACCCGTCGAATCCATCATCATTTGTCGTTATCGACTTCCGGCGGAGCCGGAAATCGATAGGACGATCTTCCCGAAGAAGTTGCGGCTCTCCATCATGTCCATCGCCTCCTTCGCCTGCTCGAGCGGGAACGTCGCCGCGACCTGCGGCTTCAACACACCCCGTGCGAGCAGCTCGAAGCACGTCTCGGCCTCGCTGCGGGTGAAGACGAACGAGCCGATCACCGACAGCTGGCGGCGGAAGAACGGGATGATGTCGAAGGGCACCACCTCGCCGGCGTGCGCGCCGCAGATCACGAGCCGGCCGTCCTTGGCGAGCGAGTCGAGACCCTGCTGGAAGAGGTCCCCGCCGACGTGCTCGTAGACGACGTCGACGCCGTGCCCGTCCGTGGCCCTCAGCACCTCCTCCACCACGTCCTGCGTCGTGTAGTTGATGCCGACGTCCAGGCCGAGCTCCCTCGCCTGGTCCAGCTTGTCGTCCCGGCTCGAGTTGCCGATCACGAACGCACCCGCGAGCTTGGCGACCTGCACGGCCGCCGAGCCGATGCCGCTGCCGACCGAGTTGACGAGCACCGTCTCGCCCGGCCGGAGCCGCGCGCGGGTGACCAGCATGTGCCAGGCCGTGCCGAACGCGATGTGGCTCGCGGCGGCCTCCACGTCGGTGACGCCGTCGGGGACGCGGATCAGCTGTGTCGCCTTGCAGACCAGCTTCTCTGCGTACGCGCCGCCCGAGCCCATGCTGATGAACCACGCCGGCGCGGTGCAGAGGGACTCCCGCCCGGTGCGGCAGTAGCGGCAGCTGCCGCAGACCGCCACCAGGTACGGCGCCACGCGGTCGCCGACCTGCCAGCCTTCGACGCCGTCGCCCAGCGCCGCGATCCGCCCGACCGGCTCGATGCCGAGCACGTGCGGGAAGCCCACCGGAAAGCGCGAGACACCCTCGCGCACGTCGACGTCGAGGTGGTTGAGGGCGCTGGCCGTGACGTCGACGACGCACCTCGCCGTGACCCGGCTCGGGGTCCGGGAGCTCCTCGAGGCGAAGGACGTCGGAGTTGCCGAACTCGTGGAAGACCACCGCCTGCACGGAATCGCTCCTCTCTTGCTGCGGACGCCGGGATTGTGTTTATGTCTGACATTGGGAACGCTGTCAACTTCATGACCACGCTCGCACACGGCCCGCTCGTTCCTCTTCGCTCCCGGCAGCGACGAGCGCAAGCTCGCCAAGGCGCTCGCCTCCGAGGCGGACGCCGTGATCGCCGACCTCGAGGACGCCGTCACGGCGGCGGAGAAGCCGGGTGCGCGACAGGTCGTAGCCGAGGTGCTCGCCTCGGACACCGATCTCCTCCGCCTCGTGCGCGTCAACGGCGCCGGAACACCGTGGCACGCGGACGACGTCGCCCTGCTCTCCTCGCTCGCTCTCGACGGCGTCGTGCTGCCGAAGGCGAGCCCCGAGTCAGCTGCGGCACTGGCCGCGCTCCACGTCCCGGTGGTGGCGATCGTGGAGACGGCGGACGGGCTCCGGCGCGCGTACGAGATCGCCTCCACGGCGCCCGTCGCCGCCCTCGTTCTCGGCGCCGTCGACCTCGGGCTCGCCCTCGGCCTCGTGCCGCGGCCCGACGGGCAGGAGCTGCTCTTCGCCCGCTCCTCGGTCGTCGTCGACTCTGCCGCGGCCGGCATCCGCGCGCCGATCGACCAGGTCTGGACGGACTTCCGGGACGCCGAAGGGCTCGGCGCCGACTGCCGCCTCGCCCGCTCGCTCGGATTCCGTGGCAAGGCGTGCATCCACCCCGATCAGGTCGCGATCGTGAACGCCGAGTTCGCCCCGTCCGCGGACGAGCTCGAGCACGCGCGCGACGTGGTCGAGGCCTACGAGCGCGCGTCCGCGGAGAGGAGGGGCGCCGTTGCCCTGGACGGCGAGATGATCGACCTGCCGGTCGTCGAGCGCGCCCGGCAGCTGCTGGCCGAGGCCAAGAGAGGAGTCCTGCATGCCGACTGACGCCACCGCGGCGCCGAAGGAGTGGCGCGGCCGCTTCTACGAGGACTTCGCGTCGGGTGACGTGTTCCGCAGCCGCTTCGGCCGCACCGTCACGCAGACGGACAACATCTGGTTCACGTGCCTGACGATGAACACGAACCCGATCCACTTCAGCGAGCCGTAGGCGGCGCGCACGCAGTTCGGGCGGCCGCTCGTCAACAGCGCGTTCACGCTCGCGCTCGTCACGGGGCTGACCGTCCCGGACACGAGCGAGAACGCGGCTGCGAACCTCGCCTGGACGGACATCAAGCTGCCGAAGCCCGTGTTCGAGGGCGACACGCTCTGGGCGGAGAGCGAGATCCTCGACCTGCGCGAGTCGCAGGTCGAACGCCTCGCGTGGGCATCGTCTCGATGCGCTGCCGCGGCATCAACCAGCGCAGCGAGGTCGTGATCGAGTTCAAGCGGACGTTCATGGTCTACAAGCGCGGCGCGCCCGAGGTGGCGGACACGTTCCCCGTGACCGACGAGGACTGGACGGTGTGAGATGACCGCAGCACAGGAGATCGCCCGCTGGACGTCGACGCTCGTGCTCGACGACGTCCCGCCGCAGGTGGTCGAGGACGCGAAGCTGCACGTCCTCGACACCCTCGGCTGCGGCCTCGCCGCGCACGCGACGGGTGTCGCCGGCGAGGGCCGGGACACGATGGACGAGCTGGGCGGAGAGCCGCAGGCGACCGTGATCGGGCTCGATCACCCGCTGCCGGCGGCGAACGCGGCGTTCGCGAACGCGATGCTCTGCCACGGGCTCGACTTCGACGACACGCACTCCGACTCGGTCAGCCACGTCTCGACGGTGATCGCGCCCGCCGCGCTCGCGGCCGGCGAGGCGCTCGGGTCGCGGGGCGCCGACGTGCTGGCCGCGATCGTGGCCGGCAACGAGGTCGTGTGCCGCGTCGGGATGGCCGCGTCGGGCGAGTTCCACCGCCGCGGCTTCCACCCCACCGCGATCTGCGGCATCTTCGGCGGCGTCGCCGCGGTCGCCCGGCTCGGCGGTCTCGACGCGGAGACGACCACGCGCGCGCTCGGGATCGCCGGCTCGTTCGCCGGCGGTCTGTTCGCCTACCTCGCCGACGGCACGCCGACGAAGCCGATGCACCCGGCCTGGGCTGCGCACGGCGCGCATCTCGCGACGCGGCTCGCGCACCACGGCGCGGTCGGGCCGGCGTCGGTGCTCGAGGGCAAGTTCGGCCTCTACCACGCGTTCCTCGGCGCCGAGGAAGGGCGAATCGACATCGCCGGCCAGCTCGCCGACCTCGGCTCGCGCTGGGAGACGCCGCGCATCGCCTACAAGCCGTATCCCGGTCTGCCACTTCATGCACGGCTCGCTCGGCGCCGCCGGCGAGGCGGTCGGCGGCCGCACGTTCGCGCCGGACGAGATCGCCGAGGTCGTCGTCACCGTGCCCGCGGCGGGCGTCTCGCTCGTGCTCGAGCCCGGCCGAGCAGAAGATCGCCCCGCGCTCGGAGTACGAGGGCAAGTTCTCGCTGCAGTACTCGATCGCCTCGCTGCTCGTGCGCGGCCACGTCGCCGTGTCCGACTTCACCGACGAGGCGATCGCCGACCCGGACGTGCTCGCCGTCGCCGCGAAGGTGCGCTACGAGACGCCGGAGTACCCGACCTACCCGCAGGCCTTCCCGGGCGGGGCGCGTCCGGCTCGCGGACGGCACGTCGTTCGAGGGCGACTTCCCGTACCAGAAGGGCGGGCCGGAGAACCCGCTCGTCGGCCGACGAGGTGCGCGCGAAGTTCCGCGGGAACGCCTCCCTCGCGCTCTCGGACGACGCGGTGGAGCGGCTCGAGGAGGCGATCCTGGCGCCTCGAGGAGCACGACGACCTCGCTGCCGCGCTCGCCCCGCTCGACGCTGCGGGAGGTCGCCCGCGTGTGACCGACGCTCACGACCGAGCAGCAGGAGATCGTCGCCGCCGTCCGCGACTTCGTCGACCGCGACGTGATCCCGGTCGCCTCCGAGCTCGAGCACCGCGACGAGTTCCCGGAGTCGCTCGTCGAGACGATGCGCGAGATGGGCCTGTTCGGGACGACGATCCCGGAGGAGTACGGCGGCCTCGGGCTCGGGCTCGACACCTACGCGCTGATCGTGATGGAGCTCTCGCGCGGCTGGGTGACGCTGTCCGGGATCCTCAACGGCTCCTTCATCGCCGCCACGATGATCCGGCTGCACGGCACGGAGGAGCAGAGACGGCGCTTCCTGCCGCGGCTCGCCTCGGCCGAGATCCGCGCCGTCGTTCTCGATGACCGAGCCGCACGCCGGCTCGGACGTGCAGTCGATCCGCACGTCGCCGTCGCGCGACGGCGACGACTACGTGCTCGACGGGCCAGAAGATGTGGGTCACGAACGGCTGGCGCTCGGGGATCGTCATGCTGCTCGCCAAGACCGATCCCGCGGCGCGAGCCGGCGCACACGGGCATGACCGGCTTCATCGTCGAGAAGGAGCCCGGAGACGAGCCCGCCGGGCCTGCACGATCCCGATGCCGGGGCTGAAGAAGCTCGGCTACAAGGGCGTCGAGTCGACCGAGCTCGTCTTCGACGGCTTCCGCACGCCGGCCTCGAGCGTGCTCGGCGGCGAGGAGGGCGTCGGGCAGGGCTTCAAGTACTTCATGAGCGGGATCGAGGTCGGCCGCGTCAACGTCGCCGCGCGCGGCGTCGGCGTCGCGCAGGCGGCGCTCGACGACGCGCTCGCGCTACGCACGGGAGCGCGAGGCGTTCGGCAAGCCGATCGCCCACCACCAGGCGGTGCAGCTGATGCTCGCGAAGATGGCGACGCGCGCCGAGGCGGCGCGGCTGCTCACGCTCCAGGCGGCGCAGAGGAAGGCCTCCGGCGAGCGCGCCGACCTCGAGGCGGGCATGGCGAAGTACTTCGCCACCGAGGCCGCGCAGGACAACGCGCTCGACTGCATGCGCATCCACGGCGGCTACGGCTACTCGCTCGAGTACCGCCCCGAGCGCTACTACCGCGACGCGCCGCTGCTCCTGATCGGCGAGGGCTCGAACGAGATCCAGCAGCTGATCATCGCGCGCCGCCTGCTCGAGCGGGCGTAGGCGATGGACTTCTCGCATCCCGACGAGCTGGACGAGATCCGCGCGGCGGTGCGCGAGCTCTGCGCCGGCTTCCCCGGCGAGTACTGGCGCGCGCTCGAGCCCGACCGCTACCCGGAGGAGTTCGTCGCGCGCGCTGACCGAGAACGGCTGGCTCGCGGCGCTGATCCCGGAGGAGTACGGCGGCGCGGGGCTCGTCGCTGACGGCGGCGAGCGTGATCCTGGAGGAGATCAACGCCTCCGGCTGCAACTCCGGCGCCTGCCACGCGCAGATGTACACGATGGGCACGATCCTGCGGCACGGCTCCGAGGAGCAGAAGCGCCGCTACCTGCCGCGGATCGCCTCGGGCGAGCTGCGGCTGCAGGCCTTCGGCGTGACGGAGCCGACCGCCGGCTCGGACACGACGTCGATCCAGACGACGGCCGAGCGAAACGGTCGACGGCGGCTGGGTCGTCCACGGCCAGAAGATCTGGACGTCGCGCGCCGAGCACTCCGACCTGATGCTCCTGCTCGCGCGCACGACGCCCGCCGACCAGGTGGAGAAGCAAGACGCAGGGCCTCTCGACCTTCCTCGTCGACATGAAGCAGGCGGTGGCCGACGGGCACGATGACGATCCGCCCGATCAGGACGATGATGAACCACGCGACGACCGAGATCTTCCTCGACGGCGTCATCGTGCCCGCCGACGACCTCGTCGGCGAGGAGGGGATGGGCTTCCGCTACATCCTCGACGGCATGAACGCCGAGCGGGTGCTGATCGCGGCGGAGTGCATCGGCGACGGGCGCTGGTTCGTCGAGAAGGCGCGCGCGTATGCCTCGGAGCGGGTCGTCTTCGGCCGGCCGATCGGTGCGAACCAGGGCGTGCAGTTCCCGATCGCGCAGGCGCACGCGCGATCGAGGCGGCCGACCTGATGCGCTACAAGGCGGCCTGGCTGTTCGAGCAGGGCCTGCCGTGCGGCGCGGAGGCGAACATGGCGAAGCTCCTCGCCGCGGAGGCCTCGTGGCAGGCTGCGAACGCATGCCTCGACACGCACGGCGGCTTCGGCTTCGCGGAGGAGTACGACGTCGAGCGCAAGTTCCGCGAGACGCGGCTGTACAAGGTCGCGCCCGTCTCGAACAACCTCGTCCTCGCCTACCTCGGCCAGCACGTGCTCGGCATGCCGCGCTCGTACTGACGGTGGCACGGTCGCCCGTCGAGATCCTGCGCGACGCCGGCGTCCCGTACGCGGTGCACGAGCACGTGCCGGTAGCGACCGTGGCCGAGATCGTGGAGGCACTGCCCTTCCCCGCCTCGGAGCACGTGAAGACGCTGGCCGTCGCCGCCAACGGGCGGATCGCGCTGGCGGCGCTCCGCGGGGACGATCGTCTGCAGTTCGGCAAGCTCGCCCGCGCGCTCGGCGTCGGCCGCGACCGGATCGCACCGCTGCCGCCCGAACGCGTCCGCGAGGAACTGGCTCTCGAGCCCGGCGGCGTCTGCCCGCTCGTCGACCGCGACGACGTCGTCGTGCTCGTCGACGATCGCGTGCTCGATCTCGAGCGCTGCTTCTGCGGCTCGGGTCGTAACGACGCCACGCTCGAGCTGGCGCCGGCCGATCTCGTCGCCGCGGCCAAGGCACAGGTCGCCTCCCTCGCGGCGGACGCGTCGTCGTGAGGGTCGTCGTCGTGGGCGCCGGGGTGGTCGGCCTCGCGTGCGGATTCGAGCTGGCCCGGGCGGGAGCCGACGTCGTCGTGCTGGAGCGTGGCGAGGTCGGCGGTGGCACCTCGCTCGGGAACACCGGCTGGGTGTGCCCCTCGTTCTCGTATCCACTGCCGGGACCGGGAGTGATCGGCGACGGGATGCGTGCCGCCTTCCACCTGAGCGGCCCGCTCGCGGTACGCCCCGGCCTCGATCCCTCCTACCTGCGCTGGCTGTGGCGCTTCCGCGCGAACTGCACGCGGGAACGCTGGCGCCAGGGTGTCCGCGCGCTGGCGGACCTCAACCGCCGCACGATCGAGCTGCTCGACGACTACATCGCTGCCGGCGTCGCATTCGAGGCGTACGGCGCCGGACTGCTGCTCGCTGCGCGTACCGAAAGCAAGCTGGCGTCGTACGGCGAGCTCTTCGGGGAGCTCGGCACGCTTGGTGCCGCCGGCTTCACGGCGCTCTCCGCGGCTGAGGCGCGAGAGTCCGAGCCGTCGCTCTCACCCTCGCTGGCGGGTGCATTCCTCACCTCGATCGACCGCTGGGTACGCCCTGAATCACTGACCGCAGGTCTCGCCGCCTGGCTCCGCGGGCACGGGGCAGACGTGCGCGAAGGGGTGGTCGTGGAGTCCGTCGCCGGGACCCGCGTCGAGACGACCGGCGGCGTGGTCGACTGCGACCGCGTCGTCGTCGCGGCCGGCATCACGTCGTCGCCCTTCCTCGAGCGCCTCGGCGTCCGTGTGTCGCTCGCCCCGGCGCGTGGATACAGCATCACGTACGCGCCCGACTCGGCGCCCGCGCCACGCCACGCCCTCTACCTGGCTGACGCGCTGCTCGGGCTCTCCAGCTACGACGGCGGCGTGCGCATTGCCGGCGTCTTCGAACTGGGCCACGGCAGCCTCCAGATCAGCGAGCGGCGCCTGAGCGCGATGCTCGCGAGCGCCGACCCGTTCTTCGCGGAGTGGCGCCCGAGCCAGGTGGCGCCCGCGTCGCGCTGGGCGGGCCTGCGCCCACTCACCTCGGACGGCCTGCCACTGATCGGCCGCACTCCGCTCGACCCGCACGTCTTCGTCGCCACGGGCCACGGCATGCTCGGCGTCACGCTGGCGCCGGCAACGGCCGCACTACTCGCGCCGCTCGTGCTCGAAGGCCGCGACGATCCCGCGCTCGCTCCGTTCAGGCCGGCACGCCGCGCCTAGGCCACTCCACGCGGTCAGCCAGCCGCCGCGTGCTGGAACGCGGCGAGCGACCGTTCGAGCCCATCGTGCGTGAAGCCGCGACCGATGAAGACGAGCCGCGAGCGGTGGTCCTCATCCGGCCACGCGGGGAGGTGCACGGGGTCGTGGACGACGTGCTGCACCGCGTTGAGCAGCAGCGGCCCGTCGCCGCCGACGTCGAGGAACCCCTTCACGCGGAGGACGTCCTGGCCCCGCGCCTGCAGGAGCATCGTCAGCCAGACGCCGAAGCCGAGCCAGTCGAGTGGCCCGTCGAGGGTCAGCGCCACCGCCTGGATCCCGCCGTCGTGGTCGTGTTGGCGGCCTTCAGCGCCTAGTAACAGTCTGTTACTAGGCACGTTCGGGGCGCGAGGAGCGCGGTCGAAGAGGCAGGAGGGAGGAATCGCGCCCCGGACGGCCTCGACCTGGTCGGCCGCGGGGTTGAGGCGGCGGAGGTCCTCCTCCAAGGCGGAGCCGTCTGCCAGGTCGGTCTTGGTCACCACGAGCACGTCGGCGATCGCCGCCTGCTTCACCGACTCCGGGGCGCGCAGGCCGTGTTGCGCGTCCACCGTCGCCACGATCGAGTCCAGCTCCACGTGGTGTCGCAGCATGGGCTCTGTGAGCAGCGTGTTCACGATCGGCGTCGGGTCGGCCAGCCCCGTCGTCTCCACCACGACCCGGCGGAACGGCGGCACGTCGCCCGCGTCCCGCCGGTCGACCAGCGAGCGAAGCTCGTCAGCGAGGTCGCCGCGCAGCGTGCAGCACAGGCAGCCGGAGGCGAGCAGCACGGTGCGCTCGTCCACCTGGCTGACGATGTGGTGGTCGATCCCGATCTCCCCCAGCTCGTTCACGATCACTGCGGTCTCGCCCATCTCCGGGTGCCCGAGCAGCTGGGCGATGAGCGTCGTCTTGCCGCTGCCGAGATAGCCCGTGACGACGGAGACCGGCGTCTTCACGAGGAGAGCGCTGCCACGAGCGCCGGGTCGAGGGGGTCGAGCGGGCGGCCCGCGAGCCGCTCGGCCTCGACCCACAGCCCGCCGAGGTCGGAGACGACCGAGGCTCGGCCCTTGCGGTCGCGCACCACGTAGCTTCCGGCCCACGCGTCGACCGAGAGCCCGAAGTACCCGAGCACCCGGTTCAGCACCGCGGCGCGGAAGATCCGGCCACGCCGGCCGCCGTCGAGCTCCGCCCAGTGCTCCTTCGCGATGACGCCGCAGAGCGCACACATCAGCGTGGGGGAACCCGTGGTTCCCCCACGAGCCCCCTCCTTCGGCACACCATGGCGAACCGCACGAGCGCTGCGGCGAAAGCGCGGTCTCGCCTCCGCGCGTCCACCGCCGAGCATCCATGAGTGTCACCAACGTCGGCCAACCCTGAGAGCCTCTTCGACTGGCGTGAGGTCACGAGCTCGAGCCCCTGAGAGAGTCTAAAGTCGCGTTGTACCAGCGACGCGCGAACGGGAGGTGGCAGGAGATGGCCAAGGAGATCCTCGTCGCATACGGGGTCGACGTCGACGCCGTGGCCGGGTGGCTCGGCTCGTATGGAGGAGAGAACTCGCCCGACGACATCTCGCGCGGCCTCTTCGCGGGCGAGGTCGGCACTCCCCGGCTCCTCAAGCTGTTCGAGCGCCACGGCCTCAAGACCACGTGGTTCATCCCCGGTCACTCGATCGAGACGTTCCCCAAGGAGACCGAGCTGGTCGTCGCGGCGGGGCACGAGATCGGCATCCACGGCTACACGCACGAGAACCCGATCGCCATGAGCCGCGAGCAGGAGACGGCCGTGCTTGACAAGTGCATCGGGCTCGTGGAGCAGGTCTCCGGCAAGCGCCCCACGGGCTACGTCGCTCCCTGGTGGGAGTTCTCCAACGTCACGAACGAGCTGCTGCTCGAGCGCGGGATCAAGTACGACCACTCGCTCATGCACCACGACTTCCTCCCCTACTACGTCCGCGTCGGCGACTCGTGGACGAAGATCGACTACTCGAAGAAGGCCGAGGAGTGGATGGTGCCGCTGCAGCGCGGCGAGGAGACCGACCTGATCGAGATCCCGGCCAGCTGGTACCTCGACGACCTGCCGCCGATGATGTTCATCAAGGCCTCGCCGAACAGCCACGGCTTCGTCAACCCGCGGGACATCGAGCAGCTGTGGATGGATCAGTTCGACTGGGTCTACCGCGAGTACGACTACGCCGTCTTCGGAATGACCATCCACCCCGACGTGAGCGGTCGCCCGGCCGTGCTCGCGATGCACGAGCGGATCATCGAGCACATCAACACGCACGACGGGGTGCGCTGGGCGACCCTCGACGAGATCGCCGACGACTTCGCGCGGCGTCACCCCCGCTCGGGCTAGACGGAGGCCGAGAGCGCAGCCTCGGGATCGAGGCCCGCACCGAGCGCGGCCTGCAGCAGCACGCGCGCCTTCGGTCCGGCGAGGTCGCCCGCGAAGAGTGCACCCGCGTCGAGGAGATCGCGGCCGCCGCCGCGGCCGTAGACCGGCTCCACCCGGCCCTCGACGCAGCGCGAGCAGACGACGACCGGCACGCCGGCGGCGACCGCCTCCCGCACCCCTTCGACGGCCTGGTCGTTCGCGTTGCCGCGCCCGGTGCCCTCGAGGACGATCGCCTCCGCGCCCGACGCGAGGGAGGCCCGGAGGAAGCGTGCGTCGCTGCCGGCATGCAGCCGGATCAGATCGACGAGCGCCATGCGCTCCGGGGCGGGCAGCGCGGGCGAGCGCTCGGGGCGGCGGCGGATCAGCACGCGGCCGGCATCGACGTGCCCGACCGGTCCGTAGCCCGGCGAGGCGAAAGCCCTCAGAGCGCTCGTGTGGACCTTGCGCGCGTCACGAGCCGCGTGCAGCTCGCCCGCGAAGGCGACGAGCGCACCCAGCCCCGCGGTGGCGGTCGCGAGTGCGGCGGTGATCGCATCGCGGAGGTTTCGCGGCCCGTCGGCGTCCGGCTCCTCGGCGCCTCGCTGCGCGCCCGTGAACACGACCGGCGCCGATCCGGCGGGAAGCAGCAGGTCGGTGAGGTAGACCGACTCCTCCATCGTGTCGGTCCCGTGGGTGACCACGGTCGACGCACCGCTCACGGCGTGCTCGACCACGCGGCGCGCCAGCGCCAGCGCCAGCTCGCCATGGACGTCGAAGCTCGGGACCCGGGCGAAGTCGTCAAGCTCGAGCGGCGGCGCCTGCGGCCAGGCGAGCAGCTCCACGAGTTCGTCGCCGGACACTGCGGGCACGAGCTTGCCCGTCTCGGGGTCTGGCCGCATGGCGATCGTGCCGCCCGTGGAGACGACGATGACCGCTGCCACGGATCAGGAGGTGGTCGTGCCGGCGCCGGGCACGGGCGTGAGCGACTCGATCTCGCCGAACTCCTCCTCGACGCGCTCCACCTTGCGCCCGCGCAGGCGCAGCCTCGCGGTCGCCACCGTCAGGAGCACGACGATCACCAGGAGCGTGAGCAGCGTCGTGGCGGTGCCGAGCGCGTAGAGGTCGGGTCGGATCGCGGCGGTGAAGGTGAGGCCCGCGATCTGCAGCGGCAGGGTCTGCGTCTCCAGCCCCGAGATGAGCAGCAGCGTGCGGTCGTAGTCGTTCCACGTCAGCGTGAAGCCGAACAGGAACGAGCCGAAGATCCCCGTCCACACGAGCGGAAGCGTCACCTCGCGGAACGTCCGCGTGCGGTTCGCACCCAGGTCACGCGCCGCCTCCTCGACGCTCGGGTTGTACCGGTTCCAGACCGCGAGCATGACGAGGAAGCCGAAGGGAATACCCCAGACCACGTTCGTGCCGAGCGCCGTCTTCCACAACGAGGTGTCCCAGCCCATGTACGACCAGAACAGCTGCGTCCCGAGCGCGAGGAGGTACCCGGGCGCCATCAGCGCGAGCATGATCAGGTAGAAGCCGAGGCTGTTGCCGCGGAAATGACGTCGGAACGCCATCGAGAGCGTGAACGCGAGAAACGCGGTGATGATCCCGGCAGCGAGGCTGAGCCAGAGCGACTGCTTCGCCGCGGCCGAGATCTCGCGCGCGTGCGAGCCAGGAATCGTCGAGTCGAACAGCGACCTCCACCACTCGAGGCTGACCGGGCCCTTGAACGGGAACGTGATCGCACCGTACGGCCCCTGCAGCGAGAGCACGCCCATCAGGATCAGCGGGGCGTAGAGGAAGCCGAGAAAGAGAACGAAGTAGACGGCCAGCACGATCTTCGTCCAGTCGCGCCGCTTGCCACCCGAGGGGCCCTGCATCAGAGATCCTCGCGCAGGTTGGAGAAGCGCGTGATCACGAACACGCCCGCGATCAGGGCGAGGACGAGGAGGACAGCGGACGCCGCACCCTGCGGGTACTGGATCCCGATCTCGACCTTCGACTGCACGATCGTGCCCACGGAGGAGACGGTGTTGCCGCCGATCACCCGCACCGTGCCGTACTCGCCCATCGTGAGCACGAAGATGAAGATCGAGCCGATCACGACCCCCGGCATCGCCTGCGGGACGATCACCTCCCGAAACGTGCGCCACCCGTTCGCCCCGAGATCGCGTGCCGCCTCGAGCGCGCTCCGGTCGACCTGGGCGAGCACGAAGAAGAGCGGCGTGATCATGAACAGGATGTAGAGCTGGATCATCGCCAGGCGCACCGAGAGCGTGGAGAAGCCGAGCGCCGCCACCGGTTCGTCCACGATCCCGAGCTTCGTCAGGATCTGGTTGAGCGCGCCCTCTCGCCCCATCAGCGGATACGTCCAGGCGATCGAGCGCGTGAGGAAGCTCGTCCAGAAGGGGGCGAGCGCGACGATGAAGAGCGCGATCTGCCATTTCAGCGTCTGCACCTTGAGCGCCAGGAAGTACGCGACGGGGAAACCGAGCACGATGCAGGCGACGACGGCGATGACCGACGTCATGAAACTCGTGAGCATGTTCTTCCAGTACGTCCGGTCGTCGAACAGGTCGATGTAGTTCTGGAACGTCCAGTCGGTGGCGAAGCCGGAGCGCGCGCCCTGCTCGTACGTCCAGAAGCTGACGAGCACGATGAAGACGAGCGGGGCGATCAGGTAGAGCGCGAGCCACGCGAACCCCGGCGCAGCCCAGAGAGCGGTGATCGCACCGCTGCCGCGTCCTCTCCTCGGGTCCTTACCGCCCCCTTGAACCGCCGGACGCTGCTGCTCGAGAAGCTCGTCCGTCTCCTCGACGGCCTCGACGTCGATCAGCGGGCGGGTGGCTTCGTCAGGTGCGGAGGAGCTGGACATCCTCCTCCTCCCAGCTGATTCGGATGCGCTCCCCCTCCCGGCCGCGGAACGCTTCGTAGCGATCGCCGGGTACCTTCGCGAGCATGCGCTCGCCACCCGACATCAGGTGCAGCTTGACGAGGTCGCCGAGGAACTCCACGAACACGATCTCGCACTCGGCGCTGTTCACGTCGCCGGCCGAACCGTCGTCCACGATCTCCACGGCCGCCGCGCGGACGGCCGCGAGCGCCGGGTCGCCGATCCCGGGAGCGGCTCCAGGAGCCGAGACGCTCGTCCGCACTCCGTGCTCGTCCTCGATCACGACGCGGTCGCCCTCGCGGGACGTGACGGTGCCGCGCAGGATGTTGTTGTCGCCCATGAATCGCGCCACGACCTCGGTTTCGGGCCTCGTGGCGATCGTGAGCGGGTCGGCGATCTGCTGCACGCGGGCGTCGTTCATGACCACGATGCGATCGGCCATGGAGAGCGCTTCCTCCTGGTTGTGCGTGACGTGGATGAACATCAGCCCGATCTGACGCTGGAGGTTCCGCAGCTCGACCCGCATCCGCAACTGCAACAGACGGTCGAGGTCGCCGAGCGGCTCGTCGAGCAGGAGGGCCTTGGGCTCGGTGACGAGCACGCGGGCCAGCGCGACGCGCTGCTGCTGCCCGCCGGAGAGGGCGCTCGGCTTGCGGTCGGCGAGCGTCTCGAGGCCGACCATCTCGAGCGCCTGCATGGCGCGCTGCTGGCGATCGGCCTTGCCGGCGCCGTGCATCTTGAGCCCGAACGCGACGTTGTCGAGCACGCTCTTGTGCGGAAAGAGCGCGAAATGCTGAAAGACGGTGGTTGTCGGTCGTTGGTGGGGCTCCAGCTCCACCAGCGACTCGCCGTCGAGCAGGATCTGCCCCGCCGTCGGGAACTCGTGACCGCCGATCATGCGGAGCGTCGTGGTCTTGCCGCAGCCGGAGGGCCCGAGCAGCACGACGTACTCGCCGTGATCGACATGGAGATTCAGATCCGCGACCGCGACGGTGCCGCCGGGGAACACCTTCTCGAGGTCGATCAGGTCGAGGCCCGACCCTGTGCCGGCGACGGGCGAGGGGGCGGCGGTCGCCGCCCCCTCGCTCACCACGTCAACTGCCTCCTCAGCCATCGAGCTAGGAGCTGAGGAACTCGTTCGCCTTCTTGATCTGGTACACGTTCTGGGTGAAGAACGAGTTCCAGGACGAGTACTTCGACGAGCGCTGCTGGAACGAGCCGCCGTCGCGCACCTGGCCTTGCTTGATGTCGGTGGGCTGCCCGGTGATGCCGGGCAGGTTCTTGGCTGCCGGCTTCCCGAGGTACCAGAAGTCGAACTCATCGGTCGTGAACCCGTAGGGAGCCCCCTGGGTGGCGATCCAGTTCCGGAGCCGGGCGCCGTTGGCGACGTAGTAGCCCTGCCGCATGATCTCCGCACCCATGAACCCGGCGTGCATCCAGTTGAAGTAGTCGTACGCTGCCTGCAGCTTGGCCGGGTCCTGCGCCGCGCTCGCCGTGATGCCTTGCGCGCTGCACCAGCCACGCATGCCCTCCTTCGGGTTGGCGTAGCGGCAGTTGAGACCCTGCGCCACGAGCAGGGCGACCGCGGGCGACCACATCGACTCGATCACGACTTCCTTGGAGCTGAAGAGGTTGACCGAGTCGTTGAAGGTGGCCCAGAAGGAGCGGAAGTGACCGTTCTTCTTGTACGTCGTGAGGATCTTGAACAGCCGATCCATCTCGGGCTTGGTCATGTTGCCGAGGTCCTTGAACTTCATCAGACCCATCGCCTGCACCGCGTTGCCTGCGTCCTGGGTCATGATCCCCGGGTCGTTCAGCAGGGCGACGCGACCCTTCCATTTGTTGTTCAGGAGCTCCGCCCAGGAGACCTGGTCCGCCGCCTTCTGGATGACGTCGGCGTTGTAGCCCATGGAGTCCATGTTGAAGTGGGCCGGTGGGCCGACGATGAAGCGCGGCTGTGGGAGGCCGTTGATGGCCTTGTTGTTCGCCGCGTCCCACCAGACGACGATCTCCTTGTTCGTCTTCGGGCCTTCGGTGGTGAGCGGCCACTTCCCCTTGCGACCCGGGTCGACGAAGGTGACCCGGTACGGGGCATTGCCCTGCCCGAGCGTCGCCGCCTTGTTGCCGGGCCGGATGCGCCCCTTCGTGAAGAGCGGATAGAGCTGGCTCCACGCGGTGAGCTTGCGCGTGTCGACGGGGACGTAGTTCCCGGTCGGCCAGATCTGGAAGTACTGGTAGTTGTAGAGACCGCCGACGTCGAAGCTGTCCGCGTCGGTGATCGACTTCTGCACCAGGGCGTTCGTCCCCATCAGCTGGATGTTGAACTTGTAGCCCAGGTCCTTCTCGGCCTGCGCCTGAATCCTCGGCGTGGCCCACTCGACGCCCAGGCTGATCACGCTGAGCGTGCCGGTGAACGCACCGCTCGCGGCTGGCCTGGCGGCGGCCGGACCGGCGAATGCGCCGAGCCCTGCAACCGCGGCCGCACCCACACCGCCGCGCTTGAGGAGCTCGCGCCGGCTGATGCCCGACTTCGTGGTCGCCCGGACGGCCGAGGGATCCGTGAAGTCGTCCTTCGTCAGCTCGTCCGTGTACCCGAGCTGCTCGGCGTACTCGTAGGGATCGTAGTCGACTCCCTCGAGATCACTCATGTGGCCTCCTTACGTGTCGCCTCGCCGCCTCGCCGAGGTCGCTCGCACGCCGCGACAGCCGCAGGGAACCGCCCCCGACCCCCAAAACCGTCTCGCCGCGCATCTGGATGATCTTGTATACATCTTTCTCTTGGACGCCGTCAACGCTGGCGAGTTGGGTGCACGGAGGAGGCTGCACGACGCATCGACGCCACGGCTCCGGCGTCGCCCGTGAGACCCAGTCTGCGTAGGGCGAGATAGGCGATGCCCGCGACGCCGACGCCCCAGACGACTTTCACGAGCGACTGCGGAACGACGTAGTAGACGGCGACCGCGACTGCGACCGCCGCCAGGGCGGCGAGATTGACGCCGTGCTGGTAGCGATATCTGCCGACGGGCGCGAACAGAGACGGCACGTCGATCCGGCCGCGCTGCACGAGCAGGTAGTCGGCGAGCACGACACCGGTGATCGGCGCCGCGATGTTGCCGAGATGCGTGATCCAGTCCTGCGCCTCCTCGATGAACGACGGGAAGGCCGAAAGCGTCACGGCCGCCACGCCCACGAGGATCGTCGCGCGCAGGCGCCCGAGCGCGGGCGCCGCGTTCACGAGCGACATTCCCGCCGTGTAGACGTTCGTGAGGTTCGCGGCGAGCGTCTGCACGACGATGGCCACCAGGAGCCCGACGAGCAACGCGTCGCTCGACGTCAGCGACGAAGCGGCGACGAAGGGGTTGGTCTCGCCGCTCGCCGCCGCCGCATAGCCGCCGATGAACGTCGTCGCGACCGCGGAGAGGAGCGCCGACGAGACGAGCCCGACGCGCATGTCGCGCCGGGTCGGCGTGTAGCGGCAGAAGTCCGCCATGTTCGTCACGAAGGTGAGCGAGGAGCCGCACATCACCGTCACGAACGTCGCGAACCCGACCCAGGTGAGGTCCTGCTCGGGTGACTCGAAGACGCGGGCCGGCGCGTACTGCGGATCGTCGGTCGACAGATACAGGAACACGAGCAACCCGGCCCCGAGCAGCGAGAGCGGCAGCACGACGCGGAGCAGCCAGCGCATGACGTCGAACCCGAGGGCGGCGAGCACGGCCTGCACGACCGCCAGCCCGAGCGCGAGCGGCACCAGCGGCAGCCGGTGCCCCGCGATCACGTCCACGATCGCCTGGAAGCCGAGCGCGCCGGTGAGCGCCTGGGCGGCGAACCAGTAGGTGGCGGCGATCATCCGGTAGGGCGAGGTGAACAAGCGCGCCCCCCAGACGCCGAAGTGCGCGCGCATCGCTACCTGCCCCGGCAGGCCGTCGTCCACGCCGGGCTGACCGACGACCACGAGCATGCTGAAGGCGAGCGCCTGCCCGAGCACCATCGCTCCGATGGCCCACAGGAGCGGCAGACCGCCCTGCAGCACCGCGAGGGCGCCGAGCACGTACATCACCGGGTTCAGGAAGAACGTGAAGTTGATCGCGAACAGGTCTCGCCAACGGACCGTGCGGAGCTCGGCGGGGATCGGCTCGACCCCGTACTCCTCGACTGCGGGCACTCAGCCGCCTCGGCAAGACCGGAATCCGCTCACGCGGATTCCGGTCGCACGAAGATCCCTGAAGAGGGCCGCTGTCGCGGCCCCGGGCGACCCAATCACCCCGTGCGTCCGGTTGTCGCGTGCCGCTGGAAGAAGTCGATCACCACCGCGTTGTGCTCGGTCGTGGAGTCGAAGATCGTGGAGTGGTTAGCGCCGCGAATGACGTGCTTCTCGGCGCCTTCGATGCCCTGGAAGATCGCCTCCTGCCCTGCGCCGCCCGGCCCCTGGTCCCAGGGAGTCATCACGTCTTCGTCGCCGCCGAGCACGAGCGCGGGGGAGGTGATTCGCGGCAACCAGGAGCGGAGATCCATGTCACACATCGCCTGACAGGCGGCGACGAACACCTCGATCCGGTTGGAGTCGCGCAGGATCGTCTGGATCGTGTCCGCCAGCCCTTGCGCATCGTTCTCCGCCAGGAACCGCCGGGAGATCGCCTGCCAGGTGATCAGCTCGGCGAGCAGACGGCTGCCTGGGCCGTCGGGATCGAGGATGGCGATGTCGATCCAGTTCTTGAAGATCAGCTTCCCCGAGACGCCGAGCTTCGCAGCGGCGCAGTTGATCACCACGGAGGTCACGCGGTGCGGGAACTTGCCGGCGAGGACGAGCGCGATCATGCCGCCCATCGACGTGCCGTGCACGTGGGCCTGGTCGATCTCCAGCTCGTTCAGCAGCCCTGCGACGTCGTCGGCCCAGACCTCCATGTCGTATTGCTGCAGCGGCCGGTCCGACTGGCCGTAGCCCCGCATGTCGAAGTCGATCACCCGGAAGTGCTTCGAGAGCTCGGGCGTCGCGGGGTCGAAGTTGAAATGGCCGAAGCCGGCCCCGTGGATCTGCACGACCGGCTCTCCCTCGCCTGTCACCCGGTGCCAGAGCTTGACGCCGTTGACGGGGATCAGTCCTTCCACGAGCTCTCCTCTCAGGGATCGACGGCGATGTCGACACGCTCCACGGGCAGAGCCGCGAACCGGGCGCGGAACGCCTCCTGCGTCCACCGCTGCTTCGGCACGAGCCGGCGGAGGAACGTCAGCCGCGCCGGGCCCGTGAGCGGGAACGGATCGATGCCGATCCGCCACTGGCCGCGCGGCTCGATCGCGAGCGCGCCGAGCTCGAAGGGCTCGGAGACGGCCAGGTCGCGCAGGCAGAAGAGGAGAGAGAGGCGGTCGTAGGCCTGCAGCCGGCGGTAGTCGGCCCACCGCAGCTCGTCGTCGACGCCTGCGCTCTCCAGACGGGTGGTCACGCTCGCCTCCTGCTCGGCGACGAAGGCCGCGACGAGCTCCGCCACCTCATCCGCGTGCGCGAGCTTCAACCCGGGGTCCTCGCCGTAGCGCCGCTGGTAGATCCCGGCTCCGTGCATCGAGACGAGCAGGCCGGCGTACGCGTCCTCGTCCGCGATGGCGGCAATCCCGGCCCGGTAGAACGCGAGATGGGCAGGCACGCTGACCTCGAGGAAGCCGACGGGGACGCCCTCGTCGTTGACGAGCGGCGACTGCTCCCACACCGCCCACCCGTCGTCGTGGCGCTCCGTCGCGAGCACGAGCGAGTCGTGGCGCGGGCCCGTGTCGGCCCACGCGCGCGCGAAGCCCGCCGAGAGATCCGCATGGTCGGTCTGCAGGACGACCTGCCAGGCATCACCGGCGTCGCGCACGATCACCCTGCGATCATGACAAGATCGCGCGGTGTCCGACGAGCGGTCGACCTGGCTGCGCGTACCCGGCGAGTCCGAGCTCCCCACCGAGGTGCGCGAGCTCTGGGCGCCGTCGCAGGAGAAGCTCGGCTTCGTCCCCAACGTCCTGCGCAACTACGCGCTGCGCCCGTCGCACCTCCTCGCCTGGAACGCCTGGTACGAGGAGGCGATGAAGGGCGAGTCCGGGCTGACGAAGGCCGAACGCGAGATGATCGCGGTCGTCGTCTCGGTGACGAACGACTGTGCCTACTGCATCGCCGCCCATTCCGCCGCCTTGCGCAAGCTGACGAAGGATCCCGCGCTCGCGGACGCCATCGCGCACGACCATCGCACCGCCCGGATCCCCGAGCGTATGCAGGCCGCGCTCGACTACGCGGTCCGGCTGACACGCACGCCCGCCGAGATCACCGAAGCCGACGTGCAGGCACTCCGCGACGCAGGCTGGACGGACGAGGACGTGATGGACGTCGCCGAGGTCACGGGGCTGTTCAACATGTCCAACCGCATGGCCTCGGGTCTCGGCTGGGCGCCGAATCCCGAGTACGAGGCCTTGGGTCGGTAGTGACCCGGATCGTGGCCGTCAGACGCTGGCGGTCAGGGTCTCCCGATTCTCGAGACGGGACAACGCGTCGTACGCCGCGTACTTGAACGCCTCGCTGGTCGTCGGGGTGTTGTAGGCGGCGCCGATGAAGTAGTCGATCGTGCCGCCGAAATGCATGACAGCCTGGGCTTGGTGGATCAGGTCGGTCGCGTCGTACCCGAGGATGTGCGCACCGAGAAGGCGGCGGTCAGAGCGACGGAAGATCAACTTCACCAGTCCTCGATCGGCGCCGCTGATCGCGGCGCGCGCGTTCCGGGACAACCTTGCCAGGCCGACGACGAAGTCCTCGCCGGCCCCCACCGCGGCGCCCTCCGTCAAACCGATCATCGCCGTCTCGGGAACCGAGTAGACGCCGTACGGCGTCGCCGCATCGACAGCCTGGGGCTCGTCGATCCCCAACGCCTTCCGGGCGGCGGCTCGACCCTGCTCCATCGAGACCGACGCCAGGGCCGGTGGCCCGATTGCGTCGCCTGCCGCATACACCCCCGGAGCCGACGTCGCATAGTCGTCGTCGACGATCACCCGCCCACGATCGTCGAGGGCGACCCCGGTCTCCTGCAGCCCGAGCTCCTCGGTGTTCCCCACCGTCCCTGCGGCGACGATCACCTTGTCGGGCCGCAACGGCTCTCCGCTCGGCAGCTCGACGCGTACACCAGCCTGATCGCGGCTGACGACCGGCCGGCCCAGGCCGAGGACGAGCCGCATGCCCATTTCGGCATACGCTTCGGCGAGCCGGGCGGTAACGTCTGCGTCCATGAACGGCAACAGCGCCGGCCCGCTCTCGACGAGCGTCACCTGAGTGCCCAGAGCGGCGAACACGGACGCGAACTCACAGCCCACCGCTCCGCCGCCGACGACCACCATGCTGCCGACCGGCCGGTCGACTCGACTCGCTGTCGTCGCGTCGAGGACGTCCTGGCCGTCGAAAGGGATTCCCGGCGGGTGAAACGGTCGCGATCCGGTCGCGACCACGATGGCCGACGCTCGCAGGGTCGCCGACGTTCCGTCAGCCATCTCGACACCGACCACGCCGTTGCCGCTCAGCCTCGCCGTGCCGTGCACGAGGTCGATACCGTGCTGCTCGAGATTCCGCTCGACGGCGCTCGCGAGCAGCTCCTGGACCTGCTTCGCCCGCTTTCGCACGCCCTCGACGGCGAGCTTCGGCGGCACAGCGAGGCCGACCCCGTAGACGTCACGGTGGCGAAAGCTCGTCAGGTAGAGGGCCGCCTCACGGATGGCCTTGGTGACCGCGGCGTCGCTGACCATCGCCCCGCCCGGGCGTGGTGCCCGTTCGACGATCGCCACACGCCGTCCGTGGAAGGCGCCCAGGACCGCAGCCTTCTCACCGGCTGGGCCGGTACCGATCACCACCAGGTCGTACGGCTCGCGCATCCCGGCCCTTCGGGGTGTTGAACGTCGAACCCTAGCCGTCCCGGCTCTGAGCTACGGTGGGGGCTCGAGGAAGGGGGCGTTGGATGTCTGGCACGGCGACGAAGCTGCGGCTGCGCGCCTTCGTAGGCGCGGGGCTGACTGCACTACTGCTGGCCGCGGTGCAACCGGCGAGCGGGCAGCGCGCGCCGTCGGCCGAGGGCGTCCGAGTCGCCTCGATCGTGCCCGTCCCCTCGCTCGAACCACGCGCCACCGCGCGGCTCTGGCGTGCGCTCGTACGCAGCCGGATGTCCGGCACTACGCTGGCCGCCGGCGACTGCCGCCCGCTTCGCGCCGTCTTCTACGCCGCGACAGACTGGCTGCGGCTGGCCACGAGGCTCGCGGCGAACGCCTCGCCCTGTGCGGAGTACCACATCTCGATCCCGCCGCTCGTGGCGGACAAGACCCAGCCGCGACCCGACCAGGCGTGGCGCATCCGGGCCCTCGGGCCCTCGTTCCACGCCCAGGCGGAGATCAGCTGGAATGCCTGGAGCGCCTGGGTCGCAGCCGGGTCGGGAACGTGGTACCAGGCGGGTGTCGAGGCACGCCGGCGCATGGCGGGCGCCGGGTACGACGTCGCTCTCGGCGATGGCTGGGCGCTCAACGAGCTCTCCTCCGCGGTCCGACGCGGGGATGGCGCCGCGCGCGCGAACGCCCGCGAGTTCCTGCGAGGGCTCTACGAGGCCGACGGCGTCCTCCCACGGTCGCGTGGCACCGCCTTCATGGTCGGGATCGGCCAAGCCACCGCCGATCTTGCCACGTACAAAGCGCACCTTCAGAACTGGCTCCAGGACGGTGCGTTCTGGACCGACGCGAGCTCGTACGTGCAGGATTGGTCCCAGGAGTCGTACGGCGACGTGCGCAGCTACGCAGTGCCGGGAGCGTCGCTCGCCGCCCGGCGCGACGCCCTCAGCGACTACCTGGGGAATGCGCTTAGCCTCGCCCGAGGCGGCCCGGACGCTGTCATTGCCGCCCGCACCTTCCTCGAGGACGCGTACAGCCCGCTCGCCAACGGCGCCTGGGAGTGGGATGCGTCGTTCGGCTGGACCGCCGTGCCGATCGCGCAGATGAAGGATTTCGTGTCGGCCCAGACCTATGCGCTGCGCCACGTCGCCGGCGGCGTGCCCGATCGGGGCGGTTTTGCCTGGGCGCCCCGCAACGCGGGCGCGCTGTCGGCGAGCGAGTTCGCGGCACAGACAGGAGAGTTGCTCGACCGGCTGGCTGCGGCCGTCCGCGACTCCGTGGAGAGCGCCGACCCCGGCGATCCCGGCAGCGGTGCCTGTGCGCCTGCGGGTGTCAACATCTGGTGCGTCGCCGAGGTGGCCGGCAGTGCGTTCAACGGCGGGTGGAGCGGGTTCAGGTCGTGGACGCCACCCGGCGCGAGCTTCACGACGCCCGCGCTGACGCTGACGGCAGGCATCCCGTCGACACCGATCGCCGTCCAGCTCCAACTCGCCGGCGTGCCCCAGCTTGCTCCCTCGCCCATCGCGGTCGAGCTCACCTCATCGTCGCCGGCGGGCGCGTTCGCGACCAGCCCTTCCGGGCCGTGGACACCGGTGCTCGGGGCAGTCGTAGGAACCGGCACGAGCACGAGCGCGGGCGTCTACTACTCCGACGCCGAGCCCGGTGCTCCAACGCTGAGCGCTCGTGCACCCGGGGGTGTCGCCACGCAGGTCGCGCTCGTCCAGCCCGCAGCGACACCCGGTGGCGGAGGCGGCGGTGCGCCCGGCGACCTGGCTCTCACCGGCACGGTCGACGCAGCGGCGCCGGTCGGCGGGACCGTGAGCTGGCGGCTGCGCGTCGACGACAAGACGCTGCAACCCGTGTCGGGCGTGTACATCGACGTGGTGCTTCCGCCGGGCCATGCGTACGCGGGCGGCTCCTCCGATCGCGGCGCGGGCTGCATGTCGACCGGACCCTCCCGTCTCCGGTGCAGCCTCGACTTCCTCAACGCCGCAGCACCGGCGGCCAGCGTGATCCTGACCACGACCGTGCAGTCAGCCGGGACGCACGTCCTCATGGCGTCCGCCGGCTTCGACGGCAGCGATCCGACCCCGGCCGACAACGTCCTCTCCCTGCAGCAGGTGACCGCGGCGCCCGTGCGCGCGCCCGCGTCGCCTGCGCCTCCGCGCGGCGTCGTCCGTCTCGGCACGCAACGCGAAGAGTCCCTCGTCGGAGGCCCCGGCGACGACCTCCTGCGCGGCTTCGGGGGCGGCGACCATCTGCACGGCCTCGCGGGGAACGACCGCCTCTACGGCGGCGCTGGCGACGACGTCATCGTCGGCGGTGCAGGCACTGACCGGCTCGTGGGCGGAGCAGGAAACGACATCCTCGTAGCCCGAGACGGACGACGCGACGCGATCGCGTGCGGCCCCGGTCGCGACCTGGTGGAAGCGGGTCGCGACGACCGGATCGGCGTCGGCTGCGAGCGCGTCGTGCGCCGTTGAGCGCGCTGGTCAAGCCTGGGAGTGCGCGCCCAGCGCGGCCAGCGTCTCCTCGAGCGAGACCACGTCGCCGTACTTCGTATCGATGTCGTAGAGGTTGGCCTCGTGGGCTGCGCCGTTGCGGTCGCCCACCGCCTCGCGGGGCACGACGACGCGGTAGCCATGCTGGAGCGCGTCGACGGCCGTCGCCCGGACGCAGCCCGAGGTCGAGGCCCCGGTGACGACGACCGAGTCGCAGGCGTGGGCCGTGAGGAAGCTGGCCAACGAGGTGCCGAAGAACGCCGACGCCCAGAGCTTGGTGAACACCGGCTCGCCCGCGGCCGGCGCGAGCCGCGGGTCGATCTCTTCCCAGCCGCTGCCGGCCTCGAGGGTCAGCAGGGCCGGCACCTTGGCGATGAACGCGGCGGCCGATCGCTTGGTCGCGTCGTCGTAAGCGACCGTGGTGAACGCGACGGGCAACCTGCCGGCCCGGAACGCGTCGAGCAACTGCGCGATCGCGCCGACCACGCCGTCGAGGTCGCAGACGAGCGGCGACGCGGGGTCGGTAAAGCCACGGTTGACGTCGACGACGACGAGCGCGGGGCGCCGGCCGAAGCCGGCGCGCCCGTGGAACCCCTCGTGGCGCATCTACCGGCCCAAGACCGGAATCCGTTCCCGCGGATCCCGGTCGCGCGGACATCCCTGCAGGCGTCCGCCGTCGCGGCCGCTGGGCCGCCTCTCCGCCGGCGCCCCGGTCACACGCCGTCACCGGCCCGTACGCGGGCCAGGGCCTCCTCGCTCGGCTCGAGCGGCGACCACCGCAGCGGCTTGGCCGGCGTGGGCGGCTCGAGGCCCGTCTCCGCCGCGCAGCTGGCCAGCACCTCCGCCAGCGGTGGCCCGTAGTCGAAGTCGAGCGCGTCGCCACGCTCGGTGCGCTGGCGCTCCCGCTCGGCCTCCGTCGCCGCCTCGTCGACTGACCCGTCCGCGGCCAGGATCACGCCGTAGCCCTCCTTGGCGAAATCACGGCTGACGAGGCCAAAGGACACGTCGCGCGCGACGACGTCTGCCGGCCGGTCGAGCCGGTCCTTCCAGCCGCCCCCGCCGGCGGTGCGGTAGACGAGCATGTCGCCCGGCTCGACGACGACGTTGTCGCACTTCGACGGCAGCGCCTGCTCTGTCCCGTCGGCGCGGCGAAGCAGCTTCGAGGAACGGGCGCCCGGCCAGCCGCCGAGCACCCCCCACGGCCGTGTCAGCCAGCGGTCGTCGTGGATCGAGACCTCCCCGGGCTCGAGGTAGACGTAGCGCTTCTCGACACCGTTGCCGCCGCGGTGCAGGCCCGGCCCACCGGAGTCGGTGACGGTCGTGTAGCCGTCGATCCGGAGCGGGTAGTAGGCCTCGAGATACTCGGTGGGGATGTTCTCGAACAGCGGCCACCACGAGTGGCCGTCCATCCCGTCCCCGATCGGCCTCCCCGGGATCCCGCCGTAGAGGATCTCCATCGAGTAGAAGAACTCGCCGGCTTCCGTCCAGCCCGAGTACAGCATGTAGGGGCTCGTCCCGTAGCCCGACGCCGTGTTCAGCTCCGGCGCGTTCTTGCAGAGCGCGCCGCCGAGGACGTCGAACAGCCGCGCCAGGGCGTGCGTCCGGCAGCCGAGCGCCGACGGGAAGCGTGGGTTGAGCAGGCTCCCCTTCGGCATCACGACGTGCAACAGCGGGTAGAAGCCGTCGTTGAAGAGGATCTGGGGATCGTTGACCATGATCAGGTAGATCCCGATGAACATCTTGAACATGCCCTCAGAGAGGTAGAAGTTCACCGGACCGAGGGCCTGGGGATCGGTGCCCGACCAGTCGAAGAAGGCGTGGTCGCCCTCGCGCCAGATCGTCAGCTGCATCTTGAACGGGCCGTTGCCCAGGCCGTCGTCGTCGACGTAGTCGACGAACGTCTGCGGCTGCTCCGGGATCGCGACGGAGATCAGGAACCGCATCGCCTCGTAGGTCCGGTCGAGCAGCGCCTGCAGCGCGGCGAGGTACGTCTCCTTGCCGAAGCGGTCGCAGAGCTCGATCACCCGCCGCTCGCCCGCCCGGCAGCCTGCGACGATGGCGAACAGGTCGGCCCGGTTCATCTCGGGCAGCCGGACGTTGTTGAAGATCAGCCGCAGCACGTCTTCCTGCGGCACCCCCCGCTCGATGATCTTGAGCGGCGGGATGATGATCCCCTCCTCGAAGATCGTCCGCGCCCCGGTCGGGAGCGAGCCGGGGAGCGGGCCGCCGGCGTCCATCTGGTGGCCGAACTGGCTCGACCAGCCGACGAGCTCGTCCTCGTAGAAGATCGGCACGAGCACGAGCCAGTCGTTCGTGTGGGAGATGGAGGCCGAGCACTTGAACGGGTCGGAGGTAAGGATCACGTCGCCCGGGTAGATGCCCCGGTCCCAGTCCTCCATCATCTCGTTGATGTAGGCGCCGAACTGACCAACGACCATGCGGCCGCGCGGGTCGGTGAGCATCGGGAACTCGTCGTGCTGCTCTCGGATCACGGGGCTCATCGCCGAGCGGAAGAGCACGGCGTCCATCTCGAAGCGGGCGCTCTTGAGCGCTCCCTCGATGATGTCGAGCGTGACGGGGTCGATCTCGACGTCCGTCGGTATCTCCGCGATCTTCAGCTCGTCGGGTCGTGCCTGCGTCGTCGCCATCTCACTCTCCCCGCTCGATCAGGATGTTGAAGTTCGTGTCCACTCGGGCCTGGTAGCCGGGCAGCACGACGGTCGTGGAGTCGAACTCGGTCACGATCGCCGGGCCGTCGAACCGCATGCCCGGCGCCAGCTCGGCTCGGTCGTAGAGCTTCGTCGGCACCCGCTCGCCTTGGAAGACGATCGCGTGCTCGTCCGTGACCGCGCCCGACGCATCGGTACCGCCGGTCTCCCCGGTGGGGAGCTCCGGCTTCGGCACCGCCCCCGAACCGACCGCCCGGAGGTTGACGACCTCCGCCTGGGTGTCGTGCATCCGGAAGCCGTAGAGCTGCTCGTGGAGCCCGTTGAAGCGCTCCTCGAGGTCGGCGAGCCCGTTCGCGCGGATGTCGGAGGGGTCGATCGCCACCGGGATCTCGTAGCCCTGACGGTGGTAGCGCATATCGGCGCTGTAGGCGACGTGGTGCAGGTCACTGGCGATGCCCTCGCCGTCGAGGAAGGCGCGGGCCCGATCTCCGAGCCCGTCCAGGATGTCGGCCATCTCGACGGCATCGGCGTCCGAGAGGACGCGGATGTACGTCTGGGCGAACTCGTCGCGGAAGTCCGCCACGAGATCGCCGATCGCGCACAGGAGCCCTGGTGCGGGCGGCACGACGACCGGGAACGATCCCATGATCTCTGCGACCGCGTTCGCGTGTAGCGGCCCGGCGCCGCCGTAGGCGACGAGCGCGAACTCGCGCGGGTCGTGCCCTCGCTGCACGGAGACGAGCCGCAGGGCGCCGGCCATGTTCTCGTTCACGATCGCCAGGATCCCCTCCGCCGCTTCCTCGACCGAGGCAAGGCCCATCGCGTCTGCCACCTTCTGAACCGCCGCGCGAGCGGCGTCGGGGTCCAGCTGCATCTCGCCGCCGAGCAATCGCGGCGGCAGGTGGCCGAGCACGACGTTGGCGTCGGTCACCGTCGGCTCCCCGCCGCCGCGGCCGTACGCCGCCGGGCCGGGATCGGCGCCGGCGGACTGCGGTCCGACGCGGAGCGCCTTCGTCAGCTCGGGCACGTGGGCGATCGAGCCGCCGCCGGCGCCCACCGTGTGCACGTTGACCGACGGCACCTTGATGCGGAAGTGGCTGATCGAGGTCTCGCGGCCGATCGTCGGCTCGCCGTTCTGGCAGAGCGCCACGTCGGTGGAGGTGCCCCCCATGTCGAAGGTCAGGATGTTGTCGAAGCCCGCCTTGCGGGCCACGTAGAGAGCGCCCCCCACGCCGCCGGAAGGGCCGGAGAGGATCCCGTAGATGGGGTTGCGCGTCGCCTCGCCGGTCGTCATCAGCCCAGCGTCCGAGCGCAGGATGTTGACCTCGGCCTTCGCTCCGATCCCCTGCAGCTCCGACTGCAGCTGCTGCACGTAGTTGGCGACCGTCGGCCGGACATAGGAGTTCATGCAGGCCGTCAGCGTCCGCTCGTACTCGCGGAACTCCGGCAGCACCTGGGCGGACAGGGTGACGGGGAACCCCGGGTAGAGGCGCTCCACGATTGCGCCGATCTGCTCCTCGTGCGCCGGGTTGACGTACGAGTTGATCAGGCCCACGGTCAGCGACTCGACCCCGGACTCGACGAGGTCGCGGACGATCCGCTCGACCTGCGACTCGTCGACCGGCACGATCGTCTCGCCGCGCGGCCCCATCCGCTCCACAGCCTCTCGGGTGTCCGCGAGCGAGGCGGGCGGATCCGGCTTGATCATGATGATCCAGCCCGCGAGCGGTCCGGGGGTCTGCGAGCGCGCAAGATGCAGGATCTGCTGGAAGCCCTGCGTCGTGATCAGCCCGACACGGGCGCCCTTCGACTCGAGCACGGCGTTCGTGGCCACCGTCGTGCCGTGGAGGATGTTGCGGAGGTCGCCGACGTCGATCGCCGCCTCGTCGCAGATACGGCGGACACCGTTGAGCACCCCCTGCGAGGGGTCGGCCGGAGTCGAGGGCGTCTTCACGCGGAACTGTCCGCCCCCGTCCGTGTCGCTGACGAGGAAAAGGTCGGTGAACGTGCCGCCGACGTCGACCCCGAGCCTGTACGCCATGTTGCTTCTCCTTCTCCGTGTGCCTTAGCCGGCGACCGGCGCGAACACGCCGGCCTTGTAGACCATGCCCTCGAGCGGGCGCCCGAGCACCCCTTCGAGCCACTCCGCGACCGCGACGAGCGCGTCGAGGTCGATTCCCGTCTCCACGCCTTCTCCGTGGAGCAGGTAGACGAGATCCTCCGTCGAGATGTTCCCGGTGGCGCGGGGAGCGAACGGGCAGCCGCCGGTCCCGCCGACCGAGGCGTCGAGCACCGTCGCGCCTGCCTCCACCGCGGCGAAGGCATTGGCGATCCCGGTGCTCCGCGTGTTGTGGAGGTGGACGCCGATTGGCACGCCGAGCCGCAGCCCGTCCGCGACGAGCTGGCGGACCTGGCGTGGGACGCCGACCCCGACCGTGTCTGCGAAGACGAGCTCGTGCGCGCCCGCGGCCGCGAAGCGAACCGCCAGGGCGAGCACCCGGCTCGGCTCGATGCGGCCTTCGAACGGGCAGCCGAACGCGGTGCCGAGCGTCGCGGTCACGCGCAGACCGTCCGCCAGCGCGCGCTCGACGATGCGCTCGCCCACGGCCGCCGAGTCCTCGGTGGACGCGCCGGCGTTGCGCCGGTTGAACTCGTCGCTGACGGCGAGCGCGAAATGCACCTCGTCGAGATCGGTCTCGCGCAAGCGGTCGTAGCCGCGTTCGTTGAGCGCGAGGCCCGCGTACGTGACGCCCTCCCGCCGCTCGATCCCCTCCACCACGGCCTCCGCGCCCGCCATCTGGGGCACGCGACCCGGATGCACGAAGCTGACGGCCTCGATGCGCGGCACGCCGGTGGCGGCGAGCCGGTTGACGAGCTCGGCGCGCGTCGCTGGGTCGAGCACCTTCGGGTCGTTCTGCAACCCGTCGCGCGGGCCGACGTCGCAGATCGTCACCTTCACAGCACTCCCTCCTCCGCGAGCGCCGCGAGCTCCCCGTCGGAGAGCCCGAGCAGCCCGCCGTAGATCTCGCGGTTGTGGCTCCCCTCCTCCCATGTTGCCGACCAGCGCACCGCACCCGGCGTGCGCGAGAGCTTGGGCACGATCCCCGGCCCGACGTACTCGCCGAACTCGGGATCCTCGTGCTTGAGCAGCATGTCGCGGGCCTGGTAGTGCGGGTCCTCGAAGATGTCGGCGATCGTGTAGATCGGACCGCAGATCACGCCGGCCTCGTTGAGGATCTCGTCGATCTCGCGCGCGGTGTGCTCGCGCGCCCAGGCGGCGACGAGCCCCTCGATCTCGTCCTGGTTGTCACCGCGGGCGAGGTGCGTGGCGAACCTCGGGTCGTCCGCGAGCTCCGGCCGTCCCATCGCCCCGCACAGCCGCCGGAACACGTTGTCCGCGTTCGCCGCGATCACCATCCACTTGTCGTCCGCGGACTTGAAGATGTTCGAGGGCGCGATCCCCTTCAGGTTCGTTCCCTGCGGGCCGCGCACGATGCCGAGCCGGTCGTACTCGGGCACGGTGCTCTCCAGCATGGCGAAGGACGCCTCCATCAGCGACACGTCCACGACCTGGCCGACGCCGCCGCCGAGCGCGTCGCGCCAGTAGAGCGCGGCCAATATCCCCTGCGCCGCGAACATGCCCGCGAGCGAGTCGCCCAGCGAGAGGTGCATGCGAGGCGGCGGCTGGTCGGGGAAGCCGTTGATGTGGCGGATGCCGCCCATCGCCTCCGACACCGACGCGAACCCGGCCCGCTTCGCATACGGCCCGGTTTGGCCGTAGCCGGAGACCCGCGCGAGCACGAGCTTCGGGTTGACCTCGCTAAGCCGGTCGTAGCCGAGACTCCACTTCTCGAGCGTGCCGGGCCGGAAGTTCTCGACGAGGACGTCCGCGTGCTCGACCAGCCGTAGGAGGAGCTCCTGGCCCCGCTCGGCCCTGAGGTTCAGCGTCACGCACTTCTTGTTGCGCGACTGCACCGGCCACCAGAGAGAGCGCCCGTGGTAGCGAGCCTTCCCCCAGTCGCGGATCGGATCGGGCTGCCCCGGTGCCTCGACCTTGATGATCTCCGCTCCGAGATCGCCGAGGAGCCGCCCCGTGAACGGCCCTGCCAGCAGCTGGCCCAGCTCGATCACGCGGACGCCGGTGAGCGGGCCCGCGGACGGCGCCGCAGCCGACGGCTCGCTCATACCGCCTCCTCCGCGAAGTGCGCCACGAGCACGTCTCGCGCGTCGCGGATGTGCCGGCGCATCGTGGTCTCCGCCGCGGCGGCATCGCGGCGCTCGAACGTCTCCACGAGCTCGTAGTGGTAATCGCGGGACGCCGCCGCCTGCTCCGGCGAGTACCAGACGTACGACCGGTAGACGAGCGGGAGCGAGACCACCTCGCGCAGCATCGACGTCAGCCGATCGCTCCCCGCCGCGACGAGGATCGCCTGGTGAAAGACGCTGTTCTCCGCCACCAGCGCTCTGACGTCCCGACCCTGGACGAGCGTCGAGAAGCGAGCGCAGCTCGCACGCAGTGCGACGAGCTCCCCGTCCAGGACTCGTTCGGCCGCCCGCCGAGCAGCATGGCCCTCCAGCAGCTCACGCAGCTCGTACATCTCCTCGAGATCCCTGCGCGAGTAGGTGCGAACCGTGGAGCCGCGATTCGGAAATGCGTCCACGAGACCCTCCGCCTGGAGCAGCACCAGGGCCTCGCGCACCGGTGTGCGGCTGATGCCGAGCTCGCGCGCGAGCTGCTCCTCCTTCAGCCGTTGCCCCGGCTCCAGCCGGCCGTCGACGATCGCATCGCGGATCTGCTCGGCGGCCGCTGCGCCGGCGGAGCGGGAGAGGGCAAGCGGGTCGAGCACCCGGGCCACCGCGCGAGCATACAATGTGCAATCTGCGAGGCCGGCGGTTGCAGGTGGCGCCGCCGGGAGACCGGGAGTCGTCGGAAGGTGCCCGACTATCATCGCGGCCTGGACCGGGATGGCATCGTACGGGGTCGCCGGCGGGCGCAGGCGCTCGACGCGCTCGAGTTCGAGCGCGAGCGGGAGCGCGCCCTCGTGGAGCAGATCGAGTCGCTTGTCGTGGAGACCGAAGGCGCGCGGATCGATGCAGAGGTCTTCGCCCGTCTCGACCCTGCCGACGTCGCCCTCGTCCGCGACGTGCTGGCCGCCGAGTACTCCGTCGGCGAGGAGGAGGACGAAGAGTTCAGCGAGGAGGAGGGGTACGTCGATCTCGAAGGCTCGGATGACGACGCAGGGGACGACACCGAGGATGAGATCGCGCGGCTCGAGGGCGTGATCGAGACCAGCCGCGCCCTCCAGGCAGCACTCCAGCGCTACGTCGCCGTGCTTGACGCGGGGCAGGGTTAGGCTTCGAGGGCCGTGCCGCTCGACCCGTCACGCGTCGTCACACAGCTACGCGAGCTCCGTGAGCTGACCGGGAACGAGGACGGCGCGCAGCGCGTCGCGTGGACCGAGACGTGGCGCACGGCTCGATCGTGGCTGGCTGGAACGCTGGACGGGCACCCGCTCGAGGTCGAGCGGGACGCCGCTGGCAACGACTGGTACACGCTGCGGGGCGTCTCCGATCGGGAAGTGCTGATCGGTGGCCACATCGACTCGGTGCCGAACGGCGGCTGGCTCGACGGTTGCCTCAACGTCGTCGCCGGCGCCGAGGTGCTGCGCCGCATCGCCGCGGAGGGCACGCCGCCCGTGACCGTGCGGCTCGTGGACTGGGCCGACGAGGAGGGCGCTCGCTTCGGGCGCTCGCTGTTCGGCTCGTCGGCGGCGGCCGGGTCGATGACCGACCAGGACGAGCTCCGCAGCCGTGTGCGACCGAGACGGGGTCTCGCTCCCTGAGGCGCTCGCCGAGAACGGCGTCGACCTCGACCGCGCCCTCGACGCCCGCTCGCAGCTCGAGCGTGCTGCCGCCTACCTCGAGCTGCACATCGAGCAGGGACCCGTGCTCGAGTCGCTCGACCTCCCCCTCGGCGTGGTGCTGGGCACATTCGGCGTCGAGCGCCACCAGATCACGTTCACGGGCCAGGCCGCCCACGCCGGCTCGACGCCGATGGACAGGCGCCGCGACGCGCTCGCCGGCGCGGCCAAGCTCGCGCTCGAGATCCGCGAGATCGCGAGGCGCACCGGCGACGGCGCCGTCTGCACGATGGGCAGCGTCGTCACGAAGCCAGGGATCGTCACCTCGGTGGTCGAGACGGCGACCTGCCTCCTCGACCAGCGCCACCTCGACGCCGCACGGCTCGCGGCGATGCTGGCGGAGGCGAGGGCGGCGAGCGAGCGTTTCGCCGCCGAGGAGTCCATCGAGGTCGACTGGGAGCGGATCTGGCAGATCGAGCCGATCCTCTTCGACGAGACGCTGATCGGGATTCTGCGACGAGGCGATCCGCGAGGTGACGGAGACGTCGCACAGGCTCCCGTCGGGCCCGCTGCACGACGCCGCGGAGGTCGCGCGCTCGGGTGTGCCCACGGTGATGCTGTTCGTGCAGAGCCTGCGCGGGCTCTCGCACACGAAGCTCGAGGACACGAAGCCGGGCCACCTCGAGCTCGCCGTCGTGGCGCTCGACCGCCTCGCCGCGAAGACGATCGCCTGGGTCGGCGACGGGTAGCCGCGCGCCCGTCGCTGTGGATTGCCAGGCACACGATGCGCGACGGATAATCGAGATCCCGCACGAGACGAAGGAGCGAGCATGGCCCTGAGCTTCGGCGTCACCGTCCTACCCGACCCGCCGTATCAGCGCCTCGTCGAGCTGATGGCGCTCGCCGAGAGCACGGCTTCGAGCACGGCTGGACGTACGACTCGCACGTGCTCTGGCAGGAGTCGTTCCCGCTGCTCACGCTCGCGATCCAGGCGACGACGACGATGAAGTTCGGCCACCTGCGTCACGAACCCCGGCACGCGCGAGCCGACCGTGCTCGCGAGCCGCTACGCGACGCTGCACGACATCTCCGACGGCCGGATGGTGATGGGGATCGGCCGCGGCGACTCGGCGCGGCGCTACATCGGCCAGCAGCCGGTGCGGGTGGCGGAGTTCGAGCGGCGCCTGCGCGATGATCAAGCGACTTCATGAACGGCGCGCGAGGTGCACTGGAACGACAAGGACCTGCAGCTCAAGTGGGTGCGGCCGGAGCTGCCCGAGATCCCGATGTGGGTCGCCGGCTACGGGCCGAAGGCGCTCGCGTGGCCGGTCGCGTCGGGCGACGGCGTGATCATCCAGCTCGCCGACCCGGAGATCATCCAGTGGATCATGGGCACCGCGCGCGCCGCGGCCGAGGAGGCCGGGCGCGACCCGGCCGCGCTCAAGTGCATCGTCTGCGCCCCGAGCCACATCACCGACGACATCGCCGACGCGCGCGAGCAGACGCGCTGGTTCCCGGCGATGGTCTCGAACCACGTCAAGGACCTGATCGAGCGCTACGGCACCGACGGCTCGGTCGTCCCGAAGGCGCTCACCGACTACGTCGAGGCGCGCAAGTTCTACGACTACGACGAGCACTCGCGCGTCGGCGCCGCGCACGGCGAGTTCGTGACGCGACGAGATCTGCGACCGCTTCTCCGTGCTCGGCACCGCCGAGCAGGCGACGGCGAAGCTGCAGGAGCTCGAGTCGATCGGCGTCGACCACTTCTCGCATCTACCTGATGACCCACGGCCAGGAGGAGACGCTGGCGGCGTACGGCGAGCGACTCATCCCGCAGTTCGCCGGGGCCGCCGCATAGAGCGATCTCGGCGGCCGAGCAGGTCGACGGCGCTGGAGCGCGGTCGCCGGCGGCTGGGAGCGGCGGCGCGCGCTCGTCTGGGACGCGACGCGTGCCGTCTCCGAGCGCATGGTCGACGCTGCTCGACCCGCAGCCGGGCGAGACGGTGCTCGACCTCGCCGCCGGGCCGGGCGACACCGGCTTCCTCGCCGCCGCGCGGCTCGGCGCCGGACGGGCGGCTGCTCTCGACCGACGTCGCGCCGGAGATGGTCGAGGCGGCCGCGCGCGCGCGGCGCGCGAGCTCGGCCTCGACAACGTCGACGTACCGGCGTCGTCGACGCGCAGGCGATCGACCTCCCCGACGCGTCCGTCGACGGCGTCCTGTGCCGCTACGGCGTACATGCTCGTGCCCGACGCCGGGCGGCGCGCTCGCGGAGATCGCGCGTGTCCTCCGGCCCGGGGGCACGGGTCGCGCTCGCCGTCTGGGCCGAGCGCCGACCGGAACGACTGGGTGACCGCGGTCGGGCCGTGCGCGCTCGCGCTCGGGCTGATCGAGCGCCCCGATCCCGACGCGCCCGGCCCGTTCCGCCTCGCCGACGCCGCAGCGGCTGCAGGCTGCTCGTGACGGCGCCGGGCTTCGAGGTCGACGCACGATGGAGGACGTGGCCGATCGACGTGGCGCGACGCGTCGCTCGACGAGTGGTGGGAGGTGACCGGCGACCTCTCCGCATGCTCGCGACCGCGTCGATCGCTCGACGGCCGACGCTCGGCGCAGGTCGACGGCGTGCGGGCGGGCGCCGTCGCAGCTTCGCAGCAGTTCACGTGGCGAGCGACGGCGTCGCTCGCGATCCCGCGGCGTCGCCTGCGTCGTCCTCGTCACGCAAGTAGCCGGCGGCGTCGCCGGACGGCGGGGCATGCCGCGCCTACAGGATCGTCTTGCCGAGCGCGCTCGCGACGAGCTCGACGGCGGTCAGCGCCGTCGTGTTCTCCCGGTCGAGGATCGGGTTCGCCTCGACGACCTCGAGCGAGCCGGCGAGACCCGACTCGGCCACGAGCTCGCAGCGCGAGGTGCGCCTCGCGGTAGGTGAGCCCGCCGCGCACCGGCGTGCCGACGCCCGGCGCGACCTCGGGGTCGAGGACGTCGAGATCGAGCGAGACGTGGACGAACCCGGGGCCCGCGACGCGGTCGAGCGCCTCCCGCATCGCCCGCTCGATCCCGATCCGGTCGATCGTCGCTCATCGTGAAGACGCGCACCTCGGCGCCGACGGAGGAGCGTCCCGCTCCGCCGCGTCGAGCGAGCGGACGCCGACGAGCACCACGCGGCGCGGGTCGACCGCCGGCAGCGCCAGCCCGTCGTGCGCGAACCAGTCGCCGGCAGCGCCGAGCGCGGCCGCGAGCGGCATCCCGTGCACGTTGCCCGACGGGCTCGTCTCCGGCGTGTTGAGGTCCCCGTGCGCGTCGATCCAGATCACGCCCCCGGGCTGCGCCGGCGGCGGCCGCGAGACCGGCGAGCGTCCCGAGCGCGACCGAATGGTCGCCGCCGAGGACGAGCGGTCGCGCGCCCTCGGCGACGGCCGTCGCGCGACGAGCGCCGCGAGTTCGGCGCACGTCTCGAGGATCTCCGGCAGGTACCGCGCGCGCTCGTCGACGACCGACGAGCGCCTCCGGCTCGGGCGTCGCGACGTTGCCGCGGTCGCGCACCTCGAAGCCGATCTCGCGCAGCCGCTCCTCGAGACCCGCGTAGCGGATCGCCGACGGCCCCATGTCGACGCCGCGCCGGCTCTGGCCGAGGTCGAGCGGCGCGCCGATGACGGCGACGGTGCGCTGCCGACCGTCACGGTGGCGGAGCCTAGCTACACGGGCGCTGACCAGTGGCGAGGGCCAGACTTGAACCGGCGACACCACGGTCTCACGCGGGGGAACTCATGGTTCCCGCCGAGCCCCCTCACGTCCGCACCGCAGCGCCGCTGTAGTCGGCGAGGGCCGGCACTTCGACCGCGCGACAGCCGGAGGCCGGCTCTCACGGCCGTGTGCGGCTAGCTCAGCGGTAGAGCACCTCGACCGCGGAGCGCCGGAGTCGTCGCCGGGACACCAGGCCCTCCCTCCCGCAGAAGAGGCGTCGGGGCCGGGGTGACCGTGCCGCGACGCCTCCTCGCTGCCCGACCTTACGCCTCTCGGCGACGGTGCTCAAGGTGCCGGATACGATCGGCTGTCCCGACCACGGCGCGCAGCATCGAGCCGGCGTTGCCGCCCGAGATCGCGACCGACATGTTCCGGTAGCTGTCCTCGTAGAGGATCACGTCGCCGGGCTCGGCGTCGGCGAACGTCCGCGCTGCGACCGCGTAGTACCGCTCGCCGACGGCTCGAGCTCGACGCGCGTCGCCGGGCGACGACGCCGATCGCCTCCACGTCGTCGCGCGTCAGGTTGAGCGCGATGTTGCCGAAGCTGTCGACGTAGAGCATCGTCGCCTCGACGCGCCGTCGCCGAACGTCGCGGCTGCGGGAAGATCGAGCCGCACGAGCGCGTCGGGGTCGATCGGCGGGCCGAGCTCGCCGAGCGGCGACGCCGCTCGCGAGGTGCGCCGCCGCCGGCGCGAAGAGGTCGCGGCCGTGGAAGGTGCGCGAGATCGGTCTCGAGCGCGTACGCGGGGTTCGCGAGCTCGTGCGCCTCGTCGATGCCCGCGCGCTCGGCGGCAGGAAGCAGCAGGCCGTTGTCGGGCCCGACGAAGAGCCGGCCCTCGCGGTCGCGGAGCGCGAGCGCCCGCCGGATCGCCGCCGACGCCGGGGTCGACGACCGCGAGGTGGACGCCGACCGGCATGTACGGGAGCGTGTTCGCGAGCACGAGCGCGCCCTGCAGCACCGCCTGCGGCGGGATGCCGTGCGTGACGTCGATGATCTGGGCCTCCGGGGCGATCCGCTTGATCACGCCGTGGCAGGTGCCGACGAAGTCGTCCTGCAGCCCGAAGTCGGTGAGGAAGGAGATGAACACGCGCCCGAGTCTACGGCGCGGCCGAGTGGCGCGCTCCGACGGCCGCGACGAGCCCGTCGACGTCGTGGCGTCTCCGCCTCGCGCCACGACCCGAGCCCTGCCTCGCGGGCAGCCGCGCGCGTCGTCTCCGGGCCGATCGAGACCACGGGCAAGCCCGTCCGAGCCGCGCCGAGAGCGCGAGCCGCCGACGGCGAGGCGAGCACGACCAGGTCGGCGTCCGGCGGTCAGCCGGGCGCAGCGCGCGCGTCCGGTAGAGCGGCACGAAGTCGGCGTCGAGCTCGTCCACGAGCAGCCGGCGCGCGCCCTCGGCCCGGCGAACAGCACCCGCCCCGCCGGCCGCGGCAGCTCGGCCAGCAGCCCCTCCTGCGTCGAGACGGTGCGGGACGAGATCGGCGCCGCCGAGCGCGTCCGCCGTCGCGGGCCGATCGCGGCGACCGCGCAGCGGGCCGGCCGTGCATCCGCCGGAGCAGCTCGCGCGCGCCGTTCGCGCTCGTGACGACGACCCAGTCGTACCCCGCGACGTCGATCGGCTCGTCGCCGAGCGGCTCGATCTCGATCAGCGGGCAGATGGACGACGTCGTGGCCGAGCGTCTCGCAGCCGGGCGACGAGCTCCGCTTCCTGGCCTGCGGGCCGGGTGACGACGATCGCGTCACGTCCGTCCCTAACCCCCACCCGCCCACGGGGAGAGGAAGCGTAGGGCAATAACGGCGCACGCTTTGTGCCGATTGTGTGCCGATTCCGCAAGGCTCATCTCGCGGCAGGCGACGACGAGCTCGGCGGCGAGCGCCGCCGGGTCGTCGCCCGAGCGGCGCTCGATCCACGAGCCGTCCTCGGCCGCGACGAGCGCAGTCAGCGTGGCGCCGTCGTGGTGCGCGGCGACCGGCGCGAGGCAGCCGCCGCCGATGAGCGCGACGCAGCGCCGCTCCGCCTCGACGCGCCGGCGGGTCTCGGCGTCGTCGACGGCGGCGACGAGCTGCTCCTCGCCGGCGCGCACCTGCAGCGCGAGCGCGCCCTGACCCGCCTCGGGCAGCATCTCCTCCGGGTCGAACCGGTAGCCCGATCTCGGCGCCCAGACCGAGACGGTCGAGACCGCACGCGGCGAGCACGACCGCGTCGAGCCCGCGCTCGCCGCGCTTGCGCAGCCGCGTGTCGATGTTGCCGCGCAGCGGCTCGACCGACAGCGTCGGCTCGAGCGCGAGCAGCTGGGCCCGGCGGCGGACGGACGCCGTGCCGATGCGCATCCCGGGCCGAGACGCTCGGCGCCGCAGAGCGCGTCGCGCGGATCCTCGCGCGCGGTGTACGCGCCGACCACGAGTCCGTCGGCGTCGGTCGAGGTCATGTCCTTGGCCGAGTGCACGGCGACGTCGATGCGTCCTGTCGAGCAGCGCCTCCTCGAGCTCCTTGACGAAGACGCCGCGACCGCCGATCTCGCCGAACGGCCGCGTCCGGTCGCGGTCGCCGGCCGTCGTGATCGGGACGAGCGCGATCTCGACCCCGGGCCGGCGCAGCGCACTCGCGGCGCGCTCGGCCTGGGTGAGCGCGAGCCTACTGCCGCGGGAGCCGACGCGAAGCAGCACGGCAGCGGCGCGCGGACGCGTGCGCGGCTCGCCGCACGCGACGGCGCCACGCGGCCGGATGCGGACGAACGAGGTCGGTGCCTGCAGCGGCAGCGGACGCGCGAGACTCGCCCGTCCCGACGCCCGGTCACGCGCTCTCCTCCTCCCCCAGCCCGAACAGGTGCCGCACGACATCAGCATAGACCACGCCCGTCGGCCGTCACGGCCGCCTCCTTCATGCGCACCGTGGGGAGGTGGAGGAGCTTGTTCACGATCTGCGCCGTGACCGCCTCGACCGCTCGCCGATCGTCGTCCGAGAGTCGGCTCTCGGCCTTGGCGAGCTCCGCGGCGCGGATCTCCTCGGCGCGCGCGCGCAGCGACGCGATCGCCGGGACGACCGTCAGCGACGCCTGCCACTCGCGGAAGCGCTCGGCCTCCGCCGCGACGACCCGCTCGGCGCGCACGGCCTCCGCCCGACGCCCGGCGAGCGACGCCTCGACGACCGCCTCGAGATCGTCGATGTCGTAGACGAAGCACCCGTCGACCGCTGCGAGCGCCGGATCGACGTCGCGCGGCACGGCGAGATCGACGAAGAGGAGCGGTCGGCCGCGACGGCTGCGGAGCGCCGGGCCGAGCGACGCGCGCTCGAGCACGAAGCCGGGCGCGCTCGTCGACGCGACGACGACGTCCGCCTGGCGACGCTCATCCGCGCACGTGAGCCAGCTCGACCGGGCGGGTGTCGAGCCGCCGCGCGAGATCCTCCGCGTGCTCCAGCGTCCGGTTCGCGACGGCCGCGATCTCGGCTCCGCGCGAGCGAAGGTTGCGCGCAGTCAGCTCGCTCATCTTGCCTGCCCCGACGACGACGACCTTGCGGCCGTCGAGGCGCCGAACACCTGCTGCGCGAGCGCCGCGGCGGCAGCCGGCACCGAGGCAGGGCTCTCGCCGATCGCCGTCTCGACGCGAGCGCGGCGGCCGGCGTGGAGCGCCTGCCGGAAGAGGCGGTCGAGCAGCGGGCCCGGTCGCGCCCGCCTCGTACGCGTCGCGCACCTGGCCGAGGATCTCGCCCTCGCCGGGCACGAGCGAGTCGAGACCGGCGGCGACGCGGAAGAGGTGCAGCGCGGCGGACTCGTCGGCGAGCCGGTAGGCACCGGCGCCAAGGCTCCTGCTGCGTCGCCTGCGAGCTCGAGCAGCGCCTCCGACGCGCGCTCCGAGGTCGGCGTCGTGCGTCGGACGCGAGGTAGAGCTCGGTGCGGTTGCACGTCGAGAGCACGACGGCCTCGTGGCCGTCGGCCGAGCTCGCCTGCGACCGCGCGGGCGCCCTCCAGGTCGACGGCGACGCGCTCCCGCAGCTCGACCGGCGCCTGATGGTGCGAGACGCCGACGAGCGCGAGCTTCACGAGGCGAAATGGGTGAGAGGGAGCACGACGGCGACGAGCGCGAAGCCGAGCAGCAGGAGGGTCGCGGCCTTGCGGCCGCGTAGCCCTGCTTCGCGGCGGAGCACGAGGACGACGGCGTAGAGCGCCCAGATGCAGAGCGCGACGACCATCGCGGCGTCGAAGTCGCCGTGGTCGAGGCTCGTCAGCCCGACGACGATCCCGGCCGTCAGCAGCGCCGCCCGCCAGCGCGACCCGTCCCGCGAGACGGTCGAGCGCCTCGAGCGGCGGGAGGCGGAAGACCCGGGTGTCGCGTCGCTTCAGCCGCCGCTCCTCCCACAGGTAGAGCGCCGCCATCGCCGCGGCGACGGTGAACCCGGCGAAGCCGGCGAGCATCAGGCCGACGTGGACGGCGAGCGTCCAGCCCGGATCGTCGCGTTCCTCGACCCCCGTGCCGCCGCCCGCCCAGGCGAGGACGAGCAGCGCAACGGCGAGCGGCATCACGGCGACGCCGAGCAGCCGGTATCGCGGGCGGCAGCCCCAGACGAGGTACACGCCGACGACGAGCCAGACGAAGAGATTCAGCGCGCCCGCCCAGGTGCCCCACGGAAACCCGTCGCCCGAAGCGCCTGCACGGCGAGCAGGGCGGTCTGGGCCAGCCAGCCGATCCGGACGCCCCAGGTGGCGAGCCGGCCCGCCGACCCGGGTCGCGTAGCTCGCCGGCGTAGGCGACGGCCGCCTCGCCGTACGCGATCAGCGCCGGCCAGACGAGGAGCTCAGCCATCGCCGCGGCGCTCCCGCGCCAGGTCGGCGAGCTCACCCGTCTCGCGCTCGAGCCGCGCGAGCTTCGCGGCGATGATCGCCACCCACAGCAGCACGAACACGAACACGACGGCGTAGGCCGCGGCGACGTACTTCTCCCCCGAGCTCATCCCGCGATCAGCTCCCGGAGCTCGCGCAGGTTCGCGTCGGTGCGCTTGCCGACGAGCTCGACGCGGTACATCACGTACGCGAGCAGTGTCATCGCGGCCCAGGCGACGCAGAAGGTGAAGAACATCGTCCCGGTCATCTGCGGGCCCTCGCGGGTGAACACCGTCGGATGGATGAAGTCGTTCGCGAGCCGGATGGCGAGGAAGCTGACGGGGATCAGCGCCACGCCGAAGAGCGCGTAGACGGCGGAGATCCGCTCGCGCCGCGGGCCGGCCTCGAGCGAGAACCGCAGCATGAAGTACGCGCAGTAGAAGAGGAAGAGGACGAGGAAGAGGACGAGCTGGTTCGAGCTCCACTCCCACCAGACGCCCCAGGACGCCTTGGCCCAGATCGAGCCGGTGATCAGCGTCAGCGCACCGAAGATCGTCCCCTGGTGGATCGCCGTGTAGCTCTCGAGGTCGTAGCGCTCGCCGCGCGTCCAGAGCAGCCGCAGCGCCTTCCACGCGCCGAGGCCGAAGCAGGCGTACGCAGTCAGCGCGATCGGGACGTGGAAGTAGAAGATCTTCTGCGAGATGCCCTGGTCGGCGTCCTCGGGCGCGACGAAGAAGATCAACGTGACGGACACCGCCATCAAGGCGGTCAGCGCAAAGGCCAGCGTGGGGACGCGGCAGACGTGAGGGCAAGCCGGTTACTCCGTGACGACGTACTCGAATCAAGCCCACGCAAGTGTGGCGAAGACCACGTCGTAGAGCGCGAGGAACACGAGGTACGTACCGCCCTCCGGCGAGATGCCCGCACCGACGCCGCCGACGACGAGCGGGATCGCGAGAGGGAGCAGCAGCAGCGGGAGAACGACCTCACGTCCCCGACTGGCGGTCGCCATCGCCGACACGAGCGAGCCGACGGCGCAGATGCCGACGCTGGCCAGCACGACGCCGGCGACTGCGGTGGCGTCCAGCGGCGCGAAGAAGAGCGCAAACGCCGGTAGCGCGACGAGCTCCGCGGCGCCGAGGAAGGCGAGCGTCGCGAGTGTCTTGCCGAGCCAGATCGCGCTGCGATCGCAGGGCGCGAGCACGAGCCCGTCGATCGCTCCTGCCTCGCGCTCGGGCACCCAGGCGCGGGCGAGGCCGAGCAGCGCCGTGAACACGAGCGCGACCCACAACAGGCCGTACGCTGCGTCGTCGCCGGTGCCGGCGGGCAGCGCGAAGTGGAAGACGACGAGAGTCGAGACGACGAACAGCAGCATCGCGGGCAGCGTCTCTCGGGCGCGTAGCTCGAGCCTGAGGTCCTTGCGCGCGAGTGCGGCGACGTCGGAGAAGTACGTCACGCGAGCTCGAGGTGCTGCGTCGCGAGCGGTGCGACGCGATCGGGATCGTGCGTGGCGAGGACGACGGCGCGGCCGGATGCGAGCTCCGCGAGCTCGCGGTCGAGCAGCCGGGATCCGTCGTCGTCGAGAGCGGTGAACGGCTCGTCGAGGACGAGCAGGTCCGGCTCGTGCAGGAGCGCGCGGCAGAGCGCGAGCCGCTGTGTCATGCCGCGGGAGAAGGAGGCGACCCGGTCGCCGCGCACGTCCCACAGGCCGAACCGCTCGAGCAGCATCCCGATCCGCTCACGGCGCTCCCGGACGCGGTAGAGACGGCCGAAGAGGTCGAGGTTCTCGAGCGCGGTCAGGTCGCGGTAGAGCAGAGGCTCATGGCCGACGTAGCCGAGCTGGGCGCGGTCGACGGCGACCTCCAGCTCGCCGCCCGTTGGCGCGGCAAGCCCCGCGAGCAAGCGCAACAGGGTGGTCTTGCCCGCGCCGTTCGGCCCGGTCACGACCAGGAACCCGTCGCGGGCGACCTCGAACGAGAGACCGCGAAGCACCCGCTTGCGGCCGTACCGCTTCTCGATCCCCCGCGCCGTGATCACCGTCTCCGCCTCTCTCGCCCCACTAGGCGTCCACGTACCCCCAGGGGATCCCCGAGATCCCTGCTGTCACGGTATCGAGGATCTCCGTACCGGTGTGTGCCGACTGTGTGCCGAGATTGCGATGTCGGCCACGATGCCGTTCGGCCAGCCAGCTGACGGCGGCGGCAACGATCACAACACGGCGAGGGCGACGAAAACGCAGAACACGACGCTGATCACCCCGTTCACGGTGAAGAACGCGGCGTCGAGCCGTCGCAGGTCGTCGGGGCGCACGATCAGGTGCTCGTAGAGCAGCAGGCCGGCGACCGCGATGACGCCGACCCAATACCAGCCTCCGGAGCCGAGGCCGAAGCCGGCGAGTGCGAGCAACACGACCGTGCCTGCGTGAAACGCACGCGCGCCGGTGAAGACGCCGTGCACGCCGAAGCGCGTCGCCCACGAGTGCAGTCCGACCGAGCGGTCGTGCTCGAGGTCGAAGAGCGAATAGAAGAGGTCGAACCCCGCCACCCACAGCGCCACCGCGGCACCGAGCACCCAGGCCTCCCACGGCGCGGACCCGGTCACGGCGAGCCACGCCCCGATCGGAGCCAGCCCGAGGCATGCCCCGAGCCACAGATGGCACAGCCACGTGACCCGCTTCAGGTATGGGTAGGCGACGAAGAGTCCGACCGGGATGGGCCATAGCCAGCGCACGACGGGATCGAGCTGGAACACCGCCAGCAGGTAGAGGCCTAGCGCCGCCAGGCAGAGCGCCCACACCTGTGCGCGGGTCAGCGCGCCGTTCGGAATCTCCCGTCCGGCAGTTCGCGGGTTGCGTGCGTCGAGCTCGGCGTCCACGAGGCGGTTGAGCCCCATCGCCAGCGTGCGCGCGCCGGCCATCGCCACGGTGATCCAGCCCATCGTCGACCAACCCGGCCACCCGTCGGTGGCCAGCAGAGCTCCGACGTACGCGAACGGCAGCGCGAACACGGTGTGCTCGAGACGCACGAGCCGCGCGAAGCGACGAGGCAGCGATGCCGCGTGGGAGCTCATGTCTGCCGGTGTGCGGACGCCTGATCGCCGCCGGCGAGCTCCAGCCCGTGCGCCAGAGCGGGTCGGAGGACCTGGTACCCGTCGCGGCAGCCACCAGGCGAGCCGGGAAGGTTCACGACCAGCGTCGTTCCGAGCAACCCCGCGAGACCCCGTGAAAGCAGCGCGTGCGGCGTCTTCGTGAGCGCGTCGGCACGGATTGCCTCGGCGATGCCCGGTGCCTCGCGGTCGAGCACGCCCCGTGTCGCCTCCGGTGTCACGTCCCGCGGCGCGAAGCCAGTCCCGCCGGTCGTGAGCACCACCGCTGCCTCCTCGGCCAGCAGCTCGATCGCCTTCGCGATCTCGCCCTGCTCGTCCGGGCTCACCCACCGCGCAACCTCGAAGCCGTCGGCGCGCAGGAGCTCTTCGAGCACGTCGCCGCTGCGATCCTCGCGCACGCCGCCGTGGACGCCGTCGGAGACGGTCAGCACCGCCGCCCTCACACCGGCTCCTTCGTCTTCTCGACCAGTCGCACCTCGGCGATCACGAGCTCCCGGTCAACGGCCTTCGCCATGTCGTAGACGGTCAACGCAGCGACGGCCGCCGCGGTCAGCGCCTCCATCTCGACCCCGGTCTGCGCAGTCGTCTCCGCGACGGCCTCGATCTCGACGCCGTTGCCCCGCACGGCGAGCTCCACTGCGACGTGCGACAGCCCAAGGGGATGACAGAGCGGGATGAGCTCGCTCGTCCGCTTCGCGGCCATGATGCCGGCCAGTTGGGCGGTCGCCAGAGCGTCGCCCTTCGGCAACGCATGCAGGCGCGCGGCCGTCTCGGGCGACATGCCGACCGATGCCCGTGCGACGGCTCGGCGCCGCGACGTGGGCTTGCCGCCGATGTCGACCATGCGCACCGCTCCGGTCCTCTCGTCCACGTGCGAAAGCCGCTCGTCGGTCAACGGCCGAGGGCCCGCTTCCCGAGGCCGAGAACTCCCCGCCGGTGCTCGCTCAGCGCCCGGAGTCGTGCACGTCCCCCGTGACCGTAGAGTGCGCCGAGCGCGCCGCGGAAGCCGTCCTCCACCGGCTCCGTGTACGGAAACCACCAAGGCGGCGCAAACCGTCCTGCATCCGCATCGACGAACTTCACGTGGGTCAACGCGTGGAGCCCGTGCTCGCCGTGGGTCCGTCCGACTCCCGATTGCTTGCGCCCTCCCCACGGCGCCTGGGGCAGGCCGTACGAGTACGCGTGGTCGTTCGTCCAGACCGAGCCCGCCTCGAGCCGGGCGGCGATCCTCCGCGCACGCGCGCGGTCACGCGTCCAGACACTTGCTCCCAGACCATGCGTCGAGGCGTTCGCCCGGGCGATGGCGTCCTCGTCGTTTTCAACACTGACAACCGTGACGACCGGCCCGAAGATCTCCTCTCGTGTCATCCGCGCGCCGCCGGGCTCACCGGCGAGCACGGTCGGCTCGTGGAACCAACCCGGCAGATCGACGTCGGGGCGGCCGCCGCCCGTCACGAGCTCCGCTCCATGGTCGAGCGCGTCCGCGACGAGGGCCTCGATGCGATCACGCAGCTCCGCCGAGATCAACGGACCCACGTCCGTCTCCGGGTCGTGCCCCGCGCCCACACGGAGCGATCCCGCGCGATCCGCCAGGGCGGTGACGAAGCGATCGTGCAGTTGCGCCTCCACGTAGATGCGCTCGACGCCCGAACACACCTGCCCGCAGTTCGCAAAGGCACCCCACAACGCTCCGCCGACGGCACGGTCGACGTCGGCGTCCGCGAGGACGAGCATCGGATCCTTGCCGCCGAGTTCGAGCGTCACCGGGCACAGGCGCTCGGCAGCTCGCGCCGCGATGATCCTGCCCACCTCGCTGGAGCCGGTGAAGACGATGCTGCTCACGCCACGCTGGCCGAGCAGAGCGTCACCCGTCGTCTCGCCGGGACCCTGCACGACGCGAACGAGGCCGGGGGGTGTTCCGGCGCGCCGGAACACCTCCTCCACCCACGCGCCGCTCAGCGGCGTCAGCTCCGAGGGCTTGACGACGGCCGCGTTGCCGGCGGCGAGAGCGGTCGCAGCCTGCGTGAATGGGATGCTGAACGGAAAGTTCCAGGGCGCCAGCACCGCCACGACGCCCACCGGCTCGTACGTCAGCCACGCGCGTTTGTGTGGCAGATAGAGCTGCGGGATGCGCAGGCGTCGTGGGCGAAGGACACGGCTCGCGGTGCGCGACAGCCACCATGCGTTGTCGAGCGAGACGAAGAGCTCAGTCGCCAACGCCTCGACAACCGGCTTGCCGGTCTCGGCCACGACGGTCGCGGCGACGTCGTCGGTTGCCTCGAGCAACGCCTGCACGACCCGCTGCAGTAGCCGGCTCCGGGCCTCGAGCGGCTCTCGCGCCCAGGCCTCCTGTGCGAGCCGGGCCTCGGCCACGACCTCGGCCACGGCCTCTGGCGGCGTCACCGGCACGGTCCCGACCGGCTCAAGCGTGGCCGGATTGCAGGGGCGAAGCACGCTGTCGATCGCCTGCTGACTCGCGCTCACGCGCGCATCGTAGACGTGCTACCCGGGAGCGAGCGGCCGCTCGCCCAGGGTGACGTCGACCCCGACGCGCTTCGTGCCACCGCGCAGCACGACGAAACGAACGGTCTGGCCCGGCAGGAGCTCCGTCGCCACGATGCGCGAGACGTCCTCGGAGCTCTGCACGGGATGCTCGCCGACCCGAACGATGACGTCGCCGCCAGCCGTAACCTCGACACCGAAGATCGACTCTCGGCGCGTGCCACCGCGGAGACCCGCCCGGGAAGCCGGGGTATCCGGGTTGACCTTGGCGATCAATGCGCCGTGCTCGACGCCGAGTCCGAGCCGTTCGGCGATCCCGGGGGTAACGTCCTGCGTGTCGATTCCGATGTAGGCGTAGGAGACCCGACCCGTTCGCACAAGCTGGTCGAGCGCCCGCTTCGCCACGTTGATCGGAATCGCGAAGCCCACCCCCTCGGCATTGCCGGAGGTCGAGCGGATCTGCGCGTTGATGCCGATCACGCGGCCGCGCGCGTCGAACAGGGGGCCACCGGAATTGCCCTTGTTGATCGGGGCGTCGATCTGGATCGCGTCGGCGATCGCATAGCGGCTGATGAGGGACTCGATCGAGCGGCCGGTTGCGGAGACGACCCCGACCGAGAGCGAGCTCTGCTCTCCGAACGGGCTCCCGATCGCTGCCACCGGCGTGCCGACGAGAACGGTGCTCGAGTTCCCCAGGGGCACGGGTGCCAGGTCGTGATCCGCGGGGTCGACGCGGATCACTCCGACGTCGTTGAACGGGTCCCAACCGACGATTTTGGCCTCCACGCGATCGCCGTCCTTGAACTCGACATAGATGCGGTTGGCGCCGGCTACGGCCTCTCCGCCGCCGGCGTTCGTGATCACGTGCGCGTTCGTCAGGATCGTTCCATCGCTGTCGACGACGAAGCCGGAGCCCTGCGAGTTGCCGCGACCACCGAGGGTCGCGTAGATGGTGACTACCCCGGCGGAGCGGGCGGCATAGATCGCGGCTGGATCGAAGCCGTTGCCGAGCTGCGGCGGGTCGAGAGCCGCGCGCGAAGGAGCGCCGGCGCCGGTCTCGACGGGAACGACGACCGTCTCGGCCGAGTCGTCCGTCAGGCCGCTGAGGTTCCCGAGGACGACCGCGGCCGCGCCGCCCGCGAGAGCGGCGGCCAACACGATGGCGATCGTCGACGGCCGCACGGTCTCACTGTAGCCAGGCCGGCGCGCGCCGCTCGGGTGTTTCCACGTGAAAGCGTCTCAGGCCTCGACGAGCACCGGATCACGCTCGTGCGCCGCGACGACCGGCAGCGACAACGTGAACACCGTGCGACCCGGCGCCGTCTCCACCTCCACGGTTCCGGACATGTGCTGTGCGAGCTCACGCGCGATGGCCAGCCCGAGCCCGCTGCCGGACGCCTGGCTCCCGTCGATGCGGTAGAAGCGGTCGAACACGCGCTCGACATGCTCCGCGGAGATGCCAGGCCCGTCGTCGACCACGGAGAGGAGCGCGTGCCCACCGACCTCCTGGGCCCGTATCGTCACGCTCGTGCCCGCGGGGGTGTGGACGAGAGCGTTGCGCGCCAGCGCCCTGCCGACCTGGAGGACGCGCTCCTCGTCGGCCAGGGCCCAGACGGAGGCGTGGCACTCTGCGGCGAGCCGGTGTCCACTCGCCTCCGCCAGCGCCCGCAGCTCGTCGGCGACAAGCCTGGCCGAATCGGCGAGGTCGACCTCCTCCTGCTCGACCCGGAAACGCCCGGCGTCCATACGGGAGAGATCGAGCAGGTCTGTCGCCAGCGCGGTAAGCCGCTCGACCTGCTGCCGTGTGGTGCGCAGGAAGTCACGGCGCGTAACCTCGTCGAGCTCCTCGTCGCTCAGCAGCTCGAGAAATCCCGCTAGCGAGAAGAGCGGCGTGCGTAGCTCGTGGGAGGCGTTGGCGACGAAGGCGCGCCGAGCTGTGTCCAGCTGGGCGAGCTGCCTGCGCATGCGGTCGAACGCCTCCGCCAGCTGCCCGATCTCATCGTCTCCGAGGTCGACGACGGGTTCGTCGAACGCACCCTCCGCGATCCTTCCGGCCGCCCGCTCGAGACGTCGCAGCCGTCGCGCGAGGATCGCCGCGGCGACCAAACCCAGCGCGGCCGCAATCGCGAGCGCCGCGCCCGCGGCGAACAGCAGGCGCCGCTTCACGACTGCCACGGTGGCCAGCGAGTCGGCCAGGGAGTCGGAGAAGAGCACGACGATCTGGTCCCGCCAGGGCACCGCGACTTCGGCATAGGAGCCCGCGGGACGGTCGACCCGGTCTCGCGTGACGGCCCCGGACCGCGCGGCTTCGAGGGCCACGGGGTCGGCCAGGATGTCGGACGAGTCGACCTGGCGCGAGTCCTGGAGGATGGCGAGTGTAGGCGGATTCTCGCTCAGGGGAGAGACGACGGCGACGCGGGAATTGGTGAAGTACGCGGTGACGTCGACGAAGGCTGGCCAGCCGAGCCGGTCTGTCGGCAGTCGCGGGCCGAGCTCGCGTGCCTTCTCCTCGAGTTGATCCAGCTTGGCGTCGACGAGCCGCCGCTCGAGCGACGGCACGATCATCAGGTAGGCGGCCGCGAGGGCGCCGCCGACGATCAGCATCAGCGCGAGGATCAGCTTGGTACGGATGCCGCCGGGCAGGTTCATGGTCACTCCTCGCGGAACCGGTAGCCCACACCGCGCACGGTCAGGATCAGTGCGGGATCGTGTGGCGCATGCTCGATCTTTTCGCGCAGGTGTCGCACGTGGACGTCGATGGTGCGCGGCTCGCGGTAGTCGGCGCTGCCGCGGATACGCTCGAGCAGCTGACGGCGTGAGAAAACGACGCCGGGGTTGGCGGCGAGGAGCGCGAGCAGCTCGAACTCGACGAACGTGAGCTGCACGGGTTCGTCTCGCACCTCCACCGTACGCCGCGGCAGGTCGATCCGCAGGTCGCCGCGATCGATCACGTCCTCGCGCCGCGAGGCGTGATGCGGGGTCGCCGCCCGTCGCAGCAGCGCCCGGACCCGGCTGCGGAACTCGCGAATCGAGAACGGCTTCGTGATGTAGTCGTCGGCGCCGAGCTCGAGCCCGAGAACCTTGTCGAGCTCGTCGTCGCGGGCGGTGAGCATGATGATCGGCACGGTGCTGGTCGATCTGAGCCGCCGGCAGACCTCCAGCCCGTCGATGCGCGGCAGCATGATGTCGAGGACGACGAGGTCGACGGTCTCGGCCGCGAAGCGCGCGAGGGCCTCCTCGCCGTCGCGCGCCTGGACGACGCGGTAACCGTCCCTCTGCAGCGGGTACGTGAGCAGCTGCTGGATCGCGTCCTCGTCGTCGACGAGGAGAATGGTGGAGGAGGGGTCCGGCATCCGCGTCTCTGGCACTCGCGCGCCCGCCAGGCGCCTACTATAGCCCCCGGCATGGAGCCGGCTCGGCCCCGCATCGCACGACGGAGGCTGCGCCGCGGTACCGTCGAGCGCCCGATCGACACGCGGCTCGTGCGGCTGGGGTTGCTGGTAGTGCTCGGCGCCCTCCTGCTCGCCGGCTTCTCGATCGATCGGCCCGGCCGCCTGCCGGCTCCGACGCTGCCGCCGACCTTCGACGCGGAGGCAGCCCGCCAGCTGACGATCGAGCTCGCGCGCGACTTCCCGCGGCGGGTGCCGGGATCAGTCGGTGCGCAGGGCGCCGCCGTCTGGATGCAGCAGAAGCTCGGTCTCTACGGACTCGAGCCGACTGTCGACATCTGGAACGAGGACGTCCCGGGGCTCGGCCCGGTGACCCTGCGCAACGTGGCGGCCGTCGTCAAGGGTCGCTCGCCCGAGGTGATCGTGATCGTCGCCCATCGTGACAACGGAGATCCCGGCGGCGGCGCCAACGACAATGCCACCGGGACGGCGGCGCTCATCGAGCTCGCGCGCGCATACTCGCGAACCGGCACGTCGACCGCCGGGAGGGCGACACCGCTACACACACTCGTCTTCCTCTCGAGCGACGGAGGCGAGTACGGCGGGGTCGGAGCGCTCCGCTTCGCGGCGACGTCGCCCCTACGCCGCGAGATTGGCGCGGTCGTCTCGCTCGACGGGCTGGGCGGGCATACCGACCCGCGCGTCGCGATCGCCTCATACGAGCCGCGCTCGCCCGCCGCGCCGCTCGTGCGAACCGTCGCGGCTCGTGTCGCCGAGCAGACGGGGAGCGAGCCGCTGCGCCCCGGGTGGCTTGCACAGCTCGTCGATCTGGCGCTTCCGTTCGGCTACGGCGAACAGGCACCGTTCCTCGCAGCCCGTATTCCGGCCGTCAGGCTCGGCACTGCCCCCGAACGGCCTGGCGGCTCCCCTGACGTGGCGAGCGGCGTCGATCGCAGGCTCCTCACGCAGCTCGGGCGGGCGTCCGAGGCGATTCTCGGCTCCCTCGACGGTGCCGTCGTTCTGTCCCGCGCGACGGGCGGCTACGTCTATCTCGGCGACCGCGTCGTCCGCGGCTGGGCGGTCGTGCTCGTCCTCCTCGCGTCAGTGGTCCCGTTCGCGATCGGAGTCGTCGACCTTGCGGCCCGGTGCTGGCGGCGGGGCCTCTCGCTGCGCCCGGGGTTCCGAGCCCTGACGGCAAGGCTCGCGCTCTGGGGCTGGATCGCTCTCGTCGTCGGCGTGGCTGCCGTCCTCGGCGTCTTCCCGGTCAGCGGCGAGCTGCCTCCACCGCCGGGCCTCATCGACCACCCTCCTCTCGGCCTGGTCGCCGTGATCGGCCTGGCGGCCGGTGGCTGGCTCCGAACCCGGGCGTGGCTTCGGCAGGACGGCCCCGCCAGCGTCGAGGAGGAGCTTGTGGGCTATGCGGCGGCCCTGCTCTGCCTCCTCGGCGTCACGGCCGTGCTTGCCGTCTGTTGTCCCTACGCGCTCCTGTTCGTGCTGCCGTCACTGTATGCATGGCTCTGGCTTCCATTGCGCGCGCCGTCGTGGCCTCGCGATCTGCTCTACGGCCTCGGCCTGATCGGGCCTGTCCTGGCGGTGATCGCCGTCGCCGAGCAACTCGATCTCGGGCTGGGAGCGCCGCTCTATGTCGTCGATCTGGTCACGCAGGGGATCGTCCCCTGGCCCGCGACGCTCGCGCTCCTGGCATGGGCGGGGGTGGCAGGCCAGATCGGCGTGCTCACCGCGAGCCGGTACGCGCCCGGCGCGACTACGTGAGCGGGAGGAAGCGCACGGCGGTGCCGGCGGGCAGATCCCCTTCGCCGCGCGGGACGTGGACGAGAGCATCAGCCGCAGCGGCGCGGACGATCATGTGGGAATCCTGGCCCGTGATCGGGTCGAGCAGGGTCGCCTGCTCGCCGGGTCGCGTGCGAGCTCTCGCAAAGTCGTCACGCGCCGCATTGCGCCGTACCGGCGAACCGAGCTCCCCGAAGCGCCATACGGGCCCCGGCTCGGCCGCACCCTGGAGCGCTAGGAGCGCGGGACGCACGAACAGCAGCGCGCCGACGAGTGCCGACACAGGGTTGCCCGGCAGGCCGAAGACGAGCGTTCGGCCGCGCACGCCGAAGGCGATCGGCTTGCCCGGTCTCATGGCCACTCCCCAAAACACCTCTTCCACGCCGAGCTCGGCCTCGATCCGGCGGACGAGGTCGTGCGGGCCGACCGAGACGCCGCCAGAGGTCACGAGCACGTCGGACTCGAGCGCCTGCTCCAGCGACCGACGATGGGCGGCTTCGTCGTCCTCCACCGCTGGCCGGCGGTCGACGACCGCTCCCGCCTCGGCAACTGCCGCCGCGAGCATCGTTGCGTTGGACTCGTAGATCTCGCCCGGGGCGAGGCTCTCACCCGGCGTGCGCAGCTCCGTACCGGTGACGAGCACCGAGACGCGCGGACGCCTCGAGCAACTCGGATCGGCAACGCCGGCTGCGGCGAGCGCTGCGAGCTGCGCCGCTCCTAGGCGGGTCCCGGAGGGGAGAACCTCCGCTCCCGCTCGCACGTCACCACCCGCCGGCCTCACGTTGTCGCCACCGACGACGTCCGACGCGACCTCTATGCTGTCGCCATGATCGACAACGTGCTCGAGCGGCACCACGGCGTCGGCGCCCTCGGGAACGACTCCTCCGGTCGCGATCCCCATCGCTTCCCCGGCGCGCAGAGCCCGGCTCGCGGGCCTCCCGGCGGGGATCCGGATCTCGACCAGCAACCGTCCGGGACAGTCGGCGGATCGCACGGCGAACCCGTCCATGGCGGAACTCGGGAACGGCGGCACCGACGCGCGGGCGAGCGCCGGCTCGGCGAGGACGCGCCCGGAGGCCTGCTCGAGTGGAACCCGCTCGACCGCAAGGGGGGTCGCGTGCGCAAGGACGCGCGCGAGCGCGTCCGCGACGGACAGCAGCGCGGTCACGCGACCAACGCTACACGCGCGTCGCCAGTGGAACGGGGTACGCTCGCGCTGTGGTCTCGGTCGTCGTCCCCGTCCACGACGAGGAGCAGAGCGTCGCCTTCCTGTACGAGGAGCTCGCGGCTGCGCTCGACCCCATTGGACGGCCCTGGGAAGCCGTCTTCGTCGACGACGGCTCGACCGACGGCACGTTCGGCGCGCTGACCCGCCTGCACGACGCCGCGACGAACGTCCGCGTGGTGCGCCTTCGCCGCAACGTTGGCAAGGCAGCCGCGCTCGACGCGGGCTTCGCCGAGGTGGCTGGCGAGATCGTGGTCACCATCGACGGCGACCTGCAGGACGACCCGGCGGAGATCCCGCGTCTCCTGGCCAAGCTCGACGAGGGGTTCGACGTCGTCAGCGGCTGGAAGACGAAGCGCCGGGACCCGTTGCGGCGCCGGATCCCCTCCCGGGTCTTCAACAGCGTGGCGGGACGGATGTCCGGCCTCCGGCTCCATGACATGAACTGTGGGCTCAAGGCCTACAGGACCGAGGTCGTGCGGGACATCCGGCTCTACGGTGAGCTGCACCGGTTCATCCCGGTCCTCGCGCACTACCGCGGCTACCGCGTCGCCGAGCTCCCGGTCAACCACCGCCCGCGGCCCCACGGTCGCTCGCGCTACGGCATGGAGCGCTACGTCCGCGGCTTTCTCGACCTCCTGACCGTGACGTTCATGGGGAGGTACGCGCAGCGGCCGCTTCACCTCTTCGGAGGACTCGGGTTGCTGCTCGGTGCGGTCGGCATGGCCGTACTCCTGTATCTGACGGCGCTCAAGCTCCTGGGAGAGGCGATCGGGCATCGCCCGCTGCTGATCCTCGGCGTCCTGCTCGTGGTCGTCGGCATCCAGTTGCTTTCGCTCGGGCTCCTTTCGGAGCTGCTCACCAGCCACCACGAGGAACGGTCGGGAGAGCGCGAGCGAACGCGGCTCGTCGACGAGGTCCTGCGCTAGCCGCGCGTGCGCGTTCTCGCGTACGGCACGTATCAGCGCGACTACCCGCGCTTCACGCAGACGCTTGCTGCGCTGCGCGAGGCCGGCGTGGACGTGCAGGAACGCCATCGGTCGGTCTCGGACGGCAGGAACGACAGCTGGAAGGTCGAGCCACGCGCTCTGCTCCGGCTCGCGCGCGCCGAGGTCGCGTTGGCACTCGGCCCGAGGGCGATCGACGCCGACGTGGTCTACGTCGGCTACCCCGGCCACGCCGACCTGCCGGCAGCCCGCCGCGCCGCGCGAGGGCGACCGGTGGTGTTCGACCCGCTCGTCTCCCTGTACGACACGTTCGTCGGCGATCGGGAGCGGTTTCGGCGAGGCTCGCTGGCGGCACGTGCCCTGTGGCGGCTCGATCGCCACGCCTTTCGAGCGGCCGACCGTGTCCTCGCCGACACCGCCGCCCACGCGGAGTTCTTCACCGCGGCCTTCGGCGTGCCCGACGAACGGCTGGTGGTGCTCCCCGTCGGCGCCGACGACCGCCTGTTCGAGCCCGGAGAGCGACCGGCGCCGGCCTACGACGTGCTGTTCGTCGGCAAGCTCATACCGCTACACGGGCTGGAGACGATCCTGGCGGCCGCCAGGCTCGTACCAGAGCTGAGCATGCTCGTCGTCGGCGACGGCCAGCTTCGATGTCTCCTCGAATCGCGGCCGTCCAACGTCGACTGGACGCCATGGCTGCCGCACGAGGAGCTGCCGGCCGCCTACCGCGCAGCGGCGTGCGCGCTCGGTGTCTTCGGGACGAGTCCGAAGGCGCGACGCGTGGTGCCGAACAAGGCCTATCACGCGATCGCCACCGCCACGCCGCTCGTCACCGCCGACACGCCCGCCGCGCGAGAGCTGCTCACCGACGGGAGCGATGCCCTGCTCGTGAGACCGGGTGACGCCGAGGCTCTCGCGGGGGCGCTGCGACGGCTCGCAGAGGATCCTGTCGCCCGTGACCGCCTCGGTGCGGCGGGCCGCTCGACCTACGAGGCTCGCGCGTCGCTGCCCGTGCTCGCCGAACGCTGGCGCACGCTGCTCGACGGTCTGGTCGCGCGCCGGTGACCCGGCCCAGGCTCCTCCTTGCCGCCGCCAGCATCGCCTTCGCGGCCGGCTTCTCGGCGCTCGCCACGCTGCAGCACCGCGCGTTCTGGACCGGTCGCTTCGACGTCGGCAACCTGACGCAGGCCGTGTGGTCGACGGCGCACGGTCGACCGCTGGAGCTCACGAGCCTCGACGGAGAGCAGATCTCGAGACTGGGCGCCCACGTCGACCCACTGGTGATCCTCCTCGTCCCGCTCTGGTTCGTGTGGCCGGACGTGTCGCTGCTCCTCGTCGCCCAGGCGACGGCGGTCGGTGCCGGCTCGGTCCCCGTCTTCCTGCTCGGCCGCAAGCACCTGGGGAGCGAGTGGGCCGGGCTCGGCTGCGCCCTCGCCTACCTCCTCTATCCGCCGACGCAGTGGCTCGTGCTGGATGACTTCCACCCGGTCGCGTTCGCGACGCCGCTGCTGCTGGCCGCGATCTGGTTTCTCGACGAGGACCGGCTCGTGCCGTTCGCGCTCGCGGCAGGGGGGGCATGCCTCACGAAGGAGCAGGTCGGACTCGTGGTCGCTGCGCTCGGGATCTGGTACGCGCTGGCCCGGCATCGCCGCCGCGCCGGAGCCCTGATCGCCGCCAGCGGCGTGCTCCTCGCCGTATTCGCGGTCGCGGTCGTGGTGCCGCATTTCGCACCGGGAGGCGGCTCGCCCTTCGAGGGCCGCTATGACGCGGTGGGTGGGAGCCCGGGAGGCATGATCGAAACGGCCCTGACCGATCCGGGCGCGATCGCGGCGGCGGTGACCGAGGGCCGCGATCTCGGCTATCTCCTCGACCTCCTGCTGCCGCTGCTCGCGCTGCCGCTCCTCGCGCCCGCGCTGGCACTCACCGCGGCGCCGGAGATCCTCCTCAACCTGCTCTCCAGCACGCGAACACAGACGTCGATCCACTTCCACTACACCGCAGCGGCGATTCCCGGGCTCGTCGCCGCCGCGATCCTCGGCGCAGCGAAGCTGCGAGCTGCAGGTCTCGTCACCCGCACGCTCGTCGTCGCCACGCTCCTGGCCGGAGTGTTGCTCGGACCCCTGCCGCTCTGGCGCCATGTCCCGCTCGGCTCGGACCTCGCCACGCGCGAGCACGTCGTCGGCGCCCACGCCAGGGTCGCCCAACGGGCGGTCGCCCTCGTCCCGGCGGGCGCAGCCGTCAGCGCCACGAACACCCTCGGCGCCCATCTGTCGGAGAGGGAGCGCGTGTTCAGCTTCCCCGTCCTGAGGGAGGCCGAGTGGGTGGCCGTCGACCGGCAACGGCCCAGCTACCGCGACCGCGCGGTAGCGCCCCAACGGTTCGAGCGGGCGCTGCGCAGGTTGCAGAACGACCCGCGGTGGCGCGTGGTGTTCGACGAGGACGGAATCCTCGTGCTGCGCCGCGGTTCCTAGAGCGGGATCGTCTGGGGAAGCAGGTAGACGCACAGCACGAGGACGCCGAGCCGAGCCGCGCGGTCTTCGTCGGCGGCGGCGAGCGTGGCCGCCCACGCGAGATACCAGACGACGAGATACGGGGTCGTCAGGAGCACGAGACACGCCGCGCGGCCGAGGAGGGTTCGTCCGCGCTGTGCCTGACGGGCGAGCAGCAAGGCTCCAGCGACGAACGCAGTCGCCGCGAGCGCGAGGGCGACTGGCTCCGGCACGCCGAGTTGCTGCAGGCGTGCCGGAATCGCGTACGACGTCTCGAGCGACGCGTTGCCCGCAAGCGGCACGACCGCATTCAGCCAACTCAACCCGAATCGCCACGTGGCGAGCACCAGGACCGCCGCGGCGGCAAGCCCGAAGCCGAGGTGCGAGACGCGACGGCGCGTCGCCCGAGCTTCGATTGCCCGTAGAGCGAGGAAGAAGAGCGGCACCCACTTCAGCAGGACCGCGATCGCCCAGGCGACGCCTGCTCCGGCGGGTCGCCGCGACGCGGCCAGCGCGAGGGCCGCCGCAAGCGCGGCGGCGAGCCAGGCGTCGTTGTGGCCGCCGCCGGCCGCGTGGACGGCCAGGAGCGGGTTCCAGCCGACGAACGCCACCGCGAGCGCTCGCCTGCGGGCGACCCGGCCGACGAGCAGCGCGGCGCCGGCCATGGCAGCCGCGCCGAGCACCTTGTAGAGCCAGGCAGCAGTGTCCGAGCTGTCCCCCGCGATGGCGGCCAAGGGCTCCGTCGCCAACGTGAACGCAGGGCCGTAGACGGAGGTCGTGTCCCGCCACGCAGCCCCCAGATACGGATAGGCCGGGCTGCCCGGATACGAGGACGGCTCATCGAGGTACGGGTTGCCACCGTTCGTGCCGATCCAGCCGTATCCCCAGTAGGTCCACGCGTCTGTCGAGAGCAGGAGCGGCGCTGCGACTGGGACGATCTGGATCGCGACGGCGAGCGCCGCCACCGAGCGCAGCGGCAGGCCTCGCCGCCGCAGCGAGGCGAGCCCGGCGAGATACGCGACGAAGGCTGTGACGAGCAGCGCGAAAAAGGCCCACGCAGTGCCGCTGTCCGCCAGACCTCCCGCACGGGGGACGAGGGGAGAGTCCTGGCGCCAGGCGAGCGCACACGCGCACCCGAGCAGCAGCGCGGTGACCGCGCCGAAGGCGTAGCCCGCGCGCACCCCGTGCCGGCGGGCCACGGGGGACGCGATGGCCGTCAAGGCCCGCGCTCGCGCGCGGTCGCCGGCTCCGTACCGGCCGCGGCCGGCTTCGTCGTCTTCGCCTCGCCGGTCTCGGTCTCCGTCGTTTCCGTGGTGGTGGTCGACGGCCTGCTGTAGCCGGGGTCGTAGGACAGAGCCCATTTGCCTCGCTCGAACGGCTTCCACTCCACCCGGCGCGCCGGCTCGCTGAACGTGCGCGGCTCGTGGTCCTTCAACGCGCGCTCCATGAAGCGGCGCCAGATCTCCGCCGGGAAAGTGCCGCCGGCGACTGAGATGCCGTGCACGTTCTCCATGGGGATCGCCCCGCGCGGGTAGCCGACCCAGACGGTCGTCGAGAGGTCGGGCGTGTACCCGGCGAACCAGGCGTCGACGTTCTTGTCCGTCGTCCCGGTCTTGCCCGCCACGTCGCGGTCGGGGAGGTTGGCCCGCGTGCCGGTGCCGTAGTCGACGTTCTCCTCCAGGATCTTCGTCACTTCGTACGCCACGGCTTCGCTCACTGCCCGCACGCGCTTGGGCACGCCCCAACCGGCCTCCGTGTCGACCTTGCCGTTCGCGAGCACGACCCGCCGGATCGCGGTGGGCTGTGCGCGGACACCCCTGTTGGCGAGAGTCGCGTACGCGCTGGCGAGGTCGAGCGGCGAGACCGCGACCGAGCCGAGCCCGATCGCCGGCACGACCCGGCCGCCGGCGTCGAGCGGCGATTGCACGCCCAGACGACGCGCCATCGAGGCCACCCGATCGGGCCCCACGTCGAGCGTCAACTGTGCGAAGACGGAGTTGTCGGAGCGGAGCGTGGCCCGCCGCAGCGACGTCCAGCCGACGTACGAGGAGTCGTACGTCTTGACGCACCACCACGATCCGTCCTCGCAGTTCCCCTCGTCGTTCGGGCGATAGGTGAACGGAGCCGACACGTAGTACGTGCTGTCAGGGTTGGCGCCGCGCTCGATCGCAGCCGCGAGCACGAAGGTCTTGAACGTCGAACCGGGCTGGCGCCGCGCCTGCGACACGAGGTTGAACTCGCCGAGCGCGCGGCCGGGGACGACCGCGGTCATCGCGCGGATCGCACCGGTCCGCGGCTCGATCGAAATCACCGCGCCGGCCGGATCCGTGCGCTCATTCAGCGTCTCCCGCACCGCCTGCTGTGCGTACACCTGGTAGAGCGGCACGATCGTGGAGTAGATCCGCAACCCGCCCGAGCGAACTGTCTGCGCACCGTACGCGCGCGTCAGCTCGTCGCGCACGTAGCTGAAGAAGTACGGCTCGCGGATCTTGCGATAGAGCTCGCCGGGCTCGAGCCCGAGGTCACGTGAGCGCACGGCCCAGGCGTACTGGCCCTTCGTGATCATCCCCTCGTCCAGCATCGCGCCGAGCACCTGGTTGCGGCGGGCCAGCGCCTTGGCGGGCTCGACGAAGGGGTCGTACGCCGACGGCGCCTGGATCAAACCGGCGAGCAAGGCGGACTCGCGCAGGTCGAGCGCCCGCGCGGAGCTCGAGAAGTACGTCTGCGCCGCGGCCTCGATCCCGTAGGCGAGGTTCCCGTAGAAGACCTGGTTCAAGTACGTCCGCAGGATTCGCTGCTTCGACCACGCCCCGTCGAGCTTCACCGCCAGGCACGCCTCCTTCGCCTTCCGCTTGATCGTGCGCTCCCGCGAGATGTAGAGGTTGCGGACGAGCTGCTGCGTGATGGTCGAGCCGCCCTGGACGACGGAGCGGGCGCGGACGTTCTCCAAGACCGCGCGGGCGATGCCCTCCGCGTCGAGTCCCCCGTGCTCGTAGAAGCGGCGATCCTCGATGGCCACCGTCGCCTTTGGAATCCATGGGCTCATGCGCTTGAGCGAGACGGGCTGCCTGTTCCGCTCGGCGGGGATGGACCCGAGCAGGGAGCCGTCTGCCGCATACACGAAGGAGTTCTCGCCGATCGTGACCTCTTTCAGAGAGCTCAGGTCACACGACGACCCGAACGTGTAGACACCGGTCGTTGCCGCGGCGACGGCGCCGACGAGCAGCGCGGCGAGCATCAGTAGCGAGACGAGGAGCGAGTGACCCTTGCGGTTCCGGGCACGGCGGCGGCGGCGCGGCGTTATTCCGACCGACGGCGGGCGCGCCGGGCGTCGCGGGCGGCGGCTCGGGGGTCGGGTCATCGGTGAGAAAGCGTAGCCACGGGCGGAGAACTGCGTCCCTGGGCCGGGCAAGCCCTCATCGGGGATCGTGCGCGCCCGAAGAGACGCTTCGACGTCCGCGGCGCGGCTCCTCACGGGGTGCGGGAGCGTGAGAATGGCAGACGTGAGCGCCCGCGATCGCGTCGCTGCCGGACCCGCGCTTCGCATCTTCGTGTGGAGCCGGCTGGCAATCTGGGCTCTCGCCGCCGGCACGGTGCTTCTGCTCGACGCTTCGCTCAACCCCGAGCGGACCCGCTGGGACACCGAGCGGCTGCACGAGCTCGGCGCCGCCGTCGACGTCTGGGCGAGGTGGGACAGCGACTGGTTCGTGCGGATCGCCGAAGGGGGGTACTCGTGGCCGTCGAGCACGCCGGCCTTCTTCCCCCTCTACCCGCTCCTCGTCGGCGGCCTGGGACGCGTCCTCGCCGGGAACTTCGTGGTCGCCGGAGTGCTCGTCTCGCTGACGGCGTGTGCGGTGGCGTTCGCGCTCCTGTATCGGCTGGCCGAGCTTCGCCTCGGAGCTGACGCTGCCACGCGGGCCGTTCTCTACCTCGCCGTCTTCCCGACGTCCCTCTTTCTCGGTGCGGTGTACAGCGAGTCGTTGTTCCTGGTGCTCGCGATCGGCTGCTTCCTGCTGGCAGAGCGGGGTCGGTTGGGGTGGGCCGCAGCGGTCGCCGGTCTCGCGTTGCTCACCCGCGCGCAGGGTGTCGCCCTGCTGCCGTCGCTTGCGCTCTTTGCCTGGCGCTCGCCTCGACCCGCCAGAGGGCTGGCGCTCCTCGCGGTGCCGCTCGCGACGTTCGCCGTCTACCCCCTGGTGCTGCGGCCTCTGGATCGACCGCCCGCTGGCCTTCCTCGACGCCCAGGACGCGGTCTGGGACCGCCACCTCAGCGCTGCCGGGCCGCTGGGCGGGGCGTGGGCCGCGGCGAGCCGCGGCGAGGTCCTGGAGCTCGCGTTCGCGGTCGTGATGATCGCGCTCGCAGTCCTCGCCTGGCGGCGGCTCGGGACGCCGTACGGCCTCTACGCGCTCACCGTCCTGCTCCTCCCGATGGCCGTTCCCTCCGACCGGCTCGGCGGCCTCTACTCGTTCCCGCGCCTGGCGCTGGCCGCGTTCCCGTGTTTCCTCGCCTTGGCCACGCTGGGGCGCGACCGCCGCCTCCATGTCGCCGTCGTGACGGTCTCCGCCGCGGTGCTGGCCGTGTTCGTGGTTCGATGGGCCCTGTGGTACTGGGTGGCATGAGAGCGAAGACGTGACGAACGGCACGTCCGAGGGCGACCTCCGGGCCCTCGGACGACCCGAGTTTCACGTGCCGCGCGGCAAGCTCGTGGCCTGGGTGATCCTCGTCGCCGCCCTGGCGACGCTCGCCTACGGCGCCCAGCTCGCGGAGCCGGGTGATCCCGACCGTGACCTGCTCTACCAGTGGACGACCGCGGTCGGGGCGGCGATCCAGTACGGGATCATGCTCGGCGTCGTGCTGCTGATCGCGCGAGGGCTCGGCCGCCCCACGCTGGGGCTCGTCGCCCCCCGGTCGTGGTGGCGGGCGGCCGGGCTCGGTGTCGCCGCTCTGCTCGCGATCTGGGTGCTCGGAGCCGTGCTCAACATCTTCCTCGAGGCGGGCAAGGAGCAGGGGCTCGTGCCCGACGGCTGGGACTCGAGCCGGGCCGCGCCGTTCGTCGTCAACTTCGTCGTCGTGGCCGTGATGGCGCCGGTCGTCGAGGAGCTCACCTTTCGCGGCCTCGGCTACGCGGTGGTCGGCAGCGTCATGGGCCCCATCTGGACGATTCTCGTCACCGGGCTCGCGTTCGGGCTCGCCCACGGGCTCCTCGTCGCCCTGCCCGTGCTGTCCAGCTTCGGCGTGATCCTCGGCTGGCTCCGCTGGAAGACGGACAGCCTCTATCCCTCGATCGCCCTCCACGCGGTCTTCAACGCCGCAGCGCTGATCGCCGCGGTCACGGTGGGAGGCGCGATGTGAGCGACCCGCTGGCCGAACTCAGGGCGCAGGTCACCGCCAACGACGAACGCATCGTCGCGCTCGTCAACGAGCGGCTACGGCTCGTCGAGGAGCTGTGGCGGGTGAAGGCGCGAGGTCGGCGCGCGAGCGGCTCGACCCGGACCGCGAGCGGGCGCTCCGGTCACAGCTCGAAGCGGCAAACGCCGGGCGGCTCTCGCCGGCAGGGCTGGACCAGCTCGTGACCGTCCTGCTCGAGCTGACGAAGCAGGAGCTCGGCCCGCGTTAGAAGCTAGTCGGTCTCGCCGGTCTCGCGGTCGGGATCCGGCTCGTCGTCCCCGAAGCGGAACTCGTCCGGCGTGACCGTGTCGAGGAAGCGGCGGAACTCCGCGGGGTCGAGATCGGCGAGCGATTGCGGGGTCGAGAAGCCGCTCTCCGGATCCGGCTCGTCGCCCTCGAACTCGACGCCCGACTCCTCGATCACCTCGTCGGCGGCGAAGATCTTCGCCTCCGCGCGCAAGCGCGAGCGCGATCGCGTCGGACGTCCGCGAGTCGATCTCGATCTCGTTCCCGTTCTGCACGATCGTGATCAGCGCGAAGTACGTGTTCTCGCGCATCTCGGTCACGGTCACCTTCGTGATCTGGGCGTCGAGCGAGTCGACGATCGAGCACGCGAGGTCGTGCGTCAGCGGTCGCGGCGGGTCGTTGCCCTGCAGCTTCATCAGGATCGCCGCCGCCTCCGGATGCCCGATCCAGATCGGCAGGAAGGTGTTCGCATCCGGCGGTCTTCAGCAGCACGATCGGCTGCTTGCCGACGAGGTCGAAGCTCACCCCGTAGACGGTCATCTCGCGCATGGCCCCTATCAGCCAGTGTAACCCGTCGTCCCGTGGCGTCTCGGGGAGCTTGTGGCGGTTCGCTGGACTGCTGCTCCCAGCGGGCGATTAGCTCAGTCGGTTAGAGCGCCGCTCTGATCAGGCGGAGGTCGAGGCGGAGGAACCCATGGTTCCCCCGCCGGCCCCCTCCTTCGCGGCTCTCCATACCCAGCCGCCGGTGGCCTCCCGCCGGGCCAAGCCCGGCTCCGGCCGCGGAACGGAGCAGCGACCTTCCACCACGACCGCTCCGGTACACTGCCGCTCCCAGCGGGCGATTAGCTCAGTCGGTTAGAGCGCCGCTCTGATAAGGCGGAGGTCCCTGGTTCGAATCCAGGATCGCCCACTCTCTTGGCGCAAGGAGCGAGACCCCTGAAGCCGGGAACCTCCCTTCCTGTCAACAACTGCGTATGCCCCCGGTCCGGGCGGGGCCTCTGCGGTCCGAAGGCGTCCAGCGTCAAGTGCGCAGGTACACGCGAACACGGCGAGAACGCGGCGGTGCGCTCAGCGCGCTCTGGACTCGAGCGACTCGACCAGCTCCGCGAGGCCCGTCTCGTCGCCGAAGTGGATCTCGAGCTTGCCGCCCGAGACGCGCGCCTTGAAGCCGGTGAGGCGCTCGGCTGCCGCGCGGGCACGATCCGCAAGCGCGGGGTCGACTCTCGTCGCGTGCCGCGGCCTGCGCTTGGCGCCGCCGTCCTGGGCCGCGCGCTCGGCCGCCCGCACCGTCATGCCCTCTGCGGCGATGCGGCGGGCGAGCTTCAGCCTGGCCTGATCGTCGGGCAGCGCGAGCACGGCCCGCGCATGACCCTCGGTGAGCTCGCCGCGGGCGAGCATCCAGAGCACCTCCTCGGGCAGATCGAGGAGCCTGAGCCGGTTGGAGACCGACGGCTTCGAGCGGCCGACCCGCTCGGCCACGTCGCCGAGGGTGAGCTCGAACTCGTCGATCAACGAGGCGTACGCACGCGCCTCCTCGACGGGGGAGAGGTTCTCGCGCGCGACGTTCTCCACCAGGCCGAGCAGCAGAGTGTCCCGGTCGTCGGCGTCTCGCACGAGCGCGGGCAACGTCGGCAGCGCGGCCTCGCGCGCGGCGCGCCAACGGCGCTCGCCGGCGACGAGCTCGTAGCCGCCCTCGGGCCGCGGTCGCAGGACGACCGGCTGGAGCACGCCCTGGTGCTTGATCGACGCGGCGAGCCCGGCTGTCGCCTCGGGCTCGAAGCGCTTGCGCGGCTGCCGCGGGTTCGGATGGATCGACTCGATCGGGACGTGCAGCAGCTCGGTCTCGCCTGCGCCGCCGATCAGCACCTCGAGACCGCGGCCGAGGCCGCGGCGCGGGCCGTCAGGAACGCTCGACAAGCTCCATCGCCACCTTCCAGTAGGCCTGCGCGCCGGAGGAGCGGCGGTCGTAGGCGATCGCGGGCAGCCCATGGCTCGGCGCCTCGGCCAGGCGCACCGAGCGGGGCACGGTCGTCGAGAACACGAGGTCGCCGAAGTGGCGTCGCAGCTCGCCCTCCACCTCGGCCGCAAGTCGGGTCCGACCGTCGACCATCGTCAGGAGGATCCCCGCGACGGCCAGCGCCGGATTGAGTCGGGCCTTGACGAGGTTGATCGAGCCGAGCAGCTGCGATAGCCCTTCGAGGGCGTAGTACTCGGCCTGCACGGGAACGAGCACACGATCCGCCGCGGCAAGCGCGTTCACGGTCAGCGGGCCGAAGGCCGGCGGGCAGTCCACGAAGACGAAGCCGTAGTCGTCCGTGGCGCCGGCGAGCGCATCGGCGAGATACCGCTCGCCGCCGGCGAGCGCGGAGAGCTCGACCGCTGCCGCCGCCAGCTCGGGCTTGGCGGGCACGAGCTCGAGGTTCTCGAACGAGGTCGGCCTCGCCAGCTCGCGCAGCGGCGCCCCGTCCAGGAGGTCGTGGGTGGAGACGCCGTTTGCCCGCTGGCCGAGCCCGGACGTGGCGTTCGCCTGCGGGTCGAGGTCGACGAGGAGCACCCGCTCGCCCGCCTCGGCGAGGCAGGCGGCAAGGTTGACGGCGGTCGTCGTCTTCCCGACGCCGCCCTTCTGGTTCGCGATCGCGTAGACCCGGGCGGGCACAGGTCGAGTCTAGAGAGGGGGTCGGATTATCCTTCCGCGCGTGCGAGCGCCTGCTCCGCCGTATGCGAACGAGGTCCGCCCGCGCTCTGGCACGTGAGCGAAGACCCCTCGATCGCCCGCTTCGAGCCGCATGTCAGCGCCACGGCGGCGGAGAGCGAACGGCTCGTCTGGGCCGTCGACGCGAGGCATCTTCCGTTCTACTGGTTCCCGCGGCAGTGCCCGCGCGGCACCTTCTGGGCCGGTCCGGCAACCGATCCGGAAGACGCGGCGCGGCTCCTCGCGGGTGCACGGCGCGTCCATGCCATCGAGGAGGCATGGCTGGGGCGGATGCGCACGACGAGCGTGTTCGCGTACCGCCTACCGGAGCGGCCTTTCGAGCCGCACCCGGACGTCGGCGGCTACTGGATCGCCCGCACGGCGGTGGAGCCAATCGCCGTAGAGCTGCTCGGAGACCTGGTCGGGCTGCACGCCGAGGCGGAGATCGAGCTCCGGGTGCTGCCGAACCTGTGGCCGCTCTGGAACGAGGTTGTCGCCGCCACGCTCGAGTTCAGCGGGATACGGCTTCACGAGGCCCAGCCGCCGTCGTAGCTCGCTCGGAACGAGCAGGCTCTCATGCGAGTGGGCGCTTCCTGGCAACGCCCGGCCTGCGCGGGAAGCCGGCCGGCGTCGGGCCGGTCTTGCGGAGGACCGCGAAGCCGCGGGGAGACTGCTCGAGCTCGCCGGCGACCTTCCTCGCTGCGACGGCGAGCGCCACCGTGTCCGCCGACGGCCCAACCCAGAGCACGGCCGCGCCGCCCGGCCGCACGAGCGGCAGGCACCACTCCGCGGCCACCGGTGCCGGCGCGAGCGCCTTCGCGACCGCCACGCCGTAGAGATCCACCGGCTGCTCCTCCGCTCGCCCCCAGATGACGCGGAGGTTGGGCAACTGCTCCTCCCACTCGCGGAGGAAGTCGCTCTTGCGCCGTGCCGCCTCGAGCAGCGTCACCTCCCGGTCGGGGAGCGTTGCGGCGATCGGGATCCCGGGCGTGCCGCCGCCCGAGCCCACGTCCACGATCGGCCCGTCGAACCGCGCCACGAGGTCCGTCCCCCGCAGTGCGTCGTCGAGGAGGACGCGGCGCGCGGCCGCGGCGTCGCGGAATGCGGTCAGGCCGGGCCTCCGCACGACCGCCTCGAGCCACCGCTCCAGGACGTCGCTCAGTCGGCCGAGCGTCGGGGGAGGACCACGACGTAGCGGTTCGGCTCCGTTCCCTCGCTCGCCGTCTCCACCTCGGGGTCGTCCTGGAGCGCCTCGTGGACGATCTTGCGCTCGACCGCCGTCATGGTCTCGAGTGCGACTGGGCGACCCGTCGCAGACGCCTGCTCTGCGCTCCGCCTCGCCATCGCCTCGAGCGCCGAGGTGCGCCGGGCGCGGTAGCCGGCCGCGTCCACGATGACGCGACGCTCGTGCCCGGCCCGCGCGACGAGCGCGTTGGCGAGATACTGGAGCGCATCGAGCGTCTGGCCGTGCCGGCCGATCAGGACGCTCACATCTGGACCTGCGAGAGTGGCGGTGAGGATCTCCTCCTCCGTGACGCTGACCGTGGCGGGGACGCCGATCGCCGCGATCGCCCGCTCGAGCAGCTCGCGCGCCAGCGCTGCTTCCTCCGACTCGTCGGACGGCGGAGCCGGGCGCGGCGCGGCCGCGACCGTGGCGACGACTCGTGCCGGCGTGTACCCGACGCCGAGCAGGCCTCGCTCGCCCTCCGAGACGACCTGGAACCGCACCTCGGCCCGGTCGAGCCCGGGCGCCAGTCGCTCCAGCTCCCGCACCGCGGCCCACTTCGCCTCGCCGACGGTCTCACCTGTGGCTTCGACCGCGACCTCCTCGCTCATCGCTTCGCCGAACCCCCGCGCTTGCGCTTCACGCGGCGCGGCGGTCCCGCCGACTGACCGTCGGTCGCGGTCACGGGCGGCGGCGTTCGCGGTCCGCGCTTGGCCGGCGGCGGCGCCTCCTTGGCGGGCGTCCGAGAGCTGCGCTTGTCCGGTGGTAGCGGCTTCGGGATCATCGTCCGGGTGATGATGCCCTGCCCGGTCGTCCACAGGTTCGTCGTCAGCCAGTAGATCATCAGACCGGCGGGGAACTGGAGGATGAACGGGACGAACAACACCGGCAGCACCATCAGCAGCATCCGCTGGGCCTTCTGCATCGTCGCCGACATGAAGTAGCTCGACGTGAGCTGGCTGACCACGTAGACGAGGAGCAGGAGTGCACCCCAGCCGTCCTTCACGGGCTGGGTGATGTCGACGAGCCCCAGCCAGTCGAGAGACGAGCTCGGGTACTGCGGGAAGATCTCCCGCTCGAAGCCCTTGAGGACGAAGAAGAGCGAGATGAAGATCGGGATCTGGAGGACGATCGGGAGGCAGGAAGCCGCCGGGTTGATCTTGTTCTCGCGGTAGAACTTCATCAGCTCTTCGTTCTGCCGCTGGCGGTCGTTCTTGTACTTCTCCTGGATCGCCTTCATCTCGGGCGCGTGGGCCTGGAGGCTCTGCATGGAGTGGATCTGTCGCACGGCGACGGGGACGAGCAGGAAGCGCACCGCAACCGTCAGCGCCACGATCGACCAGGCCCAGCTCAATCCGGCCGAGCCGTGGAACCACTCGAGGATCGAGGTGAGGACGTTCTCGAGCGGGCTGAGGATGCCGCCGACGATCATGCGGCCCTACGCTCCCGCCGGGCTCGGAAGAGCCTCTGGTCCTCTGCCCTGTCGACGCCTCCGTGGCTCCACGGGTTGCAGCGCAGGAGCCGCCAGCAGGCGAGCACGCAGCCCCGCACAAGGCCGTACTCGCGGAAGGCGTCGATCGCGTATTGCGAGCAGCTCGGGTGGTACTTGCACGTGCCGGCCGGCGTGAGCAGGCCGAGCGTGTACCGCCACGCCAGCACCGCGCCGATCCCGAGGTACCTCATGCTGCCGCCTTCCCGAGCACCTCGGTCACCTGCTCCTCGAGCCACGCGTGTCCGCGAGTCTCCACCGGCTCGGCGATCCCGGCGCGGGCCACGAGGACGTAGTCGCGGCCGGGGGCGACGCCCTCGCCGAGGCCGCGCCACACCTCGCGCAGCAGCCGCTTGACCCGGTTCCTGGCGACGGCGTTGCCGACCGCCTTCGGCACTGCCAGACCGAGGCGTGGCGGCCCATCCGCGTCGCCGTCGCGGGGAAACCAGTGCAGTGTCAGATAGCGCGTCGACACGGAGCGCCCTTGCCGGTAGACGGCGTCGAAGTCCCGCGAGCGGGACAGACGATGGCGGCGCTCCACGGGTCCGTGCTCAGGCCGAAAGGCGCTTGCGGCCCTTCGCACGGCGGCGCTTCAGGATCGCGCGGCCCGCCTTGGTGGACATGCGGGCGCGGAAGCCGTGCTTGCGCTTACGGCGTCGGACGTTCGGCTGGTAAGTGCGTTTCATCGGTCGCTTGGCGTGGAAAGACGAACTCGGCCGGGGCGGTCGGCCGCCGAGTATAGACGAGCGCCCGCGTAGCCGGTTTTCCACAGTCGGCGCTCCCGCAGCCGGGTTGGAAACCGCTGCATAAGGCACGCGCGCAGCTACCGAAGGGGGTTTTCTACCCACCTTGTCCACAGGTGTGGAGACTCCTGTGGAGAGAAGGTTTCTCCCTGCAAATAAGGCGGTTTTTCCCCACGTGCTACACGGGCGGGCCGCGTTGAGGCGACCGCGGCACGTTGCTATGCTCGCCCTTCCCCTGCGACCCTCGAAAGGAGCCTGACCCGGGTGGAGCACGCCGTCGAGCCCACTGCTGCCCGCCTCTGGGACGAGGTGTCGAGCAGGCTCCGGGAGGCGCTGAACGAGACGACGTACGGAACGTGGTTCGGGGACGCGGCGGCAGCCGAGTTGACCGACGACGCGTTCACGATCCAGGTGCCGAACGACTTCACGCGGGAGTGGATCGAGGGGCACTTCCTCGGGTTCATCAAGGCCGCTACGAGAGACGCGCTCGGTCGGGACGTGCGCGTGGCCGTAAGCCTGCGCGACGAGGCGCCGTCTGACGGCGCGGCCGTCGTCGCCGAGGTCGCGCACCCGGAGGAGCGGCCGGCCGGCACGAACTCCAAGTACACGTTCGAGAACTTCGTCATCGGCTCCTCGAACCGGTTCGCGCACGCGGCAGCCCTTGCGGTCGCCGAGTCGCCCGCGCAGGCCTACAACCCCCTCTTCATCTACGGCGGCACGGGGCTCGGGAAGACACACCTGATGCAGGCCGTCGGCGCCTACGTGAGCGAGCATTCGAAGCGCCTCACGACGCGATACGTAACGAGCGAGACGTTCACGAACGACTTCATCAACTCGCTCCGCGACAAGCGCATCGAGGGCTTCAAGCAGCGTTACCGCACGTACGACGTGCTGCTCGTCGACGACATCCAGTTCCTCGAGGGAAAGGAGCGCTTCCAGGAGGAGTTCTTCCACACCTTCAACTCCCTCTACGAGGCCGGTCGGCAGATCGTGATCTCGTCAGACCGGCCGCCGAAGGAGATCGCGACACTGGAGGAGCGGCTGCGCTCCCGGTTCGAGTGGGGCCTGATCACGGACATCCAGCCGCCCGATCTGGAAACGCGCATCGCCATCCTGCGCAAGAAGGTGACGACGGACGGGATCGCCGTCACCGACCCTGAGGTGCTGACGTTCATCGCCGGCCGTGTCTCGACGAACATCCGCGAGCTCGAGGGCGCACTGACCCGGGTCGTCGCGTTCTCCTCGCTCACCGGGCTACCCCTCGAGGTGGAGCTCGCCGAGCAGGTTCTACGGGACCTCTTCCCGCAAGGCGACGCCATGCCGGAGGTCACGATCACGAGCATCCAGGAGGCTGTCTCAGAGCGGTTCGGACTCAGTATTCCCGAGCTCGTGAGCCCGCGGCGGTCGCAGTCGGTGGCCTATCCGCGACAGGTCGCGATGTATCTCTCCCGCGAGCTGACGGACGCCTCGCTGCCGAGGATCGGGCGGGAGTTCGGCGGTCGCGACCACACGACCGTGATCCACGCCACGTCGAAGATCACCCGTCTGATCAGTGAGGACAGATCTGTGTACAACCTCGTCCAGGACCTCACAGCTCGCATCAAACACAGCCGATAATGCAGCCGAACAACCTGAGGCGAGGGCGAGGCGTGTGGGACCGGTGCACGACTACCCACACGTCGCCAACAGCGCTATCCCTGCAGCAATGCGGGCTCACCACCGTCCTCCCCGTCATCCACACTCACTAGTACGACTACGAAAGGTCCTTAAAGAATCATGGAAACAGAGGTCGCCGTGGAGCCGGGGTTGTCGATTACCTGTGAGCGCGCAGCATTCGTCGATGCGTTGTCGGCTGTTGCGCGTGCGGTGTCGTCGCGCACGAACGTTCACGTCCTGGCCGGCGTCCTCGTGCAGCCGCGCGAATCCGGGCTCGAGTTGGCCGCCACCGATATGGAACTGTCGCTGCGCACGACGTTGCCGGCACAGGTCGAGGGCGACGGCGCCGTTGTTGTGCCTGGACGCCTGCTCACGGATGTCTCCCGGCTCCTTCCGGATACGTCCGTGTCGCTCTCCTATCGCGCCGAGGAAGGCATGGTGGAGCTCATCTCTGGCGGGTACTCCTCGCGGCTGAACGTCTACGACCCAACGGACTTCCCGCGGCTTCCCGCAGTCGATGTGCCGCTGCAGGCCGTTCCTGCAGCAGAGCTGTTGGCGGCAATCCAGGACGTCTCACGCGCGGCATCGCGTGACGAATCCCGACCGGTTCTCACGGGCATCCTCGTCCGGTTCGAGGGAGCGTCGCTCGTGATGGCAGCGACCGACTCGTACCGCCTCGCGGTCCGCGAGACCACACTCTCGGCACCGGGGCCTGAGCTCGAGGCGATCATCCCTGCACGCGCGTTACAGGAGCTCGCACGGCTTGCGGCGGGTCACGAGACGATCTCGATCGGCGTGAACGAGAATCACGTCGTCTTCCACGTCGGCGAGGTGTGGCTGACGACGCGGCGGATCGACGGCCAGTTCCCCAACTACAAGCAACTGCTGCCGGAGACGTTCGAGGCGGAGCTCGAGCTGCCACGCGACGAGTTGCGCGGGATCGTCAAACGCGCGGCAGTGATGGCTCAGCGCAACACGCCGCTGCGGCTGCGCTTCGCGGAGGGAGAGCTGACCGTCTCGGCGCGCAGCCAGGACGTCGGCGAGACGACCGAGTCGATGCCTGCGCCGTACACCGGGGAGCCGCTCGAGATCGGCTTCAACGCCGAGTTCCTCGCGGACGGGCTCGAGTCCGTGGCGGGGGACACGGTGCAGCTGAAGCTCATCAACCCACTCCGGCCCGGCCTGATCAGCGCTCCGGGAGAGACGTTCTCGTACCTGATCATGCCGATCCGGCTCGCCGGCTGAACAGGCCTGGTCGTCCGCGAGGTCACGCTCCGCGACTTCCGCTCCTACGAGCAGCTCGAGCTCGAGCTCGAACCGGGGCTCGTGCTGGTGACGGGCGCGAACGGGGTCGGAAAGACGAATCTGCTCGAGGCGCTGCACGTCGGCACGCAGGGGTTCTCGCCGAGGACGCGGTCCGACGCACGGCTCGTGCGCCAAGGCGCAGCGCGCGCGAGGGTCGCCCTCGCGGGGGACCGCGACGGCGTCGCCACCCTCACCGATGTTCGTCTCGGCGTGCGCGAGCCGCGCCGCGCGACGCTCAACGGCGCCGCGCTCCGCTCCGGCGAGCAGCTCCGCGCCGAAATCGCGACGCTCGCGTTCACCCCCGACCGGCTCGTCGTCGTCAAAGGCGGCCCTGCCGCCCGCCGCGCGTACTTCGACCGTGTCGTCGCGCGTTTGTTCCCGAGCAGGTCCTCGCTGCCCTCGGAGTACGGGGCTGCGGTCGCGCAACGGAACGCCGCGCTGCGCCGCATCGCCCTCGGCGTGTCGTCCCGTGACGCTGTCGAGCCGTGGAGCGAGCAGACGGCCGTGCTCGGAGCGGCTCTGGCGAGTGCGCGCAGCGACGCGATCGGGCTCCTCGGCGGCCCTTTCGCAGAGCGCGCAGGCGAGCTGGGGCTTCAGGGCGCGATGCTCCGATACGAGCCGACGATCCCGACGGCCGAGGCGCTTGCCGCCAGGATGGAACAGGACCTCGAGCGGGGCGTAACGGGGCTCGGCCCGCACCTGGACGAGTTCGAGATCCGCGCCGGCGACCGCGACCTGCGTGCGTTCGGCTCCCAGGGCGAGCAGCGGCTCGCGGTGCTCTCGCTCCTGCTCGCCGAGGCGGAGCTCGTGACGGACCGCCGGGGGATGCCGCCGCTCCTGCTCCTCGACGACGCGCTGTCGGAGCTCGATGCGGCGCGGAGGCGCATCCTGAGCGAGCGAATCGGGCGGAGCGGCCAGACGATCGTGACGGCGACGGGCAGCGAGGCGCTTCCGCTGGCCCCCGCGCAGCTCGTCGAGGTCAGACCGGGCTCCGCGCGGACCGTCGCGTGATGGAGAGGATCGGCGACAGCGTGCGGCGGAGCGCTCGCTCGACGGCCCTGCCCGAGGTGAACGCGCTCACCGAGGTGACGAGGGTGTGGCCCGCGGCCGTCGGGGACGCGATCGCCCGGTGCGCATGGCCGTCGCGGATTGCCCGCGACGGCACCCTGCACGTCGCGACGACCTCCTCGACCTGGGCGTTCGAGCTCACCGCGCTCGGGCCGGAGATCGCGGAGCGGCTGCGCGAGCAGCTCGGCGCGGCCACGCCGCCGGCCGTTCGCTTCGCGGCCGGGCCGGTGCCCGAGCCCCCAGCGCCGGTGCCCCCGGAGAGCATCGCCGTGGGCGCCCAGCCGACTGCTGCGGAACGCTCCGCGGCCGCCGAGATCGCCGCCGGGATCGAGGACGAGACGCTGCGGGAGACCGTCGCCAGGGCCGCTGCGGCGAGCCTCGCGCGGCGGCGGTCCAGCCGGGGTTTCTGATACACTTGTTGCAGCCCGCAAAAGGCTTATTTGCAGGGCTTTTTCTATGACTGAGGCACTTTCCGAACCTGTGAGGGAAACGGGCTACACCGCCAAGGACATCACCGTTCTGGAGGGGCTCGAGCCGGTCCGGCTGCGCCCGGGCATGTACATCGGCTCGACGGGCCCACGGGGTCTCCACCACCTCGTCTACGAGGTCGTCGACAACGCCGTCGACGAGGCGCTGGCGGGCCACAACGACCTCGTCGACGTGACCATCCACCCCGATGACTCGGTCACGGTACGCGACACCGGCCGCGGCATTCCGGTCGACGCCGTCGAGGACCAGGGCAGCTCCGCGCTCACCGTCGTGCTGACGAAGCTGCACGCCGGCGGCAAGTTCGGCGGTGACGGCTACAAGGTCTCGGGTGGCCTGCACGGAGTGGGTGTCTCCGTCGTGAACGCCCTCTCTGAGTGGCTCGTTGCCGAGGTGCGCCGCGACGGGAAGGTGTACCGCCAGACCTTCGAGCGGGGCGAGCCGACGAGCGACGTGGAGGTGGTCGGCACGGCGAAGGACACGGGCACGACCATCTCGTTCCTTCCCGACCGTGAGGTCTTCGACGAGACGGAGTACTCGGCCACGACGCTCGGCCAGCGTCTCCGCGAGACCGCCTTCCTCACCCGCGGCCTTCGCATCGTCCTGCGGGACGAGCGGCCGGCGGGGCAGACGCAGGAGTTCCACTACGAGGGCGGCATCCGTGACTTCGTCAGCCACGTGAACTCGGGGAAGGACGCCGTCCACAAGCACGTCGTCTACTTCGAGGGGGAGAACGAGGACGGCCAGGTCGAGGTCGCGATGCAGTGGAACTCCTCCTACGTGGAGTCGGTCTTCACCTTCGCGAACAACATCAACACCACCGAGGGCGGCACGCATCTCTCCGGCTTCCGCGCCGCGCTCACGGGCACGCTGAACCGCTACGCGCGCGAGAAGGGCCTCCTGAAGGAGAAGGAGGACAACCTCGAGGGCGAGGACGTCCGCGAGGGGCTGGCGGCCGTCGTCTCGGTCAAGCTGCGCAACCCCCAGTTCGAGGGACAGACGAAGACGAAGCTCGGCAACCCGCCGGTCGAGAGCCTCGTGAAGCTGGTCGTGAACCAGAAGCTCGCCGAGTTCCTCGAGGAGAACCCGACCGAGGCCCGGCAGATCATCACGAAGGCCGTGTCCGCCTCCCGCGCTCGGCTCGCGGCGCGCAAGGCTCGTGAGCTCACGCGCCGGAAGAGCGCGCTCGAGAACTCCTCGCTGCCCGGCAAGCTCGCCGACTGCACGATCAAGGACGCGGACTCGGCCGAGCTCTACATCGTGGAGGGCGACTCGGCCGGCGGCTCTGCCAAACAGGCGCGAGACCGCACGAACCAGGCGATCCTGCCGTTGCGCGGGAAGATCATCAACAGCGAGAAGAACCGCATCGCGAAGGTGCTCTCGAACAACGAGATCCAGGCGATGATCACGGCGATCGGCACCGGTTTCGGCGACGAGTTCGACATCGCCAACCTGCGCTACGGGCGGATCATCGTGATGACCGACGCCGACGTCGACGGCTCCCACATCCGCACGCTGATCCTGACCTTCCTCTACCGCACGATGCCGGAGCTGTTCGAGCGCGGGCACATCTACATCGCAGTCCCGCCGCTGTACCGCGTCAAGCTCGGCAGCCAGGAGCTCTACTTCGAGAAGGACAACCAGCTCGAGGAGCTCCTCGTGCGCGAGCGCGCCAAGGACATGACGGTCGGCTCGCGCGGCGGTGAGGAGACCGCTGTGACGGAGGCCCGTTGGCACCGGTTCACGCGCTCGCTGGGCGAGCTCGACGCCTGGCAGGCGAAGCTGGCCTCCGAGTTCCCGGGCGCCGCCGGTTTCGTCGTCGACCATCGCCTCGTGGAGTCCGACGCTGCGAACCCTGCGGCGATCGAGTCCCTCATCGCAGGCCTCCCCGCAAACGGCTACGAGCTGGAGGTGACCGACCGCTTCGAGGATCGCCTCGTCCTGAAGATCGTGGAGACAGAGACGAGCACCGCGCAGCGGGTCGAGCTGCCGAACGCGCTCCTGCTCTCGCCGGCCTACGACTCGCTGCGCAGGGCCTACGCACGTGCCGCGGAGGTCATGGGCAAGCCGCCCTTCACGGTGACGTTCGGCAAGAAGGAGGCGTCGGCCGAGACGTTTGCCGAGCTGAGAGACGCCGTGCTCGAGCTCGCCAAGGAGGGCATGCAGATCAGCCGCTTCAAGGGTCTCGGCGAGATGAACCCCGAGCAGTTGTGGGAGACGACGATGGATCCCACGCGGCGGATGCTGCTGCAGGTGGAGGTCGAGGACGCTGCGGCCGCCGACCAGGTGTTCTCGATCCTGATGGGGGACCAGGTCGAACCGCGACGCGACTTCATCGAGCGAAACGCGAAGAACGTGAAGTTCCTCGATGTCTAGGTCGGGGGAACCCGTGATTCCCCCGCTGGCCGGCTCCTCGACTGGTCGTTCCGACGGAACCTCGCCTGGCCTCCCGGCCGGCGAAGCCGGCCTCCGGCCGCACGAGCTCGATCTGCCACTCGGCCCGTCAGACGCGCATTTCGAGTGCCCGGCTTTGGCGCAGGAGGTGAGAGTTGTCTGACGTCGTCGGCGAACCGCTCGGCGCTGGCCGGGTCGAGCCGCGCGAGCTCGAGCAGGAGATGCGCTCGAGCTATCTCGACTACGCGATGAGCGTGATCGTCGGGCGCGCGCTGCCCGACGTCCGCGACGGCCTCAAGCCGGTGCACCGACGCGTGCTTTACGGGATGCACGAGGCCGGGATGCAGCCGAACCGGCCGTACAAGAAGTCGGCTCGCGTCGTCGGCGACGTGATGGGCTCGTATCACCCGCACGGCGACTCGGCGATCTACGACACCCTCGTGCGCATGGCGCAGCCGTTCTCTTTGCGCTACCCGCTCGTCGACGGCCAGGGGAACTTCGGCTCCGTCGACGACGACCCGCCGGCGGCGATGCGCTACACGGAGTGCCGGCTCACGCGCCTCGCGACGGAGATGTTGCGCGACATCGACATGGACACCGTCGACTTCGTCCCGAACTACGACGAGTCGCGCCGTGAGCCATCCGTGCTCCCGTCACGCTTCCCGAACCTGCTCGTCAACGGCTCGACGGGAATCGCGGTCGGCATGGCCACGAACATGCCGCCGCACCACCTCGGCGAGACGGTCGACGCGATCGTGCAGCTGATCGACAAGCCGGACTCCAACGTCGAGGACCTGATGAAGCACGTCCACGGGCCCGACTTCCCCACCGGCGCGATCGTGGTCGGGCGCAGCGGTATCCGCGACGCGTACCGCACGGGCCGGGGCCGCATCGTGATGCGAGCGCGGATGCACGTGGAGGAGCTGCGCGGCGGCAAGAGCGCCATCGTCGTCACCGAGTTGCCGTTCGGAGTGAAGAAGGGTGGCGACTCGGGCGTGATCAAGAAGATCGCCGACCTCGTGCAGGAGAAGGTGCTGACCGAGATCTCGGATCTCGCCGACCACTCCGACCGCACCGGCATGCGCATCCAGATCGAGCTCAAGCGCGAGGCGATCCCTCAGGTCGTGCTCAACAAGCTGTTCAAGCACACCGCGCTGCAGGCGACGTTCGGCTACAACGCGGTCGCGCTCGTGGACGGCGTACCGCGGACGCTGTCGCTGCTCGAGCTCGTCCGGTACTACCTCGACTACCAGCGCCAGATCGTCACCCGGCGGGCGAAGTACGAGCTCCGTCAGGCGGAGAAGCGCGCCCACATCCTGCAGGGCTACCTGATCGCGCTCGACAACCTCGACGAGGTGATTGCGATCATCCGCGCCGCCGAGGACACCGACGAGGCGCGCACGAACCTGATGTCGCGCTTCGAGCTCTCCGAGGAGCAGGCGCAGGCGATTCTCGATCTCCGCCTGCGCGCCCTCACGGGCCTCGAGCGGAAGCGCGTGGAGGACGAGTACGCCGACCTGCAGGAGCGGATCGCCGAGCTGCGGGCGATTCTCGGCGACCCCGCGCGGGTCGACGGCGTGATCCGCGAGGAGCTGCTCGAGCTACGCCAGATCTACGGCCGCAGCGACGACCGGCGCACCGAGATCGTCGTGGGCGAGGACTCGCTTGAGCTCGAAGACATGATCGCGGAAGAGGACATGGTGATCGCGATCACGCGCTCGGGCTACATCAAGCGCCTCCCGGTCACCGCCTACCGCGAGCAGCGGCGCGGCGGCGTCGGCGTGATGGGGATGGACCTCAAGGACGAGGACTACATCGAGCATCTCTTCGTTGCGTCGACCCACGACTACATCCTGTTCTTCACCTCCGTGGGCAAGGTCTACCGGCTCAAGGTGCACGAGCTGCCGCTCGGCTCGCGCCAGTCGAAGGGCCGCGCGATCGTCAACCTGCTGCCGTTCCGCCAGGAAGAGCAGGTGCGCGCCGTGATCGCCACGCGGGACTTCAAGGAAGCGAAGTACCTCCTCTTCGCGACCAAGAAGGGCGTGGTCAAGAAGACCGAGTTCCTCGAGTACAACACCCCGCTCAAGGCGGACGGGATCATCGCGATCAAGCTGCGCGAGGACGATGAGCTGGTCGGCGTGCGGCTCGCCGACGGCACGAGCGACGTGCTGATGGTCTCTCGTGGCGGCCAGGCGATCCGCTTCCATGAGACCGACGTACGCGCCATGGGGCGGCCTGCATCGGGTGTGCAGGGGATGCGGCTCCGCGGTGCCGACGAGGTGATCGAGGTGGACATCGCCGACACCGAGGCGGACCTGCTCGTGGTGACCGAGAACGGCTGGGGGAAGCGAACGCGCGTCGGCGAGTATCCGGTCAAGGGGCGCGGCGGGCTCGGCGTGCAGACGGCGAAGCTCGTGGAGGGCAAGGGCAAGCTCGTCGGAGCCCGCATCGTGCGCGATGGCTACGCCGTGATGCTGATCTCCGACGGTGGCACCGTGATCCGCATGCCGGTCGACGACATCAAGCGCGCCGGGCGCGCCACACAGGGCGTGATCGTGATGCGCCTGCGCGAGGGCGAGACCGTCTCCAGCCTGGCGCCGGTCGTCGCTTCCGACGAGGACGACGAGACGGGCGAGATCGGCGAAGTGCACGAGGAGCAACCCGCCGCCGACTAGTCTCGGGACATGAGCGCGCGCTTTCCGAACACGGCGACGCGGTAGGTCGTCGGCCAGGCATTCAGGGCAGCCGCGGCGACCACCATGCGGCGGCCAGGAGCGCGGCGAGGACGGCCGCAGCTGCCGCGATGACGAAAGCCACCGTGGCCTCGCTCCGTCGCGGGGTGCGGCCGAGCCGCGAGCCGAGGTCCGTGTAGGCGGCGCTGAGCGCCTCCCCCGACCGCGCCTGGAAGAACTCGCCCCCGGTGATCCGGGCGATCTCGCGCAACGTCGCCGGATCAGGCGCCCTGCGGAAGCCGAACACGCTGCTCCCGCTCCCGCCGCTGGTTCCGAGCGCCACCGTGTGGACGGGGAAGCCTGCGGCGCTCGCCCTCGCTGCGCCCTCGAGCGGGGGCAGGAGGCCTCGGTTCTGGCGGCCGTCGGAGAGGAACAGGATGGACACCGCCGCCGGCTCGCCGTCCTGAAGCGGCGCTGCTTCGAGTGACGAGAGAATACGCTCTCGCAACGCCTCCTGGCCCACCTCGACGGCCCGCGCGATGGCGTCCCCGATCGCCGTGCCCCCGCCTACGCCGGTGTACGGGTCGATAGACGCGATCGTCGCTCGGACGCGCTCTCGCTCCCGGGTCGGCGTGGACGCGACGATCACGTCGCCCGAGAACGTGACCAGGCCGACGCGCAGCTCCCTCGGCACGAGCTCGAGAAACGCTTGCGCGGCCGCTTTGGCGGCTTCCAGCCGTGACGGCCGCACGTCGTCGGAGAGCATCGACCGCGACGTGTCCAGGACGAGCACGACGGTCGCGCGTTCGTCGGTGACGACGCGCTGCACGTGCGGCCGCGCGACGGCGATGCCGAGCGACACGAGTGCGAGCACGAGCAGCGTCGCGGGAACCCAGGAGCGCCAGGACGGCCGGCGCCCGACCGCCCGGGCCAGCACGCCGACGTTGGGGTAGCGAACGGCCGAGCGGCTTGGGGTGCGGCGCAGCACGATATACAGCGCGAGAGCCGCAGGGACGGCCAACAGGGTCAGGAGCGCCAGCGGGCGGTCGAAGCTCATGCGCCTCCAGACGGCGACACCGAGCCGCCGCTCGACCCGCTCATCGTAGCCCTCTCGTGCCCGTCGACCCTACCCGTCGCGCGGCAGTTCGAGCGTCGCCGCACCTGCGGGAGCGTGTGGCCGAGGCCGCCGCGGCTCGCGCACTCCGGCACCGGGATCGTCCTCGTCGGGCCATGGGGCTCGTTCGGGCGGCCGGCGCCGCAGCCCGAGCAGGCGAAGCACGCGGTCGGCGATGCCGCCCGGGCGAACGCGGCTCACGCGACCGATCCGGGCTCGTCGCGGCGGGCTGTCTTGGAGAGCGCGGTGAGGAGGTCGATCGGGATCGGGAAGACGATGGTCGAGTTGTTGTTCGACCCGATCTCGAGCAGCGTCTGCAGGTAGCGAAGCTGAACGGTGATCGGCTCCTGCGCCATCACGGCAGCCGCATCCTTCAGCCGCTCCGAGGCCTGGAACTCGCCCTCCGCCGAGATCACCTTCGCCCGCCGCTCGCGCTCGGACTCGGCCTGGCGGGCCATGGCGCGCTGCATGTCGGACGGAATCTCGACGTCCTTGACCTCCACGATGGAGACCTTGATGCCCCACGGAGACGTCGCCTCGTCGATGATCGTCTGCAGGATCGCGTTGATCTTGTCCCGCTCCGAGAGCAACTCGTCGAGCACGTGCTGGCCGAGCACGGAGCGGAGGGTCGTCTGGGAGATCTGCGACGTGGCGACCATGTAGTTCTCGATCTGCACGATCGCCGACTTCGGCTCCACGATCCGGAAGTAGGCGACCGCGTTGACGCGCACCGGGACGTTGTCCTTCGTGATCACCTCCTGCGGCGGCACGTTCAGCGTCACCGTCCGCAGGTCGACCTTGACCATCTTGTCGACGATGGGGATGAGCAGGAACAGACCTGGCCCCTTCGGCTCGTGGAGCAGGCGACCGAGGCGGAAGATCACACCGCGCTCGTACTCCCGCGCCACCTTCACCGAGGCGAACAGCAGCAGGATGATCAGCACGGCGATGACGCCGGCGACGATGAGTGCGGTCACGTTGTGGCCCTTTCGGTGTGGTGGGTGGATCCTACGACCAGCTCGAGACCGTCTTCGACCGCCTCGACCCGGACCGTCTCGCCCGGCTCGAGCGGGCTGCCGTCCGCGGTGCGGGCGCGCCAGAGCTCGCCGGCGACGTAGACGTAGCCGGGCCGGCGCACCTCGGCCTCGTCTCCGACGATGCTCGCGAGACTCACCTCGACGGGGGCCCGGCGGGCCTTGACGACACGACTCAGCGCGGCGCCGAGCAGCAGCAGGAGCGTGCCGGCGATGGCGATCGCCGTCCACAGCGACACCTGGTACGCCGGCCCGGCCGGGTCGAAGAGCATGAGCGCGCCGATCACGAACATCACGGCACCGGCGACGGCGAGCGCACCGTGGCTCGGCACGAATGTCTCCGTGACGAAGAACCCGAACGCGAGCAGCAGGAGCAAGACGCCGGCAACCGAGACGGGGAGCACCTGGAGGCCGTACAGCCCGACGATGAGCGAGATCGCGCCCACCGTGCCGGGGAAGATCAGGCCCGGGTTCCAGAGCTCGACGAGCAGCCCGACGATGCCGAGCGAGAGCATGAGCGCGATCACGTTGGGGTCGATGAGCAGATCGAGCGCCTTCTTCCAGGCGGACATCTCCACGCGCTCGACCTCGGCGCCCGCGGTGTGGAGGGTGAGGCCCTTCGGCTTCGTCACGCGGCCGTCGATCTCGTCGAGGAGCGCAGGCAGGGTGGGCGAGACGACGTCGACGATGTCCTTCGCGAGCGCCTCGCGCGCGCCGTAATTCGCGGCCTGCCGCACCATGGCCTCTGCCGCCTGGGCGTTGCGGCCGTGCTCGCGCGCGAGCTCGCTCACATACGCAGCGGCATCGTTGACGATCTTGCGGCGCAGGTCCTTCGAGAAGTCCTCGCCGGAGGTGGAGATCGGCGTGGAGGAGCCGATGTTCGTCTGCGGCGCCATCGCCAGAACGTCGGCGGCCTGGCCGATCACCGCGCCCGCCGAATCCGCGCTCGAGCCGGGCGGTGCCACGTAGACCACGACCGGGATCGGCGCCGCGAGCATCGACTTGACGATCTCCCGCATCGAGGAGCCGAGCCCGCCCGGCGTGTCCATCTCGATCACGACGGCGCTGTAGCCGTCCTCAACGCCTCGCTTCAGCGTGTCCTGGAGGAACGACTGCGTGACCGGGTTGACGTCGTTGTCGAACTCCGCCACGAGGACGCGCGGCGCATTTGTCGCCGCTGGCGCCGCGAGAGCGAACGCACCCGCCAGCACCGCCGAAACGAGGAAAAAGTCCCGCAAACGCGGCCTGTACACGTCTGTAAGGAGAGTATCAGCGGTCTTGCGGTGGCCGCCGGGCTCCGTCACCCTGATTGTTCCCCCGATGCGCTACTTCCGCCTTCTCCTGGTCGCCGGCGCGGCACTCGCCTTCCCCGGCGCGGCCTCGGCGGGAATCGCCAGCATCAGTTCCTACGAGCTTCCGCTCGAGGGCGAGCGCAGCACCGCCGCCACCGTGCCGGCACAGGAGTTCGAGCTCCTCGGTCTGCACTGGCGCGGCACCGGCGGCCTCCGCTACCGAGTGCACCGTGCCAGCGGCTGGACTGCCTGGCGGTCGGTGGAGGCGGAGTCGGCCGACGCGCCCGACCGGGCGAGCGCCGAGGGGCGCCGGGCCGGAGGGTGGAGACTGAGCTCCGGCATCTGGGTCGGCCGCTCGGACCGCATCGAGGTGCAGCGGGTGGGCCGTGTCGGCCGCGTCCGCGTCTTCACGGTGCGCAGCCCGGTCGTTCGGGTGCCGCTGCGGACGCCGGCGGCCGCCGGCCAGCCGGCGATCGTGCCCCGCAGCGGTTGGCTCGCGAACGAGTCCATCCGGCGCGGCGGGCCGACGTACACATCTTCGATCCGTCTCGCGATCGTCCATCACACCGCTGGCTCGAACACCTACACGCGGGAGCAGGCGCCGGCGATCGTCCGCGCGATCCAGCTCTACCACGTGCAGGCGAACGGCTGGAACGACATCGGGTACAACGCGCTCGTCGACAAGTACGGCACCGTCTACGAGGGTCGATACGGCGGGATCGCGCTGAACGTCGTCGGGGCACACGCGCGCGGTTTCAACACAGGCTCGTTCGGCATCGCCTACCTCGGGAACTTCGAGACCACCGAGCCCGCCCAGGCCGGTCTCGACGCGCTGGCGCGAACGATTGCGTGGAAGCTCGACGTCGCGCACGTGGACGCAGAGTCGTCGTTGAATGTCGTGTCGGGGGGCAACGAGCGCTTCAACCCTGGCATCGGTGTCTTCCTACGCGCGATCTCGGGCCACCGCGACACGGGTGCCACCTCGTGCCCGGGCGACCGGCTCTACGACCGGCTATTCGACCTCGCATCCGCCGCCGCTGCGATCGGTCTGCCGAAAGTGTACGAGCCGCGGGTCGACGGCCTGCTCGGCGGCCCCATTCGCGTCCGCGCCCGTCTGTCCTCGCCGCAGCCCTGGACGGTGGCGATCACCGACGCCGCCGGTCAGACGGTGGGCGAGGGCACCGGCACGGGCGCTGCCGTCGACTGGACCTGGGACAGCTCCCTCGCCGTCGCGGCGGGGTACCGGTGGCAGATTTCCGCCGGCACGGCGACGCCCGCCTCCGGCTCCCTCGGCGCTGCGGTTCTGCCGCCACTGGAGCCGTCGCTCTCGTTCACCGGCGTGTCGGCATCGCCCGCGGCGATCAGCCCGAACGAGGACGAGCAGGCGGACACCACCACGATCACGTACACGCTGTCGGGTGCGGCGAACGTCTCGGCGACGGTTCTCGACGCTGCGGGGGTCGCCGTCGCCGAGCTCGAGCCGCTGCGCTGGCGGCGCGCCGCCGAGCACACGCTCTCGTTCGACGGGCTAGGCCTGCCCGACGGCGCCTACACGATCCGCCTGCTCGCGAAGGCCGCTGGCGGCGTGGAGGCGACGAAGGACGTCCCGGTGGCGATCACGCGGACGCTCGGGGCGGCGAAGGCGTCCCCCTCCGTGATCACGCCCAACGGCGACGGACGCGCCGAGCGGCTGTCCGTGTCCTTTGCGCTCAACGCCCCGGCAGCGGTGCGTGTGCGCGTGCTGCGCGAGGGCACCTGGGTCGCGACCGCGTTCTCAGGCGAGCTCGCCGCGGGGCTGCAGGTGATCCGCTGGGACGGGCGCAAGCGCGTCGGCCGCACGCGCGACGGCGCCTACGAGGCGGTCGTCGAGGCGGCCGATTCGATCGCCACCACGAGTGTGCGGCTGCCGTTCCTCGCCGACGCGACGGCACCCGTCGTGCAGCTCCGCTCGGCCCGCGCGCCGGTGCGGCTGTGGGTCAGCGAGCCTGTCCGTCTGACGGTGCGCGTGAACGGTGCTGTGCGGCGGCTCGAGGTGACGCAGCGCGGCGACGTCGGGCTCGCAGGAATCGTGCGGGTAACGAGGCTCGCCGTCGTCGCCCGCGACGCCGCGGGCAACAGCGGCATCCTGCGCCGGCCATAGAACTCGGTTCGGAACGAAGCCCTGTTTCGCGCGGAGTGGCATCTGCCGCGAGGCGGATCTCACGCCTGGTGCCAGTAGACTGACCCAGTGGAATCCCCCACCACCGTGCCCGCGCTGCCGTTCGGCCGCGAGGCGATCGAAGCTATCCTCCCGCACCGTCCTCCCTTCCTCCTGCTGGACGAGGTGCTCGAGCTCGTTCCGGGCGAGAAGGTGGTCGCGCGCCGCGCGGTGCGTTCGGACGACTGGTGGTTCCCGGGCCATTTCCCCGGGCGGCCCGTCATGCCGGGCGTGCTCATCGTCGAGGCGATGGCCCAGGCAGGCGCGGTCGCCGTTCTCGCCGAGGAGGAGAACCGCGGGCGCATTGCCTTCTTCGCCGGCATCGACGATTGCCGCTTCAAGCGGGTCGTCGAGCCCGGCGACGATCTCCTGCTGACCTGCGAGATCGGCCAGGTGCGCGGTCCGGTCGGCCGCGGCAAGGCAACCGCACATGTGGGTGATGTGCTCGCCGCCCGCGCCACGCTGACGTTCGCGGTGGAGTGGTGAACGGGCGTGCCAACGGGCGGCGGATCGGGATCACGGGCCTCGGCGTGCACGTGCCCGAGAAGGTATTCACGAACGACGACCTGGCCGCGTTCGTGGACACGACGGACGAGTGGATCCAGGATCGCACCGGGATCCGCGAGCGGCGCTTCGCGGCCGACGACGAGGCGCTCACCGATATCGCGCTGCCTGCGGTCCGCGCCGCGCTGGTCGACGCGGGGGTCGAGCCGGCGGAGATCGACCTCGTCGTCTGCGCCACGGTGACGCCGGACATGATGTTCCCCACGTCGTCGGCGCTGATCGCGGACGAGCTTGGCATGACCGACGCCGCCGCGTACGACCTGCTCGCCGGCTGCACCGGCTTCATGTACGGCGTGGCGCAGGCCTACGGGATGCTCGCCTCGGGGCTCTCGAAGCGCGCGCTCGTGATCGGCGGCGACGTGCTCTCGAAGATCCTCGACTGGGGCGACCGCTCGACGCTCGTGCTCTTCGGCGACGGTGCTGGCGCCGTCGTGATGGAGCCCGTCGAGCGCGGAGGCTTCCTCGGCTTCGAGCTCGGGGCAGACGGAGGCGGTGGCGAGCACCTCTGGCTCCCCGGCAGCGGCTCGCGCCGCTTCGACGACCCCGACGGCTTGGTGAAGATGAACGGCCGCGAGGTGTTCAAGTTCGCGACGCGGGTGCTCGTCTCGTCGGCGAAGACCGTGCTCGCCGAGTGCGACCGCACGATCGCCGACGTCGACGTCTACGTGCCGCATCAGGCGAACAAGCGAATCATCCTCCACGCCGCCGGTAAGCTCGGCGTACCTGTGGAGAAGGTCGTGATCAACGTGGAGAGGTATGGGAACACGTCGTCTGGCTCCATCCCGCTTGCGCTCGCCGACGCGCGCCAGGCCGGAATGCTGCGGGACGGCGCTTTGGTGCTGATGACAGGGATGGGTGCCGGGCTCACGTGGGGGTCCGCGCTCGTCGAGTGGACGAACGGAAAGGGCTGAGGAATGTCCAAGGTCGCTTTTTGCTTCCCGGGGCAGGGCTCGCTCGAGGAAGGGATGGGACGTGAGATCGCCGAGGCCGTTCCGGCCGCGATGGACGTGTACCGGATCGGGAGCGACGTGACGGGACTCGATCTCGCCAAGATCTGCTTCCACTCGCCGCTCGAGGCGCTCGTGGAGACCGAGGTGCAGCAACCGGCGCTCGTGGCGACGAGCCTCGCGATTCTCGCCGCGCTGCGCGATGCGGGCCTCGAGCCCGACGTCGTCGTCGGCCACTCAGTGGGCGAGTTTGCCGCGCTCGCCTCGGTTGGCGCGATCGGTACCGCCGAAGCGATCGGCCTCGTCCGCGAACGAGGCCTCGCCATGGCCGATGCGGCACGCACGCGGCCCGGCGCGATGGCCGCGATCCTCGGACTCGAGGACGAGCAGGTGGAGAGCCTGTGCCGGCGAATCATCGGCGTCTGGCCGGCGAACTACAACTGCCCGGGCCAGGTCGTCGTCTCCGGCGAGCACGAGGCGGTGGAGGAGTGCTGCGCGGAGGCCGCGAGCCTCGGCGCGCGCCGAGCGATCAAGCTCAAGGTGTCGGGCGCCTTCCACAGCCCGCTGGTGGCGCGCGCTGCCGACCGACTACGGCCGGCAGTCGAGAAGGTGCGCTTCGCCGAGCCGATCGCCCCGTTCATGTCTACCGTGACCGCCCGGATCGAGCCTGCGCAGCGGCTCGCCGGCCTGCTCGTGGAGCAGCTGACCGCGCCAGTCCGGTTCACGCAGTCGGCGCGCGAGCTGATGCGGGAGGGCGTGACGACCTTCGTGGAGGTGGGGCCGGGCACGGTGCTGACGGGGCTCGTGAAGCGGATCGACCGCTCCGTGCGGACGATCCCCGTCAACGACCTGGCGGGGTTGCGGCAAGCAAAGGAAGCCCTTTCGGCGTGACGTTCTGCGCGCTCGAGGGCAAGGTCGCACTCGTCACAGGGGCTTCGCGTGGAATCGGCCGCGCGGTCGCGCTCGAGCTGGGGCGGGCTGGGGCGCAGGTCGTGGTCGGGTATCGCAGCGGGCAGGAGGAGGCGGAGGAAGTTGCGCAGGAGACGGGTGGGCGCTCCGTCCAGGCGGACGTCGCCGATGCCGAGTCTGCGAAAGCCCTGGTCGACGCAGCAGGTGATCTCGACATCCTCGTCAACAATGCGGGGCTGACCCGCGACGGCGTGCTCGCGCGCATGTCCGACGAGGACTGGCGCACCGTGATCGACACGAACCTCTCATCCGTGTTCTACACCTGCCGGGCCGCGGCCAGGGGGATGATGCGGCGACGAGCGGGCGCCATCGTCAACGTCTCCTCGATCGTCGGCGTGCACGGCAACTGGGGCCAGACCAACTACGCGGCGTCGAAAGCGGGAATCATCGGCTTCACGAAGTCGCTCGCCAGGGAGCTCGGGAGCCGCAACGTGCGCGCAAACGTCGTCGCGCCCGGGTACGTGAAGACGCAGCTGACCGAGGTCCTGCCCGAGGACGCAACGAAGCTGATGCTCGACAACACGCCGCTGGGCCGGCTCGGCGAGCCAGAGGACATCGCCGGCGCAGTGCGCTTCCTCTGCTCGGACGAAGCCTGTTTCGTCACGGGAGCGGTGCTCCTCGTGGACGGCGGGCTCGGGATGTAGCCTCCGCTGCCGTGAGTACCAACGGTCGCAGGGCTGTCGTCACCGGGATGGGCATGGTGACCCCTCTCGGCAACGACCTCGAGTCGTCCTGGCGGACACTCATCGCCGGCGAGTCGGGCGCGGGGCCGATCACCCAGTTCGACACGACGGACTTCCCGGTCACGTTCGCCTGCGAGGCGACGGGCTTCGAGCCCGGTGACTGGATCGACCACAAGTCGATGCGGCGACAGGATCGCTACACACACCTCGCACTCGCGGCAGCGCAGATGGCGCGGGCGGACAGCGGCCTCGAGATCGAGCCGATCGCGGAGCGCGTCGGCGCCGCTGTCGCCACGGGCATCGGCGGGCTGAAGTCATTCGAGTCGTGCGTGCGCAGCCTCGACGAGCGCGGCCCCGACCGGGTGAGCCCGTTCTGGATCGTGCAGATCATCCCCAACCTCGCCGCCGGCTGGGTCTCGATGGAGCTCGGCACGCGGGGACCGCTGCTCTCGGAATGCACCGCGTGCGCGGCCTCGAACATGGCGATCGGCGACAGCCTTGACGCGATCCGCCTCGGGCGGGCGGACGCAATGATCTGCGGCGGCACCGAGGCTCCGATCTCGCGGGTCGGGATCGCGGGGTTCTCCGCCATGCGTGCGCTCTCCCGCAGGAATGACGACCCCGAAGCGGCATCTCGCCCGTTCGACCTCGGGCGCGACGGGTTCGTGATGGGCGAGGGGGGTGCGATGCTCGTGCTCGAGGAGCTCGAGCACGCGCGCTCTCGCGGAGCGACCATCCACGCCGAGGTCGCAGGTTACGGCGTCTCCTCCGACGCGAACCATGTGTCCGACCCCGATCCCTCCGGGGTCAATCCGGCGCGGGCGATGCGGATGGCGCTCGCCGACGCCGGGACCGACCCCGACGAGGTGCAGTACGTCAACGCGCACGGCACGTCGACTCCCGCGGGCGACGCCGCTGAGACCCGCGTCCTCAAGCTCGCCCTGGGCGAGGAGAAGGCGTACGCGACTCCCGTGTCCTCGACGAAGGGCGCGACGGGCCACTGCCTCGGCGCGGCCGGTGCGGTGGAGGCGATCTTCTCCATCCTGGCGATCCAGCGTGGCATGCTGCCGCCGACGATCAACTTCGACGTGCCGGACCCGGAGTGCGACCTCGACTACATTCCGAACGAAGCGCGGCCGGCGGAGATCGACGTCGCCGTCTCCAACTCATTCGGCTTCGGCGGTCACAACGCCTGCGTGGTGTTCCGCCGCTTCGTCGACTGACAGACGAGCGGAGCCGGCCGCTGGTGTTACTGAAACTCGAGCCTCTCAGGCGCAAGGCCACTCTGGCGCCGGCGACGAGCCTCTACGCTGAGGTCATGTTGCGGCGCGGGCGCGCGGCGGGCGCGCCTCGGCCTGGAGGTCGGGAAGCCGCCGCGCCGGCAGGCCGACCTGCGGCAGCAGGAGCTGCGGTGAGCCGCCTGCGCGCACGGTGTCCCAACTGCCGGACGCTCACGGCGGTGGCCGTGGACGACGGGTACGAATGCCACAGCTGTGGCGCAGCTTTCGGCGCGGGGTTGGTGCGCGTACCGCGCGCCTGGGGTGACGGTGGGGAAGCGATGGCACAGGCCGCGCGGCGAGCGCTGCCGTACCCGGAGGCGGCCGTGGTCGAGCGCGACTCGCTGGCGCAGCAGGCGGAGGGCGTCGCGGAGGAGCTGGCCGCGACCCCGATCGTGGTCGGCGGCTGCTGCTGCGCCCACCTCGGCGCGATTCGCGGGCTCGCCCGCCGCCACGGCAGGCTGGCCGTCGTGTGGCTCGACGCGCACGGCGACCTCAACACGGCGGACACCTCCCCGTCCGGGAACCTCTGGGGCATGCCGTTGCGGATGACGATCGACGGAGGCGACGTGCGCGCCGAGGACGTGGCGTTGGTGGGCGCGCGCTCGCTCGATCCGGGCGAGCGCGCCTTCCTGTCGCAGACCGGGATCGACGACGACCTGTCACGCGCGCTGTCGGACGCCGCCGCGGTCTACGTCGCGCTCGACGTCGACGTCCTCGATCCGAGCGAGGCCGTGAGCTGGCTGCCCGAGCCTGACGGGCTCTCCGTGAGCGCCGTGGAGCAGGTTCTCCGCGACGTCGGGGGCCGGCTCCCGGTCGCCGGTGTCGGGCTGACCGGCCACGTGCCGGAGACGGACTCGGCTCTTCTCTTGCGGCTCGTCACCGCGCTGGGGCTCTGAGCGCGAGTGCGGGAGCGCAGGTCTAAGATGGCGCCGATGTCCGCGACCACCCGGATCGACGTCTCGATCGAGCACAAGCAGGCGGAGCCGGGCGAGGACAAGGGTCCGCACCCCAACACCTGTCCGGGATGCGGGTCGCACTACCGAGACGACGAGCTCTCCGCGAACCTCCGCGTGTGCCCCCAGTGCGGCCACCACTTCCCCGTGCGTGCGCTCGAGCGAGTCGAGCAGCTCGTCGATCCCGGCACGTTCGCGGAAGAGGACGGAGACCTGCGCTCGGCCGACCCGCTCGAGTTCTTCGACCTCAAGCCCTACACGGAGCGTCTTGCCGAGGCGGAGGTGTCGACCGGGCTCGGCGACGCCCTCGTCCACGGCCGCGCGGCGATCGAGGCCGTGCCGTGCCGTCTCGCCGTGATGGACTTTTCCTTCATGGGCGGCTCGATGGGCAGCGTCGTGGGGGAGAAGTTCGTGCGCGCCTGCGACGCAGCCGCCGAGGACGGCGTCACGCTCGTCTCGGTGTCGTCGTCGGGCGGCGCGCGCATGCAGGAGGGGATCCTCGCGCTGATGCAGCTGCCGAAGACCGTCTGTGCGGTCGAGGACCTGCGCGATTCGGGCGGCGCGCTCGTCTCGGTGCTCACGCATCCGACCACGGGAGGGCTGCTGGCGAGCTTCGCGAGCCTCGGCGACGTCCTCCTCGCCGAGCCGGGGGCGCTGATGTCCTTCGCCGGCCCCCGCGTCGTCGCCCAGACGACGCGCGAGAAGCTTCCCGACGACTTCGGGCTCTCCGAGTCGAACCTGCGTTTCGGCCACGTCGACGCGATCGTGCCGCGTGCGGAGCTACGGCCCACCCTGGGACGGCTCCTGCGCCTCTTCGGCGGCACCTCGTGAGCACCGACGCCGAGCTCGGCCTGCGCGACCGCATCTCGAAGCTGGCGGGGACGAAACTCCTGCGCGGCACGCGGTTGACCGCGGAGATGGAGCGCCTACAGCGTCAGCTGGAGCGTTTGCAGTCGGACGTCACCGACGAGGAGATCTGGAGCTCGGTCGAGCTCGCGCGCCACCCGGAGCGCCCGTACACGCTCGACTACGTGGAGCGGATGCTCGACGACTGGTTCGAGCTGCGCGGCGATCGGGCGCGACTCGACGATCACGCCCTGGTCGCCGGCGTCGGGTCTCTCGACGGACGGACGATTGCCGTGCTCGGCCACCAGAAGGGCCGCGACCTGAAGGAGCGTACGCGCCGAAACTTCGGCATGGCGTACCCGGAGGGCTACCGCAAGGCGATGCGCGTGATGGAGCTCGCCGACCGGCACGGCTTCCCTCTCGTCACGCTGGTCGACACGCCGGGCGCGTATCCGGGCGTGGCGGCGGAGCAGCACGGACAGGGCGGTGCGATCGCACGCTCCCAGGCGGCGATGGCCCGGCTCGGCATCCCGACCATCGCGGTCGTGATCGGGGAAGGCGGGTCGGGCGGAGCGGTGGCGATCGCCGTCGCCGACCGCGTGCTGATGCAGGAGCACGCGATCTACTCGGTGATCTCCCCCGAGGGGTGTGCCGCCATCCTGTGGCGGGATGCCTCGCAGGCGAAGAAAGCCGCATCGGCGTTCAAGCCCGATGCTGCGCACTGCCTCGAGCTCGGCGTGATCGACGGGATCGTCCCCGAGCCCGCCGGCGGCGCCCACACCGACCCGGAGCTGGCCGCCGAGTTGCTGGAAGCCGCGATCGCGGCCCACCTCGACGAGCTCGTGCCACAGCCTGCCGATCGGCTGCGGCGCGCCCGCCGGGAGAAGTTCCGCGCGATGGGCGTCGTGGCCTAGCTCGGACGAGCCCGAGCCATCTCTCCACAGTTTCCACAGGCTTTTCCCCTGTTCGGAAATGCGTGTTTGCAGGCAGAACGACCGGCTTGTGATGTCCCCGTTAAGAACACGGTGCCGTGGGATGATGATTCGGCATGTCGCTCGGGGAGTACCGGCGCAAGCGGGACCCCTCCCGCACAACGGAGCCGTTCGGCGGCGGCGCGTCCGCCGGCGCGCCGGTCTTCGTCATCCAGCGCCACGCGGCGCGGCGGCTCCACTACGACCTACGGCTGGAACGAGACGGCGCCCTCGCCAGCTGGGCGGTGCCGAAGGGAATCCCCCTCGCACGTGGCCAACGCCACCTTGCCGTGCACGTCGAGGATCACCCACTCGAGTATGCGGCGTTCGAAGGAGAGATCCCCGCAGGTCAGTACGGAGCGGGGACGGTCGAGATCTGGGATCGCGGCACCTACGAGCTCCTGGAAGAGAAGCGCGACGGCGGGCTCACGGTCCGGCTGCACGGCGAGCGGCTCAACGGCATCTGGACGCTCGTGCCCGCCCGTCTCGACGGCGACCCGAAGAACTGGCTCCTCCTGCGCAAGGACGGCGGCGCCGAAGGTGTGCAGCGGTATGCGCCGATGCTGCCGACGCTCGTCGACGCGCTGCCGGTGGGCTCCGAGTGGACGTTCGAGCCCAAGTGGGACGGATACCGGGCCCTGGTCACGCTCACGGGCGGTGAGGCGACGCTGACGAGCAGGAACGGGAACGACCTGACGGAGCGGTTCGGCCCTGTGGCCCGGGCGGCAGCCCCGGCGGTCCGCGCTCCTGCTGCAGTGCTCGACGGGGAGGTGTGCGCGCTGGGGCCGTCCGGCGGCTCGGACTTCTCGCTTTTGCAACAGGGCGCCGGTACGCTCGCGCTCGTCCTCTTCGACCTCCTGGAGGTGAACGGCGAGTCGTTGATCGAGCTGCCGCTCGGCGAGCGCCGCCGGCGGCTCGAGGAGCTCGTCGCGCCCTCCGCGCAGGTGCTCCTGTCACCGGTGTTCGACGACGGGGCCGCGCTGCTCGCCGCCGCGCGCGAGCAGGGGCTCGAAGGTGTGGTGGCGAAGCGGGCAGACTCCCGCTACGAGCCGGGCAAGCGCAGCCGCAACTGGCGCAAAGTGAAGGTGCGGTTGGAGCAGGAGCTCGTGATCGCCGGGTACACGAAGGGGCAGGGACGGCGCAGCAGCGGGCTCGGCGCGCTCGTGCTCGGCGTGCGGGAGGCGGGCGCGTTGCGCTGGGCGGGCAACGTCGGGTCCGGGTTCACGGACGCCGAGCTGGAGCGGCTGCGTCAGCGCCTGGACCGTCTCCGCCGTCCCACCTCGCCCTTCGCCGACCCGCCGCGGATGCCGCGAGTGCGCGCGCCCGACGTGCAGTGGGTCGAGCCCGAGCTCGTGGCCCAGATCGAGTTTGCCGAGTGGACCTCGGAGGGTCGCCTGCGCGCGCCGGTTTACCTCGGCCTGCGCGACGACAAGACTGCGGAGGAAGTGAGGCGCGAGCACGTCCCGTTGGAGCCGGAGATCCGCCGCGGCCGCCGCGTGCTCAAGCTCTCGAATCTCGACAAGCCGTTCTGGCCCGACGAGGGCATCGCCAAGGGCGACCTGCTCGCGTACTATCGCGACGTCGCCCCGGTGCTCGTGCCCCACCTGAAGGGGCGCCCGTTCACCATGAAGCGGTATCCCGACGGCTGGGCGGGCAAGCACTTCTTCCAGAAGGACGCTCCGAAGCATCGCCCGGACTGGATCCGCACGGTGCCCTTCCCGGCGACGACGCGCGAGGGCGAGACGCGGACGATCGAGTACGCGCTCGTCGGCGACGAGCTCGCTCTGCTCTGGATGGTCAACATGGGGTGCATCGACATGCACGCCTGGTCGTCCCGCGCCGATCGGCCGGACCGGCCGGACTGGGTGATGTTCGATCTTGACCCCGCCGAGGACGCGGGGTTTCCCGAGGTCGTGGAGGTCGCCCTCCTCGTCCGGGAAGCCCTCGCGCTCGTGGAGCTCGAGAGCTTCGCGAAGACGAGCGGCTCGCGCGGGATCCACGTCCTCGTGCCGATCGCAAGAAGGCACGGGTACGGCGAGGTGCGCGAGTTCGCGTCGATCATCGCGGGCGCGCTCGCGCGGGCACACCCGGGCTTGGTAACGACGGAGTGGCAGAAGCAGAAGCGCCGCGGCGTGCTCGTGGACGCCAACCAGAACGGACCCGGGAAGACGACGGCAGCCGTCTACTCAGTGCGCCCCCGCCCCGGCGCCGCAGTCTCGACGCCGCTCCGCTGGGAGGAGGTGCGCGCCGGCCTCGACCCCGCGGAGTTCACGATGGAGACGGTGCTCGACCGGGTGGCGCGCGACGCGGACCTCTTCGCGGGCGTGCTCGACGGGAAGCAATCGCTGGGAGCGGCGCTGCGCGCGCTGCGCTAGTCCTCGAGCCTCCTCGGGTGTCCGAGCATCGAAAGCTCGACCACGTCGCGCCGGAACAGCAGCGCAGGCGTCCAGCCGGTCTCGAGCGGCCGAGAAAGCCGTCTCGACCGTGACTGTCGTTGCGCGCGCGTCGAGGTCGTGCGGCGCCGATGAGCAGCTCGGCGGCGGTTGTGACAGCCGGCGAAGGTGCGCTCGACGACCCGGCGGTGGCGGCCGAGGGTCCGGAGCCGTGCTCGGTCTGGCGGCGGGCGATCAGGGGCTTGACGCCACGCTTCCAGTGCAAGCGCCGGTCGAGCAGTTCGAGTAGTTGCGTGACGTCGTTGCGGTTGCCGCCGTAGCGCCACGCCGGCCGACCAGCCGCGCGACGTAGCTCCCGGCGAACCCACCGCCGAGGACCAGGGTTCCGCCACGTGCCTCCCTCCGCTCCACGGCGCATCCTTAGCACGGTGGCGATGCAGATCTCGGTGATCGGTAGCGGCGCAGAGCACGAGGCGGCCGCCGAGGAGGTCGGCCGGCTTCTCGCCGAGCGCGGGTGCGTGGTCGTCACGGGGGGCCTGGGCGAGGTAATGGCCGCCGCTCACCGCGGGGCCAAGGCCGCTGGCGGGACCACGATCGCGATTCTGCCGGGCGAGCGGCGAATTGACGCGAACCCGTGGGCGGACCACGTCGTGGTCACGGGCATCGGCCACGCACGGAACCTTGCCGTGGCTGCGTCCGGGGACGCAGCGATCGCGGTCGGCGGGCACTGGGGCACGCTGGCCGAGATCGCGTTCGCGCTGCGGCTGGGTCGGCGGGTCGTGATCCTCGAGGGCGGCCCCGCGGTCGAGGGCGTCGAGCGGGTGCGGACGCCGGCCGAGGCGGTCGAGCGCGCCCTCGCCAGCCTCTAGTGGAGCCCTTGACGCCCGACACGTCGGCGAGCCTGCCCTCGAGGAAGTGCCGGTCTGCCTCGTTCATCTTCAGTCCGAGCGCCGCGCGGTACGCCGAGGCGGCTTCCTCGCTCCGTCCGAGCCGCCGCAGGAGGTCGGCGCGCGCCGCGTGGAGCAGGTGGTAGCCCTGCAGATCGATGGCGTCCAGCAGTGCCAGCCCTCGGTCGGGCCCGTCGGCCATGGCGACGGCCACCGCGCGGTTGATCTCGACGACGGGGGAGGGCGCTAGCTCGAGCAGGCGCTCGTAGAGCGCCGCGATGCGTCGCCAGTCAGTCTCGTCCGCGCCCCGCGCGCCGGTGTGGGTAGCGGCGATCGCCGCCTGCAACTGGTACGGGCCGGGTCGCCCCAGCGCCACCGCCCGTTCGAGCACCCGCACCCCCTGGGCGATCCGCTGCCCGTCCCAGAGCGCCCGATCCTGCTCCTCGAGTAGCACGAGCTCACCGTGGCGGACCGAAGCGAGCCTCGCGCCGCGCGTCATGGAGGAGCATCAGCGCGAGCAGCCCGAGCGCCTCCGGCTCGTCCGGCATCAGCACGGCGACGAGCTTGGCGAGCCTGATCGCCTCGTCACAGAGGTCGCGGCGCACGTGCTCCGCGCCCGAGCTGGCGGAGTAGCCCTCGTTGAAGACGAGGTAGAGCACCGCGAGCACTATCCGCAGCCGATCCGGGCAGCAGGTGGTCGGGCGGCACCCGGAACGGGATCCCGGCCGCGCGGATCTTGCGCTTGGCGCGCACGAGCCGTTGCGCCATCGCGGTCTCGTTCGTGAGGAACGCGTGCGCGATCTCCGGCGTCGAGAGACCGCCGACCTCGCGCAGCGTCAAGGCCACCTGCGCTTCAGCCGCGAGCGCCGGGTGGCAACAGGTGAACATCAGCGCGAGGCGGTCGTCCGGGATCGTGCTCACGTCGTCGTCCTCGGCGGGAAGCTCCTCGCAGGCGTGCCAGCAGCGCCGCCTTCTCGGCGAACGTGCGCTCGCGGCGCAAACGGTCGATCGCGCGGTTCCGGGCGGTCGTGACGATCCACGCGCCCGGGTTGTCGCGGCACGCCGTCGCGCGGCCAGCGCTCCACGGCTGTCGTGAACGCGTCCTGCACCGCGTCCTCGGCGAGCTCGAAGTCGCCGAGGACGCGGATGAGGATCGAGACCGCACGTCCCCACTCCTCGCGGAACGCCTGGCCGACGGCGTCTATGCGACGGCCTCCCGAGCTCCTGCGCTCACGACTGCGGCACCGGCCGGATCTCGATCGAGCCGCTGCGAGCCGCGGGGACCAGCGCGCTGAGCCGGATCGCCTCGTCGAGGTCCGGGCAGCTCGAGCAGCAGGACGCCTCCGAGGGCCTCCTTCGTCTCGGCGAACGGCCCGTCGGTGACGAGCGTCTCCCCGTTGCGCACGCGTACGACCTTCGCCTCGCCGCGCGGCCGCAGCTCGAAGCCGCTCGCCTTCAGGTCGGTCTTCCCGACCTCCTCGAACAGCGCGTACCACTCGGGCAGCTACTCCTGGCGCAGCCGCTTCCTCTCCTCGGCCGGGAGGTCGACCCAACCCGTGTCGTCGTCGTGGATCGAGCAATGCGTACCTCACAGGTGTGCCTCCTCCGGATCGACGGTGCACCGCGCGCACCTCGACGGCGCCGTGCTCCGCGCCGGGGATCTTCGCGGCCCACTCGACGGCGTCGTCGAGCGTCGGGCACTCGAGCACGAAGTAGCCGCCGAGCGTCTCCTTCACCTCGGCATAGGGGCCGTCGGTGACGAGCGTCTCGTGCCCCCGCACCCGCACGGTCGTCGCGTCGCGCGTCGGGGCGAGCTCGTCGCCGTCGACCAGCACGCCGGCCGCTCCGCGCCTCGCCAGCGAAGGCGCGGTAGCGCTCGTAGATACCGGTGCGCTCGCTCTCGCCCAGATCTTCCCACCAGCCCTCGTCCGCGTAGATCAGCGCCATCACCTGCATGCGTCCTCCTTCGTCGATCGGATTCTGCTCGCTTCGAGCTACGACGAACGGCGGCGCCGGAGAATCGACACGTAGTCAGTCCTGGCTCGCGAGCATGCGCTCGAGCAGCGTGCGCGCTCCGCCCTTGTCCAGATGCTCGTTCAGGTTCCCGCACTTCGGGCTCTGCACGCAGGACGGGCAGCCGTCCCTGCACGGGCAGCCGGCGAGCAGCCGCGCGGTGTCGGCGACCCAGCCCTGGAAGCGGTCGAAGCCGCGCTCCGTGATGCCGACGCCGCCGGCGTGGCCGTCGTAGACGAAGACCGTCGGCAGTCCCGTCTGGAAGTGCACGTTCGTCGAGAGGCCGCCGATGTCCCAGCGGTCGCACATCGCCCACAGGGGCAGCAGCGAGATCAGCGCGTGCTCGGCCGCGTGCAGCGTGCCGAGCAGCTTCGGCATCTCCGTCGAGACCGGCCGAGCAGGTCGGCGCCCGGGCGAGAACCAGACCGCCTCGGTCTCGAACGTCGTCTCCGGCAGCAACAGCGGGCACGACGTCGAGCGTGGAGCCGTCCGCGATCGCCTTCCTCTGGTACGCGATCACCTGCTCGGTGACGGAGACGCGGCCGAAGTGGAGCTCGACCCCGAGCGTGGTCGCGAACGCGCAGCGGCTCCTCGATCGCCGTCTCGGTCTCCTTCTTCGCCTGCGTGTACCAGTCGACCGCGATCGGGCGCGACGAGCGCCCGGCCGCGCGTCCAGATCGAGCTCGCGCACGAGGTACTGCTCGCCGAGGTGCAGGTAGATCGCGCCCTCGTGCACGGTCGAGTAGGCGCGCTCGCGCTCCACGAGGCCGAGGACCGAGCCGGTCTCCTCGTCGACGATCGTGAACGACTCCGTGTCGCCCGAGCGGAGCGAGACACGCGCCCGGCCGGGTAGTCGCGTCCCTTCCACACGTACCCGGCCGGCGTGCGCTCCAGCTCCGGCAGGATCGCCGCGCGCTCGAGCGCCTCGGGCCCGAGCGTCTCCGCGTCCGCGTCCGTGACCGGCCCCTCGAAGGCGGCGGCGAAGACGTGCGGGTCGAGGATGCGCGGGTTCGCGTGGTCGAGATCGCGGCCTCGACCCGGCGGCCGAGCAGCGCCTCCGGCTCGCGCATGAAGAACTGGTCGAGCGCGTCCTCGCTCGCGACCAGCACGGCGAGCCCGCGCTCGCGCCGTCCGGCCCGGCCCCACTGCTGCCGCAGCGACGCGACCGTGCCCGGGAAGCCGACCGAGATCGCGCAGTCGAGCAGGCCGATGTCGATGCCGAGCTCGAGCGCGTCGGTCGCCGAGACGCCGAGCAGCTCGCCCTCGACCAGGCGCCGCTCGATCTCGCGCCGCTGCTCGCGGCGTGTAGCCGGCGCGGTACGGCGCGAGGCGGCGCGCGGTCGCCGCGTCGACGCGGTCGGTGGTGAAGCGGTGGATCAGCTCCGCCGCCTTGCGGCTCTTCGCGAAGCAGATCGTCCGCAGGCCGCGCGACGACGAGCCCGGCCATCAGCAGCGAGGCCTCGCCGAGCGCGCTCGCCCGCAGGCCGAGCTCCGGGTCGAGCAGCGGCGGGTTCCAGAGCACGATGTCCCGCTCGGCGCGCGGCGAGGTGTCGGTGTCGACGACGGTCGCGGACACCGCCGTGAGCGCGAGCGCGAGCTCGCCGGCGTTCGCGATCGTGGCCGACGCGAGAGGAACTGCGGCTCGGCGCCGTAGGCACGTGCGAGCCGCCGCAGCCGCCGCAGCACGTTCCCGACGTGCGAGCCGAAGACGCCGCGGTAGACGTGCGCCTCGTCGACGACGACGTAGCGGAGGTTGTGCAGCACGTCGCCCCAGCGGTCGTGATGCGGGCAGGATGCCGACGTGGAGCATGTCCGGGTTCGTCAGGATCGCGTTCGCCCACTTGCGGATCTGCCAGCGGCGCTCGGCGGGCGTGTCGCCGTCGTAGATCGCGGGCCGCAGGCCCTTCAGGCCGAGCTGCGGCCGAGCGCCCGCGCCTGATCCTGGGCCAGCGCCTTCGTCGGGTAGAGGTAGAGCGCCCGCGTCGCCGGCTCGCTGCGCGATCGCGTCGAGCACCGGGAGGTTGAACGCGAGCGACTTGCCCGGATGCCGTCCCGGTCGTCACGATCACGTGCTCGCCGCGGCGCGGCCGCCTCCCACGTCTCCGCCTGGTGCGTGTACAGCCCGGTCGACGCCGCGAGCGCAGCGAGCGCCGACGCGACGAGAGGGTCGAGATCGTCGGGCAGCGCTTCGCTGTAGGCGAGCCTGCGCCGGCTCGCACCGTGCGAAACGCGAGCTCCTCGCCGTCGAGCAGGCCGTCCCAGCTCGCGGTCCCGGCGCCGTCGAGCACCGTGGACGCTCAGTCCACCGTCAGATACGGCGCGAAGGCCCGCTCGTAGTACCCCTTGCCGCGGGCTCCGACGATCGTCTCGCGGGCCTCGCCGTCGGCGAAGAGGATCACCGTGGGGATCGAAAGAACGCCGTAGCGCGACGGCGTGCGCAGGTTCGCGTCGATGTCGAGCTTGACGAGCCTCACGCGCCCCTCGCCCGCGGCCGCGATCTCCGTGAGGGCCGGCTCGATCGCCTTGCACGGACGGCACCACGGCGCCCAGAAGTCGACGACACGGGGACGTCCGCTCGACAGCACCTCCTCGTCGAACGTCGTCGTCCGTGACCTCGACAGGCCACCTCCTCAGGCGTAGAGCCGCGTCGACAGACGCGGCCGCGCTACAGCCGGCCGCGGAGCGCGCCAGCGCAGCGCCGGCACCTGCCAGCACCGCCTCGAGCACGATCGCGCGGCTCATCTTCGACCCGCCGACCTCGCGGTCGGCGAAGCGGATCGGCACCTCGACCACGGTGAAGCCCTGCCGCAGCGCCCGGTAGGTCGATCTCGATCTGGAACGCGTATCCCTTCGTGTGGCGACGCCGTCGAGGTCGAGCGTCCTCGAGCACGGCCCGCCGGAAGCACTTGAAGCCACCCGTGAGGTCGCGCACCCGGAACGCCGAGGAGCGTGCGTGCGTAGAGCGAGCCGCCGCGGGAGATCACGCGCCGCACGACGCCCCAGTTCTCCGTGCCGCCGCCCGCCACGTAGCGGGAGCCGAGCGCGAGATCGGCGCCGCCGTCGCACGCGGCGATCAGCCGCGGCACGTCCCGCGGGTCGTGCGAGAAGTCGCAGTCGACCTCGAGCACGAGCTCGGCGCCGTGCTCGAGCGCGCGGCGGAACCCCGCGACGTACGCGGACCCGAGGCCTTCCTTGCGAGGCCGGTGCAGCACCTCGACCCACGGCGAGCTCCGCGGCGAGCCGGTCGGCGATCGCGCCGGTGCCGTCCGGCGAGTTGTCGTCGATCACGAGCACGCGGTCCCGTGTCGTGTCGAGCACCTGGCCGAGCGCCCCACCATCGGCTCGACGTTCTCGCGCTCGTCGTAGGTCGGCAGGCAGACGACGGCCCGATTCCGCTGGCGCGGGCATCGGCGCATCCTGCCGCGCGTACCATCGCGCGACGTGCGCGCCGCAAGCAACAGCGAGCTCGCCGACCAGCTCGACCTCCTCGCCGACCTCTCGGAGATCCTCGGCGAGGACGGCTTCCGCGTCCGCGCCTACCGCCGGGCGGCGACCCGCATCCGCGAGACGGCCACCTCGGTCGCCGAGCTCGCCGCTCGCAGGGGCAGGCGAAGGAGCTGCCGGGGATCGGGCAGGACGATCGAGGACGAAGATCGTCGAGATCGTGGAGACCGGCGAGATCGCACGCGCTCACGAAGCGCCGCGAGCAGGTGCCGGGCGAGGTCGTCGTCGTTCATGCGCCTCCCCGGCCTCGGCCCCAAGACGACGGCTCGGATCTGGCGCGAGCTCGGCGTGACCACGCTCGACGGAGCTCGAGGACGGCTGCGCGAGAGGAGCGGTTGCGCGACTCTCGCGGGTCTCGGCGCGAAGACCGAGGAGAAGATCCTCGACGGCGCTCGCGGACGGCGCCGCCGTCGAGTCGCGACCGAGGCGCGGCCTGCTCGGGGTCGGGCTGCCCGTCGTGCGCGAGGTGGTCGAGGCGCTCCGCTCGCACCCGGCGGCGGTGGCCGTCTCCGAGGCCGGCTGCGTGCGCCGCCGCCGCGAGACGTTCCGCGACCTCGACGTGATCGCCACTGCGACCGATCCGGCCGCGCTGACCGCGCACTTCGTGCTCGCTGCCGTGGGTGCTCGAGGTCGTCGCGCACGGCGACACGAAGGCCACGGTGGTCACGCAGCAGGGCCTCCGCCTCGACCTGCGTGTCGTGCCGCCCGAGAGCTACGGCGACCTGCTGCAGCACTTCACGGGCTCGAAGGAGCACAACGTCGCGATGCGCGAGGACGCGCAGCGGCGCGGGCTCTCCGTCTCCGAGTACGGCGTCACGGTCGTCGAGACCGGCGAGGTGCACGCGTTCACGCAGCGAGGAGGAGCTGTATGCGTTCCTCGGCTACCAGTACGTCCCGCCGGAGCTGCGCGAGAACGCCGGCGAGCTCGAGGCGGCGCGCGAGGGCCGGCTGCCGGCGCTCGTCGAGCTCGGCGACCTCCGCGGCGAGATGCACTGCCACTCGACCTGGTCGGCGGACGGGAAGGCACGATCGAGGAGATGGCGCACGCAGCTGCGGGCGCGCGGCTATCGCTTTCTCGTGCCTCACCGACCACTCCCACTACCTCCGCGACGGCCGGCTGGAGCTGCAGTGGGAGGAGATCGAGGGCGTGAACGCGCGACTGAAGCCGTTCCGGGTGCTGCGCGGGATCGAGGCGAACATCAAGGCGAACGGGACGCTCGACGTCCCCGACGACACGCTCGCGCAGCTCGACTGGGTCGTCGCGTCGCTGCACACGTCGTTCGACCGCAGCCCGACCGAGCGGATCCTCGCCGCGATCGACAACCCGCACGTCGACTGCATCGGCCACCTCACGGGCCGACGGCTCAGCCGCCCGCAGCGGGCGGCCGGGGCGGATGTCGACGTGGAGCGGATCGTGGAGCGGGCCGCCGCGACCGGCACCGCGCTCGAGATCAACGCGCAACCCGACCGGCTCGACATGCGCGACGTGCACGCACGGCTTGCGGGCGAGGCCGGTGTGCGGGTGCCCGATCTCGACCGACGCGCATTCGACGTGGCGCGCTCGCCTACGCGGAGCTCGGGAGTCGCGCAGGCGCGCCGGGCGTGGCTGACGAAGGAGCAGGTGCTCAACACCCGCACGTGGCCGCCAGATCGAGAAGATGCGCGGGTGAGCATCGTTCCGCGACGACGGCGCCGCCGCGCTCGACTGGGTGGCGTCGTACCTCGAGCGGTTCGCGACTACCCGGTGCTCGCTCAGGTGGAGCCCGGTGAGATCCGGGCGGCGCTGCCCGGTCGCGCCGCCCGACGCGCCCGAGCCCTTCGCCGCCGTGCTTGCGCGACCTCGAAGACGTGCTCCTGCCCGGCATCACGCACTGGCAGAGCCCTCGGTACTTCGCCTACTTCGCCAACACGGGCTCGGAGCCCGGGATCCTGGCCGAGCTGCTCATCGCGGCCCTCAACCAGATCGGCATCCTCTGGCGCGCCTCGCCTGCGCTGCAGGAGCTCGAGGAGGTCACGCTCGACTGGCTTCGGCAGCTGCTCGGGCTGCCGGACGGATTCGCCGGGCACATCGAGCGACAGCGCGTCCATCAACACCATGGTCAGGCGCTCGCGGTCGCCCGCGCGCTGCGCCCCGGGAGCCGCGTCGTCGTCTGCTCGGAGCACACGCACTCGTCCGTGGACAAGGCGGCCCGGGTGCTCGAGCTCGACGTGCGCAGGGTCGCCGCGGACGAGCTCTTCCGGCTGCGCGCCGACCTCGTCGATCTCGACGGTGCCTGCGCCGTCATGGCCACGATCGGGACGACGAGCACCACGTCGGTCGACCCTGTCTCCGAGCTGGCCGATCTCTGTGCCGAGGCGGAGGTGTGGCTGCACGTCGACGCGGCGTACGCCGGAGCCGCTGCGGTCTGCCCGGAGCTTCGCGACCGTTTTGCCGGCTGGGAGCGCGCCGACTCGATCGTCGTCAACCCGCACAAATGGCTCGCGACGCCGATGGACTGCTCCGCGCTCTTCACGCGCCGTCTCGACGACTACCGTGCAGCGTTCGGGCTGGTTCCCGAGTACCTCCGCGTCAGCGAAGACGTGGTCAGCCTGAGCGAGTACTCGATCCCGCTCGGTCGGCGATTCCGGGCGCTCAAGCTCTGGGCGGTGCTGCGCTGCTACGGCCGCGAGGGCCTGCAGGCGGTGATCCGCGAGCACTGCCGCCTGGCCGCGCTCTTCGAAAAGTGGGTGCGCGTCGAGCCCGCGTGGGAGCTCTGCGCGCCGACGCCTTTCTCCGTCGTCTGCTTCCGCCTCGAAGGGGACGACGAGCGCAACGAGCGGCTGCTGGAGCGGGTCAACGCCTCGGGCGAGATCTTCCTCTCGCATACCCGGCTGGCCGGCCGGTACGTGGTGCGGCTGGCGATCGGGAATTTCCGCACCACCGAGGAGGACGTGCGGCTCGCCTGGGACGTCCTGCGCCGGGAGGCCCGGGCGCTCTAGTAGTTGGCGCAAGATCGAAATCGCTCCCGCGGATTTCGATCTTGCGAAGATCCTTGAAGGCGTCCGCTTCGCGGCCGCGGCGCCCCTGTCACCCCAATCCCCTCTAGTACACGGTCGCGGGTACCGGCGCGCCGTACGCGGAGAGCAGGCGCTCCACCACGCTCGAGTCGCCGTCGACCGAGATGCCGTCTGTGCGCCCGTGCACGAACAGGTCGTAGAGGCCGACGGCGTCCGTCGCCACGACCGCCTCGACTCCGTCGGCGATCCCGGTCAGCGTAACGCCCGAGATCACCGACGCCTCTTCGCCCTCCACGCGGAAGCCGACGGCCATGTCTCCGGCGAGCGGGGCGACGGCCGTGCGCATCGCCTTCACCAGCCAGCCCGGCTCGAGTGCTTCCGGCGGCGGCGGGCCCAACGTGCGCAGGCCCCAGTGGGCGAGCGCGCTGAGCACCGGGGCCAGGCTCCTGCCGCACTCGGTCAGCTCATAGACGGTGGAGGCCGCAGGCGGCGGCAGCTTCTCGCGCGCCAGTACACCGTGGGCCTCGAGTTCCCGAAGGCGCGAGGCGAGCGCGTTGGTCGAGCATCCCTCGAGCCGGTCGAGCAGGTCGGTGTAGCGCAGAGGACCGTGCTGGAGCTCCCGCACCACGAGAAGAGACCAGCGTTCGCCCACGACGTCGAGCGCATGTGCGATCGGGCAGTACTGGTTGTAGGCCTTGGCCAATCCGCTTCGGATCCTACAGCAATCACTTTCTCGTATCAAGTGAAGACTTGCATCAGAAAAGTAACTGCTTTAGACTGGCAAGCTGTCGTAGGACTGGGAGGCTATGAGAGATGGTTGATACCGCTCGGTTGAAGTGGTGGGCGCTGGCGCTGATCTGCGTCGTCCAGTTCATGATCGTGCTCGATATCGCGATCGTGAACGTCGCGCTCCCCTCGATTCAGGAAGATCTCGGGTTCTCGCAGGAGAACCTGCAGTGGGTGATCAGTGCGTACGCGCTCGTCTTCGGCGGCTTCTTGCTGCTGGGCGGCCGCGCCGCCGATCTCCTCGGGCGCCGGCGCGTGTTCATGGCCGGGCTCGTGGTGTTCACGATCGGGTCGCTGCTCTGCGGCCTGGCGTGGAGCGAGGCGTCGCTGATCGGCGCCCGCGCGATCCAGGGCCTCGGGGCGGCAGCCGTGTCGCCGGCGGCGCTCTCGATCCTGACCATGACGTTCCGTGAGGGCCGAGAGCGCAACATCGCCCTGGGCGCCTGGGGCGCGGTCGGTGGCTTCGGTGCCGCGGCCGGAGTCCTGCTCGGCGGCATCCTCACGGATCTGCTCTCGTGGGAGTGGATCTTCTTCGTCAACGTGCCCGTCGGTGTGCTGGCGCTGATCGTGACGCCGTTCATCGTCGGCGAGAGTCGCGACCAGCGGGTGCGCACCTTCGACGCGCTCGGCGCAGTGCTCGTCACCGCGGGTCTCGTGCTGCTCGTGCTCGGCATCACGCAGGGCCAGCAGTGGGGCTGGACTTCCGGTCGCGAGATCGGCGTCTTCGCCGCGGCGGCCGCATTGCTGCTGGCGTTCCTCGGCTGGGAGAGCCGGCAGACCGAGCCGCTCGTCCCGTTCAGCTTCTTCCGCCACCGGACGCGGACGGCGGCGAACGTCGCCGGCTTCGTTCTCGGCACCGTGCTCTTCTCGATGTTCCTGCTGCTCACGCTGTACATGCAGCAGGTGCTCGGCTACTCCGCGATGGAGACCGGTGTCGCGTACCTTGCGGTCGCCGGTACGGCGATCATCTGGGCGAACGTCGCGGCGGTCGCCGTCAACCGCGTCGGCGTCAAGCCCGCACTCGTGTTCGGCATGACGCTGCTCACGATCGGGCTCGTCTACTTCACGCAGATCTCGGTGGACGGGTCGTACTGGACGGATCTCTTCCCCGGGTTCCTGATCATCGGTCTCGGCATGCCGTTCTGCTTCGTGCCGATCACGATTGCCGCGGTCGCGGGGACGACGCCCGCCGACGCGGGCCTGGCCTCGGGACTCATCAACACGTCGCAGCAGATCGGAGGCGCGGTCGGGATCGCGGTGCTGTCGACGGTCGCCACCTCCGTGGCGAACGACGCGATCGGCACGGGGACCGCAGCGCCCGTCGCGTACGTCGACGGCTTCGTCGACGCGTTCTGGGTCGGGGCCGCGATCGCGCTCGCCGGCGTGCTCGTCTCGGTGTTCCTCGTGCGGCGGAGCGAGCTCGCGCCGCAGGGGGCGCCGGAGCCCGCCCTCGAGCCGGCCTGAACTAGCGCCAGCGCAGGATCCGCTCACGCGGATCCTGCGCGCGCGCAGATCCCCTGAAGGGTTCGCCCGCGGCTCCAAGACTGCTGCTGGCGCGCCTCGACGACCGGAGGCGTCCCGGCACCCGCTTACGATGGTCGCGTGCTCCGTCTCGTCGCGATCGGTCTCATCGCAGGAGTCTTCAGCTCGCTGTTCGGCGTCGGTGGCGGCCTCGTGATCGTCCCGCTGCTCGTGCTTGCCATGCACTTCGCGACACGCGAGGCCACGGCGGTCTCGCTCGGCGCGATCGCGATCACCGCCGTCGCTGGCGTGATCGCCTACTCGTTCCGGGGTGAGGTGCGCCCCGGCTACGCGGCTCTGGTGGGCCTCCCCGCGGCCGTGGGCGCGCTGGGCGGCGCCGCGTGGCAACAGCGCGTCTCGTCGAAGGGGCTGCTGCTCGCGTTCGCGGTGCTCCTCGTCGTGATCGGGATCTGGTTGCTCGTCGGGTGAGCATCTCCACGATCTTGCTCGCGGTCGTGCTGGGGCTTGCGGCAGGGGTGCTCTCGGCCATGTTCGGCGTCGGCGGCGGGATCCTGTTCGTGCCGACCCTCGTCGCGCTCGGGCTCGGCCAGGTGGAGGCCGCCGCGACGTCGCTACTGGCGATCGTTCCCACCGCGGCGGTGGGCATCTGGCGGCAGACGCGGTACGGGAACATGCGCGTCCGGCCGGCGCTTGTCGTCGGTATCGCGTCGATCGCAGGCGTCGAGATCGGTGTCCAGGTAGCGACGAGGCTCGACGAGGGCCTGCTGCGGCGGCTCTTCGGCGTGCTGCTGCTCGCAGTCGCGGCCCAGCTGGCGGTGAGGGCGCTCCGTCCGCCGCGCCGCTACCCTGATTCGCCGTGAGGCTGCTCCGCCTGCTGCCGTTCGCCGGGCTCGCCGCTCTCGTCGCCGGCATCGCCTCCGGCGCCCCGGCCGACCCGCCTGTGTCGAGTGCGTCGGGGCTCGTCGTCCAGGTGACGGTTCCGGGTCAGGGAAGCTTCTCCGCCGGCGCCGTGACCGGTCCTCCGAATGTGACGAGCTCTGCCGGCGCGTTCTCGTATCCGGCCGACGGCTCGGTCGCGCGCGTCGGCTCCGGCTCGAGCGCAGCAGTCGTCCAGACCGGAACGTCGGCGAGCGCCCAGGGCACCGCGAATGCGCTCGGCGTCAGCCTGTTCGGCGGTGAGGTGACCGTCGACTCCGTCGACGTCCGCGCGACGGCGGCCGCGGGCACCGTCAATGCGACCGGCGACGTCTCCGCCTCCACGGTGAACGGACTCAGCGTGCTCGGGCAACCGCTCACGCCGTCGCCGAATGTCCAGCTCAACGTGGCGGATTGGGGGTCGCTGGAGGTGCTCAGCTCGTCCACCGAGACGAGCGTCGACGCGCCGCGCTGGGGAAGGGCGGCGGTGACCGCGCTGAGATTGCGGCTCGTCGCCGACCACGGCGGTCTCCCCGCCGGCTCCGAGGTCCTGGTCGGCTCTGCGAGTGCCGTCGCGGCGGCAGTGGCTCCGTCGCCGACCAGCACGCCCAGCCCCACCAGCCCGGTGTCCGGAGCGCCGACCCGGCCGAGGGCTGTGCGGCCCGCCGCCGGAGCCACTGCGCCAAAGGCCGGCACAGCCGGCTATCTGCCCGGCGGCGTCCAGGTGCGCGTCCCTCGGCGCCCGAGGCCGAACGTGGGCCTCGATCCCGGCACGACCATCCCAGGTCGCCCGCCCGAGCTCGTCAAGGCCGCGCCGGAGGTGACCGCGCGCCTGACGGCAGGTGGCTACGTGTTCCCGGTGTTCGGGCCCGCGTCCTTCGGTGACACCTTCGGAGCTCCTCGGTCTGACGTGTCGGGCGGCTGGCATCACGGCGAGGACATCTTCGGCCCGCTCGGCACGCCGCTTCTGGCTGTGGCGGATGGCACCGTGTTCTCAGTCGGCTGGAACGACATCGGCGGCTGGCGCCTGTGGGTGCGCGACGCCGCCGGCAACGAGTTCTACTACGCGCACCTCTCGGCCTACTCGCCGCTCGCCGTGGACGGCGAGCGGGTGAAGGCCGGGGACGTACTCGGCTTCATGGGAGACACGGGCGATGCACGCGGCGGCGCGGTTCACCTTCACTTCGAGATCCATCCTCGTGAGCTGCTCTCGTACGGCTACGACGGCGCGATCGCCCCGTATCCGTTCCTGGTCGCGTGGCGGCGGGCGGAGGACGTGGCCTTCGTAGCGGGCCGGCAGTTCGTCTCCGGCTCGCCGACGGACGGCTTCCCGCGCGGCAGCGCACCCCCCGCGGGGGCCGTTCTGCTGCAGGCCGACGACATCTCCCGCGCGAGCGGCCTCGTGCCGGGCGCGCTCGAGCGGGCACTCGGCGGCGCGAAGGCCGACGAGGCCCGGCTCGTTCCGCGCAGCGGCTAGCTGGAGCCCTTGCTCTTGGTTTCCTTGACGGCGTCAGCGACGTCGCCGGCTGCGTCACCGACAGCGTCGGCCGCGTCAGCTGCTGCGTCCGCAGCGCTGCCCGCAAAGTCGGAGCCGCCGTTCGTCGCCGGCATCTCGAACCCCTCGAGCGGCTGCAGGTCGTCGTCGCCAGCGACCTTGTCGAGGATCCACTTGCGCGTCTGTGCGCCCGTCCACGGGTTGTAGAGCGCACCCGCCACGACGCCCGCGAGCAGCACCGTGTTGCGTCCCTTGTGCGACTTCTTCTTCCCCTTCAGCGACCCGGCTGCCTTGCCGATGTCGTCGAGCGCTTTCTGCAGCTGCTTCTGCGTCTTCTTGTCGGTCGCGACCATCGTCGCTGCCCCTGTGACGCCGTTGCTCTTGGTGAGCGGCCCGTACAACTCCTTCGCCGTCTCGACCGCATCCTTCAGATCTTTGCGGAAGCCCGGATCCGTGAGCGCACGCTCGACGTACGGCTTCATCGCGTCGACCGTGAGGGCGCTCTTCGTCTTCTTCGCCATCGCGTCGGTCCTTTCCCTCTCGCTGTCTCCAAGCAGGGAGTATGCCGTGCGCGTGATGTCTAGGATGACCTTGGTGTCGATCGTGAAGCGCGTGCTGTTGATCGCAGGGGCCGTGACCGCCGCGGCGGCGTACGTGTGGGTCGCCGCAGCGCGTGCGGTGCCCGGGGTGAACGCGCGCAAGGAAGCCCGCCGCTTGCAGCGGAGAAGCTAGGCGCTCGACGCGAAGGGTGGCCGCCGCGGCCCGACCGTCCGGCTCTACGATTCGGGTGGCACGCCGGACTGGGAGGCGCCCGATGGAACGCTGGACAGGCTTCGTGCTCCGCCATCGCTGGGCGGTGCTCGGCACCTGGGTCGCGATCTTCGTCGTCGCGGGGTTCGCGTCGTCGAAGCTCAACGACCTGCTCACGAACCGCTTCACCCTGCCCGACACGGACACCGAGCGGGCCGAGACGATCCTCGAGAACGGCTTCGACCAGAAGTCGACCGGATCCTTCACCCTCGTCGTCAAGACCGAGGGCGGCGAGGCCCGGGCGCTCGTGCCCCAGGTCGAAGCGGCCGCCAAGCGCGCGGTCGCCGAGCTGCCGACCGGCGGGCTCGCCGGGGTCCAGGTCGCCGCGCCCAACGTCGTGACGGCGCAGATCGTGTCCGAGCTCGATCCGGCGGAGGCGAAGGGTCACACGGGCGACATGCGCGACGCGATCGGGACGGTCGCGGGCGCGCGGACGTTTCTCACCGGGCAGGCGGCGAGCGAGCACGACCTCGATCCGGTCTTCGAGGAGGACCTGCAGAAGGGCGAGTTGATGGTCGCCGTCCCGATCGCCCTGATTCTGCTCGTCTGGACGTTCGGCACCCTTGCGTTCCTGCTCCCGTTCGCGTTTGCGATCGTGGCCATCCCCACCACCCTCGGGATCATCTGGATCTTCGCCAACGCGATGGAGCTGACGACGTACCTGACGAACTTCGTCAGCCTGATCGGCCTCGGCATCGCGATCGACTACTCGCTGCTCATCGTCTATCGCTTCCGTGAGGAGCTGCGCTCGGGTCGGACGAAGGACGAGGCCATCGTGCGCACGATGGCGACCGCCGGCCGCGCGGTCGTCTTCAGCGGCACCGCCGTGGCGATCGGCCTGGCGCTGCTCCTCTTCATGCCCTTGCCGTTCCTGCGCGGCTTCGGAGTCGGCGGCCTCGTCATCCCCGTGGTCTCGGTCGTCGCGGCGGTGACGTTCCTGCCGGTGCTGCTCTCGCTCGTCGGGCGCCGCCTGGACTCGGTGCGGCTGCTGCCGAAGCGCTACCTCGAGCGGCGCGCTGACACCGAGCGTGGATTCTGGGCGACCCTGGCCCGCGCGATCATGCGCCGCCCGGTGTTGTTCGCCGCCGGAGCCGCCACGTTTCTGCTGCTGCTGGCGGTGCCACTGCTCTCGCTCGAGGTCGGTCCCGGCTCGAACTATGGCCTACCGAAGCAGCTCGAGAGCGTCCAGGGCCTCGACATCCTCACCGAGGCGGTCGGCGCGGGCGCCACCGCGCCGACGAACATCGTCGTCGACACCGGCCGCCCCGGCGGCGCGGGCGACGCCGCGGTGACGGAGGCGATCGACCGGCTCACGCGGGGCCTGCGCGCCGACCCGGAGGTCGCGCGCGTCGACTACGACCCGGTGAGCCCGCTGGCAATGGATCCCACGCACAGGTACGTGAAGGTCGAGGTGATCGGCCGCAGCGACTACGGCTTGCCGGCGAGCCTCGAGTTCGTCGACCGGTTGCGCGGCGACCTCATTCCCGCCGCGGGCTTTCCGGCCGCCGTCGCCGTCTACGCGGGCGGAGGGCCGCCCGGCGGCCGGGACTTCCTCGACCTGACCTACGACTGGTTCCCGTGGCTCGTGCTCGCGGTACTCGTGGCCACGTACTTCCTGCTGATGCGGGCGTTCCGTTCGCTCCTCCTACCGCTCAAGGCGATCATCCTCAACCTGCTCTCCATTGGGGCGGCCTACGGCCTCACGGTCGCGGTCTTCAAGTGGGGTTGGGGCGAGCCGTTCGGGCTGATCCAATACGACCAGATCGAGGGCTGGATCCCGGTGATGGTGTTCGCCATGCTCTTCGGGCTCTCGATGGACTACGAGGTGTTTCTCGTCAGCCGCATGCGAGAGGAGTGGGACAAGGGCGCCTCGAACGACGACGCCGTCGTTGCGGGCCTCGTCAAGACGGGCCGCCTCGTGACGTGTGCGGGCCTCGTCATGTTCGCGGCGTTCATGGGGTTCGTCGCCGGCTCGATCCTCGGGCTGCAGCAGTTCGGGTTCGCGCTCGCAGCGGCGATTCTGATCGACGTCACGATCGTGCGCGCGCTTCTCGTGCCGAGCGCGATGAAGCTGTTCGGCAAATGGAACTGGTACCTGCCCGAGGGTGCCGCTCGCGTGCTCCGCGTTCCCTCTTCGCCGCTCGGCGAGCATCGCCCGGCGCTCCGGCCCGCCGGAAAGTAGGCGAGCCGGTCGAGGGGGCGGCCCTCGGGTCGTCCCCTCCGTATGCTCGCCCGGTGCTCGCCCCTCCCGTCGTTCGCGGCGGCGCCGCGGTGCGCGCGTCGTCACTCGTCTTCGGCCTCTTCGCCTTCTCGGGGGGGATCGTGCTGCTGCTCGAGTCGGAGCTCGGGCTCTCGCCGTGGGACGTGCTGCACCAGGGCATCTCGGCTCATACGCCGCTCTCCTTCGGTACGACGAACATCGTCGTCGGCGTCGTCGTGCTCGGCCTGGCCTGGCTGCTCGGCGCTCGCATCGGAGCCGGCACCGCCGCGAACGCGCTGCTCGTCGGGCTGTTCGTCGACGTCCTCCTCCGGATCGACGCCGTTGCCGCTCTCGACGAGTCCGGGCTCGCCCTTCGCATCGCCTTGATGCTCGCTGGTTTGGCATGCGTGGCCGTCGGTTCTGCGTTCTACATCGGCGCCGACATGGGAGCCGGGCCTCGCGACTCGCTGATGCTCGTGCTCTCGCAGCGAACCGGGATCCGGATCGGGTTCGTTCGGATCCTGCTCGAGGTGGCGGTGACGGTGCTCGGCTTCGCGCTCGGGGGGACCGTGGGCATCGGCACGCTCGCGTTCGCGTTCGGGATCGGGCCCCTGGTCGAGCTCGCCTTCTGGCTGCTGGCGCGCTCACCGCTCGCCGACCCCTCGACCCAGCCGCTGCCGGGCCCTCCGGCTACGGTGGCCGAGTAGCATCCCCGCCGCGATGAAGGGACTCGTGTGTGCGGGCGGTGAGGCCACCAGGCTGGGTGAACTGACTCGGGTGGCGAACAAGCACCTGTTGCCGGTCGGGCGCTGGCCGATGATCTACTACCCGCTGCAGCTGCTCCAGCTCGCGGGTGTGCGCGATGTCCTCGTCGTCACCGGCAAGGGCCATGCGGGCCAGATGATCGACCTGCTCGGCGACGGGCGGCTCTTGGCCCGCGGCAGCGACGAGCCGCTGCTCGAGCTCGATCTGACCTACAAGGTGCAGACCGAGGCAGGCGGCATAGCCCAGGTGGTCGGGATGGCACGCGACTTCGCCGCCGGCGACGGCCTGGTCGTCGTGCTCGGCGACAACGTCTTCGAGCAGGCGCAGAGCGCGGCGATCGCGGCGTGGGGAGCTCGCCCCGACGACGCGCTGATCTTCGTCAAGGACGTGCCCGATCCCGAGAACTTCGGCGTCGTGCTCTACGACGACGCGCAGCGCGTCGTGGACATCGTGGAGAAGGCCGGTGTCGTCGACACCCGGTATCCGGCGCCCCCGTCGAGCCACGCCGTCGTCGGGCTCTACTGCTACCCGCCGGACGTCTTCGACGTCATCGACGCGCTCGCACCCTCGAGCCGCGGTGAGCTCGAGATCACGGACGTCAACCGCCGCTACGCGGAGACGGGCAGGCTCGCGGTACGCGAGGTCGAGGGCTGGTGGGAGGATGCCGGGAAGCACTGGCAGCACCTCGCCGAGATCGGCCGGCTCGTCGAGGAGACCGGGGTGAACAAGTGATGGACGTCCGTCGCCTCCAGCTCGCGCGCTTCGAGGACGAGCGCGGGTGGTTCTGCGAGATCCGCCGCGACAGCGCGTTGCCGCGCCCCACGGTGCAGACGAATGTGTCGTTTTCCCGGGCAGGTGTGATCCGCGGGCTCCATTACCACGAGCGCGGGCAGGACGACCTCTTCGTCTGCCTCCAGGGGATTGCCCGCGTCGTCGTCCTCGACCGCGCCACAGGCCACGTCTTCTCCGAAGACATCGGCGACGAGAACCCGGTGGCGCTCTATATCCCCGGCCGCCACGCGCACGGCTTCGAGGCGCTCACGGATCTGCTCTTCTGCTACCACGTGACCGAGGAGTACGATCCCGACCGCCCCGACGAGCACGGCATCCCGTGGGACGATCCGCGCGTCCGCCACCTGTGGAGCACGCAGACACCGATCCTCTCAGCACGAGACCAGGAATCGCCCGCCGCGTCCTGATCACCGGCGCCGGCGGGCAGCTGGGCCGAGCGCTGGTCGCCGCGTTCGCCGGTGACGCCGTGGAGGCGCTGGGTCGCAAGGACTGGGACGTCGTGCGACCGGCGCCGTCGCGCCTCGTGACGCCGGACCTCGTCCTGCACGCCGCCGCGTGGACCGACGTCGACGGGGCGGAGGTCGACCCCCAGGCAGCCGCGGCGGTCAACGTCGGCGGCACGGCCCACGCCGCCGCGCTCGGTGCGCCGCTGGTGGCTTTCTCGAGCGACTACGTGTTCGACGGGCGCAAGCGCGAGCCGTACCTCGAGTCCGACGCCCCGAACCCGCTGTCCGCGTACGGCCGCTCCAAACTGGACGGGGAGCGAGCCGCGGGGGAGCAGGCCTGGATCGTGCGCAGCTCGTGGCTCCACGGCCCGACCGGGCACAACTTCGTGCGCACGATGCTCCGTCTCGGCGCGGAGCGGGCGGAGGTCGCCGTCGTCGACGACCAGCGCGGGTCGCCGACCTACGTCGGCCATCTCGCCGCGGCGACCCGCGCGCTCGTCGACGCCGGGGCCCCGTTCGGGGTCTGGCACATCGCGGCCGCCGGCGACTGCACGTGGGCCGACTACGCCGAGGCGATCTTCGAGGACGCCGGAGTCGACTGCCGCGTGCGCCGGACCGCGACGGCAGAGTTGGCGCGGCCGGCGCCCCGCCCGGCCTACTCCGTGCTGCGGAGCGAGCGTGCCGGCGCGCCCGAGCTGCCGCATTGGCGGGACGGCCTACGCGAGTGCCTGCGCCTGCTCCAGACCGAACTCTGACGAGGCGAAGAGGCGTGCGATCGCGGCTTGGCCGCGCTGCATCGCCCAGCGGTGGTTCCACGCAAACAACGGACGCAGCAGCGGTGTCAGGCGGCGGACAACCGGCTTCCGCACGTCGACGCTCCACGTCAGGACCGCACGCGTGCCCCCGTCGGCCTCGGAGAGTGTCCAGATCCCCTCGCCCTCGAAGTCGCCTCCGATGCGGGAGACGAGCCGCGACGGCGCGTCCGCCTCGACGCACACGAGCTCCCAGCGCAGACGGTACGGCAGCCGGCCGCGCGTGAGCAGGCGAGCACGCTTGCCGGGCGTGGCCGGTCCCGGGTCGCCTTCGCTCGCGAGGAAAGCGTCGCCCCACCAGCGCGGGTACTCGCGCGGGCGCGAGAGAACCTCGTAGACCGCCGCGACGGGCGCGGCGACGAACCACTGGTCGGTGAAGGAGTACGCGGCGATAGCCCTTGTTCGCCGGCGGCGTCTAGACGGTTCGGTGGGTGGGTACCCTTGCGCGGATGCGCGTTCTCGTCACCGGCGGCGCCGGGTTCATCGGCTCCCACTTCGTCAAACAGCTGGTCGGCCGCGGGGACGACGTCGTCGTGCTCGACAAGCTCACGTATGCGGGCAACCCGGCCAACCTCGAGGGCGCCGGAGCCGAGCTCGTCGTGGGCGACATCGCGGACCCCGAGGCGGTCGCCTCTGCCACGACGGAGTGCGACGCCGTCGTCAACTTCGCCGCCGAGACCCACGTCGATCGCTCGATCCTCGGTCCGCGCGAGTTCATCCACACCGACATCCTCGGCACCCAGACTCTGCTGGAATGGGCGCGCGCGAGCGGCGGTCGGCTCGTCCACGTGTCCACCGACGAGGTTTACGGCGACCTCTCCGACGGCGGCTCGTCACGCGAGGATGATCCGCTGCGACCGTCGAGCCCCTACAGCGCCTCCAAGGCCGGAGGGGACCTGCAGGTGCAGGCGTACGTCCGCACGTACGGCGTCGACGCCCTCGTCACCCGCGGCGCCAACACCTACGGCGGCCGCCAGTATCCCGAGAAGCTGATCCCGCTCTTCGTCACGAACGCGCTCGACGGGGAGCCGCTCCCCGTGTACGGCGACGGCAAGCAGTGCCGCGAGTGGCTCCACGTGCACGATCACTGTGCGGCGATCGAGCTCGTGCTCCGCACGGGGGCGAGCGGGGAGGTCTACAACATCGGCGGCGAGGAGCGCGAGAACCTCGAGGTCACGGCACGCATCGTGGAGCTGACCGGCGCGGATCCCGCTCTCCTGACGCACGTCGAGGACCGCGCCGGCCACGATCGCCGCTACAGCCTCGACGACGGGAAGCTGCGGGCGCTCGGCTGGTCTCCCTCGCACCGGTTCGACGACGGCGGCCTGGCGGACACGGTCGACTGGTACCGCGACCACCGCGCCTGGTGGGAGCCGATCAAGTCCGGCGAGTACCGGCGCTACTACGAGGAGCAGTACGGCCGGAGGCTCGCCCGCTGAACTGTCCCGGTCCGGCGCCACGTACCATGAGGCGCGTCGAGCGCACCAAACAGTCCAGTCTCTGAGCCGTCCGACCGACAAGACTCGAGAACCTCCCCCTCATGCGGCACCTCCTCGCCCTCATCGCCGTCGTCTCCCTTGCGGTCGCCGCGACCGCGGCGGCGCAGCAGCGCCCCGGCGAGCAGGCGCCCGAGCCCCTCTTCGTCCTCACCGGCGGCGGCTGGGGGCACAACGTGGGCCTCAGCCAATGGGGCGCCTACGGGCAGGCGCAAGCCGGGAGAACCTACGACCGCATCCTGCGGCACTACTTCGTCGGCACGGAGCTCACGCCGGCCCCGATCAGGAAGGTGCGCGTCCTCGTCGCCGACGGCACCCGGGCTACGACGATCGCCTCGACCGCATTCTTCCGCGTGCGCGACGCCACGGGGGCGGTGCGGCAGGTCACCGGTAACGAGATCCATCTCACGCCGGCCATGCGCGTGCCGGTTGCGCTCCCGGGTCAGGGCCCCGTTGCTCCGCCGGTCACGAAACGGCTGAAGCTGACGCCGCCGCTCACGTTCCTGCCGGCCCAGGGTGCGACGCTCGCCCTCGACGGCAAGGGGTTCCGCGGCCGGTTTGTCGTCGCGCGGACGGGCAAGACGCTCCGGATAGTGATGGAGGTAAGCCTGGAGGCGTACGTGATGGGGATCGTCCCCGGCGAGATGCCGAAGGAGTGGCCGCTGGAGGCCCTCAAGGCCCAGGCGGTCGCCGCACGAACCTACGCGGTGGCGAACCTCGAGCAGGGGAAGGACTGGGACGTCGTCGCCGACCCTCAGAGCTTCGCGTACTACGGGGTCGACGCGGAGTCGCCCGCGACGACGAAGGCGGTGCAGCAGACGCGAGGACAGGTGCTGACCTATCACGGCCAGGTGATCAGTGCCTTCTACTTCTCCTCGTCGGGCGGCCGCACGCTCAGCGCGCAGGACGTGTTCGGCGTGGCCCTTCCGTACCTGCCAGGCGCAGACGACCCCTGGGACGCGGCCTCTCCGCACCATCAATGGACCGTGCGCACGTTCACCCCGGCCTCGCTGGGACGGGCGCTGGGGATCGGGTCCCAGGTCGACGACTTGCAGGTGGTGCCGAGCGCACCCGGCCGTCCGCTCGCGTTCCTGATCACGACGCGCGCCGGCCAGAGCGTGCCGATGCGGTCGGCTGACGTGCGTGCACGGCTCGGGCTCAAGTCCCCCAACTTCCGTATCGGCGTGCTGCGGATCGGCCCGCCGCAGCTCGCTGCGGCCGGGACCACCGTCACGCTCGAGGGGGTGGCCAGGGATGTCGGCCCGGCGATGCTCGAGCAGCGGGATTCCAACGGGGTCTGGAAGCAGGCCAGGAAGCTCCTGCTGCAGCCGGACGGCTCGTTCGCGCTCGCTCTGCGCCCGGCCGGGACGTCGGCCTATCGCCTCGCAGCCCAGGGCCTGATCGGTCCGTCGGTCGTCGTCACCGTCATCCCGGCACGGGCGGCACCCTGATGCGGCGAGCCGTCGTGGCGGTTGCCGCCGCGGCGCTCGTGGGTCTGCTGCCGCAGACGGCAGACGCCGCTCGCTTCGCGGTCGGCCTGGCGCCGCATGCCGACCGGGTAGCCATTCGGGGTACGCTCGAACGGCGCGCAAGCACCGTCGAGGACCTCGTGCCGGTACCCGCGCTCGTCGTCGACGCGCCCTCGGCGGCCGGCCTTCGGGTGCGGGGTGTCCGCTACGTCGAGCGCCTCGGCGAGCGCGCCCTGTCGTTCACGCCCACGGATCCGCTCGTGCCGCGGCAGTGGTACGTGACGCAGAACCGTGCGTTCGACGCGTGGCCGGCGCAGCCCGGGCTCGCAGGCGTGCGGGTGGCCGTGGTCGACTCCGGGATCGACGCCGATCATCCCGATCTCGCGGGGCGCATCGCCGACTCGCGGAGCTTCGTCGACGGCCCGCCCTCGGACACGCAGGGGCACGGGACGATCATCGCGGGGATCATCGCGGCGCAGACCGGGAACGAGATCGGGATCGCAGGGCTCGCCCCGTCGGCCGAGCTGCTCGTCGCCAAGGTCGTGACCGCGAGGCGCACGATTCCCGTCGAGGCCGAGGCGAAGGCCATCCGGTGGGCCGTCGAGCGGGGGGCGCGCGTGATCAACATGAGCCTCGGCGGCCTGCGCGACCCGCGCAATCCCAACCGCGACACGTACTCCCGCCTCGAGGCCGACGCGGTGGCGTACGCGACGTCGAAGAACGTCGTGGTCGTGGCCGCCGTGGGTAACAGCGATCAGGCGCCGAGGAGCCCGTGGCAGTTTGCGAGCTATCCCGCTGCTCTGCCCCACGTGCTCGGCGTCAGCGCGCTGGGGCGCGACGGCTCCTCGCCTGCGTTCTCGAACCGCGATGCGATCTACAACGACCTCGCAGCTCCGGGCGAGGACGTGATCTCACTCTTCCCGCTCAAGCTCACCGCAGAGCGTCCCGCGTGCGAGGAGCAGGGGTACACGCCATGCGCGACCGACGAGTTCCGCGCCCCCGAGGGGACGTCCTTCGCCGCCCCGCAGGTGAGCGCCGCAGCCGCGAACCTCATCGCCACGCAGCCGGCGCTCCGCTCGGACCAGGTGGTCGCGATCCTGCAGAAGACCGCGGTCGACGCCACCGCCGCGAACGGCTGCCCGCAGTGTGCGCTCGGTCGCGATCCGCTCACCGGTTGGGGGCGTCTCGACACGGCAGCGGCGCTCGCCGTGCTCGACGGCCCGCTGCCGGCCGCCGACGCGTACGAGGCGAACGATGATGCGGGCGACCGCTCGCACCCGCTCTACGCTCCGACCGGCAGGCGCGCGGTGAAGGCGACGCTCGACTTTTGGGACGACCAGGACGACGTCTACCGGATCTTCGCCCGCCGGGGCGACAAGCTCTTCGTCTCGCTCACGGATCCAAGCGGAGAAGGTGCCAGCCTCGGCCTGTGGACGCCCGGCACCGACGAGGTCACGGGCTTCCCGGACATCGGCCGACGTCTCCGCCTGCGCACGAACCCCGGCCCCACCGAGTACCTGACGTACTACGCGATGCACACGGGGTGGTATGTCGTCCACGTCCACCTGTTGACCGCGGGCTCCGGGCAGTACCGGCTCTTCGTGCAGAGAACGCGCTCGAGAACTTGATGTGAAAGGTGGCCCGCGGCCGCGAAGCGGACGCCGCAGCCAGCTCTCGCAACTCGAAGGCGACTCGCACAGCTCCCTGGACCTGCCGCAGCGACCCTCGAGCAGTTCCAGGTTGCGTCGAGTAGGCGCGCTCCGCGCTCTCATGTAACTTGACAAAGAAAGGCTAAGGTTTTATGATGATAAGTAGTTCAATATAGGAGTTGAGTTCTCATGACCACTCTTGTCCGTTTTCGGGAGCCGCTACGCAACGTCGCCACGAATGGCGAGTTCGAGCGGCTGATCAAGACCGTCCTCGAATCGCCCGCCACCCGCGCCGCCGCTCTCTCCAGCCACGCGTGGACGCCTCCGCTTGACGTCTGGGAGACCGAGGGCGAGCTCGTGTACGCGTTCGACCTCCCAGGCATACCGGAGGAGAAGATCGCCGTAGAGCTCGAGGACAGCACCCTGACGGTCAGCGGCTCTCGCGAGCGCACCGAGCTGCCGGAGGATGGGCGCTTCTTCCGGTACGAGCGCCCCTTCGGAGAGTTCACGCGTTCCATCGCTCTGCCCAAGGGCATTGGCGACGGCGAGGCCCGGGCGCACTACGCCAACGGCGTGCTGGAAGTCCATGTCCAGAAGCCCGCAGAGTCCAAGCCCCGCCGCGTCCCGGTCATCACGACCGTCGAGGGCGGCTCCGCCAACTAGCCACGCGTCCGACGAGAGGCGGCTTCTGGCCGCCTCTCCAGGATCCGCCCCGAGCCCAGCTGGCGCAGGTGATCACGAACTCACGGAGTGAGTCCCCCTCGCCGCGCGCAAGGGCAGCCATGTGAGCTTCCTTCGTCGGCCAGTCTCGTCCGATGGAGCTCCACCACCCGCTGATAGACGGCGAGATACTCGTCCACCATCCGGTTGGAGTCGAAGCGATGCTCGACGGACCCGCGCACCGTCAGCCTGTCCAGACCTCCGGACGCCTGGACCGCTGCGACCGCGTCGTCGAGGGAGTCGACCAGGAAGCCGTTCTCGCCGTCGAGGACGATCTCGGGCATCGATCCGCGCGAGGAGGCGATCACCGGCGTTCCGCAAGCCATCGCCTCGACGACGCTGAAGCCGAACGGCTCGTCGAAGTTGACGAGGTGCAAGAGCGCTCGTGCCCCGCCGAGCAGAGCACCCCGGTCGCCAGGACCCACCGGGCCGATGTACCTGACCCGCACTCCGTCGACCCGGGGCTCCACGAACCGCTCGAAGTACTCACGGTCCTGGATGATCCCGGCGATGGTCAGCGGCATCCCAGCCTGCTCGGCCACCTCGATCGCCTCGGCGGTCCCCTTGTCAGGATGGATCCTCCCGAAGAACAGCAAATAGTCGCCGGGCCCCGACCGTGGCTCAAACTTGTGCATGTCGATGCCATGGTGAATCGTCGCCACGTAGTCGAGCTTCTCGTGCCGATCTGCGTCGCTGATCGCCACGTAGTACCCATCCGCGTTGTACTTCTCGAAGACGGGCACGATCTGCTCGGACGAGAATCCGTGAATGGTGGTGACCACCGGCGTGTCGACCAGGCCGCTGTAGGTGAGCGGCAAGAAGTCGAAGCTGTTGTGGATCACCTCGAACTCCTCCGCTCGCTCGAACACCGCTGCGATGTGCAGGGCCTCCCAGACCTTCGGATCCAACCCTGGGTCTTCGGAGTATCCCGTCGGGACCGTCCCCACCAGGCGCGCCCCCGTGACCGAGTCGGCCGTGGCAAACAGGGTGACGTCGACTCCCCGACCGACCAGCCCCTCGGTCAGGAGGGACACGAATTGCTCCCATGGCCCGTAGTGACGCGGCGGCACCCGCCAAGAGATCGGGGCCAGCATCGCCACCCGGAGCTTCGTCCCTACCAGCGCCGGGTGCGACATGAGAGAGCGAGAGTAGCTCGCGCCCGATCCCGGTTGCGTGCTACCCGCCGGCTCCACGGCAATCCTGCAGCAAGCTGGCGTCACGCCGTTCGACTCCCTGGTCTCCCGAGGTCGGGCTTTCGGGCGGCCGCCGCCTACTAGCGGCGATCCAGCAGCTCGTCCTCGGGCACCTCGCGCAGGACGCGCGCAGGGCTCCCGACGACGACGGCGCGCGGCGGCACGTCCTTCGTGACCACCGCGCCTGCACCGACGAACGCCTCCTCGCCGATCTCGATCCCGGGGCAGAGGACGGCGCCGCCGCCGACGCGGGCGCCACGGCGGATCGTCGGGCCCTTCAGCAGCGCTCGCCGCTTCTCGGTGCGACCCATGAAGTTGTCGTTCGTCGTCACCACGCACGGCGCGATGAACACGCGCTCCTCCACCGTCGAGTACGCCGTCACGTACGCCCCCGCCTGGATCACCGTGAGCGTGCCGACCGTGGTGTCGTTCTCGATGAGCGAGCCGCGGCCGAGCACGACATCGTCGCCGAGCGTGACTCGCTCACGCACGCACGACTGGTCGCCGAGGATCACGCGCGCGCCGATGGTGGACCCGGCGAAGACGATCGCTCCCGTGGAGACGACCGTACCCTCGCCGAGCACCGTCGGCGGGAGCGGCTCCCGCTTCGCGGTCGAGCGCGGCGAGAGCACCGGCTGCTTGCCGACGACCGCGCCTTCGAGCACCCTGACGCCGTCGCCGAGGATCGTGCCGGGGTGGACGACGGCCGTCGCGTGGATCGCGGCGTTCACGCCGGGGCGCCCGTCTCGAGCGAGCGCGTGAGCCGCTCGAGCGCCCCCACCACGCGCGCACCGTCGTGGGCGACCATGCCGCGGTCACCGTTGCCGCGGACGAGCCCCAAGAACGCGTCGCACTCGAGCCGTAGCGGCTCGTCGAGCACGATCTTCGGAATGTGGATGTCTCCGGTACGCGTCTGCCACTCGCCATACGTCGCCGTCCGCTTCCACGCCCCCTTCTCGTAGACGGTCACCTTCCGCTCCAATTCCATGTCGTCGAAGACCACCATCTTCTCCGTGCCCACGACGGTCATCCGGCGCATCTTGTGAGGGTCGAGCCACGAGAGGTGCATGTGCGCGATCTTCCCCGACGGGAAGCGGAGGTAGCAGAACACCACGTCCTCCACGCCGGGTGTGAGGAAATCGCGCCCGTGGGCGACCGCGTCGACGGGGTCCTCGCCGACGAGGTAGAGGATCACCGAGAGGTCGTGGACGCCGAGTGACCACAGCGCGTTCTCGTGCGGTCGGATCTTGCCGAGGTTCTGTCGGTTGCCGTACACACACAGCACCTCTCCGAGCTCGCCGCGGTCGATCAGCTCTCTCAGCTTCAGCACTCCGGGGTGGTAGAGGAGCAGGTGCCCGGGCATCAGCGTCAGGTCGCGCTCCGCCGCGATCGCCACCAGCTCGTCCATCTCCTCGGCTCGCGTCGCAGGCGGCTTCTCCACGAGGACGTGCTTCCCGGCGAGGAGCGCACGCCGTGCGAGCTCGTAGTGGGTCGGCACCGGCGTGGCGACGACGACCGCCTCCAGCTCGTCGTCGGCGAGCAGGTCGTCGAACGACTGGGTCTTCCGGGTCTGCGGATGCAGTTCGGCGCCGCGCGCGAGGTGCTCCTCCGACGAGTCGCAGAGCCACTTGAGGTCGGCGAGCGCGGCGAAGTTGCGAGCGAGGTTCGGGCCCCAGTACCCGAGCCCGGCCACACCGACCGTCACCGGCCGGGTCACAGCTTCCAGACCTTCTCGCTCTCGATCCCGGCCTTGCCGGTCGCGTTGCGGAAGTCGACGACGAGCGGGGCCTCGTCCACGAGGCGCGCGTAGTCGACCCCCGAGTGGGCGGTGGCGATCACCACGACGTCGAAGGCGGCCGGGTCGAGCGGAACCGATTCGAGGCGCAGCCCGAGCCCTTCGAACACGGGCACGTGGGGGTCGTGGTAGGAGACCTCGGCGCCGCCGGCGCGCAGGAGCTCGATCAGCTTCACCGCCGGAGACTCGCGCATATCGGAGATGTCGGCCTTGTACGCGACCCCGAGCACGAGCACCCGCGCGTCCTTCAGCGACTTGCCGAGCCCGTGGTTGAGCGCCTGCGAGACGAGGGAGCGACAGTAGTACGGCATCGCCGTGTTCACGCGCCCCGCGAGCTCGATGAACTCCGTCGTGAAGTCGAACTCCCGCGCCTTCCAGGTCAGGTAGAAGGGGTCGATCGGGATGCAATGGCCGCCCAGGCCGGGCCCCGGCTCGAAGCGCATGAAGCCGAACGGCTTCGTCGCCGCCGCGTCGACCACTTCCCAGACGTCGATGCCCATGCGGTGGCACAGTCGCGCGAGCTCGTTGACGAGCGCGATGTTGACCGAGCGGAAGATGTTCTCGAGCAGCTTCGTCAGCTCGGCGGTCTCCGGTGAGGAGACGCGGTGGACGGCGTCGATCGCACTCCCGTAGAGAGCCGCTGCAGCCTCCGTGGAGGCCCCGTTGACGCCCCCGACCACCTTCGGCACCGTCTGCGTCGTGTGGTCGGTGCGGCCGGGGTCGACCCGCTCGGGCGAGTAGGCGAGGTGGAAGTCGACGCCGGCCTTGAGGCCCGACCCGGCCTCCAGCACGGGCTGGAGCTCCTCGCGCGTCGTGCCGGGATACGTCGTCGACTCGAGCACCACGAGGTGGCCCTCGCGGAGTCGTTTCGCGATCTCGCGGCCTGCGGAGAGGACGATGGAGAGGTCCGGCTCGCGCTGCTTCGAGAGAGGAGTAGGGAGCGCGATCAGTATCGCGTCCGCATCGCGCAGGATGTCGTAGTCGGTCGTCGCGCCGAGACCATGGTCGGCGATCAGCCGCGCGAGGGTCGCTGAGGGTACGTCCTCGATGTAGCTCTCGCCGCGCTGAAGCATCTCGACCCGGCCGGGATCGACGTCGACGAGAACGACGCGGCGGCCCGCCTGGGCGAAGACCTGCGCGAGCGGCACGCCGACGTACCCGGCGCCGATGATCGCCACGTCGTAGGCGGACGTCTCCGTCGCGACGGGCGTGTCGTCGGTCTCGCGGGGCTGCGTAGTCATCCGGCCGAGCATCGTATCCGCGGGACCCGCCGGAGAGCAGGTTGCGGATGCCCTCCGGCTACACTTCGCACCCGCCCGGGCCGTTAGCTCAGTTGGTAGAGCAGGGGACTCTTAATCCCAAGGTCGAAGGTTCGAATCCTTCACGGCCCACTAGGTTTCATGCGGTTTGCGGGCGGTTCGGTGGCTGCCGCGGCGCCGGATGGCAACAGAATGGCAACACGGGATCGCGTTTGGGGTGGTCACGGTGACTGTTGAGCGTTCGAGCTCGTCGGACCGGTCTGTTCGCCGGCGAGCGCTGGCGGCTGCGATCAGGGGGCCGTTGCCGCGCGGGCCGCTGACCCGGCGGGCGCTCTACCAGCGTTTCCGCGCCGGAGCCGACGGGCTCGACCACGAGTCGGCGTTGCTGCTCGCCGAGGTGTTCGGCATCACATCGGCCGAGCGGGATCAGGCGCTCTCCCGTGCCCTCCGTCGGATGAAGGCGCGCGACGAGCGGTGGGCGATGTACCGGGAACTGCGGGCGGCTGGCGTGCGTGCCGCACCGGCCTTGCGGATGGCGAGGGCGCTGACCCGCGAGCGAGGCGAGCGCGATGACTGAAGCTGTTGCGCTCGAAGCGGGACCGCACCGACGAGGTGGTGCTCGCGCTGTTGTACGAGCACGCGGCCGCAGGGATGCTGCCGACGAACGGCCGCTTCGTGTTCTACGAGCTTGAGCAGCAGGGGCTGGCGGTAAACCGTCGCCTGATGACATGCGGGCGAATAAGCGCCGCTCGAAGGGCTGGCCTCCCGGCGGGCAGGACATCACCGACTCGTTGAAGCGGCTGCGCGACCTCGGCGTGGTCCCGTGGGAGTGGATCGCGGACGAGACGCGGCAGTTGGACGTGTGGGCGCACGCGCCATCGGTGGGCGACTACCTGGCGGCGCGCTTGGAGGAGGCGACGCTGAACCCGTGGGGGGAGCTGAACCCGCCGCTGATCCTGTGCGAGACGCGGGCCACGGCGGGGGTGCTGCGCTCGGTCGTGAGCGGGTACGTGTGCCGATCGCGGGCACGGCAGGGCAGGTGGGCGGCTTCCTGCACACGGAGGTCGTGCCGCTGCTCAAGCGGCGGGAGAGCGGCGTGCTCTACCTCGGCGACCTCGACAAGGCTGGCGCCGACATCGAGGCGAACACTCGCCGCGTTCTGGAACGCGCCCTCGTCGATGTGCTCGACTGGCGGCGGATCGCGCTCACCGAGGAGCAGGTCAAGGGGCTGCAGATCGAGCCGATCTGGAAGGTGGACGGCCGCGACCGGCAGGGCCGCTACGCCTACGAGGCGGAGGCGCTCGGGCAGGCCGGACTGATCAAGCTCGTGCGGGCGACGCTCGACTCGCTACTCCCCCAGCCGTTGCAGCGCGTTCAGGAACGCGAGACGGCGCAGCGGGAGCAGTTGAGGGCGCTTCTCGACGGTTGGCGGAACGGGGGTGGCGACGGTGCCCGATGGCGCGAGCGTGGTCAACGAGGAAGGAAACACAGTACGTGAAGTACCTCGGGAACGCTCGCGCCCTGGTGGAGCGTGACCCTGACGCGAGCGGGAGTTCGAGGCCGGGAAACAGGGAAGGCACGCCGGTAGCGGGCCTTCCCGTAGTCCTCCTTTAGGGTCAGTGGAGCGAACGGTGCTGTCAGACCGCGTACCCTCTGATCCTGATTTCTCCCTTAGAGACATCGACAGTGCCGGGTGCCCAGATCTGGAGCGTGTTGACCCACGAGTACTCCGGGTGAGAGGTCGTCAGCTTCACGTTCTCCCGCAGTTGCACCACGGGCGGTTCACCCATCGCCACGCCGTCGGCAGACAGCGCGATCTTCTTGCCGTCCTCGGTCGTAATCTCGCCGTAGATGTTGAGCTGAAAGCGGCCATCGGCGCGGATGTGCAAGTAGTCAACGCCCTTGACCGAGCCGCTCAGCTTCGTCCCTGTTACAGGGCCTTCAAAATAAACGTCGATGCGCGCCCCTTCGGCGGGCGGCGTTACCTGCCCCGACATCAGAGCCTCCATCGAAACGCCGTACTCCACCACCTGCGTGAACCTTGCCGTGTACTCGTAGAGCAGTTCGCCCGGTAGTTGCGTTTGATCGGTGTCGACCGCAGGGGCCAGAACTTCGGACATCTGTGCTCCTCTCGATCATGGGCGCAGAACGGCCGGTCTGACTTCCAGTCAGGCGTGTATGCCCGGCACGATCTGCTGAACGAACGACACTAAGCCAGTGCGCCAGAGAGATCAACGGCGGCAACGACACGTTCACGCCGTCCTGTGGACGCTGCGGCGCGGCACCTGACCGACACGGTACTCGGCGTGTCCCAACCGTGTCCCGAACTGCCGTCATCTGAGCGAACTGAGAGCACCTCACAGCACCTGAGAACGGCTTAGAACCGTGGGCGTGCCTCGATCGATGTGATTCCTAAACCGCGTGCGCAAGTTCGATTCTTGCCGGGGGCATCGCACTGTTCATGCGGGAAATGGCTTGGATAGATGGTTTGCGGGACTTCCGGTGTTCCGTGTTGAAACCGCCGTAAACCGCTGAGAACGGCCTGATCCTGGCCCGCACTGGCCCGCAACTGGCCCGCAGCGGTAAGCCTTCGGGCGCTTCGGTGCTGATCGCAGCCGGCGTGAACGCGAACAGTGCGGTCTGCACGACGACAGCGCAAGGAGAGGGCCCGGTATGCGGGCCCCCCCTCCCTGGCGAGCGAGTTCCGGCGGGTCGACTAGGCGACGGTGACGCCGTTCTTGTGCGTCAGGACCTTGCCGCTCGTGATCTTGGGCGGGTTCGGGAACGCGCTCTCGAGCTTCTCGTCGCGAATCCAGCTGGCGGCGAGCTTTGTCGACTCGTCGGCCTGCTCAGGAGTCTCGAAAAGTCCGAGTGAGCTGAACACGCCGTTGCCGGCTTCGATCAGGTAGTAACCCTTGAAGCCCTGCATTTTGCTCAGCTTCGGGACGAGGGTCTCGTTGACCTTGCCGGTCAGCTCGACGGTGCGATTCTGGTCCACACCGTCGTAACGGCGAATGGTCGCATGCATGTGATGCTCCTTCGATTCATCTCACAGGGCAGGAAAGTCCAAACGGACCCCTGCTGCGCTCAGGCCAGGTGTGACAGACGAAGAGGAAGGTGCAGAGCCTCGCCGGCTTCAATGCTAGAGCCAAACGCGCTGTATCCAACATAGCACCGATTCGTGGGCGCTGTCGGGGAGGCGCGGTGAACCAGTACACGGGGTTCCTCTTCCGGCGGCGTTGGGACGAAGCTTCCGGGCTTCCGCCGGCGTCGGTGCAGCAGGCGGATTCGGACTCGTGCTCGTCGTCGGCGCCGCGGCATCCGCCATTCGGCGTCGCCGACACCGCTCATGCGCGAGTTCTGGCAGTACGCGTTCGGCGCCTCCTGAACCGTTCCATATCCGGTCGCAGCACCTCGGCGGCGAGCGCACCCACCGCAAGGGCCGCCGCCGCCCCTCACCCCACAGCAGCGCCTCAGCCACGGCCCGACGCCCGGGATCATGCTACGGAGCCCTCTCACACAGACACGGACGGCGCGAGGGCATCGGAGTCGGGGCCACCCGACCCTTGAGTCGCTATTCCTCAACGACCACGGTGCGCCCTTCGGCCTGCGCGCCCGCGTCCGCCGCCGACTCGGCCTCCTCCCGGCTGGGGTAATCCTCAATCACGCCCTCGCCGTAGTCGACGTGCCACATGTCGTCTTTCCTGTAGACGCGGATTGGCAGCCCGCTCTCGGGCATGTGATCCCCTCTGTATGGCCTTAATCAAAGCCTAGCGCCCACACCGTCCCACTACCGGGCGTCGGGGGCAGGGCTTCGAGCCGAGCACTTCCCAGGAAGCCGCCGGCACGAACTCAAGGCGACAACGGCGTACGCCGCCCCTCCGCCGGAGCACGGTCATGACCGCAGGCGACCGTTGACCGACGCGACGGGCGGCCTTCACGGCCCATCACGGCTTCCGCATGTCGGCGGGAACCGCATGGCTCTGCGGGACGGGTGTGTGGGGGTGCCGCGAAAGCGCGCGGCGCGCTCCCTCGGTGCCCCTGGAAGGGGCACGAGGCGAGGTTCGACAGCTGGGTCGCCTGCGCCGCCGTCAGCCAGCCGCCGTGGACGAGCACCTGCAGGCTCGCCTTGTAGCTCGTGACGAGGATGAACTTCGTCAGCGCGTTCGTCCCCGGCGTGATCTTCAGCAGGAAAACGTTGCAGAGCCCGGCCACCGTCTCGTCGACCGCCGACGCCCACGGGCGACGAGAGGTACTTCGGCATGCCCATCGCTGCGGCCTGCTCGCGGGCCGCATCGAGCAAGCGAGACTTGCCGATCCCGGCCGGACCCTCGACGACTACGAGGCCACCGGCCCCCGCGGCCGAGCGGGCGAGAAGCGCCCCCACGGCCTCCAGCTCGCGCTCCAGCAGCACACCGTTGCGCGACCCCTGACCGGGTGGCCTCGACCGATGAGTAATTGACGATCCACCGCTCGCCACCTCTCGCTGCTCCGCGTCAAGCATAGGAAAGCGTTCCCGGGGCGAGGCGGCCCGCTGCGATGACTTCCGTGCCCGAGCACTCGAAGCGACGTTCTCGCTCCGCCGCGGCACGTGTGGGGACGCCGTCGCCGATGATCGTGGGACAATCGACTCCGGCGATCGGCCCGAGTGAGCCGTGTTATCCTTACTTCAGAGAAAGAGTAAGGAGAGAGTCCGTGGACATCGCAGCGCGTGTTTCCTCGAAGGGTCAGATCACCATTCCTAAACCGGTGCGCGATGCGCTCAACCTCGGCGAGGGTGACCAGGTCGTCTTTCGCGTGATCGAGGGCGAGCGGGCGATTCTCGCGCGGACGCCGGACCTGCTCGAGCTCGCCGGCAGCGTGCCGGTTCCCGCAGGCGTCCGCGGATTGGGGTGGGACGAGATCCGACAACGTGCGTGGGCCGGTCAACTCCGCGGTTGAGCGCATTCGTCGACTCGAACATCCTCGTCCGTCATCTGACCGGCGATCCGCCTGATCAGGCGCAGCGCGCAACCGCATTCCTCCGCGGCGGCACCAACCTCGTGCTCGTCGACCTGGTCGTCGCTGAGGTCGTGTACGTGCTGGAGTCCGTCTACGAGCTGGGGCGCGCGCGCGTTGCCGAACTCTTGCGCGCGATCATCGGATTCCCCGCCATCGTCGTTGCCGACGAGGCGCTGCTCTTGCGGACGCTCGAGCTCTACGAGCAGTACCGGATCCACTTCGCGGAGTCGTACCTCGCGGCCTGCGCCGAGCTCTCTGGTGTCGGTGTGGTCGCGTCGTTCGATCGCGAGCTCGACCGCGTCTCGACGATCCAGCGGCTCGAGCCCGGCGCCTGAGCCTCGCGCGCTCAAACGTGTCGCGCGTGTCCGTCCGCGTCGGACGTACCCGTCTGCGCGCACGGCGTGCCCTCCCCGGTGCCCCCACGGCGGCCGAAATACGGCGATTAGCAGGCCTGTTCGAATCCTTTACCGCCCATCGAAACCTTGCTCTACGCGCTGACGGCACGCTGGAGCGAGAGCCACGCCGACATCGCAACAGCCCGGTGAGGGGGCGCTTCCTCGAGGCCGCTGCGTGATGCATGGCCTCGACGGCTGCACGACGGTACCGACGCTGGCAGCAGACCTTCCGTAGTTGCGGGTGGTCGGTTCAGCGATTCCACCGACGCACGCCGTGCCCAGATGCGCAAGCCTTGTGCGACGGAAGAGCACTACAACGAGAAGGAGGCACGAATGGCAGAGAGCGAAACCCCTGTTCTCGATCTGCTTGCGAGCATGACGGCGGACTCGGTGGAGGCGTCGAGCCTCGATGCCGAAACGCTGATGCTCGTGCGGATCGCCGCGCTCGTCGCGGTTGATGCGCCGCCCGCGTCGTACCTGCTGAACCTCGGCGCCGCCAGCGAGATGGGTATCGACGAGGAGCAGGTCCGAGGCGTCTTGACAGCGGTAGCCCCGATTGTGGGCACCGCGCGTGTTGCCTCGGCCACGGGCAAGATCGTGCGCGCGCTCGCGTTCGCGATCGAGGTGGCCGAGCTCGAGGAAGAGGGCGCTGAGACCTAGTGGTGGCTCCGGGAAGTACGGCACCGCTTGGCCGGCTGCAAACGCTTCGCATCGCGTCGTCCTCGGTTGCCCCCATACCTTCAGGTATGGGGGCTCCCTGCGTCCTAGCGCTGCTCGGTTTTCGCTCGGCCAAGCAGCACCGAATTCCCGGAGACACCACTAGGTCCGGGTCACAGCGGGCGTGCGGGATGCCCACTTGGTGCCCGCACACCCGCTGGGCCGCGTATCAACGAGCGCGCCCAGATCGTGCGGAGGACCGGCGGCGGTAATGAAATCGCCGCACGCTCTCGGACTGCGGCACGGCACCTGACCCGGCGGGTTCGGTGATCTCGGGTAGGCGGGTTCTGCCCCAGCACGTAAGCTCTTGCGCCCGATCACATCGCCCACCTTGTTGCTGATCAGGATGAACGCGGCAGAGACAAGAGCCTCGAGCGCGATCGCTGACCGGACGCCGCTCACGGTCGTGTCGAGATCACCAACCACTGCCGAGATCGAGACGTTCATGAGCGACGTGTCCATGACGAGCACGAACATCGCCATTGCCGGCAGAAGGGCGAGCCATGGTCGCCCAATCCCTGTTTAAGAACGCCGGTACTCGCTCGCTCGGTCAGTGGCGATACGCAGTCGACACGTCCGGCCGTTCCGCTTCGAGTTCCGCCTCGACAGCGCGGTGGACGTTGCCGTGGATGTGATCCGCGCCGAGTCGATCGACGAATCCGTCAGCACCAAGCACCTCCAAGACTTGAGGCTTGGCGCGGGCGACGCGGAAGCCGACCCCGTCGGCAGCAAGGAACTCTTGGATCTCCGTCAGCTTCGCTGAGCCTTGAGAGTCGACGAAGTTGACTCCCTCCAGGTCGAGGACAAGCGCCCGGACCTTGTCGTCGACCAGGCCGCGGATGCGGTTCTCGAGCGCTTCCGCGGTAGCGAAGAACAGGCCTCCGTCGAGACGTAGCACGGCGATGCCCTGGACCGTCTCGTCGTCCGGGTGCTCGTCGATGTCGCGGAACACCTGGGTATCGGCTTCACGCCCCAGGAGCGGCATCGGGGGTTGGGTGGCGACGTAGATGAGCCAGCCGAGCGAGAGAACGACGCCGATCACGACACCGGCGAGGACACCCGCCGAGAGCACACCGAGGATCGCGGCCACGGCGATCCAGAAATCGAACCGGGTCACCCGGTACAGACGCTGCAGCTCCGGAACGTCGATCATCCCGAACACCACCGCGTCGATGATGATCGCTGCCAGCACCGCCTTCGGCAGTTGCGAGAACAGCGGCGCTAGCACGATCAAGGTCGCGAGGACGAGCCCCCCGGTGACGAGAGATGCCACCGGTGTCCGCGCCCCGGCCGACTCGTTGAGGGAGCTGGCCGAGAGGCTGGTCGACACCGGCATTCCCTGGAACACCCCGGCTCCGACGTTCGCCATCCCCTGCGCCACCGACTCCTGGTCGACGTCGATGCGGTACCGATGCCGAGTCGCGAACGCCCTGGCGTCACCGGCGGTCTGCGAGAAACCGATCAGCAACAACGCGGCCGCGGCGATCCCGATCACCGAAAGGTTGTCCCGGACGACGTCGTAGTCCGGCAGCATGGGCGCCGGTAGCCCACGCGGGACGTCTCCGACGAGCGCGACGCCGTGGGCGCCCAGGTCGAAGAGCGCACGACGCCAGCAGGCCGCCGACGACCAACACCAGCGCGCCCGGTATCGCCGGTGCCGTGAACCGCAGCGCGAGTATCACGGCGAGCGCGACGAGCCCGACCAGGAGCGTCGCCCAGTGGATGTCTCCGAGCGTGCGCGCCCACGACCCGAGCTCTCTCCAGGCGCTGTCACCATCGGAGGACGTCCCGGTCAGCTTCGGCAGCTCACCGATCACGACGTCGACCGCCGCGCCGGCGAGAAAGCCGGTGACGACCGCCTTGGAGAGGAACTGGGCGATCCAGCCCAGCTTCAACGCGGCGAGCAGCAGGAACAGCACGCCCGTCAGCAGCGTGATCGCAGCAACGAGCTGTGCCGCCTGGTCGCCTCCCAATCCTGTCACCAGCACCGCGCCACCGGCGACCGCGGCAAGCGACGAACTCGGGCCGGTCGAGATCTGCCGTGACGTACAGAACACCGCGTAGATGAGCGCTCCCGCGGCCGCCGCGTAAAGGCCGTTCTGCAACGGCACCCCGGCAATGCCTGCGTAACCGAGGTTCTTCGGCACGATCAGGGCCGTCACCGCGATACCGGCCGCGACGTCACCCCGCAGCCAGCGACGGTCATACCGCGGCAGCCACTCAACGATCGGGAGGAAACGACGCAACGTCACGATCCTGTCACGCTCGTTGCAAGCACGCGAAAGCCACGCGGGTGGATCCGGCCCTCACGGCGTACCGTAGGACCCTCGGCTTGAAGCTCAAGCGTTCTGACGCGTCACGCCACTCGTCGTCGGGGTGTTCGCCGGGGAAGGTGCACCACCGGGTTGCGGAGCCCGCTTGCCCCGAATTCTCTCCCGACGCAGGAGTATGGTCGCGGCACTGCCCCCGGACGAATGGAGAACGTGATGGAAGGTCAGGTTTCCTGGGTGATCGAGCTCGCGGTCAAACCCGGCCAGCTCGAGGCGTTCAAGGCGCTCATGGAGGAGATGGTTGACGGCACGAGCGCGGAGCCGACCACGTTGGGGTACGAGTGGTTCATCAGCGGCGACAGCGGCACCGTGCATATCTACGAGAAGTACGCGGATTCCGAGGCGATGGTGTCCCACGTCAGCGGGTTCATGGCCAAGTGGGCCGAGCGATTCCTGGCGGCCGTCGACGTGACTCGGTTCACCGTCTACGGGAGCCCCGATGCGGCGGCCAGAGAGCTGCTGGACGGCTTCGGAGCGGTGTACCTCGGCCCGTGGGGCGGCTTCTCGAGGTAGACGGTGCCGGTTTGACCTCGCGCCCGCTGTGGGCTGATGATGCAGGCGTCCGTGCTTCCTCGCCCCAAGGGGGAACGATGGCTGAGATCCGTGGCGCCGACCTCGTGGTCGAGTACCTCGTCCGGGAGAAGGTGCCGTACCTGTTCGGCTACGCGGGGCACGGTGCGGTCGGGCTCCTCGACGGCGTGTACGACCGTCAGGACGAGCTGAAGGTCGTCTTCCCGCGGATCGAGTCCGGCGCGGGATACATGGCGGATGCGTACTACCGGGTCAGCCACGAGGTGATCCCGGTCTACACCTCCACCGGCCCGGGCCCCATGCTCCTGACCGTCGCGCTGGCCAACGCCTTCTACGACTCGTCCGCCTTCATCGCGATCACCGGGCAAGTCGCCACCTCGCAGTACGACTCGGGCGCCCTGCAGGAGGAGTACCGGCACTATCAGGCGGATTTCCCAAGCGTCGCCAAGGTGATCACGAAGCGGAGCTTCCAGGCGCACTCCGTCTCCGACCTGGGGAAGTTCCTGCCCAAGGCCTTCAAGCTCGCACGCAGCGGCCGGCCCGGCCCGGTCCATATCGACGTCCCGTACGACCTCTGGGTGACGAAGGCCGACGTCGAGGTGCCGGAGCCGTTCGAGCGCTCCGAGATGCTCAACTGGCGGACACCCGGCTCGCCCGAGGCGGTGGCGAAGGCGCTCGACATGCTGCTGGCCGCGCGGCGGCCGCTGATCCTCGCCGGCGGCGGAGTCGTCCTTTCAGAGGCGACCCGCGAGCTCGCCGCGTTCGCCGAGCACGTGAACGTTCCCGTCTACACGTCGTTCATGGGCAAGGGCGCACTTGGCGCCGATCATCCGCTGCATCTCGGGATTGCGGGTTGCTGGGGCGAGTATCCGGCGCAGGAGGCGGCGCGGAACGCCGACGTGATCCTGGCGTTCGGTTGCCGTTTCTCGGATATCCATTCCTCTTCCTGGTTGCCGGGGTACACGTACAACATCCCGCCGACCAAGCTGATCCACGTCGACCTCGACCCGCAGGAGATCGGGCGGAACTACCCGACCGAGCTCGGCATCGTCGGCGACGCCCGCGAGGTACTGCGACAGCTGCGTGAGCTCGCCGAGCGGCAGGGGCGCCGGGAGGCGACGGGCTGGAACGAGCAGGTCGAGGGCTACAAGTCAGAGTGGTCGAACTTCATCGAAGGCGAGAAGGGCTCCGACGCGGTGCCGATCGACCCTCGCCGCGCGATCAAGGAGCTGCGCGCGGCGGCAGACCCGTCGACGCTGATGATCACCGACACCGGCAACCACCAGACCTGGGTGGAGCAGTACTGGGATGCTTCCGGTCCGCAGATGGTGTTCACGCCGGGGGGCTTCGCGGGCATGGGCTTCGGCACGTACGGCGTGCTCGGCCTCAAGCTCGCGCGGCCCGAGCAGCCGGCGATCTGCGTGACGAGCGACGGCAGCTTCATGATGTTCCCCGGCGCCGTCGCGACGGCAACCGAGTACGACATCCCCGCCGTCTGGGTGATCCTCAACAACTACACGATCGGCGTGATCCGCGACCTGCAGCGCTTCTACATGGACGGCCGCGAGATCGGGACGAGCTTCGTCAAGCAGTCGACCGGCGAGTTCTGGAACCCGGACTTCGTGAAGATGGCGGAGGCGATGGGGGCGGGCGGCATCGCCGTCGACGACCCCGCCGATCTCGGCTCGGCATTCGAGACGGCGCTCGCGGCGGGCACGCCGTACGTGATCGACGTCAAAGTCAACCGCGACACGGCGGTGCCGTTGATCGGCACGTGGAAGTTCGACCCGATTCCACAGGCCGAGCCCACGTTCGGCAAGCCGCTCGTCCTCAGCTGATCCGTCCGTACCCCTTCAGTGCGATCGTCGGGCAGGAGCGCCTCAAGCAGGCGCTCCTGCTCAACGCGGTCAATCCGGCCGTGGGCGGGATGCTGGTGGAGGGCCCGAGCGGAACGGCCAAGTCGACCGCGGTGCGAGGGCTGGCGGCGCTCCTGCCGGAGCTCGACGTCGTCGCCGAGTGCCCGTTCTCGTGCGACCCGGCCGCGCCGTGCGACAGATGCCTGGCGCGGCGGGAGCGCGGGGACGAGCTGTTGGTCGTGCGCCGCCGGGCGCGGATCGTAACCCTGCCGCTCAACGCGACCGACGATCGCGTGGCGGGCTCGGTGGACATCGCCCGCGCGCTCCGCGAGGGCATCGCCGCGCTCGAGCCCGGCCTGCTCGCCGAGGTGAACCGCGGGATCCTCTACGTGGACGAGGTCAACCTGCTCGACGACCACCTCGTCGACATCCTGCTCGACGCGGCGGCGCTCGGCGTCAACCTCGTCGAGCGGGAGGGCGTCTCGGTGAGTCACCCGTCGCGCTTCCTCCTGATCGGGACGATGAACCCGGAGGAGGGCGACCTGCGCCCGCAGCTCGCCGACCGCATCGGGCTGAACGTGGCGATCGACGCGCTCGACGACGCCGCTGAGCGCGCCGAGGTGATCAGGCGGCGCGAGGCGTATACGGCGGATCCGGCTGGCTTTGCGGTGCGCTGGGAGCCGCAGGAAGGGGAACTCGCCACCCGGCTGGCGCGTGCGCAGGCGGCGCTCGCGGCGGTCGAGGTGCCCGACGCGCTCTACGGTGCCATCGGCCGCGTCGTCGTCCGCGCCGGGGTTCGGAGCCACCGAGCCGACGTCACCATCCTGCAGTGCGCGAAGGCGCGCGCGGCGCTCGACGGGCGCCCGCTCGTCGGCCCCGACGACCTGCAGGAGGCCGCTGCGCTCGCGCTCGGCCATCGCGTCCCCGTCGATCCGTTCGACGCGCAGCCCGGCCTCGACGACCGCCTCCTGCGACGCATCGTCGACGAGGTGCTCGACGAGGAGGCGGCCGAAAAAAAAGCGGCGGCGCCGGCGAGCCCGGCGTCGAGCTAGAGCCGCTCGAGCTGACGCCGGAGATCGAGGAGCTGACCGTCGACGTCGAGCGTCCGTTCGCGGACGCGCGCCGGCGTGACTCGGTCGAGCGCGGCGCCCTTGGCCGGCGCGACCGTGCTCAGGTCGCGCTCCGGCGGGGCAAGCGAACGCGGCACCGGCTCGCGCGCCCGGGGGACACCGACGTGGCCGTCGACGCCACCGTGCGAGCCGCCGTCGTCCGGGGCAGGCGAAGCGGGGGCCCGGTCGTCGTCGAGGGTCAGGACGTGCGCCGCAAGGTGCGCGAGAGCCGCGTGCCGTTCGACGTCTGCTTCGTCGTCGACAACAGCTACTCCCTGCAGGCGGACGCGATGGTGGAGAAGGTGAAAGGGCTGGCGTTCCGGCTGCTCGAGGACGCAGCCGGCCGGGACGACCGTGTCTCGCTCGTCGCGTTCCGCAGCGGCGTGCCGCGGGCGGTCGTCGCCCTCCGGCCGACGGTCAGCCTGCGGCTCGCCTCGGAGCGGCTGCGCGACATCCCCCTGAGCGGACGCACGCCGCTCGCGCACGCCTTGCAGGTCGCGCGGTCGCTGCTGCGGCAGGAGGCGTTCAAGCGCGCCAACGCGCGGCCGATCGTGGTCGCGCTCACCGACGGCGTGCCGAACGTGCCGCTCCGGCCCGGCGGGGATGCGCTCGCGGATGCCCTCGCGCAGGCGGCCGAGCTGCGGCGCGCCGCCATCCCGCTGGTGGTCGTGGACGCCTCGCGGCCGGGCCGCGCCGGCGGGGGGTTCGGCCGCGAGATCGCCACCGCTGCGCGGGGCGTGCACCTGCCGATTGCGGACGTCGCGGCCGACGTCTTCCCGGCGTTGCTCGGGCGGGTGGCATAGTCGCACCGTGGGACGCCGGGAGCTGGCAGCGCTGGAGGCCGTGCTCGACCCGCGCATCGGCCGGGAGCGCGTGCCGCCCGCTCTGCTCGCTGGAGCTCGACTCTGCCGGCGACGCCGACGGAACCGCCCTCCGCGCCGTCCGCCGCGGCGGCCGGTTCCTCTGGGGCGGGCAGGAGCACACCTACGGCGAGGTCTTCGACGCGTTCGCGGAGCACTGCGCCGGCGAGCTCGAGGACGTGGAGATCGTCGAGCGGACGCCAGACGTGCTCGTTGCCCGCTGGCGACGCGAGACGAGCCGGCTCGAGCTGCGCGCCGGCTTCGTCGGCCTCCGCGCGCTCGCGTCGGACGAGCCGACGATGCTGCTCGGCGAGGTGGGGGAGGACGACGCGGCGCTCGTCGAGGCGTTCCTCGACGACGCCGAGCTGCGCTCCCGCGTCGCCGTCTGCGACCTCGATCGACTCGAGCGCCTCGGCGCCGTCCGCTCCAGCGTCTTCGTCTACCTGGAATGGTTCCTGCGCGACGCCCACGGCGTGAAGCTGCTACCGAACCCGCGATTCACGCACGGCCTGATCGAACGTGGCGTGATCTCGCTCGGGATGGGGTAGAGGCTTGATGCGGGTTAGGAGCACGTCCGGCTGGGGGTCTGCGCACGGCGCATCGCGGCCGGCTCGGTCGACACCAAGGCCACCAGCCTTGGCGCCGACCGCTCCGACCACGCTGCTTGGCGCAGACCCTCCCCGAACGCACCCCCAACCCACATCAAGCCTCTAGGCGGCGCACGGTCGCCGGAGTCTGTTCTGTCGCCCGCGGGGGCGGCCGGAGCTAGTCGGGGAAAGTAATGCCAGGCGATGTCTCTCAGACGTAGACGATGATGTCGGGTGTGATCTCCGCGGCAGGGTCGTCAAGTTGGGGCGGGAGGTCGACGCCGAGCTCCCTCGCGTGTTCGATGATGCCCCGTCCCATGCTCTTGCCGAGTCCGCTGAGTCCTTTGGCGAGGGCCTCCTCGTCGAGGTGCCATTCCGGCACCGGGTGGGGGGTCAGGGTCGCCCAGGTTTGCGGGTCGCGCGGCTCGTCGAGGGTGAAAAGGTCGTCGAAGGTACGCGCCGAGGCGTCCCGTTGGGTGAGCGGGCCGCCGAGGTTCCAGACCTTGCGGAGGGTGGCGATCAGCGAGGTGTGGCCGGTACTCGTCGTTGAAGACGGAGCCCTTCTCGACCAGGGTGAGACGAGGATCGCCGGGACGCGGTAGCCGGAGCGGTCGAACGTGGGGCCCAGCTCGCCCGCTAGTGCGTCCGGGTCCGGGCGGAGGCACGGGCCCGGGCGAGACGTCGGTCGTCAGGTGCCCCCTGGCTCGTCCCAGCCGATCAGCAGGGCGGTGTTCCAGACGCTCGAGCCCGACTCGGGCGTGCAGGAGCGGTAGATGTCGAAGATCCGCGCCAGGAATGCCTCGCCGCCCAGAACAGACGACGGAGGATCGAGCGTTGTCGCGTCGACGGCCTGGCCGAACGAGCGCCCGAAGGCGGGATGGTAGTCGCCGTGCCCGGCGATGAAGTTCGGCTCGATCAGCGAGAAGTCCGGCAGCGTCCCGGCAGCCGCGTCCCGTTCGAACTCCGCGAACGGAACGATGTGCGTCCCGAGCCGGTCCTTGAGCCTGGAGTAGTGGATGACGCCGTGGAACGACAGCGGCATCGGCTCCATCACGTAGATCCTCCACGTCTTGCCGTGCCGCTCGAGCCGCTCGAAGATCGTCTCGGCGTCGTTCTGCGTGAACCACTTCTTGACCGGCGAGTTCACGACGATCCCCGACGACGTCGCTGCCGTCCAGAACGAGCGGTTCATGAACGTCTGCGACGGCACCTCCGAGAACCAGTGGTCGAACACCCCGAACTCCCGAGCGATCCCGTTCAGCACAGGCAACTGCTCCGGCGTGAAGCCGGTCATGAACTGCGCGTACTCCTCGTAGGTCGGCTGCCGACCCATCTCGCTCGTGAACGTGCTGATGTAGTCGGCGACGAACCCGTCCATCGTCGGCGTCGCACCAGGCGGCGGCGCGTTCCACGGCGCACCCACCTCCTCGCCGATCTTGAAGCGGTTGTGCTCGTACCGCTGGAATCGTCGACGAGGCACGCTGGCCTGTCGCGCATGGCCTCGCTCATCCTCTCAGCGGACGCGATCAACGCCATCCGTCAGGGGTCATTCCGGAACACCGCAGCCGAGTGTCAAACGGCTCGGGCCCGTGCCGTCTTCGGCGGCGAATTATTGCCAGTCGGCGGTAACGAACACCAGAATGACGAAACCGCCAAGCAGGACGGCGGGCAGGACACATGCGGCGGCAGCGAGGAGATCGCGGCGTACGAGTGACAAGAGCGCCCCGAGGAAGCCGCCGAGCACGACGAACAAGAAGGCCAGCCAGAAGACGACGGGCGCCACGTACGCGCCTACCACGCCGCCCGCTTCCCTCGGCAAGACAGCAACCACGCAGCAGAGGCCAAGGAAGATCCAAGCCGCCACGGCGATTCCTCTCTGGAGTTGCCCGTCGTCGGCGCGGGTCGACAACGGTACGGATATCGGCACACCTCGGCAATCGCAACAGCAAGGCGCGGTGAATAGGCTCGTCGAGGGACATCTCTGAACGCTCGTGTCTCCGCGGGCTGCCGTCCGAATTAGAGTCTCGCTATGACGATCCACCAGTGGGTAGACGCGTACGGGCAGGCGTGGCGCGACCGTGACGCCGACGCGGCGGCCAAGCTCTTCACGGACGACTGCCTCTACCGCGACCACCCGCTCCAGGAGGCGCACCGCGGCGCCGCGGGCGTCCGCTCCTACTGGTCGAACGTCACCTCGACGCAGGACAGTGTGGACGTGCGGATGGGCCGGCCCGTCGAGTCCGCGGACGGGCGGCGGGCCGCGGTCGAGTTCTGGGTCCGAATGCTGAACAGCGGCGCCGAGGTCACGTTGATCGGCATCATGTTCCTCCGCTTCGCCGAGGACGGGCGCTGTGAACGGCTGCGGGAGACGTGGCTCTTCGAGCCAGGCGACCACGCCCCGCACGAGGGCTGGGGCGCCTGAGGCCGCCAGCTTCGGGCCGATCAGCTCGCCCAGGCCAGCGCCCCCCGCTCCCCTCTCACTGTCTCTTTGGGCGCGCAAGCCACTGCGATGAGAAACGGACACCTAGCGTCATCCAGGGAACGTCTCCCTGAACCCTCGGGCATGCCAGTGCTTGGTATTGGGGGTTATGCTCCCGCCATGCTCGGCTTGGTGGCACGGGTCAAGGCGGTAAAGGAGCGCACGCGGTCGCTCGTGCTGCTGAACCTCGAGCTGGCGAAGCTCGAGGGAAAGCAGAAGGCGACGGCGGTCGGGATCGCAGGAGCTCTCGGCGCCGTTGCCGGCGTCCTGCTCGTCTACGCGATCGGCTTTGCCTTTGCCGCGATCGCGGCGGGGCTCAGCGAGACCCTTTCGCTCTGGCTGTCGCTGCTCATCGTGGCCGGGATCCTCCTCCTCGTCGCGGCGATCGCCGGGTTCCTGGCGGTGCGCTTCGTCCGCAAGGCTTCGCCTCCGAAGCCGTCGCAGGCGATCGAGGAAGCAGGCCGCACGCTCGAGACGCTCGAGCGCCATGTCTGAGAAGCGCGGCGCCGAGGAGATCCGCAAGGAGATCGCCGCCGAGCGACAGCGCCTCGACGCCGATCTCAACGCTCTGCAGGCCGAGCTCCGCTCGCTCGTGCCGTTGGTCGCAGCCGGTCTCGCCCTGGTGGCGCTCGTGACGTTTCGCAAGAGCATGAGAGCCGGCCTCCGGATGATCTGGAGGCTCATCTAGTCCGAGCGCTCGGTTGACGGCGCTCTCCAGTCGTCCGGGTCGCTCGCGCCGATGCTGCTCGACGAGCCAGGCGTCGGACCGATCGTCGCCGCGCAGCTGATCGTCGCGTGGTCGCACCCTGGCCGCGTCCGCTGGTGCCTGTGAGCCGTGGCGGGTGGTCAGGTTCCCCAGAGCGGCCGGACCTCGATCGTCCCTATGTGGGCGACCGGGTGCCCGGCCGCGATCTCCACGGCCTCCTCCAGGCTGGCGCACTCGAGGATGTCGAAGCCGCCGACGGCCTCCTTGGTCTCGGCGAACGGACCGTCGGTGACGATCGGCTTCCCGTCGCGGACGCGCACGGAGCGCGCCCGGCGCGGCGGAGCCAGCTGGTCGCCGGTGACCCAGATCCCCCGCACCTGCAGGTCGTCCAGCCAGGGGAAGCTCTCCTCGTCGGCGGTGTGGGTCGGGTCGGGCTCGGTCTGGGCGTCCATGTTCTCGGCGTCCCAGCAGACCAGCAGCAGGAACCTCATCGGTCGCTCCCTCCGTCGTTGGGTCCAGCCTCACCGATGGACGACGGATGCGCCGGACCGAGATCGACGCTTTGGCACCGATCGTCGGCCGAGATCGACGAGCTCGCCAGATGGACGGGGCTCTCTGGACACCAACACTCGAGGGACACTTCTGAACACGGCGCGAGCCACTCTCCACTACCTCGTAGGCTCCCGAGCAGTGTCTCGTCGCTGCGATTGACCTCTACAGCAGGTCGTCCTATCGTCGCGCGCATGGTCGAGTTCGTGGACGGCGCGACCGACACAGCGGCCGTCGTCCGGATCCTCAACGAGGTCTGGCGCTGGTGGTCCGTGACCCCGGAGAGCATCGCGCACCATCGGGCGGCGGTGGCGACCTCGCGCGATTGGCTCGCCGTCGTCGACGGTGCGCCTGTGGCGGTGGGAGCGTGTGCCGAGTTCCCCGAGCTGAGGGAGAGCGAGGCCGCCTGGGCGGCACTCGCGGTTCTCGAGCCCGCACGCCGGGGCGGCGTTGGGACCGCCCTCTACGAGCTCGTCTCCGACCACGCGCGCTCACTCGGCAAGACAGCGCTCGAGGTCATGGTGTACGAGGACGATGCGGACGGAGCCGGGTACGCGGAGCGGCGCGGGTTCACCTGCGTCTCGCGTAATCGGCAGCTCCGGCTTGTGCTCTCCGGCTGCCCGCCTCCGTCGGTCCACCCACCCCAGGGTGTCACCATCACCACCCTCGCCGAGGAACCGGAGCGTGCGCTCGGAGTGTGGGAGGTGGCCTGCGAAGCGATGCCCGACATCCCGACCGACGCGGACAGCCCGCCACATCCCGGCACATTCGAGGAGTTTCGGTCGCTGGCGCTGTCCGGACCGCGCTACATCCCCGAGGCGACCTTCGTCGCCTTGCACGGCGGCGAGGTCGTCGGGTACGGCCAGCTCATCTGGGAAAGCGCCGGTGCGGGGGTCGGATCCCACAACATGCTCGCCGTCCGCCGTCCCTTTCGAGGTCGCGGTATCGCCGGCGTGCTCAAGGCGGCACAGATCGCGTGGGCGATCGGGAACGGTCTGACCGAGCTTCGGACAGGGAACGAGATTCGAAATGCTCCGGTCCGTGCTGTCAACTCCGCGTATCCGTACGAGCCGATTCCGGACGTCCTCTTCTTCCGCGGTCCGCTCGCCGCATCGCCGCTGCACCTCGCAGTTGGATAGCGAGGGCTCAAGGAGCATCCCTGAACACTTCGCGCAGGCGGATGAGCGTCGGCCGGAGCAACCGTGTCCTCCGTGCAGACCGGCTACGTCCCCGGCTCGCCGGCGCGACGCCGCAGGATGCGAAGCGCTCGCAGCGTGTTCCACCGGCTCTCGGCACCAGGTCGTTCCATCTCCACCAGGAGTGTTCCCGGAATGCGCTTCTGCAGCGGCCAGCGGCCGTTCGGTTTGCGCTGCTCGCGCAGCAACCGGATTGGGTCGTCGAGCCGCGCATCGTCGATCGCCGGCGTGAGACGCAGATAGTCGAGACCGCGTAGCACGGTGTAGTGCCAATGCCACGGGTACGTGAGGTGAGTGAAGCGAACGGCGATGACCTCTCCGGTCCTGTCTGAGCGGTAGAGCCGGTGCGCGAGCATGAACTCGACCGCGCGCGACTCGGCGTCACGGAACGCGCGCTCGGTCACCGCTCCTCGTACCGACGCGATCCGCAGGCTCTCGAGCACGTTGAACGTGGTGTGGAAGGAGCCGTGACGCGTACTCGGCCGGCGGCGCATCCGGCAGTTCCACCCGCCGTCGTCGAGCTGCGCATCAAGCACCGCTTGGCCCAAGGGTGCGAGCCGCGGATCGCCGTCCAGAAAGTACGCACCGAGCCCGAGCCAGAACCCGAGGTGGCAGAGATCGACCCGCTGGAGCAGGAAGGCGCCGTCCACGTCATCGCCGGCGGGCATGAATCGACCGAGCAGCCGTTCCACGGGCGCGCGCGCGGACGGATGCCCTTCCGGCAGCCCGCACGCGACGAGTAGGAGCAACGTCCACAGCGAGTCGGTCCATCGTCCCTTGGGCCACTCACCATCTGGCCCTCGGCGATCGAGCAGCTCGGCCACCCAGCCTGTCTCGACCGCCCGCCGTCGCTCTGCCTCCCATGTCGCGGCTGGCTCGTCGAGGAGATCGCGCATCGCCTGCCAACGGATGACCGGGTCACCGGCAAGGAGCCACTCGATGACAGGGTCGTCGCGCGTCACTGCGGCCGCTTGCCGTCTCAGTGACGCACCCAAGCCGTGACCAGCATCGCGCGATGATATTCGGCGAGGCCCGGTCGTTGAGACGCGAATCGTGACCTGGCGCCTACAGGTCACCGCGCCGCGGCGAGCGCGAGGCGGCGACCCGCCGTGCGCTCGGCGAGGAAGAGTCCGGTGGCGTTCGCCGGCAGCGGTCGTGCGACGTGGTAGCCCTGCACCTGGTCGCATCCGAAGGCGAGCAGCTGGTCCCAGATCTCCTGCGACTCGACGCCCTCGGCCACGGTCTCGAGGCCCAGGTTGCGCCCGATATCGATCACCGAGCGGACGATCGTCGCATCTCCGCGCTCCGTCGCCATCCCGATCACGAAGCTCCGGTCGATCTTGATCGCGTGGATCGGCAGCCGCTTCAGGTAGCCGAGAGAGGTGTAGCCAGTACCGAAGTCGTCGATCGTGAGCTTGATGCCCATCGCGCTGAGCCGGCCGAGCACCTCGCTCACGCGCAGCGGGTCGGCCATGATCGAGCTCTCGGTGATCTCGAGCTCGAGGCAGCGGGCAGAGAGGCCTTCCCGCTGCAACAGCGCCTCGATCTCGTCAGGCAGGCTGGCGTCGAGGAGGTCGATCATCGTCAGGTTGACCGCGACGGCGGTCTCGATCCCGTCGTCGGCCCAGGCGCGGCACTGCCGGAGAGCCGCCTCGAGCACCCAGTGGGTCAGCGGCTTGATCAGGCCCGTGCGCTCGGCGAGCGGCACGAAGTCGCCAGGGGGGACGACACCGCGCACGGGGTGCTCCCAGCGCACGAGCGCCTCGACGCCCCGGACTGCCCGATCGGCCGCCGCCACCTTCGGCTGGTAGACGAGGAAGAGCTCGCCACGCTCGATCGCGCCCTTGAGCTCGGTCATCAGCGCGAGCCGGCTCGCGTCGTTCGAGTCGCGCTCCAGGTCGTAGAACTCCACTCCGGCCCGCCGTTCCTTCGCGTGGTACATGGCGATGTCGGCGCGCTGGATCAGAGTCTCGACGTCCTCGCCGTGCTCGGGCGCGCTGGCCACGCCGATGCTCGCCTCGACCGTGACCGGGATGCCGCTCAGGATCACCGGCCGCTCGATCACCTCGCGCGTTCGGCGCGCGACGTCAAGCATCGTGCCCTCGCTCGCCTTCGGGAGCAGGACCCCGAACTCGTCCCCGCCGAGCCGGGCGATCGTGTCGCCCTCCCGCGCGATCCGCTCGAGCCGGCCGGCGAGGCTCTTGAGCAGCTCGTCGCCGCACGCGTGACCGAGCGTGTCGTTGATCTCCTTGAACCGATCGAGGTCGATCAGCAGCACCCCGAGCGCGTCAGTGTCCGAGCGGTCAGCGAGCGCCTGCTCGATGCGCGTGGCGAACAACCGCCGGTTGGGGAGTCCTGTGAGCGTGTCGTGGAGCGCCATGTGCTCGATCTCCGCCACCTGCCGGCGGATCCGCCGCGTGACCGAGCCGAGAGCCGGTACGAGCACGATCCAGATCAGCACGAGCGCGAGCTCCAGGACTCCCGCGACGGGCAGGAAGATCGACTTGGCGGCCTCCGCGATCGGCTTGTAGTCCTGGTGCACCACCACGAGCATCGGACGCCGCGAGCCCGGGTAGTCCACGGGCACGATCGTCTCGAGGGCCTTCAGGCGGCCCGTGCCGCGTGGGTCGCCGATGGTCGTCACCCTGCTCACGACGATCCCGGTAGAGCCGGCGAGCCGCGGGTCGAGGCGGAGCCGCGTGCCGATCAAGTCGCGATCGCTCGCGTATGTAACGAGACCGTCCGGCCGCACGAGGGCGCCGCCGACGGTCGTCTCGTGCAGGAGATGGCGACGGAAGCGCTCGTCGAGCTCGCGCTGACGGGCCGGTGCCACGCGGCGTTGGAAGTCTGCCGGCCGCACCTCGTCGCCGACGACGGCCGCCGCCGCGAAGCGTGCGCGTTGGGTCGCCTGCCGCTCCGCCTCCGTGATGTTGAAGTGGCGGACGATGAGGAGGATCGCGCAGGCCGCGAGGCCCATGCCGAGCGCGGTCAGGATGGCGAACCGCAGGACGAGCCGAGGAGGCTCAGTCGTGCGTGCGGTTCCGGTCATTCCCCGGTGGAGCTGAGAGCGTTCACCACGCGTCCGACCGGTCCGGCGGGCTGCTTCGGCAGCAGCTCGTCGCCGGGCGGTGGCAGCGGCAGCGGCCGTGGCAGCTCGTCGACGGGCAGGGGCACTTCGATCGGGACCGGCGAGTAGACGTCCTTCGGCGGCTCGACCGGCGCCGGTGGCGGAGGAGGCGTCACGGGGGGTTCGACCTCGTCGACCGGCCTCGGCGCGGGCGTGGGGGCGGGTGTGGGGACAGGCCTGGGCTCGGGTACAGGGGTCGGCTCGGGACGGACGTCGACGGGCTGAGTGACCCTCGGCTCGACGACCGGGGCGGCCGGCTGCTCGGCCGGAGCAGGTGTCGGGGGCGCCGGCGTGGTCGCCGCCTCGCTGACGGCCACGGGTACCGCACGACGCGGGGGTGGTGCCGGGGCGTGAACGGGCGTGGCCGACCGGACCGGTGAGGGTGTCACGCCCACGGCTCGAGCGACGGGAGCCGAGGTCTGCCGGATCGGCACCCGACCGCGGACGAGGCGCGACGGCTCGTGAGTGCGGGTGCCGCGTGCCACCCTGACATCCGGAGTGCCGACAACGGGTGGCGCCTCGACGACCGAGGTGGGCTGGGACGCGCGCAGGGCGGCGTCGCCGCCGCCGGGCACGATCGACGCGAACGCCTCGACGACCCCGCCGGGCAGCGGGATCGTGATGCCGGTCACCGCCAGCAGGGGAATCGGCAGGCAGAGCACGAGCCCGAGGAGAAGGGCGTCGAGCCTGCCGGCAGTGCGCCGAGCCATGCCGGCGGCGGAAGCCGCTGGGGAGAGTGCAGGCCGCATCGAGGGTCCTTTCGCGGGCCGCCGCGTGTGCCCGCTGCACTGACCGTAAGCCTCGCGCGGCGGCCCGCCTCCCTCCGACGGGGGAGTCCGGGAAGCCCTCGTTTTCGCGCTGCCGCTAGCAGGACGTAGGGCGTGTTCCTCCGCGGGACGGTGAGGTAGGCTCGCGGCGGTGGTCCGGAAGGCAGCCGTTGTGCGCATGGCCGCGATCGGGGTCGTCGTCGCGATCCTCGTCTCACTCGTCGCGGTCCTGATCCCGTGGTTGCCGACCTCGGCGTCGGAGCAGATGGACCGGATCGAGTTCGTCTACTGGTTCGCCACGGTGATCTGCATCGGCATCTTCTCGCTGGTCTCCGCGGTGGTGATCTACTCGGTGATCGCCTTCCGGGCGCAGCCGGAGGACGACACGGACGGCCCGCCGATCCACGGGCACACGGGGCTCGAGATCGCCTGGACCATCGTGCCGTTCATCCTGGTCGTCGCGATCGCGGTCGTCAGCGCGGTGGTGCTCTCGCAGAACGGCAAGGCCGGCTCGAACCCCATGACGGTGAAGGTGTTCGCGCAGCAGTTCGCCTGGCGGTTCGAGTACCCGGACGACGGCGGCGTCCGCTCGAACGAGCTCGTGCTCCCCGTCGACCGCTCGATCCAGATCGAGCTCTCCTCGGCGGACGTGATCCACTCGTTCTGGATCCCGCAGATGGGGCAGAAGCAGGATGCCGTGCCGGGGATCGACACCGGCATCGTGATCACGCCGACCCGGACCGGTGCGTTCACGCTCGTCTGCACCGAGCTCTGCGGTCTCGGGCACTCGACCATGCGAGCACCGGTGAGGGTCGTCGAGCAGGACGAGTTCACGGCGTGGGTCGACGAACAGCGGGCGGGCGGTGGCGGCGCGAGCGACGACGGCGCCCAGGTCTTTGCCTCTTCGGGCTGTGGCGGTTGCCACGTCTTCACCCCCGCCGGGTCGAACGGCGCCGTCGGGCCGAACCTCGACGACCTCGCGGCGGCGGCGGAGAAGGCAGGGCAGCCCCTCGGGGTGTTCACGTACAACGCGATCGTGAAGCCGGACGACTACGTGGCACCGGGTTACAGCCCTGGCGTGATGCCGCAGACGTTCGGCGAGTCGCTGACCGACGCGGAGATCGACGCACTGGTGAAGTACCTGGCCAAACCGAAGGAGTCGTGACGAGTTGACGACCGTCACCGGACCGGCGGCCCCCGAGCACGAGACCGCTCAGGGTCCGGCGCCGCCCGCGGCCCCGCGCCGTGGCCTCCTGATGCGCCCCGGGCTGATCCGCGGAGCCTGGGTCGCCGGCGTCTTCTTCCTGATCGGGATGTACATCGTCGTCTCGCTGCGCTGGCTTGCCGGCTGGGACCCGGTCTACGACTGGGAGATCATCGTCCTCGTCGGCGGCCTCATCACGGCGCCGGTCGGCTTTCTGCTCGGCATCGGGGCGTTCGACTACTGGCTCTACTACATCTCCGGCCGTCCCACGCTGCCCGAGGACCACTCCGGTCACGGCGCGCGCAGCTGGCGCGACTACTTCAAGGTCAACACAGACCACAAGGTGATCGGCGTCCAGTACCTGGTCACGACCTTCGTCTTCTTCACCGTCGGCGGCTTCCTGGCGATGCTCTTCCGGGCGGAGCTCGCGCAGCCCGGGATGCAGTTCTTCGACACGCAGACCTACAACGGCCTGATCTCCGAGCACGCCGCGCTGATGATCTTCCTGTTCGTGATCCCGGCCTTCGCGGGGCTGGCGAACTTCGCCGTACCGCTGATGCTCGGCGCGCCCGACATGGCGTTCCCGCGCCTGAACGCGCTCTCGTTCTGGCTGCTACCCATCGCCGGCGTGCTGTTCCTCGCTTCGTTCCTTGCGCCGGGCGGGGCGTTCGGCGCCGGCTGGACGGGGTATGCGTCGCTGTCGGAGGAGACGCCGATGGGCACGCTCTTCTTCAACCAAGGCGTGCAGTGGGCAGGGGCGTCGTCGGTGATGACCGCGCTCAACTTCCTCGTCACGATCATCACCATGCGCGCGCCGGGGATGACCTTCTGGCGCCTCCCGCTCCTCGTGTGGGCGAACTTCACCACGTCGCTCCTCGTGGTGATCGCGACGCCGTTCATCGCCGGCTCGCAGTTCTTCATCATGTTCGACCGCGTCATGCACACGGACTTCTTCGTGCCCGACGGCGGCGGATACGTGCTGGGCTACCAGCACATCTTCTGGTTCTACAGCCATCCGGCCGTCTACATCATGATGCTGCCCGGCTTCGGGATCGTGTCCGAGATCATCTCCGTCATGAGCCGCAAGCCGATCTTCGGCTACCGGCTGATGGCCATCTCGCTCCTCGGCATCCTCGTGCTCGGGTTCTCCGTGTGGGCGCATCACATGTTCGTGGCCGGCATGGCCGACTGGCTGCGCGTGCCGATGATGATCTCCACGCTGCTGATCGCCGTGCCGACAGGGATCAAGATCTTCTCCTGGATCGCCACCCTCTGGCAGGGGAAGATCCATCTCAACACGCCCATGCTCTTCGCGCTCGGGTTCGTGACGATGTTCACGATCGGCGGTCTCTCGGGCATCTTCCTCGGCTCCGTGCCGATCGACATCCACGCGTCCGACACCTACTTCATCGTCGCGCACATCCACTACGTGCTGTTCGGCGGTTCGGTGTTCACGATCTTCGCCGGCGTCTACTACTGGTTCCCGAAGATGACGGGGCGCATGTACGACGAGCGGCTCGGGAAGATCCACTTCTGGCTCACCTTTATCACGTTCAACGTGACGTTCTTCCCCATGCACTGGGTCGGGCTGGTCGGGATGCCGCGTCGCGTCGCCGACTACGCCGACCAGTTCGCCTGGCTGAACATGGTCGTCTCCATCGCGTCGTTTGCGCTCGGCGCCTCGGTGATCGTCTTCTTCTACAACGTGATCGTGAGCTGGGCCCGCGGCCCGCGCGCGGGCTCGAACCCGTGGCGCGCGATGACGCTCGAGTGGCAGGTCTCCTCACCGCCGCCCGTCTTCAACTTCGAGGAGATCCCGACCGTCGTCGGCGGGCCGTACGAGTACGGCGTCCCCGGCGCCCGGCACGCGGTGCTCAAGGAGAGCGCCCCGCAGGAGGCGCGCGTTTGAGCGAGGAGACGCCGACCATCGTCCTCGCCGTCGCCAACGAGACCCTCGAGGGCGAGGAGCTGATCGCCGCGGTGGAGCGCCGTGCGGCGCGAGGTCCGATCCGAGTCGTCGTCGTCGCCCCGGTGAACGAGCCGGGGGCCGGCTACGTCGTGTACGAGCATTCACGGCGCGCGGCGGCGGGGCGGCGGCTCGACCGCACCCTGACCTCGCTGCGCGAGGCGGGCATCCCCGCGCACGGCGGGGTGATGGACGGCGGGCCGCTCGACGCCGTCAAAGACGTCCTCGCCCAGGAGCACGTCGACGAGCTGATCGTCTCCACGCATCCGGAGGCGAAGTCCGGCTGGCTGCGGCGCAACCTCCTCGACGAGATCCGCAAGGCCGCCGGCGACCGGCCGGTGGAGCACGTGGTCGCCGAGGTGGCCGCGCGCACCGGCGCGGCGAACGTGCTGGTGGTCGCGAACGAGACGGTGCTCGGCGCACCGTTGTTCGAGCGCATCCGGGCGCGTGCCGCGCAGGGGCCGACCACCTTTCTCCTCGTCAGCCCGCAGAGCGATCCGGGCGGTCACGAGCACCCGGAGGCAGAGCGCCGCCTCCGCGCGGCACTGTCCGCCCTGCGGGCCGAGGGGATCGAGGCGCACGGCCAGATCGCGCACCCGGATCCGTATACGGCGGCGATGCAGGCGATCCACGACGAGCGCATCGACGAGGTGATCGTGTCCACCTTCCCGGGCGAGAAGTCCGGCTGGCTGCGCCGCGACCTCGTGGCACGCCTGCGCGCGGACGGCAAGGTGCCGGTGGAGCACGTCGTCGTCGAGCCCGCAGCGGTCGAGGTGGGGACATGAGCGCCCACGCGGAGGCTCCGCTGCACGGCGACGTCCACGACCACCACGGCCCGCCGGCTGCCAATCAGAGCTCGCGGATCCACGCGTCCGTACTCGGGATGTTCCTCTTCATCGCCACCGAGGCGATGCTGTTCGGCTCCTTCTTCACCGCCTACTTCTTCATCCGCGTCGTCAACCCGGGTGCGACCGTGATCCAGCCGGAGCGCTGGGCGGAGTGGCTCCCGTGCAAGGAGCCTCTCGTCGACGGCGTCTGCCTGGCGGGCTTCTACCAGTTCCCGGTCTTCGTCGCCGGCGTCAACACGGCGATCCTCGTCACGTCGAGCTTCACGATGCACTGGGCTTTGCAGTCGATCAAGCGGGGCGAGCGGAACGGCCTCAAGGCCGGGCTGGTGCTCACGATCTTGATGGGGCTCGCCTTCCTGCTCACGCAGATGATCGAGTACTCGCACGTCGGCTTCAACACCGGGGACGGCGCCTTCGCCTCGGCGTTCTACGGCCTTACGGGCCTGCACGGGGCGCACGTCTTCGTCGGGCTCACGATCCTGACGGTGATGGCCGCGCGCGCCTTCAGAGGGCACTTCACGCCCGACCACCATCACGGTGTCGAGCTGGCCGGGATCTACTGGCACTTCGTCGACATCATGTGGATCATCGTCTACGTCACCGTCTATCTCCTCTGAGTCGGGACCCGCGGTCGCGGGTCATGTACGTATGATCACGAACCGAGTGCCAGGCCGGATTACCTGAAGGGGCACTGATGCGGAATCCGTTGCGAGACGAGGCGTCGGCGTTCCGGCTCGTCTTCATCGTGCTCGGTGCGATGGCGTTGCTCGCGCTGGCGTCGTGGATCTCCACCTGGCTCGGCGTGGCCGTCTTCGTCGTCGAGGTCGCGGTGGGGATCTGGGCGCTGCGCGGCGGCCGCCAGCCACCCCCCGTGCGCGAGCACGTCGCGCGCGCGGACGAGTCCGACCCGCGGCACCGTATCCTCGTGGTCGCCAACGAGACCGTCGGCGGCGATGAGCTACGGGAGCTCCTGCGCTCGAAGTCGGCCGGCATGCGCGAGGACGTGCTCGTCGTCTGCCCGGCCCTCAACTCGAAGCTGCGGACGTGGACCTCGGACGAGGATGGCGCGCGCTCCGCTGCGCAAGCGCGGCTCGACGAGAGCCTGGCCAAGCTGCTCGAAGTCGGGGTCGAGGCGCAGGGCGAGATCGGCGACGGCGATCCTTTGCAGGCCATCGAGGATGCGTTGCGTACCTTCCCGGCCGACGAGATCGTCGTCTCCACGCACCCGCCGGGTCGGTCGAACTGGCTCGAGGCCGGCGTCGTGACCCGTGCGGAGCAGCGCTTCGACGTGCCCGTCGTGCACGTCGTCGTCGACCTGGGCGCTGCGTAGCCGGGAGCTGCGGCTCCTACGGGGACGAGCCGGCGACAGTGGACACGTACAGGGCCACGTCGTCGATCTGCTCGGCGGTGAGCTGGCCCTTGAACGGGGGCATGACGCCCCGGCCGTTGGTGACCCGCTCCACGACGAGGTCCTCGCTCGGCTTCGCCTCGTCCAGGTTCGGTCCGACCTGACCGCTGGAACCCGCGTCGGCCAGGGTATGGCAGCTCGCGCACCCGGCGGTGGCGAAGACCTGCTTGCCCGCCTCGAGCTTGGCGGCGTCGTCGCCACCACCCGGCGCCGGCGGCGGCGTGGGGGTGGGCGCCGGGGGCGGCGGAGCGCCGCCACCCTCGATCCCGATCCCGGCAACCGAGGCGACATAGGTCGCCACGTCCTCGGCGTCGTCGCCGGTGAAGATGTCGGCCGGCATCCCGGGTGCTCCGGTTGGCGGCGTCACCGTCGGGTAGGCGATCTGGGCGCGGACGACCTGCTGGATCGTGTCCTCGCCGAGCCCGTTCCGGCGTGCCTGCTGGAACGCGTAGTCGAGGTTGGGCCCGATCTGGCCCTGAGTGCCGGCATCGGCCAAGGTGTGACAGCCGCCGCAACCCTTGACGAACAGCTCCTTGCCGCGGGTGCGGTCGCCCGTCCCCTCCGAGTAGCCCACCGAGCCGCCGCACGCCGCGGCGGTCAGCGTGAGGAGCGAGAGCACGAGAATCCCCACCACGACGCGAGCGCGTCCCGTCGACGGCATGCTCTCGACCCCCGGCTCCATGGCGGCGAGTCTATCCCCACCTGAGTGGGGGAGCGGGAGCAGCCGCTACCCCTGTGCCGCCTGCGCCGCCTGTGCCGCCTTGTACGCCTTCAGCTGCTGTCTCACGAGCGGCGCGGTGGGGTCGTCGGGCGCGAGCTTGAGGAAGCGCTCGTACGCCGCCAGCGCGGTCTTGTCGTCGCCGGCCGATTGCGCCGTCTGGGCGAGCTCGAGCTGCACGTTCGGGTCGCCGGGCTGGAGCTTGGCGATCTTCACGTACGTCGCCACCGCGCTCTCGTAGGCGGCCTGGGCCTCGCCGGTTGCGGCCGACACCTGGGTGTTGACCTTGCTGCTGAGCAGCTCTGCGACCTTGTCGACGACGAGCGGGGTCCCGTTGGCGGTGAGTCCACCAGGGATCCCCGATCCGCCCAGCGTTGCCGCGTTCGCCTGCAGCTGCTGCGCCTCGCGGGACTTGACCTCACCTTGCGCGATGTACAGGACGGACAGCTCGCGGAGCAGGGAAAGGTCCTTCGGCGCCAGCTCTACGGCGCGCTCGAGCGCGGTCACCGCCTCGGTCGTCTCACCCTCGGTCTGCAGCGCGGTGGACAGGTCGCGCCACGCCTCTGGATCCTTGGGATTCTGTTCGGTCTTGTCGCGCGCGCTGGAGACTGACGCTCCGCTTGCCCCTCCTGAGTTGTCGCGGAAGAGGTCGCCGATGCCGGTCCCGCCGGCGCCGACGCCGAAGCCGACGAAGCCGACCGCGAACACGAGCGCGAGAAACACGAACATCCACTTCGCGTGGCGACGCAGGCGTGGGAAGAACATCGTGTCCTCGACCGACCCGCCCATCGACGGGCCGCGCGAGGATGCAGTTGCCTTCACCGGAGCATTCGTGCGCGGGCTCTTCGGCCTGCTCTTCTCAAATCGCGCCAATCCGTCGTTCCTTTCGCGTACCGCGGGTCGCCGGCTATGAGAGTAGCGACAACGCGCTCCGGTGACCCTCCCAGGATCGCTGCGATAACAGGATCTTCAAGAGGCTCGAGCGGGGAGTCTTCGAGGGACACCACGCACAGGTCGGCCCACTTGCCGGGCCGGATCGAGCCGACCTCCGCCGCCAGCCCGAGCGCGCGGGCCCCGCCGAGCGTGGCGAGCTCGAGCGCGCCGGCCGCCGTGAGGGCCGCCGGATCGCGGCTGCGCCCACGAGCTCCGACAACGGCGGCGCGCAGCTCTTCGAACATGTCAAACGAGGGCGCGGAGGCGGGGCTGTCCGTGGCGATGGCGACTCGAAGACCCGCCGCCCGCAGCTCCGCGAGTGGGGCAACGCCGCAGCCGAGCATGGCGTTCGAGCGCGGGCAGTGGGCGACGGCGACGTCGTGTTCCGCGAGGAGCGTGATCTCCTCCTCGTCGACGCGCACGCAGTGCGCCGCGACGACACGCTTGTCGAGGAGCCCTTCGCGCGCGAGCGCGCGGATGCCCGTCTCCCCCGGGGGAGCAACGAGCCAGTCTCGGAACGAGGACCACGGCCCCTGTCCCGACCGCAGGTACACGAGCTCGTCGTCACTCTCGTTCAAGTGCGTGGCGATCGGCAGACCCAGGCCGGCGCAGGCCCTGTAGAGCTCCAGCCCGCAGGTGTACGGGGCGTGCGGCGAGATGCCGACACGCACGCGCTCGGAGAGCCACGGCTCCACGCGCGCGCGCAGCTCCTCGAAATGCACCAGTGCGTCCGCATCGGGCCCGAAGACCTCGAGATAGACGATCGCGCGCAATCCGAGCTCCGCGCACGCGAGCGCGGCCGAGCCCGAGAAGCTGGCGTCGCCGACGGTCGTGATCCCCGAGGTCAGGCACTCCGCGGCGCCGACCCTCGCGATGGCGTCCATCTCCTCTGGAGAGAGCCGCTGCTTACGCGTGACGTGCAACCCGATCCAGGGGCCGAACGAGAGGCCGTCTCCGAAGCCCGTGTACACCGCGTACTCGAGATGCGAATGCGCGTCGACGAAGCCCGGCAGGATGACGCAGCCGTCGTAGCGCTCTCCCGGCCCGAGCTCGGCGGCCGTCCCCACGGCGGTGATCCGACCGTCGTCCCCGATCGCCACTGCGCCCGCGGGGATCGGGTCGCCCTCGACCGGGACGACCCAGTCCGCCGAGACCGTGCGCATGGGCCGAGCTTAGACGGGCCGCGGGCGCGCGCCGGCTACGTCCCTTCGAAGGACTCCGCGTACGAACGCTCCCAGCGGCGCTCCATGAACACCGACAGCCAGATCGAGAGCTCGAAGAGGACGAGCAGCGGCAGCACCTCGAATGCGAGCGAGACCGGGTCGACAGTGGGCAGGAGGATCGCAAAGGCGACCATCAGCACGTAGCCGAGGCGGCGATTCCGCCGTAGCCGCGCCGAGGTCAGGACGCCGATCCGGACGAGCGCGAGGATGAAGATCGGCATCTCGAAGGCGATGCCACTGGCGAGCAGCGTCATCGCGACGAACGTGAGGAAGTAGCTCGCGCGGATCTGGACGTTGTAGAGGTCGTCGTCGAAGCTCGTGAGGAAGTCGAGCGCCTTCGGCAGCACCACGAAGTAGCAGAACGCGACACCGGCTGCGAACAGCGCGGTGGCGATGATCACGAACACGGTGAGGATGCGCTGCGTGCTCTCATCGAGGGCCGGGGCGAGGAACGACCAGATCTGCCAGAGGAGCAGCGGCAGGACGACCGCGATCGCCGCGATCATGCTGACCTTGACCGCGGTCGTGAACGGCTCGGTGACACCGAGTGTGACGAGATCCTTGTCGGGCGGCAGCAGCTCGAGCAGCCACTGGATCAGCCGGTTGTGGAACGCGAAGGCGATGATGAAGGCCGGCACGATCGCGATCAACGAGATCACGAGTCGTTGGCGCAGCTCGGTGAGGTGCTCGACCAGCGTCGCCTCCTCGCCGTGGGCGAGGCGCCGCGGGAGCAGGCGGCGAAACGAGCGAATCATGGTCGGGAGGGGCTAGGAGACGGTGTCGCGCTCGCGCGGCTGGGTGGCCGGCTCGGGCGTGACGTCGTCGGCAGGCGGCAGCTCGGAGGCGTCATCGTAGGGATTGTCGTCGTCTTTGCCGCTGCCCGTGACCGAGTCCTTGAACTCGCGCATGCCCTTCCCCAGCTGCCGGCCCATCTCGGGCAGGCGCTTCGGCCCGAAGACGAGCAGAAGCACGAGGAGGAGAATGAGGAGCTCCCAGATACCGATTCCGAAGGGCATGGTGTCAGCGTACCATCAGTCAGTGTCGACCCGTTCTTCGGCACCGTGGCCTCGTTCCTTGATCGCCGGGACGGGTCGCAAATGGGTCCGGGTACGATGACACGGCGAAACTGCTGAAGCATTCTTCGTCAATCTGGGAATCGAGGGAACCGAGCGGTGGCATTGCTGGAGATCAAGAACCTGCACGTCCAGCTGGAGGACGGCACCGAGATCGTCAAGGGCGTCGATCTCGCGGTCGACCTGAACGAGAAGCACGCGATCATGGGGCCCAACGGCTCCGGCAAGTCCACGCTCGCGTACGCGCTCATGGGTCATCCCGCGTACGAGATCACCGAGGGCGAGATCCTGCTCGAGGGGGAGAACGTCGTCGAGCTGGAGGCCGACGAGCGCGCCCGGCGCGGCCTCTTCCTCGCGTTCCAGTACCCGCATGCGATCCCCGGCGTCACCGTGACGAGCTTCCTGCGCAGCGCGATCAACGCGCTGCGGAAGGCGCGGAACGGAGGCGAGGAGGACCCCGTGCCGATCCCCGAGTTCCGCACCGCGCTGCTGGCCGCCATGGAGCACCTGAGAGTCCCGCGCGAGCTGGCCTCGCGCTACCTGAACGACGGTTTCTCGGGCGGTGAGAAGAAGCGAGTCGAGATCCTGCAGATGGCGCTCCTGAAGCCGCGCATCGCGATCCTCGACGAGACCGACTCGGGCCTCGACATCGACGCCCTGAAGATCGTCGCCGGCGGCGTGAACGAGCTCGTGGGCCCGGACATGGGTGCGCTCGTGATCACGCACTACCAGCGCATCCTCAACTACGTCACGCCCGACTACGTGCACGTGTTCGTCGACGGCCGCATCGTCGCCTCGGGCGGCGGGGAACTGGCCGAGAAGCTCGAGGCGGAGGGCTACGAGGCCTTCATACCCGCGGGCATTGGAGGTGAGGCAGCGTGAGCACGACCGAGAACGAGGTCGTCAGGGAGATCCGCAGCGAGTACAAGTACGGCTTCTCGAACCCCGACGACGCCAAGGACTACTTCTTCAAGTCCGGCCGCGGCCTGTCGCACGAGGTGGTCGAGGCGATCGCCGAGCACAAGAACGAGCCCGCGTGGATGCGCGAGTTCCGGCACAAGTCGCTCGACTACTTCTACGCGCGCCCGCTTCCAACCTGGGGCGGCAACGTCGCCGAGATCGACTTCGACAACATCTACTACTACATCCGGCCCACGGAGAAGCAGGTCGACAAGTGGGAGGACCTGCCGGCAGAGATCCTCGACACCTGGGACAAGCTCGGCATCCCCGAGGCGGAGAAGAAGTACCTCGCAGGCGTCGGGGCGCAGTACGAGTCGGAGGTCGTCTACCACAAGCTCCAGGCCGATCTCGAGGCCAAGGGCGTGATCTTCCTCGACATGGACTCGGCCCTGCGCGACCACGAGGACATCGTCAAGCAGTACATGGGGACGATCATCCCGCAGAACGACAACAAGTTCGCCGCGCTCAACTCGGCCGTCTGGTCTGGCGGCTCCTTCATCTACGTGCCGCCGGGAGTGCGCATCGAGATGCCGCTGCAGGCCTACTTCCGCATCAACGCGGAGAACATGGGCCAGTTCGAGCGGACGCTGATCATCGTCGACGAGGACGCCTACGTGCACTACGTCGAGGGCTGCACTGCGCCGATCTACTCGTCCGACTCGCTCCACTCGGCGGTGGTCGAGATCGTCGTCAAGCCCCGCGGGCGCTGTCGCTACACGACGATCCAGAACTGGTCGAACAACGTCTACAACCTCGTCACGAAGCGCGCCGTGGCCTACGAGGACGCGACGATGGAGTGGGTCGACGGCAACCTCGGCTCGAAGCTGACGATGAAGTACCCGGCCATCTGGCTGCTGGGTGACCGCGCGCACGGCGAGGTGCTGTCGATCGCCTTCGCCGGCAAGGGCCAGCACCAGGACGCGGGCGGCAAGGTCGTCCACGTCGGCAAGAACACGACGTCGGTGATCACCTCCAAGTCGATCTCCAAGAACGGCGGGCGGGGCGGCTACCGAGGCCTGCTCGAGGTGGCGAAGGGCGCGACGGGCTCGAAGTCGAAGGTCGTCTGCGACGCGCTGATCCTCGACGAGGACTCGCGCTCCGATACCTACCCCTACATCGACGTGAAGGAGAACGACGTCGACCTCGGCCACGAGGCGACGGTCTCCAAGATCGGCGAGGAGCAGCTCTTCTACCTGATGTCGCGCGGGCTCTCGGAGGCCGAGGCCTCGGCGATGATCGTGTCGGGCTTCGTGGAGCCGATCACGAAGGAGCTCCCGCTCGAGTACGCGGTCGAGATGAACCGCCTGATCCAGCTCCAGATGGAGGGCTCGGTTGGCTAGCCCGGTGACGGGCCTCGACTTCGTCGCCGTGCCGTCCACCGACTGGAAGCGGTCGCGGGCCTTCTACGTCGACGCGCTCGGGCTGCGGCCCGACGAGACCGGCGACGCCGAGTTCTGGGTCGGCGAGACGTGCTTCGGGATCTATGAGCCGGCCACATACGGGATGGAGTTCGCGCCACAGAAGAACGCGCACGTCGCGCTGCACGTCGAGGACGTCGCCGCCGCGCGCGCCGAGCTCGAGGCGAAGGGCATCGAGTTTTTCGGCGAGACCTTCGACACGGGCGTCTGCCACATGGCGTTCTTCCAGGATCCCGACGGCAACGACCTGATGCTCCACCACCGTTACCAGCCGCGCGGGTAGACGCCCTGATGCACGTTGAGCGTACGGACTTCGTCTCGGTCCCCGTCACCGATCTCGAGCGCTCGACGGCGTTCTACCGCGAGACGCTGGGTCTGCAGCAGGTGGGCCACGGGGCGTGGCCGGAGTTCCAGCTCGGTGAGAACGTCAGCCTCTATCTGCTCGATCCCACCAACATCGGGCAGGAGTTCACCGGCCCGCACACCGCGTCGATCGCGCTGCGCGTGCCGGACGTCGAGGAGGCGCGCCGCGAGCTCGAGGCCAAGGGCGTTGTCTTCGCCGGCGAGACGTTCGACACGGGCGTCTGCCACATGGCGCCTTTCCGCGACCCGGACGGCAACATGCTCATGCTCCACCGCCGCTACGCACCCGTCGATGCGGACTGAGCTTCTCGAGCGCTACCGCGTCCTGCCGTTGCCGACGAAGCAGGAGGAGCATTGGCGCTTCACCGATCTTGCGGGGTTCGACCCCGAGGCGTGGGCGGCGGGTGGCGCGACCGATGTCGCGGCCGCGGCCACCCTGCTCGAGATCGACGCGGCGGCGCTCGCCCGGGCGGGCGAGCGAGGGCTGACGATCGAGCGCGCTCCCGAGGGTGTGCGGTTCGAGCCGCTCACCGACGACCATCCGCTGCTGGGCTCGCTCGTCCAGGCGGACGACAAGTTTCGCGCCCACAACGCGGCGCTCTGGGAGCACGGGCTCCTCGTCCACGTCCCGCGTGGCGCCGTCGTCGACAAGCCTCTCTACGTCCGCGTCGTGAACACGAGCGACGGTGGCTCGCTCTTCTGGCGCCTGCTCGTCGTCGCCGAGGCGGAGAGCCGGTTCAGCGTGATCGAGGAGCTCGCCTCCGCCGACACCGAGCTCTCGGGCTACGTCAACTCCGTGGCCGAGATCGTCGTGGGTGACGCGGCGAAGGTGGAGTTCGTCTCGCTGCAGAACCTCTCGCGGCGCAGCTGGTACTTCGCCTCCAATCACGCGAGGGTCGGGCGCGACGCGGAGCTGGACTGGGTGACGGGCGGGTTCGGCTCGGCGAAGGGCAAGGTGTGGATCCAGAACGACCTCGCCGAGCGCGGTGCGACCTCGCGCGTGACCGGCGCCTACTTCGCCGACGGGACGCAGCATCTCGACTACGACACGTACCAGCTCCATCAGGCGCCGGACACGACGTCCGACTTCGCCTTCAAGGGCGCGCTCCGTGACACGGCGGCGACCGTCTGGCGCGGGATGATCCGGGTCGAGGAGGGCGCGCAGAAGACGAACGCCTACCAGGAGAACCGCAACTTGCTGCTCTCGAAGACGGCGACGGCGAACTCCATCCCCGGCCTCGAGATCCTCGCCAACGACGTGCGCTGCACGCATGGCGCGACACTTGGCCAGGTCGATCGCGAGCAGCTCTTCTACCTGATGGCTCGTGGGCTTTCGCGGTCGGAGGCGGAGCGGATGATCGTGCGCGGGTTCTTCCAGGACGTGCTCGACCGCATCGAGCTGGAGCCGGTGCGCACCGCCCTCGGCGCCGCGCTGGAGGCCCGCATCCCGCAGGGCGACCACTAGTGGTGGCTCCGGGAAGTTCGGCACCGCTTGGCCGGCTGCAAACGCTTCGCATCGCGTCGTCCTCGGTCGCCCCCATACCTTCAGGTATGGGGGCTCCCTGCGTCCTAGCGCTGCTCGGTTTTCGCTCGGCCAAGCAGCACCGAACTTCCCGGAGACACCACTAGTTTCGCGCGCGAAGATCCCTACAGGCGTCGGTTTCGCGGACGCGGCCGCCGGCGTTCACCGCGAGCCGCTGCTCGCGAGCGGCGTCGCGAAGTACCACTCGTGGCCCTCGGGATCGGCGCAGCCGTAGCGCCGGTGGCCCGACGGGTCGTCGTTCAGCTCCTCGACGATCTCGGCGCCCGCCGCGACCGCCTGCGCGTGATGGGCGTCCACGTCGTCGACGAGAACGAAGACGAGCGAGGTGCGACGGATCTCGGCGGCGCGAAGGTGCTCCGGCAGTTGCCCGAGGTAGATGCAGGCGCCGCGGTGCTCCACCTCCAGCTCGGCGTGCAGGCCTCCCGCCGCTCCGGTCGACCGGTCGACCTCCCGGAAACCGAAGGCGTGCTCGAGCCAGGCGATCGCGCGTTCGGCATCCTCGTACAGCAGGTAGGGCCACACGGTCTGGGCAGCGGGCGCCGGCGCGCCCCGGTCGTCCTCCGGCTCGGGCGGTCCGCCGAGCAGCTGCGTGTACCGATCCTCTTTCTGCCCGGGCCTCCGCGGGACGCGGGCGATCAGGGCGCGCTCGACCAGGACGCCGAGCGCCTCCTCCACCGCGTCGGGCGACGCGAACGGGTGCAACCGCTCGCTGCGCTGCTTCAGCTCCCCGGGCGTCTGCGGCCCGCGCAGCATGAGTACCGCCAGGAGCGACAGCTCCGGGTCGGAGAGCCCGAGCGTGCGGTCGAGCAGGTGGCGGTACTTGACCGTACGGCTGCCGGCGCCGCTCGCGAGCCGCGCCCACTCGCGTGCGGCGAGACGACGGGCCGCGTCGCGCACGGTGGCCTCGTCGTACGCGACGACCGGGTCCCGGTTCGTCGACTGGTTGCACGCGAGCCGCAACGCATTGAGCGTGAGCGGGTACTGGTCGGGCGTCGTCCGCTGTTTCTCGATCAAGCAGCCGAGCACCCTGATCTCCGTGGTTGTCGCGTCCACGAGCGCAGGCTAACGACACGCTCGAGATGCCGGTTGGGGCCGGTTCGCTACGACACGGCGGAGACGACCACCGTCGCGTCTGGCGCGTATGCCCAGCCCCGGTTCGGGCCGATCACGCTGACGCGATAGCGGGCGCCCTGGCGCCTGGGGAAGAGGGTCACCGAGTACGTGCCGCGCGGCCCGGCAAGCGGGACGGAGATGAGCCGTGACCAACCGGGCGCACCCGGGCAGCGGTCGCAATCGACGAGCGCAAAGTGCCGGATCTGCGTGCCCGCCGTCGTGGGCGACGTGCCGAAGACGCCCTGGCCGGCGTACGCCGCCTGCCCCGTCAGCTTGCCCGCCGCCACCTCGCCCGCGACGCTCGTCGGCTCCCCCTGCCAGCGCGCGAAGCGCAGCTCGACCGGCCCGCCGTGCTGCACGCGCCAGGCCTGCAGCGCCCAGAGGCGACCGTCGGGCGTCCGGCGCACGACGCGGGCGTACGCCAGGCCCGTGACCGTCGTCGGCTTGCTCACATCCGGGCCGGCGAGCCGCCCGCCGGGCAGGTAGCGGCCCGTCGGTGGGACCAGAGAGTCCGGCGTGCGGCCCCCTGCGTCCAGCTGACTAGCGCGTTGCCGCGGGCGTCCACCGCCAGGGTGGGGCTCTGCCACTCGGTCGCCGCCGTGATCGAGGCAGCGCCGGAGGGGGAGATCACGAGCGCCACGAGCGCGACTGCGACCGGCGCGAGACCGACGCTGCACAACCGCTCTGTCGAGCGCATACCCTTCCCCCGTGGACGAGATCGGCCTCTTCCCACTCGGGATCGTACTCTTGCCCACCGAGCAGATTCCGCTCCACATCTTCGAGGAGCGCTACAAGGAGCTGATCGGCGAGTGCCTCGACCAGGACGAGGAGTTCGGGCTCGTCCTCGCCGACGACGACGGCATTCGCCCCGTGGGCACGCGCGCCGCGGTGATCGAGGTGACCGAGCGACTCGACGACGGGCGCCTCAACATCGTGATCGAGGGGCGCGAGCGGTTTCGGCTGCGCGAGCTGACGGAGGGCCGCTCGTTCCACACGGGAGACGTCGAGGCGATCGAGGATCAGGACGACCCCGCCGAAGCAGCCGACGTCGAGGAGGCGCTGCGTCTGTTCGCGAAGCTGCTCGAGCTCACCGGCACCGACGTCGAGACCCCGGAGGCCGAGCACCCGCTGCTCTCCTTCGCCATCGCAGCACGGTTCGAGCTCGCCCCGGAGATCAAGCAGCAGCTCCTGCAGATCACGTCCGAGCGGGAGCGGATGAAGCGTGTGTGCGAGATCCTCGCCGGCGCGGCGGAGACCGTCGAACGCCAGCGCGAGATCGCGGCCCGCGCACAGCGCAACGGGCGCGCGCACCCACCCGGCGACTGACCGGTGTCCGAGGCGGCGCACGCGGGCCTGACCCAGGCCGAGGCCGGGCGTCGCCTCGCAGCCCGCGGCGAGCCTCCCGAGCCGGGCACCAGCCGCTCGACGGCGAGCATCGTCCGGGCCAACGTCCTGACGCCGTTCAACGCGATCCTGCTCGTGCTCGGCGTGCTCACCCTCGCGTTCGCCGACCCTCGCGACGCGCTCTTCCTCGGGATCATCGTCACCAACTCCGCGATCGGCATCTGGCAGGAGCTGCGGGCGAAGCGGAAGCTCGACGAGCTCGCGGCGCTCATCGCCCCCCGGGCGACGGTCGTGCGCGACGGCGAGCCGCGGCAGGTTCAGGTCGAGCAGGTCGTCGTCGGCGACCTCGTCCGGCTCGCGGCGGGAGACCAGGTCGTCGCTGACGGGACCCTTGCCGAGGCCACCGATCTCTCGCTCGACGAGTCGATCCTGACCGGCGAGTCGCGGCCCGTGACTCGCGCGGCGGGCGGGGAGGTGCGCTCGGGCTCGTTCGCAGTCGACGGCGCCGGTGCCTACGAGGTCGAGGCGGTCGGCGCCGACAGCTACGCGGGCCGAATCGCCGGAACCGCCAAGGAGTTCCGGCACCCGCGCTCCCCGCTCGAGCGCTCGATCAACCGCCTGCTCTACGTCCTGGTCGCGGCGATGGTGCCGCTCGGGGCGATGCTCGTCGTCGCTCTGTGGAAACAGGACGTCGACGTCTCGAGGGCGGTGGAGACGGCGGTCGCGGGCATGGTCACGCTCGTCCCCGAAGGACTGATCCTGCTCGTGTCGATCACGTTTGCGGCGGCGGCCGTGCGCATGGCCCGGCGCGGTGCACTCGCGCAGCAGCTGAATGCGATCGAGTCGCTCGCCTCGGTCGACACGCTGTGCACGGACAAGACCGGCACCCTCACCGAGGCCGGCCTGCGCGTGGCTGGCGCGCATCTCTCACCCGGTGTCGAGGAGGAGGCGTTTCGCCACGCCCTCGGTCGCTTCGCCGCGTCCCAGCCGACGCGCAACCTCACGGCGGAGGCGATCGCGAAGGCGTACCCCGGAGCCGCAGAGACGCCGGCCGAGACGGTGCCGTTCGCGTCGCGCCGCCGGTGGAGCGGCGCTGCGCTCGGCGGCGAACGGCTCGTGCTCGGTGCGCCGGAGCTCTTCCCGCTCGGCGAGCTCGCGGCGACGGCCGCGGGCGAGCAGGAAGCGGGGCGGCGCGTGGTCGCCTTCGGCCGCGCGACGGCGCCTTTCCCGGCCGACCCCGACGATGGACCGCCGCCGCTCGACCCGCTCGGAATCGTCGTGCTGGCCGAGGAGCTCCGTCCGGACACGCACGAGACGATTCGCTTCCTGCTCGACCAGGGCGTCGACCTGAAGGTGCTCTCGGGGGACGATCCGCGAACCGTCGGGTCGATCGCGGCGGACGCCGGCATCGTCCTCCAGGCCGAGCCGGTCGACGGGCGCACGCTCCCCGTGGACGAGGCCGAGCTCGCCCGGCTCACGCGCTCGGCGACGGTGGTGGGGAGGATCTCGCCCGAGGGAAAGCGGCGCTTCGTCGAGGCGCTGGCCCGGGACGGCCGTTACGTGGCGATGATCGGGGACGGCGTCAACGACGTTCCGGCGCTCAAGGCCTGCCGCCTCGCGATCGCCCAGGGCTCCGGTACGCAGATGGCGAAGGCGGTGAGCGACGTCGTCCTCGTCAGTGGCGACTTCGGATCGGTGCCGCGGATGGTGGCCGAGGGGCGTCAGATCCTCCGCAACATCCATCGTGTGACCAAGCTCTTCGTCGCCAAGTCCGTCTTCGCCGCGTTCCTGATCGTCACGATCGGCCTCACCCCGACGGCCTATCCGCTGCTGCCGCGCCATCTCACGGTGGCCGGGGCGATCACGGTGGGGATCCCTGCGTTCTTCCTCGCGTTGGCGCCGAGCGAAGGCCCCTGGAAGACGGCCGGCTTCCTGCGCGACGTCGCGCGCTTCTCAGTCCCCGCGGGAGTGGCCGCGGGGCTCGGTGTTCTCACCGCGTACCTCGTCACGCTCAACGTCTTCGACCTCGGCCTCGTGCAGGCCCGCACGGCGGCCACCTCCACGCTGATCGTGATCGGCCTGTACCTCGTCTTCGCCCTCGAGGCTACGGGGCCCAGGCGTGCGCGTTGGGTGGCCCTCCTCTGTGGAACGCTGCTCGTGTCCTACGTTGTGTTCCTTGCGCTTCCGTTCCTGCGCGAGTTCTTCGAGCTCGAGATCCCGCACCTGTCCTCGATCCTCATGGTCGCAGTCGGCTCCGGCATCGCGATCGCGTTCCTTGCCGCGACCGACGACCGCTTCGTGCCGCTCCGACGGTCGGCTGGCGCGGTCTGACGAGCTCGGCAGGGCGACGCGGCTACGATGGAGGCGATGAGCATGGTGACGGCACCGGCACTCGACGCACACCGGCTGCGGGCGGACTTCGCGTTCCTCGAGGAGGTCGTCAACGGGCGGCCGTTCGCGTATCTCGACTCGGCGTCGTCGACGCAGAAGCCGCGGCAGGTGCTCGACCGCATGCGCCGCTTCTACGAGCACGAGTACGCGAACGTGCACCGCGGCGTCTACCGCCTCGCCGAGCGCGCGACCGAGGGCTACGAGGACGCGCGCCGCAAGGTCGCCTCGTTCCTCAACGCTCCCTCGGAGCGCGAGGTGATCTTCACGCGTTCCGCGACCGAGGCCATCAACCTCGTCGCGTACGCGTGGGGCCTCGACAATCTCAGCGCCGGCGACGTCGTCGTGATCACGGAGCTCGAGCACCACGCGAACTTCGTCCCCTGGCAGTACGTCGCCGAGCGGACGGGAGCGAGCTTCCGGCACATCCCCATCGACGACGCGGGCGAGCTGCAGCTGGACGTGCTCGACGGGATCGCGGCCGAGGGGCGGGTGAAGGTCGTCGCCAACAACCTCGTGTCCAACACGCTCGGCACGATCAACCCGGTGGAGCGCCTCGCCGAGTGGGCACACGAACAGGGCGCGATCATGGTCGTCGACGCCGCGCAGGCGGCACCGCACCGTCCCGTCGACGTGCAGGCGCTCGGCTGCGACTTCTGCGCCATCTCCTCGCACAAGCTGTGCGGCCCGAGCGGGATCGGGGCGCTGTGGGGCCGGCGCGAGCTGCTCGAGGCGATGTCCCCGTTCAACCTCGGCGGCGAGATGATCCGCTCGGTGGCGCTCGAGAAGACGACGTTCAACGAGCTGCCGTACAAGTTCGAGGCCGGCACACCGGCGATCGCCGAGGCGGTCGGGTTCGGCGCCGCGATCGACTACCTCGGGGAGATCGGGCTGGAGGCGATCGAGCGGCACGAGCACGAGCTCGTCGCGCAGGCGATGGGGCGGCTGGCCGAGCTCGACTGGGTGACGGTGTACGGCCCGCCGGCGGACCGCCGCGCGGGCATCGTCTCCTTCAACGTCGACGGGGTGCACCCGCACGACGTGGCGCAGGTGCTCGACTGGGAGGGGATCGCGATCCGCGCGGGCCACCACTGCACACAGCCGCTGATGACGCGGCTCGGTGTCGCGGCCACCTCGCGGGCGAGCTTCTACCTCTACTCGATCCCCGAGGAGGTCGACCGTCTCCTCGCAGGGCTGCACAAGGTCCAGGCCTCGCTCGGGTAGGAAGGTGCCGGCATGAGCGAGTTCGAGCAGCTGTACCGGGAAGTGATCCTGGACCACTACAAGAGTCCGCGGAATCACGGCGTGCTCGAGCCCGCCGATGCGGTCGCCGAGGGCCAGAACCCGCTCTGTGGGGACGAGATCACGGTGTCCGTGCGGTTCGGAGCCGGAGACGTGATCGAGGAGGTCGGTTTCGAAGGGCGCGGCTGCGCGATCAGCCAGGCTGCGACGTCGATGCTCACCGACCTCGTCAAGGGCCGCACCGCGCAGGAGGTGGCGGCGATGCCGAAGGACGAGCTGCTCGAGGAGATCGGGATCCCGCTCACGCCGGTGCGTCTCAAGTGCGCGATCCTCGGGCTCGGGGTGCTCAAGCTGGCGCTGCACAAGGCGAAGGGCACACCGCTGCCGGACGAGTGGGGCACATCGGCCGGCGAGATCTCGCTCGCCTAAGTGCCACAACGCATGCCTTTCGGCTACCTCGCGTGGCCCCATCACCTGACGAGACACCGCTAGTGGCAGAGGTCGAGGTCTGCCCGCTCGAGGAGCTGCCGCCCGGCACGATGCGGCTCGTCGCCGCTGGCCCGGAGGGGGTCGGCGTCTACAACTGCGGCGGCGGGCTGTACGCGATCGAGGACCGCTGCACGCACGACGACGGCCCGCTCTGCGAGGGGGAGTGGGAGCCGGACACGTGCCAGGTGATCTGCCCCCGCCACGGCGCGCGCTTCGACGTAACGACCGGCCAAGCGCTGACGCTGCCCGCGTACATCCCGGTAGGCTCGTACCCCGTCCGGGTGCGCGAGGACGGGATGGTCGTGGTGGAGGTGCCGTGATGTTCGTCGGCCGGGCCGGCTGAGGCTGCTGGCGCTCGCCTGCGTGGCCGAGGTCCCGCGGGAGCTCGGGTAGGGTCTCCGCGTGCTCGACGACCGTGTCCGCGCCGTGCTCGCGCGCCTGGAGGAGGAGGATGAGCGCGAGCGCGGCGACCCCGCCGTCCCGTACGAGCGACGCTCGCTCGCGGTTGGCCCGGAGTCCGGCCGGCTGCTCTTCGCGCTCGTGGCGCCGAACGCCGGTTGCGACGTGCTGGAGATCGGCGGCTCGCGAGGCTACTCGACGATCTGGCTCGCTGCGGCCGCGCGCATCCTCGGCGGTCGCGTTCTCTCACTGGAGCAGGACCCGGCGAAGTGCGAGGCCTGGCGCGTCAACATCGCCGGCGCCGGGCTCGAGGAGTGGGCGGAGCTCGTCGAGGGTGATGCCCTCGCCCTGCTGCCGGGTCTCGAGGAGGGGTTCGACGTCGTGTTCCTCGACGCCTGGAAGTCCGACTACGAGGCGCTGTTCGCGCTCGCGCGCCAGAAGGTGGATGCGGGCGGCGTGATCGTCGCCGACAACGTGATCTCCCACGCCGACCTGAAGGCGTACTCCGCCGCACGGCAGGCCGACCCGACCCTCTCCTCCGTGACCGTACCGACCGGCAGCGGGCTCGAGGTCACCGTCGTGCTCGAGCCCTGACGCACACGAGGTGCGAGCAGGGGATTGCCGACATCCGCCTTCTCTGCGTAGACTCGGAGTACCGCGGAAAGGAGGTGGTCCGGACGTGAGCGACTCTTGCAGTACCGGCAGTGGAGGTACCAGCGGGTAGAGGCGTGCCCCCGGGACCACCCGGGAATCGCCTAGCCAGCGTAGGGGGCTCGCGTTTCGCGCCGCCGTCCATTCGACGGCCGGGAAGCGCCTCTACTAATCCAGCGCTGGTCACCGGGATCGAGGGCCGCCGTGAGGCGGCCCTCGCCTTTCGTGCAGGGTCATGCGACGGGCACCGCGGTCAGCTCGCCTATGTGCCCCGCCTACTGCTCACTGTCCATCAGAAGGTGGAGGTCGTGGGGCTGCCCTGACCGTGCCTGCCACGATCACGAGGGCCACGAGAGCGCGCCACCGGGCTCGTTCGGACCATCCCCTCGGCTGAACCACGCTCACTCTCCCGACGGACGCCCGCGGGGCTGGATGGCGATACGGTCCGCTCCATGCGCCTGCGCTGGAGTGAGCGAAAGCAGGACGTCGCCGACGTGGCGATGGCGCTCGGATTCGTCGCGATCGTGCAGTACGAGGCGTGGACCGCGCCGATCTATCCCGATGGCGGCGACTCGAGCCCGTTCATCCAGGGCCCGCGTCCTGTCGTTGCCGTCTGCTACCTCGTCATGGCGCTCGCGCTTGTCGCGCGGCGACGCTCTCCTCTCGGCACGCTGATCGTGATCGCGTTCGCCGCAGCCGTGCCGACCGTGCTCTTCGGCGGGAACGAGGGCTGGGGGTTGGTTCTCCCCTTCACGCTGGCGCTCTACACAGTCGGCGCACATTGCGAGCGGCGGACCGCCATGTGGACGGGGGTCGTGGTGCTCGTGCTCGCTTTTCTCAGCGCCTCGCGCGACCCGACGACGGCCGGCCTGCTCGACGCCGTGTTCACTCTCCCCTGGTATTCGGTCCTAGTCATCCCCTGGTTGGCAGGGATGTACGTCAGGACGCGTCGGCTCTACGTGGCCGGCCTGCGTGAGCGGGTCCAGCTCGCAGAACGGGAGAAGGAGGAACGGGCCCGTGTCGCCGTTGCCGAAGAGCGAGCTCAGATCGCCCGCGAGCTCCATGACGCAGTCGCGCACGCGATGAGCGTGATGGTCGTACAGGCAGAGGCCGGCGAGGAGGTGCTCGCCTCGGAGCCTGAGAAGACTCGCGTCGCGCTCGAGCGGATCCAGCTGACCGGGAGGGAAGGGCTCGCGGAGATGCGCCGCTTGCTCGGCGTGCTTCGCCGCGACGAGGCGGTTGCGCTTGGACCTCAGGCCGGCCTGGAGGGGGTCGCTGCGCTGCTGGACAAGGTCCGCGCGACGGGGCTTCCCGTCGAGCTCGTCGTCGAGGGGGCACCCCGGCCGGTGCCGACTGGCGTCGACATCTCCGCCTACCGGATCGTCCAGGAGGCGCTGACCAACGTCCTCAAGCACGCGCACGCGAAGCACGTCGTGGTCGCGATTCGCTACGGCGACGAGCTCGAGGTGGAGGTGACCGACGACGGCATCGGCGTATCGAGCCTGAACGGCGGCGGGAACGGCCTCGCGGGCATGCGCGAGCGCGTGGCGCTCTTCGGAGGCACGCTGCGCATCGGTCCCGGGCCGGAACGCGGCCTCCGCGTCCGTGCGAAGATCCCCGTGGAGGACTGGACGTGATCCGCGTGCTCCTCGCCGACGACCAGGAGCTCGTGCGCGACGGCTTCAGCCTGATCCTCGACGCGCAGGAGGACATCGAAGTCGTCGGGCACGCGTGCGACGGCGCGGAGGCGGTCGCGCAGGTGCGCGAGACGCAGCCGGACGTCGTGTTGATGGACGTACGGATGCCGGGCGTCGACGGCATCGAGGCCACCCGGCGGCTGCGCGTCGCCGGCTTCGAGCAGCTCGGGATCCTGATGCTGACGACGTTCGACCTCGACGAGTACGTCTACCAGGCGCTGCGGGCGGGGGCGAGCGGGTTCCTGCTCAAGGACGTGCCCCGCGGCACGCTGGTCGATGCGGTGCGCACCGTGGCGGCCGGCGACGCCCTCCTCGCACCCGCGATCACACGGAAGCTGATCGAGCGCTACGTCAGCGAGCGGCCGGTGACAGGCCTGCCACCCGCCCTGGACGACCTGACGGCGCGCGAGCGCGAGGTGCTGCTGGCGATGGCGCGGGGTCGTTCCAACAGCGAGATCGCGGCAGACCTGTTCCTCAGCGAAGCGACGGTGAAGACCCACGTCGCGCATGTCCTGCGCAAGCTCGACCTCCGCGACCGCGTGCAGGCGGTGGTCTGGTCGTACGAGTCGGGTCTCGTTCGCGCCGGATCCGCGTGACCCTGCCGCCGAGGCGCTCAGGACGCTGTCGACGGTCGAGCGGGACTAGCGATCCATCGCCGCCACGGCGCGCGCGAGCTGCTCGTCGAGCCCGAGCAGTTGTCCGAGGCCGAGGTTGCGCATGGCGGTGCCGCCGTCGGAGACGACGTTGTCCCCCAGCTGGAGCATGCGTAGCTGATCGCGCGTGAGCGGAGGGTTCGGGAGGCGCTCCAGCACCGTCGCGGGAGCGCGCAGCAGCCAGGACGGCAGATGCAGAGCGGGGCGATGGGTCCCGAGAACGTCCTTCAGGCGCTTCCACAGCTCGTTCCAGTCGACCACGTCCGGGCCGCCGAGCTCGGCGAGCTGATCGTCGTCCCGACCGAGGGCGAGCTTCACGGCGCGGGCGACGTCGTCGACCCAGACCGGCTGGATGCGCTGCTTCCCGTGGCCGATCACGGGCGTGACGGGTGCAAGCCGGGCGATGCGCAGAAAGCGCGGGAGCGCGCCGCCGTCAGGCCCGAACACGAAGCTTGGGCGCAGGATCGCGTGGCTCAGTCCCGAGTGGCGCACCGCCTCCTCGGCCTCCCACTTGGCGTGGTAGTAGGGGACGGCGTCCTTCGTCGCGGCGGAGACGCCGAGCGCGCTCAGGAGGACGAAACGGCGCATCCCGGCGTCCCGGGCTGCCTCGACCACGTTCCCCGAACCCGCCACCATCACGCGCTCGAAGTCCGCGGGACGCCCGGCGATGATCGCCACGAGATGCACGAGACCACGGCAGCCCCGGGCCGCGGCCCGGAGCGAGGCCGAATCGGTGACGTCCCCCCGCACGAGCTCGCAATCGATCTCGGCGAGCGCCTCGGCGCTGCGAAGGTCGCGCACCATCGCCCGTACGCGCTCACCGTTCGTGGCGAGCTCGCGGACGACGTGGCGGCCGACGAACCCTCCCGCTCCGGTGACGAGGACGGTCATGCGCGTTCGAAGTTCTTCCAGTAGCGGCTCGGTGTCGGCCCGCGCTGGCCCTGGTACTTCGAGCCGATTCCGGCTGATCCGTACGGCCGCTCGGCGGGCTCCGACAGCTGCACGAAGGAGAGCTGGCCGATCTTCATCCCCGCGTAGATGGTGATCGGGAGGTTGGCGACGTTCGACAGCTCCAGGGTCACGTGCCCGTCCCAACCCGGGTCGATGAAGCCCGCCGTGGAGTGGATCAGCAGCCCCAGCCTGCCGAGGCTCGACTTTCCCTCCAGCCGGGCGACGAGATCCTCGGGCAGGGTCACGCGCTCGAGCGTGGAGCCGAGGACGAACTCGCCGGGATGGAGGATGAAGGCCTCGTCGCCCGAGACCTCGACGAGCTCCGTCAGGCCCTCCTGCTCCTGCTTCACGTCGATGTACGGATAGCGCGAGTTGCGGAAGACCCGGAACAGGCGGTCGACGCGGACGTCGAGGCTCGACGGCTGCATCAGCACCGGGTCGTACGGCTCGATGCCGATGCGACCGGAGTCGATCAGCCGCCGGATCGCGCCGTCCGAGAGAACCATAGGGCGATCCTAGAGGCTTCAGCGCAGACACCGAACAGATCGGCGAGGCTGTGGAAAAGGCCTTGATCCGGTACGCTCCTGGACCCGGTGTCCATGCTCTACCCATCGATGGACCCGAACGAGCGCTTCCGCTCGCGACGGGCCCAGGTGCGCAGGACGAAGCGGCGCCGCCGAGCCGGGCTGTTCGCCGTGCTGTTGCTCTGCGTGCTCGCCGTCGCCGGTGGCATGACGCTGGCGGGCAAGAGCTCGAGCGACAAGAAGACGCTGGCGGCGCCGCAGTCCTCGGTGGCGCCGGTCGTGACGCCGAGCTCCCCGCGATTGCGTCCTCTGCCCGTGGAGATCCGCGGCGTCCACATGACGGGCCCGCTCGCTTCGCTGCCCGGCAAGCTGCAGGAGTTCGTCGACCTGAAGCGCTTCGGGCTCAACACGATCGAGCTCGACATCAAGGACGAGGGAGGCGAGGTCGGCTTCAACCCCAAGTCGGTGCCGCTCGTCGAGCGCGTCGGCGCCGCGCGCTCGTACTTCGACCCGCAGAAGGTGTCGCGGCTCGCGCGCCGGAACGGCCTCTACCTCATCTGCCGCGTCGTCTCTTTCCAGGATCCGCAGCTCGCGCGCGGGCGGCCCGATCTCGCGGTGCGGCGCACGGACGGCGGCGTCTGGACGACGAGCGCCGGGCTCGCCTGGGTCAACCCGTACGACAAGCGCGTGTGGGACTACAACATCTCGATCGCGGAGGCAGGCGCCCGGGGCGGGCTGTCGACGAGATCATGCTCGACTACGCCCGCTTCCCCTCCGACGGCAACATCGGCACCGCCGTCTACCCCGGAAAGACGAGCGTTCCGAAGGGCCGTCTCATCGCCGACTACGTCGCGTACGCCCGCGAGCGGCTGCGACCGCTGGGCGTCCGTGTTTCCGCTGCGCTGTTCGGCCTCTCGGCGACGCGCGACCTCGGCATCGGGCAGGTGCCGAAGTGGATCTCGCAGCACGCCGACGCCGTCAACGCGATGACGTATCCGGCGCTCTACAGCGGCGGCGAGCTCGGCATCGCCTCACCGGTGGCCGAGCCCGGCGAGATCGTCTTCCGCTCGCTGGCCGACTTCCGGCGCCAGATGAAGGGTCGTGCCGCGCTGCTCGTGCCCTGGATCCAGGACTGGGGCTACAAGCCAGCCCAGGTGCGGGCGCAGATCGACGCCGCCCGCCTGCAGGGGGCGAAGGGGTTCATCCTGTGGAACGCGACGGGGAGGTACACGCCGTCCGCCCTCGCACCGCCCGAAGGCGCCTAACGTCGGCGAGGCGCTCCGCTCGTGGCCTTCCGCCTCGAACGGCAGCGGCCAACTCAGCCTTCAAGGGCCAAGCCGTTCTCGCTGCCAGCCCGCGGCTCGCGCTCGTAGCGCACGCGGTCGTGGAAGCGGTGCTCGCGGCCCTGCCAGAACTCGAGCGCGTCCGGAATCACGACGGTAGCCGCCCCAGAACGGCGGCAGCGGCACGTCGCCCTCCCCGAAGCGCGTCGCGAGCTCCTCATAGCGGCGCTCGAGCTCGGCGCGGCCGGCCACGGGCCGTGACTGCGGCGACGCCCACGCCGCCGAGTCGTGCTGCCGTGCGGCCGCGTCGCGAAGTACGCGGCGGACGCGTCGTCGTCGAGCTCCTCCGACGCGTCCCTCGACCCGCACCTGACGCTCGCGGGGCGCGTCCCAGTGGAACACGAGCGCCGCGCGCGGGTTCGGCGGCGAGCTCGACGCCCTTGCGGCTCTCGCGGTTCGTGTAGAAGGCGAAGCCGCGCTCGTCGTGGCCCTTCAGCAGCACCATCCGGGCCGACGGCGCGCCGTCGCTGCGTGGCCGTCGCGAGCGTCATCGCCTCGGGCTGCGGCGATACCCGCCGCGCCGGCCTCGGTGAACCACGCGCTCGAACTGGACGTGCGGATCGGGGTCGAGCGGCGGCGAAGTCGTCCATGGCGCGAGCGTACCGGCGGGAGCCGGAGCCTCGGGTACGCTGGCCGACGATGGCGACGACGAGGGCGATCGACCTCCGCACCGAGATCCCGGGACCGCGCTCGCGCGAGCTCCTGGCTCGCGAGCGGGCGGTGATCGCGCCGCCCTGCATGTGTACCTCCCGATCGTCGTCGCCGACGCGCGCGAACGCCGACGATCACCGATGTCGACGGCAACACCTTCATCGACTTCGCCGGCGGCGTCGGCGTGGTCAACGTCGGTCACTGCCATCCACGCGTGGTCGAGGCGATTCAGGAGCAGGCGGCCCGGTTCGTGCACACGGACTTCACGGTCGTGCCGTACGAGTCGTACGTCGAGCTCGCGGAGCGGCTCGACGGCGCTGGCGCCCATCACCGGCCCGGCTCGTGCCGCGTTCTTCAACGCCGGCACCGAGGCGGTGGAGAACGCCGTCAAGATCGCGCGCCTCGCCACCGGGAGGCCGGCGCGTGATCGCGTTCGAGGGGGCGTTCCACGGCCGCACGCTGCTCTCGATGACGATGACCTCGAAGGTGCACCCGTACAAGACCGGCATCGGGCCCTTCGCGCCGGAGGTCTACCGCGCGCCGTTCCCGAACGCGTACCGGGGCCCGAACGCCGAGGAGGCGCTCGCACGGCTCCGGCACATGTTCGCTGACGCACGTCGCCCCCGACCAGGTCGCGGCGATCGTCTTCGAGCCCCAGCTGGGCGAGGGCGGCTTCGTCCCCGCGCCGCCCGAGTTCGTCGAGGGCCTGCGCGCGCTCTGCGACGAGCACGGCATCGTCCTCGTCGCCGACGAGGTGCAGACCGGCTTCGGCCGCACCGGTCGCATGTTCGCGATGGAGCACTTCTCGGTCGAGCCCGACCTGATGATCGTGGCGAAGTCGATCGCCGCGGGTCTGCCCCTGTCCGGCGTGATCGGGACGGCGGCGATGATGGACGTCGCCGCACACCGGCGCGTCGGAGGCACGTACATCGGCAACCCGGTCGCCCTCGCCGCCGCGCTCGCCGTGCTCGACGTGTTCGCGGAGGAGGAGCTCGTCGCCCGCGCCAACGTGCTCGGCGACCGCGATCCGCGAGCGCATGCTCGCCTGGCAGGAACGCCGCGCCGCGGATCGGCGACGTGCGCGGGCTCGGCGCGATGCTCGCGATCGAGCTGGTGCACGACCGCGGACACGAAGGAGCCGGCGCCCGAGCTCGCCTCGCGCCGTGATCGAGGCGGCGCTCGCAGCGCGGTCTGATCCTGCTCAAGGCCGGCGTCTCCGGCAACTGCATCCGGGTGCTCTGCCCGCTGACGATCGAGGACGCCGTCCTCGAAGAGGCGCTTGGCGCGTGGGAGGACGCGCTCGCAGCCACGCTGTCCTGACTCACGCTGGACCGTTGCCTGCCATCGTGGACGCCCGTAGCGTGCCGAAGGCGCTGCGCTGCCGTAGGGGTCAGTACGCGAGAGCGCGCCGTCGCTCGTGGCGCTCGAGCGCCAGCGCGATCAGCCGGTCGAGCAGCTCCGCGTACGCGATCCCGCTCGCCTCGAACAGCTTCGCGTAGACGCTCGTCGCCGTGAAGCCGGGGATCGTGTTGAGCTCGTTGACGACGACCTCGCCGTCGGGCCGCACGAAGAAGTCGACGCGGGCCATGCCCTCGCAGTCGGTCGCGACGAACGACTCGACCGCGAGCTCACGCACACGCTCGATCGACCTCGGCGGCAGGCGCGGCGGGCACGATCAGCTCCATGCCGCCCTCGGCGTACTTCGCGTCGAAGTCGTACCAGTCGGCGTGGGCGACGATCTCGCCCACCGCGGAGGCGATCGGGGTCGCGGTTACCGAGCACGCCGCACTCGACCTCCACGCCGGGCTGGAACTCCTCGACGAGCACCTTGTCGTCGTGCCGGCGCGCGAGCTCCACCGCGAGCTCCGAGCTCCTCCGGCGCGGCGACCTTCGAGATCCCGACGCGACGAGCCGAGCCGCGCCGGCTTCACGAACACCGGATAGCCGTACGGGTTCTCGACCGGGTCCCCGGGTCGCAGCGTCACGCTGCGCGCGACCGGAGATGCCGCGGTCGCGGAGCACGGCCTTGAAGAGGTCCTTGTCCATGCACAGCGCCGAGGCCGTGCACGCCCGAGCCGACGTACGGGACGCCCGCGAGCTCGAGCAGCCCCTGCACGGTGCCGTCCTCGCCGAACGGCCCGTGCAGGATCGGCAGCACCACGTCCACCGCGCCGAGCGCCGCCGGAGAAGCGGCCGTGTCGGGAACGGGGAGCGTCGCCGCCGGGGTCGCGCCGAGCTCGGCCGCTGCCGCCGCGGCGGTAGCGCCCAGCGCCCGTCGCGGCCGATCTCGATCGTCAGGCGTCTCGTACCGCGACGGGTCGAGCGCCTCCGACCACGGAGCGGGCCGAGACGAGCGAGATCTCGTGCTCGCTCGAGCGGCCGCCGGCGAGGACTGCGACCCGGAGCCGCCGGCTCACGGCGGCGGCGCGGTGGTGTCGGTCGGCGTGGTCTCCGTCGCGGTGGTGGTGTCGGTCGGAATCGTCTCGGGTGGCAGCGTCTCCGTCGGCGGCGGCACGTAGTTGCCGACGAAGAGCGTGACCACGTACTCCGGTCTTGGCCTGCGTGCCGCCGGGCGGATCCTGCGAGATCACGACGCCGTCGAGCGCCGGGTCCTCCGTGTCCTGCCGGGTCACGCTGACCTTGAAGCCCGCCGCCTGCAGCGTCGTGCTGCGCGTCGCGACATCGGTCTGGCCGGTCACATCGGGCAGCTGCGTCGTCTCCGGGCCCGTTGGACACGGTGAGCGTGACCGTCGAGCCGTTCGGAGCGGTGGCGTTGCCGGGTGGGCTCTGGTCGACGACGATGCCCGCCGGCTGGTCGGAGTCGACGTCGGGTGCACGCCCCACGGCGAAGCCCGGCCGCCTGCAGCTGCGACGCGGCCTGGTCGTAGTTGAGCCCGATCACCGACGGCACGCCGACCGGCTTCGGTCCGCGTCGAGACGTTGATCCGCACCGTCGCGCCCTCGACGACGGTGAGGCCCGGCGCTGGATCCTGCGCGGTCACGGCGCCGTCGGGCTGGCTCGGAGTTGACCTCCGACCACCCGGGGGTCGAGACCCCGGCGCGTGAGCTCCTCGATCGCATCGGCCTGCGACTCGCCGCGCACGTCGGGCACGCTCACGTTTCGCTTCCCGGTCGAGACGAGGATCGTGACGATGCTGCCCTTCGCCAAGCGTGTGCCCGGATCGGGATCCTGTTCGAACACGATCCGACCTCGACCGTCGCCGTTCGGCAGGCGGCGCACCTTGTCCTCGAAGCCCTCGGCGTTGATGAGGCCGACGGCGCGCGCCTCCGTCATGCCCTCGTAGTCGCTCGACGGCGACGGGCTTCGACTCGTCGATCTGCTCACGCACGTTGTCGTAGAGGAAGTACCCACCCACGGCGAGCCCGCGCAGCGACGACCAGGCCCGACGAACCAGGGCCACCAGCTGCGGCGGCGCGCGACCGGCGCGTCGTACGCCCGGTAGCGCTCGTCCGTCCGCCGTGGGGCTTGCCGGCCGTGCCGGTCGCTGCCGTCGCCTCCGCGTCGCTCGACCGCCCGCGCCGGCCAGCACCATCGTGGCGGCGTCCGCCGTCTCCGTTCCCACTTCGTCACCCCGGCGCGACGAGCTCGAGGTCGCGGTCCATCTCCTGCGCGGAGCGGTAGCGGTCGGCCGGCTCCTTCGCCAGCGAGCGCAGCACGACGAGGTCGAGGTCGCGCGGGATTCCCTCGCGCTTCGCGGAGGGCGGCTCGGGCGCCTGCGAGAGGTGCTTCATCGCGATCTCCACCGGCGTCTCGCCGGTGAACGGCACCGTGCCGGTGAGCAGCTCGTAGAGCACGACCCCGGTCGAGTAGAGGTCGGAGCTCTCGTCGACGGGCGCGCCGCGCGCCTGCTCGGGCGAGAGGTACTGCGCGGTGCCGACGATCGACCCCGCCTCGGTCATCTCGCTCGTCCCGGCGCGCGCGATGCCGAAGTCGGCCACCTTGACGCGTCCCTCGCGGTCGACGATCACGTTGTGGGGCTTGATGTCCCGGTGGATGATCCCGTTGCGGTGGGCGTAGCGGAGCGCCGCGAGCACCTGGCGCGTGTAGGAGATCCCGATCGGCACCGGGCACGGACCGCGCGTGACGATCAGCTCCTTCAGCGTCCGGCCCTCGACGTACTCCATCACGATGAAGTACGAGCCGTCGGCGTCGCCGCGGTCGTAGATGGAGACGATGTTCGGGATGCGACAGGCCTGCCGCGTGCGTCGCCTCGCGGCGGAAGCGCTCGACGAACTGCTCGTCGTTCGCGTACCGCTCGTGGAGGATCTTCACCGCCACGCGACGGCCGAGCTCCTGATCCTCCGCCAGCCACACGTCGGCCATGCCGCCCGAGCCGAGCTTGCGCTCGAGGCGGTAGCGCCCCGCGAAGAGTCGTGCCCTGGATGTTTCCGGTCGTCGCCATGAACCCCGTACGTTAGGTATTCGCCGTCGGGCTGCAGCAGAGCCTGCATCACCTGCCGTGCGATCGGCGCTGCGGTCTGCGCCGCCCGTGGAGGTCTGGTTCTCGAGCACGACTGCGATCGCGAGCTCCGGCCGCTCGCCCTCCCGTCCCGCGAACGCGATGAACCACGTCGTGTTCCTGCCTTCGACGCCCGTCTCGGCCGTGCCCGTCTTGCCGCCGATGCGCCAGCCGGGGATCTGGGCGTTCGTGCCGGTGCCGCCGCGGACCGCGCGCACCATCATCTCGCTCGACGTCCCGCGCCGTCGTCGGCGTGACTGCGCGCCGGATCCGCTCCGGCTTCGTCTTCAACCGCGTCTTGCCGTTCGGGGTCGACGATCCGCTCCACCACGCACGGGCGCATCAGGATGCCGGCGTTGCCGATCGTTCCGGCCACCATCGCCATCTGCAGCGGCGTCACGAGCAGCCGCTCCTGGCCGAACGCCATGCGGCCGGCGTCGACGTCCGAGTCTCGCTCCGGGTACGCAGAGCTCGCCGTTCGCGGTAGAGCCCGCTCGGCAGCCGCTCGCTCTCGCGGCGTCTCGAGCGGGGGGCGCTCGTAGAAGCCGAACTTCTTCGCCTGCTTGAGGATGCGCCGGGCGCCGAGGCTCAGCCCGATGTTGCAGAACACCGAGTTGACCGAGTACTGCAGTGCGGTCGCGAGATCGACGTTTCCGAAGGGACTTGACGTGTCGAAGTTGTTCACGCGCTTGCCGTACACCGTGCAGTAGCCGGGGTCGTAGAAGCCAGAGCGTCGGCTCGTACCTGTTGGAGTCGAGCGCCGCCGAGGCCGTGACGACCTTGAAGGTCGAGCCCGGCGGGTAGAGGCCCTGCGCTGCCGCGGTTCAGGAGCGGCGACGCCGGGCGTGCAGTCGGCAGTGATCCTTCCGATCGCGTCGAAGTCCGTCTCCACGAGGTTCGGGTCGTAGCTCGGCGAGGACGCCATCACGCGGAGGCGGCCGTTGCGGGGATCGAGCGCGACCACGGCACCGCACGTGCGGCCGAGCGCGTCGAGCGCCGTCCGCTGGCCGTTGAGGTCGATCGTGGTGCGGACTGAGTCTCCGACGATCGGCTTCCCGTTGAGCTTGTCCAGCGAGTCCTGTCACGAGCGACGAGAGATCGCGGTTGGAGCCGGTGAGGTAGTCGTTGAGCGACTGCTCGAGGCCGGTTCGGGCCCGAGCGATGGTGGAGTAGCCGACGACGTGAGCGGCGAGCCTTCCCTGCGGGTAGCGACGGAAGTAGCAGCGTCTTGCCCTTGATCTGGCGCGCGCGGTTCCGCGCGAGCACGCGGCTCGGCGAGAAGATGATCCCGCGGCGGATCTCGAACTGCTGCACGCGCTGGATCGCGTTGTCCTGGCGCGCTGCGAGCGACGGGCGGGCCCACGTCTTCCAGTAGGTCGTGGCGACGAGGAGCGCGACGAGCAGCGCCATCGCCACCCAGCCGACGCGCGTGATCTGGCGGTTCATGTCTGCTGCGCCGCGACGGCGCGGTTCGACACCAGGAGCAGCAGCGCGAGCATCAGGAAGTTGGAGAGCACGCTCGAGCCGCCGTACGAGACGAACGGGAGCGTGATCCCGGTCAGCGGCACGACCCGCAGCACGCCGCCGAGGATGATGAACGTCTGCAAGGCGAACCCGAACGTGAGCCCGACGGCGAGGAGCTTCGAGAAGCCGTCCTGCGCGACCAGCCCGATGCGCATCCCGCGGGCGACGAAGACGAGGTACACGAGCAGCACGCCGGACGCGCCGACGAGCCCGAGCTCCTGCGCGATCGCCGAGTAGACGAAGTCGGTGTTCAGGTACGGCACGAGCTGGACGCCGTCGATCGTCTCGAACGTCCCCTTGCCGATCCCGGTGCCGCCGTAGCCGCCGTTGGCGATCGAGTACAGGCTCTTCACGAGCTGGTACGAGTCGCAGTTCTGACGGTACTCGAACTGGCCGTTGATCGCGCAGTAGACGCGGTCGTCCGTCCATGGATGCAGCCACACCGTGACCCGCTGCTGCACGCGGTCGAGCGCGTTGTAGAGAGCCGCCGCGCCGCCGACGAAGAGCACGAGGCCGACGAACACGTACAGCACCCGTCCCGTCGCCGCGTACAGCATGGCGAGGAAGATCCCGAAGTTGAGCAGGGCCGAGCCCAGATCGCTCGTCTGCACGAGCACGAGCATCGCCGCGCCCCAGATCACGAGCAGCGGCCCGAGATCCTTGAGGCGCCCCTGCGCAAGCGTCTCCCGCTTGTCGCGGAGGTACCCGGCGAGGAAGACGATCAGGAAGATCTTCGCCAGCTCGCCCGGCTGGAACTGCAGGCGGACCGACCTTCACCCACAGCTTGACGCCGTTGACGCGCTCACCCGAGTCCAGGCACCGACGGCAGGAGCAGCAGCACGATCGCGGAGATGCCGAACACGTACTTGTAGCGCTCGAGCACCCGGTAGTCCCAGCGCAGCCAGATCAGCGTGAGCGGCGAACACCAGCGACGCCGACCGCGACCCAGACCGCCTGCTGGCGCGCGTCGTCGGGGTCGAGCCGGTAGATCACCGTCAGCCCGACGCCCGTGAGCAGGGCGGCGAGCGGCAGCAGAGTCGGGTCGGCGAACGGCACCGTCGCGCGCGTGACGACGTGCGCGACGAGGTAGAGGCCGCGACGGCGCCGAACTACGCGAGCCAGTCGTACGACACCGCCCCCGAGGAGGCGATCGAGACGCTCGCGAACGCCGCCGACGCGACGAGCGCCGCGAGCACGAGGTTGAAGAGCTCGTGGTTCCGTGCGCTCACCGGCCGATGCTCCACCAGAGGACGAGCAGGGCAGCGAGCGTGAGCAAGCCGATCGCCGAGAGGGCGGCGGCACGGCTGCCGGCTCCGGCGCCGTGGTGGGCCACGTTCTCGCCGGCCGGGAGGGCGGCGGAGACGTCCTCGACCGTTCGCTCCAGCGGTGTCTCGGGCGCTTCAGCCGCCTCCTCGACCGGGGCCCGCTCGACGACCTCGAAGAGGACGACCGTGACGTTGTCCACGCCGCCGGCATCGTTCGCCGCGCGGACGAGCGACTCGGCGGCCCGCTCCGGCTCGCCGTCGGCCTCCGCCACGGCCGCGAGCACGTCGTCGTCCCGCAGCATGTCCGTGAGCCCGTCCGAGCAGAGCAGGTAGAGGTCGCCGTCGCGCACCTCGACCGTGAAGGTGTCGACGTCGACGTCGGGCTCCGTGCCGACCGCGCGGGTGATCACCGAGCGCTGCGGGTGCTTGCTCGGCCTCCTCCTGCGTGAGCCGGCCGCTGCGGACGAGCTCGGCGACGAGCGAGTGGTCGGCCGTGAGCTGCTCGAGCTCGCCGTCGCGGATGCGATACGCGCGCGAGTCGCCGACGTGCCCGATCGCCACCGTGCCTTCGTCCTCGTCCACGAGGGCGAGGGTGATCGTCGTACCCATGCCGGCGACGGCGGGATCCGCGACCGAGTGTTGCCAGACGCGGTCGTTCGCCTCTCGGATCAGCTCCGGCACCGAGACGTCTCCGTCGTGCCCGAGCTCCTCGAGCGCCGTCGCGGCGAGCCGCGACGCGACCTCACCCGCCTGTGCGCCGCCCATGCCGTCGGCGATCGCGAACAGCGGCGGCTCGCAGACGAAGGTGTCCTCGTTCTGCAAGCGGCGGCGGCCCGTGTCGCTGACCGCCGCGATGCGCCCGATCCTCACGCCTCTGGCCTCCTTCCGACTGCGGCCGACGCCGCTCGCGGCACCGGGGTGGTGTTCGGCGCCATGCTTCCATACTGTCCACTCGGTCCCGGCACGGTAAACGGCGCCCCGCGAACGTGCGGAGGCTTCACGAATCCACCCGCATGTCGGTCTGGCCGATGCGGACGACGTCGCCGCGGCGGAGCAGGCGCGGTGTCGTCACGCGCGCCCCGTTCACGAACGTCCCGTTCGTCGAGCCCGCATCTTCCACCCACAGGCCGTCGGCACGCGGCTCGAGCATCGCGTGGCGGCTCGAGACGAAGTCGTCCCCGTCGAGCCGCATCGCATTCTCGGCGCCGCGCCCGATCCGGGTCGCGGACGTGAGCTCGACAACGGTGCCCACGCTGCAGCGCGGGGCTCTCGACCACGACGAGCTTCGCCGGCGGCGGCAGATACCGCGCGCGCGCCTCGTCGGCCTCCTGAGCGCTGAGGACGATCGTCTCCTGCGGTGCCGTGCGCAGGTCCTTCGTCGCGCTGCGCGCCACGAACCACACGAAGAGGTAGAGGAGGACGAGGAACCCGACCTTCAGCGCGAGCAGCGCCTGGTCGGAGTCGATCGCAGCGATCACGGCAGCGAGCGGCCGAAGACGAGGTCGGTGGAGCCGATCGTGATCCGGTCGCCGTGACCGAGCTTCGCGCGCTGTACCGTCTTCCCGTTCAGCTCTGTGCCGTTCGTGGAATCGAGGTCGACGAGCCAGTAGGTCGCCGCCCTCCTGCACGAGCTCCGCGTGGCGGCGGGACACGTTCCTGTCCGACAGGCGGATATCGCACTCGCGCGAGCGGCCGAGGACGACGCGGCGAGACGTGACCGGATGAACGCGACCGTCGATCGTCAGGGTCACGACCTCTCGCTCCACTGCGGGCGGCTCCTCCGGCGCAGCGGGCTCGGGCTCGCGCGGCCGGTAGACCATCGTCGCCGCGGGCTCGATGCTCGGTGCGGCCAACGGCGGGGCGACGGGCACCGGCGGACTGGGAGCCTGCACGGCGGCCGGCTCGGGCTCGGCGACGGGCTCAGGCGCTCGTGTAGCGGCGGGCGCGGACGGCAGCAACGGCGCCTCTTCCGGCTGCACGACCCGGGTTGCGATCCCGAACTCGCCGATCGCGAGATCGTCGTCCGTGGCGATCTCCACGCAGGGCGCCGTGAGGAGGGCGTACCCCTCGCGCTTGGCGTGCTCGGCGAGATACTCCTGCAGCTCCCCCAGAAGCGAGCCCTCGTACGAGACGAACTGCTGCCGGTCGCCGGGGGAGAGGTAGATCGTGTACTCGTTCGGCACGTAGACACGCGAGACGGAGACCGACCGGTGCTCGTCCATCTCCTTCGCGAGCTTGCGCGCGAGCTCCACAGGTTGCACGTGTGTGCGGAAGGCGCGTCCGAAGACGCCCTCGAAGAGGCCCTCGATCTTGCTTTCGATGGTGCGAAGCACGCTCATCCCGGGCTGAGGCCCTCCCGGCGTCGAGTTTAGCCGGAGGGTCTCATGGACAGGCTCGCGACGATGCCCACGAGCGCCCACGTGCCGACCACGACGGACGCCGCCGGGATGCCCGGCGCGGCGAGCAGGACGAGCGCGAGCTGGGCGGCTCCCAGGCCGACGAGGCCCCACAGCCCGCGCGCGGCGGCGGGGCGCAGCAGCGCTGCCGTGAGCGCGAGCGCGAGCGCGGTGGTGACGACCGCCTGTTGCTCGGCGAGCACGGAGACGACGGCGTTGACGACGTCCGCCGGACGCTCGCTCCCCGCGATGCCCAGATTCCCGACGAAGGCGCCGGTGAGAGGGAGCGGTGAGCCATGGAGCGCGGCGACCGCCGCGGCCGCGAGGACCCCTGCGATCGCGTGCAGCGCCCGACGCAGAGAGCCCCGCACCGGCTGGACGGCGAGCGGAAGCAGCATCAGCGCCCCCACGGCTGCGAGCAAAGGGCCAGCCGCGAAGCACACGCCGGCGCGTGGGTCCCGCCACGAGAGCGCGAGCCAGGCTGCCGCGACGACGCCGTACGTGGTCGCCGCGGCGGCGGAGACGTTCCCGAGCGGGAAGACCGGCGCGAACAGCGCGAGCGCGAGTGCCACCCGCGGCAGCCGAAGCGAGAGCCCCGTGGCGGCGAGCGCGATGGCCGCGACGAGAAGCGGCGGCCAGAAGGGGAGCACGCACGCCCCCACGAGCGCGATCAACCCGGTCGCCCCGGCTGCGAGCACCTGGACTCCGGGCGCCGTCCGGCGGTGAACCTTGATCTTCGGCTTGGAGACCCGCGGCGCCGTCTCCTTCGGGGCACGCTCGCGTCGGCGGGTGGGTGCGTCGCGGAGCAGCGAGGCGAGCTCTGCCGCCGCCGGGCGCTGCGCGGGGGCGGTGTCGAGCGCACGTGCGACGACGTCGAGCAGGGCACGCGGGAGATCGGGGCGCTCCTCGGCGAGCGGCGCCGCGCCGCCCGCGATCGCAGCGCTCACTTCAGGCATCGGCACGCCCCAGAACGGATGCTTGCCGGCCAGCGCCTCCCACAGCATCACCCCGACCGCCCAGACGTCGCTGGCCGCCGTCGCGTCGTCGCCGCGGAGCCGCTCGGGCGAGATGTAGGCCAGCGTCCCGGGGACGTCGCCGATCGCCGTCAGGGTGTCCGCCTCGTCGAACTGCGCGAGGCCGAAGTCGAGGAGGCGGGCGGAGATGTCGGGGACGTCCTCCAACAGGACGTTGGACGGCTTCACGTCGCGATGGACGATCCCGTGCGCGTGGGCGTGCGCGAGAGCCTCGAGCACCTGGATGCAGGTCGTGATCGCGTCGGCGTCGGTGAGACGGCCGGTCCGAAGCAACTCGCGCATCGTGGAGCCGTGCACGTACTCGTAGGCGATGTACACGTGACCTGTGTCGCCGCCGAAGTCGTAGGCGCGGACGCAGCGCTCGTGCCGGAGCCGCGAGGCGGCCTCCATCTCTCGCATCGCACGCGCGGCACGCTTGCCCTCGCGCGGGACGATCTTGAGGGCGACCTCGAGGCCCGTGCGCTCGTCGCGGGCCAGCCAGACCGAGCCGGAGCCGCCGCGGCCGACCGGTCGCAGCGGCCGGTAGCGGTCGAGAACGAGGGCGCGTTCGGAGAGAGCGGATGCTGCCGGGGTCACGTTTTACGACACTTCTCCGCGGTCCGGGCTCGTCCTTCCGTGCCGACGCATCCCGTACACTCGGCGGCGTCCGATCTGGTGACGAGAGCCCGTGAGCGTTCACGACGAAGACATCCTCGACTTCGATTTCGTCGAAGACGCGACGGCTGAGTCCCCTGCGCGCGAGCGGCAGGGCGGGGGCCGTCCGCCGGACGGCGGCCCGCCCTCGGACGGCCGCGGCGGTGGCTTCCGTGGGCCGCGGTTTCGCGTGCCGCATGGCTGGGCCCCGCTCCTGCGGCTGGTCGGCGTGATCGCGTTTGCGATCCTGATCGCCGTCCTCCTGGTCGTCTGGGCCCAGGGCTGCTCAAACGACCAGAAGCAGGATGCGTACGCGGACTACACGAGCGACATGGGCACGGTCGGGTCGGGCTCGGCCAAGATCGGCAAGGATCTGGCCACCCTGATCACCACACCGGGGCTGAAGGAGGCGGAGCTCGAGACCAGACTCGGTGGTCTCATCTCACGACAGCAACAGGGCATCACGCAGGCCGAGGCGCTGGACGTGCCCGGGCCTGTCCGCCCCGCCCACGAGCAGGCGATCGAGGCGCTGCAGTTCCGGGTCGGCGGCATGCAGGGCCTGCTCGAGACGTTTCGCTCGACGGCGACCTCGGAGGACGCCGCTGCTGCCGGCCAGCAGCTGGCGGCCCAGGGCACGCGGCTGGAGGCGAGCGACGTCGTGTGGCAGGACCTGTTCCGCGTGCCGACGCAGCAGACCATGGAGGACGAGGGCGTAACCGGGCTGACCGCGCCGGTGTCCATCTTCGTCGAGAACCCCGACCTGTATAGCGCCCGCTCGATGGCGTCGATCTGGACGCGGATCCACGGCGCCTCTACGGGCGGCACGCCGTCGGGCCTGCACGGGACCGGGCTCTCGTCCGTGACGGTGCAGCCGGAGGGCGTCCAGCTTTCGACCGAGGACGAGACGACGATCATCGTCTCCACCGAGCTGGCGTTCGACGTCGCGGTCACGAACACCGGCGACTTCCAGGAAATCGGCATCGAGGTGAAGCTGACGATCCCGAAGCAGCCCCAGCCGATCGTGAAGACGGCCAAGATCGACGTCATCGACCAGGGCGAGACGAAGACCGTCACGTTCAGGGACGTCGGCGAGGTGCCGTTCGACAAGACCACTGTGCAGATCAGCGTCGACCCGGTGCCGGGCGAGGAGAACACGGGCAACAACTCCGCTGAGTACCCGGTTATCTTCTCGCTGGAGCCGTGACCTCGACCGCCCTCTAGGTGGACGCCGCGCTCGTCGTGGCGATCGCGGCGTGCGGGTTCGCTGCTCTCGCGCTCGTCGCGCTCGCCCTCGTGTGGCGCCGCCTCGCGCGGGTGCAGGCGTCGCAGTCGGCCATCCTCGGCGGCGATCGCCGCGACATGGTCGACTTCGCCGTCTCCCTGCAGGGTCGCATCGACGACCTGCACCGCGCCGTCGACGAGGTCGCGGCTGGCCTGACGCGCGTCGACCGGCGTGTCGACGGGGCGGTCGCCAACACCTCCGTCGTCCGCTACGACGCCTACGAGGACACCGGCGGCCAGCAGTCGGCCTCGTTCGCCTTTCTCGACGCCACGCGCACAGGGACGGTGGTGACCGCGATCCAGGGCCGCGACTATGCGCGCATCTACGTCAAGGACCTCGACCGCGGCAAGGCCTCGGTCGCGCTCTCGCCCGAGGAGCAGGAGGCGGTCGAGCGCGCGATGGCTCGTTAGGCGCGTGCAAGATCCCTGAAGCGGGAACCCAGGGTTCCCCTGGATCCGCGTCAGCGGATCCAGCGCTTGCAAGGAAGCAAACGTCTCGCTGGTACATTCACGCTGCGGTGACTCAGGTCCTCGTCCTGAACGCGAGCTACGAGCCGCTCAACGTGTGCTCGGTGCGCCGCGCGCACGTCCTCGTGTGGAAGGGCAAGGCGGAGGTCGTCGAGCGCCACGACGAGCCGTTACGCTCGGCCGGGGGCTCCTTCGTGCGGCCGTTCGTGATCCGCCTCCTGCAGTACGTGCGCGTCCCGCAGGCGGTGAAGCGGCGCATCTCGCGGCGCGCCCTCTTCGCCCGCGACGGCTGGCGCTGCGTCTACTGCGGCACGTCGGGCGGGCGTCTCACGCTCGACCACGTCGTGCCGCGCTCGCGCGGTGGCGACTCGGTGTGGGAGAACGTCGTCACGGCATGCTCGCCGTGCAACCTGAGGAAGGGGAATCGGACGCTCGACGAGGCACGGATGACCCTGCCCCGCACACCGAGGCCGCCGGCCCCGGTGCTCTTCATCCGGCTCGCGCTCCATCGCATCCCCGAGGTGTGGCGCACATACCTGCCCTCGCTCGAGGAGTTCGAGGGCGTGTCCGAAGCCGCCTGAAGTGACTTTCCTGTGCAGCGTCTGCGGCGAGATGCACGACGCAGAGCTCCGCGATACCCGTTTTTCCTTTCCCCAGGCTGTCTTCGAGCTCCCGCCCGCCGAGCGCGCCAACCGGGCGTCGTGGGCCGAGGATTGGTGCATGCTCGACGGATGGTCACCGGTTGTGCGTTGCTTCGTGCGCGGTCTGCTGAAGCTCACCGTGCGCCAGGAGGACGACTACTTCCGGTACGGCGTCTGGGTCGAGGTCACTCAACCCGACTTCGACGTCCTCGTCGAGCATTGGTTCGACCCGGATTGCGCAGAGCTGCCCATCTTCTTCGGCCGCCTGGCGAACGAGTTGAACCCGTATCGGGGAACACTCGGGTTGGAGGTCGCGCTGCAGATGCTCGACGCCGAGCAGCTGCCCGATCTGTCGTTCGTCTCGGGACGACACGAACTGATCCGGGCGCACCAGAGTGGAATCGATCGACGCCGTCTGACGGAGATCGTCGCCGCCGTCTCTCACTGAAGGGCGCTGCGGTCCGCGAAAGTCGACGCCTTCAGGGATCTTCTTGGCGTCGGCGAGCAGCGCCTACGCCGCCGCCTCGTGCTCGTCGTCTCGGTCTGCGCGGTAGGAGCCGAACACGGTCAGCCGGGCGGTTTCGCGCAACATCTCCGCCAGCGCCGCCGAGACGTCGTCGTCCAGCGGATGGCCGCCGAGGACACAGTCGAAGCGGTAGCGGAACGGCGAGTGCGGGATGGGCCGCGAGACGAGCTGCACCATGTCGATCCCTCGCCGCGCGAGCGGCTCGATCGCCCGGTGGAGCGCGCCGGGCCGGTGGTCGGTGACGAACGAGAACGCGGTGCGCCAGGCTCCGTGGCGCCGGTCGAGTCGCGTGTACGGCGCGATCGCGGCGAAGCGTGTGTACGCCTCAGGGTGGTCGCCGACGTTCGCGGCCAGCACCTCGAGCTTGTGCAGGCGCGCCGCCCGCTCGCTCGCGATCGCTACCACGGCCGGATCGCCCAGCTCGGCGACGGCGTGCGCGGCATCGCCCGTGGTGGGTGCCACCGTCGCCGTCGCCTCGGGCAGCCGGGCCAGGAGCCCGCGGCACTGGTCGAGCGCGACGGGGTGGGAGCGGATCTCGCGGACGTCCTCCAGCTCGACCCGTGCCGGACCGACGAGGCAGTGTCTGATCGGGAGTACGGCCTCCGCCACGATCGAGAGCGGCGAGTCGAAGAGCAGGTCGTGCGTCTCGTTGACCGGTCCCGCGAGCGAGCTCTCGATCGGGAGCACGGCGTAGGTGCACCGGCCGCGCGCGACCGCATCGACGACGTCGCGGAAGCTCGGCAGCGGCACGAGGCGCGCGGCGGGAAAGAGCCGGTCGCAGGCGGCTGCGCTGTGGGCGCCCTCGCGGCCGGGGTAGGCGACGGTGAGCTCGTTCGTGGTCAAGGGTTGCCTTTCGGAGATCGCAGACTGCCGCCGGATCTGTCAGCTAGCCGGCGCGTGGCGGGAACGAATGCGCCGACTAGCGCCGAAAGGCGAAGGAGAACGCAAAGAAGTCGATGCCGCGGGCGCTCTCCATGGTCGTCACAGGGTAGGGGAGCGCTCGAGGCCGCGCAACACGGCATCGCCGAGCTCGCGGGTCGTCGAGGTCCCGCCGAGGTCGGGTGTCGGCGCCGTCGCCAGCGCGTCGTCGACGGCTCGCTCAAGCGCGTCAGCCTCGGCCCGCAGGTCCAGCGCATGCCTGAGCAGAAGCGCCGTCGAGCGCAGCATCGCCGCCGGGTTGGCGATTCCCCGCCCCGCGAGCTGCGGCGCCGACCCGTGCACAGGCTCGAACACGCCGGGACCGCCGTCGCCGAGCGAGGCGCTCGCCGCAAGCCCGAGCCCGCCGGTGACCGCCGCCGCGACGTCGGAGAGGATGTCCCCGAAGGTGTTCTCGGTGACGACGACGTCGATCGTCTCCGGCGCCTGGACGATCGTCATCGCGAACGAGTCGACGAGCGCGTGGTCGAGCGGGACGCCCGCGTACTCCGAGGCGCCGAGCTCCGTGACGACGTCGCGCCAGAGCCGCGACGTGTGCAGGACGTTGACCTTGTCGACAGACGTGACGCGGCCACCGCGGGCCCCGGCGAGCTCGAACGCGCGCCGGGCGATGCGCTCCACCTCCGGGCGGGTGTACTCGCACGTGTCGTACCAGGTCCCGTCCTCGCGCGTGCCTTTCGCGCCGAAGTAGAGGCCGCCGGTCAGCTCGCGCACGATCAGGATGTCGATCCCCTCCGCACGGGCGGGGCGCAGGTTCGCGTAGACCGCGAGCGCCCGGCGCAGGGCGAGGAGCCCCTGCTCGGGCCGGACGGCTTGGCCCTCGAGCTCGGGCAGCCCGACCGCCCCGAGGAGCACCGCGTCCGCGTTCTCGCAGGCGGCGAGCGTCTCGTCGGGGAGAGGCGAGCCCTGCGCGAGGATCGCGTCGCCGCCGAACGGATGCTCGTCGTGCGCGATGCCGAGCGCGTCGAGAACGCGAACGGCTTCGGCCGCGACCTCCGGGCCGATGCCGTCCCCAGGCAGCACCGCAACGTATGTCACGGTCGCCCCCCACCGCCAAGTAACAGACTGTTACTTGGACGCACGGTGGACGGCGGGGCAGCGAAACGGGAACCAAGTGACAGTCTGTTACAAGGCACGTCAGGCGAGGCCGTGTGCGGTCTCGTACGCGGCGATCTCGTCCTCGTGCTGAAGCGTCAGCGCGATCTCGTCGAGGCCGTGGAGGAGCCACGCCCGCGTCGCTTCGTCGAACTCGAACTCGAACGTCTGGCCCTCCGGGTCCGTGATCGTGCGTCGCTCCAGGTCGACGCTCATCTCTGCGCCCTCGACCGGGTCGACGAGCCCGATCAGGCGCTTCACCTCGGCTGCCGGCAGCGCGATCGTGACCAGGCCGATCTTGGAGGCGTTCGTCCGGAAGATGTCGCCGAACGACGAGGCGATCACGACGTCGAATCCGTAGTCCTGCAGCGCCCAGGCGGCGTGCTCGCGCGACGAGCCGCAGCCGAAGTTGCGTCCGGTGAGAAGGATCGACGCACCCGCATACGCAGGATCGTTGAGCTCGAACTCGGGCCGAGGCCGGCCGTGCTCGTCGAGTCGCCAGTCGTAGAACAGGAACTCGCCGTACCCGGTGCGCTCGATCCGCTTGAGGAACGGCTTGGGGATGATCTGGTCGGTGTCGATGTCCGGCCGGTCGATCACCGCAACCCGACCGGTGGTCGACGTGAACGCCTTCACGCGGCCACCTCCAGCCCCCTGATGTCGACGAAGTGGCCGTGGATCGCCGCGGCCGCCGCCATCGCGGGGCTGACGAGGTGGGTGCGGCTGCCGACGCCCTGACGTCCTTCGAAGTTGCGGTTCGAGGTGGACGCGCAACGCTCACCCGGCGGGACGACGTCGGGATTCATCGCCAGGCACATCGAGCAGCCGGCGAGGCGCCACTCGAAACCGGCGTCGAGGAAGACGCGGTCGAGGCCTTCCTCCTCCGCCTGTCGCCGCACCTTCGCAGAGCCGGGGACGACGAGCGCCGTCACACGTGGGTCCACCTTGCGACCGGCGACGACGGCAGCTGCAGCTCGCAGGTCCTCGATGCGCGAGTTGGTGCAGGAGCCGATGAAGACGTGGTCGATCGCGATCTCCTCGATGCACTCGCCCGGCCGCAGCCCCATGTACTCGAGCGCGCGCAGGGCGGCGGCGCGGTCGTCCGGGTCGGGGAAGTCGTCGGGGTCGGGCACGGCACCGGTCACGGGGACGACCATGCCCGGGTTGGTGCCCCAGGTCACCTGAGGGGCGAGCTCCTCCACGGCGACGGTGACGTGCGTGTCGTACGTCGCGCCGGGATCGGAGGTGAGCGATCGCCAGCGCTCGAGCGCGCGCTCCCAGTCGGCTCCCTGCGGTGCGCGGGGCCGCCCTTCCAGGAAGGCGAACGTCGTGTCGTCGGGGCCGATCATCCCGGCGCGGGCGCCGAGCTCGATCGACATGTTGCAGATCGTCAGGCGGCCCTCGATGGAGAGCGCGCGTACCGCCTCTCCGGCGTACTCGACGACGTGACCCGTGCCGCCCCCGACGCCCACCTGGCCGATCGCGCCGAGGATCATGTCCTTCGGCGTGAGGCCGTACGGCAGCGCGCCGACGAACTCGATCAGCATCGTTCGGGGCCGGTGCTGCGCCAGCGTCTGCGTCGCGAGCACGTGCTCGACCTCCGTCGTCCCGATGCCGATGGCGAGCGCGCCGAGCGCCCCGTGCGTGGACGTGTGCGAGTCCCCGCACACGATCGTCTTGCCGGGCTGGGTGAGGCCGAGCTCGGGTCCGATCACGTGCACGATGCCCTCGCTGCCCGTCCCCGTGGCATGCAGCTCGATGTCGAACTCCGCGCAGTTGGCCCGGAGCACATCGAGCTGCCTCTTTGCCATCTGATCCTCGATGGGGCCCGGCAGGGTCGGGACGGCGTGATCCATCGTCGCCACGGTGAGCTCCGGCCGGCGCACCCGACGACCCTCGAGCCGAAGGCCCTCGAAGGCCTGTGGCGAGGTGACCTCGTGCACGAGGTGCAGGTCGACGTAGAGGAGGGTGACGCCGTCGTCGTCCACGCGCACGACGTGCTCGTCCCAGACCTTCTCGAACAGCGTTCGTGTCATGTCACGTCACGATAGCGCGTGGAGGCGCGCCGATCTCCCGGCAGATACGTTCGGCCGTCAGGCGGCGAGCACTCCGTCGACGAACGCGTCCGCGTCGGCCTCGATGTGCACCGGGGCGTACGTGTGCGCGACCGCCTGCGGCGTCTTCAGCCCGTCGCCCGTGACGAGCAGCACGACGCGGTCGGCGGCGCCGACCTCGCCTGCCGTCGATCGCCGCGCGCAGCGCGCCGAGCGTGACGCCGGTCGCCGTCTCGCCGAAGACCCCGGTCGTGGCGGCGAGCAGCGCCATGTTCGCGCCGATCTCCTCCTCGGCGACGGCGTGGATCGCGCCGCCGGTCTCGCGGGCCGTGGCGACGGCGAAATCGCCGTCGGCGGGATTGCCGATCGCGAGCGAGCGCGCGACCGTGTCCGGGCGCACGGGCTGCACACGGCCGCCGTCGCGGAACGCCGTTGCGACCGGCTGGCAGCCCTCGGCCTGGCCGCCGACGAGGCGGGGTGGCTGGCGGCGACGAGACCGAGCGTGCGCAGCTCGTTGAAGCCCTGCCCGACCTTGTGGAAGAGGGCGCCGGAGGCGACCGGGATCGCGATCACGTCGGGGGCGCCCCAGCCGAGCTGCTCGGCGACCTCGTAGGCGAGCGTCTTCGAGCCCTCCGCGTAGTACGACCGCAGGTTGACGTTGACGAAGCCCCAGTCGAGCTCGAACGAGAGCTCGATCGAGAGCCGCGAGCAGTGGTCGTACGTGCCGTCCACCGCGTAGATCGTCGGCCCGTAGACCGCTGCGGCGGCGAGCTTCTCGGGCTCGAGATCGGCTGGGACGAACACCGCTGCCTCCAGCCCTTCCGCGGCCGCGCGCGCGGCGACCGCGCCCGCGAGGTTGCCGGTGGACGAGCACGAGAGGGTGCCGAAGCCGAGCTCTTTCGCCTTCTCGGCGGCGACGGCGACGACGCGGTCCTTGAACGAGTGGGTCGGGTTCGCCGTGTCGAGCTTGAGCCACAGCTCGGCGATGCCCAGCTCATCGGCGAGCCGCGACGCCGGCACGAGAGGCGTCAGACCGGGCGCGAGTCGCGGCTCGGTGGGCGCGGCGACGGGCAGGAGGTCCGCGTAGCGCCAGATCGAGGGAGGGCCGGCGGCGATCCGCTCGCGGGTGACCGTGGCGGCGAGGGTCTCCCAGTCGTAGACGGGGTCGAGCGGCCCGAAGCAGCGGGAGCAGCTGCCCGTGGCCTCGAGCGGGTGTTCCGTCGCGCACACGCGACAGGAGAGGGAGAGGGCGGGCACTTCTGAACCTCCTTCGTCTCGCTTCACATCCATCCGGGCTTGGCACCGTGCTCACAGGAGCGGAGCCGGTTGCCGAGGCGTCACAGGGCCGGTCCCTCAGCCTCTCTCGATGCGGAGCGGGAAGGCCTCCCGCGTCCATCTGTCATGGTACCCCATCGGCGGGGGCCGAGCATTCGCTATGGTGGAAGCGGCCGTCGCTGACGGCGGCCGGTTGGCTCCGGAGCCCCAGGCGCTGTGCCGGGGCTTTTTTGTTGCCCGAACGCCGAAGGAGACGTGATGACGAATCTCGCTGTAGCCAGCGTCCTCACCGTCGAGGACGACCCGATCACCCGCGCGCACCTGCGGCTCGTGCTGGAGGACGCCGGCTTCGACGTGTGCGCCGACGCCAGGGACGGAGTGGAAGCCGTCGAGCTGGCGCGGGAGCACCGCCCCGACCTGATCCTGCTGGACCTCGGTCTGCCCAGGCTGGACGGCGTCGAGGCGACCCGCACCATCCTGGCCGAGCGGGACGTTCCGATCGTGGCGCTGACAGGCCGCTCGCCAGAGGTCGCGAGCGAGGCGCTCGCGGCGGGCGCCGTGTCTCTCGTGCGCAAGCCGATCGCCGGACCGGAGGTCGTCGAGGCGCTTCACGACGCGTTGCGGGCGCCCGCGACCGGTACCTCGGTGGCTGCTGCCCGCGAGCAGTCGCGCGCCGCGCTCGCGGAGCTGCTCGGCCTCATGGGGTACGCCGACGAGTGGGCGGACGAGCTCGAGGAGAGCAGCTTCCGCGCCGGAAAGATCTGGCGCCGCCTGCGCTGAATGTCAGAGCGGCAGCGTCACCGCGCCCTCCGAGGCCGGCTGGACGAGGCATGCGTACTTGGCGAGCACGCCGTCCGTATGACGTGGCGGCGGCGGCGACCAGCCCTCCATGCGCGCGACGATCTCCGCCTCCGACAGCTCCACGTTCAGCTCGCGCCTCTCGACGTCGACGACGACGATGTCCCCGTCCCGCAATGCGGCCAGCGGGCCGCCCTTCGACGCCTCCGGACAGATGTGCCCGACCATGAAGCCGTGCGTCGCGCCGGAGAAGCGGCCGTCCGTGACGAGCGCGACCTCCTCGGAGAGACCCTCGCCGACGATGGCGGCGGTGACATGGAGCATCTCGCGCATGCCGGGGCCGCCGTGAGGCCCCTCGTAGCGGATCACGACCACGTCGCCGGCCACGATCTTCCCGGCCTTGACGGCGGCAAAGGTGTCCTCCTCGGAGTCGAACACTCGCGCTGGGCCACGGTGGACGAGCCGGTCGTGGCCCGCGAGCTTGACCGCGCAGCCGCCGGGAGCGAGGTTTCCCCGCAGGATGGCGACGCCGCCGCGCGGCTTCAGAGGGGCTTCGAGCGGAACGACGACCGTCTGCCCCTCCGTCTCGACGGTCTCGTCTGCCACCTGCTCGAGCGTGCGCCCGTCGACGCACCGCGCGCCGGCGTGCAGCAGCCCGCCCTTGCGGAGCTCTCGCGCCACCAGCCCGACCCCGCCGGCGCGGTACATGTCCGTCGCGTGGTAGCGCCCCCACGGTTTCATGTCCGCCACGATCGGCGTCGCCGCGGAGATGCGGTCGAAGTCCTCGATCGTGAACTCGAGGCCGAACTCCTTGGCGATCGCCACGAGATGGAGCACGCCGTTCGTCGAGCCGCCCGCGGCCGCGACTGACGCAGCGGCGTTCTCGAGCGAGTGGGGCGTGACGAGCGAGCGCGGCCGCACGTCGTCGCGGACCAGCCGCACCGCGAGCCGCCCGATCTCCTCGGCCGCCTCCGCCTTGGCCGGAGACATGGCGGGGATGCCGTTCGCACCGATCGGCGAGAGCCCGAGGAAGTCGAGCATCATCGACATCGTGTTCGCGGTGAACTGCCCGCCGCATGCCCCGGCGCCCGGGCAGGCCGCCGACTCCAGCTCGTGCAGCTCCGCCGCGGAGATCTTGCCGGCGGCGTACGAGCCGATCGCCTCGTACACGTCCCCGACCGACACGTCGCGGCCTCGGTAGAGGCCCGGCGCGATCGAGCCCGTGTAGAAGACGATCGAGGGGATGTCGAGTCGCCCGACCGCCATCGCCGCGCCCGGATTCGTCTTGTCGCAGGCGACGAGACACACGAGGCCGTCGAAGAGGTGCCCGCGCGCGACGAGCTCGATCGAGTCGGCGATCACCTCGCGCGAGACGAGCGAGGCGCGCATGCCCGATGTGCCCATCGAGACGCCGTCCGAGACGGCGATCGTGTTGAACTCCATCGGGGTGCCCCCGGCTTCGCGAATGCCGCGTTTCACGTCCTGCGCGAGATCGCGCTGATTGAGGTTGCACGGCATCGTCTCGATCCAGGTCGTGGCGACGCCGATGATCGGCTTCGCGAGGTCCTCGTCGGTGAAGCCGGTGCCCTTGAGCATCGAGCGCGCCCCGGCGCGGTCGGGGCCGTCGGTCAGGGCTGCGCTCTGGCGCTTGGCGGGATCGGACGGGACGTCGTATGGCGTGCTCACGGGTCTCCTCTCTCGACGGGATAGCCAGGCCGGCGGCACCACTCGCTGAACGAGCCGGGGTAGAGACGGGCGTCGTCGCGGCCGGCCAGGACGAGCTGCTGCACGACGACGGCGGCCGTGACGCCCGAGCCGCAGTACGCCGCCACTTCGGGGTGTTGGGCCGCGCCGGCCGGCAGCGGCTCGGCGAAGTAGGCGTTGCGCGAGCCGGGAATCCGGCCCGCGACGGGATCGAGCGGTTCGTCGTCGCCGCGCCAGCGAGCAGCCGAGCGTGCGTCGTAGAGCACCAGCGACGGGTCGCCGAGGCGCGCGAGAACCTCCTCCGCCTCGATCAGGTCGTCCGGGCGGAGGCGGGGAACGAACTCGGCCGGCTCGACCTCCGGCTCCCCTGGTTCGAGCGGCCCGAGGTACGTGCGCACGTCGAGCGTGCCTGCTGCATCGTGGCCGAGGTGGCGAAGGAGCCACCAACACCGAGCGGCCCAGCCCGAGCCGTCGTCCAACGCCAGCACGAAGGCGGCCGGTCCGATCCCCGCCCGCCCGAACGCGGCGGCCAGCTCCTCGACCTCCGGGAGCGGATGCCGACCCCTCGAGACGTCGCCGATCTCGCCGGTGAGATCCCGCTCGGGATCGAGATGCGCTGCGCCCGGGACGTGCCCGCTCTCGTACGCAGCGCGTGGCCTCACGTCGACGAGCCGGAGCTCGCGTTTCTGTGAGGCAAGCTCGGTCATCCGAGCGCCCCGGTCGGCGAGACCTGCAGCTCGAGCACAGAGCAGGCCGGGAAGCGCTCGCGCAAGGCCTCCGCGCACCGGCCCGCGTCGTCCGCCCACACGATCACCGTCGGGCCGGAGCCCGAGAGCGTCGCCCCGCGGGCGCCGGGCGGCAGATCGTCGCGAATCGCGGCCAGGATCGGCGAGGGCCGATAGGGCTCGTGCAGGCGGTCGGTGAGCGCAGCGGCGAAGAGGTCGGCATCTCCGGCAGCGGCCGCGGCGCCGAGCAGCGCGGCGCGTCCCACCGTGACTGCGGCCTCCGCGTGCGGCACGGTCGGTGGCAACCCGTGTCGCGCCAGCGTCGTGCGGATGCGCGTCGTCGGGACGACGGCGACCGGGGCGAGCGGCAGTCCGTCGGCGATGCGCGCCACGTGGCCCTCCCACGTCAGCGTGACGCCGCCGAGCAGAGCCGCAGCGAGGTTGTCGGCGTGGCTTTCGAGCGTCCCGCCCGCAGCGAGCAGCTCCTCCACCGGCGCGCCGGGCTTGGCGGCGGAGAGACCGAGCGCGATCGCCGCCGCCGACGAGCCGAGCCCTCGCTCGAGCGGGATGCGGTTGAGGCAGTGGAAGCGCTTGCCCGCCGGGTCTGCGAGGAGGGCGTAGGCGCGCACGGTCAGGTTTCGCTCGTCCTCCGGCAGCTCGCCGGCACCGACTCCTTCGACCACGACTCCCCCACCCTCCGTCACGTCGAGCTCGTTCCAGAGCTCGAGCGCGACGGCGGCGCAGTCGAACGCCGGGCCGAGGTTGGCCGACGTGGCCGGCGCGCGCAGCCTCAAGCCAAGACTCCGGCGGAGGTTCCGCCGTGAGGGAATGAGCTGCGGTGAAGCCGCATCACGTCGCCTTCCGAGCAGTTTCGAGCAGCGAAACCGCCGCGATCGCGTCGGGATCGGCGTCGACCTCCACGAGCGGTGCCCCGTAGCGGGCGGCGCTCTCGGCGTCCTTCAGACCGTGACCGGTGATCGTGACCACGAGCCGCTCGCCCGCGACGGCGCCCCGCCGGATCGCGGCGAGCCCGGCAGCCGAGGAGGGCTCGCAGAAGAGCCCTTCCACTGCTGCCAGCTCTCGCCAGGCCGCGACGATCTCGTCGTCGTCGACGGTCACGATGTGCGCCGCGGACGCAGCGACGGTCTCCGCGTGCACCGGGTCGCCGATCCGGATCGCCGAGGCCATCGTCCCGTGCCGGTCCGCGGCCTCGACGGAGACGAGCGGCGTCCTCAGCCCAAGCTCGACCAGGGCTTGCGCGTACGCGCTCGTGTTGCCGCCGCCGCCGTAGGGCAGCACGAACGCATCGGGCGCGCCGCCGAGCTCGTCCACGATCTCGTAGACCGCTGTCTTCTGCCCCTCACGGCGGTTGGGGTTGAGCGAGTTGACGAGGACATGTGTGCCGCGCCGCGCCAGCTCCTGAGCGGCTGCCAGCGCCTGGTCGAAGTCGCCCCGCACTTCGAGCACGCGTGCGCCGAGCATCCGCGTCTGGGCGACCTTGGCGCCGGAGACCGCCCCCTTCGGCGTGAGGACGAGCGCGGGGAGACCCGCACGGGCGGCGTAGGCGGCCGCGGACGCAGCCGTGTTCCCGGTCGAGGCGCAGATCACGGCCTCCGCGCCTTCCTCCAGTGCCTTCGACACCGCCACGGTCATGCCGCGGTCCTTGTAGCTCCCGGTCGGGTTGGACGCCTCCCACTTGAGCGAGATCTCGACGCCGAGACGCTCGGACAGCCGGGGCGCCGCGAGCAGCGGCGTCGAGCCCTCGCCGAGCGAGACCACCGGCGTCGTGTCGCTGACCGGAAGCCGATCGCGGAAGCGGTCGATGAGTGCGATCGTCATGCCGGCCCTCATTCTCCACGGTAGAGGCGGGAGACATCGCGCCCCTACGCCCATCCGAGCTCTTCGACCCCCCGACTGGAGACGACCGGCAGGGCGCTGGCCTCGCCGCGCGACTCGGGGAGGGCGCGGATCGCCGCCAGCGCGGCGTCGACACGTCCCGCCGCCGCCTCGTGCGTGACGACGTGGAGCACGGCGTGGCCGTTGCCGGGTTGCTGCACGAGCCGCGCGACCGAGACGCCCTCGGCGGCCAGCTCCTGCGCGATGTGGGCGAGAACGCCGGCCCGGTCCTCGACCTCGAGCCGCAGGTAGTAGGGGGACGGCAGCTCACCGGGGGGCAGACGCTCGAGCGAGCGCCAGACCGGGTCGTTCTGCAGGAAGCCCGTCCCGGTCGTGCCCACGATGGAGACCATGTCCGCCACGACTGCGGAGGCGGTCTCCTGACCTCCTGCGCCCGGGCCTTCGAGCGTGATCTCGCGGATCGCGTCGCCCTGGAGCATGACGGCGTTGAAGGCGCCCGCGACGGCCGCGAGCGGGTGATGCGCGTCGACGAAGGCCGGCCCCACCCGAACGTCGACGCGGTCGCCGATGAGCGTTGCCCGGCCGATCAGCTTCACCTGCATCTCGAGTGCCCGCGCCGCCTGCACGTGCTCCTGCGTCACGCCCTCGATCCCCTCCACCTCGACCCAGTCGAGCGGGACCCGCGAGCCGAACGCGACCGTGGCCAGGATCGCCGACTTGGCCGCCGCGTCGAAGCCGGCGACATCGTCGGTCGGATCGGCCTCCGCATAGCCGAGCCGCTGCGCCTCGGCGAGCGCGTCGGCGTACGTACTGCCGCTCTCCATCGCGCTGAGGATGAAGTTCGTCGTCCCGTTCACGATCCCGAGCACGCGGTGGACGTTCGTCACGACGAGGGCCTCGCGCAGCACCTTGATCACCGGGATCGCCGCGCAGACGGACGCCTCGAAGCGGAGCTGGACGCCGCCCGCGGCCGCACTCGCGAACAGCTCGACTCCGCGGCGCGCGACGAGCTGCTTGTTCGCGGTCACGACCGGGCGGCCGGAGCCGAGCAGCTCGAGGACGTAGTCTCCGGCCGGCTCCACGCCGCCCATCACCTCGGCCACGAGCTGGATCGACGCGTCGTCGCGAACAGCCGCGAAGTCGTCGGTCAGGACACCGGGCTCGGGTGCGAAGTCGCGCTCCTTCGCGGGGTCGCGGACGAGCGCGCGCACCACGCGCAGCCGGTGGCCCGTCGCCCGCTCGATCTCGTCGCCTTGCTCCTCCAGCAACCGGTGCACCGCTGCGCCCACGGTGCCGTAGCCGAGCAGGGCGACCGGTACATCGACCGACGCCATCACGACGCTCCCTCTAGCAAGCTCTGGATCGGCTGCGCCGATCCAGAAAACCGCTCTCCCGGATTCTGTGCGCGCAAGGATCCCTGAAGCCGGCCGCTTTCGCGGCCGGGGAGCACCGTCGCCTCATGTCACGCGTTGCCCGCGCGGTGCATGAGGCTGCGCAGCTCGTCGCCCACGGTGGCGAGCTGGGAGCTCGCTGCCTCCGCGCGCATCGCCTTCAGGCGCTGCTCGTCCTCGTCCATGTCCGCGACCCACTCGCGCGCGAACGCGCCGGACTGGATGTCGGCGAGGATGGCCCTCATCTCCTCTCGCACGTGCTCGTCGATCACGCGCCGGCCGCGGGTGTAGTCGCCGAACTCGGCGGTGTCGGAGATCGACCAGCGCATGTGCTCGAGGCCGCCCTCGTAGATCAGGTCGACGATCAGCTTCAGCTCGTGCAGGCACTCGTAGTACGCGATCTCGGGCTTGTAGCCCGCCTCGACGAGGGTCTCGAAGCCGGCCCTGATCAGCTCCGCGGTGCCGCCGCAGAGGACGGCCTGCTCGCCGAAGAGGTCGGTCTCGGTCTCCTCCTGGAACGTTGTCTCGAGGATCCCCGCCCGCCCGGCGCCGATGCCGACGGCGTAGGCGAGGGCCAGCTCGCGTGCCTGCCCGCTCGCGTCCTGCTCGACAGCGATCAGCGCTGGCGTCCCGTAGCCCTCCGCGAAGAGCCGGCGCACGATGTGCCCCGGGCCCTTCGGGGCGACCATGATCACGTCGTGACCGGCGGCCGGGGCCACGCGCCCGTAGAGGACGTTGAAGCCGTGGGCGAAGAGCACCGCTGCGCCGGGCGCGAGATTCGGCTCGACCCAGTCCGACCACACGCGCGGCTGCACCTGGTCGGGCAGCAGCATGGCGACCAGCTGCGCCCCCTGGACGGCGTCGGACACCGTCCCGACCGTGAGCCCGGCCGCCTCCGCCTCGCCGCGCGAGGCCGATCCCGCCCGGAGGCCGACCTCGACTTCGATGCCGGAGTCACGGAGGTTGAGCGCGTGGGCGTGGCCCTGGCTGCCGTAGCCGACGACCGCGACCTTGCCGTCGAGCAGGGAGAGGTCGCCGTCGCGGAGGATCGTCGCCATGCGGTTCCTTTCGGGTCAGTTCGAGTGGGGCTGAGTGAACGTGCCTGGCGACCGCGAAGCGGGCGCCCTTCAGGGATCTTCGCGCGACCGGGATCCGCGAGCGGATTCCGGTCTTGCGCCAACTCATCAGTTGATCGCTGCCAGCCGTGCAGTCTGACGCCTCTCGGACGAGCGGACGACGCCGATGCGACCCGTGCGGACGAGCTCGACGACGCCGTGCGGGCGGCAGAGCTCGTGGAACGCATCGAGCTCCTCGGGCGTGCCCGTGAGCTCGAACACGATCGAGTCCGGGCCGAGGTCGGCCACCCGGCCGCGGAAGGCGTCGGCCGTGGCGATCAGCTCGGCGCGTCTGTCGGGGGAGGCGTTGACCTTGATCAGGAGCAGCTCCCGCTCGACCGCCTCGCCGGGCAGCAGCTCCGTCACCCGGAGCACGTTGACGAGCTTGTGGATCTGTTTCTCGATCTGCTCCAGCGAGTGCTGCGAGCAGTCGACGCGCATCGTGATCCGCGACACGCCGTCGCGCTCGGTCGGCCCGACGGCGAGCGAGTCGATGTTGAACCCGCGTCGGGCGAACATCGTCGCGATGCGGGTGAGCGCGCCGGGGCGGTCTTCGACCAGGACGGAGATCGTGTGCTTCACGCCTCCACCTCCTCCTGGAACTCGACCATGTCGAGCGCCGCCGCCCCCGCCGGGATCATCGGGAAGCACTGCTCGGCCTGGTCGACGCGGACGTCGACGACCGCCGTGCGGCCGCAGGAAAGCGCCTCGGAGAGCGCCGGGCCGAGCTCGGCCTCGGTGTCGACCGTGAAACCTACGGCTCCGTAGGCCTCCGCCAGCCGCGCGTAGTCGGGCACCTGGTGCGTGAGGTGCACGTGCGAGCGACGGCCGTCGAAGAACATGTCCTGCCACTGCTGCACCATGCCGAGGTAGCCGTTGTTGACGAGCACGATCACGACGGGAAGGTCGTCGAGCACGGCGGTCACGAGCTCCTGCGCGGTCATCTGGAAGCAGCCGTCGCCGTCGACGCAGATCACGGTCGCCTCCGGACGTGCGGCTTTCGCACCGATGGCCGCCGGGATGCCGTAGCCCATCGTCCCCAGCCCGCCCGAGGTGATGAACGAGCGGGGGCGCTCGGACTTGATGTACTGCATGGCCCACATCTGGTGCTGGCCGACGCCGGTGGTCACGATCACGTCCTCGCCGGCCGTCAGCGCCTGCAGCTGCTCGAGCACCCACTGCGGCTTGATCGACTCGCCGCGGCTCGAGTAGCGGAGCGGGAACTCGTCGCGCCAGTCCGCGATCCGCTGCAACCATCCCTCCGGGGCGGGAACGCCGTCGGCGCGGTGCTGTGCGACCTCGTGGGCGAGACCGGCCAGTGCCTGCTTCAGCGGGCCGACCACGGGGACGTCCGCATCCCGCAGCTTCGAGATCTCGGCGGCGTCGATGTCGAGGTGGACGACGGTCGCGCCGGGAGCGAACGCGGCGAGCTTGCCCGTGACGCGGTCGTCGAAGCGGGCGCCGACGGCGACGAGCACGTCGCACGTGTTCATGGCCAGGTTCGACCACTTGGGGCCGTGCATGCCGGGCCAGCCGAAGTGCAGCTCGTGCGTCTCTGGGAACGCGCTCTTGCCCATCAGCGTCGTGATCACGGGCAGGCGACCCACCTCGGCGAGCTCGCGCAGCTCCTCGCAGGCGTCGGCGTTGAGCGTGCCGCCGCCGACGTAGAGCACGGGCTTCTCGGCGTGTGCGAGCACGCGTCCCGCGTCGCGCAGCTGGAGCGCATGGACGCGCGTCGGCGGTTTCCAGCCGGGGAGGTCGACGCTGTCCGGATAGGCGAAGTCGAGCTCGGCCTCCTGCACGTCGCGCGGCACGTCGACGAGGACGGGGCCGCAGCGCCCGCTGCGGGCGACGTGGAACGCCGCCTTCATCACCGCTGGCACCTCCTTCGCCTCCTGCACGAGCCAGGAGTGCTTGACGATCGGCATCGTGATCCCGGTGATGTCGCACTCCTGGAACGCGTCGGTGCCGATCAGGTGCGAGCGCACCTGTCCCGTGATGCAGACGAGCGGCGTGGAGTCCATCCACGCGTCCGCAATCGGGGTGACGAGGTTCGTGGCGCCCGGCCCGGAGGTGGCGATCGCGACTCCGACCCGCCCCGATGCGCGTGCATAGCCCTCGGCCATGTGTCCCGCGCCCTGCTCGTGCCGGGCGAGCACGTGCCGGACGGTCGTGCCGCGCGCGATCGCGTCGTAGGTGGGCATGATCGCGCCGCCAGGAATGCCGAACATCACGTGGACGCCTTCCGCCTCGAGCGAGCGGAGGATCGCATCGGCGCCGGTCATCTTCATCGGGTGACTCCCATCGCGAACTCGGTATCCCGCCGCGCGCTCGGCAGGAGCCCGAGTACGACGTCGACGAACTCCCGCGTCGTCGCCCCCAGCGTAGCGCCCGCCATGTCGGGCGGCCTGACGCGTGCGGCGAGCGCCGCCGCGAGGCTCTGCTCGAGCGCCTCCGCCGCGGCGCGGCGGCCCAGCCCTTCGCCGAGCATCAGCGCTGCCGCGAGCAGCATCTCGCTCGGGTTGGCGACACCCTGCCCGGCGATGTCGTGCGCGGCGCCGTGCGTGGGGCCGAAGAGCCCCGGCCCACTGTCCGAGAGCAGCCCGGTCGCCGCCCGCCGCCGCCTGCCGGCGAGACGCGGCGCACGGGCGAGCGCGTCCCCGAGCCCCGACTCCACCGCGAGCACGTCGAAGCCGGGCGCCTCGCCGGCGAGCGCGTCGAGCGCGGTCGCGAGGTCGACGTGCTCGACCTCCACCCCGTCGTGAGCCGCGGCGTGGACGTCGACGCGATCGTTCCACGTAACGCCGACGCCGACCGCCGCAACCCTGCCCTGCTGCGCCCGCGCAGCGGCGAACGCACGCTCGATCGTCCAGTCCTGCGCGCCCTCGTCGAGCGGGGTGAACACGGTCACGGACATCCCCCGGTCGTCCAGGCTGCGGGTGACGGAGGCGGTGAGGTCGAGTTCTGCCTTCACGCCCTCGAGCGCGGGGGTGGAGGCGCCGGCCACGAGCACGGCGTCGGCGGAGAGCGTGGCCCGCCGCGTCTGTGCCGGCAGCGGATGCCCCAGGCGCGTGACGGCCTCGCCGTCGAACGGCGGATGCACCTCGTCCACGCGGAATCCGTGCTGCCGCGCCACCTGCGCGAGCGCGCGGCTCGCGGCGGCGGTCATCTCCGGCCCGATGCCGTTCCCGGCCAGACACGCCACGACGTACGCCCGGCGGCTCACGGCCGCTTCCTTCGTCTGGTTCTTGCTGTCGCGCTCATCGGTCGGTCCCTTTCATCGGCAGCCCGAAGGCGTACCTGTGGTGTGGTCTCGGTCGGCGTGTGCGCCTCGGCGGCGCGTGAGCGGCATCTCCCCTAGAAGGGGAGAATCCCGATGAGCTCGATGCCGCCGACGACCGACACCGCAGTCTGCGGTACCGATACGAGGGACAGGCCGTCGCGGCAGAGCATCGAGGATCAAGGGTGCCTACGACGCAGTGACATGTCAAGCGCCGCTCGGCCGCGCGGTCTCGGGCCCGGCGCACGCCGCGCCGTGCTCGCGTACGTACTTCCCCCGTGCCGGATCGGACAACTTCCCGATGCGGCGGGAGAGCCAGCCTTCGAGCATGGGGGACGTGAGGAAGTGGCTGCTGCGGGGCGCGATCGGAGTGGGTGCACTGCTGCTCGTCGCCCAGGTGATCCCATACGGGCGCGATCACACCAATCCGCCGGTCACGCAGGAGGTGAAGTGGAACAGCTCGAGGACGCGTGAGCTCGCGCAGGGCGCGTGCTTCGACTGCCACTCGAATCTGACCGACTGGAAGTGGTACACGAACGTCGCACCGATCTCGTGGCTCGTCTACAACGATGTCCAGGGCGGGCGAGAGCACTTGAACTTCTCGGAGTGGAACAGGCCCCAGTCCGAGGCGCGCGAGATCGTCGAGTCGGTGCGGGAGGGCTCGATGCCGCCGCTCCAGTACAAGCCGCTGCATTCCGGCGCACGCCTGTCGACCGAGCAGCGCGACGAGCTGGTGCGAGGGCTCGAGGCGACGCTCGCCAAGGATCCGCCGATTCCGGGCGGCGGAGGCGACTAGCGTCGCGTCGCGATCCGGTGAACGCGCTTGTGTCAGCCGTCCGAACCGGCTAGCATTCCTGACATGACACGCGTGCGAACGAGCGGAAAAGCCGCTTCGGCGGGCATTGCCCCGTTCGCGTTCGTCGCGCCGCCAGGGCGCTAGCCGGCGATCATCCCCCGCCCCCGCCGGGCTAGCGAAGAAGCAAACCGGCGGGAATCGATCTCTCCGACCAACGACCTGGAAGGCAGGAGCGCCCTGACCGGCGAGCAGTCACTCCTCTACGACCCGACGCAGGAACGCGACAGCTGCGGCATCGGACTCGTCGCCGACGTCCACGGCCGCGCCTCACGCGAGCTCCTCGATCGCGCGCTCGCAGGCCTGGCCGCCGTCTCGCATCGCGGCGCGTGGGCGGCCGACGGCGTCACGGGCGACGGCGCCGGGATCCTGATGCCGCTGTCGCCGGTGCTCACCGAGGAGCCCGGTGCCGGCGTGGCGATGGCGTTCCTGCGTGAGCCGTGGCTGAAGAACGTCGTCGAGGAGGCCTGTCGCGCCGAAGGGCTCGAGCCCGCCGGGTGGCGCGAGGTGCCGCACGACGTCGCGGCGCTGGGCTCGACGGCGACGGCGAGCATGCCTCGGATCGCGCAGCTCCTGCTCGCACCGCCGACCGGGGACGTCGAGGACGCCGAGCGCCGCGCGCACAGGGCACGTCGTCGTGCCGAGCTCGTGGAGGGGATCTACCTGGCCTCGCTCTCCTTCCGGACGATCACCTACAAGGGGCTCTGCGCGGCCACGCAGCTCGCCGCGTTCTACCCCGACCTGCGCGACCCGGAGCTCGCGGTCGCGTGGGCGATCTTCCACCAGCGCTTCTCCACCAACACCGAGCCGAGCTGGGAGCGCGCCCAGCCGTTCCGGCTTCTCTGCCACAACGGCGAGATCAACACGATCGAGGGCAACGTCGCCTGGATGGAGGCGCGCGAGCGCGCCCGCGGGTTGGACGAAAGCCTTGCCCCGGCGCTCGACCTCTCGGGCTCGGACTCGGCGCTGCTCGACAACGCGCTCGAGCTGCTCGTCCGCAGCGGTCGAGACGTGCGCGAGGCGGTGACGATGCTCGTGCCTCCGGCCTGGCAGAACGACCCGCGCCTCGATTCGGACGTGCGCGACCTGCACCGCTACCACGCGATGCTCGTGGAGCCGTGGGACGGGCCGGCGGGGCTCGTGTTCACGGACGGGCTCGTCTGCGGTGCGGCGCTCGACCGCAACGGGCTGCGGCCGCTCCGTGTCGCCGTCACTGACGACGGCCTCGTCGCCGTCTCCTCCGAAGCTGGCGCGGTACCGCTGCCCGAAGGCGCCGGCGTGCGACGGGCGCGCCTCGGGCCCGGCCAGCTCCTCTCGGTCGACCCCGTGCGCGGCCTGCTCCTCGACGCGGAGTTGAAGCATGAGCTGGCACGCCGCGCGCCGTACGGGACGTGGGTGGCGGAGAGCGTCGAGCGGCGGCAGCAGGGCGAACCCGTTCCGGTGCCCGAGGCGGACCTCTCGGCGCGCCACGCGTTGCACGGTTACACCCGCGAGGAGCTGAGCCTGATGCTGCGCCCGATCGCCCAGGCCGGCCAGGACCCCGTCTACTCGATGGGCGACGACGCTCCGATCGCGCCGCTGGCGGGACGCGCGCGCCCGCTCGCCTCGTACTTCCGTCAACGCTTTGCCCAGGTGACCAATCCGGCGATCGACCACTACCGGGAACGCACGGTGATGTCGGTCGCCACGCTGCTGGGGCCACGTGCCCCGCTGGATGCAGAGGGGCCCGTGCCGAAGCTCGCCGTCCTCCCGGGCTTCCTCCTGACCCCCTCAGGTCTCGATGCGCTCGACCCGTTGCGCGTGGATGCAACGTTCACTGCGGCTGAGGGTCTCGCGGATGCCGTCGAACGTGTGGCGGACGCATGCGTCGAGGCCGTGGAGTCGGGAGCGGGCCTCCTCTGCGTGACCGACGCCGCAGCCGGCGGCGACCGTGTCCCCGTCCCCTCGCTCCTCGCGACCGCCGCCGCGCACGGTCGGCTCGTGGAGCGCGGCCTGCGCACGCGCTGCTCGCTCCTCGTCGCGTCCGACGAGACGCGCGACACGCACATGGTGGCGACGCTGCTCGGCTACGGGGCCGACGCGATCAGCCCTCGGCTCGCGCTCGAGACCGTGGCCACGCTTGCCGCGAACGACAAGGTGGGCGGCGACCGACCGAGCGCAGAGGAGGCGCAGCGGCGGCTCCTCGCGGCGCTCGAGGACGGCGTGCTCAAGGTGATGGCGAAGATGGGCATCTCCGACGTCGCCAGCTATCGCGGGGCGCGCCTGTTCCAGGCGGTCGGCCTCGACCGCCGGCTCTGCCGACGCTTCTTTACCGGCACGCCGTCGGCGATCGGGGGCATCGGGCTCGACCGGCTCGAGCAGGACGCCCTCGACCGGCTCGCAGCCTCGCAGGCCAAGAAGCCGGAGCTCGAGAACCCCGGCTTCTACAAGTTCCGCAAGGGAGGCGAGCCGCACGCCACCAACCCGGACGTGGTCGAGGCGCTGCAGGGCAGCCTGGCGGAGGCGCACGCCCTGCGCGCGGCCGTGAAGGGCGAGCGCTCCGACCTGTACGCCCGCTTTGCGAAGCTCGTCAACGGCCGCACGCCGATGGAGCCGCGTGACCTGCTCGAGCTCGTTCCCGCGCAGGAGCCCGCGTCTCTCGACGAGGTAGAGCCCGTGGAGTCCATCGTGAGGCGCTTTTCTGGCGGCGCCATGTCACATGGCGCGCTGTCCGCGGAGGCGCACGAGACGATCGCGATCGCGCTCAACCGCCTCGGCGCGCGCTCGAACTCCGGTGAGGGCGGCGAGGACCCTTCCCGTTACCGGGACGAGCGAAACTCGCGCATCAAGCAGATCGCGTCGGCCCGCTTCGGCGTCACCGCGGAGTACGCGATCTCGGCCGACGAGCTGCAGATCAAGGTCGCCCAGGGCTCGAAGCCCGGCGAGGGCGGTCAGATCCCGGCACACAAGGTGAGCGAGGAGATCGCTCGGCTGCGCAACACGCAGCCCGGCGTGCCGCTGATCTCGCCGCCGCCGCACCACGACATCTACTCGATCGAGGACCTCGCGCAGCTGATCTTCGATCTCCGCGAGGTGAACCCCGAAGCGCAGATCTCGGTCAAGCTCGTGTCCGTGACCGGGGTCGGCCTCGTCGCCGCCGGCGTGGCGAAGGCACAGGCCGACATCGTCCACGTGGCGGGCGCCGACGGTGGCACGGGTGCCAGCCCGCTACCGTCGATCAAGCACGCGGGCGCGCCCTGGGAGCTCGGGCTCGCGGAGACGCAGCAGGCCCTCGTCGCCAACGGGCTACGCGGCCGGATTCGCGTGCGCGTCGATGGCGGCTTCAAGACCGGCCGCGACGTCGTCGTCGCCGCGCTGCTCGGCGCCGACGAGTACTCGTTCGGCACGGCTCTCCTGATCGCCGAGGGTTGCCTGATGGTGCGCTCGTGCCACCTCGATACGTGTCCGGTGGGCATCGCGAGCCAGAAGCCAGAGTTGCGCGCGAAGTTCGCAGGCACGCCGGAGATGGTCGAGGCGTACCTGCTCTTCGTGGCGCAGGAGGTGCGCGAGCTGCTCGCCTCGCTCGGGCTCCGCTCCCTCGACGAAGCGGTCGGCCGTGTCGAGCTCCTGCGCCAGCGCCAGACGGGTGACCCGTCCGCGGATTCCCTCGACCTGCGGCCGCTGCTGGGAAAGGCCGGCGACGGGCACGCGCGCCACGTCGGCGAGCGGATCGAGCGCCGCTCGGACCGGCTCGGCGGGATCCTCCACGCCACCGGCCGCGCAGTTGTCGACGAGACGCGTCTCGTCGAGCCCGGCTTCGCGATCACGAACGCCGACCGGGCCGTCGGTGCGCGGCTCGGCGGCGCGATCGCGAAGACGGTCGGGTCCGCGGCGCCCGCGGGGCGCGTGCGCGCGCGCTTCGAGGGCGCCGCGGGTCAGAGCTTCGGGGCGTTCCTCACCGCGGGCGTCGAGCTCGGCCTCGTCGGCGAGGCGAACGACTACGTCGGCAAGTCGATGTCCGGGGGGCGGATCGTGATCTCCCCGCCGCCCGGCGACGTGGGCGAGCCATGCCTCGTCGGTAACACCGTCCTCTACGGCGCCACGGGCGGCGAGCTCTACTGTGCGGGCGCCGCCGGCGAGCGCTTTGCGGTGCGCAACTCGGGCGCCACCACCGTCGTCGAGGGCGTCGGCGACCATGCGTGCGAGTACATGACGCGCGGCACGGTCGTTGTGCTCGGCCCGCACGGCCGGAACCTCGGCGCGGGGATGACCGGCGGCGAGGCGTTCCTGCTCGAGCCGGACGAGCGGCTGGTGAACGAGGAGCTCGTGGCGCTCGTCCCGCTCGAGGCCGAGGACGAAGAGCGGCTAGCACGCCTGCTGGAGCGGCACGTACGCGCCACGGGCTCCGCGTGCGCAGCGCTTCTCCTGGAGCAGCCGGGCGGGTTGGCCTCTCGGTTCCGCCGCCTCGTGCCGCGCGCGCTGCTCGTCGAGCTGGAAGGGGAGGTGGAGCGCAGGCTGTCCGCCTGATCTGCATAGGAAGCAGTTTGAATGCATACTATGCGTACCGTGGCCTATGTCAGCATCATCGGCGCCTCCGGCTACACCGGCCAGGAGAGCCTCGACCGCGTGCTCGCCCACCCGGAGCTCGAGCTGTACTCGGTCGGTTCGGATTCGCTCGCGGGGAAGGAGGCCGCCGCCCTCGACCCGCGGCTGAACCGCAACGGCGGCAGGCGCGTGCCGCACTTCATCACCAACGAGGCGGCTCTCGCCTCGGGCGCGGACGTCACCATCCTCTGCCTCTCGCACGAGGACGCCGCCGCGCTCGAGCCGCCCGCCAAAGGGGTCGTCGTCGACCTGTCCGGCGCCCACCGCCTCCAGGATCCGGCCCAGTACGAGGCGTGGTACGGCTTCGAGCACCCACACCCCGCGGAGCTGGGGCAGTGGGTCTACGGGCTCCCCGAGCTCGTCGCCGGCACGGGGCGCCTGATCGCGAACCCGGGGTGCCACGCGACCGCCGCGCTGCTGGCGCTCGGACCGCTCAAGGACGCCGTCGACCCCGACAGCGTCGTCGTCGACTCCAAGACCGGGATGACGGGAGCGGGCCGGACGTTGAAGGCCTCGACGCACGCCGGCTTCGTCCTCGACAACGTCTCGCCCTACGAGGTCGGCCGGCACCGGCACGTCCCCGAGATCGCCCAGTTCCTCGGCTTCCCCGTCTCCTTCACGCCACACCTGCTCCCGGTGCGCCGCGGCCTGATTGCCACCTGTTACGTGCGGTCCACCGGCCCCGATCTCCGGGCGCTGCTGGAGCAGCACTACGCGTCCAGTCACGTCGTCACGGTCTTGCCCGAAGGCGTCGCCCCGGAGCTCTCCCGCGTGCAGAACACTGATCTGGCTGAGATCGGAGTCTTCCAGGACCGCTTCACGGATCGCACGATCGTCGTCTGCGCCGAGGACAACCTCGGCAAGGGAGCGGCGGGTCAGGCGATCCAGAACATCAACCGAGCGTTCGGCTTCGCCGAGTGCGACGGGCTACGGCTCTCGGGCGTCCTGGTCTAGCGGTGTCGGTCACCGCGGCCACCGGTTTTCTGGCGAGCGGAGTCGCGGCGGGGATCCGCCCGTCGGGCAAGCCTGACGTCGCGCTCCTCCGCTCCGTGCCGCGCGCCGTCGGCGCCGCGATGTGGACGATGAACCGTGTTCAGGCAGCCCCGGTGCTCGTCTCCAGGCGCCATCTCGCCACTGCGGAGCCGCAGGCCGTCGTCGTCAACGCCGGTGTCGCCAACGCAGCAACCGGCCCGGACGGCGAGGTGGACGCCGAAGAGACCGCAGCCGTCGTGGGCGCCGCGCTCGGGCTCGCCGCAGCGGAGGTGGTCGTCCTCTCGACCGGGGTGATCGGCCCTCGGCTGCCGATGGACCGCATCCGCCCTGGCGCGCAGGCGGCCGCCGCCGCGCTCTCTGCCGACGGGGGCGCGGCCGCCGCCGAGGCGATCCTGACGACCGACTCCGGTCCGAAAGTGGCGGTTGCCCGGACCGGTGCGTTCACCGTCGGAGGGATGGCCAAGGGCGCCGGGATGATTCATCCGTGCCTGGCGACGATGCTCGCCGTGGTCACGACCGACTACCCGCTCGAGCCCGGCGAGGCGGAGCACTTCCTGCGCCCGGCGGTCGAGGCCAGCTTCAACCGCATCTCCGTGGACGGCGAGTGCTCGACCAACGACGCCGTCGTGCTGCTCGCGAACGGCGCCTCTGGCGCGGCCCGCGACGACTCGGCGTTCGCGGCAGCGCTGCGCGACGTGTGCGCGAGCCTGTCGCGCCAGATCGTCGCCGACGGCGAGGGCGCCACAGTCCTGTTGCAGATCGAGGTCACGGGCGCGGCGGGCGACGAGCAGGCCGCCGCGATCGCGCGACGGATCGCGACCTCGCCGCTCGTCAAGACGGCGGCGTTCGGGCGCGACCCGAACTGGGGGCGCGTGGTCGCCGCCGCGGGCTCGGCGCCCTGGAACGGCGGCTTCGCCGAGCTCGATCCCGCGCGGCTACGGGTCGCCTTCGACGGCGTCGTCGTGCTCGCGGACGGGTGCCCGACGACGGCCGAGCCCACGCTCGCGGGCGCTGAGTGCAGGATCGAGCTCGACCTGGGGCTCGGCAGCGGACGCGCGTCGTACCTCGCCTCGGACCTCTCCTACGACTACGTCCGCATCAACGCCGAGTACACGACGTAGTCGTGCGCGTCGTGCTCAAGCTCGGCGGGCGCGTGGCAGCTGCGGAGGCAGGGCATGCGGTTGCGCTGCGCGCGGCCGGCGACGAGGTGGTCGTCGTCCATGGCGCCGGTCCGCAGATCACGGCGGAGATGGAGCAGCGCGGCATCTCCCCGCAGTTCGTGGCTGGACGTCGCGTGACGACCGCTGAGGTGCTGGAGGTGGTGCGCGCGTCGCTCCAGGCTGTGAACGCAGAGGTGTGTGCAGCCCTCGGGCCCTTGGCGCAGGGTCTGATGGGAGACGAGATCGGGCTGGTGGCGGAGCCCGTGCCTGCACTGGGACTAGTCGGGGATCCGGTGCCGTGCGCGCCGGCAGCGATCCTCGGCGCGCTCGCGGCCGGGCGGATTCCGGTCGTAGCCCCTCTGGCTACCGGGCCGTTGAACGTGAACGCCGACGAGGCGGCCGCGGCCCTCGCCGTCGGCCTGCGGGCGGAGCGCATCCTGTTCGTGACCGACGTGCCCGGCGTGCTGGTCGGGGATTCCGTCGTCGCGGAGCTGGGGGCGGACGAGGCGGCGGCGATGCTGGACGCGGGCCGGTTCGAGGGCGGCATCGTGCCCAAGCTGGTCGCTGCCGTACGCGCCGCCCGCGAGGGCGTTCGCGCCGAGATCGGGGCGACGGCGGTGGTCGCGTGACTCCCGACCCCCGCAACGGTGTCGTGCACGATCTCAGAGGCGCAGATCTGCGCGACGCGATCCTGCCGACCTACGCGCGGGCGGAGGTCACGATCGTGCGCGGCGACGGCTGCCATGTGTGGGACGCAGACGGACGCTCCTACCTCGACTTCGGCGCGGGGATCGCGGTCGTCGGGCTCGGTCACTGCGAGCCCCGCGTGACGGCGGCCGCCCACGCGCAGCTCGACCGGCTCTGGCATTCGTCCAATCTCTACTGGACGGAGCCGATGCTGCGGCTCGCCGCGCTCCTGACCGAGCGGCTCGGTGGTGGGCAGGCGTTCTTCTGCAACTCGGGCGCCGAGGCCAACGAGGCCGCGCTCAAGTACGCGCGCAAGGCGACCGGACGTCCGCGCATCGTGGCACTCGAGGGCGGCTTCCACGGCCGCACGCTCGGCGCGCTCTCCGCGACGGGGCAGCCTGCCAAGTGGGAGGGGTTCGGCCCGCTCGTGCCGGGCGTCGCCTTCGCACCGCCCAACGAGATCGAGGCGCTCGAGCGGGTCGTCGTGCCCGGAGGCGACGTCGCGGTGGTCCTGCTCGAGCCGGTGCTCGGCGAGGGGGGCGTCGTGCCGCTCGAGCGGCCGTTCGTGCAGGCCGCCGCGGAGATCGCGCGCGAGGTCGGCGCGCTCCTGTGCCTGGACGAGGTGCAGACCGGGATGGGTCGCACGGGCACCTTCTTCGCCCACGAGCAGCTCGGGGTGAAGCCGGATCTCGTCACGCTCGCGAAGGGCCTCGGCAACGGCCTGCCGATCGGCGCGCTGCTCGTTGCCGAGCATGCCCGCGGCGGCCTGGCCCCGGGCGACCACGGCTCCACCTTCGGCGGCAACCCGGTGGCGTGCGCCGCGGCGTGTGCCGTGGTCGAGGCGATCGACGACGAGCTGCTCGCCAACGTGCGCGACCGGGGCGCTGAGCTGCAGACCGGCCTGGCGGGCATGGCGGGTGTGGTCGAGCTGCGCGGCCGGGGCCTTCTCCTGGGAGCGCGGCTCGACCGCTCTGCCGGCGCCGTGGTCGATGCGTGCCGCGATCAGGGGCTGCTCGTGCTGTCCGCCGGCGAGGACGTCCTACGCTTCGCGCCTCCTCTCACGGTCGGCCCGGCCGACGTGGAGGAAGCGCTTGGCATCGTCAACGGCGCCCTGGCCACGACGTGATGACGGGGCCTGGCCGCCGCGAGCGCCAGCAGGTGATCCTCGAGCTCGTGCGCGACCGGGCGCTCTCGACCCAGGCGGAGGTTGCCGCGGCGCTCCGCGAGGAAGGCTACGACGTCGTCCAGACCACCGTGTCGCGCGACATCGCGGAGCTGGGGCTCGTCAAGGTACGCGCTCCCAGCGGCCGCCTCGTCTACGCCGCCCCCGGCTCGAGCGACGCCGACCGGATGCGGGCCATCAGCGCGGCCATGCGGCGCTACGCGCTGAGCGCCGAGGCGGCGGGCGGCCTCGTCGTCGTGACCACGCCGTCGGGCTACGCGAACGCTCTTGCGCAGGTGATCGACGAGTGCGACCACCCCGGGGTCGCGGGCACGATCGCCGGCGACAACACGATCTTCGTGGCTGCCCGCGAGGGCGTCCGCGCGCAGGCGCTTCGGGACGAGCTTGCAGGTCACCTGCTCGACGCGGCCGGATAACGGGCAGAATCCGACCGTGCGCATGCGAGGCACGGTGGCCACGTGAGTCTCTGGGCGGGTCGCGTCGAGGGTGCGCTCGATCCCGCAGTGTGGGAGTTCCTCCACGCCGACGACGCCGAGCTCTTGCCGTACGACTGCGAGGCGACGACGGAGCACGTGCAACGGCTCCATGCTGCCGGGCTGCTCACGGACGACGAGCTGGCGGAGGCGGAGACGCTCCTGTCGGACATCGCGCAGGATCCGGCCGGCTACCTGGCGATTGACGAGGACGTCCACTCGTCGATCGAGCGACGCCTCGGCGATACCGGGCGGAAGATCCATGCGGGACGCTCCCGCAACGACCAGGTTGTCGCGGCGATGCGGCTCTACGTCCTGGATGCCTGCGCAGAGGCACGCGAGGAGATCGACGCGCTCGCCCTGGTCGCCCTCTCTTTCGCCGAGGCCGAGGCCGGAACGCTGATGCCCGGGTACACGCACCTGCAGCGCGGCCAGCCGGTCACGCTCGGCCACCATCTGCTCGCGTGGGTGGAGATGCTCGACCGCGACCGGTCGCGCTTCGCCGCCGCGGCCGAGGCGGCCGCCGAGAGCCCGCTCGGCGCCGGAGCGCTGGCCGGCTCCACGCTCGGTCTCCCGGCTCCGGCCGGTCAGATGCGGAACTCCCTCGACGCTGTCGCCGATCGCGACTTCGCGCTCGACTACCTCTACGCGGGCGCCGTGCTCTTCACGCACCTGTCTCGCTTCGGCGAAGAGATCGTGATCTGGTCGACCTCCGAGTTCGGCTTCACGCGCCTGCCCGAGACGGCCGCCACCGGCTCCTCGATGATGCCGCAGAAGCTCAATCCGGACGTCGCCGAGTTGGCGCGTGGCAAGGCCGGCACGGCGATCGGCAGGCTCACGGGGCTGCTCGCCACAGTGAAAGGGCTGCCATTGGCGTACGACCGTGACCTGCAGGAGGACAAGGTGCCGGTGTTTGCGACGCGGCGCGACGTGCGGCTCGCGCTGCAGGCGTTCACCGTCCTCGTCAGCGGTCTCGAGGTCGATCGCGACCGGCTCGCGGAGGCTGCGTCGGATCCACTCCTCCTCGCCACCGACGCCGCCGAGGCTCTCGTCGTCGAGGGGCTGCCGTTCCGCGAGGCCCACGAGCGGATCGCCGCGACCGTGCGCGACGGCAGCTTCGACCCGGCGGGTGACGCCGAGGCGAGCGTGGCGGCGCGCGGCGGGCCGGGCCCGGGCGGCGTCGGGGATGCCGTTGCCGAGGCGCGCAAGCGCTTCGGCGACAACCTCTGACACCTTTCGGTTGCTCCGTGTAGCGCGGGTCGGGGCGCTCGTGTGTCTGTCACACAAGTCCAGGGTGTGACGCGCACCGCCGCCGGCGGCGTACACGCAGCGACACCCAAGCCGACGTCCGGAGGATCTCCCCATGAAGCGCATCGCCCTCGCCGCCGCTCTGCTGCTCGCCGCCGCCGCCGTAGCCGGCGTCGCTCGCCCGGAGGGCGCGCGCGCCGTCGATCCAGCCTCCGGCGCGGGCACCGTCACCGTGGCGGGAACGGGATCGGTGACCGCCACACCGGACCAAGCCGAGATCTCGGCCGGCGTCGAGAGCCGCGGCGCCACGGCCCGCGCCGCGCTCGCCGCCAACGCGGCGGAGATGCGCGAGGTGATCGACGCCTTGCGGCGCGCCAGCGTCACGAACCTACGCACCCAGGCCGTCTCGCTCAGCCCGCGCACGCTCGAGGACGGCACGGTCGACGGCTTCACGGCGCAGAACACCGTCTCCGCCACGATCGCCGTCGGGCGCGCGGGCGCAGCGATCGACGCCGGTGTGGAGGCGGGCGCGAACGTCGTCTGGGGACCGACCCTCTCGTCCTCCGACGCGAAGAAGCTCTACCGGGAAGCGCTCGAGTCAGCGGTCGCCGACGCGCGCGAGCGCGCAGCCGTCCTCGCCACTGCTGCCGGCCGCACGCTCGGCCAGGGGACCGCGATCGTCGAGAGCGGAGCCGTCTCGCCCGAGCCGATGTTCGACAAGGCCCAGGCGTCGATGGGCTCCACGCCGATCGAGCCCGGGACGCAGGAGACGAGTGCCACCGTGAGCGTCACCTACGAGCTGAGGTGAGCGACAGCCTGTCCGTCGCGTCGTCGCAGGAGGGGGCGACGGCTACGTTGCCGGCACAGGCGCCGAGGGTGTTTCGGCCTGCTCCTTGTGCTGCGGGAAAGGACGTGCCCCACGCCCTCGGCGCCGCCCAAGCTACTTTCCCATCCCGGCCGTCAAACCGCTGATCAGGTAGCGCTGGAAGATCAAGTAGACGATCACGGCCGGGAGCGCGCTGACCAGCGACCCGGCCATCAGGAGCGGCACGTCGAGGCTGTGCTGTGCGGGGATCGTGGCGAGGCCAACCGTGATCGGCCGCACCTCGGGGGTCTGGAGGAAGAGCAGGCCGACCAGGAGGTCGTCCCAGATGTAGATGAACTGGAGGACGGCGATGGTGGCCATCGCCGGCAACGCCAGCGGCAGCATGATCTGGAGGAAGATGCGGCCGTAGCCGAGGCCGTCGATGAGCGCCGCTTCGAGCACCTCTTCGGGCACGCGACGAAAGTACGTCGTCATCAGAAACGTGGCAAAAGGAGCGCCGAGCGCGGCGTAGACGACGATCGCGCCGTAGTAGTGATTGATCCACCCGATCTTGGCGAGGTTCACGAACTCCGGCACGATGATCGAGGGCATCGGGATCATCATTCCGGCGATCACGCAGAGGAACACGACCTGCGACCAGCGAAAACGAAGGACTGCGAACGCATAGCCCGCCGTCGTGCTTACGGCGAGGATGATCGCGATAGCGCTGAGCGTGATGATGCTGGAGTTGAGGAGCTGGCGGCCGACGGGAAGCGAGCGGAAGAGATTGCGCCAGCTCGAGAGTGAGAACCCACCCTGCCCGAGCTGGTACTGGTCGAGCGAGCGGAATGCGTTCCGGGCCATGTACCAGAACGGGTAGAGCATCACGATCGCCACGACGATCAGCCCGAGGTACATGAAGATCCGCACCAGACGTCGTCGGCGCACTCGGAAAGCGGCGGAGGAGTCGAGCGTCGACATCAGTCGTCCGCGCGGAGCAGCCGCAGTTGGAGAACGCTCACGGCAAACACCGCGAGGAAGAGGATGACCCCGACCGTCGCGCCCACTCCGAAGTTGCCGGCCGAGAAGGCCTGCTGATAGATGAAGAACTCGAGGGTCGTCGTGGCGAACCCTGGGCCACCGCCCGTCATCACGAAGATGAGGCTGAAGAGCGCCGTGAAGGCGGTGATCAGGGTGATGATGAACGTGAACTGGATGAACCGCTTGAGCAGCGGGATCGTGATCTTCATCATCACCGTGAACGAGCCCGCCCCGTCGACCCGGGCTGCGTCGTAGATCTCTTCGTCGATCGTCGACATTCCGGCGAGGAAGATGATCAGGTTCGTGCCGAACATCGACCAGACGAAGGTGATCATCACGGCGACCAGCGCAGAGCGCTGGTGCGAGAGCATGTTCGGGTGGATGAAGCCCAGGCCGACGTCCTCGAGGAGCCCCTGCAGGATCCCCTGGTCGACGAAGAAGCGAACCGACATGAAGCCGATCACGACCCAGGAGACAGCCGTCGGCAGGAAGTAGACGGAGCGGAATAACCGCCAGCCCTTGACATGGGTCGAGATCAGGAACGCCATCGCGAGCGGGATGCAGATCGCGAAGGGAATCGCGAGCAGCATGAACAGGTTGTTCCCGACGACCTGGACGAACTCCGGGTTGTGGATCAGCTGGGTGTACGTCCGCAGGCCCACCCAGCGGGCGGTGATGCCGTCCCACTCCGTGAAGCTGTAGTACACGGCCTGCCCGATCGGATAGAAGAGCAGCGGAACGACGAGACAGAGGACGGGAACGGTGAAGACGAGCCCGGCAGCCCGCCGTCGCCGGGCGAGCGGGCCGGTTGCACGCCGCCGCCGCCCGGAGACGTTGGTCTCCGAGGCGGCGGCGCTGTTCGCTGCCGAGGCGCTCACGGCCTCGACCCCGGGCGGCTACCTATAAACCGGTCCTTTGCGATCGGCTGGGATGGCGTCGTGGGTCGCCTTCATGCTCCCCAGCGCCTTCGCGACGGAGATCGTGCCCCCGAACGCGGCCACGAGCTGCTTCTGGCCCACGGTCACGACCTCGGGCTGGATGACGTTGTCGAGCATCGGGTACTTGGCGTAGCCCTGCTTCGCGGACAGATCGAGCATCTCGTTAAGGACGGGATTCGTCGTCTTGTATCCCCTGACGTCCGGAATCAGGCCTGCGGCGGAGACGATCTCGAGAGCAGCCGGCGTCTGCATGAACTTCAGGAACTGCACGGCCTCGTCCTTGTGCTGCGAGTCGTTCATGAGCGAGAAGCCGTCGCCCGGGTACTGGATGACGCCGCGGATCTTCGGGTTCTGGTACGGCGGGGCGAAGGCGCCGAGGTTCTTCCCGAGCCCCTTCTGGAGCGTGGCCGTGTCCCAGTTCCCGTCGAAGATCATGGCAGCCTGGCCCTTCGCGAACTGGCCGAGGACGTCGAGTCTCGTGAGCACGTCCTTGTTCGTGCACCCCGAGGTCCGCAGCGCCGCCCACTTCGTCGCCGCGGCCGTGACGACGGGTGAGTTCCAGGCAACCTTCCCCGTGTAGAGCCCACGCCACTGGGCCGGCGAGAGGATGCCGGCCATCAGGTAGCTGAAGTCATACCAGGGCAGGAACGTGGCCGAGATTGCTTGCGAGTCGGCGCCGACGAGGATCGGCGTGATCCCCTTGGCGTTCAGCTTCTGGCAGGCAGTGTCGAGCTCGGCCCAGCTCTCCGGCGGGCCAGATAGGCCCGCTTTCTTGAACAGCGCCTTGTTGTAGAAGCCGATGTAGAACTGCACCTCGAGCGGCATCACGAGGAAGCCCTTGGCCGGGTTGAAGTCCGGCGCCATGTACCTGATGCCGTTCAGCTTTGCGCGCTCGGCCGCCGAGAAGTACGGCTTCAGGTCGGCGAGGAACTTCTGGTACTTGAGCGCGAAGAGACCGGTCCACATGGTGGCCAGGTCGGGCCCGGTCTTCGAGATCGAGGCCGCTTGCAGCAGCGCGAAGTAGTTCTCCGCGGGCTGGCTGACGACCTTGATCTTGATGTCGGGATGGCTCTTCTCGAACGCCTTGACGAGATTGTTCGTGGCGACGGCGTTCCCTTCGGTGCCGTAGTTGTGCCACAAGGTCAGCGTGGTGGTGTTGCTCCCCGCGTTCGCGACGGTCGCTAGCACCGCGATCACCGCTACGAGGACGACGACTCCGACCACGCCCAGCAACGTCTTACGCATCCTTCGACCCTCCTTTGGGCTCGAGTCGCGCCAGTCCGGGCTCACCATGGGTTCTGCATAGCGAAACCGAGTTGCATCAAGAGAAACTACGAAAAACTAAAGTGTACGGCTGGTTGCGTCAAGCTAGGCACCCCGGAAGTGAGCGTACGGGGTCCGCCTCGTGGATTCAACGGCCGCCCGGAATGTCGGTGTCAGGAGCGGTGCCTGCGCTTGATCGGGGCGCCGTCCCCGGTGGCGATGTCGAGGATGCCGGCCCTCGAGCGCCCACCCGCCTCGACGGTGGGCCACGAGCCGGTATCGGTGAGGCAGACGAGCCCGTCGCCCTCGAGCAGGAACGTGTCCTCCACCTTGCCCCCGCCGGCGAAGCTCGGGTTCCAGGCGACGGCCTGGCCGGTCTCGAAGGGGTGCCCGAACCAGCGGCTCGAGCGGTCGACCGGGGCGATCTCGAACTCGCGCTGCCAGTAGCCGATCGGGCCACCCTGGTAGTGCTCGCGCCACGCATCGGGTTGACCCTCGGCTGCATAGGCGTTGCCGACGGCGGTGATCGCGTCGCCGTACGTCTTCCCGGGCCGGCACGACGCGAGCACGGCTTCCTCGACCCGGAGCGCAGCATCGTACGTTCGCATGAAGGACGGCGGCAGCGACCCGGCGCAGGCGAACCGTGTCGCGGCGACGTGCAGGCCGGTCCGCTCCCCCACTGCAACGGCCATGGCGATCCGGCGAACCGGGACGCCGGCTGCCAGTGGGTGTCGGAATCGCTCGACCCTGTCGTCGCCGCCGACGAAGAGGACGGGAGCTCCCGCGCCGGCCTGCTCCAGTGACTCGGCGATCCTTCCCTGGACGTCGAGGTCACCCTCGCCGGGTTGCCAGCGCCGAAGCGCCTGCTCGAGAGCATCCGCCACCGCGACCCCGAGCTCGGCGAGCCGCTCACGCTCGGCGGGCGACAACGTCAGCCGCAGCGCCACCAGGTCGTCGCCGGCATCGACCGCGAAAGCGGGATGGCCGTCGGCCGCGAGCTCGCTGCGCGGACGGCCAGCGACGTCTTCGGCTGCCCGCGGAAATGAGTCCGCGTCGAACCACGGAACGTCGACGAGCGGGAAGCCGATCGCTTCGAGCCCTGCCTCGGCTCTGAGCCGTGGGAGCTCGACGGCAGTCGTGATCGCTCCGAGACTCTTCGGTGTGACGACGAGCCACAGCGGACTCGCGCGACTCCCTCGCTCGATCGGGTTGGTGGTTCCGCCGGAGAGCCAGGCGACGCCGCTGGACGTCGTGAGGACGACGCCCGCGACGCCGACTCTCTCGAGCCAGTCGCGCACGAGGTCCACCTTGCGGCTCACCTCGCCGGAGCGTCCAGGTGCCGAAATGTCATCCACCGAGTCGGGTCGCCACGCTCTCACGACGAGATTCGTCGTGTCAACCGACCGACGTTGACAGCCTGTCGGGGCGAGGGCAGAGTGACGCGTCAGTCCTCGCGATGACGGAGGGAGAGAAACAGTGAGGCGCGCCCTCGTCGTCGAGAGGCCGGGTGAGATCGCGCTCGTCGAGCGAGCGTCGCTCGTGCCGGCGGCGGGTGAGGTGCTGGTACGGCCTGCGTTCTGCGGCCTGTGCGGCACCGACCTCGAATTGCTCCGCGGGGACATCGATCCCGCCTACGTCCGGTATCCGCTGACGCTCGGGCACGAATGGTCCGGCACCGTCGTGGGGGCAGCCGAAGGCCTTGCCGGAATCGTGGCCGGTGACCGGTGCGTCGGCGAGGGGATCGTCCCCTGCGGGAGATGCGGGAGCTGCCGCTCCGGAGCGACGAACGTCTGCGAGACCTACGACGAGCTCGGTTTCACGCGTGAAGGCGGCGCCGGAGACGAGATTCTCGTTCCGGCCGCTGGAATCCATCGCCTGGACGAAGGTGTCTCGCTCGTGGATGCCGCGCTCGTCGAGCCCTCCGCCGTCGTCGTGCGCGGGCTGGAGAAGGTGAATGCGCCCATCGGCAGCCGCGTGCTCGTGATCGGCGACGGCACGATCGGGTTGCTCTCCGCGCTCTTCGTCCGGCTGTGGTCGCCCGCGGAGGTCGTCGTACGCGGGCTCCGGTCCGAGCAAGCAGAGCTCGCGGCTGCGGTCGGAGCGGACCGCTTCGAGCTCGACGGGTCGGACGGCGCCGGGTACGACCTGGTCATCGAGGCGGCCGGGACGCCGGAGACTGCCGGAGCTGCGGTCGCCTCTGCTCGCCGTGGCGGCCTCGTCCTCCTGCTCGGGCTCCCTCCGGCAGGCAGGACACTCGAGATTCCGGCCGATTCGCCCGTGAACAACGATCTGTCGATCGTCGCCAGCTTCGGGTATACGACGGCGGCCTGGACGAGGGTCGTCAGCCTCGTGAACACGGGCCAGGTCAGGCCGGGGGTGATCGTCAGCCATCGATTCCCGCTCGACGCCTGGGAGCAGGCGCTCGCCGCTCTCTCCCGACCGGACGGCGCTCGCGGAAAGGTGCTGCTCGAGATCGCCGGAGGCGACTGATGGCGCAGCTGGAGCTCGCGCACGTGACGAAGGTCTACGACGACGGCACGGAGGCGGTCTCCGACCTCGAGCTCGAGATCGCGGACGGGGAGTTCATGGTGTTCGTCGGTCCGTCGGGCTGCGGCAAGACGAGCGTCCTGCGCATGGTCGCGGGGCTCGAGGAGGTCACGACAGGCGAGGTGCGGATCGGTGGGCGGGTCGTCAACCACCTGCTCCCGAAGGATCGGGACATCGCGATGATCTTCCAGAACTACGCGCTGTATCCCCACATGAACGTGTACGACAACATGGCATTCGGTCTCCGTCAGCGCCGGATTGCGAAGGCGCAGGTGCGCCAACGGGTGACCTCGACGGCACAGGCGCTCGGCCTTTCGGACAGCCTGCAGAAGAAGCCGCGCCACCTCTCCGGCGGTCAGCGCCAGCGCGTCGCGATGGGCCGCGCGATCGTTCGTGATCCCCAGGTGTTCCTGATGGACGAGCCTCTGTCGAACCTCGACGCGAAGCTTCGGGTCGAGATGCGAGCGGAGATCGCCCGCATCCAGCGCGATCTCGGCGTGACGACGATCTACGTCACGCACGACCAGACCGAGGCGATGACGATGGGCGACCGCGTCGCCGTGATGCGGAAGGCGGTGCTCCAGCAGGTCGACCGTCCGCAGCAGCTCTACGAGCACCCGGTGAACCTGTTCGTGGCCGAGTTCATCGGATCGCCGGCGATGAACCTCGTGGAGGCCGATGTCGCCTGGGGTTCGGACGGGCCGTCGTTCCGGTTCGGCGAGCACGTCCTCCGGGCGGGCAACGGCATTCCCGCGGCGCGGCCGCAGCTCGAGCGGTACGTGGGGAAGCGTGTGATTCTCGGGTTCAGGCCGGAGGACGTCGAGGACGCTGCGCTCGACGACGGCGCCCGCACCGGTCGCGAGCTTCGGGTCCTGACGGACATCCGCGAGGACATGGGGCCCGAGGTCTACATCCACTTCAGCCTCGGCGTGCAGCCGTTCAGATCGGCCGAGGCGCTGGAGGCAGCGGAAGCGGCGGAGGCCATCGGTGTCGAGACTGACAGTCAGGCACGCCGGGCTCCGTTCGTCGGCCGTCTCGGTCGCGGGACGGCGGCCCGCGAGGGCGAGGGGCTGTCCGTCCTGGTCGACACGAACCGTCTGTACCTCTTCGACCCCGAGACGGGACGCGGGATCTACGACTGACCTCAGGAAGCTCGAGCGACCCGGTGCACCCGTCAGCCATTCGCTGCCGCCGCGAGCCTGACACTGTGATCTCCGAGATGATCAGCTGATGCTCGTCGAGCACTCTGTCGCCGGCTGGCGCGCCATCACGATGGTCACGGATCGGCTCTCCGCCACCGTCCTCCCGGATCGAGGCGCGGAGATCCACGCCCTGGTCGACCGCGTGACCGATGTCGACGTGCTGTTCCACGCTCCCTGGGGTCTGGCCCCGCCCGGTGCCCCGTCGAGGGAAGGCGCCGGAGGGCACACCTTCCTCGAACGGTATGCGGGCGGCTGGCAGGAGCTCTTCCCGTCGTGCGACCCGCCGTGCACGTATCGCGGCCGCAGGATCCCCTTCCACGGCGAGGTCGCGACGCGATCCTGGGCCGTCGAGGCGGCGGGTGAGGCTGCGTTGGACTGCGCGATCACGTGCGAGACGGCGCCGTTTCGACTGGAGCGACGGATGCGGCTCGCCGACGACCGCGCGGCGCTCGTTCTCGACGAGACGGTCACGAATGTCGGCGTCGAGCCGTGGGAGCTGACCTGGGGCCACCACATCGTTCTCGGGCCGCCCTTCCTCGAGGCCGGGTGTCGCCTCGAGCCCGCAGCCCGCACCCTGGAGACGGGAGAGAACGCCTGGGAGGAAACCGCCCGCCTCGCCCTCGGTCAGCGTCGGGAATGGCCGGTCGCGGCACTGGCGACCGGCGGAGAGGTCGATCTGAGCCATGTCCCGGGCCCGGAGATCGACAGCCACGACGACGTTTACCTCACCGACCTCCTTGCGGGCGAGGTCGCGGTGGTGAGCCCGTCGCTCGGCCGCGCGGTTCGCGTTCTCTTCGATCCGGGGCTCTTCCGCTGGATCGTCGCGTGGCAGCCCTACGGCGGCGCCCACACGCTGCCGTTGCGGGGAACGTACGCTCTGGGCATCGAGCCGTGGGTCGCTCGCGTTCCTCTGGCCGAAGCGGCCGCCGCTGGCGAGGCGATCACTCTCGAGGCCGGCGGCCGCCTGTCGACGACCATCGAGGTCGTCCTGGAGGACGCATAGTGGCGACCCCTGACTCATCACGAGGGCCCGGAGAAGGGCCCTCGTGATGAGGCGGTCGAATGAGTCAGGCGGGTGAGGGTGCCGCTGACTCGCCTGGAGGATTGACGGCGACGGCGTGTGCGCCGCCGACCCTGTGACTTACTTCCGTTCCATAACCGCCCGGGACAGGGATGTAGAACTCGGGGTAGCCCCACATGCCGTGCTCGGAGACGTCCAGGCCGAGCTGCTCCACCTCCGGCTCCGTGCGGATGCCGACCGTGACCTTGAACAGCCAGAGCACGAAGAATGACGTGGCGAACGTGAACGCGCCGACGGCGAGCAGGCCGAGCATCTGCACGCCGAGCTGGTGCACGCCGCCGCCGTAGAACAAGCCTCCCTTGCCGGTGGCCAGCTTCTCGGCCAGCGACGGTACGGCGAGAAAACCGAGCGAGAGTGTGCCCCATATCCCGGCCATGCCGTGGGCGGCGAGGGCGCCGACCGGGTCGTCGATGCGCGACCTCTCCACGAGCAGCGAACCGAGCACGACGATCACGCCCGCCACGAACCCGATCACGATCGCGGCCCACGGCGCCACGAACGCACACGCCGCCGTGATCGCGACGAGCGCGGCGATCGCCCCGTTCAGCATCATCGACAGGTCGGGCTTCTTGACCACGATCCACGAGGTGAGGACCGCGCCGAGCACGCCGGCCGCTGCCGCGATGTTCGTGTTCAGCGCCACGTAGGCGAAGAACCCGACGCCGCCGAAGTCGACGCTCAGCGTGGAGCCGGGGTTGAACCCGAACCAGCCGAACCAGAGGATGATCACGCCGAGCGTGGTGAACGCCATGTTGTGCCCCGGGATCGCGTTCGGCTTCCCGTCCGCGCCGAACTTACCGATGCGCGGCCCGAGCAGCAGCGCACCCGCGAGCCCCGCCAGGGCGCCCTGGTAGTGCACGACCGTCGAGCCGGCGAAGTCCTGCATGCCCTTCGAGAACAGCCAGCCGTCCGGGCTCCAGATCCAGTGCGAGACGACGGAGTAGATCAGCGTGAACACGGCGCCGAACGCGAAGTACACCCACAGCTTCGTCCGTTCCGCCATGGCGCCCCAGACGATCGCGAGCGACACTGCGCAGAAGACGACCTCGAACAGGTACGCCGCCGCCCCGGGAATGGCCGAGAACCACGAGAACGGCGCCGTGCCGACGGCCAGCAGCTCCTCGATCGTGGGCACGAAGCCGGAGCCGCCCACGAGACCGTTGCCACCGTCGCCGAAAGCGAGGCCGAAGCCCGACGAGGTAGTACACGACGGACGCGATCGCCAGCACGAGGACGTTCTTGGCCGCGATGTGACCGACGTTCTTCATCCGCGTCAGGCCGGCCTCGAGGAAGGCGAACCCGGCCTGCATGAACATCACGAGGACCGCCGCGATGACGACCCAGACTGTGCTGGCGGCGATCGCCAGTTCCTTGTTGCTCATACGCGCTCCACCTCCTCGAGCCTCTGTCCCGTTCGGTTGTGGGTGACCTCCAATACGGGGGACATCCAGCAGATGCCGTCGCCGTTGACGTGGCCCGTCTTGGCCGCGTCCACGATCGCGTGGATCACGTCCTCCGCGATCTCGTCGCGCACGACGAACGTCAGGTGCGCCTTCGGCAGGAAGCGCGACTCGAAGACGCGCCCCCGGTATTCGTGCGTGATCCCCTTCTCGCGGCCGTGGCCCACGGCCTCGATCACGGTTACCCCGACGTGTCCGGTGTGATCCTCGACCGCCTCCATCACGGTCTCCACGCGGTCCCGAACCACCACCGCCTCGACCTTCATCACGACTGCTCACCTCCTTGGTCCAACAAAAAAGCCCCACCCCTCCGGACGGAGGAATGAGGCGTCGTTGCCTGCGCGCGGGCCGTCGTCGGCCCTGCGGACATGTCACTGTAGCCAGGTGACCGGCCGGCCGCAAGCCGACCTCCGTCACCATTTTAACTTGCGCAGGGTCTACCGACCCGCCCGGCGTCGGCATGAGCCAGGTGCCTGGCGACACCTTCGCCATGGACTCCGGCTCTTACTCGACCGCTGCTGGATGCTCCGCTCGGACGAGCTTCCGGATGACGAGGAAATCGGGCGACCGCGGAGCCGCGAGCGCAAGTCGGCAGGGTAGCATCGCGCCATGGACCGGCCCGTGCTGCTCGCGGTGGATTCAGACACGGAGGGCCTGCCCGTCGTCGAGCGTGAGCTGCTCGAACGCTACGGTCGCGACTATGAGGTGGTGTGCGTCGGCTCCGTCGCCGACGGGCGTTCACGCCTCGAGGCACTCGCGGAGGACAGAGGCCGCATCGCGCTCATCCTGGCAGCGCTCTCACTGTCCGGGACGGACGGAACCGCGTTCCTCGCCGAGGCCCGCCGTCTCCACCCCCACGCGAAGCGCGCGCTGCTCCTCTCCTGGGGCGAGTGGGGCGACGAGACGACAGGCGAGGCGATCTCCGATGCGACCGTGCACGGCCGCATCGACCACTACGTGGTGCGCCCACTGGAGCCGCCGGACGAGAGCTTCCACCAGGCGATCTCGAGCTTCCTCCTCGAGTGGGCCGAGAGCCAGCGGATCGCTCCTCACGCGGTGCGCGTCGTGGGCGAGAGCTGGTCGGGAAGGGCCTACGAGCTCCGCAACGTCCTCGAGCGCTGCGCCTTTCCTCATCGCTTCTCGCTCGCCGACTCGCCTGATGGCTCCGCAATCCTCGCCGACGCGACGCCGAACAACCCGTTGCCGCTCGTCGTCCTCCCGGACGGCCGGGTGCTCGCCGACCCGTCGGACGTCGAGCTTGCCCGTGTGACCGGATCGCCTCCCGCGAGCGATGACGCACAGCTCGATCTCGTGATCGTCGGCGCGGGGCCGGCCGGGCTTTCAGCCGCCGTCTACGGAGCATCGGAGGGGCTTCGCACCCTGGTCGTCGACCGAGGCGGGATCGGGGGCAGGCCAGCTCCAGCGCCCTGATCCGCAACTACCTTGGCTTCCCGCGGGGGATCAGCGGCAGCCGGCTGGCGCAGCAGGCCCACGAGCAGGCGTGGATCCTCGGCGCGCGCTTCGCCTTCCTGCACACCGTCACGGAGCTCCGCCGAGAGGGCGACTGGCTCGCCTTGCGGCTCCCGGAGATGGGTGAGGTGAGCACCCGCGCAGTGATTCTCGCGACCGGCGCGAGCTATCGCCGGATCGACGTGCCTGCGCTCGAGGCCTTGAGCGGGGCCGGCGTCTTCTATGGCGGCACCGACTCGGAGGCGCCCGGCATGGCGGGTGGAGAGGTGTACGTGCTCGGCGGCGCGAACTCCGCCGGACAGGCGGCACTTCACCTCGCCCGCTACGCGCGGCGCGTCACGCTCGTCGTGCGAGGCGCCTCGCTCGAGGCCAAGATGTCTCACTATCTCGTCCGGCAGGCCGGCGCGACGGCGAACGTCGACGTGCGACTCGAGACCGAGATCGTCGGCGGGGGCGGAGACGCGGGCTGGCTCGATCACCTCGTGCTGCGCAGCCGGGCGACGGGCATCGAGGAGCGCGTTCAGGCCGACGGGCTCTTCCTCATGATTGGCGCCGACCCGAACACCGGGTGGCTGCCGCACGACGTCAGCCGCGATGCACGCGGCTTCGTCCTCACGGGCTCGGACGTCCCGCGCGACGCGTGGCCGCTCGCTCGCGCGCCGTTCCCGCTCGAGACGAGCCTGCCGAGCGTGATGGCAGTCGGCGACGCGCGCTACGGCTCCGTGAAGCGCGTCGCGTCGGCCGTCGGCGAGGGCTCGGTCGCGATCCAAATGCTGCACCGGCTGCTCGCGGTCGACCGCGAGGCAGTGCCCGCCGCCGCCCTGGGCGTCGCGGTCGGCTCGACCGGCTGACCGTTTTCGCGTGCTCATCGGTCGTTGGCCCGGCACCACTTCGTCACGCTGGTCGTGGACTCGATCGCTGGCCGGATCGCTGCGAGGCTGCTACCCTGGCCGACTGATGTTGCTCTTCGGCTGAGACACGTCTCGTGCACGCGCGCCGCCGCTCGTCGGGCAGCGCGCCGCTTCACCGTTCTCGCCGACCCGAAGGAGCAGCATCGTGACACCCGCAGTCGACGTCCGCGATCTCCGCAAGGAGTTCACCCGCAGGGACAAAAAGAACGGCCGCCGAGCGGTCCCGGCGCTCGACGGCGTCACGTTCACGATCGCGCGCGGCGAGTGCGTCGCCATCCTGGGGCAGAACGGCTCCGGCAAGTCGACGCTCGTCCGCCTGCTCTCGACCCTTCTGCTCGCCGACGGCGGCACCGCCCATGTGTTCGGGCACGACGTCGCCCGCGAGCAGAAGGCTGTGCAGCGGCTCGTCAACCGCGTCTCGGTGGAGGCCTCGTTCTTCAAGAAGATGTCCGCGGCCGAGAACCTCGGCTACGCGTCGCGCTTCTACGGCCTCACGCCCGCCCAGACGAAGGACGCGATCCCCGAGATCCTCGCGCGCGTCGGCTTCCCGCCCGACCGGCGCGGCGAGCCGATGGAGAACCTGAGCCGTGGCATGCAACAGAAGGTGGCCCTGGCGCGGGCGCTCCTGACGTCGCCGGCGGTGCTGCTGCTCGACGAGCCGACGACAGGCCTCGACCCGCGCTCGAAGCTCGAGGTGCAGGACTTCGTTCGCGAGATTCGTGCGCGGCACGACGCGACGATCCTGCTCTGCACGCACGACCTCGCCGAGGCCGAGGCGCTGGCCGAGCGCGTAGGGATCCTCGACCGCGGCAGGCTGCTCGCCCTCGTGAGCGCGGACGAGCTCAAGGAGCGCTACGGCGCCACCACGCTCGAGGAGGCGTTCTTCGCCGCCACCGGCCGAGGCTTCGAGGACGAAGTGGATGAAGAGGATGCCCGCCTGCGGGGGGTGTTCGCTTGAGAGCGATGGCCGTCAACCTGCGGCACGAGCTGATCGGGCTCGCGGGCGTCGTCGAGCGCAACGTCTATCTCACCCGCCGGTACCTGCTCTGGGACCTCGCGTTCTTCGTCTGGACCGTCGCGAACACGCTCACCATCGTGTTCATCGCCGAGGGAATCGAGGCCACGGGCGGCGAGATCGACGTCGAGCGCACGACGACTCAGCTCCTGATCGGCGCCGTCGTCTGGGCCTACCTGGGCATCATCTTCGAGTTCATCACCGAGACCGTGGCTTGGGAGCGCTGGGAGGGCACGATCGAGTACACCTTCATGGCGCCGCTCTCGCGGGCCATGCACCTCGGCGGGTCGGGCGTGTTCGCAGTGCTGTACGGGCTCGTGCGGGCGATCCTGCTGTTTGCCGTCGTCGCCCTATTCTTCGGGCTGTCGATGCCGGACGCGAACTTCCCCGCCGCGCTGGTGATCCTGATGGTGGCGTCCGTTGCCTTCTTCGGCATCGGAATGATGACCGCGGTGCTGCCGTTGATCTCGCCCGAGAAGGGCGCGCAGCTCGGCTTCGTGGCGCAGGGCATGCTGCTCGTCGTCTCCGGCGTGTACTACCCGGTCTCGGTGCTGCCGGACTGGATGCAATGGCTGGCGACGATCTCGCCCGCGACGTACGCGCTCGAGGGCATCCGGGCGGCGATCCTCGACGGCGCGAGCCTGACCTCGCTGTGGGGCGACATCTGGCCGCTCGCGCTCATCGGCGCGGCCTGCATCCCGCTGGGGCTGTGGGTGTTCTCGCGCGGCGAGCGGTACGCGAAGAAGCACGGGAAGCTGAAGAGGTCGGGATGAGCGCGGTCGAGGTTCGGGGGCTCGTGAAGACGTTCGAGGTGCACGAGCGGGAGGCAGGGCTCCGCCACGCGGCGCGCGGCCTGTTTCGCCGCCGGACACGGGAAGTGCGCGCGGTCGACGCGATCTCGTTCACGGTGGAGCCCGGCGAGGTGGTCGGTTTCCTCGGCCCGAACGGGGCCGGCAAGACCACGACCCTCAAGATGCTCTCGGGCCTCCTCTACCCGACCGCCGGCGAGGGGCTCGTGCTCGGGCACGTGCCGAGCCGTCGCGAGCGGGACCTCCTACGGCAGATCACGCTGGTGATGGGGAACCGGAACCAGCTGCAGTGGGACCTGCCGGCGCTCGACTCGTTCGAGCTCAACCGGGCGATCTACCGGATCCCCCGCGGGCGCTTCGTGACGACCCGCGATGAGCTGATCGAGCTGCTCGACGTGGGAGACCTCGTCCGCAAGCCTGTGCGGAACCTCTCGCTCGGCGAGCGGATGAAGGTGGAGGTCGTCGGCGCCTTGCTGCACGAGCCGCGGGTCCTCTTCCTCGACGAGCCGACGATCGGCCTCGACGTGACGATGCAGAAGCGGATCCGCGCCTTCGTCGCCGAGTACAACCGCCGACACGGAGCGACGGTGCTCCTCACGAGCCACTACATGGCCGATGTCGAGGCGCTCTGTCGGCGCGTGATCGTGATCCACCATGGGCGCATCCTGTTCGACGGCGACCTCGCCGGCCTCGCCGACACCTTCGCCGCCTGGAAGACCATCGGCGTCGTGCTCGAGAACGGCGTCGCAGATCTGGCCGAATACGGCGAGATCGTCCACCGCGACGGCGGCGCGATCACGCTGCGGGTGCCGAAGGCGGAGACCGCCCGTATCACGGCGCGCCTGCTCGCCGAGCAGCAGGTGCTCGATCTGACCGTCGAGGATCCGCCGATCGAGGACGTGATCGAGCTCGTCTTCGCGCAAGACCGACCGCAGTGAGCGTGTCCGCGACGTCGGCGTCCGTGCCGCGCGAGGACGGTCGCGTCCGCTCGCTCGCCGACTTCTACGCCACGGCGATGCGGACGGCGGTCCAGGAGCAGTTCCAGTACCGCACCGCCAACTACTTCTACATGCTCGGGATGATCGCCGAGCCGGTGATCTACCTCGTTGTGTGGTCGACGATCGCCGAGCAGAGCGGTGGCTCCGTCGACGGCTTTACGCCCGGCTACTTCGCCGCCTACTACATCGTCTGGACGCTCGTCCGCAACATGAACATCGTCTTCGGGGCGCCGTACTGGGAGCAACGGATCCGCGAGGGTGACCTGAACCGCGACCTGTTGCGGCCGATCTTCCCCCTGCACTACGACATCGCCTACTTCGCCGGCTGGAAGGTCGTGGTGATCGTCCTCTGGATCCCGCTCGCCGTCGCCCTTTCGCTCCTGTTCGACCCGGCGCTCCATCCGGACGCGCTGCAGGTCGCCGTCTTCGCCGTCGCCATCTGGGGCGCCTACCTGATCCGCACGATGTTCCAGGAAACCCTGGGCATGCTCTGCTTCTGGACGACCCGCGGGGCTGCGATCTTCGACCTGTGGATGATGACCGAGCTGCTCCTCTCCGGCCGGCTCGTGCCCATGCCGCTGATGCCCGACTGGGTGCAGGAGATCGCACGCTTCCTGCCGTTCCAGTGGACCTTCTACTTCCCGATCGAGAGCCTGGTCGGGGACCTCTCCGGGGCCGAGCTCCTCGGCGGGCTCGCGGTGCAGCTGCTCTGGATTCTGGTCGGGCTCGCGCTCTTCCGGCTCGCGTGGCGGTCGGCGATCAAGCGGTACTCGGCGGTGGGTGGATGAACGGGCTCAGGGTCGGTTGGCTCTATCTCAAGGTTGGTGTGCTCAACGAGCTGCAGTACCGGGTCAACTTTCTCGTCTCCCTCCTGCAGTCGGCGCTCGCCCTCGCCGTCGGGCTCGCGGTCCTGGCGCTCGTGTACTCGCACACCGACGAGCTCAACGGCTGGTCGCAACCGGAGCTGCTCTGCGTTCTCGGCATCCAGATCCTGATGGGCGGACTGGTCAAGGCCTACGTCCAGCCGAACATGACCCGGCTGATCGACGACGTACGGGAGGGGAAGCTCGACTTCGCGCTGACCAGGCCGGAGGACGCGCAGGTGCTCGTGAGCGTGCGCGAGGTGCGCATCTGGCAGCTGGTGGACGTCGTGTCCGGCCTGGTCGTGCTGAGCGTCGGCGTCTCCCGGCTCTCGCTGGGCATCGGGGCGGCGGAGGTGGCAGCGTTCGCGGTCGCCCTCGTGCTCGGCGCCGTGCTCATCTACTGCTTCTGGCTCGCCCTCGCGACTGCTGCCTTCTGGGTCGTCAACATGTGGCACGCGGTCGAGCTCTTCGACGGTGTGTTCCAGACCGGGCGCTGGCCGGTCGGGATCTACCCCGGTTGGCTCCGCTACAGCGTGACGTTCCTCGTGCCGGTGGCGTTTGCGGTGACGGTACCGGCCGAGGCACTCACATCCCGCCTCGACTGGCAGACGTTGCTCTTCGCGGCAGTGTTCGCCGTGTTCCTGTTCGTGGCCTCTCGATGGTTCTGGCGCTTCGGCCTCCGCCGCTACTCGGGCGCGTCGGCGTAGCCTGGGGCCCTCGCGCTCCTCGCAGATCTCCTAAGATCGCACGGCGGAGGGTCGACCGTACGAAACACGCCGGGGGTGGGCCGGGTGAAGCACCACTTCGAGAACCACGACCTCTCGACACGGGAGTCGGGCGAGTTCATCGACATCACGCCTGACGTGCTCGAAGCCGTCTCGCGGAGCGACGTCCGTAACGGGCAGGTCGTGGTGTACTCGCCGCACACGACGTGCGCCGTCGTGATCAACGAGCGGGAGAGCGGCTTCCTCGAGGACTTCCGGGCGCTGCTCGAGCAGCTCGCGCCCGGCAACGACCGGTACTACCGCCACGACGATCTCTCCGTGCGGACGGAGGGGCTCGAGGACGATACAGCCGACTTCCCCAACGGGCATTCGCACTGCCGCGCTGCGCTGCTCTCGTCCACCTCGCAGACGATCCCGGTGGTCGACGGCAGGCCGCTGCTCGGGCGCTGGCAGAAGGTGTTCTTCTGCGAGCTCGACCGTGCGCGGCCGCGGAAGGTCTACGTCCAGGTCACGGGGGAGTAGCTTCTTGATGGCTGAGCTGCTCCAGGCCCCTCGTCCGACGGAGGCGACGACGCCACCGTCCGGCCTGGCCGGCGAGGAGCTGCTGCTCGAGGCCGGCGCCGAGAACTTCCCCGTCGCGCTCCGCCTCCTCTCGCGCCGCACGCGCGCGGCCCTGGAGGCGATCTACGGCTTCGCGCGGCTCGTCGACGACACGGGCGACCTCGCCGCGGGCGACCGGTCTGCGCTCCTCGACTGGCTCGAGTCCGACCTCGAGCGCGCGTACGACGGCTCCGCGCGCCACCCGCTGCTGCGCCGCCTCGCTCCCGTCGTCCGCGAGCACCGCCTGCCGGCAGAGCCGTTCCGGAGGCTGATCGAGGCGAACCGGGTCGACCAGACGCGGTGTCGCTACGAGACCTTCGACGAGCTCGTCTCCTACTGCCACCTCTCCGCGGACCCGGTCGGCGAGCTCGTGCTGCACGTCTTCGGTGTCGCCACGCCCGACCGGCTGCGCCTCTCCGACCACGTCTGCACGGCCCTGCAGCTCGCCGAGCACTGGCAGGACGTCGGCGAGGACCTCGGGCGCGGACGGCTCTACCTGCCGCTCGAGGACCTCGCGCGCTTCGGCGTGGGTGAGGACGACCTGCGTCCCGGCCCACCGCCGGAGAGCGTGCAACGCCTGCTCGCGTTCGAGGTCGGGCGGGCCCGCGCGCTGCTCGCCGACGGGGTGCCGCTCGTCGCGTCGCTCGACGGTCGCCGACGGCTCGCGGTCGCCGGCTACGTCGGGGGCGGCCGGGCGGCGCTCGCGGCGGTCGAGCGCTCCGGCTACGACGTCCTCCGCCGGATCCCGCGCGCGACGCCCCGGGAACGACTCCTCGACGTGCTCCGCGTGCTGAGGGAGGCCCGATGACGAGGGCCGAGGCGTATCGCCGTTGCAGCGAGCTCACGCGCGCGAGCTCCACGACCTTCTACCAGGGCATGCGGCTCCTGCCCAGGGAGCGGCGCGAGGCGTTGTTCGCGGTGTACGCGTTCGCCCGGCGCGTCGACGACGTCGCCGACGGGGACGCGCCGCCCGCGGAGAAGCGCGAGCGGCTGCACGAGGCGCGGCTCGCGGTCGAGACGCTTGGCGCGCATCCGGACGATCCCGTCCTCGTCGCGCTCGCGGACGCGTGTGCGAGCTTCCCCATCCCGCTCGCTGGGTTCCACGATCTGCTCGCCGGAGCCGAGGAGGACGTGGCGGGCGCCGAGTACGCCACCGGGGACGACCTCGTCGCCTACTGTCGCCGTGTGGCCGGGTCGATCGGCCGGCTCTGCCTCGGCGTGTTCGAGACCCGCGATCGCACGGTCGCCTCCGGGCTCGCGGACGACCTCGGCGTCGCCCTGCAGCTGACCAACATCCTCCGCGACCTGCGCGAGGATCGCGAGCAGGGCCGGGTCTACCTGCCGCGCGAGGATCTCGTGCGCTTCTCCTGCGCAGTCGACGCCCACGGGTTCCACGGCCCGTTCGAGGAGCTCGTCCGCTTCGAGGCGGCGCGCGCCGAAGCGTGGTACGAGCGCGGGCTTGGCCTCGTCCCGCTGCTCGACCGGCGGTCGGCGGCCAGCGTGGCCGCCATGGCGGGCGCGTACCGCCGGCTGCTCCGCCGCATCGCGCGCGACCCCGGTGCGGCGATCCGCGGCCGCGTCTCGCTGCCCGGCTGGGAGAAGGGGCTCGTCGCCGCACGAAGCCTGGTCGGAGCCGCCGCGTGACCCGGGTCGCCGTCGTCGGTGGCGGGCTGGCGGGCATCGCCGCCGCGCTGCAGTGCGCCGAGAGCGGCGCCGACGTCGCCCTCGTGGAGGCACGGCCGCGGCTCGGCGGCGCCACGTTCTCGGTGGAACGTGATGGCCTGTGGCTCGACAACGGCCAGCATGTCTTCCTCCGCTGTTGCACCGAGTACCTGGCCCTGCTCGCACGTCTGGGCGTAGAGGCGGACGTGGTCGTGCAGGAGCGCCTCGAGATCCCGGTGCTCCGTCCCGGGACGTCCCCGGTGTGGCTGCGGCGCGGCGACCTGCCGGCGCCGCTCCACCTCGCCGGCGCGATCGCGCGCTTCGGCCCGCTCTCGCCGCTCGACCGCGTGCGTGTCGCTCGCGCGGTGCGCGGGCTGCAGAAGCTCTCGCTCGACGACCCGGTGCTCGACCGGATCACGTTCGCCGACTGGCTCGGCCGGCACGGGCAGCGGGCCGAGGCGATCGCGGCGCTCTGGAACCTGATCGCGTTGCCGACCGTCAACCTACCGGCAACTGAGGCGTCCCTCGCGCTCGCCGCCAAGGTGTTCAAGACCGGTCTGCTGGAGGAGCCCGCCGCGGCGGACATCGGCTACGCCGCGGTGCCGCTGCAGCGGCTCCACGGCGAGGCCGCGACGCGAGCCCTCGAGCGCGCGGGGGTCGAGGTGCGCACGGGCGAGCGGATCGAGAGCCTGGCGTCGCTCGACGCCGACGGGATCGTGCTCGCGGTGCCGCACGCCGAGGCAGCGGCCCTTCTCCCCGAGGGCGCGCTTCCGAGTGGGGTCGACCCGCGGCGCCTCGGCGTCTCGCCGATCGTCAACCTGCACGTCCGGTACGACCGGCGTGTCACCGACCTCCCCTTCGCGGCAGGGCTCGAGACATCCGTCCAATGGCTGTTCGACCGCACGTCGTCGGCCGGGCTGGAGGACGGCGGCCAGCTGCTCGCCGTGTCGCTCTCCAGCGCCTCCGGGTACGCCGACACGCCGCTCGACACGCTGCGCGCAGAGTTCGTCGCCGCGCTCGAGGACCTGCTCCCCGCGGCCCGGCGAGCGCGCGTCGTCTCGTTCTGGAGCACCCGCGAGCCGCGCGCGACGTTCCGTGGCGTGCCGGGCACGGCCGCCGACCGGCCCGGGCCGCGCACCCTGGTCGAGAACCTCTACCTCGCCGGCGCCTGGACCGACACGGGCTGGCCGGCGACGATGGAGGGCGCTGTGCGCAGCGGGCTCGCGGCGGCGCGTGCACTGACCGAGGACGCGGGCGTGCGTCCGGTGCTCGTGGAGGCGGCATGACGGTCGCGGCGCGCGCGGAGGCACCGTCGGCCGCTGCCGCGGCGCTGGAGCGCGCCGTCGACCGGCTGCTCGCGCTGCAGGAGCCGGCCGGCTGGTGGAAGGGCGAGCTGGAGACCAACGTGACGATGGACGCCGAGGATCTGCTGCTGCGTCAGTTCCTCGGCATCCGCGACGAGGAGACCACACGCTGCACGGCCAACTGGATCCGTTCCCAGCAGCGCGACGACGGCACGTGGGCGACCTTCCACGGCGGCCCCCCGGACCTGTCGACGACGATCGAGGCCTACGCGGCGCTGCGCCTCGCGGGCGACCCGCCCGACGCGGCGCACATGCAGGCCGCGGCCGAGTACGTGCGCGACGCGGGCGGGATCGAGCAGGCACGGGTCTTCACCAGGATCTGGCTCGCCCTGTTCGGGCTCTGGTCGTGGCGCGACCTGCCGGCGATGCCGCCCGAGCTGATCTTCCTGCCACCGCGCGTGCCCCTCAACATCTACGACTTCGCCTGCTGGGCCCGCCAGACGGTCGTGGCGCTGACGGTCATGTGGGCGTACCGCCCGGTGCGGCCGATCCCGCTCGAGCTCGGAGAGCTGCGCACGGGCGGCCCGCCCGCACACCGCCGCCCGGTCACAGAACCGTGGGGGCGCGCCTTTCGCGTCCTCGACCGGGCGCTCCATGCCTACGAGCGGCTGCCGCTCCGGCCGTTGCGCCGCGAGGCGCTGCGCCGGGTGGAGCGCTGGATCGTGGAGCGCCAGGAGGCCGACGGCTCGTGGGGCGGCATCCAGCCGCCGTGGGTCTACTCGCTGATGGCGCTGCACCTGCGCGGACTACCCGCTCGACCATCCCGTCATGCGCAAGGGGCTCGACGGCCTGGACGGCTTCACGATCCGCGAGGGCGGAGCTGCGGCGCCTGGAGGCGTGCCAGTCGCCGGTCTGGGACACCGCGCTGGCCGTGATCGCCCTGCTCGGACGCCGGCCTGCCGCCGGATCACGCAGCCATTGCGCGCGCGGCCGACTGGCTCCTCGACGAGGAGATCCGCGTGCGCGGCGACTGGGCGGTCCGCCGCCCGCGGCTCGCGCCGGGCGGCTGGGCGTTCGAGTTCGCGAACGACTGCTACCCGGACATCGACGACACCGCCGAGGTCGTGCTCGCGCTGCGCCGCGCGCGACGGTCGGCCGAGCTCGGCGCCGCCGTCGACCGCGGCGTGCGCTGGACGCGTCGGGCATGCAGTCGTCGGACGGCGGCTGGGGCGCCTTCGACGCCGACAACACGCGCGAGCTCGTGCGCAGGCTGCCGTTCTGCGACTTCGGCGAGGTGATCGACCCGCCGAGCGCGGACGTCACCGCACACGTGGTCGAGATGCTCGCCGCGCCGGGCTCGGCCGGGCTCCCGCCGGGCAACGGGGGGTTCGGCTGGCTGCTCGAGGAGCAGGAGGCGGACGGCTCGTGGTTCGGCCGCTGGGGCGCCAACCACGTGTACGGCACCGGCGCCGCCGTCCCGGCCCTCGTCGCCGCCGGCGATCGCCGCGCGAGCAGGCTCCGTGCGCCGGGCCGTCGCGCTGGCTGGAGCGGGTGCCAGAACGCCGACGGCGGCTGGGGTGAGGACCTGCGCTCCTACGACGACCCCGCCTGGCGCGGCCGGGGCGCCTCCACCGCGTCGCAGACGGCCTGGGCGCTGCTCGCCCTCCACGCCGCCGGCTGCGGGGACGGCGAGGCCACCGTGCGCGGAGTCGACTGGCTCGTGCGCACCCAGCGCGACGACGGCAGCTGGGACGAGCCGTTGTACACGGGCACCGGCTTCCCGGGCGACTTCTACATCAACTACCACCTCTACCGGCTGGTGTTCCCGGTGAGCGCGCTCGGCCGGCTCGTTCGCGGAGGGCGCGCGTGAGCGTCCCGCTGCTCGTGCTCGCACCGCTGCGAGTGGAGGCTCTGGCGCTGCGCAGCGGTCTGCCCCGGCGATGTGTCCGTGCTCCGGACGGGGATGGGCCCGGTCAAGCGCACGCGCGGCCGCGCAACGGCGCGTGCAGCTGCTGCCGAGGCGCTGGCGGTGGCCGGGGTCGTGCGGCGGCCGTCGACCCAGGCCTGCGAGCCGGCGACGTCGTCGTGGCGTCGGAGCTTCGCGCGGCCGACGGCGCGACGCAGCGCTGCCGAGGGTCGGCCGTCCTCGCGCGTACGCTGCGCGCACGGCGGGCTTGCGCGTCGTCACCGGGCCGGTGGTCAGCGTCGACCGGGTGACGGGACCGCGGCGAGACGGGCCGCGTTCGACGGACGCCGTCGCCGTCGACATGGAGTCGGCCTGGCTGGCCGCGGCGGACGGCGACCGGCCGTTCGCCGTCGTGCGCGTCGTCGTCGACACGCGCGGGCCGGCGTCTGGCGCATCCGCGCATGCTCGTGGACGGGCCACGCGCGCTGCGCTGCGCTCCGGCGGGCAGCGCCGGCGCTCTCGGACGTGGGCCGCCGCCGTCGGCGCCCGCGACGGTCCTGCTGGCCGGCGCCGCGGTCGTTCTGCGCCGGCGTCGAGCGCGCGATCGAGATCGTCGAGCGGGCGCTCGAGCGCGCGGCGCGCCGGTGTACGTGCGCCAGCAGATCGTCCACAACGTCCACGTCGTCGGCGAGCTCGAGCGTCGCGGGGCGGTCTTCGTCGACGAGCTCGACGAGGTGCCCGACGGCGCGACCGTGGTCTTCGCCGCCCACGGCGTCTCGCCGCAGGTGCGCGAGCGGCGGCGCGACGCGCGGGCTCGACGTGATCGACGCCACCTGCCCGCTCGTGGCCAAGGTGCACGCCGAGGCGCGCCGCTTCGCCGCGGCGGGCAAGACGATCGTCCTGATCGGCCACGCCGACCACGAGGAGGTGGAGGGCACGACCGGGCGAGGCGCCCGACGCGATCCGGCTCGTCGAGCGCGCCGGAGGACCTGGCGCACGCTCGAGGTGCGCCGACCCGGACGCAGGTCGCCTACCTCACGCAGACGACGCTCGCGGTCGACGAGACGGCCGAGGTGGTCGACGCGATCTGCGCGACCGCTTCCCCGCCCTCGTCGGGCCCGCGCTCCGACGACATCTGCTACGCGACGCAGAACCGCCAGGAGGCGTTGCAGGCGGTCGCCCGCGAGTGCGACCTCGTGCTCGTCGTCGGCTCGGACAACTCGTCCAACTCGAACCGGCTGGTCGAGGTGGCCGAGCGCGAGGGGGCGCCGGCCGACCTGGTCGACGACGAGCGCGAGCTCGACGCGGCGTGGCTCGCCGGCGCGCGCACGATCGGGCTCACCGCCGGCGCGTCGGCGCCCGAGCAGCTCGTCGAGCGCGTGGTCGAGCGAGCTCGGCGCGCTCGGCCCGGTCGAGGTCGACGGCGCGGCCGGTGGCCGAGGAGCCGGTCCGGTTCACCCTGCCGCGCGGAGGTGCGCTGATGATGCCATCCCGCTGCGCCAGAGCCTGCGCGTCGGCGGCTACCTGCTCCGGCAGAAGCTGCAGCGCACGGACGAAGTTCCCGCTGATCGTCGAGCTCGAGCCGCTGTTCGCCGTGCAACCTGGCCTGCCCGGGCTGCGGGAAGATCCAGTACCCGGAGCACATCCTGCGCAAGCGGATGCCGGTCGAGCAGGCGGCTCGCCGCGATCGAGGAGTGCGGCGCGCCGATGGTCTCGATCGCCGGCGGCGAGCCGCTGGTGCACCCGGAGATCGCACGTGATGGCGCGCGAGCTGATCCGGCGCAAGCAAGTTCGTCTTCCTCTGCACGAACGCGCTCCTGCTGCAGAAGAAGCTCGACCTGTTCGCGCCGTCGCCGTACTTCGCCTGGGTCGTCCACATCGACGGGCTGCGGGAGCGCCACGACGAGTCCGTCGAGCGCGAGGGCGTCTTCGACGAGGCGGTCGCGGCGATCCGCGACGCCAAGGCGCGCGGCTTCCGCGTCACCACCAACACGACGTTCTTCAACACCGACACCCCGAAGACCGTGCGCGACGTGCTCGACTTCCTGCAACGACGAGCTCGAGGTCGACGACATGATGATCTCGCCCGCCTACGCCTACGAGAAGGCGCCCGACCAGGAGCACTTCCTCGGCGTCGCAGCAGACCCGCAAGCTGTTCCGCGAGGCGTTCGCCGACGGCCGCCGCAAGCGCTGGCGGCTGAACCACACGCCGCTCTTCCTCGACTTCCTCGAGGGCAAGGTCGACTTCGAGTGCACGGCGTGGGGGATCCCGAGCTACTCGGTCTTCGGCTGGCAGCGGCCGTGCTACCTGATGGCCGACGGCTACGCCGAGACCTACCAGGAGCTGGTCGAGACGACCGACTGGGCGCAGTACGGCCGCGGCAGGGACGACGCGCTGCGCCAACTGCATGGCGCACTGCGGCTACGAGCCGACCGCGGTGCTGCACTCGATGTCGTCGCTCCGCGAGTCCTTGCGCGCCACCGTCGCGCGTTAGGCGGTTGTCGTGACGGAGACGGCCGCGCCCGCGGAGCGGATTCCGGTCTTGCGCACGGTGATCAGCCGAACCGGCGCGCCAGAGCGCCGTAGAGACCCGGGGCGACGCCGTGCAGGCGCAGGGGAAGCTCGAGCCACCGCGGCTCGACCAGGAGCGGGCGGTTGCTCGAGATCGCGTCGGCGATTCTCCGGGCGAGCGGCTCCGCCGGCAACGGACGCGGTCGCGTGCGCGCGTACGGCGTTCCCCGGCGCGCGAAGAACGGAGTGTCGATCACGCCGGGACTGACGAGCGTGACGCCGACCCGCGTGCCGGCGAGCTCCTGCTGGAGGCTCTCCGCGAACGCGATCAGGCCTCCCTTCGAGGCGGCGTAGACCGCCTCGCCCTTGACGCCCACGTGCCCGGCGATCGACGCCACGCAGACGATATGCCCGCGACCCCGCTCCAGCATGCCGGGCAGGAGCGCGCGCGTGAGCAGGATCGGCGCCAGCAGGTTCACGGCCACGAGCCGCTCCACCGCGAACGCGTCGGCCTCGGCGAACGGGCCGGCGAGGCCAAGGCCGGCGCAGTTGACGAGTACGTCCACCGCACCCGCCGCCGGCGCCAGCGCAGGCACGCCTTCGGTGTCGGCCAGGTCGGCCAGGAGCGACTCCCCGCGCGCCGCCGCCGCCACCTCGTCGAGGCGCTCGCGGTCCCTCCCGAGCGCGACGACCTGGGCGCCGCGACGGCCGAGCTCGAGCGCCACCGCGCGACCGATCCCGCTCGACCCGCCGGTGACGAGGCAGCGTGAGCCGCGCAGCTCCATGCCGCGATGATCCCACGGCGCCCGGGGATGGGCTTGCGCGCGGTTGGGGCCGAGGTCGAAGCTGACCTGGTCGAAGACGAAGAACTCTGCCTCGGGGCCGATGTAGCACGTGTCGGCGATGCCCGTCTCGAGGAGGTACTGCTCGGCGCGCTGCGCGACGAGCCGCGGGTCTCGCCCGTACGGCTCGCGCGTGATCGGGTCGACGATCGTGCAGAGCAGGGACACCGTCGGCACCGCGGTGAACGGGTCCATCACCGCGGTGGACGCGTCGGGCACGAGCAGCATGTCGGACTCGGAGATCCCCTTCCAGCCCCGGATCGAGCTGCCGTCGAAGCCGAGCCCCTCGGCGAACGCGTCGACGCCGAAGGACGTCAGCGGCATGGACACGTGTTGCCAGCAGCCGAGCAGGTCGCAGACTGCGCTAGATTCCCGATACGCAGGCGACGTGGCCTCGGACGCGGGACGACCCGTGTCTGGGGTCTTTCGTGTTCAGGAGGAGATTCCATGGCGAGACCGAGGGCGGCAGCGAGCAGCGCACGGACTGTGAAGAGCAGAGACCGCGCGACATCGAGCGTGGCGGACCGGCGCTCGGTGCTGAAGCGGATCACGGACGAGCAGATCGAGCACATCCTGTTCTGGTTCACGGATCTCGAGGGCCACCTGAAGTCTTTTGCGATCACGCCGCAGGAGATGGAGGGCGCGCTCGACGACGGGATGGGGTTCGACGGCTCGTCGATCACCGGCTTCAACGCGATCGAGGAGTCGGACATGGTCGCGATCCCCGATCCGGCGACGTTCCAGGTCATGCCTCGCCCGCTCGACGAGCACGGGCAGGAGATCGGCGCCAAGGTCGGACGCCTGATCTGCGACGTCGTCAAGCCCGACGGCACGCCGTACGAAGGCGATCCGCGCTACGTCCTGCGGCAGGCGCTCGAGCGGATGCGCTCGATGGGCTTCGACACGTTCAACGTCGGCCCCGAGCTCGAGTACTTCCTGTTCGAGGACGATCGCGGCACGGAGACGCTCGACGAGGGCGGCTACTTCGCCATGACCGCGCAGGACGCTGCCACCGAGGTGCGCAACGACACGATCCACGCGCTCGAGTCGGTGGGCATCCAGATCGAATACCACCACCACGAGGTGGCGCCCTCGCAGCACGAGATCGACATGCGGTTCGACGACGCCCTGGCGATGGCGGACAAGACACTGACCTACCGCCTCGTCGTGAAGGAGGTGGCGGCCTGGAACGGCTACTACGCGACCTTCATGCCCAAGCCGCTGTACGGGGAGAACGGCTCCGGCATGCACACGCACATGTCGCTGTTCAAGAACGGCCGCAACCAGTTCTTCGACGCGAAGGACGAGCACCACCTGTCCGACACGGCAAAGGCGTTCATCGCCGGCGTGCTCGCCCATGCGCGCGAGATGTCCGCGGTCCTCGCGCAGTGGGTCAACTCGTACAAGCGCCTGGTGCCCGGTTTCGAGGCGCCCGTCTACGTGGCGTGGTCGCAGAGGAACCGCTCGGCGCTGATCCGCATCCCGCTCTACAAGCCGGGCTCGGAGCAGGCGACGCGGGCGGAGATCCGCTGTCCCGACCCCGCCTGCAACCCGTACCTCGCGTTCGCCGCGCTCCTGCACGCGGGGCTCGAGGGCGTCGAGAAGGGCTACGCGCTGCCGGACGAGATGACGACGAACCTCTACCGCCTCACCGAGGACGAGCGCAAGGAGCGCGGCATCGTGGCGCTGCCCGGCTCGCTTGGCGAGGCCACCGAGGAGCTCGCGAGCTCCGAGCTGATGAAGCGGGCGCTCGGCGAGCACATCTTTCCGCGCTACGTGGAGCTGAAGCGGCGCGAGTGGAACGAGTACCGCGTCCAGGTGACGGAGTGGGAGAAGGAGAAGTACCTGGCGTCGCTGTAGAGGCCTCCCTTTTGTCGGACCCGTCTTCTGGTGTGGACACGTTGTGTGCCGCGCGCAACAATGTGCGATGCAGGGTGCAGCCGCTAGGCGAGTGGCGATCCCTGTGTCTGACGGCCGATCGCGGGTCCCCTGGTGTGGGGCCCGTGGTCGTTGTTGGGCACCCGCAGGTTGGGTTGGTCGCGCGTCCCCTGGTGTGGCCCGTAGTTGCCGGGCCGGAAGGGAGGGGCGACGTACGATTCGCTGCATGGCGCGGAAAAGTGCAGAGCGGTTCACAGCGGCGCCGAAGCGAGGCGTCGCCGGGGCGATCGGCCGCTGGAGGCTCGAGGTGGTCGAGCGGGAGATCGGTGCCCGTCTCGACACGCGGACGCTGCGCGCGGCGGAGGCGATCGCTGCCCTGCTCAACGGCCAGCACGTCAAGCCCGCCGCCGGGGACGACCGACCGAGGTACGAGGCGCTGCCGCAGGCGAACGGGTGGCTGGTCGTGCGGATCGTGCGCCGCGGGTCTGCCAAGGAGATCGCCCGCACGAGCGACGAGGCGCTCGCCGTCCGCGTGGCCAACCTCCTGACGCGGCACGCCCCGGCGCTCGAGGCCCCGCCGCGCCACGCGGTGCTGCGGCTCGGCATGCGGCCGCCGACGCGGGACTGACCTCGGAGCGGGCTCTGGACGATGACGACCCATGCTGACGGCGCTCCGGATCGCGCACGTGCTGTCGGCGTCCGTCTGGGTCGGTGGCACCGTGGCCCTCGTGTTCGTCGGCGTGCCGGCCATCCGCCGCCTGGAAGGTGAGGCGCGCGCCACGGCGATGGGCGCTCTGGGCCGACGCTGGCGCCCGCTCGGGTGGAGCGCGATGGCTGTCGCCGTCCTCTCCGGCCTCTGGCTCACCGAGCTGAACGACGGCTTCCACCGCGCAGCGCTGCACACCGACTTCGACCGGACGCTGATCCTCAAGTCCACGCTCGTAGCGCTGTTGTGCGTCGGTGCGTATCTGCACGACTTCGTGCTCGGGCCGCGGCTGCAGCGTGAGCTGCGCGACGGAGCCGCGCAGGCACCCGGCACGAGGCGCAGGCTGGTCTGGGTCGGCTGGGTCAACTTCGCCCTCACCCTCGCGGTACCGATCCTCGGCGCCGTCGTCCTCACCTACCTCGACTGATGGACGACAGCGCCCGTCATCTCGCGCTCCTGACGAAGACGATCGAGGTCGTCAACTCGTCGCTCGACCTGCAGGAGGTGATGGAGGCGATCGCGCACGAGGTCGCAGCCGCGCTCGAGACCGACGCTTGCTTCGTGTACCTCTACGACGAGCGCACCGACGAGCTCGTGTTGCGCGCGACGCACGGCACGATCGTCGACGACGCGACGCACGTCCCGCGCATGCGGCCCGGCGAGGGCATCACCGGCGTGGCGGCAGCCGAGCGCGAACCGGTGATGATCGCGTCCAAGGCGCACCTCGACCCTCGGTTCAAGCGGTTTCCGAACCTGCGCGAGGACCAGTACGAGTCGATCCTCGCCGTTCCCATCCTCGCCCGCGAGACGCTCGAGGGCGCCCTCAACGTGCGCACCCGCGCGCCGCGTGCCTTCACCGATTCCGAGATCGGGCTGCTCGTGGCGATTGCCTCCCAGGTTGCGCGGACGATCGAGCACGCCAAGCTGTACGAGCAGGCGCAACGGCGGGTGCACGAGCTCGAGGCGCTCGCGCGCATCTCGGAGACCGTCTCCGAGTCGCTCTACCTCGAGGAGTCGCTCGGCGCGATCGTGCAGACCACGGTCGAGTCGCTCCACGCGACCGGTGCGGCGCTCGTGCTCGAGGACGGCCGCATCGCGTGGCCGGTTGGTCGGGCAGGCGCGCACGCGATCAGGCTGCCGCTCCGCTGGAAGCGACGGCGGATCGGCGAGCTGGTCGTCGACCGCGACACGCCGTTCACCGCCGAGGACCGTCAGCTGCTTGGAGGCGATCGCGCACCACGCAGCAGTCGCGCTCGAGCAGCGGGCGCATGGCGCTGCGCGGCGTGCTCGCCCAGGAGATCCACCATCGCGTCAAGAACAACCTGCAGACGGTGGCCTCGCTGCTGCGGCTCCAGGCCGGCGCCGACAACGTCGACCCGCGCAAGGCGCTCGGTGACTCCGTCAACCGGATCCTCGCCATCGCCGCGGTCCACGAGGTGCTGACCGAGCACCGCGAGGACGTCGTCGACCTGCACGAGCTCGTCGACCGCCTGCGCGCGATACTCGTGCAGGGGCTCGGCGTGGGCAAGGAGGTGGCGGCCGAGCTCGAGGACGTCGAGCTCGCCGGTCAGCGGGCCACGGCGCTCGCCCTCGTCTTCAGCGAGCTGCTCGGGAACGCTCTCGAGCACGGCGGGGACCGAGTCTCGATTACCCTGCAGGAACGCGCGGGCGATGTCGTCCTCGCGATCGCCGACGACGGCGGTGGCATGCGGGGCGCGTCAGACGGCACCGGCCTGTCGATCGTGCGTGCGCTCGTGCGCGACGAGCTCGGCGGCGAGCCTGCACCTCGTCGACGAGCGCGGCCTGCGTGCCGAGGTGACGTTCCCCGCCTAGAAGCCCCACGGAGGTCGACATGAGAATCCTGATTGCCGAGGACGAGACGATCATCCGGCTCGACCTCCGCGCGCTGCTCGAGAAGGCCGGCTTCGAGGTCTGTGCCGAGGCGCAGGACGGCGAGGAGGCGGTCGCGCTCGCGCGCTCGTCCGAGCCCGATCTCGCCCTGCTCGACGTGAAGATGCCGAAGCTCGACGGCATCGACGCCGCACGGCGGATCCTCGACGAGCGGCCGATCCCGATCGTGATGGTGACCGCCTACGGCGAGCAGGAGCTCGTGTCGCGCGCGGTCGAGGCGGGCGTGTTCGGCTACCTCGTGAAGCCGTTCCGCGAGACGCGACCTGCTGCCGGCGATCGCAGACCGCCCGGGCGCGCCACGACGAGCTGACCGCGCTGCGCGAAGAGGCGGAGTCGCTCGCCGAGGCGCTCGCCGCCCGCAAGGCGATCGAGCGCGCCAAGGGCCTCCTGATGGAGCGCGAGGGCCTGACCGAGCAGGAGGCGTTCGCCCGGCTGCGCAAGGCGAGCCAGATCTCGGGGCGGCCGCTCAAGGTCGTGGCCGACGCGCTGATCGCCACGCTTTCGACCGACTGAGCGTCGGCGCGCCAGGGACGCGAAGGCCTGGCCCAGCGCAGGCCTTCGCGTCGCCTCTCCCCCATCTCGCTCAGTAGCTCGCGCCGTGTGGCGCAACGGGCAGTGCCGGACGCCTCAGCCAGCGCTGGAGCCTCGTCGAGAGCTGGCGCCGTGGCCGCCCGATCGGAACCCGAGCGGCACGGAGCTCCCATTGCGCTTCGGCCTGCCGCACGGCGTGGGCGTGCTCCAGACGGGCGATCTCGTACAGGACGAGCGGATGCATTGTCGGCCTCCTCGTCGTCGTGGGTATCAGGAGACCGAGGCTGACCTGACGCGTCATACACCAGGCATACGGCCGGTTGACGCAGAGAGCCGCGCTCAGTGCGACGCGAGGAGGCCGGCTTCGCCTCGGCGCCGGTGCACGTGCCGCAAGACCCCGGCGGCCAGTGCGACGGCGAGAAACGGGCCGGCCACGATGGCCAGGAAGAGCAGCGCAACGCCCTCCCACGCGAGCACCCCGACGGCCTGGTCGAGCGCGCGGTCGAAGCGAGAAGGAGCAGCCGGGACGGCGCCCTGCTCGTCCGTCTGGAGCGAGAGCTGGATCGTCGCCAGGCTCGCCTGCTCCACGGTCGCGCGCGCGGAGGCGCTGGTCCGGGCCAGGTCGGCGCGGGCCGCGCGCCGTTCCGCCTCGAGCGTGGCTCGCTCGACGGCGTCCAGATCGGTTGCTCGCAGCTGGGCCGACAGCCGGGAGATCCGGGCCCGAAGCGCGGCCTGATGCGCGCGGAGCTCGTCGAGACCCTCCTGCAGGTCGTCGACCTGCACCTGCTGGCCGACGATCGTGCCCAGCTGGGAGAGCCGCGTGATGGCGTCCTGCACGCGGTCCGTCGGGATCCTGAGCGTCATCGACGCCACGCCGGTGTCGGACGACGCGTACGAGACGTTGGCGGCGAAGCCGCCGAGATCGCTGGTGATGCGGAGGGCGCGCTGCGTCGCGTCGGAGAGCTCGTCGGTGTCGGCGACCTCGAGGGTCAGCGTGGCGGAGAAGCGCTGCGCGCGATCAGTCGTCGGGCCCACCGTGGAGGCGCCGCCTCCCGCAGGTGCGGCCGCCTTCGCCGACGACTCTGTCGAGGACTGCCGCAGGTCGGTCGAGATCTCCGTCACCGGCGCCGGTTGCGCGATCCGGCTCTCGTCGCCCGAGCGAGCGAGCCCGATCGCCCCGGCCGTGGCCACGGCGAGTGCGGCGGCCGTGGGGACGACGATCAAGGCGCCCCGACGCCACCCCGTGAAGTGCGCGAGGGGCGACCGGCGCCGCTCCGGCTCGCGGGTGGCGATCGCTCGCACGCGGGCGTGCAGCACTTCGTCGGCGACGGGCCGCGCGGCGCGCAGCTCGCGGATCACGTCAGCGGAGGTCATCGTCCTTCATCCTCTCCTCGAGCTTTCCCAGGGCTCGGCTGAGCCGGGTCGAGACGGCGGTGGTGCTGATCCCGAGCACGCGCGCTGTCGCGTCGCCGTCGAGCTCGAGGACGATGCGCAGCGCGATCACCTCGCGCTCGCCTGCGCTCAGTTCTGCCAGTGCCGTCTGCAGCGTCGGCGACAGCCCTTCCACGAACGCCTCCTCGTGCGCCTCCGGCCCGGCAACGGCCTCCTCGCGCTTCCGGCGGCGCTTCTCGCCCCGGAACCAATCGAGGGCCGTCGTCCGCGCCATCCCGAGCAGCCAGGCGCGGGCGGTGCCGCGGCGCGCGTCGTAACGGTGCCACTGGCGGAGGGCTTTCTCGAACGTCGAGGCGGCGAGGTCGTCGGCCGTCTCGCGGTCACGCGTGAGATAGAGCAGGTAGCCGAAGACGTCGTCGAGATGCGCCTCGGCCGCGGCGGCGAACGTGAGCGGCGAGTCGAGCGACCCCGCGGGCCGTGTCAGCGTCATCGTCTGCACGCCCTCTCTACGCCGCTGCGCTCCCACTGTCGTCACGGCGCCTGTGAATCGGCGAGCGCGATCCATCTCGCCCTACGTCGGCGTCGAATCGGCCGCCGCGTCCTGGGCGGCCTCGAACAGCTCCTCCCAGCGGGCGAGCTGGCCCTGGAGCTCGTCGCGGGCGGCGCGGTGCGCGGCGAGCGACGTCCATGTCGCTCCAGTCGGCGGCGAGCTTCTCCTCCAGAGCGGCGACCTGGCGCTCGAGCGCGGCGATCCGATCCTCGACGCGGTCGATCTCGCTCCGGCGCGGTCCCGGCTGCGGCCGGGCTCGCTCCATGCGAGGCTTCTTCGGTTTCGCGGCGGGCGGCGGCGCCGGCGCCGCCTCCTCCTCCCGCTGCCGGACGAGGTCGGCCCAGCCTCCGTCGTAGGAACGAAGCCTGCCGCCCTCCACCGCGACGATGCGGTCGGGCACGACGTCGAGGACGGCGCGGTCGTGCGAGACGAGGAGCACGGTGCCCGGGAACGCCTCGAGAGCAGCCTCGAGCGCCTCGCGGCTCTCGAGGTCGAGGTGGTTCGTCGGCTCGTCGAGGACGAGCAGGTTCGCACCGCTGGCCACCACGAGGGCCAGCGCGAGTCGCCGCCGCTCTCCTCCGGAGAGAACCGACACCGGCTTCTCGTGCGCGTCCCAGCCGGTGAAGAGGAAGCGGCCGAGCAGCGACTGCGCGTCGGGACGGGAGAGGCCGGTGCCGGCCATGGCCGCCTCGAGCACGGTGCCGCGCTGCGGCAGCTCCGCCTCGTGCTGCGAGAAGTACGCCGGCACGACTCCGTGGCCGAGCCGGATGCGTCCCTCCTCTGCCTCGCGCTCGCCGAGCACGGTCTCGAGCAATGTCGTCTTCCCCGAGCCGTTCGGGCCCACCAGGGCGACGTGCTCGCCGCGCTCGAGCACGAGCGTCGCCTCCTCGAGCAGAAGTTTCGCGCCGGCTCGGACCACCAGGTCGTCCGCCTCGAGCACCATCCGTCCGGAGCGAGCGGGACGCAGGAACGAGAAGCCGAGGGTACGACGCTTGCGAGTGAGCGACTGGAGCTCGTCGGCGGCCGCTCGGCGCTCCTTCTCGAGTCGCTCGATCTGTGTCAGCTTGGCCTGCGCCTGCTTCGCCTTCGACTTCTTGTAGCGGAAGCGCTCGACGAAGCGTTCGAGACGCGCGATGTCGTCCTCGGTGCGCTCGACCGCCCGTGCGGCCGCGACGGCGCGGGCCGCCCGCTCGCGGCGCCACGCGTGCCAGGGGCCCGAGAAGAAGAGCGCCCTACCGCCGTCGAGCTCGAGCACCGCGGTCGTGACGGCCTCGAGGAACCAGCGGTCGTGCGCGACGAGGATCACCGCCGCATCGAGCGTCTCCAGCTCGCGCTCGAGCCACTCGAGGCTCTCGAGGTCGAGGTGGTTGGTGGGCTCGTCGAGCAGGAGCAGGTCCGGATCGCCGGCGAGGGCGCGGCCGAGCGAGGCGCGGGTCAGCTCACCACCGGAGAACGTCTCGAGCCGTCGGTCGAGGTCGGCGTCCGCGAACCCGAGGCCGCGCAGCGCGGAGGCGGCGCGGTCGCGCCACGCCCAGCCGCCGGCGTGCTCGAGACGCGCCTGGGCCTCGCCGTACCGGCGCAGGGTCGTCGCGTCGTGCGCGCCCCCGGCCATCGCCTGCTCCAGCCGCCGCAGCTCGTCCTCGAGCGCGACGAGATCGCGCGCGCCCGAGAGCACGTACTCCCGCAGGGTGAGGGCGCGGTCGCGTGGAGGCCGCTGGTCGTGCAGGGCAACGCGCGTGCCCTTGGCGAACGCCAGCTCTCCGGCGGTCGGCGCCAGCTCGCGGGCGACGATGCGGAGGAGCGTCGTCTTGCCGGCTCCGTTCGGCCCGGCGAGCGAGAGCCGATCGCGGCGACCCACGGCGAACGAGACGCCGTCGAACAGCGGCGCGCCCGACAGCTCGAAGCGGAGTGCAGAGGCGATCAGCACCGACATGGGACTTCACCTTGTCGGGGGATCAACCCGGATGGCGTGGTCGTCAGCATGCGCAGGAGTCCACTCGGCGCCGGCGAAACGTCGGGAAACGTAACGGGGCGGCTGCGGCAACGGTATCGCCTCGACGAACGAGACGAGATGAGACGACCGAGACAGAGAATGGCGATGGCCTGCGTGAGCGCGGGCGCAGTCCTCGTCCTCGCGTCGATCGCGTCTGCCGAGCCGCACGACAGCCGAACCGAGTTCCCCCACATCCCCTCCAAGACGTCCGTGTACGGCGCCTGCTACAACGTCGCGACGGGCGCGGTTCGCCTCGTTCTCGCGACCGTCGGCTGCGACCGGGCGACCGAGCGTCGCGCGTCCTGGAGCGGACCGGCCCCCGCGGCCTCGCCGGCGAGCCTGGCAAGCCGGGCGCGAAGGGCGCGCGCGGAGTCCCGGGCCAACAGGGCGCTCGAGGAGCTCAAGGTGCGGAGGGCGCGCAGGGGCCGCCGGGGGCAACGGGCCCGGCCGGCGCGACGGGCGCCAAGGGCGACCAGGGTGAACCGGGGCCGAGTGGCGCGACGACTCCTGCTGGGGCGACGGGTCCTGCTGGGGCGACGGGTCCTGCTGGGGCGACGGGCCCTGCTGGGCGACCGGTCCTGCTGGGGCGACGGGTCCTGCTGGGGCGACGGGTCCGGCTGGCTCGACTGGCCCTGCGGGCGCATCCGGTCCTGCTGGGGCGACGGGTCCTGCTGGGGCGACGGGTCCGGCTGGCTCGACTGGCCCTGCGGGCGCATCCGGTCCGTGGGCGACGGGTCCTGCTGGGGCGACGGGTCCGGCTGGCTCGACTGGCCCTGCGGGCGCATCCGGTCCTGCTGGGGCGACGGGTCCTGCTGGGGCGACGGGTCCCGCTGGCTCGACTGGCCCTGCGGGCGCATCCGGTCCTGCTGGGGCGACCGGTCCTGCTGGCGCTACCGGCCCCGCGGGCTCTGCCGGCCCCGCTGGCCCGATCGGTCCTGCCGGTCCTGCGGGTCCTGCCGGCCCCGCTGGTGCCGCCGGTGCGGCAGGCCCTGCCGGCCCGGCTGGTCCCGCCGGTCCCGCGGCGTCGCAGATCGTCAACGACGGGGGAGTGACCCGGTCGGCGGCGGCCGGGAACACGCCGGCACACTGTTCTCCGACACTGCGTCGTGCCCGGCGGGCAAGGTGCTGCTGGGCGGTGGAGCACGATCACCAGCGCCGGCGGGACGTATGCGCAGAGCCAGGACCGCGTCGATCTGCTTGCGTCGTATGCGACGGCCGCCAGCACGTGGACGGCGACGGTCGGGATCAACGCGAACTTTGCCGCCGCGAGCAACGTGACGATCACCGCGTACGCAATCTGCACCGCCTAGACGTTTCCCAGACTCCGCGGCGTTCTATGCTCGCGGTATGAGCCTGGACCCGCGCCGCTTGACGATCGACACGATCCGCGCGCTGGCGATGGACGCGGTGCAGAAGGCGAACGCCGGCCATCCGGGCACGGCGATGGCGCTCGCGCCGGTGGCGTATCTCCTCTACCGAGATGTGATGCGTCACAACCCGGCCAACCCGGCGTGGGCGGGGCGCGACCGCTTCGTGCTCTCCGCCGGGCACGCCTGCATGCTCCAGTACGCGGCGCTCCATCTCTCCGGCTACGACCTCACGCTCGACGACCTGAAGCAGTTCCGCCAGTGGGGCTCGCGCACCCCGGGCCACCCCGAGCACGGTCACACGGCCGGCGTCGAGACGACGACGGGCCCGCTCGGCCAGGGCGTGGGGAACGCGGTCGGGATGGCGATCGGCCAGGCGTTCCTCTCCGACCGCTACGACCGGCCGGGTCACGACATCGTCGATACTCGCGTCTTCGCGATCGCCTCCGACGGCGACCTGATGGAGGGCGTCTCGCAGGAGGCGGCCTCGATCGCGGGCCATCTCGGGCTCGGGCGGCTCACCGTCGTGTTCGACGACAACCACATCACGATCGACGGGTCGACCGCGCTCAGCTTCACCACCGAGGACAAGGGCAAGCGGTTCGAGGCCTACGGCTGGCACGTCCAGCACGTCGACTCCGCCGAGGACCTGGACGCCCTCGAAGCCGCGTTCGCGGCGGCCGAGGCGGAGGAGGGAGCGACCGTCGTTGATCGTGCTGCGCACGCACATCGGCTACCCGGCGCCGCACGCCGTCGACACGGCGAAGGCGCACGGCGCGCCGCTCGGCGAGGCGGAGGTGCGCCTGGCGAAGGAGGCGATGGGGTTCGATCCCGATGCGACCTTCGCCGTGCCGGAGGCGGTGCGGGAGCACATGGCGCGTCGTGCGCGAGCGCGGTGCCGAGCTGGAGCGGGCGTGGGAAGGGCGGTTCGGCAGCTGGGCGGCCGCGTTCCCCGAGCTCGCCGCCGAGCGGGAGCGCGACCTCGCCGGCGTGCCGCGCGACGGCTGGCTCGAGGCGCTGCCGGTCTTCCCGGCCGGCGAGGCGATGGCGACGCGCGACGCCGGGAGCAAGGTGATGGCGGCGCTGCAGCCGTTCACGCCGACGCTGGTCGGCGGCTGCCGCCGACCTCGTCGAATCGACGAAGACCCAGTTCGCCGGCGGCGGCACGTTCTCCGCCGTCCACGCGGGCCGCAACATCGCTTTCGGCATCCGCGAGCACGCGATGGGCGCGATCGTCAACGGCCTCGCGCTCGAGCCCGCGCTGCTGAAGCCGTACGGCTCGACCTTCCTCATCTTCTCCGACTACATGCGCCCGGCGGTGCGCCTCTCCGCATTGATGGGCCTGCCGTCGCTCTGGGTCTGGACGCACGACTCGATCGGCCTCGGCGAGGACGGCCCGACGCATCAGCCGATCGAGCACCACATGGCGCTGCGAGCGATCCCGAACCTCTGGTACGTGCGGCCGGCCGACGCGAACGAGACGGCCATGGCCTGGCGGATCGCCCTCGAGCGGACCGGCGGCCCGGTCGCGCTGGCGCTCACGCGTCAGAAGGTGCCGACGTTCGATCGTTCGGAGGTCGGCGCCGGCCGAGGGCACGCTTCGCGGTGCGTACACGCTCTGGCAGCGCGATTCCGACGCCCAGCCCGAGGTGATCATGATGGCGACCGGCTCCGAGGTCGCCGTCGCGCTCGAGGGTGCGCGTCAGGCTCGACGCCAACGTCCGCGTCGTCTCGATGCCGTGCTGGGAGCTGTTCGAGGAGCAGTCGGAGGAGTACCGGGAGGAGGTGCTGCCCGTGGACGTGACCGAGCGCATCTCCGTCGAGGCAGGCATCACCTTCGGCTGGCAGCGCTGGGGTGCGGTGGAGATGGTGGGGATCGATCACTTCGGGGCGTCGGCGCCTGCCGAGCGGATCTTCGAGGAGTTCTCGCTCACCCCGGAGAACGTGGCGCGGGTCGTCCACGCGGCGCTGTGAGAGTCGCGGCGGCCTTCGACCACCGTGGCACGAAGCTGCGCGACGCGGTGCTTGGGCGCGATTGCGGCGGCGGGCTGGGACGCAGTCGACCTCGGCACCGACGCCGAGGAGCCGCGCATCGACTACCCGGACAAGGCGCTCGAGCTGGGCATGGCGATCCGCCGCGGCGAGGCGGCGCGCGGCGTGCTCGTGTGCGGCTCCGGGGTCGGTGCCTCGATGGCGGCGTCGAAGATCCCCGGCATCCGCGCCGCGATCTGCCACGACACCTACTCGGCGCACCAGGGCGTCGAGCACGACGACATGAACGTCCTCTGCCTCGGTTCCGAGATCGTGGGCGGCGAGCTCGCGGCCGAGCTCGTGCGCTCGTTCCTCGCGGCCCGCTTCGTCGGCGAGGGCCGCTATCTGGCACGGTTGGAGAAGGTGGAAGCGATGGAGAGGATGCGAGATGGCTGAGTCACGACTGCAAGAGCTGAGCGCGAAGGGGGTCAGCGTCTGGATCGACTCGCTCTCACGCGAGATGCTCGAGACCGGCGAGCTCGAGCGCTTGATGCGCGAGGACTCGGTCGTCGGCGTGACGTCGAACCCGACGATCTTCCAGAAGGCGCTCGCCGAGGGCGACCGGTACGACGCACAGCTGCGCGAGGTCGGGCGGGCGATCGACGATCCGGTCGAGATGTTCTTCGCGCTCGCGATGGACGACATCCGCGAGCGCCTGCGACCTGCTGCGTCCGGTGTGGGAGCGGACGGGCGGGATCGACGGGTACGTGTCGCTCGAGGTCGACCCGACGCTCGCCTACGAGCGTGAGGCGACCTTCGCGCAGGCACTTCGCTTCCACGCGGAGGTCGAGCGGGAGAACCTCTACGTGAAGATTCCCGGCACCCGTCCCGGGCTCGGCGCGATCGAGGACTGCATCGCCAAGGGCAAGTCGATCAACGTGACGCTGATCTTCTCGCTCGAGCGCTACGCGGCGGTGGCCGAGGCGTATCTCCGCGGCCTCGAGCGGCTCGTGGCCGGCGGCGGGGACCCGACGCGCGTTCTCTCCGTGGCGAGCTTCTTCGTCTCCCGCGTCGACACCGAGGCCGACAGGCGGTTGGAGGCGGTCGGGCGTACCGACCTGCAGGGCCGCCTCGCGTCGCCAACGCCAGAGCTTGCCTACGAGCACTACCTGGAGACGTTCTCGGGGGAGAGATGGGAGTTCCTCGCCGGCAAGGGCGCGCGGCCGCAGCGCTGCCTCTGGGCGTCGACCTCGACCAAGAACCCCGCCTACCGCGACGTCCTCTACGTGGAGGAGCTGATCGGTCCCGAGACGGTGAACACGATGCCGCTCGAGACCATCGTGGCGTTCCAGGATCACGGCGAGGTGCGCGGCGCGACGCTTGCTCGACGGAGTCGACGAAGCGAGGGCGCTGCTCGGCGACCTGGCCGCCGCCGGTGTCGACTACGACGACGTCGTCGACACGCTCGAGGCAGAGGGCGTGCAGAAGTTCGCCGACTCGTTCGCCGAGCTTCTGGCCGGCCTCGAGGCGAAGCGCGGCGTGCTCGCTGCCGCGTGAGGGAGCGCGCGAACCCGCTCCTCGAGGGCCTGGGGCTGCGACGCCGGCCCGATCCGTGCGTGCTCGTGATCTTCGGCGCCTCCGGCGACCTGACGCGCCGCAAGCTGTTCCCCGCGCTCTACGCGCTCGCGTTCAGGCGCCTGCTGCCCGAGCATTTCGCCGTCGTCGGCGTCGCGCGCACGCGGCAGACCACCGGCAGTTCCTGACGTCGATGAAGCAGGGGGTGAAGGAGCACGGCGCGACCCGTTCCGGACCGACGTCTGGGAGCAGCTCGTGGCCGGCGCCCGGTACGTCGCCACCGAGTTCGACAGCGAGGGCGGCGAGGACCTCGTCGGGCAGGCGCTCGAGGAGATCGACGCCGAGCGCGGCACCGCCGGGAACCGCCTCTACTACCTCGCCGTGCCGCCGCAGGCGTTCGAGTCGGTGGTGCGTGAGATCGGCGAGCGGCGCGACCGCGAGGGCTGGACACGGCTGATCGTCGAGAAGCCGTTCGGCCACGACCTGCGCTCCGCGCGCGAGCTGAACGCGATCGTGCAGCGCTGGTTCGCGCGAGGACGAGCTGTTCCGCATCGATCACTACCTCGGCAAGGAGACGGTGCAGAACATGGCCGCGCTCCGGTTCGCGAACGGCATCTTCGAGCCGATCTGGAACCGGCAGTTCATCGACCACGTGCAGATCACCGTGGCCGAGTCGATGGGCATCGAGGGCCGCGCGGGGTTCTACGAGCGATCGGGCGCGATCCGCGACATCTTCCAGAACCACCTCCTGCAGCTGCTCGCCCTGACGGCGATGGAGCCGCCGGCCGACTTCAGCGCGGACGCAGTGCGCAACGAGAAGGTCAAGGTGCTGCGGTCGCTGCACACCCCGGGGCCGAAATCCGTCGTGCGCGGCCAGTACGGGCGAGGGTGGATCGAAGGGCTCGAGGTCACTGCGTACCGCGAGGAGCCGGACGTCGCGCCCGGCTCGAGCACGGAGACGTACGTCGCCGCCAAGCTCTACGTCGACAACTGGCGCTGGGCCGACACGCCCTTCTACGTCCGCGCGGGCAAGCGCCTCGCGCGGCGCGAGACGTCGATCGCGATCCAGTTCCAGCGCGCGCCACATCCGCCGTTCGCAGAGGCCGCCGGCGGGCGAGCTTCGCCCGAACGTGCTGCTGGTCAAGGTGCAGCCGGACGAGGGCGTGTCGCTCGCGATCGGGGCGAAGGTTCCCGGCGCCGGGATGCAGATCCGCACCGTGCACATGGACTTCGACTACGGCGGCGCGTTCCGCACCGGGTTGCCGGAGGCCTACGAGCGGCTGATCCTCGACGCCATGCTCGGCGACGCCACACTCTTCACGCGGGAGGACGAGGTGGACGAGCAGTGGAAGCTCGTGGACGCGATCGTCGGCGCCTGGGAGCGCGAGCGCATCAGCTTTCCCAACTACACGGCGGGGACGTGGGGGCCGACGACGGCCGACGAGCTCCTGCACCGCGACGGTCGCTCCTGGCGGCGGCACTGATGGGTGTCGTCGCGGAGGTCGAGCGGCAGCTCCATCGGCTGCGCGCCCGCGCCGAGGATGCGCCGCCCGAGCTGCGCGCGAGCACCGCCACGCATCTGGTCTGGGCGCCGCCCCAGTGGCTTCCGTACGCACACCGGACGCTGCAGGGCCTCGCCGAGCGGCACCCGTCGCGGGTCGTGTTCCTCGTGCCCGAGCCGGGACGACGCGACAAGGTCGAGGCGAGCGCTGCGATCCGCGAGTTCGACATCGGCGGGGAGCGTGAGGTCTGCTCCGAGGTGATCGAGCTTCGCTTGCGCGGCACGCCCGTCCGCCACCCTGGCTCGATCGTCCTGCCGTTCCTGATCGCAGACCTGCCTGCGTTCTGCCGCTGGCGCGGCGAGCCTGCCTGGGGCTCGACCGCTCTCGACGAGATCGTGAGCGCCTGCGACCGCCTCGTCTTCGACTCGAGCGAGTGGAGAGGGCTGCCCGCGGCGTACGGCGAGGTCGCGGCGCTGTTCGACCGTCTGGCGGTCTCCGACATCGCCTATCGCCGCACGCTGCCGTGGCGCGCCCGGCTCGCAGACCGCTGGCCCGGGATCGCGCGCGCGTCGCGCCTGCGCGTGGTTGGGCCCAAGGCCGATGCGCTCCTGCTCGCCGGCTGGCTGGGCTCGCGACTGCGGCGCGACATCGCGCTCACGCGGCGTGCCGCGCCGGAGCTGACGGGTGTCGCCGTGGACGGGGAGACGGTCGAGCCGCCGCCCGGTCCGCCGCCCACCGCGAGCGATCTGCTCTCTGCCGAGCTCGACGTGCTCGCGCGCGACCGCGTGTATGAGGCCGTCGGTGGCGCGCGTGGTTGCATAGACATATGTGATTTACATATAGTTGTGGCATGCATCGCCACCGTCGCCACTTCCGCGCCCGCGGCCGCCGTCAGATCGCCCCCGGCGAATACGCGGTGCGCGCGCGCGTGGAGCGCTTCGGCGAGGCGGCGCTCCTGCTCCTGCTCTCCGAGCGACCCACGCACGGATACGAGCTGCTCGACGCGTTGCCGGGGCTGACCGGCGAGGAGCGCGTCGACGTCGGCAACCTCTACCGCGTCCTGCGCGGTCTCGAGGAGGAGGGGCTGGTCCGCTCGGAGTGGAGCGGTGACCTGCCCGGCCCCGCGAAGCGGACGTACTGGCTCACCGACGACGGCCGGGCCGCTCTCACCGCCTGGCTCGAAGGGCTCGGTGCGCTGCGCACCGAGCTCGACGCCTTTCTCGATCGAGCGAAGGGAGGTGAACATGCACGGACCTAGACATCACCGCGGGTTCGGCCCACGTTGGGGCCGCCGCATCCCGAGCCGTGAGCAGCTGCTCGCGATCCTGGAGGAGCGGCAGAAGGACCTGGAGGAGGAGATCGCGGACATCCACGATCTGATCCGCCGGCTCCGCGACCCGGAAACCCCCGCCACGGCGGGCGGGTCAGCCGACCCCCAGCCGGCGATCTGACCCGGGGGCCGCACGGCGCTGCCAAGTAACAGACTGTTACTTGGCAGCCGGCGCGCGGGGGTGTAGACCGCTACTCGGTGGCGCCCAGCAGCTCGGCGGAGAAGAACTCGAGCGCCTTGCGCGTCTTCGTCTGCTGGGCGCCGGTGAGGTCGACTCCGCGCTAGATCCAGACCTCGGTCACGAGCTTGCGGTCGAATCCCTGAGGCTGCAGCTTGAGCTTGAGCACGAAGAGCGGACCGAGGACGGAGAGGTCGTCCAGCTCGAGCCCGTCGGGCGCGTGGGCAGCGAAGAACGCCCGCTGCTCTTTGGAGAACAGCTTGCGCAGCGCACGCTTGCCGGCCACGGCCTCCTTCACCGGCGCCCCAGGCACGCCCTTCATCGAGCCGGAGCAGATCGTAGGCCCCCGGCATGGCGTCGACCTCGACGACGAAGGCGGGCGACCGTCGCACGGCCTCCGCACCGGCACCGTCAGCTTGAGCTCCACGCTGTCGGCACGCTTGACCAGCCCCAACAGCCCTTCGAGCTGCTCGTCGGTGAGGGGCGGATGCGTAGCGCTCATGGGAACCTCCTGGTCGTGATCAGATGCCCTCGACGGCGCGCAGGAGCGCGTCGTGGAGGCGGCCGTTGGAGGAGATCGCGCTGCCGCCGTCGGCTCGGCGGACGCCGCCGAAGTCGGTGAAGGTGCCTCCCGCCTCCTCCACGATCACCTGCACGGCCGCGAGATCCCACAGCGAGACGCCGACCGCGTCGATGGCCCCGTCGGCGGCGCCCTCGGCGACGAGCATGTGCGCCCAGAAGTCGCCGTACGCGCGTGCGTGCCACGCACGATGGGCCAGTGCGGGCAGGGGCTGCTCGAGCGCGAAGCAGAGGACGGCATCCTCCACGGTGCGGATCGCCGAGACGTGGACGCGGTCGCCGTCGGCGTAAGAGCCCGTCCCCCGCTCGGCCCACCAGCGGCGGCCGAGCGCCGGCGCGGAGACGAGCCCGAGCCGCAGCTCGCCGTCCTCCTCCAGCGCGACCAGGGTCGCCCACACGGGGACGCCGCGACTGTAGTTGCGCGTGCCGTCGATCGGGTCGACGATCCAGCGGCGAGCGGCGTCTCCGCTGGCGCCGTGCTCCTCGCCGAGGACCGCGTCGTCGGGTCGCTCGCGGGCCAGCGTCTCGCGGATCGCCTCCTCCACGGCGGTGTCGGCCTCGGTCACGGGCGTGGAGTCGTCCTTCGTGCGCACGACGAGGTCGCGGGCGCGAAAGCGGCCGAGCGAGATCGCGTCCGCCTCATCGGCGAGCGCGTGTGCCAGCGTGAGATCCGGCCCCACGCCTGCTCAGTCGAGCTGGAGGTAGATCAGCGCCACGACGCAGGTGCCGAGGAAGAGCAGCAGAAAGAGGCCGAAGAGGCCCCAGCCGAGCCGCAGGTTCTTCCGCTCGAGCTCCGGATCGCCCAGCATCAGAGCACCAGAGGGTCGATTGCGGCGGCCACGAACAGCAGCGCGAGGTACGCGAGCGAGTAGTGGAAGAGCGCCACGGCGCTCGGCCGGTCGAGCCGCCGCAGCACGCGCCAGGCGAGCCAGCACGAAGACCGCCCCCAGGACCGCGGCGGCGACCGTGTACACGGGCCCGAGCCAGAAGCCCACCGCGACCGTGAACGCGACGAGCACGAGCGAGTACCAGACGATCTGCCTCGTCGTCTCGCGGTCGCCGCGCACGACGGGAAGCATCGGGATCCGCGCATTCGCGTAGTGCTCCTTGATCATCAGCGCGAGCGCCCAGAAGTGCGGCGGCGTCCACAGGAACACGATCAGGAAGAGCCACAGTGCGGGCAACGTCAGATCCCCAGTCGCCGCCGCGTAGCCGACGAGCGGGGGCACGGCGCCTGCGGCGCCGCCGATGACGATGTTCTGCGGCGTGGAGCGCTTCAGCCAGCGGGTGTAGACGACGACGTAGAAGAGGTTGCCCACGAGCGCGAGCGACGGCCGTCAGCACGTTCACCGTCGAGGCGAGCAGCGCGAACGAGAGCGCCGAGAGGACGAGTCCGAACTCGAGCGCGCGCGGGGACGGCGACGCGGCCGGACGCCACCGGGCGGCGGCGCGGTGCGCTCGCCCATCAGCTTGTCGATGTCGGCGTCGAGCACGTGGTTGAGCGCGCTCGCGCCGCCGCAAGCGAGGGCGAGGCCGACCATCGCGGCGAGGAAGAGCCACGGCTCGGGCCAGCCCTGGGCGCCGACGAACATCCCCGCGGCACCCGTGAGCAGCAGCAGCGTCATGATGCGCGGCTTCGTCAGCGTCACGTAGTCGCGCCACGGCCCGAGCGGCCACGGGCGTCGCCGCGGAACGAGACGGCCAGCGCGACGAGCGTGGCGGCGAGCGCCCCGGCCGCAGCGGCGACGTGGAGGCCGACCGCCCAGCGCGCGCTGTCGGCCCACGCGACGAGTCCGCCGGTGGCGATCGCGACGAGCATCAGCACGACGGAGACGGCCGCCGAGGCAGCGAGCGGTGGGTACACGAGACGGGCCGCGATCAGCACCGCGACGAGGAGCGGCAGGGCGACGAGCGTCGCGCCCCAGTGCCCGCGGCCGAGATCGAGCGCCGCGCTGGCGACGACGGCAGCGGTCGCCAGGGCGGCGCCGGCGATCGTCAACCGCAGGAGCGGACCGGGTGCAGGCGTCTCAGAGCGCACCCTGCTCCTTCAGCTTGCGGCGGAGGTCGTAGAGCGGGCGCGCGCTCGTCACGTACGGCACGGAGTCGAAGTTGTGCGGCGGCGGCGGCGAGGTCGTGTACCACTCGAGCGTGTCGCCGAGCCAGGGGTCGTTTCCGGCCCGACGCCCGTTCACGCTCTTGACGATCGCCCACAGGAAGAGCAGCAGGCCGAGCCCCATCACGTACGAGCCGATCGTCGAGGCGAGGTTGTAGCCCTCCCACAGCGCGTCGTCGCGGTAGGTGAACACGCGACGCGGCATGCCGAGCAGCCCGAGCATGTGCTGCGGGAAGAACGCGAGGTTGAAGCCGACGAAGGCGAGCCAGAACGCCCACTTGCAGAGGCGCTCGCCGAGCAGGCGGCCGAACATCTTCGGCCACCAGTAGATCAACCCGCCGAGGATGGCGAACATCGCACCGCCGAAGAGCACGTAGTGGAAGTGGGCGACGACGAAGTACGAGTCGTGCACCTGCCAGTCGACCGGGAACGCGGCGAGGTAGATCCCCGACAGGCCGCCGATGGTGAAGACCGAGACGAAGCCGAGCGCGAAGAGCATCGGCGCGTCGAGCGAGATGTTGCCGCGCCACAGCGTCGCGAGCCAGTTGAAGATCTTGATCCCCGTCGGCACCGCGATGATCATCGAGACGAGCATGAAGAAGCCGTTGAGCGTGTTGGGCAGGCCGACCGTGAACATGTGGTGCGCCCACACGAGCATCGAGAAGAAGCCGATCGCGATCGTCGAGAACGCGATCGCCTTGTAGCCGAAGATCGGCTTGCGCGCGAAGACGGGCAGGATCTCCGAGATGATCCCCATCGCGGGCAGGATCATGATGTACACCTCGGGGTGCCCGAAGAACCAGAACACGTGCTGGTACAGCAGCGGGCTGCCGCCGTCGCCAGGCTCGAAGAAGTGAAACGTCCCCGGAAACTGGCGCTCGAGCAGGAGCAGCGTCAGCCCGGCCGTGAGCGCGGGCAGCACGAGCAGGAGCAGCCACGCGTACGTGAGGATCGACCAGACGAACAGCGGCATGCGCGTCCACGTCATGCCGCGCGTCCGCATGTTCGTGATCGTGACGATGAAGTTGATCGCCCCCGCCATCGACGAGACGGTGAGGATGTGCAGCGACAGGATCCACAGGTCCTGGCCGTTGCCGGTCGCCAGCAGCGACAGGGGCGGGTACGCCGTCCAGCCGGTGTTGGCAGCCCCCCCGGCGGCGAAGAACGAGAAGCAGAAGACGAGCCCGGCGAAGAGGTAGAGCCAGTACGAGAGGGCGTTCAGGCGCGGGAACGCCATGTCCGGCGCGCCGATCATCAGCGGCACGAGGAAGTTGCCGAGGCCGGCGAGGATCGGCACGACGACGAAGAAGACCATCCCCGTGCCGTGCATCGTGAGCACCTCGTTGTACGCGTCGCCGGTGATCACGCTCTGGTCGGCCTGCGCGAGCTGCGTGCGGATGAGCAGCGCCAGGAACCCGGAGAGGGCGAAGAAGAACCCCGCCGTGGCGACGTAGAGGATCCCGATCCGCTTGTGGTCGACGGTGACGAGCCAGCTCGCCACGCCCGCGCTGCCACTGCGGGACGGCCTGGGAGCCGGCGTTCTCGCAGCCCTAGTTGCCACTGCCGAAGCGCTCCTTGAGGTAGTCGGTCATCGCCGTCAGCTGCTCGTCCGTCCAGTCCCGACCGACGGCGGCATCGGCCCTCTGCCCGTTCTCGAGCAGGCGCTCGATGCCGGCAGGATCGTCGACGAGCGACGATCCGACGACTGCGGGTGCGTTCGCGGCGACGCCGCCCTCGCCGTCGAGCCCGTGGCACTTCGCGCAGACGCCGTTCCACTGCTCCTCGCCCGAGCGGCGAGGTGCCCGCGGTCTGCTCCTCCCTCCGGCTCGGCGAGCCACGCGTCGAACTCGGCCGCGCGGCAGCACCTCGACCGTCGTCGAGCATGCGCGCGTGGTTGAGGCCGCAGAGCTCGGCGCACTGGCCCTGGAAGGTCGCCGACCTTCTCCGCCTGGAACCAGAGTGAGTTGACGCCGCCCCGGAATCGCGTCGATCTTGCCGCCGAGCGCCGGCATCCACCACGAGTGGATCACGTCCCAGTCCGGAGCGGTGACCCGCAGCTCCACCGTGCGGTCGAGCGGCGCGCGGAGGGTGTTGATCGTGACGACCCCGTTCGGGTACCGGTACTGCCAGTAGTACTGGCGGCCGTCGACCTCGACGACCAGGTTCTCCGCCCGGCGCTCGCCGCCGGGACGTTCGAGATCCCGGGCAGCTTGACGAAGACGACGGTGGCGATCGCGAACAGGATCAGAACGGGTCCGATCGTCCACATCGTCTCGAGACGGTTCGAGCCGTGGATCTGCGCTCCGTCCGCGTCGCGCGCGCGGCGCCGCCGCCGATAGCGGATCACGAACGAGATCAGGAGGCCCTCGACGAGCACGAAGACGCCGAGAATGAGACCCGTGATGATCCACCAGGTCTGCGTGATCCCCTCGGCGTTCGGCGACTCCGGCGGCACCGGCGCGAAGCCGCCGTTGCCGGCCAGCGCCGGCGCGGCGATGACGAGGGCGAGGAGCGCGCCGACGGGGAGAAACAGCTTCGAACGCACGGCTTCCGCCATTCTATGAAGGTGACCGCACGAGCCGCGACGGCGAACCCGCGTCCAGCTGCCGGCCGACGTGCGGCGGCCGTTCGAGGTCTACGTGAACGGGGTGCCGCAGGAGGAGGGCGTCGACTACGTCGTGCGCGACGGCGGGCTCGAGTTCGAGCGCCTGCTGAAGGAGGAGGGCAAGCTGGGCGTCGGCCGCTGGGCGTCGATGGTGATCGGCGTCGCGGGCACCTACAGGCAGAACGACTCCGTCGACGTCGTCTACGAGGTCGACGGCGAGAAGCGCGTGGCGGCCAAGCTGCCGTTGACGGCTGCGTAGCCAGGCGCCGAGCGAAGGGAACGCAGCATCGGCGCCATTCCCGTCTCGGCGCCGTTCGTCAGGCGGCTGAGAGCACGAGCCAGGCGAAGCCGAGCACGCCGCGGTACGTCTCCTCGTACTCCCGCTTGCGCTCCGCGGCGAGCCGCGGAGCGTCGGCGCGGGTGAGCGCCTCCAGCCCGGCACGCCACCCGGCCTCGAAAGCGTCCCACTCCTCCTGGCTCGAGCGCTCGGACGACTGCACGCCGAAGCCGGCCAGCTCGGCCATCCCCACGAGCCCGGCGAAGTCCGGCAGGTCACCGAACCTGGCACGCGCCTCGGCGACAGGAGTGCGTTCCCAGAAGCCGTCTGCGAAGAGCGCCAGGCCGCCGGGCTCGACCCGGTCGCTCACCGCGCGCAGCGACTCTGCTGTGCTGTTCCAGGCGTGCGCTGCCCCCACGCAGAGGACGATGTCGCCGCGGTCCTCGAAGATCCGCGCGTCGGCCTCGACGAGGTCTACGCGCTCGTGGAGTCCGCGCTCGACCGCCAGCCGCCGGCCCCGGTCGAGGGCCTCGCGGTCGAGGTCGACGCCCGTGCCCGTGGTGGCCGGGTGCGCGGCCAGGATGCGCATGAGGAGCTCGCCCCAGCCGCAGCCGAGGTCGAGAACGTGACGACCTGGAGCGATCGCGAGACCGGCGACGAGCGAGGCGGCGCGCTCGTCCGACAGAGGTACGTTGAACACGAGCCCGCGCCGTGCAGCACGACGGAGATCGGCGTCGCTGGTTGCCGCAGCAGTCACTCCGGCAGATGTAGAACGACGGATCGGACGTTGTGGCGGGTGCCACGTGACCGCGCGGTCACTGCGTGGTGTCGGTCTAGTGTTGGGTCAATGGCAGCGAACGACATCCTGGTCGAGCAGCTCGTCCGTGAGTTCCGCAAGGGGCCGCGTGCGGTCGACGGCATCGACCTGTACGTCTCGCCGGGCGAGATCTACGGCTTCCTCGGCCCGAACGGCGCCGGCAAGTCCACCACGGTGCTGATGCTCACCACGCTGCTGCCGCCTACCTCGGGCACGGCGCGCGTCGCCGGCTTCGACGTGGTCCAGGAGGGGCCGCGCGTTCGCGCGGCGATCGGCGCCGCGTTGCAGGAGGCGGCGCTCGACCCATTGCTCACCGGCCGCGACCACCTCAAGCTGCAAACGATGCTGCAGGGGATCCCGCGGGCGGAGCGGCCCGGTCGCGTCGACGAGCTGCTGGAGCGCGTCGGCCTCGGTTTTGCCGCCGACCGCAAGGTGGGCGGCTACTCGGGCGGCATGAAGCGCCGTCTCGACCTCGCGCTGGCGCTCGTCCACCGTCCGCGCGTGATCTTCCTCGACGAGCCGACGACCGGGCTCGATCCCCAGAGCCGGACTGCGCTCTGGGAGGAGGTTGCGCGCCTGCGCCGCGAGGACGGCGTCACGATCTTCCTCACCACGCAGTACCTGGAGGAGGCGGACGTGCTCGCCGACCGCCTCGGGATCATCGACCACGGACACATCGTCGCCGAGGGAACACCGGCCGCCCTCAAGGAAGAGATCGGCCGCCCGAGCGTGCACACCACTCCGTGCCGGTCGGAGGACAAGGCGAGGCTCGCGACGTTCCTGGAGCGCTTCGGCGAGCCGCTGCCGGCGACGCGGGAGCATGAGGTCGTGGTGCGCCTGGCAGAGGGGTTCTCGCTCGCCGACGTCATCCGAGCACTCGACGCCGACGGACTCGTCGTCGACGACATCGACCTTCGCGCGCCGACGCTCAACGACGTGTTCCTCGCCAAGACCGGGCGCAGCCTCGAGGGAGCGAACGACGGGGCGAGCGAGGGCGAGACGGTCGCCGAGCCCACGCGCACGTGACTGCCGCCGCGCTCCAGGTCGGCGCGATCGCCCAGCGCACCGTGCGGCGCACGCTCCGCCAGCCGGCCGCGATCGTCTTCCCACTCGTCTTTCCGATCCTGCTCCTGCTCGTCAACGCGGGCGGGCTGAACGCGTCCACGGAGCTGCCCGGATTTCCGGGCGACTCCTTCCTCGCGTTCGCCCTGGCCGTGCCGTTCATCCAGGGGGCGCTGTTCGCAACCATGAACGCGGGTACCGACCTCGCCCGCGACATCCAGACGGGCTTCCTCAACCGGATCGCGCTGACGCCGATCCATGGCTCGGCGATCCTCGCCGGCACGCTGGCCGGGGTCGTGGCGATGGGCGTGGTGCAGGCGTGCTTCTACCTGCTCGTGGGGATCGCTTTCGGCGTCGACTTCGCCGCCGGGCCGCTGGGCGTGCCGGTGCTGCTCGCGTTCGCGGCGGTCGTGGCGCTCGGCTTCGGCGCGCTCGGCTCGTTCCTGGCGCTGCGCACCGGTTCCGGCGAGTCCGTGCAGGCGTTCTTCCCGGTCTTCTTCGTCTTCCTGTTCATCTCGTCGATGAACGCGCCGCGGAACCTGATCGAGGTCGACTGGTTCCGCTTCCTGGCCACCATCAACCCGGTCTCGTACCTGCTCGAGTGCGTCCGCAGCCTGATCATCGCGGGCTGGGACTGGCACGCCCTGGGCGTCGGCTTCAGCATCGCCATCGTCATCTGCGTCGTTGCCATCACCCTCGCCTCGTGGGCGCTGGCCGGCCGCATGGAGCGCACGTGAGAGTCTGGCCGGTGGCGCAGGGGGTGGCGTGGCGAACGCTCCACAACTTCCTCCGCACCCCCTCGATCATCGTGCCCTCGGTCCTGTTCCCGCTTTTCTTCTTCGTCGCCTTCGCGGGAGGTCTCTCGCAGGTCGAGAACCTTCCCGGGTTCGACTATCCGCCGGGCTACACGACGTTCCAGTTCGTCTTCGTGCTGCTGCAGTCGGCCGCGTTCGGCGGCGTCTTCACCGGGTTCGGCGTCGCCCGCGACTTCGAGGGCGGCTTCGCGCGACGCCTGCTGCTCGCGTCGCCCAAGCGCAGCGGGATCGTGCTCGGCTACGGAATCGCGGCGGCCGTGCGCTGGATCATCGTCGCCTCGCTCGTGACGGTGATCGCGCTCGTCGTCGGGATGCAGGTGAGCGGCAGCGCCACCGATCTCGTCGCGCTCTACACGCTCGCGTTCCTCGTCAACGTCGCCGGCTTCATGTGGTCGGCGGGCATCGCCATGCGTTTTCGCACGATCCAGGCCGGGCCACTGATCCAGATGCCCGTGTTCATCGTGCTCTTCTTCGCGCCGGTCTACGTGCCGCTCGCGCTGCTCTCGGGCGCGATGGAGGCGGTGGCGACGGTCAATCCGCTCACCTACGTGCTCGAGGCGGGGAGGAGCCTGATCGCCGGCGATCCCGAGGACGTCGCGCTCGCGTTCGCGGCTCGTGCTCGTGCTCGCCGGGCTCCTCGTGCTCTGGGCCTTCCGCGGCCTGCGCAGCGCCGAAGCAGCGGGGTGAGCTTCCTCGCCAGCGCTGGATCCGCCTCGCGGATCCCTGGCGCGCGACAATCTTGCAGGCGGCCGCTCGCAGCGGCCCCAGAAGCGCTTGCTACAGGCTGATGTGAAAAGTAGCCCTGCGGCCGCGGAGCGGACGCCTTCAGGGATCTTCGCGCGACCGGAATCCGCGCGAGCGGATTCCGGTCTTGCGCCAGCTACCTCTAGTCCGCCACGGGCGGAGCGAGGATCTGCAGGCAGACCTCGACCACGCGCGGGTCGAACTGCGTCCCGGCGGCCTCGAGCAGGCGGTCGCGGGCCTCGTCCACCGGCAACGCCTGCCGGTAGGGGCGGTTGGTCGTCATCGCGTGGAACGCGTCGCAGGCGAAGATGATCCGGGCTTCGAGTGGGATCTCCTCGCCGCACAGGCCGTCCGGGTACCCCTTCCCGTCGAAGCGCTCGTGACAGGCCCGGACGATGGGGCGGACGTCCTCGAGCTGGGCGATCGGCGCCAGGATCCGCTCGCCGAGCTCCGGATGCTTGCGGATGAGCTCCGACTCCGCTTCGGTGAGCGGGCCCGGTTTCGTGAGGATCGACGCCGGGATGCCGATCTTGCCGATGTCGTGGAAGAGCGCGCCCAGCTCGACGCGCTTGAGCGACGCCTGGTCGAGGCCGAGCTCGGTCGCCACGCGCAGCGCCATGTCGGTGATCCAGCGCGCGTGCGAGGAGGTGTACTCGTCCTTCGCCTCGAGCGCGTTCGCGAGCGCCTCGACGGTCGAGAGGAACGTGCGCTCGAGCGAATGGAAGCTCTGCGCGTTCGTGATCGCGAGCTTGGCCTGGCCGGCGACGCCGCCGAGCAGCTCGAGCTGGCGCTCGTCGAAGCTGTCCCGCTCGGTCAGGGTGACGGTCAGGGCGCCCCAAGTGTGGTCGGTGACGATCGGGGCGACCGCGAGTGCCTCGGTGCCAGGGTCGTGCAGCAGATGCGGCGTGTGCAGCAGGTAGTCCTCGGGCTCGATCAGGAACGGCTCGTTCAGGTGCTCGTAACAGCTTGTGGCCCTGCGCGGGAGCCGAGCGCCCGCCTGGACGGCCGAGTCGAAGCCCGCCGCCGTCCAAACCGCGCGACACACGAGCTCTTCGGCTGCGCCGTCCGAGGGCAGCCACAGCGACGCCTGTCGCGCACCGAGCATTCGTGCGGCCCCCTCGGCGACGCGGGCGAGCACCTCGTCGAGCTCGGTCGTCGACGACAGCTCGCGCGAGAGCTCGAGCAGCGCCTTCGCCATCACGGCTTCGCGCCGCTGCGACTCGTAGAGCTGGGCGTTCACGAGCGCGACCGAGGCGTGACCACCCAGGACCTCCAGTAGCCGAAGGTCGTCGGCGTCGAACTGGTCGAGCCCGAGCTTGGAGACGACGATCACTCCCACCACCTGCGAGCCGAAGCGGAGCGGTACTGCGAGCAGAGACTCCTCGATCGGGGCGGCGCCCCGTGTAGGCTCCGCGTAGTGGGCGGACGCATCGTCGTCGGCGTCGACGGGTCGGAGCACGCGACCGCTGCGTTGCGCTGGGCCGTCGACGAAGCGAAGCTGCGCCGTGCGACGGTCGTGGCGCTGCACGCGTGGACCTTCGTGCCGCCGCCGCCGATCGGCTCGCCGGACCTCCTCGCCGTGCCGGTCGGCGACATCGCCGGCGACCTCGAGGCAGAGCGGATCGCCGCCGAGCGCTCGCTCGAGACCGCGCTGGCCGACGTCGAGGCCGGCGTGACCATCGAGCGCCGGCTGGTGGAGGGCGACCCCGCCGAGGCGATCCTCGAGGAGGCGTCGGGAGCCGACCTCGTCGTAGTGGGCTCGCGCGGCCACGGCGGCATCAAGACCGCGTTTCTCGGCTCGGTCTCCAACCACGTGATCCAGCACGCCCCGTGCCCGGTCGTCGTGGTGCGCATCCCCTCTTCGGGGTAGGAAAATCCCTGCACCTGGTGGAAGATGTTGTCCGTGAGGGCACGGCGCTTCGCTCTTCTGCTCGCCGTGGCCGGCGCTCTCGTGCTGCCGGCGAACGCGCTCGCGCAGCAGGTGTGGTTCCTCCAGGACGGCCGCCTGATGGCGACCGAGAGGCGTGGCGACGGTGTACGGGCTGCGGTGCGAGCGGTGCTGAGGGGTCCGAGCGTCCCCGAGCGCGATCGAGGGCTGCGGAGCGCGATCCCACGGGGGGTCGCCTTGCCCTCGATCGAGATCCGGCATCGCATCGTCACGCTCGACTTCGGCGCGCGGATCGCGGCCGGTGGCGACGAGCAGTCGTTGCGGGCGCGGATCGGCCAGCTCGTCCGCACCGTCGGCGGCGTCCCCGGCGTGCGGGGGGTGCGCGTGCGCGTACGGGGCGGAGTTCCGGTCGGCCTGTTCCCAGGCTACGACCTGCGGAGAGCTCTCACGCCACGGGCGGTGAAGGACGCGCCCGGCCCATCCATACGCGACCTGCAGGAGCTGCTCGCCGACCTCGGCTTCGCCGCGCAGGGCAACGCGACCGGCGTCGAGGACGAACGCACCGGTGTGGCGACGCTCGCGTTCCAGAAGTGGGCGCGGCTGCCGCGCGACGGCCGCCTCGGCCCCGCCACTGTCTCTGCGCTGCTGCGCGCGGCCAGGCCGCGACCCAGCCAGCGGCTCGGTCCGGGGAAGCGCGTCGAGGTGCTGCTCGACCGGCAGCTCGCGCTGCTGATCGAGGACGACCGCGTCCAGCGGGCGGTGCACATCTCGACCGGCGCCTACGGACGAACCCCGGTCGGCTCGTTCCGCATCTTCCGCAAGGAGACGATGTCCTGGTCGGTTCCGTTCTCCGTCTGGATGCCGTGGGCCAGCTACTTCGCCGGCGGCTTCGCGTTCCACGAGTACTCGAGCGTTCCCGCCTACCCCGCCTCACACGGCTGTGTGCGCGTCAACCGCTTCGACGCCCTGACCCTCTACGCGTTCGCCACGCAGGGCACGCCCGTGCGGGTGCTGTCGAGCTCATGAGGGGGGCTCGGCTCGCGCTCGTGCTCGGCGTGTCCGCGCTGCTCGCGGCGAATGCTGCCGACGCCGCCGCGCCGACGCGCAAGGCGGGCGTGCTCGTCGTGGCGGTGAGCATGCCGTCGCCGGGCTTCCAGGTCGGGGCCGTAAAGGGCCGTAACGTCGTGTACGCGCGCGGTCTCGAGATCGAGCTGGCCCGAGCGATCGCGCGGCGGCTTGGAGTGCGCCGTGTCACCTTCGTGCAGGTGACGGACTCGCGCCGCCTGCTCGCACCGGGCGCGAAGCAGTGGGATCTCGCTCTCGCGCAGGTGCTGCCGACGCCGCGCGTCGCGCGCGCGGTCGACCTCTCCGAGCCCTACCTCGGGTCCGATCAGGCAGTCCTGCTCGCCCGCGGCGTCGAGCGGCCCCGGTCGCTCGCCGACCTGCGTCGGTCTGCAGCTCTGCGTCGTGCGGGGCTCGCGCGGCGCCGACGTCGCGGCCGCCCGCGTGCGGCCCGCGCACAAGGCGCTCGTCGCCGACGACGACGTCGCGCTCCTGCGGCTCGTCCAGACGGGCCGGTGCGACGCCGCCTTGCGCGAGGCGTCGCAGCTGGGAAGGGCGCTGGAGGGCGCACCGCGGAGCGCGTACGGGGTCGTCGCGGGCCGGATCGAGACCGGTGCGGGATTCGCCATCGCGCTGCAGAGGAACAGCCCGCTGACGCCCTCCGTCGACCGCGCGCTGAAGCGGCTGCGCGCCGACGGGAAGCTCGGCAGGCTGGCGAAGGTGTGGCTGGGGCTCGATCCCGCGCGCTTGCCTGTTCTGCGCTGAACCGCTCCTTGTACGATCCACGCCCCGTGAGGCTCCGGGTCCTGATCATCGTGTCCGCCGCCGCCCTGGTGCTGCCTGGCGCCGCCGCAGCTGACGTGAAGGTCTTCTTCCTCCACGGGGAGCAGATGAGATCCGTGACTCGTCCCGGCTCGTCGGCCGAGGACGCTGTGAACGCCCGGCCGAAGCTCTTCGCCGGAGGCTTGACGGGCTGGCGGCAGGTCGTCATACTTCCGCGTTCTCGATGGGCCGCAGATCGGCCCGTCTCCGCAGCGAAAGGAGGTCAGCATGCCGAAGACGTTCTTCCAGTGCACGGGCTGGCCTCTTTGCGTCACGGCCTAGAGCCGTAGGCGCCCAGGGGCCGGACGGCCCCGTCGCTCATCCATCCGGCGCGCCGACCGACCTGCGTCGACCCGGGTCACGTCAGGCACAGCTGCTGCCGGCGCCCCGGTCACCGCACGTGGCCGACGTGCGCAACCCCTCCGGGGCCTCACGGCCCGGAGCAACAGAAAGGAGCCTGATCGTGATCGACCTTCCGGTCATGTCTGGCTGGTCGCACGGCATCGACCCCACGACCGAGATGGAGAGGAGGAAGCGTGTACTCGTACTACGAGCTGCATCACCTGGCACATGAGCGCGGCGACGAGCTGCGGCGTGAGGCCCACGCCGCGAGGCTCGCTCGCGCCGGTCGCAGCGGACGGCTCAGGCGGAGCCGGCGACTGCTGGCCCGCCGCTGGCTGATCCTCGGCGCCCGCGGCCATGCCGCCTGACCTCACCCCGCCGCGTGTCTGGGGCCGGACCAGAGTGTCCTCCACCGGCTCCAGGCGCGCGGCCCCGGTTCGCGGGAGCAGCGCCGGATCAGGTCCTGATTGACTGAGGTCTGTGACGCCGGAGCTGGTGACGGACGCGGACGTCGCGGTCCGGCGTGCGCGACTCGGCCGATCCGCGATCCTGCTGGCGGCTCTCGCCTGGTCGACGGCGGGGCTCGGACAGCGAGAGCTCGGCGTCTCGCCCGCGACCCAGGTTGCCGGCCGCGCCGCGTTCGCGGCGCTGGCGCTTCTGCTCCTCGTCGTGGCGACGGAGCGCCGGGGCACGCTGCGCGCGTTCCGCTCGATGGGGCGCTGGGGCGTGCTCGTCGCCACGCTGCTCGCTGTCTCGTCGGGCACGTTCATGCTCGCGCTCAGCTACACGACCGTCGCCAACGTCCTCTTCATGCAGGCGGCGGCGCCGTTCATGGCGGCGCTGCTCGGCTGGTGGCTCCTCTCCGAGCGGGTCGCCACCCGCACGTGGACGGCGATGGTGCTGGCGGGTCTCGGAGTCGCATTGATGGCGGCCGGCTCGGTCAGCAGCGGGCTCACGGCAGTCGTGCTGCCGCTCGTGATGACTGCGTCGTTCGCAGGCGTGATCGTCATCGCCCGCTACCGGCGCGAGATCTCCATGCTGCCGGCGACCTGCGCGTCGCAGCCGCTCGTCTTCGTCGTCGCGCTGCCGTTTGCCTCGTTCGGCTCCGCGTCAGAGACGGACTGGGCGATCATGGCGGCGCTCGGTTTCGCGCAGATGGGCCTCGGTCTCGCGCTCCTGACAGTCGGCGCGAGGCTGATTCCACCTGCCGAGGTGGCGTTGATCACGCTCCTCGAGGTCGTTCTCGGCCCGCTCTGGGTGTGGCTCGCGTACGGCGAGCGGCCGACGGCGATCACGCTCGCCGGCGGCGCGATCGTGACGGTGGCGGTGCTCGTCCAGACGACGGCCGGGCTCGCAGGCCACGTGCGTCCTGCTCGCGCGGTTCGCGCGTCGAGATGACGTCACAGGTGGAGAGTGGACGGTGAGGCTCAGTCGAGCGCCCTGATCTCGTCGCCCACCCCGATCGGTCCGCCGACGAGGATGTCCGCCCGCAACCCGCCGCGGTGGACGAGGGGCCGGAGCAAGCCCGGGCGCGAGACCCGCTCGAGGTGGGCGCACGGCTCCGCGAGGCGACGGCCGATGCACTCGGCCGCGCCGACACGGAAGCGGCGGCCGACGAGCGCGTTGAGGGAGAGGCCAAGGGTGACGACGTTCCGCCGCGCCTCCTCCCACGGGAGAGCGACGTCGTCGAGGGCCTCCGCCTCGATCAGGGTCAACTCGTAGCCGCGCCCGCGGCCGCTGAACGTGCCGGTGCCGGCGGCGTAGCGGTCGCCGTGGAGCCCGCATCCGGCGACGGCGATCGCCGTCTCGACGCGGACGCATGGCGCCTCCGCTTGTGCGGCCAGCAGCAGTCCGACGACCGACCCTGCACGCGTCTCGACACCGTACGGCTGCTCGTTCGGAAGTCGCAGATCGAGTCGTGCGACGACCCAGCCTTGCTCGATCCTCCCGTTGGCGGCGATCGCGCCCGCCGGGTCGAACAGCGATCCGGACGGCGAGCCGAACATCACGACGGCGTGGTCGACGTCTGCGGCGCGCACCCGCGCCAGCCAGTGCCCGGCCCACGCGAACGCAGACGCCTCCTCGACCGGGACGAGCCCGAGGTTGCGCTGAGCGAGCCACTGCCTGAAGAAGAGGAGGCCTTCGCCCTCGGGTGCCGGCGGCTGCTCTCCCAGGATCTGACCGAGACACTCGCGGAGCTCGACGTCGAAGTCGGCCACGCCGCGATCGTAGTCCGAACCTCCCGCGCCGTCCGGCTCGGAATGAGGCGATCGAGCACCCGGTCCGAAATAGGCTTGACGCGATGCGGTGGGTCGCATGCCTCGGGGCGGCATTGGCGGGCGCCGGCGCGGTAGCCCTGGGGGCTTCCGCGGCCACGTCACCGGTGCAGCGGCTCGCCGACCGGTATGCCCCGATCGTCGCGCTGAAGACCCAGCGCGCTCTGTGCGGACCAGGGGAGGCCTATCGCCCCGTCCCCGTCGACGTCGTCCTCGGACGGGACGACGTGTCGCTCTTCTCCGTCGCCGACGGGAAGTACACGAGGGTGCAACGCGGCCCCGAGGCGTCCGATCTGTACGCGCGCGGCGCCGACAACTACCTCGACTTGCCTGGCCATCCGGTCACCGGCGCGTGCAGCTACGAGCGCTGGTTCAAGCGGATCGGGGCGAGCGCCCCGAGTGCGGTCTACGCGCACATGGCGATCGAGCGGGGGCGGCCCGGCCGGCTGGCGCTGCAGTACTGGCTCTACTACGTCTTCAACGACTTCAACGACAAGCACGAGTCGGACTGGGAGCTCGTCCAGCTCCACTTCGACGCGAGCACCGCGCAGGAGGCGCTGCAGCGCTCGCCGACGGAGGTGGTCTACTCTCAGCATCAGGGAGCCGAGCGCGCGGACTGGGACGCCGACAAGCTCGAGCGGGTCGGCGGCACGCACGTCGTCACCTATCCGGGAGCGGGCTCGCACGCCAACTACTTCCGCGACGCCCTCTGGCTGGGGCGCAGCGCCGGGGAAGGGCTCGGGTGCGACGACTCGACGGGACCCTCCACGCGGGTCGTGCCCCAGGCCATCGTCTTGCCGCCCGGCGCCGATGCGAGGTCCGCCGGCCTCGCCTGGATCACCTACGAGGGCCACTGGGGCCAGCGCGAGGCCGGATTCAACGACGGGCCGCTGGGACCGAACACGAAGACGGAGTGGAAGCAGCCGTTCACCTGGGCGGAGGCGGTCGAGCGTGAGGGGAGCTTCGCCGTTCCCGGCTCGGCACACGAGGGGCTCGACGCGAGCGACTTCTTCTGCTCCGGAGTGACGGGCGCGAGCGAGGTGCTCGACGCGGTCTACGCGTCGACGTGGGTGGGGCTGACCGCAATCGTGCTGCTGGTGGCGCTTCTCGTGCTCGCCGTGACGAGCACGCATTGGCGTCCGGCGCCGCTCCGCCCGCTGGAGCAGCGCCGCGCCTCGGGTCAGATCCTGCGTGTCTCTCTTCGCGTCTACCGGCTCGACTGGCGGACGCTCTTCGTGGTCAGCGCCCTCGTGTTCCCGCTCACCTTCCTCGCCGCGCTGGCGGTGCACGTGTTGCTGAACCTCGGCTCCGTCGAGGATCTCCTCCAGGCAGTCGACCGCGAGGCCCTGCTGCCCGTGCACCTCAACGTGCTCTTGCTGGCGGTCATCGAGATCGTCGCTCTTGGCTTCGCCGTCGCCGCTACCGCCGTCACTGTCGGCTCTCTCCGCCTCGGCGAGGAGCGGGTCGCAACGATGGGCGCGTATCAGCTCGCGGCTCGGCGCGCGGTGCCGCTGGCCGGTGTCCTCCTCCGCGTGGCCGGGATCCCGCTGTTGCTCGCGCTCACAGTCGTCGGTCTCCCGGTGGCGATCTGGTACCTCGGTCGCACAGCCGTTGCCGTCCCTGCGTGCGTGATCGAGCGTCTCGACTCCCGAGGCGCGATCCGGCGCAGCAAGCATCTCGTCGGCCGACACTTCTGGCGGGTGAGCGTGCTCACGACGCTGACGGTCGCCACCGCGCTCCTCGTCGGCCCGCTCGTCGGCGCCTGCCTCCTGCTGACGACGCACCTCCCGCTGCTGCTCACGAACGTGATCGCGATGGCGATTTCCGCCGCCGTGATGCCGGTCGCCGGCATCGCGATCACCCTGCTCTTCCTCGACCTCCGGAGTCGGGAGCACGAGGCCGAGCCAGCAGTCCAGCTCGGGACCTTGACGGTGCGGTGACCCGTCGCGAGGTTCCCGACCTGCCGGAGAGTCAGCTGGGGCCGACCGCCTCTGCCGGTTGCTCGACGCCGACGCTGCGCTCGGCCTCGCCGTCGTGCGGCGGCTCGATCGTGATGTTTGGGAGCAGGCGATCGAGCCAGCCCGGGATGTACCACGTCTTCTCGCGCAGGAGCGTGAAGAACGCGGGCACGAGCGTCATGCGGATGATCAGCGCGTCCGTGAGGATCGCGACCGCGAGCAGCAGTCCGAACTCCTTCGGGATGCGATCGGCGCTGAGCACGAACGCCGCGAAGACCGTCCCCATGATCAGCGCGGCGGCGACGACGACGCGGCCGATGGCCGCGATCCCGTGCTCGATCGCCTCACGAGTCTGCAGGCCGTGGACGTGCTCCTCCCGGATGCGGCTCATCAGGAAGACCATGTAGTCCATCGAGAGCCCGAACAGGATCGCGAAGGCGATCGGTGGCACGAAGGTCTCGATCGGGCCGGTCTTGTCGAGACCCGTCAGGCCGAGCAGGTGGCCCTCCTGCACCACCAGCGTGAGCACGCCGAAGCCGACGAACGCGGAGAGGATCGTCGTGACGGCCGCGGTCAGCGAGACCACGATCGACCTGAACGCCATCGCCAGCACGATGAACGTGACGCCGATGATGTACAGCAGGAACAGCGGCATCCGCTCGACGATCCGATCGGCGATGTCCTTGAAGGCCGCCGTCTGTCCCGAGACGTACGCGAGAGCGTTGCTTCCGGCCGTCGCCGCCGGTACGACGGTGTTGCGCAACCGGTCGACGAGCTTGTCGGTCGCCTCGTCCTGCGGGGCCGAATTGGGGGTCACGAAGACGATCGCCACGGTCTTCTCGTCGTTGAACTGCGGCTTGCCCACGGAGGCCACGCCGGGAAGGCCCTGGACGCGGTCGTAGATCTTCTGCGGTGCCTGTGGATCGCCGTTCACGTCCACGACGATCGGGATCGGGCCGTTGAAGCCGGGCCCGAAGCCCTCGGCCAACAGGTCGTAGGCCCTGCGGCTGGTCTGCTCCTTGGGCTGCGTCCCCTGATCGGCGGCGCCGAGGCGCACCAGCGCGGAGGTGGACGCCAGAGCCAGGATCAGCAGCAACACGACCGGGAACACGACTTTCGCGTGCGCGGTCACGAACCGGCCCCAGCGGGCGATGAGGCTGTGCTCGCGCCCTGCGTCCGAGTCGTCCACCGGGCGCAGGAACGGCACCTTCAGGCGGTCGATCTTGTGGCCGAGCAGCGCCAGCACCGCGAGGAGCAGTGAGTCCGCGATCAGCACCGTGGTCAGCACTCCGAGAGCGCTGCCGATGCCGAGCTTGGTGACGAAGTCCAGGCCGATGAAGGCGAGACCGCTGACGGAGATCGCGACGGTGATGCCGGCGAAGAGCACTGCGCGTCCCGCGGACGCGCCGGCCTCCGCGGCGGCGTCCCGCGGCGCGAGCCCCTCGTGCAGGAGCTGTCTGAAGCGCGTGACGATGAACAGCGAGTAGTCGATACCAACGCCCAGGCCGATCATCGAGACCAGGATGGGCGTGACCGTGTTGATGTCCGTCAGGCCGGCCAGGATGAAGAGCAAGAGGAACGCCGTCGCCAGCGCCGCGATCGCCAGCGCAATCGGGATCAACATGGCCACGAACGTGCGGAACACGAAGAGCAGCACGATGATCGCCGCGAGCAGACCGAGCAGTTCCGACGTTCCCTGCTCGAGGGGCGGGAACTCGGCGTCGCCGTTGTATTCGACCGTCACCCCGGCCGAGGCGACCGTCTCGCGGACGGCGTCCTCCACCGCGACGACCGCGTCGCGATCCTTGTCCTCGATCGTCTGATCGAACTGCGCCTCCGCATACGCGATGCGGCCGTCGTCCGAGAACGTCGCCTTGCTGAACGGATTGCCGACGCTGACCAGACCTGCCCGGTCCGCGGTGGGCTTGAACTCCGACGACTTCAGGCGTGCGATCGCCTTCTCGATTGCAGCCTTGCGCTCGGGCGTGTCGAGCCGCTCGCCTGCCGGCGCGGCGAAGACGACGTTCAGCACGCCACCCTGCTCGGACGCGAACTCGGACTCGATCAGGTCGGTCGCCTTCTGCGTATCCGACCCCGGAATCTCGAACTCGTCCCGCAGCGAGCCGCCGATCGTCGCGACCAGGACGATCAGGAGGGCCACGATGCCGAGCCAGCCGAGCACGACGCGCCACGGATGCGTGGCGCAGCCGCGCGTCCAGCGGGCGAGCGCGCCGGTAGCGAGGCGTTCGTGCGCCGCAAGCCGTTCCAGCGCAGGCTCCTCCGCGTCGGCCTCGATCTTGCCGCTGCCAGCTCGTTCATCGTGCGCCGTCAACGTTGCTCCTCGTTCGTTTCAGGTGCGTCGCGGAACCGAGCCCCGGCCCGCGAAAGCCGGATGCTAGCGGCCGCGCCCAGCCTCAGGTCTCAGCAAGTGACCGAACGCCAGCGTCCTGGGCGTCTTCCTGAAGGCGGAATCACGTCCGGGCAGCGGAGTTGGCCTCTGCGAGTGCGCGGCGACGCACGGCGATTGTCTCGTCGACAGCCCGACGCACGTCGGGGTCCTGCTCGAGCAGCGCCACGAAGTCGGCACGCGACAGGGTGTAGAGCTCGGTGGGCATGGTCGTTCTCACCGTCGCAGTGCACGGCTCGCCCGTGAGGAGCGCCATCTCGCCGAAAAAATCCCCGTCGGCGAGGACGTTGATCCGGCGATCGCGGCCGTCCTCGGGCAGGACGACCTCGACCTGGCCGCTGCCGACGAAATACAGCTTGCCGCCCTCGTCGCCCCGACGGACGAGCTCCACGCCGGCCGCATGCCTCTCCGCCACCAGTAGTCCGGCTAGTCGAGCGATCTCGTTCGGCCCGAGATCGCTGAACAACGGGATCGACAACAGCTCCGCCGCCTCCATCCCGATCGGCTCGAGGCCGGCGCGGATGTGGGTCATCTGCTCCTCGTAGAGCTGCTCGTACAGACCGCCCGCGCGGGCGAGCTCGGCATGGGTGCCTTCCTCCACGATGCGGCCCTGGTCGAGCACGAAGACGTGGTCGCTCCTCGCCGACAGAGAGAGCCGGTGTGTGATGCTGACCGTCGTTCGTCCTCGGGCGAGCTCTTCGAGCGTCTCGAGGATCTCCGCTTCGGTCTTGGCGTCGAGCGCGCTCGTGGCTTCGTCGAGGATCAGGATGGCCGGGTCCCTGAGGACCGCCCTCGCGATCGCCAATCGCTGGCGCTGCCCACCGCTCATTCGCACCCCCCGCTCGCCGAGCATGGTGTCGAGCCCCGACGGGAGGGACTCGACCCAGTTCTCGAGCTGCGCTGCACGGACGGCGGCCTGAACCTCCGCATCGCTCGCGCCTTCGCGCGCGAGCGCGACGTTCGCGCGCAGCGTCGTGTCGAAGGCGAACGTCTCCTGAAAGACGAGGCCGATCTGCGCACGGACCGAGGCCATCGTCACGTCGCGAAGGTCGTGGCTGTCGAAAAGCACGCGACCACCTTGAGGATCCCAGAAGCGAAGCAGGAGGTTCACGACCGTGCTCTTGCCTGATCCGGATGGGCCGACGATCGCGACGTGGCTTCCGGCGGGGATCGTCATCGTGAGGTCTTGCAAGATCTGTCGATCGACGCCGTAGCCGAAGTCGACGTGCTCGAGCCTGATCTCGCGCGCGACGGGAGGCAGGGCCGGCGCGTCGGGTTTGTCGAGGACGCTGATCGGCTCCTCGAGCACCTCGAGCATCCGGTCGATCGCGCCGGTCGCGTTCTGGATCTGCTGACCGACGTCGGCGAGCGTGACGATCGGCTGGAAGAAGGTGGGTAGCAGCCCTACGAAGGCAACGAGTGTCCCCACCGTGAGGTGCCCTTCGATCACGAGGTAACCACCAAAGCCGAGCACCAGCAGTTGGCCGAGCGTCACCGCCATCCCGACGCTGGCCTCGAAGACCGATCCCAACAAGGCAACGCGCATGATCGCGCGCAGCAGGCCGGCGAGCCGCGCCCGATACGAGGCGATTGCTCGTTGCTCGAGTCCCAGAGCCTTGACCAGGGCGTGGGCGGACAGGTTCTCGTGCATGGTCGCTGCCACCTGGCCGTAGACATTTCCCACCTCGCGGCTCGCGCCGCGGATCCGGGACAGAAGCATGAGGTAGCTCAGTAAGAACAGCGGCACGACGACGAGCACCAGCGCGCCGAGCAGCGGGCTGAGCACCATGGCCGTGATCGCTGCCGCGGCGGCACACAGCACGAGGAAGACGCCCTGGGCCAGGACCGCGGTCGTCGCCTCCTGCACTGTGTTCAGATCCTGGGAGAGTCGGGACATCAGATCACCGACCTTCGCTCTTCCGTAGAAATCGTGGGAGAGCTGCTGGAGCCGGGCGAACATCCGCTCCTGAAGCCCGAACAGGACGCGCTGGTTGACGAGGGCCGTCACGTACGAGCGTCGCACCGTGACGATGGCGTTGGCGACGAAGATGACGAGTAGGACTGCGATGAACACACCGAGCCGTTCGAGACTTCGGCCCGGAATGACGGTGTCGATCAGGTATTTGAACGCGAGCGGGATCGCGATCGTGTAGCCGATGCCGACGAGCATGTAGGCAAAGATCTCCAGCCAGCGGTGCCATTCCGGCTTCACGAGCGGCACGAGATGGCTGAAGAGGGCGCGGAACGTCGCGCGTACTCCGGTGAGCTCGCGGAGGCTGGCCAGCCAGAGCTCGTCGAGAGCCGCGAGCGGACGCTGGTAGGCGGTCACCGCGGCTTGATCGCGCCGCTCCGGATCGTACGCGGCGAGGAGCTCTCGCAGCGGCTCGACTCCGTACCCTCTCAGCAGAAAGCCGAGGAACGAGGTCGCGACGTGCTCCGAGTCGGACGTCAGGACCGAGACCGGGAGGCCAGCGCGCAACTCCTCCCTTACTCGATCGTCGGCGTCCTCGACCCCAGGGCCGGCGTCGGTACGAGCCGCGACGGTGCCGGCGATCCCGTTCACGAAGAGCGCCGCCGAGGCTCCGTGAGGGCCGAACCAACGCCGGATCAAGAGGTGGGTCAACGGGTAAGCGATCGGTTGGCCCGCGCCCTCCGGTTGGACGAGCCGGACGATCGCTTCGTTCTCAGGCGCGGTGTCGCTGTCCTGCCCGTCATCGCCGACGACGTCAGTGAGGTAGACGTCGACCGGCTTGCCGCGACGATCGGGCGCCGGAGCAAGGAGCTCATGGAGGACGGCGACCGCTCGCTCCGCCTCTCGCAGCTCGACCGCCGCGCGTCGTGCCGGATACGAGCCCTCGATGACGTGGACTGCGACGCCCTTTGCTGCAGTCGTCTGCCAGGTCAACCTCGGCATCGCCGCAACCAAGTATCGCCGGTTGCAACCGGCGGTGAGCCTGTTTACGATCGGCGCTCCCGCCAGACCAACCCTGGTCCTCGACGGGTCGAACATGACGACGGCGCCGCCGTGAGTCCGTTACGAGCGACGATCGCCCGGGTGGAGGGAGCGTGTCCGCCCCAGCGCGTTGCACTCGTCAACATGCCCTTCGCCGCCGCCCAGCGTCCGTCGATCCAGTGCGGCCTGCTGAAAGCGGCGCTGTCCCGAGAAGGACACGCAGTCGACGTCCATTACCTCAATCTCGAGCTGGCGGTCGAGCTGGGAAACGACGTCTACAGCACACTTGCAGACCTCCGCTCCGACCACCTCCTCGGCGAGTGGCTCTTCTCCGTGGCCGCGTTCGGGCCGCGCTCCGACGAGGAGGCATACCAGCAGGCGTACCCCAGCCTCTCGGAGACGGGCGAGAAGCTCAGCTACAGCTTCGACGACCTCTGCCGCCTCCGGAACGATACGCTGCCGGCGCTGGTCGAACGCTGGGCCATGACAATCGACTGGGGGACGTACGACGTCGTGGGCTTCACCTCGACGTTCGAGCAGAACGTCGCCGCACTGGCCCTGGCCCGTCGTCTCAAGGAGCGCCACAGCGACCTCGTGACCGTTTTCGGCGGCGCCAACTACGACGGGGAGATGGGGCCGGAGTACGTACGCGCGTTCCCGTGGATCGACTACGCGGTGGTCGGCGAAGGCGACGAGGCGTTGCCGGCGATCGTCGCCCGCATCGCCCGTGGACGTTCCGCGGCGGGGCTGCCTGGGGTGGTTGCGCGGGTTGGAGACGGCGTGGTCAAGGATGGGCCCGCACCGCTCGTTCGCGACCTCGACGGCTTGCCCGACCCGGACTACGACGAGTTCTTCGGCGCGCTTGCGAAGCTCGGCCGGGACCGCGTGCTCGGAAACACATTGCCGCTGCTCCTGTTCGAGAGCGCGCGCGGGTGCTGGTGGGGGGAGAAGCACCATTGCACCTTCTGCGGACTCAACGCCCTGGGCATGGCCTACCGCTCGAAGTCGCCCGAGCGTGTGCACGCCGAGCTCCGGCGCCAGTCGGCTCGGTACCAGATCGTCAACTTCGAGGCTGTCGACAACATCATCGACATGCGCTACCTCGAGGAGCTCTGCCGGCCGCTGATCGAGGAGCGCGTCGACTACCGGCTGTTCTACGAGGTCAAGTCGAACCTCAAGCGCGCCCAGCTCCGCACGCTATCGCGAGCCGGTGTCGGGATCATCCAGCCCGGGATCGAGAGCCTCAGCACCCACATCCTGAAGCTGATGCGCAAGGGCGCCACGATGCTGCAGAACGTTCGTGTCCTCAAGTGGGGTCATTACTACGGGATCGCGGTGGCGTGGAACCTGCTCACGGGCTTCCCCGGCGAGACCGTGGCGGACTACGAGGCCCAGGCGCGGCTGATCCCCAAGCTCGTGCACCTCCCGCCGCCGGCGGGTGGAGGCCCGATCTGGATGGAGCGCTTCAGCCCGTACTTCACCGACCCGGCGTTTCCGGTCGAGAACCTGGAGCCATGGGGCGCGTACCGCTTCGTGTATCCGGAGGACAGGGTCGACCTGCGCAAGATCGCCTACTTCTTCGACTACACGATGGGCGATACCGTCCCGGACGAGCAGCTCTACGGCGTGAAGCGGGCGATGCAGGAGTGGCGCGACAGCTGGGAGCGGCCGAGGCGTCCGATACTCGTGTACCAGCGTGCGCCCGACTGGATCCAGATCGTCGATCGGCGCGATCCGGAGGCCCCGAAGGCTCACGCGTTCCACGGTGTCGACGCGGCGGTGTACGACCTCTGCGGCGACACCGACCACACCGCTTCACGCGTGCTCTCGCTGCTCCGGGAGAGCGGCACCGACGTGGACGCCGAGGACGTCGAACGGGCTCTGCGTCGGTTCTGCGAGCTCGACCTCATGATCGACGAGGAGGGGAGCTACCTCAGCCTCGCCCTCCCGGCGAACGGGAACTGGTGACGACGAGCGTCGACGCTCGAGCAGAGGCTCGCCCGCCGTTCGACGAGGCGGCGGTCGCCCGTGCAGCCGAGCGGGTGGAGGCGTTCGCCGCCACGCTGCCGGACGCGGACCGTGCCGCATTGCGCGTGTTGCTGCACCGCAGCCGTGGCGCTCGGAATCCACCGTCGTCTCTCTTCGACGCCGGACGAGGCGGCGTTGGTCGAGCGCCTCGCCGCCGACCCCGACCCGGTCACCGGCGACAGCGCGGTGCTCACCGTGATCATGAAATCGACGCGCCTTTGCAATCTGCGCTGCACGTACTGCCACAGCTGGCGGGCCGGGCCGAATCAGACGATGACCTTTCCCGTGCTGGCGCACGCGACGCGGGACGCCTTGCGAGACCCGGCAGTGCGCATGGTCGACTTCGTCTGGCACGGAGGAGAGGCGACGCTCGTCCCGCGCTCGTTCTACCGCAAGGCTGTCTGGCTGCAGGAGCGCTTTCGACGGCCGGGCCAGACCGTGCTCAACACGGTGCAGACGAACGGCACCCGGCTGACGGACGAGTGGCTCGAGTTCGTGCGCGAGCACGACTTCAGCGTCGGCGTCAGCCTCGACGGCCCGCCCGAGATCCACGACGCGCGTCGAGTCGACGTGCGTGGGCGGCCGACGTCGGCGAGCGTGCGGCAAGGGCTGGAGAGGCTGCAGGCGGCCGGGATCACGCGCTCGGGGACGCTCATGGTGGTCGACGAGGAGATCCGCGCTGTCGGGGCTGAGCGGGTGCTCGACTACCTGCTCGAGATCGGGGTCCGGGGGGTCGCGCTGCTGAACGTGCTGCCTGAAAACACGCCGCACGGACGCTCCGCCCCGCGGCGACTACCTGCCGTTCCCGAGCTTCGTCGGGTTTCTGCGGGAGCTGTTCCATGCGTGGTGGCCGACCCATCGCGACCGCATCGTCGTGCGGGAGCTGGCTGACCTGGCGGGGCAGCTCACCGGTGCAGCGCCGCAGATCTGCGTCTTCGCCGGTGAGTGCTTCGGTGCCTATCTGACGGTCGAGCCGACAGGGGAGGTGTCTGCCTGCGACAAGTACATCGACGACGGCACGTATCGCTTCGGCAACGTGCTCGGTACCGGGCTCACGGGCGCGCGGCTCTCGGAGCAGCTCGCGCGCGTGCGGCGCGGAGAACACGGCGCGCCGTGGACCGGATGCGGGCTTGCCGGTGGTTCGAGATCTGCCACGGAGGCTGCCCCCACGACCGCTACACCGGGGAGCGGCGACTCCCAGGCTACGACGGTCGTTGTTGCGGGCTCGCGCCATTGCTCGACGACATGGCGGTGACGCTCGAGTCAGAGGGGTTGCAGGTCGTAGGGCGTGGCCGACCGGAGGCGGCCGCGAAGCTCAGGACAGGGGTCGGGTCGCAATAGTAAGGAGGATGGGAGTGTCGGACGAAGCGAAGGAACTGCAGACCATCTCGCAGGACGATGTCGACGCCGTAACCGAGAAGCTGAAGGAGTGGATGCCGACGCTGCCGGAGCAGGAGCAGCTCGTCATGGGCTGGGTGCTGACGCGCGCCGCGGCCGCCGGTGACGTCGACGTCGACGCGTACGCCCAGCAATCGGCGGGCGCACCGGTTTCTGCGCTGATGGCCGAGGCCGCAGGACTCCAGGAGGTGAGCGGCCACGCCCTCCCCGTGAAGATCGGGCCGGTGAAGATCTGGACGTTCCGCTGGTGACGAGCGCCCGCGCGAGCGGGCGCTGAACGCATCGAGACGGAGGCGCGGACACCCCGCGCCTCCGTCTCTCCTTTCGCATCGGGTCGGCGTTGGTCGTATTCTCGTCGTCGACCGTGGACGACTCCGCCCGAGGCAACGCCGACGACGTTCGCTTCGCCGCTAGCCTCCGGGAGGCGCTCAGCCTGGCGGAGACCGCGGGGACGATCGGTGCGCGGGTAACCCACGCCGACCTGCTGCGGATGATCGTCGCGACCGGCGCGCAGGTGCTGCGGGCTCGGGCGGGCGCGCTCCTGCTCGTCGACGAGGACACCGAGGAGCTGGTGTTCGAGGTCGCAGTGGGCGGCAAGGCCGAGGACGTGAAGTCGTTCCGCGTACCCCTCGGGCACGGGATCGCCGGGCATGTCGCAGTCACGGGCCAGCCGATCGCAGTCTCCGAAGCCGCGGACGATCCTCGGACTGCCACCGACATCGGGGACCGGGTCGGCTATCGCCCGAGCAGCATCCTGTGCGTTCCCCTGTTCTACGACGACGAGGTCATCGGCGTACTCGAGCTGCTCGACAAGGAGGACGGGTCCTCGTTCACCGCCGACGACATCGCATCTCTGGGGCTTTTCGCGAACCAGGCGGCGGTTGCGATCGAGCATTCACGCGTCCATTCGAGCCTTGGCGCGCTGCTCGGTGACGTCCTGAGAACGCTTGGAGACGACAAGGAGCTAAGGCGAACGCTCGAGATCGATGCGACCGCCTTCGCGGGTCGCGTCGCGCAGGATCTCACGTCGAGGGACGCGCTCCAGCTCGCGCAGCTCGTCCAGGAGATCGCGCGCGCGGGCGAGCGCGAGGCCCGAGCCTGCCGCGCGATCCTCGAGGCTTTTGCCGACTACCTGCGCGCACGCCCGACGACAGGGCGGCAATGAGCTCCAAGCCCGCCTTCTCGGCCGCCTTCGAGGCGGAGCAGCTCGAGCTGCTGGAGGCGCTGCTGCCGATGGACGACATCACGCCGGAGTGGGCTTGGGGCGGTACCACCGGCAAGGGTGTCAAGGTCGCTGTCGTCGACAGCGGCGTCGACGCCGACCACCCGGTGATCGCCGGTCGGGTCTCGGGCTACATGGCGATCACCGTCTCCGCCGCGGGCGACATCGGGTTCGACGACAGCCCGCACGAGGACGCCTCGGGCCACGGCACGGCCTGCGCGGGGATCATCCTCGGCATCGCGCCCGAGTGCGAGCTGCACAGCGTTCGCGTGATGGGCAGGACCGGCGGCAAGGGCATGACCTTGGTCGCCGGGATTCGCTGGGTGATCGAGCACGGGATGCAGGCCGCGAACCTCAGCCTGGGGACAACGAAGCGTGACTTCTTCTCGACGCTCCACGAGCTCACCGACGAGGCCTACTTCCGCCATGTCGTCCTCGTAACGGCTGCGAACAACTTTCCGATCCCGAGCTTTCCGTGCGAGTACGCCTCCGTCGTGTCCGTCGCCTCGCACGGGACGAACGACCCGTTCCTCTTCTACTACAACCCGGCGCCGCCGACCGAGTTCGGCGCGTTCGGAATCGACGTCCCGGCCGCGTGGAAGGGCGGCGGTGTGTCCAAGGTCACCGGGAACAGCTTCGCCGCGCCGCACATCACGGGAGTCGTCGCGCGGATCCTCGAGAAGCACCCGTCGTTGAGCGTCTTCCAGGTGAAGGCGATCCTTCGCGCTCTCGCCGCGAACGTCGCCCGCAGCTGACCGCGCGTCCTAGGCCGACGAGAGCAGGAGGCCAAGTGCGATCAGCAGGCCGGCGCAGCCAGCGACGAGTGCGACCGCTTGCACGCGGTCGAGGTCTCCGAGCCCGACGTTGGCGAGCACGCGCTGTGGGACGGCTGCGACCAGCAGGACGAGCATGCTCACGAGCATTGCCAGGAGGGGTGCCGCGGGCACCCGATCGTACTCCGCCGCGGCCGCGACGGGCGCGCGTCGTGGCAGTGGCGGCACGAATGCGACCTCCGCTCGAGCCTCGGCGAACGTGTCCGCCTGGCGCGGGACCGTCGGCGCGACCCGCGCACCGGCCTCGCGAGCGAACGGGGCCGGCAGGAGTGGCGCCGGTTTGACCTCGTCGCCCGCGATCGTCCCCGCAGCACTCAGTGCGAGGAGCGCTGCGAACAGCATCACCGTGCAAAGCAACCATTGACTGCGGCGGACAAACGTAAGCCCAACCTCCCGACCCGGTTGGCTGCCGCAGTTGTGTTGCACTGGAAGTCTAGCCCGTTTCCGCCGCCGGCGGCTCGAAGACACCTGGACGACCGCTTCTCGCTCGCCTCGTCCTTGTCTCGGTTCCTGCGAATCGAGGGAGGAGCGATGCCTCGCCTACACCGAATGGCGCGCTCTCCGGGCGACCGACGCGCGTCGTGGCCGGCTTCGAATCACCGCTCGTCATCCGAGCATCAGAGGGCCGGTAGAGCGCAACATGGGTCAGGTGGAAGACGAGCGCTCGCTGCGTTCATGCCATCGCCGCGGGTTGGGGGCGATGCTGCGGACGCGGGGATGGTCCTGCGCCCACACGCCGCTACAGTGGGATTCCCGTGAAGACGATCTGGACCGGCCGTGTCGCCCAGGCTGCTGCGAAGTACGCCGACAACGCCCCCACGGCCGCGGTCTGCTGCAACGCCTGCAGAACGTGCGTCACCACGAACGGCATCTCGTTAGCGCTCGCCGCAATCATCGGCGTCGGCGCAGGCACGGCACGCCTCGTGCGCCGTGTCGCCCGGCCCTCCTAGCTGGGGGATCTCAAGCCACGACTCCGTCGAGGATCTCGTCGAGCCCGAACGCGGACACCTCTGGGCCCGCGTCACTGTCGGTCGGATCGCACGAGCGGCACACCTGCGGGGGTGAGGTTCAATAGCACCATAACCGCCACGCTCGGTACCTTCGGATGCTCGCCGCCCTGCCGAAGAAAGCCGGGAATCGAACGAGATATGGCGGATCGGCTCATGAGTGCCCGAACCTGACGTCGGGGAGGAGCCGGTCGAGCCAGCCGGGTAGCCCCCAGGCCCAGGTGCCAAGGAGGCGGAGAGCGACGGGGATGAGCACGAGCCGGATCAGGAGCGCGTCGAGGAGGACAGCGACGCCGAGGATCAAGCCCATCTCCTTGGGCGGCAGTGGCCCGGAGAGCGCGAACGTGAGGAACACGGCAACCATCACTGCCGCGGCGGCGAAGATCACTCGCCCGGAGTGCGCGAGGCCGCCCACCATTGCCTCCCTCGGGTCGTGCGCACGATCGTAGTGCTCCTTCGCGGAGGAAAGCAGGAACACGGTGTAGTCCATCGAGATCGCAAAGATCATCGCGAAGAAGAACACTGGGCCCCAGGCGTCGACGAAGCCTTGCGGCTCGAAGCCGAGGAGGCCGGCGCCGTGGCCGTCCTGAAACATCAGGCGGGCGACACCGAACGCCGCCCCGACGGCGAGCAGGTTCGTGACGACGCCGACTGCGGCGATCACCGGCGCCTGGAGTGCGAGCAGGAGGAGCAGGAAGCCGAGGGCGAGCACGACACCGATGACGAGCGGTGTCTTCGCCGCCAGCGCCTGCTCCAGGTCGTGGTTCTCGGCCGCAGCTCCGCCGACGAGCACGCCTCCGGGGAGCGCGGCGCGCAGCCGGTCGATCGTCGCGCCGACCGCGGTGCTCGACGGGTCGGCCTTCGGCACGGCCTGGACCAGCTCGAGCCCGTTTGAGCCACTCTGCATGGGCATGACCCCGGCGATCCCGGGGTCCGCCTTTGCGATCGCTGCCGTGTGCTCCATCGTGAGGGACCGCCCGACGATCTGGAGTGAACCGGGCGCGCCCTGGCCGAAGGCCGATTGCACGAGTTCGTAGCCCTGCCGGGAGGTATCGGTCGTTGGCACGACCTTGATCGACGGCATGCCGGTCTTCAGCCCGAGCACGGGTAGCGCGAGGACGACGAGGATCGCGAGCGCTCCGGTTCCGTACGGGATCGGCCGCCGCCACAGCCGCTTCGCCCAGGCCCCGAACGCGGGCGAGCGGTGCTCGCCCGAGTGCACCCACTTCAGCGACAGCTTGTCGACCCGCGGTCCCAGCTTGGCCAGCACGGCAGGAAGCAGGGTGAGCGTCGCGAGCAGAACGAAGAGAACGGAGACCATGATCCCGAGCGCCATCGAGCGGAACGCCGGGCTGGGGACGAGCATGACCGCCGAGAGCGAGATCAGCACGGTCGCGCCCGAGAAGAGAACCGCCTTGCCGGCCGTGTCCATCGTCACTGCGACCGCGTCGCGCGCCGAGAGCCTCGAGCCGAAGAATGCTCCGCGGAAGCGGTGCACGACAAAGAGGGCGTAGTCGATCCCGAGGGCGAGCGCGAACATGAGCGCGAAGTTCATCGCCCAGATCGAGATGTCGAAGAACCGCGTGCCGAGATACAGCGTCCCGGCCGAGGCGACGAGGCCGAGAACGGTCAGCATCAGCGGCAGTCCCGCGGCCACGAGCGACCCAAACGCGAGCATCAGGATCACCAAGGTGACCGGCCACGAGAACAGCTCCGATTTCATCATCGCGGTACGGTTGGCCGTGTTGAAGTCCGACCACATTCCCGACGCGCCCGTGAGGCTCACGCCGATCTGACCCTTGCCGGCAGCCTTCAGGGCGCCCTTCAGGTCATCAGCGGCCGCCACCATTTCCGTCGTAGTGCCTTTCGCGCCCGCGCTTACGATCGCGGTGTGCCCGTCCTGCGAGATCGAGAAGCCCGCTCGGGGCAGCGCCACCGACGCCACCCGCGTGTCGGTGCGCAGAATTCTCGCGACACGGTCGACGGTGGCGGCGAACTGCGGCTCGCCGACCTTCGCCGTCGGTGAGTGGATGGCGACCATCAGCGCCGCGCTCGATTGACCGCCGAAGCCGCGGTCGATCAGATCGCGCGCCTGTACCGACTGTGACCCGGAGGCTTCCCAGCCTGCGCCTGAGAGCGCAGTTTCGACCCGCGGCGCCAGCACACCCAGTCCGATGGCGACGACGAGCCACGCGAGGAGCACGCTTCGGAAGTGGTCGACTGTCCAGGCCCCGAGTCGGCCAAGCGGTCCGACGCTTGTCATCGTCCAGCTCCCTCGAGGATCGCGCTGAGCTCGGCGACCTGGCGCTGCATGCTGCCGCAGACGGTCTCGCAGAGCTCGAACACCCCGTCGTCGGCGACGCGATAGAGGACCTGCGCTCCGTCCTTGCGCCGGGCGACGATCCCCGCCTCGTGGAGGACGCCGAGGTGCTTGGACACGTTCTGCTGCGACGCGCCAACGGCGTTGGTGAGTTCCTGAACCGTGGCTTCACCTCCGCGCAGGCGGTCGAGAAGTCTGATGCGCATGGGTTCGCCGATGACGCGGAAGCGCCGGGCAACGAGCTCGACGAGCGCGTCCGGCAGCGGATGCGGCAAGGTCGACGCAGTCATCACAACCACACAACTCCTTCCTCATGCGGGTATCGCCATCCGGCACCCGTCCTCCACCAGATTACACAACTCTACGATTGTGGGTACTAATTAGTTGTTATTGATTGACCTGCGCCAGCTACCCGATGCGATGCCGCGCGCGCCGCGGCGGACATAACGCCCCCACGGACGCCGTCTGCTGCAACGCCTGCAGAACGTGCGTCACCACGAACGGCATCTCGTTAGCGCTCGCCGCGATCATCGGCGTCGGCGCAGGCGAACCGTGCAGACCTCGCCGCTCGGCGTCATGCACGTCGAAGAAGAGCTGCTGACGGGACTCTGCTGAGGCAGACGGGAATCGTGCCGTCGCCGTTGATCTGCCACGGGTTCCACGAACGCGGAGATGCACCCGCCAAGCGTGCAAGCACCCCGGCGGGCGTTCCACCTCCGTAATAACTTGACCTACCAGGGGGCAAAAGAAATCGAACAGGTCCACATGCTAGGTTTGGACCGAGATCATGTTGCCGCATGGAGATAGGTCGAATGTCTCCTAGAGGGCGTGGCCGCCCGAGCCGCGAGGAGGTTCTGCGTGGTCTTGACCGGGCGATCGATGACCTCGGCAGCGTCGGCGGGTTGCCGCTCCCGGTCGAGGCGGATGCGATCTGGGAGGGGATCTGGTACGAGGAGGCGCATCACTCGACGGCGATCGAGGGCAACACGCTCGTCCTGAAGGAGGTCGAGCGACTCCTCCGCGAAGGGAAGGCTGTCGGCAGCAAGGATCTCGCTGAGTACCTCGAAGTCGAGGGCTACGCGAAGGCGGCGCAGTGGGTGTACGCGCAGGCAGTCGAGCAATCTCCCGACTGGTCGGCCGGAGAGCGGATCAACTTGACTGAGTTGCGCCAGATCCATCGGCTCGTCGTCGAGCCGGAGTGGCTGCACTCCCCGCCGGAGGGCCTGGACCAGCGCGAAGGCCCCGGCTCCTTCCGTCAGCACGACATCCGTCCATTCACCGGCGGGATGACACCGCCGCCGTTTCCGGAGGTTCCGGCGCTCGTCACCGACTGGCTGGGCGACGCGAGTCGGGGGCCCGCCGACGGTCAGCATCCGATGCTGTTCGTTGCGGACATCCATGCCCGGTTTGAGCGGATCCATCCCTTCCGCGACGGGAACGGGAGGGTCGGCCGCCTGGCGACGAACCTCCTGCTCGTCCGGCACGGATATCCGCCTGCGGTCATCTACAAGCGCGATCGGACGCGGTACCTGAACGCGCTCAGAAGAGCGGACCGAGGCGACGCGGGGCCGCTCGCGGAGATCTTTGCGCGGGCGGTCACCGACGGCATCTACCGCTTCCTGCTTCCCGGCCTGGCCGGGCCGCATCGACTCGTCCCGCTTCGGTCGCTGGCCGACTCCGAGCTCTCGGGCAACGCGCTCGCAGTCGCGGCGAAGCGCGGCCGGCTGCGCGCCATTCGCCGGACCGATCAGTGGTACTCGACGAGGCAATGGGTCCAGGACTACAAGGACGGCCGCTACAAGCGTGCGTGAATTTGACCCACTCAAGCATTGCGAAAGTCGAACAGGTCGACTTCGCTACTCGTCGAGTTGCGCGATCCGCGAGGGACGACGGCTCTTTCATGCAACGGCGACCCACACGAGGCCCTCCCCGACGGCGACGTCCATGGGCGGTCTTCCGAGGTCGACCTGCGCGACGATCTCTTCGCTTGTGGGGTCGACGCGCGTCAGCGTCCGCGCCAGCGCGCTTGTCACCCACACCGACCCCAGGCCTGCCGCAATGCCGCTCGGTTTCGCGCCAACCGAGAACGCGCTCTCGACATTGTCGCGAACCGGATCGATGCGATAGATCGACCGGGACGACGTCGCACCGAACCAGACCCCTCCCTCACCAGCCGCGAGAAGCACGAGTAAGGGAGCCTCGACGACAGATACCGGGATCGAAACCCGTGCCGAGTTCGTTCCCGGATCGAGCTCGATCACCCGGGTCACCGATCGTTCAGGACGAATGGCCCAGACGGCGCCTTCTCCGAAGGCGGCGACGATGCCTGCTGCGGCGATCCTCGCGATCACGGCGTTGGTCTGCGGATCGATCCTCAGCGGCCGTCTGTGGCCCACCCACACGCTTCGCTCCCCGAACGCGACGCCTGCCAGCGGAGGATTGCGGAGCGTCAGCGTCCGCTCCACCTGGCGGGACGACGAGTCGACACGCCAGAGCGTCCCGCTGCTGTGGACCCCAAAACCAGTGTCGCTCTTCCTGACTTGGTCTGCGCTCGGCTCGTAGGTGATGACCCAGGCTGCCCCGCGTCCGGCCGCAACATCCAACGGGATCCCGTCGAGGCCGAGCGTGCGGACGACGCGCTTCTCGGAGGCATCGATCTGTGTCAGCGTGCGGTCGTCTGCGTCTATCGCCCAGACGAAGCCATCACCCACCGCAAGGGTTGTCGGAGATCCGGCGACGGGCACCTGGGCAACGACCTCGTTCGTGGAGGGGTCGAAGGCGACGATCGAGTCCCGCGACAAGGACACTGTCTTCGCTCCCTCGCCGCCGCCCGTCAGCTGCACGACGGCGAAGGCGAGTGCCGCTGCGACGAGGAGTGCCACGCCGACCGCGGCGAGCAGGATGCTCTTGCGCCGTCGCGGCGCGATGCCGTCGGCGGAGCGGGCGTCGTCGACGAAGGCGGTGCAGCTCTCGTAGCGCTGAGTGCGCTCCTTCGCGAGCGCCCGAGCGAAGACGCGGCTGAGCCCGGGCTGTTCGGCGAGGGGCGCAGGGTCCTCGTGCATGTGCGCCCACAGCGTCTGCGCCTCCGTCTCCCGGCGGCACGGAGGCACCCCGGCGAGGCATTCGTAGAGGACGCACGCGAGCGCGTACTCGTCCGTGCGGCCGTCGACATCCCCACGGCGGATCTGCTCCGGCGCGAGGTAGTCGAGCGAGCCGAGCAGACCTCGGGTCGCGGTCGCTCCGTCGGCCACCAGCTTGGCGAGCCCGAAATCGCAGAGGTAGCAGTGGTCCGCGACGTCCACGAGGACGTTTCGCGGCTTCACGTCGCGATGCACGAGCCCCAGGTGATGGGCGGCGTCCAGCGCTTCCGCGACCTGGCCTACGAGGGCAAGGCCCCGCGTGGCGGGGAGGGGGCCCTCGCGCTCGAGCAGCGTCCCGAGGTCGGTGCCCTCCACGTATCGCGTGGCGAGGAAGAGCTCGCCGTCGGCCTCCCCGGCGGCGTACACAGGCAGGATCGAGGGATGGTCGAGCGAGGCCGCGAGCCGCGATTCCCGCAGGAAACGCTCGCGGAAGGATGCGTCGTCGGCGAGCTCGGGGGCGATCAGCTTCAGCGCGACCAGGCGGTCGAGGGCGAGCTCCTGCGCCCTGTAGACGACGCCCATGCCACCGCGCCCGATCAAGCCGATGATGCGGTAGCCGGCGAGCTCGGTCCCGATCTCGACGGTCACTCAGTGTCCGATTGTGGGCCGCTCGAGCGACCAGGTAAAGCGGGTGAGGGTTGCGGGTGGCGCGAGGCCGCTCGGCCGCACTCCACGGCGAACGAGAAGCATCGGCGACGGCGGCTCCGCGGTCAGCGCGGACCGGATTCGGCCCAGTCCCTCCGTCCGCCAACGCTCGGACAGTCCGACCACGAGGATGCCTGCGCCCGCCGCCAGGGCCGCGAGTCCCTCGCGCCCTGAAGGGCCGAGGAGAGGCTCGGCAACGATTCCGCTCGTGTGCTGCACGATGAGCGATGCGTCGGCGAGCAGGCGGCTCGCATCGCCTCGCTCGGGTCTGCCGTCGGCCGCGCCAATCAGCCGGAGAGGCCTCGCGAGCGCGCTTGCGAGCCACGCGCCGAGCTCGAGCGCCGCCCAGTCGTGCTCGAATGCGCCGCACCGTTGATGGATCGAGACCCTCGCCGAGCAGGCGGTCGGCGAGGCGCTGTACGTCACGGCGCTTGGACGTCACCGAGGCGCTTGGCGCCGAGCTCAGGCAGGACGCGGTCGTGCAACGCGCGCACACATTGAAAGGGTCGATGCGGGCCAGCGAACGGGAGCCGACCCCCTGCCTCCCCCCTGATCGGGACTCCGGCGCGCGCGAAATGGGGCCCCGCGCGCACACATTGAAAGGGTCGATGCGGGCCAGCGAACGGGAGCCGACCCCCTGCCTCCCCCCTGATCGGGACTCCGGCGCGCGCGAATGGGCCCCCCCGCGCCGGCGGGCGGGGTCGTAGGGCGTTTCGGCTTGCCAGCAGGCCCAGATGACGCGGAGCCAGGCGCGGGCGAGGATGCGGATGGCGTGCGCGTGTTGCGCGGCTGCTTGGTCGGCGCTTTCGGTGCGGTCGAGCAGCGGGCCCACTTCGGCGACGAGCTGACCAAGGCTGATCGTGCCCACGCGCGGCAGCGGTTTGAGCAGCTGCGCCTTGGCATGCTGGTCGAGGCTTGCTGCGATCGCGGGGTCGAGGTCGGCGATCGTCCCAAGCAGGGTGCGCAGGAGCCGTGCCTGCGCGAGCACGAGTTCGGAGACGACCTCCTGATCGAGCGCGTGGACGGGTTGAGGCGCCTAGCGGAGAGGGGCGAGCAACTCGCTGGCGCTGCGCCGGCCGCAGTAGGAGTGGCGGCGCAGGAAGGCTCCGAGTCGAGCCTCGCCCAGCCGCGTCGTGCTCTGCGGGGTCGGGTAGCGCTCGAGGAAGTCGAGCGCGATCTCGCTGTCGAGCCGTCCGAAGATCGCCGCGGCGCCCGGCCAGTGCTGTCCGAGCAGCACCGCGAGCTGGTTGGTTGCCGCGACGCGCGCCTTCACGTGGTCATCCCGCAGGCGCACCAGCGCCTGCCGTCTAGGCCGCTGTCCCGCGTGTTGAGGTGACCGTGTACTGCTGGATGCGCGGTTCCCGCTCCGGGCTGAGCATGATTGCTACTTGGAGTCCGCCCCTTGCGCCGACGTACGTCACCGATCCACGAGTTGCGCTCTGGGCCTCGATCCCGGCAACCCGAAGGTGCCCGCAGGCTTCGCGAACCATCGCAGCGTGCAGGCGTCGCCTTTCTCGATCATCGTCGAGGAAAACGTTCTCGGCGAAGAGAGCGTCGGCGGCGTCATCGCTCCACTCGTTGAGCAAGTCGCAGAGGCCGTCGCACGCAACCACGAGGCCATGCGATGCTGGAGCGGGCACGGGTGCCGGAAGCGCACCGCGGTCGTCAAGGAGCTCAAGAGTCTCGATAGTCGCAAGCGTCATCGGCGCGTACGTGCGGTTGGCGAGCGCGACGACACCAGCACCCCGGTGAGGGAGCCACCGCATGTGCGAGCCGAACCCGGGAAGCCCACCCGCGTGACCAACCATGTGACCGAAACGCCTGTCGTGGATGACCGACAGTCCGAAGCCGTACCCACCAGCCTCGAGCCGCCCCGTCCGGCGTCATAAGACGAGCGCCATGCACGATGCGCCTGCTGCATCTCACGACGAGACGAGCGACAGAGCGGTCCGTCATCAGGATCGTCGCGTGCGGGAAAGGCGTCGAGGAAGAATGCGATCCACCTCGAGAGGTCGTTGACGGTGCTCCACAGCCCTGCCATTGGCGCAAAGTCCCCATCCGGGAGTGGCGGTAGCTCCTCTTCCCACGCCCATTCGGTGACGCGGTACCCGGTCAGCATGTCGCTGACCGGCGGATCCCAACCGGTCGAGGTCATCTCGAGAGGCCGGAGCAGTTTGGACGTGACGAACTCCTGAGTGGTCGCACCCGAGACGGCGCTGATGACGCGACCGAGAACGACCCAACCGAGATTCGAGTACTCGTACGCCACGCCAGGCGCATGAGCGAAGGAGCCGATACTCGCCAGAATGCGGTCGACCTCGCGCGCGTCGAGGTTCATGAGGCGATCGCCCCAAGCGTCGTCCTCGGGGAGGCCGCTGGACATCGACATCAGGTCACGTACGCGCAACGGCGCGCTATCGCGCGTCGGAAGTTCAAGATCTGTGAGAGCCGGAACGTGCGCAGCGATGGGGTCGTCAAGGGAAAGTCGTCCCTCGTCCCGCAGCATGAGCACCGCCGCTGCAACGAACGACTTTGTCATCGAGCATATTCGCGAAGACGTCGAGGGGCCTGGCACCGCCGACAACGCCACACTGTGCGTACCGACTCCCCCGGCGTGGACGAGTCTACCGTCCGCGACGACACCGAACGCGATGCCTGGGATGCGATCACGGGCCGCGACGCTGCGGAAGTGGTCGTCCACCGCTCGCTTGACGTCCGGATCGAAGAATGCGCTCATGCCCTGACCGTCTTGTTCATGTAGACGCGACGACTGACCGCGCTAGCCTTTCACGCACCGCGCCAAACGGGGGGACGGCCCTCGGCACGCGCTGCGAAGCCTTCCCTTGCATCGGCGCTCGCCGCCACCTTCTCGAAGGCTCGCGCGGAAGCCTCGAGCGCGCGCTCCATTCCCATTGCCTCCTGGCCCTCGTAGAGCATTTGCTTGCTCGCTCGGACGACAAGCGGGGCGTTCGCTGCAATTACTCCGGCCATCGCCATGGCCGAATCGAGCAACTCGGTGGCCGGCACGACGCGATTCACGAACCCGACGTCGTATGCCCGCTGCGCGGAGAGCGGCTCACCCGTTACGAGCAGTTCCATCAGCACCTTCTGAGGCAGGTTCCAAAGCGACTGCACGAAGTTCTCAACTCCGATCCCGAGCTTCACCTCGCTCAGGGCAAACCAGGCCGTGTCGGCGGCGACGCAGAGGTCACAGGCCTCCACCAAGGCCACCCCTGCCGCGATCGCGAGCCCGTTCACGGCGGCGATCAATGGCTTGGTCACGAAACACTTCGTCCCAGGCCGCGGCGTGAAGTCCTCGAGGTTAGGCCGGCCGTCGACTTGCTTCTCCTTGATGTCGAAGCCTGCGCAAAAGGCCTTGTCACCGGCTCCGGTCACGACGGCTACCTGCACCGAGGCGTCGGCTTCGACTCGACTCCAGCAGTCCAGAAGCTGCGAGCAAGCTGCGAGATCTAGTGCGTTCCGTCGATGCTCTCGATTGATCGTGATCAGCGCCACACCATCTCGACTTTCGTACAAGACCTCGTTCACGGGTCAACCTTTCGTCGTGCTCGTTCTTTGCCGCTCGGCGCTCTCACCACCGCGAGCTAGGTCACAGGCCACGGCGTACCCGGTCTGAGCCCGAGTCGAGAGGCCATGTCTCGTGCCGAGCGCTCGGCACGTTCGAACACTTCGCCGTTCTCGACGAGCAACGCTCGCCCATGCTCGATCACCGTGCGCCCGTCGACGAGCACCGTGTCAACTGATTTCGTCCTGTCAACGAGCGCCAGGTTGCGTATGACGTCGAGTGCCGGTCGCGCCTCGGCGAAGTCTTGCTTCCGGATGACGATGTCCGCCCTCTTGCCGACCTCGAGGCTCCCCACCTGGTCAGCGAGGCCGACCGCTCGCGCGGCGCTGATGGTCGACATCTCCAGGATCTGTTCCGGTGAGAGGTAGTCCCGCTTCTCTCGCGCGACGAGGTAGCCGAGGAAACCCTGCTCACCGTATCCCCAGACCTTGGCGACGTCCGCAGCCAATCCGACTGGCACACCCAGCCGGTAGAGCTCCGGCACACGCGTTCGCACGAGCGAGCCGATGCCGTAGTTGAGGTAGTTGCCCGGGTTCCATGCGATAGCCGTCCCACTGTCGACGAGTGGCGCAACCTCGTCGTCGCGTACGAAGTTCATGTGCGCGAACAGGCAGTTCGGCCCGAGGCATCCGATCTCGTGCAGGTGCACGAGCGCGTGTGCGCCGAATCGCGTGTCGTCGGCCTCGACGTCCGCTGGGTCGAAGTTCTGGTGCTGAGTGAAAAGGGCCCCGGCGTCGTCGGCGCACGCCTTCGCCGCCAGCGTCAGCTCGTCGCTGGCCGAGGCGATGCCGAACACGTTCACATGCCCTCGAACGAGGGCATCCGGATCGGCGTTACGCGAAAGCTCCCCACCGAGGAGACCGAGCGCCCGATCTCGCGAGATCGGGGCGCGTGCGAGCTCATGCGCGCCGGGCGCGGATGCGATGTCCCAGATGTACGGATCCGTTACCGAGCCGCGGATGCCGATCAGCTCCGCTGCCTCCGCGGCGGCCGCCGGCTCGAAAGCTGTGCCAGGGTCGAGGAAGTACGTCACCCCGTTCTGGAGCATCTCGAGGTAGGCGAGGAGTGCGCTTGCGTACTCGTCCTCCGGCTCCAGCGCATTCATCCACTTCGTGTAGTAGTCCATGTACTCGGCCTCGCTCAACGAGTCCGAGAACGCCCCCCGTGTGGCGTGCAGCGTGACGTGGGTGTGGACGTCGAGGAAGCCGGGATGCACCGGCGCACCACCTGCGTCAATCACGCGTTGCGGTCGAAATGCTGCCTCGAACTCCGCATCGGAGCCCACGCCGACGATGACCCGCTCGTCGACGGCGACTGCGCCGTGGGCAAACACATGCCGGTCCGAGTCCATCGTGACCACGTACCCGTTGCGGATCAGGAGTGCGCAGGGCCGTCGTCCGTCGTTCAACGAATCGACGGTGCTCATCTCTTTGCCATCTCCTTCTCCCGATCCCAGGAGTCGGCGGTCAGGTCATCTTTCTCTGCCTTCAGGTCCTCCTTCTTCACGCGCATCGAGGGCGTTCGGGAGAAATCGCGGTCTCGGTACTCGATGTATCGCGGGATCTTGTAGCGGGCGAGCTTCGCTGCGCACCAGTCCACGACCTCCTCGGGCGGGAGGGTGGCGGCGTTCTCGCCTTCGACCGGGAGGATGTACGCCTTCACCTCCTCGCCTCGAAGGTCGTCCGGTACGGGTATGACCGCGGCGTCGAGGATTTTCGGGTGAGAACGTAGGACGTCTTCGACCTCTGACGCAGACAGGTTCTCGCCGCTGCGCCGAATGATGTCCTTCTTCCGCCCCATGAAGTAGAGGAAGCCGCGCTCGTCTCTCCTGGCGACGTCGCCGGTGTGGAACCAGCCGCCGGCGAGGGCTTGCGCTGTCGCTTCGGGTTGATTCAGATAGCCACGAAACATTCCCGGAGCCGAGACCAGGACTTCGCCGGGGATGTTCGCCGCGACGTCCCGGTGCTCGTCGTCCACGATCCTGACGTGCACCTCGGGGTCTGTGATGCCCATCGAACCGGACCCGGTCATCTCGTCGACATACGCAAGAGGCATTCGGGCGACCATGCCCGCTTCGCTGATCCCGTAGTTCTCGACCCATGGGAATCCCCAGCGCTCGTTCATGTCGCGGTGCAGCGCAGGCGAGACCGCGACCTGGAGTGCCCGCTTGACTTTGTGATCCCTATCTAGCGAGGACGGTTCCGCTTTCAAGAGCAACGCTGGGATCGACGAGATGCCCAGGATCTCCGTAACGTCGTTCGCTCGAACGACGTCCCAAAAGCGCGACACGCTGAACCTGCGCATCACGACCATCGGGCCTCCCGTGTGCAGCGCCATCAGGAAAAGCAGCCCGGGATCCATGTAGTAGAACTGCAGGCAGCAGAGAATTCGGTCGGCCGGGCCCTTGGGGTGCAGGCGCAGATCGATGTCGGCCTGTCGCAGCCAGTACTCGTGATCGATCATGCACCCCTTCGGTAACCCCGTCGTGCCGGACGTGTAGTAGACGTTGGCTATGTCGAGACGGTGGCAATGTGTGTCGCCGAGCGGAAGGCGCTCCGAGCCAGTGCTGTAGGCGAGCAGACCATCCGGTTCGGGCTCGCCAACCCATAGAACCTCCCGCAAGGCCGGGCAGGTCGGCGCGACCGCCTCGACCACCTCACGCTGCTCCTCTCCGGCGATCAGGAGGACCGAGCCGGAGTCCTTCAGGGCATGAGCCGTGTCATACTCCTTCGCCTGCGGGTTGATCGAGACGAGGATGCCGCGGTTCGCGAGGACGGCAATCCAGGCGATCATGAACTCAGCACGGTTGCCGAGCATGATCGAGACGCGATCGTTCGGTTGGATTCGCTTGCGCAGGCATCCTGCGAAGCGCTCGACTCGGTCGACGAAGTCCCCTCGCGAGACGACGAGTCCGTCCTCGAACACCATCGCCGGGCCGTCTGGATCCGTCTGCCCGGCCTTGAGGACGAGATCGATCACCGTCCGATCCGAAACTGCGCTCCAGATCTCCCTTGCGCCTTCGTGCGTGACGTGCCCCATCAAGCGCTCACCTCCGCTATTCCCCGTCGGATGACGCCCTCGCCGTGGTGGTCGTCGACTTCGAACGTGTAGATCGCCCGGTCGTCGCGTTGACCGGCGGGACAGAGCATGATCACGATGTCTTGTCCAGGGAGGAGGGGACGAGTGAAGCGGACACCGAGGTGCTTCAGCCGCGTCGAGTCCTCGGCGCAGTACGCCTCAACCACCGCGCGCGCTGCGAATGCCATCGTGCAGAGGCCGTGCACGATCACGCCGGGAAAGCCCGCCGCAAGCGCCGCCGCTTCGTCAATGTGGTACGTGCCCGTGTCCCCTGAGGCAGCGGCGTAGCGAAAACTCTGGTCCGGATCGACTCGATAGGTGAGCGTCGTGATGGGCTCAGAACCACGACCCCCACCCGGAGGATCGAGCGTTGGAGCCTCCTCACCGACGCCCTCCTCGATGTAGACGCCTCGCAAGAAGTTCACGAACGTCATCGTGTTCACCAGCTGGTCGCACTCGTCCTGGGTCTCTGTTCTCGTCACGAGCAACGTCCCGGTGGTCTTGGGTTGGAGGCCGACGGCTGCCGCACGCGAGCGAAGCGTCATGCCTGGGACGATCGGCGCGTGGATGGTCAGGCTTTGCTCACCATGGAGGCTGCGCGTGTCGTACTCCGCGGTCTTCGAGATCCAGACGCCGTCCATGGCGGTCGTCGCGACACCCATCAGGGCGGGAACCACGGCGAACATCGGGGGCGCGACAGTGCCGCGCGTGTGTGCGGGAAGCTTGTCGTTCGTTGCAGCCGCATAGGCGGCCGTCGCGTCGGGTCTTACGACGAGCGTGCGCTCATCCGTCCACCGGCCAAGGCTCTCGAGGTCGAAGTCCATCTTCACGTCATGTCGTCGTCGGGATCACATCGAGGAAGTCGCCAAGCACGGGCGGACGGACGAGGCGGGACGGCAGCAGCTCGTCTAGCGCCTCTGGCGACCAGCGCCCCGCGGTGTGGAGCTCGTGGACGATCGAGGGCATCTGTACGACGCACACCCGGCCCCCGTCGATGTGAAAGACCTGTGCGTTGGCGGGACAGCCTGCCTCGACGAGCCACGCGACGAGTGGCGAGACGTTGGCCGGGTCGAAGCGGTCGAATGCCCCCTTCTCGGCGGGTGGAGCGAATGCCTCCTCTGCCCCCGGGCCTTCGACGCCCAACCTCGTTCGGGCCGAGGGCGAGACGGCGTTGGACCGAATGCCGTAGCGCGCGCCTTCGAGAGCCGCGACTCGTGACAGCCCGATGATGGCACTCTTGGCCGCCGAGTAGTTCGCTTGCCCGAAGTTCCCAGCGAACGCAGCAATCGACGTCGTGTGCACGATCGATGCTCGAACGTCGTGGCCGGCTTTCGCCTGCGATCTCCAGTATTTCATCGCATGCGATGTCGTTGCGGCGTGGCCCTTGAGGTGGACGCGAATCACGGCGTCCCATTCGGGCTCCGTCATGTTCGCCAACGTCCGATCTCGAAGAATGCCGGCGTTGTTTACGAGTGCGTGGAGGTCTCCGAATGAGTCGACCGCGAGGCCGATAAGTTCCCTTGCCTGATCCCAGTCGGAGACGTCATGAGCGCTGAGGGCGGCGCGACCGCCGAGTTCCTTGATCTCCTGCACAACGGCGGCGCCGGGAGAGACGTCGGCACCCTCTCCGTGCAGGTCGCCTCCCAGGTCGTTGACAACGACGGCGGCCCCAAGCGCACTAAGCAATAGCGCGTGTGCGCGACCGAGGCCGCGGCCGGCTCCGGTCACGATCGCCACCCGCCCTTCGAGTCGGCTCATCATCGCTCCTCGAGTTCGAAGACTGGGAGAGGTGGCAAGGGCTCCCGGCGACCGCGCCACGTCAGTTTGACGAAGCTTCCGATCGTTGCAACGGGCCCGACGATGTTCGTGGTCAGGCGCGGCCCTTCAGCGAGCTCGACGATCGCAACTTGATACGGCGGCTCGAGCTCCGGTACGACCTTCATGTGCACGGTCACGACGGAGTGAACCCGTCCCGTCCCGCTTGCGTCTACCCACGCGAGAGCGTCGTCGCGATCGCACGTGAGGCAGAACCGGCGAGGATAAAACTGATACGCCCCGCAGGCCGAGCAGCGTTGCACGATCAGCCTGTGCTCGCGAGCAGCCTGCCAATACGGTGCCGTAATCGCGTCGCCGAAGTCCATCCCCGCCTCCTCAGTCACGCGCGAGTACCACCGTCGACGCTGTAGACAGCACGCCGCCAGATCCGTGCGCAACGGCAACCTCGGCGTCGCGCACCTGTCGGTCGCCCGCCTCCCCTCTGAGCTGACGAACGGCCTCGACGAGCAGCAAGATGCCGAGCGCTCCCGGGTGGTTGTACGAAAGCCCTCCGCCGGAGGTCATCGCTGGCAGACTTCCGCCCGGCGCCAACCGGCCGTCTTCGACGAACGCACCGCCCTCGCCCTTTGCGCAGAACCCGAGATCCTCGAGCGCGAGAAGGACCGTGATCGTGAACGAGTCGTAAGGTTGGAGCACGTCGACCTCCCTCGCCGTGATCCCGGCCATGTCGAAAGCCTGGCGTCCGGAGATCGAACCGGGCGAGACGGTGAGATCCGGCATCTGGGCGATCTGCCAATGCATCTGTCCCTCACCTGCACCGAGGACACGGATTGGTCGCTTCGCAGCATCTCGCGCACGTGCCTCAGTCGTCACGACGACCGCGCCGCCCCCATCGGTAACAAGGCAACAGTCGAGTCGACGCAGGGGATCGACGAGCGGCCGAGACGCGAGCACGTCCGCGACGCTCAGAGGGTCGCGAGACCATGCCTTTGGGTTGCGTTGAGCCCAACTGCGTGCCGCCACTGCAATCTCGGCGAGTTGCTCGGAGGTGGTGCCGTACTGATGCATGTGGCGCGCAGCGGCGAGCGCGTAGTGGCCGATGGGCATCGGGAGGCCGTAAGGCGCCTCGAACTGACCCGGCAGCGAAGCGTTGTCCGCGCTGCGGCTGAGGTCGCGGCTGCGTCTCGTCCGCTGACGAGATGCGTATGTGACCAGCGCGACCTCGCACCGTCCGGCGGCGATCGCGATCATCGCGTGGTGCACGAAGGCCCCGAACGCGGCTCCGCCGAGATCCGACGAGTCCGCGTAGCGCGGCTGGACCCCGAGATACTCGCCGACCTGAACCGATCCCTCTTCGCCCATGTAGTTGACGAAAAGCGCGTCGACGTCGCGCAAGGTCATCCCCGCCTCGGCCAATGCTTCGTGCGAAGCGAGGGCGACCATCGACAGCTCCGTCTCGTCCCGTACTTCGCCGAGCGGCGACTCTGCCACACCGGCGATGTAGATCTTCCGCCCCCCCGTCACGCGCGTCGCGCCCCATGTTCCGCGATGCACTCGGCGCTCGCCTTCAAGCCCGACTGGGCGCTAGGCGCGATGCTCGACCTCCGGCGGTTCGGCTTCCCAGTCCGAGGGTGGCAGCGCGACATTCGCGATCGTTCTACGGGAGGGGCGAGGCGTGGCGAACCGAACAGAAGCGACCATATCAGGCACAATAGCGGTCGACCAGCCCGCCGAGACATCTGGATGGGTTGATTGACTACCGTTTGAAATGTCTTTTCGCGTTCTGCCTATCAGACGAGGATAGAAGAGTCGACGTGGAATCTAGCTCCCGGAAGGCTGACCACCCACCGGCGTCGCTGGACGTGTTCGACCTTCGCATACTTCGGCTCTTGGCGTCAGACGCGCGGATGTCGATCCGATCTGTGTCTCGGCAGGTCGGGATGTCGGCACCCAGCGTCACGGAGCGGATCAGCCGCCTCGAGCGCGACGGGGTGATTCGCGGGTACCGAGCGGACATCGACCCATCCGCCCTGGGTGTGCCGCTCGTCGTCTATGTCGGGGCGGTTGCCGTCCAAGGCATCGATCAGCGGAGGGTCGCGCAGGCGTTGCGCGAACTGCTCGAGGTCGAAGACGTTCAGATCGTTACGGGTGGTCAGGACATGCTGATTCGACTTCGCGTCGGGAGCACGGAGCATCTACGGGAATGCCTCTTCGATCGCATTTGGAACATCGAAGGGCTTGGACGAACGCAGACCTTCATCAGCCTTGATCAGATGGAGCGAAAGCAGTTCGACGTCGAGCTGCTCGATGCACTGCTGGTGTCCGCAACCGATGCTGACGAGACGCGAGGTCCAAGAGGTCGTTCGAGGCGCTCCCAACGGTCTTCGGGCGGCTAGGTCACGGCTGTCGCTGCGTCGGGAGATGTAGTCCCTCGTCGTCCGGCAGCGCCGGGCTACGCCGTCCGCGAGTTCGACCGCGCGGCTGTGAGACGGCCTCGAAAAGCGCGTGCAGGATTGCATCCGAGCGAGTCGTGTCGTCCCACCGCATGTCGTTCATGACGTAGGAGAAACCGACGCCCTCGATCGGCCAGGAGCCGTGTACCGAGCCTCCTGCACCGGAGTGCCCGAACCCCCCCGGCGGCGGCCCGAACTCGCGTCGATCTGTCTGGAGCGCAAATGCGACGCCGAACGCCAACGGCCAATCGAAGCAGGCATCGCGCCCATGGACGAGGCACGTGGTGCCGAGAGCGATTGTCTCGGGCTCGAGCAGCCGCACTCCATCGATCTCGCCGCCGAGAGCCAGGCATCCGAAAAGCCTGGCGAGGGAGCGTGCTGTTCCGATTGCTCCCGCTCCAGGAATCTCGGCCGCATGGAATGCGCGACTGTTCCAGGCCGTCGGCTCTCCGTGCCAGAGCGGAGGGTTGTACGCGATCGCCCACGCGTGGCTGTTGACAGACGGACCCGGGTCAGTCCCACCCTTGCGTTGAAGGACCGAGACGCGTGTCTCCAGTTCCTTCGGAAGCCCGATCCAGATCTCGAGGCCGAGCGGCCTGGCGATCTCCTCCGCGAAGAAAACGCCCACTGCCCGACCATCGACGCGGCGTATCAGCTCTGCACACAACCACCCGAACGTGAGCGGGTGGTAACAGAGGACCGTCCCCGCAGGCCAGAAAGGTTCTTGCCTAGCCAGCAGGCGTGCCATCCTTCTTCCGTCTAGGATGTCCTCGACCGCGACGTGATTACGAAGACCTGGGAGTCCGGCTCGGTGGCTCACCAGGTGACGAAGAGTCGTCGCGGACTTACCTGCCTCGGCGAACTCAGGCCAGTATCGAGCGACCGGCGCATCGAGGTCGATGGCACCGCGCTCGATCAGAATAAGAAGGCATACGGCGAGTAGCCCCTTTGCTCCGGAGAAGATCGCTTGAAGCGTGCCTTCGCGCCAGGGAGCACCAGTGCGTGCGTCGGCTATGCCGCCCCAGAGGTCGACCACCGGCCTGCCGCCCCAGGTGGCGGCAAAGGCCGCACCCAGCTCTCCTCGCTCGTGGAAGTTGCTTTCGAAGGCGGCGGCCACACCTTCGAATCCATCTCGAGCGAAGCCGGACACCGTGTGTGTGCCTCCCTCGTGCTCGTGCGAGTCCACTCGCCCCCTGCCTAGTCGCTGAGCACTATCCGACCAACAGGGGCGCGTTGGTCTCGGATCTCCCGCCAGAAATGGCACGCGACGAGATGCCCGGGAGCCACCTCCTCGAGAACGGGAACCTCGGTGCGCGAGCGCTCCTGTGCGTAGGGGCAGCGCGTGTGAAACCGGCATCCGCTAGGCGGATTCTTTGGGCTGGGAATCTCTCCGGGCAGCAAGAGGCGATGCTCGCGGGCCCGCCGCCCGTGGATAACGCGCTCGACGGCGGCGTCAAACAGCGCCTGTGTGTAGGGGTGAGCGGGGGCAGCGAAGACAGCTTCGGCACTACCAATCTCCACCAGCTGACCGAGGTACATGACGGCAATCCGGTCGGCGACTTGGCCGGCGACATCAAGGTTGTGCGTGATCAACAGGTAGGTCAGATTCAGCTGCTCGCGGAGATCCTTCATCAGGTTCAGGATGCTCGCGGCGGCGGAGACGTCTAGGCCGGCGGTCGGTTCGTCAGCGACAATCAGCGACGGCTGCAGCGCAAGAGCCCGCGCGATGCCGATCCGCCGAGCCTGTCCACCGGAGAGCTCGTGTGGGCGCTTGGCGGTGTGTTCGACAGAGAGCTCGACCATCTCGAGCAGCTCGCGCACCGATCGCCGCTCCGCGTCAGGGATCTTGTGAATGACGTACGGTTCCGTCAACAAGTCTTCCACGCTGAGCCTCGGAGAGAGGCTCGCGTGGGCGTCTTGGAAGATCATCTGGGCCTCTCGACGAAAGCGGCGCTGCTGAACCCGCCTCATCGCGGCGACATCGTGGCCGTCGTAGTCCACCTCGCCCGCCGTTGGTAGGACGAGTCGAAGAATGCTTCGCCCAAGTGTCGTCTTCCCTGAGCCGGACTCACCGACGAGTCCCATGATCTCTCCGCGCAGCAAGTCCAAGTCCACTCCGTCTATGGCCCGAATCGGTTCGCTGGTGCGCCGAGTCGCGCGCCGCAAGGGTCCCGTCTTGGCTCCGAAGTGAACTTGAAGTCCTCGCACCGTTACGAGCGGAGCCCCGACCTCCGTATGCGCCGGTTCTGTCAGGCGTGTCGATTTGGTGTGCCGCGTATCGGTCCGGTGGGAGAGCGGGTTCTCGTTGTTCGATCGGGAGCTCGAGGCTGAATCCCCGTGTGAACGCGTGGGTCGCTTGGACGAAACGGCCTCTATCGGCGCGCTCCCCGATTCGAATACCGGTCGTTCGAGGACGCAGCGAACGCGCCGCCCACCTTCGTGCCGAAGCAGGGGCTCGACCGTTCTGCATGCGTCGTGTGCGAACGAGCACCGGGGGCTGAACGTGCAACCCTCAGGGAGCTCCGAGAGCATCGGGACTCGCCCGGGGATCGTTCCGACACGAGACCCCCGCCGCGTGTGTGACGGAGTCGCAGCCAGAAGCGCGTGCGTGTATGGATGCCGCGGGTCAGCGAAGATCTCGGCTGCACTTCCCTCCTCGACGACACGGCCCGCGTACATGACAGTGATCCGGTCGCAGATCTCTGACACAACGCCGAGGTCATGCGAGACGAAGAGGATCGACGTTCCTCGTTCCTTCTGTAGCCGCTTCAGTAGCTCGAGACTTTGTGCTTCGAGCGTGACGTCCAGAGAGGACGTCGGTTCGTCGGCCAGGATAAGCGTCGGCTCTAAGAGAAGTGCCATCGCGATTACGATGCGCTGCCGCATCCCGCCGGAGAACTCGTGTGGATACAGATCCATGCGCTCTCGGGCATCGGGGATGCCGACGCTCGTCAGCGTGTCGATGATGCGCTGACGAGCGTCTCCGCGCACGGAGCCTTCGCGAGCATGCTGTTGCACCACAGCGCTCAGCTGATGACCAACCGTGAAAGTTGGGTTGAGGCTCGTCAGGGGATCTTGGAAGATCATCGCGATGTCGCGGCCACGGATGCTCTTGATCGCGCGAGGATCGAGCATCGTCAGCTCCTGATCACGAAAGCGGACGCTGCCGCCACTGATCTCGCCATTCGCCGGGAGTAACCGCAGAATCGACCACAGGAGAGTGGACTTGCCACAGCCGGATTCGCCGACAACTCCGACGGTCTCTGCCTCTCCAATCGTGAGGTCCACATCCGTCAGTGCGCGAACGGTCCGTCCGTTCGAGACGTGGTAGTCGACCGCCAGTCCTTCGATCGTCAAGACGGGCGGGATCAAAGTCGATGAAGCCGTCCTCCGCCTCCAGCGCTCCGCGGATCGAAGATGTCGCGGAGGCTCTCGCCGAGCAGCGTGAACCCGATCACCGTGATGATCAGCGCCCCCCCGCCCCCGATCACGCCCCAGGGGGAGTCGCGCACGTAGACGAAGCCGTCATTCAGCACCGCGCCCCAAGACGGTGCAGGCGGCTGAACTCCGAGCCCGAGGAACGACAGCCCCGCCTCGGCGGTAACGACTGTCGGGAGATCCATCGCCAGCATGATGATCAGCGGGGCGATGATGTTCGGAATCACGTGCACCCGGGCAATCCGAAGGCCGCTCGCACCTAACGAGCGCTCGGCCTCGACAAACTGATTCTGTTTGGTCTTCAGCACGAGGGCACGGGAGACTCGCGCGTATCCCGGAGCGAACGTGATGGCGAGCACGATCACCAGGTTCACAGTCGACGGTCCGAGCAGCGCAATCAATGCAAGAGCCAGGATGATCCCGGGAAACGCCTGCATGGTGTCGAGCATCACGATGATGACGCTGTCGACGTTGCGCCCGATGTACCCCGCCAGTACGCCAAGGAGTAAGCCGAGACCGATGGCGATCGCCATCGTTGGCAGCGCGACGGCGAAGGCGATTCGAGCTCCATAGATCAGGCGGGAAAGGATGTCGCGGCCGAGCTGATCCGTTCCGACGAGATGCGCAAGCGATGGCCCCTGCAACCGATCGGGGATGTCCTGCGTCGCCGGGTCATACGGAGCCAACAACGTTGCGAACACGGCGACGAACACCAGACAGCCGACGATGACAGCTCCCACAACTCCGGCCCGCCGTCCCCTCAAGGCGCGCAGCGTTCTGGCACGCGGCCAGCGGTGGCTCGCAGCCTGGACAGCCACCTCGCTGGGACCCGGCGTGGTCATCTATCCCGAACGTTCAGGACGTATCCGAGGGTCGAGAAGCCTCAGGCAGAGGTCAGCCACCAGGTTCGCAAGCACGAACAGCAATGCGACGACCAGCACACCACCCTGCACGACCGTGTAGTTCCGCTCCTGGATCGCGTTGTAGATCGTGGTGCCCAACCCAGGGCGGTTGAAGATCAACTCGACGAAGATCGCTCCGCCCATAAGGGTGCCGAGGCCGACGCCGAAGAGCGCGACGACGGGAATGAGAGCATTCTTGAGCGCAAACCTGTAATGGATTGCACCCTGGCCCACGCCGAATGCATGAGCCGCGCGGATGTAGTCGCTGCCGAGTACTTCGAGCATGCTCGCACGAACCAGTCTCGCCACGTAGCCCGCCCACGCCGCCCCCAGCGCGATCGCAGGCAGGAGAATATGGGCGGCATAGTCCCGTGGATGTGAGAGCGATCCGGCACCGACCGCAGGCAGCACACCGAGCCAGATGGGGAAGATGAGCAAGAGCACGAGGCCGGCAACGTAGGACGGAATCGCGATTACCGCGATCGAACTGACTCCCGTGACGCGATCGAGCCACGTACCAGGATGCGTCGCCGCGTAGACGCCGAGCGGTATCCCTGCAAGGCCGGCGAGCCCGAGCGCCACGACCGCGAGAAGGAGCGTGTGTGGTAGGGCGGCGCCGATGTAGGTCGTTACGGGGATCTGAGCCTGGAAGTCACGACCCAGATCCCCGTGCAATGCATTCCAGACGAAGTTCCCCACCTGTGTGTAGAACGGATCGTCCAAGTGCATCTGCTTTCGTACTTCGCGTACTGCTTCAGGCGTGGCGTTTCGACCCAGCACCGCGTGAGCAGGATCTCCCGGCACAAGGTGCACGAGCAGCGCCAGGAATGTCATCACGAGAAGCGCAACGACCACCATCAGCCCAAGGCGGCGCAGGAGGTACCAAGCCATATCGCTCTATCCGGACATTAGGATCGTCTGAACTTCCAAAGCAGCGGCGTGCCGTCGGGCAGCAGTCCGCCGGTGACGCCCTTCGGGACGACGTCGATCTGTGCAGGCCACGCCACCCAGATCGCACTCGCCGACTGATCCATGATCTTCTGCATCTTGATGTACGCGGCGTTGCGCTTCCCGGCGTTGACCTCCTTGACCGCGGCGAGACCCAAGGCCGTGTAGGTCGGATCACACCAGTAGTTGAGGTTGAACAGATCCTTGGCCTGCCCGCAGTCGAACCAGACGGTCGCCGAGTTCGGGTCGGGAGCGGTCCCCGCGTAGCTCATGAAGAACAGCTGATTCGAACGCATGCGCTTCCCGACCCCGTTTCCGTATTGCCGGTTCACGAGCGCGACGTCCAACCCGATCTCCGCAAGGTTCGCCTGCACGATCTCGCCGACCGTCTTCGCGCCGCCCGTGACATCGAACACTGTGAACTCCAGCTTGGGCTTGCTTATCGCCCGAGCGAGGAAGGCCTTGGCTTTTGCCACGTCACGGTTGTACACGGGTGCGTTCTTCCAGTGGCCGATGGGCATTCCCGCGGCTATTAGCGAATTGGCACGCTGGTACTTGCCGTCGAAAGCGGCTGTGATGATCGACGGCACGTCGATCGCGGCGCGGATCGCGCGGCGGAGATTGATGTCCTTGAGATTGGGATGGATGACGTTCATCCCGACCCACGCATAGTTCAGGGACGTTCGCTTCACGAGCTGGAACTTCGAGGAGCTCGATAGATGATCGGCTTCCGCGATAGGGGCGATCCCCATGTCGAGCGCTCCCGTGAGGTACGCGTTAGTGGCGGCTGTGTCATCGGCAACGCTCCGGAGCTCGATCGTGTCCCACAGAGGGGCGGGGCCGCCGTGCCACTGGTCGAAGCGCTCAAGCACGAGCTTCTGGCCAGGCGTGTAGCTGACGAACTGGTAGGGGCCGGTGCCGATCGGGTTCGAAGAGAACTTCTTTCCGAGCTTTTCGACCGCTTTCTTCGAGATGATGTGGCCGGGAATCCACGGCAGCGCGGTCGCCATGAACGGGACGTACGGGCGCTTGAGGATGATCGTCCCGGAGTACTTGTTGTCGATCTTGACGCTGTCGAGCGCGGCAAACTCGAACGAGTAGGCGTGCGGCTCGCTTGCCAGCCGCTCGTACGTGAACTTCACGTCCTCCGCCGTCAGCTCGCCGTATCCGCCGTGGAACTGAATTCCCTTCTTGAGCTCGAACTTGTATCGAAGGCCGTTCGCGGAGGGCTCAACGCGTACCGCTGCGCGGTTCTCGCGCTTCCACTGCGTGCTCGCCTGATAGCCGATCAGTGGTTCGAAGATCGCCTGGCCGGCGACGAAGTCGTCGACGTTCCCCCAGTCCGCCGGGTCGAGGTTCCCCATCGCTGCTCCGCGATAGTGGAGAGTACTGCTCGCTGCGGCCTGCGTCCGGACTCGGGCCGCCGCTGCCTCCGCTGCGATCGCCGCGATCGCACCCGAGCTGGCAAGCGTGATGCCAACCGCCGCCGCCTGCCCCACGAAGCCCTTTCGCGTGGTACGGGCCGAGGAGGCTTCCGGAGATTCGGGAGCGTTGGCCTCATCTGGCCTGGTGTGAGACATGTCAACCCCTTCCGCTCGTGATGAACTGTTCTTCACTAGACGTCTGTGCGAGTGCGGGTGTTGGCAGGAGTAGACGGGACGGGCGGTCTCGATCGTGAAAGACCGTCTGACGCGCAGGCCGTAACTCTGCGTCCTGCCAGAACGGTGCCCCGGTGTTGTGGTTCCGGTCGAAGTTCGGAAAGTCGGAGCTTGAGATGTCGAGCCGTATCCGAGAGCCTGGTTCAAAGCGGATACCGATCGGGCTCATTTCGATGGTTATCTCATATGGCTCTCCTGGCTCGAGGCGCATTTCCCGCTCGTACCCCGCGAGATAGCGGGTGCGGAGGATCCCCGTGGACAGTGCTATGGATCGCCCGTCCTGCCGAACCTCGACGAGCTTCGCCGTGAAGTCGGTTTCGGGCGCGTCCGTCGCAGTCCAAAGCACGCACGACACCTCTCCGATCAAGACCGAGGGATTGTCGAAGGGGGCCGTCGTGTACACGAGCACGTCGTGGCGGTGGTCGTAGATCGACTGGTTGATGGCGCGGCTCGACCACGTCGCGGTGCTCATGATGGGATCGCGCGGGTCGTAGACGAACCGGTCCGGCGGTTCGTCCCTCGGGCCTCGAGCGGAGAGCGATCCGTCTCCACGTGGCGTGTTCGCGCCTCCGTTGCTGTGGAGGAACAGTTCGAAGCCGGTAGGCGCGAACGGCCAGTCGTCGGCGAGTCGCCACCTGTTCTCGTTGAGTACGAAGAGCTTGACCGGCTGCTCGCGGGCGACCCCGTTGTCGACGCCTTTGAGGGCGTGGTCGTACCAACGCACGATCTCTTGGTCGTAGCTCGTCAGAGCTTCGGGCCCGTAGTCGGCGTCTCCGATTTGTTTCGACAGCTCGCCGACGCTGTGGCTCCACGGCCCGATCACGATTCGGTGTCGATCACGCAAGCTCGCCTTTCCAACGGAGCGCAGCCCGCAGAAGTTCCGAACCGTGCCCCGCACCACGTAGTCCCACCAGCCCGTCAGATGACATATCGGCACTTCGACGTCGGCGTGTGTTTCGTGGAACGCCCATCGGTCGATGTGCTGCTCGGCCAAGAAGTCCATGAGCTGGCCCGTCAGCGTTGAGTAGGCCGCGGGCGAGATTGCCTCGTACGGGAGACACCACTCCCACTTACCGTGTTGGAGCTCGAGCTCTCTTTCGGCGCCGTCGCGGGTGTGCGGCCCGCGGTCGTCGAGCTCACGGCGGCGGACGTCGGCCGCCATCCCGTTCAGCCACGCGAGATAGAGCGGCTTCCAGATGCCGTAGTTCTCGTCTTGGAGCCGTTCGGCGATGCCACTGACGAAAGCGGCCGCGAGCGAGGGGGGACGCGCCCCCGCTGTGCGCAACCCCGTGTAGCCGTCGTAGGAATTGCCCCACGTGCCGACCCGGCCGTCGGAGTGTGGCAACGAGGCAGCCCATTGGGTGGTGTCGTATCCGTCGTCGGCGTGGATCCGCTGCGCTTCCGCGCTCTGCAGCCACACGTACTCGCCGTCCGATGCGTAGCGCCCACGGCTGTCCTGCACCACCGCGACGTATCCACGTCGCGCGATCTCCGACGCGCGGTGGACGTAGTCTGCGCCGAAGGCCTCGCCCCGCTTGCCATACGGCGTCCGGCACAAAAGTACGGGGACTGGCTCGGTGCTTGCCGGCCGGTAGACGTCAGCCCGAAGAACTGTCCCATCCCTCATCCGAGCGGGAACGTTCTCATCGACGACCACGCCGCGTGGCACCTGATCAGCGAGAGCGCTCACGTCCAGTCGCGACCTCCGCGCCGTCTCGGACACGTTGTGGCACTGCCGCCACGGTCAAGAACAGTCGCGTGCGAACACGCCGCGATAATCGGCTTCGCGCACGCGCTGCGTATCGTGGAGGTCCAGCGGCGCGGCGTCATGCCGGCGTGGGGGTCTCGCTGATGAGCCTCAGATGCTGGAATGCGTGGATCCCGTCGGTTCCGCCCTCGTAGCCGTACCCGCTGTCGAGCATCCCGCCGAGCGGGGCGTCGGGCAGCGACGGAGCCATCTGATTCACGCCGATGTTGCTCGCTTGCAGCCCGTGGACCGTGACGTCGCGGGTGCGGAGCGAGCGAGTAAAGACGTATGCGCCGAACGCATAGTCCGTCCCATTCGCACGCCGGATCGCGTCGTCCAACGTCACGAACTTCGCGATTGCGACGATGGGGCCGAAGGGCTCTTCGGTCATGATCTCGGCATCGTCAGGTACGTCGGCCAGGACGGTAGGTGCCCAGAAGAAGCCTCGTTTGGCGACCCGTTTGCCACCGCAGACGAGCCGTGCGCCCCGGGCAATCGCGTCGTCCGTCAAGCGCATGAGTGCCTCGACTCGCCGCTGCGAGATGACCGGGCCGACGTGCACGTCGGAGCCAGACTCAGGCATCCCGACGCGGAGCGACAGGACAGCGCGGGCGAAGCCGTCGACGAAGTCGTCGTAGACGCTCTCGTGGATGAACAGGCGTGACGGGGCGAGGCACGACTGCCCTGCTGATCCGAACTTCGCAGGTACGAGCGAACCGACTGCCAGGTCGAGATCGGCATCGTCGGCAACGATGACTGGTGCATGGCCTCCGAGCTCGAGGATGCAGCGCTTGAGGTCCCGCGCGGCTCGCTCGGCGATCTGCTTTCCGACTGCGGTCGATCCCGTGAACGTCACAGCGCGGACCTCCCGGGCGGCGAGTAAGCGTGTGCCGACGATTTCTGGGGCGCCGAACACGAGATTGAGGACGCCTCTTGGCAGCCCAGCGTCCACCAATGCCCGGACGACCTCCGCCGCTGCCGTGGGGGCCTCCTCGGAGGGCTTCAGCACGACCGTGCACCCCGCGGCCAGAGAGGCGCCGAGCTTTCGTGAGACGAGGACAAGCGGGAAGTTCCACGCAGTGAAGGCCGCCACGACGCCGAGGGGCGTCGGCACCAGCAGGCGCCGGCCATGGGGCGCCTTGCCTGCGAGCGTACGACCCTCAATGCGGCTAGCCTCGTGACCGTTCCATCGAAGTGTTTCGACCGCGCGCTGAAGCTCGCCGTCCGCATCGGCAACGGTCTTTCCGGCTTCCTGCATCAGCGCGCGGGTCACGTGCCCCGCGCGTGACTCCAGGAGCTCAGCGGCCTGAAGAAGTAGGGCGCCGCGCTCGGGCGCCGCCGCATCGGCCCAGGGTCTAAACGCTGTGTTGGCTGCGGCAACGGCATCGTCGACGTCCGTGCTCGAAGCGAGAGCCACCCGCGTGACCGGCTCCTCGGTGGCCGGGTCGACGACGTCGAGCCAGCCCTCTTTGCCATCGCGCCACTCTCCGTCGACAAACAGCCGCGTCTCACGGACGGCGCCCCGGACCAAAGCCTGCTCCGAAAGCTCAACGGACATAGCTTGCCCCGTTGACGTCGATCGTGGTCCCGGTCGCATGTCGCGCACGGCCCGACGCCAAGAACGTGATGATGTCCGCGACGTCTTCGGGCTCCGCGACCTCTCCCAAAGCCGTATCCCGCGCGAAGAACTCGAGCCCATAGCGGTCTACGAGGGCGTCGTTGAACGAGGTGTTGACGAATCCGGGCGAAACGCCGAACGCGGTGACGCCGTCGCGGCCGTACTGCCTCGCGATGGTCTTCGTCATCGCAACGACTCCCGCCTTGGAGGAGGCGTAATGCCAGTAGTCGGGATCCTCGCCCCGAAACGCAGCGCGGCTCGCGAGATTGATGATGATTCCACCGCCCGACTGCTCGCGAAAGCTCTTGATCGCTGAACGGCAGAGCGTCGCCGGGGAGACGAGATTGATCGCGAGGGTCCTGTGCCACGAGTCGAGCCAGTCGTCGAGCTCACCGTCGAGGTCGGCAACCTCATAAACCCCCGCGTTGTTGACGAGGACATCGATCCGGCCCTTCCAGCCGAGCGCCTGCGCCCACAGCGCTTCGACCGTCGTGGGGTCGGATAGATCGGCCGCGACGACCGTCGTGGCATCTCCTAGCTCTGCGCCAAGCTCGAGGATCGGATCGTCGGAGCGGACGTCGTGGAGAACGACATAGGCCCCGGCCTCGACCAGTAACCGCGCAGTCGCCCGACCGATCCCGCCCGAAGCCCCGGTCACGAGGACGACGCGGTCGCGAAGCTCATCCATCCGGATCGCGATAGTAACACTGTGCGCCACGCGGAGCTACGAACGGAAGGAATCTGTGGATCCAGTCCTAACGTCAGGGCAGTAATCGGCTGGCTTTGGCTAACAGACGCTGAGAACCACTTGACATAGAATGCGATCGATGGACGTCGGTGCTCATCCCTCGGCCGCCGGGGTGCAGTGGGATCTCTCGCAAGCGTTCGCGAGCGACGACGAGGCACGTGTGTTCTTGGCAGAGGCCCTCCATCTGCAGCGGCGTCTCGCCCACATGGTGTTCGACGAAGAGCTCGATACGGCCAGGCTCTCGGCCGTGCTCGACGACCTCAACGCACTCCGCATCGCGCACGATGCCCTGCGCACGGACTACGGCTATCCGGCTCTGCGGCTGTCATCGAAGGTCGATGATGTGGCGGCTCGTGACCTCGTCGCAGAGCTCGAGCCGCACCTGAACGCGATCGCCGACACGATTGCAGCCGCCGGGGTACTGGTCGGGGGGGCGCATGCGGATCCCGGAGCGGAGGAGCTCGCGCCGTATGGGAACTGGCTTCGTTTGAAGCGCGCGGCCGCGATTGGACGGCTCGAGCCCGCTGCAGAGGAGGCGTTTGCAAGCCGGAGCCCGTCGGCGAGGGCAGCGTGGGGAAGGCTCTTCACCACCACGATGAGCGGATTAGAGCTTTCGATCGATGCCGGCGACGGACCACGCCCGCACACCCTCTCCGAAGGGGTATCGCTTCTCCGGCACGGCGACGCGCAGGTGCGACGGCGCGCCCTCGAAGCGATCGATCGCGGCTGCGACGAGGTCCGCGACGTCACGTCGGCCTGCCTCGACGCCGTGGTCGCGGACCGGCGAGCGGAGGATCACCTTCGTGGCCTGGTCGATCCACGTGCTGCCACGCTCGTCCAGGACGACCTGGACGTGCCGGTCGTCGAGGCCGTGCTTAGCGCGACCGAAGGACGCGCGGGAATCTTTCGTGAGTGGCTCGAGAGGAAAAGGTTGGCGTGGGGCAGCGCGGAGCTTCATCCGGCCGATCGGTTCGCGACCGTGGGCGTTCCTCCGCCCGTGCCCTGGCAGAACGCGGTCGAGCTCTGTCGCGAGGTCTTCGCGTCGCTCGGCGTCGGCGCAGTCTCGATCGTCGACGAGCTTCTAGCCCGCAACCGTATAGACGCAGAGATCAGGCCGGGGAAGGATGGGGCCATTTACTGCGCAGCCCTCCCGACGGGCATGCCGACATACGTGATCGTCACGTACACCGATGAGGCACGAACCGCATCCCAGCTTGCTCACGAGCTGGGCCACGCAGTTCACTTCGAGCTCGCGAAACGGACCCAGCAGTGGCTGGCGCTTGCCGAACCGGAGAATCTCGCATTCGTCGAAGTCCCTTCGACGTTCGCCGAGCTGATGCTGATCGACACGCTCCGATCGTCGAATAGCTCACCCGAGACGAAGGCGATTGTCCGCGCCGCGCTCGAGTCGCTGCTCACGCTCGTCACATGGGCGGCGACACTTCATCGCTTCGAGCAGGACCTCAGCGCGCTCCGAGATTCAGGGAGTGTCCTTACGCCCGACCGAATCGAGCGCGCGTGGACGGCTCGATCCGAGGTCTATGCGGGGTCGGCGCTTACTCGGCATGAGTTTCAGTTCGCCCCGCACATCTGGACCTGGCGGTTTTACAACCACCAGTACGTCTTCGCGGCACTTGCGAGCCTTTGCCTCCGCGCAATCCGCAGGGAGAATCCCCTCGAGTTCGACCCACGCTATGTCTCGATGCTCGAGGCGACCGGCTCGATGTCTCCAACTGAGCTTCTCGCGACCTGCGGGGTCGACGTCACCGACTCCGCCACCTGGCACCGCGGCCTCGACGAGCTCGAAACCCTATGCAACGACGCCTGGTAGCAGACACGTCGGCAGGCACGCGGCCGCGGCCGGCGTGGCAGTGCTTTTCGACGCCGCAGCGATCGGCGCTCGGCTCGCGCGAGGAGCGCTAGTACCGAAGGACGAAGTCCTTCAACATCGCGAATCCTGGCGGGATCGCGTCGACGGGTAGTCGCTCGTCCACCGCGTGGAACATTTCCAGGTACGGATACCCTGGCGGAAGAACGAGCGGCATGAACCCGTAGCCTCGTATCCCGAGGTGTGCGAACTTCTGGTTGTCGCTCCCGCCGGGGAAGACGAATGGGAGGACTGTAGCCTCTGGATGGAACCGCTCAATCGTCGATCTCAGCGCGTCGAACGTCGCGCCGTCGGTCGGAGATTGAAGGCCACTGGTCTCAGCCACCACCTCGATGTGCGCACCTTCGGGCAGAAGCGCTCCGACGACATCGAACGCTGCATCACGACTGCCTGGCAAGAAACGACAATCGACGAAGACCTCGACTGCGCCCGGGATCATGTTGAGCTTCTCCCCGCCGGTAATGACTGTCGGGACGAACTGTGTCCGCCGACCGCGAAGCACAAGCGGAGCGGCGCCCCCGAGCTCGGCAGATCTCGCCGAGAGAGGGGCAAGCCCGTCGCCACCGAGGAGCGATTCGAGCCTGTGTTCGAGTTCGCTGGTGGTCACGAGAACGTTCTCGTCTACGCCGACCTCGCTGAGTGAAGAGATGAACCGGGCGGCACTCACGAGTGGATTAGGGTTCGCGGAGAAGGCCGCGTGTCCGCCGGGACCCTTTATGACGACACGGAGCCAAAGCATCCCGCGCTCTGCGGCTTGCACGTAGAAGACCCGGCGCCCGTTCGGGAGATCGATGTTGAAACCACCGATCTCGCCGAGCGCATTTTCAGCACCGGCGAAGAGATCGGCGCGATGTTCCACGATCCAACGACTGCCGAGCGTGCCGCCCATTTCTTCATCTGCGAGATATGCCACGATGAGGTCTCGCCTGGGCCGCGGGCCCCCAGTTCCGCATTCGAGCTGGAGCCGAAGGAGCATCGCAACGGCAACCTTCATGTCCACGGCTCCCCGTCCCCAGAGCTCCCCGCCGACGATCTCGGCGCCGAACGGGTCGTGGCTCCAGCCGTCGGCCTGAACGGGAACGGTGTCGAGGTGTGCATGCAGGACGAGAGGAGGAAGGCTCGAGTCGGACCCTGGTGTCCGCGAGACGACCGAGACCCGACCCGGGGCGGGTTCGAAGTACTCGTTCGCAATTCCTACCCTGTCGAGCAGATCCGTCACATAGAGGGCCGCCTGCTCCTCGGTCGACCCGGGATTACTCGTGTCGAGTCGGATCAAGGCTCGACTGATGTCGAGGAGAAAGGGGTTATCCACCGAGGGATCGACAGACTCGGGCTCGTTGGAGCGATGTCACGATCCAGAATCCGCCGGCCTTGTGGCACCCGGTTCGTAGGTCACGTCGGGATCCAGGGGAAAGATCGGCCGCGGCGACTGGGTCCGCGACAGCGTCTCGAGTCTGGCTGTCGTCAGACCAGGCGGATCGGTTGGGATGATCGCCTCCGCGAGCTCCTCGAACCCCGAACGGAAGTGTTGCGACGACTTGATCGCAACGAGCTTCCGGTGCAACGGGTCAATCCCATGGAGGATCAACGGCGTTCTGTCGAGCGTCTGCACGTTCCTGCTGAACACGATCACCTCCACATTGCCGACGAGCAGCAGCGCCGTCCGCCCCAACGGCAGGCGCCAACCACGCCCCACGGGCGCCTCCACCACGGTCTCCCCGTCCGTGAGAGCCTTCACATAGGCGCCGCACCTGATCGGAGCACCGTGCAGCTCGTCAGTCTTTCCCCCGAGCGTGATCTCGATCGTGGCACCGACGCCCGCCTCGTGCGCCTGACGGACGACGTCGGCATCCCGGATGCCGCAATACACCGCGCCAGCGGGACGAGCATCGAGCAACGCACGCAGCAGGTGCGTCCCGTCGCCCGGTGCACCGCAACCCGGATTGTCAGATGTTTCGTTCACCACGACGGGAGCACCCGGGTGGGCAAGGGCCTGGGCGATCGCCTCCTCCGGTCCCGGGTAGGAGACAAGGAAGTCCTCCCGGAGGGCCCAGATCGCACGCGCCGCCTCTCGCGCCACCTCGACGGCGCGAGACGAGCTTCCGTCCACGACCGAGACCACCTGCGCGCCAACCAGGGGATTGTCGGTGTACGGAAAGCCATGCATGAACGCAACATCGACGACGTCGCCGTCACCCTCGAGCGTGAGACAGATGTCAAGCGCGGTACGTCCGACGCCGTGGTACGTCGTCGTCATCGGCACAAGCATCGGGAGACGCTCGACGTGTATCGCCGGTCGGCGTCCGTTCCCAAGTTGGGCTCCGATCCACTCGATCGCTTCGCGACCGCGCTCGTACATGTCGTCGTGCGGATACTCGTGCACCGCGAACATCGCGTCGACAACATCGGCCTCGGCCCGGGTGATGTGACCGTGGAGATCGTGGGTGACCACGAATATCGCCTCAGCCCCCATGACATCACGGACAGCCGCACAGACGTCTCCCTCGATGTCATCGCACCCCTCGGCAACTCCAGCTCCATGAAGGTCGAGAGCAACAGCGTCAAGAGGGAGACACGCGCCGATCCGCCCGACCAGCTCCTGCTTCAGGGCGTGATACGCCTCGGCATCGATGGTCCCCCACGGCTCGGCGGTCGCATACAACGTTCCGATCGGGCAGGCATCCAGCTCGCGGGCAGCATCGAGCATGCCTCCAAGACACGTCCGGGCGACAGCCATTCGACCGGAGAAGATCGCGTCTCCACGCGTAACGTCGAAGTCGGCGAGCACCGTCGAAGCGTTGACGTACTGATTCGTCTCATGTGTCAATCCACCGATCGCGACCCGAAGTCCCCGCTTCAATCTAGGCCTCTCGCTAGTGCCCCGATCGAAGCATCGTGCACCCCTCCGCATCCGCATCTCACGACAAATCTCCCTGTCACGCCGCCCCGTTTGCCGTCAGGCCTTTGGTGGCTTGCTCGCAGGCGACACGACCGAGTCGTGTGCGAAGCCCGCGCATCGCCCCTGTCATCATCACGCTCGTTCGTCAGACGTCCTCCTCCGACGTTGACTCAGGCGAGACCGCATCTCACTGCCAACCTGCGCTGGCGCCGGTTGGCGGCGGCTCAGGCCGCTCTCGGGATGCGATCCGGATTCTACTGGCTTCAACCGCGGCGGCCGGAGCGGCGTCTAGGGTCCACCCGGCGCACCGGAAACCACCAACCAATACCGGTTCGTCATGGCCGTGGCAGGCTGTAGCCAGGCAGGCGCTTATCCGGTTTCAGCTCGCGCCCCGGTCACGCACGATCGCCGCGATCGTCGCGGCCGCCAGCTCGGGCGGCTCGTGCTCCCAGACGCGGACGGCGAGCCAGCCGTGTTCGAGCAGACGTTGGTCTGTGTCCTTGTCCCGGCTCCGGTTGGCCTCGATCTTCGTCTTCCACCAGGCAGCGTTCGCCTTCGGCCAGGTGGCGTGGTGTTCGCAGCCGTGCCAGAAGCTCGGGCACCGAGTCGAGGTGCGCGCCGACCACGACGACGTGGTTCGGGTCGCCGTCGCGCGTCTCGGCGATCACCTGCGGCAGGAAGCGATTGGTGAACACGCCGTAGACCTTGAAGTCGACGGTCGGGTTCAGGTTCTGCTTGTAGGCCTGCAGCAGCTCGTTGCCAAGTGCATAGCTCGAGATGACGGCGGCGATCGTCGCCGGCGGATCGGGCTGGTTGTCGACGAAGAGCGGATTCTGGCGCGCAGGCGTGTTGCCCTCGTTGTAGATGATGACGCCGGTGGCGCCGGCCGCCTGGGCCAGCGACCACTTCTGGACGAAGGGGCATGTGCCGCGCTGGACGAGCGCGACCTTGCCGGAGACGCCGCCGTAGTCGGCGTCCTGGCAGCCGCTCGCGGAGCCGCCGGTGGGCGGATCGACGATTCCGCCGACGGGGAACACGGGAGCGTTGGTGAGCTCGACGGTCGGCGAGTTCGCCATCGTGATGAAGTCGGCCGTCGGCTGGTCGTTGTCGTCGGCGTCGCCGGGAACGTAGGTCTTCGGCGACGGCGAGACGCGGTTCAGGACCGGCGGCTGCGACTCCTCCCAGACCGGGAAGTTGAACTGGTTGACCTGCGGGTTGTAGCCGGCGGCGCGCAGCGTCGACACGACGTAGTCGAGCGACTCTTGGTAGCCGGGCGAGAACACCTCACGCGTGTCGTCGTTGAGCGAGGCGATACGCTGCAGCGCGATCTGGTGCTCGGTGATGTTCCGCTACCGAGACGGCGCTGACAAACCGCTTCGCTTTCGAATCGCCTGGGGTGACGCCAGGGTCGGCGAACGCGTTCGGTGCCTGGACGAGCACGGCGGCCGTACCGGCCGAGGCGGCCACGAGAGCGACGACGAGAATGGCGACCCAAGCTGCCGGAGCAATGGGGCTCCGCGGAGAGCGGCCGGTGCATCTCCGTCGGGCGCGTGTCTGCGGCACGGACAATGCGATCCCCCTCTGAGATTGTGCGAGAGGGGGCCGACGGCAGACCGGGCGCCCCCTGTTGGCCCGGGGAGCCGAGCGTCTGCGACGACGGAATGAGGGAATCGTTCGCGCGCCGATGGCGACGACGCCAACCTCGGCGTCCGAGCTGACCACGAGCGAGGTCACCGAAGCGCTCGAGGTTCTCGCGCGACTCGACCTCGTCGAGGGCAAGTAGCCGCATGCCCGAGGCAGGAATCGAACCTGCGACACGCGCCTTAGGAGAGCGCTGCTCTATCCACTGAGCTACTCGGGCGAGTAGGGGGTACAGGCTATCGCGCACCTCGGTGCAACCGACGCTCGGGCCTGCCCCGCACGCTCCTCATTCACAAAGCGCCGAAGTTCACAGCTCCTGTGCTCTATCCACTGAGCTACGCGGGCCCGTGGATCCCCAGGGTATCGCTTCCCTCGGTTCACGGATCAGCAGGCCGAGGCGGCAAACCCTTGTCCGTAACGAGCCGAGTTCACGGTTCCGCTGCTCTATCCACTGAGCTACGGGGGCCTGGCGGGTCAGGGTAGCGCGCGCTGGCGCCCGCTTCGGCAGGATCGGGCGGCGTGAGCACGGACACCCTCGTTGCGCTTCTCGTCGTCGGGCTGCCGGCGCTCCTGATCTGGGTATGGGCGCTCGTCGACGCAGCGCGGAATCCGGATCTGTCGACTGTCTCGCGTGCCGTCTGGCTGGCGGTGGTCGCGCTGCTTCCCGGTGTCGGCGCCCTGGTATACATCGCCGCGCCGGGCCGAACGCGATTGCGGCTGGGCGGCTGAGGCGGCCGTCAGGCTGACGCCAGGAGCAGCAGCAGGCCGGCGACCAAGCCTGCGAGGCCCACGCCCATCGCGACCCCGCGCATGCGGTCCGACGTCCTCAGTCCGACGCGTGCCACGAGTGCCTCGGGAGTGAGCGCCACCAACAGGATCAGCATGCCCATCAGCATGGCCAGCAGAGGCGCCGCGGGCACGCTGTCCGCCTGCACGGCAGAGGCCACCGGCTCGGCCCTCGGCAGGGGAGGCGTGAACGAGCCGGCCGATTGTGCTTCGCTCGCGATCCGGGCCGGCGTCGTCTTCTCGGAGGTCGCCCACGATCGGGCGGCGCGCGCACGAAGTGCGAGGGCGAAGTTCGTGACCGTCGTGCTCACCGCCTCCGCCTCCTCCACGGCAGCGCGGAGCGCGGGATCCGGCGTCGGCGCGCGCACGACCTCGTCTGCTTTCTCGGGTTCGCCGGCCTGCTCCAGGGGGGCATCCGGTCGCGGTGGGGGTGGAGGCGGCTTCGGCGCCTCGATCGGGCCTGCCAAGGGTGCGGGACGGGACGTAGGAGACGCAGGAGCCAGCGGCGGATCGACGGGGGGTCCAGGCGGCGCACTCGGCGGCGCGGTCTCCTCGGGAAGGGACGGGAGGATGACGGTGACCGGCTCGGGTGGCTGCTCCAGCGGGGGTGGTGCCGCGGGCGGAGCCGGAGCGGTGGTGGTCGGCTCCGTGGGCGTCGGGTCGGTGTCGCCCGGGATTGCCGCGTTCGCGCTGCCGGCGAGCAGCAGCGGCAGCATCAGCGTGATGCAGAGACACTCCCGACGAGGGCGAACGTACCTCAGCGCATCCCCTTCCTGGCGCCGGCGGCGCTCCACGACCTCGTTTGTTTTACAGCAAGTCTCCCGGTGGTGCCGACTCCGGGTCGACTGCAGCCTTGACCGGTTCTCGATCGCGCCAACCGTGGCGCGGCTCGATCACCTGCGGAAGCCGCCCTCAGCGCTCGCGCGGCTGCCAGCTGAAGCGCCGCCAGGCCACGAGCAGGCCCGCCGCGCCCCACGCGAGCAGGATCGCGATCGCGCCCGGATCGCCCCAGATCGACTGGTCGCGCAGGTATGCGCGCTCCAGGAGGTCGTTGAAGTAGGTCAGCGGCAGCACGTCTCCGATCGCGCGGAGGACGTCGGGGTAGCTTCGCGTCGGGCCGAACGACCCCGAGAGGAACGCCATCGGCAGCACGATCAGGTTGACGACGGCGGAGGCCCCTTCCGACGAGCGAATCAGCGAGGCGATGCCGAAGCCCAGGCCGGCAAAGCTGGCGACGCCGAGGAGCACGCACAGCGCGATCTGCCCCCACCGCTCCGGGCCGCTGGCGCCGTAGAGACCGATGCCGAGCGCGAACGTGACCAGTATCTGAGCCACGAAGACGAGCAGGACCGAGCAGACAACTCCTGCGAGGTACGTGGGCGGCGGCAGCGGCGTGCCGCGGAGCCGCTTGAGCAGGCCGTTCTCCCTGCGGATCACGAGCGTGATCGCGAGTCCGGCGAAGGCGGTATTGGCGCAGCCGTACCCGATGAGCCCGGCCAGGAGCACATCCGCTGCCGGCTCCCCCTCGATCTTGCCGTCGTATACCGCGCCGAGCAGGAGGTAGAGCATCGGTGGGAAGACGAAGACGAAGACCGCCGCTTCGCGGTTGCGCCAGAACAGGAGCTGCTCCGAACGCAGCTGATGGAGGAGGAGGCTCATTCCAGCTCGGGAGCCTGGTCGTCGCCGACCAGCTCGAGGTAGACGTCCTCGAGCGTCGGCCGCCGCACCTCGAGCCCTTCGAGCTCTCTGCCCTCGGCCGCTGCGCGTCCCGTCAGCTCGGCGAGCACGCGCGTCGGTGCCTCGGTCTCCACGACCACGAGCTCGCCCCCCTCGCGGTAGCGGATCTCCGTCTTCGGCTCGACGGCGATCAGCTCGGCGGGCGTGCCCTGCTGCACGATCAGTCCCTCGCGCAGGACGGCGACACGGTCGGCGAGCTGCTGCGCCTCGTCGAGGTAGTGCGTCGTGAGCACGATCGTCTTGCCGAGCTCTCGCAGCGACCGCAGGAGCTCCCAGGCGCTGCGCCGCGCGGCCGGGTCGAACCCGGTCGTGGGCTCGTCGAGGAAGACGAGCTCCGGGTCGCCGACGAGCGCCACGCCGAGATCGAGGCGCCGCTTCTGGCCGCCGGAGAGCGTCTTCACGCGCGCGCCCGCCTTCTCCTCGAGCCCTACGAGCCCGATCACCTCGTCCACGTCGCGCGGCGCCTCGTAGTAACCCGCGAACATGCGGTGCACCTCGCGCACGGTCAGCGTCGGCGGCAGCTCGGAATGCTGGAGCACGATGCCGATCCGCTCGCGGAAAGCGCGCGCCAGCGCTACCGGGATCGAACCCGAGCACGTCCACGGCCCCGCCGTCGCGCCCGCGGAAACCCTCCAGGATCTCCACGGTCGTCGTCTTGCCGGCGCCGTTCGGGCCGAGCAGGCCGAAGACCTCACCGCGCCGCACCTCGAAGTCGATGCCGCGCACGGCCTGGCGGCCGTCGTACGACTTGCGCAGGCCGCTGACGGCGACGGCAGTCACGGCTGAGTCCCCGCTCGCATCGCGGGCGAGCATAGTCGTGCCGTCCTCATGCGCCGGAACGCAAGCACGGCAGGCGGAGCGTCGGCTACAAGTGAGGGATGAGCGACAGGCTGATCGGCCGGGCTGCCTTCCTCGGGGTGGTCGGTGCCGGTGTAGCAGGCCTCTTCGTCGGGCGCGACGTGCTCGACGCGGTCGGCCGCCTGATGCCGGACGGCGTCGAGGCCATCGTCCCGACGGGCGGGTGGCGCATCTTCACCGTGGCGGACACGATGCCCGTCTACGACCCGGCCACGTTCCGATTGCGCATCGGTGGTCACGTCGAGCATCCCGTGTCCCTCACCGTCGACGACCTGAAGGAGCTGCCGCGCGCGGAGCAGATCTCGGACTTCCACTGCGTCACAGGCTGGTCGGTCGACAACGTGCACTGGGCCGGTGTCCGGTTCGACGATCTGCTCGGCGTCGTCGGCGCGAGGGGCGGTGCCGCGTCCCTCCGGTTCGTCTCGGCCGAGCGACCCTACGACGACTCCCTCCTGCTCGAGCAGGCGCTGCTCGAGGACGCTCTGCTCGCGTACGAGATGGACGGGCAACCGCTGACCCGACCGCACGGGGCGCCGCTCCGGGTCGTGATGCCGAGGATGTTCGGCTACAAGAGCGTGAAGTGGGTGGAGAGCATCGAGGTGCGCCCCGACGCCGTGACCGGCTACTGGGAGCAGCGCGGCTACGACTCGGACGCCTGGATCGGCGATGCGCCGCCCCAGCTCGTGCCCGCGACCCCCGAGCGCGTCCCGGGCGAGGCTCGTGCCTGAAACGATCCGGCGTTTTGGCCGTACCGAGCGGCTCCTGCACTGGACGCACGCGACCGCCTTCCTCGTCCTGCTCGCCACAGGGCTCGCGCTGTACCTCCCGGCCCTGGCCGAGCTGGTAGGGCGACGCCACCTCGTCCGCGGCATCCACCTCTGGGTGGCGCTCGCGTGGGTGCTGGCCATCGCCGCCATCGTCGTCCTCGGCGACCGCAGGCGCCTGCGTGAGGACTGGCGCGAGCTGGAGACGCTCGATCGCGACGACCGCCGCTTCCTCGTCGGCCGCCGTGCGCCCCAGGGAAGGTTCAACGGCGGCCAGAAGGTCAACGCGCTCCTGACGGCGGCCTTCGCGCTCCTCTTCGGAGCGTCAGGGCTCTTCCTCTGGCTCGGCGAGCGCAACCACGCTTTCATCCTCCCCGGCGCCGTCGTCGTGCACGACGTGGTCACGTTCCTCTCGCTCGTCCTGCTCGTCGGGCACCTCTACTTCGCGTTGATCCACCCCGCGACCCGTCACGCGTTGCGCGGCATCACCTCCGGCGACGTCGACGAGGAGTGGGCGCGGCGTCACCACCCGAAATGGGTGGACGCCGAGCGTCGTGTGCGACAGTCCGGGGGGTGAGCGTCCTCCACCACGAAGTCTCGGGCGCCGGCCCCGCCGTCGTCCTGCTCCATGCCGGCATCTGCGACTCACGCATGTGGCAGTCGAACCGGACGCCGCTCACGAATGGGCACCTGCTCGTCATGCCCGACCTGCGCGGGTTCGGCCGTTCGCCATGTGGGTCGACGGGCCCACGCGCGGCCCCGAGGACGTCGAGCCTGGGCTCGCTCGTTCGTCGGCGAGATGCAGCGGCGAGCGTTCGAGCTCGCGCTGGAGGCGTACGCGGCGGACCCGCCCCCCGGACCGGAGTGCGCGCTCGTGCCGCCGGCGGCCGGGCGGCTCACCGAACTGGACATGCCGATCCTCGTCGTGTGTGCGAGCTCGACGTGGCGGACATGCACGCCATTGCGGCGGCAATCGCGGGGACCGCCCCGTGCGCACGGCTCGAGACGATCGCGGGTGCCGCGCACGTCCCGAGCCTCGAGCGGCGGAGGCGTTCAACGATCTCGCGGCGCGCTTCGTGCGCGACATACACCACTAGACTCGGCGCCATGCGGAGCCTCCGCTACGTCGTTGTGGACGTCTTTACGGACACGCCGCTGCAGGGCAACCAGCTCGCGGTGTTCACGGACGCGCGCGGGCTCGACCCGGACCTGATGCAGGCGCTGGCGGTCGAGATCGGCTTCTCCGAGATCACGTTCGTTCTGCCGCCGGAAGCCGGGGGCCAGGCCCGCATCCGGATCTTCAACCCAGCCTACGAGATGCCGTTCGCCGGTCACCCCACACTCGGCACGGCGTTCGTGCTCGGCGCGCCGCTCCAGCTCGGCGTGATCGAGCTCGAGACCGGCGCCGGCATCGTTCCCGTCGCGCTCGAGCGGGACGAATCGGGGCGGATCGTCTTCGGCCGCATGGCGCAGCCGGTCCCGTCGGTCAACCTCGTGGAGGACGCCGAGGCGGTCTGCCGCGCGCTGGGGATCGACGGCTCCGAGCTGCCAGTCGAGGTGTACGACAACGGACCTACTCACATCTTCGTTGCGCTACCCGACGAGGAGGCCGTCGCAGCGCTGAAGCCCGATCTCGAGGCCGTCGCCGCATTTCGGGTTACGGGCGTCAACTGCTTCGCCGGCCAGGGCGAGCGCTGGACGACCCGGATGTTTTGGCCCAAGGGCGAGGATCCGGCAACGGGCTCCGCCGCCGGCCCGCTCGCCTGCCATCTCGCCCGGCACGGGCGCATCGCGTGGGGCGAGGAAATCGTGATCGCGCAGGGCGCCCAGATCGGCCGTCCCTCGACGCTCCACGCCCGCGCGGAGGGCGGCGCCGGCCTGATCGACTCGGTCGAGGTCGGCGGCTCGGCCGTCGTCGTCGCCCGCGGCGAGTTTCGGCTGTGAGAGCCGGGCTCGCCCGGGCTCAGCCCTTCCCGCCGCCGGCCTGCGTCAGCTGCGAGAAGACGTCGTCCAGCTGGCTCTGATCCGGGAGCTGGCCGTCGGGCGTGACGCCGTTGACCACGTCGGGGATCACGTCGGCGAGCACCGACGCGGCTTCCTCCGGCGAGACCCCGAGGCGCTGGGCAATCTCGGCGATCTGGTCGGCGCTGACAACGCTCTCCACCTCGGCTGCGCTCAACGGGGCGTTGTCGCCCGGGCCGACCCAGGACTGCACCTTGTCGTCCATCCCGTTGGCCTGAAAGCCGCTGAGCAGCTTCTGGAGGCCGCCGCCTGCGAGCGCCGCCCCGAGCATGGGGGCCAGCGCGGCGAGCATGCCGCCCATGCCGCCACTTCCACCGCCGGCACCGCTTCTGCCGCCGCCGCGCGTCAGGCCGCCGAGCACGTCGCCGAGCCCTCCAGCTCCGGCACCGCCGCCCTGCCCACTCTGGGCGCCAAGCAATCCGCCGAGGAGATCACCCAGTCCGCCCATGCTCGTCGCCTCCCAAGTCGTTTGACCAGCCGAGCCTAGCGATCCCGGGGAGCTCGATCGCCAGGCCGGACCAGAACCGACCGCCGTCATGGGAGACGAAGAGGCGGCTCTCCCCGGCGTAGAGAACGTGGTCGGGGTGGTCGGGTGAGATCGCCACCGCGCGGCCCGCTGGAAGCCCGGCGCCTGCCTCTCGCCAGGTCTGACCGCCGTCGCCCGAGACGACGAGCGGTGGTCTGCGGTCGACCACCGCGACGACCGTCGAGCCGTGGCGATCGGCCGCGACGAGGAGCGGCAGCCCGAGCTCGAGCGCGGGTCCTGCGGGGAGAGTCTCGGGCACGTCCTCCAGCTCGACCTCCTCCGTCTCGAGATCGACCGCGACGACGCCGAGGTCGCAGGCCACGAGCGCCCGCATCGTCAGCCCGATCCGAGCAGGTCGGAGACGAGCGCACTCGCGTGGCGCGCGGCCTCGACCGGATCGGCGGCGTCCGCACGGGCAGCCAAGTACGCGAGCGAGAAGGAGTCGCCGGCGCCCGTCGGGTCGACGGCCCCCACCACCGGCTCGACCACGATGCGCTCCGAGGCGTCGGGCGTGACGATGAGGGAGCCGCTCGAGCCGAGCGTGAGCACGACCTCGGGGACACCGAGTGCGCGCAGGTCGTCGGGCGCGGCACCGCCGGCGAGGATCCGCGCCTCGTCCTCGTTCAGCTTGAGCACGGTGAGGTGCGTCAGGGAGGAGCGGTCGATCTCGCCGTCGCGAACGAGAAGACCGATTTCCGCGCGCCTTACGAGCCCTTGCGCGTCGACGAGCACCCGGCGCCCGTCGGCGGCTAGCGCGGCAAGCGTCTGCGCGGAAAAGTCTGTGCGCAGGAGGGCGCCCGCGTGGACCCAACGCGCGTCGTCCAGCGCCGCTGCGGCCCAGCCCGTGATGTCCTCGGGGAGCCACGGATCGCCGATCGCCTCGACCTGCATCACGCGGTGGTCACCTTCGTAGTGGAAGGAGAATGCAGTGGTGACCTCTCCGGGACGCCACGTCACGGGACCTCCCAGCTCCTCCAGCGGGAGGAGGCAGACGGCACGTTCGGCGTCCGCGCACCGTGCGATCGCGTCGACCTGTAGGCGGAGGCGCGCAGCTGCGCGGGCCCCATAGAAGACCCCGCCGCCGACTCGCGGCGGACCGCCGGCGACGCGGTCGACCGTGAGATTTCCGATGACGGCGATACCGGTCAGACGTGCACCGCGTCCGGCGAGGCGCGTCGCGTGACCGCGGCGACGGCGAGCGCGACGGCGAACGAGACGACGAAGCTGGGAAGGGTCGCGCCGATCTCCCACTCCGGCGGGTCGAGCCCGCGGACCAGCTCCGTCCACCAACCCGGGCCGGTGGGGGAGAGCCACTGGTAGAGGGCAAATCCGCCGATCCACGCGGCAATGAGCCCGGGTCGCCACCGCGGGCCGCGGAAAAGGTCGTCCTCCGTGTAACGGCGCCCGGCGACGAGCCAGTCGGCCAGCAGCACCGCGAACAGCGGGACGAAGACGGAGCCGAGCAGAAGCAGGAACGACTGGTAGGACACGAGGTCGATCAGCAACGCTCCCATCGTGCCGAGTCCCGTCGTGGCGATCACCAGCGCCGGCAGCGGCGCCGCGGGAAACAGGTTCTGCAGCGAGACGGCGCCGGAGTACGCATTGGCGAATGCCTCGTCCGTCTCGCCCACCGTCAGCGCGAAGAGCGCCACCACGGCGAGGGCCCCGCCCGCGACGACCGCGGCCGGCAGGGCAGCCGGATCGCCGATGTCCCGCGAGAAGAACAACACCGCTCCGAGCGCGAGCAGCCAGGCGTCGGAGACGAAATAGCCGAGCCCCGTGCCCCAGAACGCGCTCGTGCCGTCGCGAGAGAACCGCGTGTAGTCGGGCGCGAGGGGGATCCAGGACACGGTGACGCCGACCACGATGTCCACCCCCTGCCAGACCGAGAGGCCGCCTTCCCCCGGACGCGACCAGGCATCGCCCACGCCACCGTCGAGGGCCCACCAGGTCAGGTACGCGAGCGCGAAGGGCACGACCCACACGGCAACGCGGCGGATCACCCGGCGCACGACCCCGATGGGACCGAGCAGGCCGAGGACAAGCGCGAGAGAGCCGAACGCGAGCGTCCAGACCCACTTCGCGCCGACCCCGAGCAGCTCGTCCGAGAGTGCCGCGGCGGCGGTGGCGATCACGATCAGCTCGAACACCGTCCAGCCGAGGCACTGCACGATATTGACGGCCGTGGGCACGTAGCTCCCGCGCTGCCCCAGCGGCGCACGCATGAGAACCATTCCCGGCACGCGTGCCTGGGCGCCGATCGCCGCCGCCGTCCCGAGCATCAGGTTCCCGATCACGCAGCCGACGAGGATGGCGAGGAGGGCGTCTGGCAGTGACAGGGCGGGGACGAGAATCGTCCCGGCCACGATCACGAGCAGCGAGACGCCGAGGTTGCTCCACAGGAGCCCGGTGTCGAGCGTGCCGAGCACGCGCAAGCGGTCCGGGACCGGCTCGATGCCCACGGCGGCCGTGTCGGAGTCGGCGCTCACGGACGGCCAGGGTATCGGTGTACCGCCATGTGCGCAGAGGACCTGCCTCGGCCGGTCAGCTTGCGTCGCACAGTTGGTGCAAGCACCATCTCGAGGTGGAGCCGCTCGTCGATCGCGATGACGTGACGGCACTCCTGAGCGGCGTGTTCGACCTCAACATGAAGCTCGCGACTGTCTCAGAGGATGTGCACGTTATCCGTCAACCGATGGAGGACGACGATGGGGAAGAGGAAGAGGAGAAGGACGTTGGGCCTCCCGCGTGAGTTCTGGGAGCAGCACGAGCGGACACAGCGATTGCTGGCCGAGCGGATCGCCTATCACCAGGCCAGGGCGGCCGAGGAGCGCGCCGCCCGCGACGTGCAGTCGTCGTAGCCGACGCTACTCCGCCAGCAGCTTGCGCAACACGTAGGGGAGGATGCCGCCGTGGCGCAGGTACTCGCGCTCGCGCGGCGTGTCGAGCCGCACCGTGGCGCGAAACTCCGCGCCGTCTGCCAGCACCACTACTTCGTCGGCCTCTCCGTTCGCGACGCCTGTGATCGAGAACTCCTCGCGACCTGTGAGGCCGAGGGAGGCGAGCGTCTGTCCCGGCAGGAACTGCAGCGGCAGGATGCCCATCATCAGGAGGTTCGAGCGATGGATCCGCTCGTAGCTCTCGGCGATCACCGCCTTGACGCCGAGCAGGGCCGGCCCTTTGGCCGCCCAGTCGCGTGACGAGCCGGACCCGTACTCCTTCCCTGCGAGCACGACGAGCGGCACACCGTCGGCGAGGTAGTGCTGCGCGGCCTCGAAGATCGTCGTCTCCTCGCCGTCCGGCAGGTGCACGGTCCAGGTCCCCTCGGCACCGGGCACCAGCAGGTTCCGCAGGCGCACATTGGCGAAGGTGCCGCGCACCATCACCTCGTGGTTGCCGCGGCGTGAGCCGTACGAGTTGAAGTCGCGGCGCTCGACACCATGCTCGACGAGGTAGCGACCGGCCGGAGAATCCGGCTTGATCGAGCCGGCAGGGGAGATGTGGTCGGTGGTGACGGAGTCGCCCACGGAGACGAGGCAGCGTGCGCCGGCGACGTCCTCGACGGTGCCCGGCAGGCGGCTCATCCCGTCGAAGTACGGCGGCCGCCGGACGTAGGTGGAGCCCGGCTCCCAGTCGAAGAGCTCGCCTTCGGGAACGGGCAGCTCGCGCCAAGCCGGATCGCCCGTGTAGACGTCGGCATACGTCGCGCGGAACATCTCCTCGCCGATCGCGGCCGCCATCGTTTCCTGGACCTCGGCGGGCGACGGCCAGATGTCGGACAGGAACACAGGCTCGCCGTCCCCGCCCGAGCCGATCGGCTCGGTGAGCAGGTCGACGTCCATGCGACCCGCGATCGCATACGCGACGACGAGAGGCGGCGAGGCGAGGTAGTTGGCCTTCACCTCCGGGTGGATCCGGGCCTCGAAGTTGCGGTTACCGGAGAGGACCGCGCAGGCGACGAGGTCGCCCTCCGCGATCGCCGCGGAGACCGCGTCCGGCAGTGGTCCGGAGTTGCCGATGCACGTCGTGCAGCCGTAGCCGACCGTGTGGAAGCCGAGCGCCTCGAGGTACGGGGTGAGGCCGGCACGCTCGTAGTACTCCGTCACCACCTTCGACCCCGGCGCGAGGCTCGACTTCACCCACGGCCGCCGCGTGAGGCCCCGCTCGACCGCCTTCCTCGCCAGGAGGCCGGCGCCGATCATCACCGCGGGGTTGGACGTATTGGTGCACGAGGTGATGGCGGCGATCACGACCGAGCCGTGTTCGAGCACCACCGCCTCGCCGTCGATCTCGCAGGCCACGCCGCGCGGGCGCTCCGCCACGGCGACAGCAGTCACGGCAACGGTCTGCTCGCCCTGCGGCGTCAGCGCGCCCGGGTCGGCCGTCGTCGGTGGGTCGCTGGCCGGGAACGACTCGGCCAGCCCTTCGTCCACACCGTTGCCGTAGTCGACGCCGAACGTCGGCAGGGCCTCGTGAAAGGCGCGCTTCGCCTCGCGCAGCGGTACCCGGTCCTGCGGTCGGCGCGGCCCCGCGAGCGACGGCTCGACCGTGGAGAGGTCGAGCTCCACGACCTGCGAGTACGTGGCGGGGTGGTCCGGCTCGTGCCAGAGCGCGTTCTCCTTGCAGTACGCCTCGACGAGTGCGATCCGCTCCTCGCGGCGACCGGTGAGGCGCAGGTAGCGGAGCGTCTCCGCGTCGACGGGGAAGAAGCCGCAGGTTGCGCCGTACTCCGGGGACATGTTTCCGATCGTGGCACGGTCGGCGAGCGGCAGACGTACGAGCCCTTCGCCGAAGTACTCGACGAACTTCCCCACCACGCCGGCGGCGCGCAGGATCTGGGTCACGGTGAGCACGAGGTCGGTGGCCGTGGCGCCCTCCGGCAGCTCCCCCGAGAGGCGGAAGCCGACGACCTCAGGGACGAGCATGGAGACTGCCTCGCCGAGCATCGCGGCCTCCGCCTCGATGCCGCCGACGCCCCACCCCAGCACCCCCAGGCCGTTGATCATCGTCGTGTGGGAATCGGTGCCGACGAGCGTGTCCGGGAACGCCTGCCCGTCTCGCGCCTCGATCACCCGCGCGAGGAACTCGAGGTTGACCTGGTGCACGATCCCGGTGTTGGGCGGCACCACCTGAAAGTTGTCGAAGGCGGCCTGCCCCCAGCGGAGGAACGCGTAACGCTCGCGGTTGCGGGTGAACTCCAGCTCGGCATTGCGCGTGATCGCGAGCCGCGAGGCGAAGTCGTCGACCTGCACCGAGTGGTCGATCACGAGCTCGGCGGGGAGGAGCGGGTTGATGCGCTTCGGATCGCCTCCGAGGTCGGCCATCGCGGCGCGCATCGCGGCGAGGTCGACGATCGCCGGCACGCCGGTGAAGTCCTGGAGGAGGACGCGTGCGGGAGCGAATGTGATCTCCCGCGCCGGCTCTGCGGCCGCGTCCCAGGTCGCCACCGCCTCCACGTCGTTGGCGGTGACGGTCTCGCCGTCCTCTCGGCGCAGCACGTTCTCGAGCAGGATCCGTAGCGTGTAGGGGAGTCGGAGCACGTCGAAGCGGGACTGGAGAGCCTCGAGTCGGAAGATCTCGTGGCTCGCTCCCGCGACCTCGAGGGTGGAGCGCGCACCGAAGCTGTCCGGATTGGCCACGCCTCGATTCAAGCAGACCGGGCGCGGCCTGCGGGAGCCAGGGTCAGCCGTCGGTACGGGCCAGGGCCAGGCGGTGGTCGACCGCGCGGCCGCCACGTTCGAGCGCCTCGAGATCTCCGCCACCCAGGATGAAGGCGGTATTCGCGAGCAAGAGGAACGCATCGAGTTCGAACGCCAGCTGCGTCGTATCGGTGTCCACGGCGATGCTTCCCTCGGCTCTCGCTTCGTCGAGCGTGGCGATCAAGAGCTGCATCCACGAGCCGACGAACTCGGCAGCCCGATCCCTCACCGGTCCCGAGCGGGTGCCCAGCTCCGCCGCCACCGAGGCGAAGAAGCAGCCGCCCGGGAAGACCGATACTCGGACATGCTCGAGAAAGCGCTCGCACAGTGCCTCGATCCGCCCGAGCCCTGTCGGAGCGGCGAGCGCGGGTCGGACGACGGCATCCTCGTAGATCTCCTGCGCCGCCTCGATCGTCGCGAGCTGGAGCTCCTCCTTGGAGCGGAAGTGTGCGAACAGCCCGCTCTTGCTCATGCCGACGTGGCCGGCCAGGCGCGCAATCGACAGCCCTTCGATGCCGTCGGTCGTAGCCAGCCGGGCGGCGGCGTCGAGGATCGCAGCCCGGCTTCGCTCGCCGTCGGAGCGGCGGCGGCGGACGGCTTCGGTCGGGGACGCGTCGGTCACTGCTTGACAAGATAGCACGACCGATCGTACTATCACTGATCAAGCACGACCGATCGTGCTAACTACGATCAAGGAGCACCTATGGACACGTACATCACGTTCGAGGCAGGGTCCAGGAGCACCGCGTCCTGCGACGTGGCGCTCGGCGCACCACGTCCGACGGACGCCGTCAACTGGCTCCGAGCCTATGTCGCGGCTGAGCCGGCCGGCTCTCGCGGCACGGTTCGCATTTACGAGGCATCGAGCCCCGACGCAGTCCTCCGGCATGCGAACGCAGCCGGCGTGCGCATCGACGAAGTCGTCAGGGTGATCGAGACCGGCGCGAGCCGACCCGAGCTCGTCGCCGCCTGATGGAGCACCGATCCAACCGCGACCGAAGGACGGATAGTCAGGTCTCATCATCTCGGGCATCCGCCTGCTGCACCAGAAGTCGATCAGGCCTGGTCATGACAGCGCGGACGACCCTCCCTAGTCTCGAACGACACCAACGATCGAAGGAGTTTCACATGACCGGCACGCTTGTTTCCCCCGACTTCACGGCCGTCAAGCAGCGCCAGCAGGAGATGTGGGCGTCGGGCGACTACTCGCTCGTCGCCGCCCGCATCCAGCTGATCGCCGAACGGCTCTGCGAGACCGCAGACCTCCAGGCCGGCTGGCGGGTGCTCGATGTCGCCACGGGCAGCGGCAACGCGGCGCTCGCCGCGGCGCGCTCCGGCTGCTCCGTCGTCGGCATCGACTACGTGCCGGCGCTGCTCGAGGTTGGACGCCGCAGGGCTGCTGCGGAGGCGCTCGACGTAGAACTGCGCAGCGGCGACGCGGAGGAGATCCCGTTCGGCGACGGCACCTTCGACGCGGTGATCTCGGTCCTCGGCTGCATGTTCGCTCCGAACCAGGAGCGCGCGGCGAGTGAGCTCGTGCGCGTCTGTCGTCCGGGTGGGACGATCGCGCTCGCCAACTGGACGCCGGACGGGTTCGTCGGCGAGATGTTCCGCACGATCGGTGCCCACGTCCCGCCGCCGCCAGGCGTCCTCCCGCCGCCGCTTTGGGGCTCTGCGGCCCGGTTGGAGGAGCTGTTCGCCGGCACCGTCGACGAACTCACCCTGCACCCGCGGACCTACACCTTCCGCTTCCGCTCCGCAGACGAGTTCGTCGAGTTCTTCCGGCGCTGGTACGGCCCCACGACGAAGGCCTTCGGAACACTGGAGCCGGAGGATCAGCTTGGGCTCGAGGCCGATCTCGTCGCACTCGTGGAGCGCCACGACCGACTCGGCGGCGGCGGGGCCGTGGCCATCCCGGCCGAGTACGTCGACGTCACGGCCCGGAGACGCTGATGTACCAGCCCCTTCATCCGAGCTACCCGCCGGTGCGCCAGCCCGGTCGCGACGACGTCGAGCACGCGCGCGTCCTCGCCGGCCTCGCCGCGCCTCGGTCGTCACGTCTGCGCGGACGCCGCCGCCTCGCGGTGCGCGTCTGGCGGCCCTCGACCGGCATCGGCTGAGCGCGCGAGCGAGGACAGGTTGCGGACGCCCTCAGCCGTGGATCGCCACGATCGCGCACCAGCCGCGGACGCGGTCGACCGGAAGCTCGAGCGCCTGTGCGATCGCGGTCGTGCGGGCGCGACGGCCAGGCCGGCCGTTCGCATGCGCCCAGTAGCCGGCGTCGTACGCGGGGTCGCCGCTGCACGGCAGCGGATCGATCGCAGCCAGGCCGCGCAGGCGGCAGGCGAGCAGGTTGCGCCCGTCGAAATCGCCGTGGAGGAGGACAGGCGTGGGTGGCTCTCGCTCGAGCTCGCCGAGCCGGGAGAGCGCCCATTCCGCCTTGTACGGCGTCGTCCGCTCGTCGAGGAGCGCCCGCTCGACGCGCTCCCGCGCCACTTCCGCCAGGGATCGCAGCCCGGGCGGCGGCTGTAGGTGCAGGTGCGCGAGGAGCGTCGCCACATCACGGGCAGATGCCTCCGGCGCCCCGGTGCCGGGCCGGATCCGCTCGACCAGGAGCGCTCGGTGTTCCTCGTCGACCGCCAGGAGCCGCGGCGCTCCGCGCCCACCCCATGCGGTCAGCGCGGTCGCCTCCGCGCGCCAGTCCGACCACGGGCCTGCGATCTTGACAACGGCGTCGGGCCCGGCGGCGACGACGCAGGAGAGCACGCCACCCAGGAGCTCCTCGCCGAGCTTGAGGCCCCACGTCTGGGCCAGCTCGGCCAGCGTCACGGGTAGCTCGTTCAGCCAGGAGCGCCCCTCGTCCCCGAAGCGGCGCACGACGAAGGCGCGGAAGCCCGGCAGCACCTCCGTCACGATGGGCGGCGGAGCTTCTCGATCACCTTCTCGGTGTACGTCTCGCGGGTGGGATCGAAGTGGCGGGCGGCCGCGGCCGCGTACGGCCGCGACACGCGGGCGGCATACGCCCCGAAGCCCTCGCTCCGCAGCGGGCGCAGATCCTCGGTGTACGGATCCAGGACGTGTTGACGCCCGACTTTCCGGGCGGCGTTGAAGAACGCGAGGCCGACCCCTTCGGACACCTGGAGCAGGGTGCGCCGCTCCCTCGCGGCGGTGGCGCGCAACGCGTCATAGGCTGCTGCCAGCTCATCGGGCTCGGGGAGGCTTTCCGGATCGCGCCGGAACTCGCCGAGCGAGGTGCGCAGGGCCTCGAGCTCGAGCGGCGGGATGTCGACGAGTCGCGCCGCGGCGCCCGCCGTGCCCTCGAGCGTGGCCAGGAGCTCGTCCACCGTGGCGAGGGCGGCGTCCGCCGCGATGACGCCCTCCCGCTTCAGCTCTCGTACGAATGCGTCGAGATACACGCGCGAGCCGCGCGTCACGTCGGCCGCCGCGGCGAGCAACCAGAGCGGCGAGAAGCCGAACGCCGCGATCGAGCCGAGCTCCACGGCATTGCCCGCGGTCTTGCGGACCGTCAGCTTTCGCGGATCCGGCTCGACGGCGCTCTCGTCGACAGGTGCGGCTCCCTCCACGCCGCCGACGAGCTCGATCGTGATCCGGAGCACGTTTTTCGCCGTCGCCTCGTAGAGGCGTGACCGCCGGACGAGCCGGGGCAGTGCTAGGGCCGCGGTCTCGTGCACCGTGCCGCCGAGGGCCGCCGCGACCGCGCGGGCGACGCGCTCCGGAAGCGAGGCTAGGTAGCGGAGCGGCCGGCTCACCCTCGTCGCCGGCGCGCGGCCACCGCGACGCCCCCGAGCACCGAGCGTCCTCCGAGCGCGAGCACGGGCGCCTCGGGATCCTGCGGAGCGGGAGCGTCGACCGCCACGCCACCCGCGAAGGCGTGCACGTCGGCCTCCACACGCCACTTCGGCGGCACACGGATCGCGATGCCGCCGAGCACGCTGCTGAGCTCGAGGCGGGCGCCGGGGCCCAGGGTCGCCTCGCGCAGGTCGACCGCGACACCCCCTAGCCAGGCGCGGATCGTGCCACCGCGAAACGCCTGTGCGCGGCTCCTGAGCTCGACTCCGTGCCCGACGCATTCAGCTCCACCTCGTCGCTCTCGTCATCGCCGTGCGACGGGAGCCGGCGGCGCGCGACGACGACGAAGGTGATTCCCGCAACGAGACCGAGCACGAACGTACGCGTGATACGCACCAGGCCCAGGGTACCGCCGCCGGCCACTCCGAAGGCCGCCGCTAGCATGGCTCTCGATGGCGGCCGACACGATCCGAGCGCTCCTCCAAGGTGCGTTCCCGGGCGGAACGATCGAGGTCGTCGACCGCACCGGCGGCGGCGATCACTTCCACGTCACCGTCGTCACGCCGGCATTCGACGGGCTTCCGCTCGTCCAGCAGCACCGGCTGGTCAATCAGGCGCTGGCGGTCCCCCTCGCCGACGGCACCATCCACGAGCTTCGCATCACTACGAAAGGAACGTCATGACGCTGCGTGAGCAGATCCAGCAGGTGATCGACACCGAGCCGGTGGCGATCTTCATGAAGGGCACGCCGCAGGCGATCATGTGCGGCAACTCCGACCGGGCCCTGCGTGCCCTCCACGCGGCGGGGGCGCCGATCGCGGCAGTCGACGTGCTCCCCGACCCCCGCATCCGGCAAGAGCTCTCCGCCCTCTCGGACTGGCCCACGATCCCACAGGTCTTCGTCCAGGGCGAGCTGCTCGGCGGCGCGGACATCACCGAGGAGCTCGCCGGCTCGGGCGAGCTGGCGGCCAGGCTCGACGGTGCGCTCGGGGCAGAGCGCGCGGCGACGGTGAAGACGCTAGCGCTGACGCTCGACTGAGCCACGGCGACCGCGCCGGCGAGCCGCCGCCTACGTTCCTGCACGCGGAGCTCGCTCTCGGCCCAGGTTGCCGACTATCAGCGCCACGATCGTGACGAGGTAGATCTGCCCGAACATCGCCTGTGCCGTCGCGAAGGCGCGGCCTGCGTCCGTCGCCGGCGTGAAGTCGCCGTACCCGACCGTCGTCTGCGTGATGGCACTGAAGTAGAGGTAGTCGGAGTACGTCGTCGTCGACGTCTGCACGAAGAAGTCGTGGTCCGAGACCGCGCCCAGGACCAGGTAGAGGGCGGCGAAGAACATCCCGATCAGCAGGTAGACGCACACCGCCGCGGTGATCGCATGGCTCGTGACGCGGCCGAGCTCGCGCAGCGATCGGGCCATGGCGATCGGCGTCCCCGCGACCAGGGCCAGCGACATGCCGCCGACGACGATCCGCTCGATGCTGTCGTCGACGCCTGTCACCCCGGCGGCGACGAGCACCGCGGCGGTGGCCAGCACTGCTGCCCAGCCGACCCGACGGCTTCGCGTCCGTGACGTCCACAACGCCGTGACGAGCGTGAGACCCTGCAGCGCCACGAGCACGACGCGCGACCAGCTGGCGACCGGAGCGGCGATACCCCAGACGAAGGTGAGCGCGATCATCCCCAGCACGACGCCGTAGGTGTCGCTGCCGCGTAGATGACGCACGAAGGCGGCAGGGCGTCGCACGTGTCCAGCTACGGCGGTGGCGCTCGGATCCCTGCCGGGGCGGGAGTCAGGCTTCGCCGGGCCGGCGATCCGACCAGTGACGGAAGGCGCTCTCGACGTGCGCGCGCATCAGCTTCTCGGCCCGGTCGGCGTCCTTGCGGTCGATCGCGACGAGCAGGCGACGATGCTCTGCGACGTCGTCGTCCTTCCACGTCGGGGCCGCGAAGCGCCGTGCGAGCAGGCGTCGTCCCACGTCGGCGATCCACAGCGAGTCGAAGATGCGCACGAACGCCTCGTTGTGCGTCGCGACCGCCAGCGCGCGATGAAACGCGCGGCTCGCATCGTGCGCCGCCGCCGCCGTCTTCGCCGATCGCTCCTCCGAGAGCGTGACCTCCATCGCGTCTAGGTCGTCGTGCGTCCGCCGCTCGGCGGCGAGCCGCGCCACGGCGGGCTCGAGCAGCAGGCGGGCCTCGAGTCGCTCGAGCACGCTGTCGAGACCGATGTCGGCGACGAAGAAGCCGCGGTTGACCTCGAACTCGACCAGGCCGTCGCCGGTCAGGCGCCGCAGGGCCTCCCGCACCGATGTTCGCGAGATGCCCAGCTGTTCCGCGAGCTCCGCCTGGCCGAGCCGCGCGCCCGGCTCGATCAGACCGCCGACGATCTGCGCCCGGATGTCGTCGTAGGCCAGACCGACAACCGAGCGAACTGTCAAGGGCGATCGAGGTTCGTGAGACGACATTCGAGGTTCGATGGTTGACATTCGATGTTCGATTTTTTACCGTGGCCGCGCGGCGGATGCAAGCGCACCGCCGGTGACTCGGACAGGAGGCAGACCGTGAGCCAGGTGGACGCCACCGCGACCGGTGCGCCGGCGGCGACCCTCGGGAAGAAGAATCTCTCCACGCTGCACGCTGTGGCGCAGTCGCTCGCCATCGGGCCGATGTTCTCCGTGGCGCTGATCCTCGGCAGCATCTCGCGTCCGGACATCGGTGCGGGTTGGAATGCGACGCTCGCGGTGCTGATCGCGGGTCTGGGCGTGCTGGCGATCGGGTACGTCGTGGTCCTGTACGCGCGGCGCTACGCCGGCGCGGGCGCGGTGTACGAGTACCTCACACACGGCGCGCATCCGTGGATCGGCGTCCTCGTCGCCGGCTTCTTCTTCGTCGGCACGCTTTTTCTCGGCGGCGGGGGCATCTACCTGGGGATCGGCATTCTCTCGGAAGGCTTCTGGCAGACCCACATCTCCGACGGTGGCCCCTCCTGGTGGGTGTTCGGCCTGATCGGGCTGGCGATCGTGCTCGTGCTCAACTACGTCGGTGTGCGCATCGCCGTCGGTGCGATGTTGACGTTTGCCGCGGTCTCGTTCGTTCCCATGCTCTTGCTCGCGATCGTGATCATCGCCAAGGGCGGCGAGGACGGCCTCTCCCTCTCCGTCTTCAACCCGGGCGAGACCTCGCTGTTCGGGATCACGGGCGGCGGAGTGCTCGGCGGCGTGCTGCTCGGCATCCTCCTCTTCGTCGGCTTCGAGGCGGCGGCGTCGCTGGGAGAGGAGTCCAGCGACCCGCACCGCTCGATCCCGCGTGCCGTACTCGGCACCGTCGCGGCGGCGGCGGTCTTCTACGTGATCATGGCCTTTGCGCTCTCGATGGGGTACGGCCGGAAGGCCGTGGACGAAGGCCTCTGGGCCTTCTCGCCCAACGCCCTCAACGAGATGGCCACGAAGTACGTCGGCTCCTGGCTCGCGTGGATCATCGACCTCGTCGTCATCCTCGACGCGATGGCTCTGGCGCTGGCGATCTGCGTCCTCATCGGCCGCGGTTACTTCGCGCTGGCCCGTGACGGGCTTCTCCCGCGCGTGATGGCCAAGACCTCGCGCTACGACACCCCGTGGGTGGCGAACCTGATGGTGGCGGTGGGCGGCATCGGGTTGATGCTGCTCGTCTGGGGTGCGAGCTACGGGACGAAGTTCGTGATCCCCGGTCCGGACGGGAATCTCGTGCCGCTGTTTCCGAACGACCAGTTCGCGACCTTCATCCTCTCGGCCACGATCGGCTCCTTCGCGGTCGAGCTCGTGTACCTCGTGCTCGCCCTGGCGGCGCTCGGTCTCGTGCGCAAGAGCGGCAACAAGTGGTGGCAGTACGTGATCGTGCTCGTCGCGATCGCCACGCCGATCCTTGGCTTCTACGGTGCGCTCAACCCGGATCCGCACGACGGCACGAACTACAACTGGGAAGCTGCGTACTGGACGATCGGGCTCATCGTCGTCGCCCTCGTCTGGTTCGCGATCGTCCTGGTGGTGCGGCGGTCGAACGTCGACAACGCAGCCGCGCACGCCGCCGAGCACCACGGCGTCCCGCCGCTCGACGAGACGCTGGAGTTCGAACCCGGGCGGTAGATGGAAGCGTCGGCAATCTGGCATCCGGTCGGGCCTGCGGAGGACGCGCCGGACGGCACCTTGCGACGAGCCGAGACGGGAGGCACTGCCGTCTGCCTCGGCCGCGTCGACGGCGTCTGGGTCGCGTTCGACGACACGTGCACGCACGAGGAGTGCTCGCTCTCCGGCGGCGAGCTCGACGGCTCGGTCGTCGTCTGTCCGTGCCACGGCTCTGAGTTCGACGTGCGTACGGGAGACGTGCTCACGCCGCCGGCGCTCGACCCCCTGCCGATCTACGAGACGCGTATGGACGGTGACGAGCTTCTCGTCCGGCTCGCACCGGGCGAAGTGGCCGCAGCCGCGGTCGAGGAGCGCACGGCGCACGTGTCGCGGGAGGTCGCGGCTGCGGCGACCGTCGCCGGGCCCTCGATCGAGGGTGTCGCGCTCGACGACGTCGACCTCACCGACCTCGACGTGTGGGTGGAGCGCGTGCCGCACGAATGGTTTGCCCTCCTCCGGCGCGAGGCACCGCTCCACTGGCAGGACGAGGCGCAGGGGAGTGGTTTCTGGTCGTTCACGCGCTACGACGACATCGTGGCGATGTCCAAGGACTGGGAGACGTATTCCTCCGAGCTCGGCGGCACGTCCCTCCAGGACCTGACACCGGAGGAGATCGAGACGCGAAAGTCGATGATCGACACCGACCCGCCCGCGCACACCCGGTTGCGGGCGATCGTGAACAAGGGGTTCACGCCGAGGGTCGTAAGCGCCTACGAGGAGCGGATCCGCCGGCTGGCCCGCGGCATCCTCGCCCAGGCCTGCGAGCGCGAGCGTTTCGACTGGGTCCAGGACGTGGCGTCCGAGATCCCGATGTGGGTGTTCTCGGAGATCATGGGCCTCCCGGTCGACGACCGGCGCCTGCTGATCGAGCTGGGCGACAAGATCCTCGGCAACACCGATCCGGAGATCATGGGCGAAGAGTTCGTCGAGGAACGGGCGCTGCAGGATCCCGAGCTCCGCAAGCTCCCGTTCTCGAGCCCGTTCTCGCTGGAGCTGATGGAGTACGGGCGCCGCCTCGGCGAGGCACGGCGGCGCGAGCCGCGTGAGGACATCACGACGAGGCTCGTCGAGGCCGAGGTCGACGGGTCGCGCCTCGACGACCGCGAGTTCGGCGTCTTCTTCATCCTGCTCACGACGGCCGGAAACGAGACGACGCGGCACACGATCAGCCTCGGCCTGCTCGCGCTGCTCGAGCACCCCGAGGAAGCGGCGCGGCTCGCGGCCGACCCGACCCTCGCCGGCCTCGGCGCCGACGAGGTGCTCCGCTGGGCGCACCCGGTCCATCACTTCCGCCGTACGGCGACCCGCGACGTCGTCGTGCACGGGCGCCGCATCCAGCGTGGCGACAAGGTGCTGATGTGGTACGCCTCGGGGAACTTCGACGAGGAGAAGTTCCCCGATCCGTATCGCTTCGACATCGGTCGCGCGCCCAACCGGCATCTCACGTTCGGGCTCGGCGGGCCGCACTTCTGCCTTGGCGCGCACCTGGCCAAGCTGGAGGTGCGGATCTGGCTGGAGGAGATGGTGCCGTACCTCGAGCGGGTCGAGCTCGCGGGTGACCCCGAGCGGCTGCGCTCGGCCTTCTTCAACGGCATCAAGCGGCTGCCGGTGCGGGTGACCGGATGAGGGGAAGAGTCCACGAATGACGACCACTGCCCCGGACCCGCACACCGCCGTCCAGGCCCTGCAAGCCGAGAACGTGCGCGCCGTGCGGGTGCTGTACACCGATCTGCACGGCGTCGCGCGCGGCAAGGACATCCCGCTCGGCCACTTCCCCGACATGTGCGAGGACGGCGTCACGTTCTGCGCGGCCGTGATGGGAACGGATCTGCGGCACACCCCGGTCGTCGGCGGTGAGGAGGGGTACGTCGACCTGTCGATCCACCCCGATCTCGCGACGCTGCGGACGGTGCCGTGGCAGCCGGAGGTCGCGTGGTGCCTGGGCGATGCGTGGACGCTGGACGGCTCGGCGCACTGGCCCGTATGTCCCCGCTCGCTTCTGCAGCGGGTCGTCGCCGCGTACGCGGAGAGAAGCCTGACGCCGATCGTGGCGCCGGAGCTCGAGTTCTTCCTGCTCGAGCGCGACGCGTCCGCTCCGGGCGGCTTCCGGCGCTATGTGGACGAGCTGTCGCGCGTCTACACGGTCGGCCCGGTCTCGGATCCGCGCGGTGTCGTGCTGCGCATGCTCCTGGCGTGCGACGAGCTCGGCCTGCGGGCGTTCGCGGCGAACCACGAGTACATGAACTCGCAGTACGAGATCAACGTGAAGCACTCGGGCGCCCTCGACGCGGCCGACCGGGCGTTCCTGCTCAAGACGGCCGTGAAGGAGATCGCCGTGCTGGAGGGTCTCGTGGCGACGTTCATGGGGCGGCCTTTCTCCGATCAGGGCGGCTCGGGCTTCCACGTGCACCTCTGTCTCTGCACCGAGGACGGGCACAACGCGTTCGACGACGACGTCGGGTCCGACGGGCTGAGCCCGCTCGCGCGCAACTTCGTCGGCGGCGTGATCGAGCATGCCGACGGCCTGCAGGCGCTCCTCGGCCCCACGGTCAACTCCTACAAGCGGCTCCTGCCCGACAGCCTCGCGCCGACCCATGCGAACTGGGGTCACGACAATCGCACCGCGTTCGTCCGCATCCCGCGGGAGCGGGGCCCGCGGGCGCGGGTCGAGATCCGCACCGGGGACGGCTCGGCCTGCGCGCACCTGATTACCGCCGCCCTGCTGCTGGCCGGCCTCGACGGGATCCAGCGTGGCCTCGAGCCGCCGGAGCCGGTCGTGGGGGACGCGTACCGACTCGACGAGGCGCACGCCGGCTCACGGCTCCCCGCCGACCTAGGCACCGCGCTCGACGCCCTGGAGGCGGACGCCTACCTCGTGCGGGCGCTCGGCCCGCAGCTCGTGTCCACCTTCGTCGCGATGAAGCGGTTCGAGGTGGAGCGGTTTGCGGACGCGGTCGGCGAGTTCGACGTGGAGACCGTGACCGTCTGGGAGCTCGAGGAGTATGCCTCTCATCTCTGAGCGCCGCCGTGTCCGCGTCGAGGTGGCCGGCGGGCCCTGCTGGGGCCGTCGCGACGGCGACACGATCGTGCTCGACGACGGCACGCGCCTCGCCGACGCCGACGCGCTCTACCTCGCGCCGGCCGAGCCGACCAAGGTGATCGCCGTCCACCTCACATATCGCTCGCGGATCGTGGAGTACGCCGCCCGCACCCCGCCCGAGCCCTCCTACTTCATGATGCCGCCGACGGCGCTGAACGGGCACCGCCGCCCGGTCTTCAAGGCTGCCGGGTCACGGTTTCTCAACTACGAGGGCGAGCTCGCGGTCGTGATCGGGCGCCCGATGAAGGGCGTCCCCATCGGCGAGGCCCTGGACTTCGTCGCCGGCTACACCTGCGCGAACGACATCGGCATGCACGACTTCCGCCACGCTGACCGCGGCTCGATGCTGCGCGTGAAGGGTCAGGACGGCTTCCTGCCGTTGGGCCCGGAGCTCGTGCCCGCTGCCGAGTTCGACCCCACCGACTTCACGCTGCGAACCTTCCTCAACGGCGACGTCGTGCAGGAGGCGACCGCCGCCGACCTGGTCTGGGGTGTCGCGTACCAGCTTGCCGACCTCTGCCGTTTGATCACGCTCCTGCCGGGTGACGTCGTCCTCACGGGCACGCCGGCGAACTCCCGGCCCATGGACGCCGGCGACGTGGTCGAGGTCGAGATCGACGGCCTTGGCCGCCTGACGAACGACATCGTGGACTGGGACGTCGACCTCGCCGGGCTGGGCGAGCAGATGGAGGTCTCCGCGAACACGCTCCACGTCGCGCTCGCGATCCCCGAGGAGGAGGCGGACGCGCGGGTGGCTGCGGGCCTCCTGGAGCCGTGATCCGCCTGCGCCGCATCGACCATGTCTGCCTGCGTGTGGCCGACGTCGAGGAGGCCTCGGCGCGCTGGTGCGTCCAGTTCGGCTTGCGCGAGCGGGCGCGCGAGGACAACCGTTCGCTCCTCTGCTGCGACGACGAGCCGTACGTGCTGGAGCTGGTCGGCGGCGGCGCCCCCGGCCACGACCACACCGCCTTCGAGCTCATGCGCGCCTGCTCGTTGCAGGACGCGCGGGCGCATCTCGACGAGTGCGGCACGCCCTGGGAAGAGCGCGAGGGCTCCCTCTTCGTGATCGATCCCGACGGTCGCGGCGTGCAGCTCCTTCCCTTCCGGGAGGAGGAGCGGTGGGTGCTCCATGCCCGCCGCTCGACGACCGTGCGCCCCGGCGGGCCGCGCAAGCTCGGGCACGTCAACTGCCTCACGAGCCGGCTCGCGGAGAGCTCGCGCTTCTACAGCGACGTGCTCGGGATGGGCGTGACCGACCACCTGGGCGACGCGGCTACGTGGTTCCACGTCAACACCGACCACCACGTGATGGCGCTCGTCGACAAGGCCGTCTCGCGCTTTCACCATCTCGCCTTCGACGTCGTCGACATCGGGCAGATGCGCGACCTGCTCGACCACGTCGCGCGCCACGGCCGCTGGCTCGGCTGGGGGCCGACGCGCCACGGCGTCGGCGGCAACATCGCGAGCTATGTGCGCATCCTCGAGGAGGAGTGCTTCGTCGAGCTCTACTGCGACATGGAGCAGCTCCAGGCCGACCACGAGCCGCGCGTGTGGCCAGACGACCGCTACTCGTCCAATACGTGGGGGCCGCTACCGCCGCGCTCGTACTTCCGCTTCGACCCGGTCGCGATCGAGTGGGAGCGGAACTCGTACGAGACGCTCGGCCGGCCGCTGCCCCCGGAAGGGGAGAACGTGATCAGCCGATGACGCTCCAGGGGTACTCGCTGCCACGCACGCCGGAAGGTCGGGCCAGCCTCGTGCCCGCGCCGCCGTGGCACTACGTGGCCGACATGCTGGTGATCGAGTTCTGGGCGGATCCCGACGCGGCGGTCTCGTTCCTCCCGGACGGGCTGGCGCCGCATCCCGACCCGGGTCGCTGTGCGGCGCTCTTCGTGGACTGGCAGTCGTGCTCGGACGGCGGGGGTGAGCTGGTCGACCCCTCGCGCTCGCAGTACAAGGAGTTCTTCATCGTCTGCAACGCGGTCCTCGACGGCGAGGAGGTGACGGTCTGCCCGGCGATCTGGGTCGACCGCGACTTCGCGCTCGTGCGAGGCTGGATCCAGGGTTTTCCGAAGAAGCTCGGCTCGATCTGGATCACCCGCACGTTCGGGCTGGACTGCGCCGCCGACCCGGGCCTCAGGGCCGGCGCGACGTTCGGTGGCACGGTGGCCGCCTACGAGCGCCGCATCGCAGAGGGGACGGTGACGCTCGCGCGCGTGTCCGACACGGGCCCCACCCACAACGACCCGCCGCTCGTCAACGTGCGGCACTTCCCACGGCTCGCGGCCGGCCGCCACGACGACCCGGCGGTGCACGAGCTCGTGCGCGCGCGTAGCCGCGACCGTGCGATCTCCCCGATCTGGGAGGGAAGCGCGACGCTCGACCTCTTCGGCGGGCCGAGCGAGGAACACGACGCGCTGCGGCCCGTGCGCGTGGGCAAGGGGTTCCGCCTCACGTTCGCCTACACGGTCGACGACCTCGAAACCGTGCGGGAGCTCTGAGTGCCGGTCGGGCTGGTCACGGGCGGAGGCTTCGGCACCGTCGTCGACGTCTGCACTTTCACGTTCGGTGAGGTTCGGTGACCAGGGCCGAAGTCGCCGAGATCGAGGTCTCGACCGAGCACTACATCGGCGGCGAACGTGTTGCGGGCGACGCCACCTTCACCGATCTCTCGCCGATCGACGAGTCCGTGCTCGCCGAGGTGTCGCGCGGCGGACGGCGCGAGGCCGACCTCGCGGTCGCCGCCGCGACCGAAGCCTTCCCGGCGTGGGCCGGCATCGGCCCCGGCGGCCGCGCCCCGTACCTGCATCGTCTCGCCGATCTGATCGACGCCAACGTCGACCGGCTGGCGGTGGTCGAGTGCCTGGACATGGCGATGCTGCTGCGCTCGCTCAAGGCACGGGTGATCGCACGCGGCGCGCGCAATTTCCGCGCCTACGCAGACCTCGCCGTCGCGTACGAGGAGCGCACGTGGTCGTCGAACGGGACGGCGAACCGCGTGCTCCGGATGCCGAGCGGCCCCGCTGTCGTGATCACGCCCTGGAACGCGCCGTTCATGCTCTCGACCTGGAAGACGGCCCCCGCGCTCGCGGCCGGCTCGACGGTGATCCTCAAGCCGGCCGAGTGGTCGCCGCTCTCCTGCTCGCTGCTCGCCGACCTCGTCCACGAGGCCGGCCTCCCGCCGGGGGTGTTCAACGTGGTGCAGGGAATCGGGGAGGAGGTGGGCGCCGCGCTGACCGCACATCCTGGCGTGCGCCGGATCTCGTTCACCGGCTCGCCCGAGACCGCCCGGCACATCGGCGTCGCGGCGGCGCGCAACATCGTTCCCTTCACGGGCGAGCTCGGCGGCAAGGGGCCGTTGCTCGTCTTCGCCGACTGTGATCTCGAGGCGGCAGCTCGCAAGGCCGCCGGGCAGTACGACGATGCCGGTCAGGTGTGCCTCGCCGGCACGCGGCTGCTCGTGGAGAAGACGGTCGCCGAGTCGTTCCTCGAGCTCTTCCAGGCGCTTCACCGACGAGCACGTGCTCGGCGACCCTCGTGACGACGCCACCACGGTCTCGCCCCTCATCCATCCGGCGCACCTCGCCCGCGTCGAGGGCTTCGTCGAGCGGGCGCGAGCGAACGGCGACGAGATCGTGCGCGGTGGGCGGCGGGCGGAGATCGGCGGCCTGTTCTACGAGCCGACGCTCGTCGTCCCGCGCTCGAACGAGAGCGAGATCGTGCAGCACGAGGTCTTCGGGCCCGTGCTCACGTTCCAGACCTTCGCCGACGAGGACGAGGGGATCGCGCTCGCGAACTCCACGCCGTACGGGCTCTCGGGGATCGTCTACACCGGCTCTCGCGGAGCGTGCCGAGCGCGTTGGCCGCGCCGTGCGCGCCGGGACCGTCTGGGTGAACACGTTCCTCGTGCGCGATCTCACGGCGCCGTTCGGTGGTATCGGCATCTCCGGTATCGGCCGCGAGGGAGGCGACTACGCGCTCGACTTCTACTCCGACCTGAAGACGCTGCAGATCCTCGAGGGCTCGAGCGCGTGAGAACGCGGCGGCTCGTCCGCGTCCTCCGCAGGGTCCGGGACTGGCGCCGCGAGATCGGCGAGCGCGTGGCGGAGGTCGCCGCCTCGGCATGAGCACCGGTCTCGTCTGGCACGAGCGGATGATGTGGCACGACACCGGCAGCGGCGCGGGAGAGCTGCCGTCCGGCGGCTGGCTCGAGCCCGGCATCCACGCCGAGAACCCCGCCACGAAGCGGCGCCTGAAGAACCTCCTCGACGCCTGCGGGCTGACCGACCGGCTCGTCGTTCTGTCGCCGCGACCTGCGACGGCGTCGGAGCTCGAGCGCGTCCACGACCCGGCGTACGTCGACAGGATTCGCGTGCTTTCCGCCGCGCGCGGCGGCGACGCGGGCGACGGCGAGACGCCGTTCGGGCCGGGCTCGTACGAGATCGCGCTCCTCGCGGCCGGCGGCGCGATCACCGCGGTGGACGCGGTGCTCGAGGGGAGCGTCGACAACGCCTACGCGCTCGTGCGGCCCCCCGGCCATCACGCGCTGCCCGGAAGCGGCATGGGCTTCTGCCTGTTCGCGAACGTCGCCGTCGCCGTCCGCCAGGCGCAGGCCGAGCACGGGATCGGCCGCGTCGCGGTTGTCGACTGGGACGTCCATCACGGGAACGGCACGCAGGCGATCTTCGAGGACGACCCGAGCGTGCTCGCCATCTCGCTGCACCAGGACGGCCTCTATCCGGCCGGGTCGGGGGGCGTGGAGCAGAACGGCACGGGAGCGGGACACGGTGCGACGCTGAACGTCCCCCTGCCTGCCGGCTCCGGCCGCGGCGCCTACCTCGCCGCGCTGGAGCGCGTCGCCGTGCCTGCGCTCGAGCGCTTCCGCCCGGAGCTGATCGTCGTCGCCTGCGGGTTCGACGCTGGTGCGCTCGACCCGCTCGGCCGCATGCTGCTCCCGGCCGCTGCTTTCGGCGAGCTCACGTCGCTGCTCACAGACGCCGCAGGGCGCCTCTGCGGCGGGCGGCTCGTCTGCTCGCACGAGGGCGGCTACTCCGCCGGGCACGTTCCGTTCTGCGGGCTGGCGGTGCTCGAGCGCCTCTCGGGCGAGTCCGCCGGGATCGACGACCCGTTCGCCTACCTCGGCGACATGCCGGGCCAGGAGCTGCAACCGCACCAGGACGAGGCGATCGAGACGGCGGCCGTTCTCGTGGAGCGCGTGCCGTCGTGAAGGCCGAGGTGGCCATCGTCGGCAACGGCGTCGCCGGCACCGCGTGTGCGCTGCGGCTCGCCCGGCTGGGGGCGCGACCGCTTCTGATCGGGCCGGGACTCCCGGTCGATCGGCCGCCGCTGACGAAGAAGGCCCTTGCCACCGGCGAGCCGGTGCTGCTCGCCGACGACGCGCGTCTCATCGAGCGCGGGATCGACCGCCTCGACGGCATGGTCACGACCGCCGATCTCGCCGCGCGGACGCTCGTGGTCGGCGACACTCGGATCACAGCCGATCGCATCGTCCTCGCCACCGGGCTCGTCTACCCGCCGCCGCCCGTGCCGGGTCTCGACACGGCGCACGTGAACGCGACGCCTCAGGGCCTCGCGCGGCTGGCGCCGGAGCTCGCCGGCGGACCGAAGCGGGTCCTCGTCGTCGGTGCAGGGCTGATCGGGACGGAGAGCGCTGCCACGCTGGCCGCCGCGGGCCACGCGGTCACCGTCGTCGATCTGACGGAGCGCCCGCTCGACAGGCTGCACGACCCGCTGCCAGCGCTCGCCGCCGACGCCCTCGAGCGGGTAGGCGCACGCTTCCTCGGCGGTGTGCGCATCCAGAGCGCCGGAGCGGGGGGCGTGGAAACTGCGGACCACGGCACGCTGCCGGCCGACGTCGTGATCGCAGCCACCGGCGGCCGCGCCGCGGCCCCGCCGGGCTTGTGTGACGGAAACACAAGCCCGGGCGCGGCCGTCGTCGGGCCGCCCTTCGAGGTCGATGCGCAGATGCGTCTCCCCGGCCTGGCAGGCGTCCACGCGGTCGGCGACCTCGTGCTCGCGCCGCACGCGCGCTTCGGGCCACTGCACTTCCCGCACTGGGACCAGGCGATCGGCACGGGCGAGCACGCGGCGGAGGCGATCGCCGGCGAGGCGGGCTCGTACGACCGCCTGCCGTACTGGTGGAGCGACATCGGCGAGCTGCGCGTGGCCGAGGTCGGCGTGGCCGAGGCCGTGGCCGAATGGAGGGAAGAGGCCGGGCTCCACGTCGGCCGCGCCATGGACGGCACGGTGGTCGCTGTGCTCGTGGTGGACGAGACGCGGCGCCTGCGCGAGGCGCGTACGCTGGTGCTCGAGGGCGCGACGTAGTGGCGGACTCCATCACCGGCCTGGAGCCGACGCTCCGCCTGGACGTGCGGCGCGAGGAGGTTCTCGAGCGCGCCGCCGCGGTGGTGGCCGAGGCATGGCGGAGCTTCGACGCGTTCAGGCCGACGGAGCCGCCGATCGGCGAGCATCTCCAGTCCCTCCTGACCCAGGGGCTGCCGAGCTCCCCCGCGCCGGCGCTCGATGTGATCGCGGACGCCGCACAGGTGCTCGACACGAGCATTGCCCAGCCGCGGCCGCGCTTCTTCGCGTTCGTCGGCTCGTCCGGCCTGGAGATCGGCGTGCTCGGCGATCTGCTCGCCTCGTGCTTCGACGTCAACCTCGCGGTCTGGGCCGCGGCGGCGTCGGAGGTCGAGGATCAAGCGGTGCGCTGGGTGGCGGAGCTGCTCGGCTTCCCCGCCCAGGCGGGCGCCTTCACGAGCGGCGGCACGGTCTCGAACATGACCGCGCTGGCAGCGGCCCGGGAGCGCGCGCTGCCGGGGACGCGCCGCAGCGGGCTGGGCAACGCGCGCCCCACTCTGTACTGCTCGGCCGAGGGTCACTACTCCGTCCAGCGTGCCGCCGAGGTGCTCGGGATCGGTGAGGACGCGCTGCGGCGCATCCCGCTCGACGGCGAGCGCCGGCTCGACCCCGAGGCGCTCGGCGGCGCGATCGACGCCGACGTCGCTGCGGGAGCGGTCCCGGTGGCCGTGATCGCCACCGCCGGGTCGACGCTCACCGGCGCCGTCGACCCGATCGACGCGATCGCCGACGTCTGCGAGCCGCGCGGCGTCTGGCTGCACGTCGACGGTGCCTACGGGCTGCCGGCCGCTGCGACGCCGAGTGCGGGACATCTGTTTGCCGGTCTCGACCGCGCCGACTCGGTCACGCTCGACGCCCACAAGTGGCTCTACCTCCCCAAGGCCTGCGGTGTCCTGCTCGTGCGCCGCCGCGCCGACCTGTCCACGGCGCTGGCCCACGAGGAGGACTACATCCCGCACGAGCGGCCCGAGGCGCACATGGTCGACATCACGCTCGAGTACTCGCGGCCCTTCCGCGCGCTCAAGCTCTGGCTCGCGTTCCGTGCGCACGGCGCCGATGCGTTCCGTGCCGCGGTGGAGCGGAATCTCGGGCAGGCCCGTCTCCTCCACGAGCTCGTCTCCGAGCGCGAGGAGCTCGAGCCGCTGTGCGGCCCGCCGCCTCTCTCGATCGTGCCGTTCCGACACGTGGCGGCGAAGGGCGACCTCGACGTGCACAACGCGCGGCTCGCCCGCGCGCTCCAGGCCGACGGCCGCGTCTGGGTGGCTCCAGCTGCCGTCGACGGGAAGGTGTGCCTGAGGCCGTGCATCGTCAACTTCCGGACGAGCGACGACGATGTGCGCGCGCTCGTCGACCTCACGTGCGAGCTCGGCCGGCGCGCATGAGCACGGTCGCCGAGTTCGCCGCGTCGGTCACGGTCGAGGAGCTCGACCGCGACCCGTACCCGATCTACGCGCGGCTCCGGCGGGAGGCCCCCGTCTGCTTCGTGCCGGCGGTCGGCCTCTGGTTCGTCACGCGCTGGGCGGAGGTGGAGGAGGCGGCGACCCACCCTGAGCGTTTCAACTCGCGTGTCGACCCCTCGCCGCTCGACCGCGCGCTCGGCAGGGACAGCATCCTCGTCGTCGACGGCGAGCCGCAGAGGAGGCTGCGGGCGATGCTCGAGCCGTCACTGCGACCACGTGTCGTGGAGGAGCGGACGCCCTCGCTCGTGGAGCCGATCGTCGAGCGCTGTCTCGACGCACTCGCCTCCCGGCGCGACGCCGAGCTGATGGCCGAGTACTTCGAGCCGGTCTCCGTGCTCAGCCTGGGGCAGGTGCTCGGTCTCGGCGACGTCGACGGCGACACGCTGCGGCGCTGGTTCCACGGTCTCGCCCAGGGGGCGACGAACTTCGAGAACGACCCGGCCAAGTGGGCCGACTCCGACGCCGCCGCCGCGGAGATCGACGTCGCGCTCGAGCCCGTGTTCGAGCGCCTCCACGCCGAGCCCGACGGCAGCACGATCGCCACCATGCTCGAGCTCGCCGAGGGCACGCTCCAGGAGCGCGTCGCTGCGATCCTGCCGACGCTGAAGGTCATCCTCCTCGGCGGCATGCAGGAGCCGGGCCATGCCTGCGGCTCTACGCTCGTCGGGCTGCTCGAGTCGGGGCAGGCGGCCGAGCTCGCAGCCGATCCGGCCGGGCTGGTGCGGCCCGCGATCGAGGAGGGCCTCCGCTGGGTCTCCCCGATCGGCACGCAGACGCGCTGCGTGATCGGGGACACCGAGCTCGGAGGCGTGGAGCTCGAAGCGGGAGCCAGCCTCGGCCTGCTCGTCTCCTCGGCGAACCGTGACGAGGAGGTGTGGCGCGAAACCGCCGACATGTTCGATCTGCACCGCCCGCGCCGCAACCACGGCGCCTTCGGGTTCGGCCCGCACTTCTGCTCCGGCCACCACTTCTCGCGGGTGCAGATGCGGATCGCGCTACAGCGGCTGTTCGAGCGCTACCCTCGCCTGCGGCTCGATCCCGAGCGGCCGCCGGAGCTCCGCGGGTGGGAGTTCCGCGCGCCCGCGCACCTGCATGTGCTGCTCGACGCATGACCTGGGTCGACGTCGGGCCGGCCGAGGGCTCGGAGGGCGCCCTGCGCGAGGCGCGGGCCGGCGAGCTGCTGCTCGGAGTCGCCTTCGCGGACGGGCGCTGGCACGTCTTCGACGCCTACTGCACGCACGCCGAGTGCCCGCTCACCGACGGCTGGCTCGAGGGCGGCGGCGTGCGGTGCGCGTGTCACGCGGCGCTCTTCGACCTCGAGACGGGGACTGCTCTGGACGGCCCAGCCGAACTGCCGATCCGTCTGTACCAGACACGGGTCGTGGACGGCCGGCTCGAGGTGCTCCTCTCCGTCTAGGCTGCGCGCATGGCGGCGTTGATGGAGAAGATGAGCGTGCGGTCGCTCCGCGAGTCCGATGCGGAGACCGCGGCCGAGCTGCAGCGCGAGTTGGAGCGCGAGCTCGGCTACCAAGTCGAGGCGTCGCCGCTCGAGTTCCGTGACAGATGGCGGTACTCGGAGCTGGAGCAGAGCTCCTGGGCGTTCGAGGAGGGCGGCCGCGTCGTGGCGCTCGGGTGGCTGACCGCGCACGGCGAAGTGGCGCAGGTGGTCGGCCTGGTGGCGCGGGCGGCGTGCGGTCGCGGTCTCGGCACGACGTTGTGCGAGCTCGGCGAGGCGCGCGCGCGCGAGCTGGGTCTGAAGACGGTGCACCAGCATGCGTTCGAGGCCGACGTCGGCGCGCGAGCGCTCTTCGAGGCGCGTAGCTACAGCGTTGTGCGACGGTTCTACGAGATGGCGGTCGAGCTCGACGGACCGTCGCCGCCGCCGACGTGGCCGACCGGGATCGCGCCCAGGGTCTTCGAGCCCGACGACGCGCGGCCGTTCTACGAGGCGATCTTGGAGTCCTTCAGCGAGGAGTGGGGATTCGTCGCGCTTCCCTTCGAGGAGTGGAAGAAGCTCCGCGTGGACGAGTCGGACACGTCCCTGTACTTCGTCGCCTGGCACGGTGGCGAGGTCGCCGGCTTCATCCGCTGCGAGATCCGTACGCCGGGGAAGGGCTTCGTGGGGATGCTCGGCGTGCGCAGGCGCTGGCGGCAGCGTGGGGTGGGTCGCGCCCTGCTGCTCCACGCGCTCGGGGCCTTCCACGAGCGTGGCGTGCGGTGGGTCTCCCTGGGCGTCGACTCGGAGAACCCCACCGGTGCGACCCGGCTCTACGAGAGCGTCGGTATGACCGTGCAGGCTGCCGGCGTCGCCTACGAGAAGCGGCTCGCCTGACGGTCCGGCGACGGGCGTCCGACAGCCGTGAGCGCCGGTGGCCGGTCGGCGCGGTAACGTCGAGCCGCCCGCGCGTCGACCCTCCACGTCGCCGCCGCCGAGCCCTGACCCACTACCAGCGGCCGCGCAGGAGCGCAGCGTCGTCGACGGAGACGGTCAGCGTGACGCGCTCGAGCAGGGTTCGCAGGCGCTCGAGCTTCGCAGCGCCGAGGATGTTGAAGGGGACGAGGAGGTCTTCGCACCCCGCGTCGGCGAAGGTCTCCGCTTCGCTCAGCTACTGGCAGGTCAGTCCGACGGCGCCGAGCGCGAGCTGCCGCCGCGTGATCTCGACGGAGCGGTGCGTCTTCACGTGCGGCCGGTTGGCGAGGCCGTGCCGGTCGCAGTGTTCCTGCCAGCACGCGAGGTTGCGCTCCAGTCGGGCGGCGTCCACGACGGCCGCTGGCGTCTCGATCTCGGCGAGGCTCACCCCGGCCGTCGCGCGACCGCTTCGATCTCGACGAAGAGCCCCGCGGGCAGGCCGGCCTGCACCGTCGTCCGGGCGGGGTACGGCTCCGAGAAAAACCCCCGGTAGACCTCGTTGTACGCCTCGAAGTCGGCCAGGTCCGCGAGGTACGCGTTGACCTTGACCACGTCGTCGAGGCTGCACCCGGCCGCCTCGAGGCACGCCCGCACGTTCTCGAGCGCGCGCTGCGTCTGCGGCCCGGTGCCGCCCGGCACGGGTGTGCCGCTCTCGTCGAAAGCGACCTGACCGGCGGTGAAGACGTGGTCGCCGCTGATGACGACCGGCGAGTACGGCGCCTTCGGGCGCGCGAGTGCCTCGGGCTGGATCGCCTCCCTGGTCATTGCAACCCCAATCTACGCCGCCGGCGTCACCGTCTGCAGGGGGACCGGCGTATCCGGATCGAGCCACGTCCTGCACCGCAACGGTCGCGCAATCGGCTCTTAACCCGCCCTAACCCGCTGTTCAAGGGGGCCCGGGTACAACAGAGGCGTGACCTCCCCCTCCCGGTCGACACGCATCCCGATCGTCGCGCTCACCGTCGCAGCCCTGCTCGGCGGCGGCGCGGCGCTCGGCGGTGCGGCGCTGCTCGGGGGCGTGGGCGGCGAGACGACCGTCGTCGAGACGGTCACCCAGGAGGCAACCGCCGCTACGAAGCCCGCGGCTGCCACCTCCGACCTCACCCCGGGAGAGATCTACAAGCGCTCGTCCACCGGCGTCGTCCAGATCACCACGAGCGGGCAGCAGCAGGCGCTCGGCTCGGGCTTCGTGATGGACAAGGCCGGCCACGTCGTCACGAACTACCACGTCGTCGAGGGCGCGGACAAGATCGAGGTCAGCTTCTCCAACCAAGACACGCTCGCTGCCGAGCTCGTGGGAGTCGACCCTTCCACTGATCTCGCGGTGCTGAAGGTGGACGCCGGCGCACGCGCTCTCACTCCGCTGCCGATCGGCGACTCGGAGCGCGTCGAGGTCGGCGACCCCGTCGTCGCGATCGGCAACCCCTTCGGGCTCGAGCGCACCGTCACGGCGGGGATCGTGAGCGCACTGCAGCGGCGCGTCACGGCGCCGAACGGCTTCGCCATCGACCACGTGATCCAGACTGACGCGCCGATCAACAGCGGCAACTCCGGCGGCCCGCTGCTCAACGCGCGGGGCGAGGTGATCGGCGTCAACTCGCAGATCGAGACGGGCGGCGGCGGCAGCGGCAACGTCGGCATCGGTTTCGCCGTCCCGTCCAACACCGTCAAGTCAGTCGTGGCCCAGATCCTCGCCAGCGGCCGCGTCGACCATGCCTACCTCGGCGTGGGAGTGCGCGAGATCACACCCGAGCTAGCGCAGCAGTTCCGGCTCCCTGTCGACACCGGCGTGCTCGTCGAGGACGTCAAGTCGGGCACGGGCGCGGCGGCCGCGGGCCTGCGCGGCGGGCGCGAGGACGTCGTCGTCGCCGGCGAGAGCTACCGCATGGGCGGTGACGTGATCGTCGCCGTCGACGGCAAGCGCATCACGACGGGCGACGCACTGCGTGAAGCGATCGCCGCAGCCAAGCCCGGCGACAAGCTCCGCTTGACGATCTACCGCGGTCAGAACCAGCGCACGGTGACCGTGAAGCTCGGTCGGCAGCCGAGCAGCTCCACCTCCTAGTCCCCCGATGTAGTCCCTGATCTCGGCGGGCCGTCCCCCGCTCGCCGGCTCCCCTCGCTCCGTGAGGCCCGACGCCGCCCGCCACTGGGCCTCACGGACGCGGGATCCGACCGCCAACGCGTCGGCGGCAGGCAGCGGCGCCTCCCACCGGGTGCCACCGCCCGGCAGCTGCTGCCTGCCGCGGGCGCGTGACCGGGCGGCTCTCCGAGGACGGAGCCGCTTTGGTTCGGCCCTGGTGGGGCCGACTATGCGGCCCCCTCGCGCTCCTCGACTCGTGCGGAATCGAGGAGCGCGAGGCCGTCGTCGCTCGCCAGCGCAGACGCGGCGAGCGCACTGCCCCGCGCGATGAGAGCCCGCTTCGCGTCGTCGGGCCATTCGAGGCCGGCGCGGAAGCTCGGATCGAGCGCGAGCGGGCCTGCCTCGGCCCGGACGAGCAATGTCGGCAGCAACCGGTCGTGGCGGAACGGGAAGCGGGCGTCCGCGAACCGACGCTCGAGCTCGGCGCGGAGGCGCCGGCGTCGCCCGGGGAGCGCGTTCCGCACGGCGAGCTCGATCACGTCTGTACGCAGTGCCCCGAGCTCGCGCACCGACTGATCCTTCTCTGCCGCGTGCCGCTCCTCCAGCGTCGTGTTGCGGCTGATCGCGATGCGCATCAGACGCACGATCATGTCGGCGAGGTGCGGCGGCTCGCCGCGCGCCTGCCGCTCCTCGGCTTGCTGCAGCTCTCCGATCAGCGCCCGCACCGGCGGCACCGCCCGGAACCGCTCCAGGCGCCTGCGCAGCCGGACGAGGTTCTCGCCTGTGGACGTGGGAAAGCGGGAGAGGTAGCGGAAGCCCACGATGGCGCCGACCTGCGGGTTGTCGTAGGCGTGACCGAGCGGGAAGTTGCGCACCCAGCCGCCGTCGGTGCCGATCACGTCGCCGACACGGACGGGCAGAACGAGTGCGCTGATCGCGGCGGAGGCGAGCACGGCCTCGGCCATCTCGGTCGGCGCCGTCGTGCGAGACGAATAGATGCGCTCGAACGCGTGGCCGTCGGCCTCTTCCTCCGTCGCGCCCACGTCGGTGACGCAGACGACGAGCTCGATGGGCGCGGTCCGGAGGGCCTCCGTTATCCGCTCGATCGGCTCGAGCCGCTCCGCGATGGTGTCCGGCAGCGCGTAGTCGTGGAGCCCGGTGAACGGAAGCTGCCACAGACGATGCGGCCTGAACGTCTCCTCCGGCCGGAGCCGCAGGCAGAAGGTCTCGAGGTCGTCGAGGCGGTCGAGCGCGGCCATCGTCCCGCTCAGGGCGCCCGCCGACGTGCCGTAGATCCAGCCCACCCGCGGCCAGACCGGGCTCTCGCGCAGTCGTCGCAGGAACCCGAGCTCGAGCAGAAGCCCGTTCATGCCGCCGCCCGAAAGGACGACGGCGATGTCCCGCTCGGCGATCACACCTCGTATTGTGGTCATGTGGAGGAGGAACGCACCCCCACCGGTACCGTTTCGACCGACGAGCCCGACCTCGTCGAGGACGAGGAGCTATGGCACGACGACGACGTCGGCGACCGTTCGGGGTGGTGGTGCGTGCGCACCGACCCGTTTCCGTGCCCCGCCGCCGGGTGCTCGTTCGTGGCGGAGTACATGACCGCAGCGCACCTCGTCCTCGTGTGGGAGGAGGGTGACGACCCGAACATGCTCTGGCATGCACAGCGGGCGAAGGAGGTGGGCCGAAACCCGCGGATCGTCGCGTACGAGTCGTCGTTCGGGCCCAGCGCCTCGTACTACGCCTGGGAGGCGGCGGGTCGCCCGGTGCACGGCATCAAAGGTCGCTAGTACGATCTTCCACGATGGCGATCCTGAGCGAAACGGTGCAGGTGTCGGGCGTGCGCTGCGAGCGGTGCGTGAACCGACTGGCGGCCGCATTGCGGAGCGTCGAGGGGCTCGAGGGCGCGCACGCCAACCTGATGGGCCAGGTGACGCTCACGTGGGACGACGAGCGCACCTCCCGGGCGGCGCTCGTCGAGGCGCTGGGTCGCGGCGGGTTCCGCGAACTGCAGGCCGTTTGACGCGGGCGCGGAATAGCGGCGCGCCCGCCGGCGTTGCAATCTTCCGTACGACACGACGGTAGACGGTGGGCGAGACCGAGCGGGACGACGGGGCGCGCCGGATCGCGGGAGAAGCCCGGGATCGAGTGCGATTCGAGGAGGAAGCGCTCGCTCTCGCCGATCAGGTGTATCGCGTAGCGCGGCGGCTCGTGCACACACGAGAAGAGGCTGAGGATCTCGTCCAGGAGACATATGCGAGGGCGTTTCGGGCTTGGAAGCAGTACACACCGGGCACCAATCTTCGGGCGTGGCTCCTGCGCATCCTCACCAACCTCAACCTCGACCGCGGCCGCAAGATCCAGCGCACCCCGGACCTGCAGCCACTGGAGGAGGGCGACTACTACCTCGCGAACAGAATGGCTGAGTCGGCAGGAGAGGACGCGCTCGAACAGGAGCGTGTCGTCGAGCGCCTGTCGCAAGATTCGATCGTGAACGCGCTCTCCTCACTCCCACACGATTTCCGTGACGTCGTCGTCCTCGTGGACATCGGAGACTTCAGCTACGCGGATGCCGCGCAGATCCTCGACATCCCGATGGGTACCGTGATGTCGCGGCTGCACCGTGGACGGCGCCAGCTCAAGCAACGGCTCGCCGAGGAGGCGATCACGTGAGCCACGGCCAGGGCTGCGACAAGTGCGAGCAGTTGCTCCAGGGCTACCTCGACCGGGAGCTGAACGACTTCGAGCAGCTCGAAGCGCAGGCGCACCTCGACGAGTGCGACTACTGCAAGCGCCGTTACCGCTTCGAGGTCTCGCTGCGGCGCTACGTTCGCACCACCGCGGCCGAGCGCATGCCGCCGGGCCTGATGGAGCGGCTCGCCTCGCTGCGCAGCGGCGGCGACACTGCGCTCCCTTAGCGGAAACGGCGTGGCAGCGCTCTCCTAGCGGAAACGCTCCGGCAGCTGCTCGGCGACGTCGACGTCGCCCGGGGCGCCGAGGTCGTCGCACGGCACGAGCCGCGCGGCGAGGTCGCGGAGTCCCTCGTCGGGCACGCGCTCCCAGGCGCTGCGGTCGAGCACGAGCGGGTGACCGCGGCGACCCTCATACGAGGCCGCGACGACAGGGGAGCCGTGAGCCCGCCAGTCCCCGAGCACCCGCTCGACCGCGGCGGGCGCCAGGTCGGGCCCGTCCGCGAGCACGACGACGGCGGCCTCGACGTCCTCTCCCAGCGCAGCAAGCCCGCACCGCAGCGATGCTCCGGGCCCCTGCTCCCACTTGGTGCAATGGACCGTGCGCGCGGTCAGAGCTTGTGCTCCAGTCACAAAGGAGTCATCCAACCGGTACGCGCCCTCGACGACGACGACCTCGTCCACCGGCGCGGCAGCGAGGCGCTCGAGCACCGACGGCAGCAGCAGGCGCTGCTTCGGTGCGCCGAACCGCGACGCCTCGCCCGCCGCGAGAACGACCGCGGCGACGCTCAACCCTGCTCGCCGACGGTGACCCGCTCGATCACGACAGGCTGCGTCGGCGTCCCCGACTGGTCTCCGAGCAACCCGATGCGGCGCACGACGTCGAGTCCGTCGGTGACCTTGCCGACGATTGCATACTCCGCCGGCAGGCCGCCGGCATCCGCCCCGGTGACGACGAAGAACTGGCTCCCGGCCGTGCCGGGAGGCTCGACGGCCGTCTTGGCCATCGCGACGGCGCCCTTGACGTAGCTCGCGTCCGCGGGCGGGACGTCGCGGGTCGAGTAGCCGGGCCCGCCGGTCCCGCTCTGGGTCGGGTCGCCGCCCTGGATCACGAAGCCCGGGATGATGCGGTGGAAGATCATGTCGTCGTAGAAGCCGTCGCGGGCGAGCTGGACGAGCGAGGCGGCTGTGGCCGGCGACTGAGCCTGGTCGAGCGTGACCGTGAACGTGCCGCAGCTCGTCTCGAACGTGAGGGTGTAGGTCTTCTCCGGATCGAGGCGCTCGGTCGGCGCCGACGCGCCGCCGTCCTCGCGCGCGGCAGGAGCGTCGACCTCGCGGCACTCGCCCTTGGCGGCCGTCTCCATGTCCGTCGCCTCTCCGGCGGTCGCCGCGGTGGACGGCTCCGTCGCCGTCTCGTCGGCCCCCCCGCACCCTGCGAGCACCAGCGCGAGAGCGAGCGCGCCGAGCAGCGCGAGGCTACGCACGGGTCGTCACCGCCAGGATGTCGGCCATGTGCACGAGCCACTTGGCGGTCGCCGTCACATAGCGGCGTTCTTCGTCGTCCTCGATCGCAGGCGCCTCCAGCCATAGGTCCCTCGCGGTGACGAGTGCCTCCCTGATCGAATCTGCCTCGGCCACGTGACCGTTCTCCTCGAGCGCGGCGTTGACGGCGAGGCCGAGGGCGCCCACGGCGTCTGGCTGCCGCATCCAGAGGAGCGGCGTCGCCATCGACACGTACTGGTGGATGCGCGCGAAGGTGAGTGGGTGCACCAGCGCGCTGCCACCGCGGGGCGATGTGAGCGGGGGCATCGGCTCTCCGCGCGCGATGCGCAGCGCCGTCTCCCCGAGAACGCCTCGCACCTGAGTCTCGTCGAGTCCGGCGAGACGGGCGGCCCGCAGCGCGAGCAGCAGCATGTTCGGGTTCTGGCCGTAGGGGTAGTCGGTCGCGAACACGAGCTGCTGGGGCGCGACCTGGCGCAACAGGTCGAGGAGGTCGACGGCGCTCCACACCGACGTGTCGAAGTACACGCCCTCGACGCCGCCGAAGTGCCCCGCCAGGCGCGCCATGTCGGCGATCCCCGCGTGGGCGACGATCAGGCGAAGGCCGTCACAGCTCTCGACGAGCCGAGCCAGCTCATCGGCGATCGGCGGGAGCCCGCGCCCACCGTGGATCAGGATCGGCACCTGACGCTCCGTCGCGAGCGCGAACACAGGCCCCAGCCGCTCGTCCCCGAGCGTGAAGCGCTGCGCGCGGGGGTGCAGCTTGATTCCGCGGGCGCCACGGTCGAGGCAGCGTCGCGCCTCCTCGAGCGGGCCCCGCTCCAGATCGAGTCGGACGAAGGGCACCAGGCGTCCCTCGGCTGCCTCGGCGAACGCCAGCGTGCGGTCGTTGGCGGCCCGGAACCCCGGCTCTCGGTCTGGCTCGTCCAGGCAGAACACGAACGCGCCCTCGAAGCCGTAGTGGTCCAGCAGCCCGAGCAGCTCCTCCGGCCGGCCGCGCGTGCCGTCGATGTCGTCGCCGAGGTGGGTGTGCGCGTCGAACAGCGTCGCGTCGGCGGGGAGATCGGAGCGCACCTGCGCCTCGAACGAGGCCACGATCTCCCGCGCGTGCTCGAGCGTCTCCACGAGGGCGAGTCTAGAGACGACCGCCATGCGGCCGCCGCCGCCCTCGCCGAGGACGCTCACGCAGCGAGCATCGCGAGCTTCTCGCGCAGGTACGCGAGGTACGGCTGTGGGTCGAGTGCCTCGCTCCCGGTCAGTCGAAAGAGGGTCTCGCGCGGCGTGAGCTTGCGACCGAGCGAGTAGAGGTTGTCGCGCAGCCAGCCGGACAGCTCGCCGAGCTCACCGGCCGCGATCTGCGCCTCTACGTCGGGCAGCGCCTCCTGCACCTTGGCCCAGATCTGCAGCGAGATCACGTTGCCGAGCGCGTAGGTGGGGAAGTAGCCGAAGCTGCCGCTCGACCAATGCACATCCTGGAGGACACCCCGAGCGTCATCGGGGACGACCACCCCGAGCAGCGAGCGCATCCGCTCGTGCCACACGTCGGGCAGCTCCTCGAGGGCGAGCGAGCCGTCGAGCATCTCCTGCTCGAGCTCGAAACGGAGGATGATGTGCAGGCTGTACGTCGTCTCGTCGGCGTCGACCCGGATCAGACCGGGCTCGGCCCTGTTGATGGCGCGAATGAACGCGTCGAACTCGATGTCGCCGAGGCCTGCCGGGAACGTCTCCTGCAGCGTCGGGTACCAGTGCTCCCAGAACGGCCGGCTCCGGCCGACGAGGTTCTCCCAGGTGCGGCTCTGGGACTCGTTCAGCCCGAGCGACGGCGCACCGGCGAGCGGCGTACGCTGCAGGCTGTCGGCGATCCCCGCCGCGTAGAGGCCGTGTCCGGCCTCGTGCAGTGTCGACCAGATCGACTCCACGTTGTGCTCTGCGTACCGCGTGGTCAGGCGCACGTCCCGGTTCGAGAACGAGGTACAGAACGGATGGGCGGTCGGATCGAGGCGCCAGATGCCGGGGTCGAACCCGAGCGTCGCGAGCACCGCCTCGCCGAACGAGCGCTGGCGCTCCGGGTCGAACTCGCCGTGCAGGAACGACGCGTCCACGTGCGGTGCGCCGCGGATCAACTCCGTCAGCGCCGGCCGCAGCGTTGCGAACACCTCGCGCACCTCGGTCGTGGTCATGTCCCGCTCGTAGTCGTCGAGCAGCGCAGTGTAGGGCGAGTCCTTCGGCTCGAACAGCTCCGCATAGCGGCGCGCGAGCCCGAGGTTCGTCCGCAGGTACGGCAGGAACGCGGCGAAATCGTCGTTGCGGCGCGCATCGACCCACGCCGCCTGGCCGATCGACGCCGCACGCGTCAGCTCCTCCTGCAACGAGGACGGGATCCGCCGCGCCTTGTCCCAGTCGCGGCGCGTGACGCGGATCAGGCTCGCGTCGTCGGACTCGTACTCGAGCGACTCCCCGTACGGCTGCAGCTTGTCGAGGAGCCGGCCGATCTCGTCGTCGATGAAGCGGTCGTGCCGGATGCGGCTGAGCGTGGCCAGCTGGTCGGCGCGTGCCTCCGCCCCGGCCGGCGGCATCGTCACACGCTGGTCCCAGCCGAGCACGCCGGCCGCGCGACCGAGATCCGAGATCTCGGCCAACCGCACGCGCAGGGTCTGCAGGTCTGCCGCCGGACTCACAGACCGGGAAGCCTACCGTGCCGGGATAGGATCGCCGCCACACTCCCGCCGCCCCGGAGGTCACTGCCCGTGAGCGACCAGACGATCGACACGCTCCTCGCCGAGGAGCGCCGCTATCCGCCCCCGCCGGAGTTCGCCGCACAGGCGAACGCCACCGCCGAGATCTACGACGAGCCCTTCGACGAGTTCTGGGAGCGGAACGGGCGCGAGCGCCTGACGTGGTTCGAGCCGTTCACGCAGCTCTCCGAGTGGGAGCTGCCGTACGCGAAGTGGTACCTGGGCGGGAAGCTCAACGTCTGCTTCAACTGCGTCGACCGCCACGTGCTTGCGGGCCTCGGCGCGCGCGTCGCCTTCTGCTGGGAGGGGGAGCCCGACGGGCGAGCGGCGTGAGATCACCTACGGCCAGCTCCAGCGCGAGGTCGTGCGGATGGCCAACGCCCTCAAGCGACTCGGCGTGCAGAAGGGAACCCCGGTGGCGATCTACATGGGGATGGTGCCCGAGCTGCCGGTGGCGATGCTCGCCTGCACGCGCCTGGGCGCGCCCCATACGGTCGTCTTCGGCGGCTTCTCGGCCGACTCCCTGTCGGACCGGATGAACGACATGGGCTGCGAGGTGCTCGTCACGCAGGACGAGGCCTGGCGCCGCGGGTCCCGCGTCCCGCTCAAGGCCACCGCCGACGAGGCGCTCCGGCTGGCGCCGGGCGTGCGGCGCTGCCTCGTCGTGCGCCGCACCGGCGGTGAGGTCCCGATGACGGACGATCGCGATGTCTTCTACCAGGACCTTTCCCGCAGCTCTCGGACGACCCCGACACGGTGCCGTGCGAGCCGATGGACGCGGAGGATCTCCTCTTTCTGATGTACACGTCCGGCACGACCGCGAAGCCGAAGGGGATCGTGCATACAACGGCGGGCTACCTGGTGGGCGTCTCGACGACCCACCACTACATCTTCGACCTGAAGCCCGAGGACGACGTCTACTGGTGCGCCGCAGACATCGGCTGGATCACCGGGCACAGCTACATCGTGTACGGGCCGCTCTGCAACGCGGCCACGTCGGTGCTCTACGAGGGCACGCCCGACTTCCCGGACAAGGATCGCTGGTGGGACATCGTGTACCGCTACGGCGTCACGATCCTCTACACGGCGCCGACCGCGATCCGGGCGCACATGAAGTGGGGGCCGCAGTACGCGGCGCAGCATGATCTCTCGTCGCTGCGGCTGCTCGGCTCGGTGGGCGAGCCGATCAACCCGGAGGCGTGGATCTGGTACCACGAGCACGTCGGCGGCGACCGCTGTCCGATCGTGGACACGTGGTGGCAAACCGAGACGGGGATGATCCTGATCACACCGCTGCCCGGGGTGACGACGACGAAGCCGGGCTCGGCGACGAAGCCGTTCCCGGGTGTGCAGGCGGCCGTCCTCGACGACCAGGGCGAGCGGGTCGAGCAGGGAGGGGGCTACCTCGTGCTCGAGCGGCCGTGGCCGGCGATGACGCGCGGCATCTACGGCGACGACGCCCGCTACCGCACGACGTACTGGGAGCGCTTCCCCGGCCTGTACTTCGCCGGCGACGGGGCCCGGATCGACGAGGACGGCGACTTCTGGCTGCTCGGCCGCGTCGACGACGTGATGAACGTCGTCCGGGCACCGGATCTCGACGATCGAGGTCGAGTCCGCGCTCGTCGACCACCGCAGCGTCGCCGAGGCTGCAGTCTGCGGCCGCTCGGACGCGACGACCGGCCAGGCGATCGTCGCCTACGTGACGCTCAAGAGCGGCGTCGAGCCGTCCGTGGAGATGCTCGAGGAGCTGCGGAACCACGTCGCCCACAAGATCGGCGCCGATCGCGAAGCCGGCGAACATCGTCTTCACGCCCGAGCTGCCCAAGACTCGCTCGGGCAAGATCATGCGTCGCCTCCTGCGCGACGTGGCGGAGAACCGGCCGCTCGGCGACACGACGACGCTCGCCGACCCGACTGTCGTGTCCGAGATCGCGGAGCGCGCGGCGGAGACGCCGGCCGAGGACTAGCCCCGGGCCGCGGCACGTTCGAAGGCGGCGACCGTGCGCGCGACGTCGCCGTCGGTCGTGCGCCAGCCCGAGACCGAGACCCTGATCGCCGCTCGACCGTCCCACACGGTGCCGCTCATCCAGGCCTCGCCCTCCTCGCTGCACGGCGGCGAGGACGGCGTGCGTCGTCTCGTCGTCGGCGAAACGGAAGAGCACCTGGTTGAGCACGACGTCGTTGAGTACCTTGCAGGTCCCGGGATGCCGCTGAGGCCGGCGGCGATTGCACGGGCGTGCTCGCACGACCGCTCCACGAGCGACGCGAGGCCGCGCCGTCCGAGCGAGCGCAGCGTGGCCCAGACGGGGACGGAGCGGGCGCGGCGCGAGAATTCGGGGCTGAACCCCATCGGGTCGCGGGCCGCGTCATGGCTCGGAGACGGCGAGGTACGGCGCCGCGTACTCCATGGCAGCCGTGTGCGCCGCCGGGTGCGCGCAGATCGCGATCCCGCAGTCGTAGGGGACGTTGAGCCACTTATGGGCGTCGGTGGCCCAGGAGTCGGCGCGCTCGACTGCCCGCGACGAGGTGCGCGAGCGACGGGCTCGCGGCAGCCCAGAGCCCGAAGGCTCCGTCGACGTGGAGCCACGCATCGCCGCCGGCCACGTGTCGGCGACCGCGTGCCACGTCGTCGAACGCGCCGGTGTTCACCTCTCCGGCCTGTGCGCACACGATCGTCGGGACACCGTCGTCGAGGGCGGCGCCGACGGCCTCCGCGCGCAGGCGTCCCTGCGAGTCGACGGCGACGACGACCTCCTGCTCGCGGCCGACGCCGAGCAGGCGAAGCGCCCGGTCGAGCGTGACGTGGCGCATCGCCCCGACGACGACTCGAAGCGGTGGCGCCCCGGCGCAGGCCGCGTTCCGGCAGATCCCACCCCGCCCGCTCGTAGACCGCGTGGCGGGCAGCGGCGAGGCACGTCACGTGCGCCATCTGGCAGCCGGTGACGAAGCGCGAACGAGGCGTGCGGCGGCAGGCCCGAGCGCCTCGAGCACCCAGCGCCCCGCGACCGTCTTCGAGCGCCGCCGTCGCGGGCGTCGGCTCGGCCAGCCCGGTGTTCTGATCCCAGGCCGAGACGAGCCAGTCGGCGGCCACCGAGACCGGCAGCGTGCCGCCGATGACGAAGCCGAAGAAGCGTCCGGAGCCCATCGCCGTGATCCCCGGCTCGGCCAGCGCATCAAGCTCCTCGACACCTCGAGCGCCTCGGTCTCGCCGTCCGGCAGGGGGCCGTCGAACGCTGCGAGCATCTCCCGGTACGTGCGCTCCGGTCGGACGGGCGCGTGAGTCGAGCGTGTCGAGGTAGTCGGCCGCCAGCTCGGCCGTGCGTGCGAGGAGCGCGCGCTCGTCGGTCACACGCCCGAGTCTACGGAGAGGCGATCAGACCGTCGACGCTCTGCAACCCGAGGGCGTCGAGCGTGGCGCGTGCGTTCTCGTCGCCCGACTCGGCTCGCTCGCGCAACCCGGCGTGCAGCTCCACCAGCGCTACGAGGTACTGCGCGTGCGTCATGCCTCTTCCCCCTGCAGCGGCGCGGAAGCGCATCGCGGTGTCGCGGGGCACGCGGCGCAGCATCAGGTCCTCGTGCTCGCGCGGCTTGCCCTCGTCGTCGTCGGTGCGGATGAAGAGGACGCGATCGCCGTGGCCGGGAGGGAACGGTGGGGGAAACGGGGGCGGCAGCGGCACCGTGAAGGGCTGCGGCTCCCCGTCGGGCTCGAAGTGGATCTCGTCCTTGCTCACGTCGTCTTGATAGCGCTGATAGCGCGCGCTGTCAAGTAGTGGCAGCGGTCAGCGACGCGGGCAACTCCTTCGCTGCCCGACGTGTACGTGATGAGCGCTGACGGCACGGGATCAGGCCGGTGACGAGAAAGCGGAATTTGGGACGGCGAGGCCGACTGGGGCACGCGCCACTGAGCTACGCCGGCTGGAGGAGCTTCTCGAAGCGCTCGGCGTCGTCGAACGGGCCGATCGCGGCGAGGTAGATGCGGCCGCCGAGGATGTCCTCTGCCACCCGTTGCACGTCCTGCGCGGTGACGGCGTCGAGCCCAGCGAGCACGTCCTCAGGCTCGGAGACCTCGCCGCTCGAGCACCTCGCGGCGCAGTCCGAACATGATCATCGAGTGCGGGCTCTCGAGCCCGAGCACGAAGCGGCCCTTGGCGAACGCCCGCGCCTTCTCCAGCTCGTCGGCCGGAACCGGCTCGTCGGCCATCCGCCGCAACTCGCCGACGATGGTCGAGACCGCGTCGTCGATCCGGTTGATGTCCACCCCCGCGCGGGCGAACGTCGTACCCGCGTCCGTGTAGCCGTTGTTGGTGGCGAAGACGTAGTAGGCGAGGCCCCGGCGCTCGCGCACCTCGGTGAAGAGCCGCGACGACATGCCGCCGCCGAGCACGGTCGTCATCAGCTGGACGACGTAGCGGTCGGGAGTGCCGATCGGGTAGCCCCGCGCGCCGAGCACGACGTGCGCCTGATCGGACGGCTTCGTGTGCAGCTTCACGGGGCCGCCGTTCGCCGGGATCGCGACCGGTACCGGCGCCGCGGTCGAGCGCGGCTCGAGGTCGCCGAGCAGCTCCTCGAGCTTCTCGATCAGCCCCTCGCCGAGCTTCCCTCCGAGCCCGATCACCATCCGCTCGGGCGCGTACCAGGCGTCGAGGTAGCGACGTGAACGTGTCGCGCGTGGCGCCCTTCACCGTCTCCTGGCGTGCCGATGATGTCCCAACCGAGCGGCTGGTCGCCGTAGAGAAGCGTACTCGTAGACGCCGCCGACGATAGTCGCGCGGCGTATCGAAGTACATGTTCATCTCCTCGACGATCACGCCCTTCTCGCGCTCGATCTCGTCGGCGTCGAACTTCGAGTAGCGAAGCATGTCGACGAGCACGTCGAGCGCCGTGTCGCGCGTCTCGGCGGCGCACTTGACGTAGTAGCCGGTGTACTCCTTGCCGGTGAAGGCGTTGAACTCGCCGCCGATGCCGTCGATCTCACCCGCGATCGCACGAGCGGTCGGCCGCCGCTCCGTCCCCTTGAAGAACATGTGCTCGGCGAAGTGCGCGATGCCGTCGGTAGTCGCCGTCTCGTAGCGCGAGCCCGCGGCGAACATGAAGAAGCACGAGACCGACTGTGCATGCGGCATCGGTGCCGTGAGCACGCGGATGCCGTTGGAGAGCGTGGTGCGCTCGAAAGTCGCCATTCGGCCATCGTAGCCATGGGGCTGCGTCAGCCCGCTACTTGAGCCCAGAACCCAGCAGGAGCGCCGTGGCCGGTCGGCCCCTGTGCGCTCCATGACTGGCCCACGGCGGCGCGACCTCGCCAAGGCGCTTGTAGCACCATGGAGGCCGATGGACGTCGAGCTCGTCGTCACACCGGACGCAGAGGCTGCCGCCGGCGAGGCCGCGCGGCTGCTCGTCGACGCGGCGCGGCGCGGGGAAGCGATCGCACTCGCGGGTGGCTCCACGCCACGCCGTGCGTACGAGCTCGCCGCTCTGGAGGAGCCGAACTGGAGCCGTGCCGAGCTCTGGCTGGGGGACGAGCGGTGTGTTCCTTCCGACGATCGGCGCTCCAACGCGCGGCTCGTCCGGGAGGCTCTGCTCGAGCGGCTCGCCGTCGGCCCGCGCAGATTTCACGCCGTGCGCACGGAGCTGCCGCCGGATGAGGCAGCGGCAACGTACGCCGCCGAGCTCGACGGCGCCGTGCTCGGGCTCGCGTTGCTGGGGATCGGCCCGGACGGGCACACCGCCTCCTTGTTCCCGCACGCACCCTCGCTCCAGGCCGACGCGCTGGTCGTGGCCGCGGCGCCGGGGGTCGAGCCATTCGTGGAGCGGGTGACCCTCACCGGCCGCGCGTTCGCCCCCGCCGCGCTCGTCGTCTTCCTCGCCGTCGGGGCCGGCAAGGCGGAGCCTGTCCGCCGCGCCTTCGCGGAGCCGCCCTCGCCGGCGACGCCGGCCAGCCTCGTTCGTGGGCGGCGCACGGTCGCGATTCTCGACCGTGCGGCCGCGGCATTGATGGCTTCCTAGAGCGTCCCCGGCAGCGGCTCCTCCAGAGTGCGCAGGACGTAGTCGGCGCCGGCTGCGTGCAGCTGCTCGACCGAGTAGTTGCCGGTCGCCACGGTGACGGCAACGGCGTCGACGGCCCGTGCGGCGTCGACGTCTCGCGGCGTGTCGCCCACGACGAGCACGTGGGACGACACGACCCTTGTGCCGAGGATCTCGGCGGCCCGCGCGATCGCCACGCGGGTGAGCTCTCCCCGATCGGGAGAGTCGGACCCGTAGCCGCCGAAGGAGAAGAAGCGATCCAGCCCGCCGCGATGGAGCTTCGCGTAGGCGGCCCTCTCGACGTTCCCCGTCGTCAGTCCGAGCAGGAAGTCGGCGGCGACGAGGCGCTCCAGGGTCGGCCGCACTCCTGGAAGCACCCGGTATCCAGTCGAGGCGAGCACCGCCTCGTTCACGTGCGAGAGGCGTACCGACATCAGCCGCTCCATCTCGTCCGGCTCGGGCTCCCGGCCGAAGATCCCCGTGAAGGTACGGTGGCCGACTGCGGGGTCGGTCTCGCCCACCTCGGAGAACAGCTTCACGTCGGCGGGGATCCCGTAGAGCTCTTCGAACGCCAGGCGCCACGACTCGGCACCGGCGCCGCCCGTGTCGACGAGGGTGCCGTCGATGTCGAAGAGGATCGCCTGCGGACGCGGCATGGGCCGCCATGATCACGCATCCCGTCCGCTCCGCGCCGAACGCCGTGTCGGGCAGAGCGGGCCGTGTGGCAGGCTGCGGGCATGAGCGACGCTTCAGGCCGCCGGATCGTCAACGTGCACACGACGCCGTTCCGCGAGTACGACCTCGAGGGCCCCGTGCAGCCAGAGATGAGCTGGCTCCCGGTCTCGTACGACGCGGCGACCGGGCAGGGCTGCTACCTGATGCGCATGCAGCCGGGCGCAGTCACGATCGCCCACGAGCACGCGGGCCTGGAGGAGTTCCTGATCCTCGAGGGGGACCTCGTCGACTCCGACGGCACCGTCCTCGTGCCGGGCGACTTCGTCAGCTATGAGGCCGGCACGCACCACAACTCGCACACCGTGGGCGGCTGTCTGATCGCCGTCTTCGAGTGGGTGCGGCCCGCGTGATCGGCGGCGGGCAGCTGCTCGCGTTCCTGGGTGTGGCGGCGCTGGTGATCGTCACACCGGGCCAGGACACGGCGCTGACGATCCGCAACACGCTCGCAGGCGGGCGCCGTGCCGGCATGCTCACGGCGGTGGGTGTAGCAGGTGGACAGGCGGTGTGGACCGCGGCCACGAGCGCCGGACTCGCGGCGTTGATCGTCGCCTCGGAGCCGGTGTTCGACGCGCTGCGGCTCGCGGGTGCCGCGTATCTCGTCGTGCTCGGGTTGCAGACGCTGCGATCGGCGTTTCGCGGAACGGAGACGCTTGCGCCGCTGGGCCGCGTGGGTCTGGCGTCGAGTCGCGCGTTCCGACAGGGTCTTGTGAGCAACCTCGGCAATCCGAAGATGGCGTTGTTCTTCACCAGCCTCCTGCCGCAGTTCGCGCCGTCGTCGGGCCAGGCGTTCGCGTGGCTGCTCGCGCTGGGCCTGCTGTTCTGCACACTGACCCTGGCGTGGCTCGCGGCCTATGCCCTCGCGGTCGCACGAGCGGGCGACGTCCTCCGCCGCCCGAGGATCCGCCGCGCGATCGACGCGGTCACCGGGAGCATTCTCGTCGCGCTCGGTCTGCGACTGGCAACCGACCAGCGCTCGTAGCAGAAGCGTCTTGCCTACCGCCGCGCGCGGCACGGTAGCGGCGGATCAGCGCGTTCGTGGAGGAGTCGTGCCCGAGCACGGGCTCCGACTCGGCGGTCAGCTCCGAGGCGATCCGCGTCGCGAGCACCTTGCCGAGCTCTACACCCCACTGGTCGAACGAGTCGATGCCCCAGATCACGCCCTGCGTGAACGTCGCGTGCTCGTACAACGCGACCAGGGATCCGAGCGTGAAGGGCGTCAGTCGCTCGGCCAAGATCACACTCGACGGGCGATTGCCCTCGAACACCTTGTGCGGGACGAGCGCCTCGTCGACACCCTCGGCGCGCACCTCGTCGGCCGTTCTCCCGAACGCGAGCGCCTCCGCCTGCGCGAGCACGTTGGCGATGAGCAGATCGTGGTGCGGCCCGGCGGGGTTGAGCGGATCGGTGAACGCGATGAAGTCGGCCGGGACCAGCTTCGTGCCCTGGTGGATGAGCTGGTAGAAGCTGTGCTGCCCGTTGGTGCCCGGCTCGCCCCAGTAGATCGGGCCCGTCTGCACGCCAACGGGCTCGCCCTCCAGCGTCACCGACTTGCCGTTCGACTCCATCGTCAGCTGCTGCAGGTAGGCCGGCAAGCGCGCGAGGTACTGGTCGTACGGCAGCACCGCGTGCGTCTCCGCGCCGAAGAAGTCTGCATACCAGAGCGCGAGCAGGCCCAGCAGCACGGGGAGGTTCTCCTCGAACGGCGCGGTGCAGAAGTGCTCGTCGATCGCGTGGAAGCCGTCCAGCAGCTCGCGGAACCGCTCCGGTCCGATCGCGACCATGGTGGAGAGGCCGATCGCGGAGTCCATCGAGTAGCGGCCGCCGACCCAGTCCCAGAACGCGAATGCGTTGGCCGGGTCGATCCCGAACGCCGCAACACCCTCGAGGTTGGTGGAGACGGCGACGAAGTGCTTTGCCACAGCCTTCTCGTCCCCGAGCCCGGCGAGGAGCCAGTCGCGCGCCGTCTCGGCGTTCGTGATCGTCTCCAGTGTGGTAAACGTCTTCGAGCAGACGATGAACAGCGTCTCCTCGGGGTCGAGGTCTCGTGTGGCCTCGACCACGTCCGTTCCGTCCACGTTGGACACGAAGCGGAACGTCAGCTCGCGGTCGCTGTACGCGCGCAATGCTCGGTAGGCCATCACGGGCCCGAGGTCGGACCCCCCGATGCCGATGTTGACGACGTTGCGAATCCGCCTGCCGGTGTGGCCGCGCCACTCGCCGGACCGGACCGAGTCGGCGAACGCGGCCATCTCATCGAGCACCTGGTGCACGTCGGCGACGACGTCCTGGCCGTCGACCACGAGCGACGCGTCGTGCGGCAGGCGCAGCGCCACATGCAGCACCGCGCGATCCTCCGTCACGTTGACGTGCTCGCCGCGGAACATGGCGTCGATCCGCTCGCGCAGCCCGCTCTCCTCGGCGAGCTGGACGAGGAGCTCGAGCGTCTCGTCCGTGACGCGGTTCTTCGAGTAGTCGAGGAAGAGGCCCGCGGCCTCGGCCGTGAGCCGCTCGCCGCGCCCGGGGTCGGTGCGGAAGAGCTCACGCAGCTGCCAGCGGCGCGCAGCAACCGCGTGCTCCTCCAGCGCCCGCCAGGAGGTGCCTGCACGGACCGCCGGGATCGTCATACCCTGCACGATCGGGATTCTCCCACGCGGCAGGTGAACCGGATGTGTGGTACACGCCAGCTGGGGTGTGACTCGAGGCGGCGCCGACGGGAGGAACATGAAGACGAGAGGCGGGATCGATCTCGGCGGGACGAAGATCCAGGCGGTCGTCGTCTCTGCCGACCACGCGGTGCTCGGCTCGAGCCGGCACCCGACTCCCCGTGAAGGTGGCCCGGAGGGTGTCGCAGCTGCGATCGTGGAGGCGCTGCGTGATGCGGCGGCTGACGCGGGCGTCGCCCCCGGCGAGCTGGGCGGGATCGGCGTCGGCTCGCCCGGTGCCGTCGACCCGGCCACCGGCGTTGTCTCGCAGGCGCGGAACCTCCCCGACTGGGAGGGCTCCTTCCCGCTCGCCGCGCGGCTCGCCGGCGAGCTCGGCACGCCGGTGCGAATCGAGAACGACGTCCAGGTGGCCGTGGACGCAGAGGTCGTGCTCGGCGCCGGCAGAGGCTATGACTCGGTGCTCGGGGTGTTCTGGGGCACCGGCGTCGGCGGTGGGATCGTGCTCAGCGGACAGCGTTGGCTGGGCCGTGGCGCGGCCGGCGAGATCGGGCACGTCGTGGTCGAGAAGGGTGGTGCGCGCTGCCCCTGCGGTCGCCGCGGCTGCCTGGAAGCCTACGCCGGCCGTGCAGCGCTCGAGGTCCGTGCCCGCAAGGCCGTCAAGCGGGGCGAGCACACGGATCTGTTCAGGCTGATGGAGAAAGCCGGGCGAGACCGGCTCACGAGCGGCATCTGGGCGAGGGCGGTGCACCAGGACGACCACCTCGCGACGCGGCTGATCGACCGTGCGGTCGAGGCGCTCGGCGCCGGGATTGCGTCGGCGGTCAACCTCCTCGACGTCGATGCCGTCGTGATCGGCGGCGGGCTCGGGACGCGGTTCGGCGATCCGTACGCGCGACGCATCGCGCACGCCATGCTTCCGCACCTCTTCATGAGCGAGCGCCCGCCGGCTGTTCGCGTCGCAGAGCTCGGTGACCTGTGCGGCGCAATCGGGGCCTCGCTCCTGGTGGCGGCACCCGCTCGAGGGCACGCCCCGGCTCGCGCGTGAGCTGGGGCGAGGGAACGCTGGCGACCATGCCTGAGCTCGCGGCCGAGCTCCTCCTCGACCTGAGTGCCGAAGCGTGGGGGTTACCGCTTCGGCCGGTCCTCGAGCCGGTAGACGAACCGCAGCGCCTGCCAGGCGTCGTCGATCGCGCACGACTTGTTGTCGACCAGCCCGTGTGCGAGCCCGACCTCCTGCACCACCTCGAAGGTGAGGTCGGTCTCCAACTTGGATGCCTTCTTCGGCCAGGCGATCCAGAGGCCGTCCGCGGGGTCGAGCGCCGCCTTCGCGTCGCCGAAACGGCGCTCCAGGTGCTCGCGTGAGGTGGTGAAGAACACGACCACGCCGACGCCCGGCTTCGCGCCGAGCTTCTGCGAAAGAGGTGTGCCCGAGTAGTCGCTACCCATGCCAGGCGGTGAGTAGCTCTGCTTCGCGCTCGGCGGTCAGGCCGATCCCGTCCACGAGCGGGGCCTCCTCGCGGGCGCCCTGGATCGTCTCCGCCACCGGACGGAGCGTGAGGCCGGCGGTGACCGCCCGCGTATTGTCGATCCGTGACCACCCGTCCCCACCGGGAAACCAGAGCGGAACCTCCTGCGGCGTCACTTCCTGCTCGGCGAGGAAGGCGTCGTCCACAGCGGTCGCCGGTGTCGGAGCGACGACGTCTCGGAGCCCTGCGGGCTGGTCCGGCCCGACCGCGTTGAACGCGCCGCTCAAACCGGAGGCCACGAGCAGCAGGAACGCACCGAGGTCGCGGACGTCGATCACCTGCACCCGCTCGGCGGTCTGCGCCGGCACGAGCGCTTCGCCGCCGCGCGTTCCGCGCACCGCCCAGTACGTGAAGCGCCCCGTCGGGTCGTGCGGCCCGGCCACGATGCCTGGCCGCACGAGCGCTGAACGCTCACCGAACACGTCCTCGACCACCCGCTCGCACAGCGCTTTCAGCGCACCGTACGTCCTGCCGTCGATCTCCTCCACGGTGGGGTCGTCGAGCTCCGCGAGGGGCGACGACTCGGTCAGCCCGGGCACGGCCAGGTTCGCGTACGCGGAGATGGAGCTGACGAAGACGTAGCGGCCGACGGCGTCGCGGAGGAGCTGGGCCGAGTCGCGCACGATGCGCGGCAGATACCCGGAGACGTCGACACATGCGTCCCAGACCCGTGCTTGCAGCGCGTCGAGCGCGCCGTCGCGGTCGCCAGTCAGGTGCTCGGCTTGCGGGAATAGCTCGGCGCCAGTCTGTCCGCGGTGGAACAGCGACACGACGTGCCCACCCGCGAGCGCCGCCTCCACGAGCGCCCGTCCCACGAACCTCGTCCCCCCGAGGACGAGCAGCCTCACGCCCCTGGTCGCCCTTCCTCTGCGGCCGGCGGAGCCGGCCCCCGCGCCAGCGCGGGCCTCACAGCAGCTCGCCGATGCCGGCGAGGAGCCGGTCGACCTCCTCGGCGGTGTTGTAGTGGACGAAGCCGGCGCGCACGGCGCCCAGCCACTCGTCCAGGCCGAGAGCGCGCATCGTCTCGAGCGCGTAGTAGTTGCCCCACCAGACCGCCACCTCGCGCGCGGCGAGATGCGTCGCCACCTCCTCCGGCGTGCGGCCGGGGACGTTGAAGCAGAAGGTCGGCACCCGACCTTCCATCGAGGGCAGTCCGTAGAGCTCGACGCCGTCGGGGGCGCCGGCGAGGAAGCGCTCGCCGAGCTCGCGCTCGTGGCGCACGATCGCCTCCCAGCCCAGCGACTCGATGTAGTCAACGGCCGCAGTGAACCCGGCGAGCAGCTCGTGCTGGCTGGTGCCGAGCTCGAAACGGTGCCCGACGGGCTCGTCCGCCGCCGGCCGCACCTTGTACGGTCGCCACGAGCGCAAGAGCTCCTCTCTGCCGAACGCGAGCCCCAGGTGCGGGCCGAAGTACTTGTAGGGCGAGCAAAGCAGAACGTCGACGTCCCAATCGGTGACGTCGATCGGCCCGTGCGGGCCGTAGTGCACGGCGTCGACCCAGGCGAGCGCGCCCGCCTCGTGCGCCAGCTCGGCAATGCGCTTCACGTCCGGCGCCGTGCCGACCGAGTTGGCCGCGGCGGGGTATGCGACGACACGCGTGCGCGCGGACAGCTTGGCGGCGAGATCGTCGAGGTCGAGGGAAAGGTCGTCGTGCACGTCGACGAAACGCACCACGATCCCGAGGTCGTCCTGCAGCGCCAGCCACGGCGCAACGTTGCCGTCGTGGTCGAGGCGCGTCACCAGCACCTCGTCACCCGCTTTCAACTCGCGCGCGAGCGCCCGCGTGAGGAGGAAGTTGAGCGCAGTCATGCTCTGCCCGAAAGCCACCTCGCCGGGGGAGCAGCCGAGGAAGCGGCCGGCCCGCTCGTGCGCCGCCTCCACGACGGCGTCCGTTCGTCGCGAGGTCTCGTAGGGCGCGCCGACGTTCGCGTTGTCTTCGCGCAGGTACCGCGTGATCGCGTCGATCACCTCGTCGGGGCACTGCGTCCCCCCCGGGCCGTCGAAGAAGGCGAGCCGCCGCTGCAGCGCCTTGAAGCGGGCGCGAACGGCCTCGACGTCGAGTGCGACCGTGCTCACGTGATCTCCTCTCCGTTGACCGTCCAGCGGTAGCGCGGCTCGACCCTCAGCGAGGCGCCCACGAAGCAGTCTCGCGCGCCTTTCGCGACGAGCTCCCTGATCGCGTCCACATCCGGTGTGGGGTCGAGCACGATGTCGACGGTTACGTCGAGATCGACAAACGCAAAGCGGCCGTCCTCGTCCCGGCGGGTGACGACCCCGTGCGCCTCCGCAGAGGTGACCGATTCGAGCCCGGCGCGGCGCGCGTGGTGGCGGAAGCTCTTGAGGGAGCAGCGCGCGAGACCCGCGAGAAGAAGGTGCTCGGGCGTCCACTCCTTGGTCTCGTCGGCCAGCACGCTGCCGCCGCGCTCCGACCGCGCCGACCCGCCGCGGTCGACGGAGACGCCGTAGTCGAACACACGTGCCCTCATCGCGCTCACGCGACGAGCCTATACGTCCGGACCGTGGCCTACGGTGACGCTGTGCAGCGACTTCGACCGCTGAACGAGGAGGAGTGCTACCTCCGCTGCTACGGCTGGGTCGGGGAGGACGACGCTGTCCGCATCCTGCCCGACGCCGAACCCGCGCCCGAGGCGACGGCCGTCCTGACCGAGCGGATCCGCCTCGCGTTCGAAGCGCGGCTCGACGCCCGAGACTACGGCGAAGCCGAGGCTGCCTGAGCGCGAGCCCAGCGCCGTGCCGGACGTCCTGGCGCCTGGGCTCGACGTCGTCTTCTGCGGGATCAACCCCGGTCGGGTCTCCGCCGCCGCGGCGGCGCACTTCGCGAACCCGCGCAACGACTTCTGGCGCCTGCTCCACTCGGCAGGCTTCACACCGCGGCTCTACGCCCCTGACGAGCAGTTCGACCTGCTCGCGCTCGGACTGGGGCTGACGAACGCTGCACCGCGTACGACCAAGGGCTCCTCCGACCTACGCCGCGCCGACTTCGCAAGCAGCGCCGAGCGGCTGGAGCGGATCGCGCGGAAGCTGCGACCCAGCGTAATCGCTTTCGTCGGCAAGGAGGCCTATCGCGGCCCGTTCGGCGAGCGCGCCGACCACGGCCTGCAGGAGCGCCGGCTCGGCGGGACGCTCCTCTTCGTCCTGCCGTCGACGTCGCCCGCCAACGCCGCGGTGCCGTGGGAGGAGCGGTTGCGCTTGTTCCGCGAGCTCCGGCGGCTCCTCGGCAAGACGGTTGCGGTGAACTTGTGACACGAAGTCCACGCGACGGGCTGGGGTCTTGCACTGGCTACCAGCTAACCGGCGGACACGACGAAGGGCTTCGACTCCCAGGAGCGGAGCGGCAGTACGTCGGGTCTCGCGGGCTCCGACTCGGGTGCATAGAGCTCGATCCGGACTCGGTACGACGCGTGTGCCCGCGGAATCGGGGCGAAGAAGCGGTACTGACGGTGGCATTGTTTCGGTCCACGTTCAGCACGTCGTGCTTATCTCTGCCGCTGACGATGTTCCCTAGCTTGTCGAGCACGTACCACCGGATCGGCAGGCCCTTGTCCCCGTACCCTTCAAACCGGGTGTCGAAGGTGACGAGTACACCGCGCTGCGTGAGTTGTTCGGCGCTGTACGTCTCCTTCGAGAGCAGCGCGCGCTCTAGGTATTGGCCGAGGGTGACGCCCGGGTCGACCCACACGTCCTCGAACGTGGCCGACGCAATCTCGGGCGGGAGTTTGGGCTCCAGCTGCGGGAAGATGAGAAAGACGAGCCCGACCACCGCGACGCTGAAGGCGACGAGCGCGGAGACGATCTTGAACGGGGTCGAGAGACGGCGAAACCGCTCGATCAGGGACGGTCGACCGGGGCGCTTCGCTGTGTCTGCGGTTGTCGCCAAGCCGCCTACTTCCCGAGTCTCCGCACTCGGTAGTACGTTCGACCCCCGCCGAGGTCGTCCCGAACGGAGATCTGAAGCCGGAAGCGACCCGGTGCGAGACTGTTCTTGACGGAGAGCGCAAGCGTGTTCGCGCCCTTCCTCAGCACGTACTCCTGAAGGCGCAGGAGCCGATGTCCGCCCTCCCGTCGCACCCGCAGGACGGCCTTGGCAGTGTGCGTGACGCCCACCAAGACCACGAAGCGCCGCTTGCCCTCCCGTTGGTCGGTCGTGACCGCGTACAGCTGCGGATCGAGATTTTCGGTGAACTCCACGTCGACGTCGCTTACCGGTCCGATCTGAACGACGCAGGAAAGCGACTTCTCACACAGTCGCCCGAGCGCCGTCTGCCACGCGGTGAAGCGCCAACCCAGCGCTGGTCTGGCGGTCAACGTCTCCTCGGCACCAACGGCGAAGCGCGCCTCGCAGGTGTCTCCGCACGCGATCACGGAGCTGCTCACGTCGCCCTTCCCCGGTTCGCGAGACGCTGAACAGGACACTCGCCGTGGGCGGTGGGCCCGGGATGACGCTCGCGCCGACCGTAACGGTGACAATGACGTCGTCCGCAACCCGGAGGCGGCATCGGTCGGGCCGGTCGGGGAGGTGCGCTCTCACCGCGATGTCGGAGGCGCCGATGGGCACCCCGCAGGATGAGACGGCCGTCGTGCAGCCGCCTCCCCATGTTGCAAAGGCGTAGCCAGTCCGAGGCATTGCCAGCAGAGTGACGGTCGCGCCTTGAGCGACCGTCGCGGCGCAGGCGGGTGGGCAGTCGATGACGCCGGCGGGCACGCTCGTGACGCTCCCACCGGTATTGACCTGCACAGTCAACGTGCGGTCGACGGCGGTGCGCGCCGGGGGGTCACCCGGGAGGATCAGGACGAGTGCGAGCAGCGCCCCGACGATGACCAAGGTTGACAGCACATGGCGCGGTCGCCCCCATACCTTCAGGTATGGGGGCTCCCTGCGTCCTAGCGCTGCTCGGTTTTCGCTCGGCCAAGCAGCACCGACCTTCCCGGAGACACCGCTAGAAGCGGGCCACGAACGGGGCCAGCACGACGTCCCAGCCGGACTCGTAGTTGTCGCGGACAGTCGTGCCCTCCTCGCCCATTCGCTCCCAGTGCCGGTGCTCGAGGTCGACGCGCGTGCCGTCGCCGTCGGCCGAGAACCGCAGCTCGAGCTCGGTCGCCGCGCGCGCCGGGTTGACCTCCCATGACAGGAGGAAGCGCCCGGGCGGCTCCCAGGCGAGCACCGTCGCCCAGTGGCTCTGGGCGCCGTCGTCGGTCACCTCGTACACGGTGCCGCCCACGCGCTCCTCGAACACGATCGCGCGCACGCTCTCGCCGTGGATGGAGTGCTTGTCGACCGGCCACCAGGATGATGCGTCCCGCGTGAAGACCTCGAAGGCCAGCTCCACCGAGCACGCGACCCGCACCGACTTCTCCACGGGCGCGATGGTCAGGGTCTCGCTCATCTTTCCTCCTTTGCCCGGCGCTCGGCCGCCTCTGCGAAGCGGGCGAGCGCGTCGTCCCAGAATGCCTCGACCCAGGCCCGCACCTCGGTCAGCCCGTCGGGGTCGAGGGCGTACACGTTGCGAGTTCCGTTCCGCCTGTGTCGCACGAGTCGCGCAGCCTCGAGCACGCGCAGGTGCTGCGAGACGGCCGGCCGGCTCACCGGCAGCTCGGCCGCGATGGCGCCGACCGGGCGCGGACCAAGGCGCAGGAGCTCGACGATCTCCCGCCGCGTGGGGTCTCCCAGTGCGTCGAGCGGGTTAGGGTAAGCATTCACTTACCGTAAGCTACCACTTACCATTTGTTCTGTCAAGCCTCGCCTCCAACGGCCAGCAGGAGGCAACCGAGGTTGCGGGGGGGACAGTCCCCCGCAACCAGACGTGCGCCGAGCTGTCCCCTTTCGGTCAGTCTCGCCAGCGGTGCGTGATCGGCGGGCGCCAATCGCGGCCGAAGGCGCGCGGCCGCAGCTTCACGCCAGGGGGCGCCTGACGGCGCTTGTACTCCGCCCGGTCGACGAGGGCAAGCGCGCGCTCGACCGTCCCACGGTCGAAGGCCGCCAGCAGCTCCTCGCGCGAGCGATCCTCCTCGACGTACGCCCGGAGCACGGGATCGAGCAGCTCGTAGGGTGGCAGCGACTGGTCGTCGCGCTGATCGGCACGAAGCTCCGCCGTCGGAGGGCGCTCGATGGTCGAGGTCGGGATCAGCGCCCGCCCGGCGCGCTCGTTGAGGTGCCGTGCGAGGCGGAACACGTCGGTTTTGAAGACGTCCTTGAGCAGGGCGAAGCCTCCGACCATGTCGCCGTAGAGCGTCGCGTAGCCGACGGCCATCTCCGACTTGTTCCCGGTCGCCACCACGAGCCAGCCGTTGGCGTTCGACAGCGCCATCAGGATCGTGCCGCGCACCCGCGCCTGCAGGTTCTCCGCTGCCAAGCCCTCGAGGCCGCCGATGGCGTCGTGCAGCGCGCTCACGACGCGCTCGATCGGCAGCTCTCGGAAGTCGACGCCGAGGTTCTCGCTCACCTCGCGCGCGTCGTGGCGGGTGTCCGCGGATGAGAAACGTGACGGCATCGACACCGTGTGGACCCGCTCGGCGCTGAGGGCTTCGACGCAGAGAGCGGCGGTGAGTGCGGAATCGATGCCACCGGAGATCCCGACCACCACCTCCCCGAACCCGTTCTTCTCCACGTAGTCGCGCAGCCCGAGGCAGAGCCCGCGGCGAAGCTGGTCGAGCTCCGGCGCGAACGGCACGACCACTGCCGGACGCTCGTCTGTGGGCGCCCGCGGTGGCGCGAGATCGACAACGTCGACAACGGGTCGCTCCTCGCGTGTCCGCTCCAGATCGCGGCGGCGCACGTCGCGCAACCGGCGTCCGATCGCCTCGGTCGGATCGAGGTCGACGACCAGCAGCGCCTCCTCGAAGCCCGGCGCCCGGGCGAGGACCTCACCTTCGTCGTCGAGCACGACGGAGTGCCCGTCGAAGACGAGCTCGTCCTGGCCCCCGACGAGGTTGCAGAAGGCGACGTAACAGGAGTTGTCGCGCGCCCGCGTGACGAGCATCTCCTCGCGATCCTCCGCTTTGCCGACGTGGAACGGCGAGGCCGAGAGGTTGACGAGCAGGGTCGCGCCCGCGAGCGCGAGATCCGTGGCCGGCGGACCCGGCTGCCAGACGTCCTCGCAGATCGTCGGTCCGGCCAGGACCTCGCCGAGCCGCAGCAGGACGAGGTCTCGACCCGCGGCGAAGTAGCGATGCTCGTCGAACACGCCGTAGTTCGGGAGGAACTGCTTCCGATACACGGCTTGCACGGCACCGTCGGCGCAGACCACGCAGGCGTTGAAGAGGTCGGTGTCGTAGAACGGGCAGCCGATGAGCGCGGTGATGCCCGTGCACCGCGCCGCGATCTCGTCGAGCGACTCGCGCGTGGCCTTCACGAAGCCGGGACGAAGTAGGAGATCCTCGGGCGGGTAGCCGGTGACGGCGAGCTCGGGGAAGACGACGAGGTCCACGTCAGCTCCGCCGGCCGCTGCGATCTGCGCGGAGATCCTCTCGGCGTTCGCGTCGAGGTCGCCGACGACGGTGTTCAGCTGGGCAAGCGCGATCCTCACGAGGGCATCCTCCCGGTCGCGGCTCCCGATGTTTTCGACCAAGAGTCGCAAACGTCACTCTACCCTCCTGCCCGCGGGATCCGGTACGGATCGCCCGCGCTGCCGCGGCCGGGCGGCTACGCGGTGCGCGGGGTGAGGGCCAGCATGAGCCCCCCGTCATCGTCGTAGGCCGGGAAGAAATCGGCGGTCACGGCCTTCGTGGAGCCGACGCGGGTTCGGATCTCGAGCTTCTCGCCGAGCTTGCGCACACCCCACTCTCGCACGATCCCGATCGCGGAATCGTCCGAGAGCCCGAGTGCGTCGATCACATCCCGTCCGAGCACGTCGCGCTCGCGAAAGCCGGTGAGCTCGAACACCCCGCGGCCCGTAGCCAGGACGCGGGCGTCGCGGTCGCAGACGACGAAGCCGGTCGTGGGCGCGGGGTAGTAGTCCTCGAGAAGCTGGAAGAGGAAGCCGAAGCCGCAACTGCGGCATTGCACCGCCTGCTCGCTGAAGCCCTCCACGCCATCCAGGTCCACCGAGCGCTCCTTGCAGTTCGGGCAGATGAAGACCGGCATCGAGCGCGATCGTACGCGCGACGCCGTTGCGCGAACGTTAACCCTCGACCGCGACCCGGATGGCGTCGAGCGCCTCCGGGTTCTCGAGCGTGGAGAGGTCCCCCGCATCGGTGCCGAGCGCGCTTGCCTTCACGGCCCGGCGGACGATCTTCTGCGAGCGCGTCTTGGGTAAGGCGGGCACGAACACGACCCGTGCCGGCGCGAACGCCTTGCCGAGGTCGTCGCCGACCGCTCGCACGACGTCGTCGGCGGTTGCCTCGGCACCGGGACGAAGGACGGCGAACAACCAGGGCACCTCGCCCTTGACCTCGTGCGGCACACCGATCGCCGCCGCCTCCGCAACGGCCGGGCAGCCGAGCGCCGCCGACTCGAGCTCTGCTGGCCCGATGCGCTTGCCGGCGACATTGAGAGTGTCGTCGGACCGCCCATGCAGGAACCAGTAGCCGTCCTCGTCGATCGACGCCCAGTCGCCGTGCGTCCAGATCCCGGGGAAGCGTCGCCAGTAGGTATCCAGGTAGCGCTCGGGGTCGCCCCACACGCCGCGGGTCATCCCGGGCCAGGGCCGCCGGCAAACGAGCTCGCCGACCGCGCCGCGCAGGGGCCGCCCGTCGTCGTCCACGACGTCCATGTCGAGCCCGAGCGCCGGGAACCCGAGCGAGGTCGCCTTTGTCGGCGCCAGCCACGAGCACGAGAGGAAGCACGCGCCCACCTCCGTGCCGCCGGAGATGTTCACGATCGGGATCCGACCGCTCCCGCACACGTGCTCGTCCAGCCAGTCGTACGGGCCACGGTTCCACGGCTCGCCGGTCGTCGTCACCGCTCGGAGCGACGAGAGATCGGCGTGCGGGTCGCCTTTCGGGATCAGCGCGCGCACGAGGGTGGGGGAGACTCCGAGCATCGTCACCCGTTCCTCCTCGACCAGACGCCAGAGCCGATCCTCAGGCCAGTCCGGCGCCCCTTCCATGAAGACGACGCACGCCGCGCAGGCGCCTCCGCCGACCACGGTCCACGGACCCATGATCCAGCCCATGTCGGTGGCGAAGAGGATCCGGTCCCCGCGGTGCACGTCCGACTGGTAGGCGGTCTCACGGGCGATCGAGAGGAGGAAGCTCGCCTGCGTGTGCAACGCTCCCTTCGGCGCGCCGGTCGTGCCCGACGTGTAGGCGAGGAGATACGGGTGCTCGCTGTCGAGCTCGAAGGGCGCCAGCTCACCCGTGTGGCCGGCGACGGCCTCGTCCCACCACACGTCGCGCCCGTCCGTCATCGGGCAGGTTCCGTCTGCGCGGCGCCAGACGACGACGTGCTCCACTGGCGGCGCAGTCTCGAGCGCCACGTCGAGCACCTTCTTCATCTCCAGGAGCCGGCCGCGGCGCGGCGAGGCGTCCGCCGAGAGAACCACCTTTGCTCCGGCGTCCACCAGTCTGGCGGCGATCGCGGGCGCCGCGAAGCCGGAGAAGATCGGCACCTGGATCGCACCGATGTGAGAGCAGGCGTGCGCCGCGATCAGTGCCTGCGGCGCCATCGGCAGGTAGGTGGCCACGGTCTCGCCCGGCTCGACCCCGAGCGCGACGAGCGCCTCGGCTAGCCGCCGCGTCGCTGCGCCGAGCTCGGCCCACGACAACGAGACCCGCTCTCCGTCCTCGGCCCGCCACACAGCCGCTTCGTCGTCGGGTCGCTCGCGCTCCCAGCGGTACAAGCACGCCTCCGCGACGTTGACGCGTGCGCCCAGGAACCACCTGGCCCACTCGATCCCGCGTTCCGTGTCGAGAACCGTGTGCCAGTCGGTGAAGAACGGGATGCCGAGATCCTCGCGCACGGCTCGCCAGAAGCGGTCGGGCTCCTCCACCGAGACCCGGTGCAGCGCTGCGTGATCCCTGTCGCATCCGAGCGACCGTGCCAGCCGCGCCTCGTTCGCCTGCGCCAGCTGCGCCGAGCTCGGTGTCCAGGTGAACTCTGCCACGCGGTGTTAGTAGTTGCTAACTTAGTGCTTGCTAACTTAGGGTCGAGTTGGAGGACTCGTGAAGGCCAGGATCTTCGCAGAGGAGAACAGGAAGTGGTGGACGCTGGCGTCCCTCACCTTCGCCCTGTTCATGATCATGCTCGACAACACCGTCGTGAACGTGGCGCTGCCGTCGATCCAGCGCGACCTCGGGATCGACCAGTCGGAGCTCGAGTGGATCGTGACGGGGTACGCGCTCAGCTTCGCCGTCTTCCTGCTCTCGGGGGGAAAGCTCGCGGACATGCTCGGCCGGCGCCGCATCTTCATGGTCGGCCTCGCCGTCTTCACAGTCTCCTCGCTCCTGTGCGGGCTGGCGGGTGGAGCCGGCGTGCTGATCGCGGCGCGCGTCGTGCAGGGAGTCGGTGCCGCCCTGATGATGCCGGCGACGCTCTCGATCGTGACGGCGACGTTCCCACCGCGGCAGCGTGGCGCCGCCATCGGCATCTGGGCCGGCGTCTCTGCGATGGCGCTCGCGATCGGCCCGCTCGTCGGCGGCCTGATCACCGAGAACGTGAGCTGGAACTGGGTCTTCTACATCAACGTGCCCGTCGGGATCCTCGGTCTTGTCGCCGCCTGGCTGCTCGTCCCCGAGTCGCGGGACACCTCTCACGAGCAGCGACTCGACCTGCCCGGCCTCGTCGCCTCCGGCGTCGGCCTCTTCGCGCTCACCTTCGCGCTCATCGAGGCGAACCAGTACGGGTGGACGTCGGCGAGGATCCTGGGGCTGTTCGCCGTCGCCGCCGCGGCGCTGGCGGTGTTCGTGCTGCTGGAGCTCTGGCAGCGGCTGCCGATGATCGACCTCCGCCTGTTCCGCAATCCCACCTTTGCGGGGTCGAACACGGTCGCCCTGCTCGTGTCGCTCGCGATGTTCGGCGTCTTCTTCTTCGTCTCGCTCTACCTGCAGAACGTGCTCGGCTACTCGCCGACCCAGGCGGGCGCGACCTTCCTCCCCATGACGGTGTTGATCATCCTCGTCGCGCCGCTCGCCGGCCGCCTCTCCGACCGCTTGGGCTCCCGCTGGCTCATGGCGGGCGGGATGACGCTCGTCACGATCCACCTCGTGCTGCTGGCGCAACTCGGAACCGACGAGGGCTTCTGGTCGCTCGTCCCCGCGCTGGTGGTCGGGGGCGTCGGCATGGCGATGACGATGACGCCGATGACCGCAGCGGCGATGAGCGCCGTGCCCGTCGACAAGGCGGGTGTGGGATCGGGGATCCTGAACACGTTCCGGCAAGTCGGCGGTGCCCTCGGCATCGCCGTGATGGGGGCGATCGTGGCGCACGAGGCGGAGGCCTCCGCCGCGGCGGGCGCGACCCGCATCGACGCGTTCCTCGACGGCCTGCACCTGGGGCTCTACGTCGCGGCGGCGATCGCGCTCGCCGGTGCGGTGATCGCCGCGGTCACCATTCGCAGTCACGCCGTGCGTCGCCCCGCTACCGAGCCCGAGCACGTTCAGGCCACTGAGCCCGAGCAGGCGCCTGCCGCCGTCAGGCCCGCGTGAACACCACCGTCTCCAGGCTTCCCGCCGCCGAGCGTCGGCAGGCGATCGTCGAGGCTGCGCTCAGGGTTTTCTCGTCCGGCAGCTACGCCGGCGCGACGACGGCGGAGATCGCGCGCGAGGCGGGGATCTCCGAGCCGATCCTGTACCGCCACTTCTCCTCCAAGCGGGAGCTCTGGTTCGCGTGCCTCGACGCAGCGTGGGAGGACGCCCGCATCACACTCGAGCAGGTCGTCCAGCAGCTCGCCTCGTCCCCGGACGCAGCACGGCTGCGCTCCCCCTGGAAGAAGGCGGTGATGTCCAACCTGTGGATCCAGGGAGTGATCGAGTCGGGCGAGGACACGGAGATCCGGCGTCGTGTCCGCACTCATATGCGCGAGGTGCACGACTTCGTGGCCGAGCTGATCCGCACCCAGCAGGCGAACGGCGGCGTCCCCCCGGAGCGAGACGCGAACGCTGAAGCCTGGATCTTTGTCGCGGGGGGCTTGCTGCGCTCGTTCGCCGACCGCCTCGGCGGCGTGCTCAGCGACGCCGACCTCGAGGCGATCGGCCGCGAGCGGCGACGCTGGCTCTCCGGATCGCTCTAGCCGAACATCCGCAACAGCCAGAACGCCGCCATCCCGGCGGCGATCGCCACCCACAGCTGCTTCGTCCGCCACGCGGCGAAGGCGGCGAGCGCCGCTGCCGCGAGACGGATCTCGCCCTCGCCCCGTTCGCCCTCGAGCGCAGGCGTGATCAGGGCGGCGAACACGGCGATAGGGACGAAGTGGAGGAAGCGGACCCAGAACGGCGGCAGAGATGCGCGCCAGGCGAGACCGGCGAAGCGCGAGCCGAAGGTGACGGCGAGCATGCCGGCGACGACGAGAACGAAGCTCATGCGACCTCGCGTGCCAGATCGTGAAGGTCGCGCTCGGAGTCGATGTCCTCGTCGTGTGCGAGCCATGCGCCGAGCAGGCTGCCCGCGATCCCGGTCGCGAGAATCGGCAGACCGGCGGGCAGCATCTTCGAGGCGCCGAACGCGAGCGCGCCCGAGACCACGGCCACCACGAGCTCCAGCCGTCCCCGCAGGAGGGGCACGAGCAGCGCGATGAACGCGAGCGGGAACACGAGGTCGACGCCGAGCCGCTTCGGATCAGGAATGGCGCCGCCGAGGAGCGCGCCGGCGAGCGTGCTCAGGTTCCAGGTGATGAAGAGGCTCAGCTCCGCGCCGAGCAGATAGGCGAACGAACGATCGCGCCCTGCCACGACGACGCCGAACGCCTCGTCGGTCAGGAAGTACGCGGCGACGGGCCGCTGTCGAGGCGTCAGCGACATGGAGCGTCCGAGAGTCAGCCCGTAGAGCACGTGACGCACGTTGAGGAGGAGCGTCGTCAGCACCACGGTGATGCCCGCTGCGCCTGCGGCGAACAACCCGACCGCGCTCACCTGTGCGCTGCCGGCGAAGACGAACACCGACAGGGACTGGGTCTCGAGCAGCGACAGCCCTGCGTCGCGGGCGAGTACGGCGTAGGCCAGCCCGAACGGCACCACGCCGAGCCAGAGCGGCACCATCGCCCGAAATCCACGCCGAAATGCCGCCGACACGCCAGTCTCACGCACGTTCCGATCCTAGGCCCAAGCCGGAACCTGAGGGTCGATCGAAGCGCTGCGTCTGCGGGGCCGGAGCCGGGCTCGGCCCGGCGGGAGGCCGGCCGCGCTTGGCTATGCCGCGGCGAGAAGGAGGGGGAAGGTGGGGGAACCATGGGTTCCCCCACCAAAGGAAACGCCCCCGGCTGCGGCTCCCGGGGGCGTTTCCGATGAGGGCGACCCCTGCCGGGGGCGAATGACGGGGAGTCGTGGCTCTGCGGCCCAGTCACGTCCTCCTCGCGCTGCCGCCGTTTCCGGGTGGTGCGCCCCTCGCACGTCGCCTGGCGTCCAGCTCCGTGCGTGGTGACCTGACTGTAGGAGCCATGTCCCGAAAAGTCAAGTAGCTCGGTCAAGTGATTTCGGCTACCTTTAGTTCACTCCTGGTTCACCCGACCGAGCGAGCGGCTCCCTCTACCGAGGGAGTGCGGCAAGGAGCGACGAGGGCTTGACTGAGAAGCAGATGACGGACGTCGCCACGTCAACTCCCGCTGCGCCGTCCCCCGGTCTCGGCAACCGCCTGCGCTCGCTTCGCCTGGCCGCCGGGTTGACGCAGACGGACCTCGCCGGTGAGCGGGTCTCGAAGGAGTACGTGAGCCAGATCGAGCGCGGCAAGACACGCCCGACGCGCGAGACTGTCGAGTGGCTGGCCGCCCGTCTCGGTGTCGATCCGTCCTTCCTGTCCACAGGGGTCTCGAGCGACGGGCGGAGCCGGGTCGAGGCGGCGCTCGAGCGCGCCGAGGCGCTCGTGGAGTCGCACGAGTACGAGGATGCGGTCGCCGAGTTCGAACAGGTGCGCAGCGTCGTCGGAGCGACGGGCTCGCCGGAGCTCGAGGCGCGCACACTGTCGGGCGAGGCGCGGGCTCGCATGCTGCGCGGTGACGTGCGGCAGGCGATCGAGCTGTTGCAGGCGGCGCGGGAGCTCGTCGAGGGTCCGCAGTTCTCGGATGCCGAGCGAGCTGACGTGCTCTTCCGGCTCGGGACGTGCCGCTACAAGCTCTCGAGCATCCAGACCGCGGTGGCGCTCTTCGACGAGGCGCTCGAGCTCGCGAGCCGTTCGGGGCTGCCATGCGATCGGCTGCGGGCCGAGATCCTCGGCTGGAGGTCGCGTTGCAGGCGACGCCAGCGGGACTTCGAGGCCGCGCGCGAGGACGTCGAGCTGGCACTCGAGCTCGCCCAGGCGGCGAGCGACCGTCGCACGGTCGCGCACACCTATTTCCAGGCGTCGCTCGTCGCCGAGCGGATGGGTCACTGGATCCTGTCTCGGACCTACGCACAGCAGGCGCGGGTGATCTATCAGGAGCTGGAAGACGAGCGCAACGTGGGCCGCTTGATGCTCAACCTGGGCGGTCTGCAGCTTCTCCTCGGGAAACCCGACGAGGCGATCGAGTATCTGGGGGCATCATTTGCCCTCGCGGTGGAGACCGGCTCGCCGCCGGACGCGGCGCAGGCTCTGGGAGGCCTCGCCACCGTCCACTTCGAGCTCGGCGACCACGCGGAGGCTGCGGATCACGCGCGGCGTGCACTCGATCTTCTCGACGGCCGGGACGACTTCCTCGACGAGATCGGTGGGTCTCAGCTCACGCTGGGCCGGGCGCTCATGGAGCAGGGACTCCTCGACGAGGCGGAGGAGTCCTTCCGGGCCGCGGACGACGCCTTCGAGCGGTTGGCATCGATCGGGCACAGGGCCGGGGTGTGGGTCGCGCTGGGGGACCTGGCGGCGCGTCGGGGGGACGACCGCGAGTCAGCGCGCCTGTACCGGAACGCCGCTGAGGCGCTCAAGGACATCCGCTTCTGATCAGAGAGGAGGTACACGATGCGAATCCGCGTGTTGCTCCTGATGGCGAACGCCGCGCTTCTGTTCGCCTTCGCCACGCCCTTCCTGCGGAACTCGTCGTTCGGCTGGTCTGACGGACACATCTGACCGAGGTCGGGCGGCACGCCGCCCGACGTGACGCCTTGTAAACGGCGAGGGCGCGCGGGAGTCTGCGGGGCCGCGGCTACACTCGGGCGAGCGATGCGCCCAGCTGCGGTTCTCATCGCGTTCTTCTGCGCGATCCTCGCCGGGTGCGGCGGTTCCGGTGGCTCGTCAGGGGTGACGCAGGCGACGACCACGTCCCAGGCCGTTCCGGCCGGGTCGCTCGAGGCGTTGTTGCACGCCCCGGGTGCGGACGTCGGCGTCGTGTCCGGGACCTCCGACTACGGGCTCGGCGTCAACCGCGTCTCGTTCCTGATCGTGGACAAGCAGTCGCGGCTCGTCGAACGGCCGACCGCGAAGGTGTGGATCGCCCGGGGGCTGAAGCTCGAGCCGTTCGCCGAGACGGTGGCCCGCTCGGAGCCGATCGGCGTGCCTGGCGGGGAAACGGCCGACGCCGGCTCGATCTACGTGGCGCGGGTGGCGACGCCGCAGCCGGGAAGGTACTGGATCCTCGCCGAGCCCATCGGAGGCACGCGCAGGATCCAGGCGATCGGCAACGTCGTCGTGCGCGCGCGGCCGCAGGCGCCCGCCGTCGGCGACCGCGCCTTCGCGTCGAAGACGCCGACGCTGCGCAGCACGAATGGCAACCTCGCACGGCTGACCACGTCCCGCACACCGGACCGCGCGCTCTATCGCACGTCGGTTGCCGAGGCTCTCGCCGCGAAGCAGCCGTTCGTGGTCAGCTTCGCCACACCTCTGTACTGCCAATCGCGCACCTGCGGTCCCGTTGTCGACGTGGTCGGGGCCGTCGCCAAGCGCCATCCGGACGTTCGCTTCATCCACGTGGAGATCTACGAGGACAACGACCCGGCCAAGGGAACCAATCGGTGGGTCGACGAGTGGCGGCTCCCGACCGAGCCGTTCACGTTCGTCGTCGACCGTCGCGGGGTGATCCGCGCGAAGCTCGAGGGCGCGTTCGGCGCCGCCGAGCTGGACGCGGCCGTCGCCGCGGTCGAGCGCTAGCCGAAGTGAGCGCACATGGTGTGCGGTATCGCGGTTTCGCCTGTGCCTGGGCGTGAGGTCAGGCACAGGCGGCGTGAGCCGTCGCTTTCAACCGGTCGTGGTGATCTCGGTCGTCTGAACGCCGCCCGAGCCTTCGCCGCCCACGAAGAACGCGTAGGCGAGGACCAGCACGAGGGCCACGAGCGCGACCGCCCCCAAGATGCAGATGACCACTCGCCGAGCGGTCGTCACTATCCAATTCCCCAGCTGAAGCCTGTGAGAATCCCGTTCCCGTTGCCCTGCAACCAGACCCAGGGCGCTTGCGAGTCGCAGAGGATGGACGTCACGCAGGCCTTGTACTTGCCTTGCGCGAAGGCGGTGAAGTTCGGCCCGCCAGGGGGAGAGTGACTCTGCGACAGCGTGCCGTGGTACTCCCAGAGGCAGCAACTGCCCACGGAGCCTGCGAACTGGTTGTAGACGTTGGTCACCCTGTACCCGGCGTACGACCAGCTGATCTGGTGAATCCACTTGAAGAGTTGAACGCCGAGGTAGTTCGAGTACGTGACCCAACCGGTGGCGGTCCTCGCGCCGCTGGCTCCGGCGGCGTTTGTCCCGAGTCGGCTCACTGGGCCGAGAGCAGCGTCGACCGGCGCGAGCCGCACGGTCGGAGCGGCTGACGGGCTCGTCGCGTAGACGGTGCCGAGGTCGACGCCCTCTCCGCTTCGGGGCTCGATCGTCCGGGTGCTGACGGCGAGTCGTGCGGACGTACCGTCCGCGAACCGGATCGTCTGGAACCAGGCGTCTGCAGGTTGCCCGTCGAAGCTGCCACCGGCGGACGCGGGCACGATCGTCAGAGCGAGTGCAACGGCGAGCGGGATGAGTCCGGCAAGTCGCCAGGCAGGCGAGCTACGGCTCTGCATGATGTTCCTCCTTCCGTGTGGGTGACGGTTGGACGTACGCGATCGCTCTCCGACGGTACGAGCGACGCATCCCGTCGTCAAGATGGACAACAAGGCCATGTCCGTTCTGGACAGGGCTATCCCGGCGGAGCACGGTTACGGCTCCTAGCCTCTAGGCTCCTCTTCCATGGCGCGCGTTCTCACCACGCTCCCCGTCGGAGAGAAGGTCGGGATCGCGTTCTCGGGTGGGCTAGACACGTCGGTGGCCGTGGCGTGGATCCGCGAGAAAGGTGGGATCCCGTACGCCTACACGGCGGATCTCGGTCAGTACGACGAGCAGGACGTCGGCTCCATCCCCGAGCGGGCACTCGGCTACGGCGCCGAGCACGCGTCGGTCGTGGACTGTCGCCCGCAACTCGTACGCGAAGGGCTGGTCGCGCTCCAGTGCGGAGCGTTCCACGTCTCGTCGGGCGGACGGACGTACTTCAACACGACGCCGCTCGGCCGGGCGGTGACGGGCACGATGCTCGTCCGCGCGATGCGCGAGCACGGAGTCGACGTCTGGGGCGACGGGTCGACGTACAAGGGCAACGACATCGAGCGGTTCTTCCGTTACGGCCTGCTGACGAACCCGGGGCTCAGGATCTACAAGCCATGGCTCGACTCGGTCTTCGTCCAGGAGCTCGGCGGCCGGGCCGAGATGAGCGAGTGGCTGCTCGCGCGGGCGTTGCCGTATCGGGACAGCGTCGAGAAGGCGTACTCCACCGACGCGAACATCTGGGGTGCCACGCACGAGGCCAAGGAGCTCGAACGGCTCGACCGGTCGATGAACCTCGTGGAGCCGATCATGGGCGTCCGCCACTGGGACGCCTCGGTTCAGATCGAGCCCGAGGTCGTGAGCGTGACGTTTTCGGACGGTTGGCCGGTCGCCCTCAACGGCCGCCAGCTCCCGGACGCCGTAGAGCTCGTGCGGGAGGCGAACGCGGTCGGGGGCCGCCACGGCCTCGGCATGTCGGATCAGATCGAGAATCGCATCATCGAGGCGAAGAGCCGGGGGATCTACGAGGCGCCCGGGATGGCTCTTCTGTTCATCGCCTACGAGCGCCTGCTCAACGCCATCCACAACGAGGCCACGATCGACAACTACCGCACGATGGGGCGCCGGCTCGGCCGGCTCCTCTACGAAGGTCGCTGGTTCGATCCGCAGGCGCTGATGCTGCGGCAAAGCCTGCAGAGCTGGGTTGGGCAGGCGATCAGCGGGGAGGTGACGCTCGAGCTCCGCCGGGGCGACGACGTCACCATCCTCGACACGACGAGCCCCGTGACGACGTACCACCCGGAGCGCTTGTCGATGGAGAACGTCGACAGCGCGTTCGGGCCCCTCGACCGGATCGGGCAGCTCGACGATGCGGGAGCTCGACATCGAGGACTCGCGGGCCAAGCTCGAGCTCTACGGCCGCCTGGGGTTGACGCCGGCGGAGGGGACCGCCGCGCTGCTCGAGCCAGGAGACTAGATCCCGTCGCCCGGGCGCTCGATCACCACGACCGGCACCCTGGCCGACGGGCTCAAGCGGAGCAGCGTGCGGACGAGCTCCGCGCAGTCCTCGGGCTGGATCAGCTCCTCGCCCGCGATGCCCGTCCAGGCGGCCATCGGGGTGTCCACGAATCCCGGGCAGAGTGCCGTCGCGCGCACGCCGGTGTCGCTCTCCTCGCGGATCAGCGAGCGGGTGAGCGCGATCACCGCTGCCTTGGAGGCGCCGTACGTGGCGAGGCCGGGAGCCGGCACCGTGCCTGCGAGCGAGGCGAGGTTCACGACGTACCCCTTCGACTCGCGCAGGAGCGGCAGAGCCTCGCGGGTGACGAGCAGCGTGCCGCGCAGGTTGACGTCGAGCTGGAGGTCGACGTGCTTCGTCAACGCGTCGCCGATCCGGCCCGCGAACCCGATCCCCGCGGAGTTGACGAGGACATCCAGCCCGCCGTGCTGCTCGTAGTGGGCGGCGACGAGGCCCCGGCACTGGTCCTCGTTCGACACGTCGGTCTGCACGGCCAGTGCGCCGAGCTCGCCCGCGGTGGCATCCAGACGCTCCAGCTTGCGCGCGGCGAGGGTGAGCGCGTAGCCGTCGTCGCGCAGCGTGCGTGCGATGGCGAGCCCGATCCCGGATGAGCCGCCGGTGACGAGAGCCGATGGCACAAGGCGAGTGTCTCAGAACGCAACGAAGGCCGCCGAGGGAGAGGGGGTGGCGGCCTTCGCGCTCTTGGGAGAGAGGAGATGGGGGATGGGATCTCTCCGCGCTCGGGATTCGGTGGCCGCGTCCGTCCTCCTCCTTCTCCTCGGACGTACACTCGCCGCATGTCGCACGCGGCCCTGACATCACTCGCGAACGCGGGCGGCTGTGCCGCCAAGTACTCGGCGGCGCGCCTGGAAACGCTGCTCGCCGGGCTCGTGCCGGCGGAATCGGAGGATCTCCTCGTCGGCCTCGATCCGGCGGACGACGCGGCCGTCTACCGCCTCGACGACGAGCGGGCGCTCGTCTTCACCGTCGACTTCTTCCCGCCCGTCGTCGACGACCCGTACGACTTCGGCGCGATCGCCGCCACGAACGCTCTCAACGACGTGTTCGCGATGGGCGGCCGGCCGTTGCTCGCCCTCTCCGTCACCGCGTTCCCAGAGGAGCTGCCGACCGAGGTGCTCGGCCGGATCCTCGCGGGAGCGGGGGAGGCGACGGCCGCCGCGGGGGCGATCCTCGCCGGCGGTCACACCATTCGCGACGCGGAGCCGAAGTACGGGCTGGCCGTCGTCGGCATCGTCCACCCCGACGGCGTGTGGGTGAAGAGCGGTGCTCAAGCCGGCGACGCGCTCCTGCTGACGAAGCCGCTCGGTACCGGTCTCGTGCTCCAGGCGCAGCGTGAGCAGAGGGCACCGGAGGGGGCGCTCGAGGCGGCGGTCGCGGCGATGAGAACGCTGAATCGCGTGGCGGCCGAGACGTTGCGGCCGTACGGCCCGTCGGCGGTCACCGACGTGACCGGCTTCGGCCTCGCGGGGCACGCGCACGAGACCGCGGAGCGGAGCGGCGTGCGGATCGAGATCGAGGGCAGCCGCTCTCCCCGTGCTGCCGGGGGCCCTCGAGCTGGCTCAGGCGGGCGTCCGGACGGGCGGCGACCGGCGCAACCGCGAGTTCGCGCAGCCTCACGTCGAGTCGTCGGTGGACGAGGCACTCGAGGCGCTGGCCTACGACCCTCAGACAGCCGGTGGCCTGCTGATCACGCTGCCGGCCGCCCGCGCCGTGACGTTGCAGGGAGCGTTCGCGGCGGCCGGTCTCGAGCTCTGGCGCATCGGCCGGGTCCAGCCGGGTAGCGGTGTAGGCCTCACCTGAGGAGCGCTACATTCGAGAGATGGTTGGGGTCCTGGCGGGGCTGCGTGGGCGCCGCGTGTCGGCCGGTCGGTTCGTGATGTGGTCGGCGGCTTCTCTCTGCGCGCTCTTCGTCGTCGTCACGTCGGGCGCGTTCGTGCGGTTGACCGCTTCGGGTCTCGGCTGCGACGACTGGCCGCGCTGCGGCGACAAGCCGTTCCCGGAGCAGGGCTTCCATGCGTTCGTCGAGTTCGGGAACCGCGTGGTGGCGCTGGTGGGGATCCTGCTCACGCTCGTCACCTGGCTCGCCTCGCGCCGCGTCGAAGGACTTCCTCGCCGTGTGCGTTGGCTGGCCCTCGCCGCGTTCCTCGGCGCGATCGTGCAGATCCCGCTCGGCGGAGTCACCGTCATGCTCGATCTACACCCGGTCGCGGTGATGTCCCACTTCCTGCTGGCGCTCGGGGTCGTCGCCGTGGCCGTGGTCGTCGTGCTCGAGGCGTGGGGCCACAGTCGCGGCGCCGGCTCGCCGGTCGGCCCCGGCTGGTTGCGGATCGCCGCCGGCGCCGGCGTGCCGGTGTGTGCCGTGATGGTGGTGACCGGCGCCGTGGTCACGGCGTCCGGCCCGCACTCCGGCGGCGACGACGTCCCGCGGCTCGGTCTGGAGATCACCGATGCGGTCTACATCCACGTGCGCGCGGGCGCCGCGTACGGGCTGGGTCTGCTCGTCGTCGGGTGGTTCGTCCTGCGTCAGCGTCGAGCGGCACCCGGTGTCGTCCGCCTCGGCTTGATCCTGCTCGGCGTCCTCCTCGTGCAAATGGTGGTGGGCGAGGTCCAGTACCGGAACGCGCTGCCGTGGGGGCTGGTGCTCGTACACGTGTGCCTGGCTGCCGCGATCTGGACCTTGACCGTCGGCATCGCATATGCGCTCTGGCGGCCACCGTTGCCGCTGCTCGCGGCGCCCACTCAGGAGGTGCGCGCGACGAGCAGGCGGGACTCCGTTTCCGCCGCCCGCGGGTAGGCTCAGAGGGTGGAGGAGTCCTCCGAGCTGCGGATTGCCCATCGTCCGGCGCTGCGCGAGCCGGTGCTGATCGCCGGTTTCCGCGGCTGGAACGACGGCGGCCAGGGTGCGACCCTGGCCTGCGGGTACCTCGCGCGCGAGTGGCGCGCCGTGCGCTTCGCGGATATCGATCCCGAGCTCTTCGTCGACTTCCAGGCCACACGTCCGACGGTCTCGCTCGACGAGGGCCTGACCCGTCGCATCGACTGGCCCGAGAACGTCTTCTACTGGGCGCAGGTACCAGGGCTCGAGCGCGACGCGGTGATCCTGCTCGGCGTCGAGCCCAACTACCGCTGGCGCACGTTCACCGAGGTCGTCGTCGGCTTCGCCCGCGAACTCGAGGTGGAGCTGGTGGTCACGCTCGGCGCCCTGCTCGCCGACGTCCCGCACACGAGGGCGGCGCCGGTCACGGGCGCCGCGAGCGATCCGGCGCTCGTGGAGCAGCTCGGCCTGCAGCACTCCCGCTACGAGGGGCCGACCGGGATCGTCGGCGTCCTCCACGACGCCTGCCGCCGGGCCGGCCTGCCGTCCGTCAGCCTGTGGTCGGCAGTGCCGCACTACGTCTCGCTGGCACCGAGCCCGAAGGCGGCGAAAGCGCTGTGCGTGCGGCTCGGCGAGCTGCTCGGCGTGTCGATCGACGTGCACGAGCTGGCCGAGGCGGAGGAGTCGTACTCCGCGCAGGTGAGCGAGGCAGTCGCCTCCGACGAGGACACGCAGGCGTACGTCGACGAGCTCGAACGGCGCACGGACTCGCTCGAGCTGTTCACGGAAGGAGACGAGCTGCCGAGCGGGGACGCGCTCGCGGCCGAGCTGACGAAGTTCCTGCGCGACCGCGACCGCGAGCGCGAGACGCCGCCCGGCGAGGCCGACGAGGAGCCGAAGGGCTAGGCGGCGTCCTCGGCCGGGGGCGATGCGGGCGCCTCGACCGGGATCTCCACGACCTGGCCCGCCGGAGCGGCGGCTGCGCCGCCTTCGCTCGGGCTCTTCTTGCGCCGCCGCCGCCGGCGTGACTTGCGTGTCGGGGCCTTCGGGGCGGGGAGGCTGTCGGCGAGCGCGTTGGCGAGGTCGGTGATCGTGCCCAGCTCCTCGCGCGCCTGGTCGAGCAGGCCGTTCGCCCGCGGCGTGTAGCCCTCGGCGGAAGCGAGGAGCGCCGCACCGGACTGCAGCGGGAGCGCCTTGGCGATGCGCACGAGCTGGCCGACGTTCTCCTCGTGGCGGTGGCCGCGTGAGTTGGCGACCGCGCCGAGGAGGCGCTTCGCCTCCGGGAAGTCCTGGCTCGCTTTGCGGTCGAGCGTCTTGCGCACCGCTCGGGCGAGACGCCACGTCCAGCGGGCGAGGATCTGATCGGGCGCCGCCGCCTTCCCCTCGCCGATCGCACGGAGCAGGATGCGGACGCCGGCAGCACGGTCCTTCTCCCACGGAGGCGCCTGCGTCACGAGGGTCACGAGGTCGTCGAAGTCAGCGCGCTCGACGGTGGCGCCCACGCGGTCGGCGAGCGCCGTCATGCGCAGGCGCCGGTTCGGGTTCTCGGCGGCGCAGGTGGCGAGGAACGTCTCGAGCGCCCCCTTGTTCGCGCGCCCCTCCGCGAACTTGCGGGCGAACTCGGCGCGCTGGTCGAAACGGATGTTGCGGCCCGCGATCGTGGCCCAGAACCTCTGCTCGTCGTCGTCCAGAAACTTCGGGTCGACGCGCTGCCACTCGCGCTGGATCACCCCGAGCCGGCGTCTGACGTCGGGCGTCACCGGCACGAGCCACGGGGCAGGGGACAGGCGGCGGCGTGCACGCCGCTGGCTGCGCCGGCGCGGAGCCGGGGTGACGCGGGCTCCCTCGCGGTAGAAGTCCGCGTCGAGCAGCGAGTGCAGCGAGACGACCCGCTCGGAGCTCGTGGCCGACTTGGGCACGAAGTCGACGACGACGCCGGCCTCCTTGCGAGGGTGCACGCGCATGATCCTCCCGATGCGCTGCTGGTAGACACGGCGCGAGGCCGTCGGGGCGAGGTGCATGCAGACCGTCGCGCGCGGCGAGTTCCAGCCCTCGGCGAGCAGTTGCGCGTTGACGAGCACGTTGATCTCGCCGCGCTCGTACGCCGCGAGCGTCTCGGCCAGCTGTCGCGGCGGCGTCTTGCCCGACACCGCCTCCGCCTTGAGACCGGTGGCCCGGAGCTCCTGGGCGAGGTTGTAGGCGTGCTGGACGCCGGCGGCATAGACGATGCCGGGCGTCGCGCCGAAGCGGTCGCGGTAGAGGCTCGCCGCCGCCTGGTTGAGCGCGACGTGGTCGAGCGCCGCCGCCAGGGCCCCCTCGTCGAAGTCGCCGCCGACGATCGGCACGGAGTTGATCGCCGCCGCGGGGGGCACGCGGAGGCAGCGGAGCGGCGCGATCAGGCCGCGTCGCGCGGCGTCCTGCAACGGCAGGTCGTCGACCGAGGCGGGGAACACGTCGGAGACCTGCTTCGCGATCAGCTGCTCGGTCGCGGTCATGCCGATGTAGAGCGGCTCGTGGAACCCGCGGATCGCGGCGCTCGTCTTCTCGCCGAGTGCGGTGTGCGCCTCGTCGCAGATCACGAGCTGGTACGCACTGCGGGAGAGCTCTCCGGCGTGGCGCGCGAACCAGGCGTACGTCTGGATCGTGATCGGGTTGTTGCGCGGCGCGGGGCGACCGCGCTCGATCTCCGGCACCAGGCGGTCGCCGTAGCCCTCGGTCGTGAGGTCGCGCCGGAACTGGTCGACGAGCAGGCGGCGGTGGGTGAGGATCAGGACGCCGAGATGTCGTGCGGCCTCCACGAAGCCCGCGGCAGCGATCGTCTTGCCCGAGGCGGTCGGGTGACGGAACCGGTAGCGGCGCTTCGCGCCTGGGTCCGGCGCGGCGTGGACGGGCTGCTCGTCCTCTGCGTCGTCGTCGACGACACCGGCGTCCTCGTCGTCCTCGTCCTCCAGGTCGACCTCTCCGTCGAGCTCGGCCACGGCGCCGTTGCCGTGCCCGTTGCCGTTCTCGTCCGCGTCGCGCTGGTTGGCCGCGATCAGCTCCGTAAGCATCCCGGCGAGCGCGTCGACCTGGTGGCGCCTGAGCTCCGTGCCAGCGGCGGTGGTGGCCGGCTCCTGGGCCAGCACGCGCTCGAGCCCGAGCATCAGCCCATACCGCACCTTCCAGCGCTCGGACGGCTTGTCGCGGCCCGCCTCGATCTCCGCCAGTGCGTCGTCGAGCGCGAACCGACGCCCGGTGCCGGGTGCGAGCGCGACCGCCGCGTCCTCGCCCGGGTGCACGAACGGCTCGCCGCACCAGGCCTGCGCTCGGAGCGACGCGGCCTCCAGGCCCTCTGCCGGCTCCGACGTGAGTGTCGGGTTGAGTGTCGTTTCCTGCATCGATGCAGCGCCCGTTGCGGGGCTGCCTCCGTGAGGTGTGGCAGCGCGCTCTCGCTTCTCGTACGAGCCGACGAGCGGCGCTGCACCCAGAGACTAGCGCAACTCGTCGGACAACGCCCCCTGAAACGCGGGGAGCATTCGCGCCTCAGACGCGAGCGCCGGCGTCGATCTCGGCGAGCCGCCGGCCCACGACGCGCTCCGAGACGCCGGAGTCGTCGAGGTAGCGCGTGACACCGCCGCGGAAGAGCGGGAAGCCGGCGCCGAGGATCAGACAGGTGTCGACGTCCTGGGCCGAGGCCACGACGCCGTCCTCCAGCAGATGGCCGGTCTCATCGGCGAGCGCCTCGAGGATCGTCCGATGGATCTCGTCCACCGTCCTCGGGTCGTCTGCGGTATGCACGATCTCCATCTCCCCGTCGGCGAACGCCTGCAGGGTCGGCGAGAGCGGGAAGCGATCGGGATACGCCTCGTGGAGCGTGTGCAGGACGTGGTTTGCGACGCGCGGGCCGACCATGGCGAGGAGTGCGGAGGGCGGCATCGGCAGGCCGAGCTGGAGCGCGGCCTCGTCCGTCTCCTCGAGCGTGTTGCCGTGCTCGAGCGCCTGCATCAGCACGCTGGACTGACGGGTGAGCAGCCGGTTGACGACGAACCCGGGCGCATCGTGCACGACGACGCCCCGCTTGCCGAGCTTCCGGATCACGTCCCAGGCGGTGGCGATCGTGGTGTCGTCGGTCGCCGGTGCGCGGATCAGCTCGACGAGCGGGAGCACCGCGACGGGGTTGAAGAAGTGCATGCCGACCAGACGCTCCGGGTGGCGGAGGCCCGCCGCCATCTCCGCCAGCGAGAGCGACGACGTGTTCGTCACGAGGAGGCACTCATCGGAGACGACGTCTTCCAGCGCCTCGAAGACCTCTCGCTTGACCGCCAGCTCCTCGAACACCGCCTCGAGTACCAGGTCGCAGCCCGCGTAAGCCTCCAGGCCGCTGCCGCCGCTGACGAGCGAGGAGAGAAAACGCGCCTTGCCCTCCCCGAGCCGTCCGCGGGAGACGAGCTGCTCGAGCTCGCCGTGGATCGAGGCCTGCGCCTGCTCCACCCGAGCGGGGTCGACGTCGGTGATCGCGACCGGCACCTCGAGTCGGCGCAGGAAGAGGGTCGCCAGCTGCGTCGCCATCAGGCCCGCGCCGACGACCCCCATCCGTCGGATCGCACGCGGCTTCGCCTCGGGGATCCCGACGCCACGTTTCACGCGGCGCTCGATCAGGTCGAAGGCGTAGAGCGACGCTTGCGCCTGCTCGCTGAGCAGCAGATCGGCGAGCGCCTCCTCCTCGGCACGCAGGCCGTCCTCCAGGGACGCGGTCGCAGCGAGCTCGATCAGGTCGAGCGCGCGATAGGGGGCGGGTGCGGCCCCGTGCACCTGGTCGTCGACCTGTGTGCGGGCGCGGCGGCACAGCTCGGAGGCATCGCCGAGGTCGGCCGCGCGCTCGGGGTTCCCGCCTTCCTCGATCCGCGCCAAAAGGAACGCGAGCGACTCGTCGAGGAACTCGACGGTCTCGAGCAGCACGTCGGCGAAGCCGGCCTCGAACGCCTGCGGGCCGGTGAGCATGCGGTTCTGGCGCAGGGGGTTCGCCACGATCACCTCGATCGCGCGCTGCACGCCGACGAGGCGCGGCGCGAGCTGGGTGCCGCCCCAGCCCGGGATGATCCCGAGCGCCACCTCCGGGAAGGCGAAGTGGCGCACCGACGAGGCGATCGTGCGGTAGTCGCAGTGGAGCGCGATCTCCACGCCGCCGCCGAGAGCGGCGCCGTTGACCGCGGCGAGCGTCGGGAAGGGAAGCGCGCGAAGGCGGCCGAACGCGTCGTGCCCTGCCCGACCAGCCGCGAGCGCTAGCTCGCGGCTGGTGACGAGCGGGAACTCCTCCAGGTCTGCGCCCGCGGCGAAGACGAACGGCTTCCCGGTGAGCAGGAGCCCGCGCCAGTCGATCTGCTCGAGCCGGTCGAGCACACCCTCGAGCGAGGCGAGGGCGCCGCGGCCGAACACGTTCGGCTTCGTCCAGTCCTCGCCGTTGTCCATCGTCACGAGCGCCACCGGGCCGACGCGCGTGCGCAACTCCTGCAGCTTGAACTCGGTGACGGGGCTAGTGGACGCGGCCATGAGTTCGTTCGTGTCAGGTGGGCTGCAAACCGAGCGGCCCTAGGACGCAGGGAGGCTCCATACCGACAGGTATGGGGTCGACTGAGGACGACGGGGTGCGAAGCGTTTGCAGCCCACCCGGCACACAACCGTACTCGTGGCCGCGTCCACTAGTCACGTGGCCACGTTCTCCCACAGCACGGCCGCGCCCATGCCCATGCCGATGCAGAGCGCGGTCAGCCCGTAACGGACGTCGGCACGGCAACGGAGCTCGAAGGCGAGCTGGCTCGTCAGGCGCACGCCGGTGGCGGCGAGCGGGTGCCCGCAGGCGATCGCGCCGCCGTTCGGGTTGAGGCGCGGGTCGTCAGGGTCGACGCCCACACCGCGGCACCAGGTGAGCACCTGCACCGCGAACGGCTCGTTGAGCTCGAACAGGCCGACGTCGTCGATCCCGACTCCGGCCTGCGCGAGCACGCGCTCGGTCGCTGAAACGGGCCCGATGCCCATCAGCTCCGGCTCGACGCCGGTGTACGCGAACGCCACGAGTCGCATGGCGGGCTCGAGCCCGAGCTCGGCCGCCGTCTCCTCGGCGGCGAGGAGGCACGCGGTGGCGCCGTCGGTGAGGCCGGCGGAGTTGCCCGCCGTCACCCGGCCACCGGCGCGGAAGGGCGTACGCAGCTCGGCAAGTCCGTCGAGCGTCGTATCCGGGCGCAGGAACTGATCGGTGTCCGCCACCGACCAGCCCTCGTCCGTGAACACGCTCATCGGCACGACCGTCTGCGCGAAGACGCCATCCGGATCCGCCCACGCCGCCGCGGCCCTCGCCTGCGAGGTGACGGCGAAGCGATCCGCGTCCTCCTTCGTCAGCTCCGGATACGCGTCGTGCAGGTTCTCGGCGGTCTGACCCATCACGGCTGCGCTCTCGTCGATCAGCCGCTCGGCCACGAAGCGCGGGTTGAAGTCGACCTCCTCGCCCATCGGGTGGTGGCCCATGTGCTCGACGCCGCCCGCGATCACGACGTCGGCGGCGCCCAGCGCGATCTCGCCGGCCGCGGCCGTCGTGGCGGTGAGTGCCCCGGCGCACATACGGTCGACCGCGAAGCCGGGCACCGTGTGCGGCAGGCCCGCGAGAAGCGCGACGTCGCGACCGAGCGTCAGCCCCTGGTCACCGACCTGCGCGGTCGCGGCCAGGGCAACGTCACCGATCCGCTCGGGCGGCACGGCGGGGTTGCGACGCAAGAGCTCGCGGACGGCCTTGACCGCCATGTCGTCCCCCCGGGTACGCCAGAACCAGCCGCCTGGACCGGCCTTGCCGAAGGCGGTGCGCACACCGTCGACGAACATCACCTCGCGGAGCGTGCGCGCCATCGCCGGCCAGCATAGTCGTTGATTGACTAGTCGATCAACGACGACCGCGCATACTCGTCACGTGGACTGGCAGGCGAAGCTCGCGTGGGCCGAGGCGGAGCACGGGGTCCGTCTCGAACGGTCTGCGGCCGAGGGCGAGCGCGAGGACTTCCGGCTCGCCGCAATCGCCGGGGCGTCGTGGGCGGCGGGCCTGTCCGCCCTCATGCTCGGTCGTGTCGACGATGCGCAGGCGCTGCTGCGGCGCGCCGCCGCGGAGTACGTCGTCAGCTGGGAGGCGTCGCCTCCCGGGAGCTGGGGGCGCCCGATTGCGGCGCTGCGCTGCCTGCTGCTCGCCGGTGCCGATGCACGCTCTGTGGCCGAGCGGGCCCTCGCGGCCGGTGCCGCCGAGGCCGAGGGCCCGATCGCGAGGTACTGCGCGGCGCTCGCGCTGCTCGCGCTCGAGCAGGACGCCGAGGCCGCGCCTGCCGCCGAGGAGCTTCGCCGTCGCGAGGACTTCTCACCGGCGGCGGTGGCGGACGCCCTCGCGGCGATCGCTCGCCGCGACTCTGCGGCCTACGCCCCGGCTGCGGCAGGGGTGCTCCGGTCCTTCGAGGAGCGCGAGGCGTTCCTCGAGGACGTGCCGGTCGCCGACACCGTGCTCGTGCTCGACGCACTCGCAGGGGCGCACGGGATCGCCGCGTCGCCGCTGCGTTCGATCCTGCTGCCCGCTCGCGGCGCGGAAGCCGATCGTGCCCCGAACGAGAGATGATGGCCGGCGGAGGCCGGCGGGCGGCGCCGGCCTCCGACGGCTCGGACGAGGAGTGGAAAGGGGAGGGCTCCTCTTCACCAATGCTCTACCGCGAATCTCAGACCGGCGTGAGGCGGGTGTGAGGATTCGGTAAAGGCGTCGTCTACTGGTCGCCGGCCGCCAGCTCGCGCGAGCGGTTCATGGCGGCCTGGATGGCGTTCAGGAACGCGGCGCGGACGCCCCCGGTCTCCAGCTCGCGGATCGCCGCGATCGTCGTGCCGCCCGGGGACGTCACCATCTCGCGCAGCTCGACCGGGTGCATCTTCTCGTCGCGCAGCTGCTTGGCCGTCCCGAACATGGTCTGCACGACGAGCTGCGTCGAGATCTCCCGCGACAGGCCGAGCAGGATGCCCGCCTCGATCATCGCCTCGGCCAGCAGCGCGAAGTACGCGGGCCCCGAGCCCGAGAGCGCGGTGACCGCGTCCATCGAGCGCTCTGGAACCCGCACCACGGCGCCGAGATGCGCGAGCGCCTCCTCGGCGAGTGTCACGTGCGCGTCGCTGGCGTGGGCCCCGGCGCAGAGGCCGGCCATACCCTCGTGCACCGTCGACGGCGTGTTCGGCATCGCGCGGCAGACGGGGACGCCCGGTGCGAGGTGCCGCTCGATCAGGGCGGTCGGGATCGCCGCCGCGATCGAGAGCACGGTCTGCTGCTCGGACAGGACCGGCCCGATGTCGCCGAGCAGCATCTCGATGTCCTGGGGCTTGACCGCGATCACCACGAGCGCGGCGCCTGCGGCAGCCTCCGCGTTGGCGAGGGTGGTGCGAACGCGGTAGCGCTCGCGCAGCTCGTCGAGCCTGTCAGGGCGTCGCGCCGTGGCGACGATCTCCGCCGGCTCACGCCAGCCGGAGGAGAGCAGGCCGGAAATCAGCGCCTCCCCGATCTTTCCGGCTCCCAGGACGGCGATGCGGCGCTCGTCGATCGGCACGCGGGGAGTCTACGCCGCGCGACGCGCCCGGATCCGGATCTGGCGTGCCGCGTCCGGATCGGCGCCGGGCAGCAATCCTTTCGCCCAGCCGAGCATGAGCACGTCTCCGGCCAGACCCTGCCACTCGCCGTACGGCGCGAGCAACTCGGCGGTCTCCCACCCCTCGACCGGCCGCCGCCACAGCGCCGTGGCGAGCTTGACGAGGCCGAGGTCGCCGATCAGGCCACGGTCGTAGCGGCCGAGCCCTTCCGTCGCGATCACGCCGACGGACCACGGGCCGACCGCTCGCTCCCGCTCGAGCCGAGCGAGGACGACCTCGGTCGGGTGCGCGCGCAGGCGCTCGAGGTCGAAGGCCCTGCACGAGGCGTGCGAGCCCGGTCGCCCGGTGCTGAGCGAGGCCGTGGCTCCGGAGATCGGCGGGGGTCAGCCGGGCGAGTCCCGCCTGCGTGGCGACGGGCGCGGCGTCCGCGGCGCGCGCGATGCGATGCTCCAGAGCCCGCGCACGGTGGGACTCGATCAGCTGGCCGCAGAAAGCGCGCAGCGTCGCATGCGCCACCGTAGCCACCCGCAGGGGCCGGTAGCCGACGAGCGCCCGCGCCGCTGCCCCGAGCAGCGGATCGCGGCCGAAGCGCGCGTGAAACTCCGACGTGTCGTCGTCGAGCGCCAGCATGAAGCGGGCGCGGTCCAGCCCGTCCTCGTCCGGCGCGCGCACCACGACGCGCCCGTCCGCCCGCTGCCAGGCGGAGGCGGCGCCCCGCACGAGCGGCGCGTTCCAGGCACGTCGGCGGCTGATCAGGTGCAGGCGGTAGGGCCCGCGTGGCGTAACGACGTCCTCGACCACTCCGGCCCCACCCTAAACGTCGAGGCAGCGGGCCGACGGGGCCGGTACCGTCGCGCGTCAATGACCCTCGCCGATGCTGTCTCGCTGCGCTCTCGGCGGCGCAAGCTCCGGCTCTTCCTCGAGGAGCTACGGCCCGGACCGGACACCACGGTGCTCGACGTCGGCGTCGACGAGATCGGTTTCGGCGACGAGGGCGGCGAGCTCGGCTGCGGCACGCACAACTTCTTCGAGGAGCACTACCCGTGGCCGCAGCGGATCACGGCGCTCGGGCTGCACGACGGGAGCCAGCTTCCGGGCGCGCTATCCGGCAGTCGGGTACGTGCAGGGGGACGCGTGCGCGCTGCCCTTCGCCGACGGCGCTTTCGATGTCGTCTACTCGAACGCCGTGATCGAGCACGTCGGGCCGTCCGAGCGCCAGCGCCGGTTCGTCGCGGAGGCACTGCGTGTCGGGCGCCGCGTCTTCGTGACGACGCCGAACCGCTGGTGCCCGATCGAGGCGCACACGAAGCTCCCCCTCGTGCACTGGCTGCCGGAGAGCGCGGCGCACAAGGCCTACGACCTCGCGGGAAAGGGCTGGGCGAAGGAGAACCACCTGCTCGGCCCGGCGGGCTTGCGTGAGCTCTTCCCGGGGCCCGTGCGGATCGTCAACCTCGGCCTCACGCTCGTCGCGATCGCGTGAGCGGCGGGCTCGCCGAGCGGCTGCCGAGACTCGCGCTCGTCGCGTTCGTCGTCGGTCTGGCGCTGCACAACCTTGCGATGTCGTTTCTCACGGAGTGGGGCGTGACAGGCGGCACGCTCGACGTCGTCTCGGCGTGGAAGGACGCGCTGCTCCTCGTCGCGCTCGCCGTTGGGCTGTGGGCGGCGCGCACGCTGCCCGTGACGCTCTGGGCCGACCGGCTGGCACTCGTCTACACCGCTCTCGTCGTCCTGTACTGGCTGCTCCCCCAGAGCTGGCTCGGCGGAGAGGCGACGGCGCGCGGCGAGCTCTTCGCGCTTCGGCACCACCTGCTCCCCGTCCTCGCCTACTTCCTCGGCCGCCTGCTGGCGCTGTCGCCACGGGAGTGGCGCCTCGCCGGTCTCGCGATCACCGCCACCGCCGTCGGCGTCGCGGCGTGGGGGCTCGCCGACGTCTACCTCGTCGCCCTGCAGTGGTGGCGGGACTCGGGCGTGCCGGACTGGTTCCGGGACCAGCTCGGGCTCGACGTACAAGGGCCTCTCCGGGCTGCCCGAGAACTGGGTGCTGAACCAGGGCGCGGGGGAGAGCCCGCTCCGCCGGCTCGTCTCCACCTTCCTCAGCCCGCTCGCGACGTCGTACGTGCTCGTCGTCTCGCTCCTCTACCTCGTCGCGCGGCGGCCGCGCGGCTGGTGGCTCGCGGCGGCCGCCGCGGCGTATGCCGGTCTCCTCTGGACGCACACGCGCGCGGCTTTCCTCGCATTCGCCGGCGGACTGGTCGTGCTGGCCCTGGTGCAGCGCCGCTGGCTTCCCGTCGTGCTCGCGATCGCGTCTCTCGTGGTCTCGGTCGGCTTCGTGAAGGCCTTCCCCCACATCGGCCCCGAGACGAGCTACACGCGTGCGGAGCTCGAGTACCTCGAGGAGCACGCCGCCCAGAACCCCGGCGAGGAGACCGACCCGTTGAGCCCGGGCGAGAGCTCGCTCGCGAGCCACTGGCGCAACCTGCGCGACGGCGTACGGACCGTCCTCGAGCACCCTCAGGGTCGCGGCCTCGGCAATGCCGGCGTGAGCGCGGCGCGGACGGGTGTCGAAGCCAAGGCAGGCGAGTCGACGTACACCGAGCTCGGTGTCGACGCGGGGGTCCTCGGAGCCGCCGCGTTCGCCGCCTGGCTAATCGCCCTGCTCGCGGCCTTGTGGCGACGCTCGGCCTGGCTCACGGCCGCCGTGGCCACCATCGCCGCACTCGGCCTGCAGACGGACGTGATCGGCGTTCACTGGCTCGCCTACGTCCTGTTCGCGCTCGCGGGAGCAGCGCTGACGCAGCCACCTCCCTCCGCGGCCGCCGCGCCCGCTGCTGCTTCAATGCGCGGCGCATGAGCGACGACGTGCGGAGCGGTACGGGGTTCACGGTCTGGCTGACCGGGCTGTCCGGTGCGGGCAAGAGCACGGTGGCCGGCCTCCTGCTCGACGAGCTCGAGGCGCGCGGGATCGTCGTCGAGTACCTCGACGGAGATGTCGTGCGCACCCACCTGTCGCGGGGGCTCGGCTACACGCGCGAGGACCGCGACACGAACATCGAGCGCATCGGGTGGGTCGCGTCGCGCCTGACCCGCCATGGCGCCGCGGTCGTCGTCGCCGCCATCTCGCCGTACCGGGAGGCGCGACGGTCGGCGAGGCGTCGCGTGGAGGAGTTCGGCCCGTTCGTCGAGGTCTGGATCGACGCCTCCGTCGAGGAGTGCGCGCGCCGGGACCCGAAAGGTCTGTACGCGAAGGCGTTCGCGGGCGAGATCGACCACTTCACCGGGGTCAGCGACCCGTACGAGACGCCCGAGTACGCCGAGGTGCATCTGTGCACGGAGCGCCAGTCGCCGGAGGACTGCCTGCGCCTCGTCGTCTCGGAGCTGGAGCGGATCGGCGTCGTGCCGATGCCCGTTCAGCGGGCGAGATAGCCCAGCTCGAGCAGGAGCGGGCCCGCCTCGCGCTCGACGTCTGCGAGCTGCTCCGGGGTGAGATCGCGTTGCCACCGTCCGCTCGACCGGTCGTGGACGCGGCCAAACGCCTCTGCGAGCGGCGCGGGGTCGGAACCGAGGAAGGCCGCCGCGAGCGCCGCGGCCGCGGCCGGGTCCGCGACCAAATCCTCATAGCGGAGCTCGTGCGTCCGCTCGGGGACGGCGCGCGCCGCACTCGCGTAGCGGCGCCACGCCCAGGCGGCACGCGTCGCCTCGCTCGCCTGGGCGAACTCCTCCGCGCGCTCGGGCTCGACCCAGAAGCGGGCGTGTGCGCCGTAGGCGAGCCCGGCGTCGTCGTGGCCCGCGCGGTCGGTGGCGAGCCAGCCGCGCTCGAGCAGTGAGCAGACCACGTCGCGCCCGTCCCGGACGACGTGAACCGCATGCCCGCGGGGGTAGGCCTGCAGCGCCGCAGCGAGGACGTAGCTCGTCTCGGGTGTCTGCTCCACGCCGCGCAGGCGCCGGACGAGTGCTAGCCGCCGCACCCGCTCGACGATTGCGCGCAACCGGGCCGCGGCCTCGTCGCGGGGGAGCGAGACGAGCTCGGGGATCGCGGCCTTGAGCGGGTTGACCTCGTCCAGGTCGACGAATCCCGGTTGGGAGCCGAGCGAGTCGCCGACGAAGGTCGTGCCGGAGCGGGGAGAACCGACCACGAAGACGAGCCGCTCCTCGATCGCCGTCCTCCGCCCACGCGGCAGCACGCGAGCGGCGCTCCGAGCGTAGAGCGAGGCGTTGAGGGCCAGCGTTCGGAGTGAGTCTGGAGCCATGGAGAGGGCCACGATAGAGCCGCGGGCTGGAGCCTGCGGCGCCCACCGTTCCAGGGAGCGCCGGGCTCGACCGGTGCCGCCCGCCGTGTACCGCGCCCGAGCCCTACCATGGTGGGATGAGCCGCTCGAGCGATCGCCGCGTCGTCACGCTGTTCGCACTCGTGCTCGTCTCCGGGCTGTGCCTGGGGATGCTCGCGCTGCGCGACCTGCACACGGGCGACCGGTTCTACGACGGACTGGCGTGGAACCTGCTCCTCGCGTGGGTGCCGTTCGTGCTCGCGCTCGTGCTCTACGACGCGTACCGTCGCGGGCGTTCGACGGGGCTCGTCGTCGGGCTCGGCGCGCTCTGGCTGCTCTTCCTGCCCAACGCGCCCTATCTCCTCACGGACTTCGTGCATCTGGGCGGCACCGACGCTGCGCCGCTCTGGTTCGACGGGGCGCTGATCGCGGCGTTCGCGTTCGCCGGCCTCGCGCTGGGGCTCGGCTCGCTCTGCCTGGTGCATGCCGTCGTGGCGCGCCTCGCGGGCGTCGTCGCCGGGTGGGCCTTCGCGCTCGCAGTCCTGGCGCTGTGCGGCGTCGGCGTCTACGCCGGCCGGTTCGTGCGCCTCAACAGCTGGGACCTGCTGACGCAGCCGCGTCACGTGCTCGAGCTCGCCGCGCGCGCAGCGGTCGATCCACTCGGCAACACGAGGCTGCTCGGTTTCACGCTCGTGTTCGGCTGCTTCCTCTCGGTCGCGTACCTGCTCGTCCACGGCGCGACCCAGCTTCGACTCGATCCCGGTCGCCGGCCGTGAGCAAGGGCTATGCGGAGGGGCCCGCGGCGGAGGAGGCCGAGCGGCGGCGCGACGAGCTCGCCGCGGGCGTGCAGGACGAGGCGGGCAGCGAGCGGGTCGCCGTGTACGGCTCGACCGGGGAGCGGCCCGAGCGGCACTTCCTCGGCTGGCTCGGAGACGTCGATCCGGAGCAGCTCTTCGCCTCGGGCGAGGCGTGGGGCATCACCATCGTGCGGCGGCGCGAGACTGAGCCGTCGGCGTTGCGCAGCTGACATGTCAGCGCCGGAGCGTCCGCTACCCTAGGGATCGATGGCCAAGCCCGTCGAGCAGCTCGATCGTGTGATCATCCGCTTCGCGGGCGACTCGGGCGACGGGATGCAGCTCACCGGCGACCGCTTCACGAGCGAGACCGCGGTCCTCGGCAACGACCTCGCCACCTTCCCCGACTTCCCCGCGGAGATCCGCGCGCCGGCCGGCTCCCTTCCTGGCGTGTCGGGGTTCCAGGTGCACTTCGCGGACCACGACATCCTGACGCCCGGCGACCGCCCGAACGTGCTCGTGGCGATGAACCCGGCGGCGCTCAAGGCGAACCTGAAGGACGTTCCGCGCGGCGGCACGCTCATCGTCAACACCGACGCCTTCAACGACCGCAACCTGCCGAAGGCCGGGTACGCGGCGAACCCGCTCGGCGACGGCTCGCTGGACGACTACCACCTGCACGAGGTGGCGCTGACGTCGATGACGGTCGAGGCGCTGAAGGAGGTCGACGGCATCACCTCGCGCGAGGCGGAGCGGTCGAAGAACTTCTTCGCGCTCGGGCTCATGTCCTGGCTCTACCACCGGCCGACGGAGGGGACGCTCGTCTTCATCGACCAGAAGTTCGGCAAGCGCCCGGAGATCGCCGAGGCGAACACGCGAGCCTTCAAGGCGGGCTACAACTACGGCGAGACGTCGGAGGACTTCGCCGTCTCGTACGAGGTGGCGCCGGCGCAGCTCGCGCCCGGCACCTACCGGCAGATCACCGGCAACACCGCGCTCGCGTACGGGCTGATCGCCGCCTCGCAGCTGTCGGGGCTGGATCTGTTCCTCGGTGCGTACCCGATCACGCCGGCCTCGTCGATCCTCGAGGAGCTCGCTGGCCGCAAGGAGTTCGGCGTCGCCACCTTCCAGGCCGAGGACGAGATCGCGGCCGTCGGCGCGGCGCTCGGCGCCTCGTTCGGCGGCGCGCTCGGCGTCACCGCGTCCGCGGGGCCGGGCATCGTCCTCAAGGCGGAGACGATCGGACTCGCCATCGCGCTCGAGCTGCCGCTGCTGATCCTCGACATCCAGCGTGCCGGGCCGTCGACCGGGATGCCGACGAAGCCCGAGCAGGCCGACCTGTTGATGGTCCTCTTCGGCCGGAACTCGGAGAGCCCCGTGCCGGTGCTCGCCGCGTCGAGCCCGTCGCAGTGCTTCCACGCCGCGATCGAAGCGGTGCGGATCGCTCTCAAGTACCGCACGCCGGTCTACCTCCTCTCGGACGCCTACCTCGCCAACGGCTCCGAGCCGTGGCTGATCCCGGACGTGGCCTCGCTGCCGGACATCTCGACGACGTTCGCCACCGAGCCCAACGACGGTGACCAGTTCCTGCCCTACAAGCGCGACCCGGTCACGCTCGCCCGCCCGTGGGCGCTGCCGGGCACGCCCGGCCTCGAGCACCGCATCGGCGGCCTCGAGAAGGCCGACGTCACCGGGGCGATCTCCTACGACCCCGACAACCACGACCTGATGGTCCGGCTGCGGGCCCAAAAGGTGGCAGGCATCGCCGCGGACATTCCCGAGCTCGAGGTCGACGATCCCGACGGCGACGCCGAGCTCCTCGTGCTCGGTTGGGGCTCGACCTACGGTCCGATCGGGGCCGCCGTGCGCCGGGTTCGTGGAGAAGGGATCGCGGTCGCCCGGGCGCACCTCCACTACCTCAACCCCTTCCCGCGGAACACGGGCGAGGTGCTGCGCCGCTATCCGCAGGTGCTCGTGCCGGAGATGAGCCTCGGCCAGCTCGTGAAGCTGCTCCGCGCGGAGTTCCTCGTCGACGCCGCACGGCTACAACAAGGTCCGCGGCCGGCCGTTCACCTCGGCCGAGCTCGCGGACGCGATCCGCGCGATGGCGGGACGATGAGCGCCTTCACGGCGACCGTGACGTTGAACGAACACGTGCTGGCCCGGTGGGACGGGCGCCAGCTCCTCGAGCGGGCGACCGGCAACTGCAAGCGGGGGATTGAGCGATGACGGACGGCAACGGCGACGGCAACGGCGGGCTGATCCAGCTCACGGCCAAGGACTTCAAGTCCGACCAGGAGGTGCGCTGGTGCCCCGGCTGCGGCGACTACGCGATCCTCGCCGCGCTGCAGGCGTTCATGCCCGAGCTCGGGATCCCGCGCGAGCGCATCGTCTTCATCTCCGGGATCGGCTGCGCCGCGCGCTTCCCGTACTACATGCAGACGTACGGGATGCACTCCATCCACGGCCGCGCCCCGGCGATCGCGACCGGTCTCGCGACCATGCGGCCGGACCTGTCCGTGTGGGTCGCCACGGGTGACGGCGACGCGCTCTCGATCGGCGGCAACCACCTCATCCACGCGCTGCGCCGCAACGTGAACCTCACGATTCTCCTCTTCAACAACCGCATCTACGGCCTCACGAAGGGGCAGTACTCGCCGACCTCCGAGCGTGGCAAGGTGACGAAGTCGACGCCGATGGGATCGGTCGACCAGCCCTTCAACCCCCTCTCCGTGGCCATCGGCGCCGAGGCGACGTTCGTCGCCCGGGCCATCGACACGGACAAGCACGGGATGTCGGAGGTGCTCCGCGCGGCGGCCGCCCACCGAGGCACGGCGCTGATCGAGATCCTGCAGAACTGCAACATCTACAACGACGGCGCCTTCGACAACGTGCGCGACGCCAAGGAGAACCGGCTCTACCTCCAGGCCGGCGAGGAGGTGCGCTGGGGCGATCACGGTCTGCGCATGCGGCCGGACGGCACGATCGAGGTCGTGCCTGCCGATACCGGTGGGCTGCTCGTCCACGACCCGTCCAGGGACGACCCGGGACTCGCGTTCCAGCTCGCCCGGCTCTCCTTCGAGGACATCGGTGCGGTCCCCTTCGGCGTGATCCGGTCGGTGCAGCGGCCGGTCTACGAGGAGTCGGTGCACGCCCAGATCGCCGCCGCGCAGGAGAAGCGCGCGGGCGCCGACCTCGAGTCGCTGCTCCACGCCGGCGACACGTGGCGCATCACCTGAGCGCCGGCTCTCTCCCCACGTCCAGGGAGGCTCCCAAGGAACCGTAGGTTCCTGGCTTCAGGGATTTTCGCGCGCAGGCATCCGCGAGAGCGGATGCCGAGAATCCGCTTCAGCGGATTCAGCGCTTGCGCCTAGGAAATACGGAGCACGTCGATCGAGACGATCGCGTCCGGGCGCAGAAGCCGGTCACCCACGAGCGGCCACTCGCCCGAAGGCTCCTCGATCTCCTTGATCACGGTGCGGGCGAGCACCATCGCGCTGTCGCGGTTCGGAGCCGTACCGACCTGGACGACGTCGCCGTCCCGGAGCCGGATCACGACGCGGCGCAGATCCGAAGTGCTCCACTCGGCGGTGCGGTCGAGCGCGTCGGGGGCGAGAGTCTCGAGCGGTGCCACGGCGCTGCCTCCATGGTTGGACGAACCTGAGGGGAGCCGCCGCAGAACGCTCCCATGCCTGGTCGAGGTATCGACGCACCGCGGGCGGCCGCGCGTCCCTCGATCGGGTTATTCGGCGCGCTGGACGTCGATCGAGACGATGGCGCCCGGCCGGATCAGGCGATCGCCGATCTCGGGCCAGTCGCCACGCGCGGTCGCCGCCTCGATCGAGCTCACGAGCTCGCGGGCGAGGGCCATCGCGGGCTCGCGCTTGTCCGCCCGCGCGAGCTCGACGTCCTCGGCTCCGTGCAGGCGGAGGACGACGCGCCGCTGCTCGTGCGACACGGGCCGCACGGCAGGGATGGCCTCGAGACTGCTGGTGCCGAAGGTATTCATGCTCCGGAGGGTGTATCGACCGGTCTCGGCGTCGCGGCCACCCCCGAACGAGCGAGATGAGCCCAGGCGGCTGCCACGATCCCCACGAGGCCCGACACGGTGAAAGCGAGCGGCGTTCCGCCGACGTCGACGAGCCAGCCCGCCACGAGACCGCCCAGCGGCGCGAACCCGATGAACGCGAAGAGATAGAGGCCGATTGCGCGGCCGCGCAGGCGGGAGGGGGCCGCGAGCTGGACGAGGGAAGTGGCGTTGGAGGTCAGCATCGTGAACGAGACACCGATCGCGAAGAGCAGCACTCCTGCGACCCACGGCTGCGCTACCGGCGCCAGCAGCAGCATTCCCGCGCCGAACCCGGCGGTGCCGAGCACGAAAGCGCGCCAGCTTGCGCGGCCACGTGCCGCGACCGCGAGCGCGCCGAGGACCGCGCCTGCGCCGAACGCCGCCGAGAGGAGACCGAAGCCCTCGGGGCCGACGTGCAGCCGATTCGAGGCGAGGAGCGGGAGCACGACGTTGAAGTTGAAGCCGACGGTGCTCACGATGACGATCACGGTGAGCACGATGCGGAGGGTGGGCGAGTCGGCGACGACTGCGAAGCCCTCGCGCACGCCGCCGAGAAGCGAGGTCGAGCGGTCCTTCTCGGTGCGGTGCAGGGCGCTGCCGTCGATCAGGACGAGGGCCGTGAGCACGGCGAGGAAGCTGACGGCATTGATCGCGAAGCAGACCCCGACACCCGCCGTGGCGATCACGAGACCGGCGAGGGCAGGTCCTACCACTCGCGAGGCGTTGAGCAGGCTGGAGTTGAGCGCGACCGCGTTCGGGAGCTCGTCGGCGCCCACCATCTCGTACGTCAGCGCCTGGCGGCCGGGGGCGTCGAACACGATCGCCACGCCGAGCAGCGTTGCGAGCACGAGTACCAGCGGCAGCGTCGCCACCCCGGTCAGCACGACCACCGCGAGCACCGTGGAGACCACCATCGCCGCAGCCTGCGTCACGAGGACGATGCGCCTCGTCTCGAAGCGGTCGACGATTGAGCCGGCGAAGAGGCCGAGCACCGTGTACGGGGCGAAGCGGCAGAACGCGAGGGCCCCGACGGCGAGCGGCGAGGGCGAGAGCTGCAAGACGAGCCAGGCGAGGGCGATGTTCTGCATCCAGGAGCCCGCGAGCGAGACGACCTGGCCGGTGAAGAACAGCCGGTAGTTGCGGTGGCGCCGGAGACTCGCGAAGGTGCGGCGCTGGAGCGCGAGCACGGCGGCGGTCACAGGAGCCTCCGCAGCGGCTCGAGCGCCCGCCCGACCGCCTCCAGCTCGTCGGGCTCGAGGGTGCCGAGGCGCGTCGCCAGCCAGGCAGTGCGGCGCTCGCGCACGCGGCGGAGCAGGCGCGTGCCGACCGGCGTCAGCACGAGGCCGACACGGCGCCGGTCGTCGCTCGAGCGCACCCGCTCGACGAGGCCGAGCTTCTCGAGCCGGTCGACGTAGCCGGAGAGCGCCGGCGGCGAGATGCCCTCCTCGGCGGCGAGCTCCCGCAGGCTCAGCCCCGGGCGGCTCTTGATCAGCCAGAGCAGCGTCACCTGTCGGCTCGTGACGCCGAACTGCTCCGTCTCCCTCCGCAGCTCGCGGGCGATCCGCAACAACACCGGGCGCAGCTCATCGGCGACCACTTCAGGCGAAACGATAACCTCGCTATCCATTAGCTAGGTTAATCGTATCAGGGCGCAGGTGACCCGCACCCCCTATCGGGGGAGGGAACGGGCGGCCGTCGCCACCCCCGTCGCGAGCCAGATCAGCCGGCGACGCGCTGCGCCGTCTTGGCTTCGGGCTCGAGCTTGTACCCGACGCCGTAGCGCGTCTGCAGGAAGGTGTGGGTCGAGGAGCGGTTGTCGATCTTCTCGCGCAGCTTGCGCACGAAGACGTCGACCGTGCGATCGCGATGCGTGGCCCGGCGTCCCCAGACGCGCTGCAGCAGCTCGTCCCGCGTGAGCACGCGCCCCTGGTCGAGCGCGAGCGCGTACAGCAGCCGGAACTCCGTCGGCGTCAGATCGGCGCTCGCTCCGTCGACGTAGGCCTGCACGTTGCGCGGGTCGATCCGCAGCTCGGCGATCTCGATCTCCTCGCCGCGTCTCGGCTCCGGCTCGCGCGTGCCGCGTCGTGCGGCCGCACCGACCCGCGCCACGAGCTCCTTCATGGAGAACGGCTTCACGAGGTAGTCGTCCGCGCCGATCTCCAGCGCGTGCACGCGGTCGTGCTCGGTGCCGCGGGCGGAGACGACGACGATCGGCGTGCCAATGCCCTCGCTTCGCGCCTGCTCGATCACGCGCCAGCCGTCTATCCCGGGAAGCATCAGATCGAGCACGCAGACGTCGGGACGCTCGAAGCGCAGGCGGGCCAGCCCTGTCTCGCCGTTCGCCACACCGACCGCGTCGAAGCCCGCCTGTTGCAGGTGACGCACCATTCCCTGGGCGATGACGTCGTCGTCCTCGATGATCAGCACCCTGGACATTCGCCAGCATGATGACGGCCCCCGCCGGGGCGGGGGCCGTCAGGTGGTCACCGTTCGGTAACCGAGTGGTGAAGACGTGCGGCTACTCGTCGGCCGCGTCGTCGCCGTCCGTGCTCTCGCCGCTCGCCTGCTCGGGTGTGAGATAGACCACGTAGCGCACCTTCTCGCAGCCGACGAGGGTCGTCGACTCCTTCTCCGAGAGGCGCACGAACGCCTTGTCTGCGTCTCCAGGCCCGCAGTCGAGCAGGTCCGGCTGGCCGTCCCGCGCGAGCGCATGGAGCCGGTCGTTGCCGTCACCGCCGTACACCTTGTCCGCGCCGCGGCCGCCGAACAGCTTGTCGTCGCCGGCGTCGCCGTTCACGGTGTCGTCGCCCCGGCCGCCACCGACCCGGTCGTTCCCGTCGCCGCCGGACGCCGTGTCGTTGCCTGAGCCGCCGCGCACGAGGTCGTTGTCGGCGCCGCCGCTCTGCGTGTCGTCGCCGCGCCCGCCGAGCACGATGTCGTTGCCCGCGCCACCGTCCGCGTTGTCGTTGCCCCGGCCCGAGCGGACCACGTCGTTGCCGGCGTCCGCGGTGATCGTGTCGTTGCCCGCGAACGCGCGGATCAGGTCTGCGTTCGGCGTGCCGGCGAGCGTATCGTCGCCCCTCGTGCCGTTGACCATGTCGGCGGCGGCGACGGCGGCGAGCGCAAGGGTCGCTCCGATCACTGCTGAAAGGATCAGTGCCCTGCCCTTCATCGTGTGCTCCCTTCCCGTTGAGACGTCGTTCGGACACTCGTATTCACCGCCTCCGGCATGTGATCCTCGTGAGGTCGATGCAAGACGAAGCGAAACCGTCTGTTAGAAGGGTGTGAGGATGGAGGGCGACGCTCAGCGCGGCCGGATGCTCGTCGAGGAGAGCCGCGAGGCCGTGGTCGTCCTCGACGAGGAGGATCACGTCGTCCTCGCGAGCCGCCGGGCGCGCCAGTCGATCGAAGGGTCTGCAGGAAGGCGAGCGCCTTCCCGACGGGCTGCTCTCGGGTGACCGTGGCATCGTGCCGCTCGTCGTGCCCTACGACGCTGCCGGCCGCCGGGAGCGGCTCGTCTACCTGAGCCAGGCGGGCGATACGACCGCCTACGAGGAGCTCCGCGCCGGCTTCACGGCCGCCGTCTCCCACGAGCTGCGGACGCCGCTTGCGCGCCTACTCTCACTGCTCGAGACGGCGACGCTCCCAGGTGAGGACGTGGCAGAGCTCGTCGAGCGGGCGCGGGCCGAGGTGGAGCAGATCAGGGAGCTGATCGACGAGGTGCTCTTCCTGAGCGAGCTCGAGTCGGGCTCGAGGGTGGTGTCACTCGGCTCGGTCGCCGTGCTGCCCGAGCTTCAGGCCGTCGTCGGGGAGCTGGGGGAGCGTTCCGCACGCGCCGGCGTCACGGTCACGGCGGCGGGCGACCCCACGGTCGCGCTGGAGATCCGGCCGCGGATGCTCCGCGTGATCGCGCAGAACCTGGCGGAGAACGCGATCCGGTATGCGGGGCCCGATGCGTCGTTCACGCTCGCGATCGAGCGCACCGACGACGGTGTCGTGCTGCGCGGCACGGACGACGGCGTCGGCGTCGACGAGCAGGAGGTGGCGCGCTTGTTCGAGCGCTTCTTCCGTGCCGACCGCGCGCGTGCCTCCCGCGGTACGGGTCTCGGGCTCGCGATCGTGAAGCACATCGTCACGCAGGCAGGCGGCACGGTCGAGGCACGCGGCGGGCGGGCGGCAGGCCTCGAGATCCGCTGCGTGTTTCCGTCGGCCTGACGCGCTTTCACCAGTCTGTCACCAGATCTTCACCCTTCTGCAGCCCACGCTAGGGCGAGCGCTGGCGACACTCGCCGCGGGATCCTGTCGGGGAGAACTTCTTGTTGACGCTGCGTCTTGCACTCGCAACGCCTGTCGCGTGTCTGCCCGCGGTCGCCGCCGCGTGTGGTGGGGACGGCGGTGGTGGCAGCACCATCACGGCCGACGGCGCGAGCACGGTCGGCATCAGCGGCACGAGCGGCTGCGTGATCGTGCAAGGCGTCGCCGGTGAGACGGGTGGCCTCGGGTTCATCCCGCTGAGCCTCGGGCAGCTCTCCGAGCAGCAGACGGCGTTCGACGAGGCGACGGTCACGTAAATGGCCTCGCGCGACCTGACACTGGCGCCAGGCTCCGCCCGCGAGCTGTCCCTCCGGCCAGTGAAGCGCCGCTACGGCGAGATGGTGATCAAGGTGCTGCTCGCCCTCTGCGCGCTCGTCTCGGTCGTGACCACGATCGGGATCGTGGCCTCGCTGCTCTTCCCCGCGATCGAGTTCTTCACCGAGGTCAGCCCGATCGACTTCTTTACCGGCACCAACTGGTCGCCGTTGTTCGAGCCGGCCAGCTTCGGTGTGATCCCGCTGGTCGTGGGCACATTCGTGGTCACCTTCTGGGCGCTGGCCGTTGCCATCCCCTTCGGCCTCGGGTCGGCGATCTACCTGAGCGAGTACGCGAGCCCTCGCACCCGCGACGTGCTCAAGCCGGTGCTCGAGTTGCTGGCGGCGATCCCGACGGTGGTCTACGGCTACTTCGCGCTCACCGCCGTGACTCCACTGCTGCGCACGGTCGGAGTCCACGTCGACATCTTCAACGCGCTCGCGGCCGGTCTCGTGATGGGTGTGATGCTGATCCCGACGGTTGCCTCGCTGTCCGAGGACGCGATGTCAGCGGTGCCACAGGCGCTGCGCGACGGCGCGTACGGCCTCGGTGCCGACCGGCTCCAGGTATCGACGCGTGTTGTGGTCCCCGCGGCGATCTCCGGCATCATTGCCTCGTTCGTCCTCGCCATCTCACGCGCCGTAGGCGAGACCATGATCGTGCTGATCGCGGCGGGTCAGTTGGCGCAGCTGACGCTCGACCCACGCAAGACGATAGAGACGCTGACGGCGTTCATCGGCGCCACGGGCAACGGCGACCTCCCGACCGGCTCGACCGAGTACAAGACGATCTTCGCCGTCGGCCTGACCCTGTTCGTGATCACGCTGGTGATGAACGTGATCTCCATCCGTCTTGTGCGCAAGTACCGGGAGGTCTACGACTGATGAGCAGGGCCTGGTGGAACCGGATCTTCCGCGTCGCCATGATCGCATCGCTCGCGGTGGCGTTCGGCATGCTCGGCTGGCTGCTGATCACGACGCTGATCGACGGTCTCCCGGCGTTCAACTCGAAGTTGTTCACCAACTCCCCCTCCTCCGTGCCCGAAGAGGCCGGTGCGAGGCCGGCGATCCTCGCGACGCTCTACATCGCGGTGATGCTGCTCATCTTCACCGTGCCGATCGGCGTGGGCACCGCGATCTACCTCGAGGAGTACGCGAACAAGGAACGCTGGTACAACCGGCTGATCGAGGTCAACATCCAGAACCTCGCGGCCGTGCCGGCGATCGTGTACGGCATCCTCGGCCTAGCCTTCATCGTGCGCGGCATCGGCGTCGGCCGCGTCTTGCTGGCGGGAGCGCTGATCCTCACGCTCGTCGTGCTACCGACCGTGATCATCGCCTCGCGCGAGGCGATCCGCGCGGTGCCGGATACGATCCGGCAGGGCGGCCTCGCGCTCGGGGCGACGAAGTGGCAAGTGATCTGGCGTCAGGTGCTCCCGGCCTCGATTCCCGGCATCGCCACGGGTTCCATCCTCGCGCTGTCGCGTGCCGTGGGGGAAACGGCGCCGCTGCTCCTCATCGGAGCGCTGACCTTCGTCTCCTTCGACCCGACGATCCTGGGGCCGTTCACAGCGCTTGCCGGTGCAGATCTACCAGTGGATCCGCTTGCCCGACCCGGCCTTCCAACAGCTCGCGGCGGCTGCGATCATCGTCCTGCTCCTCATCGTGCTGGGGATGAACGCGATCGCCATCTTCCTGCGCAACCGCTATCGCCAGAACTGGTGACGGAGACTCGATGACCCAGATGGAATCGCCCAAGATCGACAGCTCCCGCATCGCCGAAGTGTCGCTCTCCTCGACTAAGGAGGAGATCGAACGGCGCGAAAAGGTATTCACCGTCGAGAACCTCGCCGTCTCGTACAGCGGCAACCTGGCGCTCGCGGACGTCTCGATGAACATCCACAAGAACTCGGTGACGGCGTTCATCGGTCCGTCCGGCTGCGGCAAGTCGACGTTCATCCGCTGCTTCGACCGCATGAACGACCTCATCGTCGGCGCCAAGGTCGACGGCAAGGTGCTCTATCACGGCAAGGATCTCTACGCCCGCGACGTCGACCCGGTCGAAGTGCGCAAGCGAATCGGCATGGTGTTCCAGAAGCCGAATCCCTTCCCGAAGTCGATCTACGACAACGTCGCCTTCGGCCCGCGCGTGCTCGGGAAGAAGAAAGGCCTCGACGAGCTCGTGGAGCAGTGCCTCCAGAAGGCGGCAATCTGGGACGAGGTGAAGAACCGGCTCAAGGAGTCCGCGCTCGGCCTCTCGGGTGGTCAGCAGCAGAGGCTCTGCATCGCGCGAGCGCTCGCCACCGAGCCGGACGTGATCCTGATGGACGAGCCGGCATCGGCGCTCGATCCGATCGCGACCGCGCGCATCGAGGACCTGATGCACGACCTCAAGCGTGATTACACGATCGTCGTCGTCACGCACAACATGCAGCAGGCGGCACGGGTGGCGGACATGACGGCATTCTTCTCGGTCGAGGTGCACGATGACGGCAAGGGACGACACGGCATCCTCGTCGAGTACGACTCGACGACGAAGATGTTTACCCAGCCATCCGACAAGCGCACCGAGGACTACGTGACGGGACGGTTCGGCTAGCGATGCGGGTCGAGTACAAGCAGACGCTCGATCAGCTCGAGGCGAGCCTGCAGGAGCAGGGAGCCGTGTGCTTGCGCGCGGTGCGCGGGGCCGTCAACGCGCTCGAGACGCAGGACGTCGAGCTCTGCGACGAGGTGGTCGCGTTCGACGACGAGATCGACACGCGCTACCACCGCATCGAGAAGATGGTCGAGGAGACGCTTGCGCTCCAGGCCCCGGTCGCGCAGGATCTCCGTCTCGTCCTCGCGGTGCTGCACAACTCGATCCACCTCGAGCGGATCGGCGATCAGTCCGTCACGGTCGCCAAGCTGACAAAGCTGGCCGCCGAGCTCGAGCCGCGTCACGACCTCGTGGAGGGCCTCCGGGACATGGGCGACCGCGCCGAGGAGATGGTGCGGATCGCGCTGGACTCCTTCTCGGCGCGGGACCTCGCGCGCGCTCGCGCCCTCGTCGAGCTTGACGAGTTGATCGACCGCTCGAACCGCCGGGTCGTCGACCAGGTGCTGCAGATGGCGCACGACCCAGGGCAGCAGGAGTGGGGCATGCGGATGGTCGTGGTGTCACGCTGCATCGAGCGGATCGGCGACAACGCGGTGGATATCGGCGAGCAGACCGCGTTCCTCGTCACCGGCGAGTTCCGCGAGTTCACGGACGCCAGCCACTAGCACCGCCTTCGCCCATTCAGGTCAGGGCAGCCGGTCGAACGCGCAACCTCTCAGCTTGCTCGAGTACTCCACTTCGGTAAAGCCTCGTTACCAGACCGTCACCAACCCACACCCGCTTTCAGCCCACGCGGGCGTCGTACCCGGTGACCATCCAGTCGGTCATCCGCAATTCGAGACACGGGGAGATGGATAACGCCATGAAAGCACTGTTCGGGCGCCGGTCTGCGGCCGCCGCCCTCGGGGTCCTCGTCGGTGCTCGCCGACCGCCGCCGCTGGCCACCGCGGCGACCACGCCGAACTACAAGAACCTGACGGGCTCGATCACGGTCGACGGCTCGTCGACGGTAGGCCCGTACACCACCGCCGCCGCCGAGCTCTTCGCGAAGGCGGGTGCGAAGACGCGTATCACGGTCGGCATCTCCGGCACGGGCGGCGGCTTCGATCGCTTCTGTCGCGGTGAGACCGACCTGTCGGACGCCTCTCGCCCGATGAAGCTGACAGGAGGCGAAGCTCTGCAAGGACAACAACATCGGTTCCTGGCGAGCGTTCACCGTGGCCAACGACGCCCTCACCGTCGTGGTCAACCAGGAGAACACCTGGGCCAAGTGCCTCACGATGGCGGAGCTGAAGAAGATCTGGGAGCCGGGTTCCAAGGTGAGCAACTGGAAGGACGTGCGTGCCGGCTTCCCGGATCAGTCGATCAAGCTCTTCGGGCCCGGCACGGACTCGGGAACGTTCGACTACTTCACCGAGGTGATCAACGGCAAGGCAGAAGGCCAGCCGCTCCGACTACAACGCGTCCGAGGACGACAACGTGCTCGTCGCGGGGGTGTCGGGCGAAAAGGGTGGCCTGGGCTATTTCGGCTACTCGTACTACGAGGAGAACCAGGACAAGCTGAACGCCGTGCAAGTCACCAACCCGAAGACGGGTCAGTGCGTGACGCCTTCGGCTGCGACCGCTCAGAGCGGTGAGTACAAGCCGCTGGCGCGGCCGCTGTTCATCTACGCCAAGGGCTCGTCGTTCAAGCGCCCCGAGGTGCAGGCCTTCCTCGGCTACATCTTCGGCAACGAAATGGCGATCGCGAAGCGGGCGAAGTTCGTGTCCCTCACGCCTGCGCAGCTGAAGCGGGCGAAGATCACGTACGACCTCGCTGTCAAGGCGGCCAAGAAGTCGTAGTCCATCCGATGATCTGAAGTGCGACGAGGGCGGCTCCGGCCGTCCTCGTCGCGTACTGGGCTCTTCGTGCATTGACATTCATCGATATATTGATGATTGTCGATGAAAGGGGAGACTGATGAAGCTTGTGTTCTCGAAGGAGAAGCCGACAGCTTCGATCACCTACGGCGAGCGCAGCGGCACGGTGTGTGACGCGGGCTGCCGCGCGGAGGCGCTGCGGCAGGCGACCTTGACGCGTGCAGTCCTCCACGGACAGCGCTTCTGATGTCGGCCACCCTGCCCGTGCTCGATCCCGCGTTGCCGGTGGGGTGCTGCACGCCGCTGGCGGCGGCGTCGATGTCCGACGACGAGGCGCAAGCCACGGCTGCGCTCTTCAAGGCGCTCGGCGACCCGGCGCGCGTGAAGATCGTAAACCTGCTCGCGACGAGCGACGGGTCGGTCTGCGTCTGCGAGCTCACGCCGCATCTCGGTCTCACCAACCCACGGTCAGCCACCACCTGAAGAAGCTCGCGGACGCGGGCTCCTGCTCCGCGAGCAGCGCGGCACGTGGGCGTACTACTCACTCGACCCCGCGGCGACGGCGCGTCTGGCGTCGCTGACCGCTTTCACGGAGGGATGACGATGACGACGACGGGAGAGGACCTGCGAGAGGAAGTCCGCCGGCGCTATGCGGAGGCTGCGATCGCGGCTGGGAGCGGGGGCTGCGGCTGCGAGGACGACGGTGGCTGCTGCGGCAACGTGTCGTGCGCCGGAGAAGCCGAAGGAGCGTTCGGCCGGGCGCTCTACAGCGCCGAGGAGCGCAGCGAGCTTCCCGACGCCGCGCTGCTGGCGAGCCTGGGTTGCGGCAACCCGACCGCAGTGGCGGAGCTGCGCGAGGGTGAGACCGTGCTCGACCTCGGGTCGGGTGGCGGCATCGACGTGATCCTGTCCGCGACGCGTGTCGGCGAGACGGGCGTCGCCTACGGCCTCGACATGACCGACGAGATGCTGGCACTGGCGCGTCGCAACGCAGCCGAGGCCGGTGTGCGGAACGTCCACTTCCTCAAGGGGCACATCGAGGCGATCCCGCTGCCTGCGGAGAGTGTCGACGTGATCATCTCCAACTGCGTGATCAACCTCTCCGTCGACAAGCCCGCCGTGCTGGCGGAGATGGCGCGCGTGCTCGCGCCGGGTGGTCGGCTGGGGATCAGTGACGTCGTGGCCGAGGATCGGCTGTCGCCGGACGAGCGAGCGGAGCGCGGCAGCTACACGGGCTGCATCGCAGGGGCTCTCTCGAGGAGCGAGTACGAGCGGGGGCTCGCCGCCGCCGGCTTCGAAGACGTCAGCGTCACGTTCACGCACGAGGTCGCCGATGGGCTGCACGGCGCCATCGTGCGGGCGGTGAAGCGCTGAAGCCTTGATGTGCCGTCTTCTGCCTCTGATGGGCCGACCCACTCGTCGCAATCATCGTCGCCACCGTCGCAATCCAAACCGAGCACCCGCACCCGGCTCGGCGAGACCTGCACGACCTCACCTGCTGAGGACGCGAAGCCCGATCGCAACCGTTCCGCCGACAAGGCCGGCGAGAAGAGCGGTGCGTGCCGGCCCTGGCAGTGGTGTCGTGCGTAATGCCAGTGGCGCAAGCACCGGCCGGGCGACTCTTCCGATGGTCATGAGGGCCATTGCGCCGGGGAAGCCGAGTTCCAGGTCGATCAGCGCTTGTCGCCCGCCGCGGATGGGGCCTCGTTGTCCGGCGACGATCGCGGCGGCCAGGTGCGGCCGGCGGTCGATGCCCTTGCCGGCACCGGAGCCGGCCTGGTCGCGGGCGAGGAGGTCGTCGATAGCCTGTCGGAGCGCGGGTGATTGGCCCCACGTTCCGCAGAAGGCGATGGCCCCTCTGCTGTCGATCAAGTACACGGCGGCGGCCAGCCCGCCGTACGCGCGCTGCACAGTGCCGGCGAGATCGTCGATCAACAGCGGCCAGGGAAGGCGTTCCTCGCGTTTGAGGGCACGGGCGTCGTCCAGCTTTTCCTCAAACGAGCGGTAGGCTCCGTGCAGCTCGCCGGGATGGGCTTGGCGGACGAGCACCTCGACAAATTGCACTCGCTCGCCGTAAAGGCTGTGCAGTTCCCTCATCGCGTACACGCCGCCGCGCGTTACGGGGCAGGTGTAGCTGACGAAGTGAAGCAGCACTGGCTTCCCCTGTAGGTCGCTCAGCCGCACCCGCGTTCCGTCGGTGGACGGCAATTCGAAGTCGGGCGCCTCGCAGCCGGGAGGCAGGCCCGCGCGCAGCAGCTCGGCAACCATATGTCGCATCCGGAAGTGCTGGAAGTTGACGGCATCGGTCGGATCGAGCCGATCAATCGCCCGGGCTTTGACCGCCTCGAGGTGTGTCGGGAAGTGGGCCATTGCGCAACGGCTCCAGCGCTTACTCTGCCGTGCGTGCCGGCTCGGCCGCGGCGCGCAAGCGCTCCCGTTCGAGCAGCTCGAGGATCCGGTCGGTGTTCTCGCGGATCGCGCTGATGTTGTTGAACATCCATTTCGGCGGGGCGTTGTCGGGCATTCGCTCGATCATCTGCTCGAAGTCGAATGCTCCGCAGCGAGACGCGCATTGCCTTGCGACCAGCATGGCGCCAATAACTGTCCCGCCGATGATCAACCGCTTGTGCATGGCTCATATCCTCCTGGAATTCCCAATCCGTTACCGGCTCGGTCACGAGTTTCGAGTCGAGCCTCACGACCACGCGAGGGTTGGGCTTCTGCTTCGCAACCTCGACGCGATGTTCGGCGGCCCGATCACGGGCGCCTCGATGAATCCCGCCCGTTCGCTCGGCCCAGGAAGCCTCGCCGGCGACCTGCACGCGATCTGGATCTACCCTGCTCCCCCGTCGGCGCCGCCCTTGCCGCCCTCGCCTACACCCTCATCATCCAGACGTGCTCCGAACCCGCCTCAAGCCTCTAGGCGAGGAGCTCGGCGAGCAGCGCCTGCACACGGGCATCGAGATCGTCACGGATCGGCCGGACCTCGTCGAGCGTCTTCCCGGCCGGATCCTCGAGCTGCCAGTCCTCGTACTTCTTCCCAGGGTAGATCGGGCAGGCGTCGCCGCAGCCCATCGTGATCACGACGTCGGCGGCGCGAACCACCTCGTCGGTGAGCGGCTTCGGGAACTCCTCGGTCATGTCCACGCCCAGCTCGTTCATCGCCTCGATCACCGCCGGGTTGATGGTCTCTGCGGGATCGCTTCCGGCCGAGCGGACGTGCACACGTCCGTCGGAGCGCAGCTTGACGAGGCCTGCGGCCATCTGGCTGCGCCCGGCGTTGTGGACGCAGACGAACAGGACCTCCGGTTGCTGCTTCGTCAGCATTCCCTCCGCCTGCGCGAGCGCTCGCAACCGCTCGCGTGCGAAGCGGTGAGCGAGCACGGGCACGAACACGTTCACCTTCGAGTCGCCGAGCAGATCCGTGGACTCCGCGATGTAGCGCTCGATGGTCTCCTTGGAGAAGACGCCCGCGAACTCGTCCTTGAGCGCCTCGGCGGCTCGTTCGACGTGCTGCCGGGTGATGGGGTCGAGAACCTCGCTCATGCTCCGCTCCTCATCGACGCTGATCGATGTGAAGGATCGCAGAGTGATCGATTGCTGTCAATATCGATCTGTGTCAATATCCGGTGATGCAGCCGATCGCCACCATCGCCGCCTCCTGCCCGCCGCTCCTGCAGGCGCCGCTGGCCCCGGAGGAGGCGGATCGGCTGGCTGGGGCGCTGAGGGTGCTGGCCGATCCGGCCCGGCTCCGCCTCCTAGGCCTCATCCAGGCACAGCCGGAATCCGAAGCCTGTGTCTGCCACCTGACCGAACCGCTCGGACTCTCCCAGCCCACGGTTAGCCATCACCTCAAGGTGCTGCTGAACGCGGGGCTGGTCGAGCGCGAGCAGCGCGGGAGCTGGGCGTTCTACCGGGTCGTCCCGGACGCGCTCGCCAGTCTCCGCGACCTCCTCGCCTGACCGGCACGCCGGCGATGTCTCCGTGACTCCTTCGCTGACCCGCGCACTGGCTGCCGAGACGCTGGGCACGTTCGCGCTCGTCTTTGCGGGTGCGGGCGCGATCATGGTCGATGCGAAGACGGGCGCGCTGGGCCACGTCGGGGTGGCGCTGACATTCGGCCTGGTGATCATGGCGATGATCTACGCGGTCGGACACGTTTCGGGTGGCCATTTCAACCCCGCCGTGACGTTTGCGTTCGCTCTCACCCGTCACTTCCCGTGGCCTCGCGTCGGCCTGTACTGGGCCGCGCAGATCGTGGGCGCGATCATCGCGGCGGCGCTCCTGCGATCGTCACTCGGGGACCTCGCGCACGTCGGCGCCACGCTGCCCTCAGGCTCGGACGCCCAGTCGTTTCTGTGGGAGGTCGTCCTCACGAGCTTCCTGATGTTCGTGATCATGGCGGTCGCCACCGACACGCGCGCCGTCGGCGAGGCTGCCGCCATCGCGATCGGCGGCACCGTCGGGCTCGACGCCATGTTCGGCGGGCCGATCTCCGGGGCGTCGATGAACCCGGCGCGCTCGATCGGCCCCGCGCTCGTCTCCGGCGATCTCCACGCGCTCTGGATTTATCTCGCCGCCCCGCTGCTCGGCGCGGCAGTCGGAGCTCTCCTCTACCAACTCGTCCGCGATGAGCGATCGAGCCCGGAAGGAGAAGCCGTGTCGCCCGACCGCGTCGAGGCGCTCCAGTAGCCGATTCGAGATACGCGGAACAAACGAACCGAGTAGCGTGAGACCGTGAAGGAGACGGTCGAGCGCGAGGTCAAGCTGGTGCCGAGTCCCGGCTTCGTGATGCCGGAGCTCGGCGGCGAAGAGCTCCCCACGCGCACATTCGTGTCGACGTATCACGACACGCCCGATCTCGTGCTCGCGCGCCACGGCATCACCTTCCGCCACCGCGTCGAAGAGGGGACGGGCGTGTGGCAGCTGAAGATCCCGCACGGAGCGGCACGGATCGAGCTCGAGCTCGCGGGCCCGCCGGCGCGGCCACCGGTGGAGATGACCTCGCTGCTCGTCGCGTTCCTGCGGGGTCGCGAGCCCGTGCCGGTCGCGCGGTTGCGGACGCGACGTCAGGGCGTGCGCGCCGCCGGGGCAGAGATCGTCGACGACGCCGTGGCCGTGCTCGACGGCCAGCGGGTGACGCGTCGGTTTCGAGAGCTCGAGGTGGAGCTGCTCGAGGGCGACGAGCGCACGCTGCGCCGGCTCGAGAAGGAGCTCCGTCGCGCCGGTGCCGAGCCGCGGTCGCTCAGGCCGAAGCTGTTCGAGGCTCTCGACTTCTCGGGCGCGCTCGAGCCGATCGTGCCGCCGCCAGGAGCGTCGCCGGCCGAGGAGCTGGGGGCGGCGCTCGCCGAGCAGGTTCGGCGCGTGCTGCTCCACGATCCGGGTACCCGCCTCGGCAGCGACCCGGAGGACCTGCACCAGCTCCGCGTCGCCACCCGCCGCCTGCGTGCGTTCCTGCGCGCGGGGCGGCCCCTCGTTGACGAAGCGTGGGCAGAGTCGCTGCGTGCGGAGCTCGGCTGGCTCGGCTCGGCCCTCGGTCCTGCCCGCGACGCCGACGTGTTGGTGGAGCGGATGCGCGAGGAGGTTGCGGAGCTTGGGGACGACGAGGAGGCGGCAGCGCCGCTCCTCGCCGAGCTCACGGCGAACCGCGGGTGGGTGCGCGCGGCGGCTGTGGAGGCGCTTTCGAGCGAGCAGTATCTGAGGTTGCTCGACCGGCTCGACGCGGTCCGCGAGCCGCCTCTCTCGGGCGAGTCGCTTCCGCTCGCGAAGATCTGGCACACCGAGCTGAAGCGCACTCGCAAGACGTTCGAGCGGCTCCCGGCGGATCCGCCCGACGACGGGCTCCATGCCGCGCGGATCCGGGTCAAACGCGCGCGCTACGCGGCGGAGTTGGCGGCGCCCGAGCTGGGCAGCCGCGGGGAGCGGTTCGTAGTGGCGGCGAAGCAGCTGCAGGATGTGCTCGGTGAGCACCAGGATGCCGTCGTGGCGGAGGAGCGGCTGCGAGCCTGGGCGGCGGAGAGCCCCGCAGGCGGGTTCGTCGCGGGCCGCCTTGTCGAGCGGGAGCGGTTGCGCAAAGCTGCGGCGCGCGCCGCGTGGCCGGAGGCGTGGGCGCGATTGCAGCAGGTGGGGCGGAAGGTGAAGCGCTGAGCCCAGTCGTCCGTGCCGCGGGCGGGATCCCGCTTCGCATGGGTCCACACGGGATCGAGGTGCTCGTCGTGCACCGCCCCCGCTACGACGACTGGTCGTTCCCCAAGGGGAAGTGCGAGCCGGGCGAAACCGACGAAGCCTGCGCCCTGCGTGAAGTGGAGGAGGAGACGGGTCTCGTCTGCACGCTCGGGGAGGAGCTCCCGTCGACGTTCTACACCGACAGCCAGGGGCGCTCCAAGCGCGTTCGCTACTGGCTCCTACGGGTCGAGGGAGGCGAGCTGGCGTTCCACCACGAGGTGGACGAAGCACGGTGGGTCTCCGCGGCCGAAGCGGCCGGGCTCCTCAGCTACGAGCGGGACGCCGCATTGCTGCCCGGGCTGTAGCCGCTGGTAGCCTCGCCGTCGTGTCGAGCGACGTGATCTACACGATGTTCCGGGTCGACAAGTTCTACGGCCCGGAGCGCCAGGTGCTCTCGAACATCTCGCTCTCGTTCCTGCACGGGGCGAAGATCGGGGTGCTCGGGCCCAACGGCGCGGGGAAGTCGACGCTGTTGCGCATCATGGCCGGGCTGGACGAGCCGTCGTCCGGCGTCGCCGAGCTGCATCCGTCGGCGTCCGTCGGCCTGCTGCCCCAGGAGCCCGAGCTCGACGCGGCCAAGGACGTGCGCGGAAACGTCGAGGACGGCGTGCGTCCCCTGCGCGAACTGCTCGATCGCTTCAACGCCGTCTCCGCCGGCTTCGCGGAGCCGGACGCCGACTTCGAGGCGCTGCTCGCCGAGCAGGGCCAGGTGCAAGAGCAGATCGACCGCCACGACGCGTGGACGCTCGACGCCCAGCTCGACCGCGCCATGGACGCCCTACGGCTGCCCGAAGGCGACCGCGACGTGACCACGCTCTCGGGCGGCGAGAAGCGCCGCGTCGCCCTGTGCCGGCTCCTCCTCGCGTCGCCCGACCTGCTGCTCCTCGACGAGCCGACGAACCACCTCGACGCCGAGTCCGTCGCGTGGCTCGAGCGCTTCCTCGCCGACTACCGCGGCACGGTGATTGCGATCACGCACGACCGCTACTTCCTCGACAACGTCGCGGGCTGGATTCTCGAGCTCGACCGCGGCAAGGGGCTCCCGTTCGAGGGCAACTACACGTCGTGGCTCGAGCAGAAGGAGGCCCGGCTCGGTGTCGAGGAGAAGCAGGCGACAGCGCGGCGCCGGACGCTGCAGCGCGAGCTGGAGTGGGTGCGCATGAGCCCGACCGCGCGCCACGCCAAGTCGAAGGCTCGGCTGACGTCGTACGAGAAGCTGCTGGCCGAGGAGCAGAGCGTGCGGCTGGACACGGTCGAGATCCACATTCCCGCCGGCCCGCGACTCGGCGACGTCGTCGTCCAGGCGGAAGGGCTGCGGAAGGGGTTCGGCGACCGTCTACTGCTCGAGGATCTGTCGTTCTCGCTGCCGCCGGGAGGCATCGTCGGCGTCATCGGCCCGAACGGTGCCGGCAAGACGACGCTCTTCCGCATGATCGCGGGCGAGGAGGAACCGGACGACGGGGAACTGCGCGTGGGCGAGACGGTCGAGGTCGCGTACGTCGACCAGGCGCGCGCCGACCTCAGGCCGGAGAACACGGTGTGGAAGGAGATCTCGGGCGGGCACGACACGATCGCGCTCGGCAAGCGCGAGGTGAACTCGCGTCAGTACGTCTCGTGGTTCAACTTTCGTGGCGGCGACCAGCAGAAGCCGGTGAAGGACCTCTCGGGCGGAGAGCGCAACCGTGTCCATCTCGCGAAGCTGCTGCGCTCGGGCGGCAACCTCCTGCTGCTCGACGAGCCGACGAACGACCTCGACGTCGACACGCTGCGCGCACTCGAGCAGGCGCTCCTCGACTTCGCGGGCTGCGCCGTCGTGATCTCGCACGACCGCTGGTTCCTCGACCGCATCGCCACGCATGTGCTCGCCTTCGAGGGCGACTCGCAGGCGACGTGGTTCGAGGGCACCTATGCCGAGTACTGTGACTGGGTGCGGGAGACGCGCGGGCCGGAGGCCTTGGAGCCGCACCGGATCAGCTACAAGCCGCTCGTCCGCCCCGCCTGACCGCCGGGGAGCACGACGACGACGAGCGAGGGTAGGCGCGTACGGCCAGGGCGCGGCGCTTCGCGTCCGGCCGGAAGCCGTCAGAGTGTTCTCGGGCTCGGCCGAGCGCGTCTCTGCCCTGATTGACGATCGCTGCCGTGGGGCGGATGCTGTTCGGGCGTCGTGAAGCGCCGAGCAGTCCGGAGGCCGTTGCCGCCGTGCAGATCACGAACTGCCACGTCCATACGTTCACGCATGACCATGCGCCCGAGCGTTTCGTTCCGCCGCCTCTGAATTGGCTCTTGCGGATCGGGTGGCTGCGCCGCTGGCTGCTGCGGGTCGTTTCTCAGTTCGATCGAGGTCGCCGCGGGAAGATCGCGCGCTACGCCCAGATCCTCGACATCTCCTACAACAAGACGCAGCAGGACGTGTTCGAGATCGTGCGCGGCTTCTACCCGTCGGGGACGCGGTTTGTCGTCTTGCCGATGGACATGGAGCTGATGGGCGCGGGCAGAGTGGTGGAGTCGATCGATGTGCAGCACGTCCAGCTGGCCGCGCTGCGCGACCGCTACCCGGAGCTGGTGATTCCGTTCGCTGCCGTCGATCCGCGCCACGAGCGGGTGGTCGAGAAGACGATCGCGTTGCTCGAGCAGCAGCGCTTTCGCGGGATCAAGCTGTATCCGCCGATCGGCTATCACCCGAATGACCCTGTGTTGGCGCCGCTGTACGCGTTCGCCGAGCAGCACGACCTGCCGGTGCTGTCGCACTGCTCGCGTCCCGCGAGCGTCCAGTTCCGGGGCGAGCCGACGGAGCGCATGCGCACCGAGCCGCTCACCGGCGGGCGGTTGAACCTCGACCGGCAGCAACTGCTGACGCTGTTCACCGACCCGGACAGCTACCGGCCGATCCTGAGCACCTACCCGGGGCTGCGCATCTGCCTTGCGCACTTCGGCGGCGCCGGCGACTGGAGCAGTTACCTCAACCGTCCCTGGGATGCGGACAGTGCCGACCCGGCCGATAAGAGCTGGCTGGCGAAAATCGCCGACATGATCCGCTCTGGCGACTACCCGAACCTGTGGACGGACATCGCCTATACCGTCTTCGCCGACGAGGAACACGTCTACCTGCTCAGGGTGCTGCTTTCCGACGAGCGCATCCTCGCGCGCACGCTGTTCGGCTCTGACTATTACGTCGTCGCCGACGCGAAACTCGAAGAACGACGACGTGCGCTTCGCATTCGTGCCGTGCTCGGCGAAAAGCTCTTCCGGATCATCGCCGAAGACAACCCCAAGCAATTCCTCGGCGATCTGGCCCGAGCCGCCCACGCCGAGCACTGAACCGTCGTCTTGCTGCGCTCGTCTTGGCGACGCACGCGACAAGACCTGGGGCGCCAGGACGGTGCGAGCTAGCGTTCGTCGCGATCGACGGCGGTGCGGTCATCGCTCTTGAGCGTGCCCTCGCGTTTGCCCGTCAGGCGCAGCCGCGCGAGCTTGCCCAGAGTGTCAAACCAGAACGGTGCGCCCAACATCAGGGCGAAAACGGTCAGGAGCCAGCCACCACCCTTTCCTAACCACTGAGATGTCGAGTGCGCCCGATTCTCCGCAGCCCAACCGAAAGGCAGCCCGAGTTCCTTGACCTTGTTGACGCAGGCGGCGGCGCGGTCGAGCGGGCTCTCGTCCTGCTGGCCGTCAGCCGCCTGGCCTTGATCGCTTTGGCCCTCGGGGCAGCTCGTTCCAGCCGGAAGTTTGGCAGCCTCGGCAACGAGCGCATTTCGCACGGCTTCGTCCTTCCAGAGCCGTTGGCCAATTGCGTACGTGTCGGCGTTCGTGGCGCCAACGAGGAGGACGGCGAAAAAGACGATCCAAATCGTCGACATTCGCTTGTACCAGCCGCTGACACGATCCATCACGGCATCGAACGATTTCTCGAGGGAGGCCAGCAGTTTGTCGCGCTCGCCCTTGGCTTCGGTGAGTGCATCCTGTAGCCACGTCTTCAATGCCGGCGGGCATGAGCTCGAGGCGACCAGACGCTGCGCTTGCTCGATCACGTCAGCGTCGCTCCCGTCTACAGGCGGGGCCAGCGTATCCAGCAATGCGAGCGCGAACATCCGCGGCGGAATGTAGGAAGGGCCACGCGCTCCGAAAGCCCCGGTCTGCTTGAAGAGAGCCTGCAGGCGCGGACTCTGCTGGAGCTCGTCCCACGACTTGGCCCACTTCTCGGGTTGCCGAAGACTCACTTTCCTCTTCTTCGTCTGCTGCTGCTGAGTAAGCTGCAGTTGCAGGTCGTCAATCTTCTGTACCAGGTTGGCTAGCGGGGAGTCCGCATGCTGTGGAAAGACAAGACCCAGCATCTGCGCCTGGTCGGCGGCCCCGTTGCGCTCCTCCGCCGTCATCGTTCCGACTGTCTGCTTGGAACCGACCGCTAGGCGGAGATCCTCGAGCTTCTTCAGCAGATCCTCGAGTTCCGTGTCGGAGAACAGCAGCAGCTCCCCCAGCCCTCGCCTCAACGTTTTCCACCGAAGCTGGAGCACACCTGCGACGGCTTCGCTGAGCGCCGACGTGACCGTGCTCAGCAGGAAGAAGACGAACGCGAGGCCGATGAAGACGTCCAGCGCGGTGAACCCGCTCACGTCTGGCATTCGGCGCTTTCTTGTGCCGAGCCGTCGGGTGCGGAGCTCGTTCGTCTTGCGGTGGCGCTGGGATCGAGACCTGGTATCAAAGCGGAAGTGTCCGTGTGGAAAGGGCTACGAGTCCGTGACGCGGGACGTCGACGTTGGTGGTCGCCGCCCCTTGAGCGTCGGAGGTCAGGGGCGCCAGCTTTGTGAGTATCCCCCCCTCCTTTGCGATTCCATTCTGCGGCGAAAAAACGCGTGCTCTTCTTCAGCCCTTTGAGTCGTACCTGCTGAGGCTGTGATGTGTTGTTGAGGACGACAACGGACTGGTCTCCGCGCGGTCCCTTGAATCTGCTCGCGAGTAGTCGACCGGCAGCCGCGTCGCCAAGACCGTCCGCTGTCCACCGTTGCCCGGTGAGGTGGTTGAAGAGTCGCGTGACTTCGCATGTGGGCCATTGATGGAACGGCCCCAACGGCCCACGTGCTGGACCGATCATGCCCCACTCGCCGAACTCGTCTCTCCTGGCCGTCTTGTAGAGAACCCACGAGCCAATCGTTCTGGCCCGACGGGCCGTAGTCGAAAGGCTTCTTGTTCACGAGGATCTTGCCCGGTCCGCGCTCGACGAGGTCTCCCCCGACCAGCCTGATGAACGCTCTCAGCCGTCTGGAGCTGTCTTTAGGATCCGGTATCTCTGTGAGCGCGGCGTGCAGGTCCCGGTACAGCGAGTTGTAGAGCTCCATCGATTTTTGCGGCTTGAGCGCTTTTGCGATGTCATAAGAATTGACCTCGTTCATGATCGTCACGTAGACGACGTCCCCGCAGATCGCCCGCGCCTCCCTGATGATTCCCGCGAAGTCGTCCATCAGCTTCCTGCGTTTCTCGGCGTGATCCCTCTGCGGTTCGTGCGGAAATGGGCCCTTCCACCAGGTCAGGTTGACGTTCGCGCCAGTCTCGTGCGCGAGCTTGATCGTGCTCATCAGCGCGTCGCGCTGCACGCCTGAGCTGCGGGCGACCGGGCGGACGAAGATGCGGCTGTGGCCGAGCTTCAGGCTCTTGATCGCTGCCCGGAGCGCTCCAACCTGGTCGTCCGTCAGCAGCGGGCTCTGGCCGGCCTCCGTGAAGAGGTTCGTGTTGAACTGAGCTCCGAACCCGCACAGCGGGTGCAGCTTCTTCGCCTTGGGAAGACCGAACTCAACTGTCGTGACGGCCACGGGAACTCAGGCCCTCTGCCGCCCGCACGAGCTCGCCGGCACCCGTCGCTTGAACCGTACGCTGCGCCTCGCCACCCGAGCAACGTGCGCGCGCGCCGTCAACTCGAGCTCCGCAACCGCGACCAGGCTCCTGCAACCGGCACTCGCGCCTCCTGCCGCGACGGCCGCAGTTCGTCGCACTTAGAACAAGCTACGGAGGTGATACCACCGCGGGAAACGGAATGGAAGGCCACCTCCGGCTGATCGCCCATGGGTCGTGTCGTGGCGAGGACACGGCCGATCCAGCGCCAGAGCCGATAGGGGTGCGTCAGGTGACGAGCTGCAGAGCTCGGCCTCCAGCTCGATGAGCCTCAGGCCGCGAGTGCGTCCGCGGCGCCGAGCGCGAGTGCGACGCCCTCGCGCAGGCCCCCGCGCGCGAGCTCGAGCGGGCGCCCCAGCAGCCGGGCGGTCTCCGCGAGGAGGAGCGCGCCGGCAAGCACGGTGCCAGCCCGCTCGGGCGCGATTCCGAACAAGGTCGCCGCATCCGCGGAGGGCCGGCTGGCGAAGACGCGGACCACTTCGTCCAGATCGCCCGCGTCGAATGTGCGACCGACGACGCGAGCGACGGCGCGCGCGCTGCCGCCGGTGGCCAGGGCGAGATCGGGTCGCGGCGGCTCGATCTCCTCGAGACGGCGGCACACCGCGTACCGGGCCTCGGTCAGGTCTCGGCCGCTGGGTGGGTCCGAGCGGAGGCAGCGCCGCGTGAGTCGCAACGAGCCGAGATCGATCGAGCGTACCCACGCCGGGCCGAGCGACGGAGTGCCGACGACGAGCTCGGTGGAGCCTCCCCCGACGTCGACGACCCCGACGACCTCGGGCAACTCGCGCTCGGCGCGGGCGATCGCGCCGTCGTACGCGAGCCGGCCCTCCTCGTCCGCAGTCAGCACGCGGACGGGCGCCGCGGTCGCGGAGGTGAGCGCGGCCACGAGCAGGCTCGCGCTGCGACCCTGCCGTCCGGGGGCCGTGACGACGGTCTCCAACCGCTCCGCGCCGTGTGTCGCTGCCGTGCCGGCGTAGCCGTGGGCGAGCGCTGCGATCCGGTCGACCGTGGAGAGCGTCAGCGACCCCCGTTGTGCGATCTCGGCGCCGAGCCCCAGGTAGGTCCGCTCTTCGGCTACGGTCGCCACCTCGTCGGACGCGACGTCGGCCACGAGCAGGCGCGCGGTGTTGGACCCGATGTCGACGACGGCGACCCGCATGTCGGCGATCCTGTCAGGGCGCCCGGACGCCCTGGGCTCGATCACACGGGGTCGGTCAGCGTGCGCGACCTCTGCCCTCCGACTGCCGGCGCGCCCGCTGCAGCGCGCGACGCATCATCGTCGCCTGGTGCGTTCGCGCCTTCGCCCCGTCGGCTGGCCGTGCACGGGTCCACGAGCCGTCGCTGGCGAGCTCCCAGGCATTCGTTTCGTCGGCGAACGCGCTGTCGAGCACGGCCCCGAGCTCCTGCCTCGGCCGTGCCGTCTCCACCGGCACCAGCACCTCGATCCGCCGGTCGAGGTTGCGGGGCATGAGGTCGGCGCTGCCGATGAACACGCTCACCTCGTCGCCGGCCTCGAACCAGTAGATGCGGCTGTGCTCGAGAAAGCGACCGACGATCGAGCGGACGCGCACGCCCTCGGAGACACCTTCCAGCCCCGGCCGCAGCATGCAGATCGAGCGCGCGCAGATCTCGATCTCGGCGCCGGCCTGCGCAGCGCTGTACAGCTCCTCGATCAGCGTCGGGTCGACGATCGCGTTCAGCTTCAGGCGGATGCGCGCGCGCCGTCCCTCGGCGGCGGCGGCGGCGACTCGCCTGATCTCCTCGGCGAGTCGCATTCGCATCGCGAAGGGTGCGACGAGCACTTTGCGGAACCGCTGCGGCCGCCCGAAGCCGGTGACGTAGTTGAAAAGATCGGCGACGTCGGCCGCGATCTCCTCGTCCGCCGTGAAGAGCCCGACGTCCTCGTACAGGCGGGCGGTCGAGGCGTTGTAGTTCCCGGTCCCGATGTGGACGTAGCGGCGCAGCCCATCGGCCTCGCGGCGCACCACAAGTGTCATCTTGGCGTGGATCTTGAGATCCGGAAATCCGTGCACGACGTGGACGCCCGCCTGCTCCATCGCGCGAGACCACTCGATGTTGCGGCGCTCGTCGAAGCGCGCCTTCAGCTCGACGAGGCAGACAGACTGCTTGCCCTCCTCCGCGCACTCGATCAGCGAGGAGATGAGCGCGGAGTCGTCGCCGGTCCGGTACACCGTCGTCTTCAGCGCGATCACGTCGTCGTCGCGCGTAGCCGCGGTGGCGAACGACTCGAACGTCGCGCGGAACGACTCGTAGGGCTGGTGGACGAGCATGTCGGCGCGGCGGATCTCGTCGAACCAGCGCGTCGCCGACTTGATGCGCGCCACGCGCGGGATCACCACGGGCACCCACGACTCGTACTTGAGGTCCGGCCGGTCGAGCGAGACGAGCTGTTGCAGATCCCAGAGGTCGAGGGGGCCTTCGATCTCGTAGACCTGTTCGCGGACGGGCGCCGAGCCCGTCCATCAGCCGCTCCTTCATCGTGCCCGACGCCGACGCGGACAGCTCCAGGCGCACCACGTCCCCGAACCGGCGCCGCCGCAGCTCGGTCTCGACCGCGCCGAGGAGGTCGTCTGCGTCGTCCGAGAGCTCGAAGTCCGCGTCGCGCGTGACGCGGAACACGACCCGTTCCACGATCTCGATGCCTGGGAAGAGCATGGGAAGGAAATGCGCGATCACCGCCTCGAGCGGCACGAGCCGCCGGCCGGTGTCGACGAACCGGTCGAGGCCCTCGGGCACCTTCACGCGCGCGAAGCGCTCGTCGCCGTTGTCAGGGTCGGTGGCGATCACGCCCAGCGACAGCGAGAGCCCGGAGATGTAGGGGAACGGTTGTCCGGGCCCGACCGCCAGCGGCGTGAGCACCGGGTAGATCTCCTTCGTGAAGCGTGTCTCGAGGCGGGCCAGCTCCTTCTCGGCGCAGTCCTCGACGGTCCCGACCTCGATGCCGTGCTCGGCGAGTGTGGGTCGCAGCTCGCGCTTCCAGAGGCGTGACTGCCGTTGCGTCAGCTCCCGCACACGCTTGCCGATGCGCTTCAGCGCCTCGCTCGGCGTGAGGCCGTCGACCGAGCGCACCCCGTAGCCCGCCTCGGCCTGCTCCATCAGGCCGGCGACGCGCACCATGAAGAACTCGTCGAGGTTGTTGGAGAAGATCGAGCAGAACTTCACGCGCTCGAGGAGCGGCTCGCGGGCGTCCTCGGCCAGCTCGAGCACGCGCGCGTTGAACTCCAGCCACGAGAGCTCGCGGTTGAGGAGCCTCGACGGTGTCGTCGTGCGAACGGCCATCTTGGCATTCTGTCCGACGGACGGAGTCCGTGGGTTGCGTAGCGGTGAAACGCGGGCTACTCGCCGCCGAGCGCGACCGCGACGAGATCCTGGAAGTGCGCGATCAGCCGCTCCGAGACGGGCATCAACGCGCCCTGGCCGATCGCGCCGCTGCGGACCCCCGCTTGCACCCGCTCCACGAGCGCGCGGTCCTCGGCGCCGACCTGGTTGTCCAGCTCGATGTAGTCCGCGATCCACTCCTCGCCGACGTCGGGCGCGAAGAAGTAGTCGAGGTAGCGATACGTGCGCTCCGTCCCGCGAGGCACGATCGGGCCGATCGAGAGGTTTGGCGGGCCCGGCATCACGTTGATCGTCGTGTTCGGGAAGAGCAGGTGGAACTGCCCTCGCTCGACCGCGCCCGTCGCGTCGTAGACGCCGCCGCCGCCGTCGCGCGCCGGCCCGTACTGGCTCTGGAACCAGGGGTTCGTCTCGAGCGTGTACGCCTCGGGTGCCACGTCGATCGCCTTCGAGAAGCTCGGGTGGGCGACGGAACAGTGGTAGCACTCGAGGTAGTTCTCGGCGCAGACCTTCCAGTTGGCGTCGTACTCGTCCGCCTCCGCCCGGCGCGAGAACGCGAGCGCGTCGACGTCGATCCCTCCCTCGGCCAAGAGCCGTGGCAGCTCGCCCAGATGGTGCCGCAGCGGCGCCGCCGAGGGGTCTACGTTCACGAACACGAACGGGCCCCAGGCCTCGACCGCCACGCGGACCAGCCCGAGTTCGCCGGCGTCGAACCCGGGCTCGCGCTCGGACCGGGGTGCGGCGCGCAGCCTCCCGTCGAGATCGTACGTCCACGCGTGGTACGGGCACTGGATCGTCGCTCTCCGGCCGCTGCCCTCGCACAGGAGGTGGCCGCGGTGCCGGCAGACGTTGACGAACGCCCGGAGCTCACCGTTCGGCGCACGGACGACGACGATCGGGACGTCCCCGGCGAACGTCGCCGTGAAGCTGCCCGGCTCGGCGACCTGGTCGGTGCGGGCCGCGTACTGCCAGAAGCGTCCGAAGATCCGCTCGCGCTCGTGTCGCAGCACGTCCGGGTCGACGTACCAGTCCCACGGCAGCGTGCCCGGTGTGGAGGCGATCGCCACGTGCCGGACTGTAATCGCGCCGCTCGAGTCGCGGGCTCCTCGAGCTGTCGCTCCGACCGCGCCCGTGGTTGCGGGCTGCGCGTGGGCGCGGGGGCGAACGGCCGGTGTGACAGACACAAGCCCTCTCTGGAGCGCGGGCGGAGCGCTGGTACGCTCGCGTCCGATGGCGGCGGGGCAGGGTCAGCCGGAGGCGGCGTTCGCCGAACGTTCCATCACCGACGCGGAGATCGCGGACGCCGTCGCCGCCGAGGCGCCGTTCATGGAGGAGCTCCTGCGCCGGCTGGTGGAGGCTCCGACCACGTTCGGCAACGAGGCACCCGGGCAGGATGTGATGCGCGAGGCGTTGCGTGAGGCCGGGCTCGATCCGGTCGACGTCCCGTTGGACGAAGAGCTGCTTCGCTCGCACCCGGCCGCCTCGCCGTTCTCTTGGGATGTCTCCGAGAAGGCGAACGTCGTTGCCGACTGGGCACCCCGCGGCGGCGGCGGGCGGTCGCTCGTGCTCAACGGCCACATCGACGTCGTCGGCCCGGCCTGCGAGAGGTTGTGGCGCTCGGCGCCGTTCTCGGCCCACCGCGAGGACGAGTGGCTCTACGGCCGCGGTGCCGGCGATATGAAGGCCGGTCTGGCCGCGATCGTCGGCATGGTCAAGGCGCTCCGCGGGCTCGGTGTCGCTCCGCTCGCCCCCGTGCAGCTGCAGTCGGTGGTGGAGGAGGAGTGCACCGGCAACGGCGCGCTCCAATGCGTGCTCACACAGCCGAAGCCCGCTGCCGCCGTCCTGACGGAGCCGTTCCCGTCGTCGATCACCGTTGCCCAGGTCGGCGTGCTCTGGTTCCACGTCGACATCGCCGGCATCCCGGCCCACGTGGCCGACGCCGCCGCCGGGATCAACGCGATCGAGGCTGCCTGGCCGCTCGTGGCTGCCTTGCGCCAGCTGGAGGCGGAGCTCAACGCCGATCCTCCGCCGCCGTTCCACGAGCTGGCTCACCCGCTCAACTTCAACGTGGGCGTCATGCGCGGTGGCGACTGGCCGTCGACGGTGGCCGCCGAGTGCACCTTGTCGTGCCGGCTCGCGCTCTTCCCCGGCGCACAGGTCGAGGAGCTGCAGCGACGGATCGAGCGGACGGTCGCCATCGCCTGCGACGCGCACCCGTACCTCGCTTCGAGTCCGGCGACCGTCCGCTACGACGGTTTCGCCGTCGAGGGGTATCGGATCGACCCGGACACACCGCTCGTGACGATGCTGGCGTGTGCGTACGAGCGGCTCGAGGGCGCTCCACCGGCGCTCATCCCCACCACCGCCACGACCGACGCCCGAGCCTTTCTCTGGGCCGGCGTGCCTGCGGTCTGCCTTGGACCCTGGGCCGAGAACATCCACGGCATCGACGAGCGCGTGCACCTGCCCTCGGTCACCACCGCCGCGCAGGTGCTCGGCGTCTTCGTGCGTGACTGGTGCGGTCTGACGGGCTGATGTCGAAGAAGGACAAGAAGAAGAAGAACGCGATCAAACGCGCACTGGCCGGCAACGGGGCCCAGCCGCTTCGAGGCGTCTCGGAGATCCGCAGCTGGTTCCGCACGACGCCGACGCCGGTCTGGTTCGTCTCGGCGACCGCCTTCAACCTGCTCGGCATGGACCGGTGGGTGCGGCGGTTCGGCTTTCTCAACTACTACGACTCGTTCGACGGCCTGCACCCGAACGTCTTCGTGCCCCGCCACGTCGCGGAGACCGAGTTCGACTCGATCGAGGGGATCTGCAACTACCTGCTCGCCCACAAGGAGGTCGTCGATCACGTGCAGGACCGCGGCCCGGGCAAGGCCGTGTTCCTGATGTTCGACGAGGAGACCGAGGAGCTCGCCGCCGACGCAGGTCTCGAGGTCGCCTTCCCCTCGGCGGCGCTGCGCCGCCGGCTCGACTCCAAGCTCGAGACAACGCGTCTCGGCAACGAGGCAGGCGTGCCCAGCGTGCCAAACGTGCTCGGCCGCGCGTCGTCCTGGGAGGAGCTGCTCGGGCTCGCGGCGACGGTCGGCCTGGGACACGACCTCGTCGTGCAGACGCCGTACGGCGACTCCGGCCAGACGACGTTCTTCCTCGCCGCGCCTCCCGACTGGGAAGCGACCGCCGAGAAGCTCGTCGACGAGGACCTGAAGGTGATGAAGCGGATCGACTGCCGCGAAGCGGCGATCGAAGGCGTGATCACGCGCCACGGCACGCTCGTCGGGCCGCTGATGACGGAGCTGACCGGCTTCCCCGAGCTGACCCCATACGGCGGCGGCTGGTGCGGCAACGACGTCTTCGCCACCGCCCTCTCCGCTGATCACCGCCGCCAGGCGCGGCTCTACACGCAGCTGATGGGCGAGCGCCTGCGACGCGAGGGCTACCGCGGCTACTTCGAGCTCGACTTCCTCGCCGACACGGGCTCCGGCGCCATGTACCTCGGCGAGCTGAATCCCCGCGTGACGGGGGCGAGCTCGATGACCAACGTGACAGCGGTGGCGTACGGCGACATGCCGCTCTTCCTCTTCCACCTGCTCGAGTTCATGGACGTGGACTTCGAGATCGACGTCGACGCTCTCAATCGCCGCTGGGCGCAGCCCCAGGCGATCGACGAGTGGAGCCAGTTCATCCTCAAGGACACCGCCGATGTCGTCGAGCTGATCAACGCCGCGCCCACGTCCGGCATCTGGCGCCTCGACCCCACGGGCCACGGGGGCATCCGCTTCGTGCGGCGGGAGACCGACTGGCACGACGTGGCCACCGAGGACGAGGCGTTCTACCTCCGCATCGCCGCGGAAGGGCAGTACCGGTATCCCGGCGCCGACCTCGGCATCCTCGTCACCCGCGGCCGCCTGCAGACCGACGACCACCAACTGACGGAGCGCGCGCACGCCTGGATTCACGGCATCAAGAAGAACTTCTGGACGGCACCGAGCCCCGACGCTCCAGCCGTCGGCCCGGAGCCGTTCTCCTTCAAGATGCTGTGATGTCCGCATCCCTCGAGTTCGAGGCGATCGAGGAGCTCGAGCCCGGCCCGAAGTGGGCCGGGCTGTTCGAGCGGCACTGGCCGCGCTATCGGCCGTGGTTCGTCGCCGAGGGCGTGGACGCGCGTGCCTCATACGCCGAGTCGCTGCGCGCGCTGCGTGCGCACATGCCCGAGCTCGTGCCGACCTACGAGCGCCTGTGCGGGCTCGCGGGCGGAGGCGATCTCGAGGCGCGCTTCCTCTCCATGTGGGCGCCGCCCTCGTACCTCTCGGGCTGCTCGCAGGGCGTCTGGCGCGGCGAGGGCGGTCCCGTGCTGGCGCGCAACTACGACTACGCGCCCGAGCGCCTCGAGGGAGCGATCCTGCACACACGCTGGGTGCCGCGGTGTGATCGGCGTCAGCGACTGCCTCTGGGGCCTGCTCGACGGGATCAACGACGCGGGCCTCGCCGTCTCGCTCGCGTTCGGTGGACGCCGCGCGATCGGCGACGGCTTCGGCGTACCGCTCATCGTCCGCTACCTGCTCGAGACGTGCGAGACGACCGAGCAGGCCCGGGCCGCACTGCGAGCGGCTGCCGTACCACCTCGCGCACACGCTGACGATCGTCGACCGGGCGTGCGACGTCGTCACCGCCTACCTCGCCCCGGACCGGGAGATCGAGCTCTCAGCGGCCGCAGTGGCGACGAACCACCAGGGCCGCGTCGAGTGGGCCGAGCACGCCGCCGCCACGCGCACCGTGGAGCGGGAGCAATGCCTCGTCCGCCTGCTCGCACGGGCGTCGACGACCGTCGGGCAGTTCCGGACGCGTTTCTCCGTGCTCCGCTGTATCTCACCGACTATGCGCGTGGCATGGGCACCCTGTACACCGCCGCGTACGACGTCGGCGCGCGCAGCGTCGAGTACCGCTGGCCCGGCGTCTCGTGGCCGCAGAGCCTGGCCGACTTCACCGAGGGCACGAGGCTCGTGGGGCTCGCCGAAGAGCCTGCAGCGTGATGTAAGGGATCCCTTACATGAGGGATGCCGGATGGTGTAAGGTGGGCCTCCCATGAGGTCGCCACGAGTCCTTACACCACTCGCCGCCGCGCTCGCGGTGGCCGCGGTCGCCAGCACGGCGGCCTTCGCGTCACCCGCCAAGACGAGCGCCGAGGGAGCGAACCTCACCCCCGTCAAGACGTACCTGCTGCGAGCACACGACGCAGCTCAAGGGCTTCACGAGGGAGTTCCGACGGATCGCGAACCGCTACGACGCGCTCGCCAAGGGCGCCGGCTTCGACTACACGAAGCTGCTGGCGGCCAAGCGCGCGGCGGTCGCACCGCTGCTCCGCTCCGCGAAGTCGACCTGGATCGAGGGCAACCCGCTCTACGAGCGCGTCGAGGGCATCGTCGCCGGGACGCCGTCGCTCGCGGTCTACGACGTGATCATCGACGCGGGCTCGAGCGCCAAGGAGGACCCGTCCAGCGCCGTGCCGTTCGACCTGAAGCTCTCCGACGGCCGCGTGCTGCGCAAGCCGGGCAATCTCTACAACCTGACCGAGGGCCTGCTCTGGGGCTCCCTCCCGGCGGGCATCGCCAAGGGCGTGAGGGCAGACCTCGAACGGCGACGGCAAGGTCGAGTTCGGCGAGGTGCTGCCGGACGCACGTGTTCTCTCCGGCGCGGCCGACGCGTTCGTGCTCTACGCCGACAAGCTCGACCGCGCCGCCCGGGCCTGGAAGCCGACGCCGTCAGACGCATTCACGGCGCTGGTCGTGATGGTCCCGACGATGAGCGAGTACTTCGGCCAATGGAAGGTGTCGCGCTTCGTGCTCGGCGACAAGGCGACAGGGGGAAGCGTTCAACGTCGTCTCGCGCCTCTCGGACATCGGTGACATCCTCGGCAGCCTGCGCGTGATCTACGCGGGCGTCGGTCCGGCGATCGGCGCGGTGGACGGTCAGCAGAGCGCGCAGACGAAGCGCGAGCTCGACGGCCTCTACGGCTTCATCTCCCGGCTCCGCACGCAGGAGCGGGCGGGGAAGCGGTTCACGCCACAGCAGGCGGAGACGCTCGGCCGGTCGGCGCAGGAGCGCGGCACCGCGATCGCCGGCCAGGTGACGCAGGCGGCCGCGAGGCTGAAGATCAAGATCGTCCAGTAGTGCGCACGGCGCTTGGCACGGCGTTGCTGGCGGCAGGACTCTGGCTCGCCGCCGCGTCGCCTGCCGCGGGCGCCTCACCGACGCCCTGGCGGGCGGCGGACGACGCACGGCTCGCGCTCTCGGAGGCCGAGGCCGAGCTCGTCCTCGGCGAGCCGGCCGTCGCCGCGGCACGCGTCGAACAGGCCCGCGTCGCGGTCGAGTCCCTCCTCGCGAGCCGGCCGGCCGAGCGTCGTCTGGTCCGGGCCGCGCTCGCCGACGCCGCCGCCGCCGCGGCTGCAGGCGACGAGCCCGGGCTTGCCGCCGGGCGCGCACGTGCCTGGACGGCGGTCCTCGCCGCGAGCTTCGCGGAAGCCACGCGGGCGGCGGCTCGCGGCGACGTCGCCGATGCTCGCGGGTGGCTGCTCGTGCGCGAGTTCCGTCCGCCGACGCGGTTCACGCGCGCCGCTGCCGACGCCACGCTCGCCCTCGACGGGCTCGCCGCGGGAAGGGTCAGCCCGGCCGCGGCGGCGCGCGCCGTCCGCGCCGACCTGCTCGACACGTACGACGGCCGGCTGCGCAGCGTGCTCTCGACTCTTCGCGAGGCCCAGTCGCTCGGCTTCGCCACGTCGCGCGCCGAGGCCGGCGCGCTCGCCCTCGGGTACTGGCGGCTGCTCGCTCCGGCCTACCGCGCCCAGCGGGGCGTCGCAGCGGCGCGGCGGACGGAGGCGACGCTCGCCGCGCTGGCCGCGGCGACGGTCGATCGGAGCCGTCGCGCCGGTGAGACGTCGACGCTGCTCGGGCGCACGGAGCGGGAGCTCGAGGGGTTCCGCGCGGCCCCGCTCTCTGCCGAGGAGCAGCTGCGGCGCGCCGGACAGCTCGAGCGCTTCCTCCGGCTCGTCCCGATCGAGTACGGGCGGGGCGTCTCCGACGGCCGCGTCCGGCTCGACTTCGAGGTCCAGGAGGCGATCACGTTCCGCGACGGCGCCGCCGGTGCCTTCGGCGACCTCGAGTCGCTGCTGCTGCGGTCCGATCGCACGGCCACGCGCGAGCTCGATACGTCGCTCGTCGAGCTCGGCGACGCCCTCACGGCGGCCAGCCGCGGGACGGCGGTCGCCGATCCGCAAGCCGTCCAGGCCACCACCGACCGGGCGCTCCGGCAGATCGACCTGCTCTACCCGAATCAATGGAAGGACGCCGCGCAGACGGCGGACTTCGACGTGATCTCTGCGGCTCTCGACCGGCTCGAGGGAGCGGTGGCAGCGGGGGAGTGGGGCCGCGCGGAACAGGCGCGACTGGAGGCATACGGGGTGTTCGAGCTCGGCCCCGAGCAGCGCCTGCGCGGTCTCGCGTCGTCGCTTTTCCGCGACGTCGAGGGATTCTTCTGGTACGGCGCCGAAGGGAAGGACGGCCTCGTGCAGCTGCTCAAGCGCAAGGCCGACCCGTCCGAGATCGCCGCCACCCGGCAGGCGCTCGACGGCGCGCTCGGGGAGTCGGAGCGGCGGATCGGCAGCGGGTCGCAGTCCGCTGCGCAGATCGTGACCAACAGCGCGATCATCGTCTTCCGCGAGGGACTCGAGGCGGTGCTGATCCTGGCCGCGCTGATGGCGAGCCTGGTCGGGGCGCAGCGTCGCTATCGGCGTCCGCTCCTCGCAGGTGTGGGCGTCGCGCTGCTCGCGAGCATGGTCACGTGGGTCGTGGCGCAGACGATCCTGACCGAGCTCGCCGGCTACGGCGAACGGCTGGAGGCGATCGTGTCGCTGGTCGCCATCGCCGTCCTGCTCCTGATCCTCAACTGGTTCTACCACCGGGTCTACTGGCAGCAGAACCTGCAGGAGCTGCACGGGCGCAAGAAGCGCGTTCTCGCCGGGGCCGGGATCTCACTCGCCGCCGCGCAGGTCGTCGGCCTCGTCATGCTCGGCTTCACGAGCGTCTACCGGGAGGGCTTCGAGACCGTCATCTTCCTGCAGGCGATGACCCTCGAAGCCGGGGCCTGGACCGTCCTGCAGGGCGTCGCCCTCGGGTTTCGCGGCCGCGCTCGCGGTCTTCTTCCTCGTCGTCGCCCTGGAGCGCAAGCTGCCGCACAAGAAGATGCTGATCGCGACGGGGCTCCTGATCACCTGGGTGCTCGTCGTGATGGTCGGGACCACGGTGCAGACCCTGCAGAAGGTGGGCTGGGTGCCCGTGACACCGATCGAAGGGCTCGAGCCGCCGTACTGGGCCGGGCTGTGGCTCGGCTTCTATCCGACCTGGCAGGGCGTGCTCGCCCAGACCGCGGCCGCAGCCTTCGTCGTGGGGAGCTACGTGGGCGCCGAGTGGTTGCGCGCGCGCCGGCGCGCCCGCCGCCTCGAGCCGGCCTCACGGTCGGCGGACGAGCTGGCCGGCCCGCGCAGCCTCGCATAGACCGGCCGCAGCTGGCTGGGCCTAGAGCGCGACCGCGTCCCGGCGACGGTGAACAAGCTCGTGGTCCCTACTGGGACAGGAAGGACCTGGCCTGCCGTGTTGCTCGTCTTCAGCTCGCGCATACGAATGCACGGCGCGCTCGTCGCGGTCCTCGGCGCAGCTCTGATCTTCCTGCGGCGAAGACGGGTGGACGGGCATTCACAGAGTTGATGGACCGGCGAACACCAGCGGCCGCTGAACAGCCTCAGGTCCTGTGTATGAGTATAAGACTCAATCTCAAATAGGTGCTACGCTCGCCGCGTGGACTGGCTCGTCGACCCGCTGACGGCGCCGTACATGCAGCGGGCGCTCGCGATGCTCGTGCTCCTCTCGCTCCCGGCGGGCGCCCTCGGGCTCCTTACGGTGCTGCGTGGCAACGTCTTCACCGCCCACGCGCTCGGCAACGGGGCGTTCCCGGGCACTGTTGCTGCCGTCGCGCTAGGTGTCGATGCGTTTGCCGGGGCGCTCGCGGCGGCGTTGGCGATGGGAGTGCTGATCGCCATTCTGCAGCGACGCACCGGGGTCGACCCGGCGGTCGCGACCGCGCTCGCCCTTGTCGGCGCCCTGGCGCTCGGCTCCTGGCTCGTGTCGCAGCTCGTCGAGGTCAACCGGTCCGTCGACACCGTCCTCTTCGGCTCGCTGCTCGGGATCACCGACGCGGACCTGTGGCGGGCGGCCGTGGTCACGATCGTCGCGCTCGCCGCCGTCGCCGCACTCTGGCGAGGATGGCTGATCGCTGCGTTCGACCGGACCAACGCCTCAGCTCTCGGTGTCCGCCCGGTGTTGCTGGATCTGCTCTTCCTGCTCGTGCTGGCGCTCACCGTCGTCACTCTGGTGGACGCCGTCGGAGCGCTACTCGTATCCAGCTTCCTCGTCGTGCCCGCGGCGACGGCGAGGCTCGTCGTCGGGAGGATGATTCCCTTGATGCTCTGCTCGAGCGCGCTGGCGCTCGGGCTGTCGGTGGTCGGCCTGCTCGTGAGCTACTGGTTCGATGCGCCCCCGGGAGCCACGATTGCTGCGCTCGCCGCCGCCGTGTTCGCCCTCGCGGCCGCAGTCCTACAGCTTCGGTCACACCGGGCCGGGCGGCCGGTCGTGGTCGCCGCCTGTCTGACGGCGCTCGTGCTCGCCGCCGCTGGTTGCGGCGGCTCCGACGAGTCGGGCGGGGCGGCGCTCCAGGTCGTGGGCACGACACCGCAGGTAGCCGACTGGGTGCGCGAGGTCGGCGGCGACCGGGTTGCGGTGACCCAGATCCTGCCACCGAACATCGACCCACACGACTTCGAGCCGAGCCCGTCGGATGCCGACGCGGTCGGCGCAGCCGCCGTCGTCTTCTCGAGCGGGGTGGGGCTGGACGAATGGGCGGGCGGGTTGGTCGAGAGCTCCGGGAGCTCCGGAATCCTCGTCGAGGTCGCGCCGGATGACGATCTCATCAAAGGAGGTGAGGAGGAAGGCCACGACCACGGTGGCCTCGACCCGCATTTTTGGCACGACCCGACGCTCGTCAAGAGAGCCGTGGACGCGATCACTGCCGAGCTCGTGAAGACCGATCCGGATGGCGCCGAGGGCTACGAGAAGCGCGCCGCCAACTACAAGGCTGAGCTCGACGAGCTCGACGCCGAGTTGACGAAGGCGTACGGGGCCGTCCCGGCAGCGGACCGCAAGATGGTCACCGATCACGACGCGTTCGGGTATCTCGCGCGACGCTACGACATCACGGTGGTCGGCACCGTGATCCCGTCGCTCTCCACGGCGGCCGAGCCGAGTGCACGCGAGACGGCCGCCCTGATCGACAGGATCAAGGAACAGGGCGTCTGCGCCGTCTTCTCCGAGTCGTCGGTCGACCCGAAGCTCGCCAAGCAGGTCGCGGAAGAGTCGGGCGCGACCATCTATCCCGACCTGTACGGCGACTCGCTCGGGCCGCAGGACTCGGACGGAGCGACGTACCTCGGCATGATGAGGCATAACCAGGAGGTGTTGGTGAAGGGCTTCAGGTGCCAGGGCTCGTGAGCTCGACCCTCCTGGCCGTGCAGGACCTCTCCGTGGCGCGGGGGGCCGAGGTTGCTGTCGAGGACGTCTCGTTCGACGTCGCACCTGGCGACTTCGTCAGCGTCGTCGGGCCGAACGGGGCTGGGAAGTCGACGATGTTCGCCGCGCTGCTCGGACTGCTTCCGGTCGCGCACGGTCGGGTGGCCTACCGGGGCACGTACGGCTACGTCCCCCAGCAACAGCCCGGCCAGCTCGACTTTCCCGTCACCGCTCTCGACGTCGTCCTGATGGGCGCGTACCGTCGGCTCCGGCCGTTCCGGCCGGTCTCCCGTGCGATCCGGCGGGAGGCGCTCGAGGCGCTAGATCAGGTCGGTCTGAGCGCCCGTGCGCGCAAGCGCTTCGGCGCTCTCTCGGGCGGCCAGCGACAGCGCGTTCTGCTCGCGCGAGCGCTGCTCGAGGACGGTGAGATCCTGCTTCTCGACGAGGTGCTCGCGGGCGTTGATGCCGCATCCGAGGCGGCCATCCTCGAAACGCTCGCCGCCGAGCGTCGGCGGGGCCGCGCGGTTGTGATGGCCACGCATGACCTGCAGCTCGCCCGTACCGAGTCGACCTCGGTGCTCTTGCTGAACCGCCGCCAATACGCCTTCGGCGAGCCCGAGGCCGCGCTCGCTCCCGACGTCCTCCGCTCGGCGTATGGCAGCCGCCTGATCGTGCTCGGCGACGACGGCACGCATGTGATCGACGAGGGCAGCCACCACGACCACGATCACGCACACGCATGAGTGCGCTGCTCGAGCCCTTCGGTTACGACTTCATGCAGCGCGCGTTGCTCGAGATCGTGCTGATGAGCCTCGTCTGCGGCGTACTCGGCGTGTTCGTCGTCCTGCGCGGGCTCACCTACACGGGGGAATCGCTGTCACACACGCTCGTCCCCGGCGCTGCGGTCGCCGTCGCCGTCGGGGCCCCGATCCTGCCGCTCGCGTTCGCCGGCGCCGTCGTCGCCGTGCTGCTGATCGCCCTCTTCGCGCAACGCGTGGGCGTGAGCAACGAGACCGCGGTCGGCGTCGTGTTCAGCGGCGCCTTCGCCGCCGGGGTGATCGTGCTCTCGCTCGCGGGCACCCCGAAGGAGCTCGACAGCATCCTCTTCGGCAGCATTCTCGCCGTCGCGCCGCGCAATCTCTGGGTCGGAGGGATCGCCACCGTCGTGGTGCTGGTCGTCGTCGTCGTCTTCGCCCGGCGCCTGCTCGTGGTCGCTTTCGACCCGGCCTTCGCGCGCGCCTTGCGCCTGAGGCCGCTGAGCCTCGATGTCGTGCTCCTCGTAACCCTCGCGCTGGCCCTAGCCGTGGCGTTGAGCGCAATGGGGACGCTTCTCGCGCTCGCGATGCTGATCGCGCCGGCTGCGACGGCCCGGATCATCACGGGCCGGGTGTGGACGATGCTGTGGGTCGCCCCACCGGTTGGTCTTGCCGCGGGGCTCGGCGGGCTCGAGATCTCCTACCACCTCGACGTCGCCGCCGGCGCCGCGATCGCTCTGACGGCGATCTCGATCTTCGCCGTGTCCGCGTTCGCCGCCTGGGGCGCTCGCGCGTTCTCCGGCTGGGTCGCCGAGAAGGGCCGGCTCGCCGCTGCTGACTCGGCTGCTTGATCGACTCACCGCCACGTAGACTGCCGCGGTGACCGACGCTGCGGCCCTCGTCGAGGACGTCACGGCGCGCCTCGAGCCGCTCGTCGTCGACCTCAATCTCACTAGCTGGGACGTCAACGTGGAGGCGACAGAGGAGCACGAGAGGCGACGCGTGGAGGCCGAGCTCGCCGTCTCCGATCTGCTCGCCGAACCGGAGCTGTTCGCCTCGCTCGCGGACGCACGGCTGAACGGAGGGACTGGGCTCCTGGCCCGGCAGCTCGACCTCCTGCACGACGCGTTCCTGCCGCAGCAGGTGGCAGCTGAGATCAGGACCCGGATCGTCGAGCTCGAGGCCTCCGTCGATGCGAGGTTCAACGCGCACCGCGGCGTCGTCGGCGGGCGCGAGGTGAGCGACAACGAGATCAAGCACATCCTTCGGCACGACGACGATGTCGCCCGTCGCCGCGAGGCGTGGGACGCCGCGAAGACCGTCGGCGCGGCGGTGGCCGAAGACGTACGGGAGCTCGCCCGCCTCCGGAACCGCGCGGCCCACTCGCTCGGCTATCGAGACTGGTTCGCGCTCTCCATCGCCACGAGCGAGATGGACGAGGCGAAGCTCCTCGCCACGCTCGACGAGGTCGATCGCGCCACGGCTGAGCCTTTCGGGCGCTGGAAGACGGCGCTCGACGCTCACCTCGCGACCCGCTTTGGCTGCGCAACAGCCGAGCTTCGACCGTGGCACTACGCCGATCCGTTCTTTCAGGAGGTGCCCGAGGACGGCGGCCTCCCTCTCGACCATGTCTTCGAGGGGCGCGACATCCTCGACCTCTCGAAGCGGACGTTCGACGGGATCGGGCTCGAGACGAGGGGGATCCTGGAGCGCAGCGACCTGTTCCCGCGCGAGCTCAAGTGCCAGCACGCGTTCTGCACGGACGTCGACCGACAGGGCGACATTCGCGTGCTCGCGAACGTGGTGCCGAACCACGACTGGATGGACACCATGCTGCACGAGCTCGGTCACGGCGTGTTCGACGCCGGCATCGACCCCGGGTTGCCCTGGCTTGTGCGCAGCTGCCACCTCGTCTCCACGGAGGCGATCGCGATCCTCTGCGGCCATCTCGCGGCAGATGCGCGGTGGCTCGAGCTCGTAGCAGGACTGCCGGCGACCGAGGCACAGACGCTGGCCGAGCCGCTCCGCCTGCGCCGCGGCGCGCAGAAGGTGCTGTTCGCGCGCTGGGTGCTCGTGATGACGAACTTCGAGCGCAGCCTCTACGCCGACCCGGAGTCCGACCTCGACGCGCGCTGGTGGGAGCTTGTGAGCCGCTACCAGCTCGTGACGCCGCCCGAGGACAGACGAGCCCCGGATTGGGCGGCGAAGATCCACATCGCCGTGGCGCCGGTGTACTACCACACCTACCTCTACGGCGACCTGCTGTCGTCTCAGCTCGCCACCGCGCTGCGCCGGGAGGCGGGCGGGCTCGTCGACGTCCCCGCCGCCGGCCGCTTCCTCGAGGAGCGGTGGTTCCGGCCGGGCCTGTCGCTGCGCTGGGACGAATTGATCGAGCACGCCACCGGTGAGCCGCTGACGCCCCGCCACTATGCGGAGGACATCGTCGGCGTGTAGGACGAGGCTCGAAGCCTCGTGACCTCAGGTTCTTCCAGGGGTACGCCAGCGGTGCTCGCCGACGTACGCGATCAGGAGGAACCCGAGGTGGCCAAGGACCAGGTCACGGCAGTTGCCGTCGCTGAGGAGGTGGGCGATGATCCTCGCATGATCGACGGGCACGTAGGGCTCAACCACGTCAGCATCGTCGCGCGCGACCTCGACGAGAGCGTGGCCTTCTACACAGAGGTGTTCGGCCTCGAGTCGGTGCCAACTCCCGACTTCGGCTTCCCGGTCTGCTGGCTTCTGGCCGGAAGCCGCCAGCTGCACCTGTTCCAACAGCAGGACGGAGCACCCGCCCACGCGCACTTCAGCCTCGAGGTGGCCGACCCGGTGCCGATCTACCACATCGCCAAGAAGCGTGGACTGATCGACTTCGACACCTTCGGCCGTGGCATCGCCGAGCTGCCGGGCGGGGAGCTGCAGATGTATCTCCGCGATCCGAGCGGCAACCTCGTCGAGGTCAATCATCCGAGCGCGGCGCTGTTCCGCGACGAGATGCCCGAGATGATCCTGCTCGCCGAGCAGCGGCCGCAGGACGGCGAGCATGCGGCCGCGTCGCTCTTCATGGCGAGGACGACCGCGTAGCGAGGGTCGCAGGGCGGCCGGTCCGGTTGACGTCAGTCGAGTGCCGATCCAGCCAGAGATGAAGGAGGAGCCTTGCCGCTGATCCGCGTGGAGCTGTTCGACTTCCGTGTCGACGACGAGACGAGCGCGAAGCTGATCGCCGGGATGACGGATGCGCTGTGCGCCGCGACGCACGAGGGCCTACGCGATCACACCTGGGTGATCGTCGAAGGGCACAACCCGAAGAACTGGGGCCTCGGTGGGAAGCCGTGGCCGGTGGAGCGAATGCCGCCAGCGTGAGAGGAGCAGCGCCGCGTCGCCGCGACACGACGCCTTGACGCCTCAGCCGATTCGGTACTCGGCGAGGACGCCCGGCTCGAGATACGCAGCGGACGGGCTCCCGGCTGGGGTGAAGAGGCCGAGCACGACGAGCTCCTCGTTCGCGGACAGGTTTTCCACGATGTGCACCTCGCGCGGGCGAAGCCGAAACGCGGAGCCCGGGGCCAGGTCCTCGGGCTGGCGGTCGCGAAAGTGGAGCTTGCCGCGGCCCCGCAACACCCACACGATCTCGTCGTACAGGTGGTAGTGCCACGGCGCCTTGCCAGGTGGGATATAGCCGACGAACAGCGTCGCGCGGAGGCAGCCGTTGTGAGGGCCGTAGAGCACCTGGAACGAGCGGGAACCCGTCGCCTGACCGGGCTCGACCGCCTCGACGCGGGTCACGGACTCGACGGCGCCCATGGGGGCATGATGGTCGATGCCGTCGCCGCCAACCCACGCACGGACGACCACAGCCCCGGCGTCGGCACGAAGCGTCGCCTCCGAGCCCGCCGGGATGATCGCAGCGCCGCCGGTGACGATCCCGTGCTCTGTGCCGTCCGCCGCGAGCACTGCCTCACCCGTGGAGCCGAAGATCAACGTGTCGCAGCGTGCGTCTCCGACGGCCAGGCTCGCGCCCGGTGTCACGCGAATCGTGGCGAGCTCGAGCGCCGAGCCCGGCGCGGTCTCGACTGTCCCGTCGGCGGCGACGCGCGTCAACGGTTCGCGTCGCGCAGATAGGCGTCCGACCCGTCGAGCCAATCCGCGCGCGGCGGGTTGAACACGTCGAGCGACAAGGTGTCCTCCAGTGCCTCGGCTGCATGCGGGACGTTCGACGGGAGATGGAGCACGTCGCCGGCGACGAGATCGATCTGCTCGCCGCCGACCGTGAAGCGCAGCGCGCCGTCGAGCACGTAGGTCAGCTGTTCGTTCTCGTGCGCGTGCTCGGGGACGATGCAGCCTTCGTGCAGGAACACGTGGGCGAGCATGATCCTCTCGCCCGTCACGAGCCGGCGGTCGAGCTTTGGGTTGAGGCGATCCCAGGCGATGTCCTCCCAGCGGTGACGCGTCGCTTCCACGTCGCGATTATCGCCGCAGCTCATCCTGTCCGCATGGTCAACTGTGCCCCCGTGCGCGACCTCGGTCCCCTGTTCGAGCCTCGGTCCATCGCCGTCGTCGGGGCCTCCGACGATCCTGCGAAGTGGGGCCGCTGGATCGCGGCCGGCGCCTTGCGCGGTGTGCACCGCCGCGACGTCTACCTCGTCAACCGCAATGCGCCCGTGGTGCAGGGGCAGCGCGCCTATCCCTCCGTGGCCGAGCTTCCCGTCGGACCCGAGCTCGTCGTCGTCGCCGTGCCGGCGGCAGCCTTCGAGGAGGTCGTCGAGCAGTCCCTGGTCGCGGGCGCGAAGGCGATCGTGGCCATCAGCTCCGGCCTCGGCGAGACGGGGGAGGAAGGTGCTGCCCGCGAACGAGCCGTCGTGGAGCGCGTGCGCGAGGCGGGCGCGGTGCTGCTCGGGCCGAACTGCCTCGGCGTCTACGACGCGGCCGCGGAGCTCGATCTCGGTGCCAGCGAGCTGCGGCCCGGCTCCGTCGGGCTGATCTCGCAGAGCGGCAACCTCGCGCTCGAGATCTCGCTCCTCGCCACCGAGGGCGGCCTCGGCTTCTCCCGTTTCGCCTCGACCGGCAACCAGGCGGACCTCGAGGCGGCCGATCTCCTCGCCGCGTTTGCCGCGCACGAGCAGACGCGCGTGATCGCCGCGTATTGCGAGGACTTCCGCGACGGCCGCGCCTTCGCGCGTGCCGCCGCCGACGCGGGGAAGCCCGTCGTGCTCCTCACGGCCGGCGGGAGCGAGGCGGGCGCCCGCGCCGCTCGCTCTCACACCGGCGCCCTGGTCAGCGACGCGGTGGCGGTCGAGGCCGCCTGCCGGGCCGCAGGGATGATCCGCGTCGAGACGCCGAAGCAGCTCGTCGACGCCCTGCAGCTCTGCCTCGCTGCGCACCGGCCGGCCGGACGGCGAATCGCCGTCGTCGGCGATGGGGGAGGGCACGGCGTCATAGCCGCCGACGTCGCCGCCTCGCTCGGTCTCCATGCGCCGATCCTCTCGGCTGAGCTCCGGGCTGAGCTCGCGGCGATGCTCCCCGCCACGGCGGCGACGTCGAACCCGGTCGACTTCGCCGGCGGTGGCGAGCAGGACTTCGCGACGTACGCACGTGTCCCGGCCCTCGTGCTTGGCTCCGGCGAGGTGGATGCCGTCGTGCTCACCGGCTACTTCGGCGGCTACTCGCAGCAGTCGGACGAGCTGCGGGTTCGCGAGCTGGACGCCGTAGACGGGATGGTGCGCGCCGTGGCGGACTCGGGTCGTCCGCTCGTCGTGCACTCGATGTACCCCGCTTCGGTGGCCGCGGAGGCACTGCGGAGCGCGCGCGTCCCCGTCTACCGCGAGATCGAGGCCGCGCTCGGGGGAGTCGCGGCCCTGGCGGCCGTCGGTGCAGGCACCGGCATCCCGGTCTTGCCCCCGCCGGCCGAGCCGGTCGTGGACGACGGCTACTTCGAGGCTCGCGAGCTGCTCGCCGCGGCCGGCGTGCCGTTCGCGGACGCGCAACGGGTGGAGTCGATGGAGGAGGCCTTCGTCGCCGCGCAGGAGATCGGCTACCCGGTCGCCGTCAAGGCGCTCGGGCTCCTCCACAAGTCGGACGCCGGCGCGGTCGTGCTCGGGCTGGCCGACGAGGTCGCGCTCGCCGACGCGGTCGCGGATCTGTACGCGCGGCTGACGCCGGACGGCTACGCCGTGGAGCGGATGGCGGATCTCTCGGAGGGCGTCGAGCTGATCGTCGGCTGCCGCCGTGATCCGCGGTTCGGCCAACTGCTCCTCGTCGGCCTCGGCGGGATCTACGCGGAGCTGCTCCGCGACGTCGCCGTGGCCCTCGCCCCGGTCGAGGTCGACGAAGCGGAGGAGCTGTTCCGCTCTCTCCGTGGCGCACAGCTCCTGCTCGGCGCCCGCGGCCGCCCCTCGCTCGACGTCCGCGCCGCCGCAGGGGCCGCGGCTGCGCTCTCTCGCTTCGCCGCCGCCCACCCGGAGGTGGCGGAGGTCGAAGTCAACCCCTTGCTGGTTCTACCCGAGGGCGCGCTCGGCCTCGACGCCCGCCTCATCCTGGCCTGACCGGGCTGTGCAGCAGCCGCACAAGCGTTGTCCGGCGCTTGGCTGCTATTCCCAGCCGAGGTATGGGGCGGCGCCGCGCTTGAAGAGGCCGCTCGAGATGATCAGCCGCTGGATCTCGCTCGTGCCCTCCCAGATGCGGTCGACGCGGAGCTCGCGGTAGAAGCGCGCCGCGGCGTTCTCGTGCATGTAGCCGCGGCCACCGAAGATCTGCAGCGCCCGGTCGGCAACCCGTCCGGCCATCTCCGAGGCGTAGAGCTTGGCCATCGACACCTTTCCATGCACGACCTTCCGATCCGAGAGCGTGTCGAAGGCGTGCGCCGCGTGGTAGGTGAGCAGGCGTGCCGCATGGAGCTCGGTGAGAGAGTCCGCAAGTGGGAACGCGACGCCCTGGAAGCCGGCGATCGGGGCGCCGAAGGCCTCACGCTCCTGCGCCCACGCACTCGCCTCATCGAGGAGGCGCAAGGCGGCGCCGCAGCAGCGGGCGGCGATGAACAGGCGCTCGACGAGGATCCACTCTCGCGCTCCGGCGTCGCCGCTCGCCGGCACGCGGTTCGCGTCCGGTACCCGGCAGTCGCGGAGCACGATCTCGGGATGCAGATCGAGGTACGGGTCGTGCAGGAATCGCGGCGTGCGCTTCAGCTCCAGCCCGGGCGCGTCGGGCTCCACGAGAAAGAGGGTCTGCCCGTCTCCCGTCACGGCGGCCACGATGTAGAACCCTGGCTCGCCCTCGCTCGTGACGAACCACTTCTCCCCGTTGAGCACCCACTCGTCGCCGTCGCGCGTGGCGGTGGCGGCGAGTGCGGCCAGATCGGAGCCCGCGCCCGGCTCCGTGAGCGCCCACGCCTCCCGGTACTCGCCCCGCATGATCGGCAGGACGAACCGCTCCACCTGGTCCGGCGCCGCGATCTCGAGCAGCTCACGCGGCCCGCGGTCGACGACGGCGAACCCGAGCCCGTTCGTCGCCTTGCCCGACTCCTCCTCCAGGGCCACCTGGCCGAGCATGGAGAGATCCCTGCCGCCGAGCTCGGCGGGCATGTTCAGCATCGCGAAACCGGCCTCCCGCGCCTTCCGGCGCAGCGCGTCGACCTCCGCAGGGTCGATGGCATCGCGCTCGGCGATCCGGAGCTCGAGAGGGTAGACCTCGGTCTCGACGAAGTGCCCGACACGCTCCTTCAGCTCGGCGATGTCGGCGGGCAGCTCGGGGACGATCACGGAGTCGGGCCTCCTCGGGAGCGATGTTTGACCGTATGGTCAGGATTGCCGTCGCGGAGCCTAGCGCAGAGTCAGCGCGCGGCGATGGCGTCCACCACCTCTCGCGCTGCACGCTGTCCGCTCGCGAGCGCCCCGTCCATCAGCGCTGCGCTCGCCCCGGCGGTGTGCTCGCCGCAGGCGTGGATCGGCCCGGCGGGGCGCCACGCCTCGACGGGCGGGGTCGAGCACGAGTAGGCGGCGGCGACCCACGGGTCGTCGTCCCAGGTGGAGAGCAGCGCTGTCTCCGGCGCGAGCGCGAGGTCGGGTCTCAGCCGTCGCAGCGACGCGAGCCAGCGTTGCGGCCCGCGTCTGACAGCGAGCGCCTCGAGCGCGGGCGCCGAGCCGGCGAAGCAGCTGGCCACGGGCTGGACGCCTTCGGCGCCGGTTGCGGTCCAGGTCCAGTACCGCTCGGGCACCGAGAGCACCGCGCTCGTCTCGGTAGGGGCAGTGAGCTCCACGAAGAGCTTTGCGGCGTGGCCGTACTCCACGGCGGCGTACGCCACGCGAAGAGATTCTGGCAGCGTGGGCTCGAAGTCGATGTGCCCGATGACGCTCGCCGGCACGGCGAGCACGACACGATCCGCCGTCAGCTCCGATTCTCCTACCGAGACCCGTACGCTCTCGGCGTCCCAGGCCACCCGCTGCACGGCCGCGGACAGGTGGACAGCCGACCCGAGCTCCGCGGCGAGTGACGTGGCGAGGCGCTGGTTGCCGCCCGCGACGCTCGGCGAGACGTCGTCGGAGTGTGCGGCGAGCCCGGCGAGCGTCTCGGCCGGGACGCGATCTGCGGTGGTCGCGCTCGAGACCTCGAGTCGTGCCTGGATCGCTTCCCGGGCGCCGGAGTCGAGCTGCAGCCCGTCGAGGAACTCCTTCGCCGACACCGCGGCTGCTTCGCCGTGGAGGTCGACGAGACGATCCCGCACGGTCGCGAGCGCGTCGTGCAGACGCTCCGCGTCGACGCTGATCCCACCTCGCGGCTCACGCTGCCCGTAGCGCACGCCCTTGTCCCAGAGCCCGAGGCCGAACCGTTCGACGTACGTGCGGATCGTGTCGTTCCCGGCCAGGACGAACTCGGCCCCCAGCTCCACCACGGCGCCGTTCGAGAGCTCGCGCGACCAGACCCGGCCGCCGACCCGGTCGCGCGCTTCGAGCACAACGGCCTCGATTCCGGCGCGCACGAGCGCATCGGCAGCGGCCAGCCCGGCGAAGCCGGCGCCCACGACGACGACGCGGGCCACGCTACTCGTCGAGATCGCGCTCGAACGCGGCGCGCTCTGCGTCGGTGAGCGGGCGCGACCCGCCGAGTTTCCGGTCGCGTGCGACGAGCACCGCCTCTGCCTCTGCCGCGAGCGTGCCGTCCTCGGTGCGGATCTCCTCGGCCAGGGTCAGGCTCGATGTACCGATCCGCGCCAGCCCGCAGCGGACGAGCACGGTGTCGTCGTCCTGCGTCAGCTCGCGGCGGAAGTCGATGGCCACGCGAGCGAGCACGTAGTCCCACGGGTCGCCGGTGCCGCCCAGCATCCGCTCCACCCACTCGTCGCGGCACTCCTCGAGGTACGTGGCGTACACCGCGTTGTTCACGTGCCGGTAGGCATCGACGTCGCGCCAGCGGATCTCGATGCGCTTCTCGTGCACGGCACACCGATCCTATTCGGGCGCGGCGAGCCGGCTGCCCTCACTACACTCGGCGAGCCCGAGCCTCGACCGGATCGGGTGGCGCGGCATGGAGCAGGCCTTCATCGAGACGCACGACGTGGCAGCGGTGGCCGTCGCGGTGACTCTCGTCGGGGCCGCGGTCGTCGAGTGGGCCGTTACCTATCGCGAGCGACTTCGTACCGCGCCTCCGTCCGGGGCCGGTCTGGCAGGACGAGGGCGCCTGGCTGTCTCCACCCTCGTCGAGACGACGACCGCTCGGACCGCCGGGGATGCCCCCGCCGACCGCGGGACGAAGCGCATCCTCGTGGGCTCGATGGTCGGAGCGCTCGTGCTCGGCTGGCTGGCGGCGAGCCGCTTGCCAGGCCTCTCCCTCCCGGGTAGCGGCTGGATCTGGCTCGTCCTCGGCGTGGCATTGATGTGGGCCGGGATCGGCCTCCGCGCCTGGTCGATCGCCGTGCTCGGCCGATTCTTCCGCCGCGACGTGGTCGTCCAGACGGGCCACGAGGTCGTGCGCGCAGGACCGTACCGGATCGTTCGCCACCCGGCCTACGCGGGGAACCTCATCATCGCGTTCGGGCTGGGTCTCGCGCTCGACAACTGGCTCAGCCTGGCGATTCTGGGCGTCGTCCCCCTCCTCGGCCACCTACCGCGGATCCGCGTAGAGGAGACCGAGCTCGAGCGCGGGCTGGGCGAGGCCTACCGGCGATACGAGGAGGAGACCGAGCGGCTCGTGCCCGGCGTCTGGTGAGTTGTCGGCGGCACCATGGGCACGATCGCGGCCGTCGCTGTGATCGTCCCACGTGGGTCTGATGGAGAATCGCCGGATGAGCTCCGTCCGTTCGCTCCTCTTCCCGCGCTCGCTCGCGGTCGTTGGCGCGTCGCCGCGCCAGGAGACGACGATCGCCAACGTGCTCGCCGGCGGCATCCCGGTCTGGGGCGTGAACCCGCATCGTGACGAGGCCGCCGGGCTGCCGTGCTGGCCGTCCGTCGCCGACCTGCCGGAGACGCCCGAGCTCACGCTCCTTCTCGTCAACCACGAGCGCATTGAGGCGGCGATCGACGAGGCCGCGGTGGCAGGCGTGCGCGCATTCGTCGTGCCAGGACTCGGGGCCGAGGCCGGAGCGGCAGCTAGGCCCACTGTCGACCGGGTCACCGCGCGACTGCGGGACCTGGGCGCCGTCGCCATCGGGCCGAACTGCATGGGCGTCGCCGTACCGGGCGGGCCGTCGACCTGGACGGGAACGCCGCCGAACTCGTCGGCGGAGGGCCGCGTCTCGGCTGTCGTCCAGTCCGGCTCGATCGGGGAGGCGCTGCTTTCCCTCGGCGGCCGCGTCGGTTTCCGGTGCGTCGTCTCGAGCGGCGGCGAGATGGTGACCGACACCGCCGACCTGCTCGAGGCTCTGGCCGACGACGACGGCACCCATGCTGTGGGGCTCTTCCTGGAGACGATCCGCCGGCCCGACGCCTTTGCCGCAGCGCTCGCGCGGTGCGCAGCGGCCGAGAAACCGGTCGTCTGCCTCAAGGTCGGGCGCTCCGACGCGGCCGCCCGCGCAGCGCTCACGCATACCGGCGCTCTCGTCGGGTCCGACCGGGCGGTCGGCGCGCTCCTCCACCGCTGGGGCGTGATCCGGGTGGACGACTTCCACGAGCTCGTGGAGACCTTGGAGGTGCTGGGTCGAGCTCGGCGTCCGCGCGGGATACGGATCGGGGCGGTGTCGGAGTCGGGCGGAGAGTGCGCCCTGCTCGCGGATCACGCCGAAGCGGCGGGGATCCCGTTCGCCCCGCTCCCGGACGAGCTGGCCGCCGCGCTGACCGCCGAGTTCCCGAACTTCCTCGCGCCGGGCAACCCGCTCGACGCCTGGGCGGTCGCGGACGCGGCCGAGGTCTACCCGCGTGCGCTCGAGCTCCTCGGGGCCTCCGGCGCCTACGACGTCCTGGTCGCCCAGGTCGACCTCTCGCAGTTCCGCGGCGACGCCGAGCAGGGATGGTGCGAGCCGATCGTGCGCGCGCTCGTCGCCGCGGCGGCTGCGCGTGACCTGTTCCCGGCGGTCGTCTCCGTCCACTCGGCCGATCCGCCCCCGGCGCTGCGGGCCCTGGCGCGCAAGCACGATCTCGCCCTGCTGCGAGGCACGCGCGAGGCGACGCTCGCGCTGTCCCTCGCGGCGCGCTGGCGGCCTGCGCGCCCGCCCACGCCCGGCGGCGTCCCCGACGTCGCAGAGCTGCTCGTGGGCGACGGTCCCCTGTCCGAGCACGAGTCCTCGCTGCTGCTCGAGCGCGCCGGTGTTCCGTTCGCCCCGCACGCGCGGGCGGCGACGCCGGAGGAGGCGGCCCGCGCGGCGAAGGAGCTCGGCCCGCCGGTCGTCGTCAAGCGTGACGGCCCCGCTCACAAGAGCCGGGACGGCGGCGTCGTCCTCGACCTGGCCACGCCGGAGGCAGCCGCCGAGGCGGCGCGAGCGCTCGGCAGCAGCTCCGTCTTCGTCGCGAAGCAGGTACCGGGCGGGCCCGAGGCGATCTGCGGGCTGACCCGTGACCCCCACGTCGGGGCGGTGCTCGCGGTCGGGCGCGGCGGCACGGCGGTGGAGGAGCACGGCCGCCTCGCGCTCACGGCCGCGCCGCTCGACCACGAGGGCGCGCGCGAGCTCGCGGCCGAGGCGGGGATCCAGGACGGCGCCGAGATCGTCGCGGCCACGCTCGTCGTGCTTTCCCGGCTCGCGCTCGCCTACCCGCAGATCGCGTCGATCGACGTCAATCCGCTCGTCCTCGCGGGTGAGGCCACGGTCGCCGTCGACGCGCTCGTCGTCCTGCAGGCTGCGGGTCCGCCCGCTTGACTTCACGGTCAGGACCGGGGTTCAATGCCACGCGGGCGTATGGCACATCCCAAGGACCGACCTGGACTGACGCGTCGCCAGCTCCTGCAGGGGGCGGCGGGAGCGGCGGTCGGCGTCGGCGCGGTCGGCGTGCTCGCCGGCTGCGAGAACACGACGACGCCGATCGGCGCCTGCAGCGACGGCGAGCTCCGACCTCGTCGTCTCGAAGCCCACCGGCCCGGGCGGCCTGCCGCTGCCGCGCCCCGACAACAGCGTCACGTGGGCGATCACCGACGACAACCAGCCGATCGCCGACGGGCTTCCCGACGAGGGCGGACCGCTGCAGGTCTACAACTACGCCGACTACATCTACACGCCGCTCGTCAAGCAGCTTCGAGAAGCACACCGGGCGCCAGGTCGAGATCGCCACCTACAACTCGGCCGACGAGGCGGTCGCGAAGCTCGCCGCGGGTGCCGTCGGCTTCGACGTGATCATCGGGCTCTCCGGCTCGAACATCGTCAACCTGATCGCGCAGCAGCTGCTCCAGCCGCTCAACCACTCGTACCTGCCGAACCTTCGAGAAGAACATCTGGCCCGAGCTGCAGGACCCGTTCTACGACCGCGGCAGCCGCTACACGGTCCCGTACGTCGTCTGGTCGGACGGGATCGGCTGGCGCAACGACAAGATCTCGACCGACATCGCCGGCGATGGACGTCCCCTGGGACATCTTCTGGGAGTCGCAGCCCTACCGGGGCAAGGTCGCGATCCTCGACGACAAGCGCGACGCGCTCAGCGATGCCGATGCAGCGCGACGCGATGCGTACCGGGCGACGGCCCGACCTCAACACCGAGGACGAAGCGATCGTCGCCACGGCGGGCGAGGACCTCCAGCAGCTGACGGACATCGCCAACGTCAAGGTCACGATCACCGACTACCAGACCCTGCCCGAGGGCAAGACCTGGCTCCACCAGTCTGGTCCGGCGATCTCCTCGGCGCGGCCTTCTACTACATGCCGCAGGGCGTGCCGCCGAGCGTCCTCTCGTACTGGTCGCCCGACGCGAACGGCGTCGTCCAGAACGACTTCTTCTGCATCGGCCGGACGGGCGAAGAACCCCGCCCTCGCCCACCGGTTCATCGACTTCTTCCTCGACGAGAAGATCGCGTATCAGCAACTTCGTCAACCAGAACGGCTACATGCCGCCGCAGAAGTCGATCGACGCCGACGGCGCTGATCAAGCGCCGGCTACATCCCGAAGTGCCTGGCCGGCGCCGTCGTCCGTCCGGATCAGTTCGCGTTCAACCAGGAGCTGCTTGCAGCTGAGCGTCGCGGGCGAGCGCTACTGGGATCAGGCCTGGTCGAAGTTCAAGGCCGGGTAGGGGCGTCGATGGAATCGCGCTGGACCTGGCGGCTGCTCGCGTTCCCCGGCGTCGCGTGGCTCACGGTCTTCTTCCTCGTCGCGCTCTACGCGGTCGTCGCCGTCGCGTTCGGCAACCAGAACACGCTCTCGGAGCCGGTGCCGTTCTGGAACCCGCTCGACTGGAACGTCGGCTACGTCGCTCCAGGTGCTCGAGAACATCTGGGACGGCGGTCAGTTCCTCACCGTCTTCGTGCGCACGTTCGTCTTCGTCGCGATCGCGCTCGCGCTCGCGCTCCTGATCGGCTACCCGGTCGCGTACTTCGCGGCGCGGCACGCGGGACGCTGGAAGGGGCTCGTCCTCGTCCTGCTGATCCTCCCGTTCTGGATCAACTACCTGATGCGCATGCTCGCGTGGATCAACCTGCTCTCACCCGACGGCTGGGCGACGCGGGCGCTCCATTGCACCGGCGTCGACCGGCTGTTCATGTCGCTCGGGCTGCTGTCGGCGAGGGCGGCTGGCTCGAGGGGCAGCCCGTCGACGGTGATCATCGCCCTCGTCTACGGCTACGTCCCGTTCCTGATCCTGCCGCTCTTCGCGGTGCTCGACCGGATCGACCAGCGGCAGATCGAGGCCGCGCGCGATCTCGGCGGCGAGCCCGTTCGCAGCGTTCCGGCGGGTCACCCTGCCGCTCTCGATGCCGGCGTCCTGGCCGGCGACGTGCTGATCGCGCTGCCGATGTTCGGCGACTACTACACGCCCGACCTCGTCTCGGCCTCGCCGAAGACGAGCCTGATCGGGAACCAGATCGACCAGCTCACCCGCCAGGGCTCCGAGAAGGTCGTCGGCGCGGTGCTGACGCTGCTGCTGGCGGTCCGTGCTGCTCGTGCTGATGCTCTACTACCTGCGCGCGACCCGCAGGCTGACGGCGGGGGCGGCAAACGGCATGAGCTGGCTTCGGCAATCCCTGGGGCCGGCCGCGCTTCCTGTTGCTCGTCACGGGTCTCTACATCCTCTGGTCGCTCATCCCGGTGGCGATCGCGATCCTGTTCGCGTTCAACGACGGGCGCTCGCGGACGACGTGGCAGGGCTTCTCGACGCGCTGGTTCACCGGCGAGACCGGCAGCGTGCTCCACGACCCCACGCTGCAGGGAGCGCTCGAGCACACGCTGTTCCTCGGCGTCCTCTGCGTCCTCGTCGCGACGCCGCTCGGCGTCGCGCTCGCGCTCGGTCTGCAGCGCTGGCGCGGCCGCGGCTCGCGGCACCGTCAACACGCTCATGCTGCTCCCGCTCGTGACGCCCGAGATCGTGATGGGCGTCTCGCTGCTGCTCCTCTTCCTGCAGGTGCTCCCGGGCTCGGCCTCGGCACCACGGCGCAGGCGATCGGTCAGGTGACGTTCACGCTCTCCTACGTCGTCGTGATCGTGCGCGGCCGGCTCGTCTCGATCGGGCCGCGAGTACGAGGAGGCGGCCGCCGACCTCGGCGCGCCGCCGCACGACCAGCTGCTGCGCGTGCTCCTGCCCCTGCTCGCCCCGGCGATCATCGCGAGCGCCGCCGTCGTCTTCGCGCTCTCGATCGACGACTTCGTCGTCACGCAGTACCTCTCGAGCGACGCGAGCACGACGACCGTCTCGATGCTGCTCTACTCCTCGGGTCGTGCGGCGCCGACGCCCGCGCTCAACGCGCTCGCCACGGTGGCGCTCCTGATCACGCTCGCGACGCTCGCGCTCGCCTTCTTCGTCTACCGGCGCTTCGCCGGCAACCGCGCCGCTGCGGACGTGGCGGCGCTGGAGGTTGTGCCACCTGAGGGCCACTGAGCTGCAGGGAGAGATCCGGCTCGAGGAGCTGACGAAGCGGTTCGGCGACGTCGTCGGCGGTCGACGGCATCGACATCGCACATGCCGCCGGGCGAGTTCTTCACGATGCTCGGCCCGTCGGGGTGCGGCAAGACGACGACGCTGCGCATGATCGCCGGTTTCGAGCGGCCGACGAGCGGCCGGATCCTGCTCGACGGCGTCGACGTGGCACAGGTGCCGCCGCACAAGCGCAACGTCAACACCGTCTTCCAGAGCTACGCGCTCTTCCCGCACCTCGACGTCGCCGACAACGTCGCGTTCGGGCTCAAGTACCAGCGGACGCACGAAGGACGAGCGCGCAGACGCGGGTCGCCGAGGCGCTCGACCTCGTCGCAGCTCGCCGGCTTCGAACGACGCGCAAGCCCGAGCAGCTCTCGGGCGGCCAGCAGCAGCGTGTCGCGCTGGCGCGCGCGCTCGTCCTGCGACCGCGCGTCCTGCTGCTCGACGAGCCGCTCGGCGCGCTCGACGCGCGGCTGCGCAAGGGTCTGCAGGTGGAGCTCAAGGCGCTCCAGGCCGAGCTCGGGATCACGTTCGTCTTCGTCACGCACGATCAGGAGGAGGCGCTGACGATGAGCGACCGCATCGCCGTGATGAACGGCGGCCGGGTCGAGCAGGCCGGCTCGCCGCGCGAGGTGTACGAGGAGCCGACGACCGTGTTCGTGGCCGACTTCCTCGGCGTCTCGAACCTGTTCACCGCCGAGGCGAGCGCGGCGGACCATGACTGCTGCGATCTGCGGATCGGCGAGCGCACGTTGCGGGCCTCGACGGGCGATACGTCGGCGCGCGCGGCGAGGTGAAGGCGATGATCCGCCCGGAACGGGTCGGCGTCGAGTCTCACGGCGCCACGGGCGACAACCGCGTGCCGGCGCTGGTCGAGCGGACGGTCTTCCTCGGCAACGCCTACGAGATCCACGTGCGCATCGTCGGCGGCGACCTGCTCAAGGCGACGGTCGCGAACGACGGCGTGCCGGTTCCGTTCGCGGAGGGCTCCCCCGTGACGCTGCACCTGCCGGCCGACGCGCTCCGGGTCCTGCGGCGCGACGGTCCAGTCGAGGCAGCGGACGAGGAGTCGGCGCCGCTCTGAGTCGACGCCGTCTTGCCGAGCCGTAAGCTCGCGCTGGGTAGTTTGTGGCCGCGGGCGGCCACCTTCAGGGGTTTTGCGCGTGGTGGGAATCCGCTTTTGCGGATTCCCACCGCTTGCGCCCGATCGAGGTGGTTTTGTGGCCGCGGCGGCCACCTTCAGGGATCTTTGCGCGCGGTGGGAATCCGCTGCTGCGGATTCCTACCGCTTGCGCCCGAGCGAGGGGTTTGTGGCCGCGGCGGCCACCTTCAGGGGTTTTGCGCGTGGTGGGAATCCGCTGCTGCGGATTCCTACCGCTTGCGCCCGATCGAGGTGGTCTTGTGGTCGCGGGCGGCCACCTTCAGGGGTTTTTGCGCGTGGTGGGAATCCGCTGCTGCGGATTCCTACCGCCTGCGCCCGAGCGAGCCGGTTTGTGGCCGCGGGCGGCCACCTTCAGGGGTTTTTGCGCGTGGTAGGAATCCGCTGCTGCGGATTCCTACCGCCTGCGCCCGAGAAGGAGAGCGCCGTCGCTGCTGCCGCGCGGCCGGTGCGAACCGCACCCTCCATGTACCCGGCGACCCACTGGTCGGAGCCGCAGACGTAGAACGGCGGCTCGTGCGTCCCGTGCAACGGGCCGACGCGCATCACGTCGCCTGGCCACCAGTGCGTCACGTAGGCTCGCGCGTACGGGTCGAACGCCCAGAGGCGGACGAACAGCTCCATCCACTCGCGCGCGCTCGCCCCGTACAGGCGCTCGAGCTCGTCGCGGACGAGCGCCTGGCGCGCATGCTCCGGTACCGCGAGGAGATAGCCGAGCCGCTCGGGCGGCACGAGCGCCGACAGCGTTCCCTCCCGCTGTGGCCACGTCGAGGCGATCACGCCCTCGCCCTCCGAGAGCCCGTTGGCGCCGACGTCCTCCCAGAGCGAGCGGTCGTAGACGGCGACTGCCTTCGCGGCCAATGCGCTTCGCTGCGACCGCAGCGAGCGCAGCCGGCCGATCGAGACGCCCTCGATCTCGAGGTCGTGAAGGACGCCGACCGGGAGCGCGCAGACGACGGCCTCGGCCCGCAGCAGCTCGCCGTCGGCCAGTCGCACCGTGCAGCCGGACGGCGTCACCGCCACCGCGCGGACGACGGCTGAGAGGCGAATCCGGCCGGCGAGCTCGGCGGCCATCCGCTCGGCTACCTCCGCGCTCCCCTCGGTCACCTGCAGCGACTCCCAGCGGTCGTACGAGTAGAAGCCGTGCTCCACCGCGACGGCCGACTTGCGCAGCTCGGCCAGGAGGGACGTCTGCTCGATCGAGCCGGCGGCGAGTGCGAGCGACCCGACCTCCAGCGCGCGGATCACTCCCGGGCGCGCGTCCGTCGAGCGCAGCCAGGTGCCGAGGGAGGTTCCGTCCAGCAGCGCGGCATCGGGGTGTCTCCACGGGTCGTCCGGGTCGACCGTGGCGACGAGCTCGCCGTAGAGGCGCTCCACGCGCTCGTAGTCCGCGCGATCCCCCTCATGCGCGAACGGCCAGCCGTCCGCACGCACGACGCCCTCGCGCAGGTCGTACGTCGTCAGTCCGTCGACCCCGACGTAGCTGGAGGAGACCGTCAACCCGAGCTCCTCGACGAGACGGAGGTAGGCGGTGTGGAAGCTTCCGACCACCTCACCGCCGAGCTGGACGGGTCGTCCGTCGTCGATCCGAACCTGCTCGACCCGACCGCCCACGCGCTCGCGGGCCTCGAGCACAGTCACGTCCGCGCCACCGGCGGCGAGGTCGCGCGCGGCGGCGAGGCCGGCGAGGCCGGCCCCGAGCACGAGGACGTCCGTCACGCGGGGCCGAGCTCCTGCCGGATCCCGCCGACGAGGAGCTCCCGTGCGCGGACCCGGTCGACGAGGCCGAGGTAGTGCATCGAGTCGACGCCGTCGGCGATCGCTCCCAGGCGCCAGGCGGCGTCCCGCGGGTCGACCGCGGCGGAGATCGACCCGTCGCGGCGACCCTCCTCGGCGAGGCCGACGAGCCGGTCGAGCCAGGCGCGGTAGCAGCTGTCCACGAGCGGCCGCAGCTGGTCGTCGAAGCTCAGGCTCGACCAGACCTCGTTCCAGAGCGCGCGCTGTTCGCCGAACGGGCTGTCGGCGTCGAGACTGGCGAGGAGCGCGCGCTCGAGCTTCTCGGCACCGGTGTGGACGGAGGTCAGCTCGGCGTCGACCGATTCATTCAGCCGCTGCTCGGCGTACGCGAACGCGCTGCGCAGAAGCTCTTGCCGCGTCGAGAAGTAGTAGTGGACGAGCGCCTTGGAGACTCCCGCTTCCGACGCCACGCTCGCCATGCGCAGGCCGTGAGCGCCCTCGCGCACGACTACCCGGCAGGCGGCCTCGAGGATCGCGGAGACGCGGTCGGTGCTGACGGGGGTTGTCGTCACAGACGTCTATCTTGACCGATTGAGCAGGGATACGATATCCTGACTGACCGGACAGTCAAAGTTCGTCCGCGATCTGACGAGTCGCCGCGCGGCGGCACGAGATGACCGAGCTCAGCTCCTTTCCGACGCTCCCACCCATCGGCTCTCCGCTCGAGGAGGGTTGGACGCTGCCCGCGTCGTGGTACGCCGATCCAGGCGTGGCGGAGGTCGAGCGCTCGCGGATCTTCGCGTCGACCTGGCAGTACGCCGGCTACACCGCGGGACTGCGGGATCCCGGCTCGTTCTTCACCACGCAGGCCGGACGCATCCCGGTCGTCGTGCTACGCGACGGGGATGGTGCTCTACGGGCGTTCGTCAACGTCTGCCGGCATCGTGGGCACCTGATCGCGAGCGGCGCCGGCTGCCAACAGTCGCTGCAGTGCCCGTACCACGCCTGGACGTACGCTCTCGACGGCTCACTGCGTCGCGCCCCGAGAGCCGAGCGTGAGCCGGGCTTCGACGCCGCGGCGCTCTCGCTCGTTCCCCTCGCGGTCGACACCTGGGGCCCGTTCGCGTTCGTCAACCCTGACGTGGAAGCCGCGCCGCTCGACGAGACGCTCGGCGATCTCCCGGCGCTCGTTGCGCAGAGCGGTGTCGACCTCGACGGGCTGCAGTTCCACTCGCACGAGGAATGGACGATCGAGGCGAACTGGAAAGTCGCGCTCGAGAACTACCTCGAGTGCTACCACTGCGCGGTCGCCCATCCGGGCTTCAGCAAGGTGATCGACGTCGACCCGGACGCGTATCGGCTGCTCGTCAGCCCCACGTACTCGAGTCAGGTCGGGCCCGTGCGCGAGTCGGCGCTCCGTGGCATCGGGAAGGCGCCGTACGTCCCGCGCGGTGACGTGACCGAGGCGCAGTACCACTTCATCTGGCCGAACACGACGATCAACATCGCGCCTGGGCCGCAGAACGTCTCGATCGAGAGCTGGGTGCCGACGGGGCCGCGCACGACGCTCGAGGTGACCGACTACTTCTTTGCGCCAGACGTGGACGAGGAGCAGGTCAAGGAGCTTCTCGCCTTCGACTGGCAGGTGGCGGAGGAGGACACGGCGCTCGTGGTTGCCGTGCAGGCGGGCCTCGACTCGGGGGCAGTGCCGCAGGGGCGCCTGATGCAGGAGAGCGAGAAGCTGATCGCGGACTTCCAACACCGCGTCCGCGACGCGTTGCTCGGCTAACCGCTCGGCGACCCGGGAGGCGCAGCGGCCTTCTGCTTGGGCTCGGCGCGCTCCGGTTCGCGACGGCCGCGCCGTCTCACCACGACGACGTAGACGATGAAGGCAACGGCGACGGCCGCGCCGATGAGCATGCCCCCGCGAAACCACGGCGCCTCGACGTCGAGCGTGCGGTCGGCGGCGTGGACGGCGTTCCCCGTGCCGACCACGATCCACAGCGTGATCAGGTTCGGTGCGGCGAGCAGGAGCGCGAACGTGCCGCCGATCACCCAGGCCAGCAGCCGCCGACGGAAAAAGCGGTAGACGAACGCCAGCACGAACACCGGCAGGAGCGTGCAGAGAAAGCCGTACATGAAGCCGATCACGACACCCGTGGAAAGGGAGCCGTCGACCTGATCGCCGGCTCGCTGTGCCCACCAGCGCGGCAGCGCGGCGTAGGATACGGCCACGATCACGACGACTAGGAGTGCGGCGACGATCGCGATGATCGCCCGCCGCGTCCAGTTCGGCCCGTTGCCTCGCTGCGGCGGTCGCGCTGCCTGGGCCTCGCTCATGCGCCGGAGTATCGCAGCGGCCGCGTGAGCTAAGCCGGGCCGGGTCTCGGCATGATCCTGCGCTCGAGCGGTCCGTCCAGCAGCTCGAATACGACCGTCCCCAGCCACACGATCACCGTGGCGAGAATCCAGGTCACGGCACCCTCGATCTCGATGCCGTCCGAGACGAGGTCGGTGATCAGGAGGATCACGAACGTCACCACGAGGCCGACGATGCCGAGCAGTGGCCGGGCCCACTTCGCCACCGCCCAGACGAGGATCGGCCGTAGGAGCAGCGAGAGGATGCTGAAGACGATCAGCGCGAACACGAAGTCGGTCGCGTCGATCGAGAAGTCGTCGAGCAGGAGCGCGACGACGAGCAGGGCGACGGCGTTGGCGGCGACGGACAACCCGATCCGGAGGAGCCAGCGCACGGGACGATCCTCGCACAGGCCACCGCGGCCCGGCAACCGGCCATGCCCGTCGGAGCACGGGCCCGGTGACACAGACGCCTCGTCCGGTCGTGCTCAGAGGGCGCGAGAATCGTGGCGCCTATCGTCTAGGCTCGGCCGGTGCGCATCCTCTACGGGGCGGTTGGGGAAGGGCTCGGGCACGCCACGCGCTCCGGCGTGGTGGCACGTCACCTGCTCGAGCAGGGCCACGAGGTGAAGATGGTCGCCTCGGGCCGCGCCCTCCCGTACCTGCAGGCGCAGTTGCCCGATGTGGAGGAGATCTGGGGACTGTCGTTCGCGCTCGAGCACGGCTCCGTCAGTGCGTGGAAGACGCTGACGACGAACGTCCGCGGCGGCCTGCGAGGAGTGCCGGCGGACTGGCGTCACGGTGAGCAGCTGGCCCGCTCATACGCGCCGCACCTCGTGATCGTCGACTTCGACGGATTCGCGTACCTGTTCGCGAAGTCGCACCGCATCCCGGTGATCAGCGTCGACAACATCCAGATGGTCGATCGCTGTCGTCACGACGCCGACCTCCTGCGCGGGATCCACAAGAGCTACCTCGCCGCCCGAGCCTTCGTCGCCGCCAAGGTCCCGCACGCCGACCACTACCTGATCACGACCTTCTTCCGTCCACCGGTGCGAAAGAAGCGCACGACATTGATCCCCTCGATCCTCCGCGGCGAGATCCTCGCCGCGCGACCGGAGCCCGGCGAGCACCTGCTCGTCTACGGCCGGATCAGCGAGACGGCAATCGGGGCGCTCGAGGGAAGCGGCGTGCCGTGCCTCGTCTACGGGGCGCGGGACGGCCTCACCGAGGACGTGCGGGAGCGCAACCTGCGCTACCGACCGTTCGCGAACGAGGCGTTCGTCGACGACCTCCGCACCTGCCGCGGCGTCGTCGCGTCGGCGGGGTACTCCCTGATGAGCGAGGCCGTCTACCTGCGACGGCCGATGCTCGCGCTGCCGCTCGCCGGGCAGTTCGAGCAGGAGATGAACGCGCGCTACCTCGAGCGCATGGCGTTCGGCACCGCTGCCGACTCGCTCGACGAGGCGGCGCTGGAGCGGTTCCTCGAGCGCGAGCCGATGCACGAGGAGGCGCTGGCCGGGTACCTCCAGGACGGGAACCGGGAGACGCTCGAGACCGTCGACAGGGTGGTCGCCGAGGTCACCGCAGGCGGCGTCCGATGAGCGAGCTGGAGATCGGCCGGACGCTGCTCTTGTTCGTCTGGGCCTTCGGCCTCGCCGGGATCGAGATCGAGATCGAGGGCGGCTACGGCTGGGCGGAGCGGCTCCCCACCTGGTTCTACAAGCGCGGCCTGTCCGGGCGCGTGTACGGCCTCGTGATGGGCAACCGCCCGCTCACCGGGTACCACGTCTACGCCTTCACCATCCCGTTCCTCCTACTCCATCTCCCCTTCGTGATGGGCGTGGACTGGACGCTGGCCGGGGAGCTGCGGGCCATCGCCACGTACTTCGCGCTGGCGGTCGTCTGGGACTACCTGTGGTTCGTGCTCAACCCCGCCTACACGGTGCAGCGCTTTCGCAAGGGCAACGTGTGGTGGTTCGAGGTGCCGTGGCTGTGGCGCTTCCCGCTCGACTACTACTCCGGCATCGTGCTCTCGATCGGGCTCGCCGCGCTCGCCGCGTGGTCGGCCGGCGACGGCGGCCCGCTCTGGCGGCATCTGTGGATGCTCGCCGGGCTCGCGGTGCTCGTCGGTCTGACGGTGCTCGCGGCGCCGCTCTACCACCGCTGGTACCGGCACATGCGCCGCACCGGAGCCGACGACCGCAAGGTCACTCACATGTACCCGCCGCCCGCCCCGGAGGCGGCGTGGGAGGGGGGCATCCCCGAGCTGACCCCGCTGTCCGGGCCCGCGACAGCCGACCCGAGGAGGACGCGATGATCGTCAAGCCACTGGTTGCAGGTGCAGCGGCCGGTGCCGTCGGCTGGGCGGCCTACAACGCCGTCTGGCCGACGTCGCAGGGGTTCGGCCGGACGTTCATCGGCGCCCGCGGCAGTGACCGGCTCCTCGCCCTCACCTACGACGACGGCCCGAACACGGCGTGGACGCCGAAGCTCCTCGAGATCCTCCACAAGCACGGGGCGAAGGCCACGTTCTTCTCGATCGGGCACTACGCCGCCGAGCAGCCGGCGCTCCTGCGAGAGGTCGCAGCCGCCGGTCACGCGATCGGCAACCACACCTACAACCACGTGACCATGGCCCTCCACACCGACGACACGATCCGCGAGGAGCTCCGCCGGACGACGGAGGCGATCGAGGACGCGGGCGTGGAGATGGCCCAGGTGCAGGGCCGTCGCTTGATGCGGCCCCCGTATGGCAGACGCCGGCCGGGCACCCTCCGCGTGCTCCGCGAGGAGGGCTACATCCCGATCTGCTGGTCGGTGATGTTCTGGGACTGGAACAAGGGCATCACGACCGAGAAGATCATGCGCCAGGCCGAGAAGAAGATCAGAGGCGGCGACGTGCTCCTCCTCCACGACGGAAACTGCATCGCCATGGGCTGGGACCGCAGCCACTCGGTCCAGGCCACCGACCTGATCCTGCAGCAGTGGAAGGAGCAGGAGGGGTTCGAGTTCGTGACGATCCCGGAGATGATCGAGCGCCAGGGGTTCGTGTACCCCTGACCGGCTGATGCGCATCTTCGTCTGGCACGGCTACCTGCTCTCGGGCACGGGCTCGAACATCTACGCGCGGCAGCTCTCGCGCGAGTGGAGCCGTGAAGGGCACGACGTGACGGTGTTCTCGCAGGACCCCGATCCGTCGCGATTCGACCTTGGCAGCGCCGACACCGTCCGCCCGGACGTGGACGGCCTGCTGCCCGTGTTCGTGCTCGACGAGTACGCCGGCTACGTGGTGAAGCGCTTGCAGGACTGCACGCGCACCGAGCTCGACGCCTGGGTGGACGCCAACGCGGCGTCGCTGCGCGAGCGCGGCCCGGCCGACCTCGTCTTCGCCAACCACGTGCTGCTCGGGGGGCCGGTCGGGGCCGGCAGCGGGTCGCATTACGTCGTCAAGGCGCACGGCTCCGAGCTCGAGTACTCGATGCGCGGCAACGAGGAGCTCTCACGCTGGGGCGGCGAGGCGCTCGCAGGCGCCGCCGCCACGATCGTCGGCTCGGAGCACATCCGCGAGGTGGTGGCCGAGGTCTGCGGCACCGTCGACCGCGTGCACACGATCCCGCCGGGGGTGGACGTCGAGCTCTGGCGGCCGCAGCCGCGGGAGACGGCGCTCGAGGCCCTCGTCGCGGAAGCGCGGAAGGATCCGCCGAACCCGGGCAACGGGAACGAGCGGCTGCCCGACGAGGGAAACGCCGACCGGTTCGCCGCCTTCCTTGCCGGCGACCGGCCGACGGTCGTCTACTACGGCAAGCTGATCCGCAACAAGGGCGTCCACGTGCTGTTGGAGGCACTGCGAGGTCTCGACGCACGCGCCGTGATCGTCGGCTTCGGCGACTATCGGGCCGAGCTCGAACGGCTCGCGGACGGGCTCGACGTCCTCTTCACGGGGCCGCTCGAGCACCGGCACCTCGTGCACCTGCTCGCCCTGGCCGACGTGTCGGCCGTGCCCTCCATCTTCCCCGAGGCGTTCGGCATGGTCGCGGCCGAGTCGGCCGCTGCCGGCTGCCCGCCGATCGTCGCCGATCATTCCGGGCTGGCCGAGGTGGGGCAGGGCCTGGAGGAGGACTACCCGCCGCCGCTGCGCGGCCTCGTCCGCTTCCCGAGCGGGGACGCCGGCGCGCTCAGGGAGCGCCTCGAGGGAATCCTCTCGCTCGGGCCGGGCGACCGGGAGGCGATTCGCGCCGCCGCGCGGCGTGCCGCCGTGGAGCGCTGGAGCTGGAGCAGCGTCGCGAAGCGGATCCTCGCCGCTGCGGGCTGACTCGCGCGCGCCGAGCGCCGCACGACAGCTTCATGCGGTGCCGTCCTTCGCGGCGGTCTTGTATCAGCCGACGCTTTCCGTTATAGGATCCTGCAGCCGTCCTCGAGCGCGGGGGTCTGGATGTCAGGAGTCACCTTCGACCGGGTGAGCAAGATCTACCCGGACGGTACTCGGGCAGTCAACGAGTTGAATCTCGAGATTCGAGATGGCGAGTTCATGGTGCTCGTCGGGCCGTCGGGCTGCGGCAAGACGACAGCACTGCGGATGGTCGCAGGCCTCGAGGACATCTCGGAAGGTGTGCTCCGGATCGGGGAGCGGGTCGTCAATCACGTTCCCTCTCGTGATCGCGACATAGCGATGGTCTTCCAGAGCTACGCGCTCTACCCGCATCTGTCGGTGTACGAGAACATCGCCTTCGGGCTCCGCATCAAGAAGGTGCCGAAGGCCGAGATCGAGAGCCGCGTCAGCGACGCCGCCCGCATCCTCGGTCTCGATCCCTTCCTGAAGCGGAAGCCCCGCGCGCTCTCGGGCGGGCAGAGGCAGCGCGTGGCGATGGGACGGGCGATCGTCCGGCAGCCGCAGGCCTTCCTGATGGACGAGCCGCTCTCCAACCTCGACGCGAAGCTGCGGGTGCAGATGCGGGCCGAGATCAGCCGCCTGCAGTCGGACCTCGGCGTCACGACCGTCTACGTCACGCACGACCAGGTCGAGGCGATGACCATGGGCGACCGCGTCGCGGTCATCCGCAAGGGAGAGCTACAGCAGGTCGCAACGCCGCAGGAGCTCTACGACGAGCCCGTCAATCTCTTCGTCGGCGGCTTCATCGGGAGCCCTGCGATGAACATGGTGGAGGCTGCGCTCGCACGTTCGAACGGCAACCTCGTCGCGGACCTGGGCAACCAGCGGCTGACGCTCGACCCGCAGGTCCTCTCGGACCGGCCGGCGCTCGCTGCCTACGAGGGGAAGAAGGTCATACTCGGCATCCGTCCGGAGCATCTCGAGGACGCGGCACTCGTCCCGGACCACCCGCCCGACCGCCGCCTGAGCGGGAAGGTCGTGCTCAAGGAGGCGCTCGGCTCCGAGATCATGGCCCACTTCACCGTCGACGCCCCCCCGGCGCTCACCGAGGACGTCAGGGAGCTCGCCCAGGACCTCGGCGACGAGCGCGCCGTGCAGGAGGTCGAGACCGGAGGGGTGAGGGAAACGACGATGGTGGGCCGCTTCGGCGCCCGTTCCGGCGTGCAGGAGGACGAGGTGGCCTCCGTCGCCGTCGACACCAGTGCACTCCACTTCTTCGACCCGAGCACGGGCCTCGGGGTCTACGACAAGCCAGGGACCAAGGAGGTCTCCGCATGAGCAGGTTCCGCCTCGCAGCTGTCGCGCTCGCTCTCGCGGCGCTCACGGTCGCGGCCGCCGGCACCGCGGCCAACGCCCACCGGGCAGCCGTCTCCGGGAACATCTCGATGATCGGGATCTGGACCGGGCCGGAGCAGAAGTCGATGCAGGCCGTGATCGACGCGTTCCAGAAGAAGTTCCCGGGCGTCAAGGTCAAGTACACGTCCGGCGGCGACAACACGCCGACGATCCTGTCCACCGCGGTGCAGGGCGGCAAGCCGCCCGACCTGGCGGCGGTCGGTCAGCCCGGCCTGGTCAAGGACTTCGCCACCCGTGGCGCGCTCAAGCCGATCACGTTCGCCCGCGCGACGATCGCCAAGAACTACTCGCCCGACTGGATCAAGCTGGGAACCGTGAACGGCAAGCTCTACGGGCTCGTCTTCAAGGGGGCGAACAAGTCCACGGTCTGGTACAGCGTGCCGGCGTTCAAGGCGGCAGGCGTGAACGCGCCGCAGACGTTCCCGCAGCTCGTCGCGGCCGCGAAGACGCTGCTGGCGTCCGGCGTTCCCGCCTACTCCGTCGGCGGCGGTGACGGCTGGACGCTCACCGATCTGTTCGAGAACATCTACCTCCGCCAGGCCGGTCCGGCGAAGTACGACCAGTTGGCAACACACCAGATCAAGTGGACCGACGCGTCGGTGAAGGCGGCGCTCAAGACGATGGCGCTGATCCTCGGCGACACCTCGAACGTCTACGGCGGCACCGACGGTGCGTTGCAGACGGACTTCGCCACCTCGGTCGCCAACGTCTTCAGCAAGCCTGCGAAGGCCGCGATGATTCTCGAGGGCGACTTCGTCCCCGGCGTCGGAGCCACGAGCCCGGCCAAGCCGATCACGGACTACAACGTCTTCTCGTTCCCGTCGGTGGGCGGCTCGGCACCCGCGGTCGTGGGCGGTGGCGACACGGTGATCATGTTCAAGGACAGCCCCGCCGCGCGGGCGTTCGTCACGTATCTGGCAACACCCGAGGCGGCGACGGTCAGGGCCAAGCAGGGCGGCTTCTCCTCGCCCAACAAGAACGTCCCGCCGAGCGCCTACAAGGATCCCGCTCAACCGCGCGACGGCGCTCGCCCTCGCCCGCGCGAAGACGTTCCGCTTCGACCTCTCCGACCTGCAGCCGTCCTCCTTCGGCGGGACGGTCGGGCAGGGCCTGTTCAAGCTCTTCCAGGACTTCCTCAAGAGCCCGTCCGACGTGGACGGCATCGCCTCGCAGATGGAGGCGGCAGCCGCCAAGGCGTACAAGAAGTAGCCGCTTGAGCACGAGCGCGGCAGCAGAGACCCCGCCCGCGGCCCCACCCGGGGCCGCGAAGCAGGGCCGCCTGCGGCGCTACTCGGTCACGGCTGCGTTCCTCGCCCCCGCGCTCGTCCTGCTCGGGGTGTGGGTCGTCTATCCGACCGTGTACACGGCCGGCCGCAGCTTCTTCGACCGCGAGGGCGACGAGTTCGTCTGGTTCGACAACTACAAGACGCTCTTCACGACGGACATCCTCGTCACGGCGATCGAGAACAACCTCATCTGGCTCGCCGTCGTACCCGCATTCGTGACCGCGGTCGGCCTCATCTTCGCCGTCCTGACGGAGCGCGTGCGCTGGTCGGTCGCCTTCAAGACCGCCGTCTTCATGCCGATGGCGATCTCGCTCTTCGCGGCCGGCGTGATCTGGCGGATCATGGATCAGAAGGAGCCGGAGCGCGGCACGGTCAACGCGATGATCGGCGTGGTCGCCGACTGGGTCAATCCGCCCGGAGCGCTGCCGGTGGCGTTTCCGGCAACCCCGGCGCTGACCGGCTCGCAGGACACGGGCTTCGTGCTGAGGGCTCCCGTTCGCCCCGGCGGCACGGCTCTGATGCCGCTCACCGGGATCCCGCCCGACGAGGTCCCCGTCGGTGCGGTGCAGGCGAAGACTCCGACGCCTGAGGCGGGCGCGATCACCGGCGTCGTCTGGCGCGACTTCAAGCCTGGCGGCGGCACGCCGGGTGAGGTGGAGCAGCAAGAGCTCGGCCTGCCAGGGGTCTCGGTCGACCTGCAGGACGCCGACGGCAAGTCGGTGGGCTCGACGACGACCGGTGACGACGGCAGCTTCACCTTCGCGAACCTCGAGCCGGGCGCGTACCACCCGGGGATCTCGTCGGCGACGTTCGCGAAACCCTTCGAAGGGGTCAACTGGCTGGGGCCGAAGCTGATCACGCCGGCCGCGATGATCGCGTACATCTGGGTCTGGGCAGGCTTCTCGATGGTCGTGATCGCCGCCGGCCTGGCGGCGATTCCGCGCGACACGCTCGAGGCCGCGCGCACGGACGGAGCGAGCGAGTGGCAGGTGTTCCGCCGCGTCACCGTGCCGCTGCTGGCGCCCGTGCTGAGCGTCGTCTTCATCACGATGCTGATCAACGTGCTCAAGGTGTTCGACATCATCCTCTCGGTGGCGCCTGGCTCCGTGCAGGACGACGCCAACGTGATCGCGCTCGCGATGTGGCGCACGTCGTTCGGAGGCGTGAACGACTTCGGCCTCGGCTCGGCGATCGCGGTCCTGCTGTTCCTGGCCGTGATCCCGGTTCTCCTGCTCAACGTGCGGCGTTTCCGGAGGGAGGTCTGATGGCGGTCGCCGCCGAGGAGCTGAGGATCCCGGTCGTCGAGGAGAGCACGGCGAGGAAGATCGGGCGGTACGCGGCGAAGGCGCCGCTGCACCTCCTGCTCGTCGTCGTCGGCCTGCTCTGGCTCCTGCCGACGTTCGCCCTCTTCATGACCTCGCTGATGACCCCCGCCGACTACGCGTCGTTCGGCTGGTGGAAGCTCCTCACCGAGCCGAACATCGCGACGTGGAACAACTACTCCGAGATCTGGAACAACAGCGACATTCCGCACGCGCTCTGGGTCACCCTGGTGATTGCCATCGGCAGCACGATCCTGCCGATCATCATCGCCTCGCTCGCAGGCTACGCGTTCGCGTGGCTCGACTTCCCGGGCCGCGACTGGCTGTTCGTGCTCGTGATTGCACTCCTGGTCGTCCCGTTGCAGATGGCGCTGATCCCCATCTTCAAGCTCTACAACACGCTCGGGCTCTTCGACACCGTGCTCGGCCTGATCCTGTTCCACACGGCGTTCGGCCTTCCGTTCGCGATCTTCCTGCTGCGGAACTTCTTCATCGGGATCCCGAAGGACGTGTTCGAGTCGGCACGCATCGACGGCGCGTCCGAGTTCCGCATCTTCCTGCGCCTGGTGCTGCCGCTCGGCCTGCCGGCGATCGCCTCGCTCGCGATCTTCCAGTTCCTCTGGACGTGGAACGACCTGCTCGTGGCGCTGACGTTCGGCCGCGACGTGCAGCCGATCACCGTGGCGATCTTCTCCAACGTCCGCCAGTTCGGGAACAACATCGAGTTGATCGCGCCCGCCTCGTTCATCTCGCTGGCGATCCCCTTGGCCGTCTTCCTCGCCTTCCAGCGCTACTTCGCGCAGGGTCTGCTCGCCGGCTCGGTGAAGTGAGCGCGGGCGGTCGTTGCGCCGTCGTCGGCGGCGGGCTCGCCGGCTTCGTCGCGTACGTGACGCTGCTCCACGGTGGGATCCCGGCGGACGACGTGACCGTCTTCTCCACCGATCCGGACCCGGCGACCGCCTGGCGTGTATGCGCGACATCGATCCGCCAGCGGCGGATGCGCTCGGAGAGCGACGGCCATTGCCTGCCGACGTCGTTCCCCGGACTGGCCGTCCGCGCCGCGCGCCGGCGGGGCTCGCTCGTGCCGCTCCTGCAGAGCGTGTGCGACCGCTTCCACCCGTCCGTGGACGAGTTCCTCGAGCATGTCGGCGAGGTGCGCGAGCGGACGGGCTGGGACGCGCGTGTCCGGCTCGTCCGCATCGGGCGGCTCAGGAGCAGCGATGGCGGTTTCGAGCTGGACGGCCACGGCGTCTTCCGCCACGTCCTGCTCGCCCCGGGTCACCCCGGCCTCGCCTTCCCGGCAGAGGTGGCTGGGGACGAACGGGCGGTTCACGCCTACCAGCCACACGATTACGCGGACGAGCTCGCAGTGGTCGGCGCTGGAATGGCTGCAGCGACCGAGTGGCTCAACGCGCTCGCGGCAGGCGCTCGCGTCACTTCCGTGCGCAGAAGGGAGCCGCAGCGGCGGCCGCTGAACGTTCCGCGCTCGCTCTTGTCCCGGCGCGGGCTCGTCCATTTCCAGGCGACCGAGCGCTCGCAGCGATCCGAGTGGTTGGGTCGCCTGCTCGCGCCGTCGTATCCGGCCGGGCGCGCGTGGGACGAGCCCATCGAGCGCGCTTCGCGCGAGGGCCGCTTCAGCGTGCGTCCCGAGCTCGACGGGGAGGCGCAGGTGATCTGTGCGACCGGTTTCCAGCAGGGCTTCCGACACGACCCGCTGCTCGCGCAGCTGGTGGACGAGCACCAGCTGGAGACCGAGGAGCGCTGGATCGTGCTCGCGCCTGACTGCACCGTGCCTGCTCTGACCGACCGGGAGCGAACCCTCGCCGTGGCCGGTGCCGCAGCACAGTGGGCCTATCCCGCCGCCGACACGCTCGTCGGCGCGAAGTACTCGGCGCGGGCATTCCTCCGGCGGGTGGCCGCATGTCCTACACGCTGAGGGGACGCATCGACTCCCGGCTGGCGGCTGCACTGGCGCCGCTGCTGGCAGCGTGCGTGCTCGCCGCCGCGCTCCCCGCCTGGTGGCCGGTCGGACTCGTCTCGCTGATGCTCGGCGTGGGGCTGGCCCTCGACGTTCTCGTCTACGACACCATCGAGTACCAGCCGGGATGGGTGGCCCTCCCGCTGGGCCTCCTCGAGCTCGCGCTCGTGATGGGCCTCGTCCGCGCGCTCGGCTGGACACCGCCGCTCGTGGGCGCGTTGGCCCTCTACGGTGCGGCGTGGCTGCTCGCCCAGACGCTTGCGCACGGAGGGTTTCCGTTGCTTGCCCTGTCGTACGCCGACGACGGCGGCGAGCTCAACCGTGTTGGCGTGGTCGCATTCCTCGCTACCGGTGCCGCCCTCGTCGCCGCCGGCGGGGTCGGCTGGGCCACGCTGCCGCCGACCGTGCGGCTCGCCGCTGGCGTCCATCAGGGGCCGCTCGTGCTGGACCGGCCGCAGAAGCTCGTCGGTGAGCCCGGAGCCGTCGTCCGGGGCGGCATCGTGGTCCGCGCCGACCACGTCATCATCCGCGACGTCACCGTCGAGGGCGGCGAGAACGGGATCGACGTCGACGACGCGCACCACGTCCTGATCGACCGCGTTCGGGTGCGCGGCGCGAGGATGGACGGGATCCACGTGAGGCGCAGCCACGTCCGCATCCGCGACTGCACGGTGCAGACGCCGGCGCGGCCCTTCACGCAGGGAATCGACATCGCGTTCTCGCTGCATCGGGGGATGAGCGTCGTCGAGGACTGCGTGGTTCGCGGCGGCCAGCAGGGGATCGTCACGCACTCGGCGATGGTGATGGTCGAGGGCAACGACGTGAGCGGGACGAGCCTGCGGGGGATTGACATGACCGAGATGTCGATGGGAGAGATCCATTCGAACCGTGTCTCGAATGCACTCGGCGTCGGCATCTTCTGCGGTGACTATTCGGAGTGCGAGATCGAGCGAAACCTGGTCACCGACACGCGGGCGGACGCTGCTTCGGACGACGCCACTCGGGCCGGGATCGGGATCGTCGCCCACTACCACGCGCACGCCGAGATCGACGCCAATGAGCTCGTCGGCAACGCGAAGCCTGCAGCGGCCTTCGTCGGCGCCAGGCTGCGAGAGCGATAGCGCCCCGCCAAAACGCGGGGGTGCTCAGGCGGGCGCGAGTGCCGCCTGCGGCGGCGACGCCTCCTCTTGCTTGGCGCGCGCGAGCAGCACCAGTCCGAACAGCGCGGCTCCCAGCGAGAGCAACGACACCGTGGTCCCGAGGGCCGTCTCGTGCAGCGTCTCGTCGAAGAGAACGACGCCGAAGACGAGGCTGGACAGCGGATCGAAGGCCATCGTCGTCGCCACCGCGGCCGCGAGCGCGCCGGTCTGCAGTGCCGCCTGCTCGAGCCAGAAGGCAGCGACGCTGACGACGACGAGCACGTACAGGTGCCAGTCCGTCACGACCGCCGTGAAGCCGTCACTCAGCCCGGAGACGACCGTCTTCGTGAGCGCGGCCGCCAGCCCGAACAGGATCCCGCCGGCCGTGCCCAGCAACCCGGCTCGCATGGCGCCGGAGCGGCCGCGGGCGAGCAGGAACAGGACGCCGGCAAGTGCGATCGCACCGCCGCCGACCAGCGCCCATCGCGCGAAGGACGCGTCGTCGGTCCCCTCCGACGTCTTGCTCACGAGCAGCAGCGTGCCGAGACCGGCGGTGACGATCGTCGCGCCGATCCACTCGTTGCGGCTGATCCGCCGGTGCTCGATCAGCCGTCCCAACGGGAGCGCGAAGACGATCGTGGCGATGAGGAGCGGCTGCACGATCACGATGCGCCCGATTCCGAGCGCGATCGCCTGGGCGACGAAGCCCGCGACCTGCGCGGCCCCGCCGAGCAGCCACACGGGCTGTCGCGCGAGCCTGACGAGGAAGCCCGCACCGACCGACTCGGTCGGCAGCGTCGAAGCCGCCTTCTCTTGCAGGACGAGCCCCAGCGCGAAGAAGAACGAGGCCACGAGGGCCAGGACGATGTCCACACTTTCGACCCTATCGCGCTCCTCGGGACGGCTCCGAGCCCAGAGTTCGCGCAGGACGTTGATACAAGACAGGTGATGCCTCGATGAGCGACCTTCCCGTCGCGATCTGGTCGGACTACATCTGACCCTTCTGCAGGCTCGGCCAGCCCACGGCCGAGTGGCTCGAGCGCCGGTTCGGCGCCGACGTGACGTGGCTCCCGTTCGACCTCCACCCGGAGTATCCGCAGCAGGGCATTCCCCGCACGCAGCTCGTGGCGCGATACGGCGATGCCGTCCACGAGCGCCTCCGGCAGTCGTTCGCAGCCGCCGGGCTGGCCTACAACCCGCCGCCCGACGTCGTGCCGAACACGATGCGCGCGCTCTGCGTGACCGAGCTCGCGCGGGAGCGCGGGCTGCATCGCCAGGTCCACGACGGGTTGATGCAGGCCTACTGGGAGGAGGCCGTCGACATCGGCGACCCGGACGAGCTGCTCGCACTGGCCACGGGCGCCGGCCTGGACGAAGCCGAGGTGGTGGAGGCGATGGAGGACCCGACCCTTCGCGAGCGAGTGGTCTCGACTGACCGCGCAGGCGCACTCGATCGGGGTCACGGGCGTGCCGGCGTTCCTCCTCGACCGCCGGCTCCTCGTGCTCGGGGCGCAGCCGCGCGAGGTCTTCGAGCAGGCGATCGGACAACTACAGGCGTGAGGGAAGAGTGGCGACAACCCTCCGAGCGGTGGGAGCGGTCGTCGGCATGGTTGCGTCGTCTCACCGGTACGCGGCACCGATGAGTTTTCGGCCGACCTGCCGTCTATCGGCTGATGGCTACCGATACCGTGGTACGTCTGAGGGGACGAGCATGACCGATCCGAAAGGGAGAGAGCGACGGTGAGCGTCGTGGGCCGGACACGCTGGCTGGCGCTGCTCGTCCTCTGCCTCGGCAATCTGATGATCGTCCTCGACGTGACGATCGTCGGGGTGGCCCTGCCGTCGATCAGGGAGGATCTCGGCTTCTCCGAGACATCGCTGGCGTGGGTCGTGAACGCCTACCTGCTGACCTTCGGCGGCTTTCTCCTGCTCGGCGGACGGCTGGGCGATCTCTTCGGCCACCGGCGCTTGTTCCTGATCGGAATCGCGCTCTTCACCCTGGCCTCGGCCGGTTGCGGCCTCGCGACCTCGCAGGAGTTCCTGGTCGGGGCTCGCGCGGTGCAGGGGCTGGGCGCCGCGATCGTCTCGGCGGTCGCGCTGTCGTTGATCATGACTCTGTTCACCGAGGCGGGGGAGCGGGCGAAGGCGATGGGCGTCGTCGGCTTCGTCGCCGCCGGCGGCGGCAGTCTCGGTGTGCTGCTCGGCGGGATTCTGACGGACGTGCTCGACTGGCACTGGATCTTCCTCGTCAACGTCCCGATCGGGGTCGCCGTGTACGCCCTCTCCCTGAGGCTGGTGCCGGCGTCGCAGGGCTCGGCCGCTGCAGGGCGCCTCGATGTCGCCGGGGCGGTCACCGTGACGAGTGCGCTGATGCTGGCCGTCTACGCAATCGTGAACGGTAACGAGGCAGGCTGGACGTCCGGCCAGACGCTGGGTCTGCTCGCCGCCGCGACGGCACTGTTGGCGGTCTTCCTCGGGATCGAAGCGCGAGTCCGCTCGCCGCTCGTGCCGCTCGGGCTCTTCCGGTTGCGCAACGTCGCGGTCTCGAACGTCGTCGGCGTCCTCTGGGCGGCCGCCATGTTCGCCTGGTTCTTCCTCTCCGCTCTGTATCTGCAGTTGGTGCTCGCGTACAGCCCGCTGCAGGTCGGTCTCGCCTTCCTGCCGGCCAACCTGATCATGGGTGCTTTCTCGCTCGGCCTCTCCGCGAAGCTCGTAATGCGTTTCGGCATCAGGCTGCCGCTGGCGAGTGGACTGCTGCTGGCGGCGATCGGGCTCGCCCTCTTCGCGCGGGCTCCGGTCGACGGTACGTTCGCGGTCGATGTGCTGCCAAGCATGATCCTCCTCGGGTTCGGCGCCGGCATGGCGTTCAACCCGATGCTGCTCGCCGCCATGAGCGACGTCGAGCCGAGCGAGGCGGGCCTGGCCTCGGGCGTCGTGAACACGTCGTTCATGATGGGCGGTGCGCTCGGTCTCGCAGTCCTCGCCAGCCTCGCCGCCTCGCGCACCGACAGCCTGCTCGCCTCGGGCGAAGGCTCACTCGCCGCGCTCGCGGGCGGCTACCACGCAGCCTTCCTCGTCGGGGCGCTCTTCGCGGCCGGAGGCGCCGCGCTCGGGGCCACGCTGCTCCGTGCAGGAGCGCAGGCCCCCGTACACCACGGCGAAGAGGCACTCGGCATCCCGGCGGCCGCCGAGGCCGACTAGACCACCGGGCAGGCTCCCTCCCTCCATGGAGGGAAGAGAACGAGGCCGACGACGGAAGTGGAGAACGGCTGTTCGCGGTCACTGAGCCTGAATCGCCGTGATCGCCACAGTGCTCACCACGTCGGCGACGGTGCAGCCGCGACTGAGGTCGTTCACCGGCTTGCGAAGTCCTTGCAGGATCGGGCCCACGGCGACCGCGTTCGCAGAGCGCTGAACCGCCTTGTACGCCACGTTCCCCGTATCGAGATCGGGGAAGATGAACACCGTGGCGCGGCCGCCCACCTCGCTCTCGGGGCGCTTGAGCTCCGCCACGCTGGCGTCGACCGCAGCGTCGTACTGGAGCGGTCCGTCGACCTTCAGGTCGGGCCGTCGGCGGCGAACGACGTCGGTCGCCTCACGCACTGCGTCGACGTCCTCCCCGGTGCCCGACTCTCCCGTGGAGTAGGAGAGCATGGCGATCAACGGCTCGATGCCGAATTTCGCCGCCGTCTCCGCCGAGCTGATGGCGATGTCCGCGAGCTGCGTCGGCGTCGGCGACGGGTTGACCGCGCAATCGCCGTACACGAGCACCCGGTCCGCGAGGCACATGAAGAAGATGCTGGAGACGACGGAGACGCCGTCACGAGCCCGGATCACCTCGAACGCCGGCCGGATCGTGTCGGCGGTCGTGTGCGCGGCGCCGGAGACCAGCCCGTCGGCCGCCCCCGCGTCCACCATCATCGTCCCGAAATAGGTCGCGTCGGAGAGGACGTCGAGCGCCAGCTCTTCCGTGACGCCCTTGTGCTTGCGGAGCTCGTGGTAGCGGGCGGCGAACTCCTCTCGCGACGGCGACCGGAGCGGATCGACGACGGCCGCGGCGCCCAGATCGACGCCGGCCGCCGCGGCGCGTGCGCGCACGGCCTCGGGATCGCCGAGGATCGTGAGGTCGGCGACCCGACGACGCAAGAGGATGTCGGCGGCGCGAAGAATCCGGTCGTCGGTCCCTTCCGGCAGCACGATGTGCTTGCGGTCGACCTTGGCCCGCTCCACGAGCTCGAGCTCGAACATGATCGGCGTCACACGCTTGGGGCGCTCGAGCGCGATCCGACGTTCGAGCTCCGAGGTGTCCACGGCGGCCTCGAACAGGCCGAGCGCTCTCGCGATCTTCTGCGCGTTCTCCGGCCGGATCAGCGGCCGAGCCGCCGCCACTGCAGTGACGACCTCATGGGTGAGGTTTGCCACGCGCAGCACGGCAAACGGGGCACGCTCCAGCAGACGGTGTACTGCCGCGCCCGGTGGATAGCCGCCGGTCAGCACAACGCCCGAGACCGCAGGAATCGTGGGCGAGATCGTCGACGCGAGTGTGGCCACGAGGATCTCAGGCCGGTCGGCGGGGACGATGACGAGGGCTCCCTCGACGAGAGTCTCGATGAAGTGCTCGACGCTCATCGCGGCCACTCTCACGTCGCGGACTTCGCGTTGCAGCGCAGCCTCCGACCCGATGAGGACCTCGGCGTCGAGCTGGGCCGCTACCTCCGCGACGGTGGGGCACGCGAGTCCCGGCAGCTCTGGCAGGACGTAGACCGGCTCGTCCCATTGCTCCGCCAACCGGCGCTCGTTCTCCGCCACCGCGGCCTCGGGGACCCGGGTCACGAAGGCGCCGAAGATCGCACAGCGCTTGTGCTCGAGCGACTGGCGCGCGATCTGCACCGCAGCCGCGGTTTCCTCCGGCGCGCCGCCCCGCACGACGACGAGCACCGGCGCGTCCAGCTCGTTCGCGAGATCCGCGTTCAACCCAAACGCGAGCGCTGGGGCCGTCCCCGTGAAGTCGGTCCCTTCGCAGACGACGAAGTCGCACCGTTGCTGGAGCGCGCGGTAGGCCTCGACGACGCGGCGCCTCAGAGCGTCATAGGCGAGTGTGTTCGCCTCCTCCTCGGCGAGCGCATGCATCTCCTCGTAGGAGCCGGCGAGCTGGTAACGGCGCCGGAACAGCTCGATCTGAGCATCGCGAGCTGTTGCTGCTGGCACGATCGGCCGGAAAAACCCAAGGCGCGCGACTCGTGCCGAAAGCACTTCCATGAGCCCGAGCGCGACGATGGACTTGCCGCTGTCCGGCGCCATCGCGGTGATGTAGAGGCTCCGGGCCAAGGCTGTCGCGGTGAGCCGAGAAGGAGATCCTTGTCGACCCCCCGGCCCACGTCAAGGCCGGCGCGCCACAGCCTGGCCTAGCGCTGGCCGTTTCCGGCTGTTAGAACTGCTCTGTGAGCGGCGTTTCGTGGATTCCGCACATCGAGAGCGAGTTTGCCGGGTACAAGCTCGTGTCTCTGCTCGGCCACGGTGGCATGAGCATCGTCTACCGCGCGGAGCACGTTCGCCTCGAGCGTCTCGTGGCGCTCAAGCTCCTTTCCCCTGATCTCAGCGAGGACGAGTCGTTCCGGGAACGGTTCACCGCGCGAGTCGCGGGTGGCGGCGGGGCTCGACCATCCGAGCGTCATCCCGATCTTCGAAGCGGGCGAGGAGGAGGGGCTTCTCTACATCGCGATGCGCTACGTGGACGGTCCCGACCTGAAGACGAAGCTGAAGACCGAGGGGCCGCTCGACAACGCGCACGCGATCTCGCTCGTGGCGCAGGTCGCATCGGCGCTCGACGCAGCGCACGCGAAGGGGCTCATCCATCGTGACGTCAAGCCGGCGAACATCCTCATCGCGGCCGGCGCGGGGCTCGAGGGATCGGATCACGTCTACCTGTCCGACTTCGGCGTCGCCAAGAGTACGGGCTCCGGGGCCCTGACGAAGACAGGCATGTTCGTGGGGACGGCCGACTACGCGTCCCCCGAGCAGATCGAGGGCAAGCAGCTCGACGGCCGCGCCGACGTCTACTCGCTCGGGTGCGTGGTGTACGAGGCGCTGACGGGAGCGCGGGCGTACGACAGGGACTCGGAGGTGGCGATGATGTATGCGCACCTCCTCGAGCCACCACCGAAGGTGACCGAGAAGCGTCCGGATCTGCCGGCTGAGGTCGACGACGTAATCGCGACGGCACTCGCGAAGTCGAGAGACGATCGCTATCCGACAGCGGGGGCGCTCGCGACTGCCTTGAGGACCGCTCTCGGGGCCAGCGTTCACGCGCCGACCGTGGTGCCTGGGCAGGGCGCGCAGGAAACGGTTCTGGCAGCTGGCCCCCCCTTGGCGGTCGCAGCGTCAGCAGCTGAAGGCGGCGCGGAGCACGGGGGAGAGCCGCCGCCCGGCACGAAGGGCTCCAACCGGCGCAAGCGCCTCGTGCTCGCCGGTCTCGGTGGGCTGGCGATTCTCCTGGCAGCCGTGTTGATCCCGCTGTTCGTTCTCTCCGACGACGACTCCGGCACCGAGGTCACCCCGACCAACACGACCACGACCAAGGAGCCATCGACTGCGTCCTCGCTCCTCGCCGTCGTCGCTCCCACCCAGATCGCCAAGGACTGCACGGAGGCCACGACCCCGAACAAGGGAACCGTCGAGACGGACACCTGCACACCCGCGGAGGGGGCGCCGACCACCCAGCCGAATGAGTTCGAGTTCACCTTCTACGCGGGAGCCAGCGAGCTCGAGAAGGCGTATCAGGCAGCGAAGCAAGGCATCACGATCGGCAAGTGCGGCGTCACCTCCGGGGAGAAGGTGTGGATCCACGCCGCCACCGGGAAACGGGGAGGCCGGCGGTTCTGCTACACGGACGACGCGGGACAAACTGTCGTCGTGTGGACGCACGAAAAGCTCGGGGCAGACGACCATGCAGACATGCTCGGCATCGCCCGGGAGCCGGGGCGCGCGCCGACGATCTTCAGCGACTGGTGGGGCGCCGTGAAAGACAGCATCGGCAAGTGCCGTCCCAAGGTCTCCGAGGAGGAATGTCTGACCACGATCCAGCGGATCACTGGAAGCACGAAGCTACCGTCGTAGGCAGAGACGTGCCCTGGCTGGCGATGAAGGAGGGCCCGCTCGCCGGGCAGCGCTTCGCGGTCGAGACTGAGCTCGTGATCGGCCGCGCGAACGCGGACCTCACCATCGACGACCCGCTGATCTCGCGACGCCATGCGGTGATCCGTCCCGCCGACGCCGGACTCGAGATCGAGGACCTCGGCTCGCTCAACGGCACCTGGGTCAACGGCGAGCGCATCGCCGCGCCCACGCGCCTGGAAGCCGGCGACACGGTTAGCGTCGGCGACGCATCGCTGGAGGTCGAGGCCGACCTCCGCGAGCGCGGCGGTACCGTCCTCGCGCCGCCCGCCCGCCAGGCCGGCGACGCCGGGGCCGATGTTCCGAAGCCGCCCCGCCCCGAGCCGGCCGAGTCGGCCCTGCCCGCCGTGCCGGTCGAGCCGGCCGAGCTGCCCGAGCCGGCCGAGGTGGCCCCGCTGCCCGAGCCCTCCCTCGCGAAGATGTCCCCCGAGGACGAGCTGCGCCCGGTGACCGCCCTCTTTGCCGACATCGTCGGCTCGACGACGCTCGGTGAGCGCCTGGCACCGGACGAGGTGAAGCTCGTCATCGGCGAATGCGTGAATCGCATGAGCCGCGCGGTCGAGGAGTTCGGCGGCGTCGTGCAGGCGTACATGGGCGACGGCATCGCCGCCTTCTTCGGCGTCCCGCAGGCGCACGAGGACGACCCCGAGCGAGCGGCGCGGGCAGCCCTTCGCATCCTCGCCAACGTCAAGGAGTACGCACGGGAGATCGAGACTGCCTGGGGGATCTCGGACTTCAGCGCGCGCATCGGGATCAACACCGGCGAGGTTGCGGTCGGCGTCGTCGGGGCCGCCGACCCGCAGGCCGTCTCGCTCGGTGACACGCCGAATGTCGCCGCTCGCCTCCAATCCGTCGCCGAACCAGGGTCGATCGCCGTGGGTGAGGCGACCGCGAGGGCGCTCATCCACAAGTTCGCTCTCGAGCCACTCGGGCGAGAAGACGGTCAAGGGTCGCCACCAGCCGGTCACCCCCTGGAGGCTCGTGGGAGCGGAGTCGACACCGCGACTCGTGCCTGAAGGGCCTCTCGTCGGCCGAGACCCCGAGTTGACCCAGCTCGGCAGGATCCACGCCGACCTGACGACCGGCCGGGGCCAGGTCGTCATCCTCCTCGGCGAGGCAGGGCTCGGCAAGACACGGCTGCTCGGGGAGTTGCGCTCCCTCGCCTCCGAGCAGTCGACCTGGCTGGAGGGTTATTGCTTCTCGTACGGCACCGACCTCGTGTACGGGCCGTTCATCCAGATTCTCCGGAACTGGATCGGTACGGAAGAGGGGGAAGCGGAGCTCTCCGTCCGGACCAAGCTCCACTCGAAGCTCGGACTGCTACCCGCTGCGCAGCTCGCCAACGTGCGGCCGTACCTCGCGCGTCTGCTGTCACTGAAGCTCGACCCCGAGGATGCCGAGCGCATGCACCGGCTCCCACCCGACGAGCTCGCGGCGGAGATCCGCCGGGCCTACCGAACGTGGGTCGCCAGCCTCGCCACGCGAGGCCCCGTCGTCGTCGCGATCGAGGACGTCCACTGGATCGACACCTCCTCGCGCGAGCTCGCCGAGGAGCTTCTGGAGCTCGCCGAGCTGGCGCCGGTCCTCCTCGTCGTGACGATCCGGGTCGATCCCGCCTCGCAGGGCTGGGCAGCTGCGCATCCGCACCCTCGCGGACTTCGCGCACCGGGCCGTGGAGCTCCGGCTGACGCCGCTGGACGACGATGCTTCTCGTGCGCTTCTGCAGGCGCTACCGCAAGGCCGCGACCTCGGCCCTGCGGAGCACGAGCTGATCGTGGCGAGCGCGGAGGGGAATCCCCTCTATCTGGACGAGCTGGCCAACGCTTTCGCCGGCAGCGCCGAGCTGCGTCGCGGGGAGACGTGGGCGCCCACCGTCACGACCCGCAGGATCCTCACGCCGACGCTGGACAGCCTCCTGCTCGCGCGGGTGGACGCGTTGCCGACCGAGCGCCCGGCGGCTGGCCCAGATCGCCGCAGTCGTCGGCCGGAGCTTTCCGCTCCGCGTGCTGGAGCACGTCGCCGATTCCGACGACATCGAGCGCGATCTCGCCGCACTCCTGCGGGCGGACGTCATCCGCGAGCTGCGCCGATATCCGGAGCCCGAGTACGTCTTTCGGCACGGGCTGCTCTGGCGGGCCTGTCTCTCGACGTTGCCGCCGAGTCGCCGGCGCGAGCTCTACGGCGCCGTCGCCACCGCCTTCGAGACCCTGTTCGCAGCGTCGCTCGAGAATCACCTGGAGGTCATCGCCCACTACTTTGCGCTCAGCCGCGAGCTGGCGAAGGCGCTCGCCTACCTCGAGCGCGCGGGCGAGGCGTCCGCCGCCCTCGGCGCGAAGGCTCAGGCCGACGAGCTCTGGGGGCGGGCGCTGAAGGTGGCTGCGAAGCTCGGCGACCCAGTCGCGACGCGGCGGATCGAGCAGAACATGGTTGAGCTCGAGCGCCGCTCGCACGGTGGAGCCGAGCGACCGGCGGTCTCCTCGTCCGACGCCCCCGGGTCGGCGCCGCCGAAGCAGTGACGGGCACGGGCGACGATGTGTGCCGACGAAATCGAGACCCGGCGCGGAGCATGCGCGTCGGCTTGATCGCGGACGTCCACGGCAACCTGCTGGCGCTCGACGCGGTGCTTCGTGAGCTGGAGCGAGAGCAGGTCGACGAGATCATCTGTCTCGGCGACGTCGCCGTCGGGCCGGAGCCGGCCAAGACGCTCGAGCGCGTGAGGGAGCTCGGCTGCCGCGTCGTGATGGGAAACTGGGACGCCTACTTCCTGGAGGGCTTCCCTCGGCTCGGGAGCGAGCTCTGGAGGAGGCTCGTCGAGATCGGCGAGTGGTGGGCCGGCCAGCTCTCGCCGGAGCACCTGCGATTCATGCGCGGGTTCGAGCCGACGATCGACCTGGCCACCGACCACGGTGCGAGCCTGCTCGCGTTCCACGGCTCGCCGCACTCATACGAGGACTCACTGCTGCCGACGACCCCGGACGACGAGCTCGACCGCATGCTCGACGGCGCCGGCGCGGCGCACCTGCTGGTCGCCGGCCACACGCACTTCCAGATGGTACGACGCCACGGCGAGGCGCTCCTCGTGAATCCGGGCAGCGTGGGACTGCCGTTCCTGCGGCCAGCCGACGTGATGTCGATCGCTCCGTGGGCCGAGTACGCGATTATCACCGTCGGTACCGAGGCCCTGTCGGTCGAGGTCCGGCGGACGACGTTCGACGTGGAGAGGCTCCTCGCCGTGATCAGCTCGAGCGGCATGCCACACGCCGAATGGTGGGCCGATCTCTGGGCGACGGGCCTCGCGGTCGACGCCACCGTTCGACCCGAGGGCTGACTGCTGGCGCAGGACCGGAATCCGCGCGCGCGGATCCCGGTCGGGTTACCGTGGGTGGACACAGGAGCCCAGCGTGAGCAAGGGGAGGCCATGACCACACTCGAGAACCGGCCGAACACCGCACTCCTCGTCGTCGACGTGCAGAACGGCGTCGTCGAGGGGGCTCACGAGCGCGACGCGGTCGTCGCGAACGTCGGCAGCCTCGTCGAGAAGGCGCGGCGGGAACGGGTCCCCGTCGTCTGGGTCCAGCACTCCGACGAGCACCTCGCGAGGGGGAGCGACGACTGGCGGATCGTCCCCGAGCTGACTCCGGGCGACGCCGAGCCGCTCGTCGAGAAGAACTACGGCGACTCCTTCGAGGACACCACCCTCGAGACCGTGCTGTCGGGCCTCGGAGTCGGGCGACTCGTCGTCGTCGGCGCACAGACCGATGCGTGCATCCGCTCGACGCTCCACGGCGCGTTCGTCAGGGGGTACGACGCGACCCTGGTCAGCGACGCCCACACGACGGAGGACCAGACGGCATGGGGGGCGCCGCCGCCGGACCAGGTCATCGCGCACACGAACCTGTACTGGACCTACCAGACGGCGCCGGGGCGGACGGCCGGGACGGTCGAGACCAAGGATGTCGACTTCGGCGGCACGTCCTGAAGCCTGTGGCTACAACACGTGCGGACGCCACAGCGCGCTCGGCGGCCTCCCGCCGAGCAGCCCCGTAACCAATCTGACGGCCGAGTACGTCTAGTGGCTGGCCATCACCTGATTCGTCGCCAGAAACTCCGGCGTCACGTAGAACGCCTCGCGCGTGAGGGCGCGCGTCTTCCGACTGAAGATGACGGAAAGCTCACGTCTGCCGTCGAGGTAGTGGATGAACACCTTGATCGTCGAGGCGTCGATCCGGAGCTCGTTCCAGGACGGTGGCGAGGGTCCCCGCACACGGCGCGTGCCGGCCGTCCCCGAGTTGCAGATGAGCATGCCGTTCAGGCCCCAGAAGAACGGCACGTGCTTATGCCCTGAGAGCACGACGTCGACGTCGGCCTGCACCAGGGTGAGCAGGAGGTCGCCCGCATCGACGACGATGTTGCGCTCGCGCCCGGTGCCCGGGATGGAGACCAGGTGGTGGTGGACGGAGACGATCCTGATGTCGTCCGGCTCCGTGAACTGTTCGCGGATCCAGGGGTAGCGGTCGCTGCCCACGCGCCCCTCGTTGACATCCGGCTCCGAGGAGTCGAGGCCGACGACGGTGAAGCCGCTCGCTTGCAGCCGCTCTGCGCGGATGGGGTCGAATGCCGACCGGTAGCTGCCGAACGGGTCGCCGAAGTAGCGTTGGAAGAACACGTACCCGACGTTCCGCGCGTCGTGGTTACCGGGGATCAGGATCTTCGGGAACTCGATCTGCTCCAGCCACCGTGCGGCCTCGTCGAATTCCCATTCGTAGCCGTCAGTGGTCAGGTCGCCGGCGATGACGACGATGTCCGGCTCCATCAGCCGCACTCGCTCCGCGATCGACCGCAGCGTCTCGGCGGGGAGGCTGAGCGAGCCGCCGACGTGGATGTCGCTGATTTGCGCGATCCGCAGAGGGACGCTCGAGATCGCCACCTTTGCCTCCTGCTCGCAGGGCCCGATACGCTCGGGGAGCATAGATTTCGGAGAGGGGTCGATGGTGGGCCGTAGCCGGCAACAGCGGACGTCGCACAGCCTTCGTCACGGCACTGCGCGCGGTTCCCAGCCTGGCGACGCTCGACGAGTCGACGCTGCTGGCGATCTGCGGTGACTCGGCGAACCTGTTCTGGCCAGCGGGAAGCACGGTGTTCGAGAAGGGCTCCTCGCCCGACGGTCTCTACATCGTCCTCTCGGGGCAGGTGCGAGTTCTCGACGACGCCGGCGCGGAACTGAACGCGCTTGGCCCGGGCCACTTCTTCGGCGAGCTCTCGCTGCTCTCCGGGACCGTGCGCCAGAACGGCGTGCAGGCAGTCCAGGACGCCGAGCTGATGGTCGTCCCCAGGGAGCTCTTCGAGGCGCTCATGGCATCGAACCCCGAGCTCCGCGACACGATCCGCCGGGAGGCCGAGGAGCGCCTGGCGGCGAACCTCGGCGTGCGGACGGTTTAGTGGTGGCTCCGGGAAGTACGGCACCGCTTGACCGGCTGCAAACGCGTCGCAGCGCGTCGTCCTCGGTCGCCCCCATACGTTCAGGTATGGGGGCTCCCTGCGTCCTAGCGCTGCTCGGTTTTCGCTCGGCCAAGCAGCACCGAACTTCCCGGAGACACCACTAGCGCCGCGGGCTGCGGACCTCTCAGCCGGTCGGTGCTTCGAGTTTCTCCTTGATCGCCGCCATCTGCTCCTTCGTGTTCCGGTTCATGTACACCTCGGCCTCCTCGTCCGTCGCCGGCGCGTCGGCTTCATCGAGAACTCCTGCACCCAGCGCATCAGCGTCCCGTCGTCCGTCGGCTCGAAGTACCACTCGATGTTCATGTACTCGAAGGGGCCGGTCTCGATCCGGTGCGCCTTGACCGTGTGCGTCTCCGGATCCACCGCCCGTTCGGAGACCCAACTCCACACCTGTCCGTCGTACTCCGGATCCGGATGCGTCGTGAGCCGGAACACGACGGTGTCCCCGCGCGCTCGAGTACCTCGGCGTTCGCGTACTCGGTGAACAGGCTCGGCCAGGTCTCGACGTCGTTCATCCGCTCCCAGACGACGTCGAGTGGCGCTCGGATCTCGACCGCGTTGTCGGTTGTCGGCATCCCTAGACCTCCATCTCCTGCAGACGCCGGTTCGTGTACTCGACGCCCTCGCCGATGGTGGTGATCGTCGCTGCGTCCTCGTCCGGCATGGAGAAGCCGTACTCCTGCTGGATCGCGAGCTGGATCTCGACGAAGGCGAGTGAGTCGAACCCGAGCTCCTCGAACGTCAGCTCGGGATCGTCACCATCTCCTCGGGCACGCCGATCCGATCGACGAGGATCGCCTTGGCGTCCTCGAAGGTGAACTCACGCGCCGCCATGCAGCACCTCCTTCGTCGGGGAACTAGACAGTTGTGGCCGTGCCAGCGTATGCAGCGTGGGCAGCGCTCGCTCGGCCGCCTCGCGACCCGCCTCCAGGATGTAGTCGGCGAGCTCGAAGTCGCGCCAGGTGCACGGCCCGAAACGAGGCGTGATCGCGACGTCGGCGAGGGCCGCGTGTCGCTCGCTCGAGTCGAGCTGAGCGAGGTCCATGACCTCGAGCAGCGTCTCGAGCATTCGCGAGCTCCGGCCCTTCGCTGGCGCCGGCAGGGGCTCGTCGCCGGGCCACGCCGGCAGCACCGAACGGCTGATCAGGTTTACGGCGACCGTGATGTCGGCCCCAGCGTCGCGGACGGCGTCCGTCGGCACGGGGACGAGTGCGATGCCGTCCACCAGCCGCTGACCGTCCCGCTCGAAGGGTGGGAAGAGGCCGGCCAGCGCGGTCGCGGCCAGGAGCGACTCCCAGAGCGTGCCCTCCTGCACCGGGGCGGGTCGTCGCTCCGTCAGGTCGACCGTCATCACGACGAGCGGGATGACGAGGTCGGCGAACGTCTTCTCCTGGGTCACCTCTCGCAAGAGCTGGGTCATGACCTCGAGCCCGCTGGACGTGCCGGCGAAGGAGAGCTTGAAGATGTCCGCGACGACGTCCTCCCGGAACGTCCGGCGCATCGTCTCCTCGATCTCGTCCGCGCCCAGGCCGAGCGCGAGCCACGCACCGACGATCGCGCCGATGCTGCTCCCGGCGACGTAGTCGACCGTGTACCCGGCCTGCTCGAGGACTCGCAGCGCGCCGACGTGCGCGTAGCCCTTCGCGCCGCCTGCGCCGAGCGCGAGCCCGAGCTTGGTGCGCGCGAGGTGCCGACCGAGCCAGGCGGCGTCGTCCGCGGGCAGCACGCCTCCCGGCGCCGTGACCACCCGAACGACCCGTGTGGCAGCGGTCGCCCGTGCTGCGAGATCGGCGGTTGGAGGATCGGCAATCACGACGACGTCGGCACGGGCGCCGGGCCCGGCGCCCGAGACCGTCGCGGACAGCTGCGCGAGCTCTCGCTCGTCCTGGACGACTGCCACCGTCCGATCGACCGCGCCCACGAGGGCGCCCAACCCGTCTTGCCCCAGCCCCGCGGTGACGATCACGGCCGCGTGCTCGGAGAGCAGATCGTCGAGCTCGGCGAGTGCGCTCTCGAGCGACGCCGAGGCGTCGAGGGACGCCACCGTGCCGGCCTTGGCCGCGCGAGCCGCCGTCATGATCTCGGGCACCGCCTCCGCGCCGAGACCGGCGACGAGCGCAACCGCCTCGCCGCGGGTGCTCGAGGCGCCGACCTGCGCGGTCGTCGCGGCGAGCTTCAGGCTCAGGATCCGGTTCAGATTGCCGAGCAGGCGGGGAGAGCGCGCAATCGCGGCGGCGAAGTCGCGCTGGCCGAGCTCGAGTGCCCTCGACGGAAGCGCGGCCACGACGGTCGCCGATCTCGGCTCGCCCGTCAGCAGGGACATCTCACCGATCACGTCACCGCGGCGGAGCTTCGCCACGACGCGGCCGTCTCCGGTGTCGTCGGCAGCCAGGACCAGCCCGAGCCCGTGGGCGAGGACGAACAGGCTGTCGCCCGGCTCGCCGGCGCGGCAGATCGGCTGCCCGGGCTCGAGCGACAGTGGGCGCATGCTCGAGCCGAGGTCGTCCAGCTCCGCTGCGCTCAGACCTGCGAAGAGCGGTGCCCTCGCCAAGAGCTCCAGCGACACGGGATCCCTCACGCCGTCCCCGACCCGACCGCGGCCGGAACGGAGCGTCTCAGAGTCTGACGATCGGGCTTGCCCGACGTGAGCAGCGGTAGCTCCGGGAGGACGTGGATCGCGTACGGCAGCTTATATCCCGCGATCTGGCCGCGCGCGAAGCGCAGCAGGGTTGCCGGCGCGAGCTCCACCCCGGGACGGGGGACGACGAAGGCCTGCAGCGTCTCGCCGGACGTTGGGTCGCCGATCCCCACGACCGCCGCCGCGAGGACGTCGGGGTGACCGGCGAGCACGGTCTCGACTTCCGCCGGAAAGACGTTGAAGCCGCCGACGTTGACGACGTCGCTCGACCTGCCGCCGATCCGGAGGAGGCCGTCCTCGAAGGTGGCGAGGTCACCCGTGCGGAACCACCCTCCGTCGAGCGCTGCGGCGGTCTCGTCGGGACGGCGGTAGTACTCGGACGTGACGTGTGACCCTCGGAGCTGCAGCTCGCCGGGCAAGGCGTCCGCTTCCTGCTCGGATGGCACGAGGCGGAGCTCGAAGTCTGGGAGGGGATGCCCTGCCGTCGTGTAGCGCACGTCGGCGGAGTCGTCCGGGCGGCAGCAGCTGACGGCACCGGCCTCGGTGAGCCCGTAGACGTTGAGAATCCGCAGGCCGGCGCGGTCGAGCCGTTCCAGCAGCTCCGGCGGTGACGGCGCACCGCCGACGAAGCCCGTCCGCACGCCCGGCAGCCCGCCCGGGCTGGCGTCGACGAGCGACGCGAAGAGGCTCGGTGAGCCGTGGAGGACGGTCGCGCGCTCTATCGTGAGGGCCTCGAGGACCGGTCGCAGCGAGGACGTCGACTCCACGAGCGAGGCGCGAGCGCCGACGCTGAGGCACGCTAGCAGGCAGGTCAGCCCGAACGCGTGCGAGACCGGGATCACGAGCACGACCGCGTCGTCGGGCCTGAGCTCCAGGACGGCCGCGAGCACCGGCCCGCTCTCCAGCTCCCGGGTGTGGCGGACGAGCGCGCCCTTCGGTCTCCCGGACGTGCCGGAGGTGTAGAGGAGGGCGCCGACCTCCGCGGCGAGCGGCTCGGACGCGTCCCTGCCGTCCAGGCTCTGCACCTCGGGCTCGCGTTCGAGGGCGAGGTCGATGAAGATGCACGCGCGGGCGCTACGCACTGCGGGGAGCAGCCGGGGCAGGAGCTCCGTGAACGCGTAGCCGAGGTGGGAGCGCACCGAAAGGACGGCGACGGGTGCTGCGTCCACGAGGATCTGGCGCAGCTCGTGCTCACGCAGGCGGGCGTTCAGGGGCACGGCCACCGCGTCCAGCCGCCAGACCGCGAACAGCGCGACGACGAGGGCCGGCGCGTTCGGCGCGATCACGGCGACGGGCTGTCCGCGCACCGACGTGCGTCCTCCGGCGGCCTGTCCGATCTGGTCGGCCAGCCGCATGACGGCCTCGTCGAGCTCGCGGTAGCGCAACTCGTCGCCGCGGTAGGCGAGTGCAGGCCGCTCAGGATGACGACGGACGGACCCCCGGAGCAGCGCGTCGATGCTCGGCCGCAGGTCCTCGCGCGACATGGGGCTCAGCTCGATCCAGCGTTGCGTCCGAGCACGAGCGCACCGTTGAAGCCGCCGAAACCGCGTGCGTTCACCAGCACCGTGTCCAGCTTCGCGGAACGCTTCTCCCCGGTGACGAAGTTCAGCCCGCAGCCTTCGGCGGGCTCGTCGAGGTTGATCGTCGGCGGCAGGACGCCGTCGCGCATGGCCAGGAGCGCCGCCGTCACGTCTAGCGGCGCGCCGCCGGCATAGAGCCTGCCGACCATCGACTTGGGCGCGGTGACGGGGATCTCGTCCGCCCGCGCCCCGAACACCGTCCTGATGGCCTCGACCTCGGCCCGGTCCGCCTCCGGGATGCCGGCTGCGTCGGCGAAGATGGCGTCGATCTGCTCGGGACCCACGCCCGCCCGGTCGAGCGCGAGCGAGATGGCGCGCGCCAGCTGCCGCCCGTCCGAAGGTGGACGCTGCGCATCGTGAGCGTCGTTCGTCGCCCCGTAGCCGAGGATCTCGCCGTAGATCCTCGGGACGCCACGCTCCTGTGCATGCTCGAGCCGCTCGACGAGCAGGATCGCGCCCCCCTCACCCGGCACGTAACCGTTTGCACCTTCGTCGAACGGCCTGTACGCCTGTTCCGGAGCGGTCGCCCGGCTGAGGCGGTTGGTCTGCAGCTGGCACGTGAGGGCATACGGGCCGATGGGAGCCTCGGTGCCGCCGCTGACGACGACGTCGACGCCGCGTCTGATCGTTCGCCGTGACTGCCAGAGCGCCTCCAGTCCCCCGGCGCCCTCGGACGCCACGACGCCGCAGGGGCCTTTCATCCCATACTTGATCGAGATCTGGCCCGTCGTGGCGGCGTAGAACCACGCGATCGACTGGTAGGCGCCGACGAAGATCGGCCCCTTTCCCCACAGGTTCTGGATCTCCCGCTGCCCGAACTCGTTCCCGCCGGAGGAGCTGGCGGTGACGACGCTCATCCGGAACGGATCGAGCGCCGTTGGATCGAGACGGGCGTCGTCGAGCGCCATCTGCGCGGCTGCGAGCGCCATCCACGTCCAGCGGTCGGTCTGCACGATCAGCCGTTTGTCGACGAAGTCGGTCGGGTCGAAGTCGGAGACCTCGCCGGCGAGCTGACAGGCGTACTTCGAGGGGTCGAAGCGGGTGATCCGGTCGATGCCCGACGTCCCCTCCAGCGTCGCCGCCCACCAGGCCTCGGTGCCGATGCCGGTCGGGGCGACGACGCCGAGCCCGGTGACCACCGCTCGCTGGTCGGACGGCGCGGTCACTGGCCCGCCTCCTTCAGCTCCGTCGGCCTGGCGAAGATCATCGCGGACTGGAAGCCGCCGAAGCCGCTCCCCGTGGACAGTGCGACGTCGACCTCCTGCCTGCGCGCCACCTTCGGCGTGTAGTCGAGGTCGCACTCCGGATCGGGGTTCTCCCAGTTCGCGGTCGGTGGGATCACACCTGTCTCGATCGCGAGCGCGCAGGCGGCCATCTCGATCGCTCCGATCCCCCCGAGTGAGTGACCGATCATGGACTTGATCGAGCTGATCGGGATCTTGTAGGCCTGCTCCCCGAGCGCGCGCTTGTAGGCCGCCGTCTCGTGCCGGTCGTTCTGCTTCGTCCCGGAGCCGTGCGCGTTGATGTAGTCGACGTCCTCGGGAGTGAGGCCGGCCTGCTGCATCGCGTCGGAGATCGCCGCTGCCATCTCCAGCCCGTCTGGCCGGAGCCCTGTCATGTGGAAGGCGTTGCCGCGGCTGGCGAAGCCGGCGACCTCGCAGTAGATGTGCGCGCCACGTTCGAGCGCGCGCTCGAGCTCCTCGAGGACGAGCACGGCGGCGCCCTCGCCCATCACGAACCCGTCGCGGTCGCGGTCGAACGGTCGCGAGGCGTGCTCGGGGGCGTCGTTGCGGCTGGAGGTCGCCTTGATCGGATCGAAGCAGGCCATGGAGATGGGGGAGATGCCCGACTCGGAGGCTCCGGAGACGACGATGTCGGCCTCACCGTCCTGGATCAACTGGTGCCCATATCCGATCGCGTCGAGGCCGGACGTGCAGCCGGTCGAGACGACCACGCTGGGCCCCTGGGCGCCGAACCGGAGCGCCACCTCACTCGCCAGGGTGCTCGGCACCAGAGCGTGGTAGAGGAAAGGCGAGGCGAGCTCGGGGTCGACGAGCCACTCCTGGCCACTGTTGCTGACTGCGACGTAGCCGTCCTCGAGAAACATCGTTCCCCCGACTGCGCTCCCGAGGGTGACGCCCACCCGCTCGCGGTCGACTCGTTCGAGCTCGAGCCCGCTGTCGCCCATGGCCTCGAGCGCCGCGGCGACCGCGAACTGGACATAGCGGTCCATGCGCCGGATCTCCTGGTCGTCGAGCCCGGCAGCGACCGGGTCGAAGTCGCACTCCGCCGCGATCTGCGAGCGGAAGCCCGACGGGTCGAAGAACGTGATCTTGCCCGTCGCCGTCCGTCCGGCGGTGATCGAGTCCCAGAAGGCGTCCCGTGTGGACCCTCCGGGCGCCACGACGCCGATTCCAGTGACCGCGGTTCGCCGCATCTGCCTTCCCGTCTCAGGAGGTCGTGGCCGAGGTCGGCTGGGTGGCACGTTGCTCCGTGTCGACGTGCCCCATCGGCGGCCGCGGCGCCAGAGGGCCGAGGTGGAAGACGATGAAGGCGTCCTCGTCGCCCACGTTCCGCAGCCGATGCTTGACGTTGATCGGGATGAAGAGACCGTGCTGCGCCGGTACGTCGACCGCGGCACCGTCGAGCTCGGCGACGAGACTGCCGGAAGTGACGAACACGAACTCTTCGGAGAACGGGTGGTAGTGCTCGGAGATCCAGTCACCCGGGGCGATCGTTGCCGCGCCCATGAAGCCCGACGTGCAACCGACCGACTTCGGGCTCAGCAGCGTGCGGACGTCTCCCCCCCGGCGGGTGTCCGGCTCGACGTCGTCCATTGCCCGAACCTGGGGGCGGTAGTCGTCTGCCATGTTTACCTCCTCGGAGACGTGGGCCAGGAAGTCTCCGGGCGATGCTGACACCCCGCCGTCACGCGAGTCAAGAGGCTCACCGTCCGGCGTTGTCGCCCCGCGGGGCCGGTGCGATACTCATCCCCGCGTGGGTTCTGTCGCATTCGTGTATCCAGGACAGGGATCGCAGAAGGTCGGGATGGGTGCGGACCTGCTCGACAGCGAGCCCGAGCTCCTCGAGCATTACCTCGCTCAGGCCGAGGCTGCCTCGGGGTTGCCGATCCGCAGGTACTGCCTCGAGGGGCCGATCGAGGCCCTGACCAGGACGGACGTCGCGCAGCCGGCCCTGTTCGCGATCTCACTCGGGTTGACGCACGCAGCACGGGCGCGAGGGCTGCAGCCGGACTTCGTCGCCGGTCACAGCCTGGGCGAGTACACGGCCGCCGCCGCCGCCGGTGCGGTCTCCGTCGAGGACGGGATCGAGCTCGTCAGCCTCCGCGGACGGCTGATGGCCGAGATCCAGTCGGAGCGCCCCGGGGCGATGGCCGCTGTGATCGGTCTCCCCGCCGAGCAGCTGAGAACGCTGTGCGACGACGCGGCGGGGGACGGGATCGTCTCGCTGGCGAACCTCAACTCTCCGACGCAGATCGTGATCTCGGGCGAGGAGGCGGCCGTCGAGCGGGTGATGGAGCTCGCCCAGCCGGCCGGCGCCACCCGGGTCGTGCGCCTGCAGGTGGGAGCGGCCTTCCACAGCGCGCTGATGCGACCGGCGCAGGAGCGGATGGCCGAGGCCGTTGCGGACGTGGCGTGGAGCGACCCTCAAGTGCCGCTTGCCGCCAATGCTCTCGGCCGGCTCGTCTCGACCGGCGACGAGGTTCGGGACGCCCTCGTCGCTCAGATCGCGAGCACGGTCGACTGGGTCGGCTGCGTGCGCGCCCTGGCCGCCAAAGGAGTCGTGACGTGGCTCGAGCTGGGGCCGGGACGCGTACTCGCTGGGCTCGTCCGGCAGATCGAGCCCAGCGCCGACGTCTTCTCCGCCGACTCGCCCGAGCGGCTGGGCGTGTTCGTCGAGGAGCATCCGAGCCTCGTCAGCGCCTGAGCGAGCCTGCGTCGCGGGACGGCGACGTCTTCCGAGCTCAGAGGCGGTACGACAGGCGCGACGCCACCACCGCGTCCGCGAGCCGGGCGTACATGCGAGCGTTGTCGACGGCGGCAGCTGCAAGGCTCGCGAGCGCAGCGGCCACTTCGCGGTCCTTGTTCGTGAAGCTGCCCTCCAGCTTGTTGATCACCTCGATCGCTCCGATCACGCGCTCCCTCGTCCGTAGCGGGGCGGCGAGGATGTTCCGCGTCCGGAACCCGGTCTTCTCGTCGATCTCCGCGTAGAAGCGCGGATCCCCGGGCGCGTCGTCGACGACGAGGGGCTCGTCGTGCTCGATCACCCAGCCTGCGATCCCGGCGGCTGCGGGGACGGTGTGCTTCATCACTTCTCGGCCGGACTCTCCGGTAGCGACCGCCACTGTCAGCTCGCTCGCGTCCTCGTCGAGCAGGAGCAACGAGCTCGTCTCGGCGTGCAGGAGCTCGGCCGCCGACGAGATGATCAGCCGCAGCAGCTCGTCGAGATTCAGGGTCGAGTTCAGCAGGGTCGCCAGCTCGACCAGGCGGTTCAGCGTGCCGACCTCCTCGTTGAGCTGTCGGCGTAGCTTCGCGATCTCTTCGTTCAACTCGTCAGTCGGCATCCGATCCTCCTTCGGCTAGCCCGTCACGGCCGCGGCGGCCTGCTCCTCGGCCATGAACATCCCCACGAAGTCCGTCGTCACCTCGCCCGCCCGGAAGCGCGGGTCGGCGAGCAGGCGCTCGTGGAACGGGATCGTCGTCTTGACACCGCGACCCTCGATCCGAAACTCGCCCAGCGCGCGGGCCATCCGCTCGATCGCCGGGTCGCGCTCGGGAGCCCAGACGATCAGCTTCGCGATCAACGAGTCGTAGAACGGGCTCACCGTCCAGCCCGGATAGCAGTGCGAGTCGACGCGCGTCCAGGGCCCGCCGGGGGCGGTGTAGACGTCGAGCCGGCCTGCGGTCGGAGCGAAGTTGTTATCCGGGTCCTCGGCGTTGATCCTGCACTCGATGGCGTGGCCGGCGATCTTCACGTCGTCCTGCGACACGGAGAGGGGCTCGCCGGCCGCGACGCGGATCTGCTCCTGGATCAGGTCGATGCTCGTGATCATCTCGGTCACGGGGTGCTCGACCTGGATCCTGGCGTTCATCTCCATGAAGGCGAAGTTCCCGTCGTCGTCGAGCAGGAACTCCATCGTTCCCGCGCCTGTATAGCCCACCGAGAGCGCGCCCTTCACCGCCTTTGCTCCGATCTCCTCGCGCATCTCGGGTGTGAGGTGGATCGACGGCGCCTCCTCGATCAGCTTCTGGTGGCGACGCTGGATGGAGCAGTCGCGCTCGGCCAAATGGACGCCGTTCCCGTGCTCGTCACAGACGATCTGCACTTCTGTGTGGCGCGGCGCCTGGAGGTACCGCTCGATGTAGACCGCGCTGTCCTTGAAGACGGCCTGCGCGGTCGCGCGAGTCTGGCGGTAGAGATCCGGCAGCTCCTCGCGCTTCCAGACGACGTTCATCCCGCGCCCGCCGCCGCCGGCGACGGCCTTGATGATCACGGGATAGCCGATCTCGTCGGCGATCTCGCCGGCCTCGTCGACGGAGCCGACCGGGTCGACCGTGCCGGCGAGGAGCGGCAGACCGGCCTTCTGCATGAGCTCGCGCGCCGTCGCCTTGTCGCCGACCTTCTCCATCACGTCCGGGCGGGGACCGATGAAGGTGAGCCCTTCGTTGGCGCAGATCTCGGCGAAGTAGGGGTCTTCCGAGACGAAGCCGTAGCCCGGATGGATCGCCTCGGCTCCGGTCTTCAGCGCCGCTCCGATGACGCTCGGGATGTGGAGATAGCTGCGACCCGAGGCAGGCGGACCGATGTGCACGGCCTCGTCGGCGAAGCGGACGACGGCCGACTCGGCGTCCGCGGTCGAGTAGACGGCGACGCTCTTGATCCCGAGCTCGCGGCAAGCGCGGGCGACCCGGAGCGCGATCTCGCCCCGGTTCGCGATCAGGACCTTCTCGAACACGTCTTACCCGTCGGCCGGCTCGAGGTAGATGAGCACCTGCTCGAACTCCACCCACTCGCCGTCCGGCACCACGATCTCCGCCACCCGGCCGCCGCGGTCGGCGTTGACGTGATTCATCAGCTTCATGGCCTCGACGATCGCCACCGTCTGCCCTTCGTCCACGACGTCGCCTTCCTCGACGAACGGCTTCGCGCCCGGCTCGGGCGCCCGGTAGAACGTGCCGACGAGCGGCGCCACGATCGCGTGGCGTGTGTCGACCTCGTCAGGCGCCTCGCTCCCCGCCACGGGGAGGTCGCCGGCGAGCCCGGCCGGCGACGCCGACGCGGCCGCACCGACGGCTGCCACCGGTCCCCGCTCGATCTCGATCCTGTAGTCGCCGGCCTCGACACGCAGGCGCCGGACGGTGCTGCCCTCGAGGCGCTTGACCAGATCACGTGCTTCGTTCCAGACGGATTCGAGGAGCTCCCTGTCGGGAGCCGCGGGGGAACCGTCAGCGTCGGTCATGAGCTCCCTTCCTTCGGTGCGAGGAGTCGCTGCCGTCCCGGCGCGCCGAACGCCCTGAAGCGGTCGTAGCGTCTGTCGAGCAGCTCGTCGGGGGAAAGCCCCAACAGTTCGGCGAGCGCGCCGACGACGGCGGTCTTGACGTTGGCCGCGGCTGCCGGCGCGTCGGTGTGGGCGCCACCTTCAGGCTCCGGAACGACGGCATCCATGATCCCCAGGCGCAGCAGGTCGGGTGGAGTCAGCCGCAGAGCTTCGGCCGCCCGCGGCGCCTGGGCCGCATCCTTGAAGAGGATCGTCGAACAGCCCTCGGGGCTGATGACCGAGTAGTAGGTGTTCTCCAGCATCAGGACCCGGTCACCGACGGCGAGGGCGAGCGCGCCCCCGCTACCGCCCTCACCGGTGACGATCGTCACGATCGGCACGGGAAGGCGCGACATCCGCATGATGCTCTGGGCGATCGCGACCGACTGGCCTCGCTCCTCCGCGCCGATCCCCGGAAACGCGCCGGGGGTGTCCACCATCGTCACGATCGGAAACCCGAACTTGGCCGCGTGCTCCATGAGTCTGAGCGCCTTCCGGTACCCCTCTGGATTGGGCATACCGAAGTTGCGCTCGACGAGCTCGCTCGTCGTATGGCCCTTCTGGTGGCCGACGACCACGACAGCGAGGTCGCCGAGCCGGGCGAGCCCACCGACGATCGCCATGTCCTCCTCGAACAGCCGGTCGCCGTGGAGCTCCTGGAACTCGTCGAAGATGTGCCCGATGTAGTCGAGCGTGGTGGGGCGCTCCATGTGGCGGGCGAGCTGGACGACCTCCCAGGCCGGCCTCTCCTGCAGCTGGTCGGGGTCGGTGATGGGCGCCAGGCCGTCCGTCTCCGGTAGCGCGGCCGGCGAGCTGCCGCCCGGGAGCGCATGGAGCTCGAGCACCCTGTGCAGCGCGTGACGCAGGCTCTCTCGCGGCGCGACGAGGTCGAGCATCCCGTGGTCGAGGAGGAACTCGGCCGTCTGGAACCCGTCGGGTAGCTGCTGCCGGATCGTCTGCTCGATGATCTTCGGGCCGGCGAAGCCGATGTAGCTCCTGGGCTCGGAGACGAGGAGATCGCCGAGGACGGCGAAGGAGGCGCTCACGCCCCCGTAGGTGGGGTCGGTGAGCAGGGAGACGAAGAGGATGCGTTCCTCGTGGAGGCGTGCGATCGCCTGGCTCGTCTTCGCCATCTGCATCAGCGAGACGCATCCCTCCTGCATGCGTGCACCCCCGGACGCGGCGATCACGAGCAGCGGCGTACCCGTCTCCAGCGCCCGTTCGGCGGCTCGCGTGATCGTCTCCCCGACCCCGCTGCCCATGCTGCCGCCGATGAAGGCGAAGTCCATGCCGGCGACGACCAGGGGCTGTCCGCCGACCGTGGCGGTGCCGTAGAGAGCGCCTTCGCGACTTCCGGTCTTGCGCTGGGCCTCCTCCAGACGCCGTGTGTACGGCTTCGAGTCGACGAAGCCGAGCACGTCCATGGGCTCGATCGCGTCGTCCGCTTCCACGAAGCTGCCTTCGTCGGCGAGGATCGCGATGTGCTGGCGGATCGGGAGGCGGAAGTGGTGGTTGCACTCGGGGCACACGCCGAGGTTGCGACGAAGCCGCTTGTGGTAGACGAACGCGTCGCACGCCGGGCACTTCGTCCACTCGACGGCAGCGGCGGCCTGCGGCGGAGCTGCCACCTCAGAGGACAAGCGCTTCCTCGTGCAGTCGGCGGTGCTCGGCGCGGGAGGCGGCGAGCGCATCCTCGACCGCTTCGCGATCCGGGGCGGGTCGATTCGTCGTCCCGAACACGCGCGCGACCATGTAGGCCAGCACGTCCGTCGTCCGCCCGAAGCGATCCACGCGCGTGGCGTCGACGGCGAGATCGAGCGCCCGGCGCCAGCGCTCGCGGCGAAGCTCCGCCTCGATCAGCGCGTGAAACGCGTACACCTGGTGCTCGGGGTCGTCGTCGATCACACGCAGCCTGGAGAGGACGGCGACGCTCTCGTCGAGGAGACCGAGCTCGAGCGCGAGCTCGGCGACGTCGAGGGCCGCGAGTGCGTCGTCCTGGCGTGACTCGGCCAGGGCGCGCGCCGCCGCGAGGGCATCCTCGGCCTTGCCCTCCCGCCGATAGATCTCCACGAGGGCCCGAAGCACGGATGCGTTGTCGGGGTCGTGCTCCCGCGCCCGCCGCAGGGACGCGATCGCCTCCTCCGTGTGGCCGGCCGCGTAGGCGACGTGGCCGAGGTCGACGAGCGCCTCTGTATCGTCGGGGCGCAGCTGCAAGGCGCGGCCGAGAGCCTCGCTCGCCTCTGCCGCGCGGCCGATGGAGATCAGGGCGTCGCCCAGGTCGCGCCAGGTGTCCGCATCATCCGCGTCGAGCTCTGCTGCTCGCCGGAGGTAGCCGGCGGCGTCGGTGTGGCCCAGCTCGAGGCGTGCCTTGCCGGCGAGGCGGAGCAGCGACGGGTCGTCGGGGTGGTCCACGAGGGCGCCGAGGGCGATGTCGGCAGTGCGACCGTAGTCTCCCGCGTCGAAGCTGGCACGAGCCTGCTCGGCCGGGCCGTCCCGGACATCCCCGCTCAATCGGTGTCCCAGGTGTAGAACTCTCGCGCCGTCGCGTCCTTGGGTGAGCGCCACGTCTCGGGGTCGTACGGCGTGATGTAGGCGTCGAGCTCGCGGCTGATCTGCTGGAAGAGCGGGTTCTCGCGCACCGCGTCCACGGACTGCTCGAAGTCCTCTTCCATCTCGACGTAGTGGATGTAGACGTCGTCCAGCACAAAGAGGCTGCGATGGGTGACGCCCGCGAGCGCTGGCAGCTCGGTCCGGTCGGACTCGGCGAAGATCGCTGCGACCTCGTTCTCCGAGCCCGGCTTGATCCGCGCGACGATGACCCCACGCTTGACCCGCCGCTTCGCCATGGCTGGGCGCGACAATACGACGTTTCGGCACGTCCGTCCAGGGGCCGGGGGGCGGCACCTCCCTAGACGCTCCCACGCGGGCGTGTAGCCGGCTGCGGCGCCCTTCCAGCAGACACTTCGAAGGCGTACGCGAGAGCCTGCTCGTAGGCGAGCCGGCGTCCCGCCGCGCGTTCGTTCCCGGTTTGGGCGAACAGCGCGGCGAGATACCGCTCCTCGGTCGCCCGCTCCGCCGGTGAGCCGAGGGCCTGGATTGCCTCTCGCAGGGCGTCGGCGGCCCCCCAGAGCCGCGCCGCGCGCTCCGTCTCACCCGCCGCAGCCGCGACGGCGGCCAGCGCCTGCAGCCACTCGGCGGACATCCGCTTGTCGCCTCGCCGGCGCGACGCATCGAGTGCCTCGCCGACCAGCGCCCGCGCCCGCTCCACGTCTCCGTCGTAGAGAGCGATCCGGCCCAGGTTGCCGATCGCGACCGCGGTGCTCCAGCCGTCGCCCACCTCGCGAGCGAGAGCGAGTGCCTCGTCGATGGCCGACCGCGCCGCGTCGCGATCTCCGCGCGCGAGCTCGATCTGCCCCACGCTGAGGAGTGCGTTCGCGACGTTGCGCTGGTCTCCGAGCTCGCGCCGCAGCGTGAGGCACTCCGCGAGCAGGTCCGTGGCCCGCGTGATGTCGCCCCGGCTCGCCGCGCAATCCCCGAGCGTGGCGACGGCCACCGAGGCGACCCGCAGGTCCCCCAGCTCGCGGGCGGTGGCCAGGCTCCGTTGCGAAAGCGCTTCCGCCCGTTCGACGTCGCCACGGGCCATGGAGATCCAGCCCAGCTGGGCCGTGCACATCGCCGACCCGAGCGAGTCGCCCGAGACCTGGTAGAGGGCGAGGCTCTCTTCGAACCGGGAGGAGGCATCGCGATAGTCGCCCTGGCCGAGCGCGGCGTAGCCCGCCGCGAAGACAGCCTTCGCGCGGACGGGCACCGCGACGTCGCCCCCTCTTTCGAGCGCCTCCTCCAGCCAGGCCCGGGCCTCGCCCATCAGCCCACGGATGCTCCAGAAACGAGCGAGAGCGCCGGCGGTACGCAGACCGACAGACAGGTCCCCGCCATCGAGGGACCACGCGAGGGCTCCCCGCAGGTTCGCCGTCTCGGCATCCAGCCTGCGAATCCACTCCACCTGCCCGGAACCGAGCAGCTCCGGCTCGCCAGCCTCCGCCAACGCCAGGTAGTACTCGGCGTGGCGGCCCCTCGCGTCGTCGGCGTCCCCGCGCTCGATCAGCCGGTAGAGCGCGTACTCCTGCACGGTCTGGAGCATCTCGATGCGAATCTCACCGTCCACTCCCGGGCGTTGGCGCAGCAGGCTTTGGTCGAGGAGCGACTCCAGCCCCGCCGCGACCAGCGTCCCGTCCAGCTCGCCGGGCACGGTGCAGATTGCTTCTGCGGCTTCGTGCGTGCAGCCGCCCTCGAACGGGGCGAGGCGGGCGAGCAGTGCACGGTCGGGGAGGCCAAGGAGCTCGTAGCTCGAGTCGAGAGTGGTGCGCAGCATCCGGTGGCGCGACGGGAGATCCCGCCCTCCCGACGTCAAGACCGCGAGACGGCTCTCGAGCCGAGCGAGCAGCGACGCCGGTGAGAGGAGCCTGACCCGCGGCGCTGCGAGCTCGATCGCCAGCGGCAGCCCATCGAGGCGAGCGCAGATCTCGGCGATCGCCGCCGCGTTGTCGTGGCCCAGCTCGAAGTCCCGCTTCACCGCACGCGCCCTGGCGACGAAGAGCGCGACGGCCGGGTACCGCAACAGCTCGGCGGGGTCGAGCGCGGAGCCTTGCTCCGGCAGCGCGAGCGGAGAGACTGAGAACTCGTGCTCGCCGCGGACGTGCAGGGGAGCCCGGCTCGTGGTGAGCAGCGTGAGACCTGGGGCGCCGGCCATCAGCTCAGCGATGGACGAGGCCGCCGGAAGCAAATGCTCGAGGTTGTCCAGCACGAGGAGCAGCCGCTCGTCGAGGAGGCGCGCCCGGAGCGCCTCGAGCGTCGTCTCCTGAGCCCCCAGCGCGTCGGCGATCGCTGCGAGCACGAGGTCCGAATCGTCGACCGACTCGAGTTGAACGAAGAAGACCCCGTCCGGAAAGTCGCTCTGGAGCACGGCCGCGGCCGCGACCGCCAGCCGTGTCTTGCCCGTCCCGCCGGTGCCGGTGAGTGTCACGAGGCGGACCGTGTCGTCGCGCAGCAGGGCGCAGAGGTCCTCGAGCTCGGGACCGCGTCCGAGGAGCGGTGTGGACGGAACCGGAACGTTCGACGGGGCCGGCGAGGCGGCCGCTCGTCGGTGCACGCTCGGGGTGCTTCGCCCCGCCGGCTGCAGCTGGGTCGCGCCGAGCGCGGAGCGCGCTGCCCCGACGAGCTCACCGCACGTCGCGTACCGCTCCGCGGGCCGCTTGGCCATGGCTGTGGCGACGACCTCGTCGAGGGCGGGCGGGAGCCCCGGCTCGAGCTCGGTCACCCGTGGCACTGGCTCCCGTACGTGCGCGAACAGGACTGCCACATCCAGCTCTCGCTCGAAAGGGCGCCGGCCGGTCAGGCACTCGAAGAGAACGCACCCGAGCGCATAGACGTCCGTCGCCGCGTGGATCTCCTTGCCTTCCACCTGCTCCGGCGCGGCGTAGTCGACGCTTCCGACGAAGGTTCCAGGTCTCGTCGCGGCCCCCGGGCGCCTGGCGACTCCGAAGTCGGTGAGGAAGACGTGCCCCCGGGACTCGTCGATCAGGATGTTGGCCGGCTTGACGTCGCGATGCACGATGTCTCGCGCGTGAGCGGCGTCGAGGGCCGCAGCCGCCTGCTCGAGAAGCGCGAGGGCCTGCTCGACGACCAGCTTCCGCTGACGCTCGATTCGCACCTTCAGATCGCACCCTTCGACCAGCCGCATGGCGATGTAGAGGACACCGTCTGCCTCGCCCGCGTCGTAAATGGGGATGATGTTCGGATGCTCGATCGCCCCGATCAGTCGCGATTCCTCCAGGAAACGCCGCCGGAAGCGCTCGTCGGTGCCGAGCTCCCGCGCGAGTAGCTTCAGTGCCGCCCGGCGGCCGATCCGCAGGTGCTCTGCCTCGTAGACGAGGCCGGTCGCGCCCCGGCCGAGCCTGCGTACGAGACGGTGCCCCGCGATCTCGGTCCCGAGCTCCTGGACGCGGTCCACGTGCGCCGCCTACAGCTGGCCGGCGGCCGTGCGCAGCGCGTCCGCGTAGGCGCGCGCGTTCGGCGGCCTGCGAGCTGGCTCCTTCTTCAGCGCCGGCAGGAGCGCCGCGGCGAGAGGCGGCGACAGGTCGGGGCGGACCTGCCGTGGATCCGGCGGCTCCTCCTCCAGATGAGCGAGTCCGACCTCGAACACGCTCCTGTCGCCGAAAGGTGTGTTCCCCGTCGCGCACTCGTAGGCGACGCAGCCGAGGGCGTAGATGTCGCTCGCCGGCGTTGCCTGCTCTCCTCGCAGCAGCTCTGGTGCGAGGTAGCCGATCGTTCCCATCACCTGCCCCGTCTTGGTGAGCACGGTGTAGGCCCGGCCCCCGGCGAGCCCGAAGTCGGTGAGCAACGCCGTCCCGTCCTCGTGCAGGAGGATGTTGGACGCCTTCACGTCGCGGTGCACGATGCCGTGCTCGTGCAGAGCGTCCAGGCCGGAGGCGATCTCGGCGACCAGCCGGAGCAGGTCGGGCGGCGATAGCCAGCCAGTCGAGCGGATCCGCTGCTCGAGTGTCGCGCCGGGAACGTACCCGACCGCAAGATAGGGGCGGCCCTCGAGCTCGCCTGCATCGAGCACGGGCACGAGGTGCGCGTGGCGCACCTGCGCGGCACTCCTCGCCTCGCGCTCGAAGCGGCGGCGATAGAGCGAGTCCTCGGCCAGCTCGGCCCTCAGGACCTTGAGCGCCACGGTTTGGTCGTCAGACGTGCGCACCGCCCGATAGACGAGCCCCATCGCGCCCTGGCCGAGAAGGAGGTCGAGCCGGTACGGCCCGAGCCGATCTCCCACCCCGAGCTCTGCAGGATCGGGCCGCAACGTGGACATGGCCGGAGCGTACCGCTCGTTGCCCGCAGGGAGGACAGGGCTCTTTACACCTCAGAGCGAAGGCAGCATTGTGCGCCCGTGGCGCTCGAGGCGGTACCTCCCGAACCAGCGGCTCCGGGCGCCCTTCGCGGCACCCGGCTCGTGCTCGGCTACGCCGTGGTGGCGGGCGTCCTCGCCCTGGCCGCGTTGTTCTCGATCAACGCGGGGCGCGGCCGGGAGGCTGCTCCCGGCATCGCGGGCGTCTACGACGCGACGGCCACGTTGTGTCTGGGCACGGAGCTGACGCTGACGCAGTCCGGTCAGTTCGTCGACCTCGACGGAACGGACGGAGTGAACGGAAAGCTCCGCCTCCGGGACGACAGGCTCACCGGCGACGTGGACTGCAGGGACGGCACGACGGCACGCTTCGATGTCGCGGTCGAGGGAGAGGGCTCCGCTACGGAGCTCGCCGGCACCGTCGGCGGCCGGAGGCTCGAGGCGACGTTCGGGTCCTCGCTCGACGAGAGCGCGAAGGCCCAGCCCAAGAAGCGCTCGAACGAGGAGACCTTCGGCCGGCTGATGCTCGCGATCGCAGCGGTGATCCTCGCCGCCCGGCTGGCGGGAGCCGCCCTCTCTCGGATCGGCCAGCCGCGCGTGATGGGCGAGGTGCTGGCCGGGATCCTGCTCGGGCCGACGCTGCTCGGCGCTGTGGCGCCTGCGGTCAAGGACTACCTCTTTCCGCCGGACATCGTGCCGCTGATCGCCGCCGCGGCTTCGATCGGGCTCGTCTTCTATCTGTTCCTCGTGGGGATGGAGCTCGATCCTCGCATCCTGCGCGAGCGGGCCGCTCAGGCCGCTCTGATCTCGAACACGAGCGTGGCCTTCCCGATGGCGCTGGGCCTGCTCGTGGCGCTTCCCGTGTACGAGCTGCTGGCGCCGGACACCGACTACTTCCCGTTCGCACTCTTCGTGGGCGTCGCGATGTCGATCACGGCGTTCCCGGTTCTCGCCCGCATCCTGATCGAGCGCCGCATGGTGAGGCGCCCGGTCGGCGCGCTGTCACTGGCGGGCGCCGCCATCGACGATGTCACGGCGTGGGGGCTGCTCGCTCTCGCCACGGCGGTCGCGGGAGCGGGCTCGGGCGTCCATGCCCTCGTCGTCGTCGGCCTGGCAGGGGTGTTCACGGCGGCGATGGTCGTGATCGGGCGCCCCCTGCTCGCCCGCGTCTCGGTCGCCTACGACGAGGTCGGCCACGTCCCGCCGCTCTGGATCGCCACGATCTTCGTGGGTGTCCTGCTCTCCGCCTACGTCTCGCAGACGATCGGGATCGCCGCCATCTTCGGCGCCTTCGTGATGGGGCTGATCATGCCCCGTCACGCCGGCCTGACCCGGGACGTGAGCGAGCGTCTGGAGAGCTTCGTGGTCACGGTGCTCCTGCCCCTCTTCTTCGTCGTGACCGGGCTGAGGACGCAGGTCGGGACGCTCGACCGCCCCGTGCTGTGGCTGATCACGCTGGGGTTGATCGTGGTCGCCGTCACCGGCAAGTGGCTCGGGGCGATGGCCGCGGCGAAGTACGGCGGCTTCTCCTGGCGTGACTCCGCGGCGCTCGGTGCGCTGATGAACACGCGCGGGCTGACGGAGCTCATCGTCCTCAACATCGGGCTCGATCTCGGTCTCATCTCGACGGCGCTGTTCACGATGCTCGTCCTGATGGCACTCGTCACGACGTTCATGGCCGGGCCGGCGCTGCAGCTACTCGACCCGAGGGGAGAGCTGTCCGAGCCGCCCGAGGAGCTGCGGCAGGTGGGCGCCACGGAGGGCGAAGTCGAGGCCGCCGCGACGCGGTCGATCCTGGTCGCCCCCCAGGACGACGGGGCGGTCGACATGCTGCTCGCCCTCGCCGAGCCGCTGGCGCGCTCGCAGCCCCCGCGGGAGCTGATCCTCGTGCGACTCGTCTCCCCGTCGCCGTTGGCGACGGGTCTCGTAACCGAGGATCGGACGTTGCGAGCGGCCGTGGCGCAGCTGAATCAGCGACGCGATCTGCTGCGGGAGCGCGGCGTGCAGACGCGCGCGGTCGCCTACACGTCGCCGGAGATCGGATCCGACCTCGTCCGGCTCGCGTCCGACGAGTCCGTCGATCTCGTGCTCCTGAACGGACGGCGCCCACTCGTGGGAGAAGCCGTCCCGCGGGGCAACGTCGGCACGGTGCTCGAGCAGGCGCCGTGCGACGTCGCCGTCCTCGTCGAGCGGGAAGAGATCCCGGTGATCGACGAGAGCAGCCCCGTGCTCGTACCGTTCGGAGGCTCCGAGCACGACTGGGCCGCCCTCGAGCTGGGGGCGTGGATCGCCCATGCCTCCGGTGCGTCGCTCAAGCTGCTCGGCGCAGCGGCGGCGGGTGAGAACGGGGGACGAGACGCCAGCCGTCTGCTCGCCAACGCATCTCTCGTCGTTCAGCAACTGGCCGGCGTTTCCACCGAGCCCGTGCTCGCCGGGCCGGGGCAGGACGTGGTGCGCGCCGCTTCGGTGGCCGGCCTGCTCGTGATCGGTCTCTCGGAGCGCTGGCGCCAGGAGGGCCTGGGACCACTTCGCTCCGAGATCGCCAGGCGAGCGCCCGCTCCCATCCTTTTCGTCAGACGTGGCCAGCGGCCCGGTGCGCTCGCACCGAAGGACGACATGACCCGCTTCCAGTGGTCTGCGGTCTACCCGGGGACGGGCGCCTAGGAGCTCGCCCGATGTCACTATTCGGATGCGCACCGGTTAGAGTGGCGCTCCGATGATCGCCTTGCGGTTCACGAATGTGTTCACCGGCGGGATCGCGGCGGGCGGGCTCTTCGTCGTCTTGGTCGCCTACGCGCGGATGCTTCGCAGGGTTCCCCCCATCGACATCGCACGGCTCCACTCGCTCTTCCACCCGCCGACGCACCGGTGGATGCAGACGACCACGATCATCGGGGCGGTGACGGCTGTCGCCCTGGCCGCGCTCGACGATCCGGGCTGGAACGCCTCGACGATTCTCGTGCTCGCAGGAGTTCTGGGCGCCGCGACCCAGGCGGTCCTGTCGCGCTTCTGGGTGGTACCGATGAGCGACGAGATGATCGCCTGGCCCGAGACCGGCATCCCCGCCGACCACGAGGCGTATCTCCGCCGGTGGACGCTCCTCCACGGCGGCCGCGTCGTCGGGGCCGTCGAGGCCTTCGTCTGCTATCTCCTCGCCGCGTTGCTCGACTGAATCGCCTCGAGTCTTCCTCTCGAGGAACCGAGCCCTCCGTCGCGCTCACGCCTTCAATCGCCGGTCGCGACCGGAGAGCCGCCGGCACGTGCGTCGGGCTCGAGCCCGCGGCCAGTCGGCACGCACCCGTCCCGCTAACCGAGGAAGCCGTACCGCCCGGCGTGGAAGACGAGCGGGCGGGCGTCGTCGTCGACCCGAAGGGCGAGTACCTCACCGATGAAGATCACGTGGTCTCCGGCCTCGTGGCTCGCTGCGAGCCGGCAGTCCAGACAGGCGACGATTCCGTGGAGGATCGGTGCGCCGGTAACCGCGAAGCTGTGTGGGACCTCGCGGAACGCCTCGCGTCCGCGCGGGCGATCGGGCCGAGCGAAGAAGCTCGAGATCGCCTCTTGCTCGGCTGCGAGGATGTTCACCGCAAACAGCCCGTTCCGCGCGATCGACTCGCTTCCCGCGGTTCCTTGCATCACGCAAACGAGCACGAGCGGAGGGTCGAGCGACACGGAAGAGAAGGCGTTCGCCGTCATCCCGTAGAAGTCGTCTTCGTCGGCGCCGCGCGTCGTGATCACGGTCACGCCCGTCGCGAAGATGCCGAGCGCGCGGCGGAAATCGGTGCTGCTGAACTCCTGGCGCACCGTCGCGGGAGCGAGCACGGTCTCTCCCATCGCGGACTCTCCCTCTAGCTCGGCTCTCGGCTTCCGAGCTCCTCCAGCCGGTGGCGGACAACCTGGTCGAAGTCGTCTGTCGTCCCCATCGACTGGGCGACGAGCGAGCGGAAGGCGTCCCGCTCCATCGTGAACAGCGTGGTCGGGGTCACGGCCCTCACCGTGGCGACGCGGGGCATGTCCCGGAGGATGGCGATCTCGCCGAAGAACTCTCCGCGGCTGAGGGTCGCGATTCTGCGAGAGCTGCCGTCTTCTTCGCGGATCACCTCGGCCTCGCCGTCGACGATGATGAAGAACTTGTCCGCCGGGGCGCCCTGGCGGACGATGACCTCTCCGGCGCCGACCTCGTGCGTGTGGAGGCGTGCGGCGATCGCCTCGACGTCCCGCTCGGGGAGATCGCGAAAGATGCTGAACACGACCTCCCGGTGGAAGGACGTGCCGACCAGGTCCTCGCCGCGAGGCGCGCTCGAGTTGTCGATGAACTGGAGCTCGGTCGGCGAGATGCGGAAGAAGGAGACGCCTGAGCTGAGCGCCCCAGCGAGGGCAGGGAACTTCTCCTCGAAGAGTTCGACGGCCCGGCCGACTTCGTCGGGGTTGAGCACGACCTGGGGCTCCCCGACCCCCTGTATCCCCTTCGTCTCGCGCCAGTTGTCCGCGAACTCGTCGATCGCGAAGGAGACGACCGGGTTCTCGTCCATGTGGCGGGCGGTCGTGGTGCTGGGGCGCGTCCAGACGTACAACAGCACGCCGTCGTTCACGTAGGCGAGCGTCGTCGCCCGCGGCATCCCACTCGTCGACGCGGTGGCCAGCGTCAGGATCTTGTGGTCGCGCAGGTAGTCGAGGACGTACGGCCGTACTTCGACGGCGGCGGAATCCGTGCCCATCACTCTCCCTCCTTGAGCTCTCGTAAGTGTCGCCTCGGAGTCCCTCGTGGTTCAGCGGGTGGTCCGCTCGCCGTCGGGATCTTGACATGATCGCCACGTGCCAGCTGCGCGGAGAGTGTACGCCTCTCCCGAAGATCCTCGCCTTCTTGGTAGACGATCTCGCGGTCATCCTGCTGGCCGCTCGGCTCGTCGGCGGTGTCGGCCTTCGCCTGAGCTCAGACGGAGCCCTTCCCGTGTCGAGGGTCTGGACCGCAGCGCTCAGTCGCTGAGCGGGCTGGTTCTACTCGTAATCTCGTCGGACTCGAGTTCGACCAGAGCGCTTCAGCACGGACGCTGCGGCAAACCGGCGGCGGCGCCACGGCCGTTGCGATGCTGGACGCTCGTGACTGGTCGTTGAACTGCAGGATCTAGCGCGTCGCGACCCGCTCACCCGTTTCGTCGACGCTGAATGTCTTGGCGAAGACGGGTCCCGTGAACATGTGCATCGAGTAGTTCTCCGGCTCGTGCGCGTTCTCGAAGAACTCCCCGAAACGCTCGACCGCCTTCTTGTGGTACTCGGCCTCTGTGCTCGCGACGAGGTCCTCCTCGCCCTCCCAGAGGGTGATGGACAGGGCCTTGCCGGACTCGAAGTTGACCATCGACACGGCGCCCTGGAAGCCCTCACGCGACTTCGTGATCGGCAGGATCTTGTCGTACCAGAGCTCCAGACCCTCCCGGACCTTGCCCTCAGGCGCCTGCACGTACGTCACACGGCAGAACACAGCGTCCTCCTTCGTTCGTCGTCTCGCGCGAATGAACGCTGAGGCATCGTAACGCCGCGCACAGGACTTCGTATAGATTCGCCCACTCGGATGGTTCGCACTGCCTGGCAGCAAGGCGAAGCGTGAGCCGGCCCGCATGCTGGTGGACGAGCTCGCAAGCCACTTCGAACGGAGGAGCTGGCTGAATGTCCGCACGCCTAACCGTGTTCGCCGGGATCGACCGCGGCGACGACGAGGCCTGCGAGGCGGCGTACGTCGAGCGATCAAGTCGACTGCTTAGGAGGGCACCATGCACGCGCGCGTCAACGTCACGGAATGGAACCCAGACAAGGTGGAGGAGGGCATCCGGCTGACGGAGGAGACCATCATCCCGAGCTACCAGCGGCAGCCGGGCTTTCGGGGCTACCTTCTCTTGACCGAGGAAGGCGGGGAGAGGGCGATGGCGATCACGATGTGGGAGACCGAGGAGGACATGGAGGCGAGCGCGCCCGTGGCCCAGGCCATGATCCCCAGGCTCAAGGACATCCTGCGCGCTCCGCCCGAGACGAGGGTCTATGGAGTGATGTTCAACGTCCAGGCCTGAGAGACCCTAGAGCGGCGCGCTTGCCGACGCAGGACGCGGTGTCCAGGCGGGGGTGACGCAGGCTGGAGAACGCCCACTGCTGACGGCGTCGCCCACGGTACGGTTGTCGGCGAGGCCGCAGGAGACGGCGAAGTCGCTCTTTGCGCCTCCTCACCGGGGCTTGGCCGCCGCAGACAGCGGCAGGGAACTCGGCGACTCCTCGGGCAAGGTGGCCGGCGCGCCTGACGGCTCCAGCAGGAGCTCGCCGCTCTGCCGCTCCCGGGCTCGGCGTTGCGTTCCAATCGAACCTCGAGGGAGCCCTCGAGTTCTTGGCGAAGTGCGCTTGCGTTGGCGGACGGCCCCGAGTAATGTCGATCGCGGCTCCGGCGCCTCCTGATGCCCTCGAACCTCCCACCCGGCCCGCGCACTCCGGGGACGCTGAATACGCTGAAGTTCCAGCGTCGCACCACAGCGCTTCTGGAGGAGGCGCGCGAGCGTTACGGCCACCTGTGGACGCTGCGGCTGGTGGGCGGCACCACGTTCGTCCTCGTCTCCGATCCCAAGCGGATCGAGGACGTGCTCACCGCCGACCCCGAGGTGCTGTACGGCGAAGCGAGGCTGGCCACACCCCTCGTTGGCGAGCAGTCCGTGCTCGTAGCCCAGGGGCAGGAACACGCGGCCAAGCGCGAGCTGCTGCAGCCGCTCTTCCGCGGCGAGCACGTGCAGCGCTATCGGGATCTGATGACGACGATCTGCGAGCAGGAGCTGGCGACCTGGCCGCTGAACGAGCCGATGCCGCTCCTCCCGCGGCTGCAGCGGATCACGCTGACCGTGGTGATGAGCGCCATCTTCGGAGTGACCGGCGGAGAGCGCCAGGAGTCGCTGCGCGCCAGCGTGCACGGTGTGCTCGATTGGGGGTCGAGCCCTTGGCGCATGGCAGGGCATCAGTTCAAGTACATGCGCGGCTGGGGGCCTCCGAAGTCATTCCTGCGCGTGCTCGAGCCCGTCGACACCCAGGTCTTCGAGGAGATCGAGCGTGCCCGGAAGGACCCCCGCCTCGAGGAGCGCGACGACATCCTCGCGCTGCTCGTCCAGGCGCATCACGACGACGGCAGCCCGATGACGGACGGCGAGATCCGCGACCAGCTTGTGACGCTGCTGATCCAGGGCCACACCTCGACGGCAAATGGGATCGCCTGGGCGCTCGAGCGCCTCATGCGCCATCCGGAGATCCAGAATCGGCTGCGCGCCGAGCTGGAGGCCGGGAGCGACGACTATCTCGACGCGGTCGTGAAGGAGACGCTGCGCCTGCGCCCGCCGCTGCCGTTCGTCATGCGCCGCGTCAACAAGCCGTTCCCCCTGGGCGAGTACGAGCTCCAGCCCGGCACGATGATCGCCTGCAACCTTTACATCCTCCACCGCAGGGACGATCTCTACCCCGAGCCCGATCTGTTCCGTCCGGAGCGCTTCCTGGACCGGGAGCCAGACAGGTTCACGTGGATTCCCTTCGGGGGCGGAGGTGGGCGTGGCTGCATCGGCGCGAGCTTCGCGCTCTCGGAGGTCAAGGTCGTCCTGCGCACGCTCATGCGGCAGGCCCGCCTTGCACCCGTCGAGCAGCGCGACGAGGCGATCCGCCGCCTTGGCGTCGGGTTCACTCCGGGCCAGGGTGCTGAGGCGATACTGCTAGAGCGCGTGCCCGCGACCGGGGCGGCCCAAGCCGCCTGAATCGCGCTCGCCCGGCGGAGTAGAATCGCCCCGTGGCGCACCCGGTTCTGGCCATCATCGAGGGGCGGGAGGCGGGGCGCGAGTTGCGCGTCGCGGGCCCGACGCTGATTGGACGGGACTCCCGCGCGGACTTCGTGATTGCCGATCCGGAGGTCTCCACGAGGCACGCCTCCTTCGTGCCGGTGGACGGCGGGATTACCGTCGAGGATCTCGGATCGACGAACGGCACCTTCGTGAACGGCCGCCGCATCACGGGTTCGCAGCCTGCTCCGGGCGGGCGATCTGATCCAGCTAGGGCACACGGTAATCGAGTTTCGTGGGGCCCCTGCCGGGGGCGAGACCAAGCCCGCCGCCGCAAGTCCCCAGCTCCAGGTCACCCGCATCAGGATCCCCATGGTGCCGATGCTGGTCTTCGTCGGCGGTCAGAGAGCCGGGCGTGAGGTGCCCGTCAACGGCCACGTAGTGGTGGGCCGCGATCCCGGCGCCGCCGAGGTGATCCTGGACGAGGACCCCGAGGTCTCCCGCAGGCACGCCACCTTCTCGCCTGCCGGTGGCGGGCTCACCGTGCAGGATCTCGGCTCGAGCAACGGGACGCTGGTGAACGGCCAGCGCATCACGGGCGCGGTGGCGCTACACAGCGGCGACCGCGTCCAAGTCGGAGGCACGGTCTTCGAGGTCCGCTTGGGCGAGGAGAAGGTCGTGGCGTCCCACGCCGGGCGGATCCCCATCGCGCCCGATCGCCCCGCCGAACAGCATCGAGGTCGAGTCGCTCGTCAAGGAGTTCGGCCGCCACCGCGTCGTCGACGGCATCAGCCTGAGGGTCGACCCGGGCGAGATCTACGGGTTCCTCGGGCCCAATGGCGCAGGCAAGTCGACGACCGTTCACATGCTCACCACGCTGCTGCCGCCGACGTCCGGCACCGCGCGCGTCGCCGGCTTCGACGTCACCAAGCAGGCTGCGAAGGTCCGGGAATCGATCGGGGTGGCTCTGCAGGCGGCGGCTCTCGACGCGCAACTCAACGCCTGGGAGCACATGGACCTCCAGGCAGCCCTCCAGGGAATCCCGAGGGCGCAGCGCAAGCCGCGTGCCACGGAGCTACTCGAGCGGGTGGGACTGATCGAGGCCGCCGGACGGCGTGTCGACGGGTACTCGGGCGGGATGAAGCGCCGGCTCGACCTCGCTCTGGCACTGGTTCACAGGCCGCAGGTGCTCTTCCTCGACGAGCCTACGACCGGCCTCGATCCGCAGAGCCGTACAGCCCTCTGGGAGGAGGTCGCGCGGCTCGTGAAGGAGGAGGGCATGACGGTCTTCCTCACCACCCAATACCTGGAAGAGGCCGACGTCCTGGCGGACCGCGTCGGGATCATCGATCACGGAGAGATCGTGGCCGAGGACACTCCGGCCAATCTGAAGGCGGAGATCGGCAGGCCGACGGTCGAGGCGGTTCCCGTGGACAGCGCCGACTGGGCTGCGATCAGCGCGGTTTTCGGGCGCTTCGGGGAGCTCGTGAGCGCCGCCCACAACGGCGTGGCCGTCCGTCTGAGTCCCGGTGTGGAGGGCCTGGGGGACGTCATCCGTGCGCTGGACGCGGCGGGTCTCCGGGTGGCGAACGTCGAGCTTCGGGCGCCGACGCTCGACGACGTCTTCCTGGCCAAGACGGGTCGCTCACTGGAAGGCGCCGCCGAGGAGCCCGAGGCTGGGAAGGAAGGTGCGCTCGAGCAGCTGAGCCATACCGGCGTGCCCGGCACGAGCACCCCGGCCACGGGCCAGTGACTCCCTCCCTCGGCGTACAGGTCGAAAAGCTCGCGCGACGCTCGATCGTCCGCACGCTCCGCCAGCCGATCATCTACGTGCCAAACCTCTTCTTCGGGGCGTTCATGCTGGCGATCCTGTCTGGGGCCGGCGACCAGGTCACCGCGACCGAGGGGTTCCCGACGGACTCGTACACCACGTTCATCCTCGGGGCGATCCTTGTCCAGGGTGCGGCGAGCGCCTCGACGATGGCCGGAAACGCCCTGGGAAGCGACATCGAGACCGGCTTCCTGAGCCGCCTCGCACTGACCCGGGTGCGCCGATCGGCCCTCATCGCTGCACAGCTCGGTGGCGTTGCGGTGCTCGGCGTCATCCAGGCGGTGATCTTCCTGGCGGCGGGGCTGATCGCCGGCGCGGACGTGGAGACAGGCGTCGTGGGGGCGCTGGCCCTCATGGCCGTCGTCCTGCTGATGATCTTGGCCTTCGGCGCCATCGGCCTGCTCGTCGCCGTGCAAACGGGCTCGCCGGCGAAGGTCCAGACCCTGTTCGCACTATCGCTGGCCCTGCTCTTCCTGTCCTCGATGGTCATGCCTCGAAACCTCATCAAGCAGCACTGGTTCGAGGTCATCGCCACCTACAACCCGATGTCCTACCTCGTCGAGGCGACGCGCAGCCTGCTGATCAGCGGGTGGGACGGCGAGGCGCTCGCACTCGGCTGCGGGATCGCGGCTGCCGCCCTGATCGGGGCTCTCATCGCCGCAGCCGCCGCGCTGAGCCGGAAGGTCGCGGGGACATGACGCCCGCCCGCTCCCTCTCGGTTGCGTTCGGCGTAGCACGGCGGGGGCTCCGCAAGCTCCTGAAGGACCCCCCGCTGCTGCTGGCCCCGATGCTGGTCCCGTTGTTCTTCTTCGCCGCCTTCACCGGCGCGCTCTCGGTGATCGGAACCACGAAGGGCTTCGACTACTACGACTTCACCGCGTTCGTGTTCGTCTTCGTCCTCTACATGGCCGCGATGCTCGTCGCCGTTTTCACGGCCTTCGAGGTGGCGATCGACTACGAGACGGGCCTGGGGCGCCGGCTCATGCTTGCTGCTCCGCGGCGGATGGCGATAGTCGCCGGCTACGTGATCGTCGGGCTCGCTCGAGGCCTGCTGGCCATCGGCGTCGTCTGGGCCATCGCCCTGGCCGTCGGCATGCCCGTGCGGGGCGACGCCCTCGACATCGGGGCGATCGTCGCTATGGCCCTGCTTCTGAATATGGCGGCGATGCTCTACGGCGTCGGCGTGGCGCTTCGCTTCCAATCCGCGTCCGCAGGCGCGCTGGTCCTCATTCCCGTCTACCTCGTCCTGTTCATGACGCCGGTCTTCACCCAACGGGACGACCTCACCGGCTGGCTGCAGACGGTCGCCGGGGTGAACCCGCTGACGGCGCCGATCGAGGCGGGCCGAGGCTTTCTCGCCGACGATCCGGTGAGCGTCGGCCTGGCCTTCGCCGCGTGCGCCGGGCTCGTGATCGTCCTGTCGATCTGGGCCCTCCTGGGAATGCGAAAGGCCGGAGAGAAGGGCTAGGATCGCGGCCTTGGCGCCCGAGAAGGACGCACGTATCTTGATCATCGGAGGCGGGGTTGCCGGCCTTACCGCCGCGATCGCGCTCGACCGCTACCGGATCGACTCCCTCGTCTTCGAGCAGGCGGACGACGTGCGTAAGAGCCAGCTCGGGGCGGGTCTCTCTCTGGGCCTGAACGTGTCCCGGGCGTTCAAGCATCTCGGCCTCCTCGACGAGCTGACGCAGGCTGGAGCGCCGATCACGCACCGCGAGTTCATGACCCACAAGGGAAAGCATCTCGGCACCGCGCCGATCTGCCCGGACGGCGAGTTGGTCCTGGGCGTGCTGCGGCCGCGCTTCCACGAGCTCCTCGTGGACGCCGTCGGGGAGGACAAGCTGCAGCTGGGCGCCAAGTTCGTCAGTTTCGAGCAGGACGACAACGGCGTGACGGCGCATTTCGCCGATGGGCGGGAGGCCCGGGGCGACGCGCTGATTGGGGCGGATGGGTTGAAGTCGAGCGTCCGCGCGCAGCTTCTCGGTGACTCCGAGCCTCGATACGCCGGCTACGTCACCCGACGAGGGGTGTTGGAGAGCGAGACAGCCAAGGACGGTCTGGAGCGGATCTTCCTGGGACGCGGCCAGCGCTTCCTGTATTACCCCGTCGGCCGCTGGTACGTGTACTGGACGGCGGCCACGAATGAGCCGCCCGGCGCGAACGAGACAGGGGCCGAGATCAAGCGCACGGTCCTCGAGCGGTTCCACGGCTGGCCCGAGCCGGTCGAGGCCCTCGTCGAGGCGACCGACGAATCAAACAGCTTCCTCGCCGCCACGTACGACCGCGATCCCGTCGAGCGCTGGGGCGAAGGCCGCGTCACTCTCCTTGGCGACTCCGCCCACCCGATGACGTGGGACCGGGGCCAGGGAGCAGGTCAGGGAATCGAGGGGGCGGTGCTGCTGGCGAAAGAGGTGAGCCAGGGTGGCGATCCCGTGGCCGCACTGAGAGCGTGGGAGGCCAAACGGATACCCCGTACGGCGAAGATCGTCCGGGATTCGCGCAGGGTGGGCAGGCTCGGACAGTCGGAGAGGGCACTGCCCAGAATGGCGCACCAGGTAGGGGCGCGGATCACGAGCTGGATGTTCAGCAAGGGACGCGGCGCGGAGGACTTGAAGGTCGAGTACTGACCGCGAGCAAGGCGGATGTGTGCTTGCTCGCAGCCTTCGCCTTCCCCGGCTGCGAGCGCGCAACGCGCGCGAGCCGCTGCCTGTCGGGCGCAACCGCCGGGACGCGGTTGAAAAGCGCGGTGGGCGCTGTAAAGTTGCCCGGTCCACGCCGAACGGAGCGTGCGCCGAGTGTCGCGGAAGCGAACGAGGCGCTGGCTGCTCCTTGATCGACGAAGCGCTGAACGAGGGGAATTTCGCAGTCGCGACCAAGGAGTCCTTCCATCCCGACTACACCGTTCACACGCCGGCCGCGGCGGATCCTGCGCGGGGCGACGAGATTGGCACGCTCTTCTCTACGCAGGTCTTCATGAGGTTCAGCAACGTCGTTCGGGTCGTCGAGACGGACCTCGACGCCGCGGGGCTGCTCGCGATGCAGGTGGGGCGCATGCCCGCGATCCGCGAGCTCGAGCACGAGCGTGATGTGCCGCGCGACATGTCTATTCCCTCGGGCTCGCGTGCGTTCATCAGCCAGCCCGGAGTGGAGAGCCCGGTCGTCCGGAGGCACGACGGGTGAGCCGCTCGCCCGCCGGTGGGCCGCCAGCCGGGGCGCCGGCTGCGCCGGCAGCGGCGGCGCCCGAGGCTCCCGCCGACCTCGCCGCGTTCGTCCGCCTCGACGGGAAGCGCGTCGGGATCGTCGGCGGCTACGGTGGAATCGGCGAGGTCACGACACGCCTTCTGGTCGCGCACGGCGCCGAAGTCGCGATCGGCGGCCGCTCACAGGAGAAAGCCGATGAGCTGGCGTCCGAGCTCCAGGGCGAGGGCGTTCGAGCGATCGGTGCGCGCGTCGACCTCGCCGACCGGGAGAGCGCCGAGCGCTTCGTTCGCCACGTCGTCGAGCGCCTGGGCGGACTCGACGTTCTCGTCAACCTCGCCGGCATCGACCTGGAGGCCAAGGCGGAGGAGTTCGCCGAGGACGACTGGCGCCGCGTCATCGACATCAATCTCAGCGGCGCCTTCTGGCTCTCGCAAGCGGCCGGGCGCAGGATGCTCGAGTCGGGCGGCGGCCGGATCGTTCATTTCTCGTCGACCCGAAGCCTCGCGGGCGGCCGACGCGGCTTCGCCGCCTACGCTGCGAGCAAGGGTGGGCTCAACATGCTCGTCAAGCAACTCGCCACCGAGTGGGGGCGCCACGGGATCACCGTCAACGCCGTTGCGCCCGGCTTCGTCCCCACCGAGCTCGTCCAGCACGCGGTCCAGGACGAGCGGTTCACGAACATGATGCTGAACCGCATTCCCATGGGCCGGTTCGGCACGCCGCTCGAGATCGCCGGCGCCGTGCTGTTCCTCGTCTCGCCGGCGGCGAGCTTCGTCACCGGGCAGGTCATCTTCGTCGACGGCGGCGTGACCGCCAGCTCGTAACGCCTAGGAGGGAAGGTGGACGCACAGCGGATCGGTTTCATCGGGCTCGGCGCGATGGGTCTCGGAATGGCGTCGAAGCTCGCGGAGTCGGGCCACGAGCTCGCTGTTTACAACCGTACGCGCGCGAAGAGCGAGGAGGTCGGCGCGTTAGGTGCCCGGGTGGCCGTCTCGCCTGCCGACGCGGCCCGCGACGCAGACGTGGTCCTGCTGAGCCTCGCCGACCAACACGTCGTCGAGTCGATGCTGTACGGAGACGATGGCGTGTTCGGCTCCGCCGCGAATGGCGCGTACATCGTCGACCTCAGCACCGTTCCGCCGGACTTCTCGCGCGAGACGGCGGCGAAGGCCGCGGAGGCCGGCTACCGCGCCCTCGACGCCTGCGTCCTCGGCAACCCCCAACACGCTCGCCAGGGTGAGCTGCGCGTGATGGTCGGCGGCGACGAAGCGGACTTCAGGGCCGTCGAGCCGATCCTGCAGGCGATCGGGAAGCAGGTCTCCTACTTCGGACCGAGCGGCATGGGCGCGACGATGAAGCTCGTCCTCAACATGCTGATGGGGGTTCAGATGCCGGCGCTCGCCGAGGCCGTCGTCTTCGGCGAGCGGGCCGGGCTACCACGCGAGAAGATCCTGGAGATGATCGCCGGGAGCGGCTACAGCTCGCCGATGATGACGTTCCGCTGCCCGATGATGGCGCGCCGCTCCTTCCAGCAGGTCGCCTTCAAGCTCGGGCTGATGCGGAAGGACATGATGCTCGTGCTCTCGGAGGCGCAGGAGCTCGGAGTGCCGATGCCCGTCACCGAGAGCGCGTACTCGATGCTGACGGCCGCGAACCAGCAGGGGCTGGGCGACTTCGATGTCTCGGCCATCCTGGCATTCGAGGAGCGGCTTTCCGGAATGGACGAGTACCCCTGGCCCGAGCCGGGCGCCACGCGGGACCGCCCGCCGGAAGCGGCCCGCGCAGGAGGCCCGCCGGTGGGCGTCGCGCCGGTCGAGTGACGATGATCGTCGACGTCCACGGGCACGTCACCCACCCCGAGCTGTTCGAGCGCTTCCCGATGCCGCCCGCGCTCCTCGACATCGAGGGGATGCTCGAGCGAAAGGCGGCGCTCGGGATCGAGCTGACGATCGTCGGCAGCCCGGTCGGCTACGGAACCATGACGCCCGTCCCCGGGTTCGACGCCTTCGAGCAGCCGCTCGACCAGCTGAAGGCGTTCCACGAGTGGCTTGCCGAGACGGTGGAGAGGTACGCCCCTCGGCTCGCCGCCTACGCGTTCACGAATCCCTTCGGCGGCGCGGAGATGCTCGAGCAGACTGCGGAGACGGTGAAGGAAGGCGGCTTCGTCGGCCTGATGGTAAACACCAGCGTCCGCGGGGAATACCTCGACTCGGAGCGCGCGGACGATTTCTTCGCGCTGGTGGACGAGCTCGGTGTGCCGGTCTTCCTTCATCCGCCGGCCGAGCCCGTGGGCAGCGCCAGTTTCCGCGACTTCCGGCTCGTCGAGCAGGTCGCACGCTTCCTGGACGTGACCGCCAGCGTCGCCGCGCTGGTCTTCGGCGGCCGTCTCGAGCAGTACCCGAACCTGAACGTCATCGCAGCGACGGCCGGCGGTGCGACCGGGCTGCTGGCCGCGCGTCTCGACCAGGCCTACCAGCCCCGCCACTGGGGCGGTAAGCCGGGAGACGGGGGGCCGCAGAAGGGTGGTGGGCCGCCGGGCGGGCCGCCCGGCATGCCGCGGTTCGAGAACCGGATCAGCGAGCCGCCGAGCGTCTACCTGCGCCGCGTCTACGTGGACACGGCGAACGGGAGCGTCTCCAACCACCTCGCCAACCTCGAGGTGATGGGGGTGGAGCGGATCCTCTTCGGTACGGACTCGCCGCCGCTCTCGACGCCGCTCGATGCCGCGATCGCGCTCGTCGAGGCGCTTCCGATCACCGACGAGGACAAGACGAAGATCCTCCGCGGCAATGCCGAGCGCCTCTTCCGCCTCGGCGACCGCTCACCGACGGGCTGAGCTTCGGCGATCGACCTGGTGCCTCGTTCGGACCGAAGGGCTTCGTGGCAGCGACATCCCGGACGACGACAAGACCGATGACCCACCTCGGATTGTGGGCGCGTCGAGGTCTCGTCGTCCGGCGGGTTGCATCCGGCGGGGGCCGCCGATACGTTCGTTGTCGCGAATCTCAGAAGTCGAAGCGGCGTCGAGCAGGAGGCGAGGTTGACAGACCGCGGGCTTGCAGGGAAGCACGCAATCGTCACGGGTGGATCGCGCGGGATCGGGCGTGCCTGTGTTCTCGGCCTCGCAGGCCAGGGCGTCGCCGTTGCGGCCGTCTACCAGCGCGAGAGCGACGCAGTCAGGAGCGTAGCCGAGGAGCTCGCGAAGATCGGCAACGGGAGCTACGTCGTGCAGGCGGACGTCTCGAGCTCGGACGACGTCGACCGGTTCGTCGACGACGCCCGTGCGCGCTTCGAGCACGTGGAGATCCTCGTCAACAACGCGGGCGTCGTCAGCCACGCGCTGCTCTCGGAGCTCGAGCTTGACGAGTGGCGACGCGTGTTGGACACGAACCTGACCGGGCTCTACCTCGTCACCAAGCGCGTCGTCGAGGCGATGCCGCCCGGTGGCTCGATCGTCAACATCGGCTCCGGCGTGGCGCTCCGCGGCATGGTCGGGCGCGCCCACTACGCGGCGTCGAAGGCGGGCGCGATCGGGTTTACGCGCGCGCTTTGCAAGGAGTTGGGCCCACGTGGAATCCGCGCGAACCTCGTCGCGCCCGGGATCATCGAGACCGATCAGACGTCGGGTATCACGCCTGAGGGACGAGCCCGGTACGAGAAGCTCGCCGCTCTCGAGCGGCTCGGAGAGCCAGACGACGTCGCGAACGTCGTCGTCTTCCTCGCGAGCGACCTTTCCCAGTACGTGTCTGGCCAGACGATCTACGTGGACGGAGGGATCTGACGGCCGGCTGCGTCTTCTTCGTACGGGTGCGGGTCGAGCCCCGAACCGAGGCAGAGTTCCTGCGCCGCTACCGGCAGCTGTGCGAGCGGATCGAGCTGGGCCTGGAGGGTCACCTCGTCCATCGGCTGTCCCAGGACCTCGACGACTCGGACCGGTGGGTGATCGAGAGCCACTGGGAGAGCCTCGAGGCTGAGGAGGCGTGGGAGCGCTCCCCGGAGCATCGCGAGCTGACGACAGCCCTACGCGAGTGCTGGTCGGAGGTCGAACGGACGCGGTACGCCGTCCGTGTCGAGACGCTCCACCCGTGACACGACGAGACGCTCTAGAGTTCCCGCGGCGTTCGAGGAGGGAAGCGTGGTACGAGCCGTGCTCCAGATCAAGGTGACGGCGGGGAGGGAGGCCGAGTTCCAGCAGGCCTGGCGCGAGATCGCCGAGCAGGTCCGGCTCCAGCCGGGAAGCCTGCGCCAGGCGCTCATGCGCGACCCGGACAACCCGAGTACGTTCGTGATCGCCAGCGACTGGTCCAGCCGAGAGACATTCCACGAGTTCGAGCGGAGCAAGGAGCAGGACGAGCTTACGGCTCCGCTCCGCGATCTCCGTGAGTCGGCGCGGATGACGATTCAGGACGTCCTGGAGTACGTCGAGGGAGGGACATGATGCGGACGCGCGTGATGGTCTTCGCGACGATCAGGGAGAGCGACGAGGAAGCGTTCGAGCGGGCCTACGCCGGCGTGACAGCGAAAGTGAAAGGCACGCCCGGGCACGTCCGCGACGAGCTCCTCCGGCACTCGACGGGCTCCGACGTCATGCCCGGCGCGGAGGCCGAGCCCGATCCCGAGGCCATCATCTCGTACGTGCTCCTGAGCGAGTGGGAGAGCCGCGAGGCGTTCCTCGCCTGGGAGCGCGACGAGATCCACATGCAGACGACGACTCCGATGCGCCCGTACTGGTCGGGACGGGTCCGGCGTCACATCTACGACGTCGCTCACCGTCTCGGGGACTGACACTCCGACGGCGCAGGCGCCGGACTCCCGACGACCCCGCGCCGTGGCTCGCGGGCACGGCACCAGCGTCGCCGGAGCGGAGCGATTGTCGGCTCGCCTGGAGAGCGAGCCCGACCGCGGGTCGATCGCATTCTTCAACCGGCTGACGGCGGGCGATTTCTAGCCGAGCCGCCGGTTCAGCGAGTACCCCGCACTGATCAGCGCGAGATGGGTAAAGGCCTGCGGGAAGTTGCCGAGCGCTTCCCCCGTCGGCCCGATCTGCTCGGAGTAGAGGCCGAGGTGGTTGGCGTAGGTGAGCATCTTCTCGAAGGCGAGACGCGCCTCGTCGAGGCGGCCGGCGCGGGCGAGCGCCTCGACGTACCAGAAGGTGCAGATCGAGAAGGTGCCCTCTTCGCCCTCGAGGCCGTCGGGGGCGGCGGCGATGTTGTACCGGTAGACCAGGCTGTCGCTGACCAGCTCCTCCGTGATCGCGTCGAGGGTCGACAGCCAGCGGCGATCGGTGGGGGCGATGAACCCGAACAGCGGCATCGCCAGCACGCCGGCATCGAGGACGTCCGTGTCGTAGTGCTGAACGAAGGCTTGCCGCTCCTCGTTCCAGCCTTTGCTCATGATCTGGCGGTAGATCGTGTTCCGCGCCGATTGCCAGGCGATCACGTCCGCCGGCAGTCCCCGCGCCATCGAGATCCGGATCGCCCGGTCCAGGGCGACCCAGCACATCAGTCGCGAGTACGTGAAGTGCTTGCGCCCGCCTCTCACCTCCCAGATTCCCTCGTCGGCCTGGTCCCAGTGCTCGCACACCCAGTCGACGACCTGCGCGAGGTCGTCCCAGGCGTCGTGGTGGATCGGTGCGCTCCATTCGTTGGAGAGGTAGAGGGAGTCCACCAGCTCGCCGTAGATGTCCAGCTGCAGCTGGTCGGCCGCGCCGTTGCCGATCCGCACGGGCGACGAGCCGCGATACCCCTCGAGATGAGCGAGGGTCTCCTCGGGCAACTCGGCGCGCCCGTCGATCCCGTACATGATCTGGAGCGGTCCGGTCGCCCCGTCGCGTGGCTCGCGGAAGCGCTCGCGGAGCCAGTCCATGAACCCCGTCGCCTCCTCCGTGAAGCCGATTCGCAACAGGGCGTAGAGCGAGAACGTCGCGTCGCGTATCCACGTGTAGCGGTAGTCCCAGTTGCGGCCGCCCCCCATCGACTCGGGGAGGCTCGCCGTCGGAGCCGCGACGATCGCCCCGGTCGGCCGGTACGTCATCAATTTCAGCGTCAGTGCCGATCGGTGGATGGTCTCTCTCCAGCGTCCCTGATACCTGCACTGCGCGAGCCAGCGACGCCAGTAGTCCACGGTCTCGGCGAACGCGTCCCGGATCTCGTCTTCCGAGTACATCCTCGGGACGTAAGTCTCAGGCACGAGCTCGAGGACGAAGGTGGCCGTCTCGCCGGAGAGAAGCGTGAAGTCGGCCTGCGCGCCATCGTCCTGATACCTGAGAGGCACTGCCGTCTCGAGCGCCAGGGAGAGCGAGGGCGAGCGGAACAGCACGCCGTTCTCGTGGAAGATCGTCTCGTGGGCGTCGCGCCCGTAGTTGAAGCGCGGCTGGACGTCGACGCGGAAGCGCATCTCGCCGCGCACGCCGAGCACGCGACGAATGAGGCGATGGCGGTGCTCGGCAAACCCCTCCTTGATGGGCATGAAGTCCTGCACCTCACCGACCCCGCCCGGCGTGAGGAAGCGGGTGATCAGGACGTTCGTGTCGGGCAGGTAGAGCTGCTTCGGCACCCACTCGTCGATCACCGGCGCGATCCGGTAGAAGCCACCGCGGGCCTTGTCGAGGATCGCCCCGAAGACGCTCGGGGAGTCGAACCGCGGACAGCAGTACCAGTCGATCCGCCCGTCCGTGCCGACGAGCGCGATGCTGTGCAGATCTCCGATGATCCCGTGCTCGGCGATCGGGAGATAGTCCATGTGCTGGGACGCCGAACGAGCCCCGACGGCCTGGAAGGCCTCGTGGGTCATGTGCGCCGCTCGTCGGCTGTGCGGACTCTACGGGCCTCGGTCTGGAGCATCCGCAGCATGGTGATCGGCTCCGAGAGGAGGAAGCTCTCGACCTCGGCGGCCGGGACGAAGAGGCACCGCAGGTGTGAGCGGGCGACGATGTCGGCCACGGTGGGCTCGCGCAGGAGTGCGGAGATCTCCCCGAAGAAGCTCCCGGTGGGCAGCGTCGCCAGCTCCTCCTCCTCGATCACGACGCCGACCTCCCCCTCGACGATGATGAACAGGCCGACGTCGGTGTCACCACGCCGGACGACCCAGTCGCCCTCGCTGAACGAGACCTCTGTCAGTCGCGGGAGCAAGGCGGCCAGCTGCTCGCGGTCGAGGCCCGCGAACAGTGACAGCCTGGAGACGCTCTCGAGGAGTCCGACATCGATACCCATTGGCGGTGAACCTAACCGCTCGCCCGCGACAAGCAAAGCTTCGGCACGTCCGCGCTCACGCTAGGCCACCGATCGGAGTTCGGTAATAATCGCCCGATGAGGCGACGGCGCGTGGGGGAGTCGCGGTTCGGTCCTCTGCGTGGCGACGACAATGCGGCCGAACGGAGGCGAGATGGCGACGGCGCTGCCTGAGCTCGGGACGACCCGGCTCTCGGACGAGGATCTGAGCAAGATCGACCGCTACTGGCGCGCGGCCAACTACCTCTCCGTCGGGCAGATCTACCTCCTCGAGAACCCGCTGCTCAGGGAGCCGCTGCGGATCGAGCATGTGAAGCCGAGGCTGCTCGGCCATTGGGGGACGACACCGGGGCTGAACTTCATCTACGTCCACCTGAACCGCCTGATCAAGGCGTACGACCTGAACGTGATCTACATCTGCGGACCTGGTCACGGCGGCCCGGCAATGGTCGCCAACGCCTATCTGGAGGGGACCTTCAGCGAGTTCTACGCCTCCGTGTCCGAGGACGCCGACGGGATCAAGCAGCTCTTCAAGCAGTTCTCCTTCCCCGGCGGGATCCCGAGCCACGTGGCGCCCGACGTGCCCGGCTCGATCCACGAGGGTGGCGAGCTCGGGTACGCAGTCTCGCACGCGTTCGGCGCGGCATTGGACAACCCCGACCTGATCGTCGCCTGCATCGTCGGCGACGGCGAGGCCGAGACGGGCCCGCTGGCGGCCGCCTGGCACTCCAACAAGTTCTTGAACCCCGCCACCGATGGCGCTGTCCTGCCGATCCTCCACCTGAACGGCTACAAGATCGCCAACCCGGTGGTGCTGGCCCGGATTCCGCGTGAAGAGCTGGAGAGCCTGTTCGTCGGCTACGGGTACAAGCCCTACTGGGTGGAGGGCTCCGAGCCGTCGGAGATGCACCCGCAGTTCGCGGAGACCCTGGAGCGTGCCATCGCCGACATCAGGGCGATCCAGGAGGAGGCACGCGAGAACGGCTCGTCCGCCCGCCCGCAGTGGCCGATGATCGTCCTCAAGACACCGAAGGGATGGACGGGCCCGAAGGAGGTCGACGGACATCCGGTGGAGGGCTCCTGGCGCTCACACCAGGTGCCGATGTCGAACCTCGCCGGGCATCCCGAGTACGTCGACCTGCTCGAGACGTGGATGCGGAGCTACCGTCCGGACGAGCTCTTCGACGAGGCGGGCAGGCTGGTCCCCGAGCTGCGGGAGCTGTCACCGACGGGTACGCGCCGCATGAGCGCGAACCCTCACGCGAACGGCGGCCTCCTGCTCCAGGATCTGCGCCTCCCGGACATACGCGAGTACGCCGTCGACGTTCCGTCTCCCGGAACGACGATTGCCGAGGCGACGCGCGCGCTCGGCAGCTATCTGCGCGACGTGATGAAGATGAACCTCAAGTCGCGCAACTTCCGCGTCTTCGCGCCGGACGAGCTCGCCTCCAACCGTCTCGGCGCGCTCTTCGAGGTCACCGATCGAGCGTGGATGGCGGACACGATTCCCGAGGACGATCACCTCTCCCCGGACGGCCGCGTGATGGAGATCCTCAGCGAGCACACCTGCCAGGGCTGGCTCGAGGCCTATCTGCTGACCGGGAGGCACGGGCTCTTCACGACCTACGAGGCGTTCGTCCACGTCGTCGACTCGATGTTCAACCAGCATGCGAAGTGGCTCAAGGTGACGCGCGACGAGATCCCCTGGCGCCGCCCGATCGCGTCGCTCAACTACCTGCTCACCTCGCATGTCTGGCGTCAGGACCACAACGGCTTCTCGCACCAGGACCCGGGCTTCATCGACCACGTCGTCAACAAGAAGGCCGAGGTGATCCGCGTCTATCTCCCACCGGACGCGAACTGCCTGCTGTGGGTAATGGACGCCTGCCTGCGCAGCCGCAACACGGTGAACGTCGTCATCGGCGGCAAGCAGCCCGAGCCGCAGTACCTGGACATGGACGCGGCGATCAAGCACTGCACGACCGGGATTGGCATCTGGGAGTGGGCGAGCAACGACCGGGGGTCGGAGCCCGACGTCGTGCTGGCGTGCGCCGGCGACGTGCCCACGATGGAGACGCTCGCCGCCGCGGAGATCCTCAGGAACTCCTTCCCCGACCTCAAGGTGCGGGTGGTCAACGTCGTCGACCTGATGAAGCTCCAACCGCAGAGCGAGCATCCCAACGGGCTGTCGGACAAGGACTTCGACAGCCTGTTCCCGCCTAGCAAGCCGGTGATCTTCGCGTTCCACGGCTACCCCTGGCTGATTCATCGCCTAACGTACCGGCGCGGGTGCCACAACAACCTCCATGTGCGCGGGTACAAGGAGGAAGGCACGACGACGACGCCGTTCGACATGGTCGTTCGCAACGACGTCGACCGCTACCACCTGGTGGAGGACGTGATCGATCGTGTGCCGCAGCTCGGCATGAGCGCTGCGTACGTCAAGCAAGAGATCCAGCAGAAGCTGATCGAGCACCGGCTGTACGTCTCGGAGTACGGCGAAGACATGCCCGAGATCCGCAACTGGCGCTGGTCCCTGGCGTGAGCGGCACCGCGGCCGGGGAGCCAGGCGGCGCAGCGCATGAGGCGAACGCTCCCGCGCGTGTCGTCGCCATCTCGCGTGAGCTCGGCGCCGGCGGGGAGCGCGTCGGAGCGCTGGTCGCCGAGCGGCTCGGCTACCGCTACGTCGACGAGGACATCGTGGCGCAGGCCGCCGCGAAGGGAAACGTCAGCCCGGCCGAGATCGCCGACGCAGAGCAGCGCCGATCGCTCGTGCTGCGGCTGCTCGAGGGGCTCGGCCGGACGGGCCCGTCCGCCTATGCGGTCCCTCTCGTGGCCGCCGGAAGCCCGGCGACCGAGGAGGCCTACCAGGAGCTCATCCGCGACGTGATCGGTGAGACGGCGGCGCAGGGCTCAGCCGTGATCGTGGCGCACGCCGCCTCGATCGCGCTGGCCGACCGGGCAAGTGTCCTCCGGGTGCTCGTGACCGCCTCTCCGAACGTCAGAGCGGAGCGCGTCGCCGCTGACGGCGACGTCGAGCTCCGGCAGGCGGCGGGGATCGTCAAGTCGTCCGATGCCTCGCGACGCTCCTACTTCAAGCGCTTCTACGGCGTCCGCGAGCTTCCCACCCACTACGACCTCGTCGTCAACACCGACGCGCTGAGCCCTGAGCAGGCGAGCGGCGTGGTCGTCCAGGCGGCGACCGGCTGACAGCAGGCCGGTCGCGCCGAGCGGTCCGCTCGTCCTGGTGGGTGCCTCCCGAGAGGCAGTCAGCCCGTGGGCAGGACTTCGCGGAGCAGCCCCGTGTCGACGTCGTAGACGAAGCCGCGAACGCGGTCGCGATGGAGGACGAACGCCGAGCTGCGGACACGGGCCATCGACTGCCTGACGTTGCTGTCGACGTCCGTGTAGGACTCGATCGCGAACGAGGGCGCCACTCCGGTGGCCTCTTGCAACTCGGCCCGGAAGCCGTCGTCGGTGATCCTCTGCAGGCCGCAGTCGGTGTGATGGATCAGCATCACCTCCTCGGTCCCCAGCTTGCGCTGGGAGATCGCCAGGGAGCGGATCACGTCGTCGGTGATCACGCCGCCCGCGTTGCGCAGCACGTGTACCTCTCCGTTCCGGAGCCCGAGCGTGCCGAAGACGTCGATCCGCGAGTCCATGCAGGTGACGACGGCGAGCTTGCGCACCGGGCGGATGGCGAGGTGCTCTCCGGCGAACGCCGCCGCGAACACCCGGTTGTGCGCGAGCAGCTCGTCGACGGCGTCCACGGCCGGGATCCTAGTCGCGGTCGGCCGCCACGGCTCGCCTAGCGGCGGCCGCCTAGACGTTCACGGTTCTCATCCCAGCCTCGTCGTACCGGGGACCCGCTGCCTTCGGGAGCTCGGCGTCTATCCGGGTGAGGTCGTTGCGCGTAAGCTCGACCTCGCGCGCGCGCGCGTTTTCTTCGAGGTAGCGTCGGCGCTTGGTGCCAGGGATCGGCACGACGTCGTCCCCCTGCGCGAGCACCCAGGCGAGCGCGAGCTGAGCGGGAGTGACATCCTTCTCCGCGGCGAGCTCTGCAACCTTCTCGGCCAGCTCGACGTTGCGCTCGGCGTTCTCGCCGCGAAAGCGGGGCTGGTTGCGGCGCCAGTCGTTCGGATCGAGGTCGTCCGGCGAGCGGAAGCGGCCGGCAAGGAAGCCGCGGCCGAGCGGGGAGTAGGCCACGAGGCCGATCTCGAGGTCGCGCAGGGTCGGCAGAACGTCCTGCTCGAGGTCGCGGCTCCAGAGCGAATACTCGCTCTGGACCGCGGCGATCGGGTGGACGGCGTGTGCGGCACGGATCGTCTGCGGCGACGCCTCGCTCAGGCCCAGGAAGCGCACCTTGCCCTCCGCGACGAGTTCGGCCATCGCCCCGATCGTCTCCTCGATGGGCACGTTCGGGTCGATACGGTGCTGGTAGTAGAGGTCGATGTAGTCGATGCCGAGCCGCTCGAGCGAGCCCTCGACCGAGCGGCGCACATTCTCCCGCGAGCCGTCGATGCGAAGGGTGCCGTCCGGCTGAACGGGGACCCCGAACTTCGTCGCGATCGTGACGTCGTCGCGGCGACCGGCGATCGCCTTGCCGACCAGCTGCTCGTTGGTCAAAGGGCCGTACAGCTCGGCCGTGTCGAGGAAGGTGATCCCGAGCTCGATCGCCCGCCGGATCGTCGCCACCGCCTCCCCCTCGTCGGCCTGCCCGTAGAACGCAGACATGCCCATGCAGCCAAGGCCGAGCGCGGAGACGCTCAAGCCTGAGGTCCCGAGGTGGCGCTGCTCCATGTCGTTCCTTTCGTGTCGTGTGTGTTCCTCGGCCACGGTAGGAGTTCGAGCGCGCGCAAAGTCAAGATTCCATGTCACAGTGACACGCTTTCTTGACTTGGAGTGCACTCGAACTTCTACGCTTGAGGTATGGCGACGATGACCGTCCCCGGACTGACGATCGCGCAAGCCGCGGGCGAGGCGGGCATCAGTGCCCACACGATCCGCTACTACGAGCGCGCCGGGCTGCTGGCGCCGATCGAGCGCAACGACTCCGGCCACCGCCGCTTCACGCCCGAAGACGTGGAGTGGGTGATCGTCTGCACCAAGCTCCGCGCTACCGGGATGCCGATCCGGCGCATCCGCGAGTACGCGGAGCTCGTCCGCGACGGCGACGGCAACGAAGCCGACCGGCTGGCGCTACTCGAAGCGCATCGCGAGGACGTCGTATGTCGTCTCAACGACGTGCAGCGGAACCTCGAGCTGGTCGACTACAAGATCGGCCTCTACCGGGAGTTCCTCGCGATCGGGCGGAGCAAGGCGGCCTAGCGACGGGAGAGTCGCCTTCGAGGCCTCGACCGCTCCACGTGCAGCCCGCAAACCAACTTGGAGCTACGAGCTCGCCAGCAGCGTTCTTACGGCTCGGGCCACGACCACGTCCTCGCGCACCCGCACCACAGCGACGCGAAAGCGACCCAGGAGACTGAGCCTGTCGGCGATCGCACTGCGCACGTCCGCGCGGTTCTCACCCACGCCACCCGAGAACGCGAGGACGTCGATGCCGCCGAGCGCGACGGCCATCGCCGCCGCGGCCTGCGCGATCCGATACGTGTAGACGGCGAAGCCCAGCGAATCGTCGAGCCCGCCGAGCGCGACGAGACCGGACTCGTGCTCGAGGGCCGCGTCGAGCGCCTCGACGGACATGTCGTGCGCGCGGAGCAGATAGAAGAGTGCGCCGGGGTCGATGGATCCGGAGCGAGTCGCCATCGGGACGCCCTCCAGAGGGCTGAAGCCCATGGTCGTGTCGAGTGAGCGGCCGTCGAGCACCGCCGTCACAGAGCAGCCGCCGCCGAGGTGGCAGGCGACGAGCCGGGGCACCCGCACCTGCTCCGCGACGGACGCCACGGCGAGTCCGTGGAAGCCGTATCGATGGATGCCCCACTCCTCGCGCCAGCGGCGCGGGACGGCGTAGGTCGCCGCCTCGTCCGGGATCGTTGCGTGGAAGGCGGTGTCGAAGACGGCGACCTGCGGGACCGCCGGGAGCATCCGGCGAGCCTCGTCGATCGCGCGAAGCGCGGGTGCGTTGTGGAGAGGCGCGAGCGCGGAGAGCTCGCGGATCGCCTGCGTGACCTCGTCGTCGATCACGACCGGATCGCGGAAGCGCGCCCCGCCATGGACGACGCGGTGGCCAACGGCGGTGACGCCCTCTGGCAGCGCACCGAGCGAAGCGACCGGCCCCGCCGACTCCTCTTCGTCGACGACGGAGAGCTTGAGGCTCGTCGACCCGGCGTTGACGACCAGAATGCGGCTCGAGGCGGCCAGGTCAGTCACGGACGTCGGGATCGTGGTCTCCGTTCGCGCGCGCCCATGACCGCGCCGCGAGCCGGCGGTCGACCATCTCCTGCCGGAGGTGAGCCGCCGTGGCGGCGAGCCCGGGCCCTTGGCCGATCGGCGAATACGAATCGGCGTTCGCCCGGCCAGCCGGGATGTCCACAGCGAGCATTCCCACGCGAGGTATCTCCGGCAGGGAAATCCGAAAGCCGAGCGCCGCGACGAGAACGGCTGCCGTCACAAGTTCGGGGCGTCTGCGGCGCCAGCGCAAGGCCGCGCCTTGAACGACCGCGAGGGCGATGAGCGACCACCGCTTCGGCGTCGCGTCCTCCTCGATCGCGACGAGAATCAGAAATCCGCCGACGCCCCACGGGATCGCGATGTCGGCGAGGCGGTACAGCTGCCTGCGGGACGGGAGGCGCATGCGTCGATCGTGCCTGATCGTGCATCAGCTGCGGGCCGCGCCACCCGTTTCCGGATCTATCCGCGCGGGCGATGATTTTCGGGCGACGCGGTAGTCCTGCCGTTGACCGACCACACTGGAGGCGCGGATGGCGAAACTCAGATTCAACATCACGATGTCGCTCGACGGGTACGTAGCCGGCCCCGGCCAGAGCCTCGAGAACCCGCTTGGCAAGGGTGGGCTCGGATTACACGACTGGGCGTTCGCGACCCGCTCCTTCCGCGCGGCGCACGGGATGGACGGAGGCGAGACCGGGCTCGACGACGATCATGCCGCCTCGTGGAACGTGAACATCGGCGCCACGATCATGGGGCGCAACATGTTCGGGCCCGTGCGCGGGCCGTGGGGCGACGACGCCTGGACCGGCTGGTGGGGCGACGACCCGCCGTTCCACACGCCCGTGTTCGTTCTCACGCATCACCCGCGGGAGCCGCTGGAGATGGGCGGTGGCACGACCTTCCACTTCGTCACCGACGGCATCGAGTCTGCCCTCGAGCGTGCGGTCGAGGCGGCCGGCGGTCGGGACGTGTCCCTCGGCGGCGGCGCCGATGCGGCACAGCAGTACTTGCGCGCGGGTCTGGTCGATGAGCTCGAGGTCCACGTGGTTCCCTTGTTCCTCGGCGGCGGCTCCCGCCTGTTCGAGAACCTGGACGGCGGGCCGGAAGGGTACGAATGCGTCGGTCTGGCCAGCTCGGCCGCTGTGGCGCACTACAACTACGGCCGAAAAGGACAGAGGTAGTGCGTTACCACTAGAGCCAGCCCTTCTCCTCGGCGATGCGGACGGCCTCGGCCCGGTTGCGCGCTCCGAGCTTGCGGATCGCGGCGCTGAGGTAGTTCCGTACCGTTCCTTCGGAGAGGTGCAGCTGGGAGGCGATCTCCGCTGCCGTTGCGTGTCTGGTCGCAGCGGCGAGGACGTCGCGTTCGCGCTCGGTGAGAGGGCTGACGCCGTCGGCGATCGCGGCGGCTGCCAGGCCGGGGTCAATCACCCGTCTGCCGGCGTTGACCTCGCGGATCGCGTCGGCCAGCTGCTCGGCGGGTGCGTCCTTGAGCAGGAAGCCGTCGACGCCGCTCTCGATCGCGCGGCGGAGGTAGCCGGGGCGGCCGAAGGTGGTCAGGATCAGGGTTCGCGTCTGCGGCAGCTCGTGGGCGAGCTCGGCGGCGGCCGAGATCCCGTCCTGGCCGGGCATCTCGATGTCCAGCAGCGCCACGTCGGCGCGCTGGGTGCGGGCCGCGTCGAGGACGGCGTCGCCTCGCTCCACTTCCGCGACGACCTCGATGTCGTCCTCGAGCGCGAGCAGGCTGGCGAGCGCACCGCGCACCATTGCCTGGTCCTCGGCGATCAGGACGCGGATCATGGCGCACGAAGTGGCAGTGTGAGCCGGAGGCGGAAGCCGCCCGCAGGTCGCGCTCCCGCCTCGAGCGTCCCGTGGAGGCGGCGCGCCCGCTCCGCAAGCCCTGCCAGGCCTGCTCCGTCAGCGGAGCCTGTGGCGGCGGGCGCGCCGTCGTCGTCGACCCGGAGCGAGACTGCGTCTACGTCGGTGGCAAGCGTGATCGTGCAGGCGCGAGCGCCGCTGTGACGGACGACGTTGGTGGTTGCCTCGCGGACCGCCCAGGCGAGCACGCTCTCGATCTCGGCCGGCAGCGCAGGCGTGGAGGAGTCGATGCGACAGTCGATCCCCGCCGCCGAGAGGGTGGCACGGGCGCCCACGAGCGCGTCGGCGAAGGCGAGCCGGCGATAGTCGTGGACCGTTGCGCGCACCTCGGCCAAGGCTTGCCGGGTCACGCGCTGCACGTCGGCCAGCTCGGCTTGTGCGCGCCGTGGGTCGCTCTCGACGAGCTTCGTCGCCAACTCGCTCTTGAGCGCGATCAAAGAGAGGGTGTGGCCGAGCAGGTCGTGCAGGTCGCGGGCGATCCGCAGCCGCTCCTCGGAGACCGCGAGCCGGGCGAGCTCCTCGCGCGCCGACTGCAATTCCCGGTTCGCCCGCGTCGTGCTGCCCAGAGCTGTCATCGTCGCGCCGACGGCGAGGGCCGTGAGGGTGTACGCGGCGACGGTCGAGCTGTCGGAGCCGGTAGCGGCCAGCCCCACGCCGACAGCCGCGGCGATGATGCCGATCACGGCGACCGCCCCGGCGGGCGGCAACAGCATCCCGGCCGCCGCGACGACGTACACGAACAGCAGCGTGAACGAGCGCGGAGCCCCCAGCGCCAACGTGAGCGCGGCCATCGCGGCCAGGAGCGCAAGTGTGGCTCGGATCGCGGGCTGTCCCTTGCGGGCCAGCTGCCGGACCGGCGGCAGCAGCGCCAGGTAGAGCGCGACAAAGCCTGTCAACGCGATGGAGATCGCGGCAACTCGCGCGGGCGACAGAGAGGCGTGGACCAGATCCGAGAGCGGCCCGATGAGAAAGAGCAGCCCGAGGAGTGGGCCGGCGCGGATCCGCGCGAGGCGTGTCCGCCACCGGTGCGCCCTCTCGCTGTCGACCTCGATCACCCGGTCATCGTGCCGGATCGCCGTAAGGCCAACATGGACCGCACAGGGTGCTGTCATCGCGGCGCACCGGCAACGTCCCCGCGAAGCCGCTGATCACGACGACCGCGGTCACGATGTGGAGTGCGATCAGGGCCACAGCGCTCGCGCCGTCGGCAAGCCAGGCCGGCCCGATGATCGAGAGCGCCAGCGCGGTCGACCCCACGAACGACCACCACGGCCTGGGACGCCGGCTGTGGCGCTCGAGCAACCGCACAACCAACCACCCGGCAAGCGCACCGACCAGGGCAGCCACGAACACGTCGGCGGCGCCTACGGTGCCATCTCCTGCCGAGACCACGAGATCGATGCCGAGGAGTCGAATGAACGCCCAGGCGGTGAGCGCCGCGACCGGCGCAAGGACGACGGTGCCGATCCGGCGACGAGTGCGATGAGTCACTATCTCTCTCTCCTTTGCTGAACACGGTCCTAGAGGTCGGGTCGCTGGTCACGCCCGTTCCGGCGTCACCTGCATCTCCTTCATGCTCCCGACGGTTGCGCGACGCCGTTAGAGCCGTGCGTCACCGATTCGGCGTGACAGGCGTCACCTCTTGGGAGGTGCAGAGCTCGCGTCTGCGTCAAACGGCGCGGCGGCTGCGGCGCTCAGCACCGACTCGACTGCTCGGCGTCGTCGCCATGGCGACCGGTCTACGCACCCGCACGGTGACGGTCGACGTGGCGGAGGCAGAACCTGAGATCGAGGCCGAGGCCGCGTAACCCGCAGCGTCCGGCTGATCAGTCGAGCATCGCACGCATGGCGTCAGCGGTCGGCCGGTTGGCTGGGAAGAACGACTCGATCGAGAGCTCGGCGACGGTGATGTCGGCGGCAGTGCCGAAGGTGGTCTTGGTGCTGATGAAGGCGAGCTCGCGACTGCCGTGCTTGATGCGGAGCGGGATGGCAATGTCGCCGAAACCGCGGTCGACCGTCGGCCCCGGCTCGCCGGCGGGATAGCAGTTGAGTTCGTCGTGCAGGGTGGTCAGCGCCGGATCGCCGCTTGCCACGGCGTCGCGGGCGACGCGCTCGAGGAGGTGCGAGCGCCACTCGTGGAGGTTGAGGATCCTTGACGCCACACCGTCCGGGTGGAGGCTGAGCCTCAGCACGTTAACCGGCGGTTCCAGCAGATGCTTGGCGACGCCGTCGATGAGCGGGGCGAGTGCGCGGTTGGCGGCGACGAGCCCCCAGTGCCGGTCGATCACGACCGCCGGGAAGGGCTCGTGGCCGCGCAGTACCTGCTCGATTGCGTCGCGCACCGGCCCCATCTCGGGCGCGTCCAGGTCGCGCTGGGCGTAGGCGGGCGCGTAGCCGGCGGCGAGAAGTAGGTGGTTGCGGTCGCGGAGCGGAACGTCGAGTTGTTCGGCCAGGTGCAGCACCATCTCGGCGCTAGGGTGCGAGCGACCGGTCTCGACGAAGCTCAGGTGGCGGCTGGATACGCCGGCCTCGAGCGCGAGCTCGAGCTGGCTGAGCCGGCGGCGCTGCCGCCACCCCCGCAGCAGCGCGCCGACCGGAGGCCGCGTCGCAGCACTCGCCATGCGGCGATGGTAGACCGCTGTGCGCCGCAGGAGGATTACCTCCGAGGTCATCGACACGAACTGCGCTCGCGGCCATCCTCGGGGCACCACCGAGTCCGAAAGGAGCTTCACATGACGGATGTCACCGACCTCGTGCGGCGCTACATCGAGAGCTGGAACGAGACCGACCCCGACCTCCGCCTGGCCGCGGTCGAGAGAGTCTGGACCGATGACGCACGCTACGTCGACCCTCTGGCGACCGTGGCAGGGCACACCCAGATCTCAAACCTGATCGGCACCGTGCAGCAGCAGCTTCCCGGCCACGTGTTCCGCCTGCTCGACGGGATCGACGCCCACCACAACGTCGCGCGCTTCTCGTGGGAGCTCGTCCCAGCCGACGGCGGCGAGTCGCTCGTCGAGGGCTTCGACGTCGCCGTCACCGAGGACGACGGACGCATCAGCAGCGTTCTCGGCTTTCTCGACAAGGCGCCTGCCGCCTAGCTGAGTCGGCGACGAGGGAGCGGATGCGTCGCATCCGCTCCCTTCGCAGACGGACAGGGGAGGACACCGGACAGGACGACCGCCGATCGACAGCGCCTATTCCCGGGCGGACTCGCGAGGTCGGTCGGCGTCTGTGTCGCGCACGCCGCTGTTGTCCCGTAGCTGTTGGAGCAGCGTCCGCAGTGTGTCGAGATCCTCCGCGCTGAGTCCGGTTCGCAGCCGCTGGTTGAAGCTGATCACCGCTTGCAGGAGTCTGCCGTGCAGGGCGTGACCCGCCGGCGTCAGCGCGACCTGCACGGTGCGACGATCCACGGCTCCACGTCGTCGCTCGACGAGTCCCGCTTGCTCCAGGCCGTCGAGGTGGCGCGTGAGCGTTGGGCCCTCGATGCCGACGGCTCTCGCGAGGTCGAGCTGCGTGCGCCGCGGCTCCGTCTTCAGCGCGTTGAGGATCAGCCAGGTCGGGATCGTGCCGCCGCTGGCAGCCAGGGCGTCGTTGAAAGCGCGGCTGACGGCCTTTGACGTCGTCGCGAGAAGGAGGCCGATCGGAGGGCCGTCGGGTCGCACGAAGTCAATCGTAGAGCCGGCGTAGGTCGAGTGTGAGTATACAATTCGTCTACGAATAATTCGTATGCTACGTTATGCCAGTCGAAGAGAAAGGGTGGGAGATGACCTCGTTCACGTTGCTCGCCTCAAGCTCGGACTGGCACGACCACGGGTGGTTCTGGTTGTGGCCGCTCGTGCCTCTCTTCTGGTTGCTCGTCGTCTTCTTGTTCGTGCGCCTGTTCTTCTGGCGAGGTCGGCGCGGCCCCTGGATGCATTACGCCCCCGATGCGCGGGCGATCCTCGCGGAGCGCTACGCGCGCGGCGAGATCACACACGACGAGTACCGCGAGCGGCTCAGCCACCTGCAGACCTAGCGATGACCGACTCATGCACGAACACCGCCGTCGGCCGTCGGACGGGCGAGCCGTGCTCGGCGGAGACGCCATCAGCGGGAGGAACAGTGAGTAGCGGCTGCGACCCACCCCACGACCGGCCGCACCCGCCTGCTCCGAGGCGTGAGCCTTGATTCGAGTCGCTCACCGGCGCCAGCCGTGGTTCGCATCGGCTGGGTCGAATCGGCTCGTTTTCCTCGTGGTACTCGGCACCGGCGTTGCTCCTAATCGGTGAGCGCGTAAAACGCCGTCTCGTTCGGATCCCGGTGACCCGCCTAGCGCGGGCGATCGTCTCGCTGGCCCAAGGAGATCTCCGGGCGGTGGCGAGCCCACGATGAGGCGCTCGCTGTCGTTCTCGTAGTAGTCGTCTCCGACCGACGTTTCCGACCCCGCCGCCGTTGCGCGCCTAGTGGCGAAGCCGCGACGACGTTCGGACGCGGGAGGAGGAGGTTGAGCCCGGCGGCGGCGCCGGTCACGCGCAGACGGGGGTTGCCGGTGGCGAGAGCCTGGATCAACGCGTCGCGTCGGTGCCGGTAACGAAGGCGCATCTTGCGGATGTGGCGGTCGTAGGCTCCGGTACGAAGGAGCTCTGCGAACGCGAGTTGCGCGAGCGCGCCGGTGTGCCAGTCGGAACGCTCCTTCTCGGCGATCACCTTCTCTCGGAGCCATGCAGGAAGCGCCAGCCAACCGAGACGAACGCCGGGCGCCAGCGTCTTCGAAGCGGTCCCGGCGTAGACAACGACTCCGGGATCCAGCCCCTGCAAGGGGCCGATCGGGCGGCTGTCGTAGCGGAACTCGCCGTCGTAGTCGTCCTCGATAACGACGGCACCGGTCGCGCGCGCCCACTGCAGCAGCCGGGATCGCCGGGTCGCGTCGAGTGCTGCGCCGGTGGGGTGCTGCCGGTTGGCTCGACGCGGCTCAACAACGCCGGCCCTGAGGGTCATCAGCCGGCGCCACTGGCCGACGTCTCGGTGGAGGACTTCGACCGCGCGCGGACGATCGCGCGGTGGAGGACCATGCTCGGCTCCTCCATCGCGACCCGTCCGGCGCCGGAGGCGGCGAGGCTGCGAGCGACGAGGCCGAGGCTCTGCGTGAAGCCGGCCGTCACGAGAAGATCAGCGGCCGTCACGCGCAGCCCGCGCGCGCGGCCGAGGTACGCGGCGAGTTCCGTGCGGAGTTCGAGCTGGCCCTGCGCGCTGCCGTAGCCGAGTGCGTCGTCGGGAGCGACCGCCAGCGCGCGCCTCAGCGCCCGCAGCCACTCCGCCCGCGGGAACGAGCTTGGATCCGGCCGCCCGGGCCGGAGGTCGAAGCGCCAGCGGAGCGCCTGTGGCTCCCGGCGCTCGTCGGAAACGCTCCGGGCAGTCGTGTCGAAGGCGACGATCGTCCCCGAGCCACGACGCCCCGACAGCCAGCCCTCGGCGACGAGCTGGCTGTACGCCTGCAGCACGGTGCCGCGTGAGATGCCGAGGTCCAGTGCGAGCGCGCGCGTCGGGGGGAGTCGGGTACCCCGCACCAGGCGACCCGAGCGGATGGCGTCCCGCAGGCACTCCTCCAGTCGCGTTCGAAGTCCGTGCGCGCGGCTCGCGCCGAGCTCGAGCAACAGATCGAGTCCAGGATTGGCCCATTCTTTAGATCTAGAATTAGCCATTGTCTCTGCGCCATTGTCTCCGTAGCATCGCGGGCATGTCAATCCACACGAACACCAACCTCAGGAGCATGTTCCTCTCGCTGAAGCACGAGATCCCTGCGATGGTCGAAAGCGGCGGCGGCGCGATCGTCAACATGTCCTCGACGGCAGGATTGCGCGGCGTCAGGGGAATCGCGAGCTACTCCGCCGCCAAGCACGGCATCCTCGGCTTGACCAAGTCGGCGGCACTCGACTACGGCGAACGCAACATCCGCGTCAACGCCATCGCCCCTGCGTCCGATCCTCACCCACCGCCTCGAGCAATTGAGCGAGGAGAAGCGCCCGCAGCGCATGAGCGCGAGCGCGTGGGTGAGCGGCAGGAACTTCGCGATCCAGGTCAGGACGGCCGGGATCGCCGTGATCGGGAACAGCGACCCGGCGAGGAACCAGGGTACGATCGCGATCGCGGGGACCCGCGCGATGTACTCCTCCTGCTTGGGGACGCGCCCGGCGAGGGTCTCTGCCACGCCGTACATGCCGATGGTGAGCAGTGCTGCTGCGGCGACGAACCACACGATCCCGGCGGCGCTGGCGATGGAAGTGGATCTGGCGCACGACCGCGGCAGCGATCAGCACGCCGACCTGCAGCGCCGTGATCGCGAACGCGACGATGAGGTTGCCGAGCACGAGTAGGACGCGGGGGATTGGGCGGCTAGCTGCTCGCGCTGCGCCGGTCTCGCGGTCGACGATGACGCCGAGCCGGCGAACATCGTGTTCAGCGGGATGAGCAGCCCGACCGTGCCGATGGCGACGAATGACTCGTAGCTCGAGTCGGTGTGCAGCGCCTTGCTGGAGCGCTGGGGCGATCACGAGCGCGAACAGGATCGGCGTCAGCAGTGGCACGACCAGCTCGCGCGGGGTGCGTGCCGTCAGCTGGAAGCGTCGCCGCGCAAGCGTGGCGAGCGGACGCGAGCGGTGACGAGCGCCTGACGCGGAGCCGCGCGGGCAGGGGGCCGGTCGAGGTGGCTGGCGGTGCATCATCGATCTTCTCCTTCGTCAGGCAGCGTCGGCGAGTCTGTCGCCGGTGAGTCGCAGGTAGACGTCGTCGAGTGTTGGTCGGCGGGTGCTGATCGCGCTGGCCAGACCGAGCTCGCTGATCGACGGCGATCGCCGTCGCCGGCGGCGTGGCGGTGCAGCGGCACGCGTCAGGGTTTGTCCGACCGCGAACGCGTCGTCGCCGGCGATGCCGTGCGCACGTAGCGAGGCGAGCGCGCCGCCGGCGTCGCCGTCGACGCGTAGCTCCCTCGTCCGACGCGAGAGGCGACGTTCGTCTCCGGCGCGACGATCCGCCGATCGATGATGCGAGCGGTCAAGCCGCTCTGCTCCGCAGGAGTGCGTGGTACGAATCGTCCCCGCTGCTGGCGCGCAGCCCGCCGATCATGTCGAGGCAGCTCGGCGCGGATGAGCGGGTCGAGCCCGACGGTCGGCTCGTCGAGGAACAGCACACGTGGATGCGAGACGAGCGCACGTGCGATCTCGAGCCGTCGTCGTTCGCCGCCGCTGTAGCCGCTGACCGGCCGGTCGATGAGGTCGGAGAGCCCGAAGGTCGCCGCGACCTCCTCGATCCGAGCCCTTGCGCCGTGGACACCCACGCCCCAGAGACGAGCGTGGATGTCGAGGTTCCGCCGGCCGGTCAGCGACCGGTCGACGACCGGATCCTGGAACACGACGCCGCTGACGCGCCGCGCCGCCAGCGGCTCGCTGCTGACGTCGAAGCCGGCGACGCGGGCGCGACCCGCTCGTAGGCGCTGATCGTGGTCGTGAGCATGCCGATGGTCGTCGACTTGCCGGCGCCGTTCGGCCCGATCAGGCCAAACACCTCGCCGGGCGCCACATCGAGATCGATGCCCTTGACTGCCTCGACGCCTCCCGGATAGATCTTGCGCAGCTGTCTCACCTCGATCACGAGCTAACTCCTGGTCTGGGCCGCCGTCACATCGGCCGGCTCTCGTTCGTCTCCCCTATGACGGACGCCGACGTGAGGGTGTGACGGTGCAGGAGCACGACTGGCACGGAGCAGTTCGAGCAACAACGGCGGCACCTGCACGCGGTTGCCTACCGCATGCTCGGCTCCGTGAGCGATGCGGACGACGCCGTCCAGGAAGCGTGGCTGCGACTCAACCGCGCCGACACCGTGGCGGTCGAGAACATGCGCGGCTGGCGTACGACCGTCGTAGCACGCGTGTGTCTCGACATGCTGCGGCCAGACGGGCACGCCGCGAGGAGTACGTCGGCTCCTGGCTGCCCGAGCCCTGGCCCCCGTGCGGCACGACGCCGTTCGATGTCGACTGCGTGCCACCACTAGACAAGTCTGCCCGATGGAGTCGTGGGCGGGCTTGGCGACGATCATCGCTGCGCGTCGCCCGCCCCGCCGCATCGTCTCGATCCACGTCATCGTCGACCCCGACAAGCTGCGGCCTTGCCCTGAATGACTGCCCCAGTTCCGCCAGCCGCCGCTCGAGCAGGCGGCGCTCGGTGTCGTGGTGGACGAGGGCCAGCGCCCGGTCGTAGGCCTCGCGAGCCTCTTCCGATCGACCGAGGCGGCGCAGCAGCTCGCCCCGGGTGGCGTGCAGGTAGTGGTAGTCGTCGAGGGCGAGGTGGTCGATGATCTCGAGTCCCGCCTCGGACCCCTCTGTCTCGGCGATCGCGACCGCTCTGCTCAGCTCCACGACTGGCGAGTTCGTAAGGCGGGAGAGCTCGCCGTAGAGTGCAGCGATCTGCGGCCAGTCGAGCGGCTCCTCGACGTGCAGGGCGGCGATCGCGGCTTGCACGACGTAGGGGCCGCGGCCCTGCAGAGCAAGGGCGTGGTCGAGGATCGCCTTCCCGTCGGCGATTTGCGTGGTGTCCCAGAGTGAGCGATCCTGGTCGGCGAGCAGTACGAGATCGCCATCGTGAAACCGCGCCGCGCCGCGGGCGTCGAGCAGCAGCATCAGCGCCGCCAGACCGTGAACCTCCGGCTCGTCCGGCATCAGCTCCGCGAGGGCTCGTCCGAGTCGATGGGCCTCTGCCGTCAGCTCGTCGCGGCCGGCATAGCCCTCGTTGAAGATCAGGTAGACGACCGCCAGGACGGCGGCGAGCCGATCCGGCAGCAGGTGATCGGGAGGCACTCGGAACGGGATCGCGGCCGCCTTGATCTTGCGTTTCGCTCGCACGAGCCGCTGTGCCATCGTCGGCTCGGGGACGAGGAGGGCGCGCGCGATCTCACGCGTGGTCAACCCGCCGAGCGTGCGAAGCGTGAGCGCCACCTGCGCCTCGGTAGCCAGCGCCGGATGGCAACAGGTGAATACGAGCTCGAGTCGTTCATCGGGGAAGGTCGTTTCGTCCAACGGGTCCTCTACTGCTTCGGACATCTCGAGCAGCCGCGTCTTTGCCTCCAGCGCGCGCTCTCGCTGGAGGCGATTGATGGCTCGGTTGCGGGCGACAACCACGAGCCAGGCGCCGGGGTTGTCGGGCGCTCCGTCCTGCGGCCATCGTTGCGCGGCGATCGCGAAGGCCTCCTGGGCGGCTTCCTCCGCGAGATCGAAGTCGTCGAAGAAGCGGATCAGCGCAGCCAAAACGCGACCCCATTGCTCGCGGAAGACCTGGTCGAGGACGGCCTGAACTGCGCTGGCGGGCTCACCTAGCCGGTTTCGGAGCTCCGCCACCGTCTGTGGCGATCTACTGGTATTTGCTCTCGATTTCCGCAAAGAACGCCTCGGATAGGCGCAGGTAGTCCGCCTCGTTCAGCCTGATCACGTCCCCGACCTTGTATCCCAGGATCGACGTCTCAGGCTTCAGACGGATCGTCTTGTCCGCCGTCATGATTCCCCTGTTGCTCATGAGCGAGTTGCAGAGGACACGCACCTCGTTGAGTGGATTCCCGTCCTTTCCCTCGATGTTCCGGCCTCTGTGACAAAAGAGGTTGTCGAGCGCCAAGAGCAAGTTGCCGAAGAAGAGCGGCTCGAAATTACCGATCGCGGATTCCAATCGAGCTTCGCCCGCCGAGCCGCGTTCTCTCGCTGCCGCAAGCAAGTCTCTGTAGGTCGAGACCTGCGAAGCGATCCTCGACCGACAATCCTCGACGTACTCCTGGGTGTACGTGCCGACATGGAGCATCTGACCTCCTTTCGACGATACGACTAGTACTCCACGAGCGGACGCACCTCGACTGCGCCGCCCATGCCTGCCGCCGGGATCCGCGAGGCAAGGTCGATCGCCGCGTCGAGATCGTCGGCCTCGAACAGCAGATACCCACCGATCGCCTCCTTGAGCTCGACGAACGGGCCGTCGGTCGTCAGCGTCTTACCGTCCTGCACCCGTACGGTCGTCGCCGTCTCCGGGGGCTGCATCTGCACACCCGGCGTGACCCCTGAGGTCTCGTTGATCGCTCTGTACGCGGCATAGACAGCGTGCTGCTCCTCCTCCGAGAGGCGCGCCCACTCCTCCGGCGACTGCGGCGTGGGGGTGGTGCCTTGGTGGATGAACAGGATGTACTTCATCGCTCCTCCTTCGCGGAATGGTCGCTGATAAGACAAACGGCGGACGATGAAATCGACAGCTCCGCGCACGAGGTTCACGACGCCGCGTCAGCGACGCCGCCCAGCCCACGACCGAGTCGCCGATCTACCTCCTTGAGCAGCAACCGCGGTTACGCGCCTGAAACCGCCCTGAAACCCCGGTTCCCTACAGATCATCCCGAATCGTCCTATCGTTCTTGCCGGGCCCCGAAAGGGAGGATCCGCACGTGCAAGTGAGAGACGACCCGCGGGTCGGCACGGTACTCGCCGGCTACCGGATCGAGTCGCTGCTGGGCTGGGGCGGCATGAGCGTCGTCTACCTCGCCGAGGATCTGCGGCTCAAGCGGAAGGTCGCGCTCAAGCTGCTGGCTGCCAGCCTCTCCGAGGACGAATCGTTCCGTGACCGCTTCCTGCGCGAGTCGGAGCTGGCCGCGTCGATCGACCACCCGAACATCGTCCCGATCTACGAGGCCGGCGACGACCGAGGACCTCCTCTTCATCGCCATGCGCTACGTCGAGGGGCAGGACCTGAAAGAGCGCCTCCAACGCGGCCGCCTGGAACCGGCGGACGCGATCGGCATCCTCTCCCAGGTGGCGAGCGCCCTGGATGCGGCCCATGCGCGCGGCCTCGTGCATCGCGACGTGAAGCCCTCCAACGTGCTGCTCGACACGGGCGCCCGCCCCGATGGCTCCGACCACATCTACCTGGCGGACTTCGGCCTCACGACGAGGGTCTCCGAGCGAGGCCGGAATCGGCGACGACGGCAACCTGATGGGCACGATCGACTACGTCGCCCCCGAGCAGATCGCCGGTGAGGAGATCGACGGGCGGGCGGACGTGTACTCGCTCGGGTGCGTGCTCTACGAGTGCCTCGTCGGGCAGTCGCCGTTCCGGAGTGACTCGGACCTCGCGGTGGTGTTCGCGCACCTCGAAACGGAATCGCCGGCGCCGAGCGTCGAGCGGCCGGAACTGCCGGCTGCGCTCGACGCCGTGCTCGCCAGGGCGCTGGCGAAGGAGCCAGAGCAGCGCTACCCGAGCTGCGGGGAATTCGCCCGGGCGGCGCTCGCAGTCGCGGTCGACGAGGCCAGCCGCCGGCTCGTCGACGTCGCCTCCCGTGCCGCCGCCGGCAGGAGCGACCTGAGCGAGGTCGAGGCCGAGCTGACGGGCAAGGTGTTCGACCTACAGCTGGTACGCGAGCAGGCGCGGGCGCTCTCGGGCCCAGTCACCCCGGCCCGGGTGGCCGCTGAGGGAATCTGCCCGTTCAAGGGTCTGGCGAGTTTCGAGCCGGTCGATGCCGACTACTTCTTCGGCCGCGAGCGGCTCGTGGCCGAGCTCGTCGCCCGCCTCGTCGGCGCCGGCTTCCTCGGCATCGTCGGCCCGTCGGGCAGCGGCAAGTCGTCGGTTCTCCGCGCCGGTCTCCTTCCTGCCCTCGCTGGAGGCGTGCTGCCGGGCAGCGGGGGTTGGCGACGGGTGCTGATCCGGCCCGGGGAGCGGCCGCTCGAAGAGCTTCGCCGCGTGCTCGTGTCGGGAGCGAGGGATCCTCTCGCCGAGGCTCTCGACACGCTGCCCGCCGGCGCACGCCTCCTCCTCGCCGTCGACCAGCTCGAGGAGCTGTTCACGGCCTGCCGCTCGGAAGCCGAGCGCTCCGCGTTCGCCGACACACTTGCCCGCGCGGCCGCCGATCCGGACGGACGCGCGGTCGTCGTGGTCGCGCTGCGCGCGGACTTCTACGGCCGCTTCGCCGCCTATCCGGAACTCGCGGAGCTGCTGGGTGGGAACCAGGTGCTGGTCGGGCCGATGCAGGCCTCGGAGCTGCGGCGCGCCGTCGAGCTGCCCGCCGGCCGCGTGGGGCTGCGGGTGGAGCCGGACCTGGCCGACGCGCTGATCGACAACGTCGAGGGCGAGCCGGGGGCGCTGCCCTTGCTGTCCACGGCGCTGCTCGAGCTGTGGCAGAAGCGGCAGGACAACACGCTGACACTCGCTGCCTACCGCGAATCCGGCGGCGTGCAGGGCGCCGTCGCGCGCCTCGCTGAGGGCACCTACGACCGCATCCCCGACGGGCGCAAGCCGCTCGTGCGCGCGTTGATGCTGCGGCTGGTCGGCGAGGGCGAAGGCGAAGCTGCGGTTCGCCGACGCGCGCCGCTCGCCGAGCTCGACCTGGAGCGCAACGTAGACGTGGCCGACGTGCTCGCGACGCTCGCCGACAGCCGCCTCGTCACCCTCGGCGAGGGCTCGGTCGAGGTCGCCCACGAGGCGCTGCTGCGCGAATGGCCGCGCCTGCGCGAGTGGATCGAGGAGGACACCGAAGGCCGCCGGCTTCGCCGCCACATCACCCAGGCGGCGACCGAATGGGACACCGGAGGTCGCGACCGGGGCGAGCTCTACCGCGGCGCCCGTCTCGCCGCCGCACTCGACTGGAGCACGGACCACGCCTTCGAACTGAACGAGCTCGAGCGCGCGTTCGTGACCGAGAGCCGCGAGGCCTCCGAGCAGGAGGCGAAGCGCGCCCGGCGCACGAACCGGCGCCTGCGGGGGCTGCTCGGCGGGGTCGCGGTCCTGCTGGTCGCTGCCCTCACGGGCGGGATCTTCGCGGTCGATCCAGCGCGGCCAGGCACGCGACGCCGAGACCGCCCAGCTCGCCCAACGCCTCGGGGCGCAGGCGCTCGTCGAGGAGGACCTCGACCTCTCGCTCCTGCTCGCGCGCCAGGCGGTCGCGATCGACGACACGCCGCAGACCCGCGGCTACCTGCTGCAGGACCTCCAGCGCTCGCACGCGGTCGTCAGGATCCTGCCCGTCGAGAACAATGGAAGCCCCATGCGCGGGATCGCCGGCAGCCCCGACGGGAGGACCCTCGCGGTGGCAAGTCTCAGCGGCGGGGTTGTCGTCTTCGACACCCGGACGTTCGAGCAGATCGGCAAGCCGCTGCCGTTCGGGGCGGAGACGCTCGCCTTCAGCCCGGACGGGACGATCCTCGCGCTCGGCGGGTTCGCCGGGTTCGACGGGATCGGACACCTTCGCCTGGTCGACGCGCGCACGCGGAAGCAGCTGACAGATGTCCGGCTCCCCAGCGGTGCACCCAACCGCGTGGCGTTCACGAAGGACGGCTCGCGGCTCGTCGTGGTCGAGTCCGAGCCGGAGGGCCGGAGCTGGGTCACGATCCGCGACGCCTCGACGCTCGAGCAGATCGGCTCCCGGATCCGGCCGGACGGCTTCAACGGCCGGTGGCTCTCCCAGCTATGGACGGACCCCAGCGTCGCGCTCACGCCGGACGGCCTTTCGCTCGTCACCACCTCGGAGGTCGGCGAGCTCACCTGGTGGGATCTCGAGAGCCACCGCTCGACAAGGACGCTCGAGATCCCACAGGGCTATCGCGCGCTTGCGCTCAGCCCGGATGGTCGAACCGCGGTGATCGGGCTCGACGACGGAATCCGGCTGATCGACCTTCGCACCGGGGCCGACCGAGAGTCGAGGGGGACCCTCGCGTCGAGCCCGATCTGGCTCCAGTTCGCCCCGGACGGCAAGACCTTCGCGTCGACGAGCCGCGACGGGACGGTGACCCACTGGGATGCCTTCACGCTGACTCCCCGCGAGACGCTCCGTGGGCACTCCGACTCCGTCTGGCAGCCGGTCTTCAGCCCCGACGGGAGGACGCTGTACACGACGAGCTCCGACGGGAGCGCGATCGTCTGGGACATCAGCCGGGAGCGGCGGTTCGAACGTCCGTTCACATTCACGAACGACCGAGGACCCTACGGTTGGCCGGACACCCATCCGGGGAAGTTCAGCCCGGACGGCAAACTGATCGCGGTCGCGCTCAACGACGGTGGGATCCGGCTCCTGGACGCGAGGACGCTCGACCCGGTCGCCGCGCCCCCGTTGGGAAGCGGCGGCGAGGTGATCGACCTGACGTTCAGTGCGGACGGAAAGGCGCTTGCGGCCGTCACCGGAGCCGGCGTGTTGACGGTCTGGGACGTCGATTCGCGATCGCGGCGTTGGGAACGTTCCGGCCTGGGAGTCGGGGGCAGCGTGAGCATCAGCGTGGACGGGACGATGATCGCCACGGCCGCCTCGAACGGCGTGACGCTCTGGGATGCCGCGACCGGGGCCTCACTCGGCCGGATCCTAGAGGGCAGCGGCGGCGACCCCGGTGCCGTCGCGTTCAGCCCGACCGGGCCCGTCCTCGCGTTCGTTCACGGTGGGTGGGCTTACGGCGGCCCGGTCGAGGGTGGAGGAGACGCAGAGATCTGGGACGTCGCCCGGCGTGCCCGCATCGCGACGCTGAAGGTCGACACCGTGGCCGGGCACGAGGGGTACGTCCTCGGCTGGACGGTGGCGTTCAGCCCGGACGGCCGCACGCTCGCGACCGGAGGCGCCGACCTGCTCGTGCACCTGTGGGACGTCCGCACCGGCAAGCTCCTCCGAGAGCTCGAACAGAACGTGGGCAACGCCGTGTGGGCGCTCGAGTTCGGCCCCGACGGCAGCGTCCTCGCCATGTCCGGCGGCGACCCCTACGCGTCCCTGTGGGACGTTGCGACCGGCGCACCGTTGGGCCCGAGGCTCGGCGGCGTCGGCAGCCGCGAGGCGACGATCGACCTGTCCTCCGACGGACGCCGCCTCCTGATGACGCACGGCGACGGCAAGGGGGCCGTCTGGGACGTCGACCCGGAGTCGTGGGCGCGGCGCGCCTGCACGCTCGCCAACCGCACGCTGACGCGCAAGGAGTGGCGGGAGTTCCTCCCCGGCCGGCCGTACGAGCCGGCCTGCCGGTAGGCCGGCAGATCCCGGCTGCTGTTCGGCTCGACCACTGGATCGAGCCGCCGGGCTGCGCGGTCAAATCACAGTAGCATCGACTATCTTGATGCTATGATGCTGTCATGAGGACTACACTCACGCTTGATCCGGATGTGGCCGACAGGCTTCGCGCGCTGGCTCGTGAGCGCGGGCTTCCGTTCAAGCAAGTGGTCAACGCCGTCCTGCGGCGAGGTCTCAACGACGGCCCGGGCACGCGAGAGCCTTTCCGGATCGAAGCCCGCGCGCTAGGGCTTCGGCATGGGATCGACCTCGACCAAGCTCTCGAGCTCGCCGCGCGTCTCGAGGATGAGGAAACGCTGCGCAAGCTCGAGCTCCGCAAGTGACGCTCTCGGACGTCAATCTGCTGCTCTACGCATACGACACGTCATCGGCGCACCATGAGCGGGCGAGACCGTGGCTCGAGGCGCGCCTCTCGGGCGTCGAGGCGTTCGGCTTCGCATGGGCGACGTTGCTCGCCTTTGTTCGGTTAGCTACGAACCCACGAGTCTTCGAGTCGCCGCTTCGGGTCGCGGAGGCGCTCGACGTCGTGGAAAGCTGGCTTGTCGCTCCCTGCGCCACGGTGCTCCACCCGGGTCCGCGACACGCAGTCATGCTCCGACAGCTACTCGAGCCGCTCGGTACCGCCGGCAACTTGACGACGGACGCGCACCTCGCTGCGCTAGCACTCGAGCACGACGCCGAGCTCTGCTCGGCCGACGCGGACTTCTCCCGTTTCCCTGGCCTGCGGTGGTCGAATCCCCTCGCCGCGTAGCGCACGGCGTTTCACGCGACGGCGACGCACCGGCCTCAGACGCGAATCGACCAGGTGAAGCGCGTCAGCGCGGCCGGTGGGGCGAGGCCGCCGGGGCGTAGACCGCGCCGCACGAGCAGTGTGGGTGGGGTGGCCTCTCTGCGCGAGCCTGAGGCGGGCCGGGCCGAGCCCTTCGCGATGCCACCTGGTCGACAGCCCGACGACGAGCAGGCCGGCGTCGCGGCTCGCCTCGAGCATGCCTTCCTCACCGGGCGGAGTCAGGAGCGGCTCGGCCGAGATGCCCAGGACCCGCTGGACGGCGAGCGCGCCGTGCGAGAGCAGGCGGCTCGCGTCGCGCTTGCCCTGCTCGGGCACTGCGGCGGCACCTGCGAGCCGGAGCGGCGCCTGGTTGACGTGCGCAAACCACGCGCCGAGCTCGACCGCCGCCCAGTCGTGCTCGGCTCCTCCGAACGGGACGAGCACGGGACCCGCGGGCGTCGCGTCCCGAGGAACGAGCAGCGCCACGTCGCACGGCGTTTCCTCGAGGACGGCAGTGAGCTCCTTGTCGGGGGCTCCCTCGACCAGGAGCTCGTCGGGGGCGTCGGCGAGCAGGAGATCGACGTCGAGCTCGGTGGCGAGCCTAGCCAGCTCCTCACCCGGCGCCGCCGACGTGAACGAGGTTGCACGGGCCACGACACCGCGCGCTTCGAGTGCCGTTCGGCGCTCCTCGAGCCAGGCTGACGCGGACCGAAGCTCGGCTGCGTCCGACACGAGCCGGACCAGGATCATGACGCGACGCGGGCGTCGCGCGAGCGGCTCGGCCACCGCGAGCAGCGCGTCGACGTGCACCTCGTGCGTGATCGCGACCAGAATCGACCGCTCCGCGACCTCCCGGACACCAACGGGTGGCGGCGCTTCGACATCCAGCGCGGGGTCCTGGCGAAGGATCGCCCGCTCGAGCTCCAGGAGCGCGGGGCTCGGTTCGATCCCGAGCCCGTCGACGAGTGCCCGGCGCGCGTCCTGGTAGGCCTCGAGAGCCTCGGCCTGCCGGCCCGACCGGTACAGCGCCGTCATCAGACAGCCCCGGAGTCGCTCGCGGAGCGGGTGCTCGGTGACGAGCGCTTCGAGCTCGGCGACCAGCTCGTCGTGGCGCCCGAGTGCGAGGTCCGCGTCGACCCGGAGCTCGACTGCTGCCAGCCTGATCTCCTCGAGCCGGGCGATGGCCGTCTGGGCGAAGCTCTCGTAGGCGAAGTCGGCAAGCGCCGGGCCCCTCCACAGCGAGAGCGCCTCGCGTAGCCGTTCCGATGCATCCGCCGCCAAACCGCGGGCACGCAGGCTCCTCCCATCGTCCACCAGGCGCTCGAAGCGGTGGAGGTCGAGCTGGTCGGACTCGATCCGGATGACGTAGCCGGGCGCTCTCGTCGTCAGCACGTCCTGCGGCAGCGCCTTGCGAAGTCGCGAGACGTTGACTCGCAGTGCGGCGGCGGCGCGCTCGGGCGAGTCCTCGCCCCAGAGCTCGTCGATCAGCCGGTCGGCGGGAACGACCTCGTTGGGGTGCAGGAGGAGCGCGGCGAGCAGCGCACGCGGCTTGAGCCCGCCCAGGGAAACCTCGCCTCCCCCGTCCCACACCTCGAGCGGTCCCAGGATCCGGAACTCCATCTCGCCTGACCTCCCGGCGCGGGACGCTACCAGCTGTTGCGCGTCTGAAACGAACCTGAAACGGGTCGGATCGATCATCTAGCTCGAGAGAAAGTCTCCCGAAAAGAGAGAAGTCTCCCGAAAGAGGTAGAGATGAAAGCTGCATACGCCGTGCTCGTCGCGCTCGTGGCTGCGGTCACGCTGACGTCGGTGTCGTCGGCCGGCTCGGAGGCGGTGAAACAGCGGGTGGTGATCAACATGAAGATCCATCCGCAGGCGAAGTTCGTGCTCACGCCGCTCAACAACGGAGTCCTGCAGGGCGACTCGGGCACGATCAGCAGCAACTGGACGAGCATCCCCGGACGCAAGGTGATGCGCGACGGACAGGAAGTCACGATCTACAACGGTGCAGTGACGACACTCACCGGAAAGCGAGGAACCCTCACGATTCGCGACCGGAACGAGTGGGTCGCAGTCGAGTTGGGCGAGGACGCCGTTGCCATCGGCACCTGGAGGGTCGTGCGCGGGACCGGCCAGTACGCCGGGATCACCGGCAGTGGTGGCAGCGGCCATGCGGGCCTCGGTACCCCGTGGTACGCGCGCTACGAGGGCTTCCTGACCCCTTCGTAGCGCAGTGTGAGACGGAGCGGCGCGCGCTCGCGCGCCGCTACGGCTCACGGCGAGAAGCGCACGCGGCTTGGGCCCACCCAGGGAAGCCGCGCCGCCCGGTCCCACACCTCGAGCGGTCCCAGGTTCCGGAACTCCATCTGCTGGCCTCCCTGCCGGCCCAGGACGCTAACAGCTGTTGCTCGTCTGAAACGGGTTTGAAACACCCGCAGCGCATCGTTTGCGCCAGGAGCTCGTCCGGCAGAGAAGGAGCACCATGCGGAGGTTCACCAACATGAACAACGTCGCCAAGGCGGCTATCACGGCCACTGCCTCGATGGTCGCGGTCGTCGGGATCACGCTGTTCTCGCCGTCGTCCTCGCCCTCAGCGACGGCGCGACCCGGTTCTTCGCCGACCGCTGCGAGTGGCGGTCCTGTCTCGGATTCTCTCGTCAGAAAGCATACGGTGACCGAGGCGGGCGTTCGGTTCTCGTTCAGGGTGCCGACGAGGGCGCACTGGGAGGGATTTCGCAGCATCCCGACCAAGACGTCCCCGAGAGGGCCGATCTCGCTCAACAAGTCCATCGTGGGGCCGCAAGGTGCAGAGTCCATCATCTATTGGACGAGCTTCCCCAACGGCGACTACGCCGATCCCTGTGCCCGTCAGCTGGCCCCGTCGATTGGCCGATCGACCGCCAATCTCGCTGCCGCGGTGTCGACGGCGCCCGGCACCAAGCTCGTCAACGGGCCTGCAGACGTCACCCTGGGCGGGCACCCCGCGAAGCACGTGGTGCTCACCGTTCGCAAGAACGTCGGCTGCGACCCTGGGTTCTTCTACACCTGGCGAGAGGTGTTCGGCGGTGCGTTTTGGCGGACGACGGATGTGGGCGACACGATCCGTGTTTGGATCGTCGCCGTGGGCGGTACGCGCCTCTTCATCGCGGCCGCGACAAGCGTGCACTCCGGGCGGCTCAACAAGGAGATCCAGCAGATCATCGAATCAATCCGCTTCGCCTAGCCACCTCGGAGTGATCCAGCTGGCCGTCCGACGGGCGGGGACTCAAGCAGCTGTTGCTCGGCTGAAACGGGCTTGAAACGGACCGGGTCGATGATCCGTTTCGACAGACGAGCAGAACGCGATGTGGAAGGGGACGAGTGAGATGTCCACGAATCGAATTCACCACCTCGGCGCCGTCGGGTTCATGGTGACGGTCGGGCTGTTGCTCGTGCTGGCAGTGCAGGTCGGCTTGACGGCGGCAGCGACCGGCATTCAACGCCCCTGCCCGACAGGCACGTCGGGTGCCAGCGCGAGCGGGGCGTTGGAGGGCGCGGTGAGCATCCACCTCTGGGGGCCGGGGCTGGGACCCGGCAATCCGGGTCGAGGGTGCTTCATCATTTCCGGCGCGATCGGCGATCGCGGGAGGTTCGTTGACGACCGCGACGGCGAACCGGGTCGTGGCGTTCGCATCCTGTCCGGCGCGAGGGGAACCTTCCGGATCACCGTCGGCCACTTCGGGTTCTGGAAAATCACCAAGGGAACGCAGGCGTACGCCGGGCTTCATGGGCGGGGAACGGGCGGGAATCTGTCGCACGGCAACCAGGGACCCGTCGAAATCTGGATGGAAGGAACCGTCTCGCAGTAGCAACGCGAGCAAGCAGGCTCAACGGGTCGCGAAAGGGGACGAGCGAGATGCCCGCGCGGATCCACCGCCTTGATCGCCCTCGCTTCGTGATGACGACCGGGCTTGGTATCTCGGTGGTGTGGAGGGTGATCGCGATCGCCGCCGCGTCGGCGGTTCTCGCCCCGGCTGCGACGCCCGCGATCCCCGACGTGACGGCGCCCCGCAACGTCATCGTCGAGACTGACATGGACGCCTCTGACGCGATGGCGATCCTGTACCTGCTGCGCCGTGCCGACGTGGTCGTAGCCGCGATCGTGGTCGACGGTGACGGCGAGGCCCGTTGTCCCGCCGGTGCGACGAACGCGCTCTCGCTCACCGCGCTGGCCGGCAAGCCGAAGGTTCCGGTCGGCTGCGGACGTTCGCTGCCGCTGCAGGGGACCCACGCCTTTCCCAAAAACTGGCGCGACGCCGCCGACAACCTTTGGGGGCTGCCGCGGCCGGCGAGGCCGGCGCGCCCGCCGGCCGGGTCGGGGGAGCACGTGCTCCGAGCTGCGATCCAGTCGGCGCTGGGCCGTGTCGACGTGCTGACGCTCGGCCCGCCGACCGAGCTCGCCGCCGTTCTCTCCGCTGACGCGGCACTCGGCGCCAAGATCCGGTCAGTGACCATGATGGGCGGCGCAGTCGGCGTCCCTGGGAACATCACATCGCCCAAGATCAGGAACCCGCATGCGGAGTGGAACTTCTACATCGACCCCCACGCGGCGAACGTCGTGTTGCGCTCCGGGCTGCCCATCACACTCGTCCCGCTCGACGCGACGAACCACGTGCCCCTGAACGCGGCCGTCGCCGCGCGGCTGGGAGGATCGCCCAGCGCGGCGTTCGTGCAACGACTGCTCAGGTCGATGCCGCCGTCGCTCTACTTCTGGGACCAGCTCGCCGCCGCGGTCCTCATCGACCCGGCCATCGGCCGCTACGCCGACAAGCGGCTGGCCGTCATCGAACGCGAGAACTCGGACAGTGGCCGCACCGTTCAGGCCGCCGACGGCGGGAGGGTCCGCGTCACCGTTTCCGCCGATCGCGCCCGATTCGAGAGCTCGTTCGCCTCGACCCTGCGCTGATCTCAGCCTTGTTGGCGGCCGGTCCTACACCTCCAGCGGTACTAGGATGCTGAACGTCATCCGTCTGGCCTCCCGGCCGGGGACGCCAACAGCTGTTGCGCGCCTGAAACAGACCTGAAACGGGCCGGGTCGATCATCGGCTTCGACAGACCACGCCCCGTCGAGCCGGGCGGCAGCTTTGGGCGGCGGAGCAGGCCGGGCGCGAGGCCGTGCGTTTCGTCAGCGCGGTCTCGGCCGGAAAAGGAGGCGCCACGAACGGACCGCGCGTTGCCCCATTTCGAATCTGCGTACGTAGGGGGTTTTCATGATCCGCCATACCCGGCGCGCGCTCTGTGCGTGTGCCGCTACCGCTGCGCTGCTTCTCACTCGGGCGTCGCCCAGGCCGACGTGATCAGTGATTGGAATGCCATCGCGCAGGCCGAGACCGTCCCGCTGAGGCCGACGGCGCACGGCGAGTCGCGCGGCATGGCGATGGTCGAGGGCGCGGTGTACGACGCCGTGAACGCGATCGACCGCGGCCATCAGCCGTACCTGCTCGACCTCGACGAGGTCGGGGCCCAGCCGTGGGTCTCGCAGGACGCGGCCGCCGCGACGGCCGCCCATCACGTGCTCGTGGCGATCACGCCTGCGGCCCGGCACGCCGATCTCGACGACGCCTATGCGGCGACGTTGGCGCCGATTCCCGACGGGCCGATCGAGGACGGAGGTGTCGACGCCGGTGAGGCCGCGGCGGCGGCAATGCTCGCGGCCCGGCAAGGTGATGGATTCATGGCGTCGTTCACGCCAGTGATCGGCACCGAACCGGGCGACTGGCGGCCGATCGGCTGGCCGGCCACGCCCGCGTTCGACCCCGACGGGTGGGTCGGCAACCTCAAGCCGTTCCTGATCGAGAGCCCGTCGCAGTTTTCGCTCGGACGGGCCCAACGCCCTGACCAGCCGCGCCTATGCGAAGGACTTCGCCGAGGTCAAGGAGGTCGGAGCGCTCAACAGCGCGACGCGAACCGCCGATCAGACCGCGGCTGCCGTCTTCTGGCAGTTCGCACCCATCAACCTCTGGAATCCGCTCGCCCGGGATCTCGCAGCCCGGTACCAGCTCGATGCAGTCGACAAGGCCCGCCTGTACGCGTCGATCAACCTCGCCGCGGCCATCGCCTGCTGGAACGACAAGTACTACTGGAACTTCTGGCGGCCGCGAGCGGCGATCCGCGAGGCCGACACCGACGGCAACCCGGACACCATCGCCGACCCGACCTGGGAATCGCTGTTCGCGCCGGCGACGCTGACGACACCGCCGCTCGCCACGCCGCCGTTTCCCGACCACCCGTCGGGTCACGGCTGCCTGACCGGGGCGGTCATGCACACGATGGCCGACTTCTTCGGCACCGACAAAGTCGAGTTCACGGTGGTCTCGGGCCGTTCGCTCAACGGCCAGCCGATCGCGCCGCGGAACTTCGAGCGCTTCTCCCAGGTGACCAAGGAGGTCATCGACGCCCGGGTCTGGGGCGGGATCCACTTCCGCACCGCCGACGTCCAGGGCACCCTGATCGGCAAGAAGGTCGCCCGTTGGCTGGACAGGAACTACTTCCAACCGGCGAGGTGCAAGCAGCACCACTTCTGGTGGAAGAAGTGCAGGCCCCACTTCCGGTTCGACGACGACTGAGATAGGGCGACTCGGCTCGGCGAGACGTCAAGACCGCACACCACTTCCAGCGGTCGAACGAAGAGGCTTGATGTGGGTTGGGGGTGCGTTCGGGGAGGGTCTGCGCCAAGCAGCGCGGTCGGAGCGGTCGGCGCCAAGGCTGGTGGCCTTGGTGTCGACCGAGCCGGCCGCGATGCGCCGTGCGCAGACTCCCAGCCGGACGTGCTCCTAACCCACATCAAGCCTCTAGCTGGGTCCGGAGGAAGGCCCGCCAGCGCGGGCCTTCCTCCACGTCTCGGCGGGCTCACGGGCCGCGCCCGAGCCCTCCTTCAGACGCAGGATCGCGTTCGTGTGCAGTCGAGAGCCGCGGCTTCGTGACACCGCGCACCTCGCGCCCTCCCCGCTGCGGCTCGCTCAGTGCTCGTGCGCCATCTGCAAGATCTGCTCTCGCGAGTACTTGCCGACCTGATCCGGGTGGTCGGCTGAGATGTGCGCCTCGACGTTCTCGACGAGCGCGTCGTCGGTCTCGCCTTCGACGTCCTTGCCGCACGGGCAGTGGACGATCTTCATATCAGCCTCCTCGAATCGTTGGACGATGTGGACCCTACTCCCTGGTCAACTGCCGAATCGCGGATCGGCGTGGGCAACGGGGAGCCGGCCGCAGCCAACGCCGACTCCCTCGCCTGATCACACCTGTTCTCCGGTGACGAGGGTCACGGTTCGGTTGATGGCTCGTATCCCTTCCGGTCCGTACGAACGAGACGCGCGAGCTCAGACGCGACAGAGCCGTGGACATGCCTCCGCACCGCTGTGGCACGATCACCGGGACTCAGCCAGCCGGAAGGGGAGGTGCGTGATGTCCGTTGCGGAGGGCTCGCCTGGTTTCGCCACCGACATTAGGCCGCTGTTCCGTTCGGAGGACAGAGCGGCGATGGAGTTCGCGTTCGATCTGTGGTCGTACGAGGACGTGGTGCTGAACGCGGACGGGATCCTCGATGCGCTCGAGAGCGGCTCGATGCCGTGTGATGGCTCGTGGCCGGAGGAGAACGTGGCCGTCTTCCGCTCCTGGATCGCGTCGGGAAAAGCCCCGTAGCGACGTGGCGCTCGACCCCGCCCAGGGGTTCACGCCTTGAGCCCCGTCCGCCCCTCGGTGACGGTCATCGGACGGCGGCTCGATCCTGGGGATTACCGGCTGCGCGACTTCCTCACCCGTATCGCGCAGCCGCACGAGTGGCTCATCGCCAGGCGCCCCCGGTGCCTCTCACGCAGGATGATGCTGCGAGGTGGTCGTCGGGACCGGACACGGTCCCAGGCTGGGGTTGGCCATCGTGCTACTGCTCGCAGTCCGTCGGCTTCACGTTCAGCAGAGACGCGCTGCGGGCTGCTCGTGCTCCCGGCCGGGCAAACCGCAGCCACTCCCTGAGCGGTCCCCAGCTGTCGGTCGTGTGCTTCGACGCCCGGGTCGCTCGTCGCTCGCTGGCCAGCCTTGCCTGGGCCTCCGCCTCGAGCGCTCGAGTCTCGAATTGGATCACCGGTGGGTACGTCATCGCTCCGTCGCTCCTTTCTGGTCAGGTGGATACAGCTTATCAGATAGCTTTCTAGAAAGCAATCTGGATAGAGTAAACTCGGCGGATGCGGCGGGGCGACCACGTCCGGCATGTGCTCGAGCAGTGGCAGCGCGAAGCGCCGGAGCTGGACCGCTCGCCGATGGGCGTGGTCGGGCGCATCTCTCGTCTGGCACAGCTGCTGCAAGCCGAGCTGGAGCCGATCTTCGCCGCCCACGACGTGAACGGCGGGGAGTTCGACGTCCTCGCCGCCCTGCGCCGGGCCGGGCGGCCCTACCGACTGACCCCGACGGAGCTCAGCAAGGCCTTGATGGTCACCAGCGGCGGAATGACCAAGCGCCTGGCCGCGCTCGACGGCCGTGGGCTGATTCGCCGCGAGCGCGATCCGAACGACGGACGGTCGACGACGGTGTCGCTGACAGGTGACGGTAAGCGTCTCGTCGAGACGATCCTCCCCGAGCACGTGGCAAACGAAGAGCGCCTGCTCAGCGAGCTGAGCACCAAGCAGCGCGCCGACCTCGCAGGTCTGCTGGAGACGCTAGCCGTCTCACTCGGCGACGAAGCAGACGCTCGCACGCGCGGCACGGCACCCGCCTATCGGCGCCGCCGCGGCTAGCCCGCTCGGCCCCAGCACTCTTCGCACGTCGACAACACCGCAAGCAGATAGGTCTCGCATTGCATGATCGACGTGCGCCCACTACTGTCTCCGCACTCGCCAATTGGGCCAATGGGGAGTGGAGGAGCGGTGAGACGCACGAAGACCTTCGAGGCGATCATGGCGCTGTTGCGAGATGAGGCGTGGCATGCTCTCGACGACCTCCGAGCGGTGACGCACTTCCCGAGCGAGTGGGTAGAGGAGCTTCGTGCAGAAGGCATCCTCGATGTGCGCCGGAACGAGCGAACCGTGCTCGTACGTTTGCGGGCGACCACCTAGCGCGTTCAGCGAGTGCGTGCGTAAGCGTCACCTTCTCGTAGACGCGACCGGGATTCCGCTCGCCTGGACGGTCACCGGCGGCAACCGCAACGACGTCACGCAGCTGATCCCGCTGGTCGACCGCGTTCCCCGGGCCATACGCGACATCGCTGGGCGGCGGGGACGGGTCGGCCGAACGGACGAGCACACTTGACCGGCTGCTCGGCGCTGACCCACGACGCCGCTTCTCGCTCGGCGCATGCTAGCCGCCTTCGTTGTGCATCGCCTGGGTGGTCTGGGAGGCTTCCGCTGAGGCGCTGGGCGTCCCCAGGGCCGCAATTGCGTGCTCTCGAGCCGGGTCAGCGGCGGTGCGGTTGACTCCGGCTGCTGCGTAAGCCTCCTCCTCGTCGAGGGTCTCGTGCTGAAGCAGCGCTTGTGCCAGGGAATCGAGCTTGTCGCGGTTCTCCCGCAGCAGCGCGATGACCTGCTGATGCGCCTCGTCGACGATCCGTCGTACCTCCTCGTCTATCAGTTGCTGCGTGTGTTCCGAGACCTCGGAGGTGCCGGGCAAGAGCGGACCGCGTCCGTCGGCGGGGATGAGGGCGAGCGGTCCCACGATGTTGCTCATGCCCCAGCGGCCGACCATGTGGCGCGCGATCTCCGTCAGCTGCTGGATATCCGACTCGGCGCCGGTCGTCGGCTGAGCAAAGACGATCTCCTCTGCGCCGCGCCCACCGAGGGCGACCTTGATCCGCGCCTGCAGCTCCCGCTCCTGATAGTTGTAGCGGTCGGCATCCGGCGCGGAGAAGGTCACGCCCAGCGACGTCGCGCGCGGAATGATCGAGATCTTGCGCACGGGGTCGGCGCCGTCGGTGAGCATGCCGACGATCGCGTGGCCCGCCTCGTGATAGGCCGTGCGACGCCGGTCTTCCGGGCTGAGCATGATCTGCCGCTCCGCCCCGAGCACGATCCGCTCCAAGGCGTCCGTGAAGTCGGACTCCTCGACGGCCTCGTGTTCGCGCCGCGCCGCCAGGAGTGCGGCCTCGTTGACCAGGTTGGCCAAGTCGGCTCCCACCATCCCGGGAGTGCTGGCGGCGATACGGCCCAGATCGACGTTCGGTCCGAGCGGCACGCCACGCGTGTGCACCTGGAGGATCTGCTCGCGGCCGGCGCGGTCGGGTGGCTGCACTGCGACACGGCGGTCGAAGCGCCCGGGGCGAAGCAGTGCCTGGTCGAGCACTTCTGGGCGGTTGGTCGCGGCGATGACGATCACGCCGGTCGAAGGGTCGAAGCCGTCCATCTCAGTCAGGATCTGGTTCAGCGTTTGCTCGCGCTCGTCGTGGCCGCCGCTGAAACCCGCCACCCCGGCGCTGCGTGAACGCCCGATCGCGTCGAGCTCGTCGATAAAGACGATCGCCGGCGCTGCCTCCTTGGCCTGCGCGAAGAGGTCGCGTACCCGCGACGCGCCGATGCCGACAATCGCCTCCACGAACTCGGAGGCGGACAGGGAGAAGAAGGGCACGTTCGCCTCCCCCGCCACCGCCCGAGCGAGCAGCGTCTTGCCGGTGCCGGGCGGACCAACGAGCAGCACACCGCGGGGGACACGACCTCCAAGCCGGCGGTACTTGTCGGGCCGGCGCAGGAAATCGACCACCTCGACCAGCTCCGCCTCCGCCTCTTCGACGCCGGCCACGTCAGCGAACGTCACCCGGTCGCCGGAGGGCTGATAGCGGCGCGCGCGCGAGCGGCCGAATGCCCCCAGCGCCCCCTGCGCACTCCCCGCGCGGCGCAGGAAGAAGACCAGGAGCCCGACGAGGAGGAGCGTCGGCCCGAAGCCGACGAGCAGCGCCTGCCACCACGGCGGGCCTGTATCGAGCGGCTTGGCATTGACGACCACCCCCGTGCTTTCGAGCGAGCGCGCGAGCGCGTCCGTGTCCGCGAACGCCGGGATCTCCGTCTCGAACTCCTTCCCCGGCCCCGAATCCTCGTAACGCTCAGGGCGCTCGAACGACCCCTGGATCGTCGATCCCTCGGAGGTGATCTCGGCGACGTTTCCCTCCCTCACCTGCTCGACGAAGAACGGGCTATAAGGCACGCTCAGCCGGGCCTTCTCCTCCATCGCCCGCCTGCCCACCATGAAGTTCAGAGCGAGCAACCCGAGCAGCAACGCGATCCACCACCAGCGGAAGCGGAAACGCGGCCGCTGCGAAGGCGTCACTGGTGAACGCGGCGGAGGCTCCGGCTCTCGCGACGAGATCGGCGTCTGCGGCAGGTCGCCCTGCTGTGGGCCTTCCTTCTGTGCCACCTCGTCTCCCGTCGCAGGCTGCCTCGGTGTGTTTTACACCGGGCGCTCCATCGCCGAGTCTGCCACCAGCGACAACGCGCCGGGCGGACCGTACTAGCAGCAAGGCGGAATCAGCGCCTCGCCGGGCCGAGCTGACGACATCGCCTCCGCCTCCCGTTTGGCGTAACCTGCGTGCATGCCTCTGGCCGCGGATCCATGGTGGGCTTGGCTGCTCCCATTCGTGTTCGCCGCCCCGTGGTTGGCCGCGATCCTCTTGTATTGGCGCGACGTCAAACCCCGCGGCAGCGCACTTCCTCCGTCGGCGGCGGAGATGGCGCGAACGCGGCTTTGGAGGACTTGAGTCGTCACGTCCGGTGAAGTGGTGTACGACGCTGTACGCGTCGTCCTCGCCTGACGTTTACGCAGCCGCTGGGATCGCGATCACCTCCTCGGGTTCGGGAGCATGGTCGGCGAGCCCCTTCGCGACGGACTCGGCGCTCATGTAGCGGCGGCGACCTGCCACTCGTCGTGCTGCTCGGCGAGCACGGCACCTACCAGGCGGATGATCGAGGCGCGGTCGGGGAAGAGGCCAACGACGTCGGTGCGCCGGCGGATTTCCTTGTTGAGGCGCTCGAGTGAGTTGTTTCCACCACAGTTGTGTTGACCGCCGGCAGAGCGGCGGTCGGCGACTCAGACGGCGAGGAGCGCGTCGGCCGGGCGCCGTCTGACGGCTCCCGGTGAGACGCCGATGATGCGCTTGAACGCGCGGCTGAACGCGGCCTCGGAGCGGTAGCCGAGCCGGCTCGCGAGCTCCCCGACCGTGGCGTTTTCCTCCTTCAGCGAGCTGAGCGCGACGTGCATCCGCCAGCGCGCGACGTAGTGCATCGCCGGCTCACCGACGAGCTCCGTAAAGCGGGCCGCGAAGGCCGAGCGCGACATCGCGAGCTCGGAAGCGAGTGAGGCGACGGTCCACTCCCGCGCCGGATCCCGGTGGATCAGAGCGATGGCGCGCCCGATCTGCTTGTCCTGGAGCGCGCCGAGCCAGCCGGTCTGTGCGGCCGGATCGCTCTCCATCCAGGACCGGATCGCCTGGATGACGAGGATGTCCGACGAGGCGAGTGATGACCGTCTCGCCGCCGGGCCGCAGCTCACTGGCCTCGACAGCCATCAGCCGGAACGTGCTCTGCATCCAATCCCTGCGAGGCGAGCTCACCGAAGCCTCGACGTGGATGATCCTCGGCAGCAGCTCGACCAGGTCGCGTGCAGCCGGGTGGTCGAAACCGACCGCACCGCAGACCATGTTCCGCGCCGGCGCCGCCCCCACCATGCCGGAGGATCTCGTAGCGGTCGCTCAGGTACTCGCGCTCGAGGTCGTGAATGACCGGCGTTTCGACTCCGGGCTCGCTGCGGAGGCGATGGCCCTCGCCGTGCGGGACCAGCGCGAGGTCGCCCGCCTGCAGCAGGCGCGGCTCGGCTCCCTCCGTGTCGAGCCAGCACCGGCCGGAAGTGATCACGTGGAACCACAGGTAGCCCGCCATCGGCGGCAGCTCCAGCCCCCACGGCGCGGAGAACTCCGAGCGGCAGTAGAAGGCGCCGCGCATGCGCAGGAAGTGGAGCGCCTCCCCGAGCGGGTCAGCCGAGGAAGGCCACGGATCGCGATCGCTCACGAAGGGAAGTATGCCTACCGCTTGTCGAACGTCCTTCGAAATGGACGAACGAGCATAAATAGAGGCCTTCTAGTCATTTACAGTCCCGAACCCGATCAGGACACTGGACGAGTGGCACAAGCCAAAGAGAGGCCTCCGGTTCCCGGACGCCGAGGAGGGAGCGGTCGAGATGGCATACGCAGGACAGACACTGGTGAACCCCGCCAGCGGAGAGCGGATCACGTTCCGCCAGACCGCGGCGGACACGAACGGTGAGCTCGTGTCGATCGACCTCGCGCTCCCGGCGGGTGGTCGCGTGCCGGGTGGCTTGCACATTCACCCGCTGCAGGAGGAGCGCTTCGAAGTGGTGGAAGGAACGATGCACTTCCGGTTGCGACGGGAGAGAATCCTCGCCGGACCGGGCGACGTGGTGATCGTCCCGCCCGGCGTGCCGCACGACTTCGCCAACGGCGGTGACGAGGACGCGCTCGTCCGTGTCGAGGTGCGACCCGCACTCCAGATGGAACAGCTCTTCGAGACGGCGGTCGCACTCGCTGAGCAGGGACGCACAATGCGGCGGGGCATCCCGAAGCCGCTCGACCTCGCCCTGTTCACGCGCCGGTTCGCGCAGGAGGTACAAGCGGCGTTTCCCCCACTCTGGCTGCAGCGCGTCGCCCTCGCACCACTGGCCTGGCTCGCAGGGCGCCGCGACTCAGGCGGCGTCCTGGCCGGCAACGGCGACCACCAAGCGCAGGCGTCCCGCATGCGCCACATGGAACGGAAGACTCCGACCGCCGGCAGGAGGCCGGAGCCCTGTGTCCCGATCGGTCTGCCGCTTGGCCCCGGAGTGATGCTGTGGACACCGCTTCCCCCCAAGGGCAGAGCACCCCAAGGCGATGCTTACCCCGACGCGCGTGTGCCCGTCACGCTGACACGGCCCGCCCGTTCCGTGGGAAACAGGGCGGTGCCTCCGTGGTGAGAATGTCGCATCCTTGCCCGCTGACGGATGGCGGCAGGCACCGCAGCTACGACCACCACTCGTCCCGTGCAGCACGCATCGCGCAAACGCCTATCTGTGCGTGATCGCCGGCGCGGTCGCGAGGCTGCCGCTAATGGCCGTCGCGAAGCGCTCGATGCTAGTCGATCGCAGCGATCCTCGATGAGCTCCCGCGCTCGACGCGCGGCCACTTCCGGGCCCATGGCAACCTCATCGACCGGGATCACCGAGATGTGGCGGCGCTCGATCACGGTGCGCTCGAAAGGTGTCGACTGCTCGCTGTCCCAGGCGAACAGGAGGACCTGATCGGCGTGGAGCAGGGGGGTGCGTGAGCCCACGTTCACCAGTTCCGTCGCGGCTCCATCCTCGCCCAGCATGTGGGCCAAGCCCATCCAGTCGATGGCGCCCTCCCGAACGTTGCTCGGGACGTTGAGATCGGCGTGGGCGTCGAAGTAGACCAGCCCGACCTGGTCACCGGTGGCGAGCTGCCCAGCGACGGTGCCGATGCCAATCGTGCAGTCACCGCCCAGCACCAGGGTCGCCTCGCCCGCGCTGACCGCTTCGGCCACGCGCCGGGCGGTATCGCGCACGATCTCCACAACCGTGTTCAGGTTCTGGGCACGCCGGTTGTCGCGGTCAGGGCGCCAGCGCCATGCTTCCCGGTCTCGGTGGTCGCGCACCAGAACGCCAGCTCGGTGCAGCGACTCGACCAGACCCGCGTCTCGGAGCGCCTGCGGCGCCTGCTCCTGACCGGGAGCGAAGGCTCCGGCGCTGGTCGGTACGCCAATCAGACCCACGGGTCGACTCACCGTCGTCTCCCTCTCCGCGGTCCTAGGCAGACAGCGAATCTATCGAGGGGCTTCTGCCGGCTGCCAAGTGGGGTTTGCAGGGTGAAGGTCGCGAACGGCGGCCCGATCGTATGGTTGCACGAGGCAGGCCGGCAGTCCGCCAAGGGAAGGAAGTGCATCGTGAGTCTCACTCAGTACTACACGGCGACCACCCTCGACGGCTTCATCGCCGATCCCGACAACTCGCTGGAGTGGCTGTTCACCCGCCAGCGCGAGGAAGACGGGCCGATGAACTACGGCGAGTTCATCGCCGGCGTCGGTGCGATGGCGATGGGCTCGACGACGTACGAATGGCTCCTCGACCACCAGTTCGCGGGCCAGGATCCGGTTGAGTGGAAATGGCCGTACGACATCCCCTGCTGGGTGTTCACGCACCGACAGCTCCCGGTCGTCCCCGACTCGCGAATCGAGTTCACCAGCGCGGACATCGCGACGGTCCACCAGGAGATGGCCGGCGCCGCTGCTGACCGGAACGTCTGGATCGTCGGCGGGGGAGATCTGGCCGGTCAGTTCGCCGAAGCGGGGCTGCTGGACGAGGTGATCGTGTCCATCGCGCCGGTCACGCTGGGTGGGGGTGCGCCTCTGCTGCCCCGCCGGATCGAGCTGCGTCTGGACGAGCTGGGACGAAACGGCGACTTCGCCTGCGCCAAGTACTCGGTCGTGCGCGCAGCCGCCTGACGCCGTCGGGCGCCTCCTGCCGATCCGGGTCGCGAAATCCTCGCCATCGCGGCCGCCACGCCTCGACTTGACGGCACGTGCGAGCGGCGCCTTCCCGACGTCTCCCGGATCGGCTCGAGAGTTTCGCGCGATCACGATCTCCCGGTGGGGGCCGCCAGAGCCGCGGTCTGAGCGAGGGTGTCGGGTAGCCAGGCTCGGACCGCGTCGGCTACGGCGCCGAGGTCCGTGCGCAGGCTGTGGTCGCCCGCCACCTGCACGACCGTGCGGAGTGTGGAGGCGGGCGGGATTCCGAACGGGTCTCGCGCGCCCTGCACGACCAGCGTCGGAACCGTCACTTCGTCGAGCTCGGGCAGGCGGCTCCGGGCCGGGGCGGCAGCAGACCGACGCGGCGGCTGTAGCGGGAACGCGAGGCAGAGCACCGCGACGGCGCCCGTCGCCGCGGCTGTGCGGCAGGCCACGCGTGCGCCCAGTGATCGGCCGCCTACGACGAGCGCCAGCCCCTTCAGCTCGCCGTCACGCAGGCGGTCTATGACCGCTGTCCAGGCGACGTCGAGCTGGCGCGCCGGAGCGGGGGAGCGCCGCCCGGAGACTCGGTAGGGCTGCTCGATGAGCGCGACGCTGACTCCTTCCGAGAGCGCGACATCGGTCACGGTCACCAGATCTCGCGAGGTAACGCCTCCACCGGCGCCGTGACCGAGCACGAGCGCCGCTCGCGGCCGACCGGCGAGGTGCAGGTGGGCGTTCGCCCGACCATGCGGGGTGTCCACTCGGAGCACCGTCACGCGCGAGTGGCTCCGCTACCGTGCGAGCACTGGAGGCAGGCCGAAGCGCGCAAAGATCTCGGGGGTGACGAAGCCGGTGATCTCCTTGATCCGTGGGCCCTCGAAGGTGAGCACGTCGAGCGCGGAGGCCAGATAGCGCCCCGTCTTGTCGTCCAGGGAGTAGTAGGCGATAGCGGGCTGCCCGTTCGCACGGGTCGGAACGGGCCGCGCTTCAGCGCAGAACTCGAGGGCTGCCTTCGCGAAGCCGGCGATCGTCTCGCGCCCGCGCCACCAGCTTGCCCACGGGGGCATCGAGAAGACGGCGTCCTCGGCCAGCAGCGCTCGCAGTGCCTCGACGTCGCCCTTCGACCACGCATCAACGAAGGCCTCGACGAGCTCCCGGATTCGCTCGTCGCCCAGCGAGCGCAGCGTCGCTTGCTGGCTCTGCTCGGGAAGCCGATCGGCAACCGTCTTGCGGGCGCGTTGCAAGGCGCTGTTCACCGACGCGACCGTCGTCTCGAGCGACTCCGACACCTCCCGGGCCGAGAAACCGAGCACCTCGCGCAGGATCAGCACAGCGCGCTGTGTGGCGGGCAGGTGCTGCAGCGCAGCGATGAAGGCGAGCTCCACGGCCTCGCGCTCCTCGTAGCGAGCCTCGGGCGCGGCATAGCCGTCCGACAGCCCTAGCCTCTCATCGGGATAGGGCTCGACCCACACCGACTCCACGAGCGGCGTTCCGATATCACCCTGCGGCTCGGTCGGCGGTCCGTAGTCGACCGGAAGCACGCGCTTCGGCCGTCGCGCGATCGCGTCCAGGCAGGCGTTCGTCGCGATCTTGTACAGCCAGGTGCGAGTTGAGCTTCGGCCCTGGAACCGGGGCAGTCCGCGCCAGGCGTGGAGGAGGGTGTCCTGGAGCGCGTCTTCCGCGTCGTGCAGCGAGCCCAGCATCCGGTAGCAGTGGGCGTGGAGCCCCGCGCGATGATCCTCGACGAGGCGGCGAAAGGCGTCCTCGTCGCCGCCGCGAGCGGCGTCGAGCAGCTCCTGCTCTCCAATCGAGCCTGTTGAGATGGCTGCCATCCTCACCAAGGTTAGACCGACAACGGACGACGAACTCATCGCTCCCGCCGATGAGTTCGGCCAACCGCGTCGGTCAACAGGGGCAGGGTATGAGGCCGGCCCGCGTCAATCCCGTCGTCCACCTGGAGCTCCAAACCGGCAATCTGCCGCGCGCCTGCGCGTTCTACGCGCGGCTGTTCGGTTGGCGGACGGAGAAGATCAAAGCGGGCCGCGCGTCATACCTCGCGCTCACGCTCGGCAACCGGATCGAGGGCGGGGTCGTTGAGCGCGACACGGAGCGCTCCATTTGGCTGCCCTACATCGAAGTCGCCGACGTCGCCGGCGCGACGGAGCGTGCGCGCGTGCTTGGCGCGTCGGTGTTGCTCGAGCCCCGGGAGGGCCTGGTGGGCTGGCGAAGCGTCGTCTCAGTCCCCGCCGGCGCCGAGATCGCCTTGTGGCAGTCGAAGATGTGAGATCTCGAGCCGAGGTGCAGACGATCGCGACGATCCGAAGTGGTGCTTCCCTTATCTGGATCCCTGCTCGCCAGGATCGGTCTAGATGAGCCCGGCTCGCGTCGCGTGTGCGGCGGCCGCGGCACGGGATGACTGCCCGAGCCTGCGGAGGATGTTCGCGACGTGCCGGTGGACCGTGTGCTCGCTGAGCACGAGTGACGAGGCGATCTCCCGGTTCGAGAGGCCGGAAGCGACGAGGCGCAGCACCTCGGTCTCGCGGCGAGTGAGAGGCGAGCCGCCGTTCGATTCCACCGGGACGGCGTCGCTGAGGAATCCGGCGAGCGCTCGGTGGAGGTCGCGCTGGTCGTCCAGCCAGGGCAGGTGGGAGTCGCCGCCAAGCGTGACGAAGCGCGCGTTTGGCAAGAGCGAGGCGAGCTCACGACCGCGGCTGATCGGAACCGTACGGTCGCCGCGCCGGTGCAAGACGAGCGCCGGCATGGTTACGGAGGGCAGGAACTCACGCGCGTCGGAGGTCAGGTCGAGCTCGAGGAACGCTGCGGCGACGTCTGCCTCGGCCGAGTGCCGCTGATAGCGGCTGAACGCCGTGATGTCGTCGCCGCTGGCGTGGGGGGCGAACAGGCCGGAAAGCATCTGAGCCGCGAGCTGCCAGTTCACGCGCACGAAATCGACGACAGACCGGCGGGTTGCGTCAGGGATGTCGTCGCGTGAAGCGTAGGCGCCGAAGAAGACGACCTTGCGAACACGCTCGGGAGACGCACTCGCGAAGCGCGCGGTCGCGAGCCCCGCGCACGAACAGGCGAAGAGCGTCGCAGGCTCATCGCCGCAGGCCTCGAGCACGGCCTCCAGCTGACGCGTCTCGGCCTCGGGTGTAGGCGGCCCGGGCAGCTTTCGATCGGAGAGCCCGGCGCCGAGCCGGTCGTAGCGCACGACGCGGTGCGTCACGGCGAGCTCCTCGTAGAAGCTCCGCGCGCGGGGATCCTCCCACTCCTCCTCGAGGTGGGTCACCCAGTGTCCACTGAAGAGGAGCAGCGGGCCTTCCCCAACCGTCGCGTATGCGATCCGCCGGCCGTCGACCTCGCAGAAGCGGATGTCCTGCTCCATGACCCGCGAGTCTGATGGCCGGATCGGGCCATGTCAAGAAGATGGCCCGCGGCGGTGAAGCGCAGGCCGGGCGAGGCGGCGACCATGTGGGCATGCAGACGCGCTACGTCGACGGGCTTACGATCCGACCCCTGCGAAACGGCGACCTGGCGACAGTGGCCGCGCTCTTCGATCGCCTTGGCCCGGCCTCGCGCGAGAAGCGATTCTGCGGCGCGAAGCCGCGGCTGTCGGTTGGCGAGCTGGCCGCTCTCGCGCGTGTCGACGCGGAGCACCACGTTCTCGTCGGCTATGTCGACGGCGACCCGCTGCCGGCCGGAATAGCCCGTCTCGTACGAGACGGGGCGGCGGCCGAAATCGCCTTCGCGGTCGCAGACGCCCACCAGGATCGAAGGGTCGGCTCAATCCTCGCGCGCGAGCTCGCGGCCGACGCCCGCGCGGCGGGGATCAAGGAGCTGCTGGCGACGGTGTGCGGCGACAACCCACCCGTCGTCTCGCTCCTGAAGACCGTCGGGAAGTCGCTCCACGTGACCTGGCGCGGCGGCGAGCGCGAGTTCGTCATCGCAGTCGACACGTAGGGGCAGGGAGGGCGGATCGCGGATACCCCTGCGCGAGGCTCGTTGGCTGACGGTCGCCTCTCCGGACGAACAAGCTGGAACCGAGCTGCTGCTGGAGCCCGACGGGCACCCCGCCGTCAGGCCGTTCAAGCAGGCGGGCCTGGGCACGCCCGCGCCGGTCGCTCCGACCGAGCGCCTGGTCGTCGGCGGGCTCTACCGCCACGTTCGGAATCCGATGTACCTGGCCGTCGCGGCGGCCATCGTGGGGCAGGCGCTGATACTGGGCCAACCGATCCTGCTGCCGTACGCGGCGGCCTTCGCCCTCACTGTCGCCGCGTTCGTGTACTGGTACGAGGAGCCGACTCTGCGCCGTCGGTTCGGCGAGCAGTACGAGGCCTATCGGCGTGGGGTGCCGGCCTGGTGGCCGCGCCGCGAGCCGGGGGAGGCGCGCAACGTCGATCACTCCTGACGTCCTGGTCCCGGCGGCTGTCAGTTCGATTCGAGGTGCGTTGCTCGGGCACGTCGATCGGGTCGTGGATCGCGCCGACTCCGGCCGCTCACCCCTCCCTCCGCCGGCGACGCAGGCTCGTCGGTGAGTTTGCAAAGAGCGGCGAGGATGCTGCCACACGAGAGTGCAAGGCTTCTGCTGCGTCCCTTCACTGGGGACGACTTCGAGTCGCTGTTCGCCATTCAGTCGCGCCCCGATGTCGCGCGCTGGCTCTACTGGAAGCCACGCGCTGCGGACGAGGTGCGGGCCGCGCTCGAGAAGAAGATCGAGGGTTCCACGCTCATCAACGACGGCGACAGCCTCAGCCTCGCCGTCGTCTTGAAGGCATCTTCGGAGGTGATCGGGGAAGGCAGCCTGTTCTTGCTCAGCGCCGAGCACCGGCAGGGTGAGATCGGCTTCGTCTTCCACCCCGACCACCACGGCCAAGGCTACGCAACCGAGACGGCACGTCTCCTGGCTTTCGACCACTTCGGCTTGCACCGAGTCATCGGTCGGCTCGAGCCGAGAAACGCGGCCTCGGCGCGCGTGCTCGAGCGACTCGGGATGAGACAGGAAGCACACTTCGTCGAAAACGCGTTCGTGAAAGGCGAATGGCAGAGCGAGCTGATCTACGCGCTTCTGGAGCACGAATGGCGAAGAGGCGATTCGGGTGGAACCCGGTAAGAGTGCCGGAGCAGTTCTGCCGAGGTAGAGCGAGAGGAGGTCACCGACCAGCACGACGAAGCGATCAGGGCGGGCTGGCTTCGCGAACTGCAATGCGCCCGAGGATGGCGGCGGCCCCCGACGACGGGCCGCCGCCACCGAGCCTACGCACGCACGAGCCACTTGAGCCGGAACCGCGACGGCAATCCCGCGACGCCCGCGTCAACATCAGCGCGCCGCCGCCTTCGACTGCGGGCGAGACGGGAAACACGCGGGCTCGAGTCCGGACCGGCTCGGGATCGCCTGCCCGGCGCACCATGCGACGCTGCGGGAGTCGTGAGCCTGATTCCTGACATCGAGGCCCGGACGAGCGCGACCTCTCCAGGCCCGCCGGCGGAGGCGTGGCGGCGCCACGGGCACGAGGTCGCCGCCGCGCTCGCGACCGACCTGCGCCGCGGCCTTCGCCCGGCGGAGGCCCAGGCGCGGCTGGAGCGGTTCGGCCCGAACCGGCTCGAGGCGGCGAAGCGTGTGCCGGCCTGGCGGAAGCTCCTCCGGCAGTTCGCCAACCCGCTGATCTACCTGCTGCTCGCGGCCGTCGTCGTCTCGCTGGTCGCGTGGGCGCTGGAGGGCGGCGAGGCTGCGCCGTACGACGCGATCGTGATCGCCGCGATCGTCCTCGCCAATGCCGTGCTCGGCTACGTGCAGGAGGCGCGTGCCGAGCAGGCGGTGGCCGCGTTGCAGCGAATGGCCGCGGCGACGGCCGGCGTGCTCCGCGACGGGCGCGAGGAGCGGATCCCCGCGGCCGAGGTCGTGCCCGGCGACGTCCTGCTGCTCGCGGAGGGTGACGCGGTCGCCGCGGACGGCCGTCTGCTCGAGGCCACCTCGCTGACCGTCGCCGAGGCGTCGCTGACGGGGGAGAGCGAGCCCGTGCTGAAGGACGTCGCGCCGCTCGACGGTGCGGTCGAGCTCGGCGACCGCGTGAACATGGTCTTCAGCGGCACCGCCGTCGCGCGCGGTCGCGGGCGTGCGGTCGTGACCGCGACCGGGATGTCGACGGAGATGGGAACTGTCGCGCGCCTCCTCGGCCGCACGCGCGAGCAGCGCACGCCGCTCCAACGCGAGGTCGACCGCATCGGGCGCATGCTCGGCATCGCGGTGATCGCGATCGCGGTCGTCGTCGTGACGGCGATCCTGCTCACCGCCGACATCGGCACCGCCTCCGACGTCGTCTCGGTGCTGCTCGTCGGGGTCTCGCTCGCCGTCGCCGCCGTCCCGGAGGGGCTGCCGGCGGTGCTCTCGGTGGTGCTCGCCCTCGGCGTGCAGCGGATGGCGCGGCAGCGAGCGATCGTGAAGCGGCTGTCGTCGGTCGAGACGCTCGGCTCCGCGTCGGTGATCTGCTCGGACAAGACCGGGACGCTGACGAAGAACGAGATGACGATCCAGAAGGTCGTGACCGGCTCGGGCGAGGTCGACGTCACCGGCAGCGGCTACCGGCCCGAGGGCGAGCTGCGCGTCGACGGGCAGCCGCTCGAGGACCCGGTCCTGCTCGCCGAGGTGAGCGCGGTGCTCGCCGGCGGGAGCCTGGCGAACGACGCCGTGCTGCGCGAGGAGGAGGACGGCGAGTGGACGATCCAGGGCGACCCGACCGAAGCGGCCTTCCTCGTGGCCGAGGCGAAGGTCGAGGGGCTGGCCGAGTCGCGCCGCGCGCGCTTTCAGCGCGTCGGCGAGATCCCGTTCACCTCCGAGCGGAAGCTGATGAGCACGGTGCACGCCGCGCTCGAGGGCGAGCCGCGGATCGCGGTCTTCACCAAGGGCGCGCCCGACGTCCTGCTCGCGCGCTGCACGGAGGAACGGGTCGCAGGCCGGACGCGCCCACTCACCGACGAGCGCCGACGCGAGATCCTCGCGACGGTCGAGCGACTCGGCGACCTGGCGCTGCGGACGCTCGCGGTCGCGTACCGGCCGCTCCCGGCCGACGCGCGGCCGCCGGCGGACGAGTCGGTGGAGCAGGAGCTCGTCTACCTCGGCCTGGTCGGGATCATCGATCCGCCGCGGCCGGAGGCGAGAGCCGCGATCGCCGACGCGCACGCGGCCGGCGTGCGCGTGCTGATGATCACCGGCGACCATCCGCGCACCGCGGCGCGGATCGCGGCCGACCTCGACATCGCGCCGGCCGGCTCGCGCGTCGTCGCCGGCGGCGAGCTCGAGGCGATCGACGACGAGGCCCGGGTCGCGCTGGTGCGGGACGCCTCGGTCTACGCCCGCGTCTCGCCGGAGCACAAGCTGCGGATCGTCGACGCGCTCCACGCGGACGGGCGGATCGTCGCGATGACGGGTGACGGCGTGAACGACGCTCCCGCGCTCAAGGCGGCGGACATCGGCGTCGCGATGGGGATCGCGGGCACCGACGTCGCGACGGAGGCGGCGGACATGATCCTCGCGGACGACAACTTCGCCACGATCGTGAGCGCGATCCGCGAGGGCCGCGGCATCTTCGCGAACATCCGCAAGTTCCTGCGCTTCCTGCTCTCGTCGAACATGGGCGAGGTGCTGACGATGTTCTTCGGCGTCGTGCTCGCGGGCGCGCTCGGGCTCGAGGACACCGGCGAGGCGATCGCGGTGCCGCTGCTCGCGACCCAGATCCTCTGGATCAACCTCCTGACCGACGGTGCGCCGGCGCTCGCGCTCGGCATGGACGCGCCTCCCGACGACGTCATGCGCAGGCCGCCGCGCCGGCTGACCGACCGGGTGATCGACGCCGAGATGTGGGTCGGGATCCTCTGGGTCGGCGCCGTGATGGCGGTCGTCACGCTGCTCGCGCTCGACCTGCGCCTCCCGGGCGGGATCGTCGGCGGCTCCGGAAGCGTCGTCGAGGCGCGCACGATGGCGTTCACGACCCTCGTCCTCGCCCAGCTCTTCAACTGCTTCAACGCCCGCTCCGATCGTACGAGCGCCTTCCGCCGGCTGTTCACGAACCGGTGGCTGTGGGGCGCGATCGCGCTCTCGGCGCTGCTCCAGGTCGCGGTCGTGCAGCTGCCGTTCCTGAACGACGCCTTCGACACCGCGCCGCTCGGGCTCGACGAGTGGCTGATCTGCCTCGGGCTCGCGAGCGTCGTCCTCTGGGCCGCCGAGGCGAAGAAGCTGGTCGAGCGGCGGCTGCCGAGGGGGCCGTGACAGTGCAAGCTCGTTCGTGCGCGATCCGCTCGCCCCGGCGCCGGCAGCGTCTCCAAGGCGGCCGCCGACTACGGCCGGCAGCATGGCATCTCGGTGATCGACCGCCGCTGCCCGTGCATGTTCGATCCCACCGCCGACCTGGGGCACAAGGCGATGCGATCGAGACCGGTCGTGGGTGCGCGGCAGCCCCTGACGATGGCTGTGCGCCCGCGCGTGAGCGGGGGTTGGCTCTGGCCGGCGATGTTCGCTGTCGACCTCTCGGTGCTTGCGGACGAGGCGCACCATCTTGGCCTGGACTTCATCCTGGTCTGCGCCGCCTCCGCCGGCCACACCCCAAAGGATGAGCTGGAAGGAGGCGGCTAGTTCGCCGCCTCTGGTGTGTGGACGAAGAAGGCGTTGAGGTCGGCCAGCCGCTCCTGGTCGCCGGGCCAGTGCATCGTCGCCCGCAGCTCGGTCTCCGAGGTTGCCTGCTTCCAGCCAACGAATTGCGGGTGCACGCCGAGGGCGGCCCTGCCCTTCTTGAGCAATGCGGTCAGCCCCTTGGCGCGGACGAACATCACGATCGCCAGCTTGGTGTCGCGCCAGCCCGCGTAACCGAAGAGCTGGTCGATAGTGTCGGTGAAGGTCGCCTCGCCGTTCCAGAACTTGCACTCGCAGATGAAGACGTTGCGGCCCTCGTGGCGGACGAGGATGTCAGTGTGGCCGCCTGGTTGTCGGTCTCAGCAGTGAACCCGTCGCAGTGTGTCTGGAGCGCCGACAGGATCACGTTGCGGCGGTCTTCCTCGCCCATCGGCGCGTAAGTGTGTTCGTTCTGCTCGATGTGCAAGCCCTGCCTGCGGATCACCTCGAGCACATGCTCGAAGACCGGCTCACCGAGCGCCGGCTCGAGCGTCGGCGCCTTCTCGTCGCCGCGCGTGCGTGGAAGCGACGGGGCGGGCCGGCGGATGAGGACATCGGCGATGTAAGTCTTGTTGCCGCTGTCGCCGGCTCGGCGCACGGGGATGTTCGAGGTCGCGAGATGGGCGTCGCGTCTCTCGATCCGCTGCCGGCGACCTTCGATTGCTCGCACCGTGATGCACGCTAGGGGCAGTGGAGGGGACGGTTGCGCGATTTCTGGGCTTCCGAGAACCGCCGGCTGTCCCGGAATTGGCGGCGTTCGGTTCGGTTGCGCTACGACTGCCGAGGCTTCTCGTGCGATGGGCTGGTTCACGCCGACCTCCCGACGCGTCCTTGGGTTCGGTTCGCGGGTTGGGAATCCGATGAGCCGCTCCGTCAGACGCCTTCGATCGCTTCCAGCCGTCCGGTTCGGATCGCGTCGGCGAAGGCCTGGTAGTCGTGCTCGTTCTGGTCGGCGTAGCGTTCGGAGAAGTCGACGATCGCCTTGTCGAACGCGTCGTCCTTGCCCAGGTATGCGCTGATCGCGATCGGGTCGCCGGAGCGTGCGTGTGCGCGCGCGAGCGTCCATGCGCATTGGCGCGCATAGAAGGCGAGCGCGGCTGGTGTCATTGACTCGACGTCGGCGGAGACTTTCATGTCACGGAGCTGGCGCCAGTAGAGGTAGCGGTTCTCCTGCTCGCCTTTGGTCCAGCCCAGGTAGATGTCGCTGGCGGCCTGCATCATCCGCTGTCCTTTCACGACGCGCTCGCCGGGCTGCTTGTAGCGGCTCTTCGGTAGGTGATCCTCGAGCACCGAGGCTGTTGCCTCCTTGACCTGGAGGAAGAGTGGATCGTTCTGGTCGCGTCCCTGGAGCAGGACGATGAACGCGCGCGTGCCGACACTGCCCACGCCGACGACCTTGCGCGCCATATCGATGATCTGGAACTTCTCGAGCAGATGCCGGCGGTCGTCCTGCAGCGTCGCCCGGTATGCGCGGAACTGCTCGCGGATCGCATGCTCGAACTGTTCCGCGGAAATGCCGTACATCGCCCCCAGGTCGCGCATTGGGATGACGATGGGCGGCTGGCTGACGATCCGGTATCGGCCGTCGACGAGCTCGCCGAGCTTCGAGAGCGCCTGCAGGCTGTCGCGCGTGCGGGCCTTCTGGGCGGCCTTCCTCGCCGTCTTCGCCTCGTCCCGATCCTCCTTCTTCTCCTTCTTGGCCGCCTTCTTCTTCGTCTTCTTCTCGGACGTGCCCTTGCTCGCAGCCACGAAGCTGTCGATCGCCGCCACCAGCGTCGCCTCGGACAGATGGGCGTACCAGACCTCCATCGTGGTCATCTCGGCGAACTCGGCCATCGCCGCCCGGTAGGCGCTCACCGAGGCGAGTGTGGCATCGTGAGCGTCAGTCTTGCTGAAGCCGTTGTTGCGCGCCGCGATCGTGAAGCTCGCAGACATCCGCTTCAGGTCGTACTCGAACGGGCCGGGCAGCGTCTCGTCGAAATCGTTGAGGTCGAACAGCAGCTGCCGTTCGGGGGACGCGAACACGCCGAAGTTCGACAGATGGGCGTCGCCGCAGAGCTGGACCTTCAAGTCCGCTCTGGGTGTGTGCTCAAGGTCGGCGGCCATGATCTTGGCCGCGCCTCGGTAGAAGGTGAATGGCGAGACCAGCATCCGGCCGTGGCGCACCGGCACCAGGTCGGGCTCACGGGTCGCGTTCTGCTCCTCGAGCAGCGCAACCGGGTCGGGGCGATTCTCATCCGGTTTCCAGCCGGCGGGGGCCGATGTAGCGGTCACTTCCCGTGCTTTCTTCCCCTGCGCCCGACGCTCGTCGATGCTCGGGTGCTCGATCTTGGCAACGTTCATTACTGCCGACCTCCTTGCTGGGGCGTCGCGGACACGGTGCGTTCTAGTCGGGGTGCGGCCCCCAGGACGTTACGCCGGACGACCTCAATTCCGCGATGAGAGCGATCCAGGGTTGCTGTCGTTTCTTAGCTCACGAGCTCGATCTCGCTCGGGCGCCAGCTCTTGTCGAAGAACGGCTCAAGCGGGCTGTAGAGGCGCAGGAGCACGAACCAGCCCTTGCCCTCTGTCGTCTGAATCCAGTTGCCCTCCGGAGTGCCGTCCGGCTTGTCGGGGCCGAGCGTGATGGTCGTCGAGCCGTCGGCGTTCGCGGTCGCGGCCGGTGTCGGATACGACTGGCTGCCGGCACGCGGGAACCGCTGCGGCGTCTGGAGCATCGAGCGCGTCTCGTTGTCGTAGGCGGTCAGCGACCAGAAGCGGGCGGCCGGAACGTCCGGTGGGAATGTCACACGGTAGGTCTGTCCGCCGTCGAAGTGGTCTCCATCGGCGTCTTCGGCTGCGATGAGGTACTGCGATCCGATGCCGGTGAGACGCATGCACATCGCCGGTGTGGTCACGGTGGCGGCGTAAAGGAAGGCGGTCCGCGAGTGTTGCTTCCGGACGCCGGTCGCGGGGAACGGCTTGATCCCCTCCTTGGTGACGAGCGGCGGCGGCGTCTCGAACGTGTAGCCGCCAGCCCACAGCATGTTGAACCAGGCCGAGCCGTCGTAGTACGCCCACTCTTCCGATGCTCGCGGGTCGAAGACCAGTGCCCGCGAGGTGGCATTGCCGACGGCGGCCGCCTCGTCGAGGATCTGTCGCATACGCTCGTCCGGCTCGAACGGCTGGCCCTTGACGATCCCGATCGCGGCCAGCTGACCCATCAGCTCGGCGCTCGTGCTGCCGGCGGGCTGCGTCCTGCACCACCTCGTTCATCAGCTCGAAGAAGCCGAAGTCGCTCGGCGGCACCGTGTTGAACGCCTGCCCGCTTCCCTCCACGAACACCGTCTCGGGAACTGACGTCAGCGGCGCGGGGTGCACGTCGCCACCCTCGAGCAGCGTCGCGATGCTCGTGCCGGAGGCACCGGGCGCGAAGGGGTAGAGCTTCAGCGTGCTCCGAATCGTCTCGACCGTGGGGGCTGGGTCGTTGTCGGTCAGGAACGACCGGCCGGCCATGAGCGCCCTCGACGTGCGCGAGTGTCCGACGTGGTAGCCGCTGTCCGGCAGCGGGCCGTCGTAGCCGGGCGGGACGAGCAGGAAGCGGCCGCCCTCGCCGCGATCCGGGCCCGGTAGGCCGAAGTCGATGATCCAGCCCCACCACATGTCGTCGAAAGTCCCGAGTGCCTGCGGCGGCGTCTCGACGACCATCGGCCCCGACGTGAGATCGATGATGGCCATGTAGTAGACCGTGTCGGCGTTCGCGGTCAGGAACACCGACTCCGAGCCCAGCAGCTCCGAGAAGATGAGGACCTGGTTGTCTTCGGCGCCCGCGTCGTGGAATCCCTTCCGGATCGCGTACGTCGATGCCCCACGAAAGCCGTCGAGATACGCGTTGACGCCATGAAGGAAGTCGAGGTGGTCGTACACGAGCTCGGCGGTCTCGCGGCGAGGTACGCCGTCGACGAACTCGAGCGTTCCGAGGCGGGTCTCGAGCTGGTCGGGCGCCGCGATCGAGCGCAGCGTCTCGCTGGAAACAGTCATGCGTCACCTCCGTGTCGTTTCGACGGACTATGGGCGTGAGCCCGCCGGCTCGCCTCATACGGATGGTGTGAAAAGGAGCTCTGGGCGGGTCGTGGCGATGATCCGCGTCCTCGACTCAGGCGGTCCGTAGCCCGCCAAATCATGCGATCCGTATGAGGGACGCCGTCGTCGTCGTCCGCATAGTCCCCAGCAGATCGCGAGCGAGCGCGATCGGCGAGACGCGACGATCGCGCACGATCACTCGCGATCGGGAGCCCAGACGATCGAAGGATCGAAGGAACGGCATGAGCGACATCGAGAACCGACCGAACGAGACCGCGTACGGAGGTGACATCGGCGGTACCCGGCGCGACGATCGCGCCGTCGAAAGGTCGGGAAACGCCGTCGCGAGCCCGGACGCCGACGGCGAACGGCATATCGCGGTCGCGGTGCCCATCCGCGCGGTCGAGCGCAACCGACGCGTCGCTTCGAGCGTTCTCGCCGGGGGCTTCGCCTATCGCATCTTCCTGTGGTTGCTGCCACTCGGTTGGTTCTCGGAGGCGCGCTCGGTCTCAGCGATGCGGACAGCACAGAGGACGCCGTTGCGAACGGTGGCCTACCGGGCGCGATCACGAATGCGGTGGGTGACGCCGCCCGTTCCGCGAACTCCGAGTCGTGGTGGCTCTTCGTAGTCGGGGTGCCGCTCCTCCTCTGGGCGGGGTTCACGGGCGCGAAGGCGATCCTGCTCATCCATTCGCTCGTCTGGGACGAGCCTCCCCCGCGACCCAGGCCGCTCATGGCCTCGCTTGCTTTCACGGGTGTCATGTGCGCGTTCATCGCGGCCGTTGCCCTCACCTGGTGGGTTCGCGAGGACTGGCCGGGCATCTTCGCGCCCGTGCTGACGTTTGCTCCACTCGCCGCGCTTTGGCTCTGGGCCTCGCTTCAGCTACCGCACCGGGACGCCCCGTGGAAGGCGCTGGTGCCGGGAGCGATCGTCGTCGCGGTCGGATTCCAGGCGCTTCACGAGGCCGTCGGCCACCTCCTGGTGCCGAAGCTCGAGAAGTCGACGTCGCTCTACGGCAGTCTCGGCGCCACGACCACGCTGCTCTTCTTCGTGTACATGATCGGGCTTCTCGTCGTCGCCGCACCCGTCCTCAACAGCTCGCTCTACGACGAGCTCGCACTGAGGCGCGAGGACCGACCGGCCGACGAGTCCACGCGCACCGCGTAAACAGAGGCTCTGGACGCGGGCGCCGGCGCGACCGGTTGGGTCGCCCAGCCCTCGATGCAGGACGTCACGTCCTGTTCAGAGTGAAGGAGCGAGCTCCCATGCCATTTCCCTACCTCGCCCGCGGGTGCAGGATCTCGCGACGCCCTACACTCATCTTATGGCGATGGCGTATGACGTCCAGCGGCTGGAGCTGGGCGACGTCGTCCTGATCGATCTCGGCGACGAGGTCGGTCAGGTCGAGGCGAAGGTCACGCGGCCGATCGAGCGGACCGACACGACCGTCCGGGTCTCGCTGCATGTGGAAGGGCGTGAGGACTTCGTCCTGGAGTGGCCGCTGGGCGAGCAGGTGACCGTCGTCCGCGGTCCCTGAGCCACTGCAACGGGAGAGATGCGAAGGCAGGACGCGATCGGAGGGGTGAGGCGAACGGCACTGCCCCGCGCCGCCCCCATGCTCATGAGCGACATCGAGAACCGACCGAACGAGACCGCGTACGGAGGTGACATCGGCGGCTAGCGCGCTCCTCCGCGCCGGTCAGGGCCGACCCTTTCGGGCCGCGACGCGGCGGGCCAGAGAGCAAGTCTGTGCCTCCCCCGGTTGGTGTGATTCCGCTTCATGCACGCGCGGGCAAGGCCGCCCTCCCGGAGAGGGGCGGACTTGCCCGCGATCGAACTAGTGACTAGTCGTCCTGCTCGTCCTGCTCGACGATCTCGATCGCGACCTCGAGGGCGCTCGCGATCTTGCCCGTTGCGGAGGCAACTCGGGCCGTGCCGACGATCGGCGCGACTGCAGCAAGCACGCCGCGAACGCTCTCGGCGTCGAGGCCGATCTCGTTCGCCGCTGCGAGGTTCAGTAGGTAGGAGGCCGCCGGGGCGTCCACCGCGACGAGCGCGGCGATGCGGACGAGCGCAAGCGTCTGCGTGTCGAGGCTCGAGGCCTCGAACGAGTCCGCAGTCATGCTTGCGAGCAGGTCGAGGACTGGCGTCTCGCTGGTCGATTCGGCCATCATCCAACCTCTCTTTCCGTTCGCTGTCGGGACAGGGGCTGCTGCCAGGGATGGTATGGCGGATGCCTTGCGACTCTCCTCATACAGATGGAGTGAAATCGGACACGCTCGCGTCGATTCGCAGAAGAGGCATCGCCATCGTCCTCACCTAGCCTCTGGTCTCTCACCTAGGATCTCTCGAGTGGCGGTGGCGGAAGTTCCCTTCGACCTCGTTGAGGCAAAGCTCGCCGCACCGCCGATCCGGCCGGGGACGGTCGCAAAGTCGGATGTCGTGGCACAGCTGTCCGCGGCTCGCGTGCCGTTCGCGACGATCGTCGCGCCCCCCGGGTACGGCAAGACGACCCTGCTGGTGCGATGGGCGGAGACGGATCCGCGTCCGTTCGCATGGGTTGCCCTCGACCGGCGGGACGACGACGCGCTGGTGTTCTTGCGCCACGTCGCTGCCGCAATGCACCGGATCGAGCCGGTCCCGAGCGAGGCGTTGGATGCGCTGGCCGGCCCGGGCGGGTCAACGTGGGCGATGCGTGTCCCGGGTCTCGGAAGCGCGCTGGCGGCTCGGGAGCGCCCGTTGGTGCTTGCGCTCGACGATTTGCACGCGGTCGCCAATCCCGCCTGTTTGGACGCGCTCGCGGAGCTCGTCCGCTACGTTCCGGCGGGGACGCAGATCGCCGTCGCAAGCAGGGAAGAGCCGGCAATGCCGCTCGCGCGCTGGCGGATGCAGGGGCTGGTGCACGAGGTCGGCGTTGCGGAGCTTCGGCTGACGGAACAGGAGGCCGAGCAGCTGCTGGAAGCTGCCGGAGCCGAACTGGCGCCGGATGAGCTGTCTGAGCTGACTGCACGCACGGAAGGCTGGCCTGCCGGCCTATACCTCGCGGCGCTGTCGATGCGGGCCGGGGGAATGGGAGAGGCGGGCATCGAGGGCTTCGCCGGCGACGATCGGTTCGTATCCGAGTACTTCCGTTCCGAGCTGTTGTCGCGGCTGCCGGCGGCCGAGGCACGGTTCCTCACATACACGTCGACCCTCGACCGCATGTCCGGCGCTCTCTGCGACGCGGTGCTCCAGACGACGGGCTCCGCCAAGGTGCTCGAGACACTCGAACATGCGAATCGCTTTCTGGTGCCACTCGACCGGCGGGGCGAGTGGTATCGCTACCACCACCTGTTCGGCCAGCTGCTGCGGAACGAGCTCGAGCGGAGCGAGCCGGACATGGTGGCGGTACTGAACAGCCGTGCGATGGCCTGGTGCGTCGGCAACGGCCTGACGGAGGAGGCGATCGGGTACGGGCAAGCAGCGGGCGAGGTGCACACCGTCGCCGGCTTGGTCGACTCCCTCAGTGCGCTGTTCTACTACGACGGCCGCCTGGAGACCCTGGAGGAGTGGCTGCGGTGGTTCGGCGACGACGAGCTTGCCGATTACCCTGCGCTCGCCGTCTATGGCGCCTGGTGGCGCGCACTGACGGGGCGAGCCGAAGAGGCTGAGCGCTGGCTCGCCCGCGCCGACGGTGCAGACTCGAAGATCCCGCTCTCGGACGGCAGCGCCACCATCGAGCCGTGGGTCGCCACGCTGCGCGCGCACATGATGCCGAACGGTCTCGAGCAGGCGCTTGCCGACGCCGATCTGGCACTGGAACAGCTGCCGCCGGACAGTTTTTGGGTTCCCACCGCGCTCCTCGGCCGCGGCGTTGCGCACGCCTTGCTCGGCGCGTCCGATCGCGCTTCGGCGGCGCTTTCTGCAGCCGTCGAGCGGGGGTTGGCGACAGGTAGCGTCGAAGAGGTCTACCTGGCGCAGGCGCAGCTCGCCCTCCTCGCGGCCAAGGAAGGAGCGTGGGGCGAGGCGGGGCGACTCGCACGGGCTGCAGAGGCGCTCGTCGACGAGTCGGGCCTCGGCGACTATTCGACGAGTGCGCTCGTTCACGCCGCTGCAGCACGTGTCGCGCTACACGAGGCGAGGTCGCAGGATGTCAGCGCGGCGGTGGCACGTGCCCACCGCCTGCGGCCCATGCTCGACCATGCCATTCCGTGGGCAACCGTCTGCGTCGGCATCGAGCTCACCCGCGTCCATCTCGCACTCGGCGACGCAGCCGCCGCCCGGGCGACGTTCCGCGAGACCGAGCGGGTGCTGGCGCTACGTCCCGACATGGGCGTGTTCGCCGAGGACGCGCGAGAGCTGCGGGAGCGTCTCGCGGCGACGGACGGGCCGGCCGGGGCATGGGCGATGAGCCTGACGGGTGCGGAGCTTCGGCTTCTTCCGTACCTGGCGACCCATCTCACGGTTCCGGAGATCGCATCGCGGCTCTTCATCTCGCGCAACACCGTCAAGACCGAGGCGGTCTCGATCTACCGCAAGCTCAGCGCTTCCTCGCGCAGCGAGGCGATCGAGCGTGCCGTCGAGGTGGGACTTCTGGACAGCTCGATCTACCCGCCGCCGGCGAATCTCACCCAATGAGGGTGACGCGGATGTAGGTGCCTTCAGGTCGGATGTGACCGACCTCGATGGATGACTACAAAGAGCACCTACGTCGCCTCGCAGTCCACGACGAGAGGCTCGTGGAGGTGATCGTCTCCGAGGACAAGGCGGCCCCGACCTCAGTCATCGACCACAAGACCGTGGCGCTCGTGCGAGTTGCCGCCACGATCGCGGTCGACGCCGCGCCTTCATCCTTCCAGCACGCCGTCTCGGTCGCTCTCGCGGCCGGGGCGACGAGCAACGAGATCGTCGCCACTCTCGAGGCGGTGACGCCGGTAACCGGCACCGCCCGTGTCGTCTCGTGCGCACCGAAGCTCGCACTCGCGCTCGGCTACGACGTCGAGGAAGATCTGGAGGAGCTCGATCCGTGACGAGCCTTCGGCGATTCACCCGATTCGTGTGCGCTGAACGCACTCGGTGAGCGCCCACGTTGGGGCGACTTTCGGTCTCTTGCGCGGCTCGCTCGAGACGATCCGGCCGTCGTCTCGAGCGTCCCGTCGCACCAGCCGGGTCAGTCGCTTGCGGAGTGGCCGCGTCGGGCTTGCGTCGTGTCGAGCTTGCGTCGTGCGTCGAGCGCGTGCGTGAGGCCCGAGTGGTACGCACAAGCCGTGCGAGCGTGAGATCGCCTGGCGAGTAAGGGCGTCGGCTGTCGCTCGGCTGCTCAGGCAGGGCGATCGGCCAGCTCGACGGGCTCCGGCTGGGAGCTTGCTGTCTGGGCCTGCTGCTGCTCGTAGCTGCGTTTCAGGGACTTGTAGAGGGCGGCGAGGATGCCCCCTGTGACAGCCGCCGATGTGAGAAGCGAGAGCAGTGAGTACTCGCCGAGCTTGGTTGAGCCGATGAGGTAGGAGAACCCGCAGTTGAATGCCGCCCAGAGGAAGCCGCCGAGCATCGAGAAGGAGAGAAACCGGCTGTACGGATAGCGCTCCAGGCCCATCGTCACCCCGATCACGAACCGCATACCGGGCACGAATCGGCCGGCGACGATCACCAGGGGGGCGCTCGTGCCGAGCACCTGGAACGCCGTGCCGACCTTGGGGTCTTGCTTTGCTTTTTCCAGCTTGACCGCCAGGTACTTCCGACCGACCGTCCTCGCGAGCCAGTACAGGGTGCTGTCGCCGATGATCGCGCCGAGTGCGCCCACGAGTATCAGGAGCCAGAGCTCCAGGTTCAGCTCTCCGGACGCGATCAGCGTCGCGCCGGTGTTCAGGAGCGACTCGCTCGGGAAGACTGGAACGACGGCGTCCCACCAGACGAACAGGAACGTGAGGACGTACGGGCGCTCGACGCCTTGGATGTCGATCGAGCCGAGCGCCGCGACGATCTCCGGCACGACCCAGATAAGAGCGAGTGCGCCCAGCGCGATGCCGATGATCTTGCGCAGACTCGGCAGCTTCCAACTCTTGGCCGTACGGGCTTCGTCGCTCATCGCCAGCCTCCGTCCGTCGACTTCACTACGCCACGGGTTGTGCAGACGAGCGCATCGTCTTGGACGGCGAGACGGGCGAAGTGGTGACTGTCGTCGTCCATCGCGGCGCCGCCCATTCAACTCGTCGAGGCACGGGCGGGCGTCATCCATTCTGTATGAGATCTGCGCTGGGGCCAGATCGCGGTGCCGAGGATGAGTTGCCGCGTGGATGTGAGTCGGAGCCAACGAGTAGGGACGAGGATCCCTGGCGATAGCTATCTCCTGGCGCTACGGCGGCGTCTCTTCGGCTGCGTTCATCCAGACAGGCTCGTGCCGTCAGCCGCTCGGGCGTCGACAGAGACGCGAGTCGTCGCCTCGCCGGCACTGTGGTTGCCGCCGGCACCGAGAAGCGCGAGCACTGCGTGAACGCGGCGGGTTCTCGTTGACACCAGATGGAACCAGCTGGCCATGGGCGCCGTAACGTCGATGAGCTGCTCATCGCGGCGCTAGCGGCCGGTGTGTCCTACTCACAGGCGGGAAGGGGCGCTTCGGCTGCTGTCGCCTCAGGACGGTTAGCCGGACGGGCAACGACGTAACCATGCAGGTTTGTCGGCTTCCGTCGCCCCCTGTCGCGAACCGCACAGTCCTTGCCATGCAGAAGGTCGAGGGTTCGAGTGCCTTCATCGGCTTCAAAACCCCGCAGACGGATTTCTTCTTTTTGGTGAAGACTGGGCAAGAGGCAATCTTCTCGCCGCTTCTCCTGTCCTCGGCCTAATCGTCGCGAAGCTCGCAAGGCACGTCCTGGCGCGGGACAATTGCTAGGACGGTGGTGACAAGACGCGCTGAAGAGGCGGTGATCGAGGAGCTCCGACAAGGCCGCGAGGCCGTCGAGAAGAGGGCGTGGATGGAGGGGTATGCGGCGTTCTCCCGCGCCGATGAGGCGGCTCCGCTCGAAGCCGATGACCTCGAGCGGCTCGCGACCTGCGCGTTCATGCTCGGCCGCGACGACGAGTACCTGGGCGCCCAGGAGCGAGCCCACCACGCATATCTGCGCGCAGGAGAGAACCTACGCGCGGTTCGCTCCGCGTTCTGGGTGGGCATGAACCTCGCGCTGCGAGGCGAGATGGGGCCGGCCAGCGGGTGGCTCGCCCGAGCGCAGCGGATGCTCGAACGCGAGGAGGACGAGTCCGTCGAGCACGGCTACATGCTCATGCCGCTCGCGTTCCAGCACGAGGCTGCCGGCGAGTTCGAGGCGGGCGCCGCCGTCGCGGGCGAGGCGGCTGCGATCGCCGAGCGATTCCGGGACGCGGAAGCATTTGCCCTGGCGGCCTCGGTTCAGGGTGAGCTGTTGATCAAGGCGGGCCGAGTGAAAGAGGGTCTGGCGCTGCTGGACGAGGCCATGGTCGGCGCGGCCGGCGGGCAACTCTCCCCGATCGCGACGGGGATCGTCTACTGCGGAGTCATCCTCGCCTGTCAGGAGGTGTACGAGGTGCGTCGCGCGCGAGAGTGGACGCGTGCTCTGGGGCGCTGGTGGGAGCAGCAACAGGACATGATCGCCTTCACGGGCCGCTGCCTCGTGCATCGCGCCGAGATCCTGCAGCTGGACGGTTCGTGGCCGGATGCGCTGGAAGCGGCTCGTCTGGCCGGCCAGCGTTTTGTAGAGACAAAGAACCCGGCGGCCGGTCTCGCTCATTACCGGCAAGGAGAGCTGCTTCGCCTGCAGGGCGAGTTCGCAGGGGCCGAGGAGGCCTACCGCGAGGCGAGCCGGTTCGGGTGGGAGCCGCATCCGGGTCTCGCCCAGCTGCGGCTTGCGCAGGGGCGGAGCGACGCAGCGGTCGCGGCGATCCGACGGGCGAACGCGGAGACCACGGCGCCCCTCAAGCGAGCGGGACTGCTGCCCGCGTACGTCGAGATCATGCTTGCCGTTGGCGAGATCGAGGAGGCGCGCAGTGCGTGCCGCGAGCTCGAGCAGATCGCGACGAGCTACGAGAGCGCGATGCTCGGCGCCATGGTTGCTCATGCGCGGGGAGCGGTCGAGTTGGCGCTGGGAGATGCCGGTGCTGCCCTCGTCACGCTGCGCCGTGCCGCAGAGGTCTGGCAGGCGCTCGAGGCCCCGTACGAGTCCGCACGGACACGCGCGCTCATCGCACGGGCTTGTCGTGATCTGGGGGACGAGGACACCGGGACCATGGAGCTGCGGGCGGCGCGAGGGATCTTCGAACAGCTGCGAGCTACGCCGGATCTTGCCCGCCTTGGTCAGCCGCGTCCGTCGGGCGAGACCCGCGGGCTCTCGCAGCGCGAGCTGGAGGTGCTGCGCCTCGTCGCCGCAGGAAGGAGCAATCGCGAGATCGCGTCGGCGCTCGTGATCAGTGAGCACACCGTTGCCCGCCACCTCCAGAACATCTTCGCGAAGCTCGGCCTGTCGTCCCGCACCGCGGCGACGGCGTTCGCCTTCGAGAACGATCTCGTCTGAGCGGGAGGAGTGGGCCAGACCCCACGGGTCGGACCGTGCGCGTGATCCGGCGCGTGGTCAGAAAGGACCACCCGAGCATTCGCGCGATTTGGTGGATCCACGCGATGTTTCGCAGCCGCGCGGCTCTTACCGTCGGTGAGGACATCGAATGAGGAGGAGGAGATGGCGACGGAACAGTTCGAGACGGTCATCGTCGGCGGCGGTCAGGCGGGGCTCGCGGCGGCGTACCAGCTGCAGAAGCGACGCCGCCCGCTCGTGGTCCTCGACTCGAACGAGCGCATCGGCGACCCGTGGCGCCAGCGCTGGCCCTCGCTTCGGTTGTACACACCGGCGAAATTCGACGCGCTCCCAGGGATGCGGTTCCCGGCGCGCCGAAATTCGTTCCCCAGCACCGACGAGATGGCCGACTACCTCGAGGCCTACGCGACGCAGTTCGAGCTTCCCGTCCGAACCGGTGTCCATGTCGACGGCCTGTCGACGGATGGGGAACGGTATTTCGTCGCTGCGGGCGATCAGCGCTTCAAGGCGGACAACGTCGTCGTGGCCACGGGCGTCATGCAGATGCCGGTCGTCCCCGACTTCGCATCCGCGCTCGATCCGCAGATCACCCAGCTCCACTCGAGCGACTACCGAAGCCCCGCGCAATTGCAGGAGGGCGCCGTCCTCGTGGTCGGCGCCTCCCACTCCGGCGGAGACATCGCCTTCGAAGTCGCCGCCGAGCACCGAACGCTCTTGTCTGGAAGGGACACGGGGCAGCTTCCCTTCTCCGTAGAGAGTCGACGGGCGCGCCTGGGGTCGCCGCTGATGAAGTTCCTCGCGACGCGTGTACTGTCGATGGACACGCCGATCGGCCGCAAAATGCGTCCGGAGATCCGGTCCCACGGAGCGCCGCTGCTTCGGATCAGGTCGGCTGATCTCGCGGTCGCCGGGGTCGAGCGGGTCCTCGCCCGCGTGGTCGGAGTGCGGGACGGGCTGCCCCTGCTAGAGGACGGGCGAGTCGTCGAGGTTGCGAACGTGATCTGGTGCACCGGCTTCCGGCCGGACTACTCCTGGATCGACCTACCCTTGGAGTACGAGGATGGCTACCCGAGCCAGTATCGCGGTGCCGTCACGTCACTTCCGGGCCTCTACTTCCTCGGGATGCTCTTCCTGCACTCCTTCAGCTCGATGCTCGTCCTGGGAGCCGGCAGGGATGCCAAGCGCGTCGCGGAGCACATCGTGGCGCGGGCGACAGGCCGCGCGACGGCTCAAGTAGGGCACGCCACTCCAGCGCTCGCGGAAGAGCAGGCCACGTCGTGAAGCGGCGTACGAGTAGCGAACGCTCCGGTCGGGCCTGGGAGGACGCGATCCTCGTCTGGAACGGAATGGTGAGCAGGACACGGTGGAGCCCGCCCAAAGTGCCAGGGTCGCGCAACCAAGACCCGCAGGGGAGCTCGCGAACGATCCGAGGGCGACGCCGGCACCCGCCAGTCGGGGATTTTTCGTTTTCAGAAATGGTGACAGAACCGGGGTGTCCGCATTGTGTCCGCTGCATCGAGTGTGGTTGCCACCCGGCATTGACGAGTCCCGTGCGAACCCGTACTGTCGCGCGGGCTATGTCGCAGGAGCGCGACGACACTTCCAGCGGAGGAGGAGAGACTTGTTTCTAGCAACGTCGAAGGTCGAGGATTTCGACCGCTGGTGGAGTGTCTTTTCAACCACGAGTCTTGAGAAGCGAAAGCAGCACGGGTCCAAGGGTTCACACATCTTTCGCGATCCCAATGAGGAGGGCCGGGTCTGGGTGCTCTTCGACTGGGATGCGGAGGGCTGGCAGAACTTCATCTCCGACCCCGAGGTCCCGGCGATCCTTCAAGAAGCCGGGCACGCCAGTAGGCCACAGGTTGCGGAGCTTGCCGGCCAGCTCGACGGCTAGCTATAGCTAGCCCCAGACCCCGGATCGCAACCCTCGACGGAGTCCCGCCACCCCGGCGGGCCTTTTCCCGTTTCCGGCACCGAACCCTGCCGCCCGCACGCCGGGCAGAACACGCCGCCGAGGCCGTCGGACTGCGAGCGAGCTGCAAGCGAGAGGGTTCCACCGAGGCGCTACCGGGTGCCGCCGGATGACGGCCGGGAGCGAACGGGCGCGAACGCCTGCGTGCGTTTGCCATGCAGAACGTCGAGGGTTCGAGCCCGCTCATCCGCTTCTTCAGCAAGGCCCCGCTAGACGGAAATCTTGTTGCTCGCGCGGGGGGCCAGCTGACGCGTGCTGCGTACAAGGTCCGCGCACTAGTCGCCTCCGTCATGCTCTCGGCACGTCGAGTAGCGTGTGGGCGTGCGCACCATTTCGAGGGCGCCGTTCGGGCGCACTGGCCACGAGAGCTCGCGCGTGATCTTCGGTGCGGTCGCCCTCTCGGGCGCGTCCGAGCGTGAGTCGGCCGAGGTACTCGAGCTCCTTCTTGAGTGCGGCATCAACCACATCGATACCGCGGCGAGCTACGGCGACTCCGAGGACCAGCTGAGCTCGTGGATGCGCGAACACCGTGCCCGCTTCTTCCTCGCCACCAAGACCGGGGAGCGCACCGCCGCCGCCGCCGGCGAATCGCTTCTTCGCTCGCTCGAGCGCATGGGGGTAGATCGTGTCGACCTCGTCCAGCTCCACAACCTCGTGCATCCCGGACAGTGGGAGAGTGCACTCGGTCCCGGTGGTGCGCTCGAGGCCCTCATCGAGGCCCGTGACGAGGGGCTGACACGCTTCATCGGGGTGACAGGGCACGGGCTCACGGCGCCGTGGATGCACACCCAAGCGCTGGAACGGTTCCGGTTTGACTCGGTGCTCGCCCCCTATAACGCAATCGCGATGCGCGACGTGCAGTACGCGGCCGACTTCGAGGCGCTTGCCGCCGCCTGCGCGGAGCGGGGTGTCGCGCTGCAGACAATCAAGGCGATTACGGCCGGGCCATGGGGTGCCCGTCCGCACACGACAGCCACCTGGTACGAGCCGCTTTGCGAACAAGGGGACATCGATACAGCGGTGCACTGGGTGCTCGGACGCGAGGGCGTCTTCCTCAACTCCGTCGGGGATCGAGCGCTGCTCCCACTCTTGCTCGCGGCGGCTTCGCGCTTCGAGGCCCGGCCGGACGACAAGGCGATGATCGAGCTCATCGACCGACGCCAGATGACGCCGCTCTTTGTGAGCTGAACTGGGCACAACTCGTCATTGGAGTTTCGAGCAATCCCGCGTTTGACGGAGGCTCGAGGCCAGGGTTCATTGGCGGAGGGAGCCGGTCATGCCGAGGGTGAGGAAGTATCCAGCGGAGTGTTGGACCGCGGCACGCGGCTGGTGTTCCCAGCATCGGCAGTGACACCCTCCGGCTGCAAGCCGGCGACTCCCTCGCCTCGAGACTCGACCGGCCCACGATGTTCCACAACCCCACGGCTGAGACCGCACGTTACGCGGTCGTCGTCACCGCCGAACCGATCACAAGAGGAGACGACGTGAGCCCCTCGCCAGGCGTGGACATCCGACGACTGCAATCGGTCGACGACACCCAGATCGAAGCGCTGGCCGACGTGCTGATCGACTGCATCGACGGCGGCGCCGGGGTCAGCTTCCTGCACCCGCTGGCGCCGGCCAAGGCGCAGGCGTTCTGGCGCCGCGTGGCCGACGGCGTCGCGGCCGGCGAGCGCGCGCTGTTGGTGGCAGAGGACGACACCCGCATCGTCGGCACCGTCCAGCTCGTGCTGGACCAGCCGGAAAACCAGCCGCACCGGGCCGACCTGTCCAAGATGCTTGTCCATCGCCGCGCCCGTCGCCGTGGGCTCGGCGCCGCGCTGTTGCGTGAGGCAGAGCAGATGGCCCGCGACTGCGGTAAGACGTTGCTGGTGCTGGACACGAACGAGGGTAGCGACGCCGAGCGTCTCTACGCCCGCATGGGATGGATCCGCGTCGGCACGATTCCGGACTATTCCGTGCAGCCACGCGGCGGGCTCTGCGCAACGACGGTGTTCTACAAGCCGGTGTGACCGGGACGGTGCGCCGCCCCATCGACCTGGGTGCGCTGCTCTCCAGGAGCCGACGCTGGAAACGGGTTCCTGGTCAGATCGATGCTGCTCCTGGTCGAGCGCATTGTGGAGTGGATAGGTGGTGGAGCAGTCCGTCCCGAAGGAGCTGCTTGACCGGCTTCAGCCGTCGTCCGTCGGAAAGAGATGGTGTGCTGCGTTTCGGACGTGCGCGACGATTTCGTCCGTGGGAACGTCGGCGAACATTCCACCGATGCCCATGAGGCCGCTGAAGACAGCCCCGATCGAGCAGGCCATTCGTACGCGCTGAGTGATGGGGATTGCGGGATTGGCGAGGAAGCGGCGGAAGCGTTGCTCAATATCCTCGTTCTCGGCCGGATGGCGCTCGTTATGCGCGAGCTGCTCGAAGGCGCCGCAGGCAGTCGAGAACGCCCCCAGCCGGAGCCGGCCCGTCTCGAGCCCGGCCAGCGCCTGCAACTCTTCCTGGGCGGTGTGGATGCGGCCGAAGATTCGTCGCCATGACGGACGAGTAGGCGACCGGCCTCGGTCAAGGCGGCCCCGCGGCTGCAGCGCTCGACGAGCCCTACACCGAGGCTCGACGAGCCCTACACCGAGTTCGCGCCGAACGATGACCCGTTTCACCGTGTGACTCCTTCGCTGTCGATGAGTTCAGTCGCCGGCAGGGACGGGCGCGGCCTCGAGTCGCTCCTGCGGTGCCCGGCGCGGCCGACCGAGGAGCGCGAGCGAGAGCGTGACGCCGATCCCGGCGAGGATGGCGACGACCAGGAATGCCGATTGGAAGCCCTCGGTGAGGGCGACGAGCGGGCTCGCGTCGGCGTTGGCGGCGAGGTAGTCGTCTGTGCGTGTGATGGCGACGGTCGAGACGAGGGCGACACCGAGCGCGGCGCCGATCTGGAAGCTGGTGTTGCTGAGCCCGGAGGCGAGCCCGGACTCCTGGTCGGCGACGCCGGCGAGGGCGGCGATCGAGGCGGTGACGAAGGCGAGGCCGACGCCGGGGCCGAAGAGGAGCAGGCCGAAGAAGATGTCGCCGAAGTAGCTTCCGCCGGCCGAGACCTGGGTCAGGACGAGTGCCCCGCCTCCCATCAAGGCCATGCCGGCCGTGGCGACGGGCCGGAAGCCGACTCTGAGCACGATCGCCTGCCCGAGGATGGAGCCGACTACCGCCATGGCGGGGAAGACGAGCGAGGTGAGCCCGAACTTGACGGCGGAGTAGCCGAGCACCTGCTGGGCATAGAGGGTGAGGATGAAGGAGAGCGCGAACGGGAGCGTGCCGAAGACGAGCATGACGGCGTTGGCACCCACGATCGTCCGCGACCGGAAGATGCCGAGCCGCACGAGCGGCGCCCGGTGGCGCGACTCGATGAGCACGAAGGCCCCGAGCAAGGCCGCCGACCCCGCGAGCATGAGCACGGTCTGGGGGTCGGTCCAACCCGCGTTCGGCGCCTCGACGAGGGCGTACACGAGCAGCGCGAGCGCACCGGTGATGGTCAGCGCGCCGAGGGGGTCGTAGCTCCGCTTGGTCGTCGTGGCCCGGCTCTCGCGCAGGAGCAGGGGGGAGAGCGCGAGCGCGGTGAGGCCGACGGGGATGTTGATGAAGAAGATCCACTGCCAGCCGAGGCCGTCCACGATCGGACCGCCGATCAGCCAGGCCGTCGTGGCGCCGATCCCTCCGAGGGCGCCCCAGATCCCGAGCGCCTTGTTGCGCTCGGCGCCCTCCTCGAACGTGGTGGTGATGATCGAGAGCGCGGTCGGGGTCATGATCGCCGCTCCGACGCCCTGGAACGCGCGGGCTCCGATCAGCGCGTCGTCTGACCAGGCGAGCCCGCAGAGCAAGGAGGCGAGCGTGAAGAGGACGAGTCCGACCATGAAGACGCGTCGACGCCCGAGCACGTCGGCGGCGCGTCCGCCGAGCAGGAGCAGGCCGGCGAAGGTGAGTGCGTAGGCGCTCACCACCCACTGTAGGCCGTGTGCCGAGAAGTCGAGCTCTTCCTGGATCGAGGGCAGTGCCACCGTCACGATCGCGCCGTCGAGGATGACCATGAAGAAGGCGCCGCAGAGCAGCGCGAGCGCCCACCAGCGGCGGGGGTCGGGTGCGGTGTGGGGTCCGGTTGCCTGCATGACGCCTCCTTCGGTTGCTAAGATAGAGTTTCCTTGTTATACACAAGAAGACTATGTCTACGCAAGTCGGATATTCTCAGCGCATGAGGACGCGCAGCTATGGGAAGTACTGTGGCCTCGCGCACGCGCTCGAGCTCGTCGGCGAGCGCTGGGCGCTCGTGCTCGTGAGCGACCTGATCCGGGGGCCGAAGCGCTTCACGGACCTGCAGCGCGGCCAGCCAAGGATCCCGTCCAACGTCCTCTCCGCGCGGCTCAAGGAACTCGAGGACGCGGGCGTCGTCCGTCGCCGCGTGCTGCCGCGGCCGGCGACCGGAGTCGGCTACGAGCTCACAGAGTACGGGCGCGAGCTCGAGGAGATCGTCCTCCGGCTCGGCCTCTGGGGAGCGAAGACGATGCCCGAGCCCGGGCCCGAGGAGATCGTCACGGCCGATACGCTCCTGCTCGCGCTGCGCTCCACCTTCCGGCCCGAGGCGGCCCGCGAGCTTCAGGCGAGCTATGAGCTTCGGCTAGGCGAGATCGTCGTCCACGCACGCGTCGATCACGGCGCCCTCGAGGTCGACGAGGGACCGCTCGCGGAGGCGGACCTCGTCCTCGAGACCGACCTGACACTTCATCCTCTGCTGACCGGCGAGCTCGGCCCGCGCGAGGCGATCAGGAGCGGACGCGTCCGGGTCACGGGCAAGCGCGAGCTCGCCGAGCGTTTCGTCGACGTCTTTCACATTCCGCCCGTCCCGGTCGCGCTCTCCGCTTGAGCTCGCACCGAGACGAGGGCTGCGGCGCCAGCTCAGCGCCGACACGGTCCGCTCGAGCCAGCCCCTCTCCTAGGCGTGCGACAGAAGCGCCATGTTCAGCTTCGAGGCGTTCGCGCTCACGCGTCCGTCGGGCCGAAACGTGCCTCGCGGCCGCGTCGACCGGGCAGCGGCCGTCGGGAAGCCCGCAGGTCACGAGGTCGCAGAGTCGACACGTCCAGCCGATTCTCCGCCGTGGCCGGTGTGGTGGGCACCTTCATCCGCACGCGTTACAGGCCGTCGTACTCGTCGTGCCGGCGGATCCAGAGCTGCCACTCCTCGCCCTCGTCGCGGCCATTGGGTGCGTGGTCGAGGATCGGGTAGTAGCCCATGAGAAACTCCAATCCACGCCACGTCGTCGAGTACGTGTGGTAGACGGTGCCGTCGTCTCGTACGAAGGTGCTGAAGCCAGGGCTCTCGGTGAGGTAGCCGACGACGTCGGTGCCCGTCGAGCGGGCGTTGTGCTCGACGATCGGCGGTAGCCCGGTCCCCGTCCCGGGACTCGTCGCGAGCCCGGTCGGCCTCATCTGCGCCACGGCCTCGCGGGCCTGTTCCTCGGTGTACGAGAAGCCGAGGTCGAAGTTGAAGTCGGTGCGCGCAGTCGAGACCCAGGGAAGACTCCAGCCCATGCGACGCTTGTAGGCCTGCAGCTTCTCCAGCGGTGCTTGCGAGACAAAGAGCATGGTTACGTCGCGCGCGTGCAAGTGCGGGAGCACTCCGTCGACGGTGTCGGCGATCGACGAGTTAACCGGGCAACCGGCCTGATAGCTCGGGCCGAACATGAAGTGGTAGACGAGCAGCTGCGAGCGGCCGTCGAACAACTCGCGCAGGGTCCTCGTGCCCTCGTCGGTGTCGAACAGGTAGTCCTTCTCGACTGGAACCCACGGTAGCTCGCGCCGCTGGCGGGCGAGCTCGTCACCTAGGCGTGTGTGTTCCTTCTCGCGTTCGAGCAGCGTCTCGCGTGCCGCAAGCCACTCTTCGCGTCTTCCGATCTTGTGATCAATCATTGTTCTCTCCTTTAACTGTTTCTCGCGACAGCTTTGCCGGCTCGGGTCCCACCACGGTGCGGGCCGGAGTTCATGGCAGCTCCTGCAGCCCGGCGGCGGTAAGCAGGTACTCGGGGACGGTGGTCGCCGGGTCTGCCCGTACCAAGTCGAGGAGGGCGGAACCGGCTGTTTCGGGGGTCAGCAGTTCCCCCAGTTGCTTCAGGTATGCCTCCTCGGTCTGGCCGCTCCGGGCCGCATACGCCCGAACCCTCGCCTGCCCACGCGCCCGCGAGGGCGGCGATCGAGGCACCGCAGAGGAGCGCGAGCGCCCACCAGCGGCGAGGATGGGTTCGGTTGCGTGCAAGGTTCCTCCTTCGGCTTGTGTCAGCGGACGGCGGTCGTCTTGGGCTGCCAGAACGCGATCTCGCCCCCGTCGGGCACGGTGACGACGCTGCGCCAGCCGGCGGGGCCTTCGCGGGGGTCGAGCAGGACGGTCGCTCCGAGTCGCTGCGCGAGCTCGGTCGCCTCGTTGAGGCATGCGACCTCTAGGTACGGCAGCCACAACGCCCGGTCCGTCCGGCACTCGACGACGCCGGCCTCCAGCGTGCCGCCCCAGTCGAGCAGGTGGTAGGAGCGGTGGCCGCCCTCGACCCGCTCGATCCGCCAGCCGCACACCTGCGAGTAGAAGGAACACGCGCGTGCCAGGTTCCCGCTGTGCAGCTCGAGATGGACGATCGGTTTCGGCGCAGACTGGATCATGGTTCTCGGTAGTGCAGATCCACGTCGATGCGCCAATCCATCGGACCGATTGATTCGCTGCGCGCGGCGGGTCTTATCCTTCGAGAGCCTGTGAACTCGCCTGTCACAACGACGCCCAATGCCGCCGATCTCGAGGCGGCGCGGCGGCACGACGCGGGCGCCTTCGAGCGCCTAATCGGTCCGCACCGCGCCGAGTTGCAGGCGCACTGCTACCGGATGCTCGGTTCGGCGGCCGACGCCGAGGACGCCCTCCAGGAGACGCTGTTGCGCGCCTGGCGGGGCCTACCGTCCTTCGAGGGTCGCAGCTCGGTTCGCTCGTGGCTCTATCGCATCGCGACGAACGTCAGTCTGAGGATGCTCGAGCGGCGCCCGAAGCGCGTGCTGCCGATCGACTACGGTCCCGCGAGCGATCCGCACGATCGACCGGAGGGACCATTGGTCGAGCAGATATGGCTCGACCCCTACCCGGACGAAGCTCTCGGCCTCGAGGACGGGCCGGCCTCTACCGAAGCGCGCTACGAGGAGCGCGAAAGCGTCGAGCTCGCCTTCGTCGCGGCGCTGCAGCACCTGCCCGGTCGCCAGCGGGCCGTGCTGCTTCTGCGCGACGTCCTCGGATTCGCCCCCGGCGAGATCGCGGCGGCGCTCGAGGCGACACCCGCGTCCGTCTACAGCGCTCTACAGCGTGCGCGTCAGGCCGTCGAGGAGCGGCTGCCGCCGCTCAGCCAGCAGGCGACCCTCCGCTCGATCGGCGACGCGCAGCTTCGCGAGGCGGTGGGGCGTTACGTGGACGCCTGGGAGCGGAATGACGTTCAGGCCCTCGCGGCGATGCTGACCGATGACGCGACGTTCGCGATGCCTCCGCAGCCCTCCTGGTACGTGGGACGTACGGCGGTTGCGGCATTCCTCGCCGCGACACCTCTGTCAGGCTACCGGCGGTGGCATCACGTCCGCGTTGGGGCCAGCGGCCAGGTGGCCTTCGGCCTCTACGCAGCGCCGGTGGGGGGCACCGTGTACCTCGCGGACGCGATCATGGTGCTCGGCCTCGACGCACCCGCCCGGATCACCAGCATCACGGCATTCCGGGAGCCTGCGGCGTTCGCCCGCTTCGGCTTGCCGCGCGAGATCACGCGCTAGGGATCACGCGTGAGGGCAGAGGTGATTGAGATCCGGGGCGCCGAGAGGAGGTGTCAGTGAGGGACTCGGTACGAACGAACTCGTCGACGACCACCCGAAGGAGGAAGCCTCGATGAACATGCCGCCCGTCGTTTCGCCGCAAGAGTGGGAGGCCGCGCGCCAGGAGCTACTGGTGAAGGAGAAGGCGCTGACCCGCGCTCGCGACGCGCTCGCCGCCGAGCGTCGCCGGATGCCGAGGATGGCCGTGGAGAAGGAGTATCGGTTCGAGGGCCCGCACGGCCCGGTGAGCCTGCTCGATCTGTTCGAGGGACGCCGGCAGCTGATCGTCTACCGCTTCTTCTTCGAGCCCGGCGTAGCCGACTGGCCGGAGGGCGGCTGCCGCGGCTGCTCCTTCCTGGCCGACCAGGTCGCCCACCTCGCCCACCTGAACGCCCGCGACACCACGCTCGCGTTCGTCTCACGCGCGCCGCAGCGGGATATCGAGCGCTGGAAGGCGCGAATGGGCTGGGCGATCCTCTGGTACACGATCACGGACGACTTCGACGCCGATTTCGGCGTGGACGAGTGGCACGGCACCAATGCCTTCTTCCGCGACGGCGATCGGATCTTCCGCACCTACTTCGTCAACGATCGCGGCGACGAGGCGATGGGGAGCACCTGGAGCTACCTCGACCTCACGGCGCTCGGCCGCCAGGAGGAGTGGGAGGACTCGCCGGAGGGCTACCCGCAGACTCCGCCCTACCAGTGGTGGAACCTGCACGACGAGTACGGCGAGGCCGCGTGATTGCTCACTCGGGATGCGTCCTAGATTTACAGGCGTTCTGAGAGACGGGAGCGACGGGACTCGAACCCGCACTTTACCCCCATCATCGACGTGAGATCACCGCGTCGTACGACCTCGTCTCGCTGTTCGCGTGACGCGCAAGAGACTCCCCGCCACGACTCGAGTTGCTGCTTCGAAGAACTCGGCGTAGGGTGGCCACGATGAGCGCACGACCGTTCTCGTCGGTACCCGAGGACGAAAAGGAGAGGGCGCTTGAAACCCTTGTCTCAGCGTTCACAGCCGACCCGGTCATGCGTTGGCTGTATCAGCAATCGCGGGACGATCTCACGCATTTCCCCGAGCTCGTTGCAGCGCTCGGAGGCAAGGCGTTCGACGAACAGACCGTCTGGAGCTTCGCCGAGTTCTCCGCCGTCGCTCTCTGGTTGTCGCCAGGCACGGAACCAGACGGCGACCTGATCGTCGCGGTGCTCACCGAGACCGTTTCACCTGAACAGCATGCGGACACTCTTTCGGTCGTCGACCAGGTGGGCGAAGCCCATCCAAGCTTTCCGCACTGGTACCCGCCATGGTTTGGCGTCGACGCGGCCCTACAGGGAAGGGGACTCGGCGGCGAGTTAATGAAGCATTGCCTTCGGATCGTCGACGAGGATCATTTGCCGGCGTATCTCGAAACCCCCAATCCACGCAACATCTCCTTCTACGAGCGTCACGGGTTCGAGGTCACCGGTGAGGCGCGAGCCGGAGCATGCCCACCGGTCGCGTTCATGCTGAGAGCTGCGCGGTAGTCCCTGGCTCAGGGATCCGTGTTGTCGGGGTTCCGGTGTACGCTGGCCCACCCGGTGGCCGCGAGGAGGAAGAGGTGCCGGCGAGAGGGATCCACCATGTTGACCTGGCCGTCGCGGATGTCGCGCGGTCACTGGCCTTCTACTACACACTGCTCGGCCTCTCGGCCTCAAGGAGAAGTACCGGGTCCCGACGTACCGTGGCACTGAAGAGGTCGTCTACCTCGAGTACGGCGTGCAAGGCTTTGGTCTGCGGCCAGCAGATGACGGCGCCTATAGCTACTACGGGATCGGGATCGAGCACCTCGGGTTCGAAGTCGATCGTCCGGACGAGGTCGACGACGCGTACCGACGATGTGTCGCTGCCGGCGGCCAGATCCAGTCACCGCCTGAGCACCACTACGTCGAGGACGGCGAAGGCTACTACGCGTTCTTCGCCTTCGATCCCGATAGATAGATCAAAACATTGACCCTCTACGGCTTCCTCTCACGACTCGGAGTCGAGCCTCGATCGTGCGTCGGCTACTGGGCCGCAGCGGTTTCCTAAACCGCGTGCGCAAGTTCGATTCTTGCCGGGGGCATCTTGTCGTAAAAGCGCGGCGGTGATCGTGATCGGCTCGCGAGGCCTGAGCGGCCTGCAGGCGATTGTCGACAAGAGCCTCTCGCACCAGGTCGCCCAGCATGCAGGGCGGCCGGTGCTGAGCGTGCCCAGGGCCCAGGGCGGGCAGTAGGCCTTGCCGGTGGACGTACCGACCGCGAGACGCCGGGGTGACGACGGCGGCGGCAACCGCATCTCGCCGGCAAAGGGGACGAGCATCATGGTGGAGTTCCGCGAGCCTCACGCCTGGCGGCCCAGGCCCGGGGGCGGCTCGGTTCCACCGGATGCGTGCTGCGCCGCTCGGGCCAGTCGGTCGCGCGACACTGAACTGGCGCGATCTCCACGAGAGGCGCGAGAGGGACACATGCGACGTAGGCACACGCGCCCCGAGCGATGACCTCTTCACGGCCTGACCGCCCGGCTCGGAGGCGCCCGTATTCCCTCCCGGCCTGGCTGCTCGACGCTCGACGCCTCGACGAGGCCGTCTACGAGGCGATCACACAGACTCCCACGCCGAGCCTGGATCAGAGCATGCGTCGGCTCACCCGGGCGGCCGACTACTCACGGTTGTGGCTCGGCTGCGCCGCGATCCTCGGCTGCACCCGTGGCTCGTCCGGACGGGACGCGGCTGTCAGAGGGCTCGCGTCCGTCGCCGTCTCGTCGGTCGCTGCCAACCTCGTGCTCAAGCCGCTCGCTCGGCGCCGGCGTCCGGACTCGAGCCGCCTGCTCCCCGGCGCGCCGAGCCAGGGTGCCGGGTAGCAGCTCGTTCCCGTCGGGGCGTTCGGCCTCCGCGTTCGCGTTCGCCACCGGGGTCGGAAGCGTGCTGCCGTGCGAGGCGGTCCCGATCCGGGCGCTCGCGGCCCTCGTCGCCTACTCCAGGGTCCACACGGGAGTGCACCATCCGGCCGATGTGGTCGCCGGAGCGCTTCTCGGCACGACGCTCGCGCAGCTCACCCGCCAGGCCCTCGATCGCGGGCGCTGAGAGCTCACGCCCGCCCGCGAGTGGCTCCCCTCGGCTGTCGATTACCTCCTCCCGCCCTGACACGACCGGCAGCCAGTCTCATCGGGTCGAGCGCCCGACGCGATTGGTGCCAGCGCCGAACCCGGGCGTTGGTGATGATCCAATCGTCCTTGTAAAGATCGGATCTTTATGCCAGTATCGCGGCGATGAATCTGGTGTTTTCGCCGAATCGGTGGTCACAAAGATCGGGTTTTTACCGAAATGAGCCGGTATCCGCGCATCGTCGCGCTCGAGGCGCGCGACGTTCGTTTCCCGACCTCGCGCTGGCTCGACGGCTCCGACGCGATGCACACCGATCCGGACTACTCGGCCGCGTACGTCGTGCTCCGCACCGACGCGGACGACGGCGTCGAGGGACACGGCCTCACCTTCACGAGCGGCCGCGGCACCGAGGTCTGCGTCGCCGCTGTCCACGCCCTCGAGCCGTTCGTCGTCGGCCGCAGCCTCGACGGGATCGTGAGCGAGATGGCCGGCTTCTGGCGCAGCCTCGTCTCCGACAGCCAGCTGCGCTGGCTCGGGCCGGAGAAGGGCGTGCTGCATCTCGCAACCGCGGCCGTCGTCAACGCGGTCTGGGACCTGTGGGCCAAGATCGAGGGCAAGCCGCTGTGGAAGCTGCTCGTCGACCTCTCCCCGGAGGAGATCGTCGCGTGCGTCGACTTCCGCTACATCACCGACGCGCTCGCGCCGGAGGAGGCGCTCGACATGCTCCGCGACGCGCGGCGGCAGAGCGTGGCGCGCGAGGCCGAGATCGTGGCGACGGGGTACCCCGCCTACACGACGTCGGCTGGTTGGCTCGGCTACGACGACGCCAAGGTGGAGCTGCTCGTGCGCGAGGCGATCGCAGCCGGCTTCACCCACGTGAAGATGAAGGTGGGGACAGACCTCGCCTCGGACGACCGGCGCGCCGCGCTGATTCGGCGCGAGCTCGGCCCGGACGGGATCCTGATGATGGACGCGAACCAGGTGTGGGGCGTCGACGAGGCGATCTCGGCGATGCGGACGCTCGGCGCGCACGCGCCCTGGTGGATCGAGGAGCCGACGAGCCCGGACGACGTGCTCGGTCACGCGCGGATCCGGCGCGAGATCGCACCCGTGCGCGTCGCCACGGGGGAGCACGTCCAGAACCGCGTCGTCTTCAAGCAGCTCTTCCAGGCCGAGGCGATCGACTTCTGCCAGCTCGACGCCTGTCGGGTGGGAGGCGTGAACGAGGCGATCTCGGTGCTGCTGCTCGCGGCCAAGTTCGGTGTCCCGGTCTGCCCGCACGCGGGCGGCGTCGGCCTGTGCGAGTACGTCCAGCATCTCGCTTTCTTCGACTACATCTCGGTCAGCGGGTCGACCGAGAACCGCGTCGTCGAGTGGGTCGATCATCTGCACGAGCACTTCCGCGACCCCGCCATCGTGCGCGACGGCTACTACGTGGCGCCGACAGCGCCGGGTTACAGCATCGAGATGCTGCCGGAGTCGCTCGCAGAGTTCGCCTTCCCCCACGGGCCCGGTTGGACCGACGTCGCGCTGCCCGTGAGAGAGGAATGATGGTGTCCGTGACCGAGCAGAAGCAGGTGCAGGCCCCCGGCGGCGCGGGCCTCGACCGCTACGGGCTGCTGCAGGCCGGGCTGTGGTCGCTCCGCGCCGGGCCTGCGCTGATCCTGCTGCTCCTGATCGTGGTCGTCGGACTGACGACCCCGGTCTTCCTCACGAGCAGGAACATCGGCAACGTCTTCTCCCAGACCTCGGTGATCGCGGTCCTCGCCCTCGGGCAGCTGCTCGTGATCGTGACGCGCGGGATCGACCTTTCCGTCGGCGCCACGATCGCGCTCTCGGGCGTCGTCGGCGCGATCGTCTACGAGGACACCGGATCGAGCGTCCTCGTGATCGCCGCGATTCTCGGTACCGGGCTCGCGGTCGGCGCCGTGAACGGCCTCGTCTTCGTCTACGGACGCGTGCCACATCCATTCATCGTCACGCTCGCCACCCTCAGCATCGTGCGCGGCATCGCGCTCTGGGCGTCGGACGGCACGCTCATCTCGGGCATGCCGCCGATCGTGCAGACCATCGGTGGCGGCTCGATCCACTGGATGCCCTACTCGATCTTCGTCGTCGCGGCGCTCGCTGTCCTCTGCCTGGTCTCTGACGACGCGGATGGTCTGGGGCCGGTGGCTGTACGCGGTCGGCGGGAACGAGGAGGCGGCGCGGCGCGCGAGCATCCCGACCCGCAGGGTGCTCGTGACCGTGTACGTCCTGAGCGGGCTTGCCGCGGGCGTCGGCGGGCTGATCACCGCCGGGCTGATCGACGGCGGGTCACCGACCGCCGGCGACCTGGCCGAGCTCGACTCGATCGCTGCCGTGATCATCGGCGGCGCCGCCTTCGCGGGTGGCCGGGGCGGCGTCGGCAACGCGCTCGTCGGCGCGTTCACGATCGGCGTGATCCGGAACGCGCTCAACCTCCACAACGTCGACGCCTTCTACCAGCTGATGGCGATCGGTGTCGTCGTGCTCCTCGCCGTCGAGGCGGACGTTCTCCGCCGCTACATCGAGGGCCGTGTCCAGGTCGCGCAGGCGGTTCGGCACGGATGACGTCGCTCGCCGACAGTCACGTCGTGCCTCCGGCGGTGGCAGATGCCACGCCGGCGCTCGCGCTCAGGGGGGCGAGCAAGCGCTTCGGAGCCGTCACGGCGCTCGACGACATCTCGCTCGACGTCCACCACGGCGAGGTGCTCGCCCTGCTCGGCGACAACGGCGCCGGCAAGTCGACTCTGATCAAGTGCCTCAGCGGCGTGCACCGGCTCGACAGCGGCACGATCGAGATGGACGGTGAGCGCGTCTCGCTGCACACGCCCGCCGACGCGCGAGCCCACGGCGTCGAAACCGTCTACCAGGACCTGGCGCTGTTCGACAACCTGCGCCCCACCGACAACTTCTACGCCGGCCGCGAGCTCGCAGGCCCCTCGTGGGCGCCTCGCTCGCTGCGGTTCCTCAAGCGCAAGCAGATGACGCAGTCGACGCGCGAGGTGCTGGAGCGCCTGCAGGTGGAGCTCCCCGACTTCCATGCGACCGTGGGGCTGATGTCCGGCGGGCAGCGGCAGGCGGTCGCCGTCAGCCGCGCCGCCGCCTTCGCGTCCAAGGTCGTGATCCTCGACGAGCCGACGGCGGCTCTCGGCGTGCGCGAGTCGCGGCGGGTGCTCGACCTGATCCTGCGGCTCCGGAACGAGAACCGCGCCGTGATCGTGGTCTCGCACGCGATGGACCACGTGATGGAGGTGGCCGACCGCGCCATCGTGCTGCGGCGCGGGCGCAAGGTCGGAGAGCTGATCCCGTCCACGGAGACCTACGAACAGATCGTCTCGCTGATCGTGGGGGGTGGTGAGTGAGCGGACTCTAGGACGTCTGCCGCGATGGGCTCGACGGGGCTCACCCGGCCGACACCTCTGCCGCTACTGCAGGGCCGCAGAGGCGACGTCAATGCTGATCCAGGTGCCGATGTCAATTCTGTACGCCTCAGGAAAGGACCGCACGATGTGGAGGAACAGGCTGGTTGTCAGCGCCATCTTCGCGGCAGTGCTCGCGGCGACGGCACTCCTCGCCACGAGCGCGACCGCGAAGCCGACCAAGACACAGCAGACGGTGAAGCTGGGCTTCATCACGAAGTTCCCGGTCGACTTCTTCTTCACGCTCGAGAACGCCGCCAAGAAGTGGGACGCGGCAACACCGGGCGCGAAGGTGATCTTCGCCCAGGGCAAGAGCGGCACGGACGACGCGGGCGAGATCGCGGCGATCCAGAACATGGTCGCGCAGGGCGTGAAGGGGATCGCGATCACGCCGACGAGCCCCGCCGTCTCGGGCGCGCTCGACAAGGCGATCAAGCAGGGCGTCAAGGTCGTGCTGATGGACAACGACATCCCGTCGTGGAAGAAGAAGGCGTCCGTCGTGGCGACCGACAACTACAAGGGTGGTGTCCTGGCAGGCAAGTTCCTGGCCACGAAGCTCAAGGCCGGTGACACCCTCGGCATCCTCGAGGGCGTGCCGGGCGTGCCGGCCCTCGACGCCCGCGTGACCGGGATGCTCGCCGGTCTCGGGGCGCTGAGGAGCCAGATCAAGGTCGTCTCGAAGCTGCGGACGGACTGCGATCAGACGAAGGGCGCCACGGCAGCGCAGACGATGCTGACCGCGAACCAGAACCTGACGGCGATCTACGGAGCCTGCGGGCCGCCGATCCTCGGAGCGATCCAGTCGGTCAAGAACGCCGGCATCGATCCGGGCAAGATCATCATCGTCGGCTTCGACGCCTCGCCGGACGAGGTCGCGGCGATCAAGGCCGGGACGGAAACCGCGAGCGTGGCCCAGTTCCCGGCGAAGATCGGCTCGCTCGGCATCGCGACGCTGTACCGCGCCACGCAGGGCAAGGCGGTCGCGAAGAACGTCGACACCGGAACCGCCCTCGTCACGAAGGCGAACGCGAGCAAGTTCGGCTAGCCGCTTCGGTGCGAGGCACTCCGTCATCTCCCTCCTGGTGACGGATTCGGCCCCCGGCGCGGCAGGCGCGCCGGGGGCCACACTCCGCCGGACGGCCGACGACCAGACCCATGACCATCGACACGCACCAGCATTTCTGGAACCTCCAGCGGGAGCCGATGCCGTGGATGAAGCCGGAGCACGCGGTGATCGCCCGCGACTTCGAGCCCTCCGACCTGCGGCCGCTGCTCGACGCCTGCGGGATCGACCGCACGATCCTCGTCCAGTCGGCCTGCACCGACAGCGACACGGACGCGATGTTCGCGCAGGCAGCAGAGCACCCCTGGATCTGCGCCGTCACCGCATGGGTCGATCTCCTCTCGCCCGGGCGGACGCAGGCCCGGCTGGACATGCTCGCACCGGAGCCGGCGCTGCGGGGGATCCGCCACCTGATCCACGAGGAAGACCGACCCACACTGGATCCTGCGCGCCCCCGTACTCGAGAGCCTCGCCCTCGTGGAGGAGCGCGGGCTCGTGCTGGAGCTTCCCTGTGTCTTCCCGCGACACCTCGGCGACCTGCCGGAGCTGGCGCGGCGCTTCCCCGCGCTGACGATCGTGATCGACCACCTCGGCAAGCCACCGCTCGGCACCGAGCGGATGGGCGACTGGTCGGCGACTGCTCCGCCGGGCGGCCGAGCTCCCGAACGTCTGCGCCAAGGTATCGGGCCTGAACACGATGCTCGCCTCGCCCGACTGGACCGGGTCGGACCTGCAGGCGGCCGTCGAGGTCGCAGTCGACTGCTTCGGCCCCGACCGGCTCATGTGCGGCAGCGACTGGCCGGTTTCCCGGCTGAACGGGGACTACGCCAAGGTCTGGCACGAGACGGTCGCCGCGATCACCATGGTCGCCGGCGACGCCGCCGCGCGCCGCATACTGGAGGACACGCCCGCCCGCCTCTACCGCATCGCCGAGGCGCCGTGCGCCGTGTCAACCGCCACCACCGGAGAGGCCCATGGTCGCGCTCACTGACCAGGCGATCGCGAAGATCAAGGATCTGATCATGTCCGGCGAGTTCGCCGCGGACTCGAAGCTGCCGAAGGAGCAGGAGCTCGCGCAGCGCCTCGGCCTGTCGCGGAACTCGCTCCGCGAGGCGGTGCGGGCACTGACCCTGATCGGCGTCCTCGAGCCGCGCGTCGGCGACGGCACCTACGTGACCAGCCTCGAGCCGGAGCTCCTCCTCACGGGCATGGGCTTCGTGAGCGACCTCGTCTCCGGCGACACCCTGCTCGAGCTCCACCAGGTGCGCCGCATCCTCGAGCCCGTCGCCACCGGCATGGCGGCGACGCGGCTGACCGAAGACGACTACGCCGCCCTCGAGCTCTGCCTCGCCCGGATGGACGCGGCCGAGACGACCCAGGCCTTCATCGCCGCCGACGAGGAGTTCCACCGGATCATCGTCACGGCCTCGGGCAACTCGACCCTGGCCTCGCTGATCCAGCACCTCTCGGGCGGAACGCTACGGGCGAGGCTCTGGCGCTCGGTGACCGAGCAGGGCGCGGTCGAGACGACGAAGCAGCGCCACTGGGACATCTACGACGCGCTGCGGAAGCACGATGCCGAGAGCGCGAGCGCAGCCGACCTGATCCACCTCGTCGAGGGCGAGCAGTGGCTCAAGCACATGCTCGAAGCCGACGAGGCCGAAACGCAGTGACGGCCGTCTACTACGAAGGGCCCGGGCGCTTCAGCGTCGGCGAGAGCGAGATCCAGCCGCCCGACGCGGGCGAGGTGCGGCTCGACGTCGCCTTCTGCGGTGTCTGCGGCACCGACGTCCACATCGCCCACGGCCACATGGATCACCGCGTGCGCGTACCGCAGGTGATCGGACACGAGATGTCGGGCACGGTCGCCGAGCTCGGCCCGGGCGTCGACCGCTTCGCCGTCGGCGACCCCGTCGTGGTTCGACCGCTCGACACGCGTGGCGAGACGCCCGCGGACAAGGGCGCGAGCCATATCTGTCGCGACCTCAAGTTCCTCGGGATCGACACGCCGGGCGCGTTCCAGAGCTCCTGGACGGTGCCGGCGTTCACGCTCCACCGGCTGCCGCCCGACGTCGACCTGCGCCTGGCGGCGCTCGTCGAACCGCTGGCCGTGGCCTGCCACGACGTGCGCCGCGGTGGCGTCCTGCCCGGCGAGTCAGCAGTCGTGATAGGCGGCGGGCCGATCGGCCTCCTCGTCGCGCTGGTCGCGGGCGCCCAGGGAGCGGAGGTGACCCTGAGCGAGATCAGCGGGTTCCGTCGCGATCTCGCCGCGGAGCTCGGGATCGAGGCGATCGACCCCAACGCGGCTGGACCTTCCCTCGACGGTGCTCGAGCGCACGGGTGGCAGAGGCGCGGACGTCGTCTTCGAGGTCTCCGGCTCGGCCGCGGGCGCCGACGTGATGACGCAGATCGCCTCGATCCACGGCCGCGTCGTCGTGGTCGCGATCTTTCCCGCCCCGCAGCCCGTGCGCCTGTTCGACCTCTTCTGGAAGGAGCTGCAGGTCGTCGGTGCACGCGTCTACGAGCCCGAGGACTACGAGCGCGCGATCGAGCTGCTCGCCTCGGGGACGCTGCCGCTCGACCGCATGATCAGCTCCGTCGAGCCACTCGAGCGGTTGCCGGCGATCTTCGCCGGCGGCGACGGCGATCCCGCCTCGATGAAGATCCTGATCGACTGCCGGGCGTGAGCATCTCGTTCGCGGGATCGACGGTGCTCGTAACGGGCTGCCGCCGCGGCATCGGCGCCGCGGCCGCGATCGCGTTCGCGGATGCCGGCGCCGACGTGATCGGGGTCAGCGCGACGCTCGAGGCCGACGGGGGCGAGGTCGGCAGCGAGGTCGAGAAGCGCGGCGTCACCTTCCGCGGGCACGCGTGCGACTTCGCCGATCGTGCCGCGCTCTACCGCCTGCTGGACGAGCTACGGGGAGGGCCGCCGATCGACGTGCTCGTCAACAACGCCGGCACGATCCGCCGCAGCCCGGCGGCGGAGCACGGTGACGACGACTGGGACACCGTCCTCGAGGTGAACCTGACCGCCCAGTTCGTGCTGACCCGTGAGATCGGCGGCCGGATGCTCGCGCGCGGCAGGGGAAAGATCGTGTTCGTCGCCTCACTCCTCTCCTTCCAGGGCGGGATCACCGTTCCCGGCTACGCGGCCAGCAAGGGCGGCGTCGCGCAGCTGACGAAGGCCCTCGCGAACGAGTGGGCGGCCCGCGGCGTCAATGTCAACGCGGTGGCGCCCGGCTACATCGCGACCGACAACACGCAGGCGCTCCAGGACGACCCCGTCCGCTCCCGCCAGATCCTCGACCGGATCCCGGCCGGGCGCTGGGGGAAGGCAGCGGACATCGCGGGGGCCGTGCTCTTCCTCTCCTCCCCCGCTGCCGACTACGTGCACGGGATCGTGCTGCCGGTGGACGGGGGATGGCTGGCGCGGTGAGCGACCTGACGGCACTGCTCCGGCACCGGATCGTCCCGGTCGTGGTGCCGAGCGAACTCGATACCGCGCTGCTCAGTCCTTGCTCGTGACCCAGGCCTCAGTCCGCCGGCTGAGCGTACCGGCCTGTCTCCGCAGGGTGCGGTTTGTTGCAGTTGCTTGCAGTGCCGAAAGCGGTCACTTGCAGGCAGATTCCGTCAGCCGCAGTTCGCTGCAGCCTACGAGGGTGGATAGAAACTCTTAGATAGCTCTCAGGCCCGGCTGCTTGAATCGCTGCGCATGTTCTTCTTCGGTTATCTGAGGAGCGAGTTGGTGCGGCGCAAGAGCCGCACGATCCTCACGGTTCTCGGCCTGGCGGTTGGTGTCTCGCTCGTGATCGCCGTGTCGGCTCTGTCGCGTGGGCTCGACAAGGCCCAGGCGAAGGCGCTCAATCCTCTTTCGAGCATTGGTACCGATCTCACCGTGACGCTCGCGCCACAGACGCAGGACGCTTCGCAGGGTGGCGGCCCCGGTGGTGGTGGCTTTGGCGGTAGTGGCCGCGAGGTGATCGAGGCGAATCAATCGGTGATCACGGATCTCTCGAAGCTCGGCAAGCCGGGCGACAAGTTCGTTCACGACTTCTTTCTACCGGGCACGCAGCTGACGTTCCCCGAGTCGACGGCTACCCAGATCGCGAAGTTGGACGGTATTGCGTCGGTCTCGAGCGGTCTCGTGCTTGCCGCGGTGCACCAGTCCGGGACAGTGCCGAAGATCGTCGCGAAGATCAAGGCGGGCGGCCAGCAGATCCAGGTCGACCGGCAGATCCCGCGGCCGACGGCAGCCGAATTCGCAGCAATGCAAACGTGTCTCCAGAAAGCCGGCATCACGTTCGGCGGTGCGCAGGGTGGGCAGGGTGCCCCCCCGACCGGCGGACAGGGCGGTGGTGGTCTCGGTGGTGGAGGTGCAGGCGGCGCCGGCGACCGGAGCGCGTTCGCCAAATGCCTGCCCGCACGGTTGCAGCGCTTCCGCGCCACCATCACGACACCCGAGCAGACTTTGCAGCAGGTCGTCAATCCGCCGCAGACGAACATCAAGAGCTCCACGTACACGATCGCGGGCGTTGACGCGACGACGCCCGACATCGGCGTCGTGACCACATCGCTCGTCTCGAGCGGTCGGTTCATCGCCGCGAGCAAGGGTGCAGGTGCACACGAGGCGCTGCTCTCGAGCACCTATGCGAGCCGGGAGAGCCTGAGGGTCGGCTCGAAGCTCGATCTCAACGGCACCAACTTCACCGTTGTCGGCCTGGTGCGACCACCGCTCGGCGGCCAGACCGCCGACGTGTACATCTCTTTGCCGCAGCTCCAGGTGCTCGCGAGCCAGAAGGGCTCCGTCAACGTCCTCCTCGTTCGGGCCGAGAACGGAGCATCGGTCGGGGATGTGCAGCAGCGGATCGAGACGCTCTACCCGAGAGCGCAGGTCGCGAGCGCCAAGCAGGTCGCCGACTCGATCAGCGGCTCGCTGGTCGACGCGGCAAGTCTCTCGAAGCGACTCGGAACGGCCCTCGCCGTGCTCGCGGCGATCACCGCGTTCCTGCTCGCAGTTCTCCTGACGCTCTCGTCGGTCGGGAAGCGCGTGCGCGAGTTGGGGACGCTCAAGGCGCTCGGTTGGACGCAGTGGCTGGTCGTGCGCCAGGTGATGGGCGAGTCGCTTGCCCAGGGCGTCCTCGGCGGCCTCGTCGGCGTCATCCTCGGCATCGCCGTGACCGCCGCAATCGGCGCCTTCGGTCCGACGCTGACGGCCAGCTCGAGCACCGGTGGCGGCGACGGGTTCTTTGGTCTGGGGCAGATCACCGCGCGCACGGTTAGCGACCAGGTCGCGCTCACCGCGCCGATCGCGGTCGGGGTGTTGCTGCTGGGGTTCCTGCTCGCAGTGATCGGTGGCCTGCTTGCGGGTGCAGCCGGGGCGTTCCGTGCCTCACGGCTCCGTCCCGCCGACGCGCTGAGGCAGGTCGAGTAATGGAGACGTATGCGGTGCTGTACGACGTCAAAGCAGCCAAACGGTTCTTTCAGCGGGGTCCGGCGACGATCGAGGCTGTTGGAGGCGTCGACCTGCAGATCGAGGCCGGCCAGTTCTTGGCGCTCGAGGGCCCGAGTGGATCAGGCAAGACGACGCTGTTGCAGCTGCTCGGGGCGCTCGATCGTCCGAGCTCGGGCAACGTCCTGTTCGAGGGACGCGATCTCGGCGTTCTCGGGGACGGCGAACTGGCCGAGCTCCGACTCAACGCCTTCGGCTTCGTCTTTCAGCAGTTCAATCTGATCCCGACCCTGACCGCGCTCGAAAACGTCGAGGCAGGGCTCGCCCCGGTAGGGGTGAGCTCGACGGAGTTGCGTGAACGATCCCTGGCATTGCTGGACGAGGTCGGCCTCGCCGATCGCTCCTCCCATCTCCCCGCCCACCTCTCCGGTGGGGAGCAGCAGCGCGTCGCAATCGCCAGGGCCCTCGTTGTCGGGCCCCGCGTGATACTTGCCGACGAGCCCACCGGCAACCTCGACTCCGAGACCGGTGCCGACGTGATCGAACTCCTCGCCGGTCTCGTGAGCAGCCACGATGTCACCGTGATCGTGGCGACGCACGACGCCACGCTTGCGGCTCGGGCACCGCGGAGGCTTGCCATGCGGGACGGCAGACTCATGGGTGATCCTGCCGCCACCGTGCTGCCCCGATAAGTGCCGTCTGACCGGCGCGCGGAGGCCCGTCAAGGCGCGGAGCGCCGACCCCGCCGGCGGGGTTGACGGGGTGAGCACGGCCGGGCAGGCTGGGCGCGTTCGGGGCCGGGAGGCGTTCACCTGGTCGCTCTGGCCGGGCGCGTAGCGCCCGGCTTTCCTCTTGTAGCAACGAAACTCGTCGGGGTCGTCCGGCCAGAAAAGCCCGGCCGCCTGCTGAGCGTACGGTGCGCGTACCGGCCTGTCTCCGCAAGGTGCAGTTCGCTGCAGTTTGTCGCAGTGCTGAAGCGGCTACTTGCAGGTCTTTCAGTCAGTCGCAGTGCGGCCTCCTGGGTGACTTTTATCCCCTGGTCGTCGCTGTCGCTCAACCGAGCAAATCGGCCTGCCAGCTGAACCCTCTCCGTCTGCGTCGCTTGAAACTGATCCGCCGTGGGCTTGATCGAGGGGTCGGTCAACGGCTCGCCGGGGCCTGCAAATGCGGGTTCGCTTTCACGGTCGTTCGAGCTAGTTGTGTGTTCGTGCACGTTGTGGTCAACCATCACCTCCTCGTTCCTTGACGAGGCGTCTTCCTGTGACGCTCGCGGGCTGTCGGTGGGCGCGTTTCTGTGGGGCTGGTTGGCGCACACACGGACGCGGGTGCGGTCTTCAACGTATGACGGGTACGAGTCGTTGATCCGCTGCCGGGCTCTGCCGTCGGTCGGCGAGATCGGGTTGATGGACTTGCGTCCGCTGCAGCTGCAGGACTTGTATGCGCGGCTGATGATCCCCAAGGCCGCCGGCGGCCCTGGTCTGTCTGGGGGAACCGTGCGGAACCTGCATCTGGTGTTGGCGCAGGCGTTCGGGCAGGCGGTCAGGTGGCAGTTGATCCCGGTGAGTCCGGCGGCGGGGGCGCAGCCGCCTCGGCCGCGGCCGCCGCATCGGTTTGTGGTCGACCCGCCGTTGCTGCAGCGGGTGTTGCATGCGGCGTCCGGTGATCGGCTCGAGTCGGTTGTTGCGCTTGCTGTGTCGACGGGGATGCGGCGCGGCGAGATTCTCGCCTTGCGTTGGGCAGACGTCAGCCCCGACCTGTCGGTGTTGCATGTGCGGCGTACGTTGCAGCCGACAAGCGGCGGGCTCGTGTTTGAGCATCCGAAGACGTCGCGGTCGCGTCGCACGGTCGCCCTGCCGGCCTTCACCGCCCCCTATCTGCAACGGCAGCGACTCGCCCAGCAGCGGCGACGCGAGCTGTGCGTCGGCTGGCAGGAGAATGGTCTGGTCGTCGACCGTGGTGATGGGGCGCCGGTCAACCCCGATAGCCTCTCCTCGGGTTGGCGCAGGTTCCTGAAGACATCCAATCTGCCGCCGATTCGCTTCCGTGACTTGCGCCACGCACATGCCACCTTGATGCTGGGCGCAGTAATCAGAACGACCGCACAGAGCGCGCGCTTCTTTTCTTGAGATCGTCTACGGCCGCTCCTTTGATGCGGCGGGTGAGTCGCACGAGTACGAGGTGCTGTGGAGGATCGAGGAATCTGAAGCTGGCCGTCAGACCCGGCGGACTGCGATAGACGTCGTGACCGGAGCGGTGATCGACGATGTCTGGCTCGACAGGCAAACGCCGTCTCGTCCGTCCCCAAGAATAGGGCTCCGTCACCCCCGGGAACACGTGTATCCATGCTGTGTTCGCTCACACGGACGGGGGACGGTCATCGGGTACCGTCCGTCCCCCCTCATCCGGGTGCGCCGCCGTGCCGGCTCAGATGGTCCTGCCCTGGGACACAGTTCGATCTCCCAGCCCCGTGGAGGGGACGGCGTGTGTTGGAAAGCCAGCGGACGGCTCCGTTTTCGTCTCGCCGACCCGGTCCCCCGTTGGGGGAGTGCTTGGTCGCTGTGTGAAATCCGCTCGCCGGGCTGGTGCACTGCTCCACGCGCCACCCGCTTCGTGAGGCTTGGGCGATGACGGCTTCCGCAAAGCCGTGCGACTGAGAAGAGGGCTCCGAGTCCTGAGTCCTTGGAGTCGAAGCCCCTCGAACGAGCGAAAGGCCCTGAAGTCTCCGCGAGCCTCGCTCGTCTCTGATGTTGTACTCCTTACCGGCGTGGTGCAGAGCTGTCCCCAGGCTGATCCGAACGAAACGCTTACGTGCGCCAACTGTTGTCGAGGGCCTGAGCCCGACGAGAACGTAGGCGAGTCGGTTTACTCGGGCACCGCTCGGATGCATCCTTCACCGCAGCTTCGGATTGAGACGCTCGAATGCAGCCCGATAGTGGGCTGGATCGTCGTCGATCGTCGCGTCGGGGTGCCGGTCGGCAAGGCTGAGGAGCGTTGCATTCTCCTGGGTCGCCGGCAGATGGTCGTAGGTCGGGAACGATGTGATCGCAGTTTGTCCGCCTTCGCGCACCTGCCATTTGATCGGCTGGTAGTCGTCGGCGTCGACGAGCAGGGTGACGGTTCTGTCGTCCGAGACGAGCTGGATCGCGGTGCGGCCGTCGACCGTCGCGCGCCCGGCTTCGTGGACCTCGCCCGACTCGAGACGGCCGAGGATCCTCGCGCGGTAGCGGTCACCGTCCGGGACGGCCGTTCCCGCCTTCAGATCGGCTCTCGCCGAGCCCGCGGACGCCTTGTCCTTTGTCGTCGCCGACTTCTCGGGCGGGTGGGGTTCCTTCGGCTGCGACCGGTTCGTGTAGATCGTGTTCGTCTGCGGGTCGTAGAGCTGGACCGTGTCGTCGACTGTTGCGACCTCGACGCGGGGCCTGGTCGGGGGGGCCGGGGCGTCGCCAAACGTCGCAGCCGTCCTCACGCGCGCACGCGTAATCAAAAGAGGCGTCGAGGGCATACCACCCCCCGTGAACGCGTTAGTTGGGCCGGGGCCTGGGAGCCGGGCAAGTGCCCCACTAGCGCAACTTCTTCAGGGCACGTCCGAGTGCCTGGCCGCCCGCCAGCACGGGCTCGAACAGATCGCCATGTTGCTCGACCCGCTCGAGCGCCTCGCGCATCCCGAAGCGCCGCGGCCTCACCTCCTCTGTTAGCTCGTCCCAGCGAAGCGGCGTCGAGACCGGCGCGCCCGGCTTCGGCCGCGCAGAGTAGACCGAGGCGATCGTCTTTCCCCGCGCGTTCTGACGGTGGTCGACGAGCACGCCCTCGCGCTTGCGCTTCAGCCATTGGGTCGTGACCAGCCCTGGGTGCCGCTGCTCGAGCCGGCGCGCCACGCGCTCCGCGAACGCGTAGGTCTGCTCGAAGGTCGCTCGGCGCGCAATCGGGACGAGCACGTGAATCCCGTCGGCGCCGCTCGTCTTGACGTAGGACTGGAGCTCGAGCCGCTCGAGCTCCTCGCGGATCAAGTGAGCGACACGGATCGCGAGCGCGAAGCCGCCGTCGGGCGGGTCGAGGTCGAAGAGCACGAAGTCCGGGCGGTGCGGCTTGTCGACGCGCGAGTACCAAGCGTTCATGTCGATGCAGTTCATCTGCACCATCCAGAGCACCGCCTCCGGCGAGTTGACGAGCGGGAAGTCGACGAGCCGCGACCCGCCCTCGCGCGGGTAGGTGCGGTAGGTGCGCGTCGGGATCCAGGAGGGCATCCCCTTCGGCGCCTGCTTCTGGAAGTACGCGTCCCCGGCCACTCCGTAGGGCGAGCGCTTCATCGTGAACGGCCGGTTGCGCAGGTGCGGGACGAGCACCGGCGCGATCGCGCGATAGTACTCGAACAGGTCCTGCTTCGTGATCCCTTCCTCGGGGAACAGGACGCGTTCCGGGCTCGAGAGGCGGACCGACCGCGGCGCCACGCAGCGGGTTGTACCTGTCCGGTGGTGCGCATGTCGACGCGCGCAGGTCGACGCCTGGCGTGCATCGCTGAGTGCATGCACTCGCGCCTGAATCTCGACTCCCGCGGGCTATCCGACCAGCAGCCGCTTGAGGGCGAGCGCTGCGAGCGATGCCGCCACGACCAGCGCGACCAGGTCGACCGGGCTCGAGATCCGCTTGAACTGCGCGGTCCCATCGCGCAGCTCGATGTAGCCAACCGGACTCACGAACGCACCCCCGCCGCCGCCACCGCCTGAGCCTTCATCGCCCCCACGCGCTCCCGCGCCACCGCCGCCCCCGAAGCCGAACCGCGCTTTCGCTACCGGGATGACGGTGATGCCCTCGCGTTCCACAGGCTCGCCGAAGACGGTCGACACCTTGGCTTTGTCTCCGACCATGTGGCCGACCCGTTGCAGCAGCTCGTCGGCGAGCGCTGACCCGTCCTGCATCCCCATCGTCACCTTCGCCTCCTCCTTCGTCGGTCTCAGCCCATTGTGTCGGTGCGCCGCGCCCGAACCTCGCGAACGCTCGACGAGTGAAGCTCTCGCGCGCACCCGCACACACGCGATGCCCAACGGTACCCACCCCTCGACACGCTGAACGGGCCGGGGCCTGGTGCGAAGAGGGAGAGTACCCAGCGCTTTGGATCCGGCTGCTCCGGAAATCGCGCTCGGGTCCGCGGTTACGGCGGAGCTATCGTGCGGAGATGCGCGAGGTCCTTCCAGGCGTCTTTCACTGGACGACGCTGCACCCAGGCATCCACATCGACGTGTCGTCCTACTGGCTCGATCGTGCCGGCGTGGCGATCGACCCACTCGTGCCGTCGGAGCTTGGGCTTGAATGGTTTTCCGAGCGTACGAGCAGCCCGAAGGCCGTGCTTCTCTCCAACCGCCACCACTACCGCGACAGCGCCCGCTTCGTCGAGTCGTTCGGCTGCTCCGTGCACTGCAACCGCGCCGGCCTCCACGAGTTCACCCACGGCGAGGCCGTCGAAGGATTCGAACCAGGGGACACGCTGCCCGGTGGCGTGCAGGCTTGTGAGGTAGGTGGCATCTGCCCCGACGAAACTGCGCTCTACCTCCCCGAACAGCGTGCCGTCGCCCTCGCCGACGGCGTCGTCCGCGGTCGACGGGGTAGCCCGCCCGGCTTCGTTCCCGACAGTCTGATGGACGACCCTCCCGGCACCAAGCGCGCCCTGCTCACCGCCTACGCGCGCCTCCTCGACCAGGTCGACTTCGAGCACGTCCTCCTCGCGCACGGCGATCCCCTCATCGGAAATGGTCGCGCGGCGCTGCAGGAGCTCGTCGCGACCGGCGGGCAAACCGCATTCGAACTCGAGAGCTGAGCCGCCGCGTTACCCGGGGATGCATGCAACTTCTGCGCACGCACACGCGAGGAGCCAAACGCCGGCTCGTCGGTCCCCAAAAATGGTTCGGTATCCCAGTCGATCACTAGGCTGCATGCGGCCTGCAGCGTCTGCGCGTCCGTTTGAGATCCGTGCTTTCCGTTACCCCCGGGCTGCGCCGCCGTCGTAGCTCAGGTGGTCTTGGTCGGGGGACAGTTCGCCCTCTCGGCCACTGCGCGAGGACGGACGGCTGATCGGGTGGCCACGAGAATGTCACCCTCGGAGCTCGATCTGTATCTGCCCTCGATGCTCGCCGGCGGTGGACTTTGTTTCGGTTCGGCCGGGGGTCGTGCCCCGTTGGGGTGGTACTTGGTCGCCGTTGCAAAGCGCTGATCGCCAGGGTGCTGGCCGTCGCGGACGAGGGTCTCTCATGCCTCGACCAGAAGCTCGGGGAGGCCCTGGCGTGCCGCTGCGCGTGACTAGCGGACGGATCGGAAGGGGGCGGCGCCGCGGTCGCAGCGGGCCCCTTCGGTCATCGTCTGCGCGGGCTCCGATCCGGTCCGCTAGGCGTGGGCATACTGGGGTCGATGCGCGGGTGGAAGGTCGTCCCGGTTTGTCTCGGGTTCGTCGCGGGCGCGGGTACAGGCGCGGGCGGGATGGGCTCGACGGTCGCGTTCAGCGTCCGCGAGTATCCCGTCCCGGCGGGGAGCCGACCCCACGACGTTGCTCCCGCGCGCGACGGGGGTGTCTGGTACACGGCGCAGGGGTCGGGCGAGCTCGGCTGGCTCGACCCGGAGACCGGCCAGACGAGGCACATCGCTCTTGGCGCCGGCTCGGCGCCGCACGGTGTCATCGTCGGCCCCGACGGAGCCCCGTGGATCACCGACGGCGGGCTGAACGCGATCGTCCGCGTCGACCCGCAGACGCGGCGCGTTCGCCGCTTCCCGCTGCCCGCTTCGTCTGGTTACGCGAACCTGAATACGGCTGTCTTCGACCGGCGTGGCGTCTTGTGGTTCACGGGGCAGAGCGGAATCTACGGGCGACTCGAGCCGCAGGTCGGGAAGGTGCGGGTCTTCCGGGCGCCGAGAGGAGAAGGCCCGTACGGGATCACGACGACGCCGTCGGGTTCCGTCTACTACGCGTCGCTGGCGGGCAGTTACCTCGGTCGCATAGACGCCGCGCGTTCCACCGTCCGCATTCTGCAGCCGCCGACGCGCGGCCAGGGTGCGCGGCGCGCGTGGTCAGACTCGAAGGGGCGGATCTGGGTGAGCGAGTGGAACGCCGGCAAGCTCGCCGTGTATGCGCCCACGACCGGGCGCTGGCGCGAATGGCGCCTCGCGGGGGCGACGCCGATGCCGTACGCCGTCTACGTCGACGAGACGGATGCCGTCTGGCTGAGCGACTTCGGCGCCAACGCCCTCCTCCGCTTTGACCCCGAGACCGAGAAGTTCACCCGCATCCGGCTCCCGAGCTCACCTGCCAACGTCAGGCAAATCCTCGGTCGCCGGGGCGAGGTGTGGGGCGCGGAGTCGGGCGTCGACAAGCTCGTCCTCGTTCGCACGCGCTAACCAGATCGCAGGGCTGCCCAGGCGCGCGGAAGGATGCGGCCGACAAGCCTGAAGCTGCTGCCCCCGAGCGGGCGGAAAACCAGTGTTTCGCCCTCCGCGAGGGTCAGTCCTGTCGCGTCCCCGACGACGCTGCCGTGCGTGACGAGCACCGTGACCCGGCCGGGCGCGGGCTTCGTCCCCAACAGCTGGCGCGCCGCGCGGACCTGACGCCGCCACACCGCGTCGTGGTCGGCGCGGGCCGCGTCCGCTTCCTGGAGCAAGCTGGCGTCAGCGTCTACGAGTGCGAGCGCCCGCGCCGCCAGGAGCGCCGGCGGGGCAAGAGCGATCTGATCGACGCTGCCCTCGCCGCGCGCCGCTTGCTCGCCGGCGAGCGCCTGAGCCTTCCCCGCGGGGGCGGTCGGCGCGAGGACTTGCGCCTGCTTCTGCTCGAGCGCCGCGGCGCCACGCAGGCGCGCACCGCTGCCCTCAATCAGCTGAGCGCGGTCCTGATCACCGCCCCGGAGCACGTGCGCGAGCGTCTGCAAGCGCTCTCGGGCCAACGGCTGGCCCGGGAGGCGGCGCGGCTGCGACCGCACGCCGACGTCGTGAACGGCGTCCTGCGGCGGGGCCACGCAATCTTGTCTCTGCAGATAACAGTATGGACGGCGCGAAGGCGCCGCCCGTGAGCCACCAGCCGGCCATGGATCCTTTCACTGTGGACAACGTCCGACACAGTGGACGCTGAGTTCGGCCACTGGCGCGCCTGCTTGAAAGTGGGCGTGTCCAGGGTGACGGCGGGCTCGCATGGCCGAATACTCGAGTCGTCTAGCCCGCGTGGTTGTTCGCCCGCGGCGCGCGCGTCGTCCGCCGCCGCGGCCCGATGAGGTGCGGGAACGAACGGATGTGCGACTGGCGCGCGCCGAGGACCATCCGAACGCGAAGTGCGATGAACACGTACCTGCTGATGATCACCTTCCGGGTGTGGTTCTGCGAGATCGCAGTCTCGGGGTTCAACTACTTCGTCCTCATGAACCGGGTCTATGAGCCGCGCGTCGGCGAGTTACGCGCGCATCGCATCGGAATGACGACGCGAATCGTCTACATCTTCTTCCCGTTCGCGTACGCGCTGGTGCGGTTTGCAGACATCGAGTCCGTGCCCGACATGCTCCTCGCGGGGACGTTCTGGCTGCTCATGGTGCTCGCGTTCGAGTGGGTCGGGAGCTTCCTCCTCCGCCGACCCGTCCACGAGATCCTGGAGGGTTGGCACATCGAGATGGGCTACATGTGGCCGTACGTGCTCGCGGCGTACTTCTTCTCGCCCTTGATCGTCGGACTCGCTGTCCGCGCCGCCTCCTGACTCGCGCTGAGTGCCTGTGCCGCCAACGAACATTGGAAGGCAGCCGACGCGCCCTCCGTAGTTCCGGGTAGAGGGGGTCAGCGGCGGCGCGGATGTGCACCGTAACGCAGAGATGGATGATCGAGGTGTCAAGGGTTCAGGAAAGTAACCCTTTCAAAGGAGACGTTATGCGCGCACTGAATTTGCCGCATGGCGGCGTGTGGTGGCGACGTCAGATCCGCGATCCGCAGGTCATGGTTTCGCTCGTTGCGGCTGCCTGCCTTCTCGTCGAGGCCGTCATCGCGAAGAACGTGATCGACGTGGAACTGGATTTCTTCAGCCAGCTCGCCCCGATGTGGATCTTCGTCGCCTACCTGGTGAGCGGCCTTCGCGATCGCGCAAGTGAGATCGCGTTCATCGCCGTGATCATCCTGGCAACGGCCGCCATTCTCGTCCTGTACGCGGTCTGAGAACGTCTTGTGGAGACTGCCCCCTCCGCGTAGAGGGCCTCACGCCAGCCACCCCATCGGCTCCGCGCCGGAGCGGTGGCGTCGCGTGGCGAGGTTCGGTCGGCGGAGAAGTACGGACGGCGAATGGGGTTCGCCCCCAATGGCGGCCGCGCCGTGCCCTGTGACACTGGTGTCTCCAATGCCCGGAAGGGGTCGCTCATGGTGGTTGTAGAGCGGGAACAGATTCCTGCAGCGACGCACCAGCCCCTCATCGAGCTGGCGGGCGTCGAGAAAGTTTACCGGATGGGCAAGGTCGACTACCGCGCCTTGCGCGGCGTCGACCTTTCGATCTGCACAGGCGAGATGGTCGCCGTCGTCGGGCCCTCGGGGAGCGGCAAGACGACGATCCTCAACCTGATCACCGGGATCGATCGGCCGACGGCGGGGGAGGTCACGGTCGACGGGCAGCGTCTCGACGAGATGAGCGAGGAGCAGTTGGCGGTCTGGCGAGGCGCCAACGTCGGAATCATCTTCCAGTTCTTCCAGCTCCTGCCGACGCTCTCGGCGCTCGAGAACGCCGTCCTGCCGCTCGACTTCGCCCGCCGCGGCTCGAAGCGCGAGCGCTTCGACCGCGCGCGGCACAACCTCGACCTCGTGGGGCTCGGGGGCAAGCTCGATCACCTGCCCGCCGAGCTCTCGGGCGGTGAGCAGCAGCGGGTTGCGATCGCGCGCTCGCTCGCCGCCGATCCGAAGCTGATCGTGGGCGACGAGCCGACGGGCAACCTCGACAGCGTCACCGCGGAGGAGATGTTCGAGCTGCTCTCGCGGCTGAACGGCGAGGGGAAGACCGTCCTCTACGTGACCCACGACCGCGAGCTCGCGGGGCGCGCTAGTCGCGTCGTCACCATTCGCGACGGCGTCGTCGTCGCCGGCTGAGGTGGCGCGACGGTGTCGGCGCTGCTGCGCAAGTCGGTCACCGATCTGACGCGACGGAAGGCGCGGGCGCTCTTCTCGATCCTGACGCTGGCGCTCGCCGTGGCGAGCATCTCGATCTTTGCCGTGCCCGAGCTGATCGACCGCTCGATGCAGTCGGAGGTGCGGGCCGAGCGGCTGGCGAACCTGACGGTGTCCACGAGACCCCTGCCCCTCTCCGATGCGCAGCTCGCCACGCTCGCAACCCTCCCCAACGTCGAGGCGCTCGAGGCCCGGAGCGGTGTGCAGACGCGCGTGTACGTGGGCGAGCGCCGCGCGCCGGCCATGCTGATCGGCCTCCGCGACTTCGCCCGCCAGGAGGTCGACGTCGTCCGCGTCACCTCCGGCACCGCGCCCGGGACCGGTGAGGTTCTCGTGGACGTCCAGAACACGAACCGTGGGATCTACGAGGGTCGCACCGGCGACGTCGCTCGCCTCGTCGGCCCGAGCGGTGCGGAGGGGAAGCTACGGATCAGCGGCGAGGCGAAGAACCTCGGCGGCGGCCGGCTGGTCGCGGACGACGATGTCGTCGTCCTCTACGCGACCGCGGAGACGGTCGCGGCGCTGAGCGGCGAGCCGGGGTACGGCGAGCTGGCCTTCCGACTCCGGGACACGAGTGCGACCGCGAGCACGCTCCAGGCGGTGCGGGAGTCGCTCACGGCTATGCCCGGCTTCACGGGCTTCTCGGGCCTGCCCGAGGTGCGCGCGCCCGGTGACTGGCCGGGCAAGGAGGACTCCGACTTGTTCGTCGACTTCTTCGGCGTGATCACGCTGCTCGCGCTCCTATCGGCGCTGGTCTTGATCTCGAACACGATGACGACGCTCGTCTCCGAGCAGACGGGCGAGATCGGGATCATGCGTGCCGTCGGGGCCCGCCGCCGGCAGGTCGCGCTCGTGTACCTCAAAACCGCCCTGCTGCTCGGCGCCATGGGGACGCTAGTGGGGATCGGGCTCGGCATCCTGCTCTCGAATCTGCTCGCCTCGTTCTTCGGCTCGACCTTCTTCGCGATCGACGTCGGCTTCGGCGTCGACCTGACCGTGCTCGCCGTCGCGGCCCTGATCGGCGTGCTCGGCCCGGCTCTCGCCGCGCTGCCCGCGATCCGGCGCGGTACCCGCGTCGACCTACGCGAGGCGCTCGAGTCGACCGGCTCCGCGGTCGGCAGCCAGGACGCCGGCGACCGGCTCCTGCGCCGTGTGCGCTTCCTGCCGCGGACGATGCAGATCGGCCTGCGGAGCGTCGGCCGACGCAAGCGGCGGACGCTCGCGACGGCCCTCGTCGTCGCGCTCGCCGTCGGCAACCTGCTCGCGATCACGGGGCTCGCGGCGGCGGCGACCACGGCCACCCGCGCAGCCTGGGGCGAGCACATCGAGGAGATCCGCATCTGGACAGGCGGCGGCAAGCCGTTCGACGAGCGCGCCGCCCGGGTCATCCGCTCGACCCCAGGGGTGGCCGAGGCGCAGCCGGCTCTCGTCAACGATGTCGAGCTCGCCGGCGAAGAGGCGTTCGTCTGGGGCGTGGTGCGCGAGCCGCTCATCCGCCTGAACACGACCGACGGGCGCTGGTTCACGGCCGCCGAGGAGCAGGCACGCGACCGGGTCGCCGTGATCGAGCGCAATCTGGCCGAGCGCACCGGCACGGAGGTCGGCGACCGCGTGACGCTCGAGACCGCGGGCGGGGCCGCCCGCTTCCGCATCGTCGGGATCGCGAACAACCGGCAGGAGGACGGCACCGTCCTCTTCGTCCCGCTCACGACGCTTCGCTCGGTGCTGCACGAGCCGATGGGGGTGAGTACCTACTGGATCAAGACCACCGCGCCCGAGCATGCAGTCGTCGACCGGACGTTCACCCAGCTCGAGGACCGGCTCAACGCCCTCGGGTACCAGATGGGGGGCGAGATCACGTACGTCGAAGAGCAAAATGACGTCGCCGACAACCGCACGATCACGACGACGATCGCCGTCTTCGGGTTGCTGATCGTGGCGATCAGCATGGTCGCGCTCGCGAACGCGATCACAATGAGCATCCTCGAGCGCACGCGCGAGATCGGCATCCTCCGCTGCATCGGCGCCCGGGCGCGTGACGTCCGCCGGATCTTCGCGACCGAAGGCGTCGTGCTCGCGCTCGCCGGCTGGCTACTCGGCATCCCCCTCGGCTATGCGCTCGACCGCTTCCTGGTCTGGCTCGTTTGGCAGGTCGTCGAAGTGCGCATCCCCTTCGTGTTCCCGCCCTGGAACATCGTCCTCGCCCTCGTCGGAACCGTCGCCCTCGCGCTCCTGATCATGCTGCTCCCGATCCGCCGCGCCGTCCGCTTCAAGCCCGGCGACGCGCTCCGCTACGCCTGAGATCGCCGACCGACAAGGAGGTGGCGTGATAAGCACCGTGACGACGACGCAGCCGGGCGCTGAGGTAGGTCAGCGTCGGATCGGAGCGTGCGAGGAGGGCGACGAGTTGCTGATCGGAAGGAGGGTCGATGCCAAAGATCAAGGATGCCGCATCCGAGTTCCTGGCCAACAAGCGCGTGGCCGTGACAGGCGTCTCGAGGGAGCCGAAGGGGCACGGTAGCAACGTCGTCTACAAGCGCCTGCGCGAGCGCGGTTACGAGGTCTTCGCCGTGAATCCCAATGCTGATGAGGTCGAGGGGGATCGTTGCTACCACGACCTGCGCTCGATCCCGGGCGGCGTGGAGGCAGTCGTGATCGGAACGAGACCCGAGATCGCAGAGGAGACGATGCGCGAGTGCGCCGAGCTCGAGATCAAGCACGTGTGGATGCACCGCGGCCCCGGTGCCGGGAGCGTCTCGAAGCCCGCAGCGGAGTACGGGCGTGAGCAAGGGATCGCCGTGATCGACGGCGGATGCCCGTGCATGTTCGGTCCCACCGCCGATCTCGGGCACAAGGCGATGCGCTTCGCCTTCACCCTGACGGGCAACGTCCCGAGGGAGGTCTGAGTCCGCGCTGGGGGCGCTGCGCCCGCTGATCGTCCGCATGGGCCAACGCCAAGAGCAGGCGATCTGGTCAGAGCTCAAGCAGCTTCTGGAGACGTCGGAGGACGTCAACCGCGCTGGAGGCTGAAGGCCCCCCTTGGCTCAGCTCGCCTTTAAGGGAGCGGGCGACAGATTGACCGGAGGTCATTCGTTGCCTGCACAGGCGTCGTTGCTCCGCAAGAAAATTGCCGTTGAAAGACAAGTCAACAGACATTGCCCTATTTGCAGTGACTTTTGCACTAGAAGTCGACATTCGCAGCTCGTGCGACTGCTGCCCGTTTGCCGCCCGAGATTTGGCACCTCACGCCTAACAGGACAACACAAAAGTGCCAGTTTGCAGGCACTTCAAGAGACGGGAGCGACGGGACTCGAACCAGCGACCTCCGGCGTGACAGGCCGAATCAGGCACCCCAACCGCTTGGCGACGAACTCCTCCGAACGGCGTCATTTGCAGGGCTTTTTGACTAACCAGTCAGCACGCGCCGCATGGTTAAGCCAATCGCCCAATCGACGTTTGGGCCACGAGTGGGCCACGAGATTGTGTCGAGGCAGACAACACGGGCACGCTCGATCACCTGTTGCCTGCAAATACAGCATCCAAGTCGTGTCCACCGTGCCTGCGCGTGCCTGAGTTCGTGGACCCGTCTCCTACCCGCGGCGCGTTGCCTGTCTGTAAACGGCCAAGAATCAACAGCCCATCCAATCACGAGAGCCATGGCCGAGCGGAAAGCGGGCAGCAGCGGTTAACGACGCGGCGGTGGCCGCGCGTGCGATCAGGTTGTTTGCCTCACACGATCGGACTGCACGACTTCAAGCGCATGGTCATCGCTCGTTCGGAACCGAAGTCGGGCCGCCTCGATGCGGCACAGGCGTATGGATGGTGGAAGACGTCGAGGGCGTTGTCGTTGTTGTTGAAAACGAGCTCGAACGCTTCGCCGGTCTTGTAGTCGGAGACAGTGTGTTCGAGTTCGCACCACCGAACCACGGCCGGGTGCCTTCGCGCATCCGGCGGCGTGGAGACCGAGCCGAGGCCGACATAGAACCGCTGCGGGCTAAGGCGTATCCTCGTGCCTAAGCCCCTACCTTTCATCGTCCCCGTCGAGCGTCGGCGGTGCTTGTGAGGTTCGGGGGTGCCGCAGGATCGGAACGGAGCCGACATGGCCACCTCCGTCGCAGTACCACTCATCGCGGATCCGAGCGTTAGTCGCTCGGCTCCACGGCCGCTAGTCCTCTGGGCAATCGCGCTCGCGGGCGTCGCGGCGGCGGCGGTCGCCGTCCTCCTCGCACTGACGAGCGATCACATCCGGGAACCGGAGGTGCACGCGGCGCTCCACGTGTGGGGACTCCTCGGGTATGTGCTCGCCGGCGTCGTCGCCTGGTGGCGCCGCCCGGACAGTCGCTTCGGGATGCTCATGATCGCCGCGGGTGCCGCGTGGTTCCTCACGTCGCTCTCTTCGTCGAACCTCGCGCTCCCGTACACGGTCGGCATCGCGTTCGATCTATTGCCGGCCGTCCTCTTCCTCCATGTGTATCTCGCCTTCCCGAATGGTCGCCTCCAGAACAGCGTTGAGTGGACTCTCGTGGCGGCCGGCTACTTCACGGCGGTTGCCGTTCAGCTCGTCGGCATGGCCCTCGGCGGCTTCAGCTCCGACAACCTGCTCGCCATGACGTCGGAGGCGGATGCCGCGTACTCACTCCTTCGCGCCCAGCTCGTGGTCCTCAGCGGGCTCGCACTCGCCGGCATCGTCGTTCTTGCCGTTCGCAGGCGGCGCGCCGGTCGCCCTCTCCGGCGGTCGCTCGCCCTCGTCGTCGACTCGTTCGCACTCGGGCTCCTGATGATCGCCTTACTCTTTCTGTCGGCGGTGTTCGGGATGGTCAGCGGCCAGATCGAGTTCGAGACGATCCGGCGGGCAACCTTCTTCGTCCTCGGGCTCGCGCCGCTCGTCTTCCTCGTCGGGCTCCTGCACGCGCGTCTCGCGCGGTCCGCGGTGGGCGAGCTCGTGGTCGAGCTGCGGGCTGACCCGGCGCCAAGAGACCTCCGGGACGCGCTCGCCCGTGCACTTCGCGACCCGTCGTTGACGCTCGCGTACTGGTTGTCCGACTACGAGAGCTACGCCGACCTCGACGGCCGGCCTGTGGCCGTGCCGGCGACGGACGGACGTGCGACGACGTTGATCGACCGCGACGGCGCGCGCGTCGCCGCCCTGCTTCATGACCGCGCCCTCGAGGACGAGCCGGAGCTCCTGTCTGGCGTCGGAGCCGCCGCCAGCATCGCCCTCGAGAACGCGCGCCTGCAGGCTGAGCTCGCGGCACGGCTCGAGGAGGTCAAGGGTTCGCGCATCCGCGTGATCGAGGCCGGAGAGAGCGAGCGCAAGCGGCTCGAGCGCGACCTCCACGACGGTGCGCAGCAGCGCTTGATCGCGCTCTCGCTCGAGCTGAAGCGGCTCGAGAAGGAGCTGGGTGACGCTCCCGCGAGGCACCGGCTCGACGAGGCCCAGCACGAGATCACGCGGTCGCTCGAGGAGCTCCGCGCGGTGGCACGGGGTCTGCATCCGGCCGTGCTCACTGGGCACGGCCTCGGCGTGGCCCTCGAGCAGGTTGTCGCGCGTGCTCCTGTGCCGGTCCGGCTAAGCGTCGAGATCGACGGCCGCCCTCCCGAACAGGTCGAGATCGCCGCCTACTACGTCGTCACGGAGAGCCTCACGAACATCGCCAAGCATGCGCAGGCGACGAGCGCGAGCATCGACATCGTTCGCCACGGTGACGACCTGATCGTCGAGATCGTCGACGATGGGATCGGCGGCGCCGACAGCGAGCGTGGTTCTGGCCTGCGTGGTCTCGCCGACCGTGTTGAGGCGCTCGGCGGCCGTCTTCGCGTGTGGACGCCGCGCGGGGGCGGGACGCGGGTGCAAGCGGAGATCCCGTGCGCGTAGCGATCGCAGAGGACAGTGTGCTCCTTCGCGAAGGCCTCGCACGGCTCCTGCACGAGGAGGGGTTCGAGGTCGTCGGGCAGTGCCCCAGCGCGGACGACCTGCTGCTCAAGGTGCGCAGCTACTCGCCGGACGTCGCGATCGTCGACATCCGCCTGCCGCCGACGCACACCGACGAGGGTCTTCGTGCGGCGCTCGAGATCCGCGAGCAGCACCCGTCGGTTGGCGTCCTCGTCCTCTCGCAGTACGTCGAGCTCGGGCTGGCGCTCACACTGCTCGCGGACTCCGCCGAGGGCGTCGGCTACCTGCTCAAGGACCGGGTCAGGGACGTGGACGAGTTCGTCGCGGCGGTTCGGCGCGTCGCCCAAGGCGGTTCGGCGCTCGACCCGATCATCGTCTCAACGCTGCTCTCGCGGGAACGGCCCGGCGATCCGCTCGCGCGGCTCACGCCGCGCGAGCGCGAGATCCTCGAGCTCATGGCCTCGGGCGACTCGAACCAGGGGATCGCGGACAAGCTCGTGATCACGCTCCGTTCTGTCGAGAAACACGTCTCGAGCATCTTCGGGAAACTCGACCTTCCCTCGACGGGAAGCGAGTCGAGGCGGGTACTCGCCGTGCTCATGTTCCTGCGCTCCTGACGCGAGAGCGTCCCGGAGCACACCAGAAACCCGAACCCCAAGAAGCAAGTCTCCCGACTTACGCACGGTCGGCGCGACTGCGACGGTGAGCGAGACCTCGCAACCGCGAAGGGAGACCGATGAGGACTCGCATCATCCAGGATGATCCGCAGGAGAACGACCAGGCGAAGTCAGACGCCGGGATGTCGGGAGCCGAGAAACCGATACCTGTGAAGGGCGTTGCCGTCCGGATGGCCCGCTGGAGCGCGCACCACCGGAAGAAGGCGGTCTTCGGCTGGCTCGCCCTCGCGGTGGCGTTGTTCGCGATCAGCATCGTCTCGCCTCTGAAGAAGATCGTGTTCGAGACATCCGGCCCCGGAGAGTCGGGCCGGGCAGAGACGATTCTCTACAACGACTTCAAACAGCCGGCCGGCGAGAGCGTGCTGGTCCAGAACGCATCGCTCAGCGCAGACGCACGCGAGTTCAGGGCTGTCGTACTGTCTGTCATCTCCGGGATCTCAGGGCTCGACGAGGTCGCGAAGGTCGAGTCGCCGTACGCTCCCGGAAACGGCGGCCAGATCTCGGGCGACAAGCACTCGGTTCTGATCCCGCTCGAGTACCGTGGCCCGTCGGACGAGGCGATCGACAAGGTCGATCCGGTCGTCGACCGCGTCGCCGAGATACAGACGGCGAATCCCGACTTCTACGTCGGGTCGTTCGGCGAGAGCACGGGGAAGGAGATCGAAGGCGCGTTCTTCGACGACCTGAAGAAGGCTGGGCTCTTCTCGCTTCCGCTGACGCTCGCCATCCTCCTGCTCGCCTTCGGCGCGGTCGTCGCCGCCGGCATCCCGCTCTTGCTGGGCCTCACCGCAGTGCTGGGGACGCTAGGCCTCGTTGCACTCATCAGCCGGGTGCTCCCGATGTCGGACTCGGTGCCCGCGATCGTTCTCCTGATCGGGCTCGCCGTCGGGGTCGACTACACGATGTTCTACTTGAAGCGGGAGCGCGAAGAGCGTGCGGCTGGTCGCAGCGAAGAGGCCGCGCTCGAGGCGGCAGCGGCCACGTCCGGCCGTTCCGTCCTGATCTCGGGCTGCACGGTGCTGGTCGCCATGGCGGGGATGTTCCTGACCGGCGACGCCGAGTTCGCATCGTTCGGCGTTGCGACGATGACCGTCGTCGCGATGGCGATGCTCGGGTCCCTGACGGTGCTCCCCGCGTTGCTCTCGAAGCTGGGGGACGGCGTCGACCGCGCTCGCGTCCCGGTCGTCCACCGGCTCCGCCGGAGCGACGGCGAGGGGCGTGTCTGGGGAGCGATCGTCGACCGCGTGCTCCGGCATCCGGTGCTGTCGGTCGTGGTGGCCGGAGGCCTCCTGATCGCACTCGCGATCCCGGCGTACCAGCTGCATACGGCTCAGGCCAGCATCGACTCGTACCCGCAGAAGTTCCTGACCAGCTACAACCGCGTCAAAGCGGCGTTCCCCGGCGAAGGGATCGCGGCGGTCGTCGTCGTCAAGGCACCGAACGTCGAGACGCCAGCGGTCGAAGACGCGATCGGCCAGGTCAGGCGACGGGCGCTGGCGACTGGCGTCATGAACGAGCCGATCGACGTCGACGTCAACGGTGCGAAGACCGTCGCGACCATCGCGATTCCGGTCGACGGCGACGGCATAGACTCCACCTCGAACGCAGCCCTCGCGGCGCTTCGCGACGAGATCATCCCGACGACGCTCGGGAAGCTGCCCGACGCCGAGGTCGGCGTCACGGGCATGACCGCCCAGTCGAAGGACTTCAACGACGAGATGAAGACGGTCGCTCCGCGCGTGTTCGTGTTCGTCTTGCTGTTCGCCTTCCTGCTGATGCTCGTCTCCTTCAGGTCGCTCGTTATCGCGGCCAAGGCGATCGTGCTCAACCTGCTCTCGATCGCGGCCGCCTACGGAGTCCTCGTGCTGGTCTTCCAGCACGGTTGGGGGAAGGGCCTTCTGGGCTTCGAGTTCACGGGTGGAATCGACCCCTTCCTTCCCATCCTGCTCTTCGTGATCCTCTTCGGGCTCTCGATGGACTACCACGTGTTCATCCTCAGCCGCGTGCGCGAGGCATACGACAGGGGCATGAGCACCGATGACGCGATCGCCCACGGGATCAAGACGACCGCGGGCGTCGTGACGAGCGCGGCGATCGTGATGGTCGGCGTGTTCGCGATCTTCGCGACGCTGTCGATGATGATCTTCAAGCAGTTCGGCGTCGGCCTCGCAGCCGCGATCCTGATCGACGCGACGATCGTCCGTGCGATCCTCTTGCCGGCGTCGATGAAGCTCCTCGGCGACTGGAACTGGTATCTGCCCAAGTGGCTCGACTGGCTGCCGCACCTCGAGCACGGCGGCTCCGCTGAGCGCATCGAGGCCCCACCCACCGTCGCGCCGACTGCCTAAGACATCGACAGAGAGAGGACACCTCATGGAGAACGCAGCGGCACACCACTCCGTCCGCCGCCCGGCCGGCGCCCGACTCCTGGCTGCTGTTCGCACCGAGTCCGGACTCTTCTCGCTCGGTGTCGGTGTCGTCGCGCTGCACGTCCTGGACGACAACTTCTTCCAGCCGAATCCGGGCACTGCGGCGAGCGACCATCTGGTCAGCGGCCTCGTGCCGCTCGCCCTACTAGGGGGTGCCGCTGCGCTCTACGGCCGGCTCCGCGCCGGGGCCCGCGGGACGATCGCGCTCCTGCTGGGCTACTTCGGCGTGCTCGCCGGGACGGAGGCTGTCTACTACACGCGAGCGATCGGGCCGTCGGGCGACGACTACACGGGTCTGTTGTCGATACTCGCGGGCCTGCTGCTGCTTGGTGTCGGGATCGTCACGCTGTGGAGGTCGCGGCGGGTGGACGATCGGCTGTGGTGGCGGTACGGCCGGCGTCTCCTGTTCGCCATCGCGGCGGCGGTCACTGTGGTAGCGGTCCTCGTCCCCTTCGCGATTGGCTACGGCGTCACGCATGTCTTGCGCGCGGAGGTGCCGAGGTCCGAACTCGGGGTCGCCTACGAGAACGTCGAGCTCACCACGAGCGACGGCCTGAAGCTGAAGGGCTGGTACATCCCGTCGAAGAACAGTGCGGCCGTGATCTCGTTCCCCGGTCGGTCCGGAACCCAGAACGAGGCGAAGATGCTGGCCCGCCACGGTTACGGCGTGCTGCTGTTCGACCGTCGCGGCGAAGGCGAGAGCGAGGGCGACCCGAACGCGTTCGGATGGCAGGGAGAGCGTGACATCCACGCAGCCGTTGCGTTCCTGCAAGGCCGCTCCGACGTCGACCCCGAGCGGATCGGCGGCATCGGCCTCTCCGTCGGCGGCGAGATGATGATCGAGGCGGCGGCCGAGTCTTCTGCGCTCAAGGCGATCGTGTCCGAGGGCGCGAGCGGCCGTTCGGTGCGCGACATCCTCGCGAATCCCGATAGGACGTGGCAGAACGTGCTCGGAAACGGCGTAGCCACGGCCGCGACGGCCCTCTTCACCAACAACCTGCCGCCGGCCGACCTGAGGAGCCTCGTGCCGAAGATCGCACCGCGCCCGGTGTTCTTCGTCTACGGCGAGCGGGGTCAGTCCGTCGAGGAGCCCGCCAACCGCGCGTTCTACGCGGACGCGCGCGAGCCGAAGGCGATCTGGGAAGTGCCCGAGGCCGGACACGTCGGCGGGCTCGAGGCGCGGCCGGAGGAATACGAGCGGCGGGTGATCGCGTTCTTCGACGACGCCCTCTTGGACACGCAATGAACTCCCGAACTGAGGTGAGAGGCATGGAAGGCGAGCGCAGCATCCTCTGGCGCCGAGCCGTTCTCTTCGGCATTCCGTTCCTCTATCTGGTACTTGGGCTTCTGCATCCGACCTCCAATCCCGAGGTCGGCGACGAGACGGGGTTCTTCATCGGCCTGCACGTCGCCCAGCTCTTCCTCATCGGTGGGCTTGCGTACATGTTCTGGCTCCTCCTCGAGGGGCTTGACCGTCGTGCCGCCAGGGTCGCGCGGGCGCTCATCCTCCCCTTCGTCATCGTGTACACGGCGCTCGACGCGGTCCTCGGGATCGCGTGGGGGATCGTTGCCGAAAAGGCGAATGAGCTTCCGGTGGCTGACCAAGCGGCCGCGGGTCGGCTCATCGACGCTCTACTCGAACCCGAACCACTCGGCTACGTCCTCTACTTCGGCGCCGGCTTGCTCTGGCTTGCCGTCGCGCTCACCGTCGTCACGGCGCTCGGTAGGAGCGCTCCCCGGCCTGCTCTCGTGTTGATGGCGCTCGGCGCGAGCGTGTTCGCGCTCGGTCATGCGCGACCGATGGGCCCGATCGGAATGGCGCTCTTCCTGGCCGGCATCGCCTGGCTCGAGCTGCGGCCCCGTCGAGCCGACACGGGACCCGCGGTTTCGGTGCAGCGGGCGTGACCTCGCTGACCGAAACGGTGGAGGTCGGCGAGCTTCGCCGGACCGATTCGGCGTGGCCGATGCCCGGGCTGCTCCGCCGCGTGCTGTTGCTCGCCCCACCGCTCCTGCTCGCGGGCCTCGAGATCCTTCATCCCCAACCGGACGAGACCACTGAGGCCTTGATGGACGCGTCGACGTGGTTCGCCGGCTTTCACGTCATCCAGCTCGCGCTCACCGGGTTGGTTGGGTTGTCCGTCCTGTTACTCGCAGACAGTTTCGGACGCGAGAACGCATGGGTGACCCGTCTCGGTGTCGGAGTCTTCCTCGTCTTCTTCAGCGCCTACGACGCTATAGCCGGGATTGGCACTGGGCTCGCGATGCGAAGCGCACGAGACCTCTCCGCGGTGCAACAAGAGGGCGTCTTTGATGTCGTGAAGGACTGGCCGGCTGTGGGGCCGCCGTTCGCACTCAGCATCATCGGAACGCTCGGCTGGGTGGCCGCGGTCGGTGCTCTCGCTCTGGCGGCGCGCCGCCAAGGAGCACCGCGACGCGTGTGGATCTTCGTCGGGCTCGCGGCACTGTTCCTCCTGGGCGGCCACCCGTTCCCGCAGGGCACGCTCGCGTTCGGTTGCTTCTTTATCGCCGCGCTCCTGCACGAGCTTGCAACCAGTTCGGCTGACCAGGCAACGATCCCGGCCCGTGGGCACGTGTGATCTGGTCTAGTTCGTGCGACCGAACACAAGAATCGCGGACGAAGTCGCCATTTGCAGGCCTTTTGTCCAAGACGTTTGGGCCATAGGATTGGGCCACGAGGCGTGCTGCGTGTCTGTCAAGACAACAAAAATGCCTATTTGCAGGCGCTTAGAGAGATGGGAGCGACGGGACTCGAACCAGCGACCTCCGGCGTGACAGTTCTGTCTAGGGCTGGTCTCTGTTGGTGTGGGTGGTCTGAGGCGAGGAATCAAGCCGCGCGCGCAAACCGCACCGGTCGGCGCTTGTCACCGTTCGTCGGTGTGATCTGACACGAATCTGACACGGCCGACCCCGGAGCCCGTGCGAATCGCCAACTTTGGCGGGTACGGATCCTGAGGTCTGTGCGCGCAGCGGACGACAGCCGGCGCCAGCCATCAGAAGGGGCCCAATCGCCATCAGCACGATTGAAGGGGTTCCCCCGACACGTGCGCGCGTGCGCGTGAGGGAGTGATGGGCGTTCGCGACGAAGCCCCTGGTCGCGGCCCACGGAGGCGATCGGCGAGTCTGCGCTCCGGGCAAGGATCGTAACGTGGTGGAGCGACTCGACCTCCAGGCGGCGATCGTCAGCCGCGGCGCCTAGCTCCGGCGAGACCTCAGGTCTACGATCACGCCATGCTCATAGGGAGGGGCGTGGAGTGCGCTGCTCTCGAACGCCTGCTCACCGGGGCCCGCGAGTCCCGGAGCGGCGTGCTGGTCATCCGCGGCGAGCCCGGGATCGGCAAGTCGGCGTTGCTCGACTATGCGGTCGAGCGTGCCGGGGAGATGCGCGTCCTCAGGGGTGTGGGGATCGAGTACGAGTCGGAGCTCGCCTTCGCGGCGCTGCACGGGATCTTGCGGCCGGTGCTCGATCGGCTCGACGAGCTGCCGGAGCCGCAGGCCGACGCTCTGCGCGTCGCATTCGGGATTACGCCGGGTCAGGCGACCGACCGTTTTCTGATCGCGGTCGGCGCCCTGAGCCTCCTCTCAGAGGCGGCGGATGAGCAGCCACTCCTCTGCGTCGTCGACGACTCGCAGTGGCTCGACGGCGCCTCCGCAGAAGCGCTCGCGTTCGTCGCCCGGCGATTGGAGGCCGAGGGTGTCGCTCTCCTCTTCGCCGCGCGCGAGGGCGAGGCGCGCACGCTCGATGGACTGCCGCAGCTCAGGCTCGCGGGGCTCGAAGCCGACGCGGCCGAGGCGCTACTCGTAGCGCAGCTCTCGCCTGCCCTCCGTAATCGTGTCCTCGAGAGCACGCGCGGAAATCCGCTCGCGCTGATCGAGCTCTCGGCCGCGTTGACGCCCGGCCAGCTCGCCGAACGCGAGCTGCTGCCCGAGCCGTTGCCGATCGGCGCCGCTCTCGAAGGCGCGTTCCTGGATCGCGCTCGCAAACTTCCCGAGCAGACACAGATCCTCTTGCTGCTCGCCGCCGCCGATCATTCCGGGGAGCTCGGCACGGTGCTCGCGGCCGCGCGGGAGCTCGGCGTCGAGGACAGTGCGGTCGATCCAGCCGTAGCAGCGGGCCTGTTGCGCGCCCACACCAACGGCCTCGAGTTCCGGCATCCCCTGGTCAGGTCAGCCGTCTACCAGGGCGCGGCGTTCACCGAGCGGCGGCGGGCGCATCTGGCACTCGCGCACGCACTCGTGCGCGAGCACGACGCGGACCGGCGTGCCTGGCACCACGCTGCTGCGGTCACTGCGCCGAACGACGACGTTGCCGACGAGCTCGAACGCACCTCGGAGCGCGCGCGACGTCGAAGCGGGTATGCGGCCGCCGCCGCGGCGCTGGAACGCGCGGCCGACCTGACCAGCAACGAGCACGAGCGGGCTGCTCGCCTCGCTGCTGCGGCGCAAGCCGCATTCGGCGCCGGCAACGCCGAGCGAGCAGGTGCGCTCCTCGATCAGGCCGCTCGGTTCGTGACCGACACGAGTTTGCTCGCAGACATCGACCACCTCCGCGGCCTGTTCGCGCGCGCGCTCGGCTCAGTCGCGGACTCGTGCACGATCCTGATGGCCGCTTCGAGCTCCATCGCTGAAACCGACTCTGCGAAGGCGATCGAGATGTTGCTCGATGCGGCGATGGCAGCCGAATACGCGGGTGACGTACCGCGGCTGATCGAGATCGGCCGCCGCGCGCAGAGCCTTGCGAACGTGGACGAGTCCAGCGAGTTCGCGAGGGTGCTCGTTGCAGGCATGGGCAGCATGCTGGAGGGGGACACCAAGCGCGGAGCCGACCTCCTCCGCCGCGCGGTGGAACTCGGGACCGACGATCCTGAGCGGCTGCTCTACGCCGGACTCGCCGCCGAGTACCTCGGCGACATCACCATGGAGCAGACCCTCGCGGCACGCGCCGTTTCCCTCAACCGCACGCTCGGTCGCGTCGGCACGCTGCCGGTTGCACTCGAGGTGCTGGCGACCGCGGAGGCCTGGTCGGGCCAGTACGCTGCGGCCGCCGCAGACGCAACGGAAGGCCTCCGCATCCTCCGGGACACGGGGCAGGCGGCGTCGGGGCCTGACTTTCTGGCGTTCCTCGCCCTCGTCGCTGCGGTTCAGGGGCGAGAGGACGAGTGCCGGGCGCACGCGCAGCAGGCGCTCGAACGTGCGACGGCCCTCGGTCTCGGGTTGCCCGCAGCCGAGGCCACGCACGCGCTCGCGCTGCTCGACCTCGGACTCGGTCGGCCGGACGAGGCGTTCGTGCGCCTGCAGGGAATGGCCGAAGCCGCCCCCGGCGTCGGTCACCCGCGTCTCGCGCACCTCGCGGTCGCCGACCTCGTCGAGGCCGCGGTCCTCGCCGGCCGCGCAGACGCCGCCGAGAAAGCCGTCGCGTCCTTCGAACGCTGGATCGAGCACTCGGGTCCCCAACCCATGCGCGCGCTCCTCGCCCGCTGTCGCGGTCAGCTGGCAGCAGGCGAGGCAGCGGCGGGCCACTTCGCCGAAGCGCTTCGCCTGCACGCGGGGCAGAACCGCCCCTTCGAGCGGGCTCGAACCGAGCTGCTCTACGGCGAAGCTCTGCGCCGCGCGCGACGCAGGATCGAGGCGCGTGCCCACCTCCGCACAGCCGTCGAGATCTTCGAGCGCCTCGGCGCCGTCCCGTGGGCGGAGCGGGCCCGCCGCGAGCTCCGCGCAAGCGGTGAGACCGCCCGCAAGCGGGATCCGAGCACCGCCGACGAGCTCACTCCGCAAGAGCTGCAGATCGCCCGCTTCGTGGCGGAGGGCGCGACGAACCGGCGGATCGCGGCGCAGCTCTTCCTGAGCCCGCGCACCGTCGACTATCACCTGCGGAAGATCTTCCGCAAGCTCGAGATCTCCTCGCGCGCCGAGCTGATCAAGCTCGCGGACTGAGACTGGCGACATCGCTGATGCGATCGGCGCACCCCGGTGCGACGGTGCGGGCATGAGATCCGCCTACGCGGCTGAGCGCCGCCAAGGAGACCAATGACCGAATCACTCGTGATCCCGGCTGTGGAAGTAACCGAGCAGGCTGCGCGCCCGGTCGTCGCGGCGAATGGACTGACCCGCGACTACGGCGGAGGAGACACCGCCGTCCACGCCCTCCGCGGCGTCTCACTCGAGCTCGCGCGCGGGAAGCTGACGGCGGTCATGGGGCCGTCGGGCTCCGGCAAGTCGACGCTGATGCACCTCCTCGCAGGGCTCGACCGGCCGACGTCGGGCGACGTCTGGATCGACGGCACGCAGATCACAGCGCTCGGGGACAAGGAGCTGACCAAGCTCAGGCGCCGCCACATCGGCTTCGTCTTCCAGTTCTTCAACCTGCTGCCGATGCTGACGGCCGAGGAGAACGTCGTCCTGCCGCTGTCACTGGCCGGGCGCGAGCCCGAGCGCAAGTGGGTGGACGAGCTGATCGCCGAGGTCGGGCTCGCCGAGCGCCGGCGCCACCGGCCGTCGGAGCTCTCCGGCGGTCAGCAGCAGCGCGTTGCGATCGCGCGCGCGCTCGTGTCCCGGCCGACGGTCGTCTTCGCGGACGAGCCGACCGGCAACCTCGACTCGCAGACGAGCGTCGAGATCCTGACGCTACTGCGCGGGGCCGTCGACATGTACGGCCAGACGACGGTGATGGTCACGCACGACGCGACCGCCGCGGCGATCGCCGACCAGATCCTGTTCCTCGCCGACGGGCGGATCGCGCGCGAGCTCGGACGCTCGAGCGCGCACAACGTGCTCGCCGCGCTCGAGGAGGTGAGCCGGCGATGATCGGCGTCGCGCTGAAGGGAATCGCCGGCCGCAAGCTCCGAGCGGCGTTCACGACGCTCGCAGTCGTGCTCGGCGTCGCGATGGTGAGCGGGACATACGTCTTCACCGACACGATGGAGAAGGCGATCGACACGCTGTTCACCGACGCGTACACCGGCTCGGACGCGGTCGTCTCGGCGAAGGACGTCGTCGACCTCGCCGCCGGGGAGACGAGTCGTCCCACCGTCCCGGCGGCCTTGCTCGACGACGTGAAGGGGCTGCCGCAGGTCGCCGCGGCCTCGGGCGCGATCGTCGACGTCGCACGGCTAATCGACCGGAACGGCACACCGATCTCGACGCGCGAGGGCGCGGTCGGCTTCAGCGTCGACGCGGCGCTGCCGCGGTTCAACCCGGTGCGCCTCGTCGAGGGCCACTGGCCCTCGGGAGCCCAGCAGATCGCGATCGACCCCGACACGGCCAGGACGAGCGGCTTCGACGTCGGCGACACCATCAGGGTCGCGACGCGCGGCCCCCTGCGCCGTTTCACGATCTCGGGGCTGGCGGAGCTCACGAGCGTCGATGCGGGGGGCGCGCTGACGCTCGCGATCTTCGACCCTCCGACCGCGCAGGAGCTCTTCGACAAGAGCGGTCGCTTCGACGAGATCCTCGTAGGAGCAAAGGAGAGCGTCTCGCCGGAGCAGCTCGTGCGGGCGATCGCGCCGATCCTGCCTTCCGGCGCCGAGGTAGCGACGGGTGACGCCGAGATCGCCGCGCAGTCGAAGGGCTCGAACGAGGACATCGCGCTCGTGCAGAGGTTCATGCTCGCGTTCGGCGGTCTCGCTCTCTTCGTCGGCGCGTTCGTCATCTTCAACACGCTCTCGACGACGGTTGCGCAGCGGACGCGCGAGCTCGCGACGTTGAGGACCCTCGGAGCGTCGCGCGGCCAGGTGCTGGGCTCGGTCGTGGTCGAGTCGGTCGTCATCGGCGCCGTCGGCTCGGCGCTCGGTCTCCTCCTCGGGCCGGCGCTTGCGAGGGGGCTCAACGCGTTCTTCGCCGCCGCCGGACAGATCGTCCCGCAGACCGGCGCCGTGATCGAGACGCGCACGATCGTGGTCTCGCTGCTCGTCGGCTTGCTGGTCACCGTCATCGCCGGTCTCTTTCCCGCACTGCGTGCGACGAGCGTGCCGCCGATCTCGGCGGTGCGTGAGGGCAGTCTCCCGCAGTCGGCGCTCGTGCCGTACGCGCCGTACATCGCGGCGGCGACGATCGCCCTCGGCGGAGGCGTGCTCGTCTACGGCATGTTCGCGGAGCTCCCCGTGACCTGGGTGCTGATCCTGCTCGCGGTCGGCTGCCTGGTGCTCTTCATCGGCGTCGCCCTGAGCTCGTCGCGCCTCGTGAAGCCGCTCGCGTGGCTGCTCGCGTGGCCGGCCGCGCGCACGGGCATAGCGGGGCGGCTCGCGCGCGACAACAGCGTTCGCAACCCCGCCCGCACGGCGGTGACCGCGTCGGCGCTGATGATCGGCCTCGCGCTCGTCACGTTCGTGGCCGTGCTCGGCCAGGGCCTGCGCGATTCGATGGGCGCAGCCGCCGAGTCGGCCGTGCGCGCGGACTACGTGCTTAGCGGCCCGCTGACGCCCGAGGTCGGGAAAGCGCTCGCTGCGCACGGGACCGTGAGCGCCGTGCGGGAGGACTCCGCGCGGGCGTTCCGCTCGGACGTGTCCGTCGGCGGCGTCGACCCGCGCACGATCGAGCGCGTGCTGCGCCTCGATTGGGATGCGGGTTCGTTCGGGGGCGCCGTCCTCCAGCGCGAGTTCGCGGACGAGCACGACCTCGGTATCGGGAGCACCTTCGCCGTTCAGTCGCCACAGGGCAAGCGGGTCGAGCTGCGGGTCAGTGGAATCTATTCGCCGCCCAAGTTCGATGCGATCCTCGCGCCGATCCTGATCTCGCAGCAGTCGTTCGACGCCGCCTTCGAACGTCCGCAGGACGGGCTCCTGCTGGTCGCCGGGGCGAGCGCTACCGCTCTCGAGCGCGCACTGAAGCCGTTCCCGGAGGCGGAGCTCCAGACGCGTGCCGAGTTCGTCGCCGCGCGCCAGAAGGAGATCAAGAACGTCCTCGACCTGCTCTATGTCCTGCTCGGGTTGTCGATCGTCGTAAGCCTCTTCGGGATGGTGAACACGGTCGCGCTCTCCGTCTTCGAGCGCACGCGCGAGATCGGGATGCTGCGCGCAATTGGGATGACGCGCCGGCAAGCGCGCCGCATGGTGCGGCACGAGAGCGTGATCACTGCGCTGATCGGCGCAGCGCTCGGCCTGCCCCTCGGGATCGTGCTCGCCGCGCTCGTGACGCGTGGGCTGGCGGACGAGGGCGTTGCGTTCTCGCTGCCGCTCGCGCCGCTCGTCGTCTTCACGCTCATCGCTCTCGTGGCCGGGATCGTCGCCGCGGCGTGGCCAGCCCGGCGCGCGTCCCGGCTCAACGTCCTCGAAGCACTCCAGTACGAGTAAGGAGCTCTCATGCTGCTGCTGATTGCCCTGGCGGCCGTCCTGATCGGACTCGGCGGAAGCGCACGCACCGACGGCCCCGTCTTCGGCGAGTGCCCGTCGCACCTCCAGCGCGCCCGCTGCGGCACGATCCGCGTGCCGCTCGATCGCGCGAATCCCGGCCTCGGGACGACACAGGTTGCGTTCGCGCTCGTTCGGCGCCGCGACGCCGCGCGGGCTTCGCTCGGCACGATCGTCCCGAACCCGGGCGGGCCCGGCGTGGCGGCGATCGAGTCGTCCGAGTCTCCGTACGTCAGGACGCTCGCGCCGCTGCTCGATCGGCGCGACCTGCTCCTCGTCGACCCCCGCGGCACCGGTCGGTCCGACGCAATCTCCTGCCCGACGCTCGCCGGCCCCGCGCTCGCCTTCACGACGGGCGACGATGCCCTCTCGCGCATCGGCGCCTGCGGGCGCGCGCTCGGCCGGCGCGCGGGCTCGTATCACACCGCGGCGGTCACGGACGACATCGAAGCCGTCCGCGCCGCGCTCGGCCTCGAGCGGCTCGACCTCTGGGGCGACTCGTACGGGACCTACCTGATGCCGGTGTACGCCGCCCGCCACCCGGAGCACGTCCAGTCGATGGTGCTGAACGCCGCGGGCGGGGTCGGCTCGGACCCTTGGGCCCGGGACAACCTCGGCGCCGCACTCCGGGGCGTCCGGCTCGTCTGCGCCCGAACGCATGCGTGCGGCGGCGACGCGGTGCTGCGCGAGGTCGCGCGGCTGGCGACGCGGCTGCGCCGTCGTCCCGTCACGTTCACATTCCGTGCAGGGGCGGAGCGCGTCCGCGGTCGAATCGACGAAGCCGCGCTCGCCCAGGTCGTGTGGACGGGTGGAGACTCATCGGCGTTCGGCCGGATCCCCGGCGCCGTGACGAGTGCTCTCGCGGGTGACTTCGCGTCGCTGCAGCGGCTCGTCGCCAACCAGAGGCTGGCGCTCGGCGCGATCCTCGTGAATCGAGCCTTCAGCCCCGCGCAAAACTTCGCGACGAACTGCCACGACTACCCGCGCGTCTTCTCGTACGCCGACGCGCCGGCTGCCCGGCGCGATGTGTACGAACGAGCGCTGAACGCGATCGATCCGGCCGAGTTCTGGCCCTTCTCACCCCAAGCGTGGGTGGATTCGGGCCAGGGCGGCGCGCAGTGCCTCGACTGGCCGAACGATCCGACCGCCGCGCCACCCCTCCCGGCCGGGTCGCGGTTCCCGGACGTTCCCGTGCTCGTGCTCGCCGGCGACCTCGACGCGAATTCGCCGAGCTCGGCCGGACGTGACGTTGCCGCGCAGTTCGCGCGTGCGACCTTCGTCGAGATTCCGAATGCCGGCCACACGCCCTCATCGCGCAGCTCGTGCGCGATGAACCTTGCGCTGCGCTTCGTTGTGACGTTGCAGGCCAACGCACAGGCGTGCGCTCGAACGGGTGCGCCGCCGCGAGTCGCCGGCTCCGCTGCGCGACGGGCGGCTGAGCTTCCGCTGATTCCGGCCGGGGCGACGCCGTCCCAACGACGCGCGCTGGGCCTCGTCGTCGTCACGGCGGGCGACCTCATGGAGCAGGCCGGAATCCTCGAGGCGGTCGGCGTCGCCGAAGGGCTACGCGGCGGGCGTTACGTCCTGCAACGAAACGGATCCGTCCGCCTGGTGCGAATGCGCGTCGTCCGCGACGCCGTCGTCTCCGGTGTGCTCGCTCCCACCCGGACAGGCCTCGCGGGAGAGCTGCGGATCGCCGGCGCCGGCGTGCCGGCCGGGCGACTACGGCTGCAGCTCAGCGAGGCAGGCCGTTGTCGCGCCGTCGGGACGCTCAACGGCCGCCGGGTCGACGTCGCGTTCCGCCTGTAGCAGGGCGCAGCCCTCAAATCGCGTACAGCTGAACAGCCGCCAAGGCAGAGTGCCTCACGGAGGTGAGTATCCAGTCACCCCTCGCGTGCGCGCGCGTGCGCGAGGAGGATTCTCGTTCTTCGTCCGGGCTGGTCTCCCGTGACCAGGCCCCAGCCCGATGATCATCGTGACGCGGGTGGTGGTGGGTACCGCCCTCACGTCATGAACCTTGCGCGGGGAGGCAAGCGGGTCGCCGTGGTGCACCGACACGCCTGGTCGGGGCTCGCGTCCGGACCTCGATGGATAAAGGGATCTCGAGTTCGCGTCAGACGGATGTCAGACCCGGGTACGTGGTTCTAGCTTCGCGTGCGCGCGTGGCGTGTGAGCTGCGAGGGTGGGACGAGTCGACGCTGCTTAGATCGTCTGGCTGAACGACCCGCCGCCGATGATCCGCGCGGGGCGGTCGCCGAGCCGCGCGCGGAGATCGCGATCGGAGCTGACGAGCCACCACGGACGGTCGAGGCGCGCCGTGAGCTCGACGATGGCGTCGTCCGCGTCGCGCGACCCGACGAGGTCCGGCGCCTGTTCGGGCGGCTCGCCGTCGAAGACGATCAGCAGATCGTGGCCTTCGCGAACTGCCCATTCGCGCGCGCGATCCACGAGCCCCTCCCGGGAGATGTTCGGCCAGCGGGAACGACGGACGTTCTCCGCGTCCACGACCACGAGCGCCACAACCGAAGTATCGGCCGTGGGCGCACGGGCAGGATGCTGGTGTGAAGAAGATCGGTTTCCTGTCGTTCGGCCACTGGTCGCAGTCACCGTCGTCGCAGGTGCGTTCCGCGTCCGACGCGCTGATCCAGTCGCTCGAGCTGGCCGTCGCGGCCGAGGAGGTTGGCGCCGATGGTGCCTACTACCGCGTGCACCACTTCGCGCGCCAACTCGGCTCGCCGTTCCCGTGCTTGCGGCGGTCGGCGCCCGGACGTCGAGGATCGAGATCGGGACCGCCGTCGTCGACATGCGCTACTGCTTCGCATGCTCCTCGCGCTGGTTGTGGAGCTTGTCGTACTTGCGACTTGCCGACGCGCCCGGAGTGCCACGCTCGAACGATGGCGCGGGAGGCGGCGGCACGGCCGAAGGGTGTTCCGGTTCACCGGCAGTGCGCTTCTCCACGCAGGCCAGGCAAGTGACCGACTTCAGGCTGGGGTTCCACTCTGCTCGGGTGCCTGCACCGAGAGCACAAGTGAATTCCGGGCATCAGCCGACTATTGGTAGATGCCCGAGCCAGCCCACAAGCAGCTCCGCGCCGGCCGGTACCGCCGCGTCTAGTACGGTCGACGGGCAGACGACTGTCCGCGGCGAGCGGCGCTGGCCGATGGCAGTCGCTGTGCTCCTGGTGATCGTCTTCGACGCGCTGCTGCCGAGTGCCGCGCGGGTGGGACGATGGTGGGCCCCGGCAATCGCAGGGATCTTGCTGATTGCCCTGGTGATCAGCGACCCAGGTCGGATCAACGAACAACGAAGACAGAGGCTCTCCGTCTCCCTGGCCCTGCTCGCCGTGCTGATCGCGAGCGAGCTCGCATCGACCTGCCTGCTCATCCACTGACGCCAACGAGCGGCCCGAAGGCCGCCCGTTGCCACTGGGACCGGTGAGCGCGGTTCTACCGTGCCGGCGCGAGGAGAACCTTGTTGATGACGTGAATCGTGCCGTTCGAGGCCGCGATGTCGGTCTTCACGACCCGCGTGGAGCCGTTGAGGAAGACGCTCCCGCCACCGATCCTGATTCGCACAGATGGCCCTGCGAGGGTCTTGGCCGAGCGGAGCCCGACTACCTGGGCCGCCTTCACATCGCCCGCGACGACGTGGTAAAGCAGTACCCGGCGAAGCTG
>CAVPRY010000006.1:0-357902 GCA_963708005.1 uncultured Actinomycetes bacterium | reverse complement strand
CAACTACCACACGATCACCGACCCGGAGACGGCGTTCGCACGCGGCCAGAACCTCCTCGCCGGAAACGGTGCTCCGCCGGGGGTGCGGGTCAGGGAGTTCTACCCCAGCCGGGACAAGGCCGACGTGTTCTGCCTCTGGGAGGGCAACTCGCTCGAGGAGGTGCGCGACTACGTCGACGCGACCATGGGCGATTCCAGCCGGCAGGCGTACTTCGAGGTCGACGCGGAGATCGCTCGCGGGCTCCCAGAGCTGGCAGCGAGTCGGGCGTAGGCACCCTCGTGTCGGGGAAGGAGCGTCCCGCAAAGGCGCTCCTTCCCATCGGACCGGCGCTATCACTTCCTGGCGAATGATCAACCAGCACGCAACCGGGCCTGCCAGATGCCTACCACGAGCGCCACTTCGAGCCCGACGGTGACGGATTCGTCTACCGGCTTGTCGTCGAGTACGAGCAGCGTGGCGGGATCGCCGGTTTGTTCGACACCATCCTGGTGGCGGGCGGAATCCGACGGGCATTCGAACGCACCTTCGTGACGCTGGAGCAGGAACTCGTCCGCATTCACCCGTTGCGGTAGAGGCGACTGCCGGACTCGGGCCGCGCGGAGCTGCGTCCAAGCGACGATGTCGAATGCGACCGCCGGTCACCCGGCGGCCGTACACCTTGCGGGTATTGGCGGCTACGACCCGCTCTCTGCGGGGATTCCGTGCGGGATATGCGCGGGATAAAACGGAGGCCGGCGGTCATTTGCGCCTGGGCGGGCAACAGGACATCCCGATTTGCAGGACTTTTGGAGGAAGAAATACGGGAGCGACGGGACTCGAACCCGCGACCTCCGGCGTGACAGGCCGAGTCAAGGGCAACGACGCGCGGCGACGAGCTGCTCTGAACGGCCTCGTTTGCAGGTCTTTTTTCGCTCGGCGGTAGCTCCACTCCGCATGGTTGAGCCAATCCTCTTATCGACGTTTGGGCCACGAGTGGGCCACGAAATCTTGCCTTCTCGGACAACGAGCCTCAGGAAGAGGCTCTTATCCAGGTTGTCGGTCGACTCCCTCCTCACCATCAAGGCAGTGGGGCTCTGCGGCGGCGCCGGCCTCTACCTGCGCAGCAATACGCCCTCGGACAACCGGCGCTCTAGTTTCCGCCCGCCCGCCTCGAGGTCGCGCTCCTCGATCCGCGGGTAGCTCGAGCCTAGGCGTAGGCGTGGTGCATGTGTCCTGCGTAGAGGCCGGGGCGAAGCGCCATCGGGACGAGCATGATCGGCATCATCAGCCCGTGCAGCAACAAGGCCAAGTCGCCCATGGGCGCGACACCGAGCCAACCAAGCGCTAGCAAGATGATCGCCAAGATCGGCATCGTGGCGCTCATCTCCCAGGTCGCCCTTCTCGGCATTCCCCGATAGCGCATCCAGGCCGTCATGGGAGCGGTCATCGCGAAAGTGACGACGAGCACGGACAGCACAGGCAGCTCCGTGAACGGTTCGGAGTAGCCGAGGAGTCCCGCGATCGAGAAGTAGATGAGATCGCCGACCGCGAACCCGATGCACATCGGTAGGCACATCTCGAAGTAGTGGAGGACGAAGCGCCCGACCTGTCCTCGCAGGCTGACCTTCGGTGCAAGTGCGGTGTCCATGGTGTCTCCTCTCGCTGAGGACGCACCTGCTGGAGCTTCGGAGCATGGCACGAGACTCGCGGCGCGCCATCGGTGATTTGCCGCACGAAGAGTGCGGCTACCTGCCCAACCGCTCTAGGTCAGCCCGCCCGCTTCGAGCTCCGGCTCCTCGATCCGCAGGTGGCTCGCGAGCTTGGGATCATCGCTGCGGACCTCCTAGATGCAGCGCTCGACTTCCTCGCCGCGGATGAACGTCTCGACGGCGTCTCCGAGCGGAAAGTCAGGCGGCTGGCTGGCGAGTGACTCTCAGGACGCTTTCGTAGCCCAGTCCCGGGCAGCCTCTTCTTCCATGCGCTCCAAGCGCTCGTAGTAGTCGGGGAACTCCTTCATGTGCGCGAGCGCGATCTTCCCGGTCAGGATCGGGTCGTCCCCGGTCACATCGGTCTGCGGATCGTGGGAGCCATGCTCGTACTCGACGTCCATGCCCTGGCGGAACTGCTCGAAGTCGAAGCGGCTCCAATCGACCCCGATCTGGTCGCCTACCCGCCTGGCTTCCTCGCTCGTCGTTCGTCGCGTCTCGGTCATCTCGCAGCCTCCCGTGCCGGTCCTCGCAGCACCCTACCGCCCACCTGGTCGTGGGAAGCCATCCGACGATCGTCACGCCCGAGCGACAGCGGCCGGCGCAAGGGCTTCGAGAGACGAGCGACCACCGCGGTAGTGGCCCTAGTCGCCGCCGCCATCCCGTTCGCGTGGTGGTTGCGCCCGCTGACGATGCACGCCCGGCTGGGAGAGCACAGCGCGGTCGTGTGCATGTTGTTGGGCGCAGGCCGTCCGCGGCGAGTGCGTCGAAGGTCGGCGTCTCGATCGGGCTCCCAAAACAGCCGAGATTCCCGAACCCGGTCTCGTCGAGCACGACGAACAGCACGTTCGGAGCACCCTCCTTCGCCTTGGTCGTTGCCGGCCATGCGGGGCTCGACTCATCTGCGGTGCGCCCGATCACGCCGGGGGGAAGCCGCTCCACGTTCGTACTCGACTATGGGCATCAGGAAGCCTCCGTTCGGTTTGGTGCAGGGTCTGAAGGGGATGCGACACGCACCAATCCAGCGAAGTCTTATCGCGTCACGATGCTCGACGGGCCGAGAGGAGCCCATTGACCTGCGCCGTTCGCCGCCAGGCCCGGTCGTCGACGATCTCGTGTCTGCCCGCCACGCGCTGGGCGGCCCTCGACGAAGCTCTGGTCCGCCAAGAACGGAAGCGAGTGAGCGTAGGATCGCGGCATGCACGCGGTGGTGGATGTCGTCGCTCGGCTGGCGGAGGCGGAGGCGCGTTACATCGCGGCGAATCCCGAGTCGCGCCGGCTCCACGAGGAGCGAGCACGCTTCATGCCTGGAGGGAATACGCGCACGACGATCCACCAGCCGCCGTTCCCCTTGACCATCGTCCGCGGCGAAGACGCGCGCTTGACCGACGCGGACGGCCACGAGTACGTCGACTTCCTCGGTGAGTACACCGCGGGCCTCTATGGCCACTCGAATGCCGTCATCGTGGACGCGATCCGGCATGCACTCGCGGACGGATTCGTGCTCGGAGCCCCGAACCAGTACGAAGCCGTGCTCGCCGAGGCGATCTGTACGCGCTTCCCGTCGATCGAACTCGTGCGCTTCTGCAACTCGGGTACAGAAGCAAACCTGCTGGCGCTCTCACTCTGCCGGGCAGTCACCGGGCGCGCGGGCGTGCTCGTCTTTGCCGGCGCCTACCACGGCGGCATCCTGCTCTTCGCTCACGGTATCTCGCCGCTGAACCCACCCTTCAATTGGGTCATCGGCGAATACAACCATGCCGCCGAGGCCGCCCGCCTCGTCGAAGAGCACGCGCACGAGTTGGCCGCCGTGATCGTCGAGCCGCTGCAAGGGGCGGCAGGGGTGATCCCCGGCGATCCGGACTTCCTGCGCACGCTGCGCGAGGCGACGGCAGCGCACGACCTGTTGCTGGTGTTCGACGAGGTGATGACCGCGCGTCTCTCGCCCGGCGGAATGCAGCACCTGCTCGGGATCGACCCCGATCTGACCACGCTTGCGAAGTTCGTCGGCGGCGGTCTCTCGTTCGGCGCGGTCGGCGGGCGCGGCGACCTGATGCGCCGCTTCGACCCGTCACGCCCCGACGCGCTACAGCACGGCGGAACCTTCAACAACGACGTGCTCACGATGGCGGCAGGAGCCGCCGGCTTGACGAAGGTCGTGACGGAAGCGGAAATCAGCCGGCTGAACGATCTCGGCGATCGGCTGCGGGATCGCCTCAACGCGTCCTCTGCGGAGCGCGAGCTCGCGTTCTGCGCGACCGGTTACGGGTCACTCGTCGGCCTGCACTTCACGCGTGGGCCGGTACGCAACGAAGCAGACGTCCCCGAGGCGATGGATCTGCGTGCCCTTCTTCATCTGCACATGCTCGAGCGCGGCTTCTCGTACGGACGCCGCGGCTTCATCGCGCTGTCGCTTCCACTCCACGAGGGGGACATCGACGGCTTCGCGGCAGCGATCGAGGAATACCCGCTGACGGCGTAGGGCCCAAGCCGCGGCGCGGGGGCCTTCCAGGGCGTCGGTAATTGGGAGGAGACTTGCTGTCCGGTTGGCACCGGACCAAGATCCACGCGTGGTGCCGATCGAGGGTGAGATCATCATCGAGCGGCCGGTCGAGGAGGTGTTCGACTTCGTCGCCGATGAGCGAAACGAGCCGCGCTACAACCCGCGCATGGTGCGCGCGGAGAAGCTCTCGGCGGGTCCGATCGGTGTCGGTACGCGCTTTCATGCGGAGATGAGAGGGAGACGGCGACCGGTGGAGATGACGATCGACATCACTGGCTATGAGCGGCCGCGTCGGTTGGCGTCCACGACGCGCCTGTCGACGATGGAGATCCGGGGCACACTGACGTTCGAGCCGGTTCCGGAGGGCACGCGGATGCGGTGGCGGTGGACGTTGGAACCGCGTGGACTGCTGAAGGTATTGGGCCCGCTGATCGTCCGCATGGGCCGGCGCCAAGAGCAGGCGATTTGGTCGAGCCTCAAGCGTCTTCTCGAGGCGCCTCCCGAGGAAGGGCACTCCCCCTCGTAGCGGCGCTCGGAGGAGACCGCGGGCTTGCGTTTCGACGCCCTCAGCGCGCCGGGCAAGCGACTGGACGCTGGTGGTCGAGCGCGGTGAGGCTGCAGTACGCCGCCCTTGCGGTCGCGGCGGTTGCGCTCGGGTGCGCTACTCGCTGGGTGGCACCTCAATGGGTGGGGCATGAGCTAGAAGGGTCGGCGGGCTTCGGCATTTCTCGCCCCGTGTTACAGCTCGATGCCGAGCTTGCGTAGCTCGACGATCGCCGCTCTGCGCCAGCGGATCGTGCCGGGAGAGAACGGGAGCGTGAACGGCATCCCGTTCTGCTTCCGCAGCGGCTTCCCGTCGCGTAGGACGTGGTAGTGGCCGGGCGTTGACTCGACGGTGAGCCCGACCGACTCGAGCCGGCGGATGAACTCGCGGACGTCCTTTCTCATAAGGTCGCGGCTTCGGCGGGCGCGGGGGGCGATGACCTGGACCCTGCGGTCTGTTCGCGGGCATTCACCGCGGAGGGTTATAGCGACCTGGCGCGCTCGTGACCCGTTCTTGTTCGTGCGACCGGACACAAACAAAGCACCCAATTGCCCAATTGGTAAGCGTTCAGCCCCTGTGCAGGGACCCGCTGTGTCGCGCCGAAGTTGGGTGGGATGGAGCGGGTGGAGGCGGAGGCGATCCTCGATGGCGACCGGGAGACGGCGGTCGCGCTGCTGATGCGTGTCGGCGAGCTGGTCGCGGCGAATCGGCGGCTGGAGGCTCGGGTGGCCGAGCTCGAGCGGCGGCTGAAACGGAGTTCGCGGAACTCGTCGCTGCCGCCGTCGCAGGATCCGCCCTCGACGCGACCGCGGCCGCGCCGGCCGGGCTCGGGTCGGGCGCGGGGCGGCCAGCCCGGGCACGAGGGCAGGCACCGACGACTGCTTGCCTTAGAGCTGGTCGATGAGGTCGTCGAGTACTGGCCCGAGCGCTGCCGGGCCTGCGCGCACGTGTTCGCGGCGCGGGAGCTGGTTGACGCTGTGGAGCCGTGGCGGCACCAGGTCGCCGAGTTGCCGCTGATCGCGGTGCGCGTGAGCGAGCACCGGCTGCACGCTGTGCGCTGCCCCGCATGCGCCAGCCCGACCCGCGCCGCGCTTCCCCGCGAGCTGCCGCGGTCGGCGTTCGGGCCGCGGCTGCAGGCCGCGGTCGCGACGCTCGCAGTCCGCAACCGTGTCTCCCGCCGCGATACGAGCGAGCTCGCCCGGGAGCTGTTCGGGGTCGAGCTGGCGACCGGGTCGGTCGACGGGATCATCCACCGCGCCGGGGAGGCGCTCGCGGCGCCCCACACCCGGCTCGAGCAGGAGCTCAAGTCGGCACCGGTGGTCAACATCGACGAGACGGGCTGGAAGACCGCCGGCGGCAGCCGCACGCTGTGGGGTGCCCTGACCGCCCGGACCGCGGTCTTCCGGATCGCGGCCGGCCGCCACGCCTTCGAGGCCAGGACGCTGCTCGGCGAGCGCTTCGCCGGGATCGTCTGCTCGGATCGCTGGCGCGGCTACGACTACCTCGACCCCACCCACCGGCAGCTCTGCTGGGCCCACCTACTCAGAGACGTCACCGCCCACAGCGAAGGAATGTCCGAACAGAAGACGTTCGGCGACACCGGCCTCCGGATCGCCCGCGACCTCTTCGCCGCCTGGGACAGCTACCAGGCCGACGGCGACCGGGTCCGGCTGCAAGCGCAGATCGCCCCGCTCCAAGACGAGCTGCGCGCGCTGCTCGAGCACGCCGCCCGGAAAAGCCCGACGACGAAGTACCACCGCCAGTTCGCCAAGAACCTGCTCAAGCGCTGGCCCGCACTCTGGACCTTCACCCACACCGACGGCGTCGAGCCGACCAACAACCACGCCGAACGCGGCCTCCGCGGCGCCGTCATCTACCGCAAGCTCTCACTCGGCAGCCAATCAGACCAAGGCGAACGCACTATCGAACGCCTCCTCTCCGCCTCGATCACCTGCCGCCTCCAAAAGCGCTCGCTCTTCGCCTATCTCACCGACGTCCTCACCGCCAACATCCGAGGCGACCCCATCCCCGCCCTCGCCTGATCACGGCCAGGGCTGAACGCTTACCCCAATTGCCCGATTTGCAGGTACTTTACTTCGGACGTTTGGGCCACCGGATTGGGCCACGAAGCGATTCGCCGCGTCTGACCAGGCAACGAAAAGGCCCATTTGCAGGGACTCTAAGAGACGGGAGCGACGGGACTCGAACCCGCGACCTCCGGCGTGACAGGCCGGTACCGGGTCAACCGGCACAGCCGGCTGCGACCGGGAATTTCCCGCTAGAGCAGGCATTTCCTCATCTAGCGAACCGGCTGTGACCGGCTACGACCGGCGACCACCCGGCAGGGCCTGTGTAGTACGCGTGTAGTCGCGCCGTTAACAATAAAGACAACAGAGCGGTGCTAGGGACTCGAGAACAGCCAGCCGGGGAGGAAGTTCGACGGCTTCACGCTCACGGACTCCTTGTGGCAGCGTCCTGCGGCGGCGACGCCGGGGCGCTACTGCTGGGGCGGGGAGTGCTGGTCGATGAAAGCGTCCGTCTCGCCGTACCACCGAACGCGACGTACCCGCGCTCCAGCATTGCGCGTTCGAACCGCTGGAGCGTGACCGCCCGATGATCGACGCGGACCCGCGCGCACTCGTCGAGGCCGTCGGACGTTAGTCCGTGAGCCCGCAGATGGCGTTCACGCTACGCGGCCGGTGCTCAGAATACGTTCGAGACCGACTTCCACTCCTGGAGGCGCTGCGCGATGAGCTCAGCCCGCTCCTCTTCGCTCCCCCCTCCAGCACCTGGAGGTCTGAGGGGTCGGCTCGAAGGTAGACGCCGGCAGTTCGGGCATTCAGCGCAGGATCGCGATCCGACCGTGTCGTCCAGTACCCGGTGGCGCGGTCGGCAGTTTCCACCGTGATCTCGCCGGTGCCCTCGAGCTGCGGGGCATTCGGGTGCCGAGGGCGCTCGCCCTTCCAGAAGTAGAGGATGCCGGCCGGATCCCTGCGCTCCTTCGCAGCCTCGCTCCAGTAGCGGGCCGACAGGGTGCCGTCCTCCTGCCAGGCCCGGCCGGTCAGGTTCAGGCCACCGTCGCGGTCCCGCGAGATGCGCAGGAGGCCCACCGCCGACGGTTCGTCCTCGCTCCGCATGGTCAGTGAGAGCTGCCACCACAGCCCCTCGACCGGGCCGCGGCGGCCCTCGGTCTCGATCGCCTTGCGGAGCTTCTGGTTGATCGCGCGAACCTCCGCCGCGCTGGTGGCCGGGTCGTAGCGGACGGAGGTCAGCCCGAGCAGGTCGCTCGGCAGCTTCGAACCGTGCGCGTGGAGGATGAAGGTGCGCCGCATCCCGAGCGCGCCGCCGAACAGCCCGGCCTCGAAGACCACGTTGTCGCGCGGGGACGCCTGGCCCGATTGAGACGCATCCGTCGTCGTCCAGTCGTCCTGGGCGAACACGAACGCGGCGAAGTCGACCTCCTGGGAGAGCTCGACGAGCCGGTCGAGGGTGGACCGCCCCGGGTTGAACGTGGTCGTCCAGGGCTCGACGTCGGCGACGTCCTCAAGCCCGCGCGTGATCGCCTGGAGCAGCTTGGCCTGCTTGCCCGAGGACCCGAGGAAGATGCGCGGCTTGTTCATTGCGCGGTTCACCTCTCGGTTACTAGACGATGTGAGAGCAACGGAACCAAGATCGCACAAGGGGCACAAGAAAGAGGAGAGGAGGCACGATGGCGAAGAGCGTTCGCGACACGATGACCGAGAACCCCGCTCGATCGGCGCATCGGCGTCGGTGGTCGAGGCCGCGCGACTGATGCGAGAGGAGCACATCGGCGCGCTCCCGATAACCGACGACGAGCAGCTGGTCGGGATGATCACCGACCGAGACATCACGACGAGGGCGGTCGCGGAGGCCGCAGACCCAATGAGGAAGTCGGTCGGGGACGTCTCCTCGCGGGACCTCGTCAGTGTTGAGCCCGATAAAGACCTCGAAGAGGCGCTCCAGCTCATGGCCCGCCACCAACTTCGGCGGCTACCGGTTGTCTAGGACGGCAGGCTCGTCGGTATCGTTGCCCAGGCCGACATCGCTCTCAGGGAGAACGAGAAGAGGACGGGTGAGCTCGTCGAGGCGATCTCTGAGCCGTCAGAGGGGGAGCGCAGGTAGCGTCACCCGGCCAGCGCGATCGCGTCAGTCTCGATCGCCCGTCGCGAGATCCGAACTCGCCCAAGTGGGACTGTTTCCTGCTAGCCGTGCTGGTGGAGTCTGCAGGGAACTGTGTGATTGCAAGACCTGACCCCAGGGTCTGCAGGTTTGCGGCGGTTTGGACCTGACCCCGCGTTTGACCTCGACCGAGCGGTCCTGCTCCTAGCGCTCCACGCCGAAGGCGATGTCGACGGTCGTGCGGAACATCGTGATCTCGTCGTTCTCGACGATGGCGCTCATCTCGATGACATGCACCCCGTGGATGTCGCGCACGGTCTTCGCCGCCTCGCGGACGGCGACCTGTGCAGCCTCCGCGAAGCTCGTGGGCGACTGCCCGATCACCCGGATAATCTTCGCAATCTCGGCCATGACGACCTCACTTGGGTCGGGTGCGGAAAGGGGCAAATCGCGCGGTGGCAAGACTTGTGCTGACCTATGTAAGAGGCGGTAGATCGGGTCGCCGGTTCGGAGCCACAGCCCTTCGAGCATGAGCACGAAGGCAGGGAAGGCGATCCCGAAGCAGACGATCGGGATATGAACCGCGAACGAGAGCGCCTGCATCTGCCGTGCCTCCAACAGGTACTCCCGGTCGACAGGCGCGAACGGAGCGGCGACAAGGACCGAAATCAAGCTGGTACTCACCGAACGGTGGGAGCCCGCCTGCGCCACGTCTTCCGGAAACTCGGAGTCGCCTCGCGGCGGCAGTTGACGGCAGCGCTCGCCAGCGGCGGCGCCCCAAGCATCTAGCCATAGAGACGTCCAGCGCGCCACGGACATGCGATCATGGGACCGATGCGAGTGGCGGCATCGCGCCATGGCCTCAACTCGACGGGCGCTCGTCGGCTCGTCGGTTCCTCGATTGGAAAGGACGGCGCATGAGCACTGACGCGACCACCCCCGACACGATTGTGCTGATCCACGGCTTCTGGGTGACGCCGCGCAGCTGGGAGGACTGGAAGGCTCGCTACGAGAGCCGCGGCTACCGCGTCCTGACTCCTGCATACCCCGGCTTCGAGGTGGAGGTCGAGGCGCTGAATGCGGACCCGACGCCCATCGAGGACCTCACGGTGCCGGCGGTCGTCGAGCATCTGGAGTCTGTCGTCTCGCAGATCGAGCGGGCGCCGATCCTGATGGGTCATTCGGCCGGTGGCGTCTTCATGCAGCTGCTGATGGATCGGGGCTACGGCGCCGCCGGCGTCGCGATCAACTCGGCGCCGACCGAGGGCGTCAAGCGCGTGCCGCTGTCACAGATCAGGTCGAGCTTCCCCGTCCTCAAGAACCCCGCCAACCGGCACAAGGCCGTCGGGTTCACCTTCGAGCAATGGCGCTACGTGTTCACGAACACGTTCAGCGAGGAGGAGGCGCGAAGGCTGTACGAGCGCTACCACATCCCCGCGTCGGGCCGCGTCTTCTGGGGCAGTGCGCTCGCGAACATCCATCCGGGGCCCGACGACACGCACGTGGACTACAAGAACCCCAACCGGGCGCCGCTGCTCTTCATCTCTGGCGGCGAGGATCACCTCATGCCCCCGTCGATCCAGCGCTCGAACGCGAAGCACTACAAGGCGGAGGGCACGATCACCGAGGTCGTCGAGTACGAGGGCCGCGCGCACCTCATGCCCTCGCAGACCGGCTGGGAGGAGATCGCCGACTACGCCCTGTCGTGGGCGACGGAGCAGGCGGCCGTGTGGGCGGCACGACGCCCGCTGCCAGCGAGCGCGTGACCGACGTCTGAATCAGCCACGTTGCCATGCGCGCGGCGCCGCCTGCATCCCCGCGCTTCTTGTAGAGGCGGTACGCGTCTTCCCGCGCGCCGAATACCGCGTCCGCGTCGTCGAGCCACCACGCCGCCCAGCTCAACCCCTCGAAGGACTCGGGTGTCTCCTGCTCTGCGAGAGCCTCCTCGAAGGACGTCCGGGCGGCGACCCACCGCCCTTTGCCCAGCGCAGTCCAGCCGGCTTCGAGATTAGTGGCCGCTCGCATCGGCGTCTTCGTCACCGTGAGCACATTCTCGCGCCTCGACCCTGGCACGCAGGCGGCGGCGTCATCTGACACCGATTCTCTCGACCCGCCGGTTACACCGGCCGGCAATACACCTTGCGGGTATGGGGGCAGGACCGGCTGCCCCTGGTCGAGCGACGTGTCGGAAAGCTTCGCTCGCGTTCCGCTCCGCGGGCGCGCCCCATGTAGTACGCGGCAAGTCCGGTGAGCTCGTACACGACCCGACCGACCGCCGTGCGGAGCATCCAGACTCGCTCGACGACGTTCCTTCCGATCGACACTACACCCGCGGCGTTGTCGCGGGGTTAAGAGATGCGGGAAGCCCGTCGAGGAAACTCGCTCACCAACTCGGGCTCGACCGGGTCACGTCTCGTCAGGTTCCCCTTGTAGGCGTTGTGCGCGCAGGGCGGCGCCCGCTGCTCCTTCTCCCGTAGGCAGAAGCAAGCGGCGGTCAGCCGAGATGCCTGCTTGCACGCGGACGCAGGCGTGGCGGTTGCGGTCACTGTGGTGCAGTGCCCGGATCGCCGTATTCGGCGATCCGTACGCGATGAGGGCTGGCGAGGCGTGAGGCGGCTGTGCGGCGCTTCTGCGCCGAGCGGCTGGCGGGGGCGAATGCGCTCCAGGTGAACCAGTGGCCGAGTCCGCGTTGCAGTGTCCGCGGGCCGCTCATCGTCAGCTGGCCGGCTCGAATCGCGCCGCCCAGCTCGGCCTGTCCCAGGTAGACGCGGTAGAGCGTGGTGGTGTCGACGCTGACCTCGAGGTCGACGTCGAAACCGGGATGCTGGAGGCAGACCGAGACCTCGGAGGGCTCGAGGACCATCCAGTAACGCCGTTTGGGGTCGCGAAAGTCGAACTTGACCACGGTTCGGTTGGGTGGGAGCCGCTGGCGATCGACGTGGCGGGCCATCCAGACGATCAAGAGGTCGGGGTCGAGTTCCTCGGGGCGCGGCTCGGTGAACGACCAGGTCGCGCCCCACTCGCCGATCGCCTGCACGACCGGCTGGAGGTCACGGCCGGCGGGCGTGAGGCGGTATTCGAGGGTGCGACCCTTGGGGCCTGTCCTGCGCTCGATGACCTCGGCCCGCTCGAGCGCGCGCATGCGGTCGGTGAGGACCGAGCGCGAGATCCCCGGGAGGCCGCGCTGGAGCTCGTTGAAGCCGCTCGCGCCGCCGAGCATCTCGCGCACGATCAGAAGCGTCCAACGGTCGCCGAGGATCTCGGTGGCCTTGGCGACCGGGCAGTACTGCGCGTAGCTGCGCATCGCGCCACCATGCTAGGCGCAGGTGTGCCGCTCGGACCGGTTGGTTCGAAAGTAGAACCGGTTGAACCGAAAGTAGAACTAGTCAGCCCGGGCCGGCAAGCCTACGTTGCTCGCATGGCTACCCGGACGCCGATATCCGAGGCGTCGAGCACAGCTGGGAGGACGCGATGACCGCTATCCAGACACCACAGGCACCGCCCCTGGAGACGACCGCGTTCGACGAGCTCGGCGGATCGTTCCGCGGAGAGCTGCTGCTGCCGACCAGCCCCGGCTACGACACCGCCCGCAGGATCTGGAATGGCGCGATCGACCGCCATCCGGCCTGCATCGCCCGCTGCACGGGCGTGGCCGATGTGGTCGCCGCCGTGCGCTTCGCGCGCGACCACGACCTGGAGATCGCCGTACGGGGCGGAGGCCACAACGTGGCCGGCACCGCGGTGTGCGACGACGGGGTCGTCATCGACCTGTCGGCGATGCGGGCCGTGTGGGTCGACCCCGCCGGTCGCACGGCCTGGGTGCAGGGCGGTGCTCTGTGGGGCGACGTCGACCACGAGACACAGGCCCACGGTCTGGCCACCACCGGCGGCATCGTGGGCCACACCGGCGTCGCCGGGCTCACCCTCGGCGGCGGCATCGGCTTCCTCATGCGCAAACACGGGCTCACCGTCGACAACCTGCTTGCCGCCGAGGTGGTCACCGCCGAGGGCCGCATCGTCCGGGCGTCCGCCGACGAACACCCCGATCTGTTCTGGGCGCTGCGAGGCGGCGGCGGCAACTTCGGCGTCGTCACCTCGTTCCGGTTCGCGCTGCATCCCCTCGGCCCGACCGTGCTGGCCGGGCCCGTCTTCTGGGCGGCCGACGACACCACCGACGTGCTGCGCTTCTACCGAGACTTCGCCGCCGAAGCACCCGACGAGCTCGGCACCGTCGTCAGGCTCGGCACCGTCCCCCCACTGCCTGTCATCCCCGAGGAGCTGCACTGGCGGCCGGCCATCGCCGTCGCCTGCTGCTACGCGGGCGCCGTCGAGAACGGCGAGCGTGCGGTGCGGGCCCTCCGCCGGTTCGGGACGCCGCTCGTCGACCTGCTCGCACCCTCGCCGTACGTCGCCTTCCAGGGCGGCCTCGACGACACCGTCCTCCACGGGTGGCACTACTACTGGAAGGCGACAGACCTCGCCGGCCTCTCCGACGACGCCATCGCCGTCATCGCCGATCACGCCTACGCCGCCAGCTCGCCCCGCTCGTACGCGGCGATGTTCCACATGGGTGGCGCCGTCGCCCGAGTCCCCCACGACGCCACCGCCTACGCCGGTCGCGACGTGGCCCACAACATCGTCATCGACGCCGTGTGGCTCCCTGACGAGTCCGGCGCGCACGCCGCGGCCGAGACCGCTTGGGCGCGGCGCTTCCTCCAAGCGCTCCAACCGCACCGCGCTGGCGGCGTCTACGTCAACTTCCTCGACTCCGACGACGACTCCAGCCGGGTCCGAGAAGCCTACGGCGATCAGATCTACCGGCGACTTGCCCAAGTCAAGGCCACGTACGACCCTGACAACGCCTTCCACCACAACAAGAACATCCAGCCCGGCTGACGCCCGCGCCGGGTCGACCAGCCGAGAGGGTCTTCTGAAGGTCGCCCAGGCGAGCGTTGCTTGACCGGCGAACCCACTCAAGCGGCGTTCTGCAAGGCGACAAGCTGGATGCCTTTACGAGCTACCGCGCGTGTAATGGCGACGTGTTCGTGATGAACGCCGACGGCTCACACCGCGTATCGCTGACGAACGGAGCCGGCATCCTGACGGCGGGCGGGTCGAGATGGGCGGCCACAGCGCCGACGTGCTTCGACGCGCACCAGATGGCGGTTGGCGCATCCTGATCGAGGATCCTTGGGGTCGCAGCGTCTGAAGCCAGGGCTCCACGAGTCGTCGGTTGCTTGGGGCGGCGGGTCAGGTGGCGGAAAGCGGGTGCCGCGCGAGGCAAGCGCTTCTGCCATGCACCGTGGGTTCTGCACGTGCAGGAGGTGCCCCGGGGAGCTCGAACGGCTCGGCGTTCGGAAGCCAGGAGAGGAGCAGCTCGCGCCGCTCAGGAAACGTGGGAGCGCTGTGCTCGCCGACGACGGCGAGCACGGGCTGCGTAATGCGCTTCGCGTCCTCTTCCGTGAACGACCAGCGCTGCCAGAGCGCGGGCAGCTCCTGGGTGAAGAACGTGTCCGCGTCGGAGACGGCCTGGTCGAAGGCGCCTGGGAGCCCTTGCTCGAGCGGGTCGCGGTAGTGCGGGCCGAAGACGCCGCGGAAGAAGGTGTCGACGGCAGCTTCGCGGTCGCCCGCGCGGTAGCGCTCGACGGCGGGTTCGACGTACTCGCGGACGAATGCCGCCTGCAGCTGGTCTGCGGCGCCGGCCGTGCCGCGTCCATCGAGACGACGGCGTGGACCGCCTCCGGCGCGTCCAAGGTCAGCTGGAGCGCGATCGGGACGCTCGAGGAGTGACCGATGACCTGCGCCCGCTCGATCCCGAGCTGACCCATGAGGAGCAGGCAGTGCTCGCATGGTCGGCCATGGTCGCCGGCCCCGTCGATCGGGCTGCTGCCTCCGAACCCCGGCGCGGTGGTAGCTCAGCAGTCGGCAGCGCTCGGCGAGGGCTGGCTCCCTATCCACGCCGTCATCCGAGGAGCCGCCGACAAGGAGCCGTTCGCTGCCGTGCTGGGCAAGCGCCTATGCTCCACCTCCGTCAAGGGGGCCGCACCCGATGATGTCGTGAGCCGGAGGTCATGCGCGCCGGTTTCGGGCCAGCGTGACTAGCGCGATGAGCATCCAGGCGGCGAGGTAGAGAAACGCGGCACGTGGAGAGATGAGGGTCCAGATCGCTCCGGCGATGGCGCTGGAGGCGAGGTTGCCGAAGCTCTGGATGGCGGCGAGGAGGCCGAAGGCGGAACCGCGCAAGTGGTCGGGGGCGAGGGTGGCGACGGCGGCGTGCTCGGCGGTCTCGACGAGGCCGATCGCGATCCCGGCGACAACGAAGAGGAGCGCCAGGAGGGCGACGCTCGCGCCGGCGAGGGCGAGACCGGTGTAGGCGGCGAGAAACGCGGCGATGCCGACGGCGAGCGTCTGCAGGTTGCCGCGTCTGTCACCGAGGTGACCGCCGATCAGGCTGGCCCCGGTCGCGGCGGCGTTGTAGCCGGTGTAGAGGAGCAGCGCGATCGTGACCGCACGTTCGTTGCCCTGGTCGGGCGTGAGCAGGTCGCTGGCGCGGAGGATGAGCAGCGTGGCGGCGACGTTGCCGAACTCGAAGGCGCCGACGCCGAGAAGCAGGCGTCCGAGGCGTCCTTTCATGACGGGGCGCACGCGCAGGCGGATCGGCATCCGCTCGGTCGCCGTCAGCCGCGGGGCGGCGCGGATCGCGAGGTAGATGGCGGCCGCGGCGAGAAGGCCCGGGATGACGCTGAGTAGGATGGCGGTGCGGACGCCGACCAGGTGCAGGAGGGCGATCGCGAGCAGCGGCCCGCCGATTGCCCCCAGGTTGTCCATCGCGCGCTCGAACCCGTAGGCGCGCCCGTAGGCGGCGGCGGGCACGACGTCGGCGAGAAGCGCGTTTCGAGAGGGAACGCGGAGACCTCTGGCCATCCAGCCGCCGGTGCGAAGGATCGCCACCTGCCAGGCCGCGGTCGTCACGCCGATCAGCGACGTGAGCACCGCGGTCGCTGTGTAGCCGCCCATCGCCGTTGCTCGGCGCCGATGTGGGTCGTCGGCGAGCGCGCCGCCGGCGAGGCGTGCGGCACCGGCGAGACCGTCGGCGATGCCCTCGATCAGACCGAGGGCGGCGGCAGGCGCTCCCAGGGTCGAGGTGAGAAAGCTCGGCAGCAGGGCGGTTGGGATCTCGTGCCCGAGGTCGGCGAGCAGGCTCGCCGTGCCTATCGCCCCCACACCTCGTGTGAGCCAGGGCTCGTCGGGGAGGGTGGGCAAGGCTGCTGTTGCTGGTTCGAGCTCGGTCGTCATCGTGCAGGTGCCTGAGCCTACGGGCGCAGGGTTGCCGCGAGCGCCCGCTCGTCGAGCAGGAGCTCGAGGGCGGCGCCGATCGAGTGGCAGACGATGTCCGCCGCCGCGATTGTGGCGGCAGCGGCGCCCTCGGGGCCGAGCACGGCGATGCCGAGCGCCGCCTCGGCGAGCATCCCACTGTCGTTGGCACCGTTTCCGATCGCAGCGCAATGCCGGGCGCCGAGCTCGCGCACGACCGCCGCCTTCTCGGCTCCGTCCCGGATGCTCCTCGGGCGAACGCCGAGCGTAGCGGCGACGCGTGTGAGCGACCCGAAGGTGTCGGCCGAGAGCAGATGCAGCTCAAGCGACGCCTGCAGCCTGCGCAGCGTCGTCTCGACCTCGTCGATCAGCTCGCCGCGGTTCGTGAGGGTGCCGTTGACGTCGAGCACGAGGTGCGCGAGCTCGAACGTGGGTCGGCCGGGACGTCGATCGTGCGCATTCGGAGCCCGGCTATCTGACGATCATCACGGGGCAGTCGGCGTGCTCGGAGACGCGGTCAGCCGTGGAGCCGAGCAGATGGTCGCGCAGGAAATGTCCGCGGTGGCCGAGCACGATCAGGTCAGCGCGGAGCTCGCGGGCGACCTGCACGATCAGCTCGGCCGCGTGGCCGGCGCGCAGCTCGATCTCGAGCTCGACGCTCGCTTGGGCGGCCTGCTCGCGGGCACGGTCGGCGAGTCGGGTGAAGAAGGCGTCCTTCTCGCGTTTCACCTCCTCGACCTCGCCGATCGTGGCGGCGTAGGCGGGAAGCGGCCCTTCGACGGCGAGCGCGATCAGCCTGCTCCCGGTCAGCGTCGCCAGCTCGAGTGCCGTCGCGAAGGCATGGTCCGACGATTCGGAGCCGTCGATTGCGACAAGAATCCGCTCGAATGGCATCAGCGGCCTTCGCTTTCCAGCGCCGGTGCGCCCACGCTGACGGCTGCCTGCGCCTCACGCTGGGCCTCCTCGTCGGCGTGCGGCTGGAAGAAGCGTTGCGCGATCACGGTCGGGACGATGGCGGAGAGGATGACGACGCTGATCAGCAGCGAGAACTGCGTCTCGTCGATGATCCCCGCCTGCAGGCCATACAGCGAGGAGATGGTGCCGAAGGTGAGCCCGGTCGACATCAAAAGCGTCGTGAAGGCCGCATGCGGCGCGCAGAAGCGGCGGGCGAGCGGGTAGACGCCGACGAGTTTCGGCACCATCTTGGCGGCAAACAGCAGCCCGAGCACGCCTAGGTTGGCCCACAAGGCCGAGACGGACACGTTCATACCTCCTTTGAGAAAGAAGAATGGCGTCAGGAAGGCGAAGGCGACGATGCGTAGCCGCTGCTGCTCGGTGCGATGGCTGGCGTAGTGGCTGGAGAGGGCGAGGCCGAGGATGAACGCCGGCAGGACGGCGTGCGAGTTGGCCCGGTCGCCGAGCCACATGAGCAGAAACAGGCTCGCGAACACGAGCTTGACCTCCGGCTCGATCACCCGGTTGCCGTAACGGCCGAAAAACCACGGCGAAACGCGCGGCAGGCCGGCGATCAGCGCGATCGACGCGGCCACGAACGGGATCATCCACACGCTCGGCGTGATGAACAGGATCGAGAGCGCCGCCGCGGTGCCGAGGTCGGTCACGAACGTGGCCGCCATGATCCACTTGCCGATCACGGTCTGGTTGTCAGAGGCTGGAGGCATCACTGCCCGAGCGGCGACCAGGCAGCGAGGCGGACCTCAGACGCGCGATCGCCTGGTCGGGCGCGATCCCAGCTGCCGCCGGCGTGGCCTCTTCATTCGCCCCGACCTCTACATCCTCTGGGTATTCCTCATCGCCTTCGGCACGGCCACGCTGCCGCGAATCGCACTCTCGAAACTCCGCGAACTCCGGGCATCTCGACGCCGGCGCTGACGGGCGGGCATGCAGACCCGGCGCTGGTCCGATCAGCCGCCGCGAAAACGGCTCAGCGGCAAGACCCACAGCTGATCCGCACCGCACATCGAGGACGTGACCGCCCGCGAGCCTGACCGGTGTTCACTGCCGGGGTTCGAGTCGCGGCCCTTTCCCGCCTGAGCCCGAATTTCCCGCACGCCTGGACCAGCGCGGGGGAAGGAGAGGGGCCGATCGGCTCGTTTTCCCGCCCTCTTCCCGGAAGAATCGGGGAAACTCAGGGAAGCCGACTTCCAGATAGCCAACAAAAAGTCGCTGTTTCCAGCGACTTTCTAACGGGAGCGACGGGACTCGAACCCGCGACCTCCGGCGTGACAGGCCGGCGTTCTAACCAACTGAACTACGCCCCCGCGAGCCGAGCGATTGTAGCGGCCGACGCAGGGCCGGGCCCCCGGAGGGCCCCGGCCCTCGTTATTCCCCCTTCTGGGCGGTTCAGCCCTTGGTGATGGGAACCGCTTTGATCGGCTCGGTCGGGGTCTTCGGCGCGGAGACCTTGAGGACGCCGTCCTTGAAGGTGGCGCCGAGCTTGCCGGTGTCGACCCCGGCGGGCAGCGTGAAGCGGCGCTCGAACGTGGTCTCGAGGCGCTCGTGGAGGACGAACGTCTTGTCCGTTTCGTCCTTTTCCTCCTTCCGCTCGCCCTTCACCCGGACGGTGTGGTCGGTCACCTCGACGGTGATCTCCTTCTCCGCGAACCCGGGCGCCTCGATCTCGAGCACGAAGGCGTCGTCCGTCTCGTAGAGATCGGCGGCGGGGAGCCGTCCCGCCCACATGCCCGTGTCGTCGAACATGCGCCGCATCCTGCGCTCGAGCTGCTCGAGCTCCTGGAACGGGCTCCAGCGAACCATCGTCGCCATCGTGGGCCTCCTTCCCTCGATACTGATTGGCCCAGAGATGCACCTCGATCGAAGCGCGCGCGGCGGGACCTGTCATCAGAAGCTCTGCGGACTTGCAATCCGCAAGAACCCACATCGTTCCGAGCGGCTCAGCACCGCTCGGTGATGTCTGGCGGCCATTCCGGCTGCTCCGCGAGGTCGCTGCGAGCAGCACCACCAGCGTGAGCCGGAGACTTCGGAGCTGTCGCCGCGTCGTGCAGCGGCAGGGGCTGAGGCCGCCGCCGCGTACTCTCTCTGCACGTGGCTGTGCTCGACTTCGTCGTCCTCGCCGTCGTCGCCGTCACTGCGATCGGCGGTTTCCGTCGCGGGCTCGTGGCCGGGGTGCTCTCGCTCGGCGGTCTCGTCGCGGGGGCGATCATCGGCGCCAAGCTCGCGCCCGGTCTCGTCGGCGGGGACGAGACGCGGTTCGTCCCGCTCGTCGCGCTGATCGGCGCGGCGATGGGTGCGGCGCTCGGCCAATTCGTCGGCGTGCTGCTCGGACGGGCCGCGCGCGGCGCGCTCGTGATCGGGCCGGTCCGGCCACTCGACTCGGCCGGCGGCGGGGTGCTCGGGGCTGCGACCGGGCTCGCGCTGTGCTGGGCGCTCGGCGCGGTGCTGCTCTACCTGCCCGGCCAGACCGACTTGCGCCACTACGCGCAGGAGTCCGTGATCCTCTCGCGGCTCAACGACGAGTTTCCTCCGGCGCGGCTGATCGACGCGCTCGAGCGGATCGATCCGCTCGCCGCGATCGCCGGGCCGGAGGCAACGGTCGACCCGCCCGACCCGACACTCGCTCGTGCTCCCGCGGTCGGGGCGGCGTCGCGAAGCGTAGTGCGCGTCCTCGGGCTCGCCTGCGGGCTGGGGCTCGAGGGGTCTGGTTGGATCGCTGCGCCCGGGATCGTAATCACGAACGCCCACGTCGTCGCCGGTATCGACCAGCCACGCGTCGACCGGTCGGACGGCGACTTCCACACCGCGACGGTCGTCTCTTTCGACGTCAAGAACGACGTCGCCGTGCTCAGCGTCCCCGGCCTGCGGGGGAAGCCGCTGCGGATGGTCGAGGCCGAACGCGGCACGGCCGCGGTCCTGCTCGGCTTCCCGGAGAACGGCCCGCTCGCCGCGATCCCCGCGCGCGTCGGGCGCACCCTCGGACTGTTCGCCAAGGACGCCTACGGGCGCTACCCGGTGAGCCGGCGCGTCACGCTCGTCCGCGGCTCGATCCGCCCCGGCAACTCGGGCGGCCCGGTCGTCGACGCTCAGGGACGGGTCCTGACGACCGCGTTCGCCGAGCGCTCGGAAGGCGGGGGCGGGTACGGCGTCCCGAACGAGGCCGTGCGGCGCGCGCTCTCGCGCCCGCGGCAGCCGATGGGCACCGACTGTGTCGCGCGCTGAAACCTCGGAACACTGTGTCGCGAGGTTGGCGCGCGGGGCGTGCTACGCGGTGAGGTCCGCGGCCAGCTCGGCGAAGGCGGCGACGAACCGGTTGCAGTCCTCCGTCGTGTGGGTGACGGAGAGCGTCCACTCCTCCTCGCGTCCCGGGGTCATGAAGATCCCCCGGTTCATGTTGTAGAGCCACGAGAGCTCCGTCAGCTCGGCGTCCTGGTTCGCCTTGAAGGACTCGTAATCCGTGATCTTCACCGGGGAGAACGTGACGCAGCCCTTCGAGCCGACTCCGATCGCGTAGCCCGGGAGGTTGTAGCGCTCGATCACCTCGTGGCAGCCGCGCAGGAGGTGCTCGTTGAGCGCGTCCAGATGCGCGTACGCCTCGGGCGTCAGCACCTCGAGCAAGCTCGCGCGCGCGGCCGCCATGGCGAGCGGGTTGCCGTTGTAGGTCCCCACCTGAACCACGCGGTCCGACGCGACGACCTCGAACACCTCCTCGCTCGCTCCGATGGCCCCGGTGGGCAGCCCTCCGCCGAGGGCCTTCGCCAGGGTGACCATGTCCGGCGTGACGCCGAACCGCTCGGTGGCCCCGCCCGCCGCGATGCACAAGCCGGTCTTCACCTCGTCGAAGATGAGGACGGTGCCGTGCTTGCGGGTCAGCTCCCGCATGCCCTCGAGGTAGCCGGGCTCCGGGAGGACGACCCCGAGGTTCATCATCACCGCCTCCATGATCACGCAGGCCGGCGCGCGTCCCTGCTCGACCAGCTCCCCGATCCGTCGCTCGGTCGCGGCGAGATCGTTGAACGGAACCGGGATCGTCATCTCGTAGACGGCCTTCGGGATCCCTTCGCCGTACGGCAATGACGCATAGCGCTCGCGATCGCCGAGCTGGTCGTACGCGACCCCGATGGAGACCATCACGTAGTCGTGGTGCCCGTGGTAGGAGCCGAAGATCTTCACGATCGTGTCGCGGCCGGTGAACGCACGCGCGATGCGGATCGCGTCCATCGTGGCCTCGGAGCCCGAGTTCACGTAACGCCAGCGGGGCAGGCCCCACCGGCGCTTCAGCTCCTCGGCGACGACGATCGCGTCCTCCGTCGGCGCGGCGAAATGCGTGCCGAGCTCGATCCGCTCCGTCACGGCCTTCGTGATCGCCGGATGCGCGTGCCCCTGCACCATCGAACCGAAGCCGTTGTGGAAGTCGAGCATCTCGTTCCCGTCGACGTCCCAGACGTGAGCGCCCTTACCCTCGGAGAGATAGATCGGCCACGGATCGCGCGTCTGGTACGAGGACGCGACGCCGCCCACGAGGCTCTGCCGCGCCCGCTCGTACATCCGCTTCGAGCCCTGGGTGCGCTCGTCGAGGCGCTTCGACTCGCGCTCGGTGAGCTCCCGGATGCGGCGGCGGTCGATCCGGACGGCGGCGCGCGTGGCCATGCGGTTCCTCCTCTGACGGCGGCGGTCAGCGGAACCCTAGCGCGAGTCTGACCGTCAAGTCAGGAGGTCGAGCGCCGCCTCGGGCTGCTTGAACGGCGGGATCACGTAGATGCCGGCCGCCTTCTCGCGCGCCTCGGCGACGAGCTCGCGCGCCACCTCGAGGCCCGCCTCGGGGGCGTTGGCTCCGGCGTCCCCGAGGCGGGCGAGCACGCGGTCCGGCACCACGATCCCCGGCACCTCGTTGTGCAGCCTGAGGGCCATGGCATGGCTGCGAAGCGGCCACACCCCGACCAGGAGGGGGATCGGCGACGAGCCACCGAGCAGCTCGAGGAAGCGGTCGAGTGAAGAGAGGTCGAAGAGCGCCTGGGTCATCGCGAAGTGCGCCCCGGCTTCGACCTTTCGCTCGAAGCGGTGCAGCTCCTGGTCGAGGTCGTCGGCGGACGGGTTGACGGCGACGCCGATGAAGAACGAGGTCGGTGCGTCGATCGCCTTGCCGACGTAGTCCTCGCCCTGGTTCAGGCGCGCAATCATCTGCACGAGCCCGATCGAGTCGACCTCGTAGACGCCCCGCGAGCCCGGGTAGTCGCCGACGTGGGGCGGGTCTCCGGTGACGGCCAGGACGTTGCGGACGCCTTCCGCGTGGGCGCCGAGGAGGACACCCTCGAGGCCCATCACGGTGGCGTCGCGCGGAGTGAGATGAGGGATCGTCTCGATCCCCGCCTCGCGCTCGATCCGGATCGAGGCCATCAGGGCGTTCATGCGGGCACGCGCCATCGGGTTGTCGTTGACGTCCACGAACCCAACCCGCCCGGACTCGCGCAGCGTGCGCGCCACGCCCACGAGCGCGTCCAACGTGCCGCCCTTGGGTGGATCGAGCTCGACGCAGGTCACCCACTCGCCCGCGTCCAACGTGCGCGCGAGTTCCGTCGCCTCGTCCGCGCCGGCGCGGACCAGGCGCAGCTCGACCTGAGCGGGCTCGAACGGCGCACTCGGCGTGCGGCCGGTCTGGAGCGCGTCGCGAATCGCCTCCACCTGCGTCGGCGTGGTGCCGCAACAGCCTCCCACGATGCGGGCACCGAGCGCGACGGCCTGTATCGCGAACTCTCCGTAGTACTCCGGCGTCGAGTGCGGGTAGACGACGCGTCCGCCGACGATGCTCGCCAGGCCGATGTTCGGCATCGCGGCCAGCGGCACGCCCGCACCCTGCATGCGGGAGAGCGCGGTGAGAGCGGCGTAGGGGCCTTCCCCGTGATTCGTCCCGATCGCGGCGAGGCCGAGCGGCGCGAGCCGGGCAGCGGCCTGGGTGGCGTTCACGCCGCCCGAGGTCTCCGCCTCTTCGTCGAACGTGAGCATCGCGACGATCGGGAGCGACGAGACGGCGCGCACGGCCTCGACCGCAGCGACGAGCTCGTCGAGGTCGAAGAACGTCTCGATCGCGAACAGGTCGACACCACGACCCTCGAGCACCTGGGCCTGCTCTGCGTAGAGCGGCCCGTGCTCGTCGACGTCGAACACCTCGAGCTCACCCAGGGGACCGATCGACCCGGCGATGAACACGTCGCGCCCCGCCACCTCGCGTGCCTCGCGTGCGAGCCGCACAGCGGACGAGTTGATCGCCTCGAACTGCTCCTCGAGAAACCGTTGTCCGAGCTTGCGCCGGTTGGCGCCGAACGTGTTCGTCTCGATCAGCTCCGCGCCGGCGTGAATGTAGCTGGCGTGCACCGCGACCACGCTCTCCGGCGAGCGCAGGTTGGCCTCCTCGGGGCAGCGGAGGTTGGGCACGGCACCGCTGACGAGAGCGCCCATCCCCCCGTCGGCGACGATCGGCGCGCCGGAGGCGAGCCTGTCGACGAAACGGCTCATGGATTCTCACTCTACGGACCCCCCAACCGGCCGCGGGCGGCCCTCTTCGGGGATCTACGCGGGCGAGAACCCGCGGAAGCGGATTCTCGCCCTTACGCCCAACGGGAGAATGATTGCCGTCAGTCCCCGGTAGGAGCACCTCTCCTATCGGCTTTCGGGGCATCCCTCTTGAGAGGGACATCGCTCTCACCCACCTCGCTCACGCGCAGCAGGTGAGGTTCGAGGCCTACGACCCGCCCCGAGCGGGGGAATAGCCGTCGCGCGGGGCGGTGGAGCGCGCGTGTCCTCGTAAAGGAGAAGCGGGGCCGCCGCCAGGCCCCGCTTCCTTGTCTCACGCAGGTCCCCAAGGAGGAACCTTCTCACTCAACCGTTCCGCGTCCGCCGCACCGTCGCGCTTCGGTTGAGATGACCGGAGTATCTTCGCGATGGGTTTGTTGATCTATCACTCGGACGGGGTTCACCGCGGTACTTGACTGAACTCCATTTGGGCGCAAGGGGGAGAATCCGCTCCCGCGGATTCTCCCCCGCCCGTAGATCCCTGAAGGGGGCCGCCCGCGGCCCCAACAACCACCACTCGCTCCATTTGGGGCGCAAGGGTGAGTATCCGCTCCCGCGGATTCTCACCCGCGCTAAGACCCTTAAGGGGGCCGCCCGCGGCCCCAACACCCACCACTCGGGCGAAACCCTTCGGTCCTTTACGACAGGGGCACCTCTATTCGCCCGTCCAGGTCGGTTCGCGCTTCTCGAGGAAGGCGCTCATGCCCTCCTGGGCGTCACCGGTTTGCGCGTTCGAGGCCATCACTGCCTTCGTCAACCCGTACGCGCCCGGCTCGTCGAGCTCCATCTGCGCGTAGAACGCCTCCTTGCCGATGCGCACGGTGAGGGGGCTGGAGCGTGAGACCGCGGCCACGAGCGAGTCGACCGCGCCGTCGAGCTCGTCTGCCGGCACGACTCGGTTGAGCAGGCCCCACTCGAGCGCCGTCGAGGCGTCGATCGGCTCGCCGGTGAGGAGCATCTCGAGCGCCCGCTTGCGGCCGACCGCGCGCGACAGCGGCACCATCGGCGTCGAGCAGAAGAGGCCGATCTTGACGCCCGGGGTGGCGAAGCGAGTCCCCTCTGCCGCGACCGCGAGATCGCACGCCGCCACGAGCTGGCAGCCGGCCGCCGTCGCGATGCCGTGCACCCGCGCGATCACCGGCTGCGGGAGGCGGTGGATCGTCTCCATCAGCTCCGTGCAGACGTCGAAGAGACGTTCGTAGAAGGCGGGCTCGCGGCCGATCATCTCGCTCAGGTCGTGACCGGCAGAGAACGCGGGGCCGGCGCCGGCGAGCACGATCGCGCGGACGTCCGCCGTCGCGCTCACGTCCTCGAGCGCGGCGATCAGCTCTTGCATCAGGGTCAGGGAGAGCGCGTTCCGCCGCTCGGGGCGGTTGAGCGTGATCTGGCGCGGCGGGCGGCTGGACGTCGATCGCGAGCTGGGATGTGACCGTGGCCATCTCTCGTCTCCTCAGGCGGCGCCGATGCGCGTGTCGCGACCGGCCCATTCCCGCTCGCGGAGCGCGTACTTCTGCACCTTCCCGGTCGAGGTCTTCGGCAGCGGGCCGAACTCGACCGCGTCGGGGCACTTGTAGTGCGCGAGCCGGTCGCGCGTGAACGCGATGATCTCCTCCGCCGTCGCGGCCTGACCGTCGACGAGCGTGACGAACGCCTTCGGGCGCTCCCCCCAGTGCTCGTGCGGGATCGCGACGACGGCGCACTCGAGCACGGCAGGGTGGGCGGCGATCGCCTGCTCGACCTCGATCGAGGAGATGTTCTCGCCGCCGGAGATGATGATGTCCTTGCCCCGGTCGCGCAGCTCGATGTTCCCGTCCGGGTGCCAGACGGCGAGGTCGCCCGAGTGGAACCAGCCGCCGCGGAACGAGGTGGCCGTCGCCTCCGGGTCCTCGAAGTAGCCGGACATCACGATGTTGCCGCGCATCACGACCTCGCCCATCGTCTCGCCGTCGCGCGGGACATTGCGGTCGCCGGTGTCGACGACACGCACGAGATCGGCGAGGATGCTCGCCTGACCCTGTCGCGCGCGCAGCGTCGCGCGCTCCCCGACGGGCAGCTCGCCCCAGCTCTCCTGCTCGGGGCACACGGTGATGGGGCCGTACGTCTCGGTCAGCCCGTAGACGTGGACGACGCGGAAGTTGAGGTCGTCCATGCGCCTGAACAGCGTCGGCGACGGCGGCGCGGCGGCGACGACCACGGTGATCGGCCGCTCGACGCGGTGGGCCTTCGGATGGTTGAGGATCATCAGCTGCACGGTCGGCGCGCCGTTGAAGTTCGTCACGCCCTCCGCGTCGATCAGATCCCAGATCAGATCCGGGTCGACCTTGCGAAGCGTGACGTGGCGGCCCGTGACGGCGGTCACCGCCCAGGCGAAGCACCAGCCGTTGCAGTGGAACATCGGCTGCAGCCAGAGGAAGACGGTCTCGGGCGAGAGGCCGACGCCGAGCGCCTGGTTGAGCGCGTTGAGGTAGGCGCCGCGGTACGTGTACTGCACGCCCTTCGGCATCCCCGTCGTGCCCGAGGTGTAGTTGATCGAGATCACCTCTTCCTCGTCCTCGAGCCAGCTGTCCGGCAGCTGGGGTGAGGCGTCCGCGAGCACGTCCTCGTACGGATCGCCCGGGAGGCCGGTGTGGTCGACCCGGATCACCCGGATGCCGGCGAGGTCGAGGTCGGCCACGAGCGACTCGAGCTCGGCGTCCAGCAGCAGCGTGCGGGAGCCGGAGTGCCTGAGGATGTACTCGATCTCGTCGCTCGAGAGCCGTGTGTTCACCGTGACGAGGACGCCGCCCGCGGCGGGCACGCCGAAATGCGCCTCGAGCATCGCCGGGCTGTTCTGCAGCAGGGTGGCCACGCGGTCCCCTCTGGCGAGACCCGCGTCGCGCAGCGCGTTCGCCAGCCTCCACGCGCGCTCGCCGAGCTCCGCATACGTGAGGCGGCGCTCGCCGTCGCTCACAGCCACCTTGTCCGGATACGTGTACGCGGCGCGGACGAGCAGGTCGACCGGCGTCATCTCGGTGCGGCTGACCTTCACGGTCTCGGTTCCTCCTCGCTCGCTGCCAGCAGTCTTGCGCACGCCGGAGCGGTTGAACAAGGCGCGCGGCTCAGTGGTCGTGGACGACGCGGCCCTCCATGCCGCCCGCCACCACCACCAGCTGGCCCGTGACGTGGCCGGAGAGGACATCGGAGGCGAGCACGACAACCTGCGCAGCGACGTCCTCGGGCTGCGCCACCTTGCGCAGCGCCATCGTGCGCGAGACGCGCCGCACCGCCTCCGGGTCGACGAAGCCCCGCGTCATCGGCGACTGGGTCCAACCCGGGGCGACCGCGTTGACCCGCCCGCGCGGTGCCACGCGCACGATCTCGTTCTTCAGCGACAGCAGAAAGCCCACCTGGAGGGCCGACTTCGCCGCCGCGTAATCCGCGTGGCCGGCCTCGCCGACGAGGCCCGCCGTCGACCCCACCAGCACCAAGGAGCCGTGTCCCGTCCGCGACACCTCGCGCAGGAACGCGCGAGCGGTGAGAAACGTTGCGGTCAGAGTCGCCCGCAGCGTCTCCTGCCAACGCGCGAGCTCCATCTCCCACACCGGTACGTCCTCCGGGGTCCAGACCCCGGCCACCGCGGCGCACACGTCGATCGTCCCGAGGGTGTCGCGTGCGGTGGCGAACAGGCGGTCGACGGCCCTCTCGTGCCTCAGATCGGCTTGGGCGACGGGCGCACCGCCGAGCTCGTCCGCGAGCGCCCGCGCGCGCTCCTCGCCGCGGTGGTAGTGGACGAGGACACGCGCCCCCTCGGCCGCGAACGCGCGCGCACACGCCGCGCCGATCCCGCCCGACGCACCGGTGACGAGCACGCCGCGGTTGGCCAGGCCGGTCTCCACGGTGCGGTTACGCTACTCCCGTGTCGGGTGTCCCGCTCGTCCGCCGCTCGTACGAGGCCTTCGCCCGGGGCGACATGGACGCCGTGCTGGCCGACATGCACCCGGAGATCGAGTGGCACCAGGCGCAGGGCCTGCCCCACGGCGGCCTCTACCGCGGGCTCGACCAGGTGCGTGCGAACGTCTTCGACCCGCTCGATCGGGACTGGTGGTCCGAGTTCAGCGCCGACCCGGAGGAGTTCCTCGACGCGGGCGGCGAGGTGGTCGTGCTCGGACGCTACCGGGGGGTGGCGAGGGAGACGGGCCGCCGGCTCGACGTCCCCTTCGTCCACGTCTGGACGCTGCGCGACGAGCGGGCCGTGCGGTTCCGCCAGTTCCTGGACACGCGCGGCTGGGTCGACGCGCTCGCCGCGGCGCCCTGATGTGCTTTCATACGCGCTCGCGTGGTAAGAGGCCATGCGGGTGTGAGCCGGACGGTCGGCTGGCCGAGCGCGCAACAAGCGCGGCTCGGCCGTCGTCTAAGTGATTCACACGGTTTCTCCAAGGAGGGCATCGAATGAGGAAACGACTCGCAGCAGTGCTCGCGCTCGTCGTGGCGACGGCCGCGGCACTTGCGGCAACTGCGGTCGCGGGCACTGAGTCGGCCAGCTCCACTCAGGCCGTTAGCTGCAAGAGCACGTTCACGTTGCCGCTGATCACGCCGATGACGGGCGGCGGCGGCTTCATCGGCACGGAGCAGGCGACATGGGGCAAGTTCGGCGTGAAGAAGCTCGCGTCGAAGTACGGCCTGAAGGTGAAGTTCGTCACCGGCGACACCCCGGTCGAGCAGGGCGGGGGGGGGCCCCCGGCGCAGGTACTGGCGCAGAAGTACATCTCCGATCCGAGTGTCGTGGCCATCCTCGGCCCGTCGACGTCCGGTGGCGTCGCATCCGCCAGCAAGGCGCTCGACGCAGCCGGCCTCGCGCACATCTCGCCCTCCGCGACGCGTACCTCCCTCACGAAGGGTGCGAACCTCGAGGCGACGAAGTCGTTCTTCCGTGTCGTCCCCGGCGACTACATCCAGGGTCCGACCGATGCGACCTACATGGCCGACAAGCTCGGCGCCAAGAAGGTCGCCCTTGTCGACTTCCAGGAGCCGTATTCGGTCGGTCTCGCCGATGCAGCCGAGGTCGTCTTCAAGAAGAAGGGCGTCTCGACAACCCGTCTTTCGACCTCGGTGACCACGACCGACTTCTCGTCGCTCGTGACAAGGGTGCCGAACGATGCGGACTTCGTGTTCTTCCCCACCCAGCAGGCTGCGGACGCACAGACGTTCGGTCAGCAGCTGCTCGAGCAGGGCAGGAAGGCGAAGGTGTTCGGCGGCGACGGCAGCAACAGCCCGAGCGCGTTCAAGATCCCCGGGGCGTATGTGTCCAACTTCGCTCCGGACATCAGCGGCATCGCGGCCAACAAGGCGCTGATCGCCGAGTGGCAGAAGGACAATCCGAAGGCCACGCTGGGCTCCTTCGGACCGCCGACCTACCTGGCGGTAGAGGTCGCTCTCAACGCCATCTCCCGTGCCTGCAAGGCTGGCAACGGACAGATCAAGTCGAGGCGCGACGTCATCAAGCAGGTCAAGAGGATCAACCTCAAGCAGACGATCCTGGGTGGACCGTTCAGGTTCTCGACGAAGTCGAACGATCCGCTCAACGCGAACTTCTACATCTTCCAGATCCAGTCGAACGGGACGTACAAGCTCGTCGGCTGACGTCTAGCTGATCGATGGAACACGAGCGGCCCGCGATGCGGGCCGCTCGTCGTTTTCGCCCGCCCGAGCGCGGCGACGGCCGCGACTCGCGGCGCGGGCCGCAGCAGGGCTTTGGGCACGCTGACGGCGCGTTAGACTCGCGCCCTCGCGTGGACACGTTCATCCAGCTCACGCTCAACGGGCTCACCCTCGGCAGCGTCTACGCGCTTGATCGCGCTCGGCTACTCCCTCGTCTACGGGATCCTCAAGCTCCTCAACTTCGCACACGGCGACGTGGTCATGGTCGGGTCGTACATCGGTTTCGGCGCACTGCAATTGCTCGGCGGATCGACCGACCCCGTGGTGCCGATCTGGCTCCTCCTCATCCTGATCACCCTGGCTGCGATGGCGGGTTGCGCGGTGCTCGGCGTCGCGATCGAGCGCTTCGCGTATCGGCCGTTGCGCGACGCACCTCGCATCGCGCCGTTGATCAGCGCCCTCGGTATCTCCTTCTTCATCGCCTACTCGATGCAGCTCCTGTACGGAGCCGAGCAGCGCGACTACGACGCGTTCTCGCTCGACAACGGCGTGCTCTTCCTGCAGGGGTTCGACATCGGCAACGTCCGCGTGCCGTTGCTGCGGATCGTGATCATCCTCGCCGCGTTCGTGCTCATGATCCTGCTCTGGCTGATGGTCACCCGGACCCGGCTCGGCAAGGCGATGACCGCCACGTCGTACGACAGGGAGGCAGCGGCGATGATGGGCATCGACATCGACCGCGTGATCGTGTTCACCTTCGTCCTCGGCTCTGCACTCGCCGGCGCTGCCGGTGTGCTCTTCGCGCTGCGCGCCCCGACGTTCCCCTCCCTTGGGTTCACCTTCGGGTTGAAGGGGTTCACCGCGGCGGTGATCGGTGGTATCGGCTCGATCCCCGGAGCCATGGCCGGCGGGCTGATCCTCGGCTTCGCAGAGGCGTACACGCAGGGCTACATCTCGACGAAGTGGTCGGATCTGTTCGTCTTCGTGATCCTGATCCTGTTCATGATCTTCCGTCCGCAAGGCCTCCTCGGCAAAGCTGATATCAGGAAGGTGTAGAGCGACACCGATGTCCGGACCGCACGATTGGGACGACAGCCTCACCGAGCCGCTCGAAGGCGCGGCCGAGGCGAGCGAGTCCGAGGGCACGAGCCCCGCCGTCGGTCGCGACGAGTGGGTCGCGAGGCACGGCGAGCGTCGCGAGGGTCGCGGTGGGCTGCTCGGCACGATCGAGCAGCGCCTCGACGTCGTCCCGTGGTGGGCGTGGCTCACGCTCTTCGTCGGGCTGATCTGCCTCCTGCCGATCCCCTTCGAGAGCGGCTACGTCCGCCGCGTGGCGTTCGACACGGTCGTCTTCATGCTGCTCGCGCTCGGTCTCAACGTGATCGTCGGCTGGGGTGGCCTGCTCGATCTCGGCTTCGTCGCCTTCTTCGGCATCGGCGCCTATACGTATGCGTTCCTGAGCTCGGACAAGTACGACATCCATCTGCCCACGATCATCATCATCCCGCTCGTCGCCATCGTCGGCGGCATCGTCGGCTGGCTGGTGGGGCTGCCGTCACGGCGCCTCACGGGCGACTACCTCGCCATCGTGACGCTCTTCTTCTTCCAGTTGTTCCTCACCGCCACGAACAACGGCGACGACGTCTTCGGCGCGAACGTCACGAACGGTCCCAACGGCATCCTCAACGTCGACGCGTTCAGCTTCTTCGGCTGGGATCTGCCGCCGTCGACCTCGGAGGGCCTGTTCAACGTCGCCTACATCTACGTCGCTCTCGTGTTCTTCGTGATCGTCTACGTCGCGTTGCACTTGCTCAACGACTCTCGCACGGGACGGGCATGGCGCTCTCTGCGAGAGGATTCCCTCGCGGCCGAGATGATGGGCATGCCCGTCAACTCGCTCAAGTTGATGGCCTTCGCCTTCGGCGCCGGCGTGGCCGCCATGACGGGAACGTTCGTGACGGCGCTCAACGGGAGCGTCTTCCCGCAGAACTTCGAGTTCCCGCTCCTGATCACCGTCTACACGATGGTGATCCTCGGCGGTGCCGGCAGTCAGGTCGGAGTCGTGCTCGGCGCGGTCCTGATCAGCGTGCTGCTCGAGTTCCTCCGCGAGCCCAACGACGCGCGCATGCTGTTCTATGCCGTGATCCTGCTCGGCCTCGTCGCCGCCTTCCGGCTCTCGCTCAAGCTGGTCGTGGTGCTCGGAGGCACGATGGTCCTCGGCTTTCTCGTGCGGGTGATCGCCGAGGGGATCGACGACAGTTGGACCGCGGGCGTGTCGAGCGAGGGAGGCAGGCTGGCCGACTGGGTGGCGGACTGGGTGATCGTGCCGACGCGGCTCGCGGGCTGGGTCGCGCCCGTCTCGTACCTGACGCTCATCGCCCTGGCGCTGGCTCTGACGCTCGTGCGCGGCTGGACCCGGATCGCCCTGCTCATCCCGACGCTCTACCTCGCCACATTCGTCTGGGAGAACGTGATGCTGACGAGCCCCGAGACGACGCGGTACATCGTGCTCGGCGCTCTCCTCGTGGCGATGATGATCGCGCGCCCGTCCGGCCTGCTCGGCGAGAAGCGCGTGGAGATCGTGTAGCAATGGCCGAGAAGCTGCTCGACCTGCAGGGACTGACGATGGCCTTCGGCGGGCTCACGGTCATCGACGGCCTCGACCTCTACGTGGACGAGGGCGAGATCGTCAGCGTGATCGGCCCGAACGGTGCGGGCAAGACGACGCTCTTCAACCTCGTCACCGGTGTCTACGAGCCGACGGGCGGCGACATCCTGTTCGCCGGGGAGAGCATCAAGGGGCTCGACCCGCACAAGATCACGGGCAAGGGCATCGCGCGCACGTTCCAGACGCTGCGGCTGTTCCTCAACATGTCGGTGCGTGAGAACGTGATGAGCGCCGCCTACGGCCACACGAAGGCCGGGCCGCTGCGCTCGATCCTGCGTACACCCGGCATGCGGCGCGAGGAGAAGGAGATCCGCGCGCTGGCAGAGAAGCGGCTCGCCTTCTTCGGGCAGCGGCTGATGGGCTACCGCTGGGATCAGCCGGCGTACAGCCTGTCGTACGCCAACCGGCGTCGACTGGAGATCGCGCGGGCGACCGCCACCAACCCGCGGCTCCTCCTCCTCGACGAGCCGGCCGCCGGCATGAATCCGACGGAGACGCAGGAGATAGCCGAGTTGATCGGGCAGCTCCGCGCGGAGGGCGGGTACACGATCCTCGTGATCGAGCACGACATGCACGTCGTCGAGGGGATCTCCGATCGCGTGGTCGCGCTCGATCACGGGGTCAAGATCGCGGAGGGGACGTTCGAGGAGGTGGCGACGGATCCGAGGGTCGTCGAGGCCTATCTCGGCAGGGGCGCGATGGCCCGGAAGGCGGGCTGAGCATGACTCAGCCGCCGACCGGTCCAGACGTCCCGCTACTCCAGCTCGAGGGCATCAACACCTACTACGGCCAGATCCACATCCTGCAGGACTCGAACATGGTCGTCGGCGCCGGCGAGCTCGTGTGCCTGCTCGGCGGCAACGCGTCGGGGAAGTCGACCACGCTAAAGACGATCCTCGGCCTCGTACGCCCCCGCACCGGCCGCGTCGTGCTCGCCGGCGAGGACGTGACGCGGATGCCAACCGCGCGCCGCATAAAGCGCGGGCTGGCGATCGTGCCCGAGAACCGCCGGCTGTTCGGGCCGATGACGGTGCTGCAGAACCTCGAGATGGGCGCCTACCTCCGCCCGAAGGCGGACCTGAAGGAGGAGTTCGAGCGCGTCTACACGCTCTTCCCGCTCCTTCACGAGCGCCGCTCGCAGCTGGCGGGGACGCTTTCCGGCGGCGAGCAGCAGATGGTGGCGATGGGCCGGGCGCTGATGTCCAAGCCCAAGCTCCTCTTGATGGACGAGCCGTCGATGGGCCTGGCGCCGATCCTCGTCGAGCGGAGCTTCGAGATCATCAAGCAGGTCAACGACAGCGGGGTGGCGATGCTCGTCGTGGAGCAGAACGCCAACGTCTCGTTGTCGATTGCCGACCGCGGCTACGTCCTCTCCACCGGGCGCATCGTGCTCGAGGGCAAGGCCGCCGAGCTGCTGGAGGACGAGGGGTTGCGGAAGGCGTACCTCGGGCGGTAGCGCTCAGGCCAGAGGGTCGACGCAGCGGAGACCCGAGAACCGCCGAAAGCCGTGGTCGTGGGTTGCGAGCACGAGCCCGTGTTCGATCGCGAGCGCTGCCAGCTCGACATCCGGCACATCGTCGCTGCGGAGACCCGGCGTGGCCGCGAGCTCGGTGGCGATCGCCGCGTGCCGAGCGCCCGGCGTGACGATCCGCACCGACGGCTGGGACAGGAAGGAGGTCGCGACCTCCCAGCCGCGCAGGACCGGCACGGCATCGGCTCCGAACACGCGGCTGCTCGTGATCAAGCGGGTGAAGGCGTACCCGACCGGCCAGCACAGAACGCCACTGCCTTCAGGATCGGCGACGCGGCTCTCCCAGGCGCGCGCAGGAGGGTGCTCCGGAGCATCCGCAAAGGTCGCGTAGACGAGCAGGTTCGTGTCGACGAGCGTCACGCCAGGTGGCGCTGTGCCCGACGGTCGTCGTCGAGCGCCGCGAGAACCGCGGACACGTCTGACACGTCGAGAATGGGTCGCCCGGCGAGCGCTGGAAGCGGAGTAGCCGGATGGGATGGCCCGTGGGCCGCGCGCCGGAGAAGTCGGTTGATCGCCTGGCGGAATGATTCGCCGGTCCGCGACCGCTCCGCCTCGATCAGGGCGACCACGTCAGGATCGAGCGTGACCGTGGTGCGCATGATGCATAGATAGTCGCATCGACAGCATCAAAGCGGGAGGGCGCTACGCTCCGCCCCATGTCCGCTATCCGCACCGCCCGCGTGGGCGCCGCGATCCGCGGCGAGTTCCCGATCTTCGAGCGCGCGGTCTACCTCAACTCGTGCTCGCAGGGAGCGCTCTCGCACCGCGTGCGGCAGGCCTACGCGGAGTACCTGGACGGCTGGGACGCGCACGGCGCCGAGTGGGAGCACTGGGTCGAGCGCTCGGAGGCGGCGCGCAGCGCCTTCGCGCGACTCCTCCACGGGGAGCCCGACGACATCGCGGTGACGACGTCCGTCTCGCAGGCCGTGAGCGGGATCGTGAGCGCGCTCCCGCTCGGGCGCGGGCGGCGCAACCGCATCGTGATCTCGGAGTACGAGTTCCCCACCGTAGGGCAGATCGCGCACGCGCAGGAGCTGCGCGGCGCGGAGGTCGTGCACGTCCGGCCAGAGGCCGACGGGTCGATCTCCTCGGAGCGATTCGCCGAGGCGATCGACGAGCGGACGGCGCTCGTCTGCTGCACGACGATCTCGTACCGCTCCGGGCACCGGCACGACGTCGCGGCGGTCGCGGAAGCCGCGCACGCGAAGGGCGCGCTCATGCTCGCCGACAGCTACCAGGCCGCCGGTGCGGTGGAGCTCGACGTCCGCGCGCTCGGCGCCGACTTCGTCACGGGGGGCACGGTCAAGTACCTCCTCGCCTCCGCCGGGCTCGGCTTCCTATGGGTGCGGAGGGAGCTGCTCGACGACCTCCTGCCGACGCAGACCGGCTGGTTCGCCGACGAGGACATCTTCCAGATGGACATCGCCGACTACTCCCCGCACGCGACCGCGCGGCGGTTCGATGCGGGGACGCCGCCGGTGCCGTCCATCTACGCCGGTGTGGCCGGGCTGGGCCTGGTCGAGGAGACCGGCGTACCCGCGATCGAGGCGCACGTTCGGGATCTCGTCGATCGCCTCCTCGACGGGTTGGACGAATTGGGCGGCGCGATCGTCACCCCGCGCGAACCGGAGCGGCGCGGCCCGCTCGTCTGCGTGCGCTCGACCGACGTCGAAGCGCTGGTGGACGGGCTCGCCGGCGAGGGCATCGTCACCTCCCTACGCGAAGACAAGCTCCGGATCGCGCTCCACCTCTACAACGTCGAAGCGGACGTCGACCGCCTCCTCGCCGCCCTCGCCGCCCGCCGGCACCTGCTCGCGTAGCGCCGGGAGCTTGTGTTACGGACATACAAGCTCCCGCCGGCGCCCGTCGTGCGGTACGGCGCCCACCCCGACCAGGTGGCGAACCTCCAGCTGCCGGCCGGCGACGGAGGGCCGTGGGCGTGCGTCGTGCTCCTCCACGGCGGCTTCTGGCGCGACCGGTGGGACCGCACCCTGATGACCCCGCTCGCACGCGATCTCGCCGGGCGGGGCCTTGCCGCGTGGAACGTCGAGTACCGCCGAGTGGGGCAGGACGGTGGCGGCTGGCCAGGAACGCTGGATGACATCGGCGCTGCGCTCGACGCGCTCGCCGATCAGGAGGGCGTCGACGCGTCGCGAGTCGCCGCGGTGGGGCACTCGGCGGGAGGGCATCTGGCGCTCTGGCTCGCCTCGCGGCGCGACGCGCCGGTGCGGCTCCGCGCTGCCGTCGCGCTTGCCGGGGTCTGCGACCTCGTCTCCGCGGCACACGCACGATTGGGCGACGGCGCGGTGCAGGCGTTCCTCGGCGGTGAGCCCGCCGCTGCGCCCGAGCGCTACGCGGCCGCGTCTCCGGCGGCGCTCCTGCCGCTCGGCGTGCCGCAGCTGCTCGTGCACGGAGACGCGGACGAGATCGTGCCGCCGTCGCAGTCGCGCTCGTACGCGGACGCGGCGCTGGCCGCCGGCGACGCCGTCGAGCTCGTGGTGCTCGAGGGAGCGGATCACTTCGACGTCGTCGACCCCGGACACGCTGCCTGGGGCCTCACCGCCGAGCGACTTGTCGCGGCGCTGTGACCGCGCTCTGAGCGCCGGCGCGGTCGCCGGGGATCGTCTCGCGGCGCGTTCCGCCGGCTGACATACTCGCCCGGTGACCGACCCGGACTCCGCTCCCGAGCTGGAGCGCAGCGTCGAGCGCTACAACGCGGCGTGGAACGCGCACGATCTCGACGCCCTACTCTCCTTCCACGCTCCCGGCATGGTGTTCGAGAACCACACGGCCGGAGAGCGCGTCGAGGGCGATGCCGTGAGGGAGCACGTCGCGCGCATCTTCGCGAACTGGCCCGATCTCGCGTTCCGCGGCAGGCGCCTGTATGCACGCGACGGCCTGGTGGTCAGCGAGTGGACGGCGACGGCGACGGACGGCGAGGGGCGGCGGCTCGAGTGGGACGGCGTGGACGTGTTTCCGTTCGAGGGCGGCCTGATCCTGCGCAAGGACGTGTACTCGTCGTCGCATCGCCCCCGCGTGCTCGGCGAGTAGCGCTTCCGTCTTCGCGTGGTGCCGCGTCCCCGAGTCCACGTCACGGCACCGGTCCCCGCCGAGGTCGAGACTGCCCTGCGGGCCGACTTCGAGCTCGTGCCGGCGCTGGCGGGAGCGGACGGGGTCGTGAGCATGCTCACCGTGCGGATCGACGACGCCTTCCTCGGCCGCAGCCGGGCCGCAGCTCCGCGTCGTCGCGAACTACGCCGTCGGCGTCAACAACGTCGACCTCGAGGCGGCGCGAGCGCGCGGCGTCGTCGTCTCCAACACGCCCGACGTCCTCACGCGCGCGACGGCCGAGCTCGCTGTCGGGCTGATGCTCTCGCTGCTGCGCCGCATCACGGAGGGCGACCGCTTCGTGCGCGCGCGGCGGCCGTGGCAGTTCTCGCTCGAGTTCATGCTCGGCGAGAGTCTCGACGGCAAGGAGCTGCTGATCGTCGGACCGGGCCGGATCGGTCGTGAGACGGCCCGGCTCGCCGAGGCCTTCGGCGCGCACCCGACCTTCGCCGGCCGTCGCGAGCCGCTCGTGGAGCGGCTCCCGCACGCTGACGTCGTCTCCCTCCACACGCCGCTCACGGACGAGACGCGGCACCTGATCGGCGCGGCCGAGCTCGCCGCCATGAAGTCGACCGCCGTGCTCGTGAACACGTCCCGCGGGCCGGTCGTCGACGAGGCGGCACTCCTCGCGGCGCTGCAGGAGGGCGACAATCGGCGGCGCTGCGCTCGACGTCTACGAGCGCGAGCCGGAGGTGACGGAGGCGCTCCTCGGCGCTCGAGAACGTCGTCCTCGCGCCGCACCTCGGGTCGGCGCCACCCGCGACACTCGGGTGGCGATGGGGATGCTCTGCGTCGAGGCGCTGCGGGCCGTCCTGCTCGAGGGCCGCATCCCGGCGAACGCGGTCGCTGGCTGCCCGTGAGCGCGTACGGGCTGCAGGCGATGTGGGGCGCGCTCGAGCCGCGTGCTCGTGCGGCCGCCGCTGCCGGACGACGCGGCCGCCTCGAGCGCTACGGCTGGCGCGGCCGCGCCGGACATCGGCGGCTGCACGGCGCGAGCACGAGGCGTTCTGCGCGCTGCTCGAGGATGCGGGCGCCGAGGTGATCGTCTCCGAGCACGACCCCGGCAACCCGGACGCGATCTACGTCTACGACCCCGTGCTCGTCGGCGACGCCGGAGCTGCCCTGCTCCAGCCCGGGCAAGGAGGCCCGCCGCGGCGAGCCCGAGGCGCTCGCGCCCGATGCTCGAGGCGGCCGGCGTGCCCGTCGTCGCGCGCGATCGACGGCGCCGGCGACGGCCGAGGGTGGCGACACGGTCTGGCTCGACCACGACACGCTCCTCGTCGGGCACGGCTACCGCACCGGATGCGGCCGGGATCGACGCGCTGCGCCGGGCGTTCCCCGGTGTCGACGTGATCGCTCTTCGACCTGCCGCACTGGAACGGCGTCGACGAGGTGATGCACCTGATGTCGCTTCATCTCGCCGCTCGACCGCGACCTCGCGCTCGTCTACCCGCGGCTCGCGCCGGTGCGGCTGCTCGAGCTGCTCGCCGAGCGAGGGATCGCAGTCGTCGAGGTGCCCGACGAGGAGTTCGAGACGATGGGCCCCAACGTGCTCGCGCTCGGGCCGCGACGTGCGCTCGCGCTCGAGGGCAACGACGAGACGCGGCGGCGTATGGAGCGGGCCGGCGTCGACGTCGTCACCTACGTCGGCGACCACATCTCGCGCATGGGCGACGGCGGCCCGACCTGTCTGACGCGGCCTCTCCTGCGCGCCTGAGCGCGTCCAGTCGACCCGAGCCTTGTGACAGTCTGTCACAAGGCGGTCAGACGCCGTCCAGGGTCAGCTGCCGATGGTCGGAGAGCCCCGAGACGCCGACGCCGACGAGCCGCAGCGCGCCCGGCCGGTCGCGCAGCCCGCGGTCGAGCAGGCGGCAGGCGAGCTCGCCGATCCGCTCCGCCTCGTCGATCGGCGCCGTGAGCGTCGTCGAGCGGCTGCGGATCGAGAAGTCCGCGTAGCGGAGCTTCGTCGTCACCGTCCGGGCCGAGAGGCCGCCTCGGCGCAGGCTCGCCGACACGTCCTCGGCCATGCGCCGCAGCTCGGCGTGGAGCACCGACGGCTCGGACGATGTCGCGCTCGAACGTCTCCTCGACCGAGATCGAGACCCGCTCCGTCTCGAGCTCGAGGTCGCGCGGATCGATCCCGCGGGCGCGGTCGCGCAGCAGCACGCCGACGGCGCCGGGCAGGACGGCCCGCAGCTCGGCGTCGGTGAGCGCGGCGAGCTCTCCGACCGTCTTCACGCCGGCCGCGGCGAGCCGCTCCTCGGCCCGCGGCCCGACGCCCGGGAGCGCCCGCACGGGGAACGGCGCGAGGAACCGCGCCTCCTTGCCGGGCGGCACGACCGTGATGCCGCCCGGCTTGCGCCGGTCGGAGGCGACCTTGCACACGACCTTCGACGTCGAGACGCCGAGCGAGCAGGAGAGCGACGTCGCCGCGCGCACCGAGGTCTGCACCGCCTCGGCGACGCTTGCGGGCGCCGGTGAACGCGTCGCACCACCGTGCCGAGATCGAGGTAGCCCTCGTCGATCCCGACCTGCTCGACCCGCGGCACGACCTCGCGGATCGCCGTCCACACCGCCTCCGAGTACTGGCGGTAGAGCGCATGGCGCGGCCGGACGAAGACGACCTGCGGGCAGCGACGGAGCGCCTCGGCGGAGCTCATCGCCGAGCGGATGCCGAAGCGCCGCGCCACGTAGTTGGCCGTCGCGACGACCCCGCGGCCGTGTGGGGTCGCCGCCGACGACGAGCGGGCGCGTCGCGCAGCGACGGATCCTCGAGCTCCTCGACGGCGGCGAAGAACGCGTCGAGGTCGAGATGGGCGAGGATGGGCACGAAGCGAAGGCTACGGTGACCGGCGTGATCGCCTCCGCGCCGCCGCCTCCGGCGATCGAGCAGCCGGCGCCGTACGAGGTCTCGTACGGCGCCGTCTCGGGCATTGCCCCGAGCCGGGACGGCGCGGCTCGTGGTGCGAGCGGGAGGCAGGCTCTCCGACCTGCCGCTTGCGGCAGCGGCGGTTCCGGCTGCGGCTGGAGCTTCCTGCCGGTGAGACGACGGTGCAGGTGGTCACCGTCGCCCGCAACGGGCGGCGGTCGGCCACCACGGTCCGGCACGTGTTCGCGCTGCCGCGAGGCGCGGCGCCGGTCGTGCGGGCTGCACGTCTCGACCCCATCCTCGCGCGCGACCTCCGGCGCGCCGCGCGGGGATTCGGCCCCACACGGGCGTCTACGTGCAGAACCTGGCGACCGGGGCGGGCGCCGCCTGGAACGCGAAGGCGCAGTTCCCGGCCGCCTCGACGCTGAAGCTCGCGATCGCCGTCGTCGCGCTCGCACGCGAGGAGCAGACTCCTCGCGCCGGCTCGACGCTCGACGCGCTGCTGCGGCAGATGCTGATCGTCTCCGACAACGCGCGGCGAACACCGTGCTGACGCGACTCGGCGGCTCCACGTCCGGAGGCGGGTCGCAGGTGAACGCGATGATGCGGTCGATCGGGCTCGTCGACACGGAGATGTACGGCGGCTACCTGATCGAGCGGGACGTCTCGCAGCGGCGATCCCGCTCCGCGTCGACAGCCAGCCGTACTGGGGTGTCGGCAAGCGGACGACCGCCGTTCGACCTCGCGCGCCTGGCTCGCGCGATCTGGCTCGCGAGCGCGGCCCGTGGCCCGCTGCGCGCCGCGCAGCCCGGCTTCACGCCGCGCGACGCCCGCTACCTCCTCTATCTCCTCGCGCACGTGCGCGACCAGCCGAAGCTCGAACCGCGTTGTCGGGCGGCATTCCCGGGCGTCGCCGTGCTGCACAAGGCAGGCTGGATCAACAAGGCACGGCACGACAACGGCCTCGTCGTCTGGCGCGGCGGCGTGTTCGTGGCAGCGGTGATGACCTACCGCGCCTCGGGCGCCGGCGTCAGCTCGGACGTGCTCGCCGGCCGCGTCGCCGCCCTGGCGCTGCGGCGCTTCCGCGGCTAGCCGCACTGCAAGCTGACGACGATCCGGGCACTCGGCTTCGAGCACGGAAGCGGCGGGGGTACCGTAGGTCAACGGCACCCCCGCCCACGGGTTGGACCACGCCCTCGGAGCGCGCGGGCCTGCCGTGTGGTCGGCCGATCCCCTCGGGAGGCGGAATTCGGGGAACCGGCTGCATCCAGTGAGACTGATCGAGCGGCCCGGAAGTTTGTGAGCGTTTCGTTAGGTCTTCCCGGGCTCCGGCGAGCCGGGGAATACCGATACACTTTTTGTAGTTAGTACGTAGTGAATGCCAGGTATCGACACCACCAGTCCAACGCCCGAGGAGCGTGACCACCCTCGTGAGCAAGCTGTTGCTCGTCCCTCTCGACGACATCGTCGTCTTCCCCAACATGAACGTGACCCTCACCGTCGACGTCGGCGACGAGGAGCGCGTGCTGCTCGTGCCCAAGCACGAGGGCGAGTACGCCAAGGTCGGCACCGTCGCCGAGGTGACGGACCGGGTGCGCCTGCCCGGCGGCGGCGTCGCCGTCGCGCTGAACGGCCTGCACCGCGGCATCGCCGGCGCCGCCGAGACCGACGCGCAGGGCCGTCTGCTGCGTCGAGGTCGAGGAGCGGCCCGACGACGTGCCGGCCGGCGATCGAGACGCGCGAGCTCGAGACGCGAGTACCGCGCCGTCGTCGAGGAGATCCTCGAGCTGCGCGGCGACGACGGCCGCATCGCCGCGTTCGTCCGCTCGATCACCGAGCCCGGCGCGCTCGCCGACACGTCCGGCTACTCGCCCGATCTCACCTTCGAGCAGAAGGTGCGAGCTGCTCGAGGCCGTCGACGTGGCCGAGCGCCTCGCGCTCTCGCTGCAGCTGCAGCGCGAGCGGCTGCACGCTGATGCAGCTGCGCCAGCGCATCCGCGACGACGTCAACAGCGGCATGGAGAAGCAGCAGCGCGAGTTCATCCTGCGCAAGCAGCTCGACTCGATCCGCAAGGAGCTCGGCGAGGACGAGCAGTCGGTCGTCGAGGAGTACCGCGAGAAGATCGCCGAGGCCGCGATGCCGGAGCACGTGCACGAGCAGGCGGAGCGTGAGCTCGGCCGCTTCGAGCGCATGGGCGAGAGCTCACCGGAGTCACAGATGATCCGCAGCTACCTCGACTGGCTGCTGGCCGTGCCGTGGGGCAAGCGCTCCGAGGAGCGGCTCGATCCCGCGTTCACGCGCGAGATGCTCGACGCCGACCACGCCGGCCTCGAGGACGTCAAGGAACGCATCGTCGAGTACATCGCCGTCGCCAAGCTGCGCAAGGAGCGCGGCATCGAGGCGGACAAGAAGTCCGGTGCGATCCTGACCCTGATCGGCCCGCCCGGCACGGGCAAGACGTCGATCGGCGAGTCGATCGCCCGCTCGCTCAACCGCGAGTTCGTCCGCATGTCGCTCGGCGGCATGCGCGACGAGGCGGAGATCCGCGGCCACCGGCGTACCTACATCGGTGCGCTTCCGGGCCGCCTCGTGCGGGCGCTGCGCGACGCCGGGACGATGAACCCGGTGATCCTGCTCGACGAGGTCGACAAGGTCGGCGCCGACTGGCGCGGCGACCCGTCGGCCGCGCTGCTCGAGGTGCTCGATCCGGCGCAGAACTCGACCTTCCGCGACCACTACCTCGACGTCGAGGTCGATCTCTCCGAGGTCGTCTTCATCGCCACCGCGAACGTGGCGGAGACGATCCCCGGGCCGCTGCTCGACCGGATGGAGGTGATCCGCTTCGACGGGTACACGACCGACGAGAAGGTCGCGATCGCGACCGGCTACCTCTGGCCGCGCCAGCGCGAGCGGCAGGCCTGCGCGAGGACGAGGTCTCGCTCGACGACACCGTGCTCGAGACGGTCATCTCCGAGTACACCCGCGAGGCCGGCGTGCGGCAGCTCGAGCGCGAGCTCGGCAAGATCCTGCGCAAGACGGCGACGAAGATCGCCTCCGGCAGCGCCGTGGCGCCGGTCGCGGTCGACGTCGACGTCGTGCGCGACGCCCTCGGACGGCAGAAGTTCTTCCGCGAGGCGGCCGAGCGGACGGCCGTCGCCGGGCGTGGCGACCGGCCTCGCTGTCACCGGCGTCGGCGGCGACGTCCTCTTCGTCGAGGCGACGAGCACGCCCGGGGGCGAGAAGCTCGTCGCTCACCGGCCAGCTCGGCGACGTGATGAAGGAGTCGGCGCAGATCGCGCTCTCCGCCGTGCGCGCCCGGGCCGAGCAGCTCGGGCTCGAGGACGAGCAGTTCGAGAACCGCTCGTTCCACGTCCACGTCCCTGCGGGCGCGATCCCGAAGGACGGCCCGAGCGCCGGCATCACGATGGCGACCGCGCTCGCCTCGCTCCTCATCGGGCCGCCCGGTCAAGCACACGGTCGGGATGACCGGCGAGGTGACGCTGCAGGGCCGCGTGCTCCCGATCGGCGGGCTGAAGCAGAAGGTGCTCGCGGCTCATGCGGCCGGCCTGACCGACGTCGTGCATCCCGGAGCGCAACCGCGCCGACCTCGACGACGTCCCGGAGCACGTCCGCGACGAGATGACGTTCCACCCGGTGATGTCGCTGTCCGAGGTGCTGGCGCTCGCGCTCGAGCCGCGCCGGCGGCGGCCAACGGCCGTGTCTCGGTGTAGGCACTGCACCCCGGTGCCCGAGGAGGTCCGCCAGGCGGCGGGCCTCCTCGAGCGCCGCTGGACGGTCTCCATCCTGTGGGCCTCCTACGAGGGCGCCTCGCGCTTCAACGAGTTCAAGCAGGCGGTGGGGGAGATCCCGCCGCGCACGCTCGCACAGCGCCTCGTCGAGCTCGAGGAGGCCGGGGTGCTCGAGCGGGTCGTGATCGACGCCCGGCCGCCGCGGGTCGAGTACCGGCTCACCGAGGCGGGCGAGCGTTTGCACTCGGTCGTGGACGCCGTCGCCCGCTGGGCTCACGCATGACGAAGGGGCCGACGACAGGGGCCCCTTCGAGTCGTCCTAGGCGGATGGCTCAGATCGCCAGCGACACCTCGCGCGGGCTCGGCAGGCTCGTAGGTCGGGCTGTAGCCGACCAGGCGGCCGAGGGGCGAGCCCATGGCCAGCCCCACCTTCTGCATCCAGACGGGCGGGAACGGCAGCCGCACGTCGTCGAAGTGCGCGTTCGCGATCACCGCGAGCCGCAGCGGGTTGGGCATACCCTTGCGATTGGTCTTCCCGTCGGCGGCGAGCGAGAACATCGTCGCGATCAGCTGCTCGAACTGCAGGGCCGGGCGGATCTCGCAGCGGAAGCGAGCGACCGTGTCCCCGCTGTTGCGGAACCGGTGCGCGGTGCCCGGCTCGACCACGACGGTGTCGCCGGCCTGTGCCACGATCGTCTCGCCGCCGGCCTCGAACGTGACCTCGCCGCCGAGGATCTCGAAGCTCTCCGTCTGATACGGGTGCACGTGGGCAGCGGCAACGGCGCCGTCGGGCTCCACGGAGACCTCGATGCGTACGTACTCGCCGTCGGTGTCCGCCGCCGCCTCGACGAAGAGGATCGTCTCGCCGGTGACGGGGTTCTGCAGGACGTCTCCACTCTGGATGGTCATCGTGTCCCTCCTGATCGACGTGGTCATGACCATTCGAGTCTCGACGTCTGCGCCTTCGAATTCGTCCGCCGCGGCAACGATTCGTCACCGTCCGCAACGGTGATCTGCGTCTCCTCCGCGCGGATGACACGGGTCGTTCCCGGGACAGACAGCGGGGCCCGGTCGGGGCCCCGCGATGGTGCGTCGTATGTCTGCGCCGTCTTACGCGAACGCGAGGCGGCGGATCCGGCGCCGGCGCACGGGCGCGAGGCGGGTGGCGACGGAGGTGCGCAGGCGGTCGTCGACGAGTTGGCGGGCGATCTCGTAGTGGGCGAGCGGGTGCATGACTGTGGCCTCCCTGGGTCTTCGTTGTCTCCTCTCGAGTGTCCCGCGATCCGCGCCGCCCGTCGTCGGCCGGAGCGCGGATCTCGAGTCGTTCGCGAGGAGGAACGTCCTCCTGCCCGCCGGATGACTCCGACGCCGGGGCGGGACTCGTCCCGCCCCGGCGTGGGGGAGGCTCACTCGGCGTGGAGCGCCTGCAGCACGTCGAGCCGCGCGGCACGGCGTGCCGGGAGGATCGCGGCAAGGATCCCCGCCACGACCGCCACCACGGCGAAGGCGACGAGCGAGCCCACCGGCAGCGAGAACGACACGCCGTACTTGCCGAGGGCGTGCGTCGTCAGGGCCGTGAGGGCGACCCCGAGGGCGATGCCGAGGGTCGCCCCGATCAGCGACGTGACGATCGCCTCGTGCCGCACCATCCGCCGCGTCTGACGCCGCGTCATGCCGACCGCTCGCAGCATCCCGATCTCGCGCGTCCGCTCGAAGACGGACAGCACCATCGTGTTGACCATCCCGAACAGGCTCACGATGACGGACAGCGCCAGGAGCACGTAGAACAGGTTCATCATCGAGGACAGCCACGCCGTGCGCTCCTCGACGAACGCGGCCCTGGTCGCCACCCTGGCGTCCGGATACGCGGCCAGCGACGTCCGCAGCGCCTGCTCAGACATGGCGTCCGCGAACGTGAGCAGGTCGGCCGGCCGCGGGAACGTGCGGTCGAACAGCTGCTGCGTGACCACGACGTGGCCGAGCAGGGAGTCGAGCTTGGCCGGCCTGTAGACGCCGCGCACGACGAGGTCGACCCTCTTCCCGGAGGTGGCCCGGAGCTGGAGGTGGTCGCCCACCTGGAGGTGCTTCTCGTCGGCGAGGTCCTGGCGCACGAGCGCGCCGTGACCCTCCAGCACGCCGAGCGCCTGCTCGGAGCCCCGCCGCCAGGTGAACCGGTAGGCGCGACCGATGGTGCGCGGATCGACGCCGCTCACGTCGATGCTCCCGCCGCCCGTCACGAGCGCGCGGTCGGCGCGAACGCTGGAGACGAGCCCGACGCCGTCGGCGCCCGCCGCAGCGAGGCCGGCGCCGCGCGGCACCGTGTCCCACCCCGACTGCGACGTGACGACGTAGGACGTCCCGACCTGGCTCGCGACCGCGTGCTCGTCCGAGACGACGAGCGCCCGCCCGAGCGCGGCCACGAAGGTGACGAGCGCCAGGCCGATCATGAGCGCGGCGGCGGTGGCCGCGGTGCGCGACGGGTTGCGCCGCGCGTTGTCGCGTGCGAGCCGTCCCGCGACGCCGCCGACGCGCACGCCGGGCCAGCCGACCACGGACGCGAGCGGGCGCACGAGGCGCGGAGCCAAGAGCGCCGTGCCCACGAAGAGCCCGAGCGCGCCGAACGCGATGCCGGCCACGCGGACCGCGACGCCGACGCCGCTGCCGAGCATGCTGTAGCCGAGCGCTGCGATCGACAGGCTCAGCACGAGGATCGCCAGTCACGAGTGCGCGGCGCGTCAGCGCCTTCACGGTGACCGCGCCTTCCCGCACCGCCGCGATCGGCTCGATCCGCGTCGCCCTGATCGCCGGGATCACGGTCGCGGCGACGGTGATCAGCGTGCCGGCGACGAGCGCCACGATCGCGGTGCGCGTCGCGAACACGGTCCCCGTCCGCGGGAGGTCGAGGTCGAGCGCTGCCGAGCAGCTTCGTCAGACCGAGCGCGAGGGCGACCCCGAGGGCGAGCCCGACGAGCGAGGCGATCGCCCCGAGGACGATGCCCTCGAGCACGACGGAGCGAAGCACCTGCCGACGCGAGGCGCCGAGCGTTCGCAGCGTGGCGAGCTCGCGGGTGCGCTGGGCGACGGTGATCGACATCGTGTTGAAGATCACGAAGGCGCCCACGAAGAGGGCGACGCCGCCGAAGCCCACGAGGAGCCAGCGGATGAAGGAGACGAACTCCTCCACGCCCTTCGCGTCTTCCTGCGCCTGCTCCGCGCCCGTGCGGACCTGCGCGGTCGGCGGCAGCCGGCGGCCGACCTCGCGCACGAGCCGTTCGGCCGACACTCCGTCCTTCGCCGCGACGGCGATCGCGTCGTAGCCGTCCTTCTGCAGCACGGACTGCGCCGTATTCACGTCGAAGACCGCGAAGGTTGCGCCGCCCAGCGAGTCGAGGTCGCCGAAGGTGGCGATGCCGGAGATCCGGTAGCGGCGGACGGGCCCCTCGCCGGCGATCCCGATCGCCTCTCCGACGCGGAAGCCCTTGCTCGCCGCGGTGTCGCGGTCGATCACGACCTCGCGCAAGCCGGAGGCCCACGTGCCGGCGACGAGCACGAACGGGTTGAACCGCTCGTCCTGCGGATCGACGCCGAGCCCGAAGGTCGGGTTGCCGTTGTCGATGGCTCGGCCTTGCTTGTCGAGGATCTTGGCCTGGTTGCCGTCGCCCGAGATGTCGAGGATCGTTCCGGCCGCCCGCTCCACGCCGGGCAGCGTCCGGATGCGGCCGAGGAGAGCGGGCGAGACGGTCGCCCGGCCGGTCTGCGACCAGTCGACGAGGTCGACGCCCGTGACGACGGCGTCGGTCTCGTCGTACGAGCTCGTGAAGACGGAGTCGAACGCCTTCTGGATCGTGTCGGTGAGGACGAGGCTGCCGCTGACCATCGCGACGCCGAGGACGATCGCGAGCGCGGTCAGCGCCGTGCGCAGCTTCCGTCCCAGCATGCCTCTGAGCGTGACGCGCCTCATCTCGAGCTCACTCCCTCCAGCGCCTGCAGCACCTCGGTCTGGGTGGAGCGGCCGAGCTCGTCGACGATCTCGCCGTCGGCGAGGAAGAGGATCCGGTCGGCGATCGTCGCCGCCCGCGCGTCGTGCGTGACCATCACCGTCGTCTGGCCGTACGTGTCGACTGCGTCGCGCACGAGGCCGAGGATCTCGGCGCTCGTGTTCGAGTCGAGGTTGCCCGTCGGCTCGTCCGCGAAGAGGACGGTGGGCCTGGACAGCAGCGCCCGCGCGACGGCGACGCGCTGCTGCTGGCCGCCGGAGAGCTCCGCCGGCCGGTGGCCGCGGCGGTCGCCGAGTCCGGTCGCCGCGAGCAGCTCCTCGAGCCAGGCGGGGTCGGGCTTCTCGCCGCTGATCGCGAGCGGCAGGGTCACGTTCTCCTCCGCCGTGAGCATCGGGAGGAGGTTGAAGAACTGGAACACGAAGCCGATGTGGCGGCGTCGCAGCTTCGTCAGCTTCGTGTCGCTCAGGGTGGAGAGCTCGATGCCGTCGATCTGCACGGAGCCGGCGGTCGGTCGGTCGAGGCCGGCGAGGATGTGCATCAGGGTCGACTTGCCGGAGCCGGACGGCCCCATGATCGCGGTCAGGTGGCCGCGCGGGATCTCGAGCGTGACGCCGCGCAGCGCGTCGACGGCGGTGTCGCCCGAGCCGTAGCGGCGTGCGAGCCCGGACGCCTCCACGACGGTGCGCGTGGCGAGAGCGGGCTCGGGAGTGAGTGTCAGGGCTGCTTCCATCGTGTCGCACCTCGTGGTCGTGGAGTTCCGATGTCACGACGGTAGGAGGGCGACGGCCCGCCGCCATCGGCCGTGGACGCGATTCGCGGTCGTGCCTGCGGATGATCCGCGCATCGTCCTCACGGACGACGACCGCGGGCACCGCCGGCGGTACCGTTCGAGCCGTGCACACGCGCATCACGCGACTGGTGGCGCCCTATGTGATCGACGTCCTCGTGTGCGCCCTGGTGCTCGGCGGGCTCGTCGAGGATCTCGTCGCCAAGACCGTGACGCTGGACGGCGTCGAGTACGACCTGGCGCCGGAGTGGCTGGTCGTCGTCGTCGCGTTCGCCGTGCCGACGATCGTGGCGCTCCGGCGTCGTCTCGGCATCGTCTCGCCGCTGAGCGCACTGGCGCTGCTCGGCCTGCTGTCGATTCCCGCCCCCGCCTGGGTGCCGGGCTCGGGCTTCATGTTCGTGCTCGTGCTGCTCCTCTGCGCGATGACCGGGTACATGGTCACCCGGCGCGTCGAGTACGCGAGCCTCGCGGTGGTCTTGGTCGTCGCGACGTTCGCCGTCCTCCGCCAGCCCGATCGCAGCTGGGCCACCTGGGCGTTCGTCGCGATCTTCTGCTCGCTGGCCTGGCTCCTCGGCGTCATCATGCGCCGCCCGGTCGCCAAGGCGCAGGCGGCCGAGGAGCGCGCGCTGCGGCTCGAGCAGGAGCAGGCGTTCGCGGCGCAGAGCGCGGTGGTGGAGGAGCGGCAGCGCATCGCCCGCGAGCTGCACGACGTGATCGCGCACTCGGTCTCGGTGATGACGGTGCAGGCGGGAGCGGTGAGGCGGCTGCTCAATCCCGAGCAGGAGAAGGAGCGGCAGGCGCTGCTCAGCGTCGAGGAGACCGGCCGCGAGGCGCTGACCGAGATGCGCCGTTTCGTCGGGCTGCTCAAGCAGGACTCCGTGATGCCGGAGTACGCGCCGCAGCCGAGCCTGGCCAGCCTCGATCAGCTGCTCGACACCGTCCGCGACGCGGGTCTGCCGGTCGAGCTGACGCGTCGAGGGCGAGCCCCGCGAGGTGCCGCCCGGCGTCGAGCTCTCGGCGTTCCGGGTCGTGCAGGAGGCGCTCACGAACGCGCTCAAGTACGCGGGCCCGGCACGGGCCTGGGTCCTCGTGCGCTGGCAGGACGACGCGATCGAGCTGGAGGTGACGAACGACGGGAAGGGGCCGGCTCAGGGAAACGGAGGCGGCCACGGGCTCGTCGGCATGCGCGAGCGCGTGGCGCTCGTCGGCGGCACGATCGAGAGCGGCCAGCACCCCGTGGACGGCTTCGTGGTGAAGGCGCGCCTGCCGCTGGAGCACGCGCGGTGAGCGTCCGCGTCCTGATCGTCGACGACCAGTCCCTCGTGCGCGCGGGGTTCCGCATGATCCTCGAGGCGGAGCCCGACCTCGAGGTCGTCGGCGAGGCCGCGGACGGCGCCGAGGCGGTCGAGGCCGCGCGTGAGGAGCGCCCCGACGTGATCCTGATGGACGTCCGCATGCCGAACGTCGACGGCCTGGAGGCGACCCGCCGGATTCTCGACGGCCGGGAGACCGGGCCGAAGATCCTCATCCTCACGACATTCGACCTCGACGAGTACGTGTACGAGGCGTTGCGCGCGGGCGCGAGCGGCTTCCTGCTCAAGGACACACCGCCGGAGGATCTCGTCGATGCGATCCGGGTCGTGGCGGGCGGAGACGCGCTGCTGTCGCCGTCGATCACGCGGCGCGTGATCGAGGAGTTCGTCCGCCGGCCGCCCGCGTCGGTGCGCACACCTCCTCCGGAGCTCGAGGAGCTGACGGCGCGCGAACGCGAGATGCTCGGCTACCTCGCCCGCGGCCTGTCCAACGCCGAGATCGCCCGGGAGGCGTTCGTCAGCGAGACGACCGTGAAGACGCACGTCGCGCGCATCCTGATGAAGCTCCGCCTGCGCGACCGCGTGCAAGCGGTCGTGTTCGCCTACGAGTACGGCATCGCGCAGCCGGGCGACCCGGGCGCCCGCTGAAAATTCGGCTCTATACCTCGAACGAGGGGCTGCCGATAGAGGGATCGTGAGCGATGCCTCCACTGCCACCTCGCGTCTGATCGGCGAGATCTTCGTCGAGCGCGGCCTCGTCACCGCCGAGCAGCTCGAGAGCGCGCTCGACATGCAGTTGCGCACCGGCGACCGCCTGGGGGAGATCCTCGTCGGCCACTTCGGCGTTCCGCGCCTGGAGCTCGCGAGCGTGCTCGCCGAGCAGTGGTCGGACGTCGATCGCAATCAGGGCGTCGAGAACTCCGCCGACGCGATCTCGGCCGACGCTCCCGTCCCTCCCTCGCTCGAGCAGGTGGAGCGCGAGGTCGAGGAAATCGACCGGCGGCCGATCGGCGAGATCTTCGTCCAGGGCGGCTTCATCACCGCAGAGGAGCTCGAGCGCGCTCTCAATGCGCAGCGCGAGACGGGGCAGAGGCTCGGCGAGGTCCTCGTCGCGCAGGGCAGCATCACCCGGCTCGAGCTCGCGAGTGCGCTCGCGGAGCAGTGGGCCGGCCTGCCGAAGCTCAGGCCCCCCGGGCGGCAGAGCGAGGCCGGCGGCAACGGATCTCCCGAGGCGACCGGCGAACTGGAGGCAGTCGGCGGCCACACGGTCGCGGCGGAGCAACCTGCCCCTGCCGTCGACGCGCCGGTCGGCGCGGAGTTCAGGAAGGAGCTTGAACGGCAGCGTGAGGCGCTCGACGTCGTGCGTGACAGTGTCCAGCGGCCCGACGAGCAGCTCGACGCACTGGCGGCCCAGCTCGACGAGCTCTCCGCCCGGATGGTGAGCAGCGCAGAGCTCGACGCCCTTCGCTCGGAGCTGGCGGCTCTGGCCGCGCGCCCGGCCGGCGATCCGGCGCTGACGACCCGGCTCGACGACCTCGCCGTGAAGGTGCACGCGATCGGCGACATGGAGGCGCTCCGGTCCGCCTTGGCAGAGCGCGTCGAGGACCTCGCGGTGCGCGTCCACGAGATCGGCGCCCTCGACGGCGATCTCAAGGCCCTGAGGGCGAGCATCGACGACTTGCGGGCACGGGCGGGCGTCGACGAAGACGCGCGCGCCCGTCTCGACCAGCTCGCCTCCCGGCTCGACGGGCATGGAGCGACACCGATGCCGGTCGATGCACCGCTCGCGGCGCGTCTCGAGCAGCTCGAGGAAAGGGTCTCCAAGGCCGCGGGCGCCGACGACGTGCGGGAAGCGTTCGGCGCCGTGCGCGAGGAGATGCGAGAGGTGGCCGCGCAGTTCGACGAGGTTCCCGATCTCGAGGCAGTCACCCGCCGTCTCGACGCGATCGACGCGCGCCTCTCCGACTCGTCCGAGCAGCACAAGATTCGCACCGCGATCTCCGATCTGCAGGCCGAGCTCGCAGCGCTCGGTGGCCGCGACGAGCGCGGCAAGCTGGAGTCGGTCGTCGAGCGCCTCGATGCGCTCGAGGGCCGAGTGCCCTCGCAGTCCGTGCTCGACACCCTTCGCGACGACGTCGCCGGCCTGCTGGCGCATCCCGCCGTCGATCCTGCGCTGGGGCAGCGCGTCGACGAGCTCGCTGCCCGGCTGGGCGAGCACGCCGCGGTCGCCACCGAGCTGGCAGGCCTCCGCGCGACGGTGGAGACGCTGAGTGCCCGCACCTCGGTGGACGAGGATGCGCGCTTGCGGCTCGAGGAGTTGGCTCGGCAGGTGCATGCGTTGGCGGAGAGGCCGATCGCCGAGGTGCAGGAGATGTTGGTGCCTCGTCTCGACGACGTGGAGCGTCGGCTTGCTTTGGCGGCTGCGAGTGAGGATGTGCGCGAGGCGTTTGCGGCGGTGCGCGAGGAGATGCGCGAGGTGGCGGTGCAGATTGAGGAGCTGCCGGCTCCGTTGCCGTTCGACGTGGCTGGCGAGTTGGAGGCGCTTCGCGGTTCGCTCGTGGAGCTGGCGGCCCGGCCGGTTGCCGATCCTGCGCTGGCGACGCGGCTGGAGGAGCTTGCCTCGCGTGTGGAGACGCTGAGTGCCCGCACCTCGGTGGACGAGGAGGCGCGCCTGCGGCTCGAGGAGCTGGCCCGGCACGTCCATGCGCTTGCCGAGAGACCGGCCGCCGAGATCCACGAGACGCTGGTGCCTCGTCTGGACGAGGTGGAGCGTCGGCTTGCTTTGGCGGCTGCGAGTGAGGACGTGCGCGAGGCGTTTGCGGCGCTGCGCGAGGAGATGCGCGAGGTGGCGGCGCAGATGGACGCGCTCCCCTTGCTCGACGGTATCGCCCAGCGGCTGGACGCGCTCGAGCTGCGCGTTGCCGACCGCGCCGAGATCCAGACCCTGCGCTCGTCCATCGCTGCGCTCCACGCTGAGCTCCAGGCGCTCGCGGGTCGGGACGACCACGGCCGCTTCGACTCGCTCCACGCCCGCATCGACCAGCTCGAGCAGACCCTTGGCGACACTGCCGGGCTCGATGCGCTCCGTGCCGATCTCGAGTTGCTGCGCACACGGACCGCCGAGCCGGCCGAACAGGCCTCGAAGCAGGATCTGCACGACGTGCGCAGTCGCCTCGACGAGCTCGAGGCGCTACTTGCGAGCTCGCAGGTCCTCGACGACCTCCGCAGCGAGCTCGAGACGGTCGCCGCTCGTCCCGCCGCCGACCCGGCGCTGGCAGGCCGCCTCGACAACCTCGCGACACGTGTCGAGGAGCTGGCAGGCGAAGTGGCTCGCAACGACGACGTCGCCGCGCTCCGCCACGACGTCGCACAGCTCGAGCTGAGGCCGGCGGAAGACCCCGCCCTGGCGGCGCGCCTGGAAGAGCTCGCCCAACGAGCCGACACGTGGCAGGCCTCGGCCGAGGGCGTGCGGGAGCTTCGCCTGCTCGTCGCCGACCTGGATGCCCGCCCGTCGCCCGATCCGACGGTCCCGCATCGCCTGGCCGAGCTCGAGGGACGTCTCGACGAGGTTGCGAACGTCGCGTTCCCGCGGGACGAGCTCGCCCCACTCCGCGACGCGGTCGCTCGACTCGAGCAGAGGCCGGTCGCAGACCCCGACCTCACCGCTCGCGTCAGCGAGCTCGCGGATCGCGTCGACACGCTTTCCGCGGCCGCTGCCAGCAGCGACGAGCTGCACGGCCTGCGCGAGTCGATCGCCCGGCTCGACGCGAAGCCCGATCTCGACCCAGATCTCCCGGCGCGCCTCGGTGCGCTCTCCCACCGTGTCGACCTCTTGGAACCGGCGTCGCAGCGGGTGGACGAGCTTTCGGCGCGCGTCGAGGAGCTTGCGTCCGGCCCGGCCGGGAATCCCGCACTGGCCGGCCGCATCGACGAGCTCGAGAAGGTCGCTGCAGCTGCCGCGCGCGACGTATCCGAGCTCGAGGCGACGCTTGTCACGCGTCTGCACGAGGCGATCGCCGACACCGTGGGGCAGGCCGAGACGTCCGCACACGAGCTCGAGCTTCGCGTCGAAGACGTCTTGGCCCGCCTTGGGGCGCTCGACGAGCTCGCGCACCGGGCCGACGGCCTCGAAGCGGACAGCCGCTCACTCCGGCATCAGCTCACGGAGCTGGCGGAGAACGCGGAAGGTCGCGAGCGTGCCCTCGGCGACACGATCGAGCGTGTGGCCACCGACGCCCGCGCCGACCACGAGCGACTGGGTGCCGCGATCGACGACCTCACCACCGCGGCAACGGCTCGCGATGAGCGCCTCTACGAGACGAGCCACGAGCTCGGCGCGCGGATCGACGCCGTTGCGGCGCACGCACCCGCCGACGAACAGGCTCGCGCGGAGATCGCGGAGTTGCGCGAGACGCTGTCGACGCTCGCCGCTTCGCTGGACGAGCTGGCCGGCGCCCGGGCTCACGAGGCCGAGCAGGCGGAGTTCCTGGGAGCCGAGCTCGGCGCGCGGATCGACGACCTCGCGCATCGCGTCGCGGACGGGCGTGCGGAGGTCGACGAGGTGCTCCTGGCCGAGCTGAGCCAACTTGCGGCGCGCCTCGAGGAGAGCGACGCCGCCGGCATCGTAGCCCGCGACGAGAGCCGCGCCGAGCTCGAACGTCTCGCGGCATCGATCGGCTGGCGGCTCGACCGCGTCGAGGAAGTGCTCTCGGCAGGCGAAGCTGCGGCGCTCCGGCAAGCGCTGGCGGATGTCGAGCAGCGCCTCGAGGCGCAGGAGGCCCGCCAGGCCGAGCAGGTGAGCGTCACCGAGCGCGCGTTGCGCAAGGGCCTCGCGTCCCTCGGGGATCGGCTGACGGAGAGCGAGGCGGAGTACCTACAGGCCGGGAACGCCCTACGCCGCTCGATCGAGCGGCTCGGATCCGCCATCGTCGAGGCCGACGTCGCTGCGGCCGAGCGTGGCTCGGAGGAGACGCTGGCGCTCCATCACGCAAACGCAACCTCGTACGTCGCCTTCGCGCCGACGGCGGACGGCTACCGCCTCGTTGCCGTCGAGGGGCGGCCGCCGGAGATCGGTGCACACGTCGAGCTTCCGCAGTGCGAGGGCGAGCTGGTCGTGACGCGCCTCGGCGCCTCGCCGATCCCGCTCGACACGCGACCCTGCGCATACCTCGAGCGCGCGTAGCCCTCCTCCCTGTCGCTACGCTCAACGCATGAGCGAGCGCGTGGAGTTGACCGATGCCGAGTGGCGGGCGCGGCTGACGCCCGAGCAGTACGCGATCCTGCGCCAGAAGGGCACCGAGCGGGCCTTCACCGGCGCCTACGTGGACACGAAGACGCCTGGGGTGTACCGGTGCTCCGGATGTGGCGCGGAGCTGTTCCGCTCCGACGCGAAGTTCGACTCGGGCACGGGCTGGCCGAGTTTCGTCGAGCCGTCCGCCCTCGAGAGCGTCGTCACCGAGACCGATCGCAGCCACGGCATGACCCGCACCGAGGTGATGTGCGCCGCCTGCGGCGGCCATCTGGGCCATGTCTTCCCCGACGGCCCCGGCCCGAACGGGCTTCGCTACTGCATCAACTCGTGCTCGCTCGAGCTCGACCCCGAGTAGGCGCTACCCCACGATGTCCTGGTCGTGGTCGCGGCGGTGCTCCTGCGCCCGCCATTCCTCCTGGTAGCGCTCCGCCTCGGTGAACTGCTCCTCGTTCCGGACCCGCGTCGTCTCGTCCACCGGCTCGAGATCCTGGCGTCGCGAGCCGCGACGCGTCGCCGCGAAGGCGATCACGCAGAGCGGGACGAGCACGACGGCGAAGATCAGCCAGGGAATCACGAACCGCCGAGACTAGCGTGTCGGACTACGTGGCGACGTGCTGTCCGAACCAGCTGAGCATCCGGAGATAGGCGGCTGAGGCGGCGGCAGCGTCGTACCGTGATCCGGTCGGGTTGAAGAACGCGTGGTCGACGCCTGGAAAGGTGACGATCTGGTGGCGCAGGCCAGCCTGGCGGAGAGCCGCACGCGCTGTCGCACGGGTCGCGTTGACCCTCGAGTCGAGCCCCGCGTAGATCGCGAGGACGGCACCCTTGGCGCCCGTGAGGTTCCCTCCCTCCGTGAAGGGGCCGTAGAAAGGCACTGCAGCTGCCAGGCGAGACTCCTTTGCAGCGAGCAGGAGCCACACCATGCCGCCACCGAAGCAGAACCCGGTGGCCGCCACCTTTTTCCCCGGGAGCCGACGCCGAAGCTCTGTCACCCCCGCCTTCATGTCCGCCACGAATCGCGACGGAGGAGCCGCTCCGAGCGCGGCCATGGCCTCGAACTCGTCTCCGAACGACCCGGTGCCGCCTTCCTCGGACAGCAGGTCGATCGCCAACGCGGAGTAGCCACTCGCCGCGAGGCGACCCGCTACCGCGCGGATCGAGTCGTTGAGCCCTCGATTCTCATGGATCACCAATACGCCGCCACGAGGCCGGGGTGCGGCGCCCCACGCACCCATCAACTTCCGACCCTGCGGCCCGCGAAACACGATCTCACGGGTTGGCAGCGCCGCCACCTCGACCTCCGCCGCCCGTCGACCCGCCGCCGATCGGACGCCCGTCGCGGCACTCGCCAGCGCCCTCGCCTCGTCCGCCACGATCCCTGCGAGCAGCGAAGCGGCCGCTGCCCCGCTCAACCCGAGCAATCCCAACCGACGCAACGCTTCACGCCGGGAGACGAGCCCGTCCGCATGATCCTCGGCGATCTCCTCCGCCAGGTAACGCTGTAACTCCGTCACGGCTCGACCTTCCTCCGGCGCTGACTCGATCCGGCCCGGCTGTCGATTGTCCTGCAGGAAGGTACGAGGAGGCAAGGCAACCGGATTCGCCTCCCGGTCGTGCCTACACTCAGACCGCGGGCCGTTAGCTCAGTTGGTAGAGCAGGGGACTTTTAATCCCAAGGTCGCTGGTTCGAGTCCAGCACGGCCCATCAGAAATATCCTGCAAATTCGTCTTTGATAAGTCGGCCGGTGGTCTCTACGCTCTGTTCCGGCACGTGGAGCCGCCCGACTTGGACTGATCCACCGCCAGGATCCGCTGTCAGTGCAGCCCGTGGATCACGGCGTGACCACGGCCGTGGGCGATGAGCCAGCGGTTCACCGGCACCGCCACGACGAAGGCGATCACGAGGCTGAGAGCGAGGCTCCACCAGAAGAGGCTGTCGGAGAGCCCTGCTGCGATGGCGCCGGGGACTATCAGGATGAAGGCGTTGTCGACGATCTCCATCGTCGTGATCGAGAGTGTGTCGGATGCGAAGGCGAGGCGGCGCGCGCGGCGGAACGGAACACCCGCGCGGAGAAGCGGGCCCACCGTGAGCAAGTACCCGAACACGAACGCAAGCAGCACCGAGATCGCGACGGACGCGATGTTCCCCCAGCCAAGTGCGGTCGAGAGCACCATCCCGAGCACCTCACCGACAGCGCAGCCGGTTAAGCAATGGAGTGTTGCCCGGATGGCAGAGCGGTTCAGAGAGTGTTGCTCGTCCTCGGTGTGACCGTGATTCGCGTGCTCCATTCGTGGAACCATGCCGGTTCCGACGTCTCTCGCGTGGCGCTTTCTCGTTGAACGAGCGTTCGGGCCCGGCCACTGCCGCACCGGCCCGCGGCGAAAGAACAAGTGATGTAACCGGCGCCGGGCGAGGACAACGAGCATGTCGGCGGCAGGCCCGCCAGATGGTTGGCGTCAGTCCCCCGCGAGCGTGTCTGTGTGCGGAGCAGGTGTGGTGGCCGCGGCCGTGAGCGGATCGGTCGTAGTCGCGGCTATCTGTTGAGCTAGGTATTCGGCGTCGTCTCTGATCCAGCCGAGAAGGGCGGATCCGCGCGTGTGCTGCCAGGGCAGCCCGAGGAAGTAGAGCCCTGCGATGTCGGTGACGCCGCGCCGATGGCGAATCTGGCCGTCGTCGGTGCTGATCGGGAGGTTGATCCACGAATGGTCGAGCCCGAATCCACTTGCCCAGATGACGGCGTCGACGGCGAGTCTGGTGCCGTCAGAGAAGCTGACGGTTCGGTCGGACGCGGCGCTGGAGCGCGGTTTGATCTTCACGCCGCGGCGTTTGAGTGCGCGGGGGCTCGATCCGATCAGCGTGTCGCGGCGGCTGAGTTTTCGCCCCAGCCTGGAATCGACCGTTGTGTTGAGGAGGCGTGTCGTCACGAGCCACGAGAACAAGTCGCGGCCGAGGAGTCTTTGGGGGAGTGGCGTCTGGCGTGAGCCGATCGAGATGTGCACGTCGTGCGTCTCGGAGAGCTCTGTGGCGATCTGGAAGCCGGTGTTGCCGCCGCCGACTACGAGCACCGTCCCGGGCGGGACGTCGCTTGGCTTTGTGTAGTCGGCGCTGTGGATCTGGAAGACGTCGGGAGCCAGTCCGTGGGCGAATTCGGGCAACCTTGGCGACTGGAACGGCCCGGTGGCGACGACGACCTGATGGGCCTTGATCGTGTGGTCATTGAGACTGAGCAGAAACGTGTCGTCCTGTTTCGTCAGGGCGCCGACGTTGCTGCCAAGCTGGACGGGGAGCGCGAACGATTCTGCGTAGTTCTCGAGGTAGGCGATCACCTCGTCGCGGGTTGGGTAGCCGTCCGGTTCGCCTGGGAACGGTAGGCCGGGGAGGCTGTCGTAGCGGCGCGGGGTGAACAGCACGAGCGATTCCCAGCGGCTGCGCCAGGTGGCACCGATGGTGCCGGCAGACTCGAGGATCACGAATCTGTGTCCCTGGCGTGCCAGGTAGTAGCCGATCGCGAGGCCAGCCTGGCCGCCTCCTACGACGGCGACATCGAAGTGTGCTGGTGAGGCGTTGTTCGTCATCTGGAGTTAGCTCCTCTGTCGATCGCTAGTGGTGGAATTGGACGCCGGCGAGGATCTCGATGGCGATGATCGCTGCCGCCGCCCAGTCGACGACGAGGCAGAAGGGCGGCCACCAGCTTGTGTTGGCGACGAACTGGCGTCGGTGCTGCCACAGGTCTTTGAGCCCGTGGCCGATCAGCCCGATGACGAGCAGCCAGGGTGAGCCGGTGACGGCCGCTGCGGCGACGACGACAAAGACCGACGTGACACCGCTCTCGACCGCGATGACGTTCCAGCGACCGTCGGCGACGGCGAAGCCGATGTAGACGGACGCGATCACGATCAGGCCGAGCGCGTAGACGGTTGCCGTGTCGAGCCACCAGAAGGCGAGCGGGGACGCCGCCTGAAAGCCCCCGACGACGAGTCCCCAGATCACCGGTGCTCGCAGTTTCGAGCTCTTCGGGGCCGCGGCGACCGTCACTAGTCCTGCGCCCTAGACGCGACCGCCAGTTCCACGACCGTCAGGCCGTCCAGGATGCTCACGTCGTCCCCCAGGCCAGGCCGCGAAGCACAAGATTGTCGGATCTCGCTGCGAGCTCACTCATGAGGCATCTCCTCTCGCTCGTCGACCTGCGCACCGGGCGTTGCCGCGGTGCCGCGTCTTCTCGAGAGTCACCCGCGCCCGCACCACCCAGACGTCAGCAGCGGTCGAGCCGCCGCGACAACTGGCGAATCCAACCCCTCAGCAGCGAGGGAATGCCGGGGCGGGTCAGCGCTCACAAGTTCACCCTAATGCCGAAGCGCATGAAACTTCCGGCCTGAGTTCCGCCGCAATACAGTCTTCTCTCGTCTGCATCGGCCTTTTCATCCAGTCGGAAGGGTGAGATAGCCGAACGTGAGATGATCTCGGTTGGATCGGGTCAGCGCACCAGAGGGGTGATGGTATGAGCCTCTTTCGCGTTTCTGGCACGACAGCACCGCCCGTCCGCTTTGTTCTGAGCGGACGTCCTTGAAGAGAGGAGGCTTACCCATGCCGGATCAGACGCGCGAGGCAGTCGGATCGAGCACTGATCAGTTCTCAACGGAGACGGCAGGTCTTGGCGTCTGCGTCCCTTCGGAAGTGGTCGAGTTGTCCGGAGGGGATGTCTTCGAGCTGGAGATCGCGGCCGTGTCCAACCGGCTGGGAGAGGCAACCGTGCGGATGCTCGCCTACAACGGCTCGATCCCCGGCCCCACACTGAAGGTTCGACAGGGATCACGGCTCACCGTCAACGTCACCAACCAGGGTGACCACGCCGACACCGTGCATTGGCACGGGCTGCGGCTGGACAATCGTTCCGACGGGACGCACGAGACGCAGGCGCCGATCCCGATCGGCGGCAGTTTCGCCTACCAGCTCGAGTTCCCCGACCCCGGCGTCTACTGGTACCACCCGCATGTCCGCGAGGACTACGGCCAGGAGCTTGGTCTGTACGGCAACATCCTCGTCGTCCCCGACGAAGCCGATTACTGGTCGCCGGTCAACCGCGAGATCCTGCTCACGCTGGACGACATCTTGATCGAGGACGGCAAGGTAGCGCCGTTCAGCCGCTCACAAACCACCCACACGGCGATGGGCCGGTTCGGCAACCTCCTTCTCGTCAGCGGCCAGGCCGAGCTCGCCGTCACCGCGCAACTCGGCGAAGTCGTCCGCCTCTACCTCACCAACACCGCCAACACCCGTGTCTTCAACATCGGGGTGGAGCAGGCCCGGATGAAGCTCGTCGGCGCCGACAGCGGCCGCTACGAACACGAGGAGCTTGTCGAGCGCGTGCTTCTAGCGCCATCTGAGCGCGCCGTCGTTGATGTGCTTTTCGACCATCCCGGGCAGGTGACGCTCGAGCACCACACGCCGCAGCGCTCCTACCCGCTTGCCGCGATCAGCGTCTCCGAAGACCGCGTCCCGCTGTCGTTGGCAAACCAGTTCGAGGTCCTGCGGACGAACGCGGACATGGTGGCCGAGCGAGAGCGGATCGCCCCCTACTTGACGGCCGCGCCGGACAAGACGCTCGCGTTTGTCGCCGAAATGGACATGGGCGTCCCCGAGGGGCCGGTTGTCTACACCTGCCCTATGCATCCCGAGATCGTCCGGGCCGACGAGGGCAGCTGCCCCGAATGCGGGATGAAGTTGATCGCGACCGCGGCCCCTGTCACCTACACCTGCCCCATGCATCCCGACGTGGTGAGCGCCGAGCCGGGACGCTGCCCGGAGTGCGGGATGAAGCTACTCGCAGCCGCGACGATCTATGTCTGCCCAATGCACCCTGAGGTGACCAGTGACGCGCCCGACCGCTGCCCGCAGTGCGGCATGAAACTGCTGCCATCGCAGCTCGTCTCGCAGACGGCGGCGGAGCACCCAACCGAAACGCACGCACATCCCGAAGGACACGCTCCCGACGGTGGCGATCACTCGCACGCGCAATCAGGTGGGATCGAGTGGGAAGACGACATGGTCGAGATCAACCGGATCACGACTCCCGCCAACATGCGCTGGAAACTGATCGACCGCGCAACCGATGCCGAGAACCACGCCATCGACTGGCGCTTCCGGGTCGGCGACCAGATCAAAATCCGGCTCCTCAACGAGATGGACTCCGACCATCCCATGCACCACCCCTTCCACGTTCACGGCGCCGGACGCTTCCTCGTCCTCTCCCGAGACGATGTCGTCGAGCACAACCTGGCCTGGAAAGACACCGTACTCATTCGCACCGGTGAGACGGTCGACATCCTGCTCGACGTCACCAACCCCGGCCTTTGGATGGCGCACTGCCACATCGCCGAACACCACGAAAGCGGCATGATGTTCAGCTTCCACGTCGACCCCTGAGGGACTCAACCCTCCTGCATTCGACTGGCCTCGAGACCCTCGCCATCGATCACGGAAGGCTCGCCTGCGCCAGTTTTTCGCGAAGGTCCCCTGAGGCGGGAGCGCTGTTAGGGCGCGGGGCGGGGCGCGCTGGGCGAAACGGACGGGACGGTGGACGTAACATCGCGGTGATGATCGGATGTTCTCCGTGGACTTGGAACAGGCTTTGGCGACCGGACACGTTCTGGCTGCGTTCTCAGCGCTGGGTGCGGGTGCCGCTGTTCTCCTGTTGCCCAAAGGCACGCACACCCACCGAGTGATCGGAACCGTCTACGTCCTTGCGCTTGTACTCGTGAATGTGGCGGCGCTGTCGTTGCATCGAGAGAACACCTTTGGTGTATTCCATGCGCTGGCAGTCGTCAGCCTAGTCACGATCGCTGTCGGGCTCTCGCCCCTCCTCTTCGGCAAGAGATCGCCGATGGTCATCGCTACCCATGCGTACTGCATGACGTGGTCGTACGCTGGTTTGGTCGCGGCCGGATGCGGACAACTAACCGTCGCTGTTGGTCAGGACGTTGGGGCGTGGGTTGTGCCGGTGGCAATCGCAACGGTGTTGTCCATCAGCGGCGTCGTCATCTTCGGGAGAGTGCCGTCAACCCTTGATCGCATGCTGGCTGAACGATGATCCGGGCGACCGCGAAAAGTTCAATACCCGCCCCCCTCAAGAAACATGGCGTGGCACGACGAGTTTATTTCGCGGGAAAGGGCGGGGGTATCCTGGCGTTGCCACGCTAGGCGTGCCCCCCTCATGGACCGTCGCTCGGGAACGAGCCGCGGCCGCGGTCGCCGACGGAGGTGCAGACAGAGTCTCGGGCGTGGTCGAGAGCTTCATCGCCGAGCGCCTTGACGGCCGGTTCCACGCGAAGCGAATAGAATCTAAGCGGATGAAGCGGGTCGAAGCCGCCCGTCGCTACCACGTCCCTGTCGAGCGTGGTTTCGCGTTCGTCACGGACACCGCGAACTGGCCGAAGTTCTGGCCCGGCTACGTCCGCCTGGAGGAGAACTCGCGCTGGGCCGCGAGCGGTGACACGGCACGGCTGGCGACGCGGCTGCTGGGGCGCGAGCGCCTCCTGACGATGACGATCGAGGCATTCGAGCTGAACCGGCTCGTGACGTACACCAGCACCCAGCCGGGGCTACCCGACGCGCGCCACGAGCGCCATTTCGAGCCCGAAGGCGACGGGTTCGTCTACAGGCTCGTCGTGGAGTACGAGCCACGGGGCGGGATCGCCGGCGTGTTCGACCGCACCCTGCTCGCGCGCGGCATCCGCCGCGCCTTCGAGAGCACCTTCGACGCGCTGGAGGAGGAACTCGCCCCTGGCCGACCGTCGGGGTGACGGTTGGCTGCGGAAGCGAGGCGGCCGCTGCCCCTCCCCGTGGATCCGAGGCACGATCGGCCCACTGTCAGCCGTCAGTCGCCCGAAGGAGCGTCATCTCGTCGGAGAATCCGCACTCGAGGCAGACATCGCGCGTCGTGCCGTCCTCGCCCACGATGATCCCCATTGTGACGCCGCACGCCGGGCAGATCGGCGGGCGCTCGTCATTGGCGTCGGGCTTGCTCTCCCCGTCCATGCGGCCAGCCTAGCTTGCTCTGCAACGCTTTCGGGCTGGCGCCCGTCGCCCCCCGCCCGCTGTCCTCCCTGCCCTCTCTCTACCATCCTTCTCGAACGGCGCGACATTTGACGGCGCGACATTTGATGGGACGCTGACGGCGACCGGGAATCGCAGCTATGCTGGTTTCAGCGCGTTGGCTGGTTTTTGAAGCCGCCGAGGCTTTGTAGTTTCCTCTTCGACTGTCACCACCCGGCCTGAGCGCAGCAGGGAGTCTGTTCGGACTCTTCTGCCCTGATCGGAACACAAGGAGCATCACATGCATGCAACCATCCGCCGTTACGACGGTGTGGACCAGAATCGCTCGGCCGAGCTGACCCGCAAGGTGAACGAGACCCTCGTCCCGAAGCTCGAGAAGCTGTCCGGGTTTGCGGGCTACTTCCTCGTCGATGCCGGCAACGGCGTCTTTACCTCGCTCGGTCTCTTCGAGACTCCTGAGCAGGGCATGGAGTCGACGAAGCTCGTCGCCGCCTGGATCCGCGACGAGAAACTCGACACCATCATCCCCAACAAGCCCATGATCACGAGCGGCAAGATCGTCGCTCACAGCGATCGTGTCTTGGTCGCCGCATAGCTCGACCGCACTGCATGCGACGGAGAGCGCCCGGCTTGCCGGGCCCTCTCTCGTTTTCCCCCGTCGCGCCGAGGCCAACGCGAAAAGCTCGTCCACGACGTATCCGCAAGCGGCGGCTTTCTCGGTTTTGTAGTCATGATTGACAACATTTCGTGGCCCACTGTCCCTTCCGTCCCCAAGATAGGGCTCCTTGCCCCCGCCGATCACGAGGTGTATGAGGCTACGGCCCAAAGAGGGATCTAACTGGACAGCTTTCAAACCTCCCTGACACCGTGAAGGAGTTCTCTTCACCGCCGGTTCGCTCTAATCGGGTCTGAAACACTGCGGGAAACCCGTACCGTCGAACGGGAGTCGTGCTGAGGCGCTCGAGTCTTGCGCACCGCAACGCTTGGGCGGCCATGGCCGCCGGAAACGAGAGCTTCACCGCGGGCGTTGACCTCTACTGGCTTCCTCTCGGAGCCGGTGGTCACTCTGTACGGCTGAACGGCCGTGTCTTCGAGGCCGTGGTCTCTCGGCTCGAACGGCGGTCAGCCTGCGACCTCTACCACTCAGCCCTCGTTGTGTGCGTACCCGAGGGCAGGTTCGTCATCGAGCAGGCACCCGCCTGGCGGAGCACTGTGGAGCGTGGCGTCGTCTCCGAGGGTGCTGTCGGGAGCCGCTGGGCGGGTCGCTTCCGCGCCTTCCGCTACGAGTTGCGCTGCTGGCGCGATGGGGTCATCCCAGACATCGAGGAGGCCGTCGACAGCCCACAACGGCTATCGGAGGACCCGCGTTCCGCCCAACGCATCCTCGACCTGGTGCCCCTGGCGCCGACGTCGGTGTGGGGCCGCGACGAGTTCCGCGCCGGCGAGATGTGGAACTCCAACTCCGTCATCGCCTGGCTGATCGTGCGTAGCGGCTTGCCACTCGAGGCGGTACACCTGCCCGAAAACGGGCGAGCGCCAGGTTGGAATGCCGGTGTAGTTGTCGCAGGACGCCACGAGCAACCACGCACGAGCAGCCAGGCCTCGCGCGGTTTCAGCACCCCCGCGGGCTGAGCAAAAACGACCGTGCAGGCAAGTCGTTGTCCATCGGACAACGAGCGAACCCGCACGGTTTCACCGGGTGTTGGCCCGGCGCATAGCGCGGTACACCGCTGATGACGACCTTCCCACGCGCGTGCCCCTCGTCCACGTACTGGATCGCTTTGCCGGCCTCGCTCAGCGCGAAGGTGCGATCGATCGCCGGGGGGACGTGCCCGGACTCGATCAGTTCGGCGAGGACGGCCAGATCCTTGCCGTTCTGCTTGTAGATGAAGGTGCCGAGCTTCTGTCCCACGAACGGCGACAGCAGACTCGCCCCTAAGCTGGCAGTCGGTGCCGCCAGCCAGCGGCCGCTTGTCTCTCCACCGGCGATGACGAGCCTCCCGCGAGTCGTGAGGGCGCGCCGAAGACGTGACAGCGGGTGTTCCCGCCGATGTCGAGGATCACGTCGTAATGCTGGCAGCCGTAGGGGAAGTCATTGCGGGTGTAGTCCACCACTCCGACAAAGTGCACCGCGTTCCCAGCTACCAACGCAACGGCCACGTTCACGGCGGCCAGCCTCTGCGAATAGCACAGGGCTGACTCGACCTGATGTCAGCCTACGACGGCATCGTTCCGCCCGCGGGCTCCCGCACTGCTCGGGCGAGGCTTGGGGGCAACAGACGGGGCAACGCAGGCGTCGTCCGCGTCGTATGAGAGCCTGCACGTGCCGCGTCGTCCTTGCTCGCGGTTCTCCCTATCCCGCTCAACATCCTCGACGTGGTGAACGCTCCTGGCTCGAAGAGTGGTGCCGGAATGACGGAGTTCGAGGTAGCGTTGTTCGTTCATCTCCTCGGAGTGGTGCTGCTCGCGGCCGGGTTGGGTGCGGCAGCCGTCGGTTTGGAACAGGCTCGGCGTACGGACGATCCAGGCGTTGTTGCGGCTCTGCTCCGGGTCGCGCGCGGGGGCGTCGTGCTCGTCGGGTTGGGCAGTATCACCGTCATCGCAGGCGGCGTTTGGCTGACAGCGATCGGCCCGTACGGCTTTGGCGACGGCTGGCTCTCAGCCTCGCTCGGTCTGCTTGTCGTCGCCGGTGCGCTGGGTGCCGTCGGTGGCCGCCGGCCGAAACAGGCGCGCCTGCACGCCGAACGACTCGCCCGCGACCATGCACCGGCCGACCTGCTGCTGCGCCGTTTGCTGAACGACCGGGCCGCCATGGCGCTCAACTACCTGAGCGCGCTCGCGTTGATCGGGATCTTGGCCCTCATGATCACCAAGCCCTAGCCTGATGATTCGCGCCGGCAACGGCTCGGTACGCGACGAAACCTCGACATGGCTGCGAGCTGACGTACGCGGAGCGTGCCGGCCCGGGCGATCTGGCCCGCAGACCGCAACTACGTTCGATGAGTTCGGGCATGTCACATGAGGCTGATCTCTACACCGACAGGAATCTTCCCCGAGGCCTATGCCGTGATCTCGCGCGTGTAGGCGCGCGGGATTCGCATAGGCTCATCGTCAGGCGATCGAGGAGGCAGCGTGGACTCCAAGCAGCCGTATCCCGTCCGCATCGAGGGCGAGCTCGACCCGAGCGTCAGTCGTTGGCTGTGGCTCGTGAAGTGGGCTCCTCGCGATACCCCACTACATCGTGCTGGCCTTCCTGTGGCTCGACGTTTCTCGTGCTGACCGTCGTCGCGTTCTTCGCGATCCTCTTCACGGCCCGGTACCCGCGGGGCATCTTCGACTTCAATCTCGGGGTGCTCCGCTGGACCTGGCGCGTGGGGTTCTACTCGTACGGCGCGCTCGGCACCGACCGCTACCCGCCGTTCACGCTCGGCGACGTGCCCGACTACCCGGCGAGGCTCGAGGTCGCCTATCCCGAGCGGCTGTCGCGGGGCCTCGTGCTCGTGAAGTGGTGGCTGCTTGCGATCCCGCACTACGTCGTCGTCGGCATCCTCCTCGGGCGGCGGGAGCTATGCGGCCTCGCGTGCGTACGACCGGGTATGGGGCTTCGGGTTCCAGACCGGGCTGATCGGTGTCCTCGTCTTCTTCGCCGGGGTGGCCCTGCTCTTCACCACGCGGTACCCGCGCGGGATCTTCGACTTCGTGCTCGGCCTGGACCGCTGGGTGGCTCGGGTCACGGCGTACGTCTTCCTGATGCGAGACGAGTATCCGCCGTTCCGCCTCGACCAGGGAGGCGCGGACACCGCCGGACTTCCGCTCGAGACGTCGCCGGCCAGCGTCGCAGCCGAGCCGGCTCCCCTCGCGGAGCGCGGCGGTGGTGGGGCGGGGCGAATAGTGTTGCTCGTTCTCGGCAGCATCGCCGCGATCCTCTCGTTCGCCCTCCTCGCCGGAGGGTGCGCGCTCGTCGTGATCGACCAGACCCAGCGCGACGACGACGGCTACCTCATGTCGCCGAGCCGCGACTTCTCGACATCGACCTATGCCATCGTCTCCGAGAGAGCCAACATCGACGTCGAGGGCGCCAAGTGGGCTGTCGACAGGTTTCTCGGCACGATTCGCATTCGCAGCGAGAGCCAGCGCGCCGTGTTCGTTGGAATCGCGCCCGCTGCGGACGTAGACAGGTATCTACTCGGTACCGAGCGCGACGTGGTCACGGGTCTTGACCACAACGACCCGAGCTACTCACACAGGCCCGGCGGCGCTCCGGTGAGCCCGCCGAGTGAGCAGACGTTCTGGGTCGCATCTGCGACAGGAAGCGGCGAACAGACCGTCGACTGGAAGCCGCGGGCAGGCGACTGGCGCGCCGTCGTGATGAACAGAGACGCTGCGCGAGGAGTCGCGGCCGACATGAGCATCGGGGCCGAGCTCGACTCGGTGCTCTGGATCGGCGCGGCGCTGCTCGGCGTCGGTGCGCTCTTCGCCGCGGGAGCGGCAATCGCGATCACGGCAGGCGTTCGCCGCCGCTGAGAGAGGCTGACCCGAGTTGGGGATCCATCGCGGGCGGAGCGGGGCCTCCGCTCGTTGTGACCGATCAACTGGTCTGAGCGCACGGTGAACGTACCGGCCTGTCTCCGCAAGCCGCGGTTCGCTGCATTCTGTTGCAGTAGTGAAAGTGGGCCCTGGCTACAGTGCGGCAAGCACCTCCTTGGCGGCTCGGATGCCCTCCGTGGCGGCGCCCTCCATGAAGCCCTGGAAGTCCTGCGAACAGTGCTCGCCGGCGAAGTGAATGTTCCCTTGCGGCGCCTTTTCGTAACCGGAGAACTTCGTGTACTGCCCGACCTTCCAGTACGAGTAGGAACAGAGTAGGTTCGGATCGAGGAAGGGCGTCGACAGCGTCGCCTTGCCGTTCCACTGCTTCTTGATTCCCGGGAAGACGGTCTCGAGGTTGGCGAGGAACGCCTTCGCGTACTTCGCCACCTGCGGGTTCTGGGCCGCGTTCGAGTACGGCGTCGAGGGCTGGAAGCCGCCGGCCAGGTCACCGCCGGAGTAGTCGACGAGGATCCCGGTCACGCCCTGCTGCCCGCGGGTGACGTCCCACGCGTTCTGGATGCCGATGTCCGAGAAGACGCCGCCCGTAGAGCGGCCCCACGGCCCCGCGCCGTTCCAGTAGCGGCTCGCGAACTGAAGTTGCAGCTTCGCGTTGCGCCCCGCGCCGAGCTGTCGGATCGCCTGCTTCTTCAAGTCGTCGAAGCCGGCCCTCGAGTAGTCGAGGGTGCGTAACACGCTGAACGGGAGCGCGATGATCGCCTGATCGACGGTCTGCTCTGGCCGTACCCGCGGGCGTGTCGAAGGTGAGCGTCACCGTGCCGTCGTGGTTTGTCGCCACAGCAGTCATACGCCAGCCCGTGCGCACGTCGGCGAGCGTGGCGGCGATCGCCTCGGGCAGCTGCTCATTGCCGCCGACGATGTGAAAGCGCTCGTCGGACACTCCGAAAACCTCGAAGCTCTTGGCCGTCGGCTGGAACCCCAGCAGGTAAACGAGGTTCAGCGACGCCTGCTCGGTCGTTTCGGCACCGTACTCCGCGTTGTACGCGTTGTCGAGCAAGCGGCCGAGACGGGAGGCGTGGCCGCCGGGGACGCGCGACTCGATCCACTCATGCACCGACATCCGGTCGAGCGCCTTGCCGGCCTGCGTGAAGCTGTTGTAGGTCGTTGGGTAGCCAGCGGCGGTCACGTCGGCGGCGAGTGCGTCGCTCATCGCCCGGAAGTCGGAGCGTGCGTCGGCGACAGGGTAGTAGTCGTCGAGGAACCAGTACGTGTCGTCCGTGCGCTTCGGCTCGGCGTCGAGCAGGTCGACGACAGCGAGGCCAAAGCGCTGGGCGAGGGAGCGGATCGTCTTGTGGCCGGTGTCGATCAGCTCGCCGCAGGACTCGCTCGTCTGACCATTGTCCCAGTAGCCTGATCGGTCCGAATGGATCCGGCCGCCGATCCGGCCGGACGCCTCGTACACCGTCGAGGCGACACCCTTGTCCTGCAGCTTCAGCGCTGCGCTCAGGCCGGCGATGCCGCCACCAACGATCGCTATGCCGGCCCTACTGCTCGTCGCCGCCCTTGCCGGCGACCCAAACGCCAACGAGCCCCCAAGCGCGAGCCCGGCGCCCACGACACCGCCGCGGTGCAGAAGCTGCCGCCTGGTGTACGCCCGCTCGCGGCACTCCTCGACCTCGACGCCGAGCCGTTGGGCCTCACCATGGTCGCGCGCCAACCGCTCGATTGCGCGCAGAAGCGTTGTCCGTGCCATCCACCCTCCCCGGTCGATGCATCTGCAACGTGACAATGCGCAGGCTGGGAGTCTGCTTTCAAGGTCCAGCCCAGCCGCGAGTTGCTCGCAGGTGGGGTCGTGGAGTGCTGAACACACTCCAGGGATCGGAAGCGAGCCTCGCGCTGACCTCACTTCCCGGTCCCGAGCATCACCGTTAGCCCGAGCTCATGGCGCGTCTTCCGCCTCGCGGGCCGTCTTCACCTATCTTCTATCCAAGGTCGCTGGTTCGAATCCAGCACGGCCCATCGAATTTACGACGAGGTCGCGGCCGGCATGCTCACCCAGGTGTGAGTCGGGAACGAGCCCTCGTCGAGATTACGTCCGCTCGCTCAGAAGGCGTGGCGTGAGCACGAGATCGAAGGCCCGCTCGGCGGCGCCGAGGAGCGATCCGTCGGTGCGGGTCGTGGACGCGACGATTGGAGGCGGATCGTGCCGCCGGTGGCGCATGAGGGCGTCGTGGTAGGCCGACTCGAACGCCTGGTGTGCAGCATCGTGAAGGTCGGGTGCCAATCCTCCGAAAACGACGAGATCCGGGTCGAGCGCGTTCACGAGCGCGCCGGTCCCGCGGCCGAGCGCGCGCGCGACGTCTTCGACCGCAGCCGACTCTGCGGCGGCGGCCGTGCCGGCGGCTTCGATGACGCGCGTCGCGTACGCACGTGGATCAGCCGGCGCCCGCCGGCCGAGCGCGCGGGCGAGAGCACGGCCGTCCACCTCGAGATCCCAGCACCCGGTGGCACCACAGGGACACCTGAGGTTCAGGCTTCCGAGCGGCATGTGACCGAACTCGCCGCCTTCGCCTCGGGCGCCGACGAGCGGCTGCCCGTCGACCACGACGACGCCGCCGATACCGACCTCGACCGCGAGATAGAGGACGAGACCCTGCACCCGCCGCCGCCCCACGGCGTGCCTCGGCAAGGCCCGCGAGCGTCGCGTCGTTGCCGGCGACGAACGGGAGCCCGCGAAGGACGTCGGGCACGAGGGCGCGGAGGTCGACCTCGCGCCAGCGCAGCGTGGCGGCCTGCAGGAGCCGGCTTCCCGAGACCGTTCCCGAGATCGACACCCCGATCGCGCGGACACGCGGGCCGAGTCCGTCGTGCAGCTCGACCAGAACCTCGACGGATCTCGGCGAGAGTGGCATCCGGCGCGCGCGCGCGGCGGCCGTCGTGCGCGCGCACAATGCGGCCGCCCAACTCGACCGCGGCGACACGCCAGCCGCCGTGCGCGATCTCGATCGCGCACACGACCGGCCCATCCGGATGTGGCAGCAGGAGGCCGGAGGGGCGGCCGCGGTGCCGTGACTGCTCGGGCGCCTGCTCGACCAGCAGCTCGCGGGTGCGCAGCCGCGCGGTGATCTCCGTCGTCGAGCTGCTGCTCATCCGCAGAATGCGTGCGACCTCGGATCGCGAAACCCCGGGGCGGTCGTGGACGAGGCGGAGGACGGCCAGCGCCCCCGCAGCGCGTTGATCCGCGCCTTGCCCAGGGTGGTGTGGAGTCGTTCATCCCCTGCTAATATACTCGTGTGACGAGTAAATGGTGGTTCGAAGGACGCCCGCGTTGACGACGATGCTCGGGCTCACAGCCGGCGTGCTGACGACGAGCTGCTGGGCGCCGCAGCTCTTCCGCTCCTATCGCACGCGCTCGACCGGAGACATCTCGTGGGCGTACATCGCCGCGCTCGGCAGCGGCATCGTCCTCTGGCTCGCGTACGGGACGATCGAACGGCGACCCGGCCTTGATCGTCGCGAACGTCGCAACCGTTCTCGCCGTTGCCGCTCTGGCGTGGCTCAAGCGACGCTTCGACCGCCAGGATCAGCGTCCCCAGCGCCCGCAGATCGAGGCTGTTCTCCTGGACATGGACGGCACGCTGGTCGACTCGCATGCGGCGGTCGAGCGCGCTTGGCGGCGGTGGGCTCGGGAGTTCGACGTCGACCACAGCGCGGATCGAGCCGATCATGCACGGGAGCCCCGCGGAGACGACCGTCCGGCTTGTGGCTCCCGGCCTGGGCGAGGACGAGACGCGCGCGGCAGCGAAGCGTCAGCTCGAGCTGCAGTACGACGACGTCGAGGACGTCGTGCTCGCTGAGGGCGCACGCGACCTGTTGCACCGGCTCGCCGCGACGGGGCCTGCCCTGGGCCGTAGTCACGAGCGCCGACGCCCGGCTGGCGCGGGCACGGCTCGACGCGGCCGGCGTCCACCCTCCGGTCCTCGTGACCGTCGACGAGGTCTCGGCCGGAAAGCCCGACCCGGAGGGATTCGTGCTCGCTGCCCGGCGCCTCGGGATTCCGATCGAGCGGTGCCTCGTCGTCGAGGACTCCGTGCCGGGCGCTGAGGCCGGCCGGCGGGCCGGCGCGCTTGTCGCCGGTCTTCGCGGTCTTCCGGCCGACGTGCCGGTCGAGGATCTCTCCGAGGTCGCGTCGCTGCTGCGACTTGCCGCCTGAGCCCCTGCGTGGCAGCGGCTCGCGTCAGAGTACGGAGGCGTGCAGGCGTGTGTCGAGCTCGACGAGCAACGACGCGCCAGTAATCGCGATGAACACAGGGCTCTCGCCTAGCCGAAGACGGTCAGCTCGCCAAGGCAGGACGCGAGCTGCGACAGGAGAAGCGCGAACATGGTCGCGGTCGGAATCCCTTCAATCGGGGAGCAGCGGCACCGACGGACCCAGGTCGCGACCGAGCAGCACCGCCCGCGTGACGGCGGCCGCTCCGAACCGCTCGCGCACCTCGTCGAGTGCGGCGTCGAGGGCGCCGTCGCTGTGACGATCGAACGGCAGCATGAGCTGCAGGGCGCGGTCGTCGTCGAGGTTGCCGACCGCAACTCCGACGAGCGTGAGACCCTGACGTTCGATCAGCGGTCTCGCGGTCGCCAGCAGCCCCCTCGCCGTGGCGAGGATGACCTGCGTCTGGGCAGTCGCTCGAGGGAGCGTGTGCGACCGAGTCGCCCGGGAGAAGTCGTCGAAGCGCAGCCGGAGCACGACCGTCCGACCGACCCGTCCGGCGGCTCGCATCCGTCGGGTGACGCGGTCGACCAGGGCGACGACGACGGCGTCGACGGCTTCGAATGACCTTGGTGAACGGCCGAGCGCGCGCTGCGATCCGATCGAGCGCCGGCGGCGGCCGACCTGCACCGGCCGCGGATCGCGGTTGTGGGCGAGGGCGTGTAGGTGCCGACCCGAGGCCCGACCGAGCATGGACACCAGCGTCGACTCGTCAAGTCGGGCAACCTCGCCGACGGTCGTGATCCCCCTGTCGTGGAGCTTGCTGGCGGTCACGTGCCCGACGCCCCAGAGCCGCTCGACAGGGAGCGGGTGGAGGAAGGCCAGCTCGCCGGCGGGCGGCACCACGAGCAGACCGTCGGGCTTCGCCACGCCGCTCGCCACCTTGGCGAGGAACTTCGTGCGGGCCACCCCGACGGTGATGGGCAGGCCGACCCGTTCGAGGACGTTGCGCCGCAGCCGCACGGCGATCTCGGTCGGAGTGCCGGAGATCCTTTCCAGCCCGCGCACGTCGAGGAAGGCCTCGTCGATCGACAGCCCTTCGACCAGCGGCGTCGTGTCGTCGAACACTCTGTACACCGCTTTGCTGGCCTCGGCGTAGGCCGACATCCGGGGCTGCGACCACGATCGCCTGTGGGCACAGGCGGCGGGCCTGGCCTCCGCCCATCGCGGTGCGGACGCCACAGGCCTTGGCCTCGTAGCTGGCTGCGAGCACGACGCCCGCCCCGACGATCACCGGCCGGCCGCGAAGGCGACGATCGTCTCGCTGCTCGACCGATGCGTAGAAGGCGTCCAGGTCGGCATGCAGGATCGTCGCCCCTTCCATCGAACATATGTTCGCAGAGGATGCTGCCGGCGCTGCCGCCAGCCCGCAGCGGCCTCGCCGCTGGTCTCTGCCCGGAGCGCGACGCTGGAGTGGGACCCGATCGCCGCAAGAAGCGAGGAGGAAGCACGCGCGAGGTTAGGATTCCGTGTGGCATGGCTGCGATCCTGAAGCCGCGTCTGCGCGGTGTCTTCCACCAGTGGGCGTTCGTGGCGTCGGTCGTGGCCGGCGTCGTGTTGTTGGCGTTCGCGCGCGGCGGACGGGAGACGATCGCCGTCTGGATCTACGTCCTCGCGCTCGCCGCGATGTTCGGCGCCAGCGCCCTCTACCACCGTTTCCCGTGGCGGACGGCGGTCGCGCGGGCGCGCGCCCGGCGAGTCGACCACTCCACCATTTTCGTGTTCATCGCCGGCACGTATACGCCGTTCGCCTTGCTAGCCCTCGAAGGCTGGAGGCAGTGGGTGGTGCTCGTCACGGTGTGGGCGGGCGCAGCGCTCGGCATCCTGCTCGCGCTCGCCTGGATCGACGCCCCGAAGTGGCTGTGCGCGCTGTCGTACCTCGCCGTCGGTTGGGTCGGCGTGATCGCGATCCCCGAGCTGTTCCAGGTGGGCGTGGCGACCGCCGTGCTCCTCGTGGTGGGCGCTGGTTTGTATACGGTCGGCGCGCTTACCTACGCGTTCCAGTGGCCGAACCCCTTCCCGCGGACGCTGGGGTTCCACGAGGTCTTTCACCTGCTCGTCGTCGCCGCGGTGACGGTGCAGTGCGTCGCCGTGTACTTCGTCGTCATCTGATCCCGACCCGCTCGCGCTCCGGGTTCGCCCGTGAATCCGCGACGTGGGGATCGTCAGGCAGGCGGCTCCGTGTCCTGGTCCGGTATCGGCCACGATTCCGTCGGTCCGCCGCCGAGGTCGGCAAGGGTGCGGTGGAAGTCGTCCGGCGACACTTCGCCGCGCGCGTAGCGCAGCCGCAGGACTTCGACGGCCGGATCGGGGGTCTCCGCGATCACCGCTGTCGCGGGCGCGGGGCCGGCGGGGGCGGTTGCCGCCGTCCAGCCTCCTCCCGTAGCCAGCTTCCGGACGAGCCAGACGATCGCGAGAGCCAACGCCGCAACGATGAGGACCACGATCAGGATCTCGACGAGGTCGGTGAACCAGCCGTCGTGGCCGCCGCGGGTGACGAAGACCCGGTCCTCGTTTCCACGCAGGTCGTCCCGGTACCACTGCTGCATGCGGTCGTGCACGGTGTGGCCCCCTTCGCCGGCTGCGGTCGTGGGCCGAATTACAGCGCGCGACGGTAAGAGCCCCGTAAGAGCGTGCCGCCTGATGAGAGTTGCGCGGACGTGAAGCGTTAGGGCCGAGTGAGCGCCCGCTCGACGCCTTCGAACCCAACATCAGTCTCGGCGGAGCCCCCTCGGCCGACGCCAATCACGAGCGCCGCCGAGACGACCACCAGCACCGTCGCGGCTGCAACGACGTAACGACTGCGCATCTCGGAGACATCGGACGAACTCGCACTCCGCTTGACACACATGGGGCTCGATCTTGCAGAGGTGGAGTGGGGGGCGCGCGGCCATTCGAGTGCGCCGTCTCGCCTTGGGGCGACACCCCATCAAGGCACACCCGCCCGACGTGAACCCCGACGAGCGATGTGACAGCTGGTCGGATCCGCGGCCCTCTGGGATGTAAGCGACTTCGGCGCGAACGGCCTCGCGGACGACGCCCTCCAAGCTCGCTAGGGTCGGTGACACCCGCGCGTGCGCGCATAAGGCCAGTGCAACGGTGGGGGATCGTAGATCATGGACGCGAAACGGTGCAAGAACGGGGCAAGGCCAGGGCAACGGGTCTTCCTCTGGGCGGCCCACAGGGGCGGAACGGCTTCAACAGATGCGATCGGCCGCGCCGCCCTATTCTCCCACGAGGGATGAGGAGGGGATGATGCGCAGGCGTATTGCTGCTGGGGGGTCGTTGGTGTTGTTCGTGGCGGCCGTCGTTGTGGCTGCGGTCGAGGTCGTCCGGGATTTCCCTCGTAGTCTCGTGGCGGTTGCGTTGCTGGTCGCGGGTGGTGTTGCGGCGTGGCAGGCGGTTCGGCGGCGTGGCCGCGCCCGTCACGCCTTGCTCGGCAGTGTGGCGCTGCTCCTGGTTGCGGCGGTTGTCGTCGTGCTCACCGGGGAGCGGGTGGGTGTCGGCCTCGTTGCCGTCGCGCTCTTCCTCGTGAGCGTTGCCCTCGGGAGACGCGTGTTCAACGTCCGATTGGTGCTCCCGGCCGCCGATCCCCCGACGCGACCGATCGTCGTCTGGAATCCCAGGTCGGGCGGCGGCAAGGCCGTGAGCAACCACCTGCCCGACGAGGCGCGGAAGCGCGGGATCGAGCCGATCGAGCTGAAGCCCGGAGACGACCTGGAGCAACTGGTCCGGGACGCCGTGGCGCGCGGGGCCGACGGGCTCGCGGCCGCGGGTGGTGACGGCACCCAGGCGCTCGTGGCGTCGATCGCAGCCGAGCACGATCTGCCGTTCGCCTGTGTCCCGGCCGGCACCCGAAACCATTTCGCACTCGATCTCGGAGTTGACCGTGACGACGTCGTCGGCGCCCTCGACGCCTTCGTCAACGGTGGGGAGCGCCGCGTCGATCTGGCCGAGGTGAACGGTCGTGTCTTCGTCAACAACGCGTCGCTCGGGCTGTACGCCGAGGCGGTGCAGCGCGAGGGATACCGCGATGCCAAGCTCCGCACGATCCTCGACACCGCGCCCGACGTGCTCGGCGCTCGGCCGGCGGGCGCGACGAGCGAGTTGGGCTGGCGTGGCACAGACGACAGCACGCATGAGTCGGCGGCGGTGATTCTCGTGTCGAACAACACCTACCGGCTGGGGCGGGCCGTCGGCTCCGGCACGCGCCCGCGCCTCGACAGCGGCGAGCTGGGGGTAGCAGTGCTGAACACGGCGGACGGAGCGGGCGGCCGCTGGCAGCAGTGGTCAACGCCCGCGTTCGAGGTCACGTCATCCCAGCCGGTGCCGGTGGGTCGTCGACGGCGAGGCGCTCGTCCTGGATCCGCCCCTTCGCTTCGTTAGTCGGCCGGGTGTTCTACGGGTGCGTCTCGCGCCGCAGCACCCCGGTGCCTCGCCGTCGGCCGGGCTACCCGAGGGGCTCATCGACGTGCTCGAGCGACTCCTCGCGGTGGCCGCCGGGCGGGCCTGAGGCCCTGGCCGTGCCGGTCGAGCGGACCTCCATCGATCTCGGGCGCGGCGCAGGGGCACATGACGATGCGCACCCGGCGGCGCCGGTGCGGGGAGCCTCGCGACTGCCGGACAACGAAGAGTTCTTCGGCCGGCCTGGCTGGGCCGTCGGCTGGGGGAGCGTGCTGCTGGCGTCGGTGGTGGTGCTCCGGTTCCTCGTCCCGGCGGGCCCGTTCAAGCTCGACAGTCGCTGGTCGGAGTTGATGCAGGACATCCAGACGCCGTTCCTCACGCACGTCGCGCTCGTCTTCAACGCGCTCGGTCACGGCGTCCCGCGCGCGCTCACGATTGTCGGGGTCGGGCTCATGCTCCTGATTGCGCGTCGCTGGGCGGCGCTGGCCGCCTTCGCGTTCGCCGAGGCGCTGACCCCGCTGCTCGTCAACCTGATCAAGGTGGCCGTCGGCCGCGAGCGCCCCCCGGGTCGGATGCTCGAGGCGTTCGGCACGTCCTTCCCCTCCGGCCACGCCGCCTATGCAGGTGCGACCGCGATCGCGCTCGTCCTCCTCTACGGGAGGCCGGGTCCGCGGCGGCGCTGGTGGTTCGGCGCGGCTGTCGCCGCGATCGCCCTTATGGCCTGGAGTCGGACGTACCTCCAGGTGCACTGGCTCTCGGACGTGGTCGCGGGCGCAACACTCGGCGTCGCGGTGGCGCTCCTCTGCTTCGGAGTCGTCCAGATCGTCCTGGGACGAGCATCCCGGCGGCGCCCACAGCGCGCGGCGTGAGCGTGGCGAGCTCGCGAGACACCGCCTGGATCAGCCGCCCCGAGCGGGGCGGGCGATGTCGTCGAGAGCGTCGTCGATCGCGTCGTAGAAGTGCCTGCGGTCGAGCGTCTCGAGGAGCCCGTAGCGCGTCAGCAGGTCGTGCAGACGGCTGCGCAGCTCGACGAACACCATGTGCACGCCACGCTGGTTGAGTTCGTCATCGAGACGTTCGAGCATGTCGGCGGCGGTGACGTCAATGTCGGTCATCGCCTCACACTGGAGTACGATCCACCGGACCTCCGAGCCAGCTGCCAGCCGGCGTATCTCCTGGCGGAACATGCTCGCGTTCGCGAAGAACAGGGGCGCCTCCCAGCGGAACACCACCACGTCGGGGTGCTGGGCCGCGTCGGGATATGCCTCGATGCTATGCCACGAGTCGAGCGAGCCGACCCGTCCGAGCACCTGCCCGTGGGGCCACCAGTTCCGCTTGAAGAAGACGAGGATCGAGAGCGCGACGGCGATCAGGATCCCCTCCAGCACGCCGAAGAAGACGACCCCCAGCGTGGCGGCCATCGCCAGCACGAACGCCGACGTGCGAACACGCAGAAACCTGGCCACCGTCGCGATGTCTATCAGCGAGAGCGCCGCGGCGATCACGATCGCCGCGAGAGCCGAGTTCGGCAGGCTCGCCAGCAACCCCGGCAGGAAAAGCAGCATGATCGCCACCAGCGCCGCGCCGACCAGCCCCGTCACCTGGCTCTTTGCGCCGCCCTGCTCGGCGACCGCCGTGCGCGAGCCGCTCGTGGAGATGGGGAACCCCTGGAAGAGCCCGGCGAACGCGTTGGCGGCTCCGATCCCGATCATCTCCTGGCTCGCATCGACCTCGTCCCCGCGCCGGGCGGCGAAGCTCGTCGAGGTCGCGATCGTGTCGGCAAGCGACACGAGCGTAATGCCGATCGCGGCCGCCAGCAGCGCGCCTATGTCGCTCAGAGGGACCGAGGGGAACTGGGGGCGGGGCAACCCCTGCGGCAGCGACCCCACGGTCGTCACGCCATGGGCCGTCAGGTCGAACAACGACACCGCCAGGGTCGAGAAGACAACTGTGATGAGCACGGCCGGAATCCGTCGCGTGAAGCGCGGTAGGACGAGCAACAGAGCGAGCGAAGCCAGACCGACTGCCAACGTGTAGCGGTTGCGTGCGTCGAGGCCCTCGAAGAAGGCCCGCACCTCGTCAACGAACTTGTCGGCGTCGGTGGAGAAGCCGAACAGCTTCGGAAGCTGCCCCATGATGATCGTGACGCCCAGGCCGATCATGTAGCCGACCTGAACCTCCTTCGAGAGCAAGTCGGCAACGAACCCCAGCTTGCCGAGCCCGAGCCCCATCTCGATCGCCGCCACGAGCAGCGCCAGCATCCCGGCGAGAACGACCAACTCGGCCGGGTCGTCCGTGATCGAGAGGGGCAAGATCGCGACAAGGATCAACGGGCCCAGCGACGAGTCCGGCCCGAGCACAAGGATCCTCGACGGGCCAAACAGCGCATACCCGACCAGGCAGGCCATCGTCGTGTAGAGGCCGTTCACCGCCGGCAGACCAGCCAGCTCCGCGTACGCCATCCCCTGCGGCACTAGGATCGCCGCCAACACGATGCCGGCGACGAAATCCGAGCGGAACCACGCGCCCTGATAGCGCCGGATCAGCCCAACACCCGGAACCCAGTGCTCGAGCTGCGCCGACGGCTCCTGCGGCGCCTGGTCAGCGCTCACGTGCCCGCCGAGCTCTCGACGGCGGTCGACCAGATCGGCCCCTGGTGCCACCATCGACGGATCGATCGATGCGGCCGGCACGAGGCGAGCCGAGGACGACCTCAAGCCCAGACGGCAACTGTCCGGCGAGAACCATTCCTATCGACCCAATCCCTTCCACCGCAGTGACAGATGCACCGATCGGCCTTCTCCCGTCACCCGCAGTGATACGGCACGGATCCGCGTAGTCTCCGGACACACGAAACGCCGCCGCAACGCCTGCTGGCAGGTGCGGGCGGCGACGCTGACGCGCCCCACGCGCAGGCGCCTTCGGCATTCTGCCACCCCGTTCCGAGCCGACCGTCGCTCGTTGGCCCTAGTAATCACCTCGGTGAGACACGACCCTATGCTTGCGCTCCACGGATCGAGGAGCCAACGATGTCGTACGCCCTGTGTCTCGAGGGCCGTAGGTCGTCCGCGTTTCGGAGCTATTTGGAGGTGAGAGAGATGGCCAAGACCAAGAACCCGACGAAAGCGAAGGACGAGAAGAAGCGACGCGACGTGGACGTGACGACGGATGCGTCGGCGACGACCGACGAGCCCACGACGGGCTCTCCCGCCTCGTCGGACGAGACCGAGGCTCTGCCTTCCGGGAAGATGGGGCGCAAGCAATACGAAAGGGAGATGCGCCGGCTGCACGGCGAGCTCGTCGCCCTCCAGGAGTGGATCAGGGCCACGGGGGCCAAGATCTGCATCGTCTTCGAGGGGCGCGACACCGCAGGCAAGGGCGGCACGATCAAGCGGATCACCGAGCGTGTCAGCCCCCGCGTGTTCCGGGTCGTCGCGCTACCGGCGCCGACCGAGCGCGAGAAGTCGCAGATGTACGTCCAACGCTACATCACGCACTTCCCGGCAGCCGGCGAGGTCGTGATCTTCGATCGCAGCTGGTACAACCGCGCCGGCGTCGAGCGGGTGATGGGCTTCTGCAGCGAGGAGCAGACCAGCCGGTTCCTCGAGCAGGTGCCGGCCGTGGAGAAGGCGATGGTCGAGTCAGGGATCATCCTGATCAAGTACTGGCTGGAGGTAGGCCCCGACGAGCAGACCCGGCGGCTCGAGAGCCGCATCGACGACCCGCGCAAGGTCTGGAAGCTGTCGGACATGGACCTGAAGTCCTACAGCCGCTGGTACGACTACTCGCGCGCCCGCGACGCCATGTTCCGCGCCAGCGACACGCCCTGGGCGCCTTGGTACGTCGCCGACACGAACGACAAGAAGCGCGGCCGGCTCAACATCATCACCCACCTCCTCGGCCAGATCCCCTACGAGCCGCTCGTGCACCGCGACGTCACCCTGCCGGCTCGCCAGAAGGCCGGTGGCTACGAGGAGCCGGGTCTGCCGCTGCGGAACATCCCGACCCCGTTCTAGGCGTCCTCGTCTCGTGAGGACGGCGGAAGCCCTCACTTCGGATGCCCTACAGGGGGCAGAAACGGCTTGCACCGGTACGATCGGCCAGCCGCCCCCATCGACTAGCGGCCTAGGTCACCACCCTTTCAAGGTGGCAGCACGGGTTCGAATCCCGTTGGGGGCATTCCGCTGTTCTCCAGGGGTAATCGGGCGAACTGGTCTACGTCTTCATGTTCAGACGCACGACCGTTTCGCTGTGACCAGCGGTAGGAAGCCAATCTCGGTTCCAGAACGCTCTGGTTCACGTTGTCGAAGCCATCGGCGTTCGGCGCTGACGCGTCTGCGGCGAGGCTGCCCTACGTTCTTCCGGGCCGACGAGCCGGTCAAGACTCGATAGGGTTGCCGAGACCCTGGAGTGGGCGACAGGCCTAGCGGACCGACCCACATCGCAAGCAGTCCGCACAGGAATCGCCCACTCGGCGAGAGGTCATCAGCGTTGAGCCGGGGAAATGGCTCTTGGTTTCTACCTCACACCCAGCTCATTCACCCCTTCGGCCTATGACGACGCGATCAGCAGGCTCGAAGCGGCGGGCTGCCGGAGCCCCTGCGCGGCCAGGCTCTACCACGTCGCCCTCGAGACCGATGGCCTGATCCAGGTTTTCGATGTTTGGGACTCGCAGGAGTCGTTCGAGGCCTTCGCGGGCGACGTTGTTGCCGATCATGGCGGAGATCGGGGCGGATCCCGGCCAGCCGATGGTCTCTCCGGTGCACAACATCATCGAGGGTTGAGACCCGCCATAGATAGCGCGCCGGGCCGCCGAGTCCGGCGCAGAGATCGAGCACCAGGCTCGTCGGCCCGATCCCGCGCGGCTCGCGCGCGCCTCCACCGCCTCGACGCCGCCGTAGTGGTCCTGGTCGAACTCAAACAGATCCTCGGCGGTGAGCGCGCCCGGCTTCCTACCGCTCTTCTCGAGAGAGGCGAGGATCTGGGCTTCGTTGATCGGGTGACGATCGTAGAAACCGACGACCTCTACGCGGCTCATCGCTAACGAGTATCGCCGACAACCCGCTTGGACCCCCGTCCGAGAGGACTCGACCGGGTTGTCGCGCTCAGCGGCGAAGGTAGGCAAGCACGGCGAGCACGCGACGGTGGTAGTCGGCGGTCTCGCCGATCCCGAGCTTGAGCAGAATGTGGCGCACGTGGGTGTCGACGGTCTTGGGGCTGAGGACGAGCGTCTTGCAAATGCCGCCGTTCGAGTGCCCCTCGGCCATCAGTGCCAGCACCTCGAGCTCGCGGGCGGTGAGCTCGTCGAGCAGGCTCTCGTCGCGCGGGCGTCCGACCAGCCTGGATACGATGGTCGGGTCGAGCACGCACTCGCCGTCGGCGATGCGTTGCAGCGCGTCCACGAGCACCGCGAGATCCGAGACGCGCTCCTTCAACAGGTAGCCCGAGCGCTCAGGATGTTCCTCCAGCAGGCGCATCGCGTAGCGGGACTCGACGTAGTGGGAGAGCACGAGCACGCCGACCTTGGGGTGCGAGGTGCGGATCTCCTTGCGCGGCGACGAGGCCCTCGTCGGTGTGCGTGGGCGGCATCCTGATGTCGACGATCGCGACGTCCGGACGCGTGAGCTCGACCCGGCGGAGGAGCTCCGCGGCCGTCCCCGCCTTCCCGACGACGTCGAAGCCGGCGTCCGCGAGCAGCCGTGCCAACCCTTCGCGGAGGAGCGTCTCGTCGTCGGCGACTACGACCCGCACGGGAGCTCGGCCCGGAGTTTGACGCGGCGGTCCTCGCCCCGCTCGGCGACGAGCTGCCCGTCGAGCGCTCCCACGCGGTCTTCGAGCGCGACGAGGTCGAGGCCGTCGGCGTGTGTCTCGACCTCGACCACCAGCACGTCGCCGGCGTGCTCCGCCCGGACGTCGAATCCGCCGACCGCCGTCCTCGCCGCTTCGACCACGATCGTGTAGGCGGCCGACTCGACGGGAGGCGCGAACCGTCCCTCGGGGAAGACGCCGATCCTGATCGGGTGCGCCTCCGTCCTCCGCAAGCGCCTCCACAGCGGCAGCCAGGCCTTCGTCGGCAAGCACCGCGGGGAAGATCCCGTGTGCGAGGTCACGGAGCTCAGCCGTGGCCCCGCGCAGCTCTGCGGCCGCTTCGTCGAGCAGCGCGACGGCGTGCGGATCGGCGTCGGGGCGAAGCCGCGAGCGCAGGAGTTGCAGCGACAGCTGCAGCCCGACCAGCCGCTGTTGAGCTCCGTCGTGCAGGTCGCGCTCGAGTCGCTTCCGCTCGGCGTCGCTCGCCTCCACGATGCGCGCCCGCGAGGCGCGGAGCTCCTCGAGCCGCGCCCGTACCTCGGCCTGCAGGCGCTCGTTCTCGAGTGCGAGCCGGGCGGCGGCGCTCACGTCGTCGACGAGCTGCTCGTCGTCGAGCCGCCCGGGCGCGTGAGCGAGCACCGCTACGGTGCGCCCCTCGCGGACGAGGTCCGTGCGCTCCTGGTACGCGGACGGCTCGACGGAACGTCCGCTTGCGTCCACGAGGCGGCCGGGCTGCTCGAGCGGATAGGCGAGGACCAGATCGGGGTCGCCGACGATCTCGGCGAGCACGTCTCGCAGGCCGCCCGGCGGAGCCGACTGCACCAGATCGACGACGAGCCGGGCAACCGACGAGCGCGCGCGACGGCCTCGTACCCAGCTCCAACCCACGCCGAGAGCGATCGCGACGAGGGCGGCTGTCTCGGCGAGCCACAGGCGCCGCTCGAGCGTGCCGTTCGAGACCAGTCCGCGCCCGAGCGAGGCCGCGAACATGGCCGCCGCCAGGCCAAGGTACACGGCGCCCGCGGCGACGACAGGCCGTGCCGCACGTGGGCCTCGCGCGAGCTTCAGAGCCGCGAGTGCCGCAAGAGCGACCGCCCACGCGAGCCCGACGTAGACCCCGACTCGAGTGAGATCGTCGGCGAGCGCACTCCGGTCGCTGACGAGCACGAGGTTCTGCGGGCACCGGAGGCATCCGCCGGTTTGCGGGTCGAAGAAGAGCGCCGGCAGGACGCCGAGGACGAGCACGCCGCCGACGTACCCAAACGCAACCATCGCTCGCTCCGCCTGCGACCTGAGTCGTCCGCGCGGATACGCGAGGACGGCGTGGGCGACGAGCGGCGGACACGCGGCGTAGAGGCAAAGCCCGACCGTGAAGGCGAGGGACGAGCCGATCCCGGGGTTGTTCCACTCCGGCAGGAACCAGGCGAAGCCGGCGGCCGCGAGCAGCGGGCCGAAGTGACTCTGCGGCCTACGCAGCCAGAAGACGAGCCCACAGGCGATCAGCGCCCAGCCGGCCGCGAGCAACGCAGCGCCTCCGACGACAGACGCGCCGGCGAACCAGTAGCCGGGATCCTCGCGCGCAACGTCGAGGGAGAACGCGCCGACGGCGATCCCCAGGCCGGCGATCGCGAGCACCACAAGCGCGCGGCGCCCCATCGCTGAATCGTCCCACGCGGCGGGCGCTGCCTTCAATCAGGGCGGCCCCTGATCGCCGGGCGCCAAAGTGCAGGCTCGACCCTGACGTGACGACGTCGCCACGCGCCTAGCGTCGGCTGCAGCGACAGAGAGACCGGGATGCAGCCGTTGGAGATCATCGTCCGCAGCGCCCTCGTGACCTTGACCAGCGCGGCGATCGTGGCGGCCGGGACGATCCCCGCGGTCACGGGCTCGCACCTCGAGGCGAAGTTGGAAACCAGCCACGCGAGCGACCGAAGAAGTCATTCGGACCTCGGCGTCACGAACGATGCCGCTGACCGAACGCCGGCGGCCGCGACCACGGCAGAAGCTCGAGCGGTGGTGTCTGATTTCTTCGACTCGCTGAACGCACGGCGCTACGGACGGACGTGCTTGCTCCTCAGCAGGGAGTACTACCGGCGGCATCGCGTTCGCTCGGCGCGGTACTGCGCGGCGAGCCTGCGCGTGGCTCTCACCTGGTCGCAGAGCGTCGACTTCCGTCTCATCCACGTGGCCGTTCACCGCCACGGCGCCGTCGTCGATGCCGACGTGAACGGCGACCCGGGTCGCATCGAGCTGGTCGCGCGAGCGCGGACGACTGCGGGTGCTCCGCCTAGTCGGCGACCGGTAGCGGGGAACGGCAGTCCGGAGCTCCTGCCCTCGTCCTCCGCATGAGACAATCGTTGCATGTCGGACGAGGGGCAGCGTTCGGGGCTCACCCTGACCCCGAGACGATGGATTCAGGCTTAACCCCGACGCGGTGGCCGTAATGCAGGCCTAGTGTCGGGTGCAACGACGAAGGAGGCAGACATGCAGCGCATCACGCTCGATCGGTCTTATCGCTCCTCGGCCTCGGGCTGCTGGTGGCCGTGACCGGCTCCGCCGCGGCGCCCCGAGCCGGTACACCGTGGAAGATCCTCTTCACGAGCAACCGCGAGGGCGACTCCGAGATCTACAGCGTCAACGCCGACGGCAGCGGCGCGCGGCGGCTGACGCGGAGCCTGGGCTTCGACGGCTTCGCCACGTGGTCGCCGGACGGGCGGAAGATCCTCTACCACAGCCAGGACCGACGGGCGGGCACCGTCGGGGGCGTCGTCATGAACGCCGACGGCAGCGGCAAGCGGAAGCTGCCGGCCGACGGCTCCTGGTCGCCGGACGGCCGCAAGATCGTCTTCGGCAGCAACCGCGACGGCAACGGCGAGATCTACGTGATGAACGCCGACGGCACCGGACAGCACCTCCTCGTGCCCAGCCCGTCCACGGAGGACTTCGCTCCTACGTGGTCTCCCGACGGGCGAACGATCGCCTTCCTCACGGAACGCGACGGCAACCGGGAGATCTACGCGATGGACGTCGACGGCAGCAATCCGCGGAACCTGACCCGGAACCCGCTGCGCGACGGCGAAGACGGAACGCCCATCCTCTGGTCGCCGGACGGGAGCAAGCTCGCCTTCACGAGCAACCGCGACGGCAACGACGAGCTCTACGTGATGAACGCCGACGGCAGCGGACAGCGGCGGCTGACCCGGACACGGGACTTCGAGTTCGTGTACGGATGGTCGCCCGATGGCCGGAAGCTCGCTTTCGGGCGGTTTCCCGCCAAGCCCAGGTGGGCGTTCTTCGTCATGAACGCCGATGGCAGCGGGGTGCGCAAGGTGACGTGGTCGCTGCCCGGCGGGAAGAGATGATCGGTGTGCGCCCGATCCTTGTCGCGGTCGCCACGGCTCTCGTCGTCGTCGCCACCGCGTGCGCCGGCTCGGGCCCGGACAAGGCGGGCGGGCGAGCGGAGCCGGCCGCGAAGCCGGCCGGCAAGCCGGTCGTGCTGAGCCTGGTCACGGGAGACGGCCCCTTCGCCGAGGAGTTCGCCGCGGCCACGGCGCGGCTGTCCGGCGGTGCGATCCGGATCGACGTTCGCGTCGGGCGCCTGGCTGCAGGCGAACTACGAGCGGTTCACCGTCGAGGACGTCCAAAAGGGCAAGGCGCAGCTCGGCAGCGTGGCCGCGCGCGTCTGGGACACGATGGGCGTGACGAGCCTTCGGGCCTTACTCGCCCCGCTTCTCGTCGACAGCCTCGCGCTGCAGCGGCGGGTGCTCGAGAGCCCGCTCGCGGCGCGGATGCTCGCAGGGCTCGACCGGGGGGGAGTCGTCGGTCTCGCGATCACACCCGGCCCCCTCCGCCGCCCACTCGGGATGACGCGCCCGCTCGCCGGCCCCCGCGACTACGCGGGAGCGACGATCGGAATCAAGTTCGGCGGCGTCGCCCGGGCGACCTTCGAGGCGCTCGGGGCGACGACCAGGGGTTACACGTTCGGCGCCTCCCCGTTCGACGGGGCGGAGCTCGACCTGAAGACGATCGTGGACGCCGGCTACGACGCGCGTGCACGGGCGCTCACCGCGAACGTCGTTCTCTGGCCGCGACCGCAGACGATCTTCGCCAACCGCGCGGCGTTCGCACGGCTCACCCCGGCGCAGCAGGAGATTCTGCGGCGCGCCGGCCGTGAAGCGCTCGCGCCGGAGTTCGCCCGCATGGAGAAGGAGCAGCAGGAGGCCCTCTCCGTGCTCTGCAACCGCCGTCCCGACCTCTTTGGGACCACGACGGCCTCCGAGCTTGCGGGCTTGCGCCAGGTCCTGCGGCCGGTCTACGCGGAACTCGAGCGCGATGCGGAGACGAAGGAGCTGATCGCGGCCATCAGGAAGCTCCGCGCCACGGGGTCGGCCGGCCCGAGCGAGTCGGCACGCTGCACCCGAGCTGGCAAAACCGCCACGGGCGCGCTCGAGGGAAGCTGGCAGAACACCGTGACGCGTGACCAGATGCTGGCGGGTGGCGCTACACCGGCGGAAGCGGCGACGTACGCGGGTTCCGGGACGCTGGAGTTGAACGACGGAAAGTGGGTCTTCCGCGGCAGCCGCACCACGGTGACGGGCACCTACAGCGTCGAGGGCGACGTCATCCGGCTCAAGATACGGGGGTGCACGGCGAACCCCTGCTCTCCCGGCGCCACGACCGAATTCACCTGGAGCGTGTACCGCGACACGCTGACACTCGCGGGCCGCCCGGGTCGCGAGTCCTGGCCGCGAGTCGTGGCGAAGCCGACAACGCGCGTTCGCTAGGCGTGAGACGGAATCTCGGCGACCACGCGCGTCCCAGCTCCGGCTGGACTTTCGACGACGAGCCTTCCCCCAAGCGCCTCGGCGCGGTCGGCGAGCCCACGTAGCCCGCTGCCCCCGCTCGGGTCGGCCCCGCCCGCGCCGTCATCCGCGATCAGGACGACTGCCCGATCTCGCTCGACACTCACCTCGATCGAGACGCGCGACGCCCCGGCGTGCTTGGCGACGTTCGCGAGAGCCTCGGAGCAGACGAAGAAGAGCGCCGCCTCCACGGGAGCGGGAAGCCTCTGCGGATCGCCTTTCAACTCCACCGGGATCAGCGAGCGCTCGGCCAACAAAGCGAGCGCCGGGAGGAGCCCTCGATCGGTCAACGCTGCCGGGTGCACGCCGTGTGCAAACTCCTGGAGGTCACGGCGTGCCCCGTCGAGCTCGCCTTCGAGCGCCCCGATCTCCTCCCCGTCGCTCGCCCGCGACGTCGCGCGAGCGGCGGCGAGCAGCGCGGCAACGTTCTCCAGTCGTCGCTCCGCCCCCAGCCGCAGCTCCTGCTCGACCCGGCGGCGCTGCGCGTCGGCGGCCTCGACGATCCGCCGGCGGGACGTCTCGAGCTCAGCTGCGCGAGTCTGTGTCTCCGCCTGCAGACGGGCGTTGGCGACTGCGATCCGGGCGGCGGCGGCGACGGACTCCACCAGGCTCCCGTCGGCCAGCAGCGCCTCGTCGTGTACGAGCACGGCCAGCTGCTCGCCGTGATCCTCGATCGCCGTCGCCGTCTTTCCCGAACCAGGCGAGGGCAGCTCCACCGGGCGTCCGGCATCATCCACGAAGGCGCCGGTCTCCGGCAGGCGATAGCCTACGACGAGCGACGGGTCGCCGAGCGCGCGCGAGAGCGTGCCGCGGAGCGTCGCGGCCCCGGCCGCTGCGCCGAGATCCACCACAAGGCCGGTGACGACCGCTTCTGCCCAGCGGCCGCGCAGCAGGTCGTGCAGCAGGACGATGGCGATCGTGGCGATCACGACGTCGTATGTCCAGAGCACGGCGTCACCGTCGTCCCAGCCGGCGAGCCGGTCGATCGAGCCCAGCGCGAGCACGGCCGCGAACGCCAGCGCCGCCGCGAGGGCAGGGCCACCGGCTTTGCGCGCCGGCCCTGACGTGCCGAGGAACACCTGCAGCGCAGTCAGCGCCACGAGACCGCTCAGCACGAGTGTCAGCCAGTCGTTCGCGGCCAGCGGCTCGATCGCAGCGTCGACATAGGCCGCTGCAACGATCAGCTGCGCCACCCGTGTCCGCAGTCGCCCGGTCGGGTACGAGAGATGGAGGTGCACGAGCGGCCCGCGATGGAGATACAGAAACGGTTGCGCGACGTTGCCGAGGAACCACGTGAAGCCCGCCAGCGTCATCAGCCCGCCGACACGGCTTTCCGTCCGTCGGTCCCAGGCGACCGTCCCGCAGGCGATCAGGACACAGCCGACCGCGAAGTCCGCAGCCGCGAGCGCCGGCCCCCACGAAGCGTCGTAGAAAGCCCACTCAACGGAGAGCCCGAACGCGATCCCGAGCGGAAGGAGCCCCAGCCGGAGCGGGCGCATGAGCTCAGCCGACGGCAGCCGTGAGCGCCTCCCCGGATAGCTCGCTCTTCGGGATGAAGCTCCAGGCGGGGTTTGCCGCGAGTCGCCGCCGAAACGACGTCACGCTGCGACTCGACGTGAACACGATCGCCACGGCCGCGTCGCCCACCTCGAGCCGCTCGGCCACGGCGAAGCCGTCGAGGTCTGGCAGCTGGATGTCCAGCAGGACGACCTCCGGGCGCAGCTCGGTCACCGCGGCGAGCGCCGACGCCCCGTCCGCTGCTTCGCCCACGACATCGAAGCCGCTGGCGTCCAGCAGTGCGTGAGCAGCCGAACGAAAGGCGGCGTGATCGTCCACGATCAGCACCGTCCTGCCCATCCGCGAACTGTGGCAGACCTCAATCCCGCTCGCATCAGGGCCACCACCGAGCCGCAGGTGGAGCTCAGCTCCTTGGTCCCGTCCACAGCCGTAAGCGTCCCTCGATCATCGACGCCTGTGACTACGATGCGCTCCGGCGGGGCGGTTAGCTCAGCTGGTCAGAGCGCCTGCTTTACACGCAGGAGGTCGCAGGTTCGAGCCCTGCACCGCCCATGGCTTGTGCGCTGGGATTGGGGCCCCTCTCGGCTCTCGGGAGAGGCCTCGGTACCACTCGTGGATACCAGTAGCCGCGCTCAGACGCCGATCGCGAGCCGACGGCGACGGAAGAACGCTTCCCGCTCCGTGACCGTCCAGAGATCCTCGCCCCAACGGTACGCCACGAAGAACTTGAGCGCTCCCCACCCGTCCAGCAGCGACCACGGGCGAATCCCGCGCTCGAGGTACGGGTTGCCGCACGCGCCACAACGTCTTCGTTCGGCGTATCGGCCCCGATCGTCCTCGAGCACGCGGAGCACGGTGTACGTGGAGACGTTCTGGCAGTCGCAGGCCACGCTCATCAGCGCGAACGGTACCGACGTCGGGCGGCCTAGATGGGGAGGACGAACTGACCGGAGGGGTCGTCCTTGTAACGCTGTCCCAGAGGGCGCGTCCCCTTTCGGCCTTCGACGCGAAACAGAGGGTGTAGATTGGCCGCACGGCCGGCGTGGAGGCGTTCCTCGTCTATCTCCAAGTGGCGCTCGCCGCGGTCGTGGGCGAACCACGTGAAGGGGTTGAGCAGGTCGAGCAGTGCCATGCTCGGGATCGTACAAAGCACCGCGGTCACGCTGATCTGCGGCGTCCGTCGCGGAACTCGAAGCCCTCCAGAAACACGAACGGTTCGCGGCCGCGGCAACACAGGCTGCAGGTCCGCAACGGTGACTACGCCGGAGTAGTAGCGTACGCGGTCTTTCTCAACGACGTCCTGCCGGAGGGCGCGGCACGCCGGCTCGCCGAGCTCGAGGTGCCGGCCGCGCCGATCGACGCGGGCTGCCTCTTCGTCGCCGAGGCGGCGGCCGGCCGCAGGGTCTCCGGCCAATGGGGGCTCGATCATGAAAGCGCTTGACCCGTTCGAAGTCTGGCTCGTCACGGGAAGCCAGGAGATGTACGGCGACGCGGTGCTGCGACGCGTCGACGAGCACTCACGGAAGGTGGCGGCGTCGCTCGACGCGGCGGAGGCCGTCCCGGTCCGGATCGTGCCCACGCAGGTGATGACGAGCGCCGAGTCGATCCACAGGCTCTGTCTCGAGGCGAACGCGGCCGCGGGCTGCGTAGGCGTGATCTGCTGGATGCACACGTTCTCTCCCGCGAAGATGTGGATCGCCGGTCTCGGCGCGTTGCAGAAGCCGCTGCTCCACCTGCACACGCAGTTCAACCGGGATCTTCCCTGGTCCGAGATCGACATGGACTTCATGAACCTGAACCAGTCGGCGCACGGCGACCGGGAGTTCGGGTTCGTCGAGACCCGGATGCGGCTGAGGCGCAAGACCGTGGTCGGGCACTGGAGCGACCCGACGGTGGTCGACCGGATCGGCACCTGGTCGCGAGCGGCGTGCGGCTGGCACGAGGCGCAGACGCTCAGCGTCGCGCGCTTCGGCGACAACATGCGCCACGTCGCCGTCACCGAGGGCGACAAGGTCGAGGCCCAGCTCAGGCTGGGCGTCGCGGTAAACGGCTACGGCATCGGCGAGCTGGTCGACGCCGTGCGCGACGTCTCGGACGCCGCGGTCGACGGGCTCCTCGACGAGTACGAGCAGCAGTACGAGCTCGTGCCCGCGCTGCGGCGTGACGGCGACCGCCGGGAGTCGCTGCGGGACGCGGCGCGGATCGAGGCCGGGCTGAGGGGGTTCCTCGAGGCGGGGGGCTTCAAGGCCTTCACTGACACCTTCGAGGACCTCGACGGCCTACCCCAGCTGCCCGGCATCGCCGTGCAGCGCCTGATGGCCGACGGCTACGGGTTCGGGGGAGAGGGTGACTGGAAGACCGCGGCCCTCGTCCGGATCGCCAAGGTGATGAGTCACGGGCTCGACGGCGGCACGTCGTTCATGGAGGACTACACGTACCACCTGGCGCCGGAAGGGCCGAAGGTGCTCGGCGCGCACATGCTGGAGGTGTGCCCGTCGATCGCGGCCGAGAGGCCGTCGTGCGAGGTCCATCCGCTCTCGATCGGCGGCAAGCAGGATCCGGTGCGCCTCGTGTTTACCGCCGCGCCGGGGCCGGCCTTGGTCGCAGGTCTCCTCGACCTGGGCGATCGCTTCCGCCTCGTCGTGAACGAGGTCGACGTGGTGCCGCCGGACGAGGAGCTGCCGCGGCTGCCGGTTGCCCGGGCCGTGTGGGAGCCGAAGCCGGACTTCGCGACGGCCGCGGAGGCCTGGCTGCTCGCGGGCGGTCCTCACCACACTGTCTTCTCTCGCGCGCTCCGCAGCGAGGCCTTCGTCGACCTGGCCGAGATCGCCGGGCTCGAGCTCCTGCTGATCGACGAGCGAACGCACATGAGCGACTTCAAGAAGGAGCTGCGCTGGAACCAGGCGTACTTCCATCTAGCCCGAGGCCTGTGAGCGGTCATGCACGCCGAGCTCCGTGAGCACGTCTACGAGGCGAACCGCGAGATCGTTCGCGCTGGGCTCGTCGTCCTCACCTTCGGCAACGCGAGCGCCGTCGACCGGGCCGCGGGCGTGATGGCGATCAAGCCGAGCGGCGTGCCCTACGACATGCTGCGGCCGGACGCGATGGTCGTCGTCGACCTCGAGACCGGCGAGGTCCGCGACGGCGAGCACCGGCCCTCGTCCGACACGCCCACGCATCTCGTGCTCTATCGCAGCTTCGAGGGGGTGGGCGGGATCGTCCACACGCACTCCCCGTTCGCGACCGCCTGGGCGCAGGCGTGCCGCGAGATTCCGTGCCTCGGCACCACGCACGCGGACCACTTCTCCGGAGCGGTGCCGGTCACGCGCCCGTTGACGCGCGCGGAGATCGAGGGCGAGTACGAGCGGCTCACCGGCGTCGTCATCGTCGAGACGCTCGCACGCCTGGAGCTCGACCCGCTCGCCGTGCCGGCGGCGCTTGTCGCCTCCCACGGGCCGTTCGCGTGGGGGGCCGACGCGGCGCAGGCTGTCGAGAACGCGGTCGCGCTCGAGGCCGTGGCCGCCGCCGCGTACAGGACGGAGCTGCTCCGGCCCGGTGCGGAGCCGATCGGAGACGACCTGCTGCGGCGGCACTTCTCCCGCAAGCACGGCCCCGGCGCCTATTACGGCCAGGACCGGTGAAGGCGCTGCGTCTCCACGGCAGGGGCGATCTTCGCCTGCACGAGGAGCCCGAGCCGGACCCGGGCGAGGGCGAGCTCCTCCTGCGCGTGACCGCGGTCGGCCTCTGCGGCTCCGACCGGCACTGGCTCACGGAGGGCGGGATCGGCGACGCCGTCCTGACGGGGCCGCTCGTGCTCGGGCACGAGTTCGTCGGCACCGTCGAGTCCGGGCCGCGCGCCGGCGAGCGGGTCGTGGTCGATCCGGCCGTCCCGTGCCGCCGCTGCTCCGTGTGCCTCGCCGGCCGGCCGCATCTCTGCCCGGAGCTACGCTTCGCGGGACACGGCTCGACCGACGGCGCACTGCGCACGCTCCTCGCCTGGCCGGAGCGCCTCGCGCACCGGCTGCCCGACTCGCTCCCGGACGCCGAGGGTGCCCTGCTCGAGCCGCTCGGCGTCGCGCTCCATGCCCTCGACCTCGGGCGCGTGCGGGCGGGCGCGACCGCCGGTGTCTTCGGCTGCGGGCCGATCGGGCTCCTCCTCGTCCAGGCGCTTCGGGCCGTCGGGGCGACGGCGATTCTCGCGACCGACCGCCTACCGCACCGGGTCGCCGCCGCGGCCGCACTGGGAGCGACCCATGCGCTCGACGCGGACGAAGCGCTCGCCGACCGCGGGTGGCTGGAGCGCCTACCCGGCGGCGGGGGCGTCGACGTGGCGTTCGAGGTGGCCGGCGAGGACGCGGCGCTGGCGGACGCGATCGACGCCGTGCGGCCCGGCGGGCGCGTCGTCGTCGTGGGCATCCCCGACGACGACCGCACGAGCTTCACCGCCTCGACCGCGCGGCGCAAGGGCCTGACGCTGCTGCTCTGCCGGCGGATGGAGCCCGCCGACCTGCCCCGCGCGATCCGGCTCGTCGAGGCAGGGCGCGTCGAGCTCGCGCCGCTCATGAGCGAGCGCTACGCACTCTCCCAGTGGAACGAGGCGTTCGGCGCGCTCGTCGAGCGTCGAGGGCTCAGGGCGATCGTCGAGCCGCAACGAGTGAGCGAGGGAGCGACGTGATGAGCAGGCAGAGGTACGCCGTCGGCATCGACTTCGGCACGGAATCGGCGCGCGCGGTCCTCGTCGACTGCGCCGACGGCCGCGAGCTCGAGACCGCCGTCTACCGCTACCGCAACGGCGTGATCGACGAGTGCCTCCCGGAACCGGACGCCGACGTGCTCCTCGAGCCCGACTGGGCGCTCCAGGATCCGGAGGACTACCTCCGGACGTTCCAGGAGGCGATTGCCTCGCTGCTGGCCGAGACGGGTGCGGATCCGGCCGACGTGATCGGCCTCGGCATCGACTTCACCTCGTGCACGATGCTGCCGACCCTTGCGGACGGGACGCCGCTCTGCCTGCTCGACGGCCTCCGCCGTGAGCCGCACGCGTGGGTCAAGCTCTGGAAGCACCATGCCGCTCAGCCCGACGCGAACCGCATCAACGCGGTTGCGGCCGAGCGCGGGGAGAGCTGGCTGCAGCGCTACGGCGGCAGGATCTCGTCGGAGTGGTTCTTCGCGAAGGCGCTGCAGATCCTCGACGAGGCGCCCGAGGTCTACGACCGCGCCGACCGGCTGATCGAGGCCGCCGACTGGGTCGTCTGGCAGCTGACCGGCTCCGAGACGCGAAACACCTGCACCGCCGGGTACAAGGCGATGTGGTCGAAGCGCGACGGCTTCCCGGCGAACGAGTACTTCGCAGCGCTCGACCCGAGGTTCGAGCACGTCGTCGACGAGAAGATGTCGCGCCACGTCGTGCCGATCGGGAGCCGCGCCGGCGGGCTGAGCAGGCAGGCGGCGGAGTGGATGGGGCTGCTGCCCGGCACGGCTGTGGCGGTCGCCAACGTCGACGCCCACGTGTCCGTGCCGGCGGCGACGGTGACGGAGCCCGGGACGATGGTCGCGATCATGGGCACGAGCATCTGCCACATGCTCCTCGGCGACGAGCTCGCGACGGTCGACGGGATGTGCGGGGTCGTCGAGGACGGCATCGTGCCAGGGCTGTTCGGGTACGAGGCCGGCCAGTCGGCCGTGGGCGACATCTTCGCCTGGTTCGCCGAGAGCGCCGTCCCACCCGAGTACCACGAGGCGGCGCGCCGCCGCGGCGTCGGCGTGCTGGCGGTGCTCGAGGAGGAGGCGGCGCGGCTCCACCCGGGTGAGTGCGGGCTGCTCGCGCTCGACTGGTGGAACGGGAACCGCTCCGTGCTCGTCGACGCCGATCTCCGCGGCCTGCTCGTCGGCATGACCCTTTCGACGCGAGCCCCCGACGTCTACCGCGCGCTGATCGAGGCGACCGCATTCGGAACGCGGGTGATCGTCGACGCCTTCGAGTCGGCCGGCGTGCCGGTCGCCGGGATCGTCGCGTGCGGCGGCCTGCCCGAGCGGAACAAGCTCCTGATGCAGATCTACGCCGATATCACGGGTCGCGAGTTCGCCGTCGCCGCCTCCACGCAGACGCCCGCGCTCGGATCCGCGATGTTCGGAGCGGTGGCGGCCGGTGCCGCACTCGGCGGCTACGACTCGATCGTCGACGCGTCGCGGCACATGGCGCACCTCGGCTCCGAGACCTATCGGTCGGACTCGGGTCGCCATGCTCTGTACGACCAGCTGTACCGCGAGTACGTGCGGCTTCACGACCTCTTCGGGCGCGGCGGCGACGAGGTCATGAGGACGCTGAAGAGCATCCAGCGGCAAGCAGCCGACGTCGCGCGCGTGTGACCCGGCGCCGCGCCCCGCGTATCAGTGAATTCTCGGATGGTCGTCGGCCCCCGCGCGGTACCGTAATCGTCAAGAAAGCTCTGCTAGTCAGGCTTTTCGTTGCCTCGGCTGTAGTCGACATCGCGCCCAGAGCATCGCCAGTGCCCATTTAGTGCCCTATGAGGCTGCCAGCACGATATCTCTGACCTTCATGCAGTCGACGTCGACGACCAACCTGGCATTGCAGCGATAGACGCAGCGACGCTGCCCAAGAGAGCTTGGCTAGAGCTTGATGCGCGACAACGCTCCGAGAGCCGTTTTGGAGCGTACCGGGCGAGCTGGCCGGCGGATCTGGGGTCGCTCACGGCTGGAGAGTTCGTGGCGGTGCGCGCGGAGGGGCTCCGTCCCCTGTCATCGCCTGGGGCCCTCGTGCGCATTACTCTCGTAGGGAGCGCACTCGGTCGACAACTGTCATGAAACGGCGTATGGTCGCGTAACGCGCCGCTCCCGGAGCGCGTGACCCTCGGTCGGTGGTCGGAGGGCTACCCCCGGGGGCGGTGCCCAGTCGAGCCCGTCGAGGTGGGGGACGCCGCCGCGGACAGCGCCTCGGATGCCTCGGCCGACGGCGGGGCCGGTCGGGCGCAGGGTCCAAGTAGTGGCGGTGACGATCGCGAAGAGCACCGCCGTACCTAGCAGGACGCGACTGCGTTGATCCTAGACCTGCACCGCCCACTCAAGACCCATGCGGGATCCAAATCCCCCAGTTACCTCCCGAGACCCCCAGAGAGGTCATAGGAGAGACAGGCGGACCGCGTAAGATGATCTGACCTGGCCCTGTGGCTAGAACTCCGGCCAACCCCCGAAGGCCGCCAACTCGTTCTCGACGCGAGAGACGACGGAGCCTCGGCGAACAGAGTTCCTGCAGGGTCAGCGCCAGCTGCCACAGAGAGAAGGGGCCACCGTGGAAACTTTGACCGACACCTTGGTCGAGCGGGTGAACCTGCTGGTTGACGCCCGTAAGGAGCCGCTGTTGTCGACCACCTCGACCACGCTCGCGATTCAAGAACTCGTCGCACGGACCGAGGCGCTCGAGAGGGCCGTGCGGGAGATCGCACTCGACGTCCAGGAGCTCGCAGCGCGCTACTAGCCTGGTGACGGCTACCGACTCTGCGCTCGCCCGCGCAGCCTCCGGGGTACGTCGCGTGTGCGGCTCGTTACAAAGGGCGTCCCAGGGAGTAGTGTGGAGTCGTGCCCAAGACCTATCAGGGCTTCTCGGATGACCTGGACTCCGCCTTCCGGCGTCTCGACAGGGCGCTTCTGGTCGGGACGATCACGCTGCCCGAGTACACAAGGCTGTACAGCAAGATCGAGGACTGGCTGACGGCTCACGGCGTACACCAGCCTCCGCCGCCGCACGCAGATTCAAACTGAACGCTTGGCGCAAACGCTCTGGACTACGAGCCGGGAGGCGGCGCGCATTCCCTGCATCGACACGAGCGATGAAGGCGGGCAGGCCGCGGGCGCCCTGGACGGACGAGCTGGAAGGTGTGTGTGAACGTGATCGGATCCTCGGCCCCGCAGTGGCGACGAGCGGGACCGGTCGAACATCGCTCGACCGCGCCTGATGCGGTGGTGGCCGGTGTCGGCCGCCGGGATCTCCCCCTTCCACGGCCCCGCCACCGGCCCCACGCGTGGACTGACGATTACGCGCGATTCGGCCCAACTCAACGCGCTTTCAGGGGAATCGACTTCGGGATCGGGCGCAAATTGCGTTGTTTCTTTCTGTCCGAGAGACACGGGCGGCCTGGTCTTGTCAGTTGGCACGACGTTAGGCTCGGCGTCTGCGGCTCCAGCGCGGCGGGGAGCACCCCTCCCCCGACGCTCCCCGCCGCTTCCAAAGTCGGTTCCCTCAAGGCGCAGCGAGTCGGTGTGGGCTTGACCGGCGGCTGCTCACCGCTGACGTTCGTCGCGTCGGCAACGCAGGAGCCCGCTCCCGAGCGTGGAACCCGACCAGGCGACCGCCGGGCGCCGCGGCCCGCTTGTCCCTCCTCGCTGCCGCGGTCCCGGCGCCGCTAGCCCGAGCGCGGGATTGGGACACAAGGTCAATGCTTCCGGGCTAGAAGTCGTGTACGTCGCGATCTCGCCGCCTTTCGCGGCGTAGAGGCGGAAAGAGAACAGCTCCGACGGAAGCTCCGCCGGGTCCGGTGGTCTCTGCATGCTCTCCACTCTACGGGCACGAGCCTCTTCGCCGAGGGCGGCGTGACCGGCTCAGACGACCCTCTGCGCTTGGCGCCAGAGATGCTCTCGCCTGAGCACGCCGCGCAACTCGCCGAACACCTCGGGGCACTCCTCGAGCACACGCAAGATGGCTTCGCTGTCGGGGATCGTGAGTCCGACCCTGGACTGTTCGCGACGGCAGGCCTCCTCGAGCGTGGCGGCCGTCGAATCGATGCCGGCGTCCCGGAGTCGACGCGCGAGCTCGAGCGTGAGGCGATCGGAAACGGAGAGACCGGCAAGTATCACGGGATGATCGAACATACGTCGGGAGTTGCGTGACGGATCGCCCGTCACCGACCTAGCGTCCGGCCACTGCCCTCGTCAGCGCGTCGCCGCTACCGCGGCGCGCGCCTGGCGTTCGTACGGGTTCTCCGCGTAGCTCGAGAGCGCCCACGTGACCGCGAAACGGATCGGGTGGTGCTGCATCTGCCATACGTGGCAGAGCTCGTGCGTGACGAGGTCGTCCGACGCGTGCGGGCTCCGGAGCAGGATCGTACGGATCAGGCAGTAGCCGTCGTAGCGCCGCAGGAACGGCAGGCGGAAGAACCAGGGCGCAGTCACGAGGTGCACCCGCTTCAGGTCTACGGGTCGTGGATACCAGTCGAGCCGGTCGAGGCGGGACTTCGCGCGGGCGAGCCGCGGGTCGACAACAGGACGGCGTCTCACCTCGAGCAATAGTCTGGTACCTGGAAGGCCGGCGCGGGGGGAGCGCGGCGGCGGTCAGGCGCCGAGCGGCACCGGATCGAGCACGAGGATCGCGCTCCCGTCCTGCGCCAGCTGGTACTCGTACTGGTACACGTTCGGCCGCGTCAGGCGGTTGACGTTGGCGAGGTCGGCGCCCTTCATCTCGCCGATCCTGGGCGTGACCGGGTTCAAGGTCTTGTTGAGCGGGCGCGAGAGCTCGTCCTTCACGTCGCCCCGCTTGAGGAAGACCGCGGTCGGCGGAGCCTGGCCGTCGGGTCGCGGCGGGAGGAAGACGGTGACGGAGTCGATATCTGGCCGGTACTTGAACGTCAGGAGGGAGAGCTCGAGCGCCTGGCGCCGCAGCAGCGCGTGGCGCTCCTCCGACGCCTTGCCCGTCGGGATGGAGCAGTTCTGGCCCAGGCCGCACAGGATGTAGAGGAGGCTGCTGCCGGTGTCGACGATCTGGATGTCGTTGTCCTCGGCCTTGCCGGTCGAGGTGTCGGGGCGGATGGCGATGGCGCGGACGGGAAGCTCGCCCGTCTCGGCGCCGCCGGAGACCCGCGGGGGACCCACGAGCGCGGTCACGAGCTGCTGGCCGTTCTTCAGCCGATACCGGTTGGCCACGTGGGCAGCAACCTGGCGAACCTTGGCGTCGTCGCTGCCGGTCGGCGCCCATACCGACCACTTCGCGGCCGGCGCTGCGTCCGGCTTCGCGAGCAGGACGACGAAGGCAGCGATGCCAACTCCTGTCAGCACGCCGAGCACGACGTAGATCCAGACGAAGCGGGAGCGATAGCCCTTCCGGCGCGCTTCGTCCTGGCGGCTGGGCGCGTGCGCTACCAGCGGCTGCTCCTCTGTCTGGGCTGCCGGTAGAGAAGGGTTGACCGGCGGCTCGAGCACGTTCTCGCTCACGTGACGGGTCGCCCGTTCGTCGGTGCCTCGATCGCGGGGCGTTGCGGCCGCGAGGCGGAGAAGAACGGCGCCGGCCACGATGCCTCGTCGTTGTAGTCGACCGTGGGAATCGTGATCTGCTGCGCCTCGAGCAGGCTCACGAGATCGTCACCGAAGATCTCCTTCTTGTCCGCGACGGCCTGGGCGACCCACTCGATGGCCTGCCGGTTGTGCGTGGCGAGGTTGTGCGCCGCAACGTACGCCTGACCCAGGATCTGCGCTCCGGAGCGCCGCTTCGTGGGATCGGAAAGGGCGCTCGAAACCGGATCCTGGGCCATCGGGCCGCCGCCCATGCGATTCATGATCTGCAGGCCGATCGCCTCGAAGCGCTCGAGCACACGCTGCCGCGCCTGCTCCTCCGTCTCCCCCTCGAGCGGCGTCACCTCGAACGGCTCCGGGCCCATCGCCCAGCCGCCCACCATCTGCGCCGCGTCGTACGTCGCCGAGTAGACGTCGCCTCCGACCCCCTGGGTGTTCTCGCCGAAGAAGACGCGCTCCGCGGCCATGGCGCCGAGCCCCCAGACGATGTCTGCGAACTGCTCGCTCTGGAAGCGGATGAAGCGCTCGTCCTTCGAGCGTGCCTGATGATGCCCGTGCGAGTTGCCGCGCATGCGCACCGAGAGGCGGGTGGACTCGTGGTCCGGCAGGTAGACATGACCCGCGATCGCGTGGCCGGCTTCGTGGACGGCGACCGAGTAGAGCTCCTTCTGGACCTTCTCGATGCCGACTGCGCTGCCCGACTCGAGCGTGGTGAGCGATTCGACGAGATCCTCCCAGACGAACTCCTCGCGACCGGAGTGATGTGCCTTCGTCAACGCCATCGACGTGACCTGCTCGATCATCGCGGGCGAGTAGCCACCGGTGATGCGGGCGATCTCGTCGCGCTTCTTGGGCGTGTCGAGCGCGGCGTCGTGCGCCACCTTGCCGATGTAGAGGTCGAGGATGTCGAGCCGGTCCTGCTTCGTCGGCGTTCGGAACCAGACGTGCCGGCCCATGCGCCCAGGCCGGATCAGAGCCGGATCGAGCCGGTCGATGGGCACGTTCGTGGCGCCGATGAAGTAGATCTGCTCCTTGCGCGGACGCGGCGCCGGCATCCGGAGCGAGCGGTTCTTGACGCGTCGCGGGACGATGTAGATCGCGTCGAGCAACGTGTTCGTCCGGTTGGTGATCACGCGCCGCATGAACGGCGGGTTGTCGATGCCGTCCATCACCACGAGCAGCTGGTTGAGCGCCATGCCGCCCATGCCGCCTCCCATACCGCCCGGGAACATGAAGTTGTAGAGCCGCATCATGCTCGCCTGGAAGCCGTTGATCCCGATCGACTGCGGCGCCCGTGCCTCGAAGAGGCGGTCCTGCCAGGCCTGCGTCTCGCGGATCACGTCGCCGGAGGGGTTGCGTGCGCCCCACGGGCCGAAGAACAGGTCGGCGTCGGGGTCCAGGGACATCAGCGGCGCCGCTGTGGTCGCCCCGCCGACGTCGCCCCCACCGAGCGCCTGCCTTCGCATGCCGACGGCGTCGATCTCGTCGATGAAGACGATGCACTGACCACCCCACTTGCGGGCCATGCGCTTCGCCTTCCACGCCACGTAGCGGACGACGATGGCGTCGATGCCGATGAACGTCGCGGCAAAGCCCGAGCCCGGAATGGAGACGAACGGCGAGTTGAACCCGGTGGCGATCGCCTTCGCCAGCATCGTCTTACCGGTACCGGGGGGGCCGAAGAAGAGCAGACCCCGCTCGCGCTTGCCGCCTGCGCGCTCGAACTGCTCGCCCGACTGCCAGATGGAGACGACGCGGCGTACCTCTTCTTTCGCCTCGAGCTGGCCGCGCACGTCCTCGAGCTTCACGCCCCACTCGGCGTCGCCCGGCTCGAAACCGCGCACCTGGCTGAGGTTCATGGCGAGCAGCGGGCCGAAGAGGATGCCGAAGTTGGCGATGAAGAGGAAGAAGACGAAGACGACCTGTAGCCAGAGCTGTGGGGAGCTGAGGATGTTGCCGAGGCCCGAGAAGATCGAGCCCGCGGCGCCCCACCAGGTCCCGCCCTGGAAGATCCAGATGGTCGTGACGATGACGATGAAGAGGACGGCGATCTTGAACCAGAACCGCCAGAACCACGCGCGGCGATGGCTCACCACGTCCTCCTCGCGCAGTCGCTGGCTCTCGAGCCCGAACAGGCTCGGCCACGGGATCATGCGGTGGAAGAGCAGGTCGACGAAGCCGCGGAAGACGACGAGGATGCCGAACGTGGCGAGCGCCGTCTCCCACCAATTCCAGCCGTTCTGCTGCTTGAGGAAGATGTAGAGCGCGGGGCTCGTGAGGACGGCGACGATGGTCGCGGAGCGCGTCAGCCGACGCCAGCTGCGCGCCAGCTCCTGGGAGGCTTCACCCTGCGGCAGTGCGCCGATCGGGGCTTCAGCGGTCGCCATGGTGTCTCAGTCTACGCATGGCATGTCAGAGCAGTTGTTGGCGGGATGTTAAGTGCCGGGGTGGTCGTCTGAGGCGTCGAAGTCACTGCTAGCGTCATCGGCATGACGCAGGCAACTCTCCACACCAGCGAGGGGCCGGTCGAGGTCGAGCTGTACCCCGACGACGCTCCGAGAACGGTCGACAACTTCACCAAGCTCGCCGGCGACGGCTTCTACGACGGCATCACCTTCCATCGCGTGATCCCCGACTTCATGGTGCAGGCCGGGTGCCCCAAGGGTGACGGCACGGGAGGCCCGGGCTACCAGTTCGAGGACGAGATCAACGCGCACAAGGTCGATCGCGGCGCCCTCGCGATGGCGAATGCCGGTCCGAACACGAACGGCTCCCAGTTCTTCATCGTCACCGCCGAGGAGTGCTCGTGGCTCGACGGCCGCCACACGGTCTTCGGCCGGGTCCTCGCGGGTCAGGACGTCGTCGACCGCATCTCCGCGGTCGAGCGCGATGCACGCGACCGGCCTGTGCAGCCCGTGACGATCGACCGCGTCGTCGTGGCGTCGGTCGAGTAGACCGTCGCCGGGCTTGCGCGCTAGCGGTGAGAGTCCAGGTCGCGGCCGGCGCGCTCGACTAGCTCCGCGGCCGACGTGACCTCTGCGCTGAGCCCTGCAGCTCCGGCCGAGACGGAAGCGGGCAGGGCGACGCCGAGTCGCTCCGCGACGCGGCGTGCGCCTTCCACCGGGGTCTGAGGGAGGATCACGGCGAGATCGGCGTCCCCGATGCGCGCCGAGATGTCCGTGACGCGCAGCTGGGTCAGCAGGGTTTCGGCGAGCGTCCGCATCAACTCGTCGCCTGCTGCGAGCCCCTGCTCGGCGTTGACGTCCTTCAAGTCGTCCACCGCGAGCACGACCAGTGAGAGCGGCGTGCCGTAACGGCGGGCCGAGGCGAATTCTCGGCGCAGGTCCTCGAAGAAGCGGCGCCGGTTGCGGAGCCCCGTGAGCTGATCGGTGGCGGCGGTCTGGGCGAGCTCCTCGTGCAGGCGGGCGTTCTCGAGCGCTAGCTCCTCGAGCTCGTCCGAGAGTGGCTCGGCGATGATCTCCGCGACGCGGGCCAGCAGGGCCTCGCCGGGATCGCCCGGGAGCGTCTCGCGGATCGCGTCGGCGAGGCGAGAGAGGGGGTCGTCGGAGACGACCTCGGACGTGGCGGTGCGGGTGTCTGCAGTCATCTCCTTCGATTCTCTTGCCGCCTCGGAGGCCGCGAATCCCCCGTCCGAGTGATAGGAGCCTTACGGCCCGTGCCGCGGTAGGCTCATTCCCGTGGAGCTGGCCGGCAAGACGGCGATCGTCACGGGTGCCTCCTCCGGCATCGGCGCCTCGACGGCGCGGCAAGCTGCGCGACGCCGGCGTGCGCGTGGTCGGAGGCGCTCGCCGCGTGGAGCGCGTCGAGGCCGACGTGGCGCTGCCACTCGACGTCACCGACGAGGCGAGCGCACGCTCGTTCGTGGAAGCTGCGGTGGCGGAGCTCGGCGGCGTCGACATCCTCTTCAACAACGCCGGCCTCGCGCTCGGCCGCGACCCGTTCACGGAGTCGACGGCAGAGGACGAGGCGCCGTCCTGCACACCAACGTCGACGGCGTCCTGCGCATGACGCGCCTCTGTCTCCCGCACATCCGGGACGCGGGCCACATCGTCTTCATGGGCTCGATCGCCGGCCGTCAGGCCTACCCGAACGGAGCGTCGTACGTCGACGTCCAAGTTCGCCCTGCGAGGGTTCGTCTACGCGCTGCGCGAGGACCTGCTCGGACGGCCGATCCGCATCACGACCGTCGACGCGGGCCTCGTGGAGACCGAGTTCTCGGTCGTCCGGTTCCGCGGCGACGAGGCGAAGGCGGACTCGGTCTACGAGGGGGTCGATCCCGTCACGCCCGACGAGGTGGCGGACTGCGTGATGTTCGCCCTCACGCGACCGTTGCACGTGAACCTCGACGAGATCGTGGTCAAGGCGCTGCAGCAGTCGAGCGGGGCGCGCGTGGTGCGCCGCAGCGAGGCCGTCAATTAGGCGCAGGACTCGGGCTCCGCTCCCGCGGATCCCGAGTGCCGCGGACATTCTTGAAGCCGGGAGGCTCGTGTCGAGCCGCCTCTCCGTTGGGCGCAGGACTCGGGCTCCGTTGGCGCGGATCCCGAGTGGCGCGGACATCCCTGAAGCCGGCCGCTTCGCGGCCGGGAGGCTCGTGTCGAGCCGCCTCTCCGTTAGGCGCAGGACTCGGGCTCCGTTGGCGCGGATCCCGAGTGGCGCGGACACCCCTGAAACCGGCCGCTTCGCGGCCGGGAAGGTCGCGAGCGCCGCGCAAAATCGATCCTTAGCCTAACCCGCATGCAGCTGCGCTCACGGTACGACCGGGAGATCTTCCGGCTGGCCCTCCCGGCCCTGGGAGCCCTGGCTGCCGAGCCGCTCTACATCCTCGTCGACACCGCGATCGTGGGGCACCTCGGGCGGTCGCAGCTCGCCGCCCTCGGCGTGGCCGCGACCGCGCTCTCCGTACTCGCCATGTTCAACTTCCTCCAGTACGGGACGACCGCCCAGGTGGCCCGTGCAACCGGCGCGGGGGAGGACGACGACGGCGCGCACAGCTGGGCGCCCAGGCACTCTGGCTGTCGCTCGCCTTCGGGATCGTGCTCGCAGTCCTGGTCGCAGGGCTCGCAGCGCCGATCGTCTCGCTGATCGGTGCCGAGGGGCAGACGGCCGAGTATGCGGTCACGTACCTGCGCATCGTGGCGCTCGGCATCCCCTCGGCGTTCCTGGCGATCGGCGGCCAGGGCTTCCTGCGCGGCGTCGCCGACCTGCGCACCGCCGCTCGTGATCGTGATCGCCGGCAACGTCGTCAACGTCGTGCTCGAGGTGCTGTTCGTCTACGGCTTCGACTGGGGGATCGAGGGCTCGGCGTGGGGGACGGCGATCGCGCAGACCGGGATGGGCCTCGGCGATGGCGTGGGCGATCCTGCGGCGCGTCGGGCGTCGCAACGCGGCGCCGCGTCCTGCGCTCGCGCGGCGGCTGCTCTCGCTCGGCAAGTTCATCTTCGCGCGCACCGTGGCGCTGATGTGCGCCTTCCTGCTCGCGGGCGCCGTCGTGGCGCGCTTCGGGGACGCGCCGCTCGCCGCGTACCAGATCGCCTTCCAGCTCTGGATCTTCCTCGCGCTCGTGCTCGACGCGATCGCGATCGCCGGGCAGATCATCGTCGGGCGCGAGCTCGGGGCCGGCCGACCGGACCGCGCCTACGACGCCAGCGTCCGCATGATCGGACTCTCCGTGGCGACGGGGACGGCGTTCGCGGTTCTCCTGCTGCTTCTGCAGGACGCGATCCCGCGCATCTTCACCACCGACGCCGAGGTGCTCGCGCAATGCGCGCTCCTGTGGCCGCTCTTCGCGCTCATGCAGCCGCTCAACGGGGCCGTGTTCGCGCTCGACGGGATCCTGATCGGCGCGAGCGACGGGCCGTTCATCGCCGCCTCGATGGTGGTGGCGTTCGCCTGCTGCGCCGCGGTGCTGGCGCTCACGCTGTTGGAAGACTGGGGCGTGCAGGGCGTCTGGGCGGCGCTCGTGGTGCTGATCGGGGTGCGGCTCGTGACGATGGGGTTGCGGTTCCGGCGCCGCCGCTGGCTCGTCACCGGGTTCGCATGAGGAGCCCCGGCGTACGCAACGATCACGACGAAGCGCCTCCGGCTCGAACCACTGCGCATCGACGTCGCGGACGAACTGGTCGCGCTGCTCGACGACGAGCGGCTGCACGAGTTCACGGGGGCCGGCCGGCGACTCTCCCCGAGTTGCGCCAGCGCTACGCGCGGCTCGTCGCAGGCGCCTCCTATCCCGCCGAGGTGTGGCTCAACTGGGTCGCTCGCCTCCGCGCCGACTCGCGGCCGGTGGGCATCCAGGCCACCATCGCCGTCCGCGAAGGCCGGGCGAGGGCCTGGGTTGCCTGGGTCGTCGGTGTTGATTGGCAGAACCGCGGATTCGCAACGGAGGCGGCTCGCGCCCTCGTGGACTGCCTGAGGAAGCGCAGCGTGGACGAGGTCGTCGCGCACATCCATCCCGGACATCGCGCCTCGGAGGTGGTGGCTGCGCGGGCCGAACTTCGGCCCACCGAGGACTTGGCCGAGGGCGAACGAGTCTGGCGCGTCGTCTGGGACCGGTGACGAGCGGCCGAGGTAGTCTGGCGCCGTGGACGACCCCGGTGGGCGCAATGTGCTCGGCGGTGAGCTGGAGCCGTGTTGCTTCGACCCGGTGACCGGGTTCTATCGCGACGGCTTCTGCCGCACGGGCGCAGCCGACGTGGGCGTCCACGTCGTGTGCGCGGAGTTGACCGAGGACTTCCTCGCCTTCTCGGCCTCGGTCGGCAATGACCTCTCCACCCCCCAGCCGGAGTGGGGCTTTCCCGGGCTCGTGCCCGGTGACCGGTGGTGCCTGTGTGCCTCCCGCTGGGCCGAGGCGCTCGAGGCTGGTGCCGCTCCCCCCGTCGTGCTGGCTTCCACACACGCCTCCGCAGTCGAGTTCGCCTCGCTCGCCGATCTGCGCGCGCACGCCGTCGACGGCGCTGCGTAGCGGAGAACGAGCTAGCCCTGCCGCGGTTCGGCGTCAGGCGGGGCGCGCGGGTCGCAGCCAGTTCGCGGTCACCGCGAGCTCCTCGAACCCGGCCCGCAGGATGTTGCGGTACGAGTTGCTCGGTAGGCCCTCGCGGAGCTCGCCGGTCTCCGTCACCAGGATGTCGCAACCCAGCTCTCGGGCCTGCTCGATCCGTACCGCGAGCAGCCCGCCCTGGGCTCCCTGGCGACGGTGCTCCGGCAGCGTCGCGGCGAAGCCGAGATATCCGGCGCCGTCGAGCACGTACAGCGCCGCCGCGGCGGCGGGCTCGTCGCCGTCGAGCGCGAGCCAGCAGGTCCACCCGCGATCCGGCGCGCTTGCCACCCAGGGCTTCGTCGCCGCCGGGAGGCCGTAGCCCACGGACACCACGTCGCCGAACGCATCGGCCTCGTCGGGCGTCACCACCTGGACGAGTCGAAGACTCGTCGCCACCGGCGCGGGCTGGCCGACCGGTCGGCGAAAGAACATCCAGCCCCAGCCTGGCTCGAGACCGCGGGCAGCGAGCCATGTCGGAAGCTCCGCGGGGCGCGCATCCGGGGCGACGGCGACGTAGCAGGTCACGTCGTCGCCCATGCTCGCCAGTGCATCGTCGACGTCCACCTCGGTCGCCGACCGGTCGACTCCGAGCCCGACGATGCGATTCAGCATCGGCGACTCCACGGCGACCGGCGCCCGCATCACGACCGCTCCGCCGACCTCCACCGCGTCGGGGTAGAGCGCGCGGTACGCGTCGACCGCGACCCGCTCCTCGCGCGTCATGTGCGGGCTTCCGCCTCGGCGCGCTTGCGCCAGTAGCGCTCCAGCCCCGCGTGGCAGTGCCAGAAAGGGGCGGCACGCGCGTAGGCGTCGGCCTCCGTCGGATCGGAGTGTGCGAGGTCGGCGCGTGCTGCAGCGGAGAAGGTGGGCTCGTCCATTCCGTGGCCGACCCAGTCCGCCCAGCGCCGCATGGTCTCGCGCAGCCGCTCGAGATGCCCGGCCACGTCGTCGAAGAGGCCGAAGTGCACGAGCGCCAGCCGGGCAGGCGTTCGCCGCTCCATCTCGGCGATCGTGCGTTCCCACGCTTCGAGGTCGACCTCGGGCGGCGGCAGCGGCGGAAAGACGAACCGGGCGGGGGCCAGCCGCACGCCCGCCGCGTCGCCTGCATACAGGATGCCTTCCTCGTCGAGGAACGAGACGTGATTGCGTGCGTGGCCCGGTGTGGGGAAGCACGCGAGCCCGAGCACGTCGTCGCCGACGACCCGCACGTTGCGTTCGGGCACCGGCACGAGCTCACCCCACAGCGCGTCGAACGCGTCGCCGTAGAGACGGCGCGCGCTCGCCTCCAGCCGTGCGGGGTCGATCAGGTGCGGCGCCCCGAGCTCGGAGACGTGCACCTCGAGCTCCGGCTGCTCCCGAACGAGCGCTCCGGCTGCGCCGGCGTGGTCGAGGTGGATATGCGAGAGGAGGAGGTGGCGGAGATCGCTCACCTCGACGCCTGTTGTCGCGAGCCGCTCTCTCAGCGCCGGCAGACAGCTCGTCGGGCCGCAGTCGAACAGCGCCAGGCCGTGGTCGGTCTCGAGGAGGTACGAGCCGATCACGCGCTCGTGCCCCCCCTGACGCAAGTCGAGCGGCCCGGCTTTCAGCGCTGCCACGGCCGTGCCTCAGCGGGTTGGTCGCACGGAACGACGCCGTCCCGCCACGCCGGCCCACGGCGCACGATCGCGAGGACGACGCTCACGCACGCGCGGGTATGGCGGCGAGCGCCTCCGCGAGGTCGGCGACGAGGTCCTCCACCGCCTCGATCCCGACCGAGAGGCGCACAAGGTCGCGCGGCGCTGCGAACGGCGCGGTCGCGGTCGAGGCATGGGTCATGCGGTAGGGGTGCTCGATCAGGCTCTCGACGCCGCCGAGGCTCTCCGCCAGCGTCCAGACCTTCGTGCGGGCGACGAGGTCGACTGCCTCCTCCTCCGTCTCGAGCGTGAACGAGAGCATGCCGCCGAAGTCGCGCATCTGGCGGGCAGCGAGCTCGTGGCTCGGGTGGTCGGGCAGGCCGGGGTAGAGGACAGACGTGACACGGGGGTGCTCGCCCGAGGAACGCCGCGACCGCCGCGGCGTTGGCGCAGTGGCGGTCCATGCGCACCGCGAGCGTCTTCACGCCCCGCAGGACGAGCCAGGAGTCGAAGGGCCCCGGCACCGCGCCGAGCGACTTCTGCAGAAAGCGCAGCCGCTCGGAGATCGTGGGGTCGTTGGTCGCGGCGAATCCCCCCACGACGTCGGAGTGGCCACCGAGATACTTCGTCGTCGAGTGCACGGAGATGTCGGCGCCGAGCTCGAGCGGCTGCTGGAGATATGGCGTCGCGAAGGTGTTGTCGACGACGACGACCGCTCCCACGGCATGCGCCGCCTCGGCGACCACGGCGATGTCGACGACATTGAGGAGAGGGTTGGTGGGCGTCTCGATCCAGACGAGGCGCGTGCGCTCGTCGATGTGCTCCCGCGGCCGCGTCGAGAGCTCTTCCGGCGAGTGGTACGCGAACGAGAAGCCCTTCGGCTCGTACACCTGCGAGAACATGCGATACATGCCGCCGTAGACGTCGTTCACGCAGACGACGTGAGCGCCGGGGTCGAGCAGGTGCATGATCGTCGTGGCCGCGCCGAGCCCCGACGCGAACGCGTGACCGTGCACCGCATTCTCGAGCGACGCGAGACACTGCTCCAGCGCCGTCCGCGTGGGGTTGGCGACCCGGGCGTAGTCGTAGCCCTTGTGCACGCCCACCGCTTCCTGCGCGAACGTCGACGTCTGGTAGATCGGCGTCGTCACCGCACCCGTGGCGGGGTCGGGCTCCTGCCCGGCGTGGATCGCGCGCGTCTCGAACTCCATCGCGGCCATCCTAGCCCTGGCCGTTCGGGGCCCGTGGCCGCAGGTCCGGTTGAGGGGACAGCCCCCGGCAACCGAGTTGCCTGGGGCCCCAGCCGGAACCGACAGGGCCACGTCTGCGGCGCTACCGGCGAACGCTCGCCAGACCTGCGGCGCGGCGGAGACGGTCGAGAGCGCGGTCGAGCGCGTCGTCGAGCGCTGCGGAGGCTCTCACCCCGTGCTCCCGGTGAAACGCCCGCAGGACGAGCTCGTCGGCGGCCCGATCCGACTTCAGGTCTGCGCGACCGACGATCCGATCGCGCCACACGAACGGCAGGACGTAGTAGCCGTAGACCCGCTGCGGCTGCGGTTTGTAGACCTCGATCAGATGATCGAATCCGAGCGCGCGGCGGGCGAAAGGCCGGTCCCAGAGAAGGTTGTCGAACGGCGAGAGGAGCGCTGCGGCTGACGGCGCCGCTGCCTCGAGGTCGGTCCCGGGAAGCACGAGGACGTCGGCACCGCCGTCCTCGACGCGGACCCGCTCCAGCCTGCCGTCGGCGAGCAGCCCGTCGAGCACCGGCCGGATGCGCGTCGTCCCACCGCGCAGGCGCCAGTGCTCCGCTACGCCCGCTTCCGTGAGCGCGCCGCGCGCCGCGACGGCGCGCACGACGAGCTCACCGACCGCCTCTGCCTCGGACGGAGCGGCAGCGCCCAGGACCTCGGGAGGAAGGACACGCTCGGGCAGGTCATAGGCGCGCTGAAAGCCGTTCACCCGGCCCGCGATCACGAGCTCGCCGGCCGAGAAGAGCGCCTCCAGCATCTCCTTCGCCGGTTTCCAGTTCCACATGCCCCCGCCGCCGCGCCCGTCGAAGTCCCGCGAGCCGAGCGGGCCACGCTCGGCGATCTCACGCAGCACCTGCTCGGCCAGCCCTGGATTGCGGCCCAGCACGTCGCCGCGCCACGGATGGACGCGAAACCGCTCCATCCGCCAGCGCAGGAGCGGCCAGTCGGCGGCGGGGAGGAGGCAGGCCTCGTGCGCCCAGTACTCGACGACCCGACCGGAGCGAAGCAGGCGGGTCACCGCTCCCTCGTCGTACGTGCCGACACGCGCGGCGAGCGTGATCCGATGACTCCGCTCGACCGTCGAGATCGAGTCGAGCTGCACTGCGGAGAGGCGCCCGATCGCCGCCTCCACCTCAGACGTCGAGGCGCGCCGCGACCGTGAGGCGAACCCCTGCGCCCCGATGACGAGGCGACGCAGTTGCGTGAGGCCGATCGCGCGCATCAGTCCGGCGTAAGGCCCTCCAGCACAGCGGCCAGCCGGGCGGGGTCGATGTTGCCGCCGGACACGATGCAGACGACCCGTCCCGTGCCGCCGCCGCCCGCGAGCGCTGTGGCCACAGCAAGTGCGCCGGCGCCTTCGGCCACGACGTGCGCGCGCTCGGCGAGGAGCCGGATTGCGGCGGCCACGTCGTCGAGCGGCACGGCGACGGCGCCGGACAGAAGCGGTCGTGCCCGCTCCCACATCGCGGGCAGAACGGCCTTCCCGCCGGCGCCGTCGACAAACGACGGTCGATAGTCGAAGTTCGATGGTCGACCATCGACGAAAGCGGCGGCGAGCGGCGCGGCCGTCTCGGGCTCACAGGCGATCACCCGCGTTCCGGGCGACACGTGCGCGAGCGCGCTCGCGATGCCCGTCGTCAGCCCGCCCCCGCCCCAGGGCACCAGCACGACGTCGATGTCGTCGAGATCCTCAGCGAGCTCGAGGCCGATGGTGCCGTTGCCGGCGATCACGTCGTCGTCGAGCACCGGGTGCACGAACAGGCCCTCGAGGCCGGGGTAGGAGCCCTCCTCCATCGTCTGCCACCAGGTCTCGAACGAGACGAGCTCGACGCGCGCACCGAGCCGGTCGATCGCATCGAGCTTGGCCCGCGGCGCGTGGTCCGGGGCGACGACGGCGGCGGGAACTCCGAGCTCGCGCGCCACCCACGCGACGCCCTGCGCCATGTTCCCCGCACTCGTGGTCCACACGCCGCGCTCCAGGCGCTCAGCCGGGGCGCGACGGATCGCGTTGCCCGCGCCGCGCAGCTTGAAGGAGCCGATCGGCTGCAAGCACTCGAGCTTGAGCCAGATCTCGGCCTCGGTCTCGACAGGTAACCGCACGAGGGGGGTGCGCACGACGAGATCGGCAACGGTCTCGCGGGCGCGCTCGATCAACTCGAGCGCGATCAGAAGTCGACCTCGGTGCCGAGGCCTCGTTCGCGGGCGCGGGCGACGGACAGCTCGGCAGCAGCGAGGTCCTCGACGGCCAGGCCCAGCGACTTGAACAACGTGATCTCGTCGGCCTGCTGCCGACCCGGATGCGAGCCGACGAGGAGCTCGCCGAGCTCGGCGAGGATGTGCTCGGGGCCGATGCCCGTCTCCTCGACTGCGAAGAGGTAGTCGCCCGCCTCGGCGAGCGTCGACTCGCGTCGGTCGACGAAGAGGCTCGACGCTGCCACGAGCGCTCCGTCGACCTCACGCGCGGTTGGAAAGCTCGAGCCGACCACGTTGAGGTGCGTACCGGCGGCGACCTGCCCCCGAGCGAGCACGGGCTCCCGCGCGGCGGTTGTGGTGCAGATCACGTCGGCCCCGCCGACGGCCTCGTCCACCGATGTCGCCAAGGCGACATCGAGCTCCGCGGCGAGAGCTGCGGCGCGCTCGGGTGTGGGCCCCCAGAGCCGGATCTCGGGCTCCTCGAGCACCGCGCGCATCGCGAGGACATGTGACCGGGCCTGGATCCCGGCACCGAGCACCGCCACGTGTCGTGACCCCGGCCGTGCGAGCAGCCGGGTGGCGACACCGGACACGGCGGCGGTGCGGATCTCGGTGATTGCCGAGGCGTTCAGCAGCGCCCGCAGCTCGCCGGTCTCGCCGTCGTGGAGAAGCACACCGCCCTGGTGCGGGTCGAGCCCGCGCTCGCGGTTGGCGGGTGCGACGACGATCTCCTTCAGGGAGAACACGGGCGCCGCACCGCCGCGGTGCGCGGGCATCAGCCCCAAGGCCGGCGGGCTCACCGGCGGCCGGACGATGAAGCGCAGCGGCATCGACGCCTCGCCGCGCTCGAGCGCCGCGAGCACGTCGGCCATTGCCTCGATGCACGATTCCATGTCGAGCACGGCGCGGACGTCGGCTTCGGAGAGAACGAGCAGACTCACCGGAACAGCCCTCCCAGCTCGTCGCGCTCTGCCGCCGAGAGCTCGAGTCCGAGCGCCTCGGTCACCGGCGCAAGATGTTCCACGCGATTCGGCCCCACCACGACCGCGGTCGTCTCGGGCGCGGAGAGAGCCCAGGCGAGCGCGAGCCCGGCCGACGTGACGCCGCGCTCCGCCGCCTGGCGGCCGAGGGCGTCGACGGCGGCGAAGACGCGGTCTGTGACGTAGTCCTCGTACGGCTCGGGTCGCTGCGTCATCCGTGAGCCCTCAGGCGGAGCCTCGCCGCTCCGGTACTTGCCGGTGAGCCAGCCTCCCGCGAGCGGGCTGAACGGCGTGTAGCCCAGACCGTGCTCGTGGCAGAGCGGGAAGACGGTCTGCGCATCGCCCTGCTCGAGCAGCGAGAACGCGTTCTGTACCCACTCGTAGCGGGGGAGCCGCTCGAGTGCCGCCAGCTCCAGTGCCTCGGCCAGCTGCTCGGCGCTGAAGTTCGATGCGCCGACGGCGCCGACCTTGCCTGCGCGCACGACGGCGTCGAACGCCGCGAGCGTCTCCTCCTGAGGCGTGCCGGGATCGAAGTCGTGGGCGAGGTACAGCGGGACGCGGTCGAGGCCGAGCCGCATGAGGCTGGCGTCGATCTGGCGCAGGATCCGGGCGCGCCCGAGCCCGCCGTCCTCGCCGACGTCCATCGGGTTGAAGGTCTTCGTGGCGACGACGATCCGCTCGCGCACGTCGCGTCCCTTCGTCCGCAGCCACTCGCCGATGAACGTCTCACTGCGGCCGCCGCCGTAGGCGTCGGCCGTGTCGAACGTCGTGATCCCGAGCTCCCAGGCGGTGTCCATCAGCGCGAACGCCGTCTCCTGCGGCGTGCCCTGGCCGAAGAACGCGGGTGAGGAGCCGATGCCGCCGAAGTTGCCGCACCCGAGGATCACCCGTGAGACGCGAACGCCGCTGCGGCCAAGCTCCCGTGTCTCCATGACGCGATCCTACGGGTACCGTCCCCGTGTGGAGCCGCACGAGACGAAGCAGGGAAAGGCGCTGCGCGAGAAGCGCGACCAGGAGCTGATCGAGCTCCTGAACGAGTTGCGCGTGGCGTTGCCCGGCGCGCAGGTGCTGCTGGCGTTCCTCCTCGTCGCACCGCTCAACTCGGGCTTCGGCGCGGTCGACGATTTCGCGACGGGGGTGTATCTCGCGTCGCTGACGGCCACGGTGCTGGCCACTGCGCTGCTCATGGCGCCGAGCGCGTACCACCGCCTGCGCTGGCGCGAGCGCAACAAGGACCGGATGCTCCGCATCTCCAACCGGCTGGCGATCGCGGGCATGGCGTGCCTCGCGGCGGCGCTCACGGCGGCCGTGTTCGTCGTCGTCGACGTGCTCTACGCCGGGACCCTCGCCGCGGTCTTCGCGGTCGGGGTCGCGGCCCTGTTCGTGGTCGGGTGGTTCGTGTTGCCGCTCCTGCAGCCGTATGACCGCTGGGACGAGCAGCCCGAGGCCGAGGAGCTCGACGAGCTCGGGCACCAGCCGGTGGCGCGGCACGACGGACAGCACGACTGATAGAGACTGGTCATGCGCTACCGCCAGCTCGGCTCGAGCGACCTCGAGGTCTCGGAGATCTGCCTCGGCTCCTGGCTCACGTTCGGTCTCGGGATCGACCGCCAGCGCACGCTGGCGATCGTCGACCGCGCCTTCGCGCTCGGCGTCACCTTCGTCGACACGGCGAACGTCTACGGGCGCGGAGCCGCCGAGGAGGTGCTCGGCGAGGCGCTCGCCGGGCGCCCGCGGGACTCGTACGTCCTGGCCACGAAGCTCTACTTCCCGATGTCCGACGAGGACCGTGGGCTCTCGCGGAAGCAGGTGCTGAAGCAGATCGACGCCTCTCTCGCGCGGCTGCGCACGGATCACGTCGACCTCTACCAGTGTCACCGCTACGACTCGGACACACCGCTGGATGAGACGATGGAGGCGCTCACCGAGGTCGTGCGGGCTGGCAAGGCGCGCCATCTCGGCTTCAGCGAGTGGACGGCGCCGCAGATCCAGGCGGCACTCGACCTGCCCGGTGTGGAGCGGTTCGTCTCGAGCCAGCCGCAGTACTCGATGCTCCATCGCGTGCCGGAGGCGGAGGTGATCCCGCTCTGCGCCGCCAACGGGATCTCGCAGATCGTGTGGTCGCCGCTCGCCCAGGGCGTGCTCACCGGCAAGTACCCACCCGGCCAGAGGCCCCCGGAGGACACGCGGGCCACCTCGGACAAGATGAACTGGGCCATGGGTCGGCTCCTCACGCACGACGTGCTGGAGGCGGTGCAGCGATTGCGCCCGATCGCGGACGGGCTCGGGCTCACGATGGCCCGGCTGGCGCTGGCGTGGGTGCTACGGGAGCCGAACGTCGCCTCGGCCATCGTGGGGGTGACCCGTCCCGAGCAGCTGGACGACAATGTCGCCGCCGTGGGCGTCGGGCTCGACGCCTCCGTCCTGGCGGCGATCGACGAGGCGCTCGGCGCCGTCGTCGTGCGCTAACCGCTACGCAGCCGCGAGGATCGCGTCGATCCGCTCGGCGAGCTCGAGGTCGCGTGCCGTGACGCGTCCACCGGCGCTGTGCGTCGACAACCGGAAGAGCAGGGTTCTCCAGCGCACGTCGACGTCCGGGTGGTGGTCGAGCTCCTCCGCCACGACCGCGACCGCGACGAACGCGTCGACCGCGGCCCGGAAGCTCGGCAGCTCGGCGCGTCGCGCGAGCGCGTGCCCGTCGCCTGTCCAGGCAGGATGGGCTGCGAGCCAGTCGGTCACGGCGTCCGGCTGCAGCGGCTCCGGTGCGGGGCGATCGTCAACCACGGGGGGATCTGTAGGAGAAGAAACGGTGTCAGTGCCCTTGCGGCATTCGCCGACCGGAACCCTGTGCGGCGGCCCGGGCCGCGTAACTGGACTTTCACACAGGCCGTCGTATGCTGCCGCTACCTGCGGGTTGTCTGCGCAGAACTATCCACTTCCCGATACGAAGGAGCTCCTGTGCAGACCCCTGCGGCGTTTGCGTACGAGCGTGCTACGAGCGTGGACGGAGCGATCGCATCGCTTCAGAGGCTCGGCTCGGAGGCGCGCATCATTGCCGGCGGGCACAGCCTGCTGCCGATGATGAAGCTCCGGCTTGCGAACCCGGAGCACCTGATCGACATCAACGATCTCACGGAGCTCTCCTACATCCGCGAGCAGGGCGACGAGGTCTTGATCGGGGCGCTGACCCGCCACGTCGATCTGTTGAAGTCCGAGCTGCTCGCCGAGCGCCTGCCGCTGTTTCGAGACGCGGAGCGGGTGATCGCCGATCCGGTCGTCCGCAACCGCGGCACGATCGGCGGCTCGCTGTGCCAGGCGGACGCGGCCGAGGATCTCTCGGCCGTCTGCGCGGCGGTCAAGGCGAAGGCCGTGATCCGCGGCGTCGGAGGTGAGCGGGTGGTCGGGATGGAGGACTTTCATCTTGGGCCGTACAGGACCGCGGTGGGCGAAGGCGAGCTGCTCACCGAAGTTCGAGTCCCGCTCCGTCCGGGCGGCGGCAGCGCGCACGAGAAGGTCGAGCGCCGCGCCGGCGACTGGGCGATCGCCGCCGCGTCGGCCGCCCTCTGGCTCGACGGCGGCAAGATCGCCGATGCGGGCATCGCGCTCAGCGCGGTCGGGCTCACGACGATCCATCTCACGCGAGCCGAGGAGCTGCTGCGGGGCAAGGTTCCGTCCGCTGAGCTGTTTGCACAGGCGGGCGAGATCGCCTCGGCGGACTGTTCTCCGAGCGCGGACGGTCGAGGGCCGATCGACTACAAGCGCCACCTCGCCGGCGTCCTCACGACACGCGCCCTGATCCGCGCCGCGGCACGCGCGCTGCCCCAGGAGGCCTGATCATGAACGTCTCGATTCCGATCAACGGCGAGCAGGTCTCCCGCGAGATCGAACCGCGTCAGCTGCTCGTCCACTTCATCCGCGAGACACCCGGCCTGACCGGCACCCATTGGGGTTGCGATACCTCCAACTGCGGTGCCTGCGTGGTGCTGATGGACGGCGAGCCGGTCAAGTCCTGCACGATCCTGGCCGTGATGTGCGAGGGCCACGAGATCCGCACTGTCGAGTCGCTCGAGGTCGACGGCCGGCTCGACCCGGTTCAGATGGGCTTCCACGAGCGGCACGCTCTCCAGTGTGGATTCTGCACACCGGGGATGTTGATGACCGCTCGCGCCCTGCTGGACGAGAACCCGAATCCGACCGACGAGGAGATCCGTACAGCAATTTCAGGAGCGATCTGCCGCTGTACGGGGTACAAGAACATCGTCAGTGCCGTGCGCTGGGCCGCCGAGTACGAAGCCGCCGCGAAACAGGAGGTCTGAGCATGGCCACCGTCGAGAACCTGCCCAGCGCCACGACCGAGCGCCCGATCGGGTTCGGTCGTCTGAAGCGCAAGGAGGACGCGCGCTTCATCCGCGGCCAGGGAACCTACCTCGACGACATCCGGCTGCCGGGCATGGTCCACGGGGCCATCCTGCGCAGCCCGTACGCGCACGCGCGCATCGTCTCGATCGACACCTCCCGGGCGCTCGCGCACCCCAACGTCGCCGCGGTCGTCACCGCCAAGGACCTCGAGACGCTCGGGCTGGCGTGGATGCCGACGATCTCCTACGACACGCAGGCCGTGCTCGCCGGCGACAAGGTCCGTTTCCAGGGGCAGGAGGTCGCATTCGTGATCGCGACCGACGAGTACTCGGCGAACGACGCGCTGCAGCTGATCGACGTCGAGTACGAGCCGTTGCCGGCGATCGTCAACGCCCGTAAGGCGCTGGACCCCGACGCCCCCCTGATCCGGGACGACAAGGCGGGGCAGCGCGACAACCTCGCGAGCCCGACCTGGGAGGCCGGCGATCAGGCGGCGACGGACCGTGCGTTCGCCGAGGCCGACACCGTCGTGTCGCGCGACATCATCTATCCCCGCTGTCATCCGGCGCCGCTCGAGACGTGCGGCATCATCGCCGACTTCAATCCGGAGACCGGCCAGCTCGACATCTACAACGGCAACCAGGCGCCGCACGCTCACCGCACGGTGTACGCGCACGTCGCGGGGCTCGCAGAGCACATGATCCGGATCCGCTGCTCGGACATCGGCGGCGGCTTCGGCAACAAGGTTCCGGTCTATCCGGGCTACGTGTGCGCGATCGCCGGTTCGATCGTGGCCGGCGTACCGGTCAAGTGGGTGGAGAACCGCTCCGAGAACCTGATGTCCACGGGATTCGCCCGCGACTACGTGATGCGCAGCGAGATGTGCGCGAAGAACGGCAAGATCACCGGTCTGCGGGTCGACGTGATCGCCGACCACGGCGCCTTCGACTGCGACCGCGCAGCCGACGAAGTTCCCGGCCGGGTTCTTCCACATCGTCTGCGGCTCGTACGACCTCGAGGCGTCGCACGTCAAGGTCAAGGCGGTCTACACGAACAAGGCGCCGGGGGGTGTGGCGTACCGCTGCTCGTTCCGCATCACCGAGGCCGTCTACCTCGTGGAGAGGATGGTCGACGCGCTCGCGCTCGAGCTGAAGGTCGACCCGATCGAGCTGCGGATGCGCAGCTTCATCGCTCCCGAGCAGTTCCCGTACGAGACCACCACCGGCTGGACGTATGACTCCGGGAACTACGCCGAGACGATGCGCGTGGCGATGGAGATCGCCGGGTACGAGGATCTGCGCCGCGAGCAGGCGGAGAAGCGCGCTCGCGGCGAGCTGATGGGCATCGGAGTGTCGTTCTTCACGGAAGGTGTGGGGGCGGGGCCGCGCAAGCACATGGACATCCTCGGGCTGGCGATGAACGACGGTGCCGACCTGCGGGTGCACCCGTCGGGCAAGGCGGTGGTCAGCATCAGCGCCCAGACGCAGGGGCAGGGCCACGAGACGACGTTCGCGCAGATCGTCGCCGAGGAGCTCGGCATCCCGCCCGAGGACGTCGAGGTCCGCCACGGCGACACGGACCGCTCGCCGTACGGGCTCGGCACCTACGGCAGCCGCTCGACGCCGGTGTCCGGCGCCGCGGTCGCGGTGGTCTCGCGCAAGGTGCGCGACAAGGCGCGTCTGATCGCGGCGACGATGCTCGAGACCAGGCCGGAGGACCTCGCCTGGGAGAAGGGTCGCTGGTACGTCAAGGGAGACCCCGAGAAGGGCGCGATGATCGAGGAGATCGCGGTGCGGGCCTACAGCGGCGAGCCGATGCCTGACGGGATGGAGGGCGGGCTCGACGCGCAGGTGATCTACGACCCGCCCAACCTCACCTACCCCTACGGCGCCTACATCGCCGTCGTCGACATCGACCCCGACACCGCCCAGGTCACGGTCAGGCGCTTCATCGCTGTCGACGACTGCGGCGTGCGCATCAACCCGATGATCGTCGACGGCCAGATCCACGGCGGACTCGCCGAGGGCATCGGCATCGCGCTGATGGAGGTGATCACGTTCGACGAGGAGGGCAACTGCCTCAACTCGTCGTTCATGGACTACCTCATCCCGACCGCGCTCGAATGCCCCGACTTCGAGCTCGGCGAGACGGTCACGCCGTGCCCGCACCATCCGCTCGGGGCCAAGGGCGTGGGCGAGTCGCCGAACGTCGGGTCGCCGCCCGCGATCGTGAACGCGATCATCGACGCGCTGCACGAGACGCACGGCGTCGACCACATCGACATGCCCTGCACTCCGGCCCGTGTCTGGGCGGCGATGCAGGGGCGCCCCGAGCCGCCGCAATGATGACCGACGCCGTCTCGCAGCGAGCCAGGGAGCTCGCAGCTGAGGGCACGGCGTTCGTGATCGCCACGGTCGTGCGGGCACAGCGCCCGACGAGCGTCAAGGCGGGAGAGGTCGCGCTCGTGCTCGGCGACGGAACGATCGAGGGGTTCGTCGGCGGGGTGTGTGCGCAGCAAAGCGTTCGTGCGTATTCGCTGAAGGCGATCGAGACCGAGGAGGCGGTCCTGTTGCGAATCGTTCCCGACGGAGCCGTCGGCGAAGACCCGCGAAACCGGTCGGGAGGTCCCGGTCGAGGAGGGAGCCGTGACGGCCCAGAACCCGTGCCTGTCCGGGGGCGCGATCGAGATCTTCCTCGAGCCGGTGCTCCCGACGCCGCGTGTCCTGGTCGTGGGCGACACACCGATCGCGGCCGCAGTGCTGTCGGTCGGCGCGGAGCTCGGGCTCGATCTCGTCCCCGTCGACGGAGGTGCTCCGGAGCCGACGCCCGGCGATCTCGCGCTCGTCGTCGCGGCGCACGGGCGAGACGAGCTGCACACGCTGCGGCGCGGGCTCGAGGCGGGCGTGCCGTACATCGGCCTCGTGGCCAGCCGCAAGCGCGGCGCCGGAGTGATCGCCGAGCTGCGCGCCGACGGGGTCTCCGAGGAGCACCTCGAGCAGATCGACGTGCCCGCCGGAATCGACATCGGCGCCCGCACCCCCGCCGAGATCGCGCTGTCGATCCTCGCGACGATCGTTGCCGTGCGACGCGGAGAACGCGCCGCGGTATCCGACGACGCGCGCCTCCCGGCTCCACCGAACCCGTCCTCCAGCCCACCGCCGCTCGCGGTCGACCCGATCTGCGGGATGACGGTCGCTGCCCTCGCGAGCACACCTTCGGTGGAGTACGACGGCGAGACGGTGTACTTCTGCTGCGAGGGCTGCGCGGCAAAGTTCCAGGCAGAGCACGTGCCCGCACTCGCGGAGGAGTGATGGCCCCGGGCGAGGTCACGGGCGAGGCGGCCGGCGAGATCCGCCGGCTCGTGCCCGACATCGAGACCCTCGCCCGGCGTCTCGCCGACGTCGACTACCTCGTCGACGAAGGGCTGGCGACGTCGATGTTCCTGAGCGTAGGCCTGCCGCAGCCCTTGCTGCTCGAGGGCGAGGCGGGTGTCGGCAAGACGGAGGCCGCAAAGTCGTTGGCGGTCGTGCTCGACACGCCGCTGATCCGCCTGCAGTGCTACGAGGGGATCGACGCGGCGGAGGCGCTGTACGAGTGGAACTACCCGCGCCAGCTGCTGAGCATCCGCCTCGCCGACTCCCGCGACACGACCCTCGGCGAGGAGGAGCTGTTCGGCCCCGACTATCTCATCCGTCGCCCGCTCCTGCGCGCGCTCGAGCACCCGGGTCCCCGGCCAGCGGTGCTGCTGATCGACGAGATCGACCGGGCCGACGACGACTTCGAAGCGTTCCTGCTCGAGCTGCTCGCGGACGCGAGCGTGACGATCCCCGAGCTCGGCACGATCCGAGCCACGCATCCGCCGATCATCGTGCTCACCTCCAACCGGACGCGCGACCTGCACGACGCGGTCAAGCGCCGCTGCCTCTACCACTGGATCGCGTACCCGACCCCACAGCGCGAGGTGGAGATCGTGCGGCGCCGGGTCAAGGGCTCGTCGGAGACGCTGGCGGTACAGGTCGCAAACGCCGTCTCGCGCCTGCGCGACAGCGACGTGCAGAAGCCGCCGGGGGTGGCCGAGGCGATCGACTGGCTTGCAGCTCTGAATCTGCTCGGCATCGAGCACCTGGACGCCGCGGCCGTGGACCGCACCCTCGGGTCGGTGCTGAAGTACAGCGAGGACCAGGAGGTCGTCCGCGCAGCCGGCCTCGAGCGGCTCGTGCGAGACGGTGACTGACGTGGCTATGTCCAACGGGGTGTTCGGGGTCGAGACGATCCACCTCGACCTGCCGTCGCTGGTCGGGGCACTGAGTCGGCGCCTGCACGATGACGGCTTGCCGATCACGCCCGGACGATCGGCCGACTTCGCACGGGCGCTCACGCTGGTCCGGCCGATCACGCGCCGACGGCTGTACTGGACCGCCCGTGCGGTATTCGTGTCCGATCCGGCACAGGTCAAGGCTTTCGACGAGGTGTTCTTCGCGGTCTTCGGCGGTCGAACGCAAGGCGAGGACTTCGCCCCCGTTGACCCGCGGACCGTCGCCGCGCCGCCGGACGACCGGCCGAAGTCCGAGCACCGGGCCTCGTCCCGGGACTCGGATGAAGAAGCCCCGAGTACGAGCGTGTCGTCGCCACCGGCCGGCGAGCGCGGCGACGACGAGGATCCTGCCGAGGTCGAGGTGCCGTTGGCGATGGCGAGCGACGAGGAGCTGCTGGGACGCAAGAGCTTCGACGCACTCGAGCCGCACGAGCTCGCACAGCTCTACCGGCTGATGTCGCGCCTGGAGCTCGCAACCCCGCTTCGGCAAACGCGCCGCTACGAGAAAGGAAGCCGCGGAGCGCGGATCGACATGCGGCGGACCCTCCGTACCAGCCTGCGCACGGCGGGCGATCCGATCCGACTCGCACGTCGACGCCGACGCATCGCCCGCCGGAGACTCGTGCTGCTGTGCGACATCTCTGGCTCGATGGAGCCCTACGCGCGCGCCTACCTGCAGTTCCTGACCTGTGCCGCCGGCAGCGGTCGGAACGCCGAGGCGTTCGTGTTCGCCACGCGGCTGACCCGCCTCACCCGCGCGCTGGCTTCTCGCAACCCGGAGCGCGCGATCCAGCGCGCGGCAGCCGCCGCGCCCGATTGGTCGAGCGGAACCCGGATCGGCGACGCGCTGAAGGAGTTCAACGACCGGCACGGACGTCGCGGGATGGCCCGCGGCGCCGTGATCGTGATCCTCTCCGACGGCTGGGAGCGCGGCGACCCGATGCTCGTGGGGCGGGAGATGGCTCGATTGGCGCGCCTCGCACACCGGATCGTCTGGGTCAACCCTCGTGTCGGAGCCAGCGCGTTCTCGGTACAGGCCGGCGGCATGGTGGCGGCGCTGCCACACTGCGACGCGCTCGTGAGCGGCCACAGCTTCGAGGCCCTCGGTGAGGTCGCTGACGCCATCGCGGCGCAGTCGTCAGGTTACTGGCCGCCGCCGGCGCCGACCGCCGTTCCTGACGAGCCAGAGCCGTGGGCCAGCGCGACCCCGCTCCCGGGCAGCTCGGTCGCCATGCCCAGCGGGCAGGGTCCGAGCAGGGGCAACACCACTCCCGGGTGGGTGACCGATGAATGAGGCCGCCGCCAAGACGTGCATCTACCCCGGCTGCGAGCGACCCGCGGCGCTTCCGAACCCGCTCGGCGGACCGCAGCCGTCTTTCTGCGACTTGGAAGAGCACAACGCACTAACCGCCCACCAGGAGCGCCAGCGCCTCGCAAACGAGAGCCCCGGCGGCGCGGCCCGGGCCGAGCGATGAGCAGTGACCCACCGACCACAAGGAGATGCGGCGATGGCCAACGAGGCGTACCGAGCAGTCTTTCTGCGCGTCCACCCGACCGGCAAGATGGTGCTCAGCTTGACCACCGAGTCCGACGGGAAGGAGGCCCAGTACGCTCAGCTCGTGGCTGACGAGCTCGGTATCCCTGCGCTGGACGTCAAGGTAGTTCCAGCGGACACGGACCGCTTCGGGGTAGGTCACGGCTACAACACCAGCCCAGCCGAGGGCACCTCGGCGGCGATCGTCAGCGCCGCCGACAAGATTCGCGCCAAGGCGCAGCTGCTCGCGGGCGCGGCGCTCGAAACCCCACCCGAGACCCTCGAGTGGTCGAACGGGGCGTGGGTGAGGGTGGCTGGAGGCGACCCCACGCAGGTCAAGACGATCGAGGAGATCGCTCTCTATGCGCACGGCACCGGCGTACTACCGCCGGGCGTCGAGGGCGGCCTCGACGCACAGACCGTCTACACCGGCTGAGACGTGGCAGCTTGGGCGGCCGAGAGAGCCCTCCGCCGCTCAGATCTGCTGACGGTTCGCGCCCCGGCTGTGGACGAACAGGAAGATGAGGAACGCCGCCACGAGGGCGAGGGGCAGCGCGGTGCCGTGGGATACATCGACGGCGACCATGCCGAACCAGAGGAAGAGGAAGAAGAAGAGCGCCCAGAGGAAGCTCGAGACGGCATGGCCGATGCTCGGTGCGCGGCGGTGCAGCGGCGATCCTGCGTCGCCGGGGTCGGCCGATTCGGGTCCTTCGCCCGCCTCGGAGGTGGCGTCGATCACGACCTCGACCTCGTCGACGACCTTCAAGGCTCCGAACAGCGTCGAGTAGGGCGTGATTCCCCAGTCGGTCTGCTTGACGACGGCGCGGCCCCCGAGCTTGCCGTCAGCGCCGACCGTGACGTCGACTTCGATCGGGCAGGTCTTGCCGACGAGCGTCAGCTCGCCCTGCACGCTCATCCGGCTGCCGTCGGCGGCGGTCTGCACCGAGGTCGAGCGGAACTCGATGCTCTCCCCCTTCAAGACTTCGTCGTCGATCGTCTGCTCGATGCTCTCCATGTCGTCGGCGCCGAGCGCCTGCATCCCCCCGGTGCCCTCACGCACGCGAAGAGAGGTGGCGTCTGCGTCGAGCGCGATGCTGGTGAGCGCGGGATCCTCGCCGACCTCGAGCGTCGCCTGCCAGGCGGTGACGTAGATCAGGAGGTCGTGTCCGGCTTTGGCCGCGGCGCCGGTGCGCGTCGTTCTCACCGAGAGGGTGTAGTGGTCGGGCCCGAGCTTGTGCGTGCCTGGCTCGATCGCCACGCGCGGAGCCTAGATGATGAATTTCCGCCTGATCTGGGTGACGAGGAAAGACAATAGAATGCATCGATCCTGTCTGATCAGTAAACGTGAGGAGATCCGCGATCACTCGCACACCCCTCGCTGAGGAGGCGCCATGGCCGTAGAGCTTGATCATCCGTTCTCCACTGCCAAGCCGATCGACGAGAGCTACGCGGCGATCCTCGACCTCGAGCGCGTCGTACCCTGCGTCGAGGGAGGCAGCGTGCTCGAGTCGACCGGGCCCGACTCCGTCAGGGCCGAGATCAAGGTCAAGATGGGAGCGATGTCGATGACCTTCACTGGCACCGTGGAGATCGTCGAGCAGGACGCGGCCGCCTATCGCGTGGTCATGAGCGTCAAGTCCAAGGAGGCCGGCGGTCAGGGACACGCGAACGCCACCGTCGCATTCGCGCTCGCGGACGGCGGCGGGACGATCCATACCAATGCGCAGATCACGGGCAAGGCTGCGTCGATGGGCGAGGGAGTCGTCGTCGGCGTGCTGGACGCGCTGATCAAGGACTTCGCCGGAAAGCTCGGCGAGATCTGATCCGGCAAGTCATGGCGACCATCACGATGCGTCGGATACGCGAAGGAGAAGTGCCATTCGACGGCGGGACCGCAATCCAGGAAGACGCCGACAGGCCCGTCTTCCATGGCAACGGCCCGGACGACTACGTCTGCGTCCAGTGCGGCAACGTCCTGGCCACGGCGATGCACCCGGTGCAGATGACAAGAAAGGTCCGCGTCCGCTGCGGACGGTGCTCGACGGTCAACGTGTCCGTGATCGACGGCTACGAAGCGCCCGCTCGCTGAGTCAGGAGCCCAGAAGCACCAGCAGTGACGCCCGGTGGCGCCGGTAGGCGGCCGCCCCATCGCCGTCGACGGCCGCGATCCGAACGAGCGGCGGGTGGCCCATGGCCGGAGTGGCGAGGTCACGCAGCGCATCGTGGTGCGCCCGCTCGCGCTGCACGCCCCCGAATCCGAACCCCTTTGCCGGGAGGCCGCGTACGAGGCCATCGGTTCTCGAGCACCAAGCGCGACGTTCTCGCGCGACGCGTATAGGACCGAGAGATCGCCCCTGAGGCGAGCATGGATCGCGCCGAGAGCTCGAGCGCGGACGTCAGCGGCCCGACGAGCGCCGAGTCGCGCCGGGCCTTCGCCACGCGCTCGAGTCCGACGTGGCCCTGCTCGCACAGCCAGTCGAACGATTGACTTCCGAGCACGATCCCGTCGTCGGCCGCAGCCTGCGCAAAAGCCAACTTGACCTCCCCAGGCGCCACCGAACCGATCCTACGAACTCGGGCGAACATCGGGCCGTCGCCGACGTCGCCTGACCAACGGCTCGGCCCGTTCGACTCCTGCGCGACTCCGCTCCACAAGGACGCCCATCCAGAGTGGCGTCAGACCCGAGCCGGCTTCTCTCGTTGGCCCGCTCTCGTCCAGTGCCGGAACGACTTGGACTGCGTTGCCCTCGGTGTTAGGGTCGGCCCGACGGAGCGAGACCGGCTCAGTCTGTGCTCGGCGCTGCGGATCCTGCTGTCATCGCCGAACGAGCTATGGATGCTGAGGTCAAGGCCACAGGGACAGGAGGGCACCAGATGACCAGCCGGGCTATTCCCTCCCCGGCTCGACAATCTCACGGTGTCGCGTGCCCATGTTGACGGGATCGGCCACCGCCTGGCAGGTCGGGATCGGGCTGGGCATCGTGGTGATCGCGGTGGCTGCGGTGATCGTGATCGTGATCGACGTGCTCGCGATCCGGATCGCCAAGCAGGCCAGGACGGCGGAGCAGGCGGTCGACATGGTGCGCCAGCAGACAGCCGAGCTCGGCGGCATCGCGCGGATCAACGACTCGGGGGTGAGGATCCTGCACGCTGCCCGGTCACTGCGAAAGGTGGCGGTCGGAAAATGACAGCCTTCCTCCTCGCCGCGCTGTCCTTCAACGACTATTGGGTGATCGCCCTGAGCATCGCTCTCGGTGCGGCGGTGATCGTCGCCATCCTGCTGGCCGTGCTCCTGCAGGCGGTCAGGAGCATCGAGAAATCGGTCGACGGCTTGCTGGAGATCGCGGGCCAGGTTGCCGCGAACACGGCGAACATCCCGCAGCTCGAGGCGACGGCGCCCGTGCTGGCGCTGATCGTGGACGAAGCGGTGGTACAGGACGGTTACATGAACGCGCTTACCGACGGATTCGGTGATGCGGCATGAGCAGCACCGACGTCCTGGTCCTTCTGAGCGTCGTGCTGGCGGCGGGCGTCGTGCTCGTGCTGGCCGTCGCTCTGATCGAGGTGCGCAGGGGATTGACGAGGATCTCCGAGGGGCTCGCGACGCTGGCATCCGCGCTGCAGGGGGTCGAGTCGCAGCACCTGCGTCCGCTGGAGGGCGCCGTGAAGGCGATCAACGAGCAGTTCGACATCATCCTCGGCGCCCTGCCGGGGATCGCCCGCAAGGCGGCGATCGTTGCCGAGCGGAGGCCGCGATGATCCTCTGGTGGATCGGAGACCTCGTCCTGCTGCTGGTGGTCGTCCCGGTCGTCGTGTACCTGCTCCACGGCGTCCTGAAGGCGGCCCAAAGCATCGTCCCGAGCGTGAAGGAGATCGCAACGGTGGCGGCCGCAGGCTCGAAGGACCTCGACGCCGCCGCGCTGCTGCTGACGACGCAGGACCAGGTGACCCAGACCGTTGCCGGAGTCGCGAACTACGGCGGCTCGCTCGACATGATCCTCGACGACGCTCGCCAGGGGGAACGATGACACCTGTGTTGGCAGTCGCGGCGGCGGGCGTGGTCACGATCCTGGCCGTCGTGCTGATCGTCGTTGCGCTCGTCTTCTACCTCGTCTCGGTGATCGTGCAGCTTCGAAAGATCACGGGCGGCCTGGACGAGGTGATCGTCCACGTAAGCGGGATCGTCGAGAAGAGCGCGCCGGTCAACGGCGTTGTCACGGCGATCAACGAGCAACTCGATGCCGGCGTCGACCTGCTCGAGGGCCTACTCGTGAAGAAGGCCGGCATGATGGACGCCGTCGGCCTCGTCGACGGCCTGTACGCCGGCGCCGCCGCCGCAGGCTTCAGGAACTTTCCCGAGAGCGCCACGGTCCAGGCGCCGCGGATCGGCGAGGTCTACACGCGGGGCACGCTGACGCTGGCAAGGCTCGGCCGGGAGGCGCCCATCGCCGTCGGGAACCCGGCGGGCTTCCCGCTGAGGGACGTCGAGGGTGGGAGCCTCGCGGCGCGGCTGCTGTACCCGGAGCTCCGCCAGACGAGGCCTGACTCCTTGCCGAGGTCTCCGGTCATCGGCACAGACGCCCCCGTGCAGTACGAGCAGCGGGACGACATCGGAGCGCCGCGGAAGCGGCTCCCCGACCGCCGGGTAGCCTGACGGGTCTCCCTTCCGGCGACCAGGAAGAGGCCGTAGCGAGCATGTCCGGCAAAGCCGCTCGCCGCCGCGGCGGCGGCTACGGCGCCCGAGAGCAGGGACCCGTCCCCCGCGTCCTGCGCGACGTCCTGGAGGGCAAGGTCAGCATCGAGCGGGCCCGCTCGATCTACAGGATCGCCGTGGCCGACCGCCGCCTCGACGAGGCTGCGACGGCGGAGCTCCGTAGATGACGATCGACCCGATCACGTTCGAAGTGATCCGCAACGCGCTCGTGGCGGCGACGGACGAGATGGTGCTGGCGCTCAAGCGAAGCGCCTACTCCACGAACATCAAGACGCGCTCCGACTTCTCGTGCGCCTTCTTCGATGCCGAGCTGCAGTCGATCGCACAGGGCTTCTCGCAGCCGGTGCACCTCGGCTCGATGGTGGAGCAGGTGCCCAAGGCGGTGCGCGCGTACGGCCCGGAGAATCTCTGCCCCGGAGACGCGATCGTGACCAACGACCCGCACCCGAGCGGCGTCCACCTGAACGACGTCAGCCTGATCTCGCCGGTCCACCACGAGGGGCGGCTGCTGGGCTATGTGGCGAACCTCGCCCACCATGTCGACGTCGGCGGCGGCGCGCCGGCGAGCATCGGGGCGTTCCGCGAAGTGTTCCAGGAAGGCGTGATCATCCCGCCGGTCAGGCTCGTCGAGGGCGGCCGGATCGTGGAGGACGTCTTCCAGCTGATCCTCGCCCAGATCCGCTCGAAGGTCGAGACGGCCGGCGACTTCCGCGCGCAGGTGGCGGCCAACGCCACGGGCGTGCGTCGCGTGCAGGCGCTCGTCGCCCGCCACGGGCTCGACACGATCGTAGCCACGATGCGGGAGCTGCTGGAGTACACGGAACGGCGCACGCGGGCCGAGCTCGAGGCCCTGCCGCACGGCGTCTACGAGGCCGAGGGCTTCGTCGACAACGACGGGTACACCGACGAGCCGGTGCGCCTGCGCGCGCGGATCGAGATCTCCGCCGGCGGCGTGCGCTTCGACACGACGGGGTCGGATCCGCAGCGCCGTGCTCCGGTCAACTCCACCTTCGCGCAGACGTTCTCTGCCTGCGCCTACGTGCTCAAGTGCCTGATCGACCCGGACCTGCCGGTGAACGCCGGCTTCTACCGCCTCGTCTCGGTCGACGCGCCGCCGGGCACCGTCACGAACTGCCTGTGGCCGGCGCCCGTCGTCGGCGGCTGGGAGACGCAGACGCGCCTCGTCGACGTCATGTTTCTCGCGCTGCTGCCCGCGTTCCCCGAACGGCTGCCCGCGGGCACGAAGGCGATGATGTGCCAGGCGGGCTTCGGCTCCCTCGACCTCGCCGCCGGGACGTACACGTGCTTCTACGAGACCTTCGCCGGCGGCTACGGCGGCCGCGCGGCGAGCGACGGGCCGGACGCCGTCCAGACGCACGGTCAGAACACCGAGAACGCGCCGGTCGAGGAGACCGAGCTGAACTACCCGCTGCGCGTCGACGGCCTGGCGCTCGTCGAGGACTCGGAGGGGCCGGGCCGCTTCCGCGGCGGGCTCGGGCTGCGCAAGGACTACCGCTTCGACCTCCACACGACCTTCACCATCCTCGCCGACCGCGACCGTAGCGGCCCGTGGGGCGTGTTCGGCGGGGGCGAGGGACGCGTGGCCGAGTACGTGCACATCCGGGACGGGGTAGAGGTGCGGCTCGGCTCGAAGACCACGCTCGACCTGATCCCGGGCGACGTGATCAGCATCCGCACCTGCGGCGGCGGCGGCTACGGGCCGCCCGACGAGCGCGACCCGGCGCGCGTCCTGCGCGACGTGCTCGAGGGCAAGGTCAGCATCGAGCGGGCCCGCTCGATCTACCGGGTCGCCGTGGCCGACCGCCGTGTCGACGTGGCGGCGACGAGTGAGCTGCGGAGTGCTGGATGAGCGGCGTAGGCTCGACGGAGCCGCCGGGAGCGAAGGCGGCGGCTTTGCCGACGCCGCAGCGGGGGAGCGGCGTCCGGGTGGCGATCGACATCGGCGGCACGTTCACCGACGCGACTCTGATCGACGAGGAGACCGGCGCCGTCGCGATCGCGAAGGTGCTCACGACGCCCGCCGACCCGTCGGAGGGGTTCATGCAGGCCGTCGAGCGCGCGTTGGCCGAGGGCGGCGTGGAAGCGGAGCAGGTGCGCTTCGTCGTGCACGCGACGACGGTGGCGACGAACGCGATCATCGAGGGCAAGATCGCGCGCAGCGGCTTCGTCACGACCGACGGCTTCCGCGACCTGCTCGAGATCGCCCGCCAGGTGCGGCCGACGCTCTACGACACGCAGTTCGAGAAGCCGAAGCCGCTGGTCCCGCGCGACCGCGCCGTCGGCGTGCGCGAGCGCCTCGGGCCGGCCGGCGAGGTGCTGCTCCCGCTCGAGGACGACTCCGTGCGCGACGCCGCAGCGATCCTGCGGCGCGAGGGGGTCGAGTCCGTCGCCGTCTGCCTGCTCCACTCCTACGTCAACCCCGAGCACGAGCGGCGGGTCGGCGCCATCCTGGCCGAGGAGCTACCCGGCGTCCCGGTCTCGCTGTCGGCGGAGGTGGCGCCGGAGTTTCGCGAGTACCTGCGCGCCTCCACCACCGTGATCAACGCAGTCATCCGCCCGGTCGTGGAGCGCTACCTCGAGCGGATCGAGCGCCGCCTCGCCGCCGCGGGCGTGCGGGCGAAGCTGCTCGTGATGCAGTCGAGCGGCGGCGTGTTCAGCTCCGAGGCGGCGCGGGGGCGTCCCGTGTTCATGGTGGAGTCTGGACCTGCCGCCGGCGTGATCGCCTCGGCGCACCTGGGGGAGAGCCTCGGCCTCCCCGACATCCTCTCCTTCGACATGGGCGGCACGACCGCGAAGGTCGGTCTGATCCAGGGCGGGCGCCCGTCGGTGACCAAGGACTACAGCGTCGGCGGCCACGCAGGGGCCGGGATCGGCGGCCTGTCCCTGTCCGGCTACCCGGTGCGGACGCCGGTCGTCGACCTCGTCGAGATCGGCGCCGGCGGCGGCTCCATCGCCTGGGTCGACTCGGGCGGGCTCCTGCGCGTCGGCCCGCAGAGCGCCGGCGCCGACCCCGGGCCCGTCTGCTACGGGCGCGGCGGCGTCGAGCCGACGGTGACGGACGCCAACGTCGTGCTCGGGCGCCTCAACCCGGTCTACTTCCTCGGCGGCGAGATCGGGCTCGACGTGGAGGGCGCACGGCGCGCGATCGAGGAGCGCTGTGCGACGCCGCTCGGGCTGAGCGCGACCGAGGCCGCGAACGGGATCGTGGAGATCGCGAACGCGGCGATGGTCAACGCGCTGCACCTGATCTCGGTGCAGCGGGGCTACGACCCGCGCGACTTCGTCCTCGTCGGCTTCGGTGGTGCCGGGCCGGTGCACGCGAACGCCCTGGCGCGCGACGCCGAGATGCCGACCCTGTTGATCCCGCGCAGCCCGGGCATCTTCTCCGCCGCCGGGTTGCTCGCCACCGACCTCAAGCGCGACGCGGCGGTGACGATCATGCGCCGTCTCGACGCCCTCGACGCCGCCGAGGTGGAGACGACCTTCGCGCAGCTCGAGGAAGCGGGCCGGTCGGAGCTGGAGCGCGAGGGCGTCGCAGGCGAGGCGATCGAGTTCGTCCGCCAGATCGACCTGCGCTACGTGGGCCAGAGCTACGAGCTCACCGTCCCCGCCGGCGACGACCTCCTCGAGCGCTTCCACGCCGAGCACGACCGCACCTACGGGTTCAGCGCCCCGGCCGAGCCCGTGGAGGCCGTGAGCCTCCGCCTCACCAGCATCGGCCGGATCGCGAAGCCGCCGCCGCGACGGCTGGAGCCGGGCGGCGGGGTGGCGCCCAAGGAGCGGCGCGCCGTGTTCTTCGCCGAGGCGGGCGACTACGTCGAGTGTCCGATCTACGACCGCTATGCGCTGGCGGCGGGCTCGGCGTTCTCCGGACCGGCCGTCGTCGAGGAGTTCGACTCCACCACCGTCGTCCATCCGGGTTTCGCCGTCCGTGTCGACGAGTTGGGGAACCTGATCGTCGAGAGGGAGGGCTAGTGAGCGCCGGGCACGGGATCGTCGTCGCCAAGGACGTGATGCTCGCGATGCGCGACGGGACAAGGCTCGCGACCGACGTCTACCGGCCGGCGGTGGAGGGGGAGCCCGCGGACGGCAGCTTCCCGACCGTGCTCTGCCGCACCCCGTACGACAAGACGGACCGGCGCTACACCGAGATCGCGGACTTCTTCGTGCCTCACGGCTACGCCGTGGTGCTTCCAGGACCTGCGCGACCGGTACCGCTCCGAGGGCACGGGTGACTACGCGCACACGGTCACGCCGCACGAGGGCCGCGACGGCTACGACACGGTGGAGTGGATCGCGGCGCAGCGGTGGTCGAACGGGCGCATCGGCACGGTCGGAAGCTCGTATGCGGCGATCACGCAGGTGCGGATGGCGCTCGAGCGGCCGCCCCACCTGACCGCGATCTGGCCCGACGTGGTGCCGACGAACAGCTATTTCAACCAGTCGCGCGAGGGCGGCGCGATGCGGCTGCAGAGCGTTGCGAGGTCGCGTCCCTCGAACACGATGCGGGACTCCGACTCGACGCGGCCCCGGCGGGTCGACGAGGCGCATCACGGACAGTGCGGTGACGGACTTGCCGCTCCCCGACTCGCCGACGACTCCGAGCCGGCCGCCCTGGCCGATCTCGAAGTCGACGCCGTCCACCGCGCGCAGGACGCCGCTGCGCGTGCAGAACCAGGTGCGGAGGTTCTCGACCCGAAGAAGCTCGGTCAGCAGGGTCCCTGGCGGTCGCCGGCAGCCCGGGCGGCGCGATCGCTCTTCGCCTTCCGGGTCTTTGGCGCCCCCGGCGGTCGCACCGCGATGTGCAGCTCGAGCTGGTGGAGCATGACATCGGGGTCCCGCGTCTGCAGCGCCTCCAAGAGCTCGCGGTGCTCGTCGACCATCGTCTCCAGGCTCTGGCTCCGCCCGTAGCGGAAGAAGTAACCGCGGATCCGCGGCCAGATCGTGCGCCAGATCTGCACCGTGTGCGGCTGGCCCGAGCTGGAGATGACGATGTCGTGGAAGCGCAGGTCGGCTTCCACCATACGGTCCAGGTCTTCCGCCTTCGCGGCCTGCTCCATCACCCAGATCTGCTTGCCGAGCTCGGCGAAGTCCGCGTCGGTCATGCGTTCGAGCGCGTGCGAGAAGCTGTAGCGCTCGAGCGTGAGGCGGATCGGGATCAGTACCTCCTGCACCTCCTCGTCGGAGACGCCGAGCACGACGGCTCCGCGGTAGGGGAACGACATCACGAGACCCTCGTTCTCGAGCTGCCTGAGCGCCTCGCGCACCGGGCCCCGGCTCGTGCCGAGCTCTTCGGAGAGCGCCGTCTCGATCAGGCGCTCGCCGGGCTCGAACCGGCCTGTGACGATCGCGCTGCGCAGCGCCTCGACCACCTGCTGGCCGCGCGGGCCGGTCTTGGTGCGCCGACGGCCGTCACCGGCGGCCGAGAGGCCGCCTCTCGGGGCAGCCGTCACAAGCTTGATCCGCGGTGTCGGCCCCGTCCGAGTAATTGTCGACAATCTCTAAATGGTTGACAATCGGCCATCGCGCGCCTAGTGTAGCCACCCTCGGTGCAGATCACCAGCGTGACGACGACAGCGGTTCGAACCCCGATGCGTGAGCCGCTCAAGTGGCCGGGACGCGCGTCGCCGTTCGCGATCTGGGCGAGGTGGACGAACGTGCTGGCCCACCCGGCCGTGTTGGTGATCTTCGGCAGCGACAGGTGGCCGATCTGCTTTCCGGGGCGGTCGAAGTCGATCGTGCAGCCGACCTGCGAGTCGGTCACGCGCGGCGCTCCAGGAACCGCGTCACCGCGGCCTCGGTCCCCTCCAAGAGCCGGTCGACGTCCTCTTCGGTGTGAGCGTACGAGAAGTGGGAGCGCTTGAGGTTCAGCGGCAGCTCGAAGATTCCCTCGCGCATCAGCTCGCGCCGGTAGCCGACGAAGAGGTCGACGTCGTTCCGCAGCAGATCGTCGTAGCGCTCCACCGGCCCTTCGAGGAAGTACGTGACGAAGACCGAGCCGAAGCCGCTGACGACTGCCGGGATGCCGAGCCGGGCGTACAGCGCACGCAGTCCGTCCCGCGCCCGCTCGCCGAGCCCGAACACGTGCTCGTGCACGGGCTCGCGCTGGAGCTTGTCGAGGGTGGCGAGCGCCGCGGCGGTCGTTGCCGGATGTCCGTTGAACGTGCCGGCGAAGAACGCGGGCCGCCCGGGTGTCGTCGAGAAGAGCTCCATCAGCTCGGCCTTGCCGCCGAGCGCCGAGACCGGCCAGCCGTTGGCCATCGCCTTGCCGAGCGTGGTCAGGTCGGGCGTCACGCCCGCGATCGCCTGGTAGCCGCCGAGCCCGTGTCTGAACCCCGTGATCACCTCGTCGAAGACGAGCACCGTGCCGTGCTTCGTGGCGAGCTCGCGCAGCCGCTCGAGGAAGCCGGGCAGCGGCAGCACGGCACCGATGTTGTGCGGGATCGGCTCGAGGATGATCGCGGCGACGTCGTGGTCGGAGAGCGCCCGCTCGACCGCGGCGGCATCGTTGAACGGCAGCACGATCGTGGCCTCGAGCACCTCGGGGAGGATGCCGCCGGACAGCGGGTCCTTCTGCCCGACCTTCTCCGCCGCCGAGATCACGTTCATCGCCACCGCGTCGTGCCAGCCGTGGTAGCAGCCCTGGAACTTGATCACGTAGCGCCGGCCGGTGACCGTGCGCGCGAGCCGCAGCGCGTGGAAGGTCGCCTCGCTCCCGGTCGCCGTCAGCAGCACCTGCTCGAGCGACGGCACGACATCCACGAGCCGTTCCGCCAGCTCGACCTCGACCTCGGTGACGCCGACGCCCATCAGCCCGACGGAGCGCCCTGCGGCCGCGACCGCACCGTCGACGTCGGGGTCGTTGTGGCCGAGGAGCGGAGGCCCGAAGGCGGCGTGGTAGTCGGTGTAGACCCGACCCTCCCCGTCGGTGAACGTCGCCCCGCTGGTGGAGGCGATCACGAGCTCCTCCAGCCCGGGCACGCGCCGCTGGCCGCTGTTGACGCCGCCGGGAATCACCGCAGCCGCCCGCGCGGCGAGGCTCGACGCGTCCCGGGCGGTCAGGCTCACCGATCGACCCTCAGCGTGGCGACGAGGTCCTCGTCCAGCGTGATCCCGAGGCCGGGCTCCGTCGGCACGGCGACCGTGCCGTCGTCCAGGAGCGGCAGGCGCTCCACCGTGAGCCGCGTGTTGATCGGCGTGTCGGCGATGCAGTATTCCTGGAAGGTCGCGTCGGGCAGCACGGCGTTCACGTGGAGCGAGGCCGCCTTGATAATGCCGCTCTTCCACGCGTGCGGCACGGTCTGGACGCCAACGGCCCGGGACTGCTCGCCGATTCGCAGGAGCTCGGTGATACCGCCGCACCTCGTCACGTCCGGCTGCACGACGTCCACGTGCGCGCGGTCGACGAGCTCCCGGAAGCCCCACCGCGTCGAGTCCTGCTCGCCGGCGGCGATCCGCAGGTCGACCGTGTCGGCGAGCGTCGCGTAGGCCTCGTACTCGTCGGGCTCGAACGGCTCCTCCAGCCAGTAGATCCCGAGCTGCTCGTACTCGCGCGCCACGCCGATCGCCCTCTGCGCGTCTGCGACGTAACCGAGACCGGAGTCGATCATGATCTCCACGCCGTCCCCGCCCGCCTCCTTCGCCGCCGCAGCGAGGGCGACGTCGTGCGCGGCGTCGCGGCCGAGCGGCCCCCAGCCGAGCTTGACCGCGGTGAAGCCCTGCTCGCGCAGCGCAGTCACCCTCTCGGTCACCTCGGCGGTCGTGTCGGGCATCAGCATCGAGGCATAGGCGCGCACCCTGTCGCGCAGCGGGGTGCCGAGCAGCTCGCACACCGGCTTGCCGAGCGCCTTGCCCTTGAGGTCCCAGAGGGCGATGTCCAGACCGCTGATCGCGTGGACGGCGATGCCGCGGCGGCCGAAGTAGATCACGCTCCGGTACATCTTCTGCCAGAGGCGCTCCACGTCGTGCGGGTCCTCGCCGACGAGCGCGTCGGAGAGACCGGTGGCGACCGCGTGCGAGCCGGTCGATTCGAGGAGGGTTCGCACCACCAGCGGCGAGGAGTCGACCTCGCCGATGCCGGTGATCCCCTCGTCGGTGTGGACGAGGACGACGAGGTCGTCCTGGCTGCCGTCTGCGATCCCTTCGTCGATCGTGGCCTGTCGGAGGACGATGGCCTCGACGTCGGTGATCTTCACGCAGCTCCTCCGAGGGGCGATTGGGGCTGGATCGCCCGGGTCGCCCCGGACGGCGATTGTCGACTATAGCGAAATTGTCAACAATCCTCTACGCTCCCCAATCGGGCATGATCGGCGTCAGGCTTGAGGGATCCGCAATGAGCGAGGTGCCGGGTTCGCCGGCACCGCAATCGCTGCGAACCCGTTCGAGCTGTTCAACGGATGCGGCACGCGGATTCGCGACGCCAGCCCGTTCGACCGCGGCGAGGTCGACCGTTTGATCGACGCGAGCGCAGCTCTGCCCCGGAGCGTCGCACCGCCGGCATGAGGATCACGGCCGTCGAGGCGCACGTTTGCCACGCGCGGATGCGCAACTGGGTGTTCGTGCGCGTCGTCACCGACGAGCCGGGCCTCCACGGCTGGGGCGAGGCGACGCTCGAGTGGCACACCCGGGCGGTCGTCGGCGCGGTGGAGGACCTCGCCGAGCTGCTCGTGGGCGAGGACCCGACCCGGATCGAGCACCTGTGGCAGATGATGTTCCGGCAGCACTTCTGGCACTCGAGCGGGATCGTCCGCGCGACTGCCATGAGCGGCATCGACATCGCCCTCTGGGACCTCCTGGGCAAGGTGCACGGCGTGCCGTGCCACAAGCTGTGGGGCGGCCCGGTGCGCGACTACGTGCGGCTGTACGGGCATCTCGGCGGCGGCCGCATGGAGGACTTCTACGAGAGCGACGAGCCGCAGCGGTTCGCCGAGCTCGCGTCCGCGATGGTCGCGCAGGGCTTCACGGCGTTCAAGTCGATGGCGGTGCCGCCGACGATGCCCCTCGAGGGACTCGCGCCGGTGCGGCACGCCGAGCGCTGCGTCGCGGCGATGCGGGAGGCCGTCGGCGAAGGAGTCGACATCATGGTCGACTGCCATGCGCGCCCGAGCCCGCGCATGGGGCATGTCTTCGCCGCAGCGCTCGAGCCGTTCGGGCTGTACTGGTTCGAGGAGCCGTGCTGGCCCGAGCGCGTCGACGACATCGCCGCGATCCAGCGGTCGGTGCGAACGCCGATCGCGACGGGCGAGCGTCTCGTCGGCAGTCAGGCGTTCAACGAGCTGCTCGCAAAGCGGGCGTGCAGCGTGATCCAGCCGGACATCACGCACTGCGGCGGACTCACCGAGGTGCGGCGCATCGCCGCGCTCGCCGAGGTCTACCGGGTGGCCCTCGCCCCCCACAACCCGCAGGGACCGGTCTCGACGGCGGCCTCGATCGAGCTCGGCCTCGCGACCCCCTCGTACGTGATCTGCGAGGCGGTGACCACGGACGTGCCGTGGCGCGCGGAGGTCGCATCGGAATCCCATCCGGTGGACCGCGCGGGGATGCTGGCGCGCGCCACCGACCGGCCGGGGCTCGGGATCGAGATCGATCTGAACGTCGTGGCGAAGCACCCGTTCGAGCCCGAGCTGGCGCAGCGAGTCTTCTACGCCGACGGCAGCGTCGGTGACTGGTAGCGCGACCGCGCCGCCTCGGCTGCTGGCACTGTGGAGAGATGGACGCACCGCGCTTCGTCGACGTGCACTCGCACGTCGTCCCGTCCGGCGATGACGGCGCCGCCTCGGTGGAGGAGGGCCTCGAGCTGTGCCGCCTCGCGTGGGAGGCCGGCACGCACGTGCTCTTCGCCACCCCGCACTGGCACGCGCCCTGGGACGCGTACCCGTGGACCGACCATCGGGAGCGCGAGTTCGAGCTGGCCTTTCCGGTCCTCCGCCAGGCCGCGGCCGAGTGGGGGCTCGACCTCCGGCGCGGCTGGGAGCTCTATCCCAGCGAGGTTCCCGACACCGCCGTCGAAGCGCTGGCGCTCGAAGGCACGAGCGCGGTGCTGGTCGAGTTCCCGGGCTGGTGGGTCGACCTGGACGACGCGGTGGAGCTGACGCTTGCCGGCTGCCAGCGCGTCGCCGCGGCCGGGCTCGTGCCCGTGCTCGCGCACCCGGAGCGGTGCCGTGCGATCGCGGACGACCCCACGGCCGTGGCGCCGTTCGTGGAGCGCGGCTGGCCGCTGTGCGTGAATGCCGCCTCGCTCACGAACGAGCACGGCCGGCGCTCGCACGAGACGGGCTGGCGTCTCGTCGACGACGCCGTGGTGAGCCTCGTTGCCTCCGACGGCCATCGCGTGGCCCGGCCGCCGAGGCTCGACCTAGCGTACGCCCTGGTCGCGGACCGCTACGGCGAGACGGCCGCACGGCCGCTGTTCGAAGGCGACGCGCTGCCGTGGCTCTCGGCACGCGGTTCTCGGCTCACGGTGTCGTCGTCGTAGGAGTCAGCGTTCCAGCCGGCGCCGACACCTCCTTCGTCCTGTGCTCCCGCGTGAGAGGAGGTCGACGTGCTGTTCATGGTCATCGAGCGGTTCCGCGACGACGACATGGTTCCGGTGTACGAACGCCTGCGCGACGAAGGGCGCGCGCTCCCGGAGGGCTTGACGTACGTGGACAGCTGGGTGGAGCCGAGCTTCAGCCGCTGCTTTCAGCTGATGGAGTGCGAGGATCCATCGCTCCTGCAGGAGTGGGTGCTGCAGTGGAGGGGCCTCGGCGTGACGTTCGAGTTCTGTCCCGTGATCACGAGCGCCCGAACGCAAGAGGTGGTCGCCCCGTACCTTCGCGGTGCCTGACCAGGGCGGCTGCGCGAGACGGATCTCGGCGCACATCGCCAGCAAGTGCTGCCCCGGCCTCGACGCCGGCGTGAGCCGGTAGGCTCGACCAGTGGAGTACCGCGTCCTCGGCCGCACCGGTGTGAAGGTCTCGCCGCTCTGCCTCGGCGCGATGATGTTCGGCGCCTGGGGCAACCGCGACCACGACGAATCGGTGCGGATCATCCATCGCGCCCTCGACGCCGGGATCAACTTCGTCGACACGGCGGACGTCTACTCGGCCGGCGAGTCCGAGGAGATCGTCGCCAAGGCGCTCGCCGGCCGGCGCGACGACGTCGTGCTGGCCACCAAGGTGCACGGCCGCATGGGCGACGACCCGAACCGCCGCGGCAACTCGCGGCGCTGGATCGTGCGCGCGGTCGAGGACAGCCTGCGCCGGCTCGGCACCGACTGGATCGACCTCTACCAGATCCACCGCCCCGACCCGGACACCGACATCGACGAGACGCTCGGCGCCCTCACCGACCTCGTGCGCCAGGGCAAGATTCGCTACCTCGGCTCCTCGACGTTCCCGGCGTACGAGCTCGTGGAGGCGCAGTGGGTGGCCGAGCGGCGCGGCCGCGAGCGGTTCACGTGCGAGCAGCCGCCCTACTCGCTGCTGGCGCGCGGGATCGAGCGGGACGTGCTGCCGGTGTGCGAGCGCTACGGGATCGGCGTGATCCCGTGGAGCCCGCTCTCCGGTGGCTGGCTCTCGGGCGCCTGGCGCCTGGGCGAGGACGCACCGCCGAGCACGCGTGCCGAGCGGCTGCCGGATCGCTACGACCTCTCGCTGCCGGAGAACCAGCGCAAGCTCCAGGCGGTCGACGCGCTCGCGCGGCTCGCCGACGAGTCGGGGCTAACGCTCGTGCACCTCGCGCTCGCGTTCGTGCTCCAGCACCCGGCGGTGACCGCGCCGATCATCGGCCCGCGCACGATGGAGCAGCTCGAGAGCCAGCTGGGGGCAGTCGACGTGACGCTGGACGCCGACCTGCTCGACCGGATCGACGAGATCGTCCCACCGGGGACGAACCTCAACCCGGCCGACGCCGGCTGGACGCCGCGCTCGCTCGAGGATCCGTCTCTGCGCCGACGCTGAGTCCATCGGTGCGCCCCGTCGCGGCCGTGCCGTCAGGCCGGTCCGAACCGGGCGATCGTCGCTCCGTCCGCGGATTCGGACGTCTGGCTCTCGACGAGCGGGTGCCGGGCCAGCTCGTCGCGCACGGCGGCACGCACGGCGCCGGTGCCACGGCCGTGGATCACGCGCGCGTCCGCGCGACCGGCGAGCGCGGCGGCGTCGACGAAGGCCCGCACCGCCTCGCGCGCCTCCTGTGCCGTGCGGCCGCGCACGTCGAGCTCGTCGGGAGCGTCGGCGTCGACGGTCGCCCGGACCGACACGACCGGCTCCGGCGACATCTCGGCTCGCGTCCGAGCTTCGCGGTCGGGCTGCAGGCGGTCGAGCGGGATACGGATGCGCTGGCCGCTCAGACCCAGCACGACGGCCTCGGCGCCGGCGATCTCGGCGATCGTGCCGCGGACGCCCAGTGAGGGCGCCACGACGGGGTCCCCCGGCGCGAGCGGGCTCGCTGACTGCGGGGCATCGACTGCCGGCAGCAGCTCGCGGGCGCGCGACGCGCGCTCGGAGGCCGCGCCGAGCCGGCGGTCGCGCTCCCGCTCCGCCCGGCCCGCGGCGGGAGGCGCGGCGCGCCGCCTCTCCCGCTCGAGCTTGCGGGCGGCGCGGATCTCCCGGCGGAGCTCCTCGAGCTCGGCACGTGTCTGCGCGAGGTCGCGCTCTGCCCGGGCGACGGCACCCTCGCGCTCGGCCTGCGCCGACTGGCGGACACGCTCGATCTCCGCCAGCAGCTCGCGCTCCCGCTTCTCTGCCGCGCGCCGGGCCTCGCCTGCGGCCGCACGCTCGCTCTCGGCCTCCGCGCTCGCCTCGCGAGCCGACTGCTCGGCCGTCTCCGCCTCGGCCAGGAGCTCCGCCACGCGAAGGCGCCCGGGCTCGACTCGTGCGCGTGCATCGGCGACGAGCTCCGCCGGGAGTCCGAGCCGTTCCGCGATCTGCAGCGCGTGCGACGTGCCGGGCCGTCCGAGCGCGACGCGATAGAGCGGCGCATGCGTGTCGGCGTCGAAGCCCGTGGCGGCATTGGCCACGTCGTCGGCGGCGCTCGCCCACTCCTTGAGCTCCGGGTAGTGGCTCGTGACGACTGTGAGCCGCGCCTGGGCGGCCAGTCGCGCGACGAGTGCCTGGGCGAGCGCGGCGCCCTCGACCGGATCGGTTCCGGCCGCGACCTCGTCGAGCAGGACCAACGAGCGCTCGGTAGCGGCCTCGAGGATCGCGAGCAGGTTGCGCACGTGGCCGGAGAAGGTGGACAGGCTCATCGCGATCGACTGCTCGTCGCCGATGTCCACCAGGATCCGGTCGAACACGGGGAGCGTCGCCTCGGCCGCCGGGGGGCGCAGCCCGGCTTGGTGCAACACCGCGGCGAGCCCGAGCGTCTTCAGCGCGACCGTCTTGCCGCCGGTGTTCGGCCCGCTGATCACCACGGCGCGGAGCCCACGGAGCTCCAGGTCGATCGGCACCGCCGTCAACGGCTCGAGCAGCGGATGCCGCGCGCCGCGCAGCCCGACCTCGCCACCGATCGTCACCGGAGCGCCGCGCCAGCGGCGCGAGAGCGTGCCGCAGGCCAGGCGAGATCGATGGCGCCGACCGCGTCCACGAGCACGTGGAGGGCCTCCGCGTGCTCGGCGACGAGCGCCGCCAGCCCGCGCAGGAGGCGCTCGACCTCCTCGCGCTCGGCGCTCTCGTCCTCCCGCAGCCGGTTGTTGTCGTCGACGACCGCGAGCGGCTCCACGAACAGGGTCTGCCCCGAGCTCGACGCGTCGTGGACGATGCCTGGGACGCTGCCTCGCGCCGAGGCCTTGACCGCGAGCACCGGGTCGTCCGCCGCGCTCGGTCACGAAGTCCTCCTGCAGATGCTCGCGCAGCCCCGAGTCCCGTGCGAGCTTCCGCAGCCTCTCGGCGACCTGGAGGCGGCCGTCCCGGAGGCGGCGCCGGAGCGAGCGCAGCCGTGGGGAGGCGCTGTCGCGCACACCAGAGCCGTCCTCTTCGATCGCCTGCTCGATCGCCTCGGCGAGCCGCGCGAGACCGGTGTCGATCGGCTCCGAGAGCGCGAGCAGCTCCGGGGAGTCTGGTGCTGCCTCGAGCGTCCGCCGCGCCGCGAGGCCCCCGCGGATCGCGACGGCGATCGCCCGCAAGGCACGCGGCTCGATCGTACTGCCCCGCGCCGCGAGATCCGCCGCCGGGCGCACGTCGGCGATGCCGCCGAGGTCGGGCTCTGCCGCCGCGTCGAGCAGACCGATCGCCTCGGTGGTCAGCCGCTGCCGGCGCTCGACCTCGCCGACGTCCGGCGAGGGTCGGAGCTCCTCCGCGAGCGCCCGCCCAGGCTCGCTGCCGGTCGCGTCGGCGAGCCGGTCGACGATCGCTGGGAACTCGACCATGCTCAGGGCCCGCGCGTCCATGCGGCTGAGTCTAGGCAGGCTCGCAGGAGTTGCCTCGCGCGGCGTCCGAGTACGACACTGAGGCGCGTGGCGCCGACCGAGAACAAGAGGCTCGTGCTGCGGTTCTACGAGGAGGCCTGGGATCGCGGCGAGCTGGCCGTCATCGACATGCAACAGGTCGGCGTCCCCATCTTCGCCGGTGCGGTTCCGCCTCCGGACGGCCCGACCAGTAGCGGTTGATCAGCGCCGTGGCGTCACGCGGCCTGGGCGATCGCGATCGGCGCCTCGGCGACCTGCCAGTACGCCGGGATCGTCTCGCGCGCGATCAGCAGGCGGTGACTCTCCTCGACTCCCGAGGGCAGCGCCGCCTCCGACTCCCACGTGCTGAGCGTCATCACCTCGACCCCGCCCGCGACTGGGCGGCTGAGGACCGACACGGAGACGTTGCCGGCGCGCGCCGCGTACGCCGCGAGCGTCACGTCCCGCAGGTGGGCGGCGACCTCGTCGGCGCTCTCCACCGCCGTCCATCCTCTCCACAGGCGAGCGATCATCGCCTCCTCCTCTCTGTCAATTCGCGGTCAGTTTCAATCTGAAACTCACTATGGCAGAGTCGGTTGCATTCTGCAACTATGTGCGGGTGGAGCCTGATGTCCGGGAGTTCCCGCGTGACGCCTGCTCGGTCGCCTCGACGCTGGGAGTGATCGGCGAGCGCTGGACGATGCACGTGCTGCGCGAGTCGTTCATGGGAGTACGCCGTTTCGAGGACTTCCGCCGCAACATCGGCGTCGCCCGGAACATCCTCAGCGACCGCCTCAACACGCTGGTCGCGGAGGGAATTCTTCGCCGCGAGCTCTACAGCGAGCACCCGCCGCGGTACGAGTACCGGCTGACACGGAAGGGCGTCGACCTCTACGGGATCCTGATCGAGCTGATGAAGTGGGGAAACCGCTGGACGCCCGGCGAGGACGGGCCGGCGGTCGTGCTCCGCCACCGGGGCTGCGGCTCCGTGATCGAGCCTCTGCACACCTGCCCCGAGTGCAGCGAGCCGGTGCACGCTTGGGATCTCGAGGCGCTGCCCGGCCCGGCGATGACGAAGCGGCTCGACGCCACCGCGCCGGCCGCCCGCTGATCGCGCGCCCAGCGGGAGCCGCTCAGTCGAGTGCAGGTGGTCGGGCGCCGTCGAGCTGCGCGGAGACGTCGACCGCGAGGTCGACGAAGAGACCAGCGGTGCACGTGCGCAGGCGGTCACGGTGCCACGCGATGGCGACGACGCGAGGCGGGAGCTTGGACTCGATCGACCGCGCCACGACCGGCCTGCCCTCGGTGTTGACGGCGAGCTGCGGCAGGAGGCCGCACCCGAGCCCCGCGGCGACGAACCCGTGCAGCGTCGCGGCGTCCTCGACTCGCTGCACGAAACGCGGTGAGAGGCCGTGGAGCGCGAAGACGTCCTCCACGTTGGCGGCGCTGGCGGAGCGCTTGAAGGTGATCAATGGCACACCCGCCACCTCCTCCAGTGTCAGCTCGCGCTCGAAGTCCGTGTATGGATGATCCTCCTGCACGAGGAGGACGTAGGGATCGTGGAGGAGGGGGGTCGCCTCGAGCGGTCCCTCGGGGATCGGCAGAGCTGCGAACGCGATGTCGAGGTCGCCGGACTGGAGCAGCTCCAGCAGGTGGCGGTCATCGTTCGACTCCGTCAGCTCGAACACCATCTCGTCCGGCTCGGCGCCGAGCTCGCGGAGGATCAGCGGCAGGATTGCCGCTGCGACACTCTGGTACGCGCCGATCCGCAACGCGCCCTTGGCGTCCTCGTCGGTCAGCGACTCGAGGTCGATCCGTGCCGCGGCGAGCCGGGTCATGATCGACTCCGCGTGCCCGAGCAGTAGCTCACCCGAGCGTGTCAGGGTCACCGGGCGCGATCCTCCGGGGCGGTCGAAGAGACGCCGACCCACGTACCGCTCGAGCGCCGCGATCTGCTGGCTGATCGCGGACTGCGCATAGCCGAGCCTCAGCGCTGCTGCGCCGAACGTCCCTTCCTCGGCGACGGCGCGAAGCGCGGCCAGGTGCCGCACCTCGACGCCGAGCCAAGGGTCGTGCTCCGCCTTGTCCATGGCCGGGCTCATCTCGGCCATTGTTGCGCCTCGGGGCATCCGCGTGCCTAGCAGCCGTGGGGCGTGGCGACCTGCTCGCGGCGGCGATGGCGCGCGAACGAGAACCGAACGGCAGGCAACTGCCGCCGCCGGCGCTCGGGCAGCAGCCGCCGACGCTCCAGCTCCTTCTCCACGCGCTCCAGCTCTAGCCGGTACAGCTTGTAGTCGAGGTGTGCATTGAGCACCCTGGCCTCCTTCGTGGTGTGACATCCATGCTGCCGGTGGCTGGCCGGCAGCACCACATCGGCTCCTGATGTCCGCGATACGGAACCGCGATCGACGGCGCGGGGGTACTCCGGGCGACCGAGTGGAGCTCGGGTCGAAGCACGCCACGAGGCCGTGGCCGATCTCGCAGGGGCGTTAGGATCGACTGGTGGCGAACCTCGCCGAGGAGCTCCAGCGGGTCCCGCTCTTCAGCGGCCTCAGCCAGCGGCAGCTGAAGAAGCTCGCCCGAGGATTCAAGGAGCGCGAGTTTCGTCCAGGGCGTGCTGTCGTCCGGGAGGGGCACATGGACGGTGTCGGCTTCTTCGTGATCGCCGAAGGGGAGGCGTCGGTCAGCGTCGACGGCGTCGAGCTGACGAGGTTGGGAGCCGGCGACTACTTTGGCGAGCTGGCGATGATCAGCGGGCAGGAGCGCAGAGCGACGGTGACGGCAGAGACGCCGCTGCGCTGCCTGATGATGGCCTTCTGGGACTTCCGCGCGTTCGCCAGGGACAATCCGGACGTCTCCTGGAGGCTCCTGCAGCAGCTCGTCGATCTCCTCACCGAGGAGCGAGAACGGCGCGCCAGAGCTTCCGCGCAGTCCAGCTGAGCTGCGGGGAAGGCGAAGCACCGTCAGCGGCGTCCCCGATGCCTTGGGCCGCCCGCGTGTGCGAGAAATGGGGTGGAAGGAGGTCGAGAGCCATGACACTCACACGCAAGGATGCGTTGGCGACTGTCCTGACGGCCTTGGCCGTGCTGGCTTTCGTCGCCGCGCGGGAGTCGTGGAACGTCTGGTTGGTGGGCTCGAGCTACCGTTGGGCTGCCCTGGCGATCGTGCTGCTCGGCGCGGTGACGTGCGGTCTCGGGTCCGCCGGGGAGGACATGGCGAAGGGGCGGGACATGAGCACGACCACGATGCTGCTGGCCGCGGTCGGCGTCAGCGCATTGGTGTTTGCCGTCTGGGCGATCGCGACCGGATCGCTGACGCCGCTCTCGCTGCTCGTCGTCTGCATCTTCGTCCTCTGGGCAGGCTCGACGCTGCGCCACGCCCTGCATCACGGCCACGGGCCGCTTCCCGTCTAGACGCGACTGCCGGCTGAGGAGGAGGTCGTCAGCGATGCGGCCGCCTCCTCCCCGGTGCGGTCAGCCGTCCGCTTCCAGGTAGGCCTTCGCGAGGCGTTTCGGCGCCTGGATCAGCCAGGCGTCCTCGATCCGCTCGGCGAGCTCGTCGCGTCCGATGCGATCGAGGTGGAGCAGGACAGCCGGATTTCCACCTCCGGCAAGCCGGAGGCGAGCTCGCGGACGGTCTCCCAGTCGGCCATGGCCTCCGTAGTCTCCAGAACCCGCTGGTCTCACGCCAAACGGATGGCGTTCGTTCGCCCCCGCGGCGCTTGGCAGTGCATGGCCTCGAGCTCCTGCTGGGTAAGAGCCGCGACCACGTCGACATCGTAAGTCGACCGCTTGCGGCCGTTCCCGCGCCCGACGCGAGACGGACCCCAGGCCAAGACCGGGCCGGGTCGCCGTGCTTTCCTGCAGCGCCGTGCGGCGCCGCAGGTGTCGACCGTGGAGGGGCGCAACGGGAGTAGTGTGACGCTGCCACACCCGATCTGAGGTACCCGATGACTCGGTTCGTCGTCGACGCCGGCGCCGTCGTTCACCTGGCGAGCGCGGGCATCGAGGTCCCAAGCGCGCACGAGCTTCTCGCACCGACGCTCCTCCGTTCCCAAACGCTGTCGGCTCTGCACGAGGCCGTCCAGCGCGGCGAGATCCCGGCCGACGTCGCGCGCGAAAGCCTGACCCGCGTAGGGCGGATGCGTATCAGGCTCCTCGGCGATGCCGTGCTCCGGCGTCGGGCCTGGGACCTGGCGGATCAGCTGGGATGGGCCTCGACCTACAACGCCGAGTACGTTGCACTCACTCAGTTGCAGGCGGATGCGTTCGTCACCCTGGACGCGGAGCTGGCGCGCAGCATCCAAGGGATCGTCGCCACCGCGTCGATCGACGCACTAAGCTAGGACGGCAGGTCCGACCGTCGAGCTACGCCGTATGAGTCGGACGAGGGCCGACTCGAGGACCGACAGCCATGCTACCCCTCGGCCGCCGGCCGGTAGGCGCACACGTGCACGCCGGTGCCGCTGGTGGCCGCGGAGACCAGCTCGAGCGTGCGCAGCGCGCCGTCGTCGGGGAAGATCGTCTTGCCGCCGCCCAGGATCACGGGCTCGATCATGAGCCGGAGCTCGTCGACCAGGCCCTCGCGCAGGAGGGTGTGCACGAGCGTGGGGCTCCCCATCACCAGCAGGTCGCCGCCGTCGGTCTCGTGCAGTTCCCGGATGCGGGCGACGGCCTGGTCGCCGGGGATCCGCGTGGTGTTGTCCCACGTCAGCTCGTCGTCGCCCAGCGTCGCGGACACGACGTACTTCGGAATGGCGTTCATCCGGTCGGCGAACGGATCGCCGGCTCTCCCGGGCCACGCTGCAGCCATCGTCTGCCATGTGCGGCGCCCGAACAGCAGCGCCTCGGCCTTGGTCATCGCGTCGTCGTAGGCGCCGCCCATCACCTCCGGGTCGAAGAACGGATGCGACCAGCCGCCGTGGGCGAAGCCGCCGTCGGTGTCCTCGTCGGCTCCGCCCGGCGCCTGCACGACGCCGTCCAAGCTCATGAACTCGATGATCACGATGCGCATGTGACTCGCTCCCCTTCCTCGCTGGGGTACGACGATGTAGACGAACGCAGCGCTCCAGGATCATCGCGCCCGTCGTCTAGCGTGGCGCTTCGTTGCCTGACCACAGGCATCATGGTGTATCGCTGCAGGCGTGTGGCCTCGAGCCGGCGCTACCCGCGTAGCCAGCGATTCCTCTGGGGACATCCCCGGACCTGGCCCACGCGATGCCGCTTCCCCCAGGCGGCCTGGCCCGCGTCGTCCGTCGCGCATCGGGCGAAGGGACAGCCCTGTCGGGCCGCGTACGATCCCGGTTCGTGGCGACGGACCGGCCCCTCGAGCTCGAGTCGTTCCTCGGCACGGTCCCGGGAATGATCTACCGCTCCCGACTGTGGCCGGAACCATACTCGATCGAGTTCGTCAGCGACGAGTTGGCCTCGATCGCCGGCTATCTGGCGACCGACTTCATGGGGCCCGAGCCGAAAGGCGTTGGGCCGAGTTGGTGCATCCGGAGGACAGGGAGGCAAGCCGGGGGGCGGTGCTGGGCGCACCGAGCGACGGCACCATCACCGAAGTCGAATACCGCGTGCGGCGAGCGGACGGGTCGTATGCCTGGATCCTCAGCAGGTTCCGGAAGCTCACCGGCGAGGACGAATCGCTGTGGGTGCACGGCACGGCGCTCGATGTCACGGCCCGCCATGAGGCCGAGGATCTCCGCCGGCGGCTGGAAGGCGAGCACGCGCGAGCCGCGGCACTCGAGGAGTCTCGGATCCGTATCGTCGAGGCGGGCGACGAGGCCCGGCGACGCCTCGAGCGCGACCTGCACGACGGGGCCCAACAGCGACTGATCGTGTCGCTGATGACGCTCAGGCGGGCTGCGAGCGAGGCCGCCGGCACGTCCGCTTCGCCGCTCCTCGAGCAGGGGATCGAGCATCTCGAACGAGGGCTGGCCGAGCTGCGGGAGCTCGCGCGCGGAATTCATCCGAGCCAGCTCGGCGAGCGCGGTCTGGCGCACGCCGTGGGACGGCTCGCCGACAGGGCGCCTCTGCCGGTGGAGGTCGACGTCCTCGACGAGCGGCTCTCGCAGTCGGTCGAGACGGCGATCTACTTCACGGTCGCCGAAGGGCTCACGAACGTGGCGAAGTATGCAAATGCGACGCGTGCCCGGGTGAGCGTGGCGGTGCTCGACGGCCTCGCCACGGCAGAGATCGCGGACGACGGGCGCGGCGGCGCGAGCGCGTCCGGCGGCTCGGGCTTGCGAGGGCTGGCCGACCGGCTGGAGGCGATCGGCGGGTCGCTCGAGCTGGAGAGCCCGCCCGGCGGCGGCACTCTGGTGTGCGCACGCGTGCCGGTCGGATCATCCACGAGGGGAGTGTCCCCCCAGACGCGCTGAGGGCACCGCCGCGGGTCAGAGTCGAGTTCTTCGGTCCGGCAGGCAAGGCGGCGCTCCCCGGCTCTTGAATCCCGGGCTTCCATCGTCCACTTGCCCGATAGCCCTAGTCCGCGAAGATCGCGGCCCAGTCGTTCTTCATGCTGACGATCGTCCAGCCCTGCCCGGCCGCCGTTTGGAGGGACGTCTCGGCACCTGCCGTGTAGGCGAACTCGCGCTCCTTGTCGTCGTGGAGCACGAGCAGCCGAAGCGCCGGGCGTAACTTCCCGCCGGCGTAGCGAAGCATGGGGATGTCGCCGTTCGAGTTGCCGGCGGCGAGGATCGGGCGCTTCCCGATCCGGCTCCAGATCCGAACCGGCTTGACCGGCCCGTCGTCGAAGAAGTCTCCTGCCGCTTCGTAGGAGACGGTGCCGCCATGATCGTTGTCGGTGTACGCGAGCGCGTTCGAGCTGCCGATCACGCGCTCCGAAGGAATGCCGTAGATGTCCTCGGTGACGGGCCGCATGAAGTCGCGGTCGCCGCCTGAGGCGATGTAGTTCGTGAACCCGTGCGATTCGAGATAGCGCAGGAGCTCGATCATCGGCAGGTAGCCGCACTCGGCGAACGCACGGCCGAGCGTCGGATGCTTACCGGCCCGGAGGAACGCGTCGGCGGCGCTCGAGTAATGCTCGACGCTCTGGCCGGCGAAGGCCTGGAGGAGCCCGCCCATCAGCACCTTCAGGTTGTCGTCGTCGCCGTGGTAGTGCTTCGTGATCGTCTCGCCCAGCCACGCGTAGTCCTTCTCGTACGCGGCCTGCCACGGCTGCTTTTCACGCAGCGACGCGTCCTGCTCCGCCATCTCCGCGAAGCGCATCAGGATGAAGCCGAGTTCGATCGGCATCGGCTTCTCGCACCAGAGTGTGCCGTCGTTATCGTAGACCGCGATCCGCTCGGTCGGGGGGACGAAGTCCGGTCCGACCTCCGTCGTCACGCGCTCGACGAAGTCGACGATGGCCGTGCGCGTCGCCGTGTCGTGCCAGGAGGTCAGGTGGTCGCTCATTACTGCGACCGGATCAGCATCTCGGCCTGGCGCTCGAGGTCGACGTACGGTTCGCCGCTGACGTCGACTGCCACCCGGTTGATCGTCCCGCCGGTGAAGGCGTACGGAGGCTCGCCCGGGTAGTCGTCGGTCACCGGCTCGCCGCTGTGCCGTCCGACGAAGAGGCCCGAGCCGGCAATCGAAAATGCCCCCAGCTGGGTCTTGATCTTGCCCTCGCCGACCTTGGTGTCCCCGTGGTAGAGGGAGACCGTCCCGGTGGCGCACGTCGGTTCCATCCCTTCCTTCTCGAACGACGCCGCAAGGATCAGGCTCTCGCCCGTGGGAACGTCCTCGGTGCCGACGATCATCTGCTCCTCGGCGCCCACGAAGTTGTTGACGTAATGGAGGCGGTTGTTCTTGACGTAGAGCGCGTGGCCGCCGAAGCGGGACCCCAACGCGAAGAGCACTCCCTCCGCTCCCGGGGCCGGGATGTCGACGAGTGCGCCGATCACGAACGAGCGGTTCTTCGTGTTGACGGCCTGCCACTCGCTGACCGGCGCCGTGTCCGGGAAGTACACGTACCGGTTGCGGGGCGCGGTCAGCTGTGGGCGTGGCGTTCCGAGGATCTCGACCGGGGAGCGATCGTCGAGCGGGAAGGCGCCGTTCGCGCCCGCCTCCGAGAACCAGATGTTCACGAGCTCTCTCACCTTCTCGGGCTGCTCGGAGGCGAGGTTGTTGACCTCCGACCGGTCGATGTCGGTGTTGTAGAGCTCCCAGACGTCGTCGTTGAAGTTGCCCCAGCCTGCGACTGTCGGATGAGTCGTCACCGCCTTCCAGCCTTCGTGCCAGATCGAGCGGGAGCCGAGCATCGCGTAGAACTGCGTCTTCCGCTTCGAGTCGGCCGACGCGTCGTCGAGGCTCTCGCGCATGCTGACGCCGTCGATGGGCGACTGGGTGTGCCCCTTGATCGTCTCCGGCGGCTCGACGCCGAGGACGTCGAGGATCGTCGGCACGAGGTCGATCGCGTGGTGGTACTGGTCGCGGATCTCGCCTCGGGCCTTTGTCCCGGCAGGCCAGGAGATGATGCACGGGTCGCAGGTACCGCCGTTGAACTCGTAGCGCTTCCACATCTTGAACGGCGTGTTGAACGCCATCGCCCAGCCGTTCGGGTAGTGGTTGTAGGTCTTCGTGCCCCCGAGGTCGTCGATCATGGCGAGGTTCTGCGCCAGGTCGTCGGGGACGCCGTTGGCGAACTTCATCTCGTTCACGGAGCCGTCAGGCCCGCCTTCGCCGCTGGCGCCGTTGTCGGAGACGACGACGATCATCGTGTTCTCGAGCAGGTCGTTCTGCCTCGAGGTAATCGAGCAGTCGCCCGATGTGGTGATCGGCGTGCGCGAGGAACCCGGCGTACACCTCCGCCATGCGGGCGAAGAGCTTCTTCTCGTCGTCGTTCAGCGAGTCCCACGGGCGCGTGACGTCGAGCATCGGGAACGGCTTTCCGTCCGGGCTGGTGCGCGTCTGGTCGCCGATCGGGTTGATCGGCGGCAGTTCGGTGCCGGCGGGCACGATGCCCAGCTTCTTCTGGTTCGCGAGCGTCTGCTCACGGATCGCCTCGTAGCCCATGTCGAACTGGCCCTTGAACTTGTCGATCCACTCCTTCGGTGCGTGGTGGGGCGCGTGGCAGGCTCCCGGCGCGTAGTAGAGGAAGAAGGGCTTCTCGGGTGCCACCGCCTTGGCGTCGCGGATGAACTCGAGCGCCTTGTCGGTGATGTCGTCGGTGAGGTGGTAGCCCTCGTCCGGGGTGCGCGGCTGGTCGACGGGATGGTTGTCGTGGACCAGGTCGGGATACCACTGGTTCGTCTCCGCGCCCAGGAATCCGTACCAGCGCTCGAACCCCCGGCCGGTCGGCCAGTTGCGGCGCGTCGAGGCGAGGTTCATCTCATCGGTCGGGCAGAGATGCCACTTCCCCACCATGTACGTGTTCCAGCCGCGCTCGCCGAGGATCTCGGAGAGCATCCCGTTCTCGGGCGGCACGGTGCCGCTCGCGTTCGGGAATCCGATCGCCGCCTCCGTGATGCACGCCATGCTGTTGCGCGTGTGGTTGCGTCCGGTGAGCAGACACGAGCGGGTCGGCGAGCACAGCGCCGTCGTGTGGAACTGCGTGTAACGCACGCCCGCCGCGACGATCCGGTCGATGTTCGGCGTCTCGATCGGCCCGCCGTAGCAGCTCATGGCCGAGAAGCCCACGTCGTCGAGAACGATGTACAGGACGTTCGGCGCCCCGTCCGGCGCCCGAGGAGGCTCGAACGGCGACCAGTCGGGAACCGAATCGCGAATATCGACCTTGATCGTTCCCTCGAACTGTCCTCCCATGATGGCTCCCTTGGATCGAGAATCGCAGACCTGCCCGCTGTCTATCAGAAGACCCTGTTCGGGCTTTGCTCGTACCGTTGGACCAACCACCCGCGTGGTCACGAAGCTCGAGTGGGCCGAGAGGTACGGCCACGGCGGCCGCGCCTTCGACGCCGCGGAGGGCCTCGACCAGGGATGGGCGGACAAGGTGGAGGCTCTGCGCGAGCAAGGGCCTCCCCGTCACGCTCGCGCGGGATACCGGGGCCGACCTGCTACAGGAGGAGCGGTGGCCTCACCACGAATCTGAAGTCAGACCGGTAGTGCAAGCTGTGAGCCTCCGGTCCGGATTCCTGTCCGTGCGATGTCCACACGGCGGTTGAAGCGTCGCCGGCCTTGCGGCAGATGGTTACGTGGCCGTGGTAGTGGGCGAGATCTCCTACTTGGTACTTGCCGTCCGTCACATGTGGATGGTCGTCCTCGAACAGGTCGGTGTTGCCGTAACCCGACCAGTTCTGTTTCGCGGGGTCGAGGACGGCGAGGCGGGTCTTCTTCTTCGCGTGATGGTAGGCCTGGATCACGATTCCGGAGCAGTCCGACATGACGGAGGATGCTGAAGGGCTGACGTCGACCTTGATCGGACGGTTCTGCGAGTAGTGCCAGTGTCGCTCGTTGGCCTCCGCCTTCTGACAGAAGTCCATGATCGCCACGCGGATGTCGTCCTCGTCCGGTGAAGGCTCCGCGAACTGCTCCGCCGCACGCTTCAGGAGCGCGATGCACACCGAATCGAAGAGCGGCTCGCCAGCGTGCTCGATTCGCGGCTTTTTCGGGACGAGCGACGTGCGGAGGGCCTCGAACGTCGACTCGTCCAACCAACCCGACGGGTCGAGGCGCTCTTGACGCTGAAAGCCGGCGATCCCGGAGTCATCGACTTGGCTTGCGCCTTTCCCGTGTGAAAACGCGTTCGAGAAGGAGTCGTCCCAGCCCGGCGGATTCCACGGCAGCCAACGCTGCGCGCGTGCCACCGCTCGCTTGTACGCGAGAACATCGGGGCCGTGCGACGAGGGTGTCTTTCCCAGATCCGTCGAATCCGGGGGATAGAGAGGCCGCGGAAACGGGACCTCCGGCGGCGTAGAATTCCGCGGGTAACGCTTGGTGTGCCAGTTCGGGTCGCCGCTCGAGCTCGGCGTGCGTCGGCGCGTCGGTGGCATGAGTTACGCCTCCTGTAGACGGATGCTCCGCTACGCCGCAGCGTGCCCATCTTGCCACTATTGGAACCATCTCCACAACGGCGCTCCGCGGGCGAACGGCGTCGACGCGGCGGTGATCACCCACCGCTGGTGATCTCGAGGCTCCTTCCATTGCGCAGAGTCCCCACGAAGACACCACTAGGGTGGGGGCGGATGGCACGAGCTGTCTCCGTCATCTTGTTGTCCGCACTGTTGGCGCTCGCGTTCTCCGCGCCTGCACCCGGGGCCAGGCGGCCGGCGCGAGCAGGAGAGGCACTGGGGATCTTCGCCGCCATGCAACGGCGCGCACCGACGATGCCGATTGCCTGTCTGCCCCTTCGCATCAAGGTCTCGACGACGGACAACGTCTACGCAAGCGCGACCGTCTCGCGTCGAGTCAGTGGCTGCAACTGGGGTGACGGCGTGTATCTCCTTCAGCGCTCGCGCGGGCGATGGCGCGTCCTTGCCGAAGGAAGCGAGCACGCCTGCGCAGAAGCTCCGCGTGCCGTGTTGAGGGATCTCTTCGGCAGTTGCAGGTCGTAACCCCATTTGCACCGCGTGGACGGCAGGGTCCATTGCTGGCGCGCCGGACCTCGCAGACCGCCCGGCGCAAGCCGGCCCCGCACTCCGCTCGGGAGGCGGGTCCCGAGCGGCTGGCGCCCAGGATCAGCCGCAGCCGGTGTTCGTGCCGCAGTCGCGGCACGTGTAGCACGCGCCCGTCCTGACCATGCGACCGCCACACTTCGGACACTCGACCGCGTCCTCGAAGCTGTTGAAGAGCGCGGTCTGACCCGCCGGCGCCGGCTCCACGACCGACGGCGCGGCCGCCTCCTCGTCCGCGTAGCGGGCGGCCATCGCAGCCTTCACCTCCGGCGTCAGGATGCCGGCCTCCTCCTGCTGGTCGGCGGAGAGGAACTTCTTCCCCATCCAGCGGAAGATGTAGTCGACGAGCGACTTCGCGGCGCGGATGTCCGGGTCGTTCGTGAGGCCCGAGGGTTCGAAGCGCATGTGGCTGAACTTCGAGACGTACACCTCGAGCGGCACTCCGTACTGGAGACCGAGCGAGACGCTGATCATGAACGAGTTCATCAGCCCGGCGAGGGTTGTGCCCTCTTTGGCGATGTCCACGAAGATGTCGCCGGGCGTTCCGTCGTCGAACAGGCCGACGTGGATGTAGCCCTCGTACTCGCCGACCCGGAACTTGCGGCCGACCTCGACGCGGTCGTCCGGCAGCCGCCGCCGCACGGGGTGCGGTGGCAGAGCATGCGGTATGACGCCGACGGCACTCAGCGCCCCCGCGACGAGCGCGCCTTCGCTCTTGTCCTTCGAGCCCGAGAGCGGCTGCGCGACCTTGCAGTTGTCGCGGTAGATGGCGATCGCCTTCACGCCAAGCCGCCACGCCTCGATCAGAAGTTGCCCGACCTCGTCGACCGTCGTCTGCTCCGGCAGGTTGACCGTCTTCGAGATCGCCCCGCTGACGAACGGCTGGACGGCGCCCATCATCTTCACGTGTCCCATGTAGTGGATCGCGCGCTCGCCGATCGCGCAGTCGAAGACCGGGTAGTGCTCGGCCTTCAGGTACGGCGTGCCGACGACCGTGTTGCGCTCGTCGATGTAGGCGACGATCTCGTCCGACTCGCCCGGGGCGTAGCCGAGCTCCGACAGCGCCATCGGCACTGTCTTGTTGACGATCGTGATCTCGCCCCCGCCGACGAGCTTCTTCGACTTCACGAGCGAGAAGTCGGGCTCCACGCCGGTCGTGTCGCAATCCATCATGAAGCTGATCGTCCCGGTCGGCGCGAGCACCGTGGCCTGCGCATTGCGGAACCCGTAGCCCTCGCCGATGTCGAGCGCGTCGTCCCACGACTTGCGTGCCGCCGAGAGCAGGTCGGCGGGCACCGAGTCGGCGTGCTGGATGTTCCCCACCGCGGCGCGGTGCTTCGAGATCACGCCGAGCATCGCCGCCGCATTCTCCGCGTAGCCGTCGAACGCGCCCATCCGCCTGGCGACTTCGGCCGACTTGCGATATCCACGGCCTGTCATCAGCGCCGTGATCGCGGCCGCGTATGCGCGCCCCTCCTCGGAGTCGTACGGCAACCCTCGGGCCATCAGGAGAGCGCCGAGGTTCGCGTAGCCGAGGCCGAGCTGCCGGAAGCGCTTCGCATTCCTGCCGATCTCGGGCGTCGGGTAGGAGGAGTAGCCGACGGCGATCTCTTGCGCGAGAAACACGATGTCGACCGCATGCTCGAGCATCTCCACGTCGAGCTCGCCGTCCTCCTTGCGAAACTTCATGAGATTCAGCGACGCCAGATTGCACGCGCTGTCGTCAATGCTCATATATTCGGAGCAAGGGTTTGATGCGTTAATTCGACCAGTATTTGGCAACGTATGCCACGAGTTAATTGTCGTGTCGTACTGCACGCCAGGGTCGGCGCACTCCCACGAGGCCGCCGCGATGTCCTTGAGCAGCGCGCGCGCCTTGATCGTGTCCACGACGGCGCCGTCGGTGCGGGCGGTGAGGTTCCACTCCTTGTCCTCGATCACCGCCTCCATGAACGCGTCCGTCACGCGCACCGAGTTGTTCGCGTTCTGGTACTGGATCGAGGCCCAGTCGGGCGAGTCGAGCGACATGTCGTAGCCCGCCGCCTCGAGCACGCGCGCCTTGCGCTCCTCGCGCGCCTTGCACCAGATGAACTCATCCACGTCCGGGTGGTCGACGTCGAGCACGACCATCTTCGCCGCGCGCCGGGTCTTGCCGCCCGACTTGATCGTCCCAGCCGACGCGTCGGCGCCGCGCATGAACGAGACCGGGCCGGACGCGTGGCCGCCCTTGGAGAGCTGCTCCTTCGAGGAGCGCAGCCGCGAGAGGTTGACGCCGGAGCCGGAGCCGCCGCGGAAGATAACGCCCTCGCGTCGGATCCAGTCGAGGATCGACTCCATCGAGTCCTCGATTGACAAGATGAAGCAAGCACTACATTGAGGGGTCTCCTCGAAGCCCACGTTGAACCACACCGGCGAGTTGAAGGAGGCGATCTGGTTGACGAGGATCGCCTTCAGCTCCGCCTCGAACGTCTCGGCCTCCTCGTCGCCGGCGAAGTAGCCGCCGGCGCGGCCCCAGCCGCCGATCGTGTCGACGACGCGGCCGATCATCTGCTTCACCGAGCGCTCCCGCTCGGGCGACGAGAGGCGGCCGCGGAAGTACTTCTGCGCCACGATGTTCGTCGCTGTCTGCGACCAGAAGCGCGGGAACTCGACATCACGCTGCTCGAACGCCGGCCCGTCCTTGCCCGGGATGAGCGCGTCGCGCGTCTCCCAGTCGATCTCGTCGAACGGGTCGCGGCCGGGGATCGTGAAGTAGCGGCGCGGCGCGACGCTCGCCTCCGCGTCGACCACGGTGTTCACGATCTCCTCCGCGGTCCCAGTAGCGGCGGGCACGGTCTGCTTGGCGGCCATCTCTTCCTCCCGAGCGATGCGTGACATCAGGGCTCCCGATCCGGCGCGCCGTGCGCGTCCTGCGAGTGGGACCGGGCATGGTAGGAGGTGCGTCGGACGGTACCCTGATCCTGCAAAAATCCCTGCAAATCGCTCTGAACCACGCCGGTGCTGACAGTGTACCGGCGGGCGTCAGGCGCTTGCCGGCGGCCCGCCGCTGAGGCGGCGTTTCAGGTATCCGGCCGCCCCGGCGGCGAGGAGCAGCAGGGCGATGGCGCCGACGACGATCAGCGGCAGCGGCACCGACGAGGGGTCGGCGACGGCGGCGGCGGCAACAGGCCCTCCGGTGCCGTCACCGGGATCCAGCTTCCCGCGGCGCGCGTACGACAGGGCGCGCAGGATGTCGTCCTCGGCCGTGCCGTAGTCCCTGATGTCGATGCCGAGCAGCGTCACCGCCTCGCGGTAGCACGGCTCGTCGTAGATGGTGCTGTCGACGCGGTAGTTGTCGTACCAGTCGTCGAGCACGAGCTGCCCACAGGTCTTTCCGGGCGCCGCCGATGCACTGCCGGCAAGCACCGCGAGCAATGCGATGGTGGCAGCTGCCGACACCACAACGCGAACGACGAGCGACCTCGGGGAGACGTCGACCCGCGCCATCCTGGGCAACGATTCGCCGCCGTGGCCCGTTGTCCTCGGTCAGGCGCTCGCGGGCGGCTCGCCACCGCGGAAGCGGCGCGTCAGGTAACCGGCCGCGCCGGCAGCGAAGAGGAGCACAGCGAGGCCGCCGAGCACGAGCAACGGGATCGGGACGGACGACGAGCTCGACGTGTCGGCGGCCGGCAGGGCCTCCTCCGTCACCTCACCGGTTGTTTCGGTGGCAGGCGTCGTCTCGCTGGGCTTGGGCTTCGGCGTCGTCGCGGGCGTCGTCGACGTCGGCGTGGCGGTCGTCGGGGTACTCGTGGTCGGCGTCGTTCCGGTCGAGCCTCCCTTGCCGGGATCGGACTCGCCGCGCAGCGCGAACGAAAGCGCGCGCAGGATGTCGTCCTTCGCGCTCGAGTAGTCGATCACGTCGGTGGGCAGGCTCTTGACCGCGTCCCGGTAGCACTGCGCCTTGTAGATCTGGTCGACGCGGCCGTTGTCGTACCAATCGTCGATCACCTGCCGCTCGCACGGCTTCGCCGCGACGACGGGGTCGGCAAGCAGCGCTACCGCAGTGGCGGCGACGACGATGAGCAGTGCTGAGCGAATGAGTGTGCGGGTGGCGAGCAAACGGAGGAGCACCAACGGAAGGAGCGGACCCGGACGAAGGGGAGTCTTCCCACCGCGTGTGATTCGACGGTGAGCGAAGCGTAAACGATGTGTAAGACGACCCAGGCGGCCGACGGTGCGGCGGCCTCGAGCAATGGTACCGTCGCCCGCCAATGGCCGGCTCAGCGGCGACCGCCGGAAAGCACGCTCCGCTCTTCGTCTCCGGCGTGGCCGTCGCGCTCGTCGGCGGGGCCGTCTTCTTCGGAGGCGGCTCCGGAAACGGGTCGGTGCCCGTGCTCGGCGGTCTCGCCGTCGTGGTCGCGTTCGCGCTCCTCGGGCTGTCCGTGGTGGGTCACCTCGCGCTGCCCCGTCTGGACGCGGCGGGCCGGATCGCCGCCCTCGCCCTGCTCGGGCTCGTCGTCTGGACGGGTCTCTCCGTGGTGTGGTCGATGGCCGGAGACCGATCGTGGGACGCCCTCGCGAAGGCGCTCGTGTACTCGGCGTTCGCCGTCGTCGGCCTCTCAGTCGCGGGCGGCGGCGCCCGCACGCTGCGGCTGCTCGCACTGGGGCTGGCAATGGTCCTGGGAGCGGCGCTCGTGTGGGCCCTCGCCGGGGTCGCCGTGCCGGCGCTCTTTCCCGAAGGAGACCGTATCGCGCGTCTGCGCGAGCCGGTCGGCTACTGGAACGCGCTCGCCCTCCTCGCCGACGCGGCCCTCGCGCTCGGGCTGTGGCTCGCGACCTCGACCGTGCGGCGGACGGCCCGTGCCGGGGGCGCGCTCCTGCTGTACGCCGCCCTCCTCGCCCTCCTGCTCACTGAGTCGCGGGCCGGTGTCGTGGCAGGTGTTCTCGTCGTCGCGCTCTGGCTCTTCCTGGCGCGGGAGCGGGTCGAGGGAGGACTCGTGCTGGCGCTCGCGGCGGCGCCGGCGCTGCTCGTGGCCGGCTGGACGTTCACGCGCCCTGCGCTCTCGGAGGACGGTGCCGAACGAGCCGACCGGGTTGCGGACGGTGCGGTGTTTGCAGCGCTCGCCGCTGCGGGCGCGCTGGCCGTCGTCACGCTCCTGCTCGCCGTCCCGGTGGCGCGTCTCGTCCGTAGGAGCGGCCGCGAGGTCGTACGCTGGCTGGCCGTGGCGGTGGTCGTGCTCGTGGTCGCCGCCGGCGCACTGCTCGTGGCCCGGGTCGGCGACCCCTTCGAGTGGGCGGGCGACCAGTTCTCGCGCGGCGAGTGCGTCAATGACCCCGGGCGCCTCACGGATCTGTGCGCGAACAACCGGCTCGAGTGGTGGCGCGAGTCGATCGACGTCTGGCGCGCCGACCGTCTCACGGGCGCGGGCGCGAACACCTTCGAACTCGCTCGGAAGCGCTTCCGGGACGACGCGTCCAACGTCTCGCAGCCGCACAGCGTGCCACTGCAGCTGCTCGCCGGCACGGGGCTTGTGGGGCTCGGGCTCGGGCTCGTGCTTGCCGTCGCGGCCGCTGTCGGCCTCGTTCGCGCGGTTCGGCGCACGAGCGGAGGGGAGCGCGCGGTCGCAGCCGCGCTCGTTGCGCTCCCTGTCGCCTGGGGCGTGCACGCGCTCGTCGACTACCCTCTCGACTTTCTCGCCGTCACCGGGCCGGCGGCGCTCGTCACGTTCGCGCTGCTCGGCGCCGGGCTGCCGGGCGGCGCGCACGTGCCGGGGGGCCCGCTCGGGGTAGCGGCGTGCGCACTGGGCTGCCTCGCCGTCCTCGCCGTCCTCGTCACGCCGCGGCTCGCCGAGCGTCAGCTTGATCGTGCGTGGCGGCTGCACGACGAGGGGCGCCTGGCCGAGGCCGCCGACGCCGCCGACAGGGCGCGTTCGCTCAATCCGCTCTCGCTCGCACCCGTGCTGGCCGCAGCGGCGATCGAGGAGCGTCGCGGGGATCTCGCGCGCGCCGCGGCTCTCTACCGCGACGCCGTCGAGCTGCAACCGAAGAATCCGGAGCCGTGGTTCGAGCTCGGGTTGTTCGAGCTCTACGTCCGTGACGACAGCTGCGCGGCCTACTACGCCCTCAACGAGGCCTACACACGCGACCCGAAGGGCAAGCAGTGGACCCAGGGCGGGGCACTCGACATCGCCAGAGACGCGGTCAACGACGGCGCGTGCGGCGAGTAACAGGGGCTGGCGGATCCCGGGACGTCTCCGTCTTCCTGGTGTTGCGCCCGACCGTCGAGCGCCGCCGTCCCACCGCCCCTGTGAGGTGGGTCAGGAGCCGATCACGAAGACCGCCTGCGCACCGTGCAGGTCGCTCGCCCTCAGTCCGTCGAGCGGTCCGACGATCGTCACGCCGAGATCGCGTGCCAGGCGAACGCCCTCGCCCTCGAAGCCGCGGCGGTACATGACGACGCTGCGCGTGTAGTCGCTCGTGGGCGCGTTCCCGACCGTGCCGATGCGGTAGCCACGTCGCGAGACGCGCCGTGCGGCGGCCGCGGCGGCCCCGGTGATGCCGTTGCCGTTCAGCACCATCACCGCGACGCGCCTGCGCGGAAGCTCGGCCACGGGCGCCGGCCCGGTCGGCTGGGGCTTGGCCTTCGTCGCGACGCTCGCCTTCGCCGCGGTCTTCTCTCTCTGCTTCTGCTTGGCGGGAGCGCTCGCGGCGGCCTTCGCTCGCGTGCGCTCCGCGCCGCGCTCGTCGGGGTTCACGAGCAGCGCACTGCCGACGACGATCAGGAGGAGCAACTCGACGGCCGCGACAGCCCCGGCAACGAGTGCCAGCGCGCGCCAGGGGATCGAGGCGGCTTGCTGGCGGTGGGAGACCGGATAGTCCACGGCGCTCCAGGGTTCGCCCGGCGCGCCGCTACTCCTTCCCGCTCACTCGTCCAGCGTGCGCATCCACGCCCAGGTAGCCTCGATTCCCTCACGGAGCGACGTGTCGGCGCGGAAGCCGAGCGCGTCCTCGGCCAGCGCCGGGTCGAGCACGCTGCGCCGAAGCTCGCCGACGCGCGGCGCCTCGAACACCGGCTCTCCGCCGGTTGCCGCGGCGGCTCTGCAGGCCTCGTAGAGCTCGAGCACCGATGTCGGCACACCGGTCCCGACGTTGAACACACCGGGCCGCGGCACAGCGAGCGCGGCCAGCACTGCGCCGACGACGTCGGCGACGTAGACGTAGTCGCGCTCCTGTGTCCCGTCGCCGAACACACGACACGGCTCGCCGTCCCGCAGGCGCCCGAGGAAGATGGCCACGACGCCGGCCTCTCCGTGCGGGTCCTGGCGGGGCCCGTACACGTTGCCGAAGCGCAGCGCGACGTGCGGGGCGCCGGTCAGTCGGCCGAAGGCGGCCAGATACTCCTCGCCCGCGAGCTTTGCCGCGCCGTACGGGGAGAGCGGCTCGCGGGGGTCGTCCTCGCGGGCCGGCCGCTCGCACTCCCCGTAGATCGCTCCGCCCGTGGAGGCGAAGACGACCCGGGCGCCGCCCTGCGCCGCCTCGAGCGCGCGGACCGTGCCGACGACGTTGATCGCCGCGTCGCGTGCGGGCTCGGCTACCGAGACGCGGACGTCGGCCTGCGCGGCGAGGTGGACGATCGCAGCGGCGCCGGCCGCGATGTCGACCAGCGGCTCGCGCACGTCGGCGACGTGGAGCTCGGCCTGCGCGGTCACTCGCTCCCGCTTCCCGGTGGAGAGATCGTCCACGACGACCACGTCGTCCCCGCGTGCGACCAGCGCGTCGACGACGTGCGAGCCGATGAAGCCCGCGCCTCCGGTGACGACGACCCGCACCGCACTATCCTAGGCGGCTCGATGTTCGTCACCTTCGAGGGTCTCGACGGCTCGGGCAAGACCACTCAGGCGCGCCTGCTCGCCGAGCGGCTCGGCGGCGAGGGGGAGGACGTCGTCCTCACCCGCGAGCCCGGGGGCACGGTACTGGGCGACGCGATCCGCGAGCTGCTCCTCCATGCAGGCGACATGACCCCGTGGGCGGAGGCGGCGCTGTTCGCCGCGTCGCGTGCCCAGCACGTGGCCGAGGTCATCCGTCCCGCGCTCGCACGCGGAGCGACCGTGGTCTGCGACCGCTATCTCGACTCCTCGGCGGCGTATCAGGGGGCCGGCCGAGGGCTCGGTCTACAGCAGGTGCTCGAGCTCAATCTCGAGGCAGTCGGCGGCCTCCTCCCGGAGCGCACCTTCCTCCTCTGCCTCGAGCCGCGGACCGCGGCAGGCCGGATGGGCGGGACGCGAGATCGCATCGAGCGCGACGGTCCCGACCTGTGGGAGCGGGTCGACGCTGCGTATCGAGAGCTCGCTCAGCGCTATCCGGAGCGGTACGTCCTGCTCGACGGGGCGCTTCGGCCCGAGCTGCTCGCCGAGGAGGTGTATGGAGCCCTTCGCGTCCGTTCCTGAGCAGGCCGAGGCGAAGAGACTGCTCGCCGCCGCCGCAGCCGAGCCCGCGCACGCCTATCTCTTCCACGGCCCGCGGGGGGTCGGGAAGCGGCCGCTCGCCTTCGCGTTCGCGGCGGCGCTGCTCGGCGACGAGCGGCGGGTACTCGGCCCGCGGCCAGTGCATCCCGATCTCAGGGTGGTGGAGCCGCTCGGCGAGATGATCCGCATCGACGACATTCGCGCGCTCCATCACGACCTCCACATGCGGCCGTTCGAGGGCGACCGACGCGTCTACCTGCTGCTCGGCGCCGACCTCCTGAACGAGGACGCGGCCGACGCGCTGCTCAAGGATCTCGAGGAGCCGCCGTCCTACGCGACGATCGTGCTCGTCGCCGACGAGCTCGGCCCGCTGCCGGAGACGATCCGCTCGCGCTGTCAGCTCGTCCCGTTCCGGCGCCTGTCCGAGCGTGCCGTCCAGGCGTGGATCGCCGAGCGCGCGCCCGGGCTCGGGGAGCAGGAGGCGCTGGCGCTCGCCCGGGTGGCGGGCGGCCGGCTCGACCGGGCGGCGGCGCTCCTCGACGCCGACGCGCGTGAGCGGCGAGCAGCGATCGTCGACGTCGCGCGTGCCGTCTACCGCGATCCCGATTTCGAGCCGGGCGACGCGACCGAGGCCGTCCTCGCTGCCGCCGCGGCGAGAGGCGCGGAGGCGAAGACGGCGGAGGAGGAGGCCATCGCCGAGCTCGAGCTGACCGCGCGCGAGGCCGAGCAGCGCGTCCGCCGCGCGCAGCGCGGGGCGGAGCGCGAGACCCTGCTCGCCTCCCTCGAGGAGCTCGCCGCCTGGTACCGCGACGTCGTCGTCGTCGCCGAGGGCGCCGAGCGGGCGGCGGCGAACGCCGACCGGCTCGACGATCTGCGCGCCGACGCGGCCCTCGACGTCTCGCGCCCAGCGGAGGCTGCGGCCATGCTCTGCCGCGAGGCGTGGCGCGCGGCCGAGGAGTTCAACGTCAACCCGTCGCTCGCCCTCGACGCGCTGTTTACCCGCCTACGCAGGGCATTTGCCGCCTCCGTACAGCTGCCCACCGCCTAACCGGCGCGCGGGCCGGGAAGCATCGCTAGGGTCCTGACCTTCGAACGGGGTCAAGGATCCGTCGCCCAGCGCCGATGACGGGGATTGACCGCCCCCGACCCGTTCGGGAACCCCATATGCGAAGCCGTGCTCGCACCCCAGTTGTCGCCGGCGCACTCCTCGTGCTGGCTCTCGCTGCCGTCATGGCGACGGTCGCCTCGCTGGCTCCCGCTGCGACCAACTGCAGCCCTTCCGCAGCCTGGGGAACCAGTCGCCCGGACCTCGCAGCACAGGTGGTGACGCTCACCAACCAGTACCGCGCGAGCAAAGGTCTCGGCCAGCTCTCCGTCTCCCCGACGCTGACCGCCGCGTCGATCTGGAAGTCGCTGCACATGGCTTACTACAACTACTTCGACCATCCCGATCCGGCGCCTCCGATCGCGCGGAGCGCGTATCAGCGCTCGCGCGACTGCGACGATCGCAGCACCTGGTGGGGCGAGAACATCGCGTACGGCTATCCGACACCGCAGGCAGTGATGGACGGGTGGATCAGCTCTGACGGCCACCGCGCCAACCTCGAGAATCCGAACTTCCGCACGATCGGCGTCGGCGTCGCCTCGCTGAACGGCGGCTACCTCTACTGGACGCAAGGCTTCGGCAACGACACCGCGTCCTCGCCATCTCCCCGCCTCCGCCCGCCGCCGCCGTCTCCGCCGCCGCCGTCTCCGCCGCCGCCTTCTCCGCCGCCGCCGTCTCCGCCGCCTCCGTCTCCGCCGCCGCCTTCTCCGCCGCCTCCGTCTCCGCCGCCGCCTCTCCGCCGCCGCCTTCTCCGCCGCCGCCTTCTCCGCCGCCGCCTTCTCCGCCGCCGCCTTCGCCTCCGCCTCCGTCTCCCCCGCCGCCGTCTCCCCCACCGCCCGCCCCGCCGGGACAGCCCGCGCCTCCCGCACCCCCGGCGGCGCCCAAACCGCCGAGCCCTCCGGCCCCGAATCCGGCCGCGCCCACTCCTCCCGGCACCGGTTCCTGTCAGTCCGCCGCTCGCAGGCTCTGCTGACGAGACCAAGACGCTGCCCGTCGGCGCGACGCCGGCTGAGGTGACGAGCGCGAAGAAGCGCTTGACAGCTTCGGTGCAGTTCGTCGAGCTCTCCTCCGGCAAGCGCTTCGTCGCCGGCCAGGTTCGTTGCCGCGCCGAGGTAACCGGTCGACGCCTCCGCGTCCTCGCCAACACGTTCCGCGGCAGCGCCGCGCTTTGCGCCTGGCGGGTGCCGAAGTGGGCGAAGGGCAAGCAGCTCACCGGGGTCGTCGCCGTCCAGGTCGACGGCGCAGCAGCGAAGCGCGTGTTCATCCGCGTGGTCAAGTAGACCCCGCTCCGGGAGGGTCCTCCCCCGATGCCCACTCCTCATCGACTCCTCACCGCTCTCGCCGTCACGGTGTCGCTGTGCGCGTTCGCGACGACCGCCGCCTCGGCTCCCGCCGCCGCCTCTGCTCCCGCCGCCGCCTGCGTCCCCGAGGCGAGTTGGGGCACGAACCGGCCCGATCTGGCGCGGCGTGTCGTCGAGCTCGTGAACGAGTACCGCGCGGGCAAGGGCCTCACCCGGCTCGCGGTGTCCGCGCCCCTGACCGCCGCCGCCGAGTGGAAGTCGCTGCACATGGCGGGGGCCGGGTACTTCGCCCACGACGATCCGCCGCCGTTCTCCCGCTCGGCCTTCCAGCGGACGAAGGACTGCGGCTACCGCGGGGGCACCTGGGGCGAGAACATCGCGTACGGCTACCCGACGCCGCAGGCCGTGCTGGCAGGCTGGCTCGGCTCACCCGGCCATCGCGCCAACATCGAGAACCCCGCGTTCACGGCGATCGGCGTCGGCGCCGGGGCTCGCGGCGGCACGCTGTACTGGACGCAGAGCTTCGGCAACGACGCCTCGGGCAGCGCACCCGTCGCGGCGACGCCGAAGCGTGCGATCGGCGGCCGCCCGGCCCAGGTCACGCGCGTGGGCTCGAAGCTGACCGCCAGCGTCGCGTTCGTCGAGGTCGGCACGGGGAAGCTCGTCACGCAGGGTCGCGTCGCCTGTAGCGCCGAGGTGAGCGGCCGCCGGCTGCGCGTCCTTGCGAGCGCCTTCAGCGGCGGCTCGGCGCACTGCGCCTGGCGCGTGCCGCCCGGACTGCCGGGCAAGGAGCTCGTCGGCGTCGTCCGACTCCAGGTGGGCGCGGCTGTGGCGAGCCGCGTCTTCATCCGCCCGGTCGGCTAGTAGCCGCAGCCGCGTAAGCTCGGCGGGTGTTCTACCGGCCGGGCGAGGACCACGGGTTGCGCGGCAACCCGTTCAACCAGCTGGTGATCCCACGGCCGATCGGTTGGATCTCGAGCGTCAGCGCGGCCGGGCACGTCAACCTCGCGCCGTTCTCCTTCTTCAACGCCGTCGCGTACGTGCCGCCGCAGGTGATGTTCGCGACCACAGGCCCGCACCGAGAAGGCGGGGCGAAGAACTCGCTCGCGAACATCCGTGAGACGCGGGAGTTCGTCGCCAACCTCGCCACCTGGGAGCTGCGCGACGCGGTCAACACGTCCAGCGCACCTGCGCCCGCCGGCGTCGACGAGTTCGAGCTCGCGAGATTGACCAAGGCTCGGGCTCGGGTCGTCCGGGCGCCCTACGTTGCCGAGAGCCCGGTGCACCTGGAGTGCGTCCTCACCGAGCTCGTCGAGCTGCCCACACCGGACGCCTCCGATCCGAACACGGTGATCTTCGGCGAGGTGGTCGGGATCGACATCGACGACCGCGTGATCACCGACGGACGCGTCGACGCGCTGGCCCTCGACCCGATCGCCCGCCTCGGCTACGACCAGTACACGCGGGTCGTCGAAATCTTCCGCATGCGCCGTCCAGACTGGCCGCTGGACTGAGTTAGGGCGCGCACGCGTGTGCGTCGCGCACTCGCAAGGGGCCGCGTCGCAGTCGCTAGCCCGACGTCCGGAGGAGCACGACGGCATCACCTGCGAGCGGCGCCGTCAGCTCCCTGGGGGCGCCACCCTGCACGACACCTCGCGACACGGTTCCGCCTGTCGCGGGGTCGATCCACTCCACGCGCATCCTGCCGGGAGTCGCCGTGAGGTCGATGCTCGCCGAGCCGCCATCCGGGAGGTAGACGAGGTACGTGCCTCGCGCGGACGCATCGGCGAGGCAGTAACCGGTCGAGGCGAGCTCGCCGCGAGGGCGCATCCGAGCAAGATCGAGGCGGTCGGCAACGATTCGCGTCGCTCCGAGGGCGCGTCGAAGCTGCTCCCAGTTCGCGTCGCTCGGGTCGAATTCGCAGCACGCGCCGAATCCGACCGCCTTTCCGTCGTAACCGTCCATGAAGAGCGGGTTGAGCCCGCGGGTGAGCGCCCGCCACGGGAACTTCTCGTCGCCGCAGAGCCCGCAGAGGTGATCCGTGTCCGCGACCACGACTCGCTTCCCGTCGCCCGGGTCGGGGTCGTCGACCGCGCCTTCGGGCGCGATCCAATCTGCGCCGCTCGCGAGCAGCACGTTGTTGTCGCCACCCGGATAGACCTTCGACATCCCGACGGGGTGTTGGAGCGGGAGCTCGCGCTCCACGGTCCGGATGAACCGGATCATGTGCCGTTGCCAAGGCGTCGAAGCGGTCGAGCTCTCGTTGGAGATCTCGTACAGCACGTTGGGCTGGTCGTCGATCGTCCGGACGACCTGGCGGACGTATGCTTCCTCGAGCCGCGTTACCGACGGATTTGCGAGCGTGTGTACCTCGGGGCCGACTCCGTCTCCGTTCGTATCGCCGTCGATGCCGTTGACGTTGTTGGCGCGGTTGTACGGATGGCCGTCCCACGGATTCTCGAGCCCGGGCCCTTTCTTCTCGACGCTCCAGCCGTCGAAGAGCATCACCATCGGGTAGATGCCGCGTTCGCGCGCCTCGATGACCCTCGCGCGCAACCGGCGAAAGTACGCGGGATTGAAGCGGGTGAGATCGAAGCGCGGCTTGCCGTCGAGCGCCTGCCCTGGACCGGTGCGCGAGTACACGTTCGGCGAGAACCAGTAGTCCCCCTCGAGCTCGGTCGACCAGTGAGCCTGCTCCCACGCCCAAAGCTTGAAGGCGTTGAAGCCGTGCGTCTGCGCCCAGTGCAGGAAGCGCGTGTAGTCGAAGCGCTGCGGCGGGTCGGTCGTCCCGTTGTCGACGAGGTTGCTCCAGGTGTGCGAGCCGGTCAGGTAGACGATCCGTCCGCGGGCGTCCGCGAAGTAGCGCGGGTTGGCAGCGCTCTGCCGGAGCGGACCCATGGATTGCCTCCCCACGCCGAGAGTCGCAGTTGCGGTTCTCCCCACGGCCGAGGCGTCGATCGTCGCCGTGCCGTGGCGCCGGCCGACTGCGACCCCGCCTCGCCCGACATCTACGACGCGCGGCGCCGAGGAAGACCATCGAGCGTGCGCCGCGAGGTCACGAGAGGAGCCGTCACCGTAACGGGCGACGAGCGCGAGGTGCAGCCGGCTGCCCGAAGCGATCGTCTGCGAGCCGGGGAGGATGGTCAGCATGACAAGGCGCTTCGCCGCCGGGCGGTCTGACCGGGAGACGTGGCGGCAACCGGCTCCGAGCAGCAGCCCACAGCCGACCAAGACCAGCCCGAGACCTCGCCATGCCATCCGCTGCCCCACTACACCCCCGTCCATGAGAGTAGGCGAGGACCGTGGGCCTCGACAAGCAAGATGTCCTGCGCCAGATCGATGGCCGCAGCGCCGCTACGATGCAAGCCCCGCCGACGTAGCTCAGCTGGTAGAGCACTTCACTCGTAATCGTGGTGGAGCGGCCTTTCCCGGCTCATTCCGTCCCTCGATTCGGCTGCAGAGGGCCTCCGGAACGTCCCGACTCATCATCGACTCATCAAGGACTCATCATTGGCCGGGCTCTTCCACAACGAGAAAGGCCCCCGTCTCCGAGGGCCTTCGTCGTCGCGTCATCCGGGGCGACTGTCAGACCCCGGGCCACTCCACTTCCCAGCCGTGTTCTTCGCGCCACCCGCGCATGGCCTGCGTCTCTTCGGCCTGCTTGGCCTGGAACTCGGCTCTCAGCAGGTCGACCCTGTCCCGTAACTCCCGAACCTGCTCGGCGGTGAAGCGGCGGAAGGAGCCCACGTAGATCCCGCAGACGAAGATCCGCGTGGCGTTCAGTTCAGCGATCTCGTCGCGGTGCTCCGCCCGATACCGGGCAGCGCGAGCGAGCCCCTTCTCGGAGCGGTTGTAGCGCGCGTGCTTGGCCTTCCTCTTCTCTGGATCAGGTGCCATCGTCAGCCCTCGTCGCCGGAGGCACGAGGAGACCGATGGCCTTGACGGCCTGCGCCCACACCTCCAGAGCTTCGTCGTGGTGCAGGGCATGGGCGAGCGTGAAGGCGTACCGGGCGCGGTGCCCGACGTCGTCCCTGATCTTGTGCTGGAGCCAGTGAGCGTCGAAGGTGACGCGACCCGAGTCCAGGTCGACGGTGACCGGGACGGGATCGGCGATGTCGTAGAGAAGATGGACGAGCTTGAGCATCACGCGGCCTCTCGCCCCTCGGGGCGGATCCGCACCGGAGGTGCGTGCTCGACGTCCTCGAGCACGTCGAAGGCGGCCCGGATCTTCGCCTCGCGGTCGTCCCCGAACGTGTGGATGTAGGTGCGCTGCGTGAAGCTCGCGTCGCTGTGGCCGAGGTGCTCCGCGATGTCCACGGCCGAGAGGCCCTGGGCGTTCAGGAGGCTGGCGCAACCGTGACGAAGGTCGTGCAGCGTGGTGCCCTCGGGAAGCCCGGCCGCCTCGCGGATCTTGGCCCAGGCCCGATCTCTGACGTTCCAGTACGAGAGCGGCCGGCCGCCCTCGGCCTTCGAGGCGAAGACGTAGGCGTCCTCGGGCGTGCCCGCCTCGATGTGGTTCGCCAGGATCGCCTGGAGGATCGGGTGAATCGGCACTTCGCGCTCGCCCGCCTCCGTCTTGGTCTCAGTGAACTCACCCTGCTCGCGATGCCACTGGCCCCGGACATGGATGACGCCAGCGAAGAGGGCCAAGCAGGTCGAGGCCGACTTCAAGGACGCCGACCATCCGCTGCGAGTCGTCGTCGTGCGCGACATGTGGCTGACCGGCTTCGACGTGCCGCCGCTGCACACGATCTACATCGACAAGCCGATGCGTGACCACGGGCTGCTGCAGGCGATCACGCGTGTGAACCGCGTGTTCCGCGACAAGCCCGGTGGGCTGGTCGTCGACTACATCGGGATCGGCGAAGACCTGACGAGCCTCCCTCGTCTGCCTACAGCGAGGACGTGGCGCAGGAGGCGATGGTCACCCTTGACGACGCTGATCGCGAAGCTGCGCGAGAAGCACGACGTGGTCAAGGAGTTCTTCCACGGACTCGACTACCAGCGCCGCCACGAGATGAGCGCGGCGGAGCGAGCAACGCTGTTCGCGATCGCCTACGACCGCGTGGTCGAGTACGAGCCGGAGCGCAAGCGGTACCTCGCCGAGTGCGGGCTGCTGGTTCGCTGGTTCAAGCTCGTCAACCCAAACAAGGCGGCGATCGAGATCGCTGGCGACGTTGAGTTCTTCTCGGGCGGTCGCGTTGGCGATCACGAAGACGACCCGACCGGGTCGGCGAACCGAGCGACGCCGCGAGGCAGGCCGTCAAGCAGTTCTTCTCGGAGGGTCTCGGCGGCTGGCGAGGTGGTCGATGTCTTCGCCCTGGCCGGAGAGGAACGGCCCGAGATCTCGATCCTCTCCGACGAGTTCCTCGACCGGCTCCAACGCGACGGCGAGCAGCCGCACATGCGCATCGACATCCTCAAGAAGCTCCTCGACGAGGAGATCCGCGTGCGCGAGCGCAGCAACAACATGCAGGCGCGGCTGTTCGGAGACGCCATGCACGACGTACTCGCCCGCTACGAGCTGCGCCAACTCACCAGCGCCGAGGTCATCGAACGACTCGTCGAACTCGCGAAGAAGATGCGCGAGGCGCGCCGACGCCACGAGGCCCTCGGCCTGCACTGTCGAGGAGGCTGCGTTCTACGACGCTGTCGCCGGCGGCACAGACGACTGGGAGCCGGATCCCGAGGTCGCTGCCATCGCCCGGGATCTCGTCAAGAGCATCAAGGACGACCTGACCGTCGACTGGGCCGACCACGAGGCCACCGAGGCCGCGATCCGCGTCAAGATCAAACGCCTCCTGCGCCGCCACCACTTCACCGCCGCGACGAGTGGCGGTGGCAAGCCACTCGACCAAGTTGCCGACCTCGTCCTAGAGCAGGCCCGAACTCTCTACCGCTACTGGCCTGCCTCGTTCAACACCGAACTGCCTCTCTGAGTCTCGACGCCTGTTGTCAGCCTCAGTGGCTTACTTCTGTCTCGACTGCGCCGAGCGCGAGTTCACCGGCGCATCGTCCTGAGCTTCGAGTCAGGCCCAGACCGGCTCAAGCTCGGACATCAGCTTCTGGCCGACGTGCGCTGAGACCTGGTCAACGACTGACGCAGGTCAGAACGAGAGTGTCCCGGTCGCTGCGACCTTGTCCACCTCGTGCTTGGGGAGTTGGTCGAGCGAACAGCTGCGATCGGGGTTGCGCGGGAGCACGCCCTGGGCCTCAACCGATCCGGTGAACGTGCCGCTCGCGGCAACGAACGCCCCGGTGCCGCCGGTGATCACTGCCGTCTGCGCGACCGTGACGGTGAACCGGCAGCTGAGCGGGTTCAGCGAGAGCGAGGAGTCCACGGCCGCGCTCACAAGGTGCATCGTTCCGGTGTGGAAGACGAGGTCATCGCGCACGACGTTCTCGGGATCCGTCGGCAGGTTTGGGACCTCCACGATCTTGCCCGCGCCGGTGAACACGCCCTTGGCGACGACCGAGCTGGCGAGCACCTCGCGCTCACCCGACGCGCCGGAAACTACGATCACGCCCCTGAAGCTCTCCTCCCCCGACGTCTGCGCGCTCGCCGGCGCGGACGCCGCGAGCGCAGCCAGCGCCGCTACGAGCATTCCGAGCGAAACTCTCATCTCATCCCTCCTCACGGCCGCCGCACCCGGTGACGCAGCGCGAGTCGGCTGAGTATCTCAGATGTACTGCCCGCGCGGGGCGCCATCCTGCCTCGCAGGAAGGAGTGGCACAAGGCCTCTGCCTCCTCCAGTCAGGCGTACACCGCCTCAAGCTCGAACATCAGGGTGCCGTGGACGACCTTCCCCGCAGGCCGGTGCTCTGACCGTGATGCCGTAGCGCATACTTCCGAGTCTCACGATCCTCTCGTACTTCGGCTGAAGGCCTAGCCGGGCATGCGAGAGGGGTCGGCTGCAGCCACGCACTCGAGGTAAGGGACTCTCGGCGTGTGCGAGTCAAAGCCGTCGGCGGAAGCTGCGCTCACTTCCCGCCGTTCCGCATCCAGAGAATGCAGTCGTTGGTCTTGACCGCCTCCCAGTTCGTTTCCTTCGACTCGAGATCGAAGTACGAATCCTGATAGATCTGGTCAGCGGGGCAGCGCGCGGGCGTACGTGCCGCGATGATGGTCGAGGCACCAAGGGTGAATGACGCGAGGACGATTGCTGCCGCCAGCAGGCGCATGTCGGTTATACATCGGTCAACTCATGGGCTCAGTTGAGCCCGGCGTTCTTGCGGCGAGCGATCCAGGGGTCGAGCCCGAGCACGGCGTTGAACTCCCACGCCTGGGCGTGCAGCCCTCGCCAGCAGATCTTCTCGCCCGGTTCACCCTCGAGGATCGCGCAGATCGCCAGGTAGCACATGTCGCCGGGGATCTTCGGGTAGCCCATCTGCTTCGCCCGGCTCTCGAGCGCCCGCCTCATCCGGGCGGCCAGCATCATGGCTACGTGCGGTTTGACCTGCTCGTTGGACTGGAAGGCGATCATCGTCGGGTCTGTCAACGGCCCGGCGGCGGCGCGCATTCCCCGAGGGGCCAGATGGCCCGGACTCATCACCAGACTCATCACGGGGCTTCCGGCAAGGGCCTCGATGTCCCGCAAGCGGCTAGGATTCAGGCCCCGCCGACGTAGCTCAGCTGGTAGAGCACTTCACTCGTAATGAAGGGGTCCCCGGTTCGAGTCCGGGCGTCGGCTAGCAAGAAAGCCCCCGGAAATGGGGGCTTTCTTGTTGTCAGAGGAACGCGTCGATAGAGCAGGTGGGCAACGGATTGGGCAACGGATCGCCTCGATCCACGGATATCGAGCGAACCCGAGGGGCGCCAGCGGTACCGATCGGCTCCCCGGGAAGGGATCCGACGCTCGCCGGATACTGGCGTCGATGCGAGCGCTCTTGATCGTGTTGGAGCCGATTTGACCAGAGCCGGCGGTCGATGTCACGGACGTGTGGATTCGAAAACCGGCTTGGGTATCCGAGCGGTTTGCGGGCCCTTCGGGGCCCGCTTCCGCATCGTGGGGCAACGGATTGGGGCAACGAGGTCACGCCGACGGCTTCGTAGCGACTACTCGTCTTTGCAACCAGGTGAACTCGAGCGTTCGACTGTTCCAGAACGGAAGATCAGCACGCAGCCCGTACATGGCGCCTTCGAGAGGCACGCGATCGACGGAGGGGCAGGCTCCAGCAGGTGCGGCTCGCGCACGTGGAACCAGAGCGAGCTCGCACGCCGCGCCGGCACCTCTAGCCCGACGATCTCGACACTCGAGGGCGTTCGTCGGACGGAGAGTGTCCCGCGCGCTAGCGACGCGCATTGCCGCCGGCGTTGGGTGAATCGCAAGGCCCGGTTGTTCCATGGCAGTGCGCGGTGGTGCTACGGTCGGCTGGACCAGAGGCTAAATCCAGAGGCTAAATCTTGTCGCGCGCCAACAGTCCGGGAGATCCTCTGAGCCTGGTGAGCCGAGCGGGATGGGGGCGCGTGCGGCGTAGCCGAGGGGTCGAGCTTCTTCATCCCGGCGATGGCAGAGGGGGGTGTAGCTGGTGCGTGAGTTCTCGTCCGACGAGGCTCGGGGGCTCGATGCGATCGTGGGCAGCTTCTACGACGTATGGAAGGAGCCTCCGATTGCCGAGCGTCACGTTGCGGTTTTGGTTGACGGGGTGGCGGACGCCGACGCGATGGGTCTCGCCGACGACGTGAGCCTGCTCATTGAGGCGTTCGTTCGCGATCCGGCTTCCTTTCACCGAGAGGCGCCTTCGGCCGCTCCCACGCCAGATCCTGACGGAGATATTGACATCGCCCTTCACGGGTTGAATCTCAGGCCCGAGGATGAACGCGTGCTCTACCGCCTCATTCGCGATCTGGTTCGACAACGCCGAGCGCCGCAACGGACCGAGAGATGAGCGGTTGTCTTTCCAACACGTCGCTGAACGCCCAATGGTTCTACCCGGTGGTCGATCCTTACCGCACCGCCGGGCCTGGGCCCTATTTCTATGCGTATCGCTTCGCGTGGGATGGCGTAGAGGTCACGGTGACGCGCAACACGTCGCCGCTGTCCCGCTGCCAGATGAGAATCGAACTCATTTCGACCTTGGCCGAGACCAAGCAGATCCAAGCCTTCAACTACTACAACAACACCTGGTCCGACCACATCGACTCTGACCCCAGCGGCATCGTGACGGCGATGACGATCAAGAAACGGAAGCCAGGAGAGGGTTGCAATGTGGGCACGGACACGGTGGTGCTGGCCAGGGCGACGTGGATGGGCCCGAAAGGTATGTACACCTTTCCGCCCGACGACTTCTGGGACTTCTGGGGTGGCTGCACCGTGAGGTTCGACTGGATTGTCGACGCTTCGCCCGACCAGCGGCCCCTCGGACCGACGGGAAGCCAGACTCCAACCCCCAACTACCCAATCGTGCGATTCCCAGACCGCACGCTCATGAGGGACGCCGCGGGCACGGGGTTTCGTGTCGTCTTCGGAGGGACGGACTTCCGCGCTGACGATTCCATGGTCGCTAACGGCATCAGGTACCTGGACGCGTTTGATCCAATCGCCGCCGTTCCCTTTGCCGAACTTCCCTCCGACGCGGTGGACGGCACGGTGGTTCGCGAGTGGAACCGTCCGGAGGTGTACGTCGTCTACGGAGGTACAAAGTTCTGGATTCCGGATCCTCCGACGCTCTTTGCCCTTGGCTTTGACTGGAGTCGCGTCGGTGTCATCCCTCCAGGTGGGACCGCGAAGCTTCGCCCCGTGCCGATAAACGGAACGCTCCTGAAGGAACAGCACGACCCAAAGATCTACGTGGTCGAGAGCCGTCAACTCAGGTGGGTCACGAGCCCGGCCGCCATGGACGGGCGATGCCTTCCATGGCGCCACGTGCGCATCGTGCCGGACAACTCACTGGCCGCGTTACCGCATGGCCCCCCCTAGGCCCGTGAACCAGCGCGCTCGTCGTTGCCGAGGCGGCGGTCGAGGCGTGAGAGCCGGGCGGCGATCGCGGAGATTGTGTCGGGGTCCCGGACGCCGAAGGACACCTGCTTGAGGCGCATCGCGGCGCGGCAGCCCCGGCGCAGCCAGTGAGCACCCCGCTCGCTCGCCCCATGAGCCTCACCTCGTCCGACCTATGGCGTCACGCGCGAGCGGGTCCGGCGTGAAACGACGGAGCGCCCGACGGTTCGAGGATCTCGGCCGCGACATCCTTGCCGAGCGCGACGGCACGATCGAGGTGATCCGCTGCCGGAGGACCTCCCGGAGCCGGACTTCGCACCGTTCGGCTGGGGCAACGTTGGGGCAACGAAAGCCGCCGAAACGGCCCGAAATGCCGAAGAGGAGAGCCCGGCGGTTATCGTCGTGTGAGCAGGGAAACGCGACTACGCCGAACCCTGCCGAGACCCAGTTCGCACACTCGTAATGAAGGGGTCCCCGGTTCGAGTCCGGGCGTCGGCTCAGCATCTACACGGGCAAGGGACACAGTGCGCTCATGAGCGGTCGGACGAGCGCGACCTCTCGGGCGACGTCCACTTGACTCGCCTGCGTCGAGGGCGATCGCCCCAGCAGCACCGTGCCTTGCGCTGCCGGAGCACCGGCGCTGCCGATGTCTCGTGCGCTGAGAATGCCGAACACGCTGGCCGCCTCGCAGTTGGCGGTCGCGTCGGGGCCGGGACCGCCGTCGCAGAAGTCCTTGTTCGGGAGCGGGTCGAGCCCCTTTGGGCTGTCGCCGTCGAGGAAGTCTGCGCCCGTGCCGCCGTACAGCACGTCGGAGCTGAAACCTCCCCAGACCGCGTCGTTGCCGCCGTCGGCGTGGACGAGGTCGAAGCCGCGGCCGCCGTCGACCGTGTCGCTGTCGTTCCCGGCCACGATGAGGTCGCTGCCGTCGCCACCGCAGATCACGTCGCTCCCGGCTCCGCCCCAGATGAAGTCGGGGCCGGACGAGCCGACGATCACATCCGGACCGGGGGTTCCGACGATGATCCCGGCCGAGACGATCGTGGCGACCACGCCGAGACAGCCGATCTTCACCTCCGTCGTCTCCGTGGCGGCGTTGTTCGCCAGGTTCCCGTCGGTCGTCGCGGACGACACGGTCGCAGTGTTGGAGATCACGCCGACCACCGTCGGCGACACGACGATCGTGATGACTTTGGTCGCGCCTGACGCCAGCGCGCCGAGGTTGCACGTGACGACACCGCCCGCCTCGCCGCACCCCGGGCTCGCCGAGATGAAGGCGACGGTCGCCGGGAGGGTGTCCGTGACGACGGCGTCCTTGGCCGCGCCCGGTCCGTTGTTCTTCACGGTGATCGTGTAGGTGAGCTGCCCGTCCTTCGCCACGGGGTCGGGCGAGTCGGCCTTCGTGATCGACAGGTCTGCGTCGGGTTCGAACTCGTACGCGCCGATGTCGCAGCTCGCGATGCCATCGCCGTTTCCATCCTGCGGCCTCGCAACGCCGCGCTGGTCGGCTGCCGGGCAGTCGGCGTTGGCGCCGGCGTCGATCGCGGGGCTCGCAGGCCGAAGCGCATAGAGCCAGACGAAGCCGCTGTTCGACACCGCGTCGAACAGGGGATTCGTACTCGTGAGGTCGCCGGCGGCCATGAAGGAGGTGCAGGTGGCGTCGCCCGCCAGATTGTGTCCGAGCGAGGTCATCGCCCCCGAGCAGTCGCCGCCCGTGTTCCCGGCCACGATCGTGTTCTCCAGCTGTGTCGATCCGGTGGCGAAGATCCCACCCCCCATTGCCGCCGGCGCGGTGTTGCCGGTGACGGTGACGCTGAACAGCTGGGCCGTGCCGAGGTTCTCGATGCCGCCGCCGCGGTCCCGGCTGCTGTCGCCGGCCACCGTCACGTTCTGGAGCAGCGCCTCGCCTCCGCCCGCGTTGGTCAGCGCGCCGCCGCCCCAGGTACCTGGCGCCGATCCAGAGGCGCTGCCGCTCAGGGCGACGTTCGTGAGGAGGATCCGACCATGGTTGTGGATCGCGCCGCCATGACTGTGGGAGAAGAAGCCCGGTTGCGCGGTCCCGTTGGCCACCGTCAGGCTGTCGATCCAGACACACGGCGTCGTGGCGGCACAGCCGGTGCTATTGAGATCGAAGCCCCGATCGATGTGGCCTGCGTCGACGAAGGTCTGGCCCGAGCCGGCCCCACTGATCGTCACCGTATCGGTGATGTCGAGATCCCCGACTCTGCCGTTCTGCACGGCGGAGGTTCCTTCCGGCTCGGCGACGGTCGCCGCCCGGGTCAACGCGTACGTCCCCGCGGGGATGATCACGCGGTCCGCTCCGCCGCTCGCCTCGGACGCCAGCACCGCCTCCCGCAGCGAGCAGTCTCCGACAACGCATCCGTCGGGCGCCGGGTCGTCGGTTCGCGTGACGTTGAAGTCCGCAGCTCCGGCCGACGACACCCAGGTGGCGGCGGCGAGGACGACGATGCTCAGTACGAGCCGGCGCATCGACCTCGCTGCCATCCCATCCTCCCCATCACGACGTCCATTCGAGCAACCCGCCGAGTCAGCAGCGGCGGTTTCACGTTGCACGAGTTGCAAAAGTGTCTCACACCTTGCACACCTTGACAACGGGGCCGCAGGCAACGGAATCGACCGGGTCGTCGCTCACGATGCCGGCACGCGCCTCGGCCTGGTCGCCTTAGCGGGCCTGCGGTCGGCGGCGGTACGCTGCTCGGCTTGGGAGCGCCCAGACGACGCCGTTCGCCAAACGCTGATCCAGGCGCGAAGCGTCCGGCGGGGGCTGCGTCGTCCGCGGGACCGCGATGACCGTCGGTCGGGCGCGCGGCCAGGTGAAGCTTGTCTCGAGCCTGACCCGCAGCGGCTCGTCGCGCGGGCAGAGCGACTCGGTCGTCAATGCCATCCGGCTCCGCCTGGAGGATGCGGGGTATCGCGTCGGCGGTGTGCCCATCGTCTACGAAGATCTCGACGGCGGCACCGAGGAGCGGGGATCGTGGGACGCCGAGCGCGAGCAGGCCAACGCACGCTATGCCGCCGCGGATCCCGACGTCGTGGCGTACATCGCCACCCTCGACACCGACGCTGCGCCGTTCTCGATCCCGATCACGAACCAGGCTGGGCCGCTGCTCCAGATCTCGCCGTGCAACACCTACCCGGGTCTCACCCGACCGTTCGGGCCGGGCGAGCCGGAGATCCACTACCCGACCGGCGTGCGCAGCTACGCGCGCGTCGCGATGAGCGACGACCTGCAGGGTCGCTTCGCCGCACAGTGGGTGCTCGAGCTCGGCGCGCGGCACGTCGCGGTCCTGCACGACGGCGCGCCGTGCGGCCGCGGTGTGGCCGAGCCGTTCGCCGGCAGCTGCGTCGCGCTCGGCCTCGAGCTCGCCCAGCCGCCATTGGCCATCGTCCCCAAGCAGGCCGACTACCGCGCCCTTGCGGTGAGCCTCGCGGAGCGTGCGCCGGACCTGGTCTTCTACGGAGGCATCATCCAGAACGGCGCCGGACCGCTGTGGCGTGACATCCGTACGGCGCTGCCGACGGTGACCATGATGGGGGCCGACACGCTGTTCGAGCACGCCTTCATCGAGGACGCGGCGGAGCACGCCGAGGGGACGCTCATCACGTTCGGCGGCGTCCCGCCGGCCCTCCTGGAAGGGCCCGGGCGGGCGTTCTTCGAGCGTTATGTGGAGACCCACCAGGTCGAGCCCGAGTGCTATGCCGCGTCGGCATACGACGCCGTCGGCGCGGTGCTCGCGGCGATCGAGCAGGTCGGGACCGGGGACCGCGCCGCCATCACCCGAGCGGTTCTCGCGACCAGCGACTTCGACGGACTGCTGGGTCGCTGGAGCTTCGACCCCAACGGTGACGTCGACCTCCGTCGGGCGACGCGGCTTACAGTGCGCGACGGCGCCTTCGCATATCTCGACGTGCGCGAGGTCGAGAACGAGCCTGCGAGGAATTGCTAGGGAGGGGGCTCCGATCCTGGGTTGTCCACCCCCGTCACGGAACCCCCCGTGCCCGGAGGTGCGGCAACGACGCTCCGGGTGCCGACGGGTCTCCACCGGCGACCACACCTTGCGCGCCAGAACAGACCCGCGGACGACAGTCTGCACGCTGGGCCGGATACCGGGTGGGACGCAGGGCGCGGGCGGGATGTGGTTTCCGCACGCGCCGCGCCCTGCGTGGTGCCGCAGGGTCCGAAGCGGGCGCTACCGTCGCACAGCAGCGTTCCGTCGTCGCCGCAGCGGCCGTCGCAGAACCTACAGGGGCGCCGATCGTCTCGTCAACAGCCGCGCCGGCGGTGTCGAGGTCAGGCTGCCAGGGAGATGGTGACGAGGATCGGGAGCACGATCCAGACCCCGACCGTGAGCGTGATCGCGACGATCGCGAACGTGCGGGACTTGTCGCGCGGCGGGTTCCCGCAGTGGCCGATCGTCGTCCACAGGTCCCGAAGGGGCGGTGTGAGCGAGAGGCGGATCCGGCGGCTCGCGAGCGCGGTGCCGCGCAGCACGACCCACGAGATGCCGAGTCCCACGGTGATCCCCGCGACGCCGAGCAGGAGCGCCACCCACCAGTGGGCGAATGTGAAGCCACTCGCGAGCCGCCACAGCGAAGCGAGCGCGGGGATCGCGAGCAACAGCAGGAACGTCGGCACGCCGAGCTCGCGCACCTTCACGATCTCGTTCAGCGCCTGCGCGTCCAAGCGCAGGGGGCGAAGCAGCTTGAAGTCGGGAGAGCCGTCGGGCGCCTCCATCTCGCGCAGCCAGTAGAGGTTTCGCATGTTCGTGGCCACGTTCTTCACGTGGCTGACGACGATGAACCGCGCGACCAGCTCGATCAGGTAGCGGATGACGAGCCGCAGCGGCCCCATCGACCCCGCAGCTCGCGACCCATGATGACCATGGCGACGCAAGCTCTCGAGCGCGACGAGCACGCGTCTGTGATCGGCGTGCAGCCGTTCCGGCCGCACGAGGACCGAGCTGCGCGCGATCTCTCCCAGCATCTCCCGCTCGCGCGGGCTCCGCACGTCGATGTCGTCGAGGAACGCCGAGATTGCGTCGTCGTCCCCGGCGAGCAGCTGCAGCCGCTCGATCGGGTTGTCGTACTCGTCGGAGATCCCGCGGTCAGTCGTCGAGAGCCTGCTTGAAGAGGATTCCCACGTTGGGGATCGGCGGGCCATGACGGCGGCGGTCGAACGCGGCGGAGACGATGACGGCGGCCAAGATAACCGAGGCGTAGACGAAAAGCCACGTCACGAGCGAGAAGGCGACCCCGATCAGGCCGTAGCGCTCGGCGTTGTGCGTGAAGACGGCAGGCAGATAGAGCGCGGAGACCGCGCCGAACAGCGACGTGGCGAGCGCGGTGAGGATCCCGACCGGCAGCAGCCGGCGCCAGGGCAGCTGCCTGCCGACGAGCTCGTAGGGGCTCCAGACCCACAGCACCGAGCCGAGCCCCAGGATCGTGACGGCGTACAGGAGGTCGAGGTCGTGGTCCCGCGCGAACGCCCGGATCGGCGAGCCGAGCGCGAGATAGAGCACAAACCCGCCGATCCAGATCAACCGTCGCCATGCGCCCCGAGCGCCCAGCGACGGCAGGTCCCAGGCATCCAGGTACACGCGCTGCAGCCCGCGGGCGAAGCTGAACGTCGAGTAGAGGACGACCACCAGGCCGAAGACGGTGACGCCGCCCTGCACCTCGCCCTTGGTCGCGAACAGTGACTCCGTCGCCGCGGCTCCTGCACCTGTGAGTCCGAAGCGGTCGACGAGCGTATCGCCGAAGCTCTCCGTGCCGGGCACGACGGCCGTGAGGATGATGCTCAGCGGGATCACTGCGACGAAGAGCTTCGACGCGAGCGCAAGCGCCCGGTCGATCGGCTGCAGGCGTACCGTGAGCGAGAGCACGTCGCCGACGTAGCTGTTGCCGACCCGAACCCGCAGCCGCTCGAGATCGTCCGCGAAGCGCCGGCCGGCCATCGCGACCGATCCTAGTGGTGGCTCCGGAAAATACGGCACCGCTTGGCCGGCTGCAAACGCTTCGCAGCGCGTCGTCCTCGGTCGCCCCCATACCTTCAGGTATGGGGGCTCCCTGCGTCCTAGCGCTGCTTGGTTTTCGCTCGGCCAAGCAGCACCGTACTTCCCGGAGACACCACTAGACCGTTGCTACGCTTACGGGCGATGGGCAGCTTCTGGCTCTACCTTGCGTTCCTCATCCCGCCGCTGATCATCGGGTTGGTGGTGCAGCGGTGGCTGAAGAGGACCGTCGCCCAGTACATGCAGGTGCAGGTGCACACCGGGTACACGGGCGCACAGGTGGCCCGCGAGATCCTCGACCGCAACGGTCTCGACGAGGTCCCGGTGGAGCAATCGCCCGGGGGCCCGCTGTCCGACCACTACGACCCGCGCAAGCGGTCGGTGCACCTCTCGCAGGGCGTCTACGAAGGCACGGCGGTGGCCTCGACCGCGATCGCCGCCCACGAGGTCGGCCACGCGATCCAGCACGCGAAGGCCTACGCTCCATTCAGGCTCCGCTCCGCGCTGTGGCCGGTGGTCTCGTTTGCGTCGAGCGCGTGGTTCTTCCTGCTCCTCATCGGCGCGTTCATGAACGCTTTGGGGCTGATGCAGGCCGCGATCATCCTGTTCGCGGTCGTCGTTCTCTTCCAGCTCGTCACGCTGCCGGTGGAGTTCGACGCCTCGCGTCGCGCACTCGCGCAGATCAGCGGGCTCGGCCTCGTCTCCACGGGCGAGGGACAGGGCGCGAAGAAGGTGCTGACGGCAGCGGCGATGACCTACGTGGCCGGTGCGCTGGCGGCTCTCACGCAGCTCGCGTACTACGCGCTGATCTTCCTCGGCAACCGCAACTAGCCGGGCCGTAGGGTGAGGCTGCTCGCGCTCGTGCTGCGCGCAGGCGCGGTCGTCGTGGTCGCGGCCGTCGTGTTCTCGCTGCTCGTGGACGGTGCGCCGAGGCCACGGGTGGTCGAGAGCGCAGTGGCCGCCGGGGCAGGTGCGAAGAGGACGACGAAGTCCGTCGCCAAGCCGAAGCCGAAGCCCTCGTACCCGCCCGGGGTCGTCACGATCGTGGCCACCGGCGACATCGTGATGGGCTCCACGCCGAACCTCCCTCCGGACGGCGGAAGCTCGTTCTTCGACGACGTCAAGACCGATCTGGCCGGGGACGTCGTGCTCGGGAACCTCGAGCAGACGCTGACCACGGTGCAGGGGTCGAAGTGCGGTCCGTCGAGCACGAACTGCTTCGCGTTCCGGTCGCCTCCGTCGTATGCCCGGTGGCTCAAGGGCTCCGGCTTCACGGTCCTCAACACGGCCAACAACCACGCGTTCGACTTCGGCGAGGCTGGCCTCGATCAGACTGTCGCCGCGCTCGAGCGCAACCACCTCCTGCACACCGGCCGGCCTGGCGAGATCGCCGTGCAGCAGGTCGGGGACCTCCGCGTCGCGCTCGTCGGGTTCGCTCCGTATCCCTGGGCCAACGACGTAACCGACCTCGCCGCGGTACGCCGGCTCGTGGCGAAGGCGGCGAAGGAGGCGGACATCGTCGTCGCGACCGCGCACATGGGCGCGGAGGGGAGCGACCGGCAGCGGGTGCGCCGCGGCACCGAGCTCTTCCTGGGCGAGAACCGCGGCGACCCGGTGCGCTTCGCGCACGCCGCGGTCGACGCCGGCGCCGACCTCGTCGTGGGTCACGGCCCGCACGTGCTGCGCGGGATGGAGTGGTACAAGAACCGGCTGATCGCGTACTCGCTCGGGAACTTCGCCGGCTACAAGGTGTTCTCACTGGGCGGCCCGCTCTCGGTGAGCGGCATCCTGCGCGTCGCCCTGCGCGGGGACGGCGCCTTCGAGAGCGGCGTGCTCGTGCCGACCCGGCTCGCCGGCCCCGGCCTCCCGGCGCTCGATCCCACCGAGCAGGCGCACGGTCTCGTGCGGGAGCTGTCCCGCTCAGACTTCGGGGCGCGCGCGGTGAAGATCTCTCCCACGGGCGAGCTGCGTTAGGACAAGTCCGCACTTCAGCTTCGGGTCGTCCCCGATGGCGGACGGGCGCCGTGCGGCGACGCTCACGTGCATGGGGGCTCCATTCTCGTCGCTCGGGCTCGACGCAGTCCCGCCGCCAGACGTCGCACGCAAGGCCGAGTCGATCGGCGAGTCGAAGGCCGGCCTGCCCGCGCTGACGACATTTACCCTCGCCGTGCTCGCGGGCGCCTTCATCAGCCTGGGCGCGGTCTTCTCGACCACCGTGGCGGCCGGTGCAGCGGAGTTGCCGGTCGGCGTTGCGCGGCTACTCGCCGGGCTCGCCTTCTCCCTCGGGCTCGTCCTCGTCGTCGTCGCGGGCGCGGAGCTCTTCACCGGGAACGCGCTTGTCGTGATGGCCTGGGCCGGCCGCCGCGTGCGCACCCGGGCGCTTCTCCGCAACTGGTCGATCGTCTACGCGGGCAACCTGGTCGGCGCGCTGGCGACCGTACTCCTCGTGCTCGTCGCAAAGCAGTACGAGCTCGCCGGGGCAGGTGGGGGAGACCGCGCTCGGGATCGGAGTCGCCAAGACGTCCCTCGGCTGGCTCCAGGCAGTCGCGCTCGGCGTTCTCTGCAACGCGCTCGTCTGTCTCGCGGTGTGGATGTCGTACGCCGCCCGCACGGTCGCGGACAAGATCCTCGCCGTGGTGTTTCCGATCACGGCCTTCGTCGCGGCGGGTTTCGAGCACTCGGTCGCGAACATGTACTTCGTCCCGTACGCGATCCTGCTCGACCGCTGGACGGACGTGGCCCCCGCAGCGGGTCGACCTCTCCTCGCTGACCTGGACCAACTTCGTGCTCGGCAACCTCGTGCCGGTCACGATTGGCAACGTGATCGGAGGCGGCCTCCTCGTCGGCGCCGTCTACTGGCTCGCGTACCTACGCCCGGACGCGACGCGCGCCGAAGCGTAAGTAACGATCCCCTCGCGCGGGAAGACTCCCGCGCTACGAGCGGAGGAGGCGGGCGTGCGCGAATTCGACGTCATCGTCGTCGGTGGCGGTCCGGCCGGCGAGGTGGCCGCTGGGCGACTGGGCGAGCGAGGACTGGCCGTCGTCATGGTCGAGGAACGTCTGGTCGGCGGCGAGTGCTCCTTCTACGCGTGCATGCCGTCGAAAGCGCTCCTGCGGCCGGTCGAGCTGACGCGCGAGGCGAAGCGCGTGCCCGGCGTGCGCGTCGGCACGCTCGGCGTCCAGGTGGCGCTCGCACGACGGGACGAGGTGATCCACGACCAGGATGACTCCAGCCAGCTGCCCTGGCTCGAGGAGCGGGGCGTCACGCTCGTGCGCGGTCACGGCCGGCTCGCCGGCGAGCTGCGGGTGCAGGTCGGCGAGGAGGAGCTCGTGGCTGGCCGAGCGGTCGTGCTCGCCACCGGGAGCAGGGCAGCGGTGCCCGACGTCCCAGGGCTGCGCGGGGCGAGGCCGTGGACGAACGTGGAGGCCACGACGGCGCGGGCCGTCCCGCGACGGCTGGTGATCCTCGGCGGCGGGGTCGTCGGCGCCGAGATGGCGACGGCGTGGGCCGGGCTCGGCTCCCAGGTGACGCTCGTGCACCGCGGCCAACGGCTGCTGGAGAGAGAGGAGCCATTCGCGGGCGAGCAGGTCGCGGCCGCGCTGCGGGAAGCCGGCGCCGACGTGCGCCTGGGCACGACGGTCAGGCACGTCTCCCGGAACGGCACCGTCTCGGTAGCGCTCGACGACGGCTCCGCGGTCGAGGCAGACGAGCTGCTCGCGGCCCTCGGGCGCGTGCCGTCGACCGCCGGGCTCGGGCTCGAGACGGTCGGGGTCGAGCCGGACGAGCGCGGCTATCTGCGTGTCGACGAGTCACTGCGGGTCGGCGGACGTGACTGGCTCTACGCGGTGGGCGACGTCAACGGGCGGGTGCTGCTGACCCACATGGGGAAGTACCAGGGACGGCTCGCCGCCGACGCGATCCTCGGCTCCGAGGTCTCGATCCGGTCGGACGGCGGGCGGTCGCCTCGGGTGATCTTCACCGATCCGCAGGTGGGCGCCGTCGGTCACACGCTCGCCTCCGCCCTCGCTGCGGGGCTGTCCGCCCGCGCCGTCGACGTCGAGACGAGCGGGAACGCCGGCGGGTCCTTTGTCGGTCGTGGTGCGATCGGGACGGCGAGGCTCGTCGTCGACGAGGAGCGGCGGACCGTCGCTGGCGCGACGATCAGCGGCGCCGAGATCGCCGAAGCGCTCCACGCGGCGACGATCGTGGTCGTGGCCGCCGTGTCGCTCGACGATCTCTGGCACGCGGTGCCGTCGTTTCCGACCCGGAGCGAGCTCTGGCTCCGTCTGCTGGAGACGTACGGGCTCTAGCGCCTCGGGATTACAGTGGTGGGGCTCGTCGTTGCCATTTGCGCAATCGTCGCTGAAGCTTCCGTTTGCAGGGGCAGCAGGACCCATGCCAGACTGGGAGCTGCCGGTCGGCCGCGAGGGAGGAATGCGGTGAACGAGTACGTCAGCTCGCTCGAGCGTGGTGGGGAGGAAGAGTGGACCGAGCGCAAGACGGCCCGCATCGTGGCGATCGAGGCGATCGGGCCGCTGACGATCGTCGCCGGGATCGTGTGGGCGATCGCACAGCCCTACCGCATCGCGTTCATCCACCGCCTCGACAAGGGGTTCTACGACTACCTCGTGCAGCCGCCGCTGCTCGTGATCCTCGTCGGCCTGCTCTTTGCGCTCCTGCTCGCGCCCGGGCTCGCCGACGACCTCCGGGAGGCCGATGCTTCCGAGGGCTGAGATTGCGCACTGGGGGTTCGGCGCGCTCTTTCTCCTCCTCGCGTTGATCCTTCTGGCCGAGGTCATCGTTGGTCCCGAGGTGTTCCGCCGCCGGCGCTGGCGTGCGTACCTCTGGCCGTCGACCATCCTCACGGCGGGCGTGTTGCTGTGGCTCGTGGCGATCTTCTCCACATTCTCCACCCTGCACCTGCTCGCGCACTCGGTCTGGGCCCAGGCGGCGATGATCGCCGGCGGCGTGCAGCTCGCGCTCGTGCGCGGCAAGCTCTCGAGTCCGGCCTGGTCGCTCGTCACGGCGGCGGCAATGGTGATCACGGGCGCGTCGTTCCTGCTCCACGAGCAGAACGGCTGGTTCTTCGCCCGCTCCGCGTTCCTGCACCACGCGATCGGCTGGACGATGGTCGTGGCGGCGATCTTCCCCTTGGGCGAGGCGCTGCGGCCGCGGCGAGCCGTCTGGGGCACGGGCTTCGCGCTGACCTTCGTCGTCGTGGCGATCCTTCTCTTCAGCGATCGCGACCTCGCCCCGATCTTCGGTCACCTGTCCGAGTTCGCGGGTCGGAAGTGAGAGCGGCGACGCTTGCCGCGGTGCTGGCGGCGCTGGCGCTTCCGGCCACCGCCTACGGCCACGCGACGATGAAAGGCGCCACGCCGGCCGTCCAGTCACGGTTCGAGGAGGCACCGCGCGAGATCGTCGTCCGTTTCGACCAGTCCGTCGTCGCGACGTCGCGCGCGATCGAGGTGTACGCGCCGGACGGGCGGCTGGTCTCCGGCGCCGCCGGCTCGCGCGATCGAGGTCGCGCCGTCGCCGCCCCGGTCCGCGGTCTGGAGCGCGGCGAGGCATACACGGTCCGCTGGCGGGCGACGTCGGCCGACGGCCACACGGTCTCCGGCGTCTTCACGCTCGGGTACGGCGTCGCCGCGCCCTCGCCGACCGAGGCGGTCGGCGCGAGCGGTCTGACCTGGAAGGACGACGTGGCGAGATGGGCGGTCTTCGTTTCGCTCGTACTGTTCGTCGGCGTGCTCGGGACACGGCTCGTCGTGCTGCCCAGGGTCGTCCCGCCCGCGCTCGAGCGGCGGGTCTACCTGCTCGCCACGATCGGCGCCTTCGCCGCGATCGACGCGGGCATCATCGCGTTCGTCCTCCGCGGCGCGAACGCGCTGCAGCTTCCCTTCGTCGATCTCCTCTACGGCGACCTGTCGCCGTTTGCGGACGAGACCCGCTTCGGCACCGCCTTCATGGTGACCACGCTCGGCCTCGCAGTGTGCGCGGCGCTGGTGATGGTGGCGTGGATCCTCGACTTTGGGCGACTGCGCTGGCCCGTGGTGGTGCTCGGCGCCCTGCTCGCCTCCGGGCTGTCTCTGTCCGGCCACCAGGCGACCGAGCCGAACGCGACCATGCTTACCGAGCTCGCGGACTGGGTGCACCTGCTCGCGGCGCTCCTCTGGGTCGGCGGGCTCGTGCTGCTCGCGGTGTGCGTCTGGCCCCTCGCGCCGTCGGAGCGACGCGACGCGTTCCTCCGGTTCTCGCGCCTGGCCATCGTGCTCGTCGGCGTGATCGTCGTCGCCGGCACGTATCTCGGCATCGTGCGACTGCCGGAGCTGTCGGATCTCTGGACGACGAGCTACGGGCAGACCCTCCTCCTCAAGATCGCGATCGTCTGCGCCGCACTCGCCTGGGGCGGTTTCCACCACCTGTTCGTCCGGCCGCGGTTGCTGCGCGGTGACGCGCCGGGAGGGCTGCGTCGGAGCCTTCTCGGCGAGAGCAGCGTCGCGATCGCCGTGCTGCTCGTGGCGGCGATCCTCGTCAACGGGTCGCCGCCGCCCGTCGAGGCTCCCGGCGATACGGCGCAGGCCGCGACCTCACCCCGGTAGCTTCCCGCGCCCATGCTCGTTGCGATCTCCGGCGGCGCCGGTTTCCTCGGCCTCCATCTGGCGCGGCGCCTGCGCGGCGACGGCTTCGCTGTCCGGACGCTCGACGTCGCCGCACTCGACGACCCCGTCCTCGAGGCAGACGTCGAGGAGCTCCGTGGCGACGTGCGCAGCGAGTGGGACACGCGAGGGCTGGCCGCAGGCGCCGACCTGCTCGTCCACGCCGCCGCCGCGCTGCCGATCCAGACGTCGAGGGCGGCGATCCGGTCCGTCAACGTGCAGGGGACCGCGACCATGCTCGCGGCCGCGGCCGAGGAGGGCGTGCGCCGCGTCGTCTTGATCTCATCCACCGCGGTCTACGGCGTGCCCACGAAGCACCCGATCGTGGAAGACGACCCGCTCGTCGGTGTCGGTCCGTACGGCGAGTCGAAGATCGACTCCGAGCGGATTGCCGGCGCGTTCGGCCGTCGCGGCCTCGAGGTCGTGATCCTGCGGCCGAAGACGTTTCTCGGCCCCGAGCGTCTGGGTGTGTTCGAGATCCTCTTCGACTGGATCCGCGAGGGACGGCGGATCCCGGTGCTCGGAGACGGGAGAAACCGCTATCAGCTGCTCGCCGTCGAGGATCTCGTCGAGGCGGTCGTCCGCTGCTTCGACGCACCGGTCGCGGGCGAGACCCTCAACGTGGGGGCGGCGCGGTTCGGCACGGTGGCGAGCGACCTCGGCGAGTTGATCGCGCACGCGGGCTCGGGCTCGAGGCTCCGGCCGGTGCCCGCCCGGCCGGCGGAGCTCGCGCTACGCGGGCTCGAGCTCGCGCAGCTGTCCCCGCTCGCCGAGTGGCACTACCGCACGGCGCACCGCGACTCCTTCGTCTCGATCGAGCGCGCCCGCCGGCTGCTCGGCTGGGAGCCGCGTCTCTCGAACGCCCAGACCTTGTGCGCGGCGTACGACTGGTACCTCTCCAACCGGGAGTCGTTCCGTGAGGCGGGCACGACGCACCGGGTCCCGTGGGATCAGCGCTCGCTCGCGCTGTTGCGGCGTCTCAGCTGAACCGAGTGGTGGCTAGCCCGACGGCCTTGCGAGAACCACCTTGTACTGGCTGATCGGCGGGTTCGAACCGATCTCGATCTCGAGGTGCGTGACGACCATCCTCGTGCCAACCGGGACACGCTGAACGTCGCGGGCGTGCTCCGCTGCGCGCACCAGCGCTTCCTTGAGGCTTCCTTCGTCCGACGTTCCGACCGCCGCGACTGCGTGATCCGCGTTCCCTGGGTACAGGTAGTCGAAGATCTGGTTCCCACCGTCGTTGTATCGGTAGCCGCTCATCCGTGCCGCCTCCTCGTCTTTATGACATTCGGCACGACGTTACTCGCCTACCGTGGCATTGACAAGTGACCGCGCCGCGGCCCGGACCTCGTCGGGCTCCGCGTTTCGACCATTCGCCAGGGTGCGGGCCAGGTCGTCGTCGTCGAGCGCAGCGGCGACGGCACTCGCGAACCGCTCGTCGACGAGCAACTCGTCATGGCTGCGCTCGGCGCCGAGCCGCTCGCGCCGCGCATCTGCGGCGCTCCAGAGGAGTGCGGCGTCGAGCGGCCGGTCCTGGGCGGCCGCGGCGCCGCCCAGGAGGTGCAGGCACTCGGCCTGCATCCTGTCGTCCCCGAGCTCCTCGTAGATCGCCAGCGCCTCGTCGAGCCGGCCGGCTGCTGCGCCTCCATCTCCTCGCAACAAGCCGATCTCGCCCAGCCCGCACAGCGCACTCGCCGCGTGCACGGCGTTGCCGAGCTCGCGGGCGAGCGAAAGGCACTCTCCCAGCGCGGCCTCGGCGCCGTCGAGGTCGCCGTCGTGAAGCGACGCGAGCCCGAGGTTGTTGGTCGAGTTGGCGACGAGCAGGGGGTCGTCCATGGCGCGGCGGAGGACGAGGCTCTCCTCGTAGAGCCCGACCGCCCGCCGGTAGTCGCCGCTCGCGTCGGCCAGCACGGCCAGCGTGTTCAGCGCCTGCGAGAGCGCGCGTGGGTCGTCCGCCCTGCGCGCCGCGGCCAGCGCCTGCTTGCCGGTGCGCTCTGCCTGCGCGAGCTTGCCCCCGGGCATGAGGGCGAAGCACATGTCGCAGCGCGCGAGCACCCCGCTCCGGTCGTCGCCGAGCTCGTCGAACAGGGGCAGGGCGTCCTCGAGCGACAGGACGGCGGCGGCGTGATCCGACTGCGCCATCGCCTGGCGCGCTGCCGTCCACAGCGCCTTCGCCCGCACCGCGGGCGACACGCGGGCCGTGCTCTCGAGACCCGCACGCAGCCAGCCACGCGCCTCGCTCACGTGGCTGTGCGCCCACCAGAAGCGGTCGAGGGCCGCAATCGCCCGCAGCGCCTCCTCGACGTGGCCGACAGCGAGCGACCAGTCGAGTGCCGTCCGGAGGTTGTCGTGCTCGCGCTCGAGCCGTTCGAGCCACAGCGTCTGGTCGTGGCCGGCGAGAGCGTCCTCGGCTTCGATCGCCAGCCCGAGGAACCACGTCGCGTGCCGGTCGCGCGCGGACTCGAGCCCGCCGTCGGCGGCCAGACGTGCGAGCGCGCACTCGCGCACGGTCTCGAGCAGCGAGATTCGCATGTCTCCGCCGTCGACCGGTCGGCTGCGCACCAGGCTGGCCTCGACCAGCGCGCCCAGGTGGTCGAGAAAGCGCTCCCCCGCACCGGTCACGACCCGGGCGTCGTCGAGCGCACAGCCGCCGGCGAAGACCGCGAGTGCCGTGTGCAGCGTGCGCTCTTCGTCGCGTAGCAGGCTGTAGCTCCACTCGATCGTCGCCTGGAGAGTGCGCTGCCGCCCCGGCAGGTCGACGGGCCCTTCGGTGGCGAGCGCGAGCCCGTCCTCGATTGCCCGGAGCAGCGCCGCGGGTGGAAGGACGGCGACGCGCGCAGCGACGAGCTCGATGGCGAGCGGCAACCCGTCGAGCCGGCGGCAGATCTCCTGCAGGGCCCGTTCGGACCCAGCGGGCAATGCCGCGCCGCGGGTGGCGGCGAACTGGGCGAAGAGCTTCGCGGCCTCCACCACCGGCAGCGGGTCGAGCAGCATGACGTGCTCTCCGCGCAGGCGGAGCGGTGCACGGCTGGTGATGAGCACCCGCGGTCCAGGGGTCCGCTCCAGTAACCGGGCGATGGCGGCGGCAGCCTCCGCGACCTGCTCGAAGTTGTCGAGCACGAGGAGGACGTCCTTCGAGTGGAGAGCGCGCTCGAGGGTCGCCTCCGGCCCGTCGTCGAGGTGCTCCTTGAGGCCCAGCGCGCGGGCGATCGCACCCAGTACGAGCACGGGATCCTCGAGCGGGGCGAGATCGACGAAGACGGCGCCCGCGGCGAGCCCGGGCGCCAGCCGCCGCGCGGCCTCGAGCGCCAGCCGGGTCTTGCCCACGCCGCCCGGGCCCACGAGCGTCAGCGCCCGCAGGTTCGGTTGCCGGAGCTGGTCTTCGATCGCCGCGAGCTCGCGCTCGCGGCCCACGAGGGGGGTCAGCGGCGAAGGGAGCTCCGGCCTGGCCTCGACGATCGTCTCGAGCTCGACCTCGCCGGTCAGGATCTGGCGCTCGACCTCCCGGAGCTCCGGTCCGGGCTCGATCCCGAGCTCCTCGACGAGGGCCTGCCGGGTCTCGCGATACGTCTCCAGCGCCTCTGCCTGGCGGCCGCTGCGGTAGAGCGCGAGCATCAGCTGCCCCGACAGGCGCTCGCGGTAGCGGTGCTCGGACACGAGGCCCTGCAGCTCCGGCACGACCTCTGCGTGCCGGCCGGCTGCGAGCTCGGCCTCGATCCGCCCTTCGATCGCCTGCAACCGCAGCTCCTCGAGCCGTGCCGCTTCGTCGCGAAGCGCGGGCACGAAGCCGACGTCGGCGAGCGGCGGGCCGCGCCAGAGGGCCAACGCCTGCTGCGAGCGGCCGGTGCGGATGAGCGCCTCGAAGCGCGTGGCGTCGATGTCGTCCGGATCCAGGCGCAGCGCGTAGCCGGCACCCCGGGTCTCGAGCATGTCTGTCCCGAGAGCACGGCGTAGCCGGGCGACGTACGTCTGCACGACCTTCGCTGCGCTCGCCGGCGGCTCCTCCGGCCAGAGCTCGTCGATCAGCCGTGTCAGCGGCACGGCCTCGTTCGCGCGCAGCGCGAGCAGAGCCAGGAGCGCACGCTGCTGCGGCCCTCCGAGCGATGCTGGACGGCCGTCACGCAGGGCCTCGACCGGCCCGAGGATGGTGATCTCCATCGCTGCCTCGCCACCATGTTTGCCCGCCGTCGACCGCGTGTCTACCCAAGGCCCCGACGCTGACGCTCGTACCGCGTGTTCCACGACCAAGGAGGAAGAGATGCGCGGATTCGGTCTACAGCGGAGACTCGCCGTGGGCGTCGCCTCTGTTGCGTTCCTGCTCGTCGCGGGCGTGCCGGCGTCGCAGGCCAAGCCCTGCTACGACCCGTACTTCGACGCGCTTCGCGTCGACGGCCGATGCGGCGCGCCGTCGGCGAAGGACCGTCAGCTGCAGGTCATCGATCCAGCCGGGAAGCGCCTGAGGGCCAACGGCTCGTTCTGGAAGATGACCTGAGCACTCCGAGGCGTGCGGCCTGGGGAGGGGAGGGGGAGAGCGCACTCCAACGTGCGCCCTCCCCCTATGCTGCGGGCGTGCGCGACCTACTCGGGTACCGGGCGGAGTTCCCGATCCTGGGTCACACCACGTACCTGATCAACCATTCGCTGGCGGCGATGCCCCGTCGCGCGGAGGAGCGGCTCGCCGAGTACGCGCGTATGTGGAAGGAGCGCGGCATCCGCTCCTGGGGCGAGGGCTGGTGGACGACGCCGATGACGGTCGGCGACCAGATCGGTCGCATCATCGGGGCGCCGTCCGGCTCGACGGTGATGCACCAGAACGTGGCGGTCGCCGAGGCGGTCGTGCTCTCCTGCTTCCTGCCGGTCGACCCGAAGCGGAACCGCGTGGTGTACGAGCGCGGAAACTTCCCGTCGGTGCGCTACCTCTACCAGGCGCAGCCGGGTGTCGAGGTCGTCGTCTGCGAGGACGACCGCGCGATCGTCGAGGCGATCGACGAGCGCACGCTCCTCGTCCCGATCAGCCACGTGATCTTCAAGACGGGCGAGATCCAAGACGTCGAGCCGATCATCCGCCGTGCCCACGAGGCCGGCGCCCACGTCATCCTCGATTGCTACCAGTCGGCCGGCATCGTCTCGCTCGACGTCACGGCTCTCGGGGTCGACTTCGCGGTCGGCGGGTCGGTGAAGTGGCTGTGCGGCGGCCCCGGCAACGGCTGGCTATACGTTCGGCCCGACCTTGCCGAGAGCCTGACGCCCACCTTCACAGGCTGGCAGGCGCACGAGAACCCGTTCGGCTTCGAGGAGGAGATGACGTACGCCCGCGGCGCGGCGCGCTTCCTCACGGGCACGCCGAACGTCCCGGCCCACTTCGCCGGCACCGCCGGCTACGACCTGATCGAGGAGATCGGCGTCGAGCGCATTCGCGCCAACTCGTTGCGCCAGACCCAGCTCCTGCTCGACCTCGCCGACGCTGCCGGCTTCGAGGTGCGGAGCCCTCGCGATCCCGGGCGCCGCGGCGGCACGGTCACGGTGCACGTGCCTGAGTTCCCCGCCGTCCACCGCGAGCTGACCGAGCGGCAGATCCTGTGCGACTTCCGCCCGGACGCCGGCATCCGGCTCGGCCCTCACTTCTACAACTCGGACGAGGAGCTCCGCTTCGCGATCGAGCAGATCGGCGAGATCGTCGAGACGGGCGCCCACGAGCGCCACCTGGGAGTCGTCGCGCAGCACTGACTTGTTGGCGCAGCATGGGGATCCGCTCCCGCGGATCCCCATGCGCGCGAAGATCCCTGAAGCCGGGAACCTACGGTTCCCTGTGGCCCCTCCCTCTTGGCACAAGACCGCGCCGTGCGGTTGTCCACAGACGCGCGCGGGTTATCCACCGTTTCCCTCGCGTTCTCCACACTCCGGGACAGGCATCGTACGATGCGCTCGTGGCGTCGCGATCGGCCGAGCGGAACGCCGATGTCCTCTACGAGGTCATCTCCACGGTCGCCTCCTCGCTCGAGCTCGACGAGGTGCTGCGCGCCGTCGTCCGGCTCCTCTCAGATGCCAGCGCCGTCCACGCCTGCTTCGTCTACCTCCTCGACGAGACGGGCGATCGTCTCGTGCTGGCCGCAGCCAGCGACCCGTACGGCAACCTCGTCGGCCAGGTCGCGCTCGAGCGCGGCGAGGGGCTGGCGTGGTGGGTGATCGAGCGCGACGAGCCGGCGTTCATCCGTGAGCGTCTGCTCGAAGATCCGCGGGTGAAGTACGTGCCGGAGCTCGAGGAGGAGCGCTTCCAGTCTCTCGTCTCCGTCCCCATCCACGGGCGCGGCGGGGCGACGATCGGCGTCGTCTCCGCGCACACGGAGGCGCCGCGCGAGTTCACGCAGCCCGAGGTCGACTTCCTCCTCTCGAGCGCCACGCTCGTCGCCGGCGCAATCGAGAACGCGCGGCTGTACGAGGAGATGCGCACCCGCGTCCACGAGCTGGAAGGGCTCACCGCGCTCGCGGAGACGGTGGCGCAGGCGGCGTCGCTGGAAGAGCTGCTGAGCGAGGTCGCGGCCCGGGCGCGCGAGCTCCTGCGGGCTCAGTCGACGAGCGTCTACCTGCTCGAGCCGGGCAGCGAGGAGCTCGAGCGGCGCGCGACGTCACCCGCGGGCGCCGAAGCCCGCGAACGACTCGGTCTCGCGGAGCTCGGGCCTGAGCTCTCCCGCGGCGGTCGCGCGTCGCGCATCGCGGTCCCACTCGTGGCGAGCGAGGAGCTGCTCGGCCTGCTCGTCGCGAGGGGGAGCGCCGAGGTCGACCTCGCTCGCGCGGTCGCGAGCCAGACGGCGGTGGGGATCAAGAAGATCCAGCTGATCGAGCGCCTCACGGAGAAGAACCTGATCAAGGACTTCTTCGAGGACCTCGCTGCCGGACGCGTCGCCGGCGATCTCGAAGGGCGGGCCGCGCGGCTCGGATGCGACCTCGAGCTGCCGTACCTCGTGCTCGCCGCGGAGCCGGTCAACGACGCGCTGGAGCACGGACTCTCCGCGGCGCTCCCGCGCTCGCTCTTCGATCGTCGGGGCGATGCCCTCCGTGCGCTGCTCCGCGTCCCGCCCGGCGGCCCGGAGCGCGTCGTCGACACGGTGCGCCGCGTGCACGCCCAGGTTGCCGGGGGTGTCGTGATCGGGCTCTCCAGCGTCTGTTCCGGCGTCGCGAGCTTCGGCGACGGGTTCGAAGAGGCCCGCCAGGCAGTGCTCGGCACGGCCGTTCTCAAGCGTGAGCCCACGGTGACGGTGTTCGAGGAGCTCGGCGCCTACAAGTACCTCCTCCGCATCGCGCTCGAAGGGGGCGTCCGCGACTCCACCGTCGAGGCCGTCTCACGCATCGCCGAGTACGACAGGCAGCGGGGCACGTCGCTCCTCGCCACCTTGGAGGAGTTCCTGCGCCGCCGCGGGAACATCAGCGCCACCTCCGATGCGCTCTACGTCCACCAGAACACGCTCCGCCAGCGTCTTCGCCGCGTCGCCGAGCTGTCTGGGCTCGATCTGCGTCGCGACGACTGGCTCGTGGTCGAGATCGCCGTGAAGATGGTGCAGCTGCGCGGGGCCCTCGGGACCGCGGTTTCCGACACACCCGCCCCGTAGAGGGTGGAGCATCTCTCCCTCGCGCGGGCCGCCGGGAGGGTGGTAGGAATCGCGCGACCCGACGGAGGGAGGAGCGATGGCGACGATCGAGCAGATCCGTGCCGACGTCAAGGCCGAGGACGGCGTGGAGTTCCTCTTCGCGCAGTTCGTAGACCTCTACGCACGGCCGAGTGCCAAGCTCGTCCCCGCGTCGAGCCTCGACTCGCTCGTCGAGGAAGGCGCCGGGTTCGCCGGCTTCGCGGCGGGCGAGATCGGCCAGGTTCCCTCGGATCCCGACATCGCCGCCATCCCCGACCTCGCGAGCTACACGCGCGTTCCCTGGCAGCCCAACCTCGCGCGCTTCGCCTGCGACGTCACGGTGGAGGGCGAGCCCTGGCCGTACTGCCCGCGGACCATCCTCCGCCGCGTCCTCGGCGACGCGCGCGACCGCGGCTACGAGTTGAAGATGGGCTTGGAGCTCGAGTACTTCCTCGTCACGCTCGGCGACGACGGCTCGATCCAGGTCGCCGACAGGTACGACACGCTCGAGAAGCCCTGCTACGACATGGCCGGGCTGACACGACGCTACGACTTCCTCACCACAGTCTCGAGGTACTGCAACGAGCTCGGGTGGGGGAACTACGCCAATGACCACGAGGACGCGAACGGCCAGTTCGAGCAGAACTTCACGTACGACGACGCCCTCGTCTCGTGCGACCGCGCGATCTTCTTCCGCTACATGGTGCACACCCTGGCCGAGCAGCACGGGATGATCGCCACCTTCATGCCCAAGCCGTTCACTCACCTGACCGGGAACGGCTGTCACTTCCACATGTCGCTCTGGGACGGGGAGCGCAATCTGTTTCTCGACGAGGCCGACCCGCGCGGCCTGGGCCTGTCCGAGCTCGCCTACAACTTCGTCGGCGGTCTGAAGCAGCACGCGCGCGCGTCGAGCGCCCTCACGGCGCCGACCGTCAACTCCTACAAGCGCCTCAAGCCGGGCACGACGACGAGCGGCGCCACGTGGTCGCCGGTGTGGATCTCCTACGGCTACAACAACCGCACCCAGATGCTCCGCATCCCGGGACCTGGCCGCATCGAGGATCGCACGATCGACGGGTCGTGCAACCCGTACCTCGCCTCGGCGGCGGTGCTCTCTGCGGGACTCGACGGGATCGAGAAGCGACTCGACGCCGGCGAGCCAAACAGCGAGAACCTGTACGACTTCACCTTCGAGGAGAACGTCGCCAAGGGGCTGCGCACCCTGCCCGCCAACCTCCTCGACGCGATCGGCGAGCTGGAGCGGGACGACGTGCTGCGCGCTGCCCTCGGCCGCGGCCGGGACGAGGACTACGTCGACTACTACGCCCGCGTCAAGCGGAACGAGTGGTTCCGCTACCACGAGCAGGTCACGTCGTGGGAGATCCGCGAGTACCTGACGCGCTTCTAGAGGCTTGATGTGGGTTGGGGGTGCGTTCGGGGAGGGTCTGCGCCAAGCAGCGTGGTCGGAGCGGTCGGCGCCAAGGCTGGTGGCCTTGGTGTCGACCGAGCCGGCCGCGATGCGCCGTGCGCAGACCCCCAGCCGGACGTGCTCCTAACCCACATCAAGCCTCTACGCCCATAAAACCGGGCTTCGGACCGTATGGAGCAATACTCCATCTGGCGGAGCCAAAGAATGGCGCCTCACGCCTGTGAGCACTGAGGATCCGTCGATCCTGCGGGTGTAGATTTTCGCCATATGTGCGGCATCGTCGGACTCTTCGCCAAGTCGCCCGAGATCGAGGCTCGCCTCGGTGAGCACCTCGGGGCGATGCTCGCCCAGATGAACGATCGCGGCCCCGACAGCGCCGGCGTCGCCGTCTACCGCGATCCCGCGCCTTCCGGCTGGAGCAAGCTCACGCTCTACTCGGCCGATCCGCTGCAGGACTGGGGCGCGCTCGCCGGGGCGCTGGGCGAGGCGTTCGGCGGCGTCGAGGAGGTGGGGGTGCGGGCGAAGCACGCGGTGTTCCTCGTCGAGGCCGACGCGGACGACGCGGAGGCCTGGATCCGTGTGACGCACGCCGACCTCCGGGTGATGAGCGCGGGGCGGGTGATCGAGATCTACAAGGAGGTCGGGCTGCCCGCCGAGTTCGTGACGACGTTCCGGCTCACGGACTTCCAGGGCACGCACGCGCTCGGCCACACGCGCATGGCGACCGAAAGCCGCGTCACGACCGAGGGCTCCCACCCCTTCTCGACCGGGCAGGACCTCTGTCTGGTGCACAACGGCTCGCTCTCCAACCACAACCGCCTCCGCCAGAGCCTGCGTCGTGAGGGCATCGAGTTCCAGACCGAGAACGACACGGAGGTTGCTGCCGGCTATCTCGCCTGGCGTCTGCGCCAGGGCGCGACGCTCGAGCAGGCGCTCGAAGGCTGCCTCGGCGACCTCGACGGCTTCTACACCTTCGCCGTCGGGACGGCCGACGGCTTCGCCGTCCTGCGCGACCCGATCGCTTGCAAACCGGCCGTGCTCGCCGAGACGGCGAACTGGGTGGCCATGGCCTCCGAGTGGCGCGCGATCGCCGTGCTCCCGGGCGCGGCCGACGCGCGGATGTGGGAGCCCGAGCCAGGGTTCGTCTACGTGTGGGAGAAGGCGGCCGTCTGATGGCGGTCGAGACGGCAACGGACGTCGAGGTCGTCGACCTCGCCGCGACACCGCTGCGCGAGCTGAACCAGCGTTTGCACGATCTCGCCCGTACGGCGGGGGCGCGGCACTGGCGCGTGCTCAACCCGAACGGCGCGCACGCGATCGCCTGCGGGCTCGACGCCGAGGTGGTGGTCGAGATCGAGGGTCATGCGGGCTACTACTGCGCCGGCATGAACAAGCGCGCGACCGTCCGCGTGCACGGCAACGTCTCCACGGGCGTGGCCGAGAACATGATGTCCGGCCTCGTGGTCGTGGAGGGGAACGCGAGCCAGTCGGCCGGCGCGACCGCTCACGGCGGACTCCTCGTGGTGCACGGCGACGCGTCGGCGCGGTGCGGTATCTCCATGAAGGGCGTGGACATCGTCGTGCGCGGCTCCGTCGGACACCTGAGCGGGTTCATGGCCCAGACGGGCTGCATGGTGGTGTGCGGCGACGCGGGCGAGGCCCTCGGCGACTCGATCTACGAGGCCCGCCTCTACGTTCGCGGCGACGTCGCAGGCCTCGGCGCGGATTGCGTGGAGAAGGAGCTGCAGGACGAGCACGTGGCCCAGTTGCGCGACCTGCTCGGACGGGCAGGGATCGACGACGTCGACCCGTCCTCGTTCCGCCGCTACGGCTCGGCGCGCCGGCTCTACAACTTCTCCATCGACAACGCCTACTGATGAGCGGTGCCGACTGGGCGCTGCGCGAGTCCGCGCTCTACGACCGCCGCGTGATCGCCGAGATCCAGCGGGCGGCACGGGAAGGCATCTACGACATCCGCGGCTTCGGCGCCAAGCGCCACGTGCCGCACTTCGACGACCTGCTCGTGCTCGGCGCGAGCGTCTCGCGCTATCCGCTCGAGGGGTACCGCGAGCGCTGCGACACCGACGTAGTGCTCGGCACGCGGCACGCTAGGAGACCGCTACACCTGAAGATCCCCGTCACGATCGCGGGCATGAGCTTCGGGGCTCTGTCGGCGCCCGCGAAGGAGGCGCTCGGTCGCGGAGCGACCGAGGTGGGCACGTCCACGACGACCGGAGACGGCGGCATGACGCCGGAGGAGCGCGCGCACTCGGAACTCCTCGTCTACCAGGTGCTGCCCTCCCGGTACGGGATGAACCCCGACGACCTGCGCCGCGCTGACGCGATCGAGGTCGTCGTCGGTCAGGGCGCCAAGCCCGGCGGCGGCGGCATGCTCCTCGGCCACAAGATCTCCGACCGGGTGGCGGCGATGCGCGATCTGCCGCGGGGGATCGACCAGCGGAGCGCCTCGCGTCACCCCGACTGGACAGGCCCGGACGACCTGGAGATCAAGATCGGCGAGCTGCGCGAGATCACGGACTGGGAGAAGCCGATCTTCGTCAAGGTCGGCGCGACGCGCACGTACTACGACGTGCAGCTGGCGGTGAAGGCGGGCGCCGACGTGATCGTCGTCGACGGCATGCAGGGTGGGACCGCGGCGACGCAGGAGGTCTTCATCGAGCACGTCGGCATCCCCACGCTGCCGGCGGTGCGCCTGGCGGTGGACGCGTTGCAGGAGCTGGGGATGCACCGTCAGGTGCAGCTCATCGTCTCCGGCGGCATCCGCACGGGCGCCGACGTGGCGAAGGCACTGGCGCTCGGCGCGGACGCGGTCTCCATCGGCGTGGCGGCGTTGATCGCGCTGGGCGACAACGCCCCGGAGCACGACGCCGCGTACCGGGAGATCGGGAGCGCCGCAGGCTTCTACGACGACTGGCACGCGGGCCGCGACCCGGTGGGGATCTCCACGCAGGAGGACGAGCTGGCGGCGCGCTTCGACCCGGTGCTCGGCGGCCGGCGTCTCGCGAACTACCTGCGCGTGCTCACGCTCGAGGCGCAGACCCTCGCGCGCGCCTGCGGCAAGTCGCACGTCCACAACATGGAGCCGGAGGACCTCGTGGCGCTCACCGTCGAGGCGGCGGCGATGGCCCGCGTGCCGCTCGCCGGCACGAGCTGGATCCCGGGCGTGAACGGCTCGTACTGACGGGCACCCGACAGTTGCGGACCCGAACGGGCCGGTCGTCTTCCGTTGAAGGAGTGCTGCGCTGCTCGGCCGGAGGCCGGCTTGGCCGGCAGGGAGGCCAGGCGCGGTCAATGGTATCGAGGCGGGGAGGAGGGGGCACGTGGGGGAACCATGGGTTCCCCCACGACTACCGGCCGTCCGTTGAAGGAGTGCTGCGCTGCTCGGCCGGAGGCCGGCTTGGCCGGCCGGGAGGCCAGGAGCGGTCAGTGGTGTCGAGGCGGGGAGGAGGGGGCACGTGGGGGAACCATGGGGTTCCCCCACGTTCTGTTGTCCCGCTGATGTTGTTGGGAGCGTTGCGGGCGGAGCCGGGCTTCGCCCGGCGGGAGCCCTGTGAGCAATGAGGGTGACGAGCGGTGAAGGAGGGGGCACGTGGGGGAACCATGGGTTCCCCCACGACTACGCGCCGCGGGGGGTCTCGTCGTCGAGGACGACGCGCATCAGGTCGCGGATCGAGACGATCCCGACGACCTTGCCGAGCTCCACCACGGGAAGGTGACGGAACCCACCGTGGATCATCAACGCCGCGGCGGTGCTCGTGGTGTCCGCCGGCTCGATCGTCTCGGGGTGACCGGTCATCCAGTCCGCCACGGTCGCGCCTTCGACGCGCCCCGCGGCAACGGCGCGGAGGACGTCGCGCTCGGTGAGGATGCCGGCGAGCCGCTCCCCTGCGAGGACGAGTGCCGCGCCGACTCGGCGCGCGTTCATGCGTGCAGCGGCATCCGCCAGCGACAATGCCTCGTCGACGCTCACGAGGTCGCGCGACATCGTCTCGGAAACCGTCGGCACGAGGCGGAGCATTGCACATCAGCCGGGCGCGCCCGCCCAGCCGAGCGCGGCCGAGATCCGGCCTGTGCAGGCGAGCAGGAGCGGCACGGCGGCCCGCATCGCGTCGCCGTCGAACCTGCTCGTCGGTCCCTGCAGGGCGACGATCGCGGCCAGCGACCCATCGACGCCCCACACGGGTGCGGCGATGGCGCTGAGACCGATTTCGCGCTCCTCGACCGCCTCCGCATAGCCGTCGCGCCGCACGCGTTCGACCTCGTCCGCCAGCGCGGTAGCGTCGGTGATCGTGGCGGGGGTGTACGCGGCGAGCCGGCCGCGCGGCAGCGGCACCTCGCCGAACGCGAGGAGCACCTTGCCCGCCGACGAGGCGTGCCCGACGCTCGGCCGTCCCAGTCGCGTCACGCCCTGGAGGTAGCGGTCGGTGGGCACGAAGTCGACCGTGATCGCGTCGCCGTCGCCGGGGATGGAGAGCGTCGCAGTCTCGCCGACCTCGTCCACCAGCTCCTCGAGGTGCGGCCGAGCAACGTCGCGGAGGTTGAGCCGCCCCAGAACCGCGTTGGCGAGGCCGAGGACACGGATCCCCAAGCGGTAGCGACCGGTCGCGGGGATGTGCTCGACGAGCCCGAGCCGGACGAGCGTGCCGAGCTGGCGCGAGACGGTGCTCGCGCTGATCTCCGTGCGGCGCGCCAGATCGGTCGTGCCGAGCTCGCCGCCGTCGGCCAGGGCGTCGAGGAGCGCGACGGCGCGAACCGTGGCCTCGACGTCGCGGGAAGAGGGTTGACCCGTTCGGGGCATGTCGGTAGGTTATCGCCACAGATAGCACGCTGTTCCGTCTATCGCAATAAATGGCGCTGCTGGTCACCTGCCCGACGTGCGGGCCTCGCGAGGTCGAGGAGCTTCGCTGTGCCGGTGAGGTGACGCGCCGGCCGCAGGACACGCCGAGCGTACGCGAGCTGAACGAGTACATCTATTTCCGCGACAACGTCGCCGGCGTGCAACGCGAGTGGTGGTTCTGCCGGGCGTGCGAGGACTGGTTCCTCGCCGAGCGCGACACCGTCACGAACGAGGTCGCGCGCACGTGGCACCCGGAGCCGGCAGCGTGAGGGCAATGACGGCGGCCGGCCGCGATAGCGGCCGCTTCAGGGATTGTCGCGATCCCGGATCCGCTTCTGCGGATCCGGGATCTGCGGGAGCGGAGCCGACAGCGTGAGGGCAATGACGGCGGCCGGCCGCGATAGCGGCCGCTTCAGGGATTGTCGCGATCCCGGATCCGCTTCTGCGGATCCGGGATCTGCGGGAGCGGAGCCGACAGCGTGAGGGCAATGACGGCGGCCGGCCGCGATAGCGGCCGCTTCAGGGATTGTCGCGATCCCGAATCCGCTTCTGCGGATCCGGGATCTGCGGGAGAGGAGCCGGCAGCGTGAGGGCAATGACGGCGGCCGGCCGCGATAGCGGCCGCTTCAGGGATTGTCGCGAGCCCGGATCCGCTTCTGCGGATCCGGGATCTGCGGGAGAAAGCGCATGAGCCGCCTGGCACCGCAGCCGCACGAGCGCATCGACCGCTCCAGGCCGCTGACGTTCGCGTTCCAGGGCCGGACGATCGACGCGTTCGAGGGCGACACGATCGGCTCCGCGCTCTACGCGTCCGGGCAGCGGATCTTCTCGCGGAGCTTCAAGTACCACCGTCCACGCGGCCTGCAGTGCTGCTCGGGGCACTGCGCCAACTGCCAGATGACGGTGGACGGCATCCCCAACGTGCGCGTGTGCACTGTGCCGGTGACCGAGGGAGCCGTCGTCTCCGGTCAGAACTTCAAGGGCTCGCTCAACCGGGACCTGATGTCCGTCACGGACAAGGTCGGCGGCCCGTTCACGCCACCGGGCTTCTACTACAAGACCTTCATCCGGCCGCGGAAGCTGTGGCCGCTGTACGAGAGAGTGCTCCGCGGCGCCGCCGGTCTGGGCAGGCTCGACAAGCACGGCGAGCGGCGTGAGCGGATCGACGTCGAGCACCGCCACGCGGACGTCGTCGTGGTCGGCGGCGGCCAGGCGGGGCTCGAAGCCGCGATCGAGGCGGCGGGGCGCGGCGAGTCCGTGATCGTCGTGGACGAGGGACCGGAGACGGGCGGCGGGCTCCTCGCGGACCGAGAGGGTCTCGGCACGGCACGGGAGCTGCAGCAGCGGGCCCGTGCTGCCGGCGTCGAGTTGCTCGCACCGGCGATCGCGATCGGCCTCTTCGAGTACGGGCTCGTGCCGGTCGCGTACGGCAACCTGCTGCTCAAGATCCGCACGCGCCGCACCGTCGTCGCGACCGGCGTCGTCGAGCAGCCGCTCGTCTTCCCCGGCAACGACCTGATCGGGGTGATGCTCCCCGACGGCGTGCGCAGGCTGGTCAACTCCTTCTCGCTCCAGCCGGGCGAGCGGGCGGTCGTCCTCACCGTCGACGACCGCGGCATCCGGGCGGCCGAGGACCTGCAGGCGGCGGGCGTCGAGATCGCGGCGCTCGTCGACTTCCGAGAGCACGAGCCGATGAACATCTCGGCCATCGGCGGCAAGGGCCGGGTCACCGGCATCCAGTTCGACCTGACCAAGCTGAAGTGCGACCTCGTGGTGATGAGCGGCAGTCCGCAGCCGAACTACAAGCTCCTCGCGCAGGCCGGCGCCCGTGTCGAGTTCGACGGGGGGCGCGGCGTCTTCGTGCCGAAGGATCTTCCCGAGGGGATCGCAGCCGTCGGTGCGGCGGCGGGGGACATCGGCGATCCCGCCGCGCCCTCGCCCGTCCTCGGCAGCTACGGCGACAAGACCTTCGTCTGCTTCTGCGAGGACCAGACGTCGAAGGATCTCTCCTACGCCATCGCCGAAGGGTTCGACTCGATCGAGCTCTCGAAGCGGTACACGACGGTGACGATGGGCCCGTGCCAGGGCCGGCTCTGCCACGTCAACTCGATCCGCCTGTACGCGAAGCTGAACGGCGTCGACGAGGACACGATCGGCACCACGACGGCTCGTCCACCGCACACGCCGATCTCGATGGGCCTCCTCGCCGGGCCGCCGCAGGAGCCGGCGAAGCGCACCTCGCTCCATCACCGCCACAAGGATCTCGGCGGCCAGATGATGTGGACGGGCGCCTGGCGCCGTCCGCACTCCTACGGCGGCGACCCGGGCGAGGAGGCGCAGAACGTCCACCGGGCCGTCGGCCTGATAGACGTCTCCACGCTGGGCAAGATTCTCGTCACCGGCCCGGACGCGGGCGCGTTCCTCGATCGCCTCTACCCCAACCGCTTCTCCGACCTCAAGGTCGGCCGCATCCGCTACGGCGTGATCACGGGCGACTCGGGCCGGATCATGGACGACGGCACCGTGGCGCGGCTCGACGAGCAGACGTACTACGTGACCACCACCTCGACCGGCGCCGACGCGGTCTTCCAGTGGTTCACGTGGTGGAACGCGGTGTGGTTCATGGACGCCGAGTTCGTCAACGTCACGGGTGCGCTCGCCGCGGTCAACGTCGCCGGCCCGCAGGCGCGCACGCTGATGGAGCGCGTCTCCGACGACGACTTCTCGAACGAGGGCCTGGCGTACCTCGACGCGAAGCACGTGCGCGTGACCGGCGTGCCGTGTCTGGCGTTGCGGATCGGCTTCGTCGGCGAGCTCGGCTACGAGCTCCATTTCCCGAGCGTCCACGGCGAGCACGTCTGGGACACGCTGCTCGAGCGCGGCGCAGATCTCGGCGTCAAGCCGTTCGGCCTCGAGCCGCAGCGCATCCTCCGCCTCGAGAAGGGGCACGTGATCATCGGCCAGGACACGGACTCCGAGTCCAACCTGCTCGAGGCGGCGATGCCGTGGCTGGTCAAGGCCGACAAGCCCGACTTCGTCGGCAAGTGGGCCGTCGAGCAGGTGGGCGAGCGCGGCCTCAAGTGGATGCTCGTCGGCTTCGAGAGCCCGACCGGCGCCATGCCGGTGGAGGGCGGCCAGGTCGTCGTGGACGGCAAGTCCGCCGGCCGGATCACGAGCGTGCGCCGTAGCGCGGAGCTGGACAAGGTGATCGGGCTCGCCGTCGTGCCCTACGAGCTCGCGGTCGACGGCGGCCGCTTCGACGCGCAGGTGAACGGGAAGCCGGTGCGGATGCGCGTCCATCTGGGACCGTTCTTCGATCCCGCGGGTGCGAGGTTGAAGGCGTGAGCAGCGGCGTAGGCTTGACGGAGCCGCCAGAAGCGGAGGTGCCGGCCATGCCGGCGCCGGAGCGGAAATGAGGGTCGACTTCCTCTCACCGGGTCTCGCCGACCCGACCGCGCTCGCTCGCTCGTCGATGGAACGTGCGCAGCGGGACGCAGGCGCGACGTTCGCCGAGCGCGACGGCTGGCTCGTGCCCCTCTCCATCCCCGGCGAGGACGAGCGGCTTGCCGCGGTCGGCGTGGCCGACCTTTCGCACCTGGCCAAGCTCGAGGTGCGGCCTTCGGGGGACGCGGTCGAGGCCGAGGGCGTCGTTTGGTACCGCATCTCGCCCCGGCGCTCGCTCGTCCTCGGCCTGCCCGCGCGGGTCTCGGTGGTGCGGGAGCAGCTCGCCGGCCGCCTCGTCGTCGACGTCACGGCGCAGCTCGGCATCCTCGCCCTCCGGGGTCCCGAGGCACCCACGGTGCTCAGGCGGATGACCCACCTGCACCGCTTCCCCTCGGGCGGCGAGGTCGCGCACATCACCGCACACGTGCTCGAGCGGCGCGGCGGCTACTGGATCGTCTTCCCGCAGGAGTACGGCCACTACCTGTGGGGGGTGGCGGTCGACCGCTGCCAACCGCTCGGCGGCGGCCCCGTCGGCGTCGAGGCGTTCGAGCGGGGAGCAGCGTGAAGGACGTCTTCCTCAAGCGGAAGATCCTCAAGCGCCCCGGCGACCTGAAGCGTTACTACGACGTCGTCATCGTCGGCGGTGGGTCGCACGGCCTGGCGACGGCGTACTACCTCGCGAAGCACCACGGGATCGAGAATGTCGCGATCCTGGAGAAGAGCTACATCGGCTCGGGCGCGGCAGGCCGGAACACGACGATCATCCGCTCCAACTACCGCACGCCGGAGGGCGCGGCGTTCTACTCGCAGAGCGTGAAGCTGTACGAGCGCCTCGCAGCCGATCTGAGCTTCAACCTGATGTTCTCGCAGCACGGGCACTTCACGCTCGCGCACTCCGACCGCTCGCTCGTCGTGCAGACCGAGCGTGCCGAGGTGAACAAGCTGCTCGGCATCGACAGCCGGGTCGTGGACGCCGCCGAGGTGAAGAAGCTCTGTCCCGAGATCAACATCTCGCGAGAGGGCGTGACGTGGCCGATCCTCGGCGCCCTGTATCACCCTCCGGGCGGGATCATCCGCCACGACGCCGTGGTCTGGGGGTTCGCGAAGCAGGTCTGCAAGACCGACATCGAGATCCACCAGGGCGTCGAGGTCACGGGGTTCGACGTCTCCGGGGGCCGCCTGCACGGCGTGAGGACGACGCAGGGCGACATCTCGTGCGGCGTCGTGTTGAACGCGACGGCAGGCTGGTCGAGCATCGTCGCGCGGATGGCCGGGCTGCCGCTCCCGATCACGACGAGCATCCTGCAGGCGTTCGTGACCGAGCCCGTGAAGCCGTTCCTCGACAAGATCATCGTCTCCGCGCAGATGCACATCTACGTCTCGCAGACGGATCGCGGCGAGTTCCTGATCGGCGCTGAGGTGGAGCCGTACCCGACGTACTCCAACAAGGGCACGTTCCCGTTCCTCGAGTACGCGTGCCGTCACGTGCTCGAGCTCTTCCCCCAGCTGCACGCGACGAAGATCCTGCGGCACTGGACCGGCCTCTGCGACATGAGCCCCGACTACAGCCCGATCATGGGGCTGACCGAGATCGAAGGGTTCCTCGTCGATTGCGGCTGGGGCACGTACGGCTTCAAGGCCGCCCCCATCACCGGCGTCACCCTCGCCGAGCTGATCGCCACCGGCACGACGCCCGAGCTGATCGAGCCGTTCAAACTCGAGCGCTTCTACACCGACACGCTGGTCTCCGAGCTCGCCGCGGCGGCCGTGAGCCACTGACCAGGGAGGACTGAGAGATGCTTTCGAGCCTGGAGATCGCACAGGCGGCGCGGTTGCGCCCGATCGCCGAGGTCGCCGCCGAGGCCGGCATCGAGCCCGGCGAGCTCGAGCAGTACGGCCGCCACAAGGCCAAGGTCGACCTCTCGATCCTCGACCGGCTGGCCGGCCGGCCCGACGCGAAGCTGATCAACGTCACCGCGATCACGCCGACCCCGGCGGGCGAGGGGAAGACGACGACCTCGGTCTCGCTGACGCAGGGGCTGGGTGTGCTCGGCCGGAAGCCGGTGCTGGCGCTGCGCGAGGCGTCGCTCGGGCCGGTGTTCGGCGTCAAGGGCGGCGCTGCCGGCGGCGGCTACGCCCAGGTCGTACCGATGGAGGACCTAAACCTCCACTTCACCGGCGACCTGCACGCGATCACCGCGGCGAACAACCTGCTCTCGGCGCTGCTCGACGCGCACATCCTGCACGGGAACGAGCTGGGCATCGATCCGCTCACGATCTCCTGGCGGCGCTGCATGGACATGAACGATCGCTCCCTGAGGGACATCGTCACGAGCCTCGGCGGCCGGGCCAACGGCTACCCGCGGCAGACGGGCTTCGACATCACGGCGGCGAGCGAGATCATGGGCCTCGTCGCGGTCGCCCGCGATCTCGCGGACCTCCGTGCGCGCCTCGGCCGGATCACGGTCGGCCAGACCTACGACGGCGAGCCCGTCACCGCTGAGCAGCTCCACGCGGCGGGCTCGTTGGCCGTGCTGCTCAAGGACGCGATCAAGCCCAATCTCGTCCAGACGCTCGAGGGGCAGCCTGCGTTCGTCCACTGTGGCCCGTTCGCGAACATCGCGCACGGCAACAACTCGCTCGTCGCCGACCGAGTCGCGCTCAAGCTCGGCGAGTACGTGATCACCGAGTCCGGGTTCGCCTCGGACATGGGGATGGAGAAGTTTTTCGACATCACGTGCCGCATCGGAGAGCTGCGACCGAGTGCGGTGGTGCTAGTGGCGTCGGTGAAGGCGCTCAAGCACCACGGTGGGGACCTCGACGGCGGGCTGGCCGAGATCGAGGTCGGGGCGGCGAACCTCGCCAGGCACATCGGCATCGTCAACGGTTTCGGCCTGCAGGCGGTGGTGGGCGTGAACAAGTTCCCCACCGACACGCAGGAGGAGCTCGACCTCGTGCGGCGGCTCGCCGTCGAGCACGGGGCCTACGCGGCGGAGATCAACACCGCCTTCGAGGACGGCGGCCAGGGTGCCGTGGCGCTCGCTGAGGCCGTCGTCGCAGCAGCGGATCAGCCGAACACGTTCGCCTTCGCGTATCCCGAGGACGCGCCGATCGAGGAGAAGATCCGCGCCATCGTGCAGAAGGTCTACGGCGGCGACGACGTGCAGCTCCTCCCGGTGGCGAAGGAGAAGGCGGCGGCGTTCGAGCGCGCCGGCCTCGGCGAGCTGCCGATCTGCATGGCGAAGACGCACCTCTCGCTCACGCACGACCCGACCCTCCGGAACGCGCCGACCGGGTTCACCGTGCCGGTGCGCGACCTGCGCCCGTACACGGGCGCCGGCTGGATCGTCGCACTGTGCGGCGACATGATGACGATGCCGGGCCTGGGCAAGGCGCCGGCCGCGCACGCGATCGACATCGAGGCGGACGGGACGACCGTAGGCCTGTTCTAGTCCCGCGACGGCGCGCCTGGCCTCCCGCCGGGCGAAGCCCGGCTCCGGCCATCAGGCGCGACGTTCCATCGGCTGAGAAGACGGCGAGGTCTGTGGCCGGAGCTCGTTGAAGGATCGCTGCGCCTGGCGGCCGGAGGCCGGCTTCGCCGGCCGGGAGGCCAGCGGCGGACGGGCATGTCGGGGCCAAGAAGGGGGCTCACGGGGGAAACATGGTTTCCCCCGTGCTTGGAAGGAGGAGGTTCGTGGGGGAACCATGGGTTCCCCCACGTTCACGACCAGGGGTAGGGCGAGTTCGACACCGGGTGCAGGTCGCCGGTCTCGAAGCGCTCGTAGCGGAACGGGTAGAGGAGGCCGGAGTGGTCGCCCTGCAGCACCTTCGCCACCTCCCTGCCCACGCCGATCATCTTGTAGCCGTGGTTGGAGTCGAGGATCGCGTACACGTTGGGGCGCACCCAGTCGAAGACGGGGAAGTTGTCGGCCGTGAAGGCGCCGACGCCGCCTGAGCGCGCCTGCTTGTAGAGCGGGCGGCAGCCCTCGAAGCGGCTCATGGCGTGTGACAGCGCGGCGCACCACATGTCGGGGAACGCAGGGTCGACGTCGGTCGTCGACGGGTAGGGGTCGAGCTCCACGTCGCCGTCGACCGTGAGTGGCGAGGCGCCGCCCTGGACGCCGTGCCGGTCGCGTTTGTAGTAGATGCCCCACAGCTCGTCGGTGACGAGCGTGCCGTCGTCGGTGCGAAGCGGTGCGTCGGTGTCGAGGTGGATCACGGGCGGCGCCCCGCCGTCCGCGGTCGCGAACATGAGCGGGTCGACGGTGATCTCGCCTTCCTGCAGGTTCCAGTACGTCCACATCGGCACACCGTGGCGGACGTCGCCGTCCGGTGTCCGCACGTCGATCTCGGCGGGCAGGCCGAGCAGCGACCAGAACGTCTTCGCCCACGGCCCGGGAGCGAGCACGACCTGCTCGCCCACCGCGATCCGGCCGGCGGAGGTCTCGACGACGGTGACGCTGCCGTCGGCGGCCGACTCGAACCCCGTCACCGCTATGCCGGAGAGGACGCGCACGCCGACGGACTCGCACTTCCCGACCAGCCCGTTGACCGACTCCTGGTTGAAGGCGAAACCGCCCTGGTGCTCGTGCAGGCACACCGTGACACCCTGGGCGCGCCAATCCGGGAACAGCGCCTTCATGTGCGCGTCGACCTCAGTCTCGCCGACGATCAGCTCCGACGCGTAGCCGATGCGCTCCTGGCGCTCGAACACGGCGACGAGATCGGACTCCTGCACCGCCGGGCCGAGCGCGATGTAGCCGACCGGGTTGTAGTGGTACGCGGCGGGATCCGACTCCCACACCTCGACGCACGCCTGCATCAGCTCGCTCATGGCGGGCTGGAAGTAGTTGTTGCGGACGACGCCGCAGGCGATGCCCGAGGCACCGGCGCCGGGAGCCGTCTTGTCGAGGACGACGACGTCGCTGCCGTCGCCGCGCCCGCGCGAGCGCAGCTCGAGCGCGAGGTGATAGGCGGTCGAGAGGCCGTGGATGCCGGCGCCGACGACGACGTAGGGTGACGAGGCGGGGAGAGTCATGTACATTGCCTCCTCGGCAACAGTGTTTCCATTCGGCGGGACGATCCTAGCATGACGCATCCGCGCAGGACAGCTCGTCGCGTCGAGGCCGTCGAGCGCGCGATCGCGGTCCTCGACGCCGTCGCCGCCGCGCGGGACGAGATCGGAACGAACGAGCTGGCGCGCCGCACGGGGATCAACGCGAGCTCGGTCTCTCGGCTGCTCGCGACGCTCGTCGATGCGGGCCTCGTCGAGGTCGTGCCCGCGACCGGTCGCTACCGTCTCGGCCTGCGGCTCGTGCAGCTCGGAAACGCCGTCTTGTCTCGTCTCGACGTCCGGGAGCTGAGTCGCTCGACGCTCGAGGCGCTCGTGAAGAGGACGGGGGAGACGGCGACGCTCTCCTTGGCCGGCGACGGCGACGCTGTCACGGTCGACTTCGTGCGGAGCCCTGCGACAGTGCAGAGCGTCGCGCAGCTCGGCAGACCCAGCATCGGCCACGCCACTGCGGCGGGCAAGGTCGCGCTCGCCTTCGGGAGCCAGAAGTTGCCAACGCCTCCTCTGTCGGCCTACACGGCCCGCACGATCACCGACCCGGGCGAGCTTGCACGAGAGGTCGCACTCGTGCGCGAGCAGGGCTGGGCGCAGGCGATCGGTGAGCGCGAGGAGGACCTGAACGCAGTGGCTGCCCCGGTGCTCGGTGCGGCCCGGGAGCTTGCGGCCGTGCTCGGCGTCCAGGGGCCTGCCGGACGCTTCGGCCCGCCAGCGATGCGGAGTGCGCGGGAAGCCGTCGTCGAGGCGGCGACGGAGCTCAGCGCCGCACTGGGGTGGACGCCCTAGTGAGCCACCACTAGCCCTCGAGCCAGACGAGACACGCCGCACGGCCCTCGATCGCACGCGCCGCCTTCCGGTAGCGGCGATCGCGGATCGCGGAGCGATCGGGGCCGAAGACGAGCAGGCCGGGTGTGCGCTCGGCGACGACCTGGAGCAGTGCGTCGATCGGATGCGGGGTGCAGACGCGCAGCCGCTCGACGGGGAGCCCGAGCGAGTGCCCGAGCTCTGCGGGCGCCCTGAGCGACTCCTCCACTGCCGGCGCCGACGGCGTGTCCCAGCCGGCGTGCACCGCGGGGAGGAACGGGCGGGCGACGACGTTGACGACGAGAAGCGCCTGGCCCGACTCGACGGCGGTGTCGACCGCGACCCGCGCGGCATCCGCCGCTACGGGCACGTCGAGCGTGGCGAGCATCACCGGACGCGCAGCCGAGATCGCGGCGTCCGACGTCGAAACCCGTTCGCGCGCCGGAATCGGCACCCGCTACTCCGGTCTCAGCGTCCAGGTCGGCGCGTTGGTCATCACGTGGATCGACGCTCGGCGTCGCAGCGGCGGCACGACGAGAAGCGCGTAGCCCATGAGGCACACGAAGAGGAGGAACGCATACGAGACGTTCACCAGCACGGCAAGCGGAATCATGATCGCCGCCAGGACGAGTGGAGGGCCGAGCACGAGGAACCTGTAGCGACGCACGCCCCGAAGCATGGCGAGGTACTCGTCATGAGGGATCTGCGCGGTGTTCCACGTCTTGCCGCACTCGCCGCACCTCCAGCTCTCGCCGTACGCGATGCTGGCCGACGTTCCGCAGTCGCACGTGATCGTGATCGGCGGCTTGCGCACCGCGGCCAGTGTAACGGGCGCTGCGTTTTGAGAACCGTCCGCGCGCCGTGTTACGTTCGCGTCGCGGCCGAAGCCCGGCCGCTTCCCGGCCAGCGACGACGGAGGGTGGCGTGGCGGTTGCACAGGTCGAGGAACGGCAGCTCCTCAAGTCCCTGCGCTGGTACGACGGCTTCGTCATCGCGTTGGCGAACCCCGGCTTCCTGCTCATCTCGCTCGGGTACTCCGTTGGCGATCTCGGCGGGTGGGGCGCTGCGCTGCTGTGGGCGATCGCCGCCATCGTCGCCGTCTTCATCAACACGATCTACTCGGAGCTCGCAGCGATGTTCCCCGAGCAGTCCGGCGGACTCGCGCTGTACGCACACCAGGCGTGGCGCAAGTACACGACGCTAGTCGGACCGATTGCGACGTTCGGCTACTGGATCGGCTGGTCTGTCGTGCTCGCCACCAGCGGCTTGTTCATCGGTCAGACCATCCAGGGGACATGGTTTACCGGTGAGCCGTACGGGGGTGCGTCCGGCAACGCCGATGTCACGGGCTACTTCTCGACGGGAACGGTCAAGATCGGCTTGCCCGCGCTGATCGGGATCGGTCTGATCCTCGCCGTCTGGGTGTTCAACATCCTCGGCGTGCGGGTCGGCGTCGCGTTCAGCTATCTCGCGGGAGTCCTGCTGATGGTGCCGCTGTTCGTGATGATGATCCTCCCGTTCCTGAACGGGAGCTTCGACAGCGCGAACCTGGACAACACCATCGGTGCGTCTGGGCATGCCTGGGGCGGCCTGCAGATCGCGCTCGTGTGGCTCTGGCTGATGTGCTGGTCTGCCTGGGGGGTCGATGTCTGCGCCACCTTCGCGCCTGAATACAGGGACACCGTGCGCGACACGAAGCTAGCGCTCCGCTCCGCCGCTTTGTTCTCGATGGTCGTCTACATCCTGCTGCCGATCGGCTTCGTGGGAGGTGCCGGTCCGAAGCTCGTCTCCGGGTACCTGTATGCGGACGGCATGGACAAGATCGTCGGCTCCACGGCGTTGACCGACTTCTTCGTCGTCTGTCTCATCGCCAGCTTCATCATCACGATGAACACGGCCACGGCGGACGGGGGTCGTGCCCTCTTCGGGATCTCGCGTGCGGGGATGACGATCAAGCAGTTCGGGACGCTCAACCGCTTCCACGTCCCGGGTCACGCAATGACGCTGGACATGGTGTTCAACATCCTCCTCCTGCTCTTCGTCGGCAACATCTTCGGCATCCTCGCCGCGAGCAATCTCGGCTACGTGCTTGCGCACATGTTCGCGTTGTCCGGTTTCGTGCTGTTGCGCAGAGACCGGCCGAACTGGCCACGGCCGATCAAGCTGCCGGCGTATCTGGGTGCCGATTGCCGGCCTGCTCTCGATTTGGTGCCTGATCCTCACGATCGTCGGGTTCGGCTGGTTCCAGACGGCGGCCGGAGGTTACGGAGGCACGAAGGAGAAGATCATCGCCGTCGGCGTTCTCCTGATCGGGCTCCTGCTCTTCTTCTTCCGCCGCATCGTGCAGGACAAGGAGAAGATGCACTGGCGCGAGGATGTGCCCACGATGCCCGACCAGGTTGTAGCTCCGGCGAGGCACAGGTGTCGCCTCCTAAGACTGGGCTCTTGGTAGTCAAGTAGTGCGGGGCCGAGGCAGCCCCGCACTACGCCGAGGCAGATACCGGTGCCGCCATGACGACGCGGTCGAGCCAACGCTCGAACAGGAGCCGTCCCTGGGCCCGCATCGATTCGGCATTGTCGCCGATGGCGCGCACGAAGCTCTGGGCTGCGTCCGCCCCGAGGGTCCGCTCAAGCGATGCGGCGTACTCCGGCACCTCTCCCCATTCCTCAGCCATCTCGCGCGAGATCTCGAGGTGGAACTGCACGCCGTACGCATTGCGGTAGCGGAACGCCTGGTTCGGGTACGCGGGAGAGCCGGCGAGCCGGACGGCGCCCTTCGGCAGGTCGAACGTGTCGCCGTGCCACTGCAACGTGACGAGCTCCCGGGGCGTGCCGCGAAAGACGGGATCGTCCTCTGCCTCATTCGTGAGCACGACGGGCAGGAGACCGACCTCCGGCTCGGGACCCGGGTACACGCGCGCGCCGAGGCTCGCGGCGAGCAGCTGCACGCCGAGGCACACGCCCCAGTAGGGCGCGCCTGCCCGGACCGCGTCCGCGATCAGCCGCTTCTCGTCCGTGAGCCAGGGCAGCTCGGCGTCGTCGGTGGCGGACATCGGGCCGCCCATGGCGACGATCGCGTCGTAGTCGCTCCAGCCGGGCAACGGCTCGCCCTCGTCCAGCTCGACTCGGTGGAGCGTCGCGCCGCGCTCGTGCAGGACGTCCTCGAACACGCCGGGAGGCTCGCAGGCGATGTGCTGGAGAACGAGCACGCGCACGGGTCAAGTATCGCGATCGCGGCCGAAATCGGATCACGGGCCCGTCGCGGGCTCGCGACGGCCAGCCTCCCACCGCCGGGACGGTCTCAGTGGAGGTCGAGAACGAGCGCGAGCGCGTCGTCGACGCTGCGCATCTCGTCGTGCGTCAGGTGACCGGCCTGATCGCCGAGTGCGCGAGCGTCGATTACTCCGACCATCTCGCACATCACCCGAGTCGTCTCGTCTCCGATCGTGACCTCCGGATGAAAGCTCGCCGGCGGCGTGGAGCGCGACGTGGGGCACACGACGACGGTCGAGAGGGCGAGGAGGTCGTCCGCCTGCACGATCACGGCGAAGCGGCGCCCACGCTGCGCATGCCCGCGGCCACCCGGCAGCGAGATGGCTTGAACGTCACCGCGAACCACGGAGCTGCTCCATCAGCGCTGCGATCTCGCGGGCTTCGCGAACGTACTCCGGATCGTTCGCCAATCTGAGCGCTTCGGCTGCGAGACCCGCGCGCCTCCGGTCGCGCTCGGCCGTCTCGGCGATCGCTTGGCGCGCTGCCTCCGCCCGGGTGATCCCTCTGCGGCGCGCGATCTCGTCGAGCGAGGCGAGGCCGTCGCGACCGAGGCGGAGAGAGAGCGGTGTCGACGCCACGCGCTCAGCGTAGCGCGAAACGCACTACAGGGAGCAACACCTCAGTGCCCCGCGGGACGCTGCCAGCCCTCGAGCACGGACGGCTTCCAGTCGGTGCCCACCGTCCTCGAGCCCTCGACCCAAGGGCCGAGCTCGGGCTGCGCGAACTTGCAGTGGATCTCCTTCAGCTGGATGCCGTAGGAGTTGCCGGATTGCAGGTGCGTGATCAACACCTTGCGCGCGATCTCGTCCTCGCGGCCCTGCGGGATCGGAAAGTAGATCTTGAGGAACGCGTTCGAGTAGCGGTCGAACACGGCGGGAACGCCGTCTTCCTCGAGGAGCGCGACGTCCTCGAGCCAGTTGATGTCCTCACCGGGAGTCGCCGCGAGCAGGTCGATGCCCTCGACGAGCGAGAGGTCCTCCTGATACGGGAAGCGGTGCCCCGCGAGGAACTCGGCGTCGATCGACTTGATCTTCTCCGGCTCTGCGTAGGCGAGCTCGTGGTGGTGCTCGCTCACGACTCCACCGTCCTGAGCTCGACGACGTCGGCGGACTGGTGGGAGATCAGGTCGTCCTCGGCCTTGATCGCCAGCAGCCGCTTGACCTCGCTCAGGATCTCGTGCTCGGTCACGCCCGGGATGTACGTGGTGCCGGCGAGGGGCACCTTGGCCATCGCCGCCGCCTCCACCGTGAGCGCGGCGAGATCCTCGGGCTCGAGCGAGTGCACGTTCGTCTTGCCGCACGCCCTGGCGAGCATCTGCAGCTCCATCGTCATCGTGGTGAGGAAGTTGTAGACGCGGAGCGAGGCGTCCTCGACGACGAGGCGTTTGCGCAGCTCGGGATCCTGCGTCGCCACGCCGACCGGGCAGCGGCCCGTGTGGCAGTGGTAGCACTGCCCGGCGGGGACGCCGACCGTGCCTTCGTAGTCGGTGACGCCGGGGATCTCCTTGTTGCAGTTGAGCGCCATCAGCGCGGAGTGTCCGATCGCCACCGCCTTTGCGCCGAGGGCGAGGCACTTGGCGACGTCGGCGCCGTTGCGGATGCCGCCCGCGACAACGAGGTCGATGTCGTCCGCCAGGCCGACGTCCTCGAGCGCGCGGCGCGCCTCCGGGATCGCCGCCATCAGCGGGATGCCCGTCTCCTCCGTGGCGATGTGCGGGCCGGCGCCTGTGCCCCCCTCCGCGCCGTCGAGGTAGATGATGTCCGGCCCGCACTTGGCCGCCATGCGCACGTCGTCGTACACGCGCGAGGCGCCGAGCTTGAGCTGGATCGGGATCTGGTAGTCGGTCGCCTCGCGGATCTCCTGCACCTTGAGCGAGAGGTCGTCCGGGCCGAGCCAGTCAGGGTGGCGCGCAGGGGAGCGTTGGTCGATGCCGGCGGGCAGCGAGCGCATCTCCGCCACCTGCTCGGTCACCTTCTGGCCCATCAGGTGGCCGCCGAGACCGACCTTGCACCCCTGGCCGATGAAGAACTCGCAGGCATCCGCGAGCATCAGGTGGTGCGGGTTGAACCCGTACCTGCTCTGGATGCACTGGTAGTACCACTTCGTCGAGTAGTCGCGTTCCGGCGGGATCATCCCGCCCTCGCCCGAGCAGGTCGCGGTGCCGGCCATCGAGGCGCCCTTGGCCAGGGCCATCTTGGCCTCGAGGGACAGGGCGCCGAAGGACATCCCCGTGATGTAGACGGGGATGTCGAGCTCGATCGGCTTCTTCGCGAAGCGCGCACCGAGCACCGTCTTCGTCTCGCACTTCTCGCGGTAGCCCTCGATCACGAAACGCGTCAGCGTGCCGGGGAGGAAGACGAGCTCGTCCCAGTGCGGCATCGGCTTGAAGATGGAGAAGCCGCGCATGCGGTAGCGGCCGAGCTCGGCCTTGATGTGGATGTCGTTGATCACCTCGGGGGTGAAGATGCGGCTGCGACCGAGGACGTCCTTGTTGCCGGGTGCGCCATCAGCCATGAAGCCCTCCTCGGTGTTGCGCTCGAACAGTCGTACGCTCTTCGCCGCTGCCTCCGGCAGCAGGCGACTTCAGGGGTGTGCCCGCCCGCAGGGCGGGATGATTTGCGGCGCGTGTTCCGCGCCAGCGGAAGACGCGCTCGCAGGCGGGCACTAAATCACCAGCTTCCGCTCGGCAGGCTCGAGCGAGTCGTAGTTGTAGAGCACCTTCCCGCAGACGAACTTCTGCAGCTCGGGCGGCGAGCCGAGGCTGTAGATCCTGAACTTACGCTCGATGAACTCCGTGTCGGCGTCCGTCCACTCGCCGGGCACGCAGTCGATCCCGAGGGACTTGACCGTGCCGCCGACGTAGATCGTGCCGTCGTACATCGAGTCGCCGAGGCCGGGGCCAACGTTGCCGAGGATGATCTGGCGGCCGCGCTGCATCATGAAGCCGTTCATCGAGCCGGCGTCGCCGCAGACGATGATCGTGCCGCCCTTCTGGTCGATCCCCGTGCGGGCGCCGACGCGGCCCTTGATCACGAGGTCGCCGCCGCGCATCGCCGCGCCGGTGAGCGAGCCGGCGTTGGAGTCGACGACGACGACGCCGCCCATCATGTTCTCGCAGGCCGACCAGCCGACCCGGCCCTTGATGTGAATCTCGGGGCCGTCGATGATCCCGCAGCCGAAGTACCCGAGGCTGCCGTTGAAGGTGATGCGGCAGCGCGTGAGGATGCCGACCCCGAGCGAGTGCCGCGAGCTCGGGTTGTCGACGATCACGTGCTTCAGGCGCTCCTCGTAGAGCAGGCGCCGGAGCTCGAGGTTGATCGTGCGCGTCGTCAGCTCGTGCGCGTCGAAGCGCGCCGTGTCCCCGTCGATCTCCGCGATCCGCGGCGCCTCGGCGTGAGGCTCGGCGAGCCCGCGGGCGTCGTAGGCGATCTGCCGCTCGCCTACCGCTGCCACGTGCGTTCCTCCTGCTCGAGAGTCGTCAGCAGACGCCCTGCTACGAGCGCCGGCCGAGGGCCGGAGGGCGATTCACTCGCCCGGAGGCCACGCTGCGTCTTCAGTGGCCGCAGCGAGGAAGGAGGGGGCTCGTGGGGGAACCCTGGGTTCCCCCACGTCTCTACCGCTGCCACACCAGCACCTCGCGCTCGTAGGGGTCGTAGGTCTCGATCTCGCGGTCGACGAGCTGGCGGATCGCGATCTCCTCGGAGGCCAGCGCGACGAGCTCGTCGGTTTCGTAGAGCACGAGGGGCTTCGCCGCGAGCTCGTCCTTCGCCACGCCGAGCTCGTCCCTCGTCACTGCGATGTAGGTGAAGACGCCGTCGAGCTCGTCGAGGGACTTGTGCATCGCCTCCTCGAGCGAGGCGCCGTTCGTCATCTCCTGCGCGAGGTAGACAGCGATGATCTCCGAGTCGCACTCGGACATGAAGCGGCGGCCGGCGCGCTCGAGGCGACGGCGCCACATGAAGTAGTTCGTCAGCTGCCCGTTGTGGACGACCGCGACGTCGGAGTAGGGGTACGCCCAGTACGGATGTGCGCCGGCGATGTCCACCTCGGACTCGGTCGCCATCCGGACGTGGCCGATGGCGTGCGTCCCCTCGAAGTCGGAGAGGCCGTACTGCTCGTGCACCGACTCTGCGTCGCCGAGGTCCTTCACGATCTCGAGCGAGCGGCCGAGCGAGAGCACCTCGGCCTCGGGGATGTCCTCCACGAGGTCGGCGAGCAGTTTCAGGTCGCCGTCGTAGTCGAACGAGACGCGAAAGGCGTACGGCGTCTCCTCCTCCACCTCGTGGAGCCGGGCGCCCAGCCGGGCGAGGCGGGACTCGACCTCGTAGCGGTGGCGCCGGAGGCGGTCGGCGTACTCGAAGTCGCGCGGTGTGTTGGCGTCGGCGAGCTTGTAGCGCATCACGAGACCGCCGTTGGCGGACGTCCCGTACAGCGCGTAGCCGGTGGAGTCCGGCCCGCGGTGCTTCATCGACTGCAGCATCCGCGTCATCTCGTCGCCGATCGGATGTGTCGCGCCGTCCCGGTAGATGATCCCTGCTATCCCGCACATCCTCGGATCTCCTACGGCCGCGAAGCAGGCCGCTTCAGGGGTTGCCCGCCGAAGGCGGGATTGTTGCGGATCGGGATCCGCTCGGCGGATGCCGATCTCGCAGATCAAGGCAGGACGTCGAGGTACTCCTTCACGTCCCAGTCGGTGACGGTGGCGCAGTACCGCTCCCACTCGTCCCGCTTGTAATGCATGAAGACACGGTACATGTCGCCCGGAAGCGCTTTCTTCACGACCTCGTCGGACTCCAGGGCGTCGAGCGCGTCGCCGAACGTCATCGGGATCTTCTTCACGTCCTTGCCCGCGGACATCGCCTCGTAGATGTTCCGCTCCTCCGGGTCGCCGGGGTCGAGCTTGCGCTCGATGCCGTCCCACATGGCCGTGATCAGCGCCGCCATCGAGAGGTACGGGTTGACGGCCGAGTCCACGGAGCGGTACTCGAAGCGGCCCGGGGCGGAGACGCGAAGCGCGGTCGTCCGGTTCTGGTAGCCCCAGTCGGCGAAGACGGGCGCCCAGAAGCCGGTGTCCCAGAGGCGGCGGTACGAGTTGATCGTCGAGGCGGTGACTGCGGTGAGCGCGCCGAGGTGCTCGAGGATGCCGCCGATTGCGTAGAGGCCGGTCTTCGAAGGCTTCTGCTTGTCCTTCCCCTCTGGCATGAACGCGTTCTCGTCCCCCTGCCAGAGGGAGATGTTGTGGTGGCAGCCGTTGGCCGAGACACCCATGAAAGGCTTCGGCATGAAGCACGGGAAGGCGCCGAGCTCACGCCCCACCTGGCGGCAGATCTGCCGGTACGTGGAGAGATTGTCGGCGGTCTGCTCCGCCCGGTCGAAGTTGAAGTTGAGCTCGATCTGGCCCGGCGCGTCCTCGTGGTCTCCCTGGATCATGTCCAAGCCCATCGCCTGGCCGTACTCGATCACCTTGTGGATGATCGGCTGCAGCTCGGAGAACTGGTCGATGTGGTAGCAGTAGGGCTTCGTCACGCCCTCCACGTCGGGCGTGCCGTCCTCTTTCAGCTTCAGCCACATCATCTCCGGTTCGGTGCCGGCGCGGAGGTGGAGCCCGGTCGCAGCCTCGAACTCGGCCTGCAGCCGCTTCAGGTTGCCGCGGCAGTCCGAGGTGAGAAAGGCGCCGGGATCCTTCCTCTCCTCGCGGTTGCGGAAGCACTGGCACCAGACCCGCGCGACCTTGGGATCCCACGGCAGCACCTGGAACGTCTCCGGCTCGGGGATGCCGACGAGCTCGGCGGCCTCCGGTCCGTAGCCGATGTACTCGCCGTGCCGGTCGACGAAGAGGTTCGCCGTCGCGCCGTACACGAGCTGAAAGCCCTTCCCCGCGGTCGACTCCCAGTGCTTCGCCGGCACGCCCTTGCCCATGATCCGGCCGGTGACCGAGGGGAACTGGTAGTAGACGTAGGTGATTCCCTCGGCGTCGATGCGCTGGCGGACCTCCCTCACCAGCTTGTCGCGGCCCTTGGCGCCGACGAAGGTCTCGAGGTCGGTGGGCACCGCGCTCCTCCTTGTTGTCATACCCGACGAATCGCGCGCACCGGTGAACCGGCTGCGTGGTAGCCGTCTGTCTAGCCGCTGGACCCTAACCGAGTCAACTCCGAGCTGTCGCGTACGGTGGAACGCAATTGCCCAGAGCGAAAATATCGCGGCTGCGGCCGACGGTCAGCGCACGATCAGCACGTCACAGGGCGCATGGTGAGCGACGGCGTCGCTGACGCTGCCCGAAAGGACGCGCTCGAGCGCGTTCAGATCGCGGGTGCCGACGACGATGAGGTCGATCTCCCGTTCCGTGGCGAGGTCCACGATCGTTCGCGCCGGAGGGCCTAGTGCCGTCACCCGCTCGGCGTCCACGCCGAGCTCGGCGAGCTTCCGTGCGGCCTGCGCGGCCTCCGCCGCGTGCTCCTCGGGCGGGTCGACCGGGTCGACCGGGCCGACGCCGCGTCCGGCCGGGGCGAGCGCCGGGGCGACGCTGAGGACCGTGACCTCGGCGTCGAAGGCCTTCGCCAGCTCGGCGGTACGCTCGAGCGCGCGATCGGCCTCGGGTGAAGCGTCATAGCCGAGCAGGATCTTCTTCATCGCCAGCCTCCTTCGTGGTCGTCCGGATCGTCGCGGCGACCGGCGGCCCCTGCATCGGGCGGCGCCCGGAAGCGGCGAGCGGGTTTCTACGGACTCTACTAACGTGTCCTGGCGATGGGTGACGAGAGGTCGGAGGTGATGACCGCGGAGCAGCACGCTGCCCTGAAGGCGGAGCTCGCGGAGCTCGAGGGGCCGAAGCGCGCGGCGGCGGTGGAGGCGATCAAGGTCGCGCGCTCGTTCGGGGATCTGTCCGAGAACTTCGAGTACCACGCGGCGAAGAACGAGCAGGGTCTGCTCGAAGCGCGCATCCGCAAGGTGCGGCAGCGGCTCCACGACGCGACCGTCGTCGAGCACGACACCGACGACCACGTCGGCGCCGGTTCCGTCGTCGAGCTGGAGGACGAGCAGGGCGAGGCGCTCGAGGTGACGATCTCCGCCGTCGGCGGCGTCTCCCCCGAGTCCCCGCTGGGCCGGGCGCTGATGGGGGCCAAGGTGGGCGACGTGCGCGTCGTCACCGCGCCGAGCGGCTCGTGGCAGGCGACCGTCCGCGCGATTCGGCGAGCATAGAGAGGTGGATCGCGCGCGGCTGGCTGCGCTGACGGCGCGCGAGCAGGAGCGCTTCGTGGAGACGCACCCGCGCTCGCGACTCCTGGCCGGGCAAGCGCGAGAGCACCTCGTCGCCGGCGTGCCGATGCAGTGGATGGCGAAGTGGCCGGGCGGCTTCCCGGTCTTCGTCCGGGAGGCTCGGGGCGCCCGCTTCGTCGACGTCGACGGCCTCGAGTACGTCGACTTCTGCCTCGGAGACACGGGGGCGATGTCCGGCCACGCACCGGAGCCGACGCTGCGCGCGATCGCGGAGCAGGCGGCGCGCGGGATCACGTCGATGCTGCCGAGCGAGGACGCGGCGTGGGTGGGGGAGGAGCTGAGCCGGCGCTTCGGCCCGACGCACTGGCAGTTCGCGCTCACCGCGACCGACGCCAACCGCTTCGCGATCCGGCTCGCCCGGCACGTGACGCAGCGGCCGTACGTGCTCGTCTTCAACTGGTGCTACCACGGCACCGTCGACGAGACGCTCGCCACGCTCGTCGACGGGCGCGTCGAGCCTCGCCGCGGCAACCTCGGGCCGCCAGTGAGCCCGCGGGAGACGACCAAGGTGGTCGAGTTCAACGACGTCGAGGCGCTGGCGGCGGCCCTCGCCCCGGGCGACGTGGCGCTCGTGCTCGCCGAGCCGGCGTTGACGAATATCGGGATCGTCCATCCCGCGCCGGGATTCCACGACGCCCTGCGCGAGCTCACGCGGGCGAACGGGACGCTGCTCGCGATCGACGAGACGCACACGATCTGCTGCGGGCCGGGCGGGTTCACCGCCGCGCACGGCCTCCAGCCCGACGTGCTCACGATCGGGAAGCCGATCGCGGGCGGCATCCCCGCGGCGGCGTACGGGTTCACGGCGGAGCTGGCCGACCGCGTGGCGCGCTCGGTCGAGCTCGAGGACGTGGACGTCGGCGGTGTCGGCGGCACGCTCGCCGGGAACGCCCTCTCGCTCGCCGCCATGCGCGCCACGCTCGGCGAGGTGCTGATCGAGGAGGCGTTCGCGCGCATGATCCCGCTCGCCGGGCGCTGGGCCGCGGGCGTCGAGCTGGCGATCGAGGCTGCAGGTCTGCCGTGGCACGTGACCCAGCTCGGCTGCCGCGCCGAGTATCTCTTCGGGCAGGCCGAGCCGCGCAACGGCAGCGAGGCTCACGAGGCCGGGGACTGGGCGCTCGAGCGCTACCTGCACCTCTATGCGCTCAACCGGGGCATCCTGCTCACGCCGTTTCACAACATGGCCCTGATGTGCCCGGCGACGATCGAGGCAGACGTCGACCGGCACACCGAGGTCTTCGGCGAGGCTGTTCTGGAGCTTGCCCGGAGCTGACCGTCCGGGCTCGACGCCTATCGTCGCCTCGATGAAGGCCCGTCTCGTGACGGCTGCAGGGGTGGCACTGGTGATCGCCGTCCTCGGCTGGTCGGACGGCGGCTACTTCCCGGACGCGTGGGGTGCGCTCCTGCTCCTCTTCGTCCTCGCCGCTCTCGCCGCCCTCGCGCTCGCCGATCGGCTCGAGCTGGGTCGCGCAGACCTTGTCCTCGTCGGTGGGCTCGGTGCGTTCGCCGCGTGGCAACTCCTCTCGATCGCGTGGTCGGTCGGCGCCGGGCGGCAGGTGCTCGAGACCGAGCGGACGCTCGTCTACCTGGCCGCGGCGGGGGCTCTGATCCTCGTCGTTCCCCGGGCGCGCGCCTCGGCCCTCGTCGGTGGGCTCGCGGCCGGCACGTCGGTCGTCGCACTGGGCGGGCTCGCCGAGCACCTGTTCCCGGGCGGCCTGCGCGGCTACCGGCTCGAGGAGCCGATCGGCTACGCGAACGCCGCCGGCGCGATGGCCGCGTTGGCGATGGCGCTGACTGCGGGGCTGGGCCTCGGACGTTCCACGCTCGTGCGGGCTGTCGTGGGCGCCGCGTGGGTACCACTGGCCACCACGCTCTACCTCAGCTTCAGCCGAGGCTCCTTCGTGGCCCTGGGCGTCGGGCTCGCCGCGCTCGTCGCTCTCGCGAGCAGGCGCCTGCGCTCGCTCGCGGTCGTCGTCGTGCTGGCGCTGCCGGCTGCGCTCGCCATCGTCCTCGCCTCGAGCTTCGACGCGCTCACCGGCCCTGCCCAGCTCGCCGACATGCAGCAGCAGGGACGAACCCTCGCGCTGCTCCTCCTTCCGGTCGCCGTGGTGGGCGGCGGGGCCAGCGCCGGCCTCGCCCGCTTCGAGCGCGGGCGACAGCTGGCGTGGAGACCCGGGCGACCGATCATTGCCGCGCTGGTGGTGCTCGCCGTGCTGATCGTGCTCGTCCCCACGGCGCGCATGGGCGGGCCGATCGCGGTGGCGGAGCGTGCCGTCGACTCGTTCACCGGCAGTCCGCCCGAGGGGAGCGAGGACCTCAACCGCCGGTTGCTCAGCGTGTCGGGAAACGTGCGGGGCGACTACTGGCGCGTGGCTCTGAGGATGGCGTCCCGCGCGCCGCTTCACGGTGTGGGAGCCGGGAGCTTCGGACGCTGGTGGCTGCAGGAGCGACCGCTGCTCCAGACGGTGCGCGACGCCCACAGCCTCTACCTCGAGGTGCTCGGGGAGCTCGGGATTGTCGGTCTGGCGTTCCTGCTGGTCGCCCTCGCCGCGCCGTTCACGCTCGCCGGCAGGTCGCGCACGTCACCAGCGGGCGTCGCCGCGTTCGCCGGCTACGTCGTGTGGTGCGTGCACGCCGGGCTCGACTGGGACTGGGAGCTGCCGGTGATCACGCTCACGGGCCTCGGCTGCGGTGTCGCGTTGCTGGCAGCCGGACGCCGGCCGTGGACCGCGCTTGCGGTTCGTGCCCGCATCGCGCTCGCGTTGGGGCTCCTGCCGTTGCTCGCCGCGGCGGTCGCGATCCACATCGGGAACGGCGCGCAGGTGGCGGCCGACGGCGCGCTGGCCGCCGATCGCCTCGGCGAGGCCCGTCGCGAGGCCGAGCGTGCGCACCGCTGGATGCCCTGGTCGTCCGAGCCCTGGCGGGTGCGCGGCGAGGTGGGGCTCGCCGCCGGCGAGGTGGCCGACGCTCGCCGCAGTCTACGGCACGCTGCCCGTCTCGATCCGGATGATTGGACGGTCTGGTACGAGCTGGCGATCGCCGAGGACGGAGACGCTGCAACGCGGGCTCTCGAGCGCGCGCTGGAGCTCAACCCGCGCAGCCCAGAGCTTGCAGACTTCCTGACGGATTCCTAACACCCCTCTAACAGGGGTGGCGCACGGTGTGGGGTGCGCCGACCTAGGGCGTACTCCTGCCATCGAACCAGGGGGACACGTGTCTCACATGCGAACCAGGCGAACGGGGAGAGTGGTCGCGACGACTGTCGTCACGGTCGCGTTCGTCGCCGTTCTCGCGCTTGCGAGCGGCACGGGGATCGCGGGTGGTTTCAACGCGTCGAAGCACCAGTACGGCCCGACGGAGTACGGTCCCGGGGGGGACCACAACAAGCCGGGGGCCGACCAGTACGGCGGAGGGCACGGCAAGAAGCTCGTCATCTGCCACAAGGGGCGCCACACGATCGTGATCTCGTATCGCGGCTGGTGGTCGCACAAGCGTCACGGCTCGTACCTCGGTCGCTGCGATCGAAACAAGTACATGCTGGACAAGCTGCAGCGGCAGATCGAGACGCTCGAGGCGTTGCTCGCCCGCTTGAAGGAGAAGCAGGCGAAGCTCGTCGCCGAGCAGGACGACTAGACCGTCTCGTACCCGGCGGCGTCCCGCTCCGGCGGGGCGCCGCCGCTGCACAGCTCTCGAAGTCTGAGCGCGTACGCGGGCGCTGTCGGCGCGGCTGCTGGGCATGTGGCGCCGGGCGGAGGCAAGCAGGGGAGCGGTGGCGTGGCTGATACTCGACGAGGGCGACAACGACGCCGTCGTGCTCTGGTTGCATGTGCTCGAGGCCGATCGGACCGCTCCTGCCCGCCGACACCTCGATGATGCTCGCCTGGCCGACGGCTGCATCGCCCCGCAATACGATCACCGACCTGTCAAACCCGGCGCGCAGAGCCTGATCGTGCGCTTCAACCCGCGGCGCGCGGCGCCTTGCTCGAGGTCTAGGGATCCGATGAGCAGACGCGCGACTGGCGAGGACTCGCCTCCAGGCTCAGACAACGTCGTCCTGACGCGGTCGCCGGGGTTCTGGCGGCTCATGCGGTACGCGGTCGTGTTCGGGGTCGTGCTCGCGTTCGCCGCCCTGGCGTTCCTGGGGTTGGTGAAGGGCGGCACCAACCTCTGGTTCACGCTTCCCGAAGACCCCGGCTGGTTCGACGGGAGCCTCTGGTGGGTGGCGGTGACCGCGGGGGCCGGGGTGCTCGTCGGCGTGCTGCGGCGCGTGTTTCGCGTCCCGGTCAAGCTGCCCGGCACGGTCCAGGAGCTGAAGGACCAGCGGGTCGAGCCCTCGACGGTCCCGGGGGCGGTTGCCGTCTCGCTGGTGTCGCTGGCCGGTGGGGCGAGCCTCGGGCCCGAGGACGCACTGGGGAAGATGGGGGGCGGGCTGGGAACCTGGGTCTCGGAGCGGCAGAAGCTCAGCGAGGACATGCGCGCGACGAACACGCTCAGCGGGATGTCCGCGGCGTACGGCGGCCTGTTGTCGTCTCCGATCCTGGCGTCGATTCTCACGCTCGAGATTGCGCGTCCGAAGGCCGCACGCTTCGCCGACGCGCTGGTCGGGGGTCTGCTGGCGTCCTCGGTCGCGTTCGCGGTGTACTTTCCGATCGCGGGGTCGACGTTCGTCGGGATCTACGCGCTGCCGTCGTACAAGTACGAGGACTGGCAGCTGCTCGCGGCCGTTCCCCTCGGCCTCGTCGCCGGGGCGCTCGCGCTGATCACGGTCGTCGCGATCGGGGTCCTGACGCGGCTCACCGCTCCGCTCGCGAAGTGCACGATCCTGCGCCCGACGATCGGCGGAGTCGCGTTCGGGCTGGTCGGCGTCGCGCTGCCGCTGACGCTGTTCACCGGAACCGATCAGCTCACGACCGTGATCCACGACGGGGCGGCGCTCGGCGCCGGTCTGTTGATCGCGGTCGTGTTCGCGAAGATCCTCGTGTTCGCGCTCTGTGAGGCCACCGGCTTCATCGGTGGGCCGTTCCTCGTGATGCTGTTCATCGGCGGCACGGCCGGGATGACCGCGCACGTGCTGATCCCGGGGCTGCCGGAGGGCCTCGCGTTCACAGCGATGTTCGCCGCCCTCCCGGGAGCGCTCGTCGCCGCCCCGTTCTCGCTGATCCTGCTCGGCGCCCTCACGACCCAGATCGGCACGCTGCAGATGGCGCCGGTCGCCATCGCCGTGCTCACCGCCTACCTCGCCGTCTCGGCTCGGCGCGCTGCTAGCACTTGTCCGGAAGGGCAAGCCTGCGCCGGCTCCACAGCAGTCGGCTGCAGGCGGATAGTCGCTGATCACCCCAGAGGGATGCCCGGAGGGCTCCGATGAACCAGCGCAACGACGACACGATGCTGATCCTTCTCGCGGGATAAGCAGCGTCACTGCAGCGGTAGGGGCCTTTGACGCGGTGCGTGCCGTGTGCGACGCGGGCGGCGCCGCCTACTGCGACGCCGCCGTGATCAACCCACACGACGCGGACCTCAGCTCCCGCGTCCTTCGGAGGACACCTCCATCTCGACAGCGGCAAGCCTTGGGCGCTCACGTCGAAGGCCTTGCCAAGCGCCTGGCTCGGCACCTCTGCACAGGGCTGGCGTTGACCGGCGGCCCGGCCGGAGGAGGCGGCCAGGACATTCCCGCCGCAGCCATGACCGGCGACGCGACCGGCCCGCTCGACTCCGACGACCTGAAAAAGCTCGGAGCGTGCAGGAGACCGCGTCAGCCGTCCTGGTCGGAATCTTCCCAGCGGCGATGGGCGACCGCATCGCCGCCGCGACCAACACGGCGGACACACGCGCGTCGACGGAACTCCGCGCGAGCGTCGAACAGCTCGAAGCCCAGATAGTCAGGGCCGAACAGAAGTCGATCGCTGCCGGCGCCGGGCCGCAGAGACCCCGTCGATCTCCTCGAGGAGCAGGCGCAGACGCGGCTGCCCGAGCTCGGCCCGATCCGGTACGGGCGCATGCTGGTGTCGCCGTTCGCCTTCTTCCGCGGCGGCGCCTACCTGATGGCGGCCGACCTCGCGGATGGGCCGCGGACCGGGTTGCACGCTCAGCTCTGCGGCGACGCGCATCTCTCCAACTTCGGCATCTTCGCCGCACCGGATCGGAGGCTCGTCTTCAGCATCAACGACTTCGACGAGACGCTGCCGGGGCCGTTCGAGTGGGACGTGAAGCGGCTCGCCGCGAGCTTCGCGGTCGCGGGTCGGGAGCGCGGCTTCGAGCGAGGCGAGCCGCCGCTCGGTCGTGATGACGGCGGTGCGCGAGTACCGCGAAGCGATGGCGCGCTTCGCCGAGATGCGCAACATCGACGTCTGGTACACGCGGCTCGACGTCGCGGGCATCCGCGAGCAGCTCGGCGCACGGGCGTCGTCGGGCAAGCAGATGAAGCGCTTCCAGGCCAACGTCGCCGACGTGCGCACGAAGGACAGCCTGCGAGCGCTCACGAAGCTGTGTCGGACCGTCGACGGCGAGCTACGGATCGTCGGCGACCCTCCCCTCGTCACGCCGATCGAGGACGTACTGCCGGGTGCCGAGCAGCACCACCTCGAGGACGTCGTGCGGCGGATGATTCGCACGTACCGGCGCACGCTGCCGCGTGACCGGCGCCATCTGCTCGAGAGCTACCGATACGTGCACGCCGCCCGGAAGGTCGTCGGCGTCGGCAGCGTGGGTGCCCGCACCTGGATCCTGCTCCTGGTCGGCCGCGATGACGACGACCCGCTCTTCCTCCAGTTCAAGGAAGCGCAGGCGTCGGTGCTCGAGCCGTTCCTCGGGAAGAGCCAGTACGCCCAGCACGGACAGCGCGTCGTCGAGGGGCAGCGGATGATGCAGGCGGCGCCCGACATCCTGCTCGGCTGGGAGCGGATCGTCACGATCGACGGGCGAGAAGAGGGACTTCTACATCCGGCAGCTCTGGGACGCGAAGGGCTCGGCGGAGGTCGAGCTGATGGACCCGTCGGCGCTGGAGGCCTACGGCCGAATCTGCGGCTGGACGCTCGCGAGAGCCCACGCGCGCTCGGGTGACAGGATCGCGATCGCCGCCTATCTCGGCAGTGGCGACTCCTTCGACCGCGCCATGGCCTCGTTCGCCGAGACGTACGCCGACCAGAACGAGCGGGACTACCGCGCGCTCCAGGAGGCGGTGGCGTCCGGCCGCGTCGCGGCCGAGACGGGCGCTTGATCACTCGCGAGCCCACGCGACGGCTTACGCGACAACCTCCGGCGCGTCCTAGACGGCATCGGTCACTTTCCACACCGTGAGGCACCTGAGCAATTCGTGGCATCGAGGACCTGCTCGGTGACGGCACTCGGGACAGGTGCAGGTCGCCCACGTCTCACGGGTCGTGCTGGTGGCCGCGTCCAGGTGAACACGTCGAATGGTTAACTCCATCTGCCCAGTGTGGCCTAGTGACCTGAGTTCACCGCGCCGAAGAGTTCCGTCGCTTCCTCGACCTGATCCACGCGTCGGTGCCGGCAGACCTTGACGTGCATGTCGTGCTCGACAACTCCTCAACCCACAAGACACCGTCGATTCAGCGTTGGCTCGTGCGGCATCCGCGCTTCACGCTGCATTTCACCCCGACCTACAGCTCTTGGCTGAATCTCGTCGAGCGCTGGTTCGCGGAACTGACGACGAAGTGGATCAAACGGAACGCCCACCGCTCGGTCCGCGACCTCGTGGCCTCGATCCGCACCTGGATCAGCAACTGGAACGACAACCCCAAGCCGTTCGTCTGGCACAACACCGCCGACGAGATCCTCGACAGCCTCGCCGCCTACTGCCAACGGATCAACGACTCACGTCACTAGGCGGGAGCGCGCTCGTAGCTGACCCGACGGCGCAGATTGCCGTCGTCAGTCGGGTCGAACCAGATCGAGATCACGACCGCGCCACGCGTCGCCGGGGACTCCACGAGCTCCGCGTACTCGAGCGCCGCGGCGCTGCCACGGTCCGCGATCGCCGCAAGAGCCTCGGCGTTCGCTGCTCGCTCGGCAGCGGCGTGGGCCTTTTGCCAGCAGCGAACCTCAGCGTTGAGCTCCTCGCCGTCTTCGCGTCGGATTCGGTAGTTCAGTGCCCAGCCGTCCTGGGAGGGAGCCGTAAGGTCGTGCGTCTCGACCATTTCGGCCATGGGCGCCACCGTACCCGAACGCCATGAGCCCGACCCGAACCGGTCGAGCGGGGGGTACGAACGGACTTCGACTACGCCGAGTTCGTGGGGCGATCATCGCACGCACGACGGTAGCCGTAGGCTGCGCCGGTGGCCTCCACGCTTGCTCTCCTGGCGGCGTCATGTTCACCCTCGTCGCCGCGCTCCAGCAGAAGGGAGCACTCAACATCCCCGAGGTCTCGCTCCGCAACCCGACGTCGATCGCACAACTGGCGGGCCAGCCGATCTGGCTCCGGGGCACCCTCGCCGTGATGGCAGGAAATCTAGTCGAGGCAGCCGCGCTCGACCGGGCCGAAGAGATCCTTGTCGTTGCGGTCCATCGCGACGGCAACCGTCCACACGAGGTACGCCGCAGCAAGACAGCCGCAAGACGAGGTTACTGGGGAACGCGCACCGTTGGAGTCCGCACCCTGCGACACTTGTGACGTGGTGGCGAAGGAGAGCGCTGATTCGCGCCAGCGGGACGGGGCCGAGGACGACGGCCGGGGGCTCACGGAGGTCGTCGAGCAGTTGGGCCGCGACGTCAGCGCGCTCCTGCTCCGCGAGGCTGAGCTCACCGCCGTTCGCAATCGTCCGGCGGTGCGGCGCGGGGCACGTGATGCCATGGCCGTCGGTGTCGCCGCCGTTGCCTTCGGCACCGCCTTCCTCCTTGCCAACTGGGCCGCCGTGCGCGCCCTCTCCGGGCTGCCGGACTGGCTGGCTCCGCTCGTGCTTGCGGTGGCTTGGGCGATCGTCGGCGGCGTGCTCGTACTCGTGCTGCTGCTGCGCTCCCGTGAGTCCACCGGGTGGAGCTGGTGGCAGGCGTTTGCCGGCGGCGACGACGCCGAGATCGTCGAGGATCGCGAGCGGGCGCGAGACGACGCCTTGCAGCATGTGCGAGAGCGGCTGAAGGAGCTCGCGGCTGCCGTCGCACAGAACGCCGAAGCGATGGTCGCGGCGGCCGTGGTGCCGATGGCCGAGGGCATCGTCGACGTCGGCGAGGACATCTTCGAGGCGACCGAGGAGGCAATCGAGGACGTGGTCGAAGAGATCCCGGGCGCCGGTATGGTCGCCGAGGTCATCGATTTCGTCCTTATCCCGGGACGGCTCGGCATTCGGATCATGACCACGATCCTCAAGGGGCCCGCCGGTGACCGACCCCGAGCCTGATCGGGGTGTCGCAGCCACCCGGGCCCCAAGCCGCTGACGACGCTCGAAGGCGCCTTCGACGCCACGGAGGCCGCGCTGGCTGGGAGATTCCGGCGCCTGCCGTGAACTACCGAAGTGGCGCGCAGGCTTGTCCGCTGGGCAACGCGCCGCGGCTGGCGTTGCATTCTCGCTCGTCGAGGAGTACGACTACGCGTCGCGGACGAAGAGCGAGCGACGACCTGAGCGCCGCCAGCACCAAACCGGGCCTTGCCGGCGCGGTCGACGCCGCAGCCGCGGCAGCGCACTGTGTTTGCGTGGACGCCAAGCCGTTCCGCGGTGACACGGACGCTTTACGCCGTGCCATTTCCGCCGTCCCTCCTCCCGGATACTCTGGGTGACTCGTGGGGCACATCACCTCCCAAGAGTCGCAAGGGAAATCCCCCCCGAAATGGCGGGCGCTTCCCCCTACCGACTACTTCCTGTCGCCGTCGTGGCGGGACCGGCTCCGGGAGCTAAACCGGGAGCTCGCTGATCCTGAATCGATGATCTCCCGCGGTCTCGAGGAAATCGTCGCGTTTCTACGACACCGACTCGCCGGGCGCAGTTCGGTTTGAGGAGGTTCTTGACGCGTACCCGGATCTGTTACCGGGCGAGGCTGGGCGGCGCGTCTTGGACGGGATTCTCGGGGCCGTCCGGCTTCGCCCTGGGCGGCTCGGAGATCACTTCGCCGCCCGTAACGTCTTTGTGGAGGACGATCCGCCGTTCAAGTGGGGGCATCGAGGCGCGCCGTCACGGGAGGGCGACGATCGTCTGAATCAAGCCGTCCTTGACGACCTACGCCTGCAGGACGAGGGCTGGCGCACAGCTTCCGCCGGGACTACTGTGATGCCGTTGACGCATGCGGCAATCGCTGCGAAGCATCGGATCTCCGCGCGAGAGCTCAGCAAACGCGTCGCCCGGATGCGCGAGCGGCTCGGGCATCAGAATCCGTCCAAGCCGGGACCAGAAGGCCTTGGTGGCTTTCGTGCGAGAGCAGCAGTTGGCTCGACGACCGGATGACGAATGGAGAGACGGCGGCGCATTCGTCGGGGACCGCTACTACGCAGACGAGGCCTCATGGAGGAGCGCCAAACTTGCGAGCGGCGCTGGACAAAAGGGCGCCTGTAGCCACTGCGGCTGGTCGTTCACGGGCCTGAGTGACGCCGAGTGCCAGGAAGCATGGCGACAACACGCCGGCACCACCGAGCACCACGCCGCGCTTGCGAAACGTGCCGATCGCTAACCAGCGGGTCCAGGGATGACAAGCGGACCCATCCTTGCCTTTAGCCTTGCCCCACGGGACTCAGGAAAGCAGTTTTCGTAGGCGCAATGCGTACTCCGGCGCCCTGGGCTCGTCCTCGTGGCGGAAGAACGCGAACACCTCGATGCGTTCCTCGAGTAGCGGCCGGATCCGCGCAGCCAGCGCGGCCAGCCCGTCCTCGTCGTACGGCGGGTCGCGGAAGCGGAGATACCGCCAGGGCACGTGAGCGTCCCAGGCGCCGACCCGGACCGCTCCCGCCTCGGCGAGCCGGTCCTCGACGCCGTCCCAGGACGCGTGGCGGAGGTCGAGCGCCCAGCGCAGCCGCGGGTCGGCCGAGCCGAGCAGGAGCTCGAGGAAGCCGTCGTCGCGCGGTGTGTCGACGACCGCCCGCACGCAGCCGAGCCTGTCGCCGAGGGCGTGCGCCCGCTCCTCGAACGTGTCCAGCCGGCGCAGGAAGCCCGGCGGCGCCTTCACCGCGAAGCGAAACCCCTCCGGCACCTGAGACGCCCAGCGGCGAAACTGCTCCTCCGACGGGAGGCGATAGCCGGTCGAATTGAGCTCCACCGCGCCCAGCTGCGCCGCATAGAGCGTCAGGAAGTCGGCCGGGTCGGCACCTGCCGGGTAGAACTCCGGCCGCCAGGAAGAGTAGGACCAGCCGGACGCTCCGACCTGCAGCCGCTCTACAGTGGTCCGTCCCATGGACGACACCGTACGCGTCCTCGATCACGGCTTCGTCCGGCTCGACGCCGTGCTGGCGGACGACCTCTCGGTCGTCAATGCGGCGCGCGTCAGCTTCGCCCGGCGCCGCGAGGAGCTCGACGACTCCGATCGGGGTCTCGTCCGCTTCCTCGTCCGGGAGCGTCACGGGACGCCGTTCGAGCACAACGCGTTTCGCTTCCACGTACGGTGCCCGATCTTCGTCGCGCGGGAGTGGTTTCGACACCGGATCTCCTCGTTCAACGAGTTTTCGATGCGCTATGCGAAGGCGACGGACGAGTTCTACGTGCCGGCCGCCGCGGACGTGCGCACGCAGGTGGGCAAACCGGGCTCGTACACGTTCGAGCCCGTCGAGCCGGAGCTCGCCGAGCGGACGCGCGACGAGATGCAGCGCGTCTACGCCGACGCGTACGCCACGTACGAGCGGCTGGTGGAGGAGGGCGTGGCCCGTGAGGTCGCCCGTGCCGTGCTGCCCGTCGGCGCCTACACGGAGTTCTACTGGACGGTCAACGCGCGTTCGCTGATGAACTTCATCTCGCTGCGCAACGCGGAGACTGCGCAGCGGGAGATCCGCCGCTACGGCGAGGCGCTGGAGGGCTTCCTCGCCGCCCACATGCCGGTGACCTACGAGGCGTTCGTCGCCAACGAACGCCGCTCGCCCTGACCGTGGCCCGCTGCTTCGGCGAAGGTGACCCGCTCTACGAGCCGTACCACGACGTTGAGTGGGGACGGCCGGTGCGCGACGAGCAGGGTGTGTTCGAGCGGCTCTGTCTGGAGGCGCAGCAGAGCGGGCTGTCGTGGCGGCTGATCCTGTCCCGCCGCGACGGCCTGCGCGAGGCCTACGCCGGCTTCGACCCCGAGCGCCTCGCACGCTTCGGCGAACGGGACGTGGAGCGCCTGCTCGGCGATGTCCGGGTGATCCGCAACCGCCGCAAGATCGAGGCCGTCATCACGAACGCGCGTGCGACGCTGGCCCTGCGCGAGGCGGACATGCCGCTGCACGAGCTCGTGTGGGAGCACCGGCCGGCCGGTCGTCGGCGGGCGCCGCGCGGCTGGGACGACGTGCCGGCGCTGACCGAGGAGTCGAAAGCCCTGGCGAAGACGCTCAAGCGCGCGGGGTTCGCGTTCGTCGGCCCGACGACCCTCTACGCCGGGATGCAGGCGATCGGCGTGGTCAACGACCATCTCGCCGGCTGCCCCGTGCGGGCGGAGGTCGAGCGGGAGCGGCGATCGGCGCTCACGTCGTGAGCAGGGGAACGGTCTGACCGGCCCGGACGACGACCCAGCCGCGAAACTGCGTCAGCTTGTAGGGGGCGTTCAGTGGCACTTCGGTCTCGCCGGGCCCGACGACGAACGCGCCGCACGGCTCCGCCAGCTCGCCGTCCCGCGTCAGCCACAGCTCGTAGGTCGGCCCGGCCGGCAGTCCTTCCACGCGCAGCCGCATGGGCCAGTTGCCGGCCTCGTCCTGTGCGAGCACGGCCAGCGAGGCCTCGGCGTTGTCACCGCGCATGACCACCGTGAACTCCGCTGCAGGGCCACGGTCGCCAACGAGGTAGCCGGCGCCGAAGCCGACGAGCGCCAGCGCCGCCGCCGCTGCGATGCCGGCGAGCCAGGTCGCGCGGCGGCGCGGGAACTGGATCACCCTCGCCTGCGGCAGTGCCGGCGGCTCCGCGATCGCTGCAGGCAGGTCTGGCGGCGGCCCGGCCTCGAGGAGGAGATCGTGCACGCGCAGGAGGCGCTCGCGCTCGCCCGCGGGAAGGTCGTCGCCCACGAGCTCGTCGAAGTCGGGCGGGCGCTCGGTCACCGGAGCTCCCCTTCGAGCACGTCCGCGAGCCGGGCCAGCGCGGTGCGCGTACGCGTCTTGACGGTGCCGAGCGGGAGATCGAGCCGCTTTGCGATCTCGCTCTGGGAGAGCCCGTGCCAGTACGCCAGCTCGATCACGGGCCGCTCGTGCTCCGGGAGCGTCTCGAGCGCTCGGTGCACGCGCCAGGCGACCCACGACTGCTCCGCGCGATCCGCCGGGCCGCTCTCGCTGGTCGGCAGGTCGGGCGGCTCGGCCGCGGGCTCGGGGCGGCGGCGCAATCCGTCGATGACGGCGTTCCGCGCGACGGTGTAGAGCCAGGGGGCGCCGGCTCCTCGGTTCGGGTCGTAACTCCGTGCGGAGCGCCAGATCGCGGTGAACGCTTCCTGCGTGGCGTCCTCCGCGCGCCCTGGATCGGTGAGGCGACGCCTGGCCAGACCGAGGATCGCCCGTGCGTAGCGGCGGTACAGCTCGTCGAACGACGCGTGGTCGCCCGCGGCGATCCGGGTGATCAGCTCGGCGTCGGTCGGGGACGCGGCATCCACTCGCATCATCGTCACGCGTTCCCGTCTGAGCGGCAAGGGGATAGCGAACGCCGTGCCCATCGTGAGGAGCTACGCATCGGGCGACGGGCCGGATTGCAGCAGACGACCTCCGTCGACCACGAGCGATGCGCCGGTGACGAAGCCGGCACCGGCGAGGTACGCGATTGCAGCCGCGACGTCGCGGGCCGATCCGACCCGCCCGAGGACCGTCTCGCGCGCCCGCCGCTCCTCCTGATCCGCATCCACGGCAACCGGACCGGGCGCGATGCCGACGACCCGCACCTCCGGCGCGAGCGCCTTCGCCAGCGTCCGCGTCAGCATCGCCTGCGCTGCCTTCGCCGCGCAGTGAGCCGCGAACGACGGCCAGGGCTGGAACGACGCGACGTCCTCCACCATCACGACCACGCCCCCGCTCGCGCGGAGGTGCGGTGCGGCGGCCTGTGTGACCAGGAAGCTCCCTTTCACAGTCGCCCCGAGCGCGGCGTCGAGATCGTCCTCGGTCACGTCTGCGAACTGTCGCGGGACGAACCCGGCGGCGGCGCCGTTGACGAGCACGTCGAGCCCGCCGAGCTCGTCGAGCGCCTTGGCCACGACGGCCCGGGCACCTGCGGTCGTTGCCACGTCACCGTCACGGCGGCCGGTGGCGACCACCTCCCAGCCCTGCTCGCGCAGGACCGGCACGACTTCGCGCAGGAGCTTGCCGCTACCACCGGTGACGAGCGCACGCATCGGCGCATTCTGCTCGTCAGGACGCGTTGCCTTGCAACAGACTGTTGCAAGGCAACGCAGCGCGGCTGGCGAGTGGGAGGCGGCGAGCGCTGGACGGGGCGGCGGCCTGGGACGCGTGTCCTCCCTACTTGCGCGTCGCCTCCTCGTACTTCGCCGCCACCGCGTCCCAGTTGGCGACATTCCACCAGGCCGCGAGGTAGTCGGGCCGGCGGTTCTGGTAGTTGAGGTAGTAGGCGTGCTCCCACACGTCGATGCCGAGGAGCGGCACCTTGGACTCCATCACCGGCGAGTCCTGGTTCGGCGTCGACATCACGGCGAGACCCGTGCCGTCCCAGACGAGCCACGTCCAGCCCGAGCCGAACCGTTTGACGCCGGCGTCGTTCACCCGCTGTTGCAGCACGTCGAACGCGCCGAACGTCTTCTGGATCGCCTCGCCCAGGGCCCCGGAGGGCTCGCCGCCCCCGTTCGGGCCCATGATCTCCCAGAAGAGGGTGTGGTTCGCGTGCCCGCCGCCGTTGTTGCGCACTGCGGCGCGCTTGTCCTCGGGGATGATCTCGAGGTTCGAGAGCACCGCGTCGAGTGGCCGGTCCATCCACTCGGTCCCGTCGAGCGCCGCGTTGAGGTTCGTCACGTAGGCGGCGTGGTGCTTGTCGTGGTGGATCTCCATGGTGCGCGCGTCGATGTGTGGCTCGAGGGCGTCGAACGCGTAGGGCAGGTCGGGCACCGAGTAGGCCATCGTCTCCGTCTCCTTGGGTCGGTTCGCGTCGTCGAGCCAAGGATATGCTCCTGCCCGTTCCCGGGAACCGACGAGGAGACACGCGTGATGGCAGCGTTCGAGGAGATCCAGGCCCGCCCGCTGAAGCCGGCCCTGCTCGAGCTGGACGGCATCTCGCGCGCCTCGATCGAGGCGCACCACCGCCTCTACCAGGGGTACGTCGCCAAGCGGAACGAGATCCTCGGCCAGCTCGGCGACGTCGATCTCGGTCTTGCGAACCAGGTCTACTCCGAGCTGCGGGCGCTCAAGGTCGACCTCACGTTCGCCATCGGCGGGATCAAGAACCACGATCTCTACTTCGACCACCTCGGTGGCTCCGGCGGCGATCCGTCCGGTGCGATCGGCGCCCTGATCGAGCGGGACTTCGGCTCGGCGGCGAAATGGCGGGACGACCTGAGGGCCACCGGCATCGCGGCGCGCGGCTGGGCGTGGACCGCGTACGACTGGGACGAGCGGCGGCTCTTCAACTACCTCGGCGACGCGCAGAACACGTTCCCGGTGTGGAACGCGACCCCGCTCGTCGCGCTCGACGTCTACGAGCACGCCTACTTCCTCGACTACCAGACCGACCGCGCGTCCTACATCGACGCCTTCCTCGAGAACCTCGACTGGGACGTCGTCAACGGCTGGGTCGCGGCGTACCGCCTCCCGCTCTGAGTTTTAAGCTCCGGGCGTGACCCTGGACGCCCTGCTGATTGCGGGCGCCTACCTCGTCGGGTCGATCCCGTTCGGGGTCGTGGTCGTGCGCCTCGCGCGCGGGGAGGACATCCGGGAGCAGGGGAGCGGCAACATCGGCGCTTCGAACGTCTGGCGCACGTACGGGAAGTCGCTGGGCATCCCCGTTGCCGCACTCGACGTGCTCAAGGGATTCGTGCCCGCGCTCGTCGCCTTGTGGCTGGGCGGCGAGACGGTTGCCGTGCTCGCGGGTGCAGCGGCGATGCTCGGGCACGCCCGCCCGGTGTGGCTCGGCTTCCGCAAGGGCGGCAAGATGGTCGCCACGGCGGGGGGCGTCAGCCTGGCGCTCGCGCCGCTCGTGGCGCTCTGCTGCGTCGCTGTCTGGCTCGCCACCTTCGCGCTGTTCAGGTACGCCTCGCTCGCCTCGCTCGTCACCGCTGTCGCACTCCCCCTCCTCTCATTCGCCTTCGGCGAGCCCTGGCAGACGGTGGCGTTTGGCGCGACGGCCTGTGCCGGAGTGTTTACGCTGCACCGGCACAACATCGTCCGCCTCGTGCACGGCACGGAGCCGCGGTTCTCCCGCGCTGCCAGGCGCGGAGTCGTCTGACCTCTTGCGTGCGGGCGCAGCAGAGACGACGATGGTTACAAGAGTTGTGAGGGGTCGCCGGTCGAGACAGCTGTTGAGCTTCGCGCTCGTGGCGTGCGCTCTCGCGTGCGGCCTCGCGCTCGCCGAGCCCGGTGCCGCCGCGCCCTGGTGCGGGACGGTCGCCACCGCGGACCGCCCGGCAGTGATGGGTGGACGGACGATTCACGTGCTCTATGCCGCTGCGTCTGACGGCCCCGATCTCAGCGTGCAGCGCGCGCCGACCATCTCCGCGAACGTGGACGAGATCGCAGCCTGGTGGCGAACACAGGATTTCGACCGCGAACCACGGTTCGACCTCGCGCCGTTCACATGCGGCCCCCAGGCGGACATCGTCCTCACGCGCCTGACGTGGAGCTCCGGCGACCTGCGGCCGCTGGCGACGCGAGCCCGGCGGATTCTCGAATCCCTCGACGCCCTCGGCCTCGACAGCACGTACGCGAAGTATCTCGTCTACTACGACGGGCCCGTCGAGGAGGAGCACATCTGCGGTCAGGGGGGCGGGTCGGCGACTGGGTCGGGCGCCGCCATCGTGTACCTGCAGGCGTGCGCGGACATCTCCACCGGGCTCGTCGCTGCTCACGAGCTCCTGCACGCGTTCGGCGTCCTGCACCGGGGCGGCGGCCCGCCGCACGCCTGCCCCGACGACCCTGGTCATCCGTGCGACTCGACAGGGGACGTGATGTTCCCCTACGCGCCGTTCGTGCAGCTCGGCGTGCTCGCCCTCGACGTCGGCAAGGACGACTATTACGGGCATTCGGGGTCGTGGCCCGACGTGCAGGACTCGCCGTGGCTACGCGTTCTGTCCGGCCAGGTGGAACTTTCGATCGGACTGGCCGGCGGCGGCCGTGTGACGAGCGACGTCCCCGGTGTCGACTGCGCAGCTGCATGCTCGACGCAGTGGAACCGCGGCGAAGACGTGACGCTCACGGCGGAGCCCTCCGACGGTCTCCGTTTCGTACGCTGGAGCGGTGCCTGCAACGGTGCTGGGCCGTGTGTGCTCCGCCTCGCCGATTCGGCGTCCGCAGCCGCGCTCTTCGCGCCGCTCACCTACCGGCTTTCGCTCTCGGTGACCGGCAGGGGCCAGATCCGCGGCGCGCCCGGCGGCGTCGCCTGCCCGGCCCGCTGCTCGTCCTCGCTCCGCTCCTACGCCCCGGTGACCTTGCGCGCGACGCCGGCGAAGGGCTGGCGTCTGCAGCGGTGGGCGGGGGCGTGTCAGAGCACCAAGCCGACGTGCACCGTGCCCATGCGGTCGAACGCGACGGCCCGAGCCGTGTTCTCGCAATCTAAGCGGTAGCGAACCAGTCGTCGAGCGCGGTCTGGCGGCCGGAGGTGCCACCCGCGAGCTCCGCCCTCAGCTCGCCGATGGTGCCGTGGCGCTCCGCGAGCACGTCGTGGTCGTGAATCGTCTCGAGGTTGACCTGGCGCGAGAGGACGAAGTCGTCGTCGTCCAGGTCCGGGACGTGGTCGAGGAGCTCCTTCAGCGCCACCCGGACGGAGTCCTCGACGAACCGCGGTTGCAGATGGGCGTGCTCGACGACGAACAGCTCGTCCGGTCGCTTCAACAGCTCGTACACCGGCGCGCTCATCGAGCGCTCCACGATGCCGACCAGCTCCTCTGCGTCGAGGTCGTGCGCGGTGCCGACGAGCAGCGTGCCGCGCCCGCGCTGGTTGTGGGTCGCGAGCGGGACGAGCTCCAGGATTCGCTCCACGTCGGCGTCCCCGAAGCCGGCTTCGAGCAACCGCTCGGAGGCGCGGCCGCGGACGAGACCCTGCGCGCATGGACAGGCGTTGATCCCGGTCGCCTCGACGCCGACGACCCTGCGGCCAGCGGACTCCGTCGCCGCGGCAATGCCGATCAGGGAGACCATCTCCTGCGTGGCGAGGCCGGTCACGGGCGTACGCTTGCGGATCGGCCAGCGCGCGATGATCCGCACCTGGGCTCGAAGCGCGCGCTGCCGGTCGACGATGTGGCGGGCGATGTGCTCGGCCAGGACCTCGACCTGCAGTGCCTCGCTCAGGACGACCGCGCCGATCGCCTCGTCGAAGAGCTCGGGGAAGCGTGACATGTGCACGCCCTTCTGGTCGCGCGCCAGGTCGACGGTGCACTCGATCTCGGCCGCCATCACCATCTCGGCGCCGCCGCGGCGAATCCGGATTGCCTTCTGCACGCCGGTCACGCCGGCACGCGAGAGGGCGAGCTCGACCGGCGGCGCCGAGGCCTGCATGTCGTCGAGGAGGCGTGGAAGATCGCTCACCTGGGCCACGCTAGCTGTTCAGACAGCCCGCGAGCTCCCTGGAGCCCGCTGTGGGCGACCGGAGGCCAAGCTCACCTCAGCAGCCGCGAGAGGCGGCGGTCCTTCAGCACCTTGCCTCCGGTCTGGCAGGTCGGGCAGTACGTGATCGTGTGCTCCTCGAAGTCGACGCGGCGGAGCGTGTCCCCGCAGCGCGGGCAGGGCTCGCCGAAGCGCCCGTGGACGAGGTACACGTCCTTGTCCCCCCGACCGCGCTCGCGCAGGTCGAGCGCGCGCTCGAGATCCTCGCGAATGGCCGCGGCCAGGCCACCGACCTCGTCGTCCGAGAGGTCGGTCGAGAGCCGGAATGGCGACAGCTGCGCCCGCCACAGGATCTCGTTCGCGTGCGCACGGCCGATGCCGGCGAGCGCGCGCTGGTCGCGCAGGAGCGGATGGAGCTGGCGGCGCTCGCGGCGAAGGATCGCTCCGAGCGCCTCCGCGTCGACCTCGAGCGCGTCGGGCCCGAGGTGCGCCAGCTCGCCCTCGAGAGTTCCAGTCGTGAGCAGCCACACGCCTGCGCGCTTCTTCTTTCCCGCCTCCGTGAGCACGAGCTCGCCGCCGTCCGCGAAGCCGACCCGGAACATCGGCTTCGCCGGGCCCCTCTTCCCAGGCGCGAGGTAGCGCAGCCGCCCGGCGCTCATCAGGTGCACTCGCAGAACGAGGTCGCCGTCCTCGGTGGGGAAGAGGAGATTCTTGCCACGTCGCTCGGCGCCCGCGAAGCGCCGGCCGGCGAGCGCGACGAGCGGCGGATCGAAGGTCTTCAGCGTCGCCACGTGCCCGGAGCGTGCCTCGGCGACCGGCGAGCGCGACACCTGCGGCGCCAACTCGCGCACCCACGCCTCGACCTCTGGCAGCTCAGGCATCGGCGGCCGGGGCCGGCGCGACGTCGAGCCGGACGATCTCGGGCTCGCCGGGGAGACTCGGGAAGCGGGCCCGCACGAGCGGATCGTGGCCGGGGATGACATGATCAGGCCCGTCCGCGAGCTCCTCGACGAGCCGATAGCCCTCCATCACCCGGGTGAGGTCGGCGATGATCGGGAACGGGCTGCGCGTACGGATGTTGGCCCAGAGGTGCGACGCGTCGGACGCCAGCACCACCCAGCCGCGCTCGGTTGGCACGCGCACGACCTGGAGCCCGCCGGAGTGCCCTCCGACCAGGTGCACGGTGATGCCGGGCGCTATCTCCGCCGTCCCGTCGTGGAACCGCAGGCGTCCGGTGTAGAGGTGCGCCACCGCGTCCCGCACGTGCTCGACGTCGAACGTCTCGCGCAGCACCTCGTGGCACATCGAACGCCCTGTGCAGAACGCCATCTCCGCGTCCTGGATGTGGAAGATTGCGCGCGGGAAGAGGTCGAGCCGGCCGGCGTGGTCGAAATGCATATGTGTCAGTACGACGTCCTGAACGGTCGCGGTGTCGACACCCGCGCGGTGGAGCACGTCGTCGACCGGGGCGAGCATGGTGCGGCCTGCCCGCCGGGCAGCCGTCTCGGGTCCCATGCCCGTATCCACGACGATCTCGCGCGGCTCGGGCGCACCATGTGGCCCTCGGATCACCCAGACGAAGTAGTCGATCGGCATCGGCGCTGCGTGGTCGTCCGGGTGGAGGAAGTTGTCCCTCGCCGTCCGACCTTCGTGTGTCGCGTAGCGCAGCGCGAGCACTTCGTACGTCGGGTCGTCGCTGCTCATGCTGGGGACAATAGAGACGACCCGCACGTCCATCTCCACGTTTCAAGCCCTCGCGACCGGCTCGAGCACGGGCACCGGAAACGCCGACCGCGGCTACGCACGCGACTCGTCGGCGGCAGGCAGCGGGCCCTGGAGGCCCGAGACGATCCCCACCGCCAGTTCCGAGACCACCGCTCCTTCGGCTCCGTGCGGCTCAGGCATGTCGCGCAGCGACCGCACGGGGGAGAGGAGCACCGGCAGGAAGCTGAATGAACCGAGGATCGCAGCCAGCCACATGGTCTCGCGCAGCCCGACGGCGGTGCCAAGCGCACCGCCGGCGAGCGAGCCGATCGGCATCACGCCCCAGACGATGAAGCGCATCACCGAGTTCATCCGACCCTGCATCCGCTCGGGCGTGATCGCCTGCCGGAACGAACCCTGCGTGATGTTGTAGACGACGCCGGAGAACCCGACGAGCGCCATCGAGGCGACCAGAAACGGGGTGGGGAACGCCGCGGGGGCGGCCGGTAGGAGCAGCATCGCCGGCCCGAACGTCATTGCCGACGCGACGATCGTGGGCCCGACGCCGAGGCGCTTGATGATTCGGCTCGAAACGAGTGCGGCCGCGAGCGTGCCGACATTGCCGAGAGCGAACACGACGCCGATGAGGCCCGCCGACATCTCGAGGGTGCGGACGGCGTAGACGAGCAGGATTGCGAAGGTCATGCTGCCGAACAGGTTCGAGGTGCCGGTGCACGCGGCGATGGCACGCAGGTAGCGGTTGCCGAGCACGTAACCGAGGCCCTCGCGAACGTCGCGGAGCATTGACGGGCGCGCCGCGCCCGCGGGCGCCTCGGGCAGCGGCTCAGGCTTGCGGATCCGGAAGAGGAACAGCGCCGAGCCCACGTAGCTGATCGCGTCCACGAGCACGGCGTACGGTGCCGTGAACAGGCTTACGAGCCCGCCGGCGAGGCCCGGTCCGCCGATCTGCGCCGCCGAGCGGCTGACCTCCAGCTTCGAGTTCCCCTCGACGAGCTGTTCGCGCTCGACGAGCGAGGGCAGATAGGCCATGTAGGCGACGTCGAAGAAGACGGTGAAGGCGCCGACGCCGAAGCCGACGACGTAGAGCTGCCAGATCGTGAGCGTTTCTGCGAGGTACGCGACGGGCACGCTCGCGAGTAGGACGGCCCGGCCAAGGTCGCCGACGATCAGGATCGGCTTTCGTCGCAGACGATCGACCCAGACCCCGGCCGGGAGCGAGAACAAGATGAAGGGGAGGAACTCGATCGTGACGAGCACCGAGACGGCGAAGGCCGACGCCTCGAGCACGAGGATCGCTACGAGCGGCAGCGCCAGCGCCGAGACCTGTGAGCCGAACTGGCTGATCGTCTCCGCCGACCACAGCTTGACGAAGTCGCGGTGGCGCCAGAGACCGCCGAAGCGCCTAGGCATCGTCCCTGGGCGGTAGCGCCGCGCTCGTCGGGAAGGCGGCGACCGCGAGCGCGTACAGCTCGCCGTCCGGCCGGTCGGCGGCGACGAAGTCGGTCACAAGCTTGCCGAGGCGCCGGGTGAGCCGACGCGCGTCGGCGGGGCTCAGCCGCACGTGGACGAGTGCCGACTCGTCGGTGGTCGGGGCGGTGGAGAGGAGCTCGTCGGCCGCCTGGCGGAGCATCACCGCGGCGAGCACACCGCCGCCCGCCTCGATCGGTCTATCGTCCTCGCTCTTGAGCACGAAGAGCCTCGCGACGCGGCCGTAGTACTTCTCGGTCAGCGCTCGCACCTGGCGCGTGCGCACGACCCGGATCAGCCCGGCCCGCTCGAGCACCTTCACGTGGTGCCCGACCGTTCCTTTGGGCAGGCCGAGCACCCCTGCCAGCTCGGTCGTGCTCGCCGCTCGCTCGCGCAGGAGCGCGACGATGCGGGCGCGCAGGGCGTCGCCGAGCGCCTTCAGCTGCTCGGGGTCGCGAACGGTGAGGACGTCGTCCGCCTCGTAGTCGTGCGAAATGGGCGACATTTGCAGAACATACTGGAAATCCCGACCATTCGCAACCGGGCCGGCCTTCTAGCGAGGACGAGCTCGTCGAGAAGGTCGAGGCGCACGTCGAGCGCGACCATCCCGAGCTCGTCGGGAAGCTGACGCGCGAGGACGTCCTCGGCATGGCCGAGGAGGCGTAGCGACCGCCGGGACGAGAGGCCTCGCGGCCAGGCCTCTCGTTCGCGGTCTCCTGCGCCCGCCGCCGGGGTAGGCTCCCGCGCCGTGGAGCCAATCGTCGTGGAGGCGACCCGAGGCAACGTCGTGGAGGCGCGTCATCGGGTGCACGCGGTGGCAGTGGAGGGCGGGGAGATCGTGGCGACGGCTGGTGACGAGCGGCTGCTCACCTATCTGCGCTCGTCGGCCAAGCCGATCCAGGCGCTGCCGCTCGTGCGCGCTCGACCGGATCTCGACGACGAGGAGATCGCGCTCGCATGCGCCTCGCACCTCGCGCGCGCCGGAACAGCTCGCGGTCGTGCGGCGGCTGCTCGCCGCCGCCCCGGCGGAGGAGCGCGAGCTGGAGTGCGGGCCCGACCCGACGCCGATCGAGCACAACTGCTCCGGGAAGCACGCTGGGATGCTCGCGCTCTGCCGTGCGCGGGGGTGGCCGAGCGAGGGTTACCGGCTGCCTGGGCACCCGTGCCAGCGGGCGATGCTGGAGGAGGTCGCCGCGGCGGCGGGGCTCGATGCTGCCGAGATCCCGATTGCGACCGACGGCTGCGGAGTCGTCACCTTCGCGCTGCCGCTGTGGCGGGCTGCGCACGCGTTCGCCCGCCTGCCCTCGCTGGCCGGAGGTGAACGCGTGCTTGGCGCCATGCGGGCGCATCCAGAGCTTCTGCGCGGGCCGGTCGCCGCGGACGCCATGCTGTCCCGCGCGCTGCCCGGCTGGGTGGCGAAGGGCGGAGCGGAGGGCCTCCTCTGTGCCGTCGGCCCCGAGCGTGTCGGCATCGCCCTCAAGGTCGAGGACGGCGCGTTCCGTGCGATCCGGCCGGCGCTGGCCGCGTTCCTGCGCCTGCTCGGGCTCGATTCCGGCACGTTCGGCTCCGTCCCGGTGGAGAACTCGCGCGGCGAGCCCGTCGGCGCGCTTCGCACCGTCTGACCGTTGTCGAAAATGCTCCCCCTCGGCCCTGTTCCCAAACGGCGGAGAGCCGTATAACATCCCGCGCCTGTGGGGATCGAGCCGACGCGTGGGAGGTCGGCTCGTTGCACGTTCGAGATGGGTGTGTCTCCGTCAATCGCCAAGGAGAAAGCGGGGTCCATGCTCTCCGTCGACATTGCCCTGCCTGACGCCGAGGAGGTCCACAAGCTCGTCAAGGACGGTCAGGAGAAGGGGTTTCTGACCTACGACGAGATCGTCAACGCGCTCGAGGACGTCGACCTCACGAAGGAGCAGGTCGAGGACTTCACCACGTATCTGATCGACCACTCGATCGAGTTGGTCGAAGGGGAGCAGCACAAGTCGTTCCCGGCCGAGCAGCCGGCTCCCACCCCGGAGGAAGAAAAGGCCGCCGCGCAGCCGAAGCTCGACCTCACGGTCGAGCCGTCGCTCGACTCGCTCCGGCTGTACCTACGCGAGATCGGCAAGGTTCCCCTGCTCACGGCCGATCAGGAGGTCGCCCTCGCCAAGCGCATCGAGCGCGGCGACATGGCGGCGAAACAGCACATGATCGAGGCCAACCTCCGGCTCGTCGTCTCGATCGCGAAGGGCTACCTGGGCCGAGGGCTGTCGTTCCTCGACCTGATCCAGGAAGGATCGCTCGGGCTCATCCGCGCGGTCGAGAAGTTCGACTACCGCAAGGGCTTCAAGTTCTCGACGTACGCCACCTGGTGGATCCGCCAGGCCGTGACACGCGCGATCGCCGACAAGGCGCGCACGATCCGGATCCCGGTGCACATGGTGGAGAAGCTGAACAAGGTCGTGCACATCGAGCGCCAGCTCGTGCAGCGACTCGGCCGCGAGCCCAGCCCCGAGGAGATCGCCGAGGAGCTGGACATCACGACCGACGAGGTGCGGGAGATCCTGCGCATGTCGCAACTCCCCGTCTCGCTGGAGAAGCCGATCGGCGAGGAGGAGGACTCCTCGCTCGGCGACTTCGTGCCCGACGACCAGGCGGAGTCGCCGTTCGACACCGCGTCGCTCTCGCTGCGGCGCGAGGACATCGAGGCAGCGCTCGCCTCGCTGCCGATCCGCGAGCGGAAGGTGATCGAGCTCCGCTTCGGGCTGTGCGGCGAGCCGCCCTGCACGCTCGAGGAGGTCGGCCGCACGTTCGGCGTCACCCGGGAGCGGATCCGGCAGATCGAGAACAACACGCTCAAGAAGCTCGAGTCGCTACCCGAGGCTCAGGCCCTGCGCGACTGCGTCTGATCGTGGGGGAACCCACGGGGTTCCCCCACGAACCTCCTCCTTGTGGTCGTCCGCCGACCCGTCGCCGCCTCCGCCGCGTGGAAAGGGCTCATGCTCCTGCGCACCGGCTCACGAGCCGGAGACCGCGTAGCCGTCGGCCGTGCTACGTCCCCAGCAGGCCGGCCTCGGCGAGTGCTCTCAGGCCTTCTTCGCGGACGCGGCTCTGGAGTCCGGCCACGTCGGCGTCGAGCGGTCCGTAGGCCGTCACCTCGAGACGCACGCCGCTGTCGCCGATCTCGCCCACGAGCACGCGCGGATCGGCCTGCAGGCCGGGCACGGCGTCGACGCCCGCGCGGAGTGCCGCGATCGCCTCGTCGAGCGGCGTGCCGAGCCGGATGGGGAAGGAGACGGTGACCGCGCGCCGTGGGTCACGGATCGTGCGGTTGACGATCGCGGTCGAGGTCAGCTGGCTGTTCGGGATCGAGATGCGCCGCGCGTCGTCCGTGCGCAGCGTCGTGTACAGCAAGCTCATCTCCTCCACGAACCCGGTGTGGTCCTGGATCGTGACCCGGTCGCCGAGTCGGAGCGGCTGCGCGAAGGCGACGAGCATCCCGGAGCCCAGGTTGGAGAGCGGCACGTTGAAGGCGAGGCCGGCGAAGACGGCGATCACGGCGCTCGAGGCCAGCAGGGCCTGCGCGATGGACTTCGTGGCGTCGAACATCGAAAGCACGTTCCAGATCGCGATCGCGGCGACCAGGGCGACGATCACGCGCTGCACGAACAGCCACGTCGTGCGCCGCCGGGCTGCGTCGGCGGGGTTGGGGTCGGGTCGGCGCTTCTCGTACTGCGAGGAACGCGCGGTGGAGCAGCCAGCGCACCAGCACCACGGCGGCGATGCCACCAACGATCGAGGCGATCAGCTCGGCGGTGCGTGACGACATCTCCCGCGACCAGTTCGGCGCGCGATCCTGCGCGCCTGCCTTGTTCGTCCTGCGCAGGCCCTGGGATCCGCCGCCCGCGGATCCCAGGCGCGCGAAGATCCCTGCAGCCGGCCGCGGTCGCGGCCGGGGCGCGGCAATCGTGCGCTCAGTGCGACGCGAGCGCTGCGTCGGCGAAAGCGGCCATGGAGGTGAAGCGCCATCGCGGCGACACGTCGCTGAGCGGCGCAGGAGTCGCGCCGAATCCGGCCCGGTCGTGGCGGCGGTCGATCCACACCGACGGCAACCCGACCGCCGCGGCGGGCTCGTGGTCGTGATACAGGGACTGCGCCACATGCAGGAGCTCGGACTGCTCGACGCCGATCGCGGTCAGGGCGTCGAGCAGGGCGGGGAAGCTCCGCTCGCTCGGCTTGTAGGCGCCGACGTCCTGGGCGGTGACGATCAGGTCGAACTCCACGCCGAGCCGCTCGTTGCTCGCGGCGAACGACGCGCGGTCGACGTTGGACAGGATGATCAGCCGGAAGCGATCCTGCAGCCGCCGGAGCGCGTCGGCGGAGTCGGGGAAGGCCGGCCAGCGTCCCACCGAGGCGCCGAACGAGGCCCGCTCCTGCTCGCCGGCCTGGACGCCGTAGTGCGACGCGATCCGAGCCAGGGTGGCGCCGAGCACGTCGGGGTAGAGCATCGCGGCGTCGTCGCGCTGCACCTCGGTCTCGAATCGGGCGAAGACCTCGACGAGCTCGTCGCGCGAGGCGTCGATCCCGTGTCCGGCAGCCCACGGCCCGAGCTCGTCGGCGATGCCCTGCTCCCAGTCGATCAGCGTGCCGTAGCAATCGAAGCTGAGCGCGCGGTAGCCCGCGAGGTCGCCCATCGCGGAGGGCTCAGGCCTCGACCTGCGGCTCGAGCTCCAGCGCGAACGCCGTGTGCAGCGCGCGCACCGCGTCCGGGATCTCCTCGCGCCCGATCATGCACGAGACCTTGATCGGCGACGTGGAGATCATCTCCAGGTTGATGCCGTGATCGGCGAGCGTGCGAAACATCTTCGCCGCGACGCCCGGGTGCGAGCGCATTCCCGCGCCGATCAGCGACACGCGTCCGAGGCCGTGGTTCTCCTCGAGCGTGAACGGCCCCAGGTCGTCCTGGAGCGGCTCGAGGGCGCCGCGTGCGGCCGCCACGTCCTCCGCCGGGACGGAGAGCGAGAGCTCTGCCCTGCCGTGCACGACGTTCTGGATGATCGTGTCCACGTTGACGTGGGCCGCGGCAACGGCGTCGAAGATCTCCGCCGCCACGCCGGGGCGGTCGGGGATGCCGGCCAGCGTGAACACGACATCCGTCTCCGAGTGGGTGACGGCCGAGACGATCGGATGCTCCATGCCCTCTCCTTCCTGGATCCAGGTTCCCTCCTCGTCCGAGAAGGTCGAGCGGGCGTGCACGCGGACGCCGTGGTTCCGGGCCAGCTCGACCGCGCGCAACATCAGCACCTTCGCCCCGGACGCCGACATCTCCAGCATCTCCTCGTACGAGACGACGGGGAGCTTGCGCGCCTCGGGGACGATGCGGGGGTCGGCGGTGAACACGCCCGGGACGTCGGAGTAGATCTCGCACGCCGCGCCGAGCGCCGCCGCGAGCGCGACCGCGGTGGCGTCCGTGCCGCCGCGACCGAGGGTCGTGATCTCCATCGTGTCGCGCGAGAAGCCCTGGAAGCCCGCGACGAGCACGATCTTGTCTTGCTCGAGCGCCGCGCGGACGCGGTCACCGCGGATCTCGCGGATCTTGGCGCGGTTGTGGGCCGAGTCGGTGAGGATGCCCGCCTGCGATCCGGTCAGGGACACGGCCTCCTCGCCGAGGTCGTGGATCGCCATCGCCACCAGCGCGCAGGCGATGCGCTCGCCCGTCGAGAGCAGCATGTCGAGCTCGCGCGGGTTCGGGGCGGGAGAGACATCGTGTGCGAGCGAGATCAGCGAGTCCGTCGTCTTGCCCATAGCCGAGACGGTGCCGACCACCTGGAGGCCGCGGCGTTTAGCGTCCACGAAGCGCTGGGCGACGTGCTTTACCTTCTCGGGGTCGGCGACCGAGGAGCCGCCGAACTTCATCACGACGGTGTCGAGCTCCACGCGCCGAGGGTACCGCCGGGAGCAGATTTCCTGCGCCAGCGCTCGGAGACCCTCGGGAACCGGCCGTCTTCGCGGCCGCGTGCCCGCACTGTTCTTCAGCCGGTGAGACCGGGACGCCGATAGCGTCGCGCCCAGGCCGGCACGGGGATACCTGGTCGGAGACCTTCGGCCGGCTGCGGCGGCAAGGCCCGCAGCCTGAGCGGGATCACGCCGGCCCACACGTCGAGCGCGGCATCCGGCGTGTCGCCGTCTTCGGGCCCGCCGTCCCGGATCTTGGCCGAGGCCTCGTCGAGCGGCAGCGCCACGACCCCCGTCGCCTTCAGCTCCCGTGCGGTCGGCCTGCGCGCCTCGTGCCAGCGACCGGGGAGCAGCTTCTCCGTGAAGGCCTCGAGCGCCGCGAGCTTCTCGTCGGAGTCCGTCACGGTCCTCGCCGTCCCGATCACGACCACCGAGCGATAGTTCATCGAGTGCTCGAACACCGACCGCGCCAGCACGATCCCGTCCAGCAGCGTCACGGTCGCGCACGCCGGCACGCCGCCGCCTGCCGCTCGGATCGTGCGGCTTGCCGACGAGCCGTGCACGTAGAGGTCGTGGCCCAAGCGTGCGTGGAGCGTGGGGATCACGAAGGGCTGTCCGGCGCTGACGAAACCGAGGTGGCAGACAAGCCCGGCGTCGAGGATGGCGTCGATCGCCGCCCGGTCGTACGCTGCACGCTCGGGAAGTCGCCTCACGCGCGTGCGCGTGGACCGAGCGTGCGAGCTGCGCGTGCGTGGGCTCGTCGCCATCGGCCCAGTCTCGCAGACGGCTGCGGACGATCCGGGTATCACCCAGGCCGGGGGAGGCAGGCGCTCCACGCTGGGTGATCTGGTGCGTCGTGTCCCTTGGTCGAGTGACTCCAGCAGGTGATCCGGATCCGATAGGAGACCCGCAGTGGGATCCTCCGGCGTTCTCCCACGTGTCGTCTGCCCCGGCCTCTCCGGGAGGATCAAGCCGTGAGCGACGTCCACACGGCGGCGCCTTCGGTCGGCGGCATCCTGCTCTCGCAAGGCCTCGTCAACGAGGAGCAGCTGCAGGAGGCCGAGGTCGCCCAGGAACGCACCGGCAAGCCCGTCGGGCAGATCCTGGTCGAGTGGGGCGCCATTACCCGGCTCGAGCTCGCCAGCGCGCTTGCCGAGCAGTGGTCCTACGCGGGCTCGACGCCGCTTCGCCGTCCCGGTGAGCCCCGGCTCGAGGAGGTCGAGGCGGTGCTCTCGGAGGCGCAGGCCGAGTATCACGCCGCCGAGCAGATCCAGGCCGCGGCCGACCCGGCCACGCTGGCACGCATCGACGCGGTCGAGAACACGCTGCGAGAGCTGCACGAGCTGCGCGAGCGCGAAGACGACGCGACGATCGGGCAGTTCCGCGAGGCGATCGTCGACCTCGCGCGCCGCGTGGGCGCCTCGGAGCCGCTTCTCGCGGAGCTGAGCGCCAAGGCGGAGAAGGCGGCCGCCTCGGAGCAGCGGCTCTCGGACCTCGCACTCGCCGTCGAAGCGTCGCTCGTCCGGCTCGGCTCGGTCGAGACCGGCATCGTCGACGTCAGTACGAAGGTCGATGAGCTGGCCGGTGGACTCGGCAAGTCGGTCGCCGAGCTCGAGCACCGCTTGGACGTCGGCACGGGCGAGCTCGCCGAACTCGCACGCCGGATCGAGCGTGCAGCCGACCACGGCTCGCTCGAGCAGCTCCGGCTGCGCCTCGACGAGCTCGCCGCTCGTCCCAGCGGAGACCCGGAGCTCAGGGAGGCCGTGCAGCTCCTGACCGTGCGGCTCGAGCGGGCCCCGGACGCAGCTGCCTTCACCGAGCTGCGCGGCACGGTCGAGGCACTCGCCTCCCGGGCCGCCGCCGCCGACGACCTCGCGGCGCGCGTGGACGAGCTAGCGCAACTCGTGCAACGGCTTCCCGAGGGTGTCGGCAGCACGGCCAGCTCGGAGGTGCCGCAGGCCGCCGTGATCGAGTTGCGCAGCCGCATCGACCAGCTTTCCCATCGGGCCGACGAGGCGATCGCGGCTGCCGCCGCCGCGCAAGCCTCCGCGGTCGACGAGCTGCGGGCCACCGTGCACGAGCTCAGCGCGCGGCCCGACCAGGGCTCGGCGCTGAACGAGCGACTCGAGCAGCTCGCAGCACGGGTCGATGCCGCCGCGGCCCGCGACGAGCGGCCCGCACTGGACGAGCTGCGCGCAGCGATCGACGAGCTCCGCGCACGCCCTACCCCTGACGCCGCACTCGCGACCCGCCTCGACGAGGTCGCCGCCCGCGTCGACCAGATCGCCGGGCAGATGGCCGGAGCCGCTTCGGAGTCGCGCGTCGACGCGGGCGAGGCGGCGCTCGACGAGTTGCGGACGGCGCTGCGGGAGCTGTCCTCCAGACCGGCCGTCGATCCGGAGCTCGCCGGCCGGGTCGACGCCATCGCCGCACGGGTGGACGTGCTCGCAGACGTCGTCAGAGACGCGCCCGACGACCAGCCCGCTGCGAACGCCGTCGATGACGTGCGACGGCTGCTGGCCGGCGCCGAGGCCACGGCGGCGAAGCGATTCGAGGAGCTGGCGGAGCGCCTGGCGCAGGTCGAGCAGGCCGGTTCGACGCAGGGCTCGCTCGCCGAAGCGGGCGCCGTGACGGAGCAGATCGACCGCGCCGCCGCGAGCTGGGCCGCCACGCAGGAGACACTCGTCACGCGCGTCGACCAGCTGGAGCTGCGTCTGCGTGAGGCCGCGGTGGCCGCTGCCGAGGTGGGGTCCACGCCTGAGTCTGGGGTGTTCGAGCGCGGCACGCCGGTGCCAGGCATCGCGACGGGCGGGGGGCTCGAGCAGGAGTTCGACCGGCTGCTGATGGCGATCGAGCGGCTGAGCCTCCGGATCGGCGAGCACGATCGGGCGTTGGGCGAGCTGCTCCGCGGCGGTGCCTCGGCGCAGCGCGTCGCCGAGCTCGCAGGACGGATCGCCGAGCTCGAGCTGCGCGGCGGCGGCGGTGGTGGCGTGGTCTCCCGAGACGGCGGCGGCGAGGCGATCGGCGGCGGCGCGCTGCTAGCGGTTGCCGGTCGGCTCGAGGAGGTCGAGAACGCACGCAAGGCGGACCGCGAGAAGCTCTTCACGCAGATCGAACGGATGGCCTCGGCGCTCGACTGGCGCCTGCAGCGCCTCGAGGCCGCCGGTGCGCAGACGAACGGGAGCACGACCCCGTCGTAGCGCGAAGGATCGGGCCGGGGCCCGACCTCTGGCCGCAGGAGGCCGAGGCCCCAGCCTGAAGGCGCGGGGGAACCACATGGTTCCCCCGCGTTCCCCCTCCTTCGCCGCACTCGCTGACGTGCCGCCCTTGGCCTCCCGCCGGGCGAAGCCCGGCTCCGGCCGCAAAGGCCGTCCGTCCCATGACGGCCGAGGGCATAGCTGACGGCTCGTCCCTCTTACGAGAGCTGCAACACGCTGCGGATGCCGTCCTGGCGCTCCATCAACTCGAAGCCGCTGTTCACCTCGTCGAGCGTGAGGCGGTGGGAAACGAACGCGTCGACGTCGATCTCGCCGTCGAGATACCGCTGCACGAGCTGTGGGACCTGATCCCTGCCCTTGACGCCGCCGAACGACGAGCCGGCGACGCGTCTGCCCGTGATCAGGAAGCGCGGCACGATCTCGAGCACCTCGCCCTTGCCGGCGACGCCGCAGACGGTGCAGAGACCCCAGCCCATGCGGGCAGCCTCGACCGCCTGGCGCATCACCGCGACGAGGCCGGTGGCCTCGAACGTGTAGTCGGCGCCGAAGCCTCCCGTGAGGTCGAGGACCGCCTGCACTGCGTCCGGCCCGCCCACGAGCACGTCGGTCGCGCCGTGGACGCGGGCCGCCTCGGCGCGCTCGAGCGAGAGATCGACGCAGACGATGCGCTCGGCACCCTGCAGACGGCAGCCGATCACGGCCCCGAGGCCCACCATCCCGGCACCGAACACGACGCACGTCGAACCCGGCTCGACCCGGGCGGTGTAGAGAGCGGCGCCGATCCCTGTGGACAGCCCGCAGGCAAACAGCGCCGCGCTCTCGAGCGGCGCCTCCGGGGAGACCTTCGCCAGGGCGATCTCGGGCATCACCGTGTACTCCGCGAACGTCGAAGTGCCCATGAAATGGCGGATCGGCTCGCCGTCACGTGAGAGCCGGGTGGTGCCGTCGGGCAGGTAGCCGAGATTCTGCTGCTCGCGGATCGCGAGGCACAGGTTCGTCCGCGGGCTGAGGCAGTGGACGCACTCGCGGCACTGCGGCGAGAAGAGCGTGACGACGTGGTCGCCTGGGGCGACCGAACCGACGCCCGCGCCGATGCGCTCGACGACGCCTGCACCCTCGTGGCCGAGAACGGTCGGCGCGTAGCCAGACGGGTCGGCCCCCGACGCGGTGTAGAGGTCGGTGTGGCAGACGCCGCACGCGGCGAGACGGACGAGCACCTCGCCTGCGCCGGGCTCGGCCAGATCGACCTCCTGGACGACGAGCGGCTGGCCGAACTCCTCGAGCACCGCGGCACGCATCCTCATGCGGCGATCCTACTTTGCGTCAGTTCGGTGGACACAGCGCGGTGGCGTCCCCCTTCCGGGGGTCGGGCAGACCGGTTCGAGGGACGATCTCTCCCCCGAAATGCCCCGTCGCCGGCACCGCGTCTGGTTCGTGCTCGCCGTGGCTGCGCTGGCGGCCGTCTCGTTCGCGCTGACGGCTACCAACACCGTCGGGACCGGAAGCGCCGGCGGCGGATCCGGCACGATCCGCGGCTACGACGTGACGCAGATCCGGTACGTCCCCGTCGCGGCCGACCCCTCGCGGCTGCAGCGGGTGCGCTTCCGGCTCACCGTCCCGGGTGCGCAGCTCGCACGCATCCGCGTCGTCCCCGGCGGCGCCTGGTTCACCTGTGCGCTCGCGGCCGCGGGCCGCAACGCAAACTGCAACCTGCGAGGCACTGTCCGCGTCCAGGACGCGAGCACGCTCGACGTCGTTGCCGTGCGCTAGGAGTAGCTGTCAGCGCGAAACCGGCGCGGGGACAGCGCAGGGGACCCGCGGACCAGACGCCGCGGCAGGCGCCGGCGCCGGATCGGCGAGCAGGACGCCGAGTCGCGCGAGCCCGGCCCAGGTGCGTGACTTGACGGTGCCGAGCGGCAGGCCGAGCCGGTCGGCGATCTCCGTCTGGCTCAGCCCGCCGTAGTAGGCGGCGGCGACCGCCGCGAACCTGTGCTTCGTCGTTGCACACTGCTCCGGGCTCGAGGCGGCGGCCGAGCGGGGCGAGATCGCCTACGACGACGGCGTCGCGGCGGAGCGTCGCTGGCAGGCGGAGTGGCTCCTCACACGTCTCGACCTCGATGCCGAGCCATGCCGGAGCGGGGAGCCGTGAGGCGGTCGACCGCCCCGAGCTGCGCAGGCTCGAGTCAGGTTCCGGCCGGGGCCGGTACGGCTGTGTCGCCCGCAGCCGCTTCGACGGCGCGGGCGCGGGCGAGGTCGCGGCTGATGTGGACGGCGGCGGAGGTGAGGGGGGCGCCGAGGATGAGGCCGATCATGCCGAAGAGGGATCCGGCGCCGATGGTGACGATGAGGACGACGAGTGGGTTGAGGTCGAGGGTGGCGCCGAAGGCGACGGGTTGCACGATTTGTTGCAGGGCGCCGTTGGCGAGGATGACCACCACGAGCATGATCAACGCGGTGGTCGTGCCCTCGGTGCCGAGAGCGATGAGCACCGCGAAGGCGCCGGAGACGAAGGCGCCGATGAAGGGCACGTAGGCCGTGACGAAGGTGACGACGGCGATGGTGCCGGCGAGGGGGACGCCGAGGATCCAAGCGGCGAGCCCGACGACGATGCCGTTGAAGGCGGCGACGATGGTGACGCCGAGGAAGTAGCGGCGGAGCGAGTTGACGATGTTGCCGGTGATCGTGGTGGCCACGGGGCGCGGCACGCCGAGGTGGCCGTCGACCCAGCGGCGCATGGCGGGGCCGTCTTTGAGCAGGAAGAAGATGGTGAAGAGGGTGAAGGAGAGGAAGAGCGCGATCGAGGTGAGGCCTTGGATCCCGTCGGCGACTCCGGTGAGCAGTGTCTTGCCGCTGTCGGTGGTGGCGTTGGAGACGTCCTGCTTGGTGCCGTCGGTGTTGTCGACGCCGGCGTCTTTAGCCCAGCCCTGGATCTTGTCCAGCGCTTGGGTGACAGAGCTCTTGATCTCCGGTGCCTGCTCGACGATGCCGCCGAGCACGAGCAGGAGGATCACCACGCCGAGGACGAGGAGGCTGAGCAGCACGATCGCCGCTCCTCCTGCTCGTGGGACCCCCTTGCTCTTGAGCCACAGGACGACGGGGGAGGCGACCGCGGCGACGACGCCACCGGCGACGACCGGCCCCACGATGGACGAGGTGAGGCCGAGGATCCAAACGGCGCCCACGAGCACGAGGCCGACGCCGACGAGAAACCAGGCCAGCAGGCCGAGATCGCGCAGCCAGCGTGGCGCGGAGAACACGCGCGAGAGCTCCGTCGGATCGAGCTCGATCACCGTTTCCGCAGGCGCATCCCCCTCGGGATGAGCCCGCCGGTGACTGCGTCCCAGGATCACGGTGGGATGTTCGCGCTCTGGCTCAGATTCCCTCGCTCGCCTCCACCCGACCCGAGGCGGCCGCTTGACGAAGCGCGTCGTAGTCGCGCTCGTTCTGATCGGCGTACGTCTCCGCGAAGGCGGCCATCGTGCGGTCGAACGTGTCGCTCGACCCGAGATAGCTCGAGATCGCGATCGCGTCACCCGACCGGGCGTGGGCCTTGGCCAACGACCAGCCGCAGAGCCTGGCGTAGGTCTCCATGCCCCGCGGGACCATCACCTCCACGTCCGCGGAGCCCTTGGCGTCCCACAGCTGGCGGACGTAGAAGTCGCGCTTGACCCCGTCCGGGGCGTCGATCCGGAGCCAGCCGAGCATGATGTCGCTGGCGGCCTGGACCAGCCGCTGACCCTCGACGACGCGCTGACCGTGATTGGCGAAGTCGCTCCTGCCGAGGAACGGCTCTAGGACCGAGGCTTGCGCCTCCTTGAACTGGAGGAACAGGGGATCGTCGCCGTCGCGACCCAGCAGCAGGACGATCCACGCCCGTGTGCCGACACTGCCCACGCCCACCACCTTCCGGGCCGCGTGCACGTACCGGAAGCGCTCCAGTAGGCGCCGCCGATCGCCCGCCAGCGTGCGTCGGTACGAGCGGATCACGGTGTGGACCCACTCGTCGATCCGATGGGCCGCGGCCGGCTCGACCTCCTCGATCGGCACGATCACCGGGGGATCGCTGACGATGCGAGGCTCACCGTCGACGATGTGCGTGAGCTTCGAGAACGCCTTGAGCGAATCCTTCGACCGTGCCTTGGCGAGGTTCTGCTCGGCCGCCTTCCGCTGCTTCGCGCTCACGTCGTCTCCGAAGCGGTCGACGACGGCCTCGACGTCGATCCGCGCATACCAGAGGTCGAGGTTCCGCATCTCCGAGAATGCCTTGACCGACTCCCGGTAGGAGCGTGTCACGGCCAGGTTGATCTTCTCCCGCTGCTTGGCGTCGAAGCCCCGATCGCGGCCGGCGACGGCGAAGCTGGTCACCAGGCGCTTGACGTCCCACTCGAACGGTCCGGGCAGGGTCTCGTCGAAGTCGTTGACGCCGAACACGAGACGTCGGTCGGGCGCGGCGAAGATGCCGAAGTTCGAGAGATGCGCATCGCCGCAGATCTGCGTGTGGAGGCCGGTGCGCGTCCCAGCCGCCAGGTCGGAGGCCATCAGGTAGGCCGCGCCGCGGTAGAAGGTGAACGGCGACACGAGCATCCGCCCGTAACGGATCGGGATCAGCTCCGGCACGCGGGTCTGCCCCTGCTCCTCGAGCAGGTCGACCGGATCCGGTCGGTGCGGCGGCGGCTCCCAAGCCGCATGACTCGACCGCGGCACCTCGGCCCGCGCGGCCTTGCCGCGAGCGGCACGCTCCGCGACGGTGAAGTGCTCGACCCTGACCAGTTGCGGGCTGCGCGCCGGCGGACCGACGTCGTGCTCGGTTGTTCCCATCATCGTCTCCCCTTGTTCGCGTCCGCGAACGCGCTGATCACGCGCTCGGGACTGTCGTAGTACGCACCGTGTCCGGTGTGGTCGGAAACGCTATAGCGGTCGAGCTCCTGGCGCACATCATCCGTTCTGCCCGGCAGCGAGCTCGATGCCGACGCCTGTGAGGCAGCAGACGACCATGGTGCGCGACAGGAAGCTGGCGAGGACGCCGGGCTTGATCACCCTGCTGCCGATCGAGCGGCAGGATCCCCTCCAACACGCCGATCGGGAAACGCCGGGCCGGCTCCCTTGCCTCCACCGCACCTCCTCACCACGGCGACCGGCACACGGGCCGCACTCGGTCTGACGGCCGCCCTCAACGGACCCTGGGCGATTGAATCGCCGCCCCACCGGCACTGCATCGTCCTGATCGGGTGATTGTGGAGATCCGGTAACCCGCACCGGTTCCCGCTTGTCTCGAGATTGTCCCATCCATAGGCTCCCGGCACGCGATCGGAGCAAGGCGGGAGGTGGCGGAACGGCATGGCCGCGACGACGGGCGGTGTAGGTGACGTGTCGGCAATCGGGCCGGTCACTCCTTCACGCGCAGCGAACGGGGCCACTCGTCGTCGGGGGCCGGCATTGCCGACGTTCGTCGACGAGGCGAAGCTCACGATTCCCTCGTCGAGGCGCACGTTCGTGCGCCGGGACGGGCTCGTCAAGCGGCTGCTCGGTGCGAAGCACGCGACAGTCGTAAGCGTCAGCGCTCCGGCCGGCTACGGCAAGACGACGCTTCTCGCCCAATGGGCCGCAAAGGACAGGCGTCGCCCGTTCGCCTGGGTCTCGCTCGACCGGCGAGACAACGACCCCGTCGTGCTGATGACGCACGTCGCGGCGGCGCTCGATCGGCTGTACGACGTCGACCCGAAGGTTTTCGCAGCCCTCGCCTTGCCCGACTCGTCGATCTGGGAGATGGATGTCCCGCGGCTCGGGGCGGCGCTCACGACGGCGCCGGTTCCGCTCGTGCTCGTTCTCGACGACGTCCACGAGATCGAGCACCGAGACTGCGTCGACGTGATCATGGAGCTCGCGCATCGCGTGCCCCCAGGCTCGCTGCTCGTGCTCTCGGGCAGGGGTGACGTGCATTTCCCGCTCGCGAAGCTTCGGGCCAGGGGGATTCTGCTCGAGCTGGGGCACACCGACCTGGCTCTCGACGACTCGGAGGCGCACGCGCTCATCGCGCGGAGCGGGATCGACGTTACGAAGGAGCAGGCCCGGCTGCTCAACGACCGCGCCGAGGGCTGGGCAGCCGGCCTCTACCTGGCGAGTCTCGCTGTTCAGACGGAGCCAATCGGGTTCGCGGAGCTCTCCGCTTTCACGGGTGACGATCGTTTCGTCGCCGACTACCTGCGGTCGGAGCATCTCGCGCGACTCAGCCGGAAGGAGCTCTGGTTCCTCACCAGAACCTCCGTCCTCGAGCGCATGTCGGGATCCCTCTGCGACGCGGTGCTGGAGCGGAGCGACTCGGCGCGGATGCTCGAGGCGCTCGAGGGCGCGAACGTGTTCGTCGTCCCGCTCGACCATCACCGGGGGTGGTACCGGTATCACCACCTGTTCAAGGACCTGCTGCGGGCGGAGCTCGATCGCACCGAGCCGGGTTTGGCCGTCGAGCTGAATCGTCGCGCAGCCTCGTGGTGTACCGCCCACGAGCTCCCCGAGGCCGCGATCGACTATGCATCTGCCGCAGGTGACGTGGATGTCGTGGCCGGTCTCGTCGCCGCCTATGGACTCTCGTTCTACCGCAGCGGCCGCGTCGCCACGACCGAGCGCTGGTTCCTGCAGTTCGACGAGCCCGCCCTGCTCGAACGCTATCCCGTGATCGCGGTGCTCGGCGCGTTTCTGCACTCGCTGCGGGGTCGGCCCGAGGCGGCCGAGCGCTGGACCGAGGCCGTCGAGCACTCCACCTACGACGGTCCGATGCCGGACGGCAGCTCGCTCGACGCCTGGACGGCCGTGCTGACCGGTCTCCTCTGCCGCCATGGCGTCGACCAGATGCGCGAGGACGGCGCGCGCGCGGTGTCGGAGTTGACTGCGACGAGCCCCTGGCGACCTCCGGCGACCATGTTGCTCGGGGTCGGGCTGCTCCTCGCCGGCGAGACCGAGCAGGCGGAGGCGACTCTCATCCAGGCTGCGCACGCCGCGGCCGTGCACGGCGCGACGTACTCGGGTGTCGTCGCTCACGCCGAGCTGGCGCTTCTGGCTCTCGCGGCCGGCGACGTCCGCGCAGCCGAGGAGCACGTGGAACAGGGGTTGGCGTGGGGATTCGTCACCGGGGAGGAGGTGGCCGATTACTACTCCGGTGCGATCCTGCTCTCCGCGAGTGCCAGGGTCGCGCTGCTGCGGGGCGACGAGACCCGGGCCCGCGAGGACGTCATGACCGCCCATCGGTTCCGGCCCTACCTCACGCATGCGGTGTCCTGGCTGGCGGTGCAGTCGCGGATCGAGCTCGCGCGGGTCCATCTCGCGCTGGCGGATCAGTCCGGCGCACGGGCGCTCATCTTGGAAGCCGAGGGCGTGCTGCGGCGGCAGCCGGCGCTCGGGACACTCGTCGCCGAGCTGCGCCAGGTGCGAGAGCAGCTGAACGCGATCTCCGCGCCGAGCAGCAGGCTGGGCGGCGACCCTCACGGCGGCGGAGCTGCGCCTCTTGCCGCTGCTCACCACGCACCTCTCCTTCGCGGAGATCGCCGAGCGTCTGCACGTCTCGCGCAACACGGTGAAGACGCAGGCCATCTCCGTCTATCGCAAGCTCGACGTGTCCAGCCGGAGCGAGGCCATCGAGCGCGCCGCTGCACTCGGGCTCATCGATCCGTCGGTCGCCGCACGCTCGGTTCTCACCCTGTCGGGATGATGTGCGGCGCCCTCGCAAGGCGTCGAATACGAAAGACGAGTGAACTGCTACCGGACCATCCTGCGCAGGCTCGCACTCCGCGACGACGGCTACATTGGGCTGGTGCTCGCGGACGAGCCTGCGGCGAAGGCGTTGTCCGGCCTCGACTGCAGGACGCACGCCCTCGCGAGGATCGCCGCCCTGATCGCGGTCGATGCCGCACCGCCGTCGTACATGAGCTCCGTCGATCGCGCGCTCGACGCCGGGGCCACGCACGAGGAGATCGTCGGCACGCTGATCGCGCTGCTGCCGATCGTCGGCGTTGCCCGCGTCGTCTCCGCCGCGCCGAACCTCGCGCTCGCACTCGGCTACGACACGGCCGAGGCCTTCGAGAGCCTCGACGGGACGGAGTTCCTCAGCTAGCCGGCGCGTTCGTCAGCAATGCGGTTGGAGACGAGGATCACGACGCTGACCGCCGCCACCCAGGCAGGGAAGAGGAGGATGAGCGGCTGGTAGAAGGACACGCTGAACAACATCACGAGTGCGACGACGTAGCCGGCGACGACGAGCCAGCGCGGCAGCCTCCCCGTGCGCAGGCCGATCGTGGAGACGACGATCATGAACACGGCCGCCGCCCGCACGGCGTAGACGTAGAGGAACGTGTAGGCGAGACCGCGTGCCAGCTCGACCGTGTCCGGATCGGGAACCGGCGCGTCCTGGAACTTGATCGCTGCGAGTGGCGCTCCGGCTGCGGCCGCGCCGGCGAACATCATGGCCACGAACAGCAAGCCGCTGCCGAGAAACACCGTGGCGAAGAACCGATCCTCGTGCTCGCCGACATGATCGCGGATCACGGCGATGAACCAGAGGAACGCGATCCCGGCGAACGGCGCCAGGTACAGGCCGACGAGCGCCACGTAACGGCCGTGGCTGCGTAGGTACCACTCCTCGATCACCGTCGCGCTGCTCCCCGGCGCCGGGTGGTTGCGAAACAGCAGGAGCGACGTGACGAAGAGCGCGGCGAAGACAAGCCCGGCGATGCCGGCAGTCCTCGGAGTGCGGAGCTCGCGCGCGACCGACCCGAGATCTGCGGCCTGATCGAGCGGGAGCCCGGACATCCTCACAACGCTCTCTCAGGCGCCGCCTCGGCACATCACCCCGATCGGACGATCCGGCCGCGGTGACCTACGCCGGATCGTCCGCACCGCCTGGCCGCCTCGCGTCTCCCCTTACTGACGCGCGAACGCGGCGCGCGCCTCCGCGGCGAGGTCGGTGAAGGACTCGCCGCTGACGTCGATCACCACGCGCTTGATCGTGCCGCCGACGAACGGCCACGGCGCGTCGCCCGCGTAGTCGTCGGTGACCGGCTCGGCGCCCGAGCGCCCGACGACGAGGCCGCCGCCGCCGAGGCCGAACTTGCCGGGCTGCGTCATGATCCCCGCCTCGCCGACCTGCTCGTCGCGGATGTGGAGGGTGAGCGTTCCCTGCGTCGGCATCGTCGTCGTTCTGCCGCTCGAAGGTGGCCGACAGCACGACGTGCCCCGTCGGGATCTTCTCGTCGGAGACGACGGTCTGGACGTGCTCGCCGACGAAGTTGTAGACGTACACGAGCTTGCCGTCCTTCACGTACAGGGCGTGGCCGCCGAAGCGGGAGCCCTGGGAGAAGATCACGCCGCCGGCCTCCTCCGTGTCGATCTCCATCTCCGCGGCGATCGTGTACGAGCGGTTGCGGATGTTCGGCGCGACCGACTCCGGCACCTCGGCGCCGCCCGGGTAGTAGGTGTAGCGGGTGCGCGGGCTCGAGAGCTGCGGGCGCTCGGTCCCGAGGATCTCGATCGCGTCCCGCGACTCGAGCGGCAGCGCCTGGTGCGTGCCCGCCTCGGTCCACCAGAGCGCGATCAGCTCCTGCAGCTTGACGGGCTGCTCGGCGGCGAGGTCGTGGCACTCGCTCGGATCGGTCGTCGGTGTCGAACAGCTCCCAGCGCTGCTGGTGGAAGTCGCCCCACGACTCCGGCGCGGCCGGCACCGCGGTGGCGGCCTTCCAGCCCTTGTGCCAGATCGCCCGGGTGCCGAGCATCGAGTAGAACTGCGTCTCCTTCGACGCCGCGTCCGGGTCGGCGAAGCTGCTCTTGAAGCTGACGCCCTCGAGCGGCTTCTGCGTGTAGCCGTTGACGACGTCCGGGAGCTCGACGCCGAGGCACTCGAACAGGGTCGGCACGATGTCGACGGCGTGGTTGTACTGGCGGCGGATCTCGCCCTTCGCCTCGATCCCGGCCGGCCACGAGACGATCAGCGGGTCGGCGGTGCCGCCCTCGTAGTTCGCGTAGCGCTTCCACAGCTTGAACGGCGTGTTGAACGCCCAGGCCCAGCCGGTCGGATAGTGGTTGTACGTCCGGGTGCTGCCGAGCTCGTCGAGGTGCTTGAGGTTCTCCTCGATCGTGTCGGGGATCCCGTTGAAGAACTTGTTCTCGTTGACGGAGCCGTTCGGGCCGCCCTCGCCGGAGGCGCCGTTGTCGGAGACGAGCACGATGATCGTGTTGTCGAGCTGGCCGCTCTCCTCGAGGTAGTCGAGCAGCCGGCCGAGCTCGTGGTCGGCGTGGCTGAGGAAGCCGGCGTACACCTCCGCCATCCGGGAGAACAGCCGCTTCTCGTCGTCCGAGAGCGAGTCCCACGGCCGGACGCGGTCGCCCTGCGACCACGGCTTGCCGTCGTGGCTCGTGGTGTCGGCATACGGATTGATCGGCGACAGCTCGGCTCCGTCGGCGATGATCCCCAGCTTCTTCTGCCGCTCGAACACGAGCTCGCGGTAGGCCTCGTAGCCCATGTCGAACTTGCCCTTGTACTTGTCCGCCCACTCCTTGGAGACGTGGTGCGGCGCGTGGGCGGCGCCCGGGCAGTAGTAGAGGAAGAACGGCTTGTCCGGCGCGATCGCCTTCGCGTCCTGGACGAACTCGATCGCCTTGTCGGTGAGGTCGACCGTCAGGTGGTAGCCCTCCTCGGGCGACTTCGGCGGCGCGACCGGATGGTTGTCGTAGACGAGGTCCGGGTACCACTGGTTCGTCTCGCCGCCGAGGAAGCCGTAGTAGCGCTCGAAGCCGCGGCCGAGCGGCCACTGGCGCTTGGACGAGGCGAGGTTCATCTCGTCCTCGGCGCACAGGTGCCACTTGCCGACGATGTAGGTGTTCCAGCCGCGCTCGCCGAGCACCTCGGCGATGTTCGCGCACTCGAACGGGATGTGGCCGTTCGCGTTCGGGAAGCCGGACGTCGCCTCGGTGATGCAGCCCATCCCGTTCGTCGTGTGGTTGCGGCCGGTCAGCAGGCACGAGCGGGTCGGCGAGCACAGCGCGGTCGTGTGGAAGTTCGTGTAGGTCAGGCCCCGCTCGGCGATCCGCTTGATGTTCGGCGTCTCGATCAGGCCGCCGTACGGCTCCATCGCCGAGAAGCCGACGTCGTCCAGCACGACGTAGAGGACGTTCGGCGCCCCGGCGGGCGCGATCGGCTGCGTGTACGGCTCCCAGTCCGGGGTCGAGTCCTTGATGTCGATGTTGACGGTGCCTGCGAACGGCTTGCTCATCTGTTGTTCCTCTCGCTCGTGCGTCTCTGTCGGGCTGGCATCAGCCGCCCCGTCTCCCGCGAGGCAGCCTCGCACACCAGATGCCGGCGGCGCGTCATCCGAATCGAACGACTGGGGGCCACGCCGGGCGCGCCGCGTTGCGGAACGTGGCTCTACGGGGCGCCGGCGTCGCCTACGCCACCGATGCCCTGGCGATCGGAGACGGTCGCCAGGTCGTCGTCGACGGATGCTCCCCAGTGCTCGGCGACGGTCGCGTCGAGCCGCGCCTGCTCGTCCTCCACCGCGTCGACGTATTCGGGGAGCACGCTCTCGTGCAGCGTCAGGAGCATCGCGCGCATCCGCCGCAGCACCTGGATCGACGTGCTCCCGAACTGGCGGATCTCCGTCGTGCTCAGACCGAGGAAGTCCTCCCAGCGGTGGGCGGGGGCAACGACGCGCAGCACGCCCGCCCGGTCGCGGAGCTCCCATCGTCCGTCCAGCCGGGACGTGCGGCCGATCGAGACGAGCAGATCCTCGAGATGGTTGAGGACCTGCACGGCGGTCGTCGGGTCGTTGACGGCGGGCGAGAGCGCGCGAATCGCGACGTCGACCATGATCCGTAGCGCGAATGCCGGGTCCTGCTCGATCGTGCGCTCGGTGTCGAGCGCGACCATGCTCTCGAGCCGCCGCTCGGAGTCGTCCGGCAGCGGCCCGGCGGCGTAGACCTCGACCGTGCGAGCGCCGGTGGAGACGAAGTTGCCCGTGGCGTGACACAGGATCACCACGCAGTCGTTTCGTTCCGCCCAACGCACGAGACCTGTCAAGTGGTACGCCTGGATCGCCCCGGGCCGGCCGCTGCGTACGACGAGGCGCGGTCCGTCCGAGCGGAGCGCCTCGAGCTCGTCGTCGGCTCGCACCCCGTCCGGAGGCGACGTGGCCGCGGCAACGTCCTGCAGCGAGCGTCTGCCCGCCCGGGCCACGAGCTCGGCCACGCGGACCGGGCGCAATCGGTGGAGCACGCGGTCGAGGAACACGAGGAAGAGCACGACCCCGAGACCGAGGAACACGCCGGACAGCGCCACTCCCAGGTGCGGCACGTCGTCCCCCTCCACGTGCCGGAGGAGGCTGTACGAGAACGTGAACGTGCCGACCAGGACCGCCAGCACCGCCTTGAGGACCGGGTCGCGGAACCAGATCCGCATGTACCGCGCGGAGAACATGCCCGCGGACATCTGGACGACGAGGATCGTGACCGTGACGACGAAGCCCGTGAGGCCGATGGAGGCTGCGATCACGGTCGTGAGCACGCTCAGCGCCGTCCCGGAGGAGTAGTCCCAACCCGAGGGAGCCGCGGGCTCGAAGCGGCTCAGCGAGCCGAGGACGACCCCGACCAACCCGCCGGCGAGCGGGACGACCCAGAGGCTGCCCTTGAGCGCCTGCCGGAGCCGAAAGACCATGCGCCAGGTCACGTGCGCGCACGCTACGCCATCGGTGGGATGGGCGGAACCGCGGGCACCGCGGCGGCAGGGGACCTCGGTCCGCGCGGTGCCGTAGGCTCCGGGCCCGATGGGTCTGCTCCTCTCCGCCCTGATCGTCGCCGCCGTCGCCGCCTTCGCGGTCGGCGCGCTGCTCCTCGTGCGGCGCAATGCCCCCGCGGGCAGCTACTACGAGGACGGCGACCGCGCCTCCGGAGTGTTCGGCGTCCTCGCCACCGGGTTCTCGGTGCTCCTCGGCTTCGTCGTCTTCCTCGCCTTCGAGAGCTACGACCTCTCGCGCAGCGGCGCGGAGGCCGAGGCCCGCACCGTGGCGCAGCAGTTCGAGACCGCGCAGTTCCTCCCCGTCTCGATCCGCCCCGCGCTCTCCGGCGAGCTGGTGTGCTACGCGCGGTACGTCGCGCGCACCGAGTGGCCGCTCCTCGCGTCCGGGCAGGAAGCGAGCCGCATCAATCCGTGGAGCGTCGCCATGTTCCACACGCTCCGGTCGACAGAGCCGCGGGCGGCCTCGGCGCAGGCGGCGTTCGGCAAGTGGCTCGACCAGACCTCCGACCGAGAGAACGCCAGGGCCGATCGCACGCACGGCGCCCAGGGGGTGATTCCACCGCAACTGTGGATCGTGCTCTTCCTCACTGCGGCGGTGATCTTCGTCTTCATGCTGTTCTTTGCCGACAGCAACGAGCGTCGCAAGGTCCAGGCCACGCTGATCGGCGGCGTGGCCGTCGTGATCACGTCGACGCTGCTGCTGCTCTGGTTCCTCGACAACCCGTACCACGGCGGCATCGGCGGCCTCCGGCCGACGGAGATGGAGCGCACGCTCGGCCTCTTGGAGCAGGCCGCGTCGGCCGCCCGCGTCGATGTCCGGCCGCCCTGCGACGAGCGCGGGATCGCTCGTGCCTGACCCACCGCCCGCATCCCACCACTGGATCGAGCACGTGTCGACCGTGCTGCTCGCCCTGGCGGCGGTCGCCACCGCCTGGGCCACCTACCAATCCGCACACTGGCGCAGCGAGCAGGCGCTGGCCGGGAACCGCTCGACCGCGGCGCGCGTGCAGGCGAACCGCGTGGCCGGGGAGGCGAACCGGCAGATTCTCGTCGACGTGGAGACGTTCACGCAGTGGGTCGACGCCTACTCGACTGGCCGGGCGAAGCTCGCCAACTTCTACTTCCGCCGTTTCCGTCCGGAGTTCCGGCCCGCCGTGAGCGCATGGATCGCGACGAAGCCTCTGCAGAACCCGAGCGCCCCGCTGACCCCGTTCGCGATGCCCCAGTACTCGTCGGCGGCGCTCGAGGAGGCCGACCGCCTGGAGCGGAAGGGCGCGGCCGAGACCGTCGAGGCGCAGGAGCACGTCGTCCAGGCCGATCGCTACACGCTCTGCGTCGTGCTGTTCGCGACGTCCCTTTTCTTCGCCGGCATCAGCACTCGCATGCGGGAGGAGAGCTCACGGGCGATCGTGCTCGGGATCGGCTGCGTGCTCTTCCTGCTTGGCGTCGGCTGGATCCTCACCTTCCCGGTCAGCCTGCGGCTCTAGCGACCGGGTCAGTACTCCTCGGACTCCACGACCGGGCCTACGGTAGTCCGGCGGAGGCACGGTCGCCTCGACAAGGGCCAGCGTCCCGCTCATTGCCTCCGTCAGCGCCCGGTCGAGCGTGCTTCGGCCACGGGGTGGACGCCACGGGGTTCACCGACGCGAGGGCATCACCCCGCAGGGATGACGTCCGTCCGAACGACCGGGGGCCGAGCCTCGTCCCATCCGACCGGGACCGGCCTCGGCGCCGGTGTAATGTCCTGCGCATCTTCCCGCGCGTTCCCTCGAGCCTTGTTGCGCGAGCTCGCGGCGGCGCTGCGCAAGGTGCTCGCGACTGCAGCCCCGGTGAGCGACCAGGTGGGCGCTCCTTCGAGTCACTGGTACGACCATGGCTGAGACCGCGCGGATTCTGATCTACGGGCTCGTCGCCGCGGCGAGCCCGACGGTGCTCCTGGCCACGCTGGTCGTCCTCGGCAGCGGGCGAGGACGACTCAACGGTGTCGTCTTCCTCGCCGCGTTCGTGGTCGGCCAGTCGCTTGCGTATCTCGTCGTGTTCGTCCTCGGCTCGACTTTCTCCACCGGCGACGACACCCCGAGTCGGGTGGTCAGCGTGCTCGAGCTCCTCGCCGGGATTGCGCTGATCGCCGTCGCGCAGAGACAACGAGCGAGCGACCGCGGACAACGGGCGGGCCGCCCACCGAGGACGCAGGCTCTCTTCGCGCGGCTGTCCAATGTCAGGCCGGCCGTGTCTTTCGGGATCGGCATGCCGCTCGGCGTCGGCGTCAAGCGGCTCGTCCTCAGCATCCTCGCCGCGACGACGGTCGCGACTGCCGGTCTCGACGGTCGGGACGAGCTCGCTTTGAGCGTCCTGTACGTGGCGATCGCCACCCTCGTAGTCTCGATCCCGGTCGTCGTCTATCTGATCCTCGGCGAGCGCGCCGACGGCCTGATGGCCGATGCGAAGGGATGGATCACCGCGAACGAGGAGCGGCTCGCCGTCATCTCCGCGTTCGTCCTCGGCGCGTTCCTCGTCGTCGACGCTTTGGTGACGCTCCTGCTGTGAGGCTCCTGCCGATGCGGCCGACGCGGCCAATATAGTCGCGGGCCATGGATGAGGTAGCGGCGATCCTGGCGCTCCTCGCGGCGGTGTGCTTCGCTCTCGCCGCGACGCTCTGGCAGCGGGCTGCGCTCAACTTGGAGGGCGTCTCGTTCCGCCATCCGAAGTCCTTCCTTGTCCTGCTCACACAGTGGGTCTGGCTCCTCGGTCTCGCCGCCCAGATCGTCGGCGTCCTCCTCCAGGCGGCCGCGCTCGACCGCGGTCGCGTGTCGATCATCCAGCCGTTGCTCGTCACGACCGTGATCTGGGCGCTTCCGCTCGGGCACTATCTGACCCACCAGGTGATCGGCCGGCGGGAGGTGCTCGGCGCGGCGATCATCGTTCTGGGGCTGATCGGCTACGCGTCGTTCGGTGACCCTGCGTCCGGCGTCGACAACGCGCCCGGCTCCGACTGGGCAGCCGCGATCCTCGTCATCACGCTGGCCTGCGTCGCGCTGCTCCTGTTCGCGAATCGCGGCAGCTTGTCCACGAGAGCGGCGGTGCTCGGCACGATCGCCGGCATGCTCTACGGTCTCTCGGCGACGCTGATGAAGCCCGTGACCGAGAACCTGCATACGGAAGGGCTCGTGGCTGTGATGTCGGAGTGGGAGTTCTGGGTCTGGGCCGCTGCAGGGCTCGTCGGCTTTCTCTTCCAGCAGCTTTCGCTGGCAACGGGAAAGCTCGTGCCGTCGGTGGCGACGGTCTCCGTCGCGAACCCGGTGATCAGCGTCATGCTCGGTGCGCTCGTCCTGCAGGAGACCCTCGACAAGAACCCGCCATGGCACGCGGTCGTGGCTATCGGCTCCCTCGGCGTCGCGTTGTTCGGCGCGGCAATGGTCTCTTCTGCCCGAGAGGAGGAGCGGGTGCCCGGGGACGCGATTGCCACCGCCGATCACCCCGCCCCGGCCTGACCGACCGGACGCGGAGCGCCCGAACGGCGTCGTCGTGCGGCGACGTTCTCGCTCGGAAGCGGGCCTCGAGTCCTATCTCGAGTCGCCCGAGGCGAAAACGGTGCCACGCGAACGCAGCCCGGTTCGCCGAGGAGATCCTGGCGCTCGTGGACGTTCCGGAACCGCCACGCTGGCTCGTTCTGCTCGCTGACGCGATCGACGACGTCGACTCCAAGGGGGGGCAAGACGATCGTCGAGGTGGCAGAGCAGCTGGAGGAGCGCAACGTGGTCTTCGCGGTCGCCGGCGTTCGCACAGCCGCGCTGCCCGAGCTCGAACGCTTCGGCCTAACCGAGACGATCGGCCAGGAGCACATCTTCCCGACACTCGAGGAGGCGATCGATGCATTCCATCCGGCCAAGCCGGCGCAGTAGGGCTGCCATCGTGAACCCCGCGCTCTGAGGAGGCCGGCACCGCCTAAACCGACCGTAGGAGGCATGCCAAAACCCGCATGTTCGAAGGGTCAGGTGTGCCATGGGTGCCGCGAATGCTCACCGCGTGCGTACCCCGGTGCGTACCTTGATCTCCCCCGTAGGCGCTCGCTGGGGCAGACGGCGAGGGCCGTCCTTATTCCCGCCTCTCCACCCGTGCGCCTACCAACTCGCTTCCGCCGGAATCCGAGAGGTGGCCGGCTGACGGTCAGCCGCGACGGGCGAAGGGCGTTCTGACTCTGGTGTCAGACGCCCTCGACCGCTGTCAGACGTCCGGAGCGAATCGCCTCGGTGAAGGCCTCGTAATCCCTGTCGTTCTGATCCGCGTAGCGCTCGGAGAAGTCAGTAACCGACGTGTCGAACCCGTCGCTCTTGCCCAGGTACGCGGCGATCGCGATCGGATCTCCCGATCGGGCGTGCGCACGGGCGAGCGTCCATCCGCACTGGCGTGCATAGAACGCCAGGCCGGCCGGCGTCAGCGCCTCAACGTCTACCGAGACCTTCATGTCGCGAAGCTGGCGCCAGTACAGGAAGCGGTTGGCTTCGACGCCCTTGGTCCAACCCAGGTAGATGTCGCTCGCAGCCTGCATCATCCGCTGACCCTGGACGACGCGCTCGCCGGGCTGCCTGTAGCGACTCTTCGGCAGATGATCCTCGAGCACCGAGGCCGTCGCCTCCTTGACCTGGAGAAACAGTGGATCGTTCTGATCGCGTCCCTGGAGCAGGACGATGAACGCACGCGTGCCGACGCTGCCGACGCCCACGACCTTGCGCGCCATGTCGATCACCTCGAACCGCTCGAGCAGGTGACGCCGGTCGTCCTGCAGCGTGGCCCGATAGGCGCGGAACTGCTCGTGGATCGCGTGCTGCATCTGGTCGGAGGACATCCCGGAGACTGCTTCCAGCTCACGCGCCGGAACCACGATGGGTGGCTGGCTGACGATCCGGTACCGGCCGTCCACGACCTCGCCGAGCTTCGACAGCGCCTGCAGGCTGTCGCGGGTGCGGGCCTTCTGGGCGGCCTTCTTCGCCGACTTTTCCTCCCTCTTCTCGACCTTCTTCCGCGACCGCGTTGCTTCTCGATGGCCGCCATCAGCTCTTTCTCGGACAGGTGGGCATACCAGATGTCCATCGTGGACATCTCCGAGAACTCGGCCATCGTCGTCCGGTAGGCGCTCACCGAGGCCAGCGTGACCGCACGCGCGTCGGCTTTGCTGAAGCCGTTGTTGCGCGCTGCGATCGTGAAGCTCGCGGACATGCGCTTCACGTCGTACTCGAACGGGCCGGGCAGCGTCTCGTCGAAGTCGTTCAGGTCGAACAGCAGGTTCCGCTCGGGCGAGGCAAAGACACCGAAGTTCGACAGGTGCGCGTCGCCGCAGAGCTGAACGATCAGCCCCGCTCTCGGCGTGTGTTCGAGGTCGGCTGCCATGATCTTGGCTGCGCCCCGGTAGAAGGTGAAGGGAGAAACCATCATCCGGCCGTGACGCACAGGCACGAGGTCGGGCTCGCGGGTCGCGTCCTGCTCCTCGATCAGGGCGACGGGGTCGGGGCGATCAGGCGCCGCCACCCAGCCCGCGTGATCCGACGGAGCGGCCTGCTTCCGCGATTCCTTACCCTTTGCTCGACGTTCGTCGACGCTCGGGTGCGCGACCTTGCTCACGCTCATGGGTCCCGAACCTCCCCCGGATTGCGTTCGCTCGGCTGCATCGTCTGATCGACCACGCTGTCGATGAAGCCCCGTGACTGTTCCTCGTAGTCGGGTTTGAGGTTGGGCGGGTACATCTTCAGCCCCATGACGCGGTCCTGCGGCTCGCCGTGCTTCATGTACCCGAGCCACGCGAGCATCGACTTGACCTGGCCGCCCGCGCAGACGAAGTGCGTCTTGTCGATCCACCGCCCGCCGTTCTTCTCAGCGAGCTTCTTCTGCTGCCGGAGGTTGATGCTGTAGTAGCGGCGTGACACCGACGCGCAGGCGAACGGCTTCCCGTCCAAGACCGTCTTCGCCTCGGGCGACTCGAGGTACGAGCGGATCGGCATGCTCGTCTGGAACCACCAGGTGGGCGACACGAGCAGCACCAGGTCGTAGTCGCCGCTCTGCGCCTCCGGTGGGATCGTGATCTCGCCGGTCTTATGGCGAAGCTGCGCCGGAAGAACCGTCACGAGGTTGCGAAAGGGGTGCGTCATCGGAAACTCCTTGAGCTTCGGCGCCCAGCGCTCGTCGGTGTACTCGATCCCCGCCCTCGCGACGTCGCAGCCCCGTGCCTCGAGTGCCTGCGCCATCGCCTCCGCGACTCGACCAGCCTGCTTGGTGAGCGTGAAGTACACGACCAGCGCCTTCGGTTTCGTGACGGTGTTCACCCTCTCTCCTTTGACTTCGCTTCCAATCGGCGTGGATCTACTCCGGTTTGGGGAGCCCGAGCTCGCGGGCAAGTGCTTTGTCCCGTGCACGGTCGGGGAGCGCTGCCGCGACCGCGACCCCCTTCCCACCGTGGCCGACCAGGTACCGGGTCTTGGGCTTGTCGGATGTGAGCGCGTGCGCGATGGCCTTCGCGATCACCAGGGGTGGATCCGCATCCGCCGCCGCCTTCTCGGTGGCCCGCCGGACGGCGGCGACCTGCTCTTCGTACAGCCGGTAGCCGGTCTCGCCGAGCCGCTTCTCGAGCCCGTCCAGCTCTGCATACGTCTTGCCGAAGATCGCGGTCTTGACGGGCGCCACCTCGATCAGGGAGACGTGGATGTTCCATTGCCGCAGCTCGAGCCGCAGCGCGTCGGAAATGGCCCTGATCCCGAACTTCGACGCGCTGTAGGCACCGTTCAGGGGAAGCACGAGCAGGCCTCCGATCGAGCCCACGTTCACGATCCGTCCGCCGCCCTGCCGGATCAGAGGCAGGAACGCCTGGACCATCGCGACGGGGCCGAACAGGTTGACCTCGAGCTGCATGCGGAAGTCGGCCATCGGCTGGAGCTCGATCGGCGCCGGCTTGGCGATGCCGGCGTTGTTGACCAGGCCGGCCAGGCCGCGGTCGCCGACGACGTCCGTCACCGCCGCCGCGGCGGCCGCGATCGTCTTCCCGTCCGTGACATCGATGATCAGCGGCCTGAGCATCGCCGAGGTCTGCGCTTGCAACGCCTCGCCGTCGGCTTCTCGCCGCACGCCGGCGAAGACATGGAATCCCTGCTCGGCGAGGTGGATCGCGGTAGCGGCCCCGGTGCCAGTCGACGTGCCGGTGACCACGACGGCGCCGCGGTCCCGGGATTCGTTATCGGTCATGCAGGTGACTCCCTCGCGTGAGCATTTCGGATGCGTTCCGGCGGCTGGATCAGCCGCTCAAGCCGGCGGAAGCCTGTTCGAGACCTGCCTTGAGCTCCTTGGCGTGCTTGCCGTCGATCTGCGCCACCGAACTCCTGATGGCGTTTGGGATCGCCTGCCGCACCTTGTCGGCGTCGCCCGAGTCGTAGACGGCGATCAGCGCGGCCGAGCCGGCGGGCAGCACGTCGTCCAGCTTCTCCGCGATCCCGCTCTCGACCCGGTGCTTGGCGAACTTGCCGGCCACCGCCCCGATGCCTGCGCCGACGGCCGTCGCCGCGAGCAGCGGGGGTGCGAAGAGGCCCACGACGAGGCCTGCACCGCCGAGCATCGTGGCGCCCTTGCGCACGGCGTGGTCTCCGGCCTCGATCACCTGCATGTCGCCGTGCTCGTCCTTGGTGGCGAGCACCACGCCTTGGACCGCGATCGCCCTCTCCTCGACGAGATCCATGATCGCGTCGTAGTCCTTCTTCCCCAGATCCTCGAAGAGGTAGACCGCGATCAGAACGTCCATTTGCTCCGTCTTGCTCATCGTTGCTCCTTCCTGCGCGCCTGCTTGCTTGGGGAATCACCGGTCCGGCTCGTGGCCCGCTCTCGTTGGTGGATCGCGGCCCGAGGGAGCAGCGGCGCGACGGGTGCCGCTGCTCCCCCGTTCCTCCTACGCACTTGCCGCATGGGCCGCGAGCGCCTGCTCGGCGTGCTCGTGCAGCGCCTGTCGTTCCTCTTCGCTCATGTGCGGGGCAACGTCGAAAACGACCTGCTTGATCTCGCCCGTGAAGGCGAACGGCGCCTTGTCGGCATAGCTGCGGTCGACGACCAGGCCGTTGTCACGACCGATGTCCATCCCGGAGTAGCCCGAGAATCGGCCCGGCACGGTGTGCTCCATCCGTCCGCTTGCGACCGGCTCGCCGTTGACGAGCAGCGTCACCTCGCCACCGGTCGCCGGCTTGGGCGCATCGGCCGTGAACACCATCTCGATGCTGACCTCGCCGGTCGGCAACGGCTGCTCGGCCGCCTGGGTGTACTCGAGCACTCCGAGCATCGAGTACGTGTGCTTGAGCTTCCCGTCCTGCACGAACAGCGCGAACCCGCCAAGGTTGTCGGCCTCCGCGACGATCACGCCCTCCGCGCCGCCTTCGGGGATGACCAGGTCGGCGCTGATCGTGTACGAGTGGTTGTAGATCCGTGGGATCATCCCGCTCGGGACGTTCTGGATGTCGCCACGGTAGACGAACTTCGATTCCTTCGGGATCGGCGGCACCATGCCGAAGAAGGAGGTCAGACCGCCGAGCAGCGGCAGGACGTTGTTGGCCTCGGCCTCCGCCCAGAAGAGCTCGCTGAGCTCCTTCACCTTCTCCGGATGCTCGGCCGCGACGTCCTTCGACTGCGTGAAGTCGTCGGGCAGGTAGTAGAGCTGGACGGGCTCGTCATCGGGATTCCACCCCGGGCCGAACGTCCGCAAGTTCTCCGGGTCGAGGTCCCACGGGATCCGCTGCAGCCGCTGGGTCAGCAGCCAGCCGTCCTTGTACATCCCCCGGTTGCCGAGAATCTCGTAGTACTGCTGCGTGTGCCGCTCGGGCGCCGCCGCGTCCGAGAACGAGTCGGCGAAGGTCGTGCCGTCGAACGGCTGCTGCTCGACGCCGTCGATCGAGTCGGGCATCGGGATCCCGGCCAGGTCGAGCACGGTCGCGCCGACGTCGGTCACGTGCGTGTAGTGGCCACGGACCGCGCCCGCGTCGGCGATCCCGCCCGGCCAGTGCACGACCATCGGGTTCCGCGTGCCGCCGAGATGCGAGGCGACCTGCTTCCCCCAGTCGAACGGGGCGTTGCCCGCCCAGGCCCACCCGGCGGAATAGTGCGGGGCCAGCTGCTCGTCGCCCCAGGCCTCCAGGCCACCGTGCTTGAACAGGAGCCCCATCTGCTGCTCCGGCGTGAGCGGGATCCCGTTCAGCGTCGTCAGCTCGTTGAACGTCCCGGTGAGCGTGCCCTCCATGCTCGCGCCGTTGTCGCCCCAGATCCAGATCACGACGGTGTTCTCGAGCTCGCCCATCTCGTCGATCGCGTCGATGATCCGGCCGATGTTCCAGTCGGCGTTCTCCGAGTAGCCCGCGTAGACCTCCATCTGACGGGCATAGAGGCGCTTGTGCGTCTCGTCGAGCGAATCCCACGTCGGGAACGCATCGTTGCGCGGCGACAGCTCCGCGTCCGCGGGGACGACGCCGAGCTCCTTCTGACGCGCAAACGTCTCCTCACGCATCACGTCCCACCCCTGGTCGAACCTGCCGCGGTACTTGTCCGACCATTCACGCGGCACGTGGTGCGGCGCATGGCTGCAGCCGGTTGCGACGTAGGCGAACCATGGCGTCTTCTGCTTCTCGGAGCGGATCTTGTGGAGCCAGTCAATCGTCTTGTCGGCGAGGTCGTCCTGGAAGTAGTACTGCTCGCCGTCCTTGGCCTCGGGCACCCCGATCATCTTCTGGTTCTCGGCAATCAGGGGGTCGTACTGCCCGGCCTCACCACCGAGAAAGCCCCAGAAGTAATCGAACCCGAGCCGGGTCGGCCAGCGGTCGAACGGTCCGGAGAAGCCCTGCTGGTTGTCCGGGGTCAGATGCCACTTCCCGAACGCTCCCGTCAGATAGCCGTTCTCCTGGAGGACTCGCGGGAACGGCGCGCAATCGCGCGGGATGGTCGCGTTGTACCCCGGGAACGGGCCGGAGAACTCACCGACCATGCCGAAGCCGACCCGATGGTGATTGCGCCCTGTCATCAGCGCTGCCCTCGTCGGCGAGCAGAGCGCCGTCACGTGGAAGCGGTTGTAGCGCAGCCCGTTCTCCGCGAGCCGAGTGTAGTTCGGGGTCTGGATGGGACCGCCGAACGTGCTCGGGTTACCGAAGCCGGCGTCGTCGATCAGCACGATCAGCACATTCGGGGCACCCTCCGGAGGCCCGACGTGCGTGGCCTGATTCCAGTCGGGCTCCGAGCCCTCGAGGGTCTTCTTCGTCACACCGCTGAACGGCGGCCGCCTGATCGGCAGCTTCGTGCGGTCGATCGTTCCGTCGCTCATCGTTCCGCCCTTTCTGTCCCTCGAATCCGGCCCGGTCGCTGTCGTGGATCGCGTGCGGGGTCACCGCACGGCAGAGTGGGTCAGTTTGATCTTCCCGCGTCACGCCTGTCATCTTCAAGTGACCATCGTGGTTCACCCTGGATGAACGGCGCTCGTGGAGTCGGGGCCGTACTCCGCAGGGCTGGACGAACCGTGGTACCGCCTTGCGACACCGAAGCAGGTCCGGCCTCCCGGTCCTCACACCGGGTTCACGCTCTCGATCTCGATGTTGAGATCGCCGAGACGGTCGAGGATGCCGTGGAGATGCGACTGGTCGAGAACGTCGACGACGATCACAGTCTTCCCCTTGGAAGCCTCGCAGCACCGTGCGTCGATGTCTTGGGCGAAATCCGCGGCGACCGTCCCGCGTACGAGGATCTCGTACGTCGTCGTCTGATCGCTCCTTTGTGGCGCTTGCATGCGAACTAGCTTGCACGCCGGGTCCCGCCAGGTGAGGCGCGCTCGCCCTAATCATCCGGGTGAATTCTCGGACCGAACCCGGGACGACGAACTGTGGCACCATCCACGCGAATGCGCGGAAATCCGAGTTCCCGACGTTCGAGTGTAAGCACCGCGTGATCACCTCGGCATTGCAGCGCGTCTGAGGACGCCGGACATGACCGCCTCTCAGACTCGTCCAGGCGCTTCCAATGCGTCCGCTCACGGCGCGCCGCTCGTCCCGACGAAACTCCGCCCTCCCCTCCTTCACGGGACGCTCATCGAGAGGCCGTGGCTGATCGATCGACTCCGAGAGGGCCGCGATCGAGAGCTCACGCTCGTGTGTGCGCCTGCCGGATACGGGAAGTCGATGCTGCTCGCGCAGTGGGAAGCGGCGGATCGCATCCGCACGCCGTTCGTCTGGCTCTCGCTCGACGGCCAGCGACGCCGACCCCGTGAGGCTCTGGACGCACCTGATCGACGGGCTCCACGGCGTCCATGCGCGAGTCGGCGAGAGGAGTCTCGCATCACTGGCCGCTGGACCAGGTGCGCTTTCCGGGACCGTGCTCCCGCTCCTGATCGACGAGCTCGACGACGCGCCGCAGCTCGTGCTGGTGCTCGACGACTGGCACATGGTGCGAAACCCGCTCTGCGATGAGACCCTGGCCGAGTTAGTCAAGCGAGCGCCGACCCCCGTCCAGCTTGTGGTCTCGAGCCGCTCCGAGCCGAGGTTGCCCACCGGTCGGCTTCGTGCGTACGGCGACCTGGCCGAGGTTCGCGCCCGCGACCTCCGCGTTTCGCCGGAGGAGGCGTCAGAGCTCTTCCGGGCGGCCGACGTCGACCTCGAGTTCGATGACGTCCAACGCATCACGGAGAGGACGGAGGGATGGCTCGCCGGCATCTACCTCGCGGTGCTCGGGATCAGGGATGCGGCCGACCCGGAGGCGTTCGTAACGCTCTTCACGGGCGCCACCCATCAGGTGTTCGCGTACTTGCAGCAGGATGTGCTTGCGGCCGCGGCTCCTGAGATTCGCGACTTCCTTGTGCGAACGTCAGTGCTGGAGCGCCTGTCGGCGGACCTCTGTGACACCGTCCTCGAGACGTCGGGGTCCGAAGCGACGCTCGAGGAGATCTCCCGGCTGAACCTCTTCCTCGCTCGGCTCGACGAGACGGGCTCCGAGTACCGGTACCACCAGCTCTTCGGTGCCATGCTGAGGCGAGAGCTCGAAGCGACCGATGCTGCCGCCGTTCCGCGGCTCCACGCGCGGGCGTCTCACTGGTATGAGGAGCACGGGGACATCGAACGGGCGGTCGAGCATGCGATCGAGAGCAGAGATGTCGATCGGGCCAGCACGCTCGTGACCCGGACCTCCGTCCCCATGCTGTCCATCGGTCGCGCTGGAACCGTGACGCGCTGGCTCGAAGCGCTCTCGTGGCCGAGCGCCGAGGCCGACCCGCAACTCGGGATCACCCGCGCGCTCGTCGCGGGGATGAGCAGGCGGGGACGGGACGAGATCGAGCACTGGCTGAACGTCGCCGACGCCGGACCGGACAGCGGCCCGCTCGCGAACGGGATCTCGTCGCTTCGCTCCGCGATCGCGATGATCAGATCGCTGTTCTTGACACGGGGGATCGCCGAAGCCGAGCGTGGCGCCAGGTTCGTGCTCGAGCAGGAGCCCGACGGGAGTCCCTGGCGATACGCCGGACTCGTGCCGCTGGGGCAGGCGCTCTTCCTCCAGGGTCGCTACGAGGAGGCGCGTGCACCGCTCGCCGAAGCGCGCGCGCTCCCCGGTGCCCGGCGCCTTGCCTCGACCTCGGTCGGAATGTCGTACCTGGCGCTGATCGAGCTCGACGCCGGCGAGCTAGCGTCGTCGGAGCGGCTTGCTCGTGACGCTCTCGCGCTGGCGATCGAGAACGGCCATCCGTCAGACGTCACCGCCGCGAACCCGCATCTCGCGCTCGGACGAGCATTGATGCGGGGTCCCGATCTGCGGGCGGCGATCGACCACCTCGAGCGTGCGGTAGAGCTGACTGCGCCCCTGGACTCGCCGTACTGGCACGTCCATGCGCTTCTTCACCTCGCTGCTGCACGCCATCACATCGGAGACCGAGAGGGTGCGGGCACGGTCCTTGCGTGTGCTCGCTCGGAGATGGACGACCTCCCGGACCTGGGCATGCTCGGCGATCTCCTGAGGACAATCCGAGACGAGCTCGCGTCACGACCACGACGGGAGGGTTTTCTCGGCGACGATCTCAGCGAAGCGGAGCGCAAGGTGCTTCGTGCGTTCGCCTCGGGCGCGTCGGTCGGAGAGGTCGGCCGCGAGCTGTACCTGTCACCCAACACCGTCAAGACGCACCGCCGTAACATCTACCGCAAGCTCGGCGTTTCGACGCGCGAGCAGTTGCTCATTCGGGCCGCGACGCTCGATCTGAGCGAGCGCGACGCCGCCGACGTTCACCCTGGATGATTCCCGCCCGCGGCATGGAAGCGCGGTGAAAGCCTTCGTAGACTCCCGCCGACCCTGGACCGGGAGGAAAGATGTCGACACAGGAGTACAGTCGGCGAAGCGGCTGGATCACGTTCGCGGCGATTTTGATGTTTGCCGTCGGCTTCGCACGGATCATCGCGGCGTTCACGTACTTCGACGACTCGAACGACGTGAACGACCTCACGAACTCGATCTTCGGTGACGACCTCTGGGCGGCCGGGATCTGGGATCTCGTCGTTGCCGCGCTCGCGCTCGTCGCCGGCTGGTCGCTGCTCGAAGGGGGCGGGTTCGGAAAGGTGATCGCATACATCTGGGCCGTCGTCGTCATCGTGCAGAGCTTCCTCATCATCGGAGTCGCCCCCTGGTACTCGGTCACGATGATCTTGCTCGCGGTTGCCGTCATTCACGCGCTCGCGACGTCCGGACCGGAGGAGTCATGAGCCGTAGGGCATGGATCGCGATCCTCGTCGTGGCTGGCGTTGTCGCGGCGATCCTGATCGGAATCTGGGCGACGCGTGGCGGTGGCGAGTCGCAGGCCGATGCGCAGCAGGCGTTCTGCTCGAGCCTCGACACGCTCGACTCGAGCGTCGAGGCGCTTACGAGCCTCGATCCCACCTCCGCGTCGCAGAGCGACTACCAATCGGCGGTCTCGACGATCGAGAGCGATTGGGATCAGGTGAAATCCGATGCGAGTAACCTGGCGTCGATCGACGAGAGCACGCTCGACAGCGCGTGGGACAGCTTCAAGTCGGCCGTCGACGAGGTGCCGGACGATGCGTCCGTGTCGGATGCGCTCAGCGACGTCAAGACGTCGGCCGACTCGCTCGCCTCGACGGTCAAGTCCACGCTGACCGGGCCGGACTGCTCTGGCTCGTAGCAGCCGCTGGCGTTGCGGGCCGTCCGATCCTCCGGGCGGCCCGCAGGCCGGATGCAAGACACGGAGAGCAAGCGGAGAGAGGGAGGCCGAAGTGGCTACCAAAGCAGACTTCACGGAGGACGAATGGACGGCGCTGACGAAGGGCGTGACCGGTGCGGGCATGCTCGTCTCGGTGAGCGATCGCGACTTCACCGACAGCTTCGGCGAGGCGAGCGCGCTCGCGAAGGCCCTGGCCGCGCAGCGGGAGCAGAGCACGAGCCAGCTGGTCCGCGAGCTCGCGGGTGTTCGCGGAACCGGGTTCGGCATGACCGCCTCCCCGCAAGAAGTTGAGGCGGGGACGCTCGCCTCACTGCGCGCCGCCAACGAGACCCTCACGGCGAAGGCTCCCGACGAGGCAGAGGCGTACCGGCAGCTCGTCCTGGCTGTCGCCGAGACAGTCGCCGAGGCGAAGGGTGGGGTCAAGCCAGGCGAGACTGCGGCGCTCGACAAGATCAGAGAAGCGCTCGGAGTCTGACTGACCCATGGTGTCGTCAGGTGACCGGTGGACGGAACGGCACTCGCGAAAGGGTTCGTCGAGCTCGCGTGCGGGGCTCACAGCGGAACGTCCCGCCGGCGCGGCGCCAGGTCTGTTCCGCGTCGACGACACCCCTCGGATGGGAGGATCGAGGACCTTGCCCGACGCACACCTGTCACCGGAGACGCTCCTGCAGCTCGCGCCCGGAGTGCGAACGCGCTTCGATGCGGCGGGGCACGTCCTGCTCGACGCGCCGGACGGGACGGTCGTCGACCTCGGGCCGCGGGGATACGCGACCCTGTCGCTGTTCGCGCAGCCGCTCGCTCTCGGCGAGGCGATCGACCGGCTCGAGCGCGAGGCGCCCTCCACCGACTTCGCGCCGACGATGAACGTCGTCAACATGCTGATCGAGGAAGGCGCCCTCGTGCGGCCGGACGCCGGCCGGGCGCCGGCGAGCGGCTGGGCCGACCCGGTGGAGCACGCCCGCATGCTGCACGACGACCGCAGGACGGGCGACTACCTCGCCGCGCTCGTCGCAGGCGGTGCGACCGGGAGACGTCGTGCTCGACATCGGCACCGGGAGCGGGGTGCTCGCCATCGCCGCGGCCCGGGCGGGCGCGCGCCGCGTCTACGCGGTCGAGGCCAGCGACATCGCGGAGGTCGCCGAGCGGGTCTTCGCCGCCAACGGCGTGACGGACACGGTCACGCTCGTTCCCGGCTGGTCGCGCCAGATCGAGCTGCCCGAGCCGGCCGACCTGCTGGTCGCGGAGATCATCGGCAACGAGCCGCTCGAGGAGGAGATCCTCGAGACCACGCTCGACGCCCGCCGCCGCCTGCTGAAGCCCGACGCGCGGCTGATCCCGCACGCGCTGACGCTGCTGGCGCGGCCGCTTCGCCTCCCGGACGGCGAGGCCAGGCAGCGCGCGATCGGGCGCGCGGCGGTCGAGCGCTGGCGGCGGCTGTACGACATGGAGTTCCAGCCGCTGCTCGACGCCGCCGCCCCGGGTCCGGTCAACATGCCGACCGAGGCGGAGGTGGTCGCGCCTGGCCGCCCGTGGGCCCGCCGGTCACCCTCGCCGCGCTGGACCTGGCGACGCTTCGAGGAGGCGTCGGTGCGCGCCTGCGCCGACCTCGTCGTCGACGAGCCGGGCACGGTGAACGCCGTCGCCGTCACGTTCCGCGCCGCCCTCTACGGGGCGATCGAGCACACGCTCGATCCCTGGACGTGGCCGACCTCGAGCTGGGCGACGTCGGTGTGGGTGCTCCCCGACCGCGTTGCAGGTCGGGGCCGGGGCCGCGCTGCGCGTGCAGCTACAGCCGCCGCGCGCAGGGAGCACCCGACGGGCTCACCTGCGAGGTCGTCCGGATGAGCATCGAGGGGGTGATCACGGCTAACAGGTTGCACGGTCCCGCTGTGGTGGCGCGCCTGAAGGCCGCTGGATCCGTGATCCGAACGTCGCGCACGAGGAGTGGAGAGTGCAATGGGAATGGTTCGTCGACGAACGCGCCGCCGGACGACGCTGGTCGTCGGTGGAGCGGCGTACGCGGCCGGCAGAGCACGCGGGCGGCGGCAGCAGGACGACTACCGGGTACGAGGAGCAGGAGGCCCGCCGCCGGCGCCGCCGCCTCCCGCCCCGACCAGCGGGGGCAGACGAAGCCGACGAGATCCAGCGCCTGGCCGAGCTGCACGCCTCCGGCGCGCTGACCGACGAGGAGTTCGCGGCCGCCAAGGCCAAGATCCTCGGCATCTAGACGCAACGCAAACGCTGTAGAAGGAGGAGTGGTCATGGCTCGGAGTGGTCGTGCCGGCGTGCTGGAGCGCGCCCTCGAGGCGTGCCTGAACGGCGAGGTCGACGCCTTGCCGGAGCTGTTCACCGACGACGTGAGCGGCTGGTCGCCGAACATGCTGGTCACCTCGCGCGGCGAGCTGGCCGAGGTCGTCGCGGAGCGCGAGGAAAGCCTCTCGAACGTGTCGGTGCAGATCGACGCCGCTCGACGTCGTCGGGAACAAGGGCTACGCCGAGTATCGGGTCAGCGCGATGTTCTCGGGCCCGTTCGTGATCGACGAGGACACCGTGATCGAGCCGAACGGCCGCGAGATCCTGCTCGGAGCCGCGTTCGTGGCGGAGTTCAGCGGGGACAAGATCTCGGCGTTCCGGAACTACTTCGACAACGCGGCGCTGCTGGAGCAGATGATCGTCCGGTAGGTGGACACGCTCGCACCGCCTCGTCGTCGAGGACTCGCCGGACCCGGCCGACCTGGCGCTGCTCGAGGAGCGGGTCGCCCAGGCTGCCATCGCCGCCGCCGGCCTGGGCGACGACGAGGAGTTCGGGATCTTCGTCCGGGACGACGACGGCCGGGTCGTCGCCGGCATCTCCGGCATCGTGTGGGGTGGGTGCTGTGAGCTGCAGGCGATGTGGGTCGACGAGCCGCTCCGCGGTCGCGGGCTGGCACGAGCCCTCATGGCCGGCGCAGAGGCCGAAGCCCGGCGGCGGGGCTGCACGCTCGTCCAGTTCCGCGCCTACGACCTGCTGGCGCCCGGCCTCTACGAGCGGCTCGGCTACGAGACCGTCGGCGTGATCGAGGGCTGTCCGGCCGGCAGCGCCGCCCGCTGGTACCGCAAGGACCTGTAAGGCAGGTCGCCGGGGTGCCGCCGTTCGGCTCCGCGACCGCGAGTAGGAGATCATGGGAGCCGACTCGTGACAGTCAATCGGTCCGAATCGAGTGACATGCCGGAAGAGCGGTCGACCAGCGATGACGGCACGCCGGGCCGGGTCAAGCGAGCTGCAACTTGGTCGAAGACCACGGCGAAGGAGATCGAAGACCGCGCCGTTCGCGCACGAGGAACCCACGTGTCCGTCGACGTGGGCTTCCGGACTGCGGAGCGGCAGCAAAGGGTCGCGGCGATGGTGCTCGCCGGGGGGATCGCCTATCGCATCTTCTTCTGGCTGTTGGCGGTGTCGGTCGTCGCGGGCGGACTGCTCGGCTTCTTCGATCCGGACGCCGTCCAGTCGACGCTCGAGCAGCACGGCGTCACGGGCTGGACGGCCGCGGCGGTTGCCGACCTCACCCGTTCGTCGGACAGCAACGAGTGGTGGCTGCTCCTCGTCGGGGGTTGGCTGGTGCTCTGGACGGGCTACACGTGCAGCAAAGCGCTTGCGCTCGCACACTCCACTATCTGGGGAGTCGCCCCGTCGAGGCTCGTCAGGCGCTCCACTCCTCGCTGCTCTTCAGCGGCTACACGTTCGGCTTCATCGCCGCGATGGCGGCTGCCCGGTATGTCCGGGAGCAAGGCCAGATCCGTGGGTTCGTCGCGACGATGCTCGTGCTCGGAGTCGCGTTCGGCCTCTGGCTGCTCGCGTCGCACAACCTGCCGAATGCAGCCACGGGTTGGCTCGAGCTCATGCCGGGCGCGGTGGTCGTCGCCGTGGGGCTCCAGGCGATGCACGTGTTCACCGTCTACTTCCTCGGCCCGAAGATCGAGAGCGCCACACAGCTCTACGGCATCGTGGGCATCGTGACGACGCTCCTCTTCTGGTTCTACCTCGGCGGCCGCCTCATCGTGTCAGGGGCGACGCTCAACGTCGAGTTCACCGAGCTGCGCACTGCGAAGCGCCGCGCCGCGGAGGGTGGGCGGCCGCGCTCGTCGTCGCGCTGATCTGGTTTGCGCTCGCCACCGTGCGGCGTCAGCGCGGGAAGAACTGCTCCAAGGCTCCCGTCTTGAAGTCGTCCGGAGCGAGCGCGAGGTCGCCCGAGAAGGGATAGCTGAGATCGACGAGCACCACGAGCGAGAACGCGACGACGATGGCGATCGCACCCGGGCCGAGCGCATGAAACCCGAAGTGGGGAGATCCGACGAGCACGGCGTAGAAGACGATGACCGCGCTGCTGAAGAGAATCAGTGCGGCGATCTCGACGGGAAGCCCGCCTTCCGCTGCTTCGAGGCGGTTTCTGCGGGCGTCGAGCGCGGTGTTCAGCTGTCTCACCGCGTCGTCGTAGAACGCCCTCGCGCGGCCTTAGCTGATGCCGCCGCATCTGTTCGAGATCTACGGGGAGGTCTGCGGCTGGACGCTCGCCAAGGCCCATGCGCGCTCGGGCGACGCGATCGCGATCAGCTCCTACCTCGGCAGCGGCGATGTCTTCGACCGGGCGATGGCGTCGTTCGCGGCGGCGTACGCCGATCAGAACGAGCAGGACTACAACAAGCTGCAGGATGCGGTTGCGAAAGGACGCCTCACCGCCGAGATGGGCTACTGACGGAGCGCGACCGAGCGCACCGTTCCGACTTCGTCTCTACTCGACGACGATCACGTCGCAGCCGGCGGTGCGCTTGACCTCCGCTGCCACGTCGGTGCCGAACAAGCGCGAGAGCAGCCCGTGGTGGTGCGACCCGACCACGACGAGCTCGGCCTTGCGGTCGCGCGCCTCGCCGACGATCGCATCGGCGGGCTCTCCTGCGGCCCAGGAGTATTCGGCCTGCACGCCGGCGGCGTCGATGCGCTCGCGCGCCGCCCGGAACACCGGCTCGAGCTCGGGCGGCTCGACCAGAGGGATCATGCGAGCCGGGCTGTCGTCCAGGGTGCCGAAGTTCTGCGGCCCCTCGGGGTTGAGCGGCATCTCGACGACGGCGACGACGACGAGGTGCGCGTCACGCTCGCGGGCCTCCTCGATCGCGCGGTCGAGAGCTCGTTGGGCGGCCTCGTGGCCGTCGTACCCGACGACGATCGTCTTCATGACTGGTTTGCGACTGGTGTGGACATGGACGACACCCTAACCGGCAACGCCCGGTGGGCGAGATCATCCCGATCGGGTGATGGCTCGCCTCGGGCAGACGCCTAGTGTTGCGAGTGCGAATCGCCGTGGCGAGCTAGGGCGAGAACGAACGGGAGGCTTCTCTTGCCAATTATCGAGGATCAAGCAGGTGTTGCGTCGTCCGGCGTGATCGGGTGCACCGGCGCCAGGAGCCAGCGGCTGTATGTTGACGGCATCTCGGTCGGCAGGCCGAAGCGTCGGTCACCGCCGTTCGGTGGGAGCGTGACGGTGGACGCCCAGCAGAGCCCTGATTTCCGACCGAAGCGGAGTAGCGCGTCCATCCTCGCGCAGCAGTAGCCCGCTCGATACGACCGAAAGGAGAAGGTAGTGGCCATTGGACCTGTGCAACTGATCGTCCTGGGCTTCGATCACCCGGAGTTTCACGGCGAGATCATCGCCGAGCTGGAGCGATTGAAGGAGAGCGACACGGTGCGCGTGATCGACGCGCTCGCCGTGCACAAGGACGCCGACGGCGAGATCGAGGTCGCCCACCTCAGCAACCTCACGAAGGACGAGGCGATCGAGCTCGGCAGCAAGGTCGGCGCGTTGCTCGGCCTCGGCATCGAGGGCGAGGAAGGGATCGAAGAGGGAGCGCTCGCGGGCGCGCAGGCCGCCGCGGACGGCATCGAGGTCTTCTCCGAGGACGACGCCTGGGACGTGATCGAGGAGATCCCGAACGACTCGGCAGCGGCCCTGATCCTGCTCGAGCACCACTGGGCCGTGGGGCTGCGCAACGCCGTCGCGCGTGCGGGCGGCTTCCGCATCTCGGACGGCTTCATCAGCCCGCTCGACCTGATCGCGATCGGGCTGGTCACCGCCGAGGAGGCAGCCGAGCTGCACGCCACGGAGGCGACCTCGCGAACGGCGACGACAACTGGAGGCTCACGATGATGGCACGCAGGGTCGCGCGACGGACCAGCCGCCGCGTCAGCCGCCGCTAGGCGGTAGCACTCAGCAATACCGGCCCGCCGCGCGAGCGATCACGCTTCGCGGCGGGCCTTCATGCTGCCTGTCACGCGCAGTCGATAGCGGACGATCCGCGGGCGCTCTGGCGCGGCGACGACACTCGCAGCGCCTCAGGCTCGTGCCGCTCAGCGCATCACTCGCTCTGACCTGACCCGCCCAGGCGATCCGCCAGCTCGTTCGCGAACGTCTTGGCCTGATCGACGGAGTCCGGCTTGAGCTGCTCGGGGGAATCTTCATGCCGAGATAGCGCTCGCGGTTCTCTTCGCGCCGGTCGCACCCAAGTCTCAGCCACGATCCCGCCCGCGAGGCGTGCGGCAGGACCGGACGCAGCTTCCGCGAATCCGACCGTCATGGGAGACGAGACGAGGCTCGAGCGCCGGCTCGATCGCGTGGTTGAACGCGCCATGTCCCCACGAAGCGCCGCGGTCGTCATCGCTGCGGTCACGACCTCGATCACTCTGCTGGCCGGCGTTCTGATGACGCTCATCGACCGCGACAACTTCCCGTCGATCGGCGCGGGGATGTGGTGGTCGGTGCAAACCGTCACGACGGTCGGCTACGGCGACATCGTCCCGGTCCTCCACGGCCGGGCGATTCGTGGCAGCACTCGTGATGCTGCTCGGGATCGGGTTCGTCACGGTGATCACCGCGGCGATCACGAGCTCGTTCGTCACGCGGTCACGGCAGCAGCAGCAGACGCAGCCGCTGACCGGGAACGAGGATCATTCCGTGGACCATCTGCGCAGGATCGACGAGCGGCTGGAGCGAATCGAAGCTGCGCTGAGTCGGCACCTCTAGCAATCGGCCGCTGCGTGCCACGGCAGCCCTGGCTCAGCTTCCGCCTGGGCGTCATCGGAGATGTCAAGCAGGCCGTTCGCCAGCTTCTGAGCCCAGGCGGACCGCCTCGAGGCACCGGAGACGGGTGGATCTCTCCTGTCGACAATTTGGTCTACATCATTGTAGACTGAGCCATGAGCACAACGATCAGAGTCAGCGACGAGACGCGCGATCGCTTCGCGCGCCTTGCTACCCGAACGGGTCGACCGATGACGCAACTGCTCGGGGAGGCGGCAGAGGCCCTCGAGCGACGCCTGTTCTTCGACGAGCTTCAGGCTGGGTTCGAGGCCTTGCGCGACGACCCGGTCGCCTGGGCTGAGATCGAGTCGGAGCGCCGGGCCGAGAGCGTCGCGCTCCGCGACCGCTCCGCGTGAGCGCACGTCGCGGCGAGGTCTGGCTGATCGATTTCGGTGAGCCGGTGGGCAGAGAGCAGGCCGGACGCCGCCCGGGCGTCGTCGTCTCCGCAGACAGGCTGAACGGGAGCCGCGCGGGGGTGGTCGTCGTCGTCCCGTGCACGACGACGAGACGTGGCCTGCCCTCGCACGTCGAGCTCGACCCAGCCTCGACCGGCCTGACCGACGTCAGCTATGCCAAGTGTGAGGACGTGAAGTCGATCTTCGAGGAGCGCCTTGTCGTCCGGTTCGGCACCGTGAGTCAGGCATTCGATGTTCGAAGTCGGACAGGCCTTGCGCTTCCTGCTCGACCTCTGATCAGAACGCTGCACCGCACGAGGGTGCGGCGCGCTCACGCGTCATCCGGTTTGGATGATGTAGCCAACGTGTCGACGCCTAGACTCGGTGACGGACTGCGAAGACAACGGTGGAGAGGCGGGCGGCCGAGCAGTGGCGGGACACAGCGAAAATGAACGGGCCACGATGAGCGAGGGTAGCGACAGCGCGCGCCCGCGCGTCCTGATCCTCGGCGGCGGCTTCGCCGGCATCGGCGCCGCCAGGAAGCTGAAGGATGCCGATGTCGACGTCGTGCTGGTCGACAAGCACGACTACCACACGTTCCAGCCGCTCCTGTACCAGCTCGCCACCGATCTGCTCGAGACGTCCGCGGTCGGACACCCGCTGCGCGACCTCTTCCACGACCAGCCGAACACCACGTTCCACCAGGCCACCGTGACCGGGATCGACCTCGCCGGGCGCACGGTGCAGTTCGCTGAGCTGGACCCGATCGCGTACGACTACCTCGTGCTCGCGCTCGGCGCAGAGGTCAACTTCTTCGGCACGGAGGGAGCCGCAGAGCACGCGTTCCCGATGTACACGCTGGCCGATGCCGTGCGCCTGAAGGAGCACGTCCTGCGGCAATGGGAGGCCGCCGACCGGGACGCGTCGCTCGTGGAGGACGGGGCCCTCAACGTGGTGATCGTGGGCGGGGGCCCGACCGGCGTCGAGAGCGCCGGCGCGCTGGCCGAGCTCTACCGCGGCGACTTCGCCGAGGACTATCCGGCAGCTGCCGCAGGAGCAGGCCCGGCTCATCCTCGTCGAGGCGGGTCCGGAGCTGTTCGGCATGTTCAAGCCGAACCTCCGTCGCTACGCGAAGAAGGCGCTCGAGGAGCGTGGCGTGGAGGTCCTGCTCGGCGACGTCGTGGCCTCGATCACGCCGACGCGCGTCACGCTCAAGTCGGGGTCCGTCCTCGAGGCCCACACCCTCGTCTGGGGCGCCGGTCTGCAGGCGAGCCCAATCTCGCGCTCCCTCGGAGTCGAGCTCCAGAAGGGAAGTCGCATCGGCGTCGAGCCGAGCCTCGGCCTCGCGGGGCATCCGGAGGTGTTCGCAGTCGGCGACATCGCCTGGATCACCGACACCAAGGCGAAACACCCGCTGCCGCAGCTCGGCTCGGTCGCTCTGCAGAGCGGGGAGCATGCGGGCGAGACGATCGCACGCCTGGTCGCCGGGAAGAAGGTCGAGCCTTTCGCCTACCACGACAAGGGCACGATGGCGACGATCGGCCGCGGTGCGGCGGTGATCCAGTTCGCCGGCGGACGGACGATGAAGGGCAAGATGGCCTGCGCTGGCCTGGGGGTCCGTCCATCTCGCGCTCCTGTCCACCGGCGAGGATCGCGCCAAGGCGATGCTGGACTGGACGTGGGCGGGCTTCACGCACGAACGCGCGGGCCGGATCACGGTGCGCACCGACGCGGAGTGACGAGAGGGCTGCGTCGTCCCATTCGGACGATGACGGCGCGAAGACGCCTTGCATACTGTCGGCGTCGGAATCGAGTCTGAGCAGCATTCGAGGAGGCAGGAATGACGGCGAGCCCACCATCCACCCTCGACCAAAGCCCGGCCGAGGCCTCGACGACGACCCCCGACGCGACATCGCGCCGCGCGGACGTCCTGGTCGTCTTCGGCATCACCGGCGACCTGGCCAAGGTGATGACCTTCCGGTCGCTGTACCGGCTGGAGAGGCGCGGGCTGCTCGACTGCCCGATCGTCGGCGTCGCCTTCGACGAATGGACGGTCGAGCAGCTCCGCGCGCGGGCGCGCGAGTCGATCGCCGGCACCGGCGAGCAGCTCGATCACGATGTCTTCGACCGTCTGGCGAGCCGCTTCTCCTACGTCCACGGCGACTTCGCGGACGAGGCAACGTACGGGCGTGTGGCGAAGGCGATCGGCGGCCTACGGCGACCGGTCTTCTACCTGGAGGTCCCACCGTCCCTCTTCGGCACGGTGGTCAAGGGCCTCGCCGGGGCCGGTCTGACGGAAGCGGCTCGCGTCGTCGTCGAGAAGCCGTTCGGTCACGACCTCGCGTCCGCGAGAGAGCTCGCCGCCGAGCTCCACGAATACATCGACGAGTCCCAGCTGTACCGCATCGACCACTACCTCGGGAAGATGGGACTCCAGGAGATCACCACGCTCCGTCTCGCGAACACGATGCTGGAGCCGATCTGGAGCCGTAACTACGTCTCTTGCGTCCAGATCACGATGGCCGAGAGCTTCGGGGTCGACGACCGCGGCCACTTCTACGACCCCGTGGGGGCGCTTCGCGATGTCGTCGTCAATCACCTGATGCAGGTCGTCGCCGCCGCCGCGATGGAGGCGCCCGCGCGCGGCGACCCGGTCACGGTCAAGGACGCGCAGGTCGCCCTCTTCCGCTCGGTCGTCGAGGCGGACCCGGCGCACTACGTCCGCGGTCAGCACGACGGCTACCTGGCCGTCGACGGCGTGGCCCCCGGCTCGACCACCGAGACCTACGCCGCCCTGCGGCTCGAGATCGAGAACTGGCGCTGGGCCGGCGTCCCCTTCTTCATCCGCACCGGCAAGCGCCTGCCGGTCACCCAGACCGAGCTACGGCTGGTCTTCAAGCGACCTCCGCGGCTCGGCTTCCGGCCGATGCGAGACCTCGCAGACCCGAACCAACTCGTGATCAAGCTCGACCCCACGCCGGGAATCCGGCTTGTCGTCGACGCGCACCGTGCCGACGCGGCGTTCCCCGAGCCGATCGAGCTCGACATGGAGTTCGCCGAGCAGGGGGGTGAGGGCCCGACCCCGTACGAGGTGCTGCTCGAGGCGGCGCTCGACGGCGACAGCACGCGCTTCACTCGTCAGGACGGCGTCGAGGAGACGTGGCGGATCATGCAGCCGCTGCTCGACTCGCCGCCGCCGGTCCACACCTACGCCCCCGGCTCGTGGGGCCCGGAGGAGGCGAACGCGCTGCTCGCGGGTCACGGTCGCTGGCACGCTCCCTGGGTCGCGTCATGAGCGGCGCCACCGCCCCCGCAGACTCCGCTCGTCCGCGCGTGACCGCTCTGTCGCCGTTTCCGCCGATCGCGGACTACGCCTTTCTCTCCGACTGTCACACCGGCGCGCTGCTGGCGCCGGACGGGGCGATCGAATGGCTCTGCGTCCCGCGCTTCGACGCGCCGAGCGTGTTCGGCTGCCTGCTCGACCGCGAAGCGGGCTTTTTCCGGTTTGGACCGTTCGGGACGAGCCATCCCACTTCGCGGGCCTACGAACCGGGGACCAACGTCCTCGTCACGACCTGGAAGACCGCCGCCGGCTGGGTGCTCGTGCGCGACGCCCTCACGATCGGGCCCTGGGATCACGAGGACCGGGTCACGCCGCACACCAGACCGCCGGCGGACGACGACGCCGGCCACATGCTCGTACGCACCGTCGAGTGCCTCGAGGGTCGAGTGGAGGTCGAGCTGGTCTGCGAGCCGGTCTTCGACTACGGGCGCGAGCCGGCAGCCTGGACGCTCGTGGACGGCGCTCGCCGCGCCGCCGACGCCACCGGGGCCGGACAGACGATCCGCCTCCAGTCGGACCTCGCGCTGGGTATCGAGGGCAACTCGGTGCGGGGGCGGCACACGCTCGAGACGGGTGACCGCGCGTACTGCGCTCTCTCGTGGGCCGAGCAGCTCACGGCGCCACAGGACTTCGCCGAAGCCGAGAAGCTGATCGCTGCCACCACACGCTACTGGCGGCGTTGGCTCGCGGGGGCTCGCATCCCCGACCACCGCCTGCAGGTGGCGATCCAGCGGTCGGTGCTCGCGATCAAGGGCCTGACGTTCATGCCCACGGGCGCAACCGTGGCGGCCCTCACGACCTCGCTGCCCGAGACCCCCGGCGGCGAGCGCAACTGGGACTACCGCTACACGTGGATGCGAGACACCACGTTCACGCTGCAGGCGCTCCACTGGCTCAATCTCGACTGGGAGGCCGACGAGTTCATGCAGTTCGTCGCCGATCTCGAGGCCACGGAGGACGGCGGCCTCCAGATCATGTACGGGATCGACGGCCGTCGCGATCTGACGGAGAGCACGCTCGACCACCTCACCGGGTACGCGGGCGCCCGTCCGGTGCGGATCGGCAACGGCGCCTTCAACCAGCATCAGAACGACGTGTACGGCGCCGTGCTCGACTCCATCCTGCTCCACACGCGACGCAGCGAGCGCCTGCCGCGCCGTCTGTGGCCGATCGTCCAGTCACAGGCCGAGTGCGCCACGGCCGTCTGGCGCAATCCCGACCAGGGGATCTGGGAGGCTCGCGGCAAGCCGCAGCACTATGTCTCTTCGAAGCTGATGTGCTGGGTCGCCCTCGACCGGGCCGCGACCCTGGCCGGGATCCGGGGCGACACCGAGCTGGCGGCGAAGTGGAGCACGACCGCGGACGAGATCCGGGCCGACATCCTGGAGCACGGCGTCAGCGATCGTGGCGTGCTGCGCCAGCACTACGAGACCGACTCACTCGACGCCTCGACCCTGCTGGCCGCGCTCTTCGGCTTCCTGCCGGGCTCCGACGAGCGCCTGCGGGCGACCGTCCTCGCGATCGCCGAGCGAGCTGACCGAGCACGGCTTCGTGCTCCGCTATCGCACCGACGAGACCGACGACGGCCTCTCGGGCAAGGAGGGGACGTTCCTGATCTGCTCGTTCTGGCTCGTCTCGGCCCTGGCGATCGTCGGCGAGGAGCAGGGCGCCAGCGACCTGATGGAGCGCCTGCTCCGCATCGCCTCGCCGCTCGGGCTCTACGCGGAGGAGTACGAGACCGAGACGGCCCGGCACCTTGGCAACTTCCCGCAGGCGTTCTCGCACCTGGCGCTGATCGAGGCCGCGGCGCGGATCATCCTCGCCGAGCGATTGCCGGAGTTCACGAGATGAGGCGCCCTCTGTCAACCTCCCGACTCTGGACACTCCCACCGGCCGGCCGCGCCACCGGCCGCTTAGGGATTGTCGCGATCCTGGATCTGCGGGGCTGGCATGAGCTCCTACGACGTGATCATCGTCGGGACCGGCGCCGGTGGCGGCACCCTCGCGCGACGCCTGGCTCCGTCTGGCAAGCGGATCCTCCTGCTGGAACGCGGCGACTGGCTCCCGCGCGAGCCGCAGAACTGGCTGGCGCAGGACGTGTTCGTCGAGAACCGTTACGTGTCGCCGGACACCTGGTACGACACGAAGGGAAAGCCGTTCCAGCCGCAGGTGCACTATTTCGTCGGCGGCGCGACCAAGCTCTACGGTGCGGCGCTGTACCGGCTGCGCCAGGAGGACTTCGGCGAGCTCCGCCACCACGACGGCGTCTCGCCCGCCTGGCCGATCTCCTACGACGAGCTGGAGCCCTTCTACACCGAGGCAGAGCGCCTCTACCAGGTGCACGGGGCCCGGGGTGAGGACCCGACCGAGCCGCCGGCGAGCGCGCCGTACCCGTTCCCGGCGCTGTCCCACGAGCCGCGGATCCAGCAGCTCTCGGACGATCTCGCCGCTGCGGGCTACCAGCCGTTCCATGCGCCGTGCGGCGTGATGCTCGACGAGGAGAACATGCCGTACAGCGCCTGCGTGCGCTGCATGAACTGCGACGGCTTTCCCTGCGTCGTCCACGCCAAGTCCGACGCCGAGGTGCACGGCGTCCGGCCTGCGCTCGAGCACCCGAACGTGACGCTGCTGACGAACACGAAGGCAGTCCGGCTCGAGACGAACGCCGCCGGCACCGCCGTGACCGAGGTCGTGGTCGAGCGCGACGGCGCCGAGGAGAGATTCTCCGGAGACGTCGTGGTCGTCTCGTGCGGCGCCGCCAACTCGGCGAAGCTGCTGCTCGAGTCTGCGACCGACAAGCATCCGGGCGGTCTCGCCAACGGCTCCGACCAGGTCGGTCGCAACTACATGTTCCACGCGAGCCAGGCAGTGCTGGCGCTGTCGCGGGAGGAGAACCCGACGATCTTCCAGAAGACGCTCGGCCTCAACGACTTCTACCTGGCCGGTGACGGACACGATTACCCCCTCGGCAACATCCAGATGGTCGGCAAGTCGCAGGCGCCGATGTTCCGCGGCGAGAAGCCGCGACAGACGAAGCTGGCCCCGCAGTGGACGCTCGAGCGCATCGCACGGCACGCGATCGACTTCTGGCTCTCGACCGAGGACCTACCGAGGCCGGACAACCGGGTCACCGTCGACCGCGACGGCAAGCTGACGCTGAGCTACACGCCGACGAACGAGGTGCCGAAGAAGCAGCTGCTCGCAAAGCTGAAGTCGATCCTCGGGCAACTGGACATGGACTCCGACCACCTGATCCACCGCTTCGCGTACATGAAGAACGAGATCCCGGTTGCCGGTTGCGCTCATCAGGCGGGCACCTGCCGGTTCGGCGCCGACCCGGCCACGTCGGTGCTGGACACCGACTGCCGCGCGCACGAGCTCGACAACCTCTACGTCGTCGACACCAGCTTCTTCCCCTCGATCGGTGCGGTCAATCCGGCGCTGACGGCGATGGCGAACGCGCTCCGCGTCGGCGACCGCCTGCTCGAGCGGCTGGCGTGACCGCCGGCCCGCCGGCGATCGCGCCATCGGGCGAGCAGATCGAGATCGCGTTCGAGGATCAGCGGGCGGTGGTCGTGGAGGTGGGCGGCGGTCTGCGCGCGTACTCCGACGGCGCCGGGCCCGTCCTCGACGGCTACGGAGCCGACGAGATGTGCACGTCGGGCAGAGGTCAGGTGCTGATCCCCTGGCCGAATCGGGTGCAGGGCGGGAGCTACGAGTTCGACGGTCGTCCCCACCGCCTCCCGCTGAACGAGCCCGAGCGCCAGAACGCGATCCACGGGCTCGTGCGCTGGGCCCGCTGGATCGTCGCGGAGCGTGAGCCGCACCGGGTCGTGCTGGAGCACCTGCTCCATCCTCAGCCCGGCTACCCGTTCACGCTGCGGCTCGGCCTCGAGTACGCGCTCTCCGAGGACGGCCTTCGCGTGGAGACGACGGCGACGAACGCCGGCTCCGAGCCGTGCCCCTACGGAGCCGGAGCGCATCCGTACCTCACTGTGGGAACCGCGACCGTCGACTCGGTCCTGCTCTCGGTGCCAGCCCGGACGGTGCTCGACTCCGACGACCGAGGCATTCCGATCGGCAAGAGAGCCGTCGACGGCACGGAGTGGGACTTTCGCCGGTCACGGCCGATCGGCACCACGGTGCTCGACCACGCCTTCACCGATCTCGAGCGCGACGCAGACGGTCTCGCTCGCGTGAGGCTCGCGGCTCCCGAAGCCGGGACCGTCACGCTCTGGGTCGACGAGTCCTACCCGTACCTGATGCTCTTCACGGGCGATCCCCTCGCGGACGTCAACCGGCGCAGCCTCGCCGTCGAGCCGATGACCTGTCCGCCAAACGCCTTCGGCTCCGGGGACGGACTGATCGTGCTCGAGCCGGGCCGGTCGATCACGAGCGCGTGGGGCATCGCCCCGTCGACGGTCCGCTCTGCAGCGACCGAACCGCCTGCATCCGCCTTGTGACAATTTGTCACGAGGCGGGCTTCTCGTCGTGCCCGCCGAACTGCTTGCGCAGCGCCGAGAGCGTCTTGTCCGCGAAGTCGCCGAGGCCTCGCGACGAGAAACGGGAGTGGAGCGCCGCCGTGAGCACGGGCGTCGGAATCCCCTCCTCGATCGCGGCGATGGAAGTCCAGCGTCCCTCGCCCGAGTCGGAGACGCGACCGGTGAACTCCTCCAGGTCGGGCGATTCGTACAGTGCCTGCGCCGTCAGATCGAGCAGCCACGAGCCGACCACGCTGCCCCGTCGCCACACCTCGGCCACCTCGGTGGTGTCGATCTCGTACTGGTAGTGCTCCGGGTGCTCGAGCGGGCTCGTCTCGGCGTCCGCGTCGCGCGCGCGGGTGCCGGCATCGGCGCTGCGGATCACGTTCAGCCCTTCGGCGTAGGCGGCCATCAGGCCGTACTCGATCCCGTTGTGCACCATCTTCACGAAATGCCCCGCGCCGTTCGGGCCGCAGTGGTAGTAGCCGTGCTCGGAGGCGCTGGGAGGTCCGGTGCGCCCGGGGGTGCGCGGCGCGCTGTCGACGCCGGGTGCGATGGAGGCGAACAGCGGGGACAGCCGCTCGACGACGGCGTCCTCGCCGCCGATCATCAGGCAGTAGCCGCGGTCGAGGCCCCACACGCCGCCGCTCGTGCCGCAGTCCACGTGATGGATGCTCTTCTCGCTCAGCGCGGCGGCGTGGCGGATGTCGTCGGTGTAGTGCGTGTTCCCGCCGTCGACGATCACGTCGCCGGGCTCGAGCACGTCGGCGAGCGCCGCGATCGTCCGGTTCGGTGATCTCCCCCGCGGGCACCATCACCCACACGGTGCGCGGCCTCTCGAGCTTCGAGCCACGAACTCGGCGAGCGACGTTGCGCCATCCGGCACCCTCCGACTCCAGTGCCTCGACCGCCGCGGCGTTCACGTCGTAGCCGACGCAGTGGTGCCCGTCGCGCAGCAGGCGCCGCACGAGATTGGCGCCCATCCGGCCGAGCCCGACCATGCCGAGCTGCATCGGGGTGTCCGTGGGCATCTCTCGCTCCTTCTCGACATCGCGGGCGTGAGGGCGGTCGCACGATATCTCGGAACCGGTCAGCTCAAGCGCATCCCTCGTCGGGGCCGATGTCGAGCCCGTGGCGCCAGCAGCCGCTGAATCGCAAGCGTGACCGAGCCGCCGACCAGCATCATGGCCACGTTCGCCCCGAGCACGCCCAGCGCGGACAGCGACTTGTCGAGTTCTCCGATCCCTGCGGCCACGCCGAGAAAGGCGGACGCGGGGATCGTGGTCACGGAAATCGCCACCCCGACGGCCGCGCTCGCCCGCGTCTCCACTGCCAACATCCCGGCAACGCCTGCGGCCAGGGCCACGAGGATGGTCGACGTATTGACGTGCGTCTGCGCGGCGGGGATCTCAATCTCCTGCAGCGCGAACCCGCTCGGCAGCAGGTCGAACAGGTTCATGAACCCGCTGACTGCGGCGGCCGTCGCGCCGGCCACGCCGAGCCCGACCGCCAGCGCCCCCAGCCCACGTCCGACCAGTCGCCACCGCCGCAGGACCAGGCCGGTGCAGGCCGCCGTGATGGGGAGCAAGTCCGGACTGACGGCCATCGCGCCGACGATCAGGATCGAGTTGTCGTTGATCACTCCGAACGCGGCGATCACTCCGGCAGCGGCCATGAAGACGAGGTAGCGGGCGCGCGCCCTCGCGCGGACGCGTGCCTGGCCGAGGAGGTCCGCCCAGACGAGGGCGATCGGCTCGGCCGCGTCGGAGACCGGGCCGATGGTGTCGAGCCGGAGCAGCACGATGTCGTCGGCCGACACGCCGAGCTCTGCCAGGATCCCGAGCGCCGTATCGGCGGCATCCGAGCGGATGTCAGCAGTGACCCGGGCAGACACAGAGAGTCCCGTGTCCGTCAGGCTGACATGACGCGAGCCCGACAAGGCGTTGAGACGATCGGCAACAGCCGCCATCGCCTGCGACTCTCCGTACACGCGTAGCTCCAGCACTCGCGCCGGAGGATATGAGAGTCAGTGAAGTGGCGAGAGAAGAGCGAGAGGTCGTCGATGGGGCGAGCGTGTTTCACCCCGGCGGGATGACGTGCCCCACCGGATTCGATTGTAGATTCGACCTGCCACGATGAGCATGCTTCTCGCAGACGCGCTCTCGCTGTCGCGCTGGCAGTTCGCGACGACAACGCTGTTCCACTTCACCTTCGTCCCGCTGACGCTGGGGCTCGCGCCGCTCCTCGCGATCATGCAGACGATGTACTACCGCACGAAGGACGAGAAGTGGGAGCGCCTGGTGCGGTTCTTCGGTGTGCTCTTCCTGATCAACTTCGCGATCGGGACCGCGACGGGCCTCGTGCAGGAATTCGAGTTCGGGATGAACTGGTCGGCGTTCTCGAAGTACGTCGGCGACGTGTTCGGCGCCCCGCTGGCGATCGAAGGGCTCGGCGCGTTCATGCTCGAGTCGACCTTCATCGGTCTGTGGGTCTTCGGTCGCGACCGCCTCTCGCCGAAGGTGCACCTCTTGACGATCTACCTCGTCTGGGCGGGCACCTGGCTCTCGGCCTACTTCATCATCGTCGCCAATTCGTGGATGCAGCATCCCGTCGGTTACGACATCGACAAGTCGACGGGTACGGCACAGGCGAACGACATCGGGGCGATCTTCTTCTCGAAGTTCGCGTTCTTCGCGTACGTCCACGTCATCCTGGCCGGCTGCCTGACGGGCGGCTTCGTGATGCTCGGCGTCGCTGCGTGGCATCTGCGGCGGGGCCGCAACGTCGACGTCTTCCGCTCGGCGGCCAAGCTGGCGATCCTCCTGATGATCCCGTTGACGGCGTTTCAGCTGTGGTGGGGGAACGCGTTCGGGATCCAGACGACGAACGCGCAGCCGATGAAGATCGCCGCGACAGAGGCGCTCTGGGACACCGAGGAGCCGGCCTCGTTCTCGATCTTCCAGATCGGTGGCTTCACGAAGAGCGACCAGACGCCGAGCTTCTCGATCGAGATCCCGGGCCTGCTCTCCTACCTCGCGACAGGCTCGTTCGACGGCAAGGTCGTGGGCCTCAACCAGAATCAAGCGCAGGAGGCGGCGCAGTTCGGGCCGGGGAACTACGTGCCGCTGATCGAGCTCGCCTACTGGTGCATGCGCGTGATGGCCTACCTCGGAGGGCTGATGTTGCTCGTCGGGCTCTGGGGCGGCTGGCTGCTCTGGCGCCGTGACATCACGCAGGCGAAGTGGTTCCAGCGCACGGCTGTCGCCGCAATTGCCTTCCCGTTTCTCGCGTGCTTCGGCGGCTGGCTGCTGACCGAGACCGGCAGACAGCCGTGGGTCGTGTGGCAGCTCCAGAAGACTGCCGACGCCGTCTCACCGACCTTGACGACGGCGAAGGTCGCGTTCAGCCTCGGCGTCTTCGTCGCGCTCTATGCGGCGCTCGCGGTCGTCGACTTCTGGCTGATGCGCCGGTATGCGCGACTCGACCCGCCGGAGCTCGGCGGCGATGTCGAGGGAGGGGCGCCGGCGCCGGCGCCGAGCTACTAGACCATGCAGACCGCCTGGTTCTGGATCCTCTGCGTGTTCTGGTCGCTGTACTTCCTGACCGAGGGCTTCGATTTCGGCGTCGGCATGCTGTTGCCCATTCTCGGGCGCACCGAGGCGGACCGGCGCACGATGATCCAGACGATCGGGCCGGTCTGGGACGGCAACGAGGTGTGGCTGGTCATCGCCGGCGCTGCGACCTTCGCGGCGTTCCCCGTCTGGTACGGGACGATGTTCTCGGGCTTCTATGTCGCGCTCCTCCTGCTGCTCCTGCTGCTGATCACACGCGTCGTCTCCTTCGAGTGGCGCGGCAAGGCGGAGAGCCCGGCCTGGCGCGGGACGTGGACGTGGGTGAACGCGATCGCCTCCGTCGGGATCCCGCTGATCTGGGGGATCGCCCTGTCGAGCCTTCTCCACGGCGTGCCGATCTCGTCGAGCCTGGAGTACACGGGGACGTTCTGGGATCTCTTCACCGCCTACACCGTCCTCGCCGGGATCGCGTTCGTGCTGCTGTTCGCGCTCCACGGCGCCGTCTACCTCGCGCTGCGGACGCTGGGCGACCTCCGTGCTCGTGCCGCTCGCTTGGCGGTGCGCATCGCGGTGCCGGCCGCGCTCGTCGGTGCCGCCTTCCTCATCTGGACGCTCGTTGTCGGAATGGACCGGAACGAGAAGGACCTGTTCCCGGGGATCGTCGTCGTCGTCCTGGCCGCCATCGCCGCCGTCGCCGCCGTCGTGCTCGCACACCGGCGCCGCGAGGGGCTTGCTTTCGTCGCGACCGGTGCGACGATCATCCTCGCGGTTGTCACGCTCTTCACGGAGCTGTACCCGCGCGTAATGGTCTCGTCGACGAACTTCGCCGACAGCTTGACGACGACCAACGCCTCGTCGAGCCACTACACGCTGACCGTGATGAGCATCTTTGCGCTCGTTCTGGTGCCCGTCATCCTGGTCTACCAGGGCTGGACGCTACCACGTGTTCCGGGCGCGGCTCGGGAAGGCCGAGCCGGTTTCGAATCCGCTCGACCTGCTGGGCGCGAAGACCGAGTAGCGTCGTGCGGGTGGTCGACCCGCGCCTCCTGCGCCGTGGGCGAGCCGTGCGTTCGGCACTGGTCGCCGACTCCGCACTCGGTCTCGTGGCGGCGCTCCTCGTGCTGCTGCAGGCGATCCTGCTCGCGCGAGTCGCCGCACGAAGCTTCTCCGGCGCGTCGCTCGCGGACGTGACCGTGCCGCTCGTCCTCCTGGTCGTGGCCGCTGTGGGGCGCGGCGGCGTGGCTTGGGGATTCGAGGTCGTGGGACGTCGCGCGGCGACCACGGTGATCTCGCAGCTCCGGCTCGACCTCGTCGGGCGCCGCCTGCGCGACCAGCCGGCCGCGATGGACGGTGCCGAGAGCGCCGAGGTGGCGACCGCGGCCGTCTCGGGCGTCGATGCCCTCGAGACGACGTTCTCCCGCTACCTCCCGCAGGTCGTCCTTGCCGTGCTCGTACCGCTCGCGGTGCTCGTGCTCGTCGCGGCGATCGATCCGCTGTCGGCGCTGTTGATGCTCGTGACACTGCCGCTGATCCCGGTCTTCATGTGGCTCGTCGGGAGATACACGGCACGCCGGGCCCGCGAACGGTGGCAGGCGCTTGCGCTCCTCGCCACGCACTTCCTCGACGTCGTGCGCGGTCTGCCCACGCTGCGCGCCTTCAACCGCGGGAAGGCGCAGACCGAGCAGATCGCCGAGGTGGGCGACGCCTACCGCCGCGCGACGATGGGCACCCTGCGGATCGCGTTTCTCTCCGGTGCGGTGCTCGAGCTCGCCGCGACCCTCGGGATCGCGCTCGTCGCGGTGACCGTGGGCGTCCGGCTCGTCAACGGCCACATCGGGTTCGAGTCGGCGCTGACGGTGCTCGTGCTCGCGCCGGAGCTGTATCTGCCATTGCGCAATCTCGCGGCACAGTTTCACGCCAGCGCGGACGGGCTCGCCGTCTCCGGGCGTCTGCTCGACCTCGTCGACGAAGCACCGGCAGCTCCCAGCGGGCAGCTGCAGGCCACCGAGCCCTCGCGACGGCGTCGGTGCGGCTCGAGGGCGTGTCCTTCAGGTACCCGTCGCGCGACGTGCTCGTGCTGGATGGTGTCGACCTCGAGCTCGCACCCGGTGAGACGGTCGCGCTCGTCGGGCCGAGCGGTGCCGGCAAGAGCACGATCGCCTCGCTGCTCCTCCGTCTGGCCGGTCCGACCGGCGGCCGGGTGCTGGCCGGCTCCACCGATCTCGCCGCCTGCGACGCGACCGGATGGCGAGCGCACATCGCGTGGGTGCCGCAGCGCCCGACGCTCGTTCGCGGCACGATCGCCGACAACATTCGCCTGACCGATCCCGCGGCCGCGGACGACAGGGTGCGCGCCGCTGCCGAGCTTGCCGGAGCGGATCGGTTCGTCCGCGAGCTGCCGCGCGGCTACGAGACGCTCGTGGGCGAGGGGGACCGCGGGTTGTCGGTCGGCCAGCGGCGGCGGCTCGCGCTGGCCCGCGCGTTTCTCCGCGACGCCTCGCTCGTGATCCTCGACGAGCCGACGGCGGACCTCGATCCCGCAGCCGCCGCCGCGATCGGTCAGGCGATCGATCGCCTCCGTCGCGGGCGCACGGTACTGCTGATCGCCCACCGGCCGGAGCTCGCAGCGCAGGCAGACCGGGTCGTCCGGCTCGACCGGGGCCGGATCGTCGAGCCGGCGAGGGAGGCCGCATGACGAGTACCTTCCGCCGCCTGCTCGCCCTGGCGCACGTGCCCGTCTGGCGGCTCGCCCTGTCGGTCTTCCTGGCCGCGCTCGCCGTGGTCTTCGGGATCGCGCTGATGACGACGGCGGGCTACCTCATCTCCCGCGCCGCCGAGCGGCCGCCGATTCTCGCGCTGACGACTGCGATCGTCGCCGTTCGCTTCTTCGGGCTGGGTCGGCCGATCGTGCGCTACCTCGACCGCCTGTTCTCACACGACCTCGCCCTGCGTGCCCTCCGAGAGATTCGCACCCGCTTCTACCAGCGGATCGAGCCGCTCGCGCCTGCCCAGCTGGAGGGCTACCGGCGGGGCGACCTGCTGACGCGGATGGTGGGCGACGTCGACGCGCTCCAGGGCCTTTACCTCCGGGGCCTCAATCCGCCTCTTGTCGCGCTGGCGGTCGGTGCTGCGTGCGTCGGCGTGACGGCGGCGTTCCTGCCCGTCGCGGCGGCGGTGCTGGCGCTGGGGCTGCTGGTCGCGGGAGCTGCCGTGCCCATGCTCGCGGGCGCGCTGTCGCGCGCAGCGGGGCGCCGTCAGGCTGGAGCTCGCGCCGAGCTGACGGCGGAGCTCGTGGAGCTCCTGCGCGGCGCGCCCGAGCTCGTCGTCTGCGGGCGGGAGGAGGCGACGCTCGAGCGCGTGCGAACACTCGACGCCGAGCTCACCCGCCTCAGCCGCCGAGACGCGCTCGTGGCGGGCCTGGGCGAGGCGCTCACGATCGTTGTCGCGGGCGCGACCGTCGTCGGGGTACTCGCGGTTGCGGTCTCGGCGAACCACGCGGTCACGCTCGACCGCGTCCTGGTTGCGACGCTCGCACTGCTCGCGCTCTCGTCCTTCGAGGCGGTGGCGCCGCTGCCGGGCGTCGCACGGGAGCTCCCTGGCGACCCTGGCCGCCGCCCGGCGGGTGCTCGAGCTGACCGAGCGCGAGCCCGCCGTGCAGGACCCGCCCGTGCCGCTCGGCCCTCCGCAGTCGACCGCGATCGTCGCGCTGGAGGGCGTGACGGCGCGCTACCCGTCGGAGGCTGAAACCGCGCTGACCGACGTCGACCTTCGACTCGTGCCCGGCCGGCGCGTCGCGCTCGTTGGGCCCAGCGGTGCGGGCAAGAGCACCGTCACGAATCTCCTGCTTCGCTTCCTCGATCCGGAGTCCGGTCGCGTCACGATCGCTGGGCGGGACGTACGCGAGTACCGCCAGGAGGACGTGCGCGGAATGTTCGCGCTCGCCGGGCAGGAGGCGCACGTCTTCGACTCGACGATCCGCGAGAACCTCCGCCTGGCACGTCCGGCGGCTTCCGTCGCCGACCTGGAGGAGGCGCTCGAACGGGCGCGCCTGCGCGACTGGGTCGCCTCGCTCCCCGAGGGGCTGGACACACTGGTGGGAGAGGAGGGGGCGCGGCTGTCCGGCGGTCAGCGGCAGCGGCTCACGATTGCCCGGGCGCTCCTCGCCGACGCGCCCGTGCTCGTGCTCGACGAGCCGACGGCGCATCTCGACCCGGCCACGGCGGAAGAGCTCGTGCGAGACGTCTTCGGCGCCGCGGGTGAGCGCACGATCCTGCTCATCACGCACCGTCCCGAGGGCCTCGACCTGGTCGACGAGATCGTCACCCTCGACGGTGGTCGCGTCGTGGGCCGCGCTGGATGAGAACATCGCGCATCGCTGGGAAGCGATACGTCTCCAGCCTCGTCGGCTACGCCACGCTCGCTCGTGCCGCACTCGCTCGCCGGGGTGGCGACCGGGTGTCGCCACGCTGCGCGCGTACGACCTCGCCTGGCTCCGCTTCGACCTCGCAGCGGGTCTCACCGTCGGGGTGGTCGCCGTTCCGTCCGGCCTGGCGATGGCGGAGCTCGCCGGTGTCCCCGTGGTCTTCGGTCTCTATGCGACGTTCCTGCCGCTGGCGGCCTACGGCTTGCTCGCCTCGTCGCGGCAGCACGTGATCGGGCCCGACGCGACGCTGGCGGCGCTGACCGCCGTTACGATCGCCCCGCTCGCCCGCGAAGGGGGCGAGGTCGACCCGGCCCGCTACGTCGCGCTCGCCGCCGGGCTCGCGCTCGCCATGGGGGGGCTTCTCTTCCTCGCCGGCGCACTCCGGCTGGGCTTCGTGGCCGACTTCTTCGGCAAGCCGGTGCTGCTCGGCTACATCAACGGCGTCGCGCTGACGGTGATCGCGTCGCAGCTGGCGAAGCTCCTGGGGATCAGCGTCAAGGCCACCGACTTCTTCGCCATCCTCGGGGAGATCGTCCGCGAGACGGGTGACGCGAACGGCCCGACGGTGGTGCTCAGCGCCGTTCTGCTCGCGCTCGGGCTCACGGTCAGACGGTTCGTGCCGGTGGTGCCCGCGGCTCTCGTGGTCCTCGTGGCCGGTCTCCTCGTCGCTGCGGTGATCGACCTGCCGAGCCACGACATCGCCGTCGTGGGCACCGTCGAGGGCGGCCTCCCGTCCCTCGGCATACCCGACGTGTCCGTCCAGGACTTCGTCGACTTGCTCCTGCCGGCAGCGGCCTTCGCGCTCGTCGCGTTCGCGGACACCGTGGCCACCGTCCGCAATCTGGGCCAGAAGCACGGCTACCCGGTCGACCCGAACCGAGAGTTGACCGCCCTCGGCACGGCGAATGTGCTCGGCGGGCTTTCCAGCGCGTTTCCCGTGTCGTCGAGCAACTCCCGCTCCGCCGTCAACGACGCGACCGGGGCGCGGTCGCAGGCTGCGGTGCTCGTCGCGGCCGTCGTGGTCGGCGTGTTCCTGCTCGTGGCGATGCCGCTGATCGAGCCGCTGCCGAAGTGCGCGCTGGGCGTGATCATCGTCGTCGCTGCCCTCGGGCTGATCGACCTCGGCTCGATCTGGCGCCTGCGGCACGTGCGCGAGGCCGAGGTCGGGCTTGCGCTCTCCGCGCTGCTCGGCGTGCTCGTCTTCGGCGTCCTGGGCGGCGTCGCCATCGCGATTGCCCTCTCGATCGGGGTCTTCCTCTACCGTGCCGCGCGTCCGCACGACGCGGTGCTCGGCAAAGTTCCGGACGTCGACGGCTACCACGACGTCGAGCGCTGGGACGAGGCCGAAGTCGTGCCGGGGCTCGTCGTCTACCGCTTCGATGCGGCCCTGTTCTTCGTCAACGCCGAGTACTTCCGCCAGCGGGTGCTGGCACTCGTGGAAGCGACCGAGCCTCTGCCGGAGTGGCTCGTGGTCAACGCCGAGGCGTGGACGTACGTCGACGCCACCGCCGTCGACGCGCTGGCGCAGCTGCAGCGGGAGCTCGCCGCGCGCGGCGTCACGCTCTGCTTCGCGCGCCTGAAGGGTCGGCAGCGGGAGATCTTCGACCAGACCGGCCTCCTGGCACAGATCGGAGCCGATCGTTTCTTTCCCACGGTGCGCGCGGCCGTTGCAGCCTTCGAGGCACGCTGAGCCGCTGCCGTCTGGGCCGATTCGTCCGAACTGGATGACGCGCGGCACCGTTCGACCGTTCTAGGGTTGCGTCATGAAGGACGACACGACGCGCGTCGAGCTCGCCGCGATCCCGATCGTCGCGGTGATCCTCGGCACGCTCTTCGTTCTCGCCCTGGCTGCGTCGGTCGGGCTCTGGGCCTGGATCCTCGTGGGGATCTCGGCGCTCGTCCTCGCGGCACTCGTCTTGCGGCTCGTGGGGAAGCGGCACCGCCAACCTCCCCTCTCGGCAGCGCCGCCGACCGGCGACGCCGCCCGGCCCGTCGCCGACAGAGCCTCCCGAACCCATCGCGTGCTCGTCATCGCCGACGAGAGCTGCACGAGCCCCGGCTTCGCCGACGATCTCCGCGCCCATGCCGCGGGACGCAGCGTGGAGGTGCTGGTGGTCGCACCGGCGCTCGGCTCGTGGCTCGCACGCTGGACGGACGACGACAAGCGCCAGGTCGAGGCACAGCGGCATCTGGACGAGACAGTGGCGTCTCTGGCGGCAGCCGGGATTCAGGCGCGTGGCGAGACCGGTGCTGACGAGCCGATCCAGGCGGCCGACGACGCCCTCCGCCAGTTCGCCGCCGACGAGGTCGTCTTCGTCACCGATCCGGACGATCGGGCGAACTGGCTCGAGCAGGGCGTCGTGGACGCCGCCCGTGCCCGCTACGCCATCCCCGTTTTGCACGTCGTCGTCACCCGAGACCCCCTCGAAAGGACCTCCTCATGACGCGCATGCGCATCGCCGCCGTCGCCCTGGTGCTCGCCGCCGCCCTGCTCGCAGCCGGCTGCGGGGGAAGCGACGACACCACCACCACGACCGAGTGGGCGGATGGTCTCTGCTCGGCGATCACGACGTGGAAGGACTCGATCTCGGGAATCACGCAGACCCTCAAGGCGGGTAACGTCACCGAGGACGGACTGCAGAGTGCCGTCGACGATGCCAAGGGCGCCACCGAGACCTTCGTCGACGACGTGAAGGGCCTCGGCAAGCCAGATACCGAAGCAGGCCAGGACGCGAAGGACTCTGTCGACCAGCTCGGCGACGAGCTGAACAGCAACGTGGAGACGATCGAGGGCGCGGTGGACGACGCCTCCGGGGTGAGCGGCGTGTTGAGCGCGGTCTCGGTCGTCAGCGCCACGCTCGTGACCATGGGAACGGAGCTGACGACCACGCTCCAGAGCCTCCAGAACCTGGACGCGGGGCAGGAGCTGAACGACGCCTTTGCGCAGGCGAGTTCCTGCGACGGCGTCGTGACTACTTCCTAACCCATGTGCCGGTTGTTCGCGCTCAACGTCTCGCCGCATCGCGGTCATGCGAGCTTCTGGCTGCTCGAGGCGCCCGACAGCCTCGTTGCCCAGAGCCGCCGCAATCCCGACGGGACGGGCTTGGGCTTCTTCGACCCCGACGGCCGGCCCGTGCTCGACAAGGAGCCGCTGTCGGCTTTCGAGGACGCGGCGTTCGCGCGCGAGGCAAGGCACGTCAGCTCGCACACCTTTGTCTCGCACATCCGGTACGCGACGACGGGTGAGCACACGGTGGAGAACACGCACCCGTTTGCCATGGACGACCGCGTCTTCGCCCACAACGGTGTCATCGGAGACCTCGAGAAGCTCGAAGCCGAGCTGGGCGAGGACGCCGCGCTCGTCCAGGGGCAAACGGACTCCGAGCGGTACTTCGCGCTCGTCACGAGAGAGACACGGCTCCACGACGGAGATGTCGGCGCAGGCATCACCGCCGCGGCGCGCTGGATCGCCGAGGAGTTGCCTGTCTACTCGATCAACTGCATCCTCGCCACGGAGGACGAGCTGTGGGCCTTCCGGTACCCCGAGACACACCGGCTGTTCGTACTCGAGCGGGAGGCGGGCGGACGCCCCGGTGATCGAGGGCTCCACCACGTGAGCAACCAGCTGCGCGTCCACGTCCCGCATCTCGCCGACCACCCGTCTGTCGTCGTCGCGAGCGAGCCGCTCGACGACTGCCCGGGGTGGAGGCCGCTCGACTCGGGGGAGCTGCTCCACGTCGGCGGCGACCTGTCCGTCACTTCCACGGTCGCCGTCGCCGACCCGCCCGTGACACGCCTTCACCTCGACCATCCCACCGGACAGGCGACCGCGGCAGGATAGACGCATGGCGCTGAAGCATCCCGCCGGCCCGACACGCTCGAACCGCGATGTCGCCCTGGCGCCGATCTTCACGCTGGAGGCCGGCGCCATCCCGCGTCACCGGCTCCCCGACGGCGAGCTTCCCCCGGACGTCGCGTACCAGATCGTGCACGACGAGCTGATGCTCGACGGCAACGCGCGCATGAACCTGGCCACGTTCGTCACCACCTGGATGGAGCCTCAGGCCGACAGGCTGATGGCCGAGTGCCTCGACAAGAACATGATCGACAAGGACGAGTACCCGCAGACGGCCGAGCTCGAGCTGCGCTGCGTCGACATCCTGGGCCACCTGTGGCACGCGCCCGACGCCGATCAGGCAACCGGGTGCTCAACCACAGGCTCGAGCGAGGCGGCAATGCTCGGCGGCCTCGCGCTCAAGCGCCGCTGGCAGCAGCGGCGCCGGGCGGAGGGCAAACCGGCCGACAGACCCAACCTCGTGATGGGCATCAACGTCCAGGTCTGCTGGGAGAAGTTCGCCAACTACTGGGACGTCGAGATGCGCCTCGTGCCCATGGAGGGCGATCGTTTCCATCTCTCGGCCGAGGAGGCGGTAGGGCTCTGCGACGAGAACACGATCGGCGTGGTCGCGATCCTCGGCTCGACCTTCGACGGCTCCTACGAGCCGGTGGGCGAGATCTGCGCTGCGCTCGACGAGCTCGAGTCCACGACCGGGCTCGACATCCCGGTCCACGTCGACGGGGCCTCAGGTGCCTTCATCGCGCCGTTTCTCGACCCCGACCTGGAGTGGGACTTCCGGCTGCCCCGCGTGGCGTCGATCAACGCGTCGGGGCACAAGTACGGGCTCGTCTACCCGGGCGTCGGCTGGATCGTGTGGCGGGACGCGGACGCCCTGCCGCCCGACCTCGTCTTCTGGGTCAACTACCTCGGCGACGACATGCCGACCTTCGCGCTCAACTTCTCGCGTCCAGGCGCCCAGGTCGTCGCGCAGTACTACACCTTTCTGCGGCTCGGGCTTGCCGGATACCGGAAGGTGCAGGGCTACTCCCGCGACGTCGCCACCCGCCTGGCGGCGGAGATCGCCGCGCTCGGTCCGTTCGAGCTGCTCACGAAGGGCGACGAGCTGCCGGTGTTCGCCTTCAAGCTCGCCGACGCGATCGAGAACTACACGGTCTTCGACGTCTCGAACGCCCTTCGCGAGCGCGGCTGGCTGCTCCCCGCCTACACGTTCCCGAAGAACCGTGAGGATCTCGCGGCACTGCGGGTCGTCGTCAAGCTTGGTTTCAGCCACGACATGGCCGGCCTTCTCGTCGCCGACCTGAAGCGGCAGCTCCCGCGCCTGGAGAAGCAGGCCGCGCCGGTGCACGACACCGGCACGGCCGGCTTCCACCACTAGCCGCTCCGCTACTCCTGGTCGGCGGTCGTGCGCAGAGGGCCAAGGCGCCCCTGTCCCGCCGCGGCGCCGCTCTTCCCGCCGCCCGGCCCGCGGAGCACCCAGGCGAAGCCGACGGCGATCAGCGCCCCCGCGAGCGGCCCCACGAGATACACCCAGTAGTTCGAGAAATCCCAGTTCGCCAGATCCGGGCCGAACGATCGCGCCGGGTTCATCGACGCGCCGCTGATCGGGCTCGACCAGAGCCCGGCCAGGATGATGTAGCCGCCGACCCCGAGCGCGCCGAACGTGCCGACGTTCTGTGCTCCCGAGGCGGTGCCGAGGATCGTGCTCACGAGGCCGACGGTGAGCACGAGCTCCATCAGCATCGCGTCGAAATCGCTGATTCCGGCTCCCGGTTCGGTTGCTCCGAGCCCGCCGAGCTTGCCGACGATGGCCCACAGGACGAGGCACGCGAAGGTGGCGCCCATGAGCTGGACGACGATGTAGCCGGGCACGCGGCGCCAGGGGAAGTCGCCGCGGGCCGCGAACGCGACGCTGACCGCCGGGTTGAGGTGCGCGCCCGAGACGGCGCCCATGAACAGGATGATCGCCATCACCATCAGGCCCGGCGCGGTGACTGCGGCGGCGCGGCTGATCGCACCGTCGGCCTGAGCGCCGACCACCGCACCGCCCGCTCCGACGAGCACGAGGAAGAACGTGCCGAGCAGCTCCGAGAACAGCCGTCGCCATTCGTGCTGCGGATCGTCGAAGTCCCATTGACCGAATTCGAGGGAGAGAAGGTGGTCGCGCATGGTCGCCTCTCGCGCGGCCGTCCCCTCCCGGCTCTGCTCGGTGTCGCTCATCTCTCCGCCTCCTAACCGTTGGCTCTAGTCATGCTGGGTTGTCCTCCACGCGGTACCGGTCGAGCAGCATCTCCTCCTCGTCTTTGCGGGGGAAGCGGAAGAACACGAGTGCCGCACCGATCAGGATCGCCACGATGCCTGCCGTGTAGGCCCAGTCGTCACCCTGGAGGAACGACTCCTTCGCCGCGGCCGTGATCTGACTGGCGTACCTCGGGTGCTGCTCGGCCAGGTCTTCGGCGCTCGCGAACGAGAGCTGAAGCTGGCTCTGGGTGCTCTCCGTGACCTTCTGACCCTTCCGGCGAGGACGTAATCGCAGCACCCATCGCCGAGGAGTAGCCTGCCGCGAGCAGCGCGCCGAACACGGACGTGAGCAGTGCGCCGCCGAGGTCGCGCTGAAGGTCGGCGGTTCCCGAGGCCATGCCCGCCCGTTCGACCGGAACCGACCCGGTCAGCGAGTGGGAGGCAGGGGTGCCGGCGAGGCCGACGCCGATGCCGATGAAGGCATAGGCGAGAGCGACCTCCCAGTAGGAGACGTCCTCCTTCCAGAACAGCAGCATCCAGAGGAACGCGAGGAGGAGAAAGACGTACCCGAAGAGCAGCGTGAACCGTGCGCCGCGCGCTCCGACGAGCTTGGCCGAGCGAGGCGCGACGAGAACCATGAAGACGACCGCGGGCAGGATCGAGGCCCCCGCTTCGACGGTCGAGTAGCCGAGCACGTTCTGCAGGTACTGCTGGCTGACGAATGCCGCGGCCATCAGCGAGCCGAACACGATGATGCCGGCGCACGCCGCGACCCAGAACGTGCGGCGTGCGGCCACCTTCAGGTCGTAGAGCGGGTTTCGCGCACGGCGCTGGCGGATGACGAACGCGACCGTCGCAGCGGCCGCGATCACGAGCAGCCCGATGGCGAGCGCTCCCTCGTTGGGCACGGGTGCGAAGTTGATCCCGAGCACCAGAGCGCCGACGAGCAGCACCGAGAGAATTCCCCCGAGGTTGTCGACGGGATCGGCGGTCTCGTTCACGTGGCTCGGGACGAACACGATCGCCATCAGCAGCGCGACTCCCACGAGTGGGAGCGTGACGAGGAACACCGAGCCCCACCAGAAGTACTCCAGCAGCACGCCGGCGATGAGCGGGCCGAGAGCGGCGATGCCGCCACCGACGGCCGACCACAAGGCGATCGACTTCGTCCGCGGCTGCCCTGCCCACAGCGCCGTGATCAAGGCCAGCGTCGTCGGGTAGGCCATTCCGGCGGAGATGCCGCCCACGACGCGCGCGACGAACAGCACCTCGTCCGAAGGCGCGTAGGCCGCGAGCAGGCAGGCCGGCACCGAGAGCACCATGCCGAGGATCAGCATCAGCTTGCGGCCGTAGCGGTCGCCGAGCGCCCCGAGCCAGAGCACCGACGCTGCGAGCCCCAGGGAGTACCCGACCGCGATCAGGTTCAGCGTCGTCTGCGACGAGTCGAACGCCTCCCCGATCTCGGGGAGGGCGACGTTGGCCACCGAGAGGTTCAGGTTCGCGACGGCCGCGACGAGGATCAGCGAGACGAGGACGAGCCCCGACCGCGCCGGGGCAGACGAGACCGGCGCCTCCCTCGCAGGCACCGCGGCTGCTGCTGGTGCGGGCTCGCTCATCGGCCGTGAACCCTCTCACAGGGCCGGCTCGCGCGCGTCGTCCGCATGGGATGATGCGCCCGCCGGCGCCGCCCGCGAAGGTGATCCTGCGTTAGCCACGACGAGGCCGAACTGACCGAACAGACACTCCAAGCGCCTTCCCCGGTCCTGCCGTTCCACGACCCGTCGCGCCGCAGACGGCTGCTCAAGGTCGCGGGCTGGCTCGTCGGGACCGCCGTCGCGCTCGTGGTCATTCATCTGCTCGGGGTCGACGTCTGGGGCTGGCTCACGGAGCTCTGGGACCAGATCAAGGCCGTCCCCGTCGGCTACATCGTCGCCGGCGCTCGTGTTCCAGACCGGCCAGACGTTTTTCGCGGGTCTCTCCTACTACGGCATCCTGCGCGCCGCCTATCCGGGCCAGGTCGAGCTCTGGCCGATCGTGACCGCGTACGCCGTCGGCGTCTCGATGAACAACTTCCTGCCGGCGAACATCGGCACGTTCGTGACGCTGATCATGTTCGTGGCGATCATTCCGCCCCTGAAGTTCGCCGGGTCGATCGCCGCGTACCTCGTACAGAAGATCTTCTTCACCGTGGCGGGCACGTTCGTCTACCTCTACCTCTTCCTCTCCGTGCCGGGGTCGTTCGACGCGAACCTGGGCAACCTCACGCAGCACCCGGTAGCTCTCCGTCGCGATCGCTGTCGGCGCCGTCGTGCTGGTCGTGATCGTGGGCCGCGTCTTCTGGAAGCAGGTGAAGAAGCTCTGGGAGCAGGCCAAGCAGGGCAGCGTGATCCTCACGCGCCCCAGGGAGTACTTCACGCGCGCGTTCCTGCCCTCGTTCCTCTCCTGGCTCTGCAAGCTCGCCGTGATCGGGATCTTCCTCGCCGCTTTCGCCATCCCGGTCACCTTCGAGTCGATCATGTGGGTCACCGGCTCGGGCTCCCTCGCGAACGTCGTCTCGTTCACTCCCGGCGCCGTCGGGATCACGCAGGCCACGAACGCGCTCGCTCTCAACACGTGTTGCGACGTGCCGAGGACGACGGCGATCGACTACTCCACCGCGCAGCAGCTGATCACGACCGCCTGGAACGCCGTCGTCGCGATCGTCCTCGTCGTGGTCGTCTTCGGCTGGAAGGGGGGCAAGCAGCTGGTCGGCCAGTCGTACACCGACGCGAAGGTCAAGGTCGCCGAGCAGAAGGAACAGCGGGCCGAGAAGAGGGCGGCCAAGCACGCCGAGCGCGCCGAATCCGGCCGCAGCCTGCTCCACCGGCATCGTGACGCCGAGGAGGACGTGCCCACGAGCGACGACGAAGGGAAGCCCGATGGCTAGCGAGCAGGCACCCGCGTACGGTCAGTCCACGGCCTGGAAGCCCCAACGCCCACGCCTGCGGCCTGCCCGCCTCGTTGTCTCCTGGCTGGCCACGGCGGTGGCCCTGGTGGTCGCCGCGTGGATCCTGCCCGGCGTCCACATCGACGACTTCTGGGGCGCGCTGCTGATCGCGGCGATCATCTCGGTGCTGAACGCGGTCATCCCGCCCGTGCTCGCCGCGCTGCGGCTGCCGCTGACCCTCGTGCTCGGCTTCCTGCTGGTGCTGATCGCCGACGCCGCGATGCTGCTCATCGCCGACGCCGTGACCGACGGGGTGCTCGAGGTCGACAACTTCGGCTGGGCGCTGCTGGCCGCGCTCATCGTCGCCGCCGTCAGCGTCGTGCTCGCCGTCGTCCTGGGCACCGACGACGACACGTATTCGATTCGCCTCGCGCAGCGGATCGCCCGCCGGCAGGGGATCATCGCCCAGACCGACGTCCCGGGCATCGTCTTCCTCGAGATCGACGGTCTCGCGCTCCCCGTTCTGCGACGCGCGATGCGCGACGGCAATGCGCCCAACATGGCGCGCTGGCTGACGGAGCACTCCCATGCGCTGACCGAGTGGGAGACCGACCTCTCCTCCCAGACCGGGGCGAGCCAGGCCGGCATCCTGCTCGGCTCCAACGAGGACATCTCCGCCTTTCGGTGGGTGGAGAAGGAGACCGGCACGCTGATGACCTGCTCGGCGCCGCCCGACTGCGCGGAGATCGAGCGCCGGCACGCGACCGGGATCGGCCTGCTCGTCGACGGCGGCGCGAGCCGCGGCAACCTGCTCTCCGGCGAGGCCGACGAGGTGATCCTCACCGTCAGTCGCATGGAGGAGGAGAAGAAGTCAAATCCCGGCTATCGCGCCTTCCTCGCCAACGGCGACAACGTGACCCGCACGCTCGTGCTGTTCGTCTGGGAGGTGATGCTCGAGTGGTCGGCCGCGTTGCGGGCGAAGCGACGCGACGTGCACCCGCGCGGTCACCGCGGCGGCATCTACCCGTTGATGCGCGGCGCGCTCTGCGTCTTCGTCCGCGACCTGATCGTCTCGGGTGTGCTCACGGACATGATGCGCGGCCGCCCAGCCGTCTACGCCACGTTCTCGAGCTACGACGAGGTGGCGCACCACTCGGGCCTCGAGCGGGCCGACACCCTCGAGGCGCTGCGCAAGCTCGACGACCACTTCGGCCAGATCGAGCGCGCCCGCCCGTATGCACCGCGGCCCTACGAGATCGTCGTCCTCTCCGACCACGGCCAGACGCAGGGTGCGACGTTCAAGCAGCGGAACGGCTACGGCCTCGACGAGCTCGTCGAGCGCTCCCTCTCGCGCGGTGCCGTCTCGGGCATCGCCGGCGGCGACGAGCAGAGCTCGATGGTCGGGCACGCGGTTTCGGAGGCCACGGGCAAGAAGGCGAAGAAGGCGAAGAACGACGTCTCGGACCGGGATGTCGTCGTGCTCGGCTCGGGGAACCTCGGGCTCGTCTACCTGATGGAGGAGCAGCGGCGCCTCACCCTCGAGGAGATCGAGGAACGCCATCCCGCGCTGGTCCCGGCGCTGCGCTCGCACCCGCACGTCGGCTGGCTCCTCGTCCGCTCCTCCGCGCACGGCGCCGTCGCGCTCGGCGCGGACGGAGCGCACTACCTCGCGGACGACCGCATCGAGGGCGAGGATCCGCTCGCCCGGTTCTCGCCGACCGCCGCCCAGCACCTGCTCCGGACGGACGGCTTCACGCACGTGGCCGACATCATGGTCGGCAGCTTCTACGACCCCGAGCTCGAGGAGGGGTGCGCCTTCGAGGAGCTGATCTCCTTCCACGGCGGGCTCGGCGGGCCGCAGACGCGGCCGTTCGTGCTCCATCCGGTGGAGCTGCCCGTCCCCGACGGGCCGATCCTCGGTGCCGCGGCCGTTCACGCGCTCCTCTCGGGCTGGCGACGACAGCTCCAGCCTGAGGGATCGACGACCGCCGCGCAGGCGGTCTGAACCCGCCATGTGAGCCGGCTCTGCGGTCTCAGCGCTCGCCGCCCGCCGACGGATGCAGGAGGGGCACGAGCGGCTGCCAGCCGGCGCGCAGCACCGAGACCAGCGAGGGTGGCGTGATCACGACTGACGCCCGACCGAGCGGTCGCGGCCTGCGTTCGACGTAGCCGGCCGCCGTCCAGGCGAGGAGCTGGGCGCCGAGCACGAGGTAGGGAGCGCCCCCGTGCAGGACGAACGCGCCGTCCGGCAGCTCGTCGAACGGTGCCCCGTGGTGGCGCTGCGTGCGACTGCCGGGAGCGAGGCGCTCGCCGTGGAGCTGCGCGTCGATGGCGTCGGCTCCGACCTGGCCCGGGTGAAGCTCGCGCCACAGAGCCACGAGGCGGTCGTAGTCCCCGCGGCGGCAGAGTGCGCACGGGCGGTGCCCGGCCGCGAAGGCGGTCGCCTCGTCGAGGAAGAACAACTCGGTGAAGCGGCCCGGCTGGAGCAACGGCCCGCGCTGCCAGCCGCGGAACTCGAGCCGGCAGGCGATCCAGCGCTGGCCGGCGAAGCGTCGGCGGATGCACCCGGTCGCGTCGTGGAGGCAGCCTCGATTCCCGTAGACCAGGCCGCGCGCGGGATCCGCGATCAGCTCGCCGAGCGGGGTGACCCGGTTCTGCAGCGGCATCGCGGCCCCAACGTAACGAGCGGCGCCCGTCGGCGCCGTCTGGCGGTGCCTGGCCCGGTCGCAGGGTGCGCTCCGTCTGATAGACACTGTCTGTGGAGGGCGAGGTCGAGCTGTGTGCTCGTCCTAGATGGGAGCGCTCGGTTCAGAGGAGGAGGAAGATGGCACTGCAGATTGGTGATACGGCACCGGACTTCCAGGCAGAGACGACGGAAGGCCCGATCAGCTTCCACGACTGGGTTGGCGATTCCTGGGCGGTGGTGTTCTCGCATCCCAAGGACTTCACCCCGGTCTGCACGACCGAGCTCGGCTACATGGCCAAGATCAAGCCCGAGTTCGACCGCCGGAACGTGAAGGTGATCGGGCTCTCGGTCGACCCGACCGGAGACCACGAAAGGTGGGCCGCGGACATCGCCGAGACGCAGGGGCACGCCCCGAACTATCCGATCATCGGCGACGCCGACTTCAAGGTGTCGAAGCTCTACGGGATGCTCCCCACCAGCGTGTCGGGCGACGCGAAGGATCGCACCGCGGCAGACAACCAGACCGTGCGCAACGTCTTCGTCGTCGGCCCGGACAAGAAGGTCAAGCTCGTTCTCGTCTACCCGATGACCACGGGACGCAACTTCGACGAGGTGCTGCGCGTGATCGACTCGCTGCAGCTGACCGCGAAGCACAAGGTCTCGACGCCCGTCAACTGGCAGCAGGGCGACAAGGTGATCATCGCGGGCTCCGTGTCGAACGACGAGGCTAAGGAGACGTACCCGGACGGTTGGGAGGAGCCCAAGCCGTACATCCGCATCGTGCCGCAACCGAGCTGACCTTTTCTGGCACGGGCCGGGATCCGCTCTCGCGGATTCCGGCCCGTGCGAAGATCCCTGAAGAGGGCCGCCCGCGGCCCTGAAACGATCCATCGACGGCGGCGTCTTCTTGGCACAGGGCCGCGATCCGCTCTCTCCTTTTCTGGCACAGGGCCGGGATCCGCTCTCGCGGATTCCGGCCCGTGCAAAGATCCCTGAAGAGGGCCGCCCGCGGCCCTGAAACGATCCATCGACGGCGGCGTGGCGAGCGGTTCGGTCAGCGGCGCTGCGGCCGTGGCCGCCTGCGTGACCTTGCGGCGTGCACACTCCGGCGCAGGCTGCACAGCACGTGCGCCGACGGGCACGAGACGAGCTGGCGCTCCGAGTCGCCGAGCTGGAGCGTGAGCTCGTCCCCCTCTGCCTCGAGTATCACCGCACGCGAGCCGATCTCGTGGATGCGCCCACCGGCCGACACCTCGGCCAGCAAGTAGACGATGTCCCCGGGCGAATTGCCTTGTGCGGCGTGGTCGCGGCTCTCCATCAGGAAGAGGAGACGCGTGGTCGCCGCAGTGGTTGCGCTTCCGCACGGTTTCCTTACGTCATCCAGGCCATCCAGACCTGACGGCCTGAGAGCAGAAAAAGGGGGGAGCCGCTGCGGCAACAGCCCCCGTCTCTTACCGTATGGGTCTGCGGCCGAGACGCACTCCCTCGTAACGAGGCATCTTGGCTAGCCACCTTTGGGCGGCCCGTGTGGATGACGAGCACGAGCTCCGGACGGGACCGGACCGGAACCCTGAAGCGGGCGAGACGCCGCGAGATCTCCCCCGCTGCCTCGCCCGCACCATCTCCGATACCACGTCTCGCACGATCCAGAAACCCTCCTCGGGCTGATCCGAACGGAATGCTTACCTTCGCCAACTGTTCGACAGCCCGGCCCGGACGAGGACGAGCATCACGAGCAGAGTGCGGGCGACGGTCAGGCAGGCGTCGGCAGACCGAAAGGTCAGGCGTCACGCGCTGCACGTCGCTTCCGCTCCGCGAGGCGCCGCTATCGCACCCAGAGCTGGTCGAGCAGGATGTCGAGGTACGGGTGGTACTGCCAGTTGCCCACGCGCTTCGACACGAGGAATGGCACGCGCAGGCTGAACAGCGGCACCACGGGCGCCTGCTCGACGAGCGCGTGGTCGAGCTGTGCCCACATCTTCGCCGCCCGCTCCGGGTCGGTGGCGAACAGACTCAGCGCCCGCGCAGCGTCCCTGTCGATGCCGCGGTCGCAGAAGCGCGACAGGTTGTAGGAGTAGCCGCACTTCACGATGTCGATCGCCTGCGCGCCGTACTGCGTGCCGAACCACCCCATCACGCTGCTCTGCGGATGCGTCTTCGGGTCGAAGACCGCGCGGGAGTATGCCTCCCAGTCCTTCCGCGCCTCGAGCCGTGCGCGGTAGCCGAGCTGCCGGAGCAATGAGACGAGGTATCGCGCCTCCTGGCCGAAATCCGGCCAGCCCCACACCGTCACCTTCTGGCCCTTGGTGCCGGATGCTGCGATCAGCTCCCGCGCCTTCGCGAGGTCCGGCGCCGTCCATTCACCTGCCGGCCCGGGTTCGAGGGTGTAGGGGCAGTAACGGACGAACCCCGGGACGCTCTGCGGGATCATCTGGCAGGTCGGCTGCCGCAACGCGGAACCGCCCCCCAGCTCGACGAGCCGTCGCCGGTCCACCGCGTAGTTCAGCGCACGGCGCACCCGGACGTCGGTGAACGGCGGTTGGTGGACGTCGAGATGGAGGAATACGGTCGACCGCTCGGGCTCGACATGCAGCTGGCGCGAGCGGTGCAGCCGCAGCTGCTCGATCTGGTCCGGCGGAATCCTGAGCTGCAGCAGCACGTCTGCCTTGCCCCGCGCGACCGCCGTCAGAGCCTGGCCGGGGCGTCCCGACCTGATCACGATCTCGTCCGGGTTGGCGGGCGGGCGCGCCGCCTGGGACCAGACGCGGAAGTACGGATTCCGGACGAGCCTGATCTGTCGTCCCGGCACGAAGCTCTCAACGGCGTACGGCCCTGTTCCGGGCACCGCCTTCGTGCCGAGATTGCGCGACGGCGTTGCCGCCGGGATCGGGTAGAGGAGCGAGAGATCGGACAGGAAGAACGGCGTCGGCCTGCTCAACCGGAAGGTGACGGTGTTGTCCGTCGTCACCACGCCTTGCGAGAGGTCGCATCGTCGGCCCTTCGAGCATGAGCTGCCGCCGAGGACCGCGGTCATCGATGTGCTTCCTTCGTCGATGAGCCAGCCGCCCACCTCGTACGCGCGCTCGAGCGCGCGCCGGAAGTCCTCTGTGCGAACGCGTCGGCCGTCCGAGTAACGAATCCCGGTTCGTAGCCGGAACGTGTACGACGTCCCGCCGTCGTTAGCGTCGGGGATCGAGGCGGCGAGGTCCGGGACGAGCTGGGTGCCCTCGCTTCCCCCGGTTCGCCGAAACGCGGTCAGTCCGTCGTAGACCAGGGAGCCGAGTGGCCCGGAGAAGACGCTCTCGACTGCCTGGGGGTCGACCGAGTCGCCCGGGCCGCCGACCTGGAGCGCGAGCAGCCGGCCGCCCCGATGACCCTGTCCCGATTCCTGGACCGCAACCCACACGCCGTCGTCGGAGGCGATCAAGCCCTTCGGCGCGTTGCCGAGAGCGACCTTGCCCACGACTTTCGGGTCCGCGGCATCCGGATCGATCCGCACGAGTCGCTGGCCGAACTCCGCGCTGACCCAGACCGCGCCCTGACCCACCGCGACGGCACCGGGGCCACCTGGCACGGCCAGCAGCGCCGTGACGGCCGCAGTCTGCGGGTCGATGCGTGAAACGGTGCCGTCGAGCGAGTTGGCGACCCACACCGCCCGTTCGCCGAAGGCGATGCCGGTCGGGCCGTTCCCCACACTGACCGTCTCGGCGACCCTGTTCGTCACCGGATCGATGCGGACGACTCTCCTCGTCGACTCGTCCGTCACCCAGACGGAGCCACCGCCGACCGCGATCCCGCGTCCAACGGCATCGGTCTCGATCGCCCGCACGACGACACGTCCGCTCGCCGGGTCGATGCGCGAGACCGTCCGGTCGGCGGAGTTCGTCACCCAGACCGACCCTTCGCCGAACGCGACGGCAGTCGGGTTGCTTCCGACCCGGATTCGGTCAACTTCCGTGTTCGTTCCTGGATCGATCCGCGAGACGGTGCCGTCGAAGTGGTTGGCGACCCATACGGCGCCTGCACCGACCGCGACTCCGCTCGGGCTGCTGCCGACCGGGATCGTGTCGACCACCGTGTTCGTGTCCGGATCGATCCGCGAGACGGTGCCGACGCTCGCGTTCGTGACCCAGATCGCGCCTTCGCCACGGGCGACACTCGTGGGTGCTGCGTCCACGGGAATGACGGCGTCGATCGCCTTGCCGTCCGCGTCTACCAGGCCGAGTGCGTTCTCGCCGATTTCCAGCCCCGGGCCGTCTCCGCCGGTGAGCTCGATCACAGCGACGGCTATCGCCGCCGACAGGAGGAGAGCGGCGCCGATTGCGATCAGGATGCCGCTTCTGCGGCGAGCTCGGCCGAGCGGGGTGGCGGTTTGGCGCGGCGGATCGAGCCGTGCGTCCTGCCTCAAGATCGCGCCCTCGAGCTCCTGCAGCCTCCGGCCCGGCTCGAGGCCAAGCTCCTCTGCGAGCATTCTGCGCGCCTGCTGATACGCCTCGAGCGCCTCTGCTTGCCGGCCAGAGCGATACAGGGCGAGCATGAGCTGCGCGCGCAGGCGCTCCCGCAGCGGATTCTGGCGGACAACGGCCTCCAGCTCGGGCACGAGCTCCGCGTGCCGGCCGAGAGCGAGGTCGGCCTCGATCCTCTCCTCCTGGGCAGCGAGTCGTAGCTCCTCGAGGCGAGCGATCTCGTCCTGCGCGAACGGCTCGGACGCGAAGTCCGAAAGCGGCGGTCCGCGCCAGAGGGCAAGTGCGGCCCGCAGCGCGTCCGCGGCCCGCCCGGCCTCGCCCTGGGCGAGGAGCGCTCGCCCTTCGCCGAGCAGGCGCTCGAAACGGTCCAGGTCGAGCTGCCCGGGCTGGAGCGCCAGCAGGTACCCATGCCCACGCGTCTCCAGGTGCCCGTTGCCCAGCGTCTTGCGGAGCTGCGAGACGTAGATGTGGACGCTGTTGAGGGCGCTCGCGGGCGGGCGCTCCTCCCAAAGCGCGTCGATCAGCTGGTCGGTGGAGACGACCTCGTCGGCACGCAGGAGAAGGAGTGCGAGCAGTGCGCGCTGCTTGCCCACGCCGACCTCGAGCTGCTGTCCGCCCTCGTACACCTCGAATGGGCCGAGGATGCGGAACTCCGTCGTGCCGTCGCGATCGGCCAAGCGGCCCCTGCTTCCAATTGTTTAAGCGCTGCGCAAGCGGAATTCAAGCACGACTCAACCGCACCAGCACACGCTCGAACCCGGTCGCTCCCGCACGGGAAGAGGGGATGAGCATCACGAGAGGGCTTCGATGGTTCGTCGTACTGGCGCTGCTGACGACGGTGGCCGCGGCGTCGAGCCACGGCGCGAACCCGAACCCCCGTCCCGCTCCGAGCCGTGAGCGGCCCTCCACGGTCGTGGTCAGCGTCGACGGCGGCGGTTTCCACTGGGCCGACGCCGGCGTGGGAGCAGCCGCGACGCTCGCCACAGCGCTGCTCGCGCTTGGCCTCGTGCTGGCCCTGCGACCAGACCGCGGAGGTAACGGAAAGCCATGAGGCGCTCTCGTGAGCGCGGAAGGAGAGGAGGAGAAATGCAAGTCGAAATCGGTCTTGGTTCTTCTCGTCGTTGTCCTGGGTGTCGTCTTCTACGTCGGCAACGTCCTGGCGACGCCGAGCACGGGCTTGACGACGACCATTCTCGCGAAGTCGACGTTCGATCGGCTCGATCTCAGCGGCCACGCGCTTACAACCGCAGTCGGGGAAGACGGCAAGTCGCGCCCCAAGCTCTGGCTCGCCTGGATCAAGACACTCGGACTATCCGATCTCTACGTCGTCGACAACAAGATCGCGCCAGGAGGGACCACCGGCTGGCACTCGCATCCGGGTCCCAGCCTGATCTTTGTGGTCGCCGGAACGGTGACGAACTACACGAGCGATGACCCGAGTTGTACGCCTCAGGTCTACGGTGCGGGGAGCGGTTTCGTCGATCCAGGCGGCAAGGACATGCACACCCTGCGGAACGAGGGGAGTGAACAAGCGGAGACGATCGCGGTGCAGTTTCTCCCGAAAGATGCCGTCAGACGGACTGATGAGCCCGCCCCGGGCAATTGCAACTTTTAGTGGTGGCTCCGGGAAGTACGGCACCGCTTGGCCGGCTGCAAACGCTTCGCATCGCGTCGTCCTCGGTCGCCCCCATACCTTCTGGTATGGGGGCTCCCTGCGTCCTAGCGCTGCTCGGTTTTCGCTCGGCCAAGCAGCACCGAACTTCCCGGAGACACCACTAGTAGGTGGTGGGCGAAGGGAGCAGGGTGGGCGCCGCGCCCACCCTGCTCCTCGCTAGCGTCGGCTGCGCTTCTGGCGTTCTGACCTCTGCAGCTCGGCCGGTGCGAGTGCCAATGAGCTCGGCCGGCCGACTCACGCGCTCCTCCGCTGTGCCACCGGCGCTCGATGCGCGTCGTACGTCCTCGGCCAGATCCGCATCAGACATGGCCGTGCCGTGTCGGCGGCTGTGAGCCGGCGTGGGGAACGTCCGCGGGGAGCCGGCACCTCCTGCGGTGGTCGCCCCTCGAGCTCTTCCCAGTCGGCGAAGGCCTCGCCGTCGCGGCCGACATGGTCGCCCGCACCGCCGATCGCGACGACGATGCACGGCGTCGAGGATCGATTGACGAGCTGTCGGCGGAGAGACGGCGGGACGCGCACGAGCTCTCCCTCGGCGAGTTCGTGCTCGTCTCCCTCGACGAAGAGCGTTAGCGTGCCGCGCACCACCAGGTAGACCTCCTCTTGCTCGCGATGGCGGTGAATACGCCCCCGCTGCCCGGGTTGAAGCGTCAGCTGATTGATCCCAAAGCTGCCGACGCCGAGTGCCCGGCGGAGCGAGATGAAGCGCTCAGCTGCGGCCATGTCGATCTTCGTCCGGAAGACGCCCTCGACGCCCATCAGGACGCCTGGGAGCGACGGCATGGGCGAGCGAACATGGCTGGCAGCAAGGCTACTCGGGCGGGAGCAGGTGAATGCACACGGCCCTCCGACGGACTCGAACCGTCGACCCCTCGTTTCCAACTGCTTTTGTCCGTCGTCCGATTACGAGTCCTCGCGCCACGAACCGCGAGGCCGGCGACCGGGCCCTCGCGGCTTTGCCACCGCCCGGCGCCGGTCACGCGATCGTGCCGGCGCCGGGGCGAGCTCGCATCTCTCTGTCCTTCGCGCCTGCGCTTGGCCCGTAGGCGGGTTAGACCGCTGCCATCTCCCGTACCTGGGTGAGGCGGATGTGGTTCCCGGAGGGGTCGCGGAAGGATGAGTCGATCCCGTACGGACGTTCCTCGGGCTGCTCGACGAACTCGACGCCGCGTTTCTCCAGTTCCTGCGGTAGCGGCGTAGCAGTCGTCGGTGGTGAGGAAGATCGTCCCCGCGAAGCCCTTCGCCATCAGGGCGCGCACCTGGTCCGCCGTGTCGGGTTCCATGACCGGCGGGCCGGGGATGGCCATGAGCACGATGGCGAAGTCCGGCTGAGCGACCGGGCCGACGGTGAGCCAGCGGAAGTCGCCCATCTCAGGGAGCGTCACGTCGGCGCGCAGTTCGAAGCCGAGCTTGTCGGTGTAGAACGCGAGTGCCTCTTCCTGGTCGTGCACCCAAAGCTGCGTGTTGGAAAGCTTGATCACGGATCCTCCCGGGTCGACAGTAGAGTCGCCGTCCAGACTAGGCGCGCGCCGTCTCGATGTCTTCTCGAAACGTGCTGCGCTGCGGGCGTCCATAGGCACGAAGGACGCAGGTCGGGATGAGCGCATGCGTGGAGGCGGGCGGGAAGGTTGCGCGGTAGGCGGTCGGTGTCATCCCGAAGGTGCGCGTGAAGCTGGTCGTGAACGAGCCGACGCTACGCAGGCCCACAGCGAAGCAGACGTCGGCGACGGAGCGATCGGTGGTCCGTAGCAGCGCTGCGGCACGTTCGAGACGCCGGGTGAGCAGATACGCGTGCGGCGACTCGCCGAAGGCGCGGCGGAACTCACGGCTGAAATGCGCGCGGGAAAGACCCGAGCAGCGGGCGAGATCGTCTACGCCGAGCGGCTCGAAGTAACGGGCGTCGGCCAGATCTTTGGCGCGCAACAGATGGCGGACGGGAGGAACGAAGAGCATTGATCTCGTGGTTCAGGATCGTCTTTCGATCCAATGGGTGCACACTACGCCAAGACACGCGCTCCGATCGCAAACAACGCCGTCTGCGAGCCGTAGCCCATGGGTGATCGCCTCCTCGACCATGGTGCCGCGGAGTCCCGGGGTGCGACCGAGTCCGACGTTCGACCTGAGGAACGCAAGGACCTCTGCGGGTTGCCCGAGTCGACGAGCGCGAAGGCGGCCCTCGGCACGATGTCGTCGCCGTACAGCTGCACCGCCTCGTGCCCGTCCGAGGTGCACCCCGAGGAGTGAAGGAGCGCGACGTAGTACCTGTCGACAAGCTCCTGCGCCGAGGCTCCCGCCAGCTCGCCCAGCGGACGGCGAGCACGGCGGTGCGCAACGCGTGCTCGAGCGGCTGCCCGGTACCGAAGTCGGTCGCGAGCGAAAGGGCGCCAACCACCTCGGCCGCGCGGATCGGCCGCTCGACGGAGGGCGGCCGTGGTGTGCCCGCTCCCGTGTCCTCCGCGTTTACGTCGAGACCCTACCCCGGTTGCGCCGCCGAGACCGAACGACGGTATCGGTGGAGCGGCTTGCGGCTTTCGCCAGTCCGTGATCGCGAGCCCGCCGACTGGATGATCAGCCTCGGCACTCGCACGACCTCCGAACAGCTTGCCGATCGGATTCGCGCCGCCATGACTTCTCGCGGCTGATCGATGGGTCAGTGTCCGCCGAGTCGCGGGCAGTTCGCGCCTCTTTGCATGAGAGCTTCAGCTGGGGGTGGCGAGCAGGCAACGCGTGCTTGCACACCGCCGGCGCCTTCGCTGGACGGATGCAAGAATCGCCGCGTGCATTTCGCGATCGAGGGGGCCGACGTCGAGGACGTCATCGACCGGCTGTCGAGACGTGACGCGCGGACGGGGGAGGATGCCCGTGCGGCAATCGAGTGGCTGACCGCGGGCGAGGAGGAGGACGCTCATGCTGTGGTCACGCGCCGCCGGCTGCAGCTTTTTCTCTGGTACGAGCTGCCGCACAAGTGGCTGATCGAGCCGGACGAGCATGTGGCGGTGGCCGAGGCGCTGGGGTTGTTCTTCGACGAGCTCGAGTCGCAGGCGGCGCCTCTGGCGGCGCTCTGTCGCGACCCGGCGACGACGCGCTTGTTGCGCGGTGAAGGTGAGGGGTTTGTCGAGGCGATCGAGGCGTCGGGGCTGGAACCGCCCGACACGCCGCTACTCGAGTGGAGCGACCTGATGACGCTCGACGAGTCGCTCGAGCGCGACGCCGTCGCCGAGATGCTCGAGCAGGCGGTCGACGACGGACAGCTCGTCCCGGGTGCACCCGGCTGGCAGCGCCGCCAAGCCGAACTTGTCGAGCGCCATCTCATCGGTCCGGGCGAGCCCGGCCCGACGCCGCTTGCGCGCATCTACGCCGCGCGGCGCGAGGCGTGGCTCGAGCGGGTTGCCGACGGCGAACGGGCTCTGCTGGAGGCCGCGACACCGCGTGCCGACGAAGTGCCGACAATGCCGGAAGCGGAGGAGGCGATCGAGCCGCTTCTGTGGCTGCTCGGGCTGCTAGCCGACGGCGTCAAGCTGACCCAGACCGGTGCACTGCCGCGCTCGCTCGTGCGCGCCGCAGTCGACCGTTACCCGGACTGGTGGGACACCGATCTGTTCGGGCCGCCGCACCGGGAGGCTGAGATCTACTCGCTCGAGGTGCTCCACACGCTCATCGACGAGCTCAAGCTCGCACGTCCGAGACGAGGCGTCATCAAGCTCGGCCCGCGCGGGCGTAGTTTGCGCGCCGATCCCTCGGCGCTCCTCTCCACCATCGCGTCCACGATCGCCACGGCTGGCGGCTCGGTCCAGCTCGACCTCGCGCTCGCGGATCTTCTCAGCGGCGATCAGCAGGATCTCGACTTCGGGTTGCTGCACTTGCTCGGCCCGTTCTACGGGGTCATCGGCGGCAGGTTCCGCAGAGAGGCGGAGGTCACACCAGGCGGCCGCACGCTTGCCGCGGCGATTCTGCGGGCACGCGCTTACGGGCCGAGGCACAGCTTCGCCTGATCGGTCCCGCTCCGCGACGCGAGCAGTGTTTCGCCAGGTTCGCCGGCCCAGTCCTTCAACGCCTGGGCCCTCCATCTCAGGGGAGGTGCTGCGCTGGCGATGCGCGTTCGCAGTGGCAGGACATTGGAGGCGCGCACCCTGTGATCGTCCACGCCGAACCTGTCGACCGACACCCGCACATCACAGATGACGCCGGATCGCCGGCGCCTGAACCTGGTTCCGCCAAGCGACCCAGGTCCAGGTCCCCGACGTGGAAGACCTGAGGGCGGCCATCGAGAGCTTCCTGACCCAATCCCGTTTCCGCAGATCTGTCTTGGGCTTCGCTCCGACGGTGAGCGAGAGCACCTCGTCCTCGCCGAGGACGAGGTGCGGCCAGAGACGATCGAGCACGGCGACCCCGAGCGTTCGCCGCAATGTTTCTTTTCGCTCACTTCTCTCACGCACTTGCTGCCGTAGTCACAGGCTCGATGGCCGAGTCTGGGTGACGGATCCCACGGCGAGTCTCGTCGAGTGGGAGCGTTGCGCTCATTCGGAAGCCGCCGTCGCTGTCCGGTCGGGCATCGAGCGTGCCGCCGAGCGCTGCAAGCCGCTCGCGCATACCCGCGAGGCCGAGCCCGGAGCCGGTGTCGGCGATGGGGGACGCGGCCGCGGCCGTGTCGTTGCGGACGGTGATGGTCAGAGCGCGGTCGTCGAGCTCGAGCCGGATGTTGAGTGCTGCCCCGGGAGCGTGCTTCATGGCGTTTGTGAGCGCCTCCCGGGTGACGTGGTGGGCGACTGCCTCGAGTTCGGGTGCCAACTCGAGGTCGGGTGGCGTGACGAGGACGTGTGCGCCGATCGCCCGAGCGCGGTCGAGCAGGGATGCGAGGCGTGGCAGGTCGCTCCGGTCGGGCTGCAGCAGGGCGACGAGCCGGTCGGCCTCGGTCAGCGCCTCGACGCTGGCGTCCCGGATGGTCACGAAACGGCCGGCGGCGACCTCGGGGCGCCATGGCTCGCCGAGTCGTCCCGCACCGGCCTGGATCACAATGAGGGCGAGGTGGTGGGAGACGATGTCGTGGAGGTCGCGCGCGATCCGTGCTCGCTCTCGCTCGACCGACAGGCGGACGAACGCCTCCTCCTCGGCTTCGAGCGCGCGGGTTCGGTCGGTGAGCTCGCGGACGAGCTGCCGGCGGCGGCGTACCTCCAGCCCGCACCACCACGGCGGCAGCGTCGCGATCGCGATCTCGAGGTTGGGCGCCTCGGCGAAGCCGAGGTTGACCTGGGCCGCTGCCGCCAGCGCCAGCGTCGCGAGCAGGCCCGGTCGCGTCGCCGCGTGCGCGCCGCACGAGTACGACAGGACCACCGGCAGCACGTACGCAAACGCACCTGGTGGGAAGTGGCCGGGGACGTCCGGCCACGCAGCGATGAGCAGCGCCGTCGTGCATGTCGCGATCACCGGGCGGGTGCGTGCGACGAGGAGCGGCGCACTCAGCGCGAGGATCCACACGATCGCTCGCAGTGAGTGCTCGGTGTCCGAGCGGGCGAGTTGCTCGACGAGGCCCGAGCTGACGATGGCCGCGGCCAGAGCGAGGCCGGCAAGCGGGGCGAGCGCCCCGAGCCGGGGCAGCGGCAGCTCACGCATGCAGCGGCACCGCCGGCAGCCAGGCGCGTACGACCCGGTGGCCGGGTGACGGCGTGTCCGCGCTGAAGCTCCCGCCGAGCACGAGAACCCGCTCGCGCGCGGCCATCAGGGCCGCGCCCGCGGCGGTCCCGCTGGGCTGGAGACCGCGAACCTCGAGCTCGAGCCGATCGGGGAAGTACCGCAGATGGACTGTCGCGTGCTCGTCCTGGTCGCTGCCGACGGCGGCGAGCGCATGCTGCAGCGTCCGATAGGCCGCCAGCTCGACGCCGGCGGTCAACGACCGGTGCTCGCCCTCGACCTCGAGGTCGACGACGCGTCCGCCGGCGCGCGCGTCGGCGAGCAGTGCGTCGAGCTGCTCGAGCGTGGGTCGGGGCGCCCGCGCGCCCCGGTCGACCGCTCGCAGCAGGCCGAGCAGCATCCGCATCTGGTCGAGCGACTCGCGGCCCAGAAGCTCGATCCGCGAGAACCGCGCGCGCCCTCTTTCGGGGTCGCTCCCGTCGGCGAATGCGAGCTCGATCACCTCCTGCAGCCGGGACCGCACGGCGAGGTCGAGATCGGCCGCAAGCCGTTCGCGGTCGATCTCGACCGCGAGAGCCGCGGTCGCCTCTCGCTGGCGACGCAGCTGCTCGGAACGCTCGGTGAGTTGCCGCGCGGTGTGCTCGCGCGAGGCCACGACAAGCCCCGCCCCCCAAACTGCGAGACAGAATGGGAACGCGAAAGCCGCCATGGCCGCGGCTCCGCCGATGCCGTGGACGACTGACTCCGTCGCTCCCACGAAGATCAACCCGGCGAGCACCAAGGTCAGCCCGGCCAGGGCACGCCTCCACTCGCAGCGCGTCGCCAGCGAGTAGAGGACGAGCACCGCAATGGGCACGACGACGACGAGACGGAACTGGGCAAACGTCGGGATCCCGCTAACGACGCAGCCGGCGGCGAGCACCCCGGCGGCGCCGAGCGGATGTCGGCGGCGCAGCGGGATCGGCAGCAGCAGGACGGGGAGCAGCAGCGGCCCCACGACCGTCGCTCGCGGATCGTTGACGCCGGAGTCGAGCATCGGCGGCAGCCCGTAGGCGACGATCGCGGCGCAAAGGCCGAGGTCGATGACCCAGTCGCGCCTGCGCCGATCCACGACGTAGACGCTACGCCCGCCGGCCGCGCCTGTCATCGCCCCCGCGGGCTACGTGGCCTCCCACCGCGGGATGATGCGCCGGCGGGCGCGCAGCGATACGTTCAACGGATGCCGGAAGGCCCCTCGCAGCTGACCGAGCTCGAGAGCCAGATCTCGGTCCTCATCGCCGACGACCAGGCGCTCGTCCGCGCCGGTTTCCGCGCGATCCTCGAGGCTCAGCCCGGTATCAGCGTCTGCGGCGAAGCGGCGGACGGGCGCGCCGCGATCGAGCTCGTGCGCCTTCGCCGCCCCGACGTCGTGCTGATGGACATCCAGATGCCCGACGTCGACGGACTCGAGGCGACGCGGCGCCTCCTGCGGGACTCGGAGCCCGGAAACCAGGTCGCGGTGCTCATGCTGACGACGTTCGACCTCGACGCCTACGTCTACGACGCGCTGCGGGCCGGCGCGAGCGGGTTTCTGCTCAAGGACACGCCGCCCGAGGACCTCGTCGCTGCAATCCGGGTCGTGGCGCGCGGCGACGCGCTGATCGCTCCGGGCATCACGAAGCGGCTCATCGAGCAGTTCGCGCGCTCGGCTCCGGCTTCCACCCCGCCGGCGGCCCTCGCCGAGCTGACGCCGCGGGAGGCGGAGGTGCTCATCCTCGTGGCGAGCGGGCTGTCGAACGCGGAGATCGCCGACGAGCTGGTGCTCAGCCACGCGACGGTGAAGACGCACGTCAAGCGGATCCTGTTCAAGCTCGGCCTGCGCGATCGCGTCCAGGCCGTCGTGCTCGCCTACGAGGCGGGCCTCGTGTTCCCGGGCGCATCGCCCGCGCGGGCGAAGGGCGACCGTCCCGCTACCACCTCGGGGTGAGCGCAGGTTCGCCCGCCGGGGCGACGACAGCAGGCCGGCGCGCTGGTTCACTCGGCAGGGTCTTGACCACGACCCGAAGGAGCTTCCCATGACCCGCCGCTCGATCGTCTCGTTTCTCGCCGTGTCTGCCGCGAGCGCCTTCCTGCTCCTCCCCGCGGCCGGGGACGCGGCCAGCAGCACGCAGACGCTGCGCTTCTTCGACAAGCCGGTCTCGATCAAGCTCATCCGCGCGGACGGCACCGTCATCGCACGCGCTCCGTATCCCGAGCCGAGGCCCGGCGACACGCTCGACGTGGTCTCGCTCGACTACGCCGGCAACCACGCCCATCACGCCCAGCGGTGGATCGGAAGCGCACACCTGCGCTGCCTGTTCCGCAGTGGCGCCCCGACCTGCGAGTCCCACATCGCGATCGGCGGCTCACTGCTCGTCTTCACCGGCAACCCGGGCACGCTCACCAACGGCACCGGGATCTACCACGGCGCAACGGGCCGCGTGATCTCCAGCAAGGAGGTCCCCGGCACGAACGACGCCTCCGACATCGTCGCGAGGATCCAACTCCACACCTGAACAGACCGTCGGACTTCGTTTCAGTCGCCGACGCAAGAGGAGCGACCAATGAGGCACCACACATACCTGACGGTTCGTCGTCACCGCCGGACCCGACCGCCTCGAGCACCGCGGCTGGTTCACCGACGTCCTCGAGCGACACCAGGGCCGCTGGCAGCTCGTCTGGTCGCAGACGACACCGGTGCCCAACAACCAGGCGCTCTCCATCCGGGCGCTCAAACCGCACTCCTAGACCGAAGCTGGAGCCACTAGGAAGCGTACCGCGAGGCGGTTGGGCCAACCGGCCCCTCCGCCTCGCTGCTCATCAAGAGACTGCTTCCTAATGGCGGAGGATCCGCTCCAACGAGGGCGCCGCGAGGGGCCAGATGCCCGAGGATGTCCCGCGGATCGTGCGCTCCTCGTTCGTTTCTCGTTGTCACCGTCATGCATGTTGACGAACTCGACAAAAGGCCCGGTAGTGCGGCGACCCGAGCAACTCGAACGCAGAGCCTGACGCCGCGCGAGGTGGAGGTCCTCCGTCTTGTCGCGCAGGGACTGCGCAACGCAGAGAGATCGCCGCCCTCCTGCTCCTGTCGGAGAAAAACCGTCGCCCACCACGTGTCGGCAATCCTGCGCTCGGGGGACGGACGCGCGGTCAGGCGAGCGCTGCGGCTGCTCGGCTCGGGCTCGTTCGCGAAGACGGGTGCCGGCTCGCCGACGATGGCGGCGACTCAGCGACCGTATCCGGCCGGCGCGACCCGGCGGTCACACAGGGAGACGGCGGGCGATCCAGGTTGCTAGCAGCGTCGACCCGTCGGCCGGCCGATCGGTGTAGTCGTCGGTGACGGCGATTACGTCGAAGCCAGCATCGACGATGGCGGCGCGGACTGCTGCCTCACGGTGGAAGTGCTGCCGGTGCTGCTCCGAGAACGGGTCGCCGACTCGGGTGCGCGTGACCTCGATCCGGGTGTCGCACGTCCGGGCTGCAGGGTCCACGACGCTGCTGATGACGAACTGATTCCCGTCCGATTCACCGCCGACGACGGGATGGCGGAGAGTGAAGTCCATCATCGCCTCCGTGTGGAGGTCGAACACGAGCCACGCGGCGGGCCGCAGCCGTTGGGCCAAGGCGGCCATCGTTTGTCGCAGTTCGCCCGGGGTGAGGTAGGTGAAGCCGTCGAAGGTGCACGCCGCGGCGTCGAAGACGCCGTCGACTGTCAGGTCGGGGAGAACCATCCGAGCCAGAGTGGCGGCCGGGCCGAGGAGTTGCCTGGCGCGAGCGAGCATCGCCTCGGAGGCGTCGATGCCCACGACCCGGTAGCCCCGTGCGACCAGCTCGGCGGCCAGGAGGCCGGTACCGCAGCAGACGTCGAGCACGCTGCGGACGCCCGCTTCGTCAGCGCTCCAGAGGTCATCGAGGAACGATGCGCAGCGGTCATGGGAGGGGTCTACGACGATCTCGTCGTAGACCCCTGCCAATCTCGAGTATGCGTCGACGTCGCCCACGGCCACACGGGCGACGTGGGGTCAGATCCCCAGGGCCTTGGCCTTGGCGGCGGCGAACTCCTCATCGGTGAGCACGCCCTGGCTGTGGAGCTCGGCCAGGTTCTGAAGCTGCGCCGTCGTGGGGTCCTCCGGCGCTTCAGGCTCGGGTGGCGGCGCGGCCTGCTGCGCCTCTTCGGGCTGGTCGTACTTGGCGGCCTGCCGACGCTGCACGCGCCCGGACACGGCGGTGGCGGTTCCTGCGACGACGGCCGTGCGAGCGGCCATGCGTACGAGTCCCATAGCGTTCCTCTCACTCAGTGTGTTTGGCGGGTTCTAGCCTGCGCTGACGACGGCTTCGACGACATCGGCGGGTATGCGAATCTGATCGATCAACACGGCATCGGCAGCGCGGAGAGCGTCGACCACCTTCGCCGCCCAGAGGTTCTCGAACGCGACGAGGAGGGCAGAGCTGTTCAACGGCAAGTCATCGCCGACCTCCTCCGCGTCGTCCGGCCCTAGCGCACCCGGCTGCGCGACCTCGATGTCCAGGAAGCCGGCGCCTTCTGCGTCCAGGTCCGACGCCTCGAGGGTGGTCACGACGCCCTCCTGATCCCTCATCACGAAGAGGAGGTCGAGCACGCGAATCGTGCCGTTCTCCACGAGCTCCAGGATTGCCGGCGCGATGCGTCCGCTGAACTTGTTGCCGGGGAAGCCGATGATGTACACGTCGACAGGGCCTACTCCCATGTCTCTCTCCTCGTTGAGGTTGCTCACAGGTGAAACGTGCTCGAGCTGATGCCCGGCCGCGAACACCCTTCTCGATGTGCGATGCACACTAACGGAGGTCCCTCGTCGTCAGCAACGACGAAGCCCGTCGCGCGCTCGGCGTGTTGCGCGCCAAGGGATGCTCGGGCGATTCCGGACCGATCCGGCGCGCATCTGCGATGGGGCGACGACAGGCGTGGCTGGGGCCGGCCCCCGGGCTCGGCGCCGGCATCCTCGCCGTCGACCCGGCACACCCGACGACCATCTACGCGTCCGCCTACTACCCGGACAACCGTGCCACCGGGACTCACATCCTTCGCAGCACCGACAGCGGCCGCATCTGGACGGTGGTCGGCTGATGACCAGGCCGCATCCAATGAGAAGGTTCGCTATCTCGCTTCTCCTGTTTGTCGTTTTCGCGGCGGGGGTCATCTACTTCGGTTTCGGTCTTGCAGGCGGTGCCGCCAGGGGCGCGGCGGTGGTCGCCACGGGCTCTCCCGGTGACGCCGCTGCCGCGGCGCGAAGCGGGGGCGGGCGATGGGGGCCGTCGCACGGGCCAGAAGGTGGGCCCGCCTTAGCTGTAGCGGTCGCGCCCTCTGCGCCCGAGATCGTGTATGTCGGCACCGGCAGAGGCGTCTTCAGGAGCGTGAATGGCGGCCGTAGCTGGGCGAGCGCCGGGCTTGCCGAGCCGCCGGGTCCTTACGGCTCTTCGCCCCCGGGCAGTCACTTCGCTCGCCGTCGACCCGCGAACGCCGACAACGGTGTACGCCGGTCTCAACGGCCGCTGGGACGGCGGGACGACGTATCGCCGGCCGGTGTTCAAGAGCACGAACGGCGGGCGCACCTGGCGCGCTCTCGCTCTACGAGGTCAGCCTGTCGCGATCAGTCCCACGGGGCCTCCGACCGTCTACGCAGCAGCCGGCGGGGTCTGGCGGAACGAGCCGTCTGTTCAGGAGCACGGACGGCGGCCGCAGCTGGCAGCCGGCCGACCGCGGTCTTCCATCGACCTATCTGTGGGCGCTCGCCTTCGACCCGACGGCGCCGGCGACCGTCTATGCGGCGATGGGTCGGCGTGGAGTCTTCGAGAGCAGCGACAGCGGCAGCTAGCTGGCGCACGCTGGGCGTCTCTGTGGCATATCGGGAGGTGACTGCGGTCGCGGTCGACCCGCGGCAGCCGCGCACGATCTACGCCGGGACGGACGCCGGCGTGATCAAGAGCCTGGATGGTGGGGGCAGCTGGCGCCTGGTGAACGCCGCGATGGGCGCGCATGGCCGGGACCGCGGGTACATGCAGGTGGCTGCGCTGGTCGTCGACCCTCGCGACTCGCAGACGGTGTATGCGAGCACCCGCTGCGCCGGTGTCTTCAAGAGCACCGACGGTGGCCATACGTGGAGCCCAGCGAACGCGGGCCTCGAACTGCAGTGCCCGTGGGCGTACTCCCTCGCGCTCGATCCCCGAGCTCCGCAGACCGTCTATGCGGCCGATTCCGCTCGCGGCGTGTTCAAGAGCCTCGACGGCGGCGCACGGTGGCGTGCGGCGAACACGGGTCTCAGCCTGTCGACGGTCTTCTCGCTTGCGGTCGACCCGCGGAGTCCGCGGATCGTCTACGCGGCCGCGGGCGGGCTCGGCCTCTTCAAGAGCAGCGACGGAGGCGCCCACTGGCGGTCGCTCCCATCCGGTCCCAAGCTCGTCGACGAGGTTGCGCTCGACCCGAGCAACCCTCGCAACGTCCTCGCTGTCGCCGCGGGGTACGGGGTCGCCCGGAGTACCGACGCCGGCCGCACCTGGGTCGGGGCAAGCCTCGGCGCCCCCGCCCGAGGGGTGGATGTCGTCGCGATCAGCGGCAAGGCGGCGTATGCCGGTACCTTCGGTGCCGGTCTCTTCGGGAGCTCGGACGGCGGACGCAGCTGGCGCGAACTTGGCGCTCTTGCCGCTCTCGGCGTCAGATACGTTCAAGCGCTCGCGATCGCGCCGGGACACGCCGCCGTCGTCTACGCCGGCAGCGACGGCAGGGACGCGCCTGGCCTCTACGAGAGCACCGACGGCGGCAGCAGCTGGCAGCGCCTCACCGATGCACTCAACACGGGCGTCGACGAGATCGCGCTCGACCCCGAGAACCCGGCGACGGTCTACATCGGCACCCTAGGAGGCGAAGGCAGCGTCTTCAGGAGCACGGACGGAGGCACCAGCTGGCAGCCGGCAGACTCCGGGCTGCCTCGGCTACGGGTGAAGACAGACGGCGGCAAGTGGATCACACAAGCGGTCGGCGTGAATGCCCTCGCGATCGATCCCGCCCGCCCGACGACGCTGTACGCGGCCGCCTACGGGCGCGGCGTCTTCAGAAGCACGAACTCGGGCAAGAGCTGGCAACCCTTCAACGCGGGCCTGACCCTCCTTGACGTCAGGGCATTGGGTCTCGATGCGACCGGCCAAACGTTGTACGCCGGCACCCAGGGCGGAGGCGTCGTCAGCCTGCGTTCGAAGAGATAGAGGTCGTCGTGCTGTCCAGGGCGCTGCGAGCCATTCGTCGGCTTCGAGCTAGCCACGCCTGAGCTGGTTGCCGAACGCGGATCACCGATCGCCCACGCCAGCGCCTCCCCTGCTGGAGGATCTCGGTGGGAGGGGGTCGACTCCTGAAAGGAGGAGATCCCAGCGATTGTTCAGCCCGTGACGATCGCGAAGCTGCGCTACTTGCTCAGCAAGGCGACCGCGGTGTTCGGTGATCGCCGCATCGGCGAGCTCGACCTCGCAAGAGATCGCCGAGTGGCGGATGACGCTCTCGCCCGGCTACCGCTTCGAAGCAACCCAGGCCCTCCGCCAAGTCCTCCACCGGGCCGATGGGTGGGGAATGATCGACATCAACCCGGCCAAGGTCGGTGTCGACGACCCGGTACGACGGCGCGCTCTTGCCGGCGGTGGCCTCGCCGCGAAAGGACGACCGCTCGGCTCCGACCGGCGCGCGCGTCGGCCAAGATCCCGTCGGGCGCCTCGAGCTCCGCACGACGCCCGAGGAGCGCCATCGCGGCCTCCCGTCGGTACGAGCCTATACGGGTCGGAGCTTCGACTCGTCCGCCGAGACCTGTGAGTCGGCGCCGGTCGGGTTACGCGTCGGGCTCGGCGCCGGTGCGTCGCGATTCGCGCCAGACGGACTCTGCGAGCACGACCGCGACCGTTACCGGCAGGAGCCACCAGGCCGAGACCTCGCGGTGCCCCAGCAGCCAGGTGAGGCCGAGCCCGGCAGCCAGGCCTGCAGCAACGCGCCAGTCGTCGCCGACGACGAAGTCCCACCAGAAACGTGCGAACGCGCGGACGCGCCTCATGCGTGTGCCGCCGCCGCGAGTGTGAGCGCAGCCTTCCGCCGCCGCAGCACGCGGGTCAGCGCGAGCGAGACGAGCGCCACGTAGCCGACGATCCCGAGGACGGCGACGTCGGAGCCCGGCCAGGCGACACCGGCGCCCTCGCCGGCCCAGAAGATCCCGAAGCTCGTCAGCAGCACGCCCACCACGAACTTGAGCGCGTTCTCCGGCACGCGCTCGAGCGGGGCGCGCACCGCGAGTCCGACGGCGACGACGAGAACGACGGCCGCGGCCGCCGCCGCGGCGGCAAGGCCGAGGCGGCTCTGCGTGGTGCCGAACGTGATCACGATGAAGGCGACCTCGAGCCCTTCCAGGAGGACGCCCTTGAAGGCGACGGTGAACGAGTACCAGTCGATGCGCGTCCCGCCCGCGGGCGACGCATCCTCGGCCTCACGGCGCTCGCGCGCGAAGGCGGCGGCCTCGTCGTGGAGCGGCTTGAACCCGCTCGCGCGGAGGATCGCCTTGCGCAGCCACTGCAGGCCGAACGCCAGCAGCAGCGCCCCGACCACGAGCCGGAGCGTGTCGATGGGGATCGCGCTCAGCGCCGAGCCGAGCGCCACCACCACGGCCGCGAGCGCGAGCGCGGCCGTGCCCACGCCGAGGAGCGTCGAGCGCCAGCCGCGCACGACCCCGACCGCGAGCACGATCGTTAGCGCCTCCACCGCCTCCACCGCGCTGGCGACGAACGTCGTCAGGAACAGCAGGACGCCCGAGCTCATTCCCGCTCCCGGCGCCGGCAAAGCCGGCACCTCCGCTCTTTGGAGCCTCCGTCGAGCCTACGGCTCATTCCGGGTCGGCGACTCCGCCGACGCGGAGCAGCGTGTCCGTCGAGGGCACGAAGTAGTAGGCCCCGGTGAGCGGCCGCGTGTAGTACGTGAGCGCGTCGCGCGTTCCGTTCACGAGACCGGCCATGCTCTCCAGCATCGCGGCGAGCGGCCGTTGCGTGGCGGCGAAGCCCACGAACATCGTCCCGTGATCGGTGACCGTGCCGTAGGGCATGTTGCGCCGGAAGATGTGGCCGAACGTGTCCTGGTCCGTGCTCGCGACGTGCGAGTCGGCCGGCTTGTCATCGAGCTCGAGGCTGTCGAGCTTCGTCCGCCCGATCACACGCTCCTGCTCGGCGACCGGAAGCGCCTCCCACTCGGCGGCGTCGTGGGCCCACTTCTGCAGCAGCAGGATCGTGCCGCCCGCACCGGGGTCGCCCTCCGGGACGAGCACGACCTCGGGCGCCTCGACGAGCGTCGGGTTCTCTGTGCCGTCGATGAACCCCGTCAGGTCGAGGTCGTGCCGGTAGGGCCAGCTCGAGGTCTCCTCGGCCACGGCGGCGATGTCACGGAGCGCCGCGATCGCGGCCCGCGCGACGTCGAAGACGACGTCGTACGCGCTCCCTGACAGCCACAGCACGGCATCGTGCTGGGTAGCCGGCATCACGTAGCCGTCCACCCCGACGAGATCGGCGTCGAAGCCGTCGAGCTCGCGCGGCGCGTCGCCGGGCGCGGCCTGCCTCCACAGCTCGGGGCTGAACCCGGCGACGAGGTTGACGCCGCCCATCGTGGTCCGCGGCTCGCGCAGAGACGACACGGCTCTCACGAGCTCAAGGCCGCTGCGCCCGGGCGGCGACACGTCCAGCTCCAGGTACGCGTGGGCCGCCGTCCCGAGCGCGAAGATCCCCGGCTGCGGAGCACTCACGGGGCGCATCCTGCCAGGACGGCCGAGAGGGCTCCGCTCGGAGGTGGCAGTCACTGCTCGTCGTCGGACGGCTTCAGCGCCTGGCACGCCTTGGACTTCTTGACGGCGTGTTCGAACGGGCCCTTGATCGCCTCGAGGTCGCTGACGGTCGTCCGGCCTTCAGTGACCAGGTGCTCGAGCTGCAGGCCGAGCGGCAGTGCGACGGCGGCGACGTTCTGCGCGCCGGTGCCGTACGACTCGATAGCTCCCAGTCGACAAGCTGGAGCGTGTCACCGGGGAGGCCCTTCTTCACGGCATTCCTTACCATCGCACGTGCTCGACCTGACGTACCCGTCTCGTACCCGCGGTGCGTTGTCTGTTCGCCAAACGGACAAGAGATCACGACCGCGTCATCCACACTAACGGCATGGCCGAGCCTGAGCGGTCAGCAACGGCTGTCGACGTTTGGAGATGCGTCGGGTGGCGTCGCGCGTGGCGTTTCTGATTTGTCCGTCTTGTGTCCGCCATCTGTTGACGGGCTCGGCAACAGTCCTCTGGCCCACGGCACGCCGGGAACGCTTGGCGCTTCGCGCTTGTCTAGGTGGGGACACCCGGTCCTGATCGCATCGCGACTTCACGGCGCTCGGGCAACAGCCAGTGCCGCTCGAGCGTCCAGCCCAGGAATCGTCGACGGCCGATCGCAGGGTCGAAGCCGGCGCTGTTCAAGTGTCCGCTGCTGGCGATCGCGTTGAGCCCGAGAATCGTGGGTGCAAAGCGATCGCGGAACGCTTCGCGCTGCTCCTCGCCGCCGGAATCGGACGGCTCACTCAATATGCGTCGGCGGGGAGCGGATTCTCCCGCAAGCGCGCGCCTGAGCCGGGACTCAGCGGTCCCTCCGGTCCGCGGTCAGCTGATGGAGAGCCATCCGACCCTTTGAGGGTCGCCGCAGCCCAGGAATTACGGGAAGCTAGTGGTGCCTACACCTTTCGCTCACGGCGGGAGCCTTCTCTCTCCCCCTGCTCTCGTTCGATCCTCTCGTTGTCCTTCACTAGTGTCTCCTGTCGCAACTCCTCGGCAGCGGTCTTTTCCGAAGTTGTCAACGGGCCGGTTGGCGGTCGACGCCCGCCGCGCAAGCGCTCGAGGAGGAGGCGCACGCGCTTCATGCAGGGAGCGTACCGTGCCTACGGTTCCGCGTAGTGCCTTGCGTGCTGGCGCTGTTCGCCGTCGGCGTGAGATAGCCGAGCGGCGTGGTTGCGTCGCGACGGCTCGTCTCCATCGGAGCGCAAGTTCGCGAGCTGAGACTGTGTTGAGTTGACCCCGAACGCTCTCACAGGAGTTCGAGCCATGAGCTGTTCCAGCTCTTACCCGGGTAGTGGGTCGGTTGGAATCCCGACGGTCTCTTCGAGCATCAAGTGCGGGTTTCGCCTCGTCAGGACGGACGTGCTGCTTTGCCCTCGACGATCGCTCGCTGGCCGCCGGCGCTCTTTGTGATCTCCACGCGGCGCGGCTTCGCTGCCTCGGCAACCGGGATCCTCAGCGTGAGCACGCCCTGGTCGTAGTCGGCTTCGAGGCGGTCGGTATCGAGGCTCTCGCCGAGCAGGAGCTGACGGGTGAACGTGCCCTGCGGTCGTTCGCTGATGACTAGCTCGTCACCTTCCTCGGGTTCGAACCGCCGCTCAGCCTTGATCGTTAGCACATTCTGTTCCACCGTCAGCTCGATCGCGTCCGGATCGACTCCGGGCAGATCGAGATGGATGAGGAACTGATCCCCACGCCTGTAGGCATCCATCGGGACGCTTCGCGGCGTACCACGCAGCCCGGCCATCTGCTCGGCGACCAGCCGATCGAAGTCACGGAAGGGGTCGAACCGTAGTACGGACATCGGGTGCCTCCTTCGGCGTGCCTTGCCTTAATTGGTGCGAAGGCTAGCCCTCTTCGCGCCTGCGCGCCGGGCAGATTTTCAAACTGACCCACCACACCCCTCTCGAGGTGTGAACATGCGCTCGGAACGTTGGAGAAGCCATCCTTGGATCCAGGAACGGAGAAGGGCCCGTCTTCACGGGCCCTTTTCTTGACCTTCGTTGAGTCGGTGTCGCTTTCGTCTGCCTCGTCGAGAAGGTGTTCGGTGGGTTCTTCCTACGACCTTGTCGGTGAGGCCTCGTCCTACTTGCGATCCGGACTTAGCGCACTACCGATGTTCCTCCCACGCGTGCGGCGTGGCATCAGGGATTTCGCTGATTTCCAGCCGCCCGTCGTCGTGCGCTCATAACTTCCCGCCATCGTTCGAAAACGGGACGGTTGACATTGCACGGTGCCGCATGTCCGCCCGCGGTAGCTCGAGGTCAAGGCGCGCGGCGGTCCTCCACGCGACGACGCGAACGATGTCCGTGATCGAGAGAAGGCCCTCACCAGGGCCCGTAGATGCCGCTGTTGGCCTCGCGCAGCGCGCCGACGTAGCCCGTCCGCTCGTAGACCGTCTCGTCCGTGCCGGGCGGCACGGCGAGCATCCCGCGCAGCTCGTCGACGGCTGCGAATCCCTTGCGGGTCATCCAGTCTGACAGGCCGTCGAGCAGCACGGCTGCATACTCGGGGCCGTGCCGCAGCAGCGCCGAGGCGGTCATGACGACGTCGGCGCCGGCGAGGAGGTACTTGGCGACGTCGGCCGAGGTCTCGACGCCGGTGGTCGCCGCGAGCGAGGCGCGCACCCGTCCGTGGAGGAGCGCGATCCACGTGCGCGGCAGCCGGGCCTCGGCCGGGCTGGAGAGGCCGACCTGCGGCACCACGGCGAGCTTTTCCGGGTCGATGTCGGGTTGCAGGAACCGGTTGAACAGCACGAGCGCGTCCGCGCCCGCCTCGTCCAGCCGCAGCGCCATCTCGCCGGTCGAGCTGAAGTAGGGGCTGAGCTTGACCGCCACGGGCACGCCGACCGCGTCCTTGACCCGCGTCAGGACGTCGAGGTGCCGTTGTTCGACGTCGCGGCCCGAGGTGTGCGGGTCGCCGGGGAGGTAGTAGATGTTCAGCTCGATTGCGGCGGCGCCGGCGTCCTGCATCGCCCGGGCGTAGTCGGCCCAGCCTCCTGGTGTGACGCCGTTGAGGCTGGCGATCACCGGCACGTCGACTGCGGCGGCGGCGCGCTCGAGCAGGCTCAGGTAGCGGCGCGGGCCGGCCTCGTCCTCGGCGGCGGTCGGGAAGTACGAGAGCGACTCGGCGAAGCTCTCGGTGCCGGCGTCGACCAGCCGCGTGTTCTCGGCTGCCTCGCGGCGCAGCTGCTCCTCGAAGAGCGAGTAGAGGACGACCGCGCCCACGCCGGCGTCGGCCAGTCGCCGTACGCCGTCCACGGTCTGGGAGAGTGGCGACGCGGACGCGACGAGCGGGTTGCGGAGCGTGAGTCCCATGTAGTCGGTCGAGAGGTTCATCGGCCGTCCTTGCGCGCGTCGGCGGCGAAGTGCTGGGCGCCGCGGGTCGCCATCTCCTCGTACACGTCCCAGCGCTGGTCGACCGCCTGCTCGGCCAGCCCGTGCAGTCGCTCGGCCTCGGCCGGGTCGGTGTTCGTCAGCGTGCGGTAGCGGAGCTCCCGGTTGGTGTAGTCGGCGAGCGGGATGCGCGGTCGCGGCGAGTCGAGCAGGAACGGGTTGCCGCCGGCGGCGCGGAGCATCGGGTCGTAGCGGATCAGCGGCCAGTAGCCGCTGGCGACGGCGCGGTACTGCTGGTCGAGCCCGTCTCGCATCTCGATCCCGTGCGCGATGCAGTGGCTGTACGCGAGCACCAGTGAGGGGCCGTCGTAGGCCTCGGCCTCGCGGAACGCGGTCAGTGTCTGCTGGGGATCGGCGCCCATCGCGACGCGGGCGACGTAGACGTTGCCGTAGGCGATCGCCTGCAGGGCGAGGTCCTTCTTGGGCACGGTCTTGCCGGCGGCCGCGAACTTGGCGACCGCGCCGAGCGGGGTCGCCTTGGACATCTGGCCGCCGGTGTTGGAGTAGACCTCGGTGTCGAGCACGAGCACGTTGACGTTGCGGCCGCTGGCCAGGACGTGGTCGAGCCCGCCGGAGCCGATGTCGTAGGCCCAGCCGTCGCCGCCGACGATCCAGACGCTGCGCCGGACCAGGTGATCGACGACGCTGAGCAGGTCGGTGACGGCAGGCCCGTCGAGCCCGTCGAGCCGCCGCCGGAGCTCGGCCACCCGCTCGCGCTGGGCTCGCAGCTCCGACTCGCGCAGCTGCGGCGCGGCCAGAATTTCGTCGACCAGCTCCGCGCCGACGGCGTCGCGCAGCTCGGCCAGGCGCCGGCGGGCCAGTTCGGTGTGCCGGTCGGCGGCGAGCCGGAAGCCGAGCCCGAACTCGGCGTTGTCCTCGAAGAGCGAGTTCGACCAGGCCGGCCCGCGCCCGTCGGCGTCGGTCGTCCACGGCGTGGTCGGCAGGTTGCCGCCGTAGATCGAGGAGCAGCCGGTTGCGTTCGCGACCATCAGCCGGTCGCCGAACAGCTGCGAGAGGAGCTTCAGGTACGGGGTCTCGCCGCAGCCCGCGCAGGCGCCGGAGAACTCGAACAGCGGCTCCAGGAACTGGGTGCCGCGCACCGTGCCGAAGTCGACCCGCGACCGGTCGCTCGCGGGCAGCGTCTCGAAGAACGCGATGTTGTCCCGCTCGGCGGCGACCAGCGGCTCGCGCGGCGCGAGGTTGATCGCCTTGCGGCCCGCGTCGCCCGGTGCGACGACCGGGCACGCCTGGACGCACAGCTCGCAGCCGGTGCAGTCCTCGACGTAGACCTGCAGCGTGTACCGGGCGTCGGGCAGCCCGACGGCCTCCAGCGGCGCCGACCGGAACCCGTCCGGGGCGCCCTCCAGGTGGGCCTGGTCGTAGTACCTGGAGCGGATCACGCTGTGCGGGCAGACGAAGCTGCAGTTGCCGCACTGGATGCAGAGCTCGGAGTCCCAGACCGCGACCAGCTCCGAGATGTTGCGCTTCTCGTAGGCCGTCGTGCCGCTCGGATACGTGCCGTCCACCGGCAGCGCGCTGACCGGCAGCTCGTCGCCCCGGCCGGCCAGCATCTCCGCCGTGACGGTGCGAACGAACTCGGGCGCGTGTGCGGGCACGACCGGCGGCAGCCCGCGGCTCGCCGTCACCCGCTCGGGCACCTCGACCCGGTGCAGACCGTCGAGCGCGCGGTCGACCGCGGCCTGGTTGCGCTCGACCACCTCGGCGCCGCGGCGGCCGTAGGTCTTCGCGACCGCCGCCTTGATCCGCTCGATCGCCTGCTCGCGCGGCAAGACGCCGGAGAGGGCGAAGAAGCAGGTCTGCAGGACGATGTTGGTCCGTCCGGCGAGGCCGACCTCGCGGGCGATCCGGCCGGCGTCGATCGTGTACAGGTCGATGTGCTTGGCGAGGATCTGCTCCTGCACCGGGCGCGACAGCGCCTCCCACACCTCGTCCGGCGGGCGCGGGCAGTTGAGCAGCAGCGTCGCGCCGTCCGCCGCAGGGCCGAGCACGTCGACCCGGTCGAGCAGCCCGAACTGGTGGCAGCCGACGAAGCCCGCCTGCTGCACGAGGTAGGGCGCCCGGATCGGCTTCGGCCCGAAGCGGAGGTGCGAGACCGTCTGCGAGCCGGACTTCTTCGAGTCGTAGACGAAGTAGCCCTGCGCGTGCAGGCCCTCCTCCCCGAGGATCTTGATCGTGTTCTTGTTCGCGCCGACCGTCCCGTCCGAGCCGAGGCCGAAGAAGATCGCGCGCACCGTCTCGGGCGGCTCGATGTCGAGCGACGCGTCGTAGTCGAGGCTCGTCCCGGAGACGTCGTCCGTGATGCCGATCGTGAACCGGCGCCGCGGCCGCTCTCCCGCCAGCTCGGCGAACACGCCGGCGACCATCCCCGGCGTGAACTCCTTCGAGGAGAGGCCGTAGCGGCCGCCGACGATCCTCGGCATCACCGCCCGCTCGCCGTCGCCGAACGACTCGGTGAGCGCCGCGACCGTGTCGAGGAAGAGCGGCTCGCCGATCGAGCCGGGCTCCTTCGTCCGGTCGAGGACGGCGACGTGGCGCACGGTCGCGGGCAGCGCCTCGGCGAGCGCCTGCGCCGGGAACGGCCGGTACAGCCGCACCTGCGCCACGCCGACACGCTCGCCGCGCGCGTTGAGCGAGGCCACGGTCTCCCGGACGGTCTCCCCGCCGGATCCCATCACCACGAGCACGCGCTCGGCCTCCGGGTGCCCCGCTGTAGTCGACGACCTGGTAGCGGCGGCCCGTGCGCTCGGCGAGGCAGCGCCATCGCGTCCTCGACGCGTCCGGCACGCGGGCGTAGAAGGGGTTCACCGTCTCGCGCGCCTGGAAGTAGACGTCCGGGTTCTGCGCCGTGCCGCGGATGAACGGCCGCTCCGGCGAGAGCGCCCGGCCGCGATGAGCCCGCACGAGCTCCTCGGGCACCAGCGCGCGCAGGTCGTCGTCGGAGAGCAGCTCGATCGTGTTCAGCTCGTGCGAGGTTCGGAACCCGTCGAAGAAGTGCACGAACGGCACCCGCGTCCGGAGCGTCGCGGCCTGCGCCACGAGCGCGAGGTCGTGGGCCTCCTGAACCGAGGCCGAGGCGAGCAGCGCGAAGCCCGTCTGGCGGACCGCCATCACGTCGGAGTGGTCGCCGAAGATCGACAGCCCCTGCGCCGCGAGCGAGCGGGCGGCCACGTGCAGCACCGCCGGCGTCAGCTCGCCGGCGATCTTGTACATGTTCGGGATCATCAGCAGCAGGCCCTGCGAGGCGGTGAACGTCGTCGCCAGCGCGCCGCTCTGCAGCGCGCCGTGCAGGGCGCCGGCCGCCCCGCCCTCGCTCTGCATCTCGACCACCGCGGGCACGCGTGCCCCAGACGTTCGGTCGTCCCTGGCTCGCCCACTCGTCGGCCAGCTCGGCCATCGGCGACGAGGGCGTGATCGGGTAGATGCAGCAGACCTCGTTCAGCCGGTAGGCGACCGAGGCTGCCGCTTCGTTGCCGTCGACCGTCGCCCGCATCTCAGTCGGGCTCCGCGACCATCTCGATCGCGTGCACCGGGCACTGCTCGAAGCACGCCGCCGCAGCCGGTGCAGCGGTCGTAGTCGAACCGGTAGCGGTGCCCCTCGCCGAGCTTGATCACGGCGTCCTCGGGGCACGCGCCCAGGCAGCCGTCGCATTCGAAGCAGTTGCCGCACGACAGGCACCGGCCCGCCTCGTAGACCGCCTCCTCGGCGGAGAGGCCGCCGACCACCTCGCCGAAGTCCGCAATCCGCTCCTCCGGCGGGAGCTCGGGCTGCTGCCGGCGGGCGTTGTCGCCGAAGTACCAGAGATGCAGCTTGTCGAAGCTCGCCAGCTCGTGCTTCGGCGGGCTCACGGCCGCGGCACTGCGCAGCCAGGCGTCGATGTGGCGGGCGGCCTTCTTGCCGTGGCCGACGCCGACCGTCACGGTCTGCTCGCTCGGCACCATGTCCCCGCCCGCGAACAGGCCGGGGCTGCCGGTCTGGAGCGACGTCGACACCTGCACGGTCCCGTCGCGCGCGATCTCGACTCCCGGCACCTGGCGCAGGAAGGCGGTGTCGGACTCCTGGCCGAGCGCCAGGATCACCGTGTCGGCGGCGAGCGTCTCGAACCGGCCGGTCGGCTGCGGATAGCCGGACTCGTCGAGCTCCATCAGCTCGACCTGGAGCTCCGGACCGTCGAAGGTCGTGATCGTGCGCAGCCAGTGGATCCGCACGCCTTCCCGCTCGGCGTCCTCGGCCTCGTCGAGATGGGCGGGCATCTGCTCCCGGGTCCGCCGATAGACGATCAGCGCCTCGTCCGCACCCATCCGGCGGGCGACCCGGGCGGCGTCCATCGCGGTGTTGCCGCCGCCGTAGACCGCCACGCGCCGGCCGATCACCGGCCGCTCGCCGGAGGCGACGCTGCGCAGGAACGAGACCGCGTCGACGATCCGGCCGGCATCACGGGCCGGGATGTCGACCCGCTTGGAGAGGTGCGCCCCGACCGCGACGAAGACCGCGTCGAAGGCGCCCTCCTCGCGCTCGGCGACCAGGTCCTCGACCTTGTGCCCGCAGGTCACCCGCACGCCCATCGCCGCGATCCGGTCGAGCTCGCCGGTGAGCACGTCGCGGGGCAGCCGGTAGGCCGGGATGCCGTACCGCATCATCCCGCCCGTCTCCTCGCCGGAGTCCCGGATCTCGACCTCGTGGCCGAGCCGGCCCAGGTGGTAGGCGGCCGACAGACCGCACGGCCCGGCGCCGACCACGAGCACCCGCTTGCCGCTGCGGACCGGGGAAGGGTCGAATTGCCACCCCTGCTCGAGCGCCAGGTCGCCCAGGAACCGCTCGACCGAATGGATCGAGACGGCGCTGTCGAGGTCGGCGCGGTTGCAGACGCTCTCGCACGGGTGGTAGCAGACCCGCCCGTGGATCGCGGGCAGCGGATTGTCTGCGACGAGCTGACGCCAGGCCTGCTCGTGTCGGCCCGCCTGGGTGTGCGACAGCCAGGCCTGGATGTTCTCGCCCGCCGGGCAGCCGGCATTGCACGGCGGCAGCAGATCGACGTAGACAGGTCGGCGCTCTCGGACCGGGCCGGCGTGCGACCGTCCGTGCAGCAGGTCCGGCAGCGGCGTGACGTCCCGCATCGGGTCGCTCATGCCTGGTGCCGAGGTCGGACAACCATCGCTTCTAGGCTAACTGGCTTCACCTCGCTCGGTGTCCTTCACCAGCGTCTCCTGACGCAACCCCTCGGCAGCCGTCGTTTCCGCGGTGGTCAACGGCCCGGTCGGTGGTCTGCGCCGGACGCGGAGACGCTAGAAAAGGACACGCAAGCGCTCCATGCGTAAGAGCGTACCGCGCCCAGGAGTACTCGGACGGGGCTGATCGCGATGATTGACCAGTGAGCGTCGAGCAGGCTCGAGCCGACCGGGTTGGGCGGCCTGGCATCGCTGCGGCGACCAGCCCGGTTGAGCTCGAGTTGTCGGCGGCTGCCGCGCTTGCGCCCGCGGAGGCGCTCGGCCGGCTGGGCGCGGACGCGGCGGGTCTTTCGAGCGTCGAGGCCGCCAGGCGGCTCGCGGTTTACGGGCCGAATGTGCTGCGCGCGCACCGCGTCAGCCTGGTGGCGGTGCTTGTTCGTCAGCTACGCAGCTATCTGTTGTTGTTGCTGGTGGGCGCTGCGGTCGTCTCGGCGGTCGTCGGCGATGGGACTGAGGCGCTGATCATCGGCGTGATCATCGCGCTGAGCGTCGGCTTGAGCTTCCTGAACGAGTTCCGATCCGAGAAGGCGGTCGAGGCGTTGCATGCGCAGATCCGCCATCTCGCGACTGTCGATCGCGACGGGCGCTCGACCGAGGTCGAGGTCCGCGAGCTCGTCCCCGGCGACCTGGTGCATTTGCGGGTCGGTGACGTGGTGCCGGCCGATCTGCGCCTGCTGGAGGTCCAGGAGCTGGAGTGTGACGAGTCGGTGCTGACCGGCGAGTCGCAGGCGGCCACCAAGACGGCCGAGGCGCAGCCGCCCGGAGACTCGCCGCTCGATCTGCCCTCCTGCGCGTTCATGGGGACGGTGGTGCGTAGCGGCGACGGGCGGGGGCTGGTCGTGCGCACCGGCGGCGGCACCGCGTTCGGCGCGATTGCGCTGCGGCTGGGGGAGCGGCACGAGCAGACGGCGTTCCAGCGCGGACTGCAGGAGTTCTCGCGGATGCTGGTGATCATCACCGGCATCCTGTCCGGGTCCATCTTCGTCATCAATGTTGCGCTCGGCCGCTCGATTCTGCAGTCGGCGCTGTTTGCCCTCGCGATTGCGGTCGGGCTGACGCCGCAGCTGTTGCCCGCGATCGTCACCGTCAGCCTTGCCACGGGCGCCCGTCGGCTCGCGCGGCGCCAGGTGATCGTCAAGCGGCTCGTCTGCATCGAGGACCTCGGCAACGTCGAGGTCCTGTTCACCGACAAGACCGGAACGCTGACCGAAGGGCACATCTCCTTCCTCCAACCGCTCGACGCACGCGGCACGCCGAACGACCACGTGCTCGCGCTCGGTCTCGCTTGCAGCGACAAGGCTGGCAACGAGCTCGACCGCGCACTCTCGGCGGCGGCGCAGGCTTCGCAGAGCGAGGGAGCAACGTGGGCGGTGCTCGACCGTCTGCCGTTCGATCACGAGCGCCAGCTCGCATCCTCCCTGGTCGAGTCGCCGGTCGGGCGGCTGCTGGTCGCCAAAGGCGCACCCGAGGCGGTGCTCGCCCGCTGCGCCGAGGTGCCGCCCGCGGCACAGCCCGTGCTCGAGGGACTGTTTGCCTCGGGCACGCGCGTCGTCGCCGTCGCCAGCCGCGCCACCACGCGCGAGCAGCTCAGTCACGCGGACGAGCAGCAGCTTGCACTCGACGGTTTCCTCTGCTTCTCCGATCCGGCAAAGGCCGAGGTGGGGGAGTCGCTGGAGCGTCTGGCGCGGCTCGGCGTGATCGTCAAGATCGTCACCGGCGACAACGGGCAGGTCGCCGCGCATCTCTGCCGGCAGCTCGGGCTCGAGCCGGGCCGTGTCCTCGCCGGCGCCGAACTCGCCGCGATGGACGACGACGCCTTGCGCGACGCGCTGCCGCAGACGACGATCTTCGCCCGCGTCACACCCGAGCAGAAGTCGCGCGTGATCCTCGCGCAGCGCGCCCTCGGCCAGGACGTCGGCTTCCTCGGCGACGGCGTCAACGACGCGCTCGCCCTGCACGACGCTGACGTCGGCATCTCGGTCGAATCGGCGGCAGACGTCGCCAAGGACGCCGCCGACGTCGTGCTCGTGACAAAAGACCTCGGCATCCTCGCCGACGGGGTCGTCGAAGGACGGCGGATCTTCGCCAACACGATCAAGTACGTGCTGATGGGGACCTCGTCGAACTTCGGCAACATGCTCTCCGCTGCCGGCGCCTCCTTGTTCTTGTCGTTCCTGCCGATGCTGCCGACGCAGATCCTCTTGAACAATCTGCTCTACGACGTCAGCGAGATGACGATCCCCACGGACAACGTCGACGAGGAGCTGCTCGCGCGGCCGTCCCAGTGGGACATCCGTCTGATCCGGCGCTTCATGGCCTTCTTCGGCCCGATCTCGAGCGTTTACGACTTCCTCACCTTCGCGGTCATGCTCTACGTCTTCGATGCCGGCCCGACGCTGTTTCGCTCCGGCTGGTTCGTCGAGTCGCTCGTCACGCAGACACTGGTGATCTTCGTCATCCGCACCCGCCGGGTGCCGTTCTTCAAGAGCCGCCCGAGCCGGCCGCTGCTTGCCACCACCCTCGCCTGCGCGGCGGTCGGTGTCGCGATCCCCTACATCGGCCCGCTCGCCGACCTATTCGGCTTCCAGGCCCTGCCGCTCTCGTTCCTCGCCGTCCTCGCCGGAATGATCGCCACCTACCTCGCGCTTGCCCAGCTCGGCGTCGCGCTCTTCTTCAAGCCGCAAGGCGGCCGCTCGCTCGCACAAGCGATCAGCCGCCGTGAACGCCGAATCGCGCGGCGCGCCGCCCGCTGGATCCTCTGGCGACCCGGAGCCGCACCGCCGACGGCACCCACCCCCCAGGGCTGAGGCGAAGACGCGGCCTCAGCGAGCCAGCGTCCGTGCCGGCGCCAGCCATGTGCTCGTACGCCAGGCGACGGCGACGCAGACGACGACGGCTCCGGATAGGACGCCGAGCGTCGCAACCGAGACGGCGGCAGCGAGCGCTTGCGACGCTCCGACACCCGAGGCGATCAAGGCTGTCGCGCCTGCGCCGACTTGTGTGGCCGCGCCGGCCGGGCCGATCGGCAACGCTGCGGCTGCTGCAGGGCAACGCCGATCAGGGCGGCTCCTCCGTTGCCGGCCGCGAGCGCGAGCGGCGTGGGCCGCTCTTCCAGGCTGAACGGCCGGGGCCCAGCCGAATGCTTTGAGTGCTTGCGCACCGTCCTGCCGCCCGAGCACGCCCGGCTCTCCGTCCGAGAGCGGCCAGGAGGTCGTCGCGAAGTGGCGAGCGGCCAGCAACGCGAACGCGATCGCAACCATGCTGTAGCCGACGGCCGCTGCCCAACGGCCTCGCCGCGACCGACGACGGCGCGCGAGCGCCCCGACCAGCAGGCGATACCTGCCTTCGAGCACGATCGGCGCAGTCGAGACGGCGACCACCGCAAGCGGGTCGTGATCGCATGAGCAGGCGACTAAAATGCCTCTTTGCAGGCATTTCGTGTAAGCCCTCTGACGGACTCGAACCGTCGACCCCCTCTCTATGAAGAAGGGCCGTGAGTCAAGGATCGGTTTTCGTGCAGCGCCCAGTCAGGGCGGGCGCGGCGGTGGTGGGTGTGGAGCTGGGCTCATCTCTCTATCGCCTCCTCTGGGGAGGACAAGGCCGATTGGAGTTCGCTCCGGTGGCGCATCTCCTTAAAGGGCCGTCAGGCGGCCAGGGGGTCGGTGGCGCCTTTGGGAGCGAAGGGCTGGTTGCGGGTGAGCATGTGCCAGATCGCTTCGGACAAGCGTCGGGCGAGGTCGATCTGGGCGACCTTGGCGCCGCGCTGTTTGCCGATGCGGGCCTTGGTCTGCTGGTAGCGGTCGCGATAGACGGGTGCGGTGCAGGCGTGGGTGGCGGCCTCGACGAGCGCCCAGCGCAGGTAGCGCGGTCCTTGCTTGCTGAGCGGGCCGCGCAGGTCGCGCTCGCCGGATTGGTAGACGCGCGGGCAGAGGCCGCTGTAGCCGGCGAGCTTGCGCGGCGTTGGGAAGCGGTTGATGTCGCCGATCTCGGCGGCGATGGTGTAGGCGAGCACCCAGCTGATCCCGGGGACGGTGCAGAGCAGCGGCACGTAGCGGTGCTCGGCGCCGAGCCGGCGCAGCTGCCGCTCGCACTCGCCGATCTCGCGGTCGAGCTCGTCGATCAGGCGCAGGCTGGCCTCGATCGTGCCCTGCCACGGCTCCGGCAGGCCGAGCCGGGCGAGCAGCTGGCGGCCGCGCACGCCGAACAGATCGGAGACCGGGCAGGGCTTGCCGTGGGTGAGCAGCACCGCGTGCACGCGCTGCTTCAAGGCCGAGCGGTGCCGCACCAGGTGCAGCCGCCAGCGTGCCCGCTCCCGCTCGGCGCGCACGAGCGGGTCGGGCAGCCAGATCGCCGGCACCAGGTCGCGCCGCGCCAGCTCGACCAGCACCCAGGCGTCGATCCGGTCGGTCTTGCAGGCAAGCGGCGCCAGCCCCTTCACCTTCTGCGCGTCGGCGATCTCGACCTGCCAGCCCTGAAGCTCGAGCCGGTCGTGCACGAAGCGCGCGCCGTTCATCGACTCGATCGCCGCGCGGATCGGCTCGCGATGCCGATCGAGTCGTCGCGTCAGCCCGAGCAGACCGTCGGCATCCGGCGGCGCGGCACCGACCTCGACGGTCGCTCCCTCACTGTCGAGCAGATGGAAGTCGAGACGCTTGCGGCTGAGAAACGGGCCTCCTCTCGATAGCTCCCAGTCGACAAGCTGGAGCGTGTCACCGGGGAGGCCCTTCTTCACGGCATTCCTTACCATGGAGGTGCGAGCGTCAGCGACACGGCGCGGGAACCGCGCTTTCAAGCGTGGCTTCCCTGCATCACAGCCACTTCTTCTTCCCCTGCCCCCTTCCTCGAGGAGCCTTGAGCCTCCCCGAAAAACCCGAATCTGTCCCCAAGACCTGTCCCCAGGATCGCGTCCGAGGACGGCGGCCTACACGGGAGTGGTTCGGAGCGTCGCTCCTGTTTCGGGATCGAAGAAGTGGAGCTGCCCCGGATCGACAGCGAGCCGGATCGGGCGGCCGACCGTGGCTGCCGTCCGCGGATCGACGCGCGCGTTGAAGACGGCGCGCTGGTCGTCCGCCATGAGCCTCTCGATCGGCTCGCCGGCCGTGGCTTTCAGATCTTCGGCAACGACGCGAGGTGCCTCGACCGGGAAGATGACATGCGCGTCCGAACCGAGCTCCTCGACCACCGACACCTCCACATCGATCTGTGGAAAGGATGGTTCGGCGAACGCTGCGTCCTCGAAGCTCTCCGGCCGGATCCCGAGAATGACCTCGCCTTCGCGGCTGGGGTGCCGTCCCGGGGCAAGCGTGAGGCGGAAGCCGCCGAACTCCGCGGCTCCGTTGTTCACCGTGGCCTCGACGAGGTTCATCGACGGGGAGCCGATGAACGCAGCGACGAACAGGTTCGTCGGCTCGTTGTAGAGGTTCTGCGGGGCATCCACCTGCTGGATCCGCCCGTCCCGCATCACCGCGACCCGCTGGCCGAGCGTCAGCGCCTCGACCTGGTCGTGCGTCACGTAGATCGTGGTCACGCCGAGCCGCTCGTGGAGGCGGGAGAGCTCGGCACGCATCGCCACCCGGAGCTTCGCGTCGAGGTTCGACAGCGGCTCGTCCATCAGGAAAGCCGAAGGCTCACGGACGATCGCCCGCCCCATCGCAACGCGCTGTCGCTGACCTCCGGACAGCGCGGCCGGCCGACGGTCGAGCAGGTCTTCGAGCCCGAGCAGCTTCGCCACGTCGTCGACCCGACGATCGACCTCCGTCTTCGGTGTCTTGCGGACCTTGAGTCCGTAGCCCAGGTTCTTACGTACGCTCATGTGGGGGTAGAGGGCGTAGTTCTGGAAGACCATCGCGATGTCGCGGTGCCGCGGTGAGAGCTCGGTCACGTCGCGCTCGTCGATCAGGATCGTCCCCTCGGTCACGTCCTCGAGACCGGCGACCATTCGCATCAGCGTCGACTTGCCGCAGCCGGACGGACCGACAAGCACCATGAACTCGCCGCTCGAGATCTCCAGCGTGACGTCGTCGGTGGCCTTCACGTCGCCGGGGTAGACCTTGGTCACGTGGTCGATGACGATCTTGCTCATCCTGTCTCCTTCGGGCGGGCGGTAGAGGCGCGCACGCGGAGTGTGGGTCGGAAGACGAAGTCTGGCAGAGGACGATCAGGCTCGTCGATGAGGCTCTTGAGCGCACCGACCGCGGTCGTGGCGATGTCGGCGATCGGCTGTTCGATCGTGGTCAGCCCCGGTTGGGTCCACGAGGCCGCCTCGGTGCCGTCGAAGCCGACCACCGAGAGGTCGTCCGGCACGGCGAGACCTTGCTCGGCGGCTTCCATCAGCACACCGATGGCCATGAGGTCGCTCGAGCAGACGACGCCGGTCGGCCGGCCGGCCGGCGCTGCGAGCAGATCACGCAGCGCACGGCGTCCCCCTTCGACCGAAAACGATGCGTAGGCCACGAGACCGTCCGGGTCGATCCCTGCCGCGAACAGGGCCTGCACGCGGCCCTCCGCCTTGTCGCGCGTCGGGAGGGAAGAGCGGTCACCCGCCACGAAGCCGATCCGGCGGTGGCCGAGCCCGAGCAGGTGCTCGGTCGCGAGCTTGCCCGCGGCCCGCTCGTCGACCCCGATGGACGTCACCTCGAGCGACTCGGCCGAGCCATTCACGAAGACGAACCGGGCACCCTCCTCACGAAGCCGGACGTAATGCCGGTGCTCCGAACGCAGGTCGGTCAGCTCGCTCGAGATGAAGATCATCCCGTCGACCCGCCGCTCGAGCAACATGTGCACGTACTCCGCTTCCCTGACGGCGGATCCGGCGGTGTTGCACAGGATGCTCGCATAGCCTGCCCGCGAGGCGCACTGCTCCATCGCCTGTGCGAGCGCCGGGAAGATGGGGTTTCCGAGCTCGGGGACGAGGAGCCCGATCACGCCGGTCGCGTCGGGCTCGCGCGCCACGTAGAGAAGCTCCCGCATGGCGCGCTCGACCCGCTCGCGGGTCGCAGGTCGAACGCCCGGTGCGCCGGTCGCCACACGAGAGGCCGTAGCGACGCTAACTCCCGCCTGCTGTGCGACGTCTCTAAGAGTCGAAGCCACGTGAGTCCTTGGTCAGATCGATGACGACTGTTCCAGAAGTATGGGAAGGAAGGTCAGGGTAATTACCGCCTGAGTATACGCAATTCCCTCTTGACAAGCGCTTCATGCGCATCGTAATCTCGAGGTCTGTTTCACTTTTTTGTAACATCTTTCAAACGCGGGGGCCTACGCACAGCTGCCCGCCTATACGGAGGAAGTCAGAATGCAACGCCTCATGAGTCGTCTACCGCTGCTCGTGCTCGTCGCGGCAGTGGCGCTGGTCGCCGCCGCGGTCGCCGCGGGGTCAACCGCAAAGAAGCAAGCCACCACCGTGACGTTCTGGAACCAGATGAACGCCGAAGAGTCGGCGACCGCGAAGACCCTCGTTTCCGCGTTCGAGGCCTCGCACCCCGACATCAAGATCGACATGACGGTCATCCCGTTCACCGGGTACGTCAACAAGTTCTCGACCGCCGCTCAGGCCGGGCAGGCGCCCGACATCATTCGCACCGACAACGCCCCCGACACCCAGGGCCTGGCGGCCCAGGGCCTGCTCGCCGACCTGACCTCGAAGATCTCCGCCGCCGACAAGGCCGACTTCGTCCAGGCTGCCCTCAAGGGCGGGATCTACAACGGGAAGATCTACTCCGTCCCCCAGACCGTCGACGCACTCGGGCTCTACTACAACAAGGCGCTGTTCAAGGCGAAGGGGCTCACGGCGCCGCCGAAGACGCTGGCCCAGCTCGTGACCTACTGCCAGAAGTTCGGCAACGGCAAGGGCATCCTGCTGAACGCTGACGCCTACTGGATCCAGCCCTGGATCTGGGGCAACGGCGGCGGCCTGGTCGACATGCAGAAGAAGCAGATCCTGGTCGCTTCGAAGAAGTCGATCGCCGGCTGGACGGCGTTCAACTCCCTGTTCCAGAACAAGTGCGCGTTCCCGAACAAGGACTTCTCGAACAGCTACACGAACATGCAGACCGCGTTCAAGAACAGCCAGGTTGCGATGATCGTGAACGGCCCCTGGGCCAGCGCTGACCTGCTCTCAGGCCCGGCGTTCAAGCGCCCGAGCAACCTCGGTGTCGCAGTGATCCCGCCCGGGCCTGGCGGTCAGGGCTCGCCGATCGGCGGCGGAGCCCTCGCGATCAGCCGGAACTCGAAGAACGTCGACGCAGCCTACACCTTCATCCAGTGGCTGACGTCCCCGGCCCAGCAGGAGGTCTTCGCGTCGAAGAACAACGTCCTGCCGACCCGCGTCTCCGCCTACAAGCTTCCGGCCGTGAAGCAGAACCGGATCCTCGTCGACTTCCTGGCGCAGCTCAAGAAGGCGACCGACCGCTCGGCCGGAGCGTACGGCGGGCAGCTGTACACAGACTTCACCCCCGCGGTGCAGTCGGTGCTGAGTGGATCCAAGACGCCGGCAGCCGCTGCCGCCACGACTGCGGCAGCCTGGAAGAAGTTCTTCCCCAGCTTCACCGTCGTCAAGTAGGGCGTAAACTCCGGTCGACTTGAGCGCTTCCGGACAGGCACTCGAGCCCGCCGTCTCCAAAGGGAGACGGCGGGCTCGCGGTCCGTTCGACACCCTGAGGCGAGGTTTCCACAAGTGGTGGTTCGCCTACGCGATGCTCGCCCCGGTCGCAATCGTGATGGGGCTGCTCGTCTTCTACCCGCTCGTGCGCGGGATCATGCTCTCCTTCACGGACGCCGACCGGTTCACGCTCGGGAACAAGTACGTTCCGTCGGCCTACCATTACATCGGCCTCGGGAACTACAGGGACATCCTCACGAGCAGCGAGTTCCGGCGCGTGGCCGAGTTCTCGCTGATCTGGACGTTCGTCAACGTCTTCTTCCATTTCACGATCGGCCTCATCCTGGCCGTGACGCTGAACCGGCAGATCCGGTTTCGCGGCGTCTACCGGATGCTGCTGATGGTTCCGTGGGCGGTGCCCATCGTTCATCTCGGCGTTTGCCTGGCGCTTCATCTACAACAGCCCTTACGGGTTTCTCGACCAGTTCCTGATGAAGCTGGGCTGGCACGATCCCCCTGCGTTCCTCGGCGATCCGACGTGGGCAAAGTTCGCCGTGATCATGACCAACGTCTGGCTCGGCGTCCCGTTCATGATGGTCGCCCTCCTCGGCGGTCTCCAGGCGATCGACAACGACCTGCTCGACGCGGCGGCGGTCGACGGCGCCAGCAACTGGCGGCGCTTCTGGGACGTGACGATGCCCGGCCTGCGCCCCGTCGCGGCGACGGTGATCCTGCTCGGCCTGATCTGGACGTTCAACATGTTCAATATCATCTTCCTGATCACAGGCGGCGGGCCCGAGAATGCCACCCAGATCTTCCCGACCTTCGCCTACCGGGCGGCGTTCACCGACTACCTCTACGGCCAGGCCGCCGCGTGGGGCGTGATCATCCTCTCGATGCTGCTCGTCTTCGGGACGAGCTACCGCTGGCTGATCGCGCGGTCCGGTGAGGAGACCTGGTCGTGAGCGGCCACGACGAGGCAGCCCCGGGACAGATCAGCGGCGCCCTCGTCCGCGGCGTCGGCCTCACGGGGGCGAAGCGACGGCCCGGCCGTACGCGGAAGTGGTGGGTGTCGCTGCTCCTGCACGGATTTCTGATCAGTGCATCCATCATCGCCCTCTTCCCTGTCTTTTGGATCCTGATCAGCTCGTTCAAGAACCAGAACGAGATCATCAGCTCGCCGACGCTCAACATCTGGCCGGACCACTGGCAGCTCTCGAACTACACGCACGTCCTCACGGACGACGACCACATCTTCCTGACGTGGTTCTGGAACTCCCTCGTCGTCGCATTCCTGACGACGGTAATCGGCGTCTTCCTCGCGGCGACGGCCGCGTACGCGTTCTCGCGCTACCGCTTCCCCGGCTACCGCCCCGCGCTGACGGCGTTCCTGATCACGCAGATGTTCCCGGCGGCGATCCTCCTCGTTCCCATCTACAACATCATGCTGCACCTGGGCCTGCTCAACCAGAAGGCCGGGCTCGTGCTCGCCTACTGCACGACGGCGGTCCCGTTCTGCGTCTGGATGCTCAAGGGGTACTTCGACACGATCCCGATCTCACTCGAGGAGGCCGGCAGGGTCGACGGGCTGACCCCGTTCGGGACGTTCTGGCGCATCGTCATCCCGCTCTCCCTGCCCGGGCTCGCCGTGACGTTCTTCTACTCGTTCATCACCGCCTGGAACGAAGTGGCGTTCGCGAACATCCTCCTGGTCTCGGACAAGGCGTACACGCTGCCGGTCGGGCTGCAGACGTACGTGTTCCAGTTCGCGGCCGACTGGGAGAAGATGACCGCTGCAGCGATCCTCATCACCCTTCCCGCCGTGCTCGTCTTCCTCTTTGCACAGCGCTACCTCGTCTCGGGCCTCACCCGCGGCGGCGTCAAGGGGTAGGGCGGATCAGCGACGAGGACAAGGCCGCGCTGCGCGGCCACCTCGGTCTCGACTAGAGCGATACCGGAAGCGGGCCTGGGAAACCAGGCCCGCTCCGCGTTGAAGTAACCGCCACCGCGGCCGGAGCACTGAGTTGCACGACGGCCTTCGACTCGAACGCGATCGCGTGATTGCGTTCCCTCAGAGTAGTCCCTCAGCGCGTGTCGGCCGTTGCGGGACGCTCGCGCCGGACGCGCAAAGTGGCTGCAAATCGTTAGAAGCCCTCTGACGGACTCGAACCGTCGACCCCCTCCTTACCATGCGCTCCGATCGGCAACTGGTCGCAACCGGTGGCAACGGTTTTGGCTTGTTGAAGCCGTTTTCGCGGCGTTTGCATTTGCCACCGGTTGCCACTGGTTGCGACCGCTGGGCTCTTTCTGAAGAAGGGCCGCTTGTCAAGTTCTCGGCTGGTTGATGGCACCTCCTCTGATGCTCCCGGACGGTTGGACGCTCATCTCTTTCTTGGCGTTTGCGGCACACCGTGTCGGTGGGAGCTGTCCCGGCTTCTCAATTCCATAAGGGGCCGTCAAGCGGCCAAAGCCAAGCGGGAGCTTGCCGGGACAGAGATGCCCCCGGTCGATCTGGGGGCGGGGTTGAAGGGCTGGTTGCGGGAGAGCATGTGCCAGGCTGCGATTAGGATCTTGCGCGCGACGGCGGCCTTGGCCGAGTTGCTGTGACCGGAGCGGCGGCTGACGTCGAGGTAGAGCTGGTGCCAGGGGTTCGATTCGCGCCAGGCCTGCTGGGCCGCCTCGACCGCCGCCCATCCGAGCAGGCGCGAGCCCGACTTGCTGAGCGGGCCGCTGCGCGGACGCGCTTGACCCGACTGGCGGACGCGGGGGGCGAGTCGACCGTAGGAGACGAGCTTCTCGGGGCTGGCGAAGCGGCTGATCTCGCCGACCTCGACCGCGATCGTCAACGCGAGCAGCTCGGCGACGCCGGGGATCGTGTCGAGCAGCACCGCGCGCGGGTCGGCGTGGGCGAACGGCCTCAGCTCGGCGTCCAGTGGCTCAAGTCGCGCGTCGAGGAAGTCGATCAGCGCCAAACACTCGCTGGCCGAGCGGCGCCAGACTCCGGGTACCCCGGCTCGTTCGAGCAGCGTCAAGCCGTCCGCCCGGCGCAGGCGCGCGAGCGAGACGCGGACGCCCCACTGCGTCTGCAGGCCGAAGATCCGACCTTTCGCGCTTGTCCGTAGCCGCACCAGGTGCATCCGCCGGCGCAGTCGCTCCCGGAGCGCCCGGTCATCGAGCGAGGGAAGCCACAGCGCCGGCACCAGGCTTCGGCGGGAGAGCTCGGCGAGCAGACGTGCATCGACCTTGTCGGTCTTCGCCGCCAGCGGCGCCACCGTCTTCACCTTGCGCGCATCCGCGACCTCCACCTGCCAGCCGCACGAGGCAAGCTCGTCCCGCACCCAGAGCGCGCCGCTCATCATCTCCAAGCAGGCCGTCACCTCGTCGCCCAGTTCGAGCACGAGCCGGGCGAGCCCGTCCCGGTTAGCAGCGATCCGGCCCTCGCCGGCGAGCTCACCGCCGGGCGCGAGTGCGCACCACTGCGCCGTCCGATACGCCCAATCGAGTCCGACATACTTCACCTCGGGCCTCCTTCCCGATGGGATTCGTCACCGGAGAGTGTCTCCGGCCAGGAGGCCCTTCTTCATGACATTCCATAAACGCTCCACCGAAAGGACGCTTTTCCCGCGGAGCCGTTCTGTTCATGCGCCCTCCGTGTCGTGGAGCGGAGGGGTTTCTCTCTTTGCCTCGTAGCTGACGATCGAACTAGCGGCGGCCGGCGGCGTCTTGGCTGCCAACGCCAATCTCGACTTCTTCGTCGTCGAAGACGGCCGAGACTCTCAGCGTCCCGCCGAGCGCGGCGACGTAGTGAGCCAGGGTCGAGAGGTAGAGGTCGCGTTGCCGTTCGATGCGGGAGACGTTTGCCTGCGAGGTCGAGAGCACCCGGGCGATGTCGGTCTGGGTGAGTTCTCGCTGCTCGCGGATCTCGGCCAGCGCCAACGCGTCCTCCATCGCCTGGCGCTGGGTGGTGACACGGGCCGCGCGGGTGGGGTCGCTGCGGACCTTGTCGCGAAGCTGCTTATAGGTCTTGGCCATTGCTCATTCCCTCCTCTCTGTTTTCTCGCCCAGCTCGGCGAGGTGGTCGTCGTAGAGCGTGTCCGCAACGGGGAGCATTTCGTCGTACCAGCGATTCCAGGCTCCGCGCTTGTCGCCGCCGATGAGCAGGATCGCGACTCTCCGTGGGTCGAAGGCAAACAGGACACGGATCGTCTGCGCGGGTCGCAGTTCCTTCATGTTCGGATGCCGAGACTGATGCACGTTGTCTGCGAGCGGTCGTCCAAGAGCGGGTCCTCGTTCCTCCAGCAGTTCGACCGCCGCGTCGATCGCTTCTGGTCCTCCTGGTCGAGGGTTTCCCACCATGCTTCGAACTCGTTCGTGTACTCGACTTCCCATGACACAACGTAGACCTTATACAACTTTTCCATTCTGTCAACCGGCGGCCTGATGATGACCCGCAGTCCGTGCGGACGCACACGGTCGTCTCGATCGCATGCTCCGTGCCGCGCCGCGCCGCGGGGCGGACGCCGCCGCGCTGGCTCAGGCGGCCGTCGTGAGGGTCTGCTGCTCGCGTGTGAAGCCGAGCGTCTTGTACGTGGTCAGGCGCCGCGCGTGCATGGCCCGCAGTACCGGCACTCTGACGTCGGCGTAGTCGTAGACGCGGATGGTCGCTTTCCCCTCGTAGGCTCGCATGAGGCGACCGGTGTATTGGACGAGACGGCCCTTGAAGGAGATCGGGAAGGCGAGGAAGAGGGTGTCGAGTTGCGGGCAGTCGAAGCCCTCGCCGAGGTACTGGCCGGTGGCGATGACGACGAGCGGATCGCCGCGTGGCGTGCTCTCGATCTGGGCGAGTAGGGCGGCGCGTGCGCGTTTTCCCAGACCGCCCTCGAGTATGAGCGGCGAGATGTCCCTGCTCAGCCGTTCGGCGAGCGCGTGACAGTGTTGTTTCCATTGGCTGAGCACGAGGCAGCGTCTGCCTTCGGCGAGCGCGGCGAGCACGTCGTCGCAGACGAGGGTTGTGCGCTGTTCGGCTTCGACGAGCAGACGGAAGACCTCCTGGATCGGCTGTTCGCTGGCGTCGGCGAATGCGAGTCCGGTCTCGCGCACGATCAGCTCGAGGCTGATCTCGCCGGCTGGGCTCTCGCTGTCTGCGATCCGATGGCGTATCGGGCCGCACTGCATCGTGACAATCTCCTGCAGCCCGTCGCGGCGGTAGGGGGTGGCGGTGAGGCCGAGGAAGTGGCGGGCGGGGGCGTGCCGGACGGCAGCCTCGAACGAGAACGCGGGCAGGTGGTGGCACTCGTCGATCACGATCAGGCCGTAGGCACCGAAGAACGCGTCGAGATCGTCGATCGCTTTGAGGCTCTGGATCATCGCGAGGTCGACGACTCCGGTCAGCTTGCGTCTGCCGCCGCCTTTCTGGCCGATCTGCTTCGACGGGAGGTCGAGAAGCGCCTGAAGCTGAGCGCGCCACTGCTCGAGCAATGGTTTGCTGTGGGCGAGGATCAACGTCGGCAGCTTCCGCTCCGCGATCAGCGCGCAGGCGATCACCGTCTTGCCGGTCCCGGGCGGCGCGACCAGAACGCCGTCATCGTGCGCGAGCATCGCGGCGGCTGCGCTCGCTTGCAGCGGCGTCAGCTCGCCGCAAAACTCGAGCGGCAGCTGCGTGTGGGTTGGTCGGCGGTCGTCGGTTACGAGCCGGCTACCCGCGGTCGCGACCGCATCCTCGACCTGTCTGAGTAGTCCGCGCGGGAGATGGAGGTGAGTCAGGTTCTCGTCGTAGCAGCGGATCAGCCGCGGTGTGTGGTGGGTTGAGAGTCGCAGCCGTTGCCGCTCGTAGAAGAGCGGGTTGTGCAGCGAGGCCAGGTGTTTGAGCTCGGCGAGCAGCGACGGCGGCAGGTCGGCTCTGGCGATCGCGAGGTCGGCGCCGATCGTGCAGCGAATCTCCGCCGGCAGCCGCTCGTCTCGCTGCAGCGTCCGTTGCGGCAAGAGCGCTGCCGCGCCGACCGCGATCTCCTCACGCTTGGTGAGCAGACGCTCCACCCGCTCGGGTTCGACTCGTTCGAGCGAGTTCAGGAACGCCCACTGGTCGGGCCACGGCTCGAGCGTCGCCGGATCGAGAAAGACGCTTGTGCCGGCGGCGCGGCAGCGACCCTGCAGCGGCAGTGCGATCAGGTTGCCGAACCCCTTCGCGGGCAGGAAGTCCTGGTTGGGGAAGAGCCGGTCGTAGCTCGCGAGATCGAGCTCCCCGCGC
>CAVPRY010000005.1:0-278538 GCA_963708005.1 uncultured Actinomycetes bacterium | reverse complement strand
TGACGCTGACATCCGGGTAACCGGACGATCCCGAGACGGTGGAGGAGGCGAAGAAAGACCCGGACGTATTCGCACACAAGACGGTGGGGCAGGTGGCCGACCACTTCGACGAGATCATCCGCCGGCTGGATCGCAAACCGGCCGTGATCGGCCACTCCTTCGGAGGGCTGCTGACACAGATCATCGCCGGGCGAGGCCTGGCCGCAGCCTCGGTGGCGATCGACCCGGTGCCTTTCCGCGGCGTGCTGCCCCTGCCGATCTCCTCGCTCAAGTCGGCCTTCCCCGTGCTCCACAACCCCGCCAACCGCAACCGTGCCGTGCCGCTCACCTACGAGCAGTTCCGATACGGCTTCGCCAACGCCGTCAGCGAGGGCGAAGCCAAAGAGCTCTACGAAACGTACGCCGTCCCCGCCTCCGGAGCACCGTTGTTCCAGGCCGCAACCGCCAACCTGAACCCCTGGACCGAAGCCAAGGTGGACAGCAAGAACCCCGAACGAGGGCCGCTCCTGATCGTCTCCGGCGAGAAAGACCACACCGTCCCCTGGGCGATCGCCAATGCCTCCTACAAACGGCAGAAGCGAAACGAAGGAGTGACCGAGATCGTCGAAATCGCAAACCGCGGCCACGCGCTCACAATCGACAACGGCTGGCGCGAAGTCGCCGACACCGCCCTCAACTTCGTCAAACGCTTTACCTAGGACACGCCCGAGGGTGAGATCGGGCGCGAGCACTACGGCTGGATCGAGGAAGGGTTGGTCGGCTCCGCTGACCTGAGTGTCGCCCTCGCTCCGGCTGCGCGTACGGCGGCCGAGAGCGTGGCGATGTCGTAGGCGCCGTAGTGGCGTCGGCCGTTGATGAAGAAGGTGGGCGTGCCTGAGACACCGCTCAAGTCGGCGCTATCGACATCCTCGGCCACACGCGCAGTGCCGGCGTGCTCGCGTAGATCGTTCGTGAATCGCTCGACGTCGAGCCCCAGTTGCCCGGCGTAGCCGATCAGGTCGTTCGGGCGGAGGGCGTCCTGGTGGGCGAGCAGGAGATCATGCATCTCCCAGAATGCGCCCTGGTCGGCGGCGGCCTCGGCGGCCTCGGCGGCGAGCTGCGTATGAGGGTGGACGTCGTTGAGCGGCAGGTGCCGCCAGACATAGCGAACGTCGCCGAAGTCACGCAAGAGCTCGCGCACGACCGGTTCCGCCTGCCCGCAGTACGGACACTCGAAGTCGCCGTACTCGACCACCGTGACTGCTGCGTCGATCGGCCCGCGGACGTGGTCGCGCTCCGGGTCGACGTCGACATAAAGGTCGACGAGCGGCTCGGCGGTGCCCAGAAGGGCACGAAGGCGGAGTCTGCGCGGGAGGCGCGCAGTGGCGCGGAAGAACAGCCAGGTGATGAGCGCCGCTGCGAGGGCGGCGCTGAGGATGCCGAGCTTCGCCTCCTCGAGCTGCGACCCGTCAAACGCGAGCGTCGCAACAAGCAGCGCGACGGTAAAGCCGATGCCGGCGATCGTGCCGCCGCCGGCGACGGCCGCCCAGCCCACCGGTGGGCGAAGCCGCCCACGGCTCAGTTGCGTGAGCAGCCACGCGGTCCCGAGAATGCCCGCGGGCTTGCCGGCGACGTAGCCGACCAGGATCCCGAGCGTGATGGGCGAGGTGAAGGCTTGCTCCAGGAAAGCGCCGTCGATCGCGATGCCCGCGTTCGCGAGCGCGAACAGGGGCACGATCAGGTAGCTCGTCCACGGGTGGTAGAGCAACTGCAGCCGCTCGTTCGGCGAGATCGCTGACCTGAGGCCCTCGCCGACGGAGCGTGCGAGCTCCGGCGTGGGCTGCTCGCGGAACTCGCGGAAGCGCTCGGTGGCACGTTCGAGATCGGACCGCGCTGCCGGATAGGCGTACGCCAAGAGACCCATCGCGAGGCCAACGACGACCGGCTCCACGCCCGATTCGAGCAACGCGACCCAGATCGCGACACCGAGCGCCAGGTAGAGAAGTCCACGGCGGACGCCGAGCGCTCTGGCGACGAGGACGGCGCCGAACAGCCCGACGGCCACGAGCAGCGCCGAAGCGGTGACCTCATCCGTGTAGACGGTGGCGATGACGACGAGCGCGAGCACGTCGTCGACGACGACGACCGTGAGCATGAAGGCACGCAGCCGATCGGGGAATCGCGGCCCGACGAGCGCGAGCAGACCGAGGGCGAACGCGGTGTCCGTCGACATCGCAACACCCCAGCCGTGCGCAGACGACCGACCAAGGTTGAACAGGAGGTAGATCGCGACCGCCACCGCCATGCCGCCGATCCCGGCCAGCAAGGGCAGCGCGAACCGTCGCCGTTCACGCAGCTCGCCAAGGTCGAACTCGCGCCTCGCCTCGAGCCCGACGACGAAGAAAAAGAACGTCATCAGCCCGCTGTTGACCCACTCGCGAAGCTCGAGCGACACCCCTCTCCCGCCGACCTCGATCGAGAGCTTCGTTTCCCACAGCGATTGGTACGAGGACGGATCGACGTTTACCCACACGAGCGCGGCGACGGTCGCAGCGAGGAGGACCGCTGCGCCGCCCGTCTCCGTGCGCAGAAACTCCCGCAGCGGCGTTTGGACAGTTCGCCCCCAGGCCGTCCGTCCGGAGAACGGCGGTGCCTGAATCTCGGTGGCCACGCTGCCGCCGAGCGGCGCTACTGCTCGCAGCTTCCGTGGATCCGCGGATCGTCCATCAGGCCTCCCGAGGTCTGGGTACCGCACGTGTCTTCGTGTACAGGGCGAGCGACGCTCGACGTCGGCACCGACCAGGCCGGCGACACGAGCGATGGGCGTCTTGAGACCGCGCCGCTAGAGAACGACGAGCTCGCGCGCCGCCACACTTCACTCGCCCTGAGCCGTGGCGAGGAGGTGCTCCTCGGCCCAAAGGCTGATCTGTTCGAGCGCCGGCAACAGGGCACGGCCTACCGCGGTTCGCTCCCGGCCTTCATCCCGTCACGCTAACACTGTCGATGTCGAACGCCCCGCCAACCTTGAACGAGGAATTGGACGGCGGCCACATCGAGGCTCAGGCCTCGGATGATCGGGACCAGATCAGGAGGTCGAGGATTCGTACCTCGGTGAGCCGGTACGTGCGGCTCGCGAGCTCTTGCTGGATCTCGTGCAGGACCGACCGGTTGCGATCCAGGTCTTGTTTGTAGCTGCGGACGAGCGCCGCGGCGCGTTCCCCGAACGGCCCCGACGCTCGTATCCGGGGATCGTCCTGCGTCAGGTACGCCTGGACTACGCTGTCGAGCATCGGGATCAGCGCCGGCCGTTTCCTGTGCAGCGCTTTCGTCATCTTGGAGAAACCGATTCCGCGGATGTCGGCGAACGCGTCGAAGAGCCGCGTCAGCGGCATCCACGGGATCGAGCTGATCGCCTTCGCCAACGATGCGTCAGGGTGGATCGTGCGCAAGGCGCGTTGGATCTCGTCACGGCGTTCGAGAATCGCTGCGATCTCGGCCGCCGAGATCCGTGCACCGCCCCGGTTCGCCAGCCTCAGGTCACTCTCGTCGAATGACCCGGGGCCTGAGGAGTCGCAGGCCTCATGGCTGGAATACGCCGCGAGGAACTCGAGCGCCAGCTCGAGTGGATTCTCGACCACGACACCACCACGAAGAATGATCGTGCTCATGCGGGCGACAGGCGATCGTCGCACGACCGCAGCTCAGCGGTCGCGGTAGCCGGGACCACCAGCCTTTCGCACTCGGAGCGAGCGTCGTTCGACGTCATTTCGTCTCTTGACAGTCCTGGCGCCGACCGGGCCCCTCCGGCTGGTCGCTCCCTCACGAACCCTCACGTGAACCCGGCCGCTGAGGCCGTCGCGCACACCACGCCGCGCGCGACGGCCTCCACGAATGGCCCGTCAGCGGGCCATGCCGATCTCGGCCTGGCTCTCGCTCCAGCGCGCCGTCAGCGCGTAGAGCACGACCACGTTCAGCGCCAGCGCAGTCAACGTCCAGAGCGGGTACTGGCTGTTGCCAAGGAAGCCGAGCTGGACGAAGAAGTTCACGGCCACGACCACGATCGCGAACCAGCGTGCCCACCCCTGCCCCGCGATCAAACCAAGGCCTGCGAGCACAAGCAGCACGCCCCAGATCAACATCACCCAGCCCCAGCCCGTCAGGTCGAAGACCAGGAAGCCGGACGCCGTGACGACGTAGTACTCGTCGTCGAACAGGGCGATCAGGCCCTGAAAGAAGTCGATCGTGCCGACGACCAGCAGCACGATGCCGGCGAAGCCGATCCAACCCGCCATGCTCTTGGAGCTCATCCCTACCTCCCTGTGAGGACGTCACAAGCCGCGTCGTGAAGAGAACGCACTCTGCCCTTCACGTCTCCTACGGCGTCGGATTCGCCCGTAACTGTCGCACCGCGTTGCCGGGCATGCAATCAGTGGCCGCCCCGATCCGGTTGCGGGAAAGCGGCAGACAACCGGTCAGAGATCGCCGGTCACGCCGACGGCCCAGAGCCGTCAGGAGCATTCCGGAGCCCTGCGGCGGGTGCCTCCCCGTCGCCGACGCGCTCCGGCACGCAACTTGGCCTCGCCTGCCCCAGGGCAAGCGGCTAAGACCGTGCTTCCCAGGACCGGAACGGCGGGTGCCCCACTAATCGCGAATGTCACCCCGGAGGCGGTGCTTGTCTGCTGGCCTGGAGGAGTAGGTTCGAGGGTGGCGGGCGCAGTTGAGGAAGGTGACGCGCGTTTGCTGAGAGTCCAGACGGATTGTGAGGACAAACGTGGAAGGGAGAGACGGATGCACGCAGTCATCGGACGGGTCAAGATCAAGCCCGAGCGAGCGGAGGAGGCGCTCTCGATGATCGGTGAGCGGGGTGTTGCAATGCTCCAGGGCATGGCTGGCTCGGCTGGCGGCTATTGGGCGCGGTGTCTCGAGGGTGACATCATCCAGCATTCGTTTTGGCTTTTCGACACGGAGGAAGACGCTCGCGCTGCGGAGGCGACGTTTAACCGGCTCCGAGACATGCCCGATGCGCCAGCGACGTTTGTCAGCGTCGATGTTTGCGAGGTCGTCGGGCAAGCATAGAGCTGTTCGCCCTCCGCGATCTCACGCTTGCTCGACGGCGTCCGCACCGGGAGCAGCCCGTCGCTCGCGCCACCCTCGGCGAGGTCGACGGCGATCTCCGCACCCAAGCGCCTGGCGTTGGCGGCTACTCCTCCATGAGCGGCTGCTCGCCGAGCCCCGCGGCTCGCGCTACGAGGCCGGCCTCTGCGCGGTCGACGACGTGGAGCTTCGCGAAGATGGCCGAGACGTAGTTGCGAACGGTCTTCTGGCTCAAGAAGAGCTCCGCCGCGATTTCGGCGTTCGTCCGTCGTCCGGCGAGAAGCTGAAGGATCTCGAGCTCACGCTCGGTGAGTTGAGGGAAGGCTTGGCCGGGGTCCATCTGCGGCGGCGCGGTGAGGAAGCGCCGGAGCCGGTCGGCGACGCCCGGGCCGAAGATCGCTTCGCCGTTCGCGACCGACCTGATCGCGCGGAGCGTCTCGTCCTGGGCCGCACCCTTCAGCTGGTAGCCACGAGCTCCGGCCCTGATCGCGGCGAACACGGCCTCGTCGTCGTCGTGCATCGTCATCACGAGCACGTTGACGCTCTCCGACTCATCGACGATGCGACGGGTCGCCTCGATCCCGTTGAGGCCGGGCATGTTGATGTCCATCACGACGACGTCCGGCCCGAGCGCCCTCGCTGCTTCGATCGCCTCCCCACCGGTCGCAGCCTCGCCGACGACCTCCGTGTCCGCGACGGATTCGAGTAGCGCGCGGAGACCGCCCCGGAAGAGCGGATGGTCGTCGGCGATGAGAATCCGGATCGGCCGGTTCACCGACCAGCGTCCTCCGTTGCGTGCCATGGGAGCGTCGCGGTCACGACCGTCCCTCCACCGGCTCTGGATCCGAACTCGCACGTGCCGCCCGTCTCTGCGGCGCGCTCCTTCATCGTGTGGAGCCCGATACCGGTCGACCCGCTAGTAAGGCCTCCCCCGTCGTCGGCGATTTCGAGTCGCAACACGGTCGGCTCGACGGCCACACGAACGCTGCAGGTCCGCGCATGAGCGTGCCGCTTGACGTTCGTCAGCGCTTCCTGCGCAATCCAGTAAGCGGCCACCTCGACGGCCGCGGGAAGCGCTGGCAACGAGCTCGGTGCGTCGACCGTGACCGAGGTGTCCGGCGAGGACTCCTGCGACGCGAGCCCTCGGAGCGACGCGGCGAGCCCGAGCTGATCGAGCGTCGGCGGGCGAAGACCGTAGATCAACCGGCGAACGTCGCCGATCATCGTCTGCACCTGCTCGGTGGCCGACACGAGGAGCTCGTCGGCGCGCTGGAGGTCGGAGGCGGTGAGGTTACGGACGGCCTCGAGCGTGAAGGTGAGCCCGGCCAACGCGGGCCCGAGCCCGTCGTGCAGGTCACGGCGGATCCGCCGGCGCTCCTCCTCGCGAAGCGCAACGATGTGCCGGCGCGCGACCTGGAGCTCCCGCGAGAGCGCGGCGGCGTGGACCGCGGCCGCAACCTGCGGCGCGAGGTCGGCGATCAGACGATGGTCGCGCTCGCGAAGGCGCTCTCCCTGTCGCGGCGCGAGCCGAAGCTCGCCGACGGCGGCTCCCTGGTGGACGAGCGGAAACGCCAGGATGTCCTCGCCCGACGTCCCGTAGGCGGCTGCCACCTCACCCGCCTGCGATCCGTCGCTTCCGGCGAGAACGACGCCGACGTAGTCGACGGCGAGCGTCTGGCCGATCGTCTCGACGACGGTGAAGAGCGCGGTGTCAGGCTGTAGCGAGCTCGCGAGGCTCCGACCGAGCCGGGCGATCGCGGTGTAGGGATCGTCGCGCTCGCCATACATCATCCGGTTGACGGACCGCTGAACACGCTCCCGCACCGGTTGGAAGGAGACAGCCACGACAGCCGTCACGACGAGTGACACCACGAGGTCGCCGCCCGGTGAGAGCGTCGTGCCGACCAGACCGACGACGGCGACGTAGCCCCCCACGACACAAACCGTCATCACGCCGTAGACGAGCGCGCGGTTGACGACGAGGTCGAGCTCGTAGAGCCGGTACTTGAGGACGGCGACGGCGATCCCGACCGGCAGCGCCAGGAAGGCGAGCGCAGGCAGCACCTCGGCGCCCGGAACGACGCCCCACAGCAGGGCGCCGACGACGCCGAGCGGTACAGCCAGGCCGAGCGACACGCCGACCCAGCGCAGCTGCTGGCGCTCATCGGCGACGGAGCTCCGATAGCGGACGACGAAGGCCACGAGCGACGCGATCAGACCGCCGACGACGAGAATCGCGCCGACGATGCCAGCTGCGCCGACAGTGGAGGTGTCGTGTGCGAGCGGGTTCTCGATTGGCCTTGCAGTTCCGAGATCGAAGGTCGGCGAGGCCGAGACGGCGAGCGTCGCGAGCACCGTGCCGACTGCAACCGCTGCAGGGACAGGCCACCAGCGCCGCGATGCCAGGTGACCGTCCGGCATCAGCAGCAGCAGCGCGCTCAACGGCAACGCCAGCCCCGGCAACCACCACCAGTTGTCGAGCCAGGCTGCGGCGAGCCCGCCAGGGAGTGTGCCGGGGTCGGTGACGAGCGCCTCGACGCCGTACGCGTGCGCGAGGGGGCCGATCGCCCACGCGAACGCAGTGATCGCCAGCACCCACGAGATCGGATGCTCCGGCCTGCGCGTTGTGAGCAGGAGGGCGATCAGGGCGAGAGCCTGGCTGAACCCGACGTAGGCGAGCGTCGAGTAGTTGCCCGCGCGCAGCTCGAGCGCGAGCGCAGCGACGCCGGCAGCCGCCGCCAGGGCGTAGAGAATCCAGCCCAGCTTCACCCTTCCGCGCCCCCGGCGGGGGGTCGAGAGGACGGCCGCTGTCGCCACGCCCTGCATCACGCGGGTGGCTCGGTCTTCGCCATCTGTCGAGGGTAGACGGCGTTGGCCGCACCGACCAGCCGTAAGCCGGATTCGTGACGCCGACCGGGACGCAATCGGGACACCGACCCCTGGTCGGGGGACACCCCTCGCTCCTAGCGTGGCTGGTGCCAAGCGCGAACCCGTGCACGAACAGGGAGGTTGATGGTGTCCGCAGCAACGCTCGACACAAGCACGGCAATCACGACGAGAACGCGAGGCGGAAGGCTCGGCGCGGTGGCTGGCGGCGCCTTCGCTCTCCTCTTCTTTGTCGGGATCGCGATGCTGAATATTCCACAGGCCGTAAGCGACGAGAAGCTGGTCGCCTGGTGGTCCGACAGCGCGAACCAGCTGACCGCCGTCGTCTCCATGTACGTCTTCGTCCTCGCCGGGCTCTGTTTTCTCGTCTTCCTCGCCAAGCTTCGATCCCGTCTGCTCGCGGCCGAGGGTGGAAACGGCGAACTGACATCTCTTGTCGTCGCGAGCGGCGCCGTCTTCGTGGCGATGCTCTTCGTCGCCGCTACGGCTCGAGGAGTGATCGGTTTCGCAGTCCAGTCCCCGGTCAACGACGAGCCGCTCCCCGGAGCCGACACGCTTCGCTACCTCCCGCAGATCGGCTACGCCGCACTCGGCACCGGCGGCCTTCTCGCTGCCGCGGTCGCGATGGCGACGACCTCGTGGCTGATCCTCAGAACCGCAGTCTTCGGCCGCTGGCTCGCGTGGGTCGGCGCCGCCGCCGCGCTCGTGGTGGTCGCAGCGAGCGTGGCCCTGTCCGCAGTGGTCGCGATTCCGGTGATGCTCGTCTGGGCGCTCGCAACGAGCGTCGCGATGTGGCGAGGAGCACGGTCGTGAACGTGCCATACAAGGCGCTGCTTGGGAACGATCACGGCACTGGTGCTCACGGCGAGCTGTGCCGGTTGCCGGCGCTGATCTACCCGGGTAAGCCGAACGGCTCGCGGCTCGGTCGGACCCGATTCGCACGCACACGCCGAACGCCGACCTGAGACGAATCTTCTCGATGCCCAGGGGTTCTCGATGCCCAGGGGAAGTCACCGACGCCTGGGCAAGTGTGCGGGAATGTTCCTTGAACGAACGCGCGAGTCCTATGGTTCCTAGCGGGTAGGGACTAGCGTGGATCGCCGTGACGCGTCGGCCTGGCACTTGTGTGCCTGGTGTCGATCCTGTGTCCGGCGTCAACGCTCGCAGCTGATCCTCAGGATCAGGCGAAAGCGAGGTTGAAGACTGACGCGCTCAGGAGGAACGCCCCGATCGCCGCATTGACTACGACTCCCGCCGTCCCGAGTCGGTGTTCGCCCAGTCGACGCGCCTTGACGCCGAGCACAATCCCGACGATCTGCGGGACGGCAATCAACAGGATGAGGAATGCGCCTGCGATCACGCCCCATGCCCCGGCCTCTCTGAGCATCTCACCCTCGGCCAGGCCAAGCGCTTCCTGGAGGGCGGTTCCGGCGAAGAAGGCCGCGAAGTAGAAGACGGGCAAACCTACCGGAAGCATCAGCACCGAGGCGATCGCAAGCCGCCGTCCAGGATGCACGCTGCCCGGAAGGTGACCTCGATCGACGGGGGTGACAGGCACAGTCTGCACGTCGCTCCTTGTCCAACACTCTGTGACCAGGACGCAGCAACGGCATCGGGGTAGTTACCGATCTCGGACGCCCGGCCGCGACAGTTTGCGCGGTGGGCCGTGCCTTCTCTTTACTTGTGGAACAGCCCCGCGGACGCCTCTGTCTCCGGATGTTCTCCGCCTGCAGCTGGATAGTCAGCGTCGATAGTTGCGCAGGTCGAGGAGAGGAAGGCTGCCACTCGCCGAGCAGCCGCTCGACATTGTCGCGGCTGACCTGCTGCGGCGACGGTTCGAGCCTCGAGCCCAGCAGTCGCGTCACCGCGGTCGCGTAGGGTGATGCGCCGAGGGCTCGGTGCGCCAAGACGCGAACATTCAAAGCGCTGACAGGCGCAGCACCGCTCAGGCAGCGCTGGCCGTCGGCGCTCTGGGGGTCGTGTTCGGAGACATCGGCACGAGTCCGCTGTACACGGTCAAGACGGTCTTCAATCCGAGCGACCCGCACCCCGTCGGGGTCTCGATCGAGAATGTGTTCGGGATCATCTCGCTGATCTTCTGGTCGGTGACGATCGTCGTCACGGTCACGTACGTCTTGCTCGTCATGCGTGCTGACAACGACGGCGAGGGGGGCATCATGGCGCTCATCACGCTGATCCGGCGGCGGCATGTGGCCGGTGGCCGCCGGACGAAGATCGCGTTGGCGGCGCTCGGTGTTTTCGGTGCCTCGCTGTTCTTCGGCGACAGCATCATCACCCCAGCCATCTCGGTCCTCTCGGCCATCGAGGGGCTGGAGATCGCGGCGCCCTCGCTCGATCACCTGATCGTGCCGATCACCGCGGCGATCCTCATCGCGCTCTTCGTGGTGCAGCGGCTGGGGACGGCAGCCGTGGGCCGTCTGTTCGGCCCGGTCATGGCCGTCTGGTTCGTCACCATCGGCGCCTGTGGCGTGCGTGGGATCGTCGAACACCCCGAGATCCTCAAGGCGCTGTCGCCCACCTACGCCATAGGCTTCCTGGTCGGCCATTTCTCGGTCGCTTTTTTCTCGTTGGCCGCTGTCGTGCTCGCCGTGACCGGAGCCGAGGCCTTGTACGCAGACATGGGCCACTTCGGCCGCGCGCCGATCACCCGCGTGTGGCTGATCCTCGTCTTCCCGGCGTGCATCCTGAGCTACCTCGGCCAGGGCGCATTGATCCTCGGCGACCCGAGCGGAAGTACCAGCAACCCGTTCTTCCTGCTCGTGCCCGAATGGGGGCGGCTGCCGATGGTGTTCCTGGCGGCGGCGGCCACAGTGATCGCCTCGCAGGCCGTCATCACCGGCGCCTTTTCGGTCGCACAGCAAGCGGCCCAACTCGGATACCTGCCGCGGCTGCGGATCGCTCACACTTCGGCGCAGCGGATCGGCCAGATCTACGTCCCCTGGATCAACTGGGTGCTGCTCGTCTCCGTGCTGACGCTCGTCGTCACGTTCAAGACCTCGTCCGCGCTGGCCTACGCGTTCGGCATGGCAGTGACCGGCACGATCACGATCACCACGCTGCTCTTTTTCTACATCGTCCGTCACCAATGGGGGAAGCCGCTGTGGATCGTGGCGATCGGCGGCGGAAGCCTGCTCGCGGTCGATCTGTTGTTCCTGGCCGCGAACCTGACGAAGCTCGTGCACGGGGCGTGGCTCCCGCTACTGATCGCCGTGGTGGCATTCACCGTGCTCACCACCTGGCAACGTGGTCGGGCACTCGTCACCCGCCAGCGCGAGAGCGACGAGGGATCGCTTCGCGACTTCATCGACCAACTCCACGAGAGAAAGCCTCCGCTGCAACGGGTTCCCGGCACCGCGGTGTTCCTCAACCGCGGCAAGCTCACGGCTCCGCTGGCAATGCGCGCCAACGTCGAGCACAACCACATCCTCCACCAGCACGTCGTGATCCTGTCGATCGAGACGATGCCCGTACCGCACGTGCCGGCTTCCGAGCGGCTCGTCATCGACGACCTGGGCTACAAGGACGATGCGATCACGCACGTCGCCGCGCGCTTCGGCTACATGGACGAACCACATGTTCCCGACGTCCTCCAGCTGATCAGGGAGGCGGACATCGAGAGCCCGCTCGACGACGATGACGTCTCGTACTTCCTCTCCACGATCGACCTCCACCTTGGCGACGCACCGGGCATGAGACGATGGCGCAAGCATCTCTTTCTCGCGACATCGCGCATCACCGCCGACGCCGCCGAGTACTTCCACCTCCCCCGCGATCGCACCGTCATCATGGGCGCACGCATCGAGGTCTAGCGGCCGTCCGGACAGGCGAACCGTGAGACTGCGGGCCGCTTGCGGTCGACCGTTCCGTCGCGGGGCCGCCGCGGGTGGCCCACGCTCAGGGCATCACGACGGACGCGCGCTGCTCCACCGAGGCCGACGATCGAGATCAACGCCACCCTGTGTCCACGCATCCGCCTGAACGGCGATAGGCAGCGGCTTGCCTCGGCAACCCTCGCCGGGTGATGCTGCGTCGACATGGCAACGACGTACAGACGAACCTTCCGAGCGCAGCGATCAACTCGCCCTTTTCGCGCCAGTCGCGGCAGAGTGACCAAGCCACACCGTCTTCCGCCTCATCCCGAAGGTGAACCACACTTCCGCGAGCGACGCGCTCGGGGTCGTGGCCGCCAGTCGCTAGACGAGACACGAGCAGATGAGGAAAGACGTGCGCGAGTTCGTCCGCCGACTCGAGTCCCTCGGCCTCACCGTCGAGTCGACGCCCGGCCACTACCGCGTCCTGCGCGACGGAAAGCCGCTCCGCAAGCAGAACGGGATGCCCTTCACGCTCCCGTTCTCCCCCGACACGACCCGCTGGCGCCGATCTGCAATCGTTGAACTGCGCAAGCTCGGGATCGACCTCTAGCCTCCCCTGCGAGGCTCCTTGCCCGATGGGTAGCGGCAGGCACGCTGGTGCCGGCTACCGCTACCGGCAGGGCGAACTCCGAGCGCGCGGAGCACCTCCAGGCCCGCGAGATCGAAGACGTGAGGCGCTCCGCGAAGGTTGACGATGGTCGTCGGGGTTTTCGTCGCCTCGCCTGCAGTGAGGTCTCCCCACGAGGGTCCCGGAGGCGACGACTTCCTGGCAAACGTCATGGCCTCCGACCATGAGTTCGACCGGTGGTTCCTCGGATCCGTCGCCGAGATTCACGGTATTGACGCCTCCGGCCCCAAGCCGCCGATGGCGCAGCGCAGGCTCTAGCAAGGAGAGTGCGGCTGCCCAAGGCTCGGGAATGTTCCCTGAGCGCCTTGCGACGTAGTTCGAGCCCTCAGGTACGGCGTAACCGCGGCGGCGACTTGTGAGGCCGGCGCGGACGGAATCCAGAACAGAGAAGGTCGGCGCGCTCGATCTTGCCGTTCGTGACCGTGCAGTAGAGGTGTTGTTCGACGACGTACGGTTCGCCTTCCTCGACACCGGCAAATCGATATGAGATGTGGGAACGGTCGCCGACCTCATCCGCTCGCAGCTCGAGCAGATCGAGCTCGGTCGAATCTTCGAACCACGTCGCGATCAGCGCCGCCGTCTCTGACGCGCCGATTCGCTCCCTCAGACCGGGCGGAATCAACGCCCGGAAATGTGCTTCCTCCGTGAAACAAGCCGAGATTGCCGCCTCGTCCTGCGAGGCAATCCCGTCGACCAACTGCTCGGAAAGCACGTTCGGCACGCGTCGATCCTAGGAAGCGGGCGTGTGCCTGTCCAGAGCCGCCCCGATCGGTCACACGTGCCCCGCTGATTCGCCACAGCTGGCGCAAATCGGCGCCTGGCCCCTAGATTGGGGAGGTGTGACAAGCCGCGAGACATTCTCAGCGACACCGGCACACACAGTCGCGGAGCTCACCCGCCGGCTCGCGAGCTCCGGCACGAACGTCGAGGCCGTCGCTCGAGCGTACCTCGAGCGGATCGAGATTGCTGATCGGGCCGTGCAGGCCTGGGCGCACGTGGACCCGGAGACCGTGCTCGCTGGTGCCCGCAAGCTGGACGGGGTCCGAGTCGCCGCGCGAGGTCCGCTGCACGGCATTCCGCTGGGCGTGAAGGACATCTTCGATACGCACGACATGCCCACGGCCTACGGATCGCCGATTTACGCTGGACACCGCCCTCCGGCCGATGCCGCGAGTGTCGCGATCGCCCGCCGGTGCGGCATGCTCCCGCTCGGCAAGCTCGTCACGACGGAGTTCGCCGCCTGGCCACCTGGTCCAACGACCAATCCGCACGACGCGACCCGCACCCCGGGCGGATCGTCCTCCGGTTCGGCGGCAGCCGTCGCGGCAGGGATGGTGCCCATGGCGTTCGCCACGCAGACAACCGGATCGATCATCCGGCCGGCAGCCTTCTGCGGCGTCGTCGGCTACAAGCCGAGCCACGGGACGCTTCCGTGCGTCGGGGCAAAGGCGATCTCGGAGTCATTCGACACGGTTGGTGTCATGGCGCGAACCGTCGCCGACGCGGCGTTGGTGGTCGGCGCTCTGTCAGGTCGACTGCTCGACCTGCCGCCGGCGCCCGCCGCTCCCCGACTCGGAATCTGCCTGACCTACGAGTGGCCGGCAGCACTGCCCGAGACGGCGGCTCTCTTCAGTGCGCTTCCGCGCCTGCTCGAGCGGGCCGGCGCCCAGGTGAAGCTCCTGGAGCTCCCCGTCGTCTTCGCTGGGCTGGCCGACGCGCAGAGCACGATCTGGACGTTCGAGATCGCACGATGCCTGGCAGACGAGCACAGTCGTTTCCGAGAGATGATCCGCGAACCGCTGCGCGGGATGCTCGACGACGGAGCCGCGATGCCGATCGCGACGTACGAAGAGTCCCTCAGGTGTGTACGCGAGTGTCGCGCCGCCCTCGCGGCGGTCTTCGAGGGCATCGACGCGCTTGTGGTTCCGTCCGCCCCGGGTGAGGCGCCCGACATCGCCGGCACCGGAGACCCGGTATTCAATCGGGCCTGGTCCGCGCTCGGCGGACCCGCGATCACCGTCCCTGCCGGAACCGGGCCCTCGGGTTTGCCCCTCGGGGTGCAGATCGTCGGCCTGCCGGGGCAAGACGGACCCGCCCTCGTCTGCGCCGCATGGGTCGAGGCGGTGCTGGCTGGCACCACGGAGCACTGACTGACTCGGCTGACCTCCTCGATGATCCGGAGGTCGGACCAACCGACGGATTAGCGCGCGCTCCCAGCAGGATCCTGGCGGGCCCGACGGAGACTCCGGGTGCCGCATTGACTGGCTCCCACCCACGGAGCCGAGTCAGAGATCTGAGACCGCTCGCGTCGCGAACTCGCTGACAGTCGTGAGGGTGAGCGGAAAGACGCGAAGCGCGTCCTGCATGTGTGTCACGGCTCCCAGGTGCGCCTCGAGCATCAGCGCCGCGAGCGATGCCTCCACCTCGCTGCGCCCATCTGCGAGCTGGCGCTCGAGGAGGGGCGCCGAAATCCGCTGCACCGACCACGACCGCTCCGTCACGCCTGCGTAGAGCGTCGATCACTTGCTGCTGCGAAAGCGCTTCGGGGCCGCCGAGCTCGACCTCGCCCTGCGCCGGACCGTCGCCGAGGGCTGAGCGCGCGGCAATCTCGGCCACGTCTGCGGCCGCGATCCACGTCACCGGGCTCGTCCCGTCCCCGAAGACCGTGGCGCGCGCAGACGACACATCGAAGCCGCAGAGGGGAGAAAACCAGACGTCCATGAGCTTTCCCGGCCGCAGCACGACTGCTTCGAGCGCCGCCTGTCGGAGGCGTTCCTCCACCGCGCGCTTCGCGCGCTGAAGCGGGAAGTCGAGCGGGATGGGCTTGAACGAGACGAAGACGAAGCGAGCCACGTCAGCGCGCTCGGCCGCGTCGATCAGGTTGATGTTTCCGGCGCGATCGATCCGGTCGATCGCGCCGGGTCTGTCGTCTCGAGGGAAGCACGTGACGGTGGAGACCACCGTTGAGACGCCGTCCACCGCGGCCTCCAGCGTGCTCAGCGTGCAGAGGTCGGCATCCACGACTTCGAGTCCAGCGGCAAGGAGCTCACTCCTCCGCTTGGGCGGGGACGCGTCTCGGACGATGGCGCGAACCGCTGCACCATGCCGGAGAAGGCTGGCGCAGATCGCGCCACCGAGCGCGCCGGTGCCGCCGGCCACGAGGACCTGTGTCGGCCGTTGCGTCTTCACGACTCGATTCAAACAGAGGTTTCCCTGCGGGTGGTCTGCGTCGAACTTGGCGCAATCCGCTCAAGGCTGATCCTTGCGATACACGTTCGTCGTGCTGGAGCGTGCGGGTGCCCTGCCAATGCTGTACTTCAAGTGCGAATGGTCGACCGCTCGGACCCGAAAGGACACTGATGCGCGCCTTCACGCTCGATCGCTTCGAGAGCCCGCCTGGACTTCGTGACGATCTCCCGGTACCGGGCACGGGTCCCGACGAGATGCTCGTACGGGAGCGGGCGTCGTCGGTCAACCCGGTCGACGCTGCGATCGCGGCCGGGATGCTGAAGGAGATGGTGGAGCACGAGTTCCCTGTGACGCTCGGACGGGACTTACCTGCGCGGGCTCGGAGTCGGCGTGCTCATCGGCCGCGACGCCGACCTGGCCTCGCAGGTTCGTGAGCACGAGCCCGAGGGTGTCGACGGACTTCTGGATCTTGTCTCCTTCGCGCCCGACGCCTCGATGCTCAAACACGGAGGACGACTTGCTTCACCTCTCGGCGCCGCCGGCGAGGGGCCCGGTCGCATCAACCTGATGGCCTCCCCCACCCCGTCGAATCTCGAGCGGCTCGCCCGGCTGCTCGACGCAGGCTCATTGCGAGTCCCCATCCAACACACGTACCCACTCGAGCGCGCAGGCACGGCCCTGGAGGCACTGGCGACCACCCACACACAGGGGAAGCTCGCGATCGCAGTCGCCTGATGGAGGCATGCCCGAGCTGCTCGCACATCAGCGAGCCCGCGTCCGACAAACCCCCGCCTCTGGAACCGCCGCGCCGCAGGCGCTCGCCGGCTACATGCCGGCGAGCGGGCTGACACTCATGTACTTGAAAGCGGTATCGACGGCGAGCGTCACGATGACAGCGTCCGGCCCGAGTCGCGCGGCGAGGCGATGCGCTCCGACGACATTGGCTCCGGTTGAGATGCCGGCGAAGATTCCGTCCTCGCGTGCGAGGCGGAGCATCATGTCGACCGCCTCGTCGTCCCCGATCGCGTCGACGTGATCGACCTTGGCCGGGTCCCACTGCGGAGGGACGAACCCGGCCCAGCCCTGCATGGCGAACGCACCGCGGACGCCGCCGCCGAGCGCCGCCGAGCCCGCGGGCTCGAGCGCTTGGATCGAGACGCCTCGGGGCTTCAGGGCGTCCGAGACCCCCATGAGCGAGCTCCCCGTGCCGATCCCTTGACAGAACGCCGTCACCCGACCGTTGCTCTGCTCCCAGATCTCACGACCCAGGAAGTCCCGATGGCCGGAGACGATGTACGGATTGTTGAACTGGTCGGTCGCGTAGTGCCCGGGACGCCGGGCCAGGATCTCCGCGCGAGCGACCATGTTCTGAATGTCCTGCGACGTCACGCGCGGCCGCCCCTCGACGGACGGCACGACGTCGACGTCGGCACCGAGCGCCCGCAGGAGTTGGAACCGCTCCTCCGTGAAGCAGTCGGCCATCACGATCAACGCCCGGTATCCCTTGGCCTTGCAGACAAGAGCGAGCGAGGGACCCGTGCTTCCGCCCGTGTACTCGACGACCGTGTCGCCGGCCTGGAGCAGACCGTCACGCTCGGCACCCTCGATCATCGCGAGCGCCATGCGATCCTTCATGGAACCCGTCGGATTCAAGTACTCGAGCTTCAGCCAGAGCTCGGCGCCGTTCGTCGGCGAGCACCCCTGCAGGCGAACAAGTGGCGTGTTCCCTATCGCCTCGAGGATCGACCCCATGTACGTCGCCCTCTCCCGGCGTCGGTCAACCATGGTCGGCGACCATGTCGATCAGCACTGACCGTTAACTCGGCCACCACGTCAACGGCCGGGAACGCGCCGAACCCGCGTCGCCTCGAAACGAAAAACACCGCCGCGGGCAGGGAACTGCCCACGCCCAGCAGCGTGGACGCGGCGGGGTCGGCTGTGGCCCCTCTCGAGCCGGCGGCCGCTATGCCTGCCGCTCGAGCACGACCTCGTACTCGTCCACCGACACACGCCGGATGGTGCCGGCCTCGGGCGGGCTCATCGCCTCGAGCGCCGCAGCACCCTTGCGGAGATCCTCTTCCGAGCCGAACCGGACCGCAACCACGACCTGGCCGGCAGATCGGTTGGCGAGAACGGTGATCCGCTTCGCCGGAACCTGATCCGGTGGGCCTTCGCTGGAGTTGATCTCGCCGACCAACGCTGCAAGAGCTGCATCGTCAGCCTCGAACGTGACAACGCGAGCGTACTCGGGCATCCCGCCTCCTTTGACCTGGTTCGGCGCGAGTCTAGCGCCCAACGCCGTCCGGGCCGTTCACTCAGCGGCGGGGAAGCCGGCAACCTCGCCTCCCCGCCGGACTACGGTCTTGGTGCGGGACCATGCGCGGTCGCAGAGACGTGTGTAGCTCTGTGCTGCGAGGCACATCCGCGGCGCTAGATCATGCGCCGCCGCCAGCGGACACGAACAGTGCCACCTGCCTCAGATCGGACCTCGATCAGGCCTTCGGCCTGCAACACATCGACCCATTTCCCAGGCAACAGCGCCACATTGCCGAGGTCAGCGACCGAGTACCAGCCCCCGTCCTTGACGAGCGCGTAAATCGCGTCGAAGGTGTGCGTCGGATTCATGCTAGACGAGTACGGCTCGGCGCCGCTCGCGGTTTGCTGTTCGCAGTCACCAGAGGACCAGGCGGGGCGGTCCGCGCCCTTGATGGCCGGTGATCTTGCTTCCGGCCGAGTGTCGAATGGCATGCGGCCGAGCGGCTGTGGCAGCGCCTAGGGCGCGGGCGGGGATGTCGAGGGTGGCGGGGCGCGTGATCGCGCGTGCGTTCGACAGCGACGATCTCAACGTCCACATGTGGCCATCTCAGCCCGTCTCCCGAATAGTCCGAGACTCTCAAGCGCCTTCCGGCGCTCCGGGTAGCGCAGACTCGACGGCGTTTCGAGGAGGCGGAAAGCTCGCCGGGAGGAGGCCATCGGCCTCAAGTTGGAAGAGCGTCTCGGGGTCGCGTAGTCCCTGCAGGCGGTGAGCCCCCAGCAGGCGAAGGCCGACTCCCGGAGGAAGCGATGCCTCGACGGCTCGCACGGTGGCGGACGACAGCACGATCTGGCCGCCGTGGCCAACGGCGCAGATGCGGGCGGCAATGTGCACGGCCAGACCGACGTAGCCGCTTTCGGTCAGCGTGGGGCGACCCGTGTGGAGGCCGATCCTAACCCGCACGCTGGTCTCGTCCGGCCATACCCGAGTTCCCAAGCTCCGTTGGATCGCTATCGCCGCCTCCAGAGCAGCGGTCGGTCGCTTGAAGACGGCGAAGAGCTCGTCGGCGCGGGCATCGACCTCGCTGCCCCCAGAGGTTTGGACGGCGCGCCGCAGGAGTCGGCGCACATCACCGAGCAGTGAGGCGTACCCGTCACCGACGCGGCGGAGCAGCCCGGTGGAGTCCTCGATATCGCTGAGCAGGAACGTCACCTGGCCCCTGGGGAGGTTACGGGACACGGCGTCCCGGCCTCTCGCCTCGCCCTCCAGCCGCTCGGAGACGAGCTGCCCGGTGATGAACCCGATGGGCACGATCCCGTACTTCTTCGCCGCGGTCAGCAGCCTCTTGCGCGCCCGCTCGCGCGCCGCGTCATCTTCGAACCTGATCTGGTTGAAGCGGGCGAGGGCGTTGCGAACGTGTGCCTCGTCGTGGATCGGCAGGCGCCGTTGCCCTTTCGAGTTGACGTAGGCGAAGGCTGAGTTCGGGAGCTTGGCGCGAGCCTTGGCGCTGAGCCGCGACATCGAGCTCCATCTTCTCAGACGTCTCTCGACGCTTCCCAATCACGAAGACCCGTCCCGTGCGCGGCTTCGACCGCGATCGTCTCGCCGGCCTCACGCGTCGTGGAGCATGGGAGCCAGGTTCCCCCTCTTGGGTGTGCTCTTCGTGGTCGCGAAGGCCTACAGCGGCGACGAGGTCTTCGCCTCCAATGAAGCCCAGGCGGACCTGGCCCGTGGCTTCACTTGCGGGGTGCACGGCCTCAGCATGGGCCCGGCACATGCCTGGCCTGGCGTCATCGACCTCTCGGATCGCCATGTCATGCTCGACATCGGCGGCGGCTCCCGTGCTCATTCGATCGGCGCAGTTGTGCATTGAGCGTGTCGCCGCTGGCGGCGGCTCAAGCCGTGGCGGAGACGCTCCAGTCATCCCATCCGGCCGCGCGGGGCGGGCCAGTGTGAACAGCTCACACACTCACAGTGCGGGAATGTCCCTTGAGCTACGAAGCCGCCGGGGACACCCGACGCGAGCCCGTCAAGAGGCTTCGACGGGAGAAACGGCTGTGCGCATCACGCAATTTTTCTTTCCCTTGGGTCGCTCGTAGCTGAAGCCGACCTCCTCGAAGAGGCTGCGCGTTGCGCTGTAGAGGAACTGGGACCGCATCTTCTCGCCCCGCAGGTCGTGCGGATAGCCCTCCACCACGCCACCGCCCGCCTTCGCGATCAGATCGACGGCTCCACGAACCGCCACGGCTGCGACGCCTTTCTGCCGATAGTCCCTGTCGACGAAGATGCACGTGATGCGATAGGCGGGCGGCTCCCCCGTGAGACCGGCCTCCCATTCCTTCCGGTGGTAGATCCGCGGAAGCTCCTCCGGAGAGCCGTACTGACACCACGCCACCGCGGCGTCGCCGTCGAAGACCAGAGCGGCGTGCGCTTTCCCCTCGCGAACGAGACGCTCCTTCCAGGGCGGCCCATCTCGCCCTCGGGCCTGCCCTCTCGTGAATGGAACCACGTGCACCAGCAGCCGCCGAACCCCATGCCGTTGTGCTTCTCGACGAGACGGGCGAAGGCATCCCACGTCGAGGCATCAAGCGCCCGGACCGCATACTCGCTCATTGCACCCTTCCGTTCACCGGCTCTGGTCAGCTGACGCGCGAGGGAGTCTACGCGCGTCCTGCCTGGCATGAGCGAGCGTCCTTCCAGCGTCTCTGTAGCCGGGTATTCCGCTGCTTCTAACTGGAGAGAGGAACCTCGCCTGCGCGCTCGTCGTGCTGCGCTGCGCCCTCGACCGGGGATATCCAGCTCTCGCGCCGTTTCACCCAGACCTCATCTTCGGGCTTCAGCTCGAAGGGCGCCTCGTCCAGACTTCCGATCCGAATCTCGATGAACGTGTCGTCGGGGTCGGCTGTGTCAAGCAGCCGAGACCCACAACGGGGGCAGAAGCCGCGACCGTCATAGCTTGAGATCTCGCCGCTCATCTCAAACGCCTCGACGGGCCACAGCGCATACACACTGAACGCACTGCCAGACTCCTTTCTGCAACCCGCGCAGTGGCAACGCCGGACATGCACAGGGTCACCGCGAACGCTGTAGCGGACTGCCCCGCAGAGACATCCGCCGGTGCGAACTCTTGCCTCCACGCGCGTGGATGCTACGCAAGACTGCTTTCGGGAATGTCACATGAGGGATGCTCCTCGACCACACGGTGTCACTGTGAAGGAGTCACCGAGTGAGATACTCCTCGCTCACCCTCGACAAGGAGTTCCAGTGTCAGCAGATGAGAACACCCGCCTCGCCCAGAGTGCGTATGAGGCTTTCGGTCGGGGCGACATGCCGGCGCTTGCCGCGGTGATGGCGGATGACATCGAGTGGGTGAATCCCGGCGATCCCGACAACGACCCGAACGCCGGAACGTTCAAAGGCAAGGAAGCCGTCCTGGGCTGGTTTGGTGGTCTTGCATCGACTCTCGAGTTCACGAAGTTCGAGCCACGAGAGTTCATCGCCCAGAACGACAAGGTGGTGTCCCTGGTGTACGCCGAGGCAACGGTTCGGGAAACCGGCCGCGCTTTTGTCAATCATGAGGCACACGTGTGGACGTTCCGGGATGGGAAGCTCGCCCGATTCCAGATCTATTTCGACACCGCAGCGGCGGCTGCCGCCCACCGCGTGGAGTAGCCCCGCGCGGGGAACCGGCGGATCGCACATGAGGTTGCCGATCTCACTCATGGCGTTGCCGTCCCCGGCGGCTCCGACTGAGCCCGCCCTCCGATTCTCGAAAGGCGCTCAGGCCGTAGGACTCGCGTGCGCCAGTGTTCGGGAGTCCCGCGGTAGCATGCGCTTCGGCGCCCGTCCTCTGATCCTGTGGCGAGTCGGGCGTTGGCCCCGAGGCTCGTCGCGTCCGAGCGGTCTTTTGCTCGGACGTGATGAGTGGGCTTCTCCCGAGGTCAGGGGGCGGGCGCCGTCGCCCTGTGGTGCGCTTCCGCCGGTCGGCTGCGCGCCGGGCCGGGCGCGCAGCTCGGCCGCCGTTGGTGCGGGCAGATCTACCGTGTCGCCCTGGAACACGACGTCCTGAATCATCCCGGCTCGGGCGTGGACGATCGGCACGAGGGATAGCACGGTTGAAAAAGGTTAAGTTCGAGCGGCCGATGAGGACGACCGCCGGCCGGATGACGCTGTTCGTGCTGCTGTTCGCGCTGGCGGCCTGCGTCGCCGCGAGCTCCGTTCAGGCTTCGAAGGGCGTCCGCTACGGGATCCAGGACGACGCGTGGTTGGAGTTCGGCCCGGGGACCCTCAACCAGCGGCTGGCGACGTTCAAGCGACTCGGCGTGCCGCTCGTCCGCTTCACGCTGCACTGGAACGAGATCGCCCTGCGACGGCCGAAGAATCCGACCTCGCCGCGCGATCGCGCCTACGACTGGCGTCGGCCGGACAGGGTTCTGCGCGGCCTTCGCCGCTACGGTCTGACGCCCGTGCTCACGCTCGTCGGGACGCCGGCGTGGGCGAACGGGGGGCGCACGCCGAACTTCGCCCCGCCGCGTCCCCGAGACTTCCGCCGCTTCGCGACCGCCGCCGCCCGTCGCTACCCCTGGGTTCGCTATTGGCTGATCTGGAACGAGCCGAACAAGCGTCTCTGGCTCAGGCCGACGAGGGCGGCGATCTACGTCCAGCATCTGCTCAACCCTGGGTACGAGGCGATCCATGCCGTGCTGCCACACGCCCGGGTCGGCGGAGGCGTGACAGGGCCTCGTGGCGCGCTGGGGGGCGTCGCACCCGTCGCCTGGATCCGCGGCATGGCCGCCGCCCACGCGAAGTTCGACGCCTACGCCCACCATCCGTACCCCTCGACGCCGGCCGAGACGCCGTCCAGCGGCGGCTGCAAGAACTGCCCTTGGATCACGATGGCGACGATCAGGAAGCTCCTCGTCCTCGTCAGGCGCGACCTTCGGGTCGAAGCCGATCTGGCTCACCGAGTACGGCTACCAGACGAACCCGCCGGACACGTTCCTGGGCGTGCCCCTCAAGAGGCAGGCGACGCTGCTCAGCCTCGCCGCGATGCGCGCGTGGAGGCTGCCGCGGGTCACGATGCTGATCCAGTACCTCTACCGCGACGAGCCCGCGGTCAGCCGATTCCAGAGCGGCCTCGTGTTCGCGGACGACCGCTGGAAGCCCTCGCTGCAGGGATTCAGGCTGCCGTTCGCGCAGATGGGGCGACGCGGGTCCCAGGCAGTCGTCTGGGGTCAGATCCGCGGCGGACGGCCCGGGCGGAAGCCGTACCGGCTGGAGGTGCTCCGCAGGAACGTGTGGAAGCCGGTCGGGCACGACCGGCTGACGAACGACGACGGCGTCTTCATCCGGACGATTCGCCTCAAGCGCGGCGCGCTTCTCCGGATCTGGTCGCCGAGCCAGCGGCGCCTCAGTCTGCAGCTGCGGATCAGGTGAGTCGCGAACGCGGGGGTTCGCCGCGGGCGGGCCATTGCACCGCGTTCACGACCAACAGAACAGGCCCTGTTTCCAGGGCTTCCAACAGAGCAGGCCCTGTTTCCAGGGCTTTTCGAGTAGGGGCGCGGGATTTGAACCCGCGACCTCCGGGTATGAGTTGAGCGGGTAAACCTCCACCACGCGACACGTGGGCTTCCCGCGCATCTCGATACATGTCGCCACGGCTCGCCACACGGCGAGCGGCACAAAGTTACGTTCAAGATTTTCGGGGATCGTCCGGGCTCCTACCGTCCGAGGGGCGTTCCGGAGAGCGCGACGGGATCTCGGCTGAGCTGTGAATCGACGTGGGCGAGCGAGCAGCAAACGTGACGCTAAACGTTCTCGGCGCGCCGTGAATCAATAGGAGTTGTGAACGGGATTTCGGACGCCGACCTCGTGGCCGCGATCGAACATGCGTATCGAGACGGGTACCGGCGCTTTCTCTCGCTCGCAGTCGGGATGCTCGGCGATGTCGACCGTGCCGGCGACGCAGTGCAAGAGGCCTTCGCCCACGCTCTGCGATCTCGAAGCGATCTGCAGCACGCGGAGAGCCTCAACGCCTGGCTGTGGCGCATCGTGGTGAACGTCTGCCGTGTCGAGAAGCGACATTCGCCGACGGGACTGGGCGTGGGAGAACGGCCCGCTTGAGAAGATCGGCGACATACGGGATGCTCGCGGCCGCCGTCTTCGACCGGAGTTCCGCACTCACGACTGGCTGATTACCAAGAGCACGCATGAAGGCCAGGCTGCAGAGGCCATGATCTTCTGGGCCAGCTTCGAAGGCGGTGGCGAGGCCACACCGTGCGTCGACGTCCTGCCCACGAACGCTAATCGCTCGCTCGACGATCTTGCGGCAGCCGTGGCAAGCGCACCCGGAACGAAGCTCGCCGGGGGGCCTTGGCGAGTGACGGTCGGTGGGTACCCCGCCACGAGAGTCGTGGTCAGAGTCAAGGAGAATCTCGGCTGCCCGCCCGGCTACTTCTTCACTTGGCCACACGACCCGCCTTCGTTTTGGTGGGGTGCGTTCTGGCCTAAGACGGAAGTGGGCGACTCGATCAGAGTCTGGATCGTCGACGTCGGCGGAAAGCGCCTGTTCTTCGAAGCGATGACGAAGCCAGGACACGGCATCGAGCAGGAGATTGGCGACATCATTCGCTCGATCCGCTTTGGCTAGGCCTACCTCTGCCGAGCGTGACTCGCAGTCACATCAACCCTGCGACTCGTCTCCTGAAGCACCTTCGCCTGCACCAGCGTTGTCTCGCTCGAGGCCGCGTGATCGTGCCACACGAGTCTTTGCCCAGGCTCGTGGAGCCTATCGAGGAGCACGACACGACCGGCCAGAGATGCAGTGTTGCCCAATAGTGAACCTGGGTTCACTCCGGTGCCTACCGCGATCGCGATCCTCGCCTACCGCGTCTGACCCACTGCTGTCCTTGGATCATCTCAGCGTCTCTCGCGGGGGGTTCCGGATCTAAGAGGCTGCCATAGCCAAGGGAGGCCAACTCCTCGCCCACCACCCCGACGCCGCGTTACGGGCCTCATACCCGGCGTGCGGTTGGCCCTGAACGCGCTCCTTCCGAATCGCTGGTTGCGACACGCCGCCTGCGGCCAGACATTACGACGTTAGCTTCGTGAGGAGAGCGCGTTCATCCTCGTCGAGACCCACCTCGACATCGCTGAATCCAAGAGCGCGGACGATCGCCGCGATCTCGTCGGCATCGACCTTGGTCGACGCCGTTCCGCCATAGTCGCCGACACGGATCACCTGGAGACGATCGAATAGTCGTTGCTGGTTCTCATCCATGACGCCGTTCGTCTTCGCGAACCACAGGACGTCACAACTGACCTCGATCTCGTCGTTGTTGACAAGCACCGGTGGGATTGTGTCGCAGCCTCGGCCAGATGCCCATCGTCTTCAGGGGTGCACTGGTGACATTCGCCGACGCTGGCGCATGCGAGCGCGATCTCGAGAGTCCCTAGTTCGTACCTCGAAGCCGGCCGGCCACACGTCGGAAGCGCACCGAGCGTCGATCTCAGCCGACTTCCTCGATGATCTCGACCAGCTCGTCCAGGCGGTAGCCCTGCTGGCGGGCGAAGTCGACGAGCTCTCTCGCGCGCTGGACGACGGCGCCGCGTTCGGGCGTGCCGGCGACGGAGATGCCGCGTCCGCGGCGGAACTCGAGCAGTCCCTCGTCGCGCAACAGCCGCAGCGCGCGCAACACGGTGTTCGTGTTGACGCCGAGGACGGCGGCGAGGTCCTTCGCCGGCGGCAGGCGCTCACCCGGCTTGGCCTCCCCGTCGGCGATCGCCCGGCGGATCTCGGCGGCGACCTGCTTGTACAGATCGGTGGGGTCGCCGCGGTCGACCTCGACATCCAGCATGGTGCTGGTAACACTAGCACGACTGCTCAAAGGAGGCAGCCGTGACCGTCACCGCCCCGCCTCGCCCGCCCCGCCCGAACGATCCCCTCGACCGCGAGGAGCTCGAGGCCCTTGTCGAGGCGCTGATCCAAGAGGCGCTGATCGAGGAGGCGCGGCAGCGCGCGCGGCGGCGGCGGCGCATCTACGGTACTGCCGCGGCCTTCGTCACGCTCGTCGGCGTCGCGCTCTTCGCCGTCCTCGGACGCAGCGCGCAGTCACAGACTGCGTCCCCGGCGCTCTCTGCGCGCTTGAACGCTGGCGCGCAGGCGGTGACGTCGAGGATCGCCTTCACCAGCGACCCCCTCGGCCCCAAGGTTCCGCCTCCTTCTCCGCGAACCAGTGAGCTCTACGTCGTGAACTCCGACGGAAGCGAGAAGCGCCTCCTGGCGCGGCTCCGCTCGTCAATTGGCAACACCTTTGCCGCCTGGTTGCCCGACGGGCAGACGATCGCCTTCGCGAGCTACTCCCGCGTTCTCTTCGTCAACGCCGACGGGAGCGGGCAGCGCAACATCACTCGCGAGTTGGGGCTTAGCCAGTTGCCTGTGTGGTCGCCCGACGGTCACCGGATCGCGCTCGTGAGAGGTCGCGGCAACAAGAGCGCCGACATCTACGTCATGAACGCCGACGCAAGCGGGCTGCGGAGGTTGACGCGCAGCGGCGCGTCCCTCTATCCGATCTGGTCGCCGAACGGCAGAAGGATCGCCTTCATGCAGGTGCCGCTCGTCCGGAAGCATCCCCCCGTCTGGAGGCTCGAGGTCTGGGTCATGAACGCCGACGGCAGCGGCCAGCGGCGGCTGGCGCGCGGGGTGCCGAGCGCTTGGTCGCCCGACGGCCAGAGGCTCGCCTTCACAACAGACCCCGGCCGCAGCTCCGAGATCTACGTCATGAACGCAGACGGAAGCCGACAACGGCGGCTCGCGCAGAACACGGTGAACGAGACGGGTGCCACATGGTCGCCCGACGGGCAGAAGATCCTCTTCGTACGAGCGCGCCGCGGAACACGCGGCAAAGTCTCGGACATCTACGTGATGAGCGCCGACGGAAGCGGCCAGCGCAAGCTGGCGGAGCGCGGCCATGACGCTCGCTGGTCGCCCGACGGCGAGAAGATCTCCTTCGTCAGCAACCGCGACGGCAACCTCGAGGTCTACGTCATGAACGCAGACGGGAGCGGGCAGCTAAACGTGTCCCAGAATCCGCTCGCGAACGAAGCCACGCACGCTTGGTCCCCTACGTAGTAGCGCGAGCGGCTAGGGCGCAACCTCAGGCTCCCGGGACTCGTTCATGTAGGCCGAGATCTACGGGCTGCGCCAACGTGCTTCTCGCCTGAAGCATCCATCGTTGCCGCGCCAGACCGAGGTTACAGAGGGCAGCGTGGTCCCCAACGCGAAAACGCTTGCGAAACGCTTGCGAGTGCCCGCTAGCGCCGCCGTCCTGAAAACGAAAAACCCGAAAAACCCCTCCTGAGCGGGGCTTTTTCCAGTAGCGGGGGCGCGATATGTTCCCATTAGCGACCGCCTCGTGTGGCAGTGACGGCGAGTATCTTCAACCGGGGCGCCTAATTGGTTCCGCTCAAGACGAGCGCCCCCCGAAGGGGACGCTCATCCGGAGATGGAACCGCGGTACTACGCGAGAATCGCCGTCGACGCAGGGAGCCCCAGGGGCCGCTCAGCGAATGCCTGCCCGGCGTCGACCTCGTAGCATGTGTTCTCGCTGGAGTCCCCGAGCGTCGAGTCGACATACCGCTGGACTGAATCCACGGACTCGGCCTCCCACAGGCAGGTAACCGCGGAGCCGTCCGTACTCGGGTAGAACTGAAGGACCCGCACGGTGGGAGGTGCACCCTCCCCCTTCTGAAGCTTCTCGCCGCGCGAGAAGGCCGCCTCAGGGTTCTTGATCTCGTGCTGTACGACCACGTACATGCCTTCCTCCTTTGTGTCCGTCGATCCGTCGGCTACCGACGGTGACGGTACGCCGCGGACCCGTGAGACGCATCGGATGCTCCTGCCAACCTTCCGCAGTCGGCGGCATGGTCGTTTCGTACCACAGCGCGGATCAGAGCAAGTTGTGCTGAAAGGCAGATGCCGTAGCCGCGGCTCGCGACGACACTCCTAGCTTGGCGAAGATGTTCTGGAGGTGCCGGCGGGCCGTGTGGTCGCTGATGACCAGCGCGGCGGCGATATCGCGGTTGCTCTTTCCCGCGGCGACGAGGCGCAGCACCTCGAGCTCGCGGGCCGTCAACCCGTGTGTGTCGCCAGCCCGGGCACGGCGCGCCAGCGAGTCGACCCATGCGACGTCGGGTGCAGCTCCCAGTTGGGCGAAGACGCCGCGAGCCGTCTCGAGCTCGAATGCGGCCGAATCGACGTCTTCGAGCGCGTGGCAGGTCAGCGCCAAGAGGACACGGACGCGTGCAGCATCGTGCGGCGCCTCGAGCTCCTGCCACGCCTGCCATGCCCGGCGCAGCGCGATCAGCGCAGCCTGGTGATCCCCCTCGGACAGCGCAACCTCCCCGCGCGCCTCGGCCGCCATCGCATCGAGCATGTCGCTCCCTTGCCGTTCCGCGATTCCCTCGAGCTCGCGGCAGGCGCCACGTGCGGCCCCTACATCACCACCGGCCACCATGATCTTCACGTAGGCGGGCAGCAGCGCCGCACGCTTCAGCGGCTGGGTCGTCTCGCTCACTGCCCGACGGATCGCGGCGGCTGCAGCATCTCCGCTGCCTTGAATCAGCCGCAACAAGGCGAGCCCAGGCTGGGGCTCGCGGCCGAACCGACTTGCCTCCCGATAAGCCGCCTCGGCCGCCTCGAACCTCCCCTGGAGGCGATGGACCTCGCCCTGTCGGTATGCGGCGTGGCCGAGAGCCCGCTGATTCAAGACGCCTTCGGTGAAACGCTCGCCGACCTGACGCGCTTCCTCGAGCGCGTCCGCCCACGCACCCGCCAGAGTCATGATTTCGGCGCGATGCACCAAGCACAGACCTTGATGTGCCACCATGTCGGGCTGCTGCGAGCACCACCTGGTCAGCGCGCCGGTCCACTCGCGAGCACGCCGTAGCTCGTACACGTCGCGACAGAACGCAATCGTATTGCAATAGACGATTCCGGCGACGATTGCCGACAGCTCCCCGGCGGTAACGGCCACCATCGTCTCGTCGACTAAACGCAGGCCCTCCTCCGCCCGTCCCTGTCTCACCAGGGCGTGGCCCTGCTCCATCAGCCCGATTGCAACGAGATCGGGATCGCCGAAGTGTTCGCCGATCTCTGCAGCCTCGGCCGCGGTGGCGCACGCAGTCTCGTAGTCACCGCTGGCCACATGTTCCAACAGGGTGGGGATCAGCAGATAACCCCGCTCGACGCACTCACGCTCGTCGCGTTCGAGCAAGCGCTGTCCGCGAGCGAACCATCCCCTCGCGGGAGCCGCCTCGCCGCGAAACAACAGGTTGTGGCCAATCCACCACGCACAGCGGGCAGCTCGCGGCGGATTGTTCGCGTCCGAATGGGCCCGATAAGCACGCTCGAGCGCGTTTCGGTAGTTGTCGTCGCGGCCGAGCATGTAAGCCGACCTCGCGAGCAATTCGAGGTCGTCCGCTCCGAGCGGTGCCGCAAGGTCGGCTCGGGCCAGCGACTCGTAGGCATCGGTCCACGCCCGCCGCGCGTAGGACTCGCGGCCCCGCTCGAGCTCCTCGGCGTGCGCCATCGGACCCGAAGTATGGGGCGAAGCCGAGCGTAACGCCCAGACTCACGCAGCAACCTGATCCACGATGCCGGGTCGTCGATGCAACCGCCCGTCGCAGGTTCATAGCGCCCTCGGCCTCCACGCAAACAAAAACCCCCGCGTTAGCAGGGGTTTGATCTCGGCCAATAGCGGGGGCGGGATTTGAACCCGCGACCTCCGGGTTATGAGCCACCCCCGAGGCGTTAGTCGGTGCCGCACGGATTCGCGCAAACGCCGTACTTACAGGGCTTCTTCGCGAAACGCGCGCATCGCACGGCGTTCCGGTGACGCCCCGGCGAACCTCAAGCGCTTGCGAGGCGCTTGCGAGTAGTACGGTCCTACACGCCCTCCGGGCGGGTCAGCCATCGCAAGGACCCGTAATCGGCGATCTAGGATGCTGATAGGTCGCGCCTAGCCAACTTCATGGCCTGCTCCCTGGAGCTGCTCCACGGCCGCATACCCGTCGTCCTGGATGACCTCGTCAGTGTGCCGGATCCGACGACGGTGACCCGAACGATCTGAAATACGCGGCCGTCCGGCAGCTTCCTTGTCTCGCACGGCATTGGAGGGACACGGAGGCCGCGTGGTTCGGGCACATGCGCGCCTCGCGGACGCGCTGTGCAGCTTCGTTGAGCTGGCCGAGTACCCGTCCGGGACGAGTTGATCCGCTCGCCGAACGATGTAGTGTCGTCACGACTGTTGGACTCATCTCGGTTTGCGCGAGGGGGCGGATGCAGCCGAACGACACGCCGTCGATTGCTCCGGCACGTGCCGGGCGCGTCGATCTGTATCGGAAGTGGGGCGTGCTCCCTGGACCCTGGTTGTGGGCGACCCGGCTGCGCATCCTGTTCGTGCTCGACGGGCGCGTCGACAGCGGTCGGGGGTCGGGTTGCTTCGGTCTCGGTCGCGTGCTCGAAACGCTGATCGACAACTCCTTCGCGTGGTGGGTTCGTTTCGAGGTCCGTGTTGTCCGCCGTGACGATGGAAGTCGGAGGCTCTGTGGCAACGAGTCACCGTATGAAGATTCGGACGACTTCAACTTCCGATTCACCCGGCCGGGCTTCGACCTCGACGTCTTCCACCAGGTCTGGTTCTTTGGCGACTTCCCGGCGAACGATCCGGACGATCCGGACGACCCCAAGTACAGCCCGCTCAGCGACGACGAGCTGAGGGTGCTGGCCGAGTGGATGGATCGCGGCGGTGGCGTGTTTGCTACAGGCGATCACTGGAATCTCGGGGCGTCGATGTGCTCGCGGATCCCGCGCGTCCGGACGATGCGCAAGTGGACGGTCGAGCAGGGCGTGCCGCCGCAGTTCGGGGCTTCACGCCACGAGACGACGCAGGGCCCGCCCGGCGTCGTCACCACATACGAGCACGAGGAAGACACGGTTCCACAGCCGATCGAGCCCGTGTATCGGCCGACCGCGACGTCGATCGCCATCCGCAACTACGTCCCACATCCGTTGCTCTGCGCCCGTGACGGCGTGATCGACGAGTTCCCGGACCACATGCACGAAGGCGAGGTGATCGATGAAGACGCGATCGAGCTCGACAAGCCGCTCGGGATTCCCGGCTACGCTGCCGTCGAGTATCCGCCCGCCGTCGATCCGCAACGGCCGCGACCCCGACCGACCGTTGTCGCGTACGGACGGACGACGTCCTTCGTGCAGCACGAGTTCGGATCGGTAAGCGCGAAGAGGTTTCCGCTCATCGGCGCCTACGACGGTGACCCGGCGGGGATCGGACGAGTGGTGGTCGACTCGACCTGGCATCACTGGTTCAGCGTCAACCTGGTCGGACTTCGTAGCGGGAACCCTGCCGCCTACGGGCGCATGCAGACCTACTACCGGAACGTCGGCCTCTGGCTGGCGACACCCGCACAGCGCGCGTCAATGCTCTTCGCCTCGGCATGGGGGGTCGTCGTCTCGGACCCGATGGCGTTTCCCGTCGCATTGCGGGGAAATCTCTGGCAGGTCGGCGAGAAGGCGGTCGACGTCATCGGCCGGACGGCGTCGCAGTGCACCCTCTACGAGCTCGTCGTGGCGTTCCTCGACGCCAAGGCTGGCGATGCGCTCTCGGCGCCGCCGGAGCTTCCACCGTCGGACCCTTGTCCCTCGTGTCTTCCTCCGGAACTCGTCGTCCGAGCGATCGTCGGTGGAGTCGCGACGTCGCTACTCGAGCCTGCGCTCGAGTACCACCAGGCGCGGGGTCGAGAGCGTCCCCTGCTCGATCCCGAGGTCATCGTCCGCCGAGCAACGGAGGGCGTCGCGATCGGCCATCGCGAGTTGCTGGCGACAGTCCGCGAAGCGGCGACCGCGGGCGAGAAGCTGGCGCACGTGCTGACCGACGGCCTCCGCCCGCTCTCGCCGGAGTCGATTCCCGTCCCGGTCGAGCTTCTCCACGTCCGAGTCGCGGCCGTGCGGCTGCAGCTCCCGGACCCGACGGATCCTGTCCTGGCCTACGGCCCCCTTACGTTCACGATCAGGCTGCGAGTCGGCCGATCCTGGGTCTCCAGTGAGGTGATCGAAGAGACCGTGCCGTCATTCGAGCGGCACGGCGCCATCGTCGACCTGCACCGCGTCCTCTACGAAGGCATCGTCCAAAGCGGCGAGCAATTGCTCCTCCAGGTCGTGGCCGGCGCCGTGGGCGGCGAAACCGTATCGCCGGAACGCGTCCGATTCAGCGTCAGCCTCGGCGGCCATCCCTCCACCTGGCTCGGCGGTCACGAACCGAGCGCGACGCAGCCATGGCGGCTCTGGTTCGGCGTCGAACGGAACGACGAAGAAGCCGAGGCACACGACGCACCGTGAGGCGGCGTCGCGCGCGCCCCGGCAGGGTCACTACGGGTGTTGTGAGGGCCGGTTGCAGGAACCCCGCGAGCCCAACGGCCAGCACATCGCGCCATGCACCCGGATTCGCGCTGCGTCCGGCGGTCAAGAGCGGTGCGACGGCGTCCAGTCCTCTTCGGAGCCCGCGCAGGTTCTCGTAGAACCACGCGCGCGCCTCCTCGTGGCGATCCGGTTGGGTCAGGAGTTTTCCATCCCACGGCAGGCGGCGTGCGAGCTTGCAGCGGACGTTGCCTTCGAGGAATCGAGCTCAGACAGATTGGGCCTCGATGCTGACGCTGTTGACGCAGCCTTTCTAAGGCGAGGTTGCGATCGCGATCTCCGGTGTCGATCTCCAGCACGACGCGTAGCTCTCCCGCCCCATCTCGCCGTTCATGTACGTGCGATGGATCGTGAGCTCATGGTCAGCCAGAGCGACCTTGGCTCGGCGCGACCTTTCAAGAGATCTGCGTCCTCCAGCAGCAACGGCTCCCTGACGGCGCCCAGAATCCCCGATAGGCAGTGTCGTCGCAGACTGCGCGGCGTTGTGGTCCGACGAACGGTCTTCTGCCAGTCGCTCGGTTCGGCAACTTCGAGCAGCGGTGCGGGCGGAGAGTCCCGATTCGTACTGCGCGAACTACCACGCCGAAGAATCGAATGCCCTCCCCCGTCTGCTCATTGAGCCAGTCCAGGGCGACCCGATGCTCGTCCCGAAACGCCTTCGTGACCCAGACGATCGGCAGCATCGTCCCCGCTGCATAGTCAGAAGCTGGCCACCGTCCCGTGGTCGCTGGCCTCGATCTGGTTCTCGACGATCAGCGGGCCGCCGTGGTGGTCCGTGCCGATGAGATCCAGTGAGAATGCCCCGACTGGGTGCTCCGCCTGCTCAAGCTCGAGATCGAGACCGCCAAGAGCATCCCGAAGAACATCGACATTCGTCAGCAGCCACGGCGTGAAATCGATGGCCTCGTTCCTCCAAACCTCTCGGATATCAAGCCACTCGATACGGCCGAGCTCACTGTTCACAACCGCAGCCTAGGCAACACGAGTCACCCGCCACAGCCCACGACGCTCAAGACAACCAACCCTTTGCTCTCGACTGCGATGCGATCCACCGCTCATGTCAGGATGACGCTCGCCGAGAACATGATGGGATGAGTCATCACGACGAACGCAGTCGCGAGAAGAGGCCGGTACGTCGGACTTTCAGGTGAGGGTCTCCCAAGGGATGGCTGTTGGCTCTGTAGAAGACGAGATTCGATCGCGGGAAGCGCGTACTCAAGACAACGGAAGGGGCGGTGAAGCGAACGGGGCCGTCCGTGGTGGCTGTCTTGCCCTGCAGCTCCGCCATGACCGGGCTGCGCTCCTCGCCTCGGCGCGGTCGCGCTGGTAGGCCGCTTCCACCTGCGGCATCTCGATCGAGGCGATCAAGGCATCCACGTCGATCCCGGGAACGCCCCTCAGCGCCTGATCGATGCCGGCGGGCTCGTCGAGCAGCAGCGTCGTCGTAAACCAGGCGTACTGGAGCGCACGGAACACCGCCCACTCGCTGCCCGGCGCACGCAGACGGGCGGCAACGACAGCTCGACACGCCAGCCCGGTACCAACGACACGCGCACGAGGCGCCGGCGCGAACGGCATCCCGAAGCGCCGAAACCGCCGCGCATACCCCTCGGCCGACCGAAGCGGCGTGTAGCCCCGATCAACGTACTGCTGCGCATGCTCCGTCAGCCCGATCAGCACGAGCCGCCACTCGAGCTGCGACCCATACCGCCATTCGAGCACACGGAAAGCGGGATTCGCCGAGTACCCCCAGGGGCAACCGGCATCGTTGTACACGCTCACCTTCACCCGCTCCGTCACACGACCCTCCCTAGTGGCTACCACTCCAACCCCTGCATCAACCAGCCGTCGTTACCTTCGCGCCGATGAGCCGCCGACCCCGACGAGTGCATCGCCAGGTGCGCCAGTTCGGGAATGTCACATGACGGTGCTGTCAACGTCCCTTCAGGTTGGCGATGCCCGATCGTTCGTGTGGGCGAGTGTGCGGGACTGTCACATGGAGGTGTCTCTCATTCCAACCCGGGCCAGCCCGAATAGAAGGATGCATTAGTCTCACCTCGTCGTTGACAACGTCGCGGACGCATTCTCCACCGGACTTGGAAGGCCGGAACAGACTGAACGACCACCGCCTGGACAACCCCCGAGGGAAAGGACACGCGTAGATGCCCGCGCCCGACAACTCCCACGCGCTCGACAAGATCGTCGTGGCGCTGTTCGAGAACCGTTCGCTCGACAACGTGCTCGGACAGCTGTATGGCCCTGGCGACGGCAAGACGTTCGAGGGCGTGATCGGGAAGGAGTTGAGCAACCCGATTCCCGAATGGGCCGAGCACGGTGCCGAGCGGAAGGTGGTGCCGTACGCGGTCGCGACGGACATGGACGCGCCGAACCCGGACTCGGGCGAGGAGTGGTACCACACCAACACGCAGCTGTTCGGCGTCCTCGACGAGCACAACCGCTTCAAGATCGGGGAGGGGGTGACCGAGCCGTGGAACGCGCCGCCAGCAGGTGCCACGCCGACGATGGACGGGTTCGTCACCGACTACATCAGCACGTTCACCGGCGAAATGGGCCGTCAGCCGACCTACGAGGAGTACGCCCAGATCATGACCGGCTACACGCCGGAGCAGCTGCCGGTGCTGAACGGGATCGCCCGTGAGTTCGGTGTCTTCGATCACTGGTTTTCCGAGGTGCCGTCGCAGACGTTCATGAACCGCTCCTTCTGGACGGCCGCGACATCGTCCGGGCTGGTCGTCAACTCTCCCGCGAAGAAGTGGATGGTGAGGAATGACGCGGAGACGATCTTCGAGCGACTCGACCAGCACGGCAGGACGTGGAAGATCTACGTGATGGAGCCGATGCCGCTCTCGTTCCACGGCCTCATCCACTATCCGCGCCTGAAGGACCGGCTGGCCACGAACGTGGTGCCGTTCTCCGAGTTCGAGCGCGACGCGGCGGCTGGAACGCTGTCCGACTTCTCGCTCATCGAGCCCAACATGGCCAGCGGGCACGGCGACTACCATCCGGCGTTCGGTCGCGCCCTAGGCACCAGCGTCGATGCAGATGCGTTGGACCCTCCGTCCTCGACGCTTGCCGGTGAGGCGTTCCTGGCGCGCATCTACGACGCCTACCGCTCCAGCGCCTCCGAGTCGGGCTCGAACGTCTGGAACACCGCCCTCCTGATCGGTTGGGACGAACCGGGCGGAACCTACGACCACGTGCCGCCCGGAGCGGTTCCTCCACCCGACCCGGACGCACCGGCCGGCGAGCTGGGATTCACGTTCGACCGCTCCGGCTACCGCGTCCCCGCGATCCTCGTCTCCCCCTGGATCCCGCAAGGCGCAGTGTTCAACGACGAGTACCGCCATACATCGCTGATCGCCACCCTGCGCAAGAGATGGAACCTCGGCGATGCCCTCACCCAACGTGACGCGTCGGCCCGAACCTTCGACGGTCTCTTCACCCTTGACACGCCGCGCGACCCGAGCACCTGGGCGACCATTGCCGCCCTCCCCGTCCCGGCATGGCAACTCGACGCAGAGGCGGTCAACAAAGGACTCAGTGGACTCGGCAAGACCATGGGGCAGGGTGTCATCGAACTGGCCAGGGAACTGGGGCTCGAACTCCCAGCGCAAGCCGACACGCCCAATGCAGAAATCACTCCCGAGGTCATGCTCGACCTGCTCAGAGAGATCTCCTGGCACTACTTCCCCCTCCTCGCACCGAAACGATAAGAGCGCCCTGCCCCGATAAGTGCCGTCTTCCCGGCCGGCGGAGGGAGGAACGGGGTGTCGCCGTATTCGACGTCTACGTCCGGCCCGACGGTGGGCAGCTATCGGCCCTCGCGGAACTGTTGGCCCGTCGCACCCTTAGCGTGCCGATCGCGTCCGTCCGTCCGTTCGAACAGGCGGCACAAGCGCTGCGCGAGGTAGTCGCGGGAGCGGACGGCGCGATCGTCCTGTCACTCCGAACCTAGCCTGACCCCTAGGTGGTCGCGCCCGAGCTGCGAAGCCCCGGCGCGGGCCAGGTAACTACCCGCTTCTGATCCAGGGGTCATTCCCGAACCCAACAGTGGCGCAGGCAACGCCTCCGAGCAGGAGGGTGGTAGATGGCAAGATCTCCTGAGGAACGAAGTCCAACAGGGGCAGCAGGGGAGCGGTGTGCTAGCCGTACGGCTGCACGATGACGGTTTGAAGGTTGAGGAGATCGAGACGCCGTCGCCGGATCCGGGCGAGGTGCTGGTGCGCGTGCATGCGGCAGCGATTACACGTAACGAGCTGGAGTGGCCGGTCGATCGACTGCCGGCGATTCCGTCTTACGAGCTTTCGGGCGTTGTCGTCGGCAGCGGTGACGAGGTATATGCGCTCACGCCTTTCGATCGCGACGGCGTGGCTGCCGAGTACGCCGTCGTCCCAGCCGATGTGCTTGCACCGAAGCCCTTGCGGCTGAGCCACGTCGAGGCGGCAGCTCTGCCGATGGGCGGGCTGACCGCCTGGCAAGCACTGTTTGTTCACGGGCGGCTCGCCCGAGGCGAGCGGGTGCTGGTCACGGGCGCCTCGGGCGGGGTTGGGCACATCGCCGTCCAGCTTGCGCGACACGCCGGCGCAGCGGTCGTGGACAGCGGTCCGGTCGATCTGGTCTTCGACACTCGTGGCGGCGAGGTCCCCGTTGGCGAGCGCGTGGTCACGATCGCAGAGGAGATGCCGGGCGCGATCTACTTCATCGTCGAACCCGACCACGAGCAACTGCTGGAGTTGAGAACGCTTGTGGACGCCGGTGAGCTTCGCGCGGAGGTCGACTCGGTTTTTCCGCTCACGGAGGCCCGGGCGGCGTTCGAGCGAGTCGCGGGCCGCGGGAAGCGTGGCAAGGTCGTGCTCGAGGTTGGCACTGACTAGCCGGCGGGTGCGGCCGTGACCTCTGCCGTGGATGCATCGAACTCCGAGCGTCCACCGTGACGCCGGAAGGCGCACAGCTCCATCTATCGAACGCCCACGGACCACTGCCTGCACCATGAACAAGAAGAAGCGAGACTAGCTCGGGGGGTCATTCCCGAACTCAACGCTGGCCCAGTCGAGGTCACGGCTTCGATGTCGAGTGCCGGCTTGCGCTGCGACCGAGACGATCAAACGTCCGGACAACTCGGCTAGTCAGCCCACCAGTCGCGCTGACCATCGACGTCTTCGCGCGGATCCTCGCCGAGGTTGGGCCCGCCGATGACGAGGATCTCGAGGCCCTCTGGCCCGGCCTCGTAGCCTCGCCACGTGCCGGGCGGGACGCGCACCGCGTCCCATTCTTTGAGCTCGACGATCTCGTCGTCGACCTTCATCCGCCCGCTCCCGCGCACGACCACGTACACCTCCTCTTGCTTCATGTGCGTGTGGCCGTACGGAAAGCGATAGCCGGGCGGGACGCGCTGGTAGCTCAGGGCGGATTTCTCGAGCTCGAGCGCCTTGGTCGCCGCGCGAAACTCCAGGTCCGGCGCGCCGTCGAACCTAGGGCCGATGTCCTCCAGATCCTCCTTGATGTTGCTGAGCGTGAACGGCACGGCGCAATCCTATGGCGTCATTCCGGAACTGGGAATCGGAGCGGGGTAGAAAGTTGGGTAGAAAAATTCGCTGAAGCGTCAGAGGCCGGCAAGCAAAAAGGCCCCGCTTTGCAGGGCCTTTTCAGTAGCGGGGGCAGGATTTGAACCTGCGACCTCCGGGTTATGAGCCCGGCGAGCTACCTGACTGCTCCACCCCGCGTCGCGGGCCGGATTGTAGCATCGTCTGCATGCTGCTTCTCGCCGCCGGACTCCTCGCGTTGGCGCTCGCCGTGGCGGGCATCGCTTACGCCGTCGTGCGCGGGCTCCGGCTCTGGCGCGCGACCAAGCGCGTGGGACGCGAGGCGGCGCCGGCGCTCGAGCACATCACCGCGACCACCGCCCAGATCGAGGAGCAGATCCGACGCGCGGAGGTCTCGGGAGAGGAGCTGAAGAGCACGGCAGCACGCCTGCAGCGCTCGCGGGCGCGGTTGCAGGTGCAGATCGATGCGCTCACCGCGGCGCGGAGCGAGGTCCGCCGCGTGTTCTGGTTCGTGCCCGGCGTGTGAGCCGCGTCGCGGCCGTCGATCTCGGCACCAACTCGACCCGGCTCCTCGTGGCCGACGTCGAAGACGACAGCCTCACGGAGATCGTGCGGCGCCTGACGATCACACGGCTCGGTCAGGGAGTCGACCGCGACGGGCGTCTCGACGCAGCCGCGATCGCGCGCGTCCTCGCCGTCCTCTACGCCTACCGGGAGGAGACCGCTGCGCTGGGTGTCGAGCGCGTGCTCGCGACTGCCACGAGCGCTGTGCGGGACGCGGTGAACGGGAGCGACTTCCTCGCGGAGGTGCGGGCCGAGACGGGGTTCGAGACGCGCCTCCTCGACGGCCGCGAGGAGGCGGAGCTGACGTTCCGCGGTGTCCTCTCCGGCCGTACGGCGTCGAGCCCGACACGCTCGTGCTCGACATCGGCGGTGGCTCGACCGAGCTCACGCTCGGGGGCCCGGACGGGATCGCGTTCACCACCAGCCTGCAGGCGGGTTGCGTCCGCCTGACCGAGCGATTCCTCCGTGCCGACCCGCCGCGGGCAGATCAGCTCGAGACCTGCGCCCGCCACGTGCGCTCACTCCTCCCTGCGCTCTCGCCGCTCGAGGCGATCGGGGTGGCCGGGACGGTGACCACGGTCGCGGCGATCGACCTCGATCTCTCCACCTACGACCCGGACCGGATCCACGGCCACCGCATCTCTCGCGCCGCGGCCGACGCCGTGCTCGAGCGGCTCGCGCGGCTGCCGCTCGCCGAGCGCGAGCGCGTCCCCGGGCTCGAGCCCGCGCGCGCCCCGGTGATCGTCGGCGGCCTCGTGATCCTGCGCGAGGTGCTCGACGCGTACGGGCTCGACGCGATCGAGGCGAGCGAGCGCGACATCCTCCACGGCGCCGCGCTCGCCGCTGCAGCCGAGAGCGGCCGCTGAGCGAGTGAGGCCCTGAAATGGACGTCGCGGTCGCCGGCCGCCTCCCAGGTGTACGTGGTCTCCATCGGGCACGGCCCCTCGCTCGTGCGCATGACGAGCCGCTGCCGGCTCGTCGTCGAACTCGGGCCGGCGGCCCGGGCCGACGAGCGCTCGTCGTGCCAGGCCCATCCCAGCCCAGTGTAGGAGCCGCCGGTGGGCAGAAGGCGGCGTCGACGCTGGCCGGCGTGCCATGCTGCGCGGGTGAGCCTCGCCGACTTCCCTCGCGAGCCGCTCCTGTTCGGGCCCTCGCCGGTCCACCCGCTGCCGCGGCTGAGCGAGCACCTCGGCGACAGGGTCGAGCTGTGGGCGAAGCGCGAGGACTGCAACGCCGGTCTCGCGTACGGCGGCAACAAGGTGCGCAAGCTCGAGTATCTCGTGGCCGAGGCGCTCGCCCTGGGCTGCGACACGCTCGTCTCGATCGGAGGCGTGCAGTCGAACCACACGCGCCAGGTCGCGGCGGTCGCTGCGCGCCTCGGGCTCGGCTGCGTGCTCGTGCAGGAGCACTGGGTGGACTGGCCGGACGTCGTCTACGACAAGGTGGGGAACATCCTCCTCTCGCGGCTCATGGGCGCGGACGTCCGGCTCGTGGACGCAGGGTTCGACATCGGGATCCGGCGCAGCTGGGAGGAGGCAATCGCCTCAGTCGAGGAAGCCGGCGGCAAGCCGTACGCGATTCCGGCGGGCGCCTCCGACCATCCCCTCGGCGGCCTCGGGTTCGCCGGGTGGGCCGCCGAGGTGGAGGAGCAGGAGCGCGAGCTCGGCCTCGTCTTCGACACCATCGTCGTCTGCACGGTCACCGGTTCCACGCACGCGGGAATGATCGCCGGCTTCGCCACGCAGGAGCGACCGCGCGCCGTGCTCGGCATCGACGGCTCCGCCACGGTCGAGCAGACGTGGGAGCAGGTCGCGCGCATCGCGCGTCGCACGGCGGACGCCATCGGTCTCGGCAGGCCGCTCGGCGACGAGGAGATCGTCCTCCTCGACGAGTGGCACGCCGGCACGTACGGCATCCCGGACGCGAAGACGATCGACGCCATCCGGCTCTGCGCCCGGCTCGAGGGGATGATCACCGACCCCGTGTACGAGGGGAAGTCGATGGCGGCCCTGATCGACCTCGTGCGCGGCGGCCGCATCGAAGCCGGCTCGAGGGTGCTCTACGCGCACCTCGGCGGGCAGCCAGCGCTGAACGCCTACGCGGGGGCGTTCTGACGGGCTCTGGCGTCCAGCCGCGACGACGTCGGCTCGAGCGGCAGCGCCCCGCCCGCGCCCTGCAGCACCGCTGCCGCGACGTTTCCGCGCTCGTCCCAAGTGACCGCGCTCGCCGGTCGGAAGAGAACGGCCACATCGTCCGCGGCGAGAAACGTCCGGGCCTCTTCTAGGCTCAGCCCGTTGCGCGTCAGATAGCGCGCGTGCACGCTTTCGATGAGCGGCGCGGCGGCGGCGCCCCGAACCAGCTCCACGTTGCCGCGCATCGTGACGCCGCAGACCTCGAACCCGGATCTGGAGTCGTGGAGGACGAGCGTCGCGCGTTCGTCGCGCTCGAGATTTCGCGCCTTGCGGCTGCCCGACCCGGTCGCGAGCACGACGGCGTCCCCGGCCGTGGCGAACCACATCGGCACGGCATGGATCGAACCGTCGGGCTCGAGAGTCGCGAGCACGGCCACGAGTCGAGCGCCGAGCAGCCCCTGCACGAGAGGGTCGGTCAGGATGGCCCGGCCCTGGAGCGCGCGGCTGACGGCCGGCGCCGCGTCGCTACTCATCAGCGGCGGCCGGCTCCTCGTCCTCGGCGAGCCGCCGCTGCACCACGCTGCGGGAAAGGACGCCGAGCAGGCGCCCGTCCTCGTCCACCACCGGCACGCGCTCCGCATCGCGCTCCTCGAGGAACCGGAAGGCGTCGTCGAGCGAGGCGTCCGGGTCGAGCGTGTAGTACGGCTCCTCGGCGATTCCCGCCACCGGGGTCGAGCGGGGGTCGCGGCCCTCGGCAACGACGCGGGAGACGAGCGTCTTGCGTGTGATCACGCCCTCGAGCCGGCCCTCCGTATCGACCACGTAGACGGCCCGCACCTCCGGCTTGACGAGGATCTCCCCCGCCTCCTGCGCCGACGAGGTCGCCGGCAGCGAGCGCGGCTCCGTCACCATCGCGTCGCGGACGCGGTCCACGGCTAGGCGAGGCCGTCCAACGACGAAGGCGTCACGATGGTCTGCACGGGGAGGGCAGTTTAGCCAGGGCGGGTCTGCTCACCGAGCCGATCGAGGGCATCGAGCGACGTGACCGCGACTCGAAGTACGTCATCGGCCTTGCACCCCCCGTTGGGGTTCGGCTCGCTCGCGGTGGCGGCGCTGATCGGCAGCCTGCGGGCCGTCCCGCACGCGATGCCCGCCCGTCGGACTAGGGGTAGAGGCCGCGCGCCTCGAGGGCCGCCGAGACCTCACGGATGCCGGCCACGAGCGCCGCCGTGCGCAGCGGGAGATGCCGTTCGCCGGAGATCTCCCACACCCGGTCGAACGCATCGTTCATCTTCTCCGCGAGCTTGGCGCGGATCTCGTCGCGCCCCCAGAACAGGCGCCCCAGGTCCTGCACCCACTCGAAGTAGGAGACCGTGACGCCGCCGGCGTTGGTGAGGATGTCGGGGAGCACGGGGATCCCGCGCTCGCGCAGGATCCAGTCGGCCTCGAGCGACGTGGGGCCGTTCGCGCCCTCGGCCACCATGCGACAGCGCAGCCGCGGCGCGTTGTCGGCGTGGATCTGGTCCTCGCGTGCGGCCAGGACGAGGATGTCGCATTCGAGCTCGAGGAGCTCGTCGTTCGTGATCCGCTGGCCGGTCGCCCAGCCGTCGAGCGAGCCGTGCTCGCGCGCGTACGCGCTCATCGTCGGCACGTCGAGCCCGGCTGGGTCGTAGACGCCGCCGGAGACGTCCGAGACCGCGAGCACCGTGGCCCCGCGGTCGACGAGCTCCTGCGCCGCAATCCCGCCCACGTTGCCGAACCCCTGGACGACGCAGCGCTGCTCCGAGAGCTTCCAGTCGAGGCGCTCGCACGCCCGCGCGACCACCATCACGACGCCGGCGCCGGTCGCCTCCTGCCGGAACACGGAGCCGCCGATCGAGATCGGCTTTCCGGTCACGATCTCGGGCACCGCGTGACCGCGTTGCATCGAGTACGTGTCCATCATCCAGGCCATCGTCTGCTCGTTCGTGGCCATGTCCGGCGCCGGGATGTCCTCCTGCGGCCCGATGAACGGGAGTAGCTCGGACGTGAAGCGCCGCGTCAGCCGCTCGAGCTCGCCCCGCGACATCTCCCGCGGCGAGCAGCGCACCCCGCCCTTGGCGCCGCCGTAGGGCAGCCGCAGCAGCGCGCACTTCCAGGTCATCCACACCGCCAGAGCGGCGCACTCGCCGAGCGTGACGCCCGCGTCGTACCGGATGCCGCCCTTCGTCGGGCCGAGTACGCTCGAGTGGTGGACGCGGTACCCCGGAAAGACGACGCGCCGCCCGTCGTCGAGGCGGACGGGGCAGCTGACGATGATCGCCCGCTCGGGATAGCGCAGCCGCTCGGCGATGTCCGGCGACACGTCGGCGTGCGGCACTGCCTGATCGAACTGCGCCACCGCGGTGCGGTACAGCGGCGTGTCCCACTCGAGCAGCCCGGGCGTCGCCTCGGCGTGCGTCGTCACGCGGCGGAGTGTACGTAGTCTCCGCGCGTACGATCCATCGCCGCGACGTCGCCGTTGCGATCCTCGCCGAGTGGCCGGTGGAGGGCGATATCGACACGGCCGCGGTCGAGCTTCTGGAACGCTCGATTCTCGGCTGACGGTGTCTGCGCGGCGCCTACACTCAGACCGCCGGGGTGGCGAAAGCGGTCAGACGCGCCCGCCTTAAAAGCGGGTGTCCCTCAGGGGGCATACGGGTTCGAATCCCGTCCCCGGCACAGGATTCATGCGGGATCAGGACGCCTCGGCGGCCCGGTCCGCAGTGTCGAGTGGCCGAGAGGGCAACCGACAGGGCAACGGGCTCGCGGCTGGCCAGGCACACCGGCCCGGACGAGCACCAGATCGGACGACTCCCAGAGAAGGCCGATCGTGTCGAAGCGCACCAGGCTGACGTCGTCCGGTCGAATGTTGAGCTTCGAGTGGGGCGCGCGGCTGATCCCGGAGCGGAGCTCGAGCGCTAGCTCGCTGAGCGATGGACAGAGCGGCGGACTTCTAATCCGCGGGTCGCAGGTTCGAATCCTGCCGGGCGCATCGAAGCACCTGCAAATCGCCGTATTTCGACGATGGTGACGAGAGCAGTTCAGCCTGCGTCGGCATCAATAGCCGCTTTCTTATCCGAGTTCGGGCTTTGAACTTGTCCGCCGAAGAGGCCAAGTCCTGCGAACCCGAATGACCGAAGGGCTTGACGAGGCGACCGTGAGCGGAGTGGTGGGTGCGGTCAATGCCCAACCGAGTGCTGAGCGCGAACGGCTCCATTCACTGACCGGGTTTTTGCTCGACCGCCTGCGGCTCATAACATCAGGCCGGTGAGCCGTGGGATTTACCTCGTGCGGGGCGACGACGAACTCGTGGAGATGCGAGAGACACCTCATGAGGCCGAGGAGGTCTTACAGACGCTGATCGCGAAGTTCCCCAGCCTGCTCAGTGGCGATGAGGACGGAGCGGAGGCACCGCGGCGATGGGTGCTCGTTGGGCGTGAAGCCGCGCTCCCTGACGACGAGGACGCTGCCGGACGGTGGTCGGTCGACCACTTGTTCCTCGACCAGGATGCCGTTCCCACGCTGGTCGAAGTCAAGCGAAGCTCTGACACGCGGATCCGTCGCGAGGTCGTCGGACAGATGCTCGACTATGCGGCAAACGGCGTTGTCTACTGGCCCCTTGAGCAGCTGCGCGAGCTGTTCACCCGACAATGCGAGCGCGACAATAAGATCCCCGACGACGTCATCTCCGAACTCGTCGGCGACGATGACGACGTGGAGGAGTTCTGGCAGCGCGCTGGCGACCACCTACGGGCCGGGAAGGTTCGCATGGTCTTCGTCAGCGACGAGATTCCACGCGAGCTGCGCCGCGTCGTTGAGTTCCTGAACGGCCAGATGAACCCGGCCGAGGTGACAGCCATCGAGGTAAAGCAGTACCTGTCCTCCGATGGCACCAAGACGCTCGTGCCGCAGGTGATCGGCCAAACTGCCGAGGTCGAAGCGCGCAAGGGTCGGCGTAGTGCCCAAGCGGCGTCGGTGGGATGAGCAGTCGCTGTTTGCCGAGCTCGATGCGAAGCGCGGCGAGGACGAGACACGAGTCGCACGCGACTTGTTCGATTGGGCCGTCGCGCGGGGTTGGCGGCCGACTTTCGGCTCAGGCCGTGTCGACGGCTCCTGGGTACCAGTCGTGGAGGCTCTAGGCCGCGAGCACTACCCGATTGCGCTCTATACGTATGGCGCGGTCGAGATCCAGTTTCAGCATCTGCGCAACCGTGCGCCCTTTGACGACGACGAGGTTCGCCTCGAGCTCCTCCGCCGCGTGAACGAGGTCCCCGGCGTCACGATTGCGCCCGACAAGATCGCCAAGCGACCGCGCATCCTGCTCAGCGTGCTCGCGGCCAACCAAGCCGCGCTTGAGCAGTTGAAACGCGCGCTTGAATGGGTCGAAGAGCGCGCGCTCGAGGGCTAACCTGCGGGTCGGAAAAACCGAGGACAGGGTCGCCGAGCTTGCAGCCTGGGACGGGCTGACCTTTGCGCGCAAGGCGAGGTTGCCGTGGTTGACCAACAAGGGTCACCTGGCCTCACTCGTCGCAGACGAGCTTGACGACAGAGTCGCCGGGCGACTGCGGTCGATCTTCCTGGCGCTGGGCGGGGACGAGCTGCTTCTCGCAGGAAAGCGCGCCGGGAGCGACCCGCACATCGACCTATTCATCGCAGAGCGTCGGCTCGCCGTCGAGATCGACGAGATTCAACACTTCACTGGCGACCGCCTCCACACGTTCGCCCACTACACGGCCAAGGACCACGTCCTCTTCGACGTCGCGGAGTACCGCGGGCTGGTCCGCCGCTGGCACGAGCGGGCTGATGCCTACCGGGCGGCAAAGCAAACCGTCGACTTTCCGCATCCCGGTGGCCGGCGAGCTCAGCGCGCGTACTTCGACGCCTTCCGCGACCTGGCTGCACCGACCTTTGGGATAGCTGTCGTGCGGATACCGGCGCCCGAGTGTGATGGCGATCTTGCCTATCACCGGCTGCAGGCCGCGCTTGCCGCGTTGACCTAGATCGGAGCGGCGGGGGAGCCGGGCGCGGTCAGGGGGGACCCGGCCGCTTGGACCTGTGCCAGCCATGCTGGTCGAAGTCCACCTTGAAAAAACGCAAGAAAGTCCTTTCGGCCTCGCAGAGAAGCAGCCGTGTGGCCAGAAGGACAACGCGCCCTACGACGCTTCGGTGGTGACAAGCTGCCGCGCGCTCTCGAGGTCGTCCGGCGCCACCAGGATCTCGCGTGGGCCGCTGTCGCCTACAGCGTCGCCGGCGCCCGCACCCATGTCAGTCTGGCGGTGATCGCAGGCGATTCCTTCCGTCCGCAAGAGGCCGCAGATCGTCTCTGCCTCGATCGAGTTTCCGACGACCATGAGTCGCACTCCCTTCATCAGACCGCGAACCTAGCCGAATGTGAACACGTATGCCTCGGCGCCGCGCTCGCTTGAACGGCACTAGCCGGTCGCGGCGTTACCTTCTCCAGCGTGCCTGGAGACGTCGTCGACGCCTGCGTGCTCGGCGGACAGAAGTCGATCCGCTGATGGCTTCCGTCGCGGCACGGCTCGTACGCCGACGCGCCGCAGCAGCAGAGGGCGACCCACGTAGAGCGGTCGAAGGGGAGGCGGCCCTGGGGAAGCGTGCCTAACCCGGGACCGATGCGGTTCGGCGCGGGAGAACCCAATCCCGGCGTGGAAAGTGGCAGGTGTACCCGTTCGGATACCGCTCGAGATAGTCCTGGTGCTCGGGCTCAGCTTCCCAGAACGGCCCGGCCGGCGTCACCTCGGTAACAACCTTCCCGGGCCAGAGGCCCGACGCTTCAACGTCGGCGATCGTGTCCTCGGCCACCCGGCGCTGCTCCTCGTCGAGATAGAAGATCGCCGAGCGATAGCTCGTCCCGACGTCGTTGCCCTGACGGTTCAGCGTCGTCGGATCGTGGATCTGGAAGAACAACTCCAGCAGGTCTCGATACGAGATCTGCTGGGGGTCGAAGACAATCTCGATCGCCTCGGCGTGCGTGCCGTGGTTGCGATACGTCGCGTTCGCGACGTCGCCGCCGGTGTAGCCCACCCGCGTCGACAGAACGCCCGGTCGTTTCCGGATGAGATCCTGCATCCCCCAGAAGCACCCACCAGCGAGGATCGCCTTCTCCACTGCTCCACTCATTTGCGTCGCCCCTTTCCATCACAGCTCGGCTGAAGAACCCACCGTACCCTCAGCCTCAAGGTCGTCGTACGAACGAATGCCTGTACCACGGTCAATCCAGCATGTTCGGTAGATGTCGTGTGCTTTTGAGGCTTACGGCGTTCGACTTCCTGAACGTGAGGGACCTCCACCCGCTACTGGGGGTGCTTGTTCAGTCATCGCGTCTCATGCTACGCCGCTTCGTTACGAGACTTGAACCGCCCCTAAACTCCTGCTGGCAATCGAGGTGCGTAATCGAGCGCGTCCTGTGATCCGCCATTCGAGTCCGGAAAGGGCTTGGAAAGGACCAGCTAACTGCCGACACCAGTGATCGGGTAGCTGGTGTGAGGCAACGCCGAGTGCGCCCGCACCGGCCAAACGAGGCTTTCCGGCACGAGTTGCGGCTATAGGTCGTCACGCCCGGGCGGCCCTACGCCTGGAGCCTGGCCCAAGTGTCCTTGAGGCCGAGTGTGCGGTTGAAGACGAGCCGCCCAGGCGCCGAGTCGGGATCCGGGCAGAAATATCCGAGGCGCTCGAACTGCACGGTCTCGCCAACCGGCAGCTCCGCGAGCGCAGGCTCGACCAGGCACTCCTCGAGCACCGTCTCCGAGGTGGAATTGATGTCGGTGAAGGGGTCGCCGTCAGCGCCGGGATCGGGGCGGTTGAAGAGGCGGTCATAGAGACGGACCTCGGCCGGCACGGCATGCTCAGACGAGAGCCAGTGCAGGGTCGCCTTGGGCCGGCGCCCGTCCGGGGCGTCGCCGCCACGCGTCTCCGGATCGTAGGTACAGCGGAGCTCGGCGATCTCACCGCTTGCGTCCTTCACCACGTCGGTGCAGGTCACGAAGTAGGCGTAGCGGAGACGCACCTCGCGGCCCGGGGCGAGGCGGAAGAACTTACTCGGCGGGTTCTCCATGAAATCGTCACGCTCGATCCAGAGCTCGCGCGCGAAGGGCACCTTCCGCGTCCCGGCCGAGGGATCCTCCGGGTTGTTCACGGCCGCCAGCTCCTCGACATGCCCCTCGGGGTAGTTCTCGATCACGAGCCTGAGCGGGCGGAGGACCGCGAAGCGTCGCTGTGCCGTGCGGTTCAGCACGTCCCTGGCCTCGTGCTCGAGCATCTCGATCTCGGCGGCGCTATGTCCTTTGCCTCCCACCCCGACCGCGTCCAGGAAGTTGCGAACACCCTCGGGAGGGAAGCCGCGCCGGCGCAGGGCTGAGATGGTTGGCATGCGCGGATCGTCCCAGCCTCGCACGGAGCCCTCGCTCACGAGCCGGCCCAGGAAGCGCTTCGAGAGCACCGTGTACGTGAGGTTCAGCCGGGCGAACTCGTACTGGCGCGGACGCGAAGGCACCGGCAGGTTCTCGATCAACCAGTCGTAAAGCGGCCTGTGATCCTCGAACTCGAGCGTGCAGATCGAGTGGGTGACGCCCTCGATTGCGTCCGATTGGCCGTGGGCGAAGTCGTACAGCGGATAGATGCACCAGTCGTCGCCGGTTCGCGGGTGGGTCGCATGCAGGATCCGGTAGAGCACCGGGTCGCGCAGGTTGAGGTTGGGCGAGGCCATGTCGATCTTGGCCCTGAGCACTCTGGCGCCGTCGGGAAACTCGCCCGCACGCATGCGCTCGAACAGATCGAGACTCTCCTCGACCGAACGGTCGCGCCAGGGGCTGTTCTTGCCAGCCTCGGTGAAGGTGCCGCGGTACTCGCGGATCTCGTCGGCGGAGAGGTCATCGACGTAGGCCTTGCCGGCCTCGATCAGGTGGACGGCCCACTCGTAGAGCTGCTCGAAGTAATCGGAGGCGTAGTAGAGATGCTCGCCCCAGTCGAAGCCGAGCCAGCGGATGTCGCCCTGTATCGAGTCGATGTACTCCTGCTCTTCCTTGATCGGATTGGTGTCGTCGAAGCGCAGGTGGCAGCGCCCGCCGAACTCCTGGGCGATCCCGAAGTTGAGGGCGATCGACTTGGGATGGCCGATATGGAGGTATCCGTTCGGCTCGGGCGGGAAGCGGGTCACGACCTCCGAGACCCTGCCCTCGCCCACGTCGGCGGCGACGATCTCGCGGATGAAATCGCTTCGTTCGGGATTGGCTGGACTGTGCGCGCTCACGCCGCTGCTACTCATCGTCTCGAAGAGACTAGTCCAGTACGTCGCAATCTCTGGGCGCAGTTCTGACAAAGTGCATCGCAGACGGCGGCGGAAGGAGCGCGTCGATTCCGTTCGACCTGGTCGTAGAGATCAAGAATGAACCCGGGGCCCTGGCCCGCGTCGCGGCAGCGATCAACGACGCGGGCGTGAACCTGGCCGCGGCGACCTGCATCGGCACGGCAGACCAGGTCGAGCTGCACATCCTCGTTCCGCACGCCGAAGCCGCCAAGCGCGCGCTGTCGATCTCGCAACTCGGCGTGAGCCGCGAACGTGAAGTGGTTGTCGTTGTGGTCGAGGATCGGCCAGGCGTCCTCGCCGACCTGACTCGACGGGTCGCCCAGGCCGGCATCGACCTCGATCTCGTGTACGTCGCGACGCGCAACCGCCTGGTCTTCGGCGCCGCTGACCTCGCCGGCCTGAAGGCCGCGCTCGAGCCCAGCTGAAGGCGCCCTAGCGAGAGCCTCGGTCAGGTGCCGACGTGGGGCCGCTGCGCGCGGCCGGACAGCGACGTGAGCGGCTGGCCGAGGCTGAGGTAGCCGAGCCCGACGTCGGCGAGCCGGTCGAAGGTGGCGTGGGCCGCCGGCTTGTGCACCTCGCCGGCCGCCGAGAGGATGGAGCATCTATGGAGCAGAGCGGTCGCAACCGATGGCAACCGGTGGCAAATGGGAAGGCCGCGGAAACGGCTCAAAGAGGCGAAAACCGTTGCCGTGGGTTGCGACCGGTTGCCGATCGCAGCGCATGGTAAGGAGGGGGTCGACGGTTCGAGTCCGTCAGAGGGCTTGAGACAAAAACCCTGCAAATGGGCGTATAGTGTTGCCTGCACTGGCGAGATTGCGACGCCTCGCGGGTACGAGACGGGTACATTTTGGGACTGGCGGGCACTCGCGGGCACGCGCGACATGTCGCGACGCAGCAAGGGACGTGCTCCAGACAGTCGATCGCGACGGGTGTCGCGAGGAAGCGGTGCGGTCAGACGGCGTTGGTCAGCTTCAGTCTTCTGCCCGGAGTGCTGGGAGCGGGAACGGACTGGAGGGGAAAGGGCCAGCGGAGTCCGTCACGGGCGCAGGCTGGCCACCCAGACTTACGGCAGTTTCACAGCCTTGGGTGCTGGGCAGAACTCGAACTCGGACTGACCGCGCCTCAGGCCACCTCGGCCATCGCCGACCCGGAGGCGAGCGCAGCCGCGTCGAAGCCTTTGACGATCAGCCATACCGCCAGAACCATTTCCTGCAGGGCCAACGGGACGAACAAGATATTGGCCAGGGTGGAGTTGGGATCCCCCGTCCATAGGAGTGACAAGCTCGCGATGAGAAACAGCGGCGCCGCGACGAGGCCCCACAGCGACAGCCACCGAGGGACGAGCCTTGACTGGAACAGCAGGTAGTACAACATCACGGCGCCGATCGCGAAAACCGACTGTGCCAGCGTCAAGGCGAGATCGGACGTCGACTGCAGGACGATGCCACTGGTCTGGAAGTGCGAAGCGTCGGGCGCTCCCGCTGCTGCGAACTCTCGACTCAGCGGGAGGAACGCCCAGGTGGCGAGCACGGCCACGAGGTAGATGCCGCCCTCGGTGATCCTGGTGCCCACGTACCACAGAGCCAGCCCTTTCTTGACGCTCGTATCGGCTACCCGATTCAAGATCGGGTAGAACATGAACGCCACACCGGCGGCGGCGACTGCCCCCACCAGGTTCAGCAGCGCCCACGTGATCAACTGGTTCTTGTGCGTCGCGGCGTTGGCGAGGATCCCCTCACCGTCGTCCAGAGCACTCCAGGGCAATATGCTCGATGCCGGGAACACGGTCGCCATGATCCACAGCACGCCGACCCAGATCGCAGATTTCCTCTCTGAACTCATCTCTCTTTCTCTCTCTCCTAACCAGAGGTGCTGGAGTTATCGGATAGGTTGTGATCCGCCCTAACCTCGCGGCAGGCCAGGGCATGGTCACACCACGCCCCGCCGACCGCATCAGGGTTAATCACCACCGCGTGCCTCGAACTACGGAACCGCGAGCACGCACGACCAAGACCGGCCAAAGACACGCCTTCGTCTGGATGCTGACGCGCGGCTGATCCCTCGGTAGTTCCAGGAAGCGGGGTCAGCGGTGTTACGAAGGGGGCGGGGCACGAACTTCTGTGACGTGCGGCACCCAGGTGAGGGCACCGGAGTCCCAAACCTCGCGCGGGGGTGCCTCCCCCTGGGGAGTCGGCATCGGCCTCGATCCCATCACTTCCCTCCAGAGCCGCCCCGAGCATCCCACGGCCGCTCCACCAAGCCATCAGGGAGGGCACTCATCCGCGTGAGGCCAAGATACAGACGTGCCGCGACTTGCCTCCCTGGCGGCTTCCTTACTCCAATTTCGCTCACCGAGGCTCCCGCCGACCCAGAGACCGAGCGCCAAGGCGGCGACGATCTTGAAACACTGGCCGGCGTCGCCGCGCGGCTACCCGATCCCGACGAGATAGAACTGCTCGGAGTCGTTGGCGGCGCCGACGACCTGGGCGATCGCCGGGCCGCCCGCGGGCAGCGCACCCAACGTCAACAACTTCATCCGCACCGACGCCTCCGGCTTCCCGGTCGGCAACGCGATCTCCACGCCGCACTCGCTGCTGCTGGGGTTCGGACGGGAGGGCGTCTCGACTGCGGCCGAACGCAACGCAGTGATGGGCCGGGCGCTCGCGCCACCTGCTGGAATAGGAGGAGGCAGAAGCTGGTGACGCGACGAACGAGCCAAACGCTTTGACCGCCGCAACCGCTGCAATCACGCCGCTGGCATTCACGCTGCACTGAGCGTATGGCTCTGGCCGGACGCGCTCGCGCTGAGTTTAAGAGCCTTTTCAGGCCCGATCAGCTCGAGCAGGATTGTTCGGCTCCGTGGCGAAGCGAAGCCTTGCGGCCGCGTGAGGTTGACGCAAACGGCCGAGACCGGGATGGCAGTTCGCGGGCGAACTCCCGGAACTGCCCAACTTCAGAACACTCTGCGTACCTGGGTACGCGCGCCGCGGCTCGAGCGGACGACCTTCTGCCAGCGGTGAGGCCTAGCCGCCTCTCCAAGGTCGACCGTCGCCCTAACCGCCGTTCGGGACTGTCACCCGACGACACCGGCATCGGACGGCTCCGGCGCGACGAAAGTAACTGACCGTGTGCCAGTTCCCGACGGAAACCTGAGCAGCACGGCTCCTTACGCCCTCGAATAGTCTTTGCGCCTGACCCAGAGGAACCAAACCGGCACGGCCACCGGGGCGAAGAGCAGCGCGACGATGATCCAGGCAATCTTCATCCCGCCGGAGAAGTCGGCCCGGAACATGATCTCCAACAGCATCCAGATCACGAGAACGTAGAGCACTACGACGAGGGCCGCGAGCAGCCATGTCCCGTCGGTGAGCCCGACCACTTCCACCCTCCCCTCACGCCCCTTCCTAGGCTAAAAAGGTAGTCGGGCATCCTATCCTCGGACCCGTGCTCGCAGCCGTGACGCAGCGCAAAGCGCGCTGAGAAGGGTGAGCGTCAGGTCACGCCGACATCCTTACGGAGGTACTCAAGCAGTCTCTCTCCGGCAACGTACGCGACCCCGCCGTTGCAGATGCCGAGGCTGGAGGCCTAACCAAGGAGGACAACATGAAGCTGACCATTGCGTATCCTCCGCCTCAATCGCCGTGCGTCCAGCCGCAAAGCGTGGCGAGATATGCGGCGAACGCGGCCTTGTCGCGGTGGGACGCGCAGAACGATTGCGAGAAGCCCGTGTTATGCCCGCGCCCGGACTTGAAGGCGAATGCACCGATCCGCCCGTGCTCGAGGCCCGCAAGCGTGCCGGTGATTTCGGCGCCGTAGCTGAAGCCGGCGGCAGCGAGCTTCTTCGTGTTCACGCTCGGAAGCCTCGCTTCCGACGACCTTCCTTACCTCGCAGCCGGCACCGGAGATGTTTCGTGGATCGGCTCGGGCTCGGTCGCGACAGCAACCCGTGGCAGCCATTCGAGCCAGCTCGGGAGATACCAGTTCCAGTCGCCGAGCAGCTTCATGCTCGCAGGCAGCAAGACCCCCCGAATGATCGTCGCGTCGATCAAGACGGCGGCCGCCAAGCCGACGCCGAATTGCTTCAGCAGGTCGAACGACAGGGTGATGAACACCGAGAAGACGAGCACCATCACGATCGCGGCGCTGGTCACGACGCCGGCGGTGGTCTTGATCCCGTGCTCGACTGCCTCGTCCGTCGACATGCCGTGGTCGACGCCCTCCCGGATGCGGCTGATGATGAAGACGTGGTAGTCCATCGAGAGCCCGAACAGGATCACGAACAGGAACATCGGCATGAACGACTCGATCCCTCCTGACGAGGCGCCGATCAGGCCGCGTCCGATCCCGTCCTGGAAGACGAGCACAAGGATCCCGTAGGCCGCGGCGACCGAGAGCGCGTTGAGTGCGATCGCCTTCACCGCGATCACGATCGAGCGGAAGGCGAGCAGCATCAGCACGAAGGTCAGCGCGAACACGAACGCGAAGACGTAGGGCGTCCTCTGCCGGAACTGGTGCTCGAAGTCGATCGAACTCGCCGTCATCCCTCCGACGCCAGTAGTCGTATCGGGAAGCCGGCCCACCGTCGCCGGCACGAGGTCGTCGCGAAGCGTATGGACAGCGCGCTTCGAAGCTGAGTTGGTGCCGTTGCCCGCGATCGGGACCGAGATGAGGGCAACGGTGCCCGCGCTGTTGACGTCGACCTCGATCGGCCGGAACATCTCTCCGCTCGCGAGCGCCCGTCGCCTTAGCTCCTCGATCGCACTCCGGGCTGTGCCCGAGCGGACATCGGGGGCCTCGACCAGAACCTGTGCAGCCAGGGCATCGCCGGGGAATGCCTTCTGGATCTTGTCGTAGGTCCTGATGACGGCGAGCGACCGCGGGTACGACTCAATACTGTTCTGCGTCGTCTGGAGCCGAAGCGCTGGCACGGCGAGCGCGATCAGGACGCCGGCTGCCAAGACTCCTGAGAGGAGCGGCCGCCGCATGACCCGCTCGACGATCGCGCCCCAGAAGCGGCTCTCGCCGACGCGCTGATCGGGACTGCGCAGAAATGGCACGCGGCCCTTGTTCACGCGGTCCCCAAGCTTGGACAGCAATGCCGGGAGCACCGTCAGTGAGCCGAGAACGGAAATGGCGACGACGAGCATCGTCGCCGCGGCGAAGCCCTCAAAGGTATTGTCGCCACTGATGAACATTCCGGACATCGCCACGATCACCGTGAAGCCCGAGATCAGGACGGAGCGGCCCGATGTCGCCGCCGCAGCCTCGATCGACGCGGTCTCCGCCCGTCCGGCCGCGCGCTCCTCGCGTTCCCGCTTGAGATAGAACATCGAGTAGTCGACTCCGACCGCGAGTCCGATCAGCAGGACAACCGCGTTTACCGCATCGTCCATCGGCAGCACCTTGCTCGGCAACGCCAGCAGCCCGATCGCCGCGATCACAGAGGTCAACGCGAGCACGAGCGGGATCCCGGCGGCCACCAGCGCCCCGAACGTCAGCAGAAGGATCCCCAGCGTCACCGGGAGCGAGATCGCGCCCGCCTTCAGCAGATCCTTGCCGAACTGGTCGTTGATCGCCTTGTTCGCGCTTCCACCGCCGAACTCCGCGATGGTGAACTGAGGACTCGCGCCCTGCGCGTCCGCGACCGCTGCCAGGATCGGCTCGACCTTGTCCTTGGCGTCTTCGGACTTGCCGCGGATGTCGAACTCGACCAGCGCCGAGTGCCCGTCGTTCGAGACCTGACCCGCATTCCCCGGCGCGAACGGCGCATCGATGTTGGTCACGTCCGGCTGCGCCTCCAGCCGCCGGACTACGTCTTGTACGGCGGCGTGGAACCTCGCGCTCGCCGCCGTCAGCGAAGAGCTCTGAACGAGCACCAGCTCCTTCGCCGGCTGCACGAACTCGTCGTTGAGGATCCGCTGGACACGGCCGGACTCACCCGGCCCCGGTTCGTTCGCCGACAGCGAGTCTGTTCCCACCACATTTCCGAGCGCGAACGCCACGAGGACGAACGCCAGCCACCCAAAGACGGCTGTCTTCCAGTGCCGCGCGCTCCAACGGCCCGCGCGCGCAGCGAGATTCTCCCTCTGGACCGATCCTGCCACCCCGACCTCCGTACCTTCGCGGTCCACGAACGACGCTACGCCTTGGTGGCCAGTCGGTCAAGAGTTTCGGGGGCTTCCGGCCGAATCGTCTGTATCACGGCCGGGACCTCCAAAGAGTCACGTATTGGGCTTAGGTCGAACTGACGAGAACGTTCAGCTGGGCGGGGGTTGTTCGGTCGGTCGGTCGGGAGGCTCGGGTGGCGGCGTGGCGTCCGCTCCGCCTCCCTCGGCAGGAGGCGCCGGCCGCGCCGGCGGTGGCCGGCGCGTCCGCGCGGCAAGAACGACCAACGCGGTGCTTCCCGCAACGACGAGCACGCCGCCGATGAGCAACCCGATCGCGACCCAGAGCAGGAACGACAGCTTGGCCCCGAGGTCGACGTCGGCAGCGACGCCACGCGAGCCGTCGGCGTTCATCAGGACGACGGACCAGTCGCCCTCGCGCACCTTCCAGGTCAGCGTCTGTGTCCCCACCCCGGAGGCCGAGGCCGCCCAGAAGCTCTGCTCCGTCGGCGGCGCTTGCGGCGCGCCTCCCGAGACCGAGAGGTATGTAGCTCGGAAGGGATCGAAGTTGATGTCCTGCACGTTCGCGTGGGCGACGGTTCCGAGGTACCTGGCGACCTCCGCCTGCGGCCCGATACCGATGAAGAGGGTCTTGTCGCCTGAGCTCTCGCCACGGATCCGGATCTTGCCGAACCAGCTCTCGTTCAGGACCCAGCCCTCTCCGTCGGTGTCGACCTCGAGCCGCGTGCGCGTCAGCGCGTAGGTCGGCGTCGCGAATCGCTCGGTCGGCGTCGTCAGGTAGCCGTCCTCGCGCTGCGTGCGGTCGGCCCAGAGCAGGAAGCCTCCCCCGGCCAGCAGGGCGAGCCCGAACAGCACCCCGATGCTGCCGAGGACGATGAGGATGACGCGACCAGCGCTCATTGGAACCCGAGGTTGACCCATGGGCAGGCAAGACGTCAAGGGCGCCCGCCCGAAGGCGCGCCATACCTGCCTCGGGCACGCGAGAAGCGCCGTTTCCGGGGCCTTTCGCCAGTAGCGGGGGCAGGATTTGAACCTGCGACCTCCGGGTTATGAGACCGAGGACGAGCTCACGCAGCGTCAGCGGGACGGGTAGCAGAAGCCCCGGCTCGGCGCCGTCACCGGCGACCAGCGCTCGCGCGAGCTCCAGCGCAAAGAAGGCGTTGCCGCCTGACGTCTCGTACACCCGACCGAGCACGGGCCGGGGCAACGTCTGGTTCAGGTGGCGGGAAAGGAGGCCGTGTAGATCTGCCTGTCGGAGTGGCCCGATCACGACCCGATGCAGGCGATCTGTGGCGAACGAGCGCCGCAGCTGTTCGAACACGGGTGTCGGCGCTCCGACGCGGTGCGCCAGCAGCAGACCTACCGGCTCGTCGCGCAGCCGCCGGACCGCGTACACAAGCGCGGCAACCGACGAAGGGTCGAGCTACTGGGCATCGTCCACCGCCACGAGGACCGGGCCCGACCGGGCGAGGACCCGGAAGGCGCCGAGCAGCGCGATCCCGACTGCGTGCTGTTCCGGCGGTCCGGCTGTCGGAGCCTCGAGCAAGAGCGCGAGCCGTAGGGCCTGAGCGTGTGGCACCGGCAAATCGACCAGGATGCGGTCGAGCTCGATGTCGAGCAGGTCGCCCACCCCCGCGAACGAGTAGGACGCCTCACTCTCCGCCGGGCGCGCGTCGAGGACGGTGAGCAGACGAGCACGCGCCTCGTCGAGGGCGGCGAGCCACAGCGTGGTCTTGCCGATCCCAGCGTCCCCTTCGAGGACGATCAGCGTCGGTACCTCCGCCAGTGCATCGAGGGAGCCACGGAGGCCATCTCCGCGTCCCTGTCGATCACGTTGTCGTTCACGACGGCTCGACCGTATGGTAGGTCGCGCCGGCGGCACAGGCTCGCTCAGGAAACCGGGGCGAGCCGACGTGGCGGCCGATTGCTCCTGCCGCCACGCCCTACCGACCTGAATACGCGCTACGAATGCGCCATGCGCCCCCGGATGCCGATTGTCCCGAGGATGCCCAGTCCTGCGAGCGCGATGCCGAGGAAGACACCGATCGAGAGATCGGCCCACTCCGGGCCGCCGCCGGGGACGATGGACAGGTCGCCCGAGAGGAGCCGCGAGCGCTCGTGGCTGTCCGACGGCGCGAGGCCGTGCCCGCTCGCGGCAGTGACAGCGCGCTCGAACGCGTCGGGAACGGGCCGCTCCGCCTGTGCGCGGAGGACTGCACGCTCGAACGCGTCGGGAACGGGCCGCTCCGCCTGTGCGCGGAGGACTGCACGCTCGAACGCGTCGGAAGCGGCGACCTGGCGGCTCTGCACGCGACTCGCGTTTGCGGCGACTTGTCCCCCCCGCAGGACGGCCCGCTCGAACACGTCGGGTGGGGCACCCGCCTGGCTGTAGCCGGCGTCGTCGCTACGTCGATCAGCCTGCGCCAGCGGGGCGCACAACGCCGTCAGCGCCACCGCGAGGACAACGATCCTGATCGGAGTCGAGGGTGTCATGGCTCCTCCTTCGTCCCGGGCGACCGGTGCGATCGCCACACCGACGACGCTAGGGCGACGCAGCGCTGGAGAAACCGTGGCAACCCCCTGACATTCAGCCCGCTCTCACGCGTCCGCGAGTGGAGCCGCCAGAACGCGGGCCAGCTCGGTCCGAGAGCGCACGCCGAGCTTGCCGTAGATGTGCGACAGGTGACCCTCTACCGTGCGGTCCGAGACGAACAGCGCCGCCGCGACCTCCCGGTTCGTCTTGCCCGCAGCCACGAGCTCTGCAACGCGGCGCTCACTCGGAGTCAGTCCGCCACCTCCCGGCGTGCGTCCACCGATCCGCTCGAGCTCGCGAGTTGAAGCATTCGCATACACCAGTGCCCCGATCGCCGCGAGCTCCGACCTTGCCCGCTCGAGCGTCTCCCTGGCTTCACGCTTGCGCTTCGACCGTCTCAGTGTCGCGCCGAGCACGAGCCGCGTGCGCGCACGCTCGATCGGCAACAACACGTGCTCGTGCTCGTCGAGTGCCCGCTCGAACGCGGCGAGGGCGCCGTCGACGTTGCCGGCAGCGGCCAAGAGCAACGCGCGGCAGCGGGCCGACGTGGCAAGGGCCGAGTGACGTCCGAGCCGGAGGGCGTTGCCCTCGAACCAGTCCAGTAGGTCGATCGCCTCGTCCACTTCGCCGGTCTCGATCAAACCCTCGATCAGGTCGGTGACGTAGCGCGTCGCGCCCGGTTCGTTCATCGCCTGCGCACGCACGAACGCGACCAGAGGCCGGAGCGCCGAGACAGCGGCAGCCGGGTTGCCGAGCGAGAGCTCGAGATAGCCGATGGCCGAAGTTGCCAGGTGCTCGGCAGGGCGTCCGCTGGTCGTCGTGGCGAGCTCGAGCGCTTCCTCGGCCCCGGTGCGAGCCTCGTTGATCCTGCCCGAGCACGCATCGGCAAAGGACCGCGCAGCGAGCAGGTACGCCACCATCGTTCTCTGAGCCACCTGTTCGGCGATGTCACGACCCTCGTCGGCATGACGTGCGGCGAGATCGAGCTCTCCCAGCGCTGCGTACACCTGCGCCAGGATGACGAGGATGTACGGCAACGAGCTCTCGTCACCAAGCTGGAGCGCCTTCACGCGCTGGCGCTCGAGTAGCTCGACCGCCCTGTCGAGGTCGTCCGTCCACCAGGCGACCACGGCGGCTGGGAACTCGGCTCGCTGGAGGATTAGCATCGTGGGGTCCGCGGCTTCCACGGCCAGGGCGGCGCGCATCGTCACCACGGCGTCGGCTCGACCGAGCACGCACTCAACGAGCCCCTGCGTCCCGAGCGCCTCTTCGACCTTCGGCTCGCTGCCGATAGCGCGCGCGAGCCGAGCGGCCGCCGAGGCATGATCAACGGCCTCAGCAAGCCGCTCTCGCAGCCGAAACAGACATGACGACACGCCCTCGTGGGCCGCGACACGGATCGCGTCTTCGGCATCGGGCTCAGCCAGGACGCGGCGGTAGAGATCCTCGGCCGCTCGGATGTCGTCGTACGAGCGGATCCGCGCGAGCAACCTAGTCACCGCCGCCCGCTCTGCCCCGGCTGACAGCCCGGCGAGGATCTCGTCGAGAAGGGCGATGGCACCAAGAGCGTCGCCGGATGAGAAGCGGCAGAACGCCGCCTCCGCGGCTCGACGCCGCGCATCCTCCTCCCGGCCTGGCGGCGTCAACGCCCGCGCCCGCAAGCCCAGAGCCGCAGCCGCGTCCGGTGCGCCACGTGTGAGGGCGTGCCGCGCTGCAGCGTCGAGCGCGGCGGCGACGGCCTCGTCCGGGCCAGTGGCCGCGAGTGCCAGGTGGCGCGCTCGCTCCTCGGGCTCGTCGACGAGGTCGGCGAGCAACCGGTGGAGCACACGACGCTTCGTCAACGAGACTGCGTCGTATGCCGCTGACGCGAGCAAGGGATGCGCAAAGCGGATGCGTGCCCCGTCGAGCTCGACGATCAAACCGGCGAAAGCCGCCTCGAGCACGTCGGGAGCGCCAACAGCCTCGTCGACGAGCGCAAGGGTGGGCTGCGACACAGCCGCAACGACGAAAAGCGCCTCGAGGGTCAGGCGTGGCAACCCTGCGAGCCGGCCGCGGAGGACCTCACCGAGGCTTCCCGGAATCGGAAGCGGCTCTCCAGCTTCGGCGACGATCCGGCGCTCGTCGAGCGCACGGGCCAGCTCGATCGCGAAGAACGGGTTGCCCCCCGACGTTTCGTGAACCTGGCGCAGGATGGGCCGTGGCGTGCTGATGCCGAAGCGCTCGTGCAGGAGGTGATGGACGTCGTCCAGGTCCAGCGATCCGATCGCGATCCTTCGCAACCGAGGCGCCGGGAGTGTCTGCTCTAGCTCCTCGAGCAGAGGAGCGTCGACGCCCAGGCGTCGAGCGAGGAGCAACCCGACAGGCTCGTCTCCCAGCCGCCTGACCGCGAACGCGAGCGCACCTGCCGACGGTGCATCGAGCCACTGCACGTCGTCGACTGCGACGAGGATGGCCTGTTGCGCGGCGAGCGCCCGCAGCGCTCCGAGCACAGCTGAACCCACCGCGCGCCGATCCAGGGGGTGCCCCGGGGCGGCTTCCTCTCGCATCAGAGCAACGCCGAGCGCACGCTGTTGCGGTGGCGGAAGTTCGGTCAGCACTGTGTCGAGGACGGGGTCGAGCAGGTCGCCGATGGCAGCGAAGGAAAGATCCGTCTCGCTCTCTGCGGGTCGTATGACCAACACCCGTGAGCCGACGCGTGCGGCATCGACGCCGACGGTCCAGAGTGTTGTCTTGCCGGCGCCGGCCTCGCCTTCGAGCACCAGCGCCGTCAGTTCGCCGGGGGCCGCGCCGACAAATGCGCGCAGGGTCCGAAGCTCCTCTTCCCTGCCGACGATCGAACCGGCCATCTCGGCCTCCTTCGGCGAGACCTATAGGAGTCTCGCCGATCGGAGGTCGAATAGCTATGTCGTGACAGCGGCCTCGGGCGCGGACTCCACGCTCGGAGGTTCGGCATCTTCCACCTCGGCGAAATGGATCTCGCCGCGGTCGGCGTAGGCCCGCACCGTGTCACTCGCGGCGAAATGCCCCTCGAGCAGCTCCAGCGCGAGCGGGTTCTCGAGCAGTCGCTTGACGGAGGATACTCTCGCCCCGCTCCTCCGCGTTCAGGGTCAGGGTGCTGCTCGCTCGCGTCGGCCGGGTTGCCTTCGGGTTGGCCCGACTGCCCGGGATCGCTGTATCCATGCGGGATCGTAAGTTGGTCGCCGACATGGAATCGGGGGCGCGGAGACGCTACAGTAGGTGCTACAAGCGACGTCGAGACGGGGTTGAACCCGGCGCGACGCCGACCAAATTGGCCCGGCGCGGTTGCACCCGCCCGGGCCGTGGCACCAAGGAGGCGAGTCCCTGATGCGTGATGGATCCTGATTCCGGCACTCTCGGCGCAGATCATGAGCGCCGCAAGATCTCAGCGACGATGGAGCGCACGTCGACGCCGGGCATCTTCAAGAAGGGCAACCGCTACGTCGTAGTCTTCCGTGACGCGAACCGCAAGCAGCGCAAGCGGTCGGCGAAGACGCTCGCGGAGGCCCGCACGTTGAAGGCGGCGCTGACCGCCGACGTCGCGCGCGGCGAGTACGTGCAGGAGTCGAAGGTGACGTTCGCCGACTACGCGCCGACGTGGCTTGACACGTACGCGGGCCGCACCTCGCGCGGGATCCGGCAGGAGACGCTCGCGGAGTACCGGCGGGTGATCGAGCGGGACGCGGTTCCGTTCTTCGGCCGGTCGCCGTTGGCGTCGATCCGTCCTATGGACTCGAAGCGGTACGCGCAGCACCTGGCGGCGCGTGGGTCGAAGCCGAACACGGTGCGGTTGGCGATCGGGCCGGTGCGGGCGATGTTGGCGACGGCGGTGGAGGACGGGCTGATCCGGTCGAACCCAGCGGCCCGGTTGCGGCTCGCGCATGCGGTGCCGGTCGAGGCAGGGTCGGAGCCTGAGAAGGTGCGGGCGTTGACGGAGGCGGAGTTGCGACGGCTGATCGAGGCGACGCCGGAGGGGTCGCGGCTACTCGTGCAGTTCCTCGGGCTGACGGGACTGCGGGTGTCGGAGGCGTTGGCGCTGACGTGGGGCGACCTGGACCTCGGGCGGCGTCGGGTGGCGGTGCGGCGGCGGGTGAACGGCGGGAAGCTGGCTCCGCCGAAGACGCGGTTCGGTCGTCGTGATGTGCCGTTGTCGCAGGGGATGGCGCAGCGGCTATGGACGGCGCGGGCGGGTCGGCCTGACGAGGCGCTCGTGTTCCCAGCGGAGGGTGGCGGCTACATGGATCGGTACGCGGTGTACCGCGTCGTCAAGGCGGCGACGCGGAGGGCTGGGGTGGCGTGGGTGGGGCTGCACGGGCTGCGGCATTCATGCGCGTCGATCCTGTTCCGGCAGGGGTTGAACCCGAAGCAGGTGCAGGCGTGGCTCGGTCATCACTCGGCGGCGTTCACGCTGTCGACGTACGTGCATCTGATCGACGACGACTTGCCGGACGCGAGCTTCCTAGACGAGTTGACGGTGCCGCCCGTCGACGGCAGGCTCGCCACTGATGACGAGTCCGAGGAGAGGCCCCACTCGACCGCGGCCAGCCGCTCCTGATGCCGCGACACGCGCGGCGCGCGCCGCCGAGGGACCGGACCGCTACGTCATCATGGAGCCGGTCGAGCTTCCAACCGGTTCGCGTACTTCCCTGCTCCACTCGCACCTGCGGTGTACCTGGCTATGGCGAAGGAGTTCCGCAGGCGCGGAGTCGCTGATCGGAAGGCTGCCGCGAGGTCGACTGAGCCGATGGACGGCCCGCCGGGGCCGGGGGTCGCGTGGATCGACGAACGACTGCTGTCCGTGCACTTGGGTACCTGGCCGCCTCGGTCGTCACTGGCTTTCGCGGCGATCGAGGCGTTCGCGAACGAGGCGACAGAACTGCTCCCGGAGAACCTTCACCCTTCGTCGTGGCGCACGTCAGATAGAGCAACTCGAACTCGTTCGGGAACTGTCGACCGTGGACAAGCTGAAAAAGACCGTGCCGCACGCCGACCCGTGCAAGGCGATCGCGGGTGACTCCACGCTGTGGACTCGGTTCCGCGAGATCAAGGCGCTGCGGGACGACCTGGTGCATCTGACGAGACGCGGCTACTCACCGGACCCCGAGCACCCTTCCCCGTTCGGGCGACTCATCGCCGGGGTCGCCGACAACTACCCGGAGGACGTGGAGAAGCTGATCGAGGCGATCTGGCCTGGCTATCTCAAGACGAAGCCGTAGGGCAACACGCGGGCAACAAGCTCCACCGAGACCGGCCGAGCGGACGAGTGACGCGGAGAACGCCGAAGCCCCGCGATCACGCGGATCGGAAAGACAGCGCGAGTCCGACCGAGACGCTGAGGCCGCCTTAAAAGCGGGTGTCCCTCAGGGGGCATACGGGTTCGAATCCCGTCCCCGGCACACCGAAAGCCGCACGAGGTCTTGCGTCGCTAGGGCGCAACGATCGAGTTACGCGCGACGCCGCTCGGACGTCCCACGGTCGAGGAAGGCCGAGGCCCGTGTAGCGCAGCTTTCCATGCCGAGCTCGCGATAGGTCGCGAGCGCCTGCTCGAGCAACTCCCGCGCCTTCTGCCGATCACCCGGTGCGCCGCGACTCGTGAGCAGGTCTGCGTAATCCTCCTGCGCTCGCGCGAGCCATGGTCGGGCACCCACACTTCGGTTCACGACGAGCGCTTCCTCGTAGTGCCTCTGCCCCTCCACGAACCGGTTCATGCTGGCGGCGAGGTTGCCCAGGTAGCCGGCGACGGAACCCATCCTGACTTCGGGGGTCGCGGATGCCATGCGGTCCGCGTACGGAAGCAGCAGCTCGTAGAGGACTGCGCCACACTGTTCGTGGCGCACTACGCTCGCGGCCACGGCGAGAAAGCTCACACTCGCGAGCCACATCTCGTCGAACGGCACTGCAGCGAAGCGGTCGTCGGCCAGATCTTCGATCAGCACACGCGCTTCGACTTCCTGCCCGAGCTCCGCCGTCATCTGCGCGAGCACACATCGCCAGATCCTGTACGTCGGGTACTCGTCGACGGAGCGCCGAACGAGTTCCTCCACCTCCTGAAGTCGACCCTGGTCGCGGCGGAGCACGTACAGCTGGAGCCGGTACGACACGGCCGTACTCCAGCCTTGCGCACGCTCACCCAGGTGCAGCGCCTCCTCCATGAACTCCTCCGCATCGGCGTAGCGGCCTTCCAGCAGCGCATGATGCGCCCGGACCTCGGCTACGAACCATTCCTGTGCCGGCTGGCGAAGCTCCTCGGAGAGTCTGGCCATCTCCTCGAGGTCAGCCTTGGCGCCGGCCATGTCCCCGAGCTCGAGCAACGCCGTACCGCGGTGCTCATAGCCCTCGACGGCGCGCTCCAGATCGCCGACCTCGGTGGCGACGTCGATCAGCTCGGTTGCCAGCTCCAGCTGTGAACGTGTGTTCTCGGGCGAGTGGTGGGCCGAGATATAACCGGCGAGCGCATACGCCAGCGTCGCCGGATCGCTCAGCCGGCGTGCAATCTCCAGCGCCGCGTTGCTGAGTGAGTGTCTCCTCGCGGGTGGGAAGCTGGCATCGCGAAGAGGCCCCCCTGCCAGACGCGCGAGCAGCTTGACGCGAAGCGCGCTGTCCGCGGTGCCGACGGCGGCAAGGGCCCGTTCCAGCAAGGGCAGCAGGAACTCGTCGTCGCGCGAGACGTCCCAGAAGAGCCTGCCTCCGTAACCGAGCGCCGCGCGAGCGAGCTGCTCCGCGAGGGCCTCGCGGTCAGCGAGCTCGGCGGCCCGACGGAATGACAGCTTCGACGCCGGCGTGTCGCCGGCCCGGGCCTGAGCATCGCCGAGTGCAAGGAGCACGTCACACGCATCCACGTCGTCCTCGATCAACGTCAAGGCTGTCTCGTACAGGCGCACTGCCTCCTCGAAGGCGAGCAACACCGCGGCGCGGTCCCCCGCGCGCCGCGCATAGTCGATCGCCTGCTGCGCCGCTCCTGCCGGCGCGGCCGCGAGGAAATGGTGTGCCAGCTCGGCGAGATGCGGCTCGAGATTGCCGGAGTAGAGAGTCTCGAGAGCGTCTCCTGCGCGTCGATGCAGGCGGAGACGCTGCGCCATGGTCAGTCCGTCGTAGAGCGCGTCGCGGATGAGGACGTGGGCGAAGCGCAGCGTGCCGGCCGTCCCGGATACCTCGCCGATCACGCGCTCGGCCAGCGCCTCGTCGAGGGCGTCGAGGAGATCGTCGCGCGACAACCCGCTCACCTCGCCGAGCGCGTCGAACGCGAATTCGCGACCGAGCACGGAAGCGACCGTGACGGCCTCCCGGCACGGCTCTGACAACCGCTGCAAACGGCTGCTGATCACTTCTCGGACGGTGGTCGGAATACCAAGCGGAGTGTTGGGCAACCCCAGCCGCCCCTCTGCGGCGAGCAGCCGGACAAGCTCGCTCACGAAGAGCGGATTGCCCTCGGTCTCCGCGTGGATCGCGGCCGCCGTCGCTGCGTCCGCCTCCGACCCGGACGCGATGGAGACGTACTCGGAGACGGCCTTCTCCGCCAGACCGGTGAGCGCGATCCGACGGGTCGTCGGCTCCCTTGCCACTCCGGAGAGCATTCGGACGAGGGGATCGCCGAGGACCGGATCCACATTCCGGTACGCGCCGACAACGAGCAGCCGACTCCGGTCGAGCTCGCGAGCGAGAAATTCGAGGAGGAGAAGCGAGGGTTCGTCGGCGGCGTGCAGATCGTCCAAAACGATCACGAGCGGACGGTTCGACGCCGCATTGTGGATGAAGGTGGCGATCGCTTCGAAGAGGCGGAAGCGAGCACCCTCCGACTCCAGGGGGAACGGTGCAGGCAGATCGGGGAAGAGCTGACGCAGCTCGGGGAAGAGCTCGGCGAGGTCGGAAGCACCTTGGCCGAGCTGCCTCCGCAAGCGGTCGGGATCACGCTCACCGATCGCCACGCGCAGCGCCTGCACCCAGGGCCAGAAGGCCGGGGCGCCGCCCGCCTCCCAGCACCGGCCGACGAGCACCTCCATCCCGCGTCCACGTGCGTCGCGGAGAAGCTCGTCGGCAAGCCGGCTCTTTCCGATCCCGGGCTCGCCGCTGATCAGCACGAGCCGACCGCGGCCCGCGAGCGCATCCGCGAGCCCGCGCCGGACCTCCTGCAGCTCTGCCTCTCGCCCCACGAAGGCGCCCGGCGCGGACGGCGCGGCGCCCCAGGCCAACGGGGCCTCCCTCTCGCTCGGCGGGGACAACGACAGGTCGTGCTCGAGGATCGCTCGCTGCAGGTCGTTGAGCGCGGCGCTCGGCTCCAGCCCGAGCTCCTCCTTCAGCAGCCGCCGCGCGTCGGCATACACCTCGAGAGCCTCCACCTGTCGCCCGCAGCGGTAGAGCGCGATCATCAGCTGCCCGCGCGGCCGCTCGCGCAGCGGAAAGTCACCGACCAGTGACTCCAGCTCTGCAACGAGATCGGCATGAAGACCGAGCGCGAGGTCGGCGTCGATCCGGTCCTCGAGCACCGCCAGATGCTTCTCCCGCAAACGCGAAATCTCGCCCTGGGCGAACGATTCGTACGCGAAGTCAGCGAGCGGGGAGCCACGCCACAGGCCGAGCGCATCGCGGAGCGCGGCACCACGCGCCTCGGGCACTGCCCCTCGCGCTTCCTCGACGAGTGACTCGAACAGCTGCAGATCGATCGCTCCATCCTCGACCCGCAAGAGATAGCCAGAAGGGCGGGTGAGAATCATCTCCCTGCCGAGCGCCTTGCGCAGCTGGGAGACGTAGACGTGGATGATCTTCGCCGCCGTCGCAGGAGGACGCTCCCCCCACAGCTCGTCAACCAGCACGTCCACCGAGAGCACCTCGTTCGCATGGAGGACGAACAGCGCCAGCAACGCACGAACACGCGGCGGGCCGACATCGATCGACCGCCCATCTTCACGCACCACCTCGAACGGACCGAGCACACGGAACTCCACGCTGCCCACGATACGACGAAGCCCTGCCTGATCGGTGGCCTGACGGCTGGGGCTTCGAACGGACGAACGTCCAGCGGATGTCGACCAGGGACACGTCTTCCCAGGCACGCGCTGGAGGACGACGCCGACAGAGGGCACAACCAGCGCCTCATAGGTCGGCTCTACGAGGCGAACGCGGCGGCCGGGCTGACGGACTCGTCCTGGAGGCGGTCGAGCTCGGCGGCTGCGGGCTGCGCGCGCAGCAGCTCCTTCAACTCGTCGGTCACGTCCGCTTCCTGGCCGGCCACTACCGCGCCCACGAGCCGGTCCTCGCGGAGGTAGAAGCCGAGCAGCTTGCGTTCGGCGACGCTGCCCCGCAGGACGACGTCGTCCACCCCGCCGTCGAGGTCGCCGAGCACCTGCAGCTTGAGACCGAACAGCTCGGTGAAGAAGACCGAGATCTGGTCGTAGGCGGTCCGCTCGCCCGCGAGGATCCTGCCCAGGTGCGCTCCCTGGCCATTCGCGTTCGACCAGTGCTCGATCCGACGCGCGCGGCCGAAGACGGGATCCGGGAAGCGAGCGACGTCGCCGACCGCGTACACGTCGTCCACGGACGACTGGAACAGCTCGTCCACGATCACGCCGTCGTCGACCTCGATCCCTCCGCCCTCCAGGACCTCGACGTTCGGCTGCACCCCGACGCCGACGACGGCCAGGGACGCCTCGATCTCGGCGCCCGACACCGTGCGCGCGCCGGTCACCTGCCCGCCGTCGCCCCGGAGCTTCTCGACGCGGTCCCCGAGCTTGAGCTCCACGCCCTCGTCGCGGTACAGCTCCGCCAGCTGCGCAGAGAGCACGTCGGACGCGAGCGCGGGCATCAGCCGGTCGCCCATCTCGATCAGGGTTACCTCCAGACCGCGGCGGCGCAGCGACGCGGCCACCTCGGCACCGATGAAGCTGCCGCCGATCACGAGCGCGCGGCGCGCGTCGGCCGCCGCGTCGCGCACGGCGAGCGCGTCGGCGAGCCTGCGATACGTGTGCACGCCGGCGAGGTCGGCGCCCGGGATGGGCAGCGTCCGCGGCCGGGCCCCGGTCGCCACGACCAGCGTCCCGTAGGCCAGCGTTCCGCCTTCAGCCAGCCGGAGCAAGTGAGCGTCCGTCTCGACGCGCTCGACCTCGGTCTCGAGCCGCAGCTCGACGCCGTTGTCGGCGTACCAGCTCTCGGGCTCGACGAGGGTAGCCTGGGGCTCCAGCTCCCCGCGCAGCACACCTTTCGAGAGCGGCGGGCGGTTGTACGGCGGGACGTCGTCCGCCGAGACGATGACCATCTTCTCCTCGCCACCGGCGCCGCGATACCCCTCGGCGACCCTGGCCGAAGCCAGGCCGCCGCCGAGGATCACGATCGGTGCCCGAGCCACACCGTAGTTGTACCCGCTCTCGAGGCGGGTTACACGCCTAGGACGTGGCGTCGTCCCGTGCCGCCTTGGCCCGCTCGATGATCTCCTCCACGACCGCCGTCTTCGCGTCGGCGTAGTGCTGCACGTGACGCCAGGTACGCGCTCCGAGCTCCCTCTTCGTCCGCTCGTAGAGCTCCCGGTCGGCGTCGTTCGTCCGCAGCCAGTCGCGGAAGAGCAGCATGCGGTCGATCTCCGCCGCGCCCGGGCTGAAGACGTGCAGGTTGACGTTCGTGTCCGGCCCTTTGAAGACGCGGTGCTCGAACCACTCCGGCTCGCGGATGCGGAGGACGTAGCCGGCCGCCTCGAGCTGCGGTGCGTAGGACGGCTCGTCGCCCGAGTGCGGGACGACGAGCAGCATGTCGATGATCGGCTTGGCAGCCAGCCTGGGCACCGACGTCGAGCCGACGTGCTCGAGACGAAGCACGGCGTCGCCGAGGGCGCCGCGTATGCGCTCGGCCTCACGGTCGAAGAGCCGGGGCCACTCCGGGTCGTAGTCCTGGAACTCGATGCGGGCGTTGAGCGGCTTCAGCTCGCCGACCGTGAACGCTTGCAACTGCTCGTCGCTGATCGTCTCGGCTTGGCTCTCGCGCCCCGTCGACATGCAGCCCCAGGTCTCTCAGCTGCCGCCCGGAAGCAGCGAGTCGGATGGGAAGCGCTCCGGGCCCTTGAACTGGAAGGCGTCGAAGAAGGCGTCGTACGCGTGCTGGTCGTACGCCGTGCACGTCGCCAGCACGCCCTTGCCGCGCTTGCCGGCGGCGAGGTCTTGATCCGAGGCGACCCACGCGCCGAGAGCGATCTTCTTCCCGAGCTTCGGGTACGGCGCCAGGATCGTCCCCAACTGGTGGTCGTCGTAGAACGACCGCAGCTTGCCGACCGTCGCCTTGTCCACGTTCCTGCCGTACAGGACGTAGGCCCCGCCGTGCTCGAGGTTGTGGACGACGCGGCCGATCTGCACGGGCTCGTCGTAGGCGCCGAAGATGAGCGTCTGCACGTAGTGAGGGCCGCTCGTCGGCGGGTCGGTATTCCACTTCTTGCTCACCGCGTCGGGATCCGGGAAGTCCGCGTGGGTGCCGACGTTCTTAACCGCAGTCACCATCTTCAGCTCGCAGCCGGCGGACTCGAGCGCCGTGCGGGCTCGCGCCTCCGCGTCGTCCGTCCCGCCCCCGAGCAGGAGCCAGCCGAGAAGCGACGCGATCACGACCACGCCGATGACGCCGCCGAGGTAGACCCAGCGCCGGTCGACCGACGTCTGGTCGGTGCGCTGGCGCTGGCGGGACTTCGACTTCGACCCGGACCCCTGCGGACGCTGCTTCGGAGGCATGCGGTCGCACATCGTAGACGAGCGACCGGATCCGTCCGGTCGGAGAGCTATCGTCAGCAGCCCTCATGACGATCGTGGCACTCCTCACCGGTCTCGTCGTCGGCGCAGCCTGCGTCTACCTCTCCATGCGCTCTGCACTCGGCGAGCGAGCGCGACAACGCGTCGAGATCGTCGAGCTCGAGCGTGGGCTCGCTGCCGCCGAGGCGAGGCTCGAGGCGGGCGACGACGCGTTCGGGGACCGCCTCGAGGAGGCGGTGCGCAACGCGTCGACGCGCGCGTTCAGAGAGACGAGCGGCCAGTTCCTCGACGTCGCCCAGGCACGGATTGCCACCACCGTCGCACCGCTCGCCGACTCGCTGCAGCAGGTGGGCCAACGCGTACAGGAGCTCGACCGGGCGAGGGCCCAGTCCTACGGTGCCCTCCGGCAGCAAGTGGAGCTCCTGTCGGAGCGGACCGGCAGTCTCGCGAATGCGCTCCGCTCGCCGAACGTCCGGGGCCGCTGGGGCGAGGCGCAATTGCGGAACGTCGTCGAGCGTGCTGGGATGCTCGAGCACTGCGACTTCGTCGCCCAGGCCAGCACCCGCGACGGCGAAGGCGATCTGCTGCGCCCGGACCTCGTCGTCCGCATCCCCGGCGGCAAGTCCGTCGTCGTCGACGCCAAGGTGCCGCTCGGCGCCTACCTCGACGCGTTCGAGACGACGGACGAGGACGCCCGCCGTGCCGGGCTCGCCGCGCACGCCCGGCAGGTGCGCGACCACGTGGCGAAGCTCGCAGCCAAGACCTACTGGCGCCAGTTCGCCCCCTCCCCCGACGTCGTCGTCATGTTCGTCCCCGACGAGACGCTTCTGCGAATTGCGCACGAGCACGACCCGCGCCTCTCCGAGGACGCGTGGTCGTCCAACGTCGTGCTCGCCTCGCCGAGCACGCTGATGACGCTATTGCGAACGGTCGCGGCAATCTGGCAGCAGGAGACGGTCGCCCAGAGTGCACGCGAGGTGCACGAGCTGGGCCAGGAGCTGCACGGCCGCCTCGGCACGTTCGCCGGGCACCTGGCGAAGGTCGGTCGGGCGCTGACGGGCGCGACGACCAGCTATAACGATGCCGTCGGTTCGCTCGAGAGCCGCGTCCTCGTCACTGCGCGCCGCCTCGCCGACCACGGCGTGACAGGCGAGCTCGACGCCCCGCCACAGGTGGAGCTTCAGTCACGCGCCGTCGGCGCGACCGACCCGGAGCAGACCGCGCTCGAGGCGCTGCCCGGCGCCCCCCGCGCGGCGTGAGGCATGGAACAACCACGACCTCCAATGCGTTGACTATGGTGAGCCAGCAGTGACGGAAAGGGCTCGTCGAACGTCTGGAGGATCGAGTGAGTGACGTCAGGAACGTGATCGTGATCGGCGGCGGGCCCGCCGGCTACACGGCTGCGCTGTACACGGCGCGCGCCAACCTCGCCCCGCTCGTGATCGAGGGCTTCAACTGGGGCGGGCAGCTGATGATCACGAGTGACGTCGAGAACTACCCCGGTTACGCCGACGGCGTCATGGGGCCGCAGATGATGCAGGACTTCCGCCGCCAGGCCGAGCGGTTCGGCGCGGAGTTCCTCACCGACGACGTGACCAGAGTCGACTTCTCCGAGCGCCCGTTCAGGGTGTGGGTGGGGAACGACGAGTACCGCGCCGACGCCGTCGTGGTGGCCACCGGTGCGCACGCCCGCCAGCTCGGTCTGGAGTCGGAGCTGCGGCTGCAGGGTCGCGGCGTCTCCTACTGCGCGACCTGCGACGCCTCGTTCTTCCGCAACAAGGTGGTCACCGTCGTCGGCGGCGGCGACTCGGCGATGGAGGAGGCGACGTTCATCGCCCGCTTCGCGAGCAAGGTGTATCTCGTCCACCGCCGCGAGGAGTTTCGGGCGTCGCCGATCATGGTCGACCGCGCCCGGGCGAACGAGAAGATCGAGTTCGTGCTCAATGCCGGGGTCGAGGACGTCCTCGGCGAGAATCAGGTGACCGGCGTGAGGCTGCGCGACACCGTCACCGGAGAGACGAGCGAGATCGCCACCGACGGGTTCTTCGTGGCGATCGGGCACGACCCCAACACGGCGCTCTTCCTCGACCAGCTCGACCACGAGCCCGACTCCGGCTACCTCGTCACGCGGGGCAAGAGCACCGAGACGAACGTCCCCGGCGTCTTCGCGGCGGGCGACGTGCAGGATCACACCTACCGGCAGGCCGTCACCGCGGCCGGATCCGGCTGCACGGCGGCGCTCGACGCCGAGCGCTACCTCAGCGAGCAGCGGCACTTGGCGTTAGCTGCCGGCGCCGCGGGCGCAGCGTAGAAACGTCCAGCAGGAGCTCTACGCTCCTGCGGTGGCCGCGACCCGGCTGATCGATCTCGTCGACCCGACGCAGGAGGAGCTGCTCGCGTCCGTCCCCGCAGTGCTCGACCCCGAGGCGGTGGAGCAGCTGGTGGCCCCACCCGGCGACGGCAGGGCGGCGCGGCCCGTGCTCGAGAGCCACGGCGCCTACGTCTTCGGCGTCCTCGTCGCGCCCATGCACGGGGACGGCGGCGCGGTCGAGTACGCGGAGATCGACCTGATCGCGGTACCCGACACCGTGGTCATCGTCCGCAAGAGCGACCGCCACGGCCGGACGGCCTCGATCGACGCGGTCGCGACCCGCGCGCGCGAGGGTCTCCCCGCGGGCGAGCTCGTGCAGCAGCTCGTCGACGGCGTAGCGGATGCGTATCTCGAACTCGTCGACGGGATCCACGGAGATCTGGACACGCTGGAGGACGAGATCGAGCGCCTCCCCGGTCGCGAGACGCGCGTCCGGCTGGGCGCGTTGCGGCACGAGCTCTTGCACGCCCGGCGCAACGTCGCGCTCACGCGAGCCGCCGTGCGCAGGGTCGTCGACGGACGGCTCGAGCTCAGCAACGGAAACCTGTTCCCGCGGGAGGTCGAGCTCGCCTTCGCCGACACTGCCGACGTCCTCATCCGCGTGACCGAGGAGCTCGACATCGCCCGCGACGTCCTCGCCAGCCTCCGCGATCACCTACAGGCCAAGATCGCCGAAGCGCAAAACGACGTGATCAAGACGCTCACGGTGATCGCGTCACTCGTCCTCGTGCCCACCTTCATCACCGGGTTCTACGGACAGAACTTCGAGAGCGCGTTCGGCGACGCGTACTGGACGCTGGGCGTGTCCGTGGCCCTGATCGTCGGGACGACGCTGGCTCAGCTCGCAATCTTCCGCTGGCGTCGCTGGATCTGACGTACACGGGGTAGCCGACACGCTCTCTAGCCTTGGAGGCGTGATCGACAACGCCGTCACCCCCCTTGGGGCCGGCGCGCAGGGCGTGCCCGCCGACGGCGCCTCCGCAGCACACCGCCTGGCGGCGCGCGCCGCGGGCCTGCTGGCACTGGCCGGGCCGCTGCTGGCGCTCGGCCTCGGCTCCTTCCTCCTCGGCCGCCGGCCGTTGACGATCGACGAAGCCGACACCGTCGCCGCGGCCACCGGCCCCTTCGGGGACGTCGTCGAGTGGGCTCTCGACCACGACCCCGCGCGGGCCGGTTACCTGGCTCTGCTGCAGCCCGTGGTCCAGCTCGACGACGGGGAGCGCTGGGTGCGGGCACCCTCCGTCGTCGCCGCCGCGATCGCCTCGCTGCTCGTCTACTTCATCGGTTGCGCGCTCGCCGGCCGCCTCGCAGGTGTCGTCGCCTCGCTCGCACTGGCCACCGCCGGCTCGGTCGTCGCGGTCTCGCAGCAGGCACGGCCCTACACCCTCGCCATCCTCGCGGTCACGCTGTCCACGGCGCTGTTCGTCCTCGCACTCCGGCGGGACGGCCCTGCGCTCTGGGCGCTCTATGCGCTCGGATCGGTGCTGCTGCCGCTTACTCATCCGGCGGCGTCGGCGGCTGTGCTCGCTCAGGCGCTGGCGCTCGCCCTCGTCGTACCGCGCCCGTCCCTCAGGTTCGCGGTGCCGGCGCTTGGGTTCGTGGCGCTCGAGAACGGGCTGCTCCTCGTAGCCTTCGGGATAGACCGCAGCGACGCACCCGACGCACCCCTCACGCTGGCCGGCGTCGGCGAGGGCCTGGCGCGCGCCTGCGGCTGGAGCCCGGTGCTCGCGGTGCTCGGCGTCTGGGGTGTCGTCGCTCTGGCGTTACGCAAGGCGCCGAGCGGTGAGCCGTGGGGAGCGGCCCTCGCGGCCGGCTTGGCGCTCTTCCCTCTCCTCGGCCTGGCGGTGGCATCGCTCGCAGTGCCGGTGCTGCCCGAGACGGCACTCGTCGTCGGCGCGCCCGGCGTCGCCCTGGCCGCGGGGGCCGGGATCGCCGCGCTGCCCGAGCGTTGGCTCCAGTGGGCTGCCGGGGGCGCGGCGGCGGGAGCAGCAGTGGTCGGCGTGATCACCTGGTACGCAACCGCGCCGACGCAGGACTGGCGCACGGCCGCGTCCTTCGTGGACACGGAGGCGGCTCCGGAGGAGACGGTCGTCGTGCTCCCGGGCCGGGCCAGGGCCGCTTTCGCGTACTACGAGCCCGACACGCGGCTGGCCCTACGCGCGCGCGGCGGCGGAGCCTGGCTGGTCGTCGCCGGCGACGCCGACGACGCGCTCCGGACGGCACGCACGGCCGTCGACACGCCGCGCTACGCGCTCCTCGACCAGCGCACGTTCGGCAACGAGCTCGTCGTGCAGCACTGGGTGCGGCCGTAGCACGCCCGTGAGCGTTGCGCTCGCAGGACCCACACGTGGCATGCAGGTCCGGCACCGAACGAGACCTACACGTCGAACCGGGCGGACGGGCAGAGGTCGATCAGAACGCATTCCTCGCAGAGCGGCCGGCGCGCGATGCAGACCCGGCGCCCGTGCCAGATGAAGAGGTGCGGGAGGCGTGCCCAGTCTGACCGCGGTGTGATCCGCTGGAGGTCGCGCTCGATCTTCACTGGGTCGTCGTGCCGCGTCAGGCCTAGACGCTGCGACAGGCGTCGCACGTGGGTGTCGACGACTATGCCCTGGGCGTCCCCGAGCTCGGCCGCGACGACGTTTGCGGTCTTGCGCGCGACACCCGGCAGCCGCAGCAGCTCCGGCAGCGTGCGCGGGACCCGGCCGCCGAACTCCTCAAGCAGCATGCGCATCGCGCCGCGAATCGACTTCGTCTTCTGCCGGTAGAAGCCCGTGACGTAGATGTCGCGCTCCAGCTCCTCAGGCTCGACCGAGAGGTAGTCCTCCGGGCGCCGGTACTTCTCGAACAGCTGCGCCGTGACCCTGTTCACGTTCACGTCGGTCGTCTGCGCGGAGAGCATCACGGAGACGAGCAGCTCGACGTCGGAGCGAAAGCGGAGCGCGATGCCCGCCCCGGGATGCGCCGCGGCAAGCCGCTCGATGATCGGTCTGATGCGCTCGCGTCGCGTGCCGAGGCCGCGCCGGCGTGCCTCGCGAACGTAGCTACGCGCCACGCAGTCCTTCGAAGAAAGCGATCGTCTCTTCAGCGCTCGGCGGCTCGCGGAGCGCCGCAGCGAGGTCGTCGGACGGATACCCGACGGCGGCGATCGCTCCGATCGCCCGCTCGATGTCGTACTCGGTGTGCAGGAGCTGGACGGGCGGGTACGCACCGAGCAAAGCCCAGTAGGCACGGGCCGGACGCTCGTTGGGTCGCCCGACGCTGCCGGCGTTGACGAGTCGCCTGTGACCGACGCCGCGGTCGTATTGGACGTGGATGTGGCCGCAGACGACGAGCTCCTCGGCGACGCTGCCGAGCGCCTCGTCCACCGCGTCCTCGGGTGTGGTCGGCGTGACCAGCTGCGTGTCGGAACCCGGCGTCGCGTGGCAGAACAGCACGGCGCCGAGCCCGTCCACCGGGAGCGAGGTGGTGAACGGCCACGCGTAGACGTCGGCTCGCTCCCGGTCGTCGAGCTGATCGGCGCTCCAGCGAATCTCCTCGATCGCGGTCGCGGGAATGTCCGGCTCGTCGGTGCCGGTGACCCAGCGGTCGGCGTTGCCGCGGATGAAGCGAACGTCGTCCTGCTCGAGCAGCCGTTCGAGGACCGCCCGCGGCTGCGGCCCCGCGACCACGTCACCCCCGACGAGCACGACGTCCGCGTCGGCGAACCGCGGATCGGCGAGCACCGCCTCGAGCGCTGGGAGGTTGCCGTGGATGTCGTACAGCGCCCCGACGCGCATCGGGCGAGACTACTCGGCCGGGTCCGTTCGCTTCGAGCTGAGGCCCGTACCCGTCACGGGGAACGGATCACAGGTGCTCCTCGATCGACCCGAGCCGTGGCCCGGCGCACACGACGTCGAGCGCCGGACAGCCTTGGCAGGCGAACGTGCTCGGCGTCGGCCGGAAGTCGCCGGCGCGGATGCGTCCGATCGCTGCCGACAGCGTCTCTTCCAGCGCCGGGACGTCGGCGGTCGTGAACGTCTGCGAGACGACGTCGTCCGGTCGCTCGAGGAACTGGTACGCGACTTCCACCTCTTCGACGCCGGCGCGGAGACAGGCCAGGGCGTAGACGAGCCGCTGCAGCGTGTAGTCGTCCTCCACGATCTCAGCGGGGGACGCATCGCCGAGGGCGTTCGACTTGTAGTCCACCACGAGCGCGCGGTGGCCCTCCCGCCAGAGCAGATCGAGCCGCCCGTGCAGCAGCACGCCGTCCTGCTCGAACGCGAACGGCCGCTCGGGGAGCGCGCCGGGCAGCTCGGACACGCGACGGGCAAGCGGTGAGGCGCACGCCGCATCCACGAGCGCGGCGATGCGATCGAGCTCGGGCTCGGAGGCGACCGGGTACCAGGCGCGCACGGTCTCGTCGAGCTCCGAACGCGACGGTGGACGCGGGTCGTGCAGCGGGACGAGCTCCAACAGGCGGTGCACGGCGTCGCCGACCTCCGTCGCGAGCATCGCGTCCTCCCCACCGTCCTGCCCCGCAGGAGCTCCGGCCTCCGCCGGACGCATCCCGGCGACCCGTTCCGCCCAGTAGCGGTACGAGCAGCGCTCGAACAGGGCGAGCGCACTGTACGAGAGCCTGCGCGGCACGTGACCGGGAGGCGCTGGGAGCGGCTCGAGCTCGGTCAAGGTGATCGCCGCGGGCCCGGCGCCGAGGTGCAGGTCGGAGAAGAGCGTCAACTGGCCGCCCGGCGGCTGGGCCACCGCCTCGGCGACCTCGTCGACGGCGGCGAAGCGATCGACCCGAAGCAGGAAGCGCGCGTCGCCCCGCCCGAGCTCGACCGGGTCACGGCCTGCGCCCGCGACGTCCGTCTCGGCGTCGAGCCGCCCCAGCGCCCAGCCAAGTGGAGTCTGACGGTCCGCCTCACGTGCCGGGTCGAGCGCGCCGGAGACGACCAACCTGTCGATGGCGCGCGTCATCGCCACGTAGTAGAGGCGGAGCCGCTCCTGGCGCTCCTGCTCGCGGTCGGCGTCCGACACCGCCTCGTAGTCGAAGACGGGCTCCCGTGCCCCGGTCGTGGGATGCACGACCTTGAAGCCGAACCGACCGTCCGAGAGCGCAACGATCTCGTCCGGCCCGGCCGGCCCTCCGGTATCGCGCCCGGCGTCGGCGACGACGACGACCTTGAACTCGAGTCCCTTGGCCGCGTGGATCGTGAGCAGGCGCACGGCGTCGGCGCCTTCCTCCTCCGCCACGGCCTCGAGCTCGCGCGCGCCGAACGACTCCTGCCCGCGGACAAAGCGAACGAAGCCCTCGAGGTCCTGGCCGCGCAGGGCCTCGTAGGCGCGGGCGAGGCGAGCGAGCTTGCGGAGGTTCGCGTAGCGCCGCCGCCCGTCCCAGCGCGCGAGCACGGCCAGGTCGTAGTCGTGCTCGGCGAGCACCTGCTCGCACAACCGCTCGAGGCCGACCCGCTGTGAGGTTGCCACGAGGCGCTCGTAGCGCTGCCGGAACGCACGCAGCAGGCGCTCGTCGTCGGCGCCGATCCCCGGCGGCAGCGTTCGCTCGAGCCCGGCGAAGAGCGGTCGGCGGCCGGCATGGCGCCGCAGGAGCACGAGCGCGTCGTTCGAGGCGCCCACGAGCGGTGAGGCGAGCACCGTCGCCAGCGCGACGTCGTCGTAGCGGTTTTGCAACAACCGCAGATAGGCGAGCAGGTCGGTCACCTGCTGCTGCCCGAAGTAGCCGCGACCGGTCGCGCGGTACGTCGGCAACCCGAACCGCCTGAGCTCCTCCTCGTACCACTCCGCGTCGGTGCCGGCGGCGAAGAGGACGACGATCTCGCCCGGAGTGGCCGCGCCGGCGTCGACGAGCTCGCGCACACGGCGCGCGACGTGCCGCGCCTCGCCGCGGCGCCAGTGCTCTCCCGTGCCGCGATAGCTGGACTTGTCGGTGACGAGCAGCTCGACCGGGTGGCCGAAGACCGGGTCTGGGAACTCCCCGGACGCCGCGAGCGGCTGGAACTCGTCGCCGAACTCCTTTGCGAAAAGATGATTGACCGCGGCGAGCACTTCGGGCCGCGAGCGGTAGTTCCGACGAAGCGCGACGAGATCCTCGGCGGCCGCACGGCGCTCCCGGAACACCCGCACGTCCGCGTGCCGGAACCCGTAGATCGACTGAAACTCGTCACCGACGAAGAAACGCTCCGTCTCTGGACGTGAGAGGAGATCGACGAGCTCGCACTGAAGCCCGTTGGTGTCCTGGAACTCGTCCACCATCACGAGCCGGAAGCGCAGGCTCTCTGCCTCGCGCACCACGGGGTCGTCGCGGAGGAGATCGCGCGCGGCCAGCTGGAGATCCTCGAAGTCGACCGCCGACTCACGGCGCTTCGCCACCGCATACTCGCCGGCGAAGCGCTCGAGCAGCTCCTGCAGGAGGTCGCGGTCGCGCGCCGCGAGCTCCTCGAGCGCCGCCCGCTCGAGGGCGCGGCGCGCCTCTTCGTACGAGGCGGCGCGAGCAGAGGAACGGCACGCGATCGCGGTTAGATCGGCAAGGCGCTCGGGCAGCGTCCCCCGCGTCGCGATGAGCAGCGCCTCCGCCGCATTGCCGCGCTGGTTCGGGGTGGCCTCGGAATCGGCTGCGAGACAGACTGCCTCCGCGCGGAACGCCTCGATCGCCAGCCCGAGCCCGGGGCGCGCGCCAAGCTCGAGCACGAGCTCGCGTCCGGCCGAGCGAAGCGTCTCGTAGACACCTGTCAGCATCCGTCGCAACCCGACGGCCCCATACGTCGCGAGCAGGCGCAGCCGATCCTCATCCTCGTCGGCGCAGAACGATGCAAGCGCGCGCTCGAACGCCTCTCCGCGCAGGACGGCGGCCCCCGCCTCCTCGAGCTCGCGGAAGCGGGGGTCGAGACCGACGCCGAACGGGTGCGCCTTGAGCAGGCGGTTGCAGAAGCCGTGGATCGTCGAGATCCAGGCGCCGTCGAGCTCGCGCGCCAGGTCGAGGCGCCCGCGCTCGGCGAGCGCGGCACGGATGCGCGAGCGCAGCTCGCCCGCGGCCTTGCGCGTGTAGGTGATGACCAGGATCGAGTCCACGTCGATCCCGCGGTCGCACACGGCACGCACGAAGCGCTCCACGAGCACGGAGGTCTTCCCTGTACCGGCGCCCGCCGAGACGAAGACCTCACCGACGGCTTCGACGGCAGCGAGCTGCTCATCGTTCAACGGGGTGCGGAGCTCCAGCGCGGTCATGACCTCTCGATCCGGCACACCGTCCAGAGATCGCACCACTGCGGGCAGCCGTCGCCTTTGGGGTCGTGGCGCACGTCGCCGGCCCGGATCCGCTGTGCGTATTCGCCGGCGCGCGTGCGTGCGGCGTCGACGCGTTCCCAGAAGCCGTCCTCGTCGAGGTAGTCCGTCTTCACGAAGCCCGGCAGGTCCTCGCCCGCGCTCGCCCGCAGCATCCCGCGCGCGATGCGCTTGCCGGCGAGCGGCTTATAGATGCCGCCGAGCGGCTCGACGCCGACGAGGTCGCGCAGCACGAGCATGTAGAGCGGAATCTGCAGACGCAGATCGCGCTCGATCTCCTCCGCCGAGTGGGCGTGCTTGCCCGACTTGTAGTCCTGCACGATCCCGCGGGCGCTGAACGGGTCGACGTCGATGCGGTCGATCCGGCCGGAGAGCGTGAGCCCGTTGCCGAGATCGAGCCCCCGCTGCAGCTCGGGAGCAGCCCGGTCGGAGCCGAACGAGACCTCGAAGCGCCGGGGCACGAACGTCATCGCAGACCCGGCCTCGTCCCGCACGAATCCCTCGAGATCGCGTAGCAGCGTCTGGCGCAGCTCGGCCGCCTGGAGGTCGGTGAGGTCGAGACGCACCCCCGACTGCAGCGCTTCGTCCAAGCAGCGCCGCATGAGGGCCGTCGCCGTCTCGAGCAGGTCCGGCGTAACTCGGTCGACGCCGAGATCCTTCGGCAACGCCTGCGAGAAGCGGTGGAGCGCCGTGTGGGCGACCGAGCCGCGCAGCATCGGGTCGGGCTCGGCGTCGATCGTCTTGGGCGAGATCACCCGCTCGACGAGCCAGGCGGACGAGCAGTCCGCGAAGCGCTCGAGCTCGGCCGCAGCGAACGTCGTCCGTTGCGCCAGCCACTCGAGCACGGCCGGGCTGCGGAGAAGGGTTCGGCGCTCGAACGCGGTCAAGGCACGGTTGAGCCGCCGCGACCAGCCGTTGGCACCGGCCAGCGCGCGCGCGTCTTGTTCGTCCGTGGAGGCGAGCTCGGCCAGTGCGCGCAGCCGCTCTCTCTCGGTGGGCGCACCCTCGAGCGACCACGTCAGCGCCGACAGCGCACGCCGCCGCGTCGCCCGCTCGACTTCCGCCGGATCGAACAGGCGGGTCACCTCGTGCCAGAACGGGCTCGGTTCGCGCGGGACGCCTTCGTCCGTCGCTGCCTCCCGCACGAGCACGAGACGCTGCCGTGGGCGAGTACAGGCCGTGTAGAACAGGTAGCGGTCGCGCTGGACGGGATCTGGTCGCTCCAGCCGACCGCCGAGCGTCGCCCGACGGTCGTCGTCGAGGAACGGCGACGTGCGGCCGCGGCGGGGCAGCGCGCCTTCCTCCAACCCGAGCACGAAGACGACGTCGAACCGGCGTGTGCGCGAGCGGGGCAGGTCGAGCACGGCGACGTAACCCGGTTCGCCGTCACCCCCGGAACGCACCGCTGCCCGCTCGAGCGCGGCCACGACGTCCTCGGCCGGCAGTGGTGCCGCCTCCACTCGCTCGATCGACTCGAGCTCGTCAAGCGAGCGAAGCACGGCCTCGAGCGCGCGAAGGTCGTCCGCCGCCGCCGCGCTCCCCGGCGGCGACCCGAGGCCGTAGGCGGCCGCCGCCATTCCCCTGGCGAGCGCCCTGGCCCCGGCGAGAGGGCTGGGCGCCGCACGCAGCTCGACCAGGAAGGGCACCGGCGCGCCGCGCAACCGCTCGCTCTCCTCCTCGACGCGCTCCGGCATGTGCACTGCCCTCCCGCGCAGGCGCCCCTCGACGTAGTCGACAGCCGGTCGCGTCAGGCCCGAGAAGGATGAGCGGAGGAAGCGAAAGAGCTCGCCCCGCCCGCCCCCGAGCCAAGCGAACCGCAGCAGACCGAGCAGCGCCGAGCCGAACGGCGTCTGTGGCAGGCGCGCACGCTCCTCGACCGCGTACGGAACGCCGAACGAGCCGAGCACGGTCTCGAGCGGAACGCGCCAGCGCTCGACCGAGTCGCAGACGAGAGCGATCCCCTCGGGCGGCATCCCTGCGCGAATGAGCGCCGCGACCTCCTCCGCCACGAGCTCCGCCGTTCCCCGCATCCCCGCTCCTTCGAGGAAACGGAGCGCGCCGTCCACGGCAGGCGGCGCCGGTTGCTCGTCCTCGAAGAGCGCTCGTTCGAGGTGCGCGAGTGCCGCCGGCAGGTGCCGGTCGCTCGCGGGAGCGAGCTCGTGCAGGTGGCCGTCGGCGAGGTTCGCCAGATCCTCGGCCGTCCGCCGCAGCGACGCGAATGCCGCCCGACCCGGCTCGTACGGCAGCGAGACGGTCAGCTCTGCCCTGCCGGCGAGGGCGACGAGCAGTTCCCACTCCGCGGCCGTCAGGTCCTCGAAGCCGTAGGCGAAGACGGGCGCCCCGTCCCAGGCGCCGAGCTCCGAGCCGAGACGCTCGACGGCGTGTCGCCGCAGCCGGTCGCGATCCCAAAGCTGGAGTCGCCCCAGCTCTTCGTCGTACGCCCTCGCGAGCCGGGCGAGGTCGCCCTCCAGCCGCTCGTGCGGGATCAGCGCGGACTCGAGCTCACCGAGCGCGACACCGAGGGAGTCGGCGAACCCCGCCGTTCGAGCCGAGGCCCCGAGCGTCTCGAGCTCGACCCGTGACACTGCGCGCCTCAGAGCGAGCGAGCGCTGAGCCTCGGATGCCGCCGGGCGCCACTGCGGGTCGGCGCTCGCGATCGCCCGAAAGAGGTCGTCGAACGTCCCGATCCGCCCACCGAGCAGCGCCGGCTGGCGCCGGAGGAGATCTCGCTCGACGCGGTCGACGTCCGACCGGTTGGGAACGATCAGCCACGGATCACGGTCGATGCACTCGACGTACCGCTCGAGCAGCAACGCGATCTTGCCGGCGTGAGCCGGGCCGACGACGAGCGAGAGACCCACGGGGTCAATCGTAGTCCCCGCCTCCGGCGGGACACCCGTGCGCGCGGCCGGCGCTCCCCGCAAAGAGCGGGAAAGCGGCGCGGCTTCTACTGCAGCGACTTCGGCTTGCGCCCGCGACGCGCGACCGCGATGCCGGGCGTCGCCCCGGCGCAGGAATCGCAGAGATCGGCCTGCTTCGCTCCGCGCCGTGCGTCCTGCCACGTGAGACGCAACGTTGCGCCTTTCCCCTCGCCCACTTCGCTGCCGCATGAATCACATACGAGCACGGTCTTCCGGGCCATGTTTCTCTCCTTTGAATGCGCCGGGCTGCGAGCGAAGACTAGTTATTGCTCAGAGAATCGGCAAGCGGCATTCCGCGCGGATTTAGCAGATCGGAACGTGCTCTTCTCGCCGACCGAGCACTCTCTAGAATCGCGTTCGATGGACGCGCACACCATCGTCGTGCTCGAGGGCGACCAAACGGGACAGGAGCTCTTGGAGGAGGCGCTCCGCGTGCTCGCGCCCGACGTCATCGGCGTCCAGCTCGCTCTTCCCCGTTTCGACCTCTCGCTCGAGCACCGGCGCGCGACGCGGAACGGGGTCGTGCACGAAGCCGCGCGCGCGATCAGGGAGCACGGTCTGGGCCTCAAGGCGGCGACCGTGACCCCCGAGACCAAGGACGATGTCGGCTCGCCAAACCGGATCCTGCGAGAGGAGATCGGCGGCAAAGTGATCGTCCGTACCGGGAGGCGGATTCCCGGCGTGATCCCGCTGGGCGGCGTGCACTCCCCGGTCTCGGTGGTGCGCATGGCGGTCGGCGACGCCTACGGTGCACAGGAATGGCGCGAAGGCAGTGGCGAGGACGAAGTCGCCTTCCGCACTGAGCGCATCGAGCGGCGGATCTGCCGTGCGGTGTCCGAGTTCTCGTTCCGTCAGGCGGAACGGATGGGCGCCAAGGTCTTCGGAGGCCCGAAGTACACGGTGAGCCCCATTTACGAGGGAATGTTGAAGGAGGAGATGGATGCCGCGGCCGCACGGCATCCTGATGTCACCTACGAGCCCCAGTTGATCGATGCCACGTTTGCGCTCCTGCTCTCGCAGAGTGGTGCGCCGCTCGTGATCCCGGCGCTGAATCGCGACGGCGACATACTCTCGGACCTCGTGCTGCCGCTGTTCGGGTCGATCGCCGGCTCGGAGTCGCTGCTCGTTGCGTTCGGCGACGACTACGTGCCGTCCGCGCTGATGGCCGAAGCTGCGCACGGGACCGCGCCGTCGCTCCAGGGGAAAGACGTGGCCAACCCGATGGCGATGATCCTGGCCGCAGCGGCGCTCCTCGCGCATGCCGACGACGAACGCTGCCTGACCGCAGGCCGCGCCATCCGGGAGGCTTGCCTCGAGGCCGTCGCGGAAGGGATCCGCACGGCCGACCTCGGCGGTCACAGCGGCACCGGCGAGTTCACCGACGAGGTGATCCGCCGGACCCGCACGAAGATCGACGTCTGGTCGAGCCTGTAGCGCCTGCAGGCTGGGAGCTTGCGTGACCGAAGCACACGGCCGGGAGCCGGCAGGTCGTGCTCCATGCCTCCGGACGCAACTCAGCCCGTCGCGGCGAGCGCCTCTACCGGTTGGCAGATCTCGCCCGCCTCCACGGCGGCGAGAAACGCGGTCACCACCCGCGGGTCGAACTGCGAGCGGGCGCAGCGCTCGACCTCGGAGACCGCCTCGCCGAAGGAGAGCGCGTCGCGGTACGGGCGCACGGAGGTCATCGCGTCGAAGGCGTCCGCCACCGCGAGCAGACGTCCCTCGAGCGGGATGTCGGTGCCCGCGCGCCGGGTCGGGTAACCGTCGCCGTCCCAGCGTTCGTGGTGGAAGAGCACATAGGGCACTGCCTCCTGAAGCGAGCGGACGCCGGCGATCAGCCAAACCCCCTCGACCGGGTGGGCGCGCACCTCGGCGAGCTCCGAGGGCTCGAGAATCCCCTCTTTGAGCAGGACATCCGGCCGGACATTCACCTTGCCGACGTCGTGGAGGGCGGCGCCGATGCGCAGCGCGTCGAGACCGTCCTCGTCGAACCCCAGCCTCACGGCAACACACTCGGCGAGCTCCGACACACGCTCTGAGTGGCCGCCGAGCGACGGGTCGCACACCTCCATCGCGGCGGCGAAGGCGTTGATCCCACTCATGGGAACGACGTTCCCGCCGCGGCCCGGGATCCCTTCCCGTACATTCCTTCGCGCGATGCGAGTGGGAGTGCCTCGGGAGACTGCGCCAGGCGAACGCCGGGTCGCGCTGACCCCCGAGGCAGTCCACCGGCTCGCTGCGACGGGGATCCAGATCGCCGTGGAGCGCGGCGCCGGCGACGCTGCAGGCTTCCTCGATCCGCACTACGCGGAGGCCGGTGCGGAGCTCGTCGAGGCCGCCGTGGAGGGGACAGAGCTCGTGGCGCGGGTCGCGCCGCCAAGCGCCGAGGAGACCGCGGCCCTTGCGCCCGGCACGATCGTCCTCGGCTTCCTCGCGCCTCTAGCCGACCCCGATGGGATCGAGCGGCTCCGTGAGAGGGGAGTGATCGCCTTCGCGCTCGAGTCCCTGCCGCGCATCACCCGGGCGCAGCCGATGGATGCGCTCTCTTCGCAGGCGACCGTGGCCGGCTACAAGGCGGTGCTTCTCGCCGCCGACCGTGTGCCGAAGCTTTTCCCGCTGCTGATGACCGCAGCCGGCACGATCGCTCCCGCGCGCGTGCTCGTCCTCGGCGCGGGCGTCGCGGGCCTGCAGGCAATCGCCACCGCACGACGCCTCGGCGCCGTCGTCTCCGCGTTCGACGTGCGCCCCGCCGTCCGCGAGCAGGTGGAGAGCCTCGGCGGCTCGTTCCTCGAGCTCGGCGTCGAGGGCGAGGAGACGGCTGGCGGCTACGCGAAGGAGCTGACCGCGGAGGGGCAGGCGCGCCAACAGATGGCGCTCGACGAGCGCGTACCGGAGTTCGACGTCGTGATCACGACCGCACTCGTTCCAGGTCGACCGGCCCCCCTGCTCGTGCACGCGTCGGCGGTGGAGCGCATGCGCCCCGGTTCGTGCATCGTCGATCTCGCCGCCGAGGCGGGCGGAAACTGCGAGCTGACCTCACCTGGTGAAGAGGTCGTCCGCCACGCCGTGACGATCGTCGGCCTGACGAACATCCCGTCTCTGATGGCGACCGACGCGAGCCGACTGTACGCGCGCAACGTCGTCGCCCTGATCGAGCATCTCGCGCCGGGCGGCGAGCTCGCGCTCGACTTCGAGGACGAGATCACGGCGGGCGCCTGCGTCGCGCGTCCGCAGGAGGTGAGCGCGTGACCGACGTGCCGCTCGTGATCGAGCTGACGATCCTCGTACTCGCCGTGTTCCTCGGCTTCGAGGTGATCTCGAAGGTGCCGACGATGCTGCACACGCCGCTGATGTCCGGCACGAACTTCATCCACGGCATCGTCATCGTCGGGGCGATCCTGGTGCTCGGCTTCGCCGACGACACCTTCACAGAGGTCGTCGGGTTCGTGGCGATGGTCCTGGCGACGGCGAACGTCGTCGGCGGCTGGTTCGTCACGGACCGCATGCTCGAGATGTTCAAGCGCCGTCCCGAGCCGAAGCGAGAGCGGTAGTGGTAGCTCCGGGACGTGCGGTATCGCTCGGCCGGCAGCGACCGAACCGTCGCCGCCACTCGTGATCTCCGATCCCGACATCGTCAGTCTGCTCTATCTCGTGGCGATCGTCTGCTTCATCGTCGCGTTGCGGTTTCTCTCCTCGCCCAAGCGTGCCCGCCAGGGCAACTGGATCGGCGGCGTTGGGATGCTCGTTGCCATCGGCACGACGCTGCTGCTGGACGGGATCGGCAACTGGGCCCTGCTCGCGGTCGGCGCGGCGATCGGCACGGTCGTCGGGCTGGTGGGCGCGCGGACGGTGAAGATGACCGCGATGCCGCAGATGGTGGCCCTGTTCAACGGGGTCGGCGGCGGTGCCGCGGCGCTCGTCGCGCTGGCGGAGTTCCATCTCGACGCGAGCGGCCTGGCGGCGGACCGCACCGTCTCGATCGTGCTCTCGGCGCTGATCGGGTCGATCTCGTTCGCCGGCTCGATCGTCGCGTTCGCGAAGCTGCAGGAGCTGATCGGCGGACGACCGATCGTGTTCGCCGGGCAGAACGTCGTCAACGTCCTCGTCCTCGGCGGAGCGGTCGGGCTGGGCGTGGCGGCGATCGCCGGCGTCGAGGGTCAGTGGGTGCTCTGGGCGTTGACCGCGCTGGCGCTTCTCTTCGGCGTCCTCTTCGTCCTTCCCATCGGCGGCGCGGACATGCCCGTGGTGATCTCGCTCCTGAATGCGTTCACCGGCCTCGCGGCGTCCGCGACGGGGTTCGTGCTCGACTCGACGGTGCTGATCGTGGCCGGGATGCTCGTCGGTGCCTCGGGCACGTTCCTCACGCTGATGATGGCCAAGGCGATGAACCGCTCCGTCACCAACGTGCTCTTCGGCGCCTTCGGCCAGGTGCAGGCCTCCTCGGGCGAGGCACGTGCGGACGACGGACGCACCGTTCGCGGGACGACGCCCGAGGATGTCGCCGTGCAGCTCTCGTTCGCCCGCAAGGTGGTCATCGTCCCCGGCTACGGGATGGCCGTGGCGCAGGCCCAGCACGACGTCCGTCAGCTGGCCGATCTGCTCGAGGAGAGGGGCGTCGACGTGGAGTACGCGATCCATCCCGTCGCTGGTCGCATGCCCGGCCACATGAACGTCCTCCTCGCCGAGGCCAACGTGCCGTACACGCAGCTGAAGGAGATGGAGGAGATCAACCCTGAGTTTGCGCAGACCGATGTCGCGCTCGTGATCGGTGCCAACGACGTCACCAACCCTGCTGCGCGCAGCGACACCTCGAGCCCGATCTACGGCATGCCGATTCTCGACGTCGACCACGCCGCGAGCGTGATCGTGATGAAGCGGTCGATGAACCCGGGCTTCGCCGGCATCGACAACGAGCTCTACCTCGACCCCAAGACGACGATGCTGTTCGGCGACGCCAAGGACTCGGTCGTCAAGCTGATCACCGCCGTCAAGCAGCAGTAGGGCCGGGCCGTGACGAGCATCCCCGTCTTCGCCGCCACGGCTGTCGAGCAAGCGGTGTCGCCGCACGAAGCCTACGACGCGGTCAAGGAAGCGTTCGTCCGCCACGCCTCCGGCGAGTGGACGATGCAGCCGAAGCTGTACGTCACCAACTATCCGGCCGGCGATTTTCGGGCAATGCCGGCCCTGGGCGGAGGGCACGCGCTGCTCAAGTGGGTGACCTCGTTTCCCGGCAATCCGTCACGCGGGCTGCCGACGGTGACCGGCCTCGTCGTGCTCTCGAACGCAGAGACGGGAGCGCTCGAGGCAGTGCTCGACGCAGCCGCTGTGACGGCGCTGCGCACGGCGGCGGCAGGCGTGCTGGCGGCCGACACGCTCTGCCGCGCCGGTGCTTCCTCGTACGCGGTGATCGGCTGCGGGGTCAACGGCGCCGAGACGGCCCGCATGCTCGTCGCGCACGGTGTGACGCCGGTCGTCTGGGACATCGATCCGGCTCGCCGCGACTCGGTCGCGCAATTGCTGGGCGCCCGCGCCGCCGACGCCGCGGAGGAGGCTCTCGCCTGCGACGTCGTGATCACCGTCACACCGGGCGGTGCCGTGCTCTACCCGGCGGGCTCGCTCCGTCCCGGCCAGCACATCTCCCTGATGGGCTCCGACGGCCCGGGGAAGGCGGAGCTGGCGGTCGACGAGCTGGCTCGCGCGGACCTCTTCTGCGACGACTGGGAGCAGGGTGGCGCCAAAGGAACAGGAGACATCGGGCAGGGCGTGGCGGCTGGCCTCATCACGCGGGAGCAGGTGTCAACGCTCGGTGACGTCCTCATAGGTAAGGCCGAGGGCCGTCGCAGCGCCGAGGACATCACGCTCTTCGACTCCACTGGGCTCGCGATTCAGGACTTGGCGATCGCCATCGCTGCCTACGCGAAGCTCGGCGAGCTGGACGGCCTGCAGACGATCGAGCTCTAGTCGCCTTTGCACGATGTGCAGCAATGTCGCTTGACCACACGTCAGGCGGCTCGCCTGAACCGCCTCGGCCACGACGTCCTGCGTTGCGTGCCGGGAGGCGCCGCCGCCGTTCATGGAGTCACACTTGACCACGGAGGAACGTGCGGACTTCGGCGTTGAAGCGGTCAGGATCTTCGAGGTAACACTCGTGGCCCAACCCCGGGAGCACGATGAGACTCGACGTCGGAATCCTGCGGTGCAAGTCCTCGGCCACGCTCAGTGGTGACCGCTCGTCCGCGTCTCCGTAGATGAGCAGCGTCGGCACGCCGATCGAAGATAGCCCTTCTCGCAGATCCGCCTCGGCGAGCGCATGCGCCATTGCGCGCGTAGCTGCCGGCCGGATCTCGGACATGATCGTCGTCAGTCCTGCAGCGGCCTCGGATGGCAGCTTGTCCGTAAACAAGCCTGGCATCGAGGCAGGCTCGAAACCGCCCGGAAGTCGCTCCGCAACGTCGAGTGCGAAGTACAGACGACGTTCCACCTCGGCGGCCGGAAGCGACCCTGCCCACCCTGCGTACGCGCCGACGAGAATCAGCGTCGCGACGGCGGCAGGATGTCGGCGGGCCAACTCGAGCGCGAGTGCGCCGCCGAACGAGTGGCCGAGCACGTGCGCGCGTTCTAGCCCGAGCGCAGCGATGAGTCCGGCCAGGACATCGGCGTACTCGGGAAGCCGGAATGACTCCGGCGGATCACCAGACTCCCCGCATCCTGGGGCGTCCCAGGCGACCACGGTGAACTCGCCTGCAAGCGAGTCAAGCTGTGGCTGCCAAACGCGACTGTCGCTGACCGCTCCGTGCACCAGTACCAGAGTCGGCCCTCTACCGACCTGCTCGAAGGCGACGCGGATTGCGTTGACCTCGATCCACTGCACAATCCAAGAACTATGGCGGATCGCTAGGTACCTCTTCGCAGGCGGTTGTAGCGAGGTCTGCGACCACTGGCAGCAGGGCGGCGCAAAGGGAATAGGCGACATCGGAAGTGCCGTTGCGGCCGGCGTGATCTCGAAGGAGCAGGTCACGCCGCTCGGGAAGGTGCTGACGGGCGAGGCGGAGGGTCGCAGGAGCGCCGAGGACATCACCGTCTTCGACTCCACCGGGCCGGCGATTCAAGACCTCGCCATCGCGATCGCGGCATACGCGAAGCGAGACGAGCTCGACTTGCCGACGATTCAGCTCTGACTCTTGTCGGGATGTCGATCTCGGCAGCGCTCCTGATGTTCTCGGCGCTTGGTTCCGCTGGAGCGCCACACTCGATCCGGGGAGTCCTTCACCGAGGTCGAGTTCGTCGGGCGGGACGTTGGGCCACTCGCGCAGGCGACAGTCCTCTCTCTGCCCCAGTTCGCGAATGACGCCTGAAGAAGTGCGGCTAGATGTGGCCGAGGCCGATGAGTTCTCGGCTGTCTACCAGTCTCTACGCGCGTGTGTTCGTAGCAGGATGAGCGGCCGGACCAGGCGGTCAGGAAAGGAGTCGTGAGATGCCGCGGTATTTGGTCTCGTTCGATGACGGCGCGATGATCGTCCCCGAGGAGGAGTTGCCCGATGTGGCCGGGGCTGCGCACGCGGTGGTCCAGGAGGCCATGGACGCCGGCGTGTGGGTGTTCGGTGGCGGACTGTTTCCCCACGAGGAGGTGAGCGTGGTGGATACGGATGGGACGGTCGCCGACGGCCCGTACCCGGAGAGCAAGGCGTACATCGGCGGATTCTCGATCGTCGAGGTCCCCTCGCGCGAAGAGGCGCTGAAGTGGGCTGCCAAGATCGCCGTTGCCTGCCGCTGTGCTCAAGAGGTCCGAGAGTTCCTGCCCGACCCGGCCGTGGGGAACTGATTGGGCGTCGGCTCAGTCGTCTGCGCGAGTGATGGGGAATGTCCCCCGACGCGCGGGACGTCGGTTGCTAGCGTCGCCGGTGATGGACGTGGAGAGAGTGGACTTCATCTCGATCCCGACACGGGACGCTGCGCGTGCGATCGAGTGGTACCGCGACGTCCTTGGACTGCCCGAGAGCGAAGTATCTGAGGGAGAACTCGAGACGCCCAACGTGACCCTGAGCTTTTGGGAGCCTGAGCGGGACGACCTGCCGTTCGCCCCGAACCAGGCTGGGTTCGCGATCCGGGTGTCTGACGTCGCAGCAGCCAGAGCCGAACTCGAAGCGAAGGGCGTCGAGTTCATCGTCGAGACCTGGGACTCGGGCGTCTGCCACTTCGCCGCATTCCGCGACCCGGACGGCAACACGATCATCCTGCACCGTCGCTACGCACCGAGGATCCCGCGCGAGCGGCGGTGACGGTCGCCTGGGCCAGAGTTCGGGAATGACGCCTGACGCTGTCGTGAAACGACAGCGTCAGGTTCGGGCGTCAGTAGTTCGCGGTAGTCGGGATCGGGGCGCCCCCTGCTGTCAGAGAGCTCCGGTTGAACGATGCTGACGAGGTCGATTCGGAGGTGTCTTCATGGCTGTTGCAGCCCCACCCAAACACGAGCAGCCGCCAGAACTCGAGATGAACGCCGAGCCTGTTGACGAGGCGCGCGAATATGCGATCGCGACTCTCAAGCGCAAGCGGAAGTTCGCCCAGGACTTGGTCGCCTACGTCGCTGTGAACGGCTTGCTCTGGCTGATCTGGCTGATCACCGATCCCTCGACCAACGGCAGTATCCCGTGGCCCGCCTGGGTTTCGCTCGCCTGGGGGTTCTTCCTCGCCCTGGACGGCTGGCGCGCCTACGGCAGATGGCCGGCGAGTCTGAATACGCCGATTACCGAGACCGAGATCGAGCGCGAGCTCGAGCGGAAGCGAATCCGCTGAAAGGGAGGATCGCCGGGCCGAGGGTCACCAGTACACCTGGCCCCCAGTCCTGCCCGGCGAAGTCGGCCCTGGGTCGTAGCGCGTCCTCGCGATGGCGACGAAGCGGATGGTGCCGGACGCTCGCGTCCGCAGCGCGAAAGTGCGAGTTGCCCGGTGCGCCCAAGCGACCGTGCCGTCGACGGTGCGGTTGTGTAGTGAGCGAGGCCGCCCAGCGGGCCACCGGTGGTCAGCCGCGCACCTCGGCTACCAGCACCACCGGTTCGCCCGCGCTGCTCTGCTGCTTCAGCACGCGGCCGGCGCCGTCCCAGATCGACGAGATGCCGTGCCCGGTCGAGCGCACAACGGGAACGCCGCCCATGACCGCAGCCCACACCGCGGTCTCATGGTGGAGGACCTCGAACCCGCCGAGCCAGTCGTTCGACGGCACCGCGAGGAGCGCGCCGGCCCGCCGCGCCGAGCGCGCGGTGTCGGAGTAGTCAAGGTCGACGCAGATGGCCGTCGACAGCGCCGCTCCGCTGGCCAGCCGGTGAGGGCCCACCTCCATCTTGGCCCGCGGGGGCGGCTCGAGCCCGCGGGCGGGGTGCTGCTTGTCGTAGTGCGCGACCACGCCGCTCTTGTCGATGACCGCCAGCGTGTTGTACGGGGGCACCGCGTCGAAGAAGGGCGCGACGATCGCCACGTCGAACTCTCGGGCCCAGGCCTCCACCCCCGCGCACCAGCGCGCCGGCTCACCGGCCTCGGCAACGACGCTCACCTCGGGGAGCACGATCACCTCGGCGCCCTGACGCGCGGCCTCCTCGACGTGGGGCCGGTAACGCGCCAGCGTTCCCTCCACGTCGCGGTACTCAGGCGACTCGACGGGCCAAGTCCCGGTGAGCTCTCCGTGCTCCGGCGGCTTGCCGTCGACGACCACCGCCGCGACGCGACGGGGGCTACCTTGCCCCGCCCGGCGCGTGGCGCGCCTCAGGCTCGCCCAGCCGAACGCCAGCATCGCCACCACGAAGCCGGTCCCGGCCGCCGCCGCCCAGAGGTAGCCACACAGCGCCAGCGCCACCGACGTACTCGCGGTCGCGAGCACCGCCGTCGTCATCAGATCGCCGCCCAGCCGCGCCGTGTGCACCACCACCAGCCAAGGCTGCTGGGTGCGCGCCAGGGGGTTGTACACCCACCGGGGCGCGGCGAAGAGCCGCAGGGGGAGCACGGCCGCCACCATCGCCAGCGGGAAGGCCACCACCAGCCACGGCCCCGCCGCCAGCCACGCCGCCAGGGCGACACTCACTCCCCAGCTCACGGCGCTCGTCGCGGCCGTCAACGGAACTAGTCGGCGCAGCGTTCGTGACCACACCGCGGCGGCACTCGCCAGCCCACCCACCAGCGCCGCCGCCAGGCCGGCCTCCGGAGGGCTGCGAAGCAGCGCCAACAGCGCCACAGGGAGCAGGACAAACCAGCCGACGAGGGGCAGGGCCTTCATCACGGTAAGCGTCGCGACTCGAAAGCTCATCCCAGCACCACTCTCGAACTGACGACACGAGCCTACGCTGCGGTCCCGGCCTCTGGCATCCGCACCTGCGCGGATCCGCGCTTCTCGTTTCTACGCGTTCAGGCCACTAGAAAAGTCGTCGCCCCGCCCCGTGATGACTACTTCAGACAGGCTCTGCGCTTACGGGTGGGGAGCCAAGACGACTCTCAACAACCGTGGAGAACCGAAGCGCTTTGTCCACGGACACAACAGACGCGGAACGAGTACCGGCTGGATGCAGAACGGCTACTGGTACGTGAGCGTTGATGGCCGCAAGGTCGCGTTCCATCGATTCGTGATGGAGACGGTTCTCGGGTAGTTGGGTTGGACTCTCGCTTGACGGAGGGATCGCTTGTGTTCCGCCTTGGAGCAGGCGAGCCACGGCGGTGAGCTGGCGGCCGCAGTCGAGGCTGGGGTGGTGACGCGCGACCGGGTGACGGAACTCGGGCAGGTGCTGGCGGGCGAGGCCGAGGGCCGCCGCAGCGCCGAGGACATCACGCTCTTCGACTCGACCGGGCTCGCGATCCAGGATCTCGCCATCGCAATCGCGGCATACCCGAAGGCCGACGAGCTCGACCTGCAGACGATCGAGCTGTAGAACAGGCTCGCCGTCGGCCCGAGGCCGCGTCTCTACCTCGACCAGCTTGTCCGTCGAGAGCCGGTTGGCCGGGTGGGGTTGCCGCAGGCTGTCACCGGCCGAAGGGGCAGGTCCACAGGACGGGGTCGATGCGGCGTAGCTTGGAGAAGTCCTTGGCGGTCAAGCCGTAGACGTTGCCGACGATGTTGCCTCGGTTGTTGATGTCGTTCAGCATGGTGACCACCACCCTGCTGTTCTGTGATGCCGCCGGGATCGAAAGCGGCCTCAGGGACGTCCAGCCAGTCCGCCAGACCCCCGGCCTCGACAGCGGGAATCCGTTGTTTGTGAGGTTGCCGGACATGCCGGCCGCCTGGCCGCTGTCGTTGACGTCCACGAGTTCGGCGATGGCGTGGACGGGAGCGGGTCGTCCCAGCAGGCGCGGCGTCGCCGTGCGTGACTGCCAGACCACGGCGTTGTCCCTCTCGGGGTCGGTGTTGGCCACGCCGGGGATGCCGTCGGTGCCGAGGTTGCCGAGATAGCCGACGCTCAGTCCGGATCGATTCGTTGCTTCAGCAATACCGTCCGCGCGGCCCGGGGCGGTCTTCAGGGGGACAACCTTGCCGGAGGTGTCCCAGATCACAGGGTTCTCCTCCCCGTCAGTGTTGGGCAGCTTGCGCGACCAGCCAGAGACGACGCCGTCGCCGTTGATGCCAAAGGCGTCCGTCCAGGTGTGCCCGGGGAGCGCTGGAAGGAGGGCTGCCTTGCCGTCGGGCGACCAGCGCACGGCCTGCCTCTGCCCCGCGATGATCAGGGTGCCGGCCATCTGGCCGCGATCGTTGATTGCGTTCCTCTCGGACACGTCCGCCTGCTGTGGCCGCCCGTTCGGCCCCTTCAGCACCGTCATGCGCCCGGCTTCCCAGCGGAACGGGAAACGTTCGTTGCTTCTTGTCGTAAAGCAGGCCGAACACGACGCGGTTGTTGTTCACCCCGTAGGCCTCCGAGGCGACGTACCCCGGCAACACACCGAGATCGACGGCGCTACCAACCTTGCCCTTCTTCCAGAGGATGGCGTGAATGGCCTTGTCCTTCGGGTCGGAGCTGTCGGCGAAGCCGACGATGTCGCCACGATCGTTCAGCGCCTTCGCCTGAACCTCCTGCGAGCCCACCCGCGGTGACTCGAGAATCGACGCGCTCGGCGAGCAGGCCGTCTCCACCGCTCCGGTGGCGCTCGTGGAGGCGACAAGGATCACGCTGGCAGCCAGACCCGCCAGACCGATGGCGCCCAGGCAAAACGGGATGATCCTCCCCGCCGCGATGCGGGGACACTACTAGCTCTATGACGCCTTGTGTCCGTCCTGGCCCTGACGCCAACACAGGTGCCAGCTCGGATGATGGCGCCGAATCTTCCATTCGCACACCGCCTCGGGCAGGCGAGCCGCGGGGTTGAGCTTGCGGCCTCCGTCGAGGGCCGGGGTGGTGACGCGCGACCGGATTACAGAGCTCGGCGGCCAGGTGCTCGGCGGCAGCGCCGACGGCCGACGCAGCGCCGAGGACAGCTGCGACGTGCGACCTCCCCTATGCCGAGCCGACGGTCAGGCCGAAGCGCGCGCAGAGCTCGGGGATGCTCTCGAGGCGGAAGTCGATCGCGTATTTCACGCTCAGCTCCTCCATCTTCGGCGGGCCGGCGGCCATTGCGCCGCCCGCGTCGACGAGCTCCTCGAAGAACTTCTCGAACCCCGCCGGAGCGATGATCTCGAGGATCCGGCACTGCACGTCGCCGGCGTTCCAGAAGGTGTGCCACTGGCCACGCGGCTTGTAAACGAGATCGCCAGGCCCGGCCTCGACGACGTCGTCGCCGAGGAGCGCGCCCATCTTGCCCTCAAGCACGAAGCTGTATTCGTCCTCGCGGTTGTGCCGGTGGAGCGGCGCCGCGAGGTGGCGCGGCGGCATGGGGTGCTCCACGAGCGAGAAACCACCCTCGGTGTCCTCCCCGGGAACCAAGAAGCGGACGCCGATGCTGCCGAGCGATCCCGCCTTGCCGTCGGACGGGCCGACGATCTTCGGTGCTGTTAGCGCGGAAAGCATGAGAGGCCTCTCTTTCCATCGAACAGTAGTGTTGTGCGAATATTGCACTCGCCGCCGAGTCTGTCAAGATTTGATGCATCAGCCATGTCTGGTGAAAAACGCACATACCGGATGAAGCAGCGCGCGGAAGCACAGGAAGCGACGCGCCTCCGCATCACCGAGAGCGCCGTCGAGCTCCACGAGACACTCGGGCCCTCGCAGACCACGATGGCCGCCGTAGCCGAGCGCGCCGGCGTTCAGCGCTCCACGCTCTACCGCCACTTCCCCGACGAAGCGGCGCTCTTCGCCTCCTGTAGCGCTCACTGGTACGCGCGCCATCCCCCACCCGACGTCCGCCGGTGGAGCGACATCGCGGTCCCGCACGAACGACTCGTCGTGGCCTTAACCGAGCTCTACACCTGGTACCGCGGGTCGGGCACGATGCTCGACGCGCTGATCCGAGACGAGAAGCTGGTCCCAGCGGTCGGTCAGCGGTTCGGCGCGTTCCACGCGCGGCTCGACGAGGCGCACGACCTGCTGCTCGCGGGCCGCGGCCTCCGCGGCCAGAGGTACGCGAACGTCAGCGCGCTGATCCGGCTCGCGCTGAAGTTCGAGTCGTGGCGGGCGCTGTGCCGCGAAAGCGGTCTTCAGGATCGGCCGGCCGCAGAGCTGATCGCGACGCTCGTCGCCGCTGCCTCGTGACAAGCTGGCGGCTGCGGCCGAAGCAGGGGTGGTGATGAGCGACCGGGGAACGGAGTTCGGCCGGGTGCGGGCGGATGAGGCCGAGGGCCGGCACAGCGCCGCGGACATCACGCTCTTCGACTCCACAGGGCTCGCGATCCAGGAGCTCGCGATCGTGATTGCCGCTTACGCGACGACCGGCGGGCTGGATGCGCCGACCATCGAGCGCGAGCGCCGTGACGTGCGACCCGTGCGCCGGCAGTGGCTCCGCACTCAGAGCGCGGCGAGGCGCGCCGGCTCGAAGAGGTCGAGGAACGGCGCCTCCTCGCCCAGAATCGCGTTCGCTGCGAGTTGCCCGCATGCGAAGCCGAGCACGTTGCCGTGGCCCGAGTAGCCGCCAGCGACCCAGACGCCGTCGAGGCCGGGGACGCGGCCGACGACCGGCAGGAAGTCCATCACCGTCCCGAAGATGCCGGCCCAGCGATAGTCGACCCGGAGCTTGCGGCCGGCGATGCTCTGCACGAACGCCTCGAGGGCGCCCTGAACGGGCGACGTGATCACCTCATCGGCCGTGAACTCCGTCGCGAGCGTCGTGTCGCGGAAGCCGCCGGCCACGATCCGCCCCTCCGGTGTCTGGTGCCAGTAGTCGAAGCCGTGCCGGCCGTAGTGCGGCACCTCGTACCAGCGCTCCGGGATCGGCTCGGTGGCGACGATCTGCCCGCGCGTCGGGATGATCAACCCTTCGAGCTCCCCGAGGAGGCCGCTCGGATATCCGTCCGTGGCGACGAGGACGACGGGAGCCCTTGCGTCCTCGATCGACTCGAGCCGCGTGTGCTCGCGGAGCTCGGCGCCGGCGTCGGCGGCGAGCCCCGCCAGGCGACGCACCCACACGGCGGGCTGGAGCGCTCCGTCCATCGGATGCCGGATCGCGCCGGCGAACCGACCGGCCAGCGGCCCGTCGAGGTCGTCGAGCCACTCTGCCTCGAGGCCCGCGCGACGAAGCCCGTCGTACTCGCGACGGAGCTCCTCACGCTCCTCCTCGTCCGCGCCGATACGCAGGCTGCCGAGCGGTCGGAACACAGCGCCGGCAAGCGCAGCGAGCTGCTTCATCGAGGACTCCGTCCACTCCCAGAGCTCGCGCGTCCGTTCCTCGCCTACGTTGTCCGCAGTCACGTCGAACGGCGCAGGCATGCCGCGCAGCGCGAAGCCGCCGTTCCGCCCGCTCGCACCGCCCGCGATCTCGCGCGCCTCGTACAGCCGCACGCGCCTGCCTGCACGAGCGAGGACGTACGCGGCCGCGCAACCGGTGATGCCGCCGCCGACGATCGCGATCTCCGCGTCCCGCTCGAGGAGGCGCGCGGGAGCCATGGCGGGTGCGTGGTCGAGCCAGAGCGATGTCACATGAGCGATGCTACTGCGCACCTCCCCGTCCTCGATCGAGACCCGGCCGGACAACTCGAGCTCGACGAGGGCGCCCGCGACGGCGCCCGGATCGAGGCCGGTCAACCGCACGAGCTCGTCCGCCGTGGCAGCGCCGGGCCGGAGCGCCTCGAGCACTGCACCGGAGGCACCGTCGAGATCGGCGCCGCCAGACATCGGCATCGGGTCGATACCGAGCGATTCGAGGACGTCCTCGGCACACGTCACCGGGGTCGCACCGAGCCGGAGCAAGCCGTTTGTGCCGGCACTGAGGGCACTCGTGATCTCACCCGGCACCGCGAGCACCTCCCTCCCATCCTCGAGGGCAAAGTCCGCGGTGATCAGGGCGCCGGATCGCTCGCGCGCCTCGACCACCACGGTCGCCCGGCAGAGACCGGCGATGATGCGGTTTCGAGCCGGAAATCGCCAGGGCGCAGGCTCCACGCCGGCCTCGTACTCCGAGACGATCAGCCCGCCGCTCTCGACGATCCGGCGGCCGAGCTCGGCGTGTGCGGCCGGGTAGTCTCGGTCGATCCCGCAGCCGAGCACGGCGACCGTGAGACCACCCGCCTCGAGCGCGCCGCGGTGCGCCTCGGCGTCGATGCCGCGGGCGAGGCCGCTGGACACCACGACACCGGCAGCGCCGAGCACCCGCGCCAAGGAGCGGGCCACCGCACGCCCGTAGCCCGAGCACGCCCGGGCGCCGACGACCGCCACCGTCGTTTGCGAGAGCAGCGCCGGCTCGGCCTCGCCTCGCAGCCAGAGGGAGCTCGGCGGGTCGTGGATCGCCGCCAGCAGCGGCGGGTAGCGGGGGTCGCTGCGGAGGAGACGCCGGATCGTCATCCCCTGGGAAGCTCCGAGGGCGACCGGTACGAGAGCGCCTCGGCCACGTGCTCTGGAGCGACGAGGTCGGCCGCCGCGAGCGCCGCGATCGTCCGTGCCACGCGCGCAACCCGGACGCGCCCGCGCCCCGAGAGCGGGAGCCGATCCACGGCACGATCGAGGAGCTCCGACGCCGCGGGTGTGCGCCGCAGCGGGGCTCCGTCGAGGAGACGTTCACGGGCGGCGACGACCCGCTTCCGGACGAGACTCGACCCCTCACCCGGCGGTGCGGCGAGCTCCGCCGCGCGTGGTCGCGGCATCGCGAGCACGAGATCGAAGCGATCGAGAAGCGCCCGTGACACCTTCTCGCGGTAGGCAGCGATCCGCGAAGCGGGGCACGAGCACTCCTGCGCCGGATCGCCTCTGGCCCCGCAGGGACAGAGATTCATGGTCGCAACGAGCCGGAACCGGGCCGGGAACAGCGCCCGACCACCGACACGCGAAACGCTGATTACTCCGTCTTCGAGCGGCTGACGAAGCGACTCGAGGACCGGTCGAGCGAACTCGGGCAACTCGTCGAGCAGCAGGACCCCGCGGTGCGCCAGGCTCGCCTCGCCCGGACGAGGACTCGCGCCACCGCCGACGACTGCCGCCGCGGAGGTGCCGTGGTGCGGCGCGCGGAACGGGGGCGAGGTCACGAGCGGTCGGCCTGGCGGCAGCAGCCCCGCGACCGAGTGAATGCGCGTCACCTCCAGCGCCTCGTCGCGCGTCAGCGCCGGGAGGATGGACGGCAGGCGGCGGGCAAGCATCGTCTTCCCGGTGCCCGGCGGGCCTGCGAGCAGGAGGTTGTGAGTGCCGGCGGCGGCGATCTCGAGCGCGCGACGGGCTCGCTCCTGGCCGCGGACCTCAGCAAGATCGGGTAACGAGGTGTCTGCCTCCACCGCGTCGCCGCCTGGTGAGACCAGCGACGGCTCGGCCTCACCACGGAGATACGCGACCGCCTCTGCGAGGTGGCGTACCGGCACGGCGTCGATGCCGGCGAGCGCCGCCTCGGGAGCCGACTCGCTCGCGCACAGCACGCGGTCGAGCCCGGAACGGCGGGCACCCTCCGCCACGGCGATCGCGCCGGCGACCGGTCGCACGCGGCCGTCCAGCGACAGCTCGCCGACACATGCATGCAGGGCGAGCCGCTCCGGCGGGATCTGACGCGAGGCGGCCAGAACCGCCAGCGCGATGGAAAGGTCGAACCCCGATCCCTCCTTGCGCAGGCCGGCCGGAGCGAGATTGACGGTAATCCGACGCTCGCCGGGCCATTCGAGCAGCGCGGACGCGACGCCGGCACGCACGCGGTGCTTCGCCTCCTGGCACGCTCGGTCGACGAGCCCGATGATCGCGAAGCCCGGAAGCCCGCGCGGCACGTGGGCCTCGACCTCGACGCGCCGTGGCTCGAGCCCGACGAGGGCGTACGTGACGGCGCGTCCGAGCACGGTCCCACGCTAGGTGGGAAACCCGTACGACTCTGCGCCGATTTCGTGCCTAGTCTGCGACGGCGACGAGGATCGACTCGAAGTACTCGCCCCCGCGGCGGCCGGTGCGCCGGTTGACGTGGCGCTCGAGCCGTTCCTCGAGGCGGAGGCGTGCGCGCGCGAGCACCTCTTCGTACAAGTTGCGGCGGTCGTTGACGACGATACACAGCACGCCTCCGGGGGCGAGGGCAGCTCGTGCGGTTCGCAGGACGCTCGCAACGCCGTCGACGTAGTCGTCGATCGCGCGTCGGCCTGTGCCGAGCGCCGGCCGGCCGAGCTCGACCTCCCGCCGCTGGTCGAGCCCGAGCAGCTCGTACGCGTAGCGATGCTGCTCGTGGTAGTCGATCAGGCCCGGGTAGGGCGGCGAGGTAATCACTGCCTCGTACGGGCCACGCATGTCGAGCTCGCGCGCGTCGCCGTGCAGCACCTCGGCCGCCCTGCCGGAGTCGCGGACGGCAGCGAAGGTCTCGATCCGCTCGAGTGTGTCGAGCGTGTAGCGGAGCAGGAACTGCCGCGCGGTCCCGACCGGTCGGCACTCGCGGCGGTGCTTGTGGCACCAGTACGGCTCGAGCTGAGGTGCGCGGGGGAAGTCGAGATCGAAGTGCGTCGTCCGGCGAGCCGAGCGCGCGGCGCGAGCGAGGATGACACGGAGAACGTCGGCCGCGCCGACCTGCTCCACCAACCCGCGGAAGTGCAGGAGCTCCTCCGCCGCGGTGGGCGCGAACCACGTGCGCACGTACGCCGGAGTCCCGGCCAGGTAGCGGCCGCGCGGCTCGAAGGATTCCGCTTCCCCATGTGCCCACAGCAGGTCACAGCGCAGCGCGTCCAGGTTGTACGGACGCGTCTTCACGCGCATCAGGAGACAGTTGAAGCGAGCCACGTCGACGCCCGTGGCGTCGTGCCCGGACTCCAGCGCCTGCACGAGCGTCGTGCCCGAGCCCGCAAACGGGTCGAGGACCCGGCCGCCCGAAGGAACGTAGCGCTCCAGCAGCGCCTCGACGAGCTGCGGCACGAACTTGCCGAGATAGGGGTGCAGCCGGTGCACGTGCTTCGTGCGGCTGCGCTCCGGCAGCTCGCGCTCGGACCACGAGAGCGAGCGATCGACGGTCCCAAGCTCGCGATACAGCGTCTCCTGCGTCGCCGCCATCTTGCTCTCGTTCGCCGGGCGGGACTTCGTTCCTCGCGCGGGACTCGCGCGGGCGGCCTCGGCCTCGGAGGCCCGCCCACGCATCGAGGAGGTGCTGGCAGGCGCTAGTGGATGCCGCGCCTGGCGTCGCGCTCGCGAAGCTTCGCGATGCGCGTCGGGATCGGCGGATGCGTGGAGAAGAGGGACGACATGCCCTGGCGGGACAGCGGGCTGGCGATGTAGAGCGTCGCCGCCGCCGGGTTGACCGCCATCGGGATCGCCTCCACGCCACGTTCCAGGTTGCCGAGCGCGTCCGCGAGCGGCTTGCCCTCGCCGAGCAGGTCGGCGGCGGTTGCGTCGGCCAGGAACTCGCGCTGCCGTGAGACGGCGAGCTGGAGCAGCATCGCCGCGATCGGGGCGACGAGGATGGCGGCGATCATGCCGACCATGCCCAGCGGGCTCTCGTCGTCGTCCGCGCCGCCGAACAGCCACGAGAACTGCAGGAAGTTCGCGAGCGCGGAGATGGCGGCGCCGATCATCGCCGCCACGGTGGTGACGAGGACGTCGCGGTTCTTGATGTGCGCCAGCTCGTGGGCGATCACGCCCCGCACCTGCTCGCGCGGGAGCAGCGTGACCAGCCCTTCCGTCACCGCAACAGCCGACTTCTTCGGGCTGCGCCCGGTGGCGAACGCGTTCGGCTGCTGCGACGCGATGACGTAGAGCCGGGGCTCGGGGATGCCGGCGCGAGCGGACAGCTCGGCGACGTCGAGCGCGAGCTCGGGCAGTTCCCCCGGTTCGAGCGACCGGGCGCGGCTCATCTTCAAGGCGAGCCGGTCGGAGAACCAGAACATGGCGAAGTTGAAGACGACGGCGATGGCGAGGAACGCGATCAGCCCGCTCGCGCCACCGACGAAGGCGCCGATCGAGACGAAGAGCGCGGTCAGGCCCGAGATGAGGATCCAGGTGCGAAAACGCGTGGTCATCGAGGTGTGGAGCATCCTTTCCGGTTGACGGGTGTTTCTGTCAACCGGAGGTTTCTCCCGCCCATCTCCATCGGGCCGACGCATCCGGGTCAAGTGACCGTACTGACGGAAGCGCCCGTTCGGGGATAGTGCCCCCCGGTGTGTGCTCTTACTGTATGTGTGCTCTTACTGTAGAGGAACGAGCGTCGCGGCCGCCGTTAGTCCGGGGTTAACGTCGGCTGGCGCAGACCGCGCTGTCCGGTGGCGTTCGAGCTCCCAGACGCGTGGCTCCCGAGATGCACGAAGACGTGCCTTGTAGGATCGCGAGCTTGCCGCAGTCACGCGGGCTCCACCACCTCGATCTCGTCGTATCCGACCTCGAGCGCAGCCGGGCCTTCTACTCTGACCTCCTGCGACCACTCGGATGGGGTCCCGTCCTCGACCTCGTCGGCGAGCGCGGCGAGGCGATCTGGTACCTCCAGGCGCAGGACACGTGGCTCGGCCTGCGGGAGAAGCAATCGGAGGCACACCCGGTTCCCTATGAGCGGTACGCAGTCGGCGTCCACCACCTCGCGTTCGAAGCGATGAGCCGAGAGGCGGTCGACGACGCGTGGCAGCGGGTTCTCGGGCAGGGCGTGGCGATCGAGTCCGCCCCCAAAGAGTTCCCCCACTACGCACCCGGGTACTACGCGGCCTTCTTTTACGACCCGGACGGGATCAAGCTCGAAGTCGTCCACGAGCCGACGCGAGCGAGCACGACTTCCCGCTAGCCCTCCTCTTCGAGTTGCGCCGCCGCGTCGGCCTCGGGCGCGAGATCGTCCTCGATCCGCGTCACGCGACCCCCTCGCACGGCGACGACCTCGAAGCCGGTCTCGAGCGCAGCCGCATCGGGGTGTGCGGCGAGCCAGGCGGACGCTGCGCGCCGAACCCGCTTGCGCTTCTCGTTGCCGACCATCTCCAGCGGATCGCCGTAGCCGTCGCCTCTCTTCTCCTTCACCTCGCAGAACACGAGCTTGCGACCGCGACGGACGACGAGGTCGAGCTCGTAGCGGCCGACGCGGACGTTCGCGTCGAGGACGCGCCAGCCGCGCAGCCGATAGTGGCGTGCGGCGAGCTTCTCGCCGTGGTTCATGCGGCTGCGGGTTGCGCGTAGGCCTTCGCGTCGAACGAGCGGCGATGCTGCGCGCACGGGCCGTGGAGCTGCACCGCCGCGGTGTGCGACGGCGTGATGTAGCCGACGTGCGAGCGAAAGCCGTAGCGTGGGAACAGCGCGTCGAGGCGACGCATCACGCGGTCCCGCGTGACCTTGGCGACGATCGAGGCGGCCGCGATCGCGGCGCTCTTGGTGTCACCGTCGACGACGGCGCGGTGCGGCGGTGCCAAAGGCCCGAGCCGGAACCCGTCTACCAGGCACGCCTCCGCCGGGGGTGCGAGATCCGCGAGGACCGTACGCAGCCCCCAGAGGTTGGAGCGGTGCAGCCCTTCGCGGTCGATCTCTCCGGACGGGATCACGCGCACCGAGATCGTGGCGGCAGCGGCCAGGATGGCGTGGAAGAGCGCTTCCCGTTCCTCGGGCGCAACCTGCTTCGAGTCGTTCAGCGTGGCCAGGGCTCGGACACGGTGACCGCGCAGTTCCCCGTAGTCGAGTAGGACGCCCGCGACCACCAGCGGCCCGGCGAGGGAACCGCGGCCGGCCTCGTCTGCTCCGGCGACGAAGCGCGCACCCAGCCGCCGGTCGAACCGGAGGAGCCGCTGACCGGTGGAGACGGGCACCGCACGATCGTACCCCCGCACCTCGGATGGGACTGTGCCGACTCTGTGCCAACACTCAGCCAGAGGTTGGGCGCGAGTGGCCCACCCTGGGGTCTCGCCGAGACTCGAGCGCGGGAGCGACCGACGCCCGCGCCCAGCAACGACTCTGGGGCGGCGGGCGGCCCCTTCCGCCGAGGTGAACGACGTCACCGTGACGGGCTCGCGATCTGCTGCGCGAGCGCGCTGGCGGCCTGCGAGAGCGGGTCGCCCTCAGCTCGTCGTGAGCAGGGCTGGGCAGCGCACGGCGTCCAGCTGACCGGTGAACGTGAACGCCGCGCAGTCGACCGGACGAACTCCTGGATCGTGACGGTGCCGTTGACCCAGAACCCGCGCTTGACGAGACCCCACTCCAGCTCCCGGCTCGCCGACACGACGTGCATCATCGCCGCCGCGTCGTCATCGGAGAGATCGGGCAGCCGCCGCACCGCCGCCTCGTCGAGGCCCGAAGGTGAGACGCGCCTGCCACGAGCGACCGGTAGGGATCGACGGGAGGGTCGGCGATGACGGCGGCGAGTCGCGGCTCGTCGGCGGCCGACGCGCAGCACCAGGTGGCCGCCGAGGCTCCAGCCCTGCGACGCGATGCTAGGATCCGTCGACGTCGGGGCGAGTCGGCGACCGCGTCGAGCACCGCCGCCGAGCACCTGCTCCCAGTCGGCGCGCAATGGAACCCCCTGCTCGACCAGCATGCCTCCCTGACCGGGACCGTCGTAGAGCAGGCAGTGGAAGCCGCGCCGCGCGGCCGAGATCGCCATCGCGAGGTACATGTCCGCCATCGTCGCGTCGTAGCCGTTCGTCATGATCACGAGGGGTCGGCGGGCTACCTGCCAGTCCCTCCGCGGGGACGAAGTACGCGGGCATCGTGGCTCCGCCCAGCGGCACGTCGAGCGGCTCGGCCGGATCGCGACGTGTCTGCATCGCCAGCGCGAACGCCTCGGTCGCGGAGGTGAACGCGGCGCGTGAGCCGAGGGTCGACCGGCGCGCCGTACACGATGTGCATCGCAGGCCCGAAGAGGCACGCCGCCTGCAGCGCGTCCTCGTGGGCGCTCGCGCGCCGGCCTGCTGCGGCCTCGTGCCGGGCGGCGTCGAGGTGTCGCTGCGCAGCGGCGCTCCACGCGGCGTAGTACCCGGCGTCGTCGCCGTCCTTCACCTGGCTCGCGATCGCGCGAAGCTCACCGACGTCGGCGCCACCGAACGGGGCGAAGCCGAGCGCCCAGCTCGCGAACTCGTCGTGGAGAGCGTCGGCGAAGAGCTTGATGGGCAGAATCATGGCGCATCGCCGACGAGCCGAGCCGCCCGAACCTGGACTTAAGCAGGAACGGAAGCCGAAGGCTTCCTGCTTCAGGGATCTTCGCGGCCAGGATCCGCGCGTGCAGATCCCTCTGCGCACCTAATTCTGGCGCAACTCGCGCACGCGGGCTCGCTTGCCCACGCGACCGCGGAGGTAATAGAGCTTTGCGCGGTTGACGTCGCCGACCTGGGCGACATCGAGCTTGTCGATCTTCGGTGAGTGGAGCGGGAACGTCCGCTCCACACCGACGCCGAAGGAGTTCTTGCGGACGGTGAACGTCTCCCGGACACCCGAGCCCTGGCGCTTGATCACGATGCCCTCGAACACCTGAACGCGCTGGCGATTGCCCTCGATCACCTTGAAGTGGACACGCACGGTGTCGCCCGCCTTGAACTGCGGGACGTCAGGGCGCAGCTGACGCTGCTCGATGCTCTCGATGATCGTGCTCATGACAAAGGGTCGGCGCGAGCCGGCCGCCGATTCTAGCGGAACGGCCCGCCGACCAGCGACCATCCCGGCGGGGATCCCTTTCTCATCAGAGGAAGCCCGATCCGCATCTCCCAAGAGCGAGGGATCTTGCTCGAGAGGAGGGGTCTCGCAGGGAACCGTAGGTTCCCGGCTTCAGGGATCTTCGCGCGCAGTAGGAATCCGCTCCTGCGGATTCCTACTGCTTGCGCCAATAGCTAGTCCAACCCGACGCGGTTCGGCGGCCAGTAGGTGGCGAAGACCTTGCCGATGAGGTTACCGCGCGGCACCGTGCCCCAGATGCGCGAGTCGCACGAGGAGCCACGGTTGTCGCCCATCATGAAGTAACGATCCGGCCCGATCTTGACCTTGTCGAGCGGAGAGGCAGGCGTGCGGCGGTCGGGCTTGATGTACGGCTCGTTCAGCTTCTCACCGTTGATGTAGACGAAGCCCCTGCCACCCTCCACGCGTACTTCGATCGTCTCGCCCGGCAGACCGATGACGCGCTTGACGAAGGTGCCGCCCTGCCCGCAGCGCAGCTCCGCCGCCTTCGGCACGTCGAAGACCACGATCTCTCCGCGGCGCGGATCACGGAGTCGATAGATGAACCGGTTCGCGAGCACGCGGTCGGAGAAGCGCGCCTCGCAGCCCGCCTCGGGCCGCGCGCAGTGCAGGGTCGGCTCCATCGAGGCGGACGGGATGCGGTACGGGTTGACCACGTACGCCTTGACGAGGAGAACGACCGCGACGGCGCCGATGATCGTCACTCCCCAATCGATCGTGATGCGCAGCCAGTCCGGCAGACCTCGGGTCAGCCGGTCGACGGGGTTCCTCGAGTGACGTCGGCGGGTGCTGGCGGGCGGCGGCTCGTCGTCCGCAGGCGCAGCTCCGTATCCGTCACCCTCGGGCGTGCCCTGCGTCTGCTCGCTCGTGGTCTGGCCGGTAAGCACAGGCGCCCCCGTGACCGAGGATGGCCAGGGAATCTCGATCGGCTGGTCGGCCCCCTCGGGCGCCGCGGCGCCCGGCTCGTCGTTCCGCGACGGATGATCGGCCGGCGTCGGCCAGCCCTCGGGCAGCGAGGGCTCGGTGTCGGGACGCTCGGGCTCGGTCACCGCATGCTCCGGAGCCGGCTCTGCTGCTGCCGCCACGACCTGATTCGGCCGTGATCGCCGGAGAGCAGAACGTCGGGCACCTGCCAGCCTTCGTACTCGGGCGGACGGGTGTAGTGCGGGTACTCGAGCCCGCCGTCGAGGGCGGACGAGAAGCTCTCGTGTTCGCCGGAGCCCTCCGCGAGCGCACCCGGGAGCCTCCGGCCGATGGCGTCCACGAGGATCATCGCGGGCAGCTCGCCTCCGGAGAGGACGTACGGCCCGATCGATACCGCCTCGGTGCAGAGGTGCTCGACGATGCGCTCGTCGAAGCCCTCGAACCGCGACGAGAGGAGGGCGATGTGCTGCTCCGCCGCGAGCTCCTCCACCAGCGCCTGGTCGAGCGGCCGTCCCTGGGGCGACAACGCGATGATTCGACCGGGCCTCGCGTCGCCGTAGACGGCGTCCAGGGCAGCTCCGGCGACATCGACGCGGAGCACCATGCCAGCACCTCCCCCGTACGGCGCGTCGTCGACCTGGCCCGACCGGAGCGGCGTCGTGTCGCGGTAGCCGAAAAGCCGCAGCTCGAGCTCGCCGCCGAGCACCGTGGCGAGCGGCTTCTGCTCCGTCAGCCAGGCGAACGCGTGCGGGATCTGCGTGAAGACGTCGAGGCGCACGGGCGGTCAGGGTATCCGTCAGTCGATGAAGCCCGGGTTCAGAACGATGCGGCCGCCGGTGAGGTCGATCTCCTGGATCGCGTCCTCGATCAGCGGCACGAGCGTTCCCGTGTCGAGCTCCAGGTTGTCGTTCGCGGTCCCGGGGAGAACGTCCTGCACGACGCCGACGACGCGTCCGGCTTCCTCGACGGACAGCCCGACGAGCTGAAAGACGTAGTAGACGTCCGGGCCGGGGTCGGGCAGCTCGGCTCGCGGAACGGCCAGCTGCCGCCCCCGGTCGACGGTCCGGTCGAGCTTGATCGCGAGCCGGTGGGGACCGGCGCGACGCGAAACGAGCACGACGGCCGGCTCGCCGTCGACGTAGAGCGTGGCGCCGACCGCGTAGCGATCCGGGTTCTCGCTCGGGTGCTCGACCACGAACGCGCCGTCGAGCCCGTGCGGCCGCCCCACCCGACCGACGGGGATGAGGTCGGACACCTCAATCAGCGATCTCGAGCAGCACGCGCCGTCCGTCGCGCGTGCCGCTCGCGCGGACGAGCGTGCGGAGGGCGCGCGCGATCCGACCCTGGCGACCGATCACCTTGCCGACGTCGTCCGGGGCTACGTGCAGGCGCAGCACGGTGGCGTCGTCCAGCTCCTCGGTCTCGACGCGGACCGCGTCGGGCTCGTCGACGAGCCTGCGCGCGATCCACGCGAGCAGCTCGGCCATCACCTTGCCGCAGTGGCTGGGATCCGCAGCAGCGGATCCCAGCCACGCGAGAATCCCTGAAGGCGGCCGCCGTCGCGGCCGCGGGTGTGTGGCTTTCGCGACACGTTCTAGATCCCGGCGGCCTTGATCAGCCGCGCGACGGGATCGCTCGGCTGGGCGCCCTTGGCCAGCCAGTCCTTCACCTTGTCGGCGTCGAGCTCGATCGTCGACGGGTCGGTCTGCGGGTTGTAGCGCCCGACGATCTCGATGAACCGACCGTCGCGCGGGGCGCGCGAATCGGCCACGACGACGCGGTAAATCGGGTTCTTCTTCGACCCGATACGCGTCAGTCTCATGCGAACTGCCATCTCTGCGGAACGTCCTTTCGCTCGGTGAACCGCTGAATGATGCCTACCTGCGCGGCGGTCCGCCCTGCATCAACTCCGGCGGCAGCGTCGGCAGCTTGCCCTTACCCACCTGCCGCATCATCTTCTGCATCTGCTTGCGCGCCTGCATCAGACGGTTGACCTCGTCGATCGAGGAGCCGCTGCCGGCGGCGATGCGGCGCCGGCGGGAGCCGTTGATGAGGTGCGGCATACGGCGCTCCTGCGGCGTCATCGCGAGCACGATCGCCTCGACGCGGGCCATGTGCCGGTCGTCGACGTCGAAGCCGTCCAGCTGCTTGCCGACCCCGGGCATGAGCTTCATCACGCCCTTCAGCGGGCCCATCTTCTTCAGCATCCGGGTCGAGGCCAGGAAGTCGTCGAACGTGAACTCGCCTGCGAGCACGCGCTTCTCGAGCTCTGCCTGCTCGTCCGCCTCGACCGCCGCCTCGGCCTTCTCGATCAGCGTCAGCACGTCACCCATGCCGAGGATGCGCGACGCCATGCGATCGGGGTGGAAGACCTCGAGCTGGTCGAGCCGCTCCCCGACCGAGGCGAACACGATCGGGCGGCCGGTGATCGCGCGCACCGAGAGCGCGGCGCCGCCGCGCGCGTCGCCGTCCAGCTTCGTCAGGATGACGCCGTCGAACGCGATCCGCTCCTGGAACGCCTGCGCGACGTTGACCGCCTCTTGGCCGGTCATCGCGTCGAGCACCAGGAGCACGTTCATCGGCTTGACCGCGTCGCGCACGCGCGCCAGCTCGTCCATCAAGGCGTCGTCGATCTGCAGTCGGCCGGCGGTGTCGACGATCACCGCGTCGGCGCCATCCGCCTTGGCGCGCTCGAGCCCCACGCGTGCGGCCTCCACCGGGTCGCCGGTCGCCGTGCGGTGCACCGGGATCTGCACCTGCCGGCCGAGCTGCTCGAGCTGGTCGATCGCGGCCGGGCGCTGCAGGTCGGCGGCCACGAGCGCGGGCGTCCTGCCGTCCTTGCGCAGCCGAAGGGCGAGCTTGGCCGACGCCGTCGTCTTGCCCGAGCCCTGCAGACCGACCATCAGGATCACCGTGGGCGGCCGGCCAAACGCGAGCTGGGCGTCGGCGGATCCCATCAGCTCCGTCAGCTCCTCGTGCACGATCTTCACGACCTGCTGGCCGGAGTCGAGCCCCTTGAGCACGTCCTGCCCGAGCGCACGCGCGCGCACGCCGTCCGTGAACTGCTTTACGACCTCGAAGTTGACGTCCGCCTCGAGCAGCGCCAGGCGGATCTCGCGGATCGCCTTGGACACCGTCTCCTCGTCGAGCCGATTCTTGCGGCCGAGGGGACCGAGCGTGGCCTGCAGCCTGTCGCCGAGCGTGTCGAACATCGTCGCCAAAGCGTACCGGCGTGACGAGCCGCAGACTGCGCCGCACGACATCGCAGGAATGGAAATCCTGAGCGATTGCAAGGCACGAGTTCGTGCGGCGGTTCCTGGATCAGCAAGTCGCCCGGCGGCACACGCGATTCCAGCTCGCGATCACGTTGCCGGGTGACCATCGGGTGATCGGCAACAGGCGGTGCTCGAGCACGAAACGGGCCGATCACCAATCGCCGGTGAGCCGGCCGACCGGTGGGGCGCGACTCAGCGGCTCGCGACGCGAACGTAGACGCCGTTCGCACGCTCGACGAGCCCCTCGTCCACGAGGTGGCGGCGGAGCGACGCGACATCGTCGTGGAACGCGCCCAGCATCGCGTTGACCTCGCGCTCGGGGTAGTTCAAGCCTGGCTCGAAGGCCAGCGCGAGCCGCTCGAGGACGACTCGCCGCTTCGAGCCCTTCACCGGTATCTCGACGAGGCGCCCGCCGCGGAAGAAGGAGCGGATGACGGCATTCTCATCTGCCGAGTCGCCGGGCTCGACGCCCGGTTCCCGTGACGGACCGACCTGCACAGCCGCCTCCCGCAACGTGTCAGCATCGAGCCGGTACGTCCGCCGATCGCCCTGGAGCCGGACGACCTCCACCGCGGCCAGCCGGTTCAGATGGCGACGCACCCGGGACAACGGGATGTCGAGCTCGGTTGCGAGCTCGCCTCCCGTCTGGGGGCGAGTGGCGAGAGATCCCGCGATGGCCAGGCGTTCGACGTCCGCCAGCGCCCGGAGCACCCCGTGCGGCGGCGAGCTCACGCCGGGCGACCGCGCCGTCGAGCTCCCAGCCGCTCCGAGCGACGAACCGCAGTGTCGGACACTGATCTCGTCACGGTGCCAGTGTGCCGGAGGTGTGTCGATCGCTTCAAGGCGGCGGTCGGGTGAGGACGCGCAGCGCCCGGCCGCTCACCCTGAGACAAGCGCCCGCGCGAAGTCGCGGGCGTCGAACGGGCGCAGGTCGTCGATCCCCTCCCCCACGCCGACGAGCTTCACCGGCAGCCCGAGCTCGTAGGCGATGGCGACAGCGACACCGCCCTTCGCCGAGCCGTCGAGCTTCGTCAGCGCCACGCCCGTCACACCGGCGGTCTCGCCGAACAGGCGAGCCTGCTGCAGGCCGTTCTGACCGGTCGTCGCGTCGACGACGAGGAGCGTCTCGTGCGGTGCGCCCTCGATCCGACTTTCGATCACGCGGCGCACCTTGGAGAGCTCCTCCATCAGGTTGGCCTGGGTGTGAAGACGTCCGGCGGTGTCGACGACCACGACGTCCTTGCCCCGGGCACGGCCGGCCTCGACCGCGTCGAACGCGACGGCGGCGGGATCCGACGCGCGTGCGCCGCCGACGAAGTCGGCGCCGGCGCGCTCGGCCCAGATCTCGAGCTGTTCCTCGGCCGCGGCGCGAAACGTGTCGGCCGCGCCGAGCAGCACGCTGCGACCGTGACGCCGGAGCTGGTGCGCCAGCTTGCCGATCGTGGTCGTCTTGCCGGTGCCGTTGACGCCGACGACGAGAACGACCGCAGGCGCGTGCTGAACGCCGAGCGTCGGCGGAGGCCCGAACAACGCCTCGACTTCGTCCGCGAGCGCGTCCTCGAGATCGGTGAGGTCCCCGCGCGCCTCGAGGCGGCGAACCAGCTCGGCCGTCGCGGGAACACCCACGTCACCGCGGATCAACGCCTCCTCGAGCCGCTCCCAGGCCGCCTCGTCTCCTGGATCGAAGCCGGCGGCCAGAATCTCCGCGGTCAAGGCGCGCCGACTCTTCGACAGCGAGTCGCGCAACCGCGAGAAGAACCCGGTTCGCTCCGTCTCGTCCTCGGGCCCGGCCTCGTCGCCGAGCAGCTCCGCCCAGGTTCTCGACACGGGGCAAAGGCTATTCGGTGGCAGCGTCGGCAGGTTGCAGCTGCTCTGCTGAGAGCTCGCGCTCGACCTCGTCCACCAGTTCGAGGTGCAGATCGAGCAGCCTGCGCAGGAACGAGATCACGAGCAGCAGATACTTGCTCCGGTGAGGCAGCGTCTCCGCGCTCGCCTCGCCCTCGTCGAGTCGGGCGAACAGGTCGGCGACGTCGTCCCGCAGGGTGGCGAGACTCTCGCGGGTCACGGCTTCACCGACCAGATCGGCGATCAGCAACCGGAGCAAGGGCTCGGACTTCAGGGGTGTGAAGTGCACCGGCGTTCGGGCGTAATCGCGGAGCGCCTGCAACCCTTTGTCGGTCAGCGTGTAGACGGTCCGCTCGCGCGTCTGACCCGGCTCCCTTCGGCCGTCCAGGTAGCCGAGCTTCGCCAACCGTTTCGGCTCCACGTAGTACTGGCTCTCACCCGCCCAGTCGAGCATCCGGCCCCGCCGGGCGAACCGCCGCAGGTCGTGCGCACCGACGCCGGTCCGGCCGACGAGACCGAGGATCTCGTACGAGAACAGGCTGAGCTCAGGTCTTGACATAGCTACGGTGCATAGTCGGCTGCGGCTCGGTGTCTTCCTGCGCGCGACGGCCGATCGAGGCGCGCGTGTCTTCGGCCTCGACGCGTCCGAGGCACTGATCGAGATCGCCCGCGCCCGGGTGCCCGCGGCCGACCTGCGCGTGGGCGACATGCAGTTCCTCCCCTATGGCGACGACGTCTTCGACCTCGTCGCCGGCTTCAACTCGTTCTTCTTCGCCGCCGACATGGTCGCGACGCTGCGCGAAGCCAGGCGGGTGGCCAAGGCGGGCGCACCGATCGTGATCCAGGTCTTTGGACCTCCGGAGCGCTGCGACCTGGAGGCGATGAAGCGCGCCGTGACGCCATTCCTGCCAGGGCGCCCCCTGGTAGTCGCCAGCCACCCGAGTTCTGGAAGACCGGAGTCCTGGAAGGGATGGCCACCGAGGCCGGGCTCACGACGGAGAGCACCTTCGACACTGCTGGGCGTACGCGTACCCGGACGAGGAGGCGTTGGCCCGTGGGATGCTGGCTGCGGGGGGCCTCGCCGTGGTCGCCGAAGCCGCGGGCGGGGACGCCGTGCGGACGGCGATCGTCGAGTCGCTCGCCCCCTATCGCACCCCGAGCGGCGACTATCGCCTCGAAAACGAGTGGCACTACCTGATCGCGTCGGCGTGAGCCGGCGAGCGTGCGGTCTAGGCCGATGCCGCGCCGACGCGCGCGTCCTCGCGCGGGAGGCGTCGCGAGACGATCTGCGAGACCCCGTCACCCCCCATGGTCACGCCGTAGAGCACGTCCGCGGCTTCCATCGTCCGCTTCTGGTGCGTGATCACGACGAACTGGGCACGGTCGGCGTAGCGCCGCAACAGCTCCACGAAACGGCCGATGTTCGTGTCGTCGAGGGCGGCCTCGACCTCGTCGAGGAGGTAGAACGGGCACGGCTTCGCGAGGAACAGCGCGAAGAGGAACGAGATCGCGCCGAGTGCCTTCTCGCCGCCGGAGAGCAGCGACAGCCGCGTGATCTTCTTGCCGGCGGGGCGCAACTCGACCTCCACGCCGGGGTCGGCGTCGCCCTCCTCCTCGGGCTCCACGAGACGTAGCCGGCCCTCGCCGCCGGGGAAGAGCGTCGCGGCGACCTCCTCGAAGTTCTGCGCCACGGCCTCGAACGTCTCCGCAAACCGCCGCTGCACCGTGTCGGCGAGCTCGCCGCGCAGCTTCTCGAGCTCGGCGAGGCTCTCCTCCAGGTCGGCGCGCTGCGTCGAGAGCTCCTCGAGCCGCTCCTTCTCGGCCTCGTACTCCTCCTGCGCGAGCGGGTTGACGCGGCCTAGTGCCTCGCGGCGCGCGGCGAGGCGCTCGGCGCGGCCGGCGAGCTCGTCGCGATCGTCCCCCTCCGCAGGCTCGTCGGTGCCTGCCTCGTCCAGACGGCGCCGTGCCTCCGAGGCCTCGGCGTCGAGACGCGCCAGCTCCACCTCGACGGCGGTGCAACGCTGCGAGACCTCGTCGAGCCCTTGGCGCAGCTCCACCTCGGCCGCACCGAGCCGGCGCAGGTCGGCGCCGAGCTGAGAGGCACGCTGCGCGCCGGCGTCGGCCCGGGCGCGCACCGGGGCCTCCAGCCGCGCCGCCACCGCCCGGCTGCGATCGAGGCCGTCGCCGACGGTCTTCGCGGCGCCGACGAGGCGCGCGAGCAGGTCGGGATCGGCCGCCGGCCACCGCGGCGAGCGCTCCACGAGCGCCGTCTCGGCTGCACGCGCCCGGTCGGCGGCGTCGCGGGCCTCGGTCGCGGCGGCCTCCGCCGCACGGAGCAGGCCCTCGGCCTCCCGGCGCAGCGTGTCCGTGTCCTGCAACTCGTCACCGAGCGGAGCTGCGGATGTGCCGCCGAGACGGGCCACGACGACCTCCGCCGCCTGGGCGCTCGCGGCTGCCTGGGTCGCCGCCGTCCGGGCCTCGGCCTCGAGCGCACCCAGCCGGCTCAGCTCCTCGGCGAGGCGACCGGAGCGCTCGCTGCCGGCGGCCGAGCGGGCGGCGAGGAGCGCGTCGGTGCGCGCTGCGACGCGTTCCGCCCGCGCGCAGAGCCCGTCCAGCCCGGCAGCTGCGGCGTGCAGACGCCCGAGCAGGACCGCGTCGAGGGAGCGTTCGCGCAGGTGTGCGACGGCCGCATAGGCCTCCTCGGCGTCGGCGGCGCGGGCGGCGGCCTCAGCGGCGGCTTGCACGGCGTTCCGCGCGCTCGTGTCGAGGTCGGCGGCCTCGTCCGCGAGCGCCCGCCGGCGCGCATCCATCTCCAGCAGCACCGCTTCTGCCGTCTCGCCGGCGAACCACAGCTCGCCGCTGCCAGGGTCGAAGCCGAAGCCCTCGGTGGTGACCGAGGGGCGGCGGGCGTCGAGGAGCTCGGCGAGCGGCACCACGGGAAGCTCGGCGACGAGGTCGCGCGGCTCGCGCCCGGCGACGACGGTGAGGCTGCCGAGGCCCTCGTCACGGGCCCGCTGCAGCAACGCGAGCGCCGCTTGCGGATCAGTTGTCAGCACCGCGGAGGCACGACGCCCGAGCGCTGCGGCGACGGCGCGCTCCATCCCCGGCTCGACGACGAGGGCGGCGAGCGCGAGACGCTCACCGCTCTCGGCCAGCGCGCGGGCCGCCGGGGGAATGCCCTCGCGCTCCGCCAGCGTCAGCTCGAGCGCCGCGAGCCGCTCCCGTGCGGAGCGCGCGCGCTCGGCCAGGTCGTCCCGCTCGGTGGCGGCGGCCCGGGCGGCCGTCGCGGCCTCGTTCGCAGCCTGCTCCAGCTCGTCCCGAGATGGGCCTACGCGTGCGGCGAGCGCCCGCGCCTGCTCGAGGGCAGCGCGTAGCTCGCCGCCAAGTGTGGCCGCGGACTCGCGCCTGAGCGCCAGCCGCTCCCGCGCGGCACCGACCGCCACCAGCGCCTCGGCCGCGCCGCCGCGCACGCCGGCCTCGGCTGCAAACTCCGTCTCGACGCGTATCCGGTCTGCTCTGAGCGCGTCGAGCCGCCCGTCGGCCTCGAGCGCGGCACGGCGCGCCGATGCAGCGAGCCGCGCGTGCGCGAGCCTGGCGCGTTCCGTCGCGTGGCCGCTCTCGCGCGCGGCGTCGCGCGCCAGCGCTGCAGCCGCCTGGGCCGCCTCCTCGAGCGCCTGGGTCGCCGCGTCGCCGCGTCCCGCGAGCGCGCGCCGGGCCTCGTCCAGCTCGCTGCAGAGTTGAGCCTCCACCCCAGTCGCGGCTTCGCATCGCAGCGCGAGGCGCTCGCTCGCACCCTGCAGGCGGTATAGCCCGCCGAGTGCCGCCTCTCGCTTCCCCGCCGCGTCCGAAAGCTCGTCCTCGGCGCGCTGTCGCTCCTCGAGCACCCCGGTCAGCCTCTGCTCGACGCTCCGCCGCCCCAGAGCCGCGGCGTCGCGCCTGTTCTCGGCCTCGTCACGGCGCTCCGCGACGGCGTCGAGGTCGAGTTGCGCGAGGCGTGCGCGCAGCGCGGCGATCTCGACTGCCAGCTTCTCGGCGCGCTCGGCCGCTGTCGCCTGGAGGGCGAGGGGACGGAGGCGCTTGCGTACCTCGTCCTCGACGTCACGTGCGCGCTCCACCTGGGTCGCAACGCGGGCGAGCTTGAGCTCCGCCCGGTGCTTGCGCCGCTTGAACTTGCCGAGCCCGGCCGCCTCCTCCACGAGCGCGCGCCGGTCCTCCGCCTTCGAGGCGAGCACGGCGTCGACCTTCCCTTGGCTCACGACCGAGTGCATCGAGCCGCCGAGTCCGACGTCTGCCAGCAATTCCACGAGATCGGTGCGCCGAACAGGTGCGCGGTTGACGAGGTACTGCCCCTCGCCACCGCGCACGAGCCGCCGCGCGATCGCGATCTCGGAGAAGTCGAGCTCGCCGAAGCCGCCGTCCGCGTTGTCGAAGAGGAGCTCCACCTCGCAGTGGTCGGCCGCCGGCCGGCCGCCGCCGCCGGCGAAGAGCACGTCGTCGGGCTTCTCCGCGCGGAGCTCGGACGGCGTGAGCGAGCCTGCAGCCCAGACGATCCCGTCGGACACGTTCGACTTGCCGGATCCGTTGGGTCCGACCACGACCGCCACCCCGGGCTCGAGCTTCACCTCGACCGGATCCGGGAACGACTTGAAGCCGCGCAGCGTGATGCTCTTCAGGTGCACCGCCCGCGCAGTATCGCGACCGGCGCGGACGTCCAGGGGCCTGACGGGCCACGGCACCAGCGAGAGGTCTCGGTGTTCGTGCCGTGCCGCCGAAGCAGCATGCCGCGTGAGCGCGGACCGCGGTAGACCTCTGGGTCAGGCCGTTCGGCCGAGCACCCCGATCGCCTTGAGCGCCTCGCTCGCGGCCTCCTGCTCGGCAGCCTTCTTCGTCGATCCTTTGCCGGTGCCGAGCTGCTGGGAGTCGATCATCGCGGCGCACACGAAACGGCGGTCGTGGGCGGGGCCCTCGACGTCGAGCACGACGTAGGTCACCTGCCTGCCGCTACGGGCGAGAGCCTCCTGAAGCTCCGTCTTGGAGTCGATGTGACCGGTGCGCGCGTACTCGATCCGCCCGTCGAAGGCGTCCACGATCGCCCGCTCGACCGCTTCGAACCCGTGCTCGAGGTAGACCGCGGCGATCGCCGCCTCGAGCAGCGCCGCGAGGACGTTGCGGCTGCGGGAGATGCGGCTCAGCTCGGCGTCCGGGACATCCTGCGCACGCTGCAGCAGGTGGTTGCCGAGACCGAGCTCGCGCGCGACGGCGGCACAGCTCTGCCGGGAGACGACGTGCGCCCGGATCTTGGCCAGGCGCCCCTCGGATGCCTCAGGGAAGCGGTCGTACAGCGCTCGCGCCACCGCCAGCTCGAGGACGCTGTCGCCGAGGAACTCCAGTCGCTCGTACGAGGACGCCCGGTCCGGCGCCCACGACGTGTGCGTGAACACGTGTTCGCGGCGCTCGACCGGAAGCCCTTCGATCAGCTGCGTGAGGCTCCGCGGCGCGCTGCCGCCTCCGTCCTTACTGGTGCGAGACGACGTAGTCGACAGCCTGGCCCACGGTCGTGATCTTCTGAGCGTCGTCGTCCGGGATCTTGATCCCGAACTGATCCTCGAGTTCCATGATCAGCTCGACGAGGTCGAGCGAGTCGGCGTCGAGGTCCTCCTGAAACGATGCGTCCTCGGTGATCTCGCTCTCGTCGACGCCGAGCTGCTCGCCGAGGGCGGACTTGACCTTCTCGAAGACCTCTTCACGGGATGCGGCCACTGTTCGGAACCTCACTCGTCGTCGGAATCTGCAACCGGAGGCGGGGAATCTACTAGAACTCGGCGCCGCTCGGGCAGGCGCTCGGCAAGCCGGTCGACCACCTCGTGCTCGACGCCGCGCGCTGCCATGCGGATCGCGTTCGCGATCGCGCGGCGCGAGGACGATCCGTGCGCGATCACGACCAGGCCGCGCAGGCCGAGCAGGTAGCCGCCTCCGTACTCCTCGGGGTCCAGGCGGGCCCGCAGCCGACTCGCGGCGGGCCGGATCAGCAGACCGCCGAGCTTCCCGCGCGCGTTCGTCTCGAGCTCGGTCCGAAAGGCGCCGAGCACCGTGCGGATCGTCCCCTCCAGCGTCTTCAGCGCCACGTTGCCGGTGAAGCCGTCGCAGACGATGACGTCCGCCTCGCCCTCGAGCAGCGTCCTGCCCTCCGTGTTCCCCTCGAACCGGAGATCGCTGTCCCGCAAGAGCCCGTGGGCCTCGAGCACGAGCTGGCTGCCCTTCTCCGGCTCCTCGCCGATCGAGAGCAGGCGGACTCGTGCGGTGTCGACGCCGAGGATCTCCTCGGCGAAGACGGCGCCCATGTGTGCGAACTGTGCGAGGTGCTCGGGGCGCGCATCGGCATTCGCGCCTGCATCGATCAGCACGGACGGGCCGCGCTTGGTGGGGATGACGACCGCGATGCCGGGGCGGAAGACGCCGGGCAGTCGCTTCACGTGCACGAGCGAGGCGGCGAGCGCAGCGCCGGTGTTCCCGGCGGACACGACAGCAGCGGCGTCGCCGTCGCCGACGGCCCGGACGGCGCGCACGAGCGACGAGTCGGGCTTGGCCCGAACCGCGTCGGCGGGCTTCTCGTCCATCGCCACGGCGCCCTCCGTGACGACGTGGTCGAGCCCGTGCGTGTCGAGCCCTCGAGGGCCGTAAAGGATCGGTCGCAGCTCGGGCGTGGCGGCATCGAGCGCGCCGGCGACGATCTCCTCGGGCGCGCGGTCGCCCCCCAGGGCGTCGACCGCGACCCGGCACGTCACGACGCGGCTAAGGCGCGGGCGTGCGGAGCGGCTGGATCTCGCGTCCCTTGTACGTCTTGCAGCTCGGGCACACGCGGTGCGACCGCTTCGGCTGCCCACAGGTGGGGCAGACGTTGACGCGCGGCGCCTCGATCGCGTGCTGAGCGCGCCGCTTGTCGCGGCGGGACGGGCTGGTCTTTCGCTTCGGAACGGCCATGAGCGGCTGCGGAGTATAGCTAGAGCGAGATGGCTTGCGTGGGCGCGACGGACTCAAGGAATCGCCGGTCGTGCGAGACGACGACGAGCGTGCCGCCCAAGCTCGCGAGCGCCTCCTCGAGCTGCACCGTGGGTGAGACCCTCACGCACACCTCCTGACGGACGGGAACGCGCCCTGGTGGGCGACGACGTCGAGATGCGTTCAGTCCGTCATGAGCGGGCGCCGAAACGCCACGCCCACGTTACTCGCGCTCGCGCAGACTCTCGAGAGCTGCCCACCGCGGGTCGATCGCGGCCTCCTCGTGTGCGTGCGGCTCGGCGTTCAGGTCCTTGCCGCAGACCGGGCAGAGACCGGCGCAGTCGGGACGGCAGAGAATCTGGTCGGGCAGCGCGAGGGCGATCGCGTCGCGCGCCCAGGCCGACAGCTCGAGCTGGTCGTCGGAGACGTATTCGCTCTCGAGCTCCTCCCCCGCGCCGCGCACGGCATCCTGGTACTCGGTGGCGTCCACGGGAAGGTCGACGACGGCGTCCTGGAGACAGCGCATACACGGTCCGTGCACGCGGACGTCGAAGCGCAAGCGGAAGACGTCGCCTCCCGTGGCGCGCTGCACGACGAGCTCGGAGGGAACCTCCGCCGGCACCGGCAGGTAGCGCTCGCCGCCGAGCTGGAACGACTCCAAGGCGATCGGCAGCGTGTCCCGGTGCTCCTCGCCGGAGCGCAGCCTGAGCGAGCGGAGCGGGAAGCGGGTCATGGCTCGAGGGTAACGGCTCGTAAGGACTTCGTTCGGATCGAGTTCGGGTTTCAGGACGCGTGGAAGCCTGTGTGCAGACAGGACCCTCTCCAAGGAGGAACGACCGATGACCTTTCGTTCCCTCTCGCGACGCGGGCCGGCGGCCGCCGCCCTCGCCGGGCTCATCGCGACCGTCGCTGCCGTGCTGGCGGTGCTCGTCGCCGCCAGCGGCGGAGCCGCCCGGACCCAGGCCGCGCCGACACTCGTCGTCGAGCCGACCATCTCCGGCTCGGCCGTGGTCGGCCAGGCACTGACCGCGACCGACGGCACGTGGACCGGGGCGGGCATCACGTTCACGTACCAGTGGCTCCGCTGCGACGCGAACGCCGCCAACTGCCAGAACGTGACCGGCTCGACCGCGAAGACACAGGTGCTGACCGCTGCCGACAACGGCTTCCGGATCCGGGTGCGGGTCACGGCGACCAATGCCGACGGCGCGAACAGCGCGCTCTCCAACGGCACGCCGGTCGTCGCGGTCTCGCAGACCGGGGTGCCGGCGAGCCTCGAGCTGCCCGCGATCTCGGGGACTGCTGCGACCTTCCAGACGCTCTCCGGGTCCACGGGCCTCTGGAGCGGGCAGCAGCCGATCTCCTACGCGTTCCAGTGGCTCCGCTGCGATGCGAGCGGCAACAACTGCCTCGACATCGCCGGCCAGGTCGGCGACACGTACGGCCCCCAGACCGCCGACGTCGACCGCACCCTGCGCATCCGCGTCCGCGCGACGAACAATCTCGGCAACCGCACTGCGACGTCGGCCCCGACCCAGAAGGTGATCAAGGGCGAGGCGCCGCTTCCGCCGGGTGCGATCCAGCTGCCCGGCGGGCTGATCTCGATCCCCGCCACGAGCGTGCCGAGCGACCAGCGGCTCATCGTCGACTCGGTCGCGTTCACCCCCACTCCGGTGCGCTCGCGCACGGCGCCGATCACGGTGCGCATCCGCGTGAAGGACACGCGCGGCTACGTCGTGCGCGAGGCGGTGGTCTCGCTCCGCTCGACGCCGCTCGTGACCCAGACGGAGGGAAACGACGGGCTGACGGCCCAGGACGGCACGATCACGTACCAGGTGACGCCGGAGGTCGACTTCCCGCAGCTCCGAAACGGCTACGCACTGCAGTTCTTCGTCAAGGCGTCGCGTAAGGGCGACCCGGCGCTCGCCGGCGTCGCGGCCTCGCGCCTCGTGCAGGTGAAGCTCGCTCGGCCCTAGTTCCTTTTTGGGCGCAGCGGCGGGAATCCGCAGAAGCGGATTCCCGCCGCGCGCGAAGATCCCTGAAGGGGCCCGCCCGCGGGCCTTTCCGGACCTGTCTCTGGTCTTACAGGTAGCTGTCGTCGTCGCCGGGGAGGTCGCGGTCGACAGGGCCGATGCCCGCGACCACGGTCTCCTGGGAGCGCTCGTGCAGCCGCTCGCGCCCTCGTCTCACCGCACCGAGGAACTTGTCGAGGTTGACCTCGAGCGTGGAGAGGATCCCGTCCGCCCAGTCCTCCATCTCGAGCCGGGTCTCCCGCGCGGAACGGCGCGCGTCCTCGACGATATCGGATGCCTGGCGCTCGGCGATCTTCACGATCTCTGTCTGCGACGCCTCGCGCACGGCCTGCTCGCGCGCCTCGCCGATCAGCCGGTCGCACTCGCGCTTCGCCTCCGCGAGCATCTCCTGCCGCTCCTTCACGATCCAGCGTGCCTGCTTGATCTCCTCGGGGATGGTGGCGCGCATCTGATCGAGGATGTCGTAGATCTCCTCGCGGTCGATCCGCACCTGGTCGGTGAGCGGCACCGCCTTGGCGTTGTGCACGAGGTCGTCGAGCTTGTCGATGAGAACGAGGACGTCCATGGGCGTGAATCCTACTCTTGAGGGCTGACGGGGGCGCCCGGACGACCATCCGGGAAGAGCTCGCGGAAGCGCCGCGCGACTGCCTCGGGCACGAGCTCGTCCACCTTGCCGCCGAACGACGCGATCTCCTTCACGCCGCTCGAGGAGATGAAGGAGTGTTGTGGGCTCGACATCACGTACATCGTCTCGATCTCCGGGGCGAGGAGGTGGTTGAGCCGGTTCATCTGGAACTCCCACTCGAAGTCCGCGATCACGCGGAGCCCCTTCACCATCGTCTTCGCCTGGTGCTTGCGGGCGAAGTCGACCACGAGCTCGGAGAAGACGTCGACGACCGCGTTGGGGATCTCCACGATGGCGCCCTCGAGGAAGGAGACGCGCTCCTCGACCGTGAACATCGCCTGCTTGTGACCCGGCTCGCGCACGACGCCGACGACGACGCGGTCGAAGATCGCAGCCGCGCGCCGGATCACGTCCAGATGCCCGAACGTGACGGGGTCGTAGCTCCCTGGGCAGATAGCGGTGATCATCGTGTGAACAGCGTGAGCCGGGCGGAACCGTACCGGCGGCTCGTGACGAGGTCGAGCGGAAGCGTCGGCTCGGCGCGGGAGTCCGTCTCCACGACCAGGAGGCCGTCTTCGGCGAGCAGCGGTGGCAGCACCTCGGCGAGGCGCGGCTCGAGCACCTCCCACTCGCCGTACGGAGGGTCGCAGAGCACGAGGTCGTAGCGCCGACCGGCGGCCACTTCCTCGCGCGCGACCCCGAGCGCGTCGCGGCAGAGGGCGACCGCCCCGGGGAGCCCGAGCTTGTCCAGGTTGGCCTGGATCACGCGGCAGGCGGAGCGGTCGGACTCGACGAAGACGCAGCGGCGGGCACCGCGCGAGAGCGCCTCGAGCCCGAGTGCTCCCGAGCCGGCGAAGAGGTCGAGCACGGCGGCGTCGTCGACCGGGCCCGATCAGGTTGAAGAGCGCCTCGCGCACGCGGTCGCCCGTCGGGCGCGTCTGCTCGCCCCTGGGCGCCGTGATCCGGTGGCCCTTGCGACTGCCCGCGATGATCCGCACGCGGGCAGCGTACGGCCGTGGAGACCCGCTGTCGGCTACAGCGCGACGAACGCCTGGATCGGCGCCGTCCTCGATGCGCATCTCGACCGGCCTCCCCAGCGCCGGACGAGTGCCACGGCCGCAGCGTTGCCGCAGGCGACCGTCGCGGTCAGGTGCGTGAGACCGCTGCGCAGGGCGACCTCGCGCAGCTCCGTCCGCGAGCAGCCTGCCGACGCCCGCGGCGGCGAGCCGCGAGCGCTTGGGCCGAGGCACAGCGCAGCCGCCGCGAGCGTTCGCCCAGGCCCGCGAAGACCTCGGGCCACGGGACGAGCTCGAGCTCCGCTCGGCAGCGCGGCTGGCAGGACGCGCCGGATGGCGCCGCCATGCGGTGAGCTCGAGCGCTCGCCGCGGCAGCGGCGGATCCGTCGGCTCTCCACCGTTGCGACACGCCAGCGAGCGCCGCCGCCGCCTCGCCCGTACTGGCCATCTCGGAGGATGGCCCGGATGGGCAAGGCGGTTGTACCCTCGAGGCGTGGAGCAGGAGATCCGCTTCGTCGACACCCGGTCGGGCCGCGTTGCGTACGCGACCGTCGGGCGAGGGCCCGCTGCTGCTGCTGCCCTGCTGGTGGATCGGCCACCTCGAGCTGATGTGGGCGCAGCCGGCGTTCCGTGTCGTTCGTCGAGACAGCTCGCCCGCACCCACACCGTCGTCCGCTTCGACCGGCCCGGCATGGGCCTCTCCGGCCCCGGGCCGCTGCTCGACGCGGACGGCCGAGGCGGACGCTGTCGCGGCGCCGTGATCGAGGACGTCGACGGCGGACCCGCGAGCGCTGCTCGGCATCTCGTGCGGCGGCTGCGCGTCGATCGTGCTCGCGGCCGAGCGGCCGGACCTCGTCGACCGGCTCGTGCTGTACGGCGCCTACGCGCACGGCGCCGAGCTCTCGAGCGCCGAGGTGCGCGACTCCCTCGTCGCGCTCGTGCGCGCCCACTGGGGTCTCGGCTCGCGCACGCTCGCCGACGTGCTTCATGCCAGACGCCGACAACGCCGGCGCGCGAGGAGTTCGCCCGCTACCAGCAGCGGGTCTCGACCGCGGACGAGGCCGCGGAGCGGCTCGGCCTCGTCTACGAGCTCGACGTCGGCGACTGACTCGGCCGCGTCGCGCGTGCCGACGCTCGTCCTCCACCGCCGCGGCGACCGCGCCATCCCCGCACGGCTCGGCCGCGAGCTCGCGGCGCGGATCCCGGGCGCCCGCTTCGTCCCGTTCGAGGGACGCGACCACTTCCCCTGGGTCGGCGACAGCGCCTCTGTCCTCCGGGCCGTCGCCGCCTTCCTCGGCGCACCCGCGCCGGCGACGCCGGCGGCTCGCGACGGCGACGGCCCGCTCTCGGAGCGCGAGCGGGAGGTGCTCGCACTCGTCGCGCTCGGCCTGAGCGACGCCGAGATCGCCTCGCAGCTCGTGCTCAGCCCGCACACGGTGCACCGGCACGTCGCCAACGTGCGCCGCAAGCTGCGGCAGCCCTCGCGGGCGGCGGCGGTGGCCGAGGCGTCACGCCAGGGGCTGATCTGAGCCCGGCCAGGCGGTCGCTCCAGCCGGCCTCCACCCGCGGCGGAGGCCTTGCACCACTGTGGTGCAAGGCAGCTCGCCGAGCAGCGCGCCGCGCGATCGAGCGTCGTCGGGGCGAGGGACCGCTGCAGCTCGGGAGTCAGGAGTCGCCGACGTGCTCGCCCTCGTCGAGCAGCCGGTCGACCGTCTCGGCGAGCAGCCCCTCGTCGTCGAGCTCGGCGGCGGCGTCGCGGGCGCGCTCGAGCAGCTCGCGGTCGACGCGCAGCCGGGTGAAGCGGAGATCCGTGAGCCCCGACTGTCGTGCGCCGAGCAGCTGACCCTCGCCACGCAGCTCGAGGTCGCGCTCGGCGAGCTCGAAGCCGTCCGTCGTCTCCACCAGCGCCTCGAGTCGCTCGATCGCCGTCTCCGTCAGCTCTTCTCGTGCCCGCGAGACGAGCAGACAGTAGCTCTGCTTGGCGCCGCGCCCGACCCGGCCACGCAGCTGATGGAGCTGCGCGAGGCCGAAGCGATCCGCCTCCTGCACGATCATGATCGTCGCGTTGGGAACGTCCACCCCGACCTCGATCACGGTCGTCGCGACGAGGACGTCCAGCTCGCCCGCCTTGAAGGACGCCATCAGGGCCCGCCGGTCGGCCGCACGGAGCCGCCCGTGCAGGCAGCCGATTCGGTAGCCGCGCAGCTCGTTCGTGCGGAGCCGCTCGGCCTCCGCTTCGGCCGCGCGCGCCACCGAAGTCTCGGAGGCCTCGATCAGCGGGCAGACGACGTAGGCCTGCCGGCCGTCGTCCAGATGGCGTCGTAGGCGCTGATAGGCCTCGGAGCTCCGCTCCTCTGCCACCCAGGCGGTCACGATCGGCCGGCGACTGGCCGGGAGGACGTCGAGCTCGGAAACCGCCAGATCGCCGTACACGGTGAGCGCGAGCGTGCGCGGGATCGGCGTCGCCGTCATGTGCAGGACGTGCGGGCTGCGACTCTCCGCCAGGGCGCTCCGCTGCTCGACACCGAAGCGGTGCTGCTCGTCGACGACGGCGACTGCGAGGTCGGCGAACTCCACCTCGCGCTGGATCAGGGCATGTGTCCCCACGGCGATCTGCACGTCGCCCGATGCGATCAGCTGACGCACGTTCGCGTGCTCGCGCGCGGTGAGCGAGCTGGTGAGCAGCGCGACGCGGATCCCCAGGTCGGCGCACAGGCCCTCGATCGTGAGGAAGTGCTGCTCGGCGAGCGTCTCGGTCGGGGCCATCAGCGCCCCCTGGCGCCCGGCTTCGACCGCCCGCAGGAGCGCGTGCAGCGCGACGACGGTCTTGCCGGCGCCGACGTCGCCCTGGAGGAGACGCTGCATGGGGATCGTCCGCTCGAGATCGGCGTCGATCTCGTCCATCGCCCGCTCCTGCGCCGCGGTGAGCACGAACGGGAGCACCTCGCGGTAGCGGGCGACGAGCTCGCCGGGCGCCGCGAGCGCCGCTGCGACCGCGGACTCGCGCTCGGCGGCACGCCGCCGCAGCGCGAGCTGCAGCACGACGAGCTCCTCGAAGGCGAGCCTGCGGCGGGCCGCCTCCGCCTCCTCGGGGGAGCGAGGGCGGTGGAGCGCGACCAGGGCGTCGGCGCGGAGGGGCAGCCCTTCGGCGGCGCGGAGCGCCCCGGGCAGGAGGTCGCCGCCCGCTCCCGCCGACGCCAGCGCACCGGCGGCTACAGAGCGCAGCTGCTTCTGTGACAGGTCCTCGCTCGCCGGATAGACGGGCGCGAAGTCGGCCGTCTCCGTCGGCTCGTCGCCCAGGTCGTACGACTCGACGGCGAAGCCGAAGCGGTTCCGGCGACCGCGCAGGCGAACCCTCGTGCCCGGCTGCAGCCTGCCTTCCAGCCACGGCTGGTTGAACCAGGTGGCGCGGATCTCGCCCGTCGCGTCGGCGACGTTCGCGGTGAGAATGTGGAGGCGGCCGCGGCCGCGCCTGCCCGACGTGCGCCGCACGGCGACGTCGAGAACCGCCTCCTCCTCGCCGAAGAGCTCTGCGATCGTCCGGGCCGGCGCCGGCTCCTCGTAGCGGCGCGGGCGGTGGGCGAGCACGTCGCCGACGGTGGAGAGGCCGAGCTTCCTCAGCCTGCGGGCGACGGCGGGCCCGACTCCCGGCAACGTGTCGACCCCCAGCTCGAGCCGTCCCGGGCGCGGCGCCGAGCGGGGTCGCGGCCAAGTCGGGGGCGGACCCACGTCGCCGAAGCCGACCGGGAGCCGGATCGGAGTCGCTGCGCTAGCGGACGCGGCCATGAGGTCGTTCGCGTCTGACGAATCGCGAACTGGGCACCGTGATCGAGTGTAGAGGCGGTGTCCGGACGTGGCCGCGACGGGAGCAGTCAGCGGCCTGTCGCGGCTGCGAAGCGAACCACGGCCTCCAGCCCGCCACCGGGTGCGTCCCGGAGGACGATCGTTCCTCCGTCAGCCTCCACGAGCCGCCTGGCGATCGCCAGGCCGAGACCAGACCCGGAGCCCTTCCCCCGACGCCAGAAACGGTCGAAGGCACGCAGCTTGTCGTCATCCGACAGGCCCGGGCCGTCGTCCCGGACCACCACCTCGACGGCGTCGCCGACCAGTCCGAGAGAGACCTCCACGTGCTCGGCGTCGACCGCAAGAGCGTTCGAAACGAGGTTGTCGAGGGTCTGCTCCACGCGCTCGCGAACGGCTCGAATGGCAGGCACCCGCTGCATGGTCAGCCCCAGGCGGATCTCGCGGTCGTCCGCGAGCGCCGTCCAGGCTTCAACGCGAGACGAGACGAGGGGGCCGAGGTCCAGTCGCTCGGGATGCGCCGTCCCCGCGTCGGCTCTCGCGAGCGCGAGGAGCCCGTCGACGAGGCCGGATAGTCGCCCGACCTCGGCCACTGCTGCCTCGAGATCGGCCTTCCCGGTTGCCGCCACGTCGCGCTCGAGGTTCTCGAGCCGGAGCCGCAACGCCGTCAGGGGCGTGCGCAGCTGGTGAGACGCGTCTGCGACGAACGCCCGCTGCGTCGTTACCAGCCCGTCGAGCCTCGCCACCATCTCGTTGAACGCGATCGCCACCGACCGCACCTCCGGCGGCCCCTCGACCGGCGCGCGTGCGTCGAGATCGCCCTCGGCGGCGACGACTGCCGCCCCTTCCAGGCGTACGAGCGGCCGCGACGCCCATCGCGCCAGCCAGATGCCGAGAGCGGCAGCGAGGCCCAGCGCGACCGCCGCCACGGCGGCGAGCAACAGCCAGTAGTGCCGCACGCGCTCGTCGAGCGTCGACGTCGGGTACGTCACGCGCACGGCACCGTGCACCACGCCGCCCGACGCGACCGGCACGGCGACGTACAGGAGCCCGACACCCAGCGTCCTGGATCGGCGTATCCCGACGGCGATCTCGCCTCGGAGCGCAGCCGCGATCTCGGGGCGCGAGGCGAAGGAGCGTCCCGGCTGTCCCTCGCCGTCGACGACGGAGACTCCCTCCCGGCCGACGACGACCACACGGCCCGACGTCCGGTTCGAGTAGTCGACGGCGATCCGTTCGAGCGCCGGCACGAGTGCCGGATCGCCGCTCTCCAGAGTGTCCTCGGCGATCGACGCCACCGCCTGCGCGTCTCGCTCCACCTTCGCCTCGAGATCCCGGCGCTCGCTGCGCGCGTTGGCCACCCCGAGCGGGATCACGAGCACGGCGAGCACGACCGCCGTGAGCGACACGTACGCGAGCAGGATCCGGCGGCTCACGGACGCAGCCGAAGACCGACGCCACGAATCGTCTCCACGAGCCCGGGATCGCCGAGCTTGCGGCGTAGTGAGGCGACGTGGACATCGACGGTCTTCGCCGCGCCGTACCAGGTCCCGCCCCAGACGTCCTCGAGCAGCCTCTGCTTGGAGACGACGGCGCCGGGCTGCGCTGCGAGTGCCGCCAGGAGGTCGAACTCCTTCGGAGTCAGCTCGACCTCACGACCGTCGATGCGTGCACGGCGCGCCCGCGTGTCCACCTCGATCCCCCCGCAGCGGAGGAGGTGGACACCGGGACGAGCGGAGGTCCGGCGCGAGACGGCGCGAATGCGCGCCACGAGCTCGCGCACTCCGAACGGCTTCACGACGTAGTCGTCGGCCCCGAGCTCGAGTCCGACCACGCGATCGACCTCCTCACCCTTCGCGGTGACGATGATGATCGGGACCTCGGTACGCGACCGCAGCTCACGACACACGGTGTAGCCGTCGAGGTCGGGGAGCCGGAGATCGAGCAGGACGAGGTCTGCGGCTGCCCCTCGCTCGATCCCTTCCGCTCCCGTCGCCACCCGCTCGACCTCGAAGCCCTCCCGCCGAAGCCCCTCGGCGAGCGGCTCGGCAATCGCGTCCTCGTCCTCGACGATCAGCAGGCGCACAGCGTCATCGTAGGCAGGGGTCTGGCCGCTCCAGCGAGTCTTTGCCGTCGCTTTGCCTTTCTTGGCGCTCGGGGGGTGCGTGCTTGCAGGAGCCCCGCGTACGGTCGGATCACGACTCCGATGGAGGTGATCCCATGAGCAGACGACACATCGCCGCGGCCAGCGTGATGCTCGGCGCCGCCGCCGTCGCGGGGGTGCTCGCGGCGACCCGCACGACGCAGCTCGGGCAGGCGGCCGCACCGCCTACGCCGGCCGCGCTCTCCGCGCGTGCCGCGGCGCTCGACCGGGCCGAGGCCCGGGTGCGCCTGGCCGCCGCGAAACGTCCTCCCTCACTCCCGCCGCTGGCGAAGCCACCCGCGACCCTCGCGGCGCCCGAGCGGGTGATCGTGCGGCGAGCACAGCCGACCCTCGTCAACGCCTTTCACGATGGCGAGCACGAGGAGCACGAGCACGGCGAGCACGACCACAACGAGGGCAGCGATGACTAGCCCTGCAGGGCGCATCTACGTCGTCGGGCTGTCGCTGCTCGTCTTCTTCGTGCTCTGGGCGACCGTGGCGGCGCGGCCGTGGGCCTCCACGGCGACCGATCCCCGCGTGGCCGCGCTCCGGCAGCGGGAGGCCCGGATCGAGCGTCAGGCGGCGGCCGCAGCGCAGCTCGTTGCCGTTCGGTGGGCGGCATACCGCGCCGCTCTCGCCGAACGCCGCGCGCTCGCGCGTGCCACGCCGGCGCCAACGGCGCCGCCTCGCGTACGCGTGATCACGCTCCCGCCGCTTGTGTCGACGAGGACGTCGTGATGCTACGAGAGACGTTCGCCGCGATGGGGACCGACGTCGAGCTGTTGCTCGAGGCAGATGCAGGGCCGGCAGCAGAACGCGCGCTCGCGACGGCTCGAGCCGAGTTCGAGCGACTCGAGGCCGTGTTCTCCCGCTTCCGGCCGGACTCGGAGCTCTCCCTGCTCAACCGGGAGCGCTCGCTCCGTTGCTCGCCCGACTTGGCGCGCGTGGTCGAGCTCGCCCTCGACGCGCGCGAGCGCACGGGCGGCCGCTTCGACCCCACGGTGCACGATGCGGTGGTCGCCGCCGGCTACGACCGCAGCTTCGAGCTGATCGCCCCGGCAACGGCGACGCGGGCGTCGGCCGGCGCGCGCTGCGGCGGCGGCGTCCAGGTGAAAGCCGACGAGATTAGCCTGGCGCCCGGAACGCACCTCGACCTCGGGGGCATCGCCAAGGGGTACGCCGTCGAGCGCGCGTCCGAGGTGCTCGCCGTTGCGGGCTCGTGTCTCGTCAACGCCGGCGGCGACCTCGCGGTGCGCGGCGGCGCGTGGCCCGTCGGGGTCGGCGAGGAGCTGACGCTCGAGCTGTCCCGGGGGGCGATGGCCACGTCGGGCATCGACCGCCGCCGCTGGACGCGCGGCGGCGAGGAGTGCCATCACCTGATCGACCCGTCGACGGGGCTTCCCGCCGCGGCGGCGTTTCGGCGCGTGACCGTCGTCGCCCCGGACGCGGTGGAGGCCGAGGTGCTGGCGAAGGCCGTCTTTCTCGGCGCCGACGTCGACGTGCCGCGCGTGCTCGTGCTGGCCGATGGGCGCGTCGTCCTGGCCGGAGGCCTCTGATGACGCACGACCCCACCTTCTGGTTGCTCGCGCGCGCCGCTGGCCTGACGGCCTACGTGCTACTGACGGCCTCCGTGCTCGCCGGGCTCGTGCTGAAGTCCAGGCCCTTCGGCCGCGCGCTCCGCACGGCCTCCGTCGTCGACGTGCACCGCTCACTGGCCGTCGCCGCCCTCGCCGCGCTCGGCCTGCACGGCGCAGCGTTGGTCCTCGATGCCACCGTCCACGTGTCGCCGCTCGGCCTGTTCGTCCCCGGACTCGTCGACTACCGTCCGGTCTGGACGGCGGTCGGCGTCGTGGCGGCTGAGTTGATGCTGCTGATCGCCGTCTCGTTCCCGCTGCTCAAGCGGATCGGCGCCCGGAACTGGCGCCGGCTGCACTGGTTGACGTACGCCGTCTTCGCGGCCGCGACCGTGCACGGCCTCGCCGCCGGATCGGACAGCGGTCAGCCGTGGGCAACCGGCCTCTACGCCGGCGCCGTCGGAACGGTCGCCGCAGCCACGGCCTGGCGCGCGCTCGCCCGCCCGCTCCCGTCCCGTGAAAGGAGAACGACATGACCACGTACCGCCTCGAGATCGACCGGTCGCAGTGCAGCGGCTTCGGCACGTGTGAGCGCCTCGCCCCGCACCTCGTCCTGCTCGATCCGGACGGCCTCGCCGCGCCACGCGTGACCGAGACCGACGATCCAGTCGCCGCCGAGATGGCTCTCTGCTGCCCGATGGGGGCAATCACCTCGAGCCCGCTGGAGAAGGCAGCGTGAGCGTCTCCGGCATCTCTACGCTGCTGCCGTGACGCGCCGCCGCCTGGCCGCTGCTCTCGCCCTCGCCGCCCTCGCGGTGGCGGGGGCGCTCGCGGCGAACCTCGTGCTCCTCGGTCTCGCCACACAGCGCAACGACCCGGTGGGCCGCCTGCGGCCCGTCGTGGCGATCGACCGGGCCCTCCGACCTACCGTGCCCGTGGAGACGGCTACGACGCCGACGACGACGCCGATGCCGGACGACGAAGCCGGCGCCGACGAGGACGACTGACCCGCGAGCGGCCGCGGGTCGACGAGCGACTCAGCCGGGCTCAGTCCTGGAGCCAGAAGAAGCCGACGGCGCCCGGGCCCGCGTGGGTGCCGACGACGGCGCCGAGGTTCTCGACCAGCTCGACGTCCGCCTTGGGGCGCGTCTTGCGCGCGAGATCGGTGAGGACGTCCACCCACTCGGGTGCGTTCGCGTGGGCGATCGAGACGCGCAGCCCTTCCCGGTCCTCGGTGCCCGCCGTGAAGACCTTGGCGAACTCCTCGAGCGCCTTCTGCCGGCCCCGCACGCGTGCGATCGGCGCGATCACCCCGTCCTCGACGCCGAGGATCGGCTTCACGTTGAGCAGCGTCCCGGCGAACGCCTGCGCGCGCCCGATGCGGCCGCCCTTCTGCAGGTACTCGAGCGTACCGACGGTGAAGACGACCCCGTTCGTGGCCTTGAAGTGCTCGATCAGGGCGGCGATCTCGTCGTCGGTAGTCCCGCGCGCGAGCCGGCGCTGGATGGCGAGCGCCAGCATCGCGACCGCGAGCGACGCGGTCTCGGTGTCCACGAGCCGCACGCGCTCGCCACCGAGCTCGTTCGCGGCCAGCGCCGCCGACTGAAACGTGCCGGAGAGCTTGGCCGAGAGGTGGAGCGAGTAGATGCGCTCGAAGCCGTGGCCCGCGAGCTCGCCGTACGCGTCCAGGAAGTCCTGCGGCGTCGGCTGCGATGTCGTCGGCAGCGCCGGCGCGGCGGCGAGCCTCGCGTAGAACTCGTCCGGCGACAGGTCGACTTCGTCCCGGAAGCGCTCGTCGCCGAAGATCACGTACAGCGGCACGATGCGCATGTTCGGAAACCGCTCCTGGGCCTCGGGGAAGTCCGAGGTCGAGTCCAGCACGATGGCGGTGTTGTCAAGGGTGAGCGTCACGGCTCTGCATTCTCCACCGCACGGTGGATCGCCGCGACCAGCTCCTCGACCGGGCGGCCCTTCTCGATCAGCTCCGCGGCGCCGGCGGCGAAAGCTGCATCGCGCTCTGCCGCCGTCGCCTCGGCCGTGAGACAGACCACCGCCGCGGCCGGGCACGCCTCCCGCACCGCCGCGGTCGCCGCCACGCCGTCGAGCCCCGGCAGGCGTACGTCCATCAACACGACGTCGGCGGACAGCTCGCGGCACGCCTCGGCGGCGGCAGATCCATCGGCGACGCCGCCGACGACGTCGAGGCCGGCCTGCAGGTCGAGCACCGCCTCGAGCGAGGAGCGGTAGACCTCGTTGTCCTCGACGAGGAGGAGCCGCAGTGCCACGGCGCTACTCTGCCGACAGGAGCAGCGGGTAGTGGGGCTGCCCGCCGGGGAGGACAGTGGGCTCCTCGATCCCTGGGTGAACGCGGCGGAGATGCTCGCTGATCTCGTCGGCGGGTGGAGCGCCCTCGCCCGTGAAGACGGTGAGGAGCTCCCGCCCGTCGGAGACGGCTCGTTCGACGACGGCGTCGAGAACCTGCCAGAGGTCCGGACCGGTAGCGACGGCGCGGTCGTCGACGAGGCCGAGCCAGTCGCCCTCGACGACCTCCAGGCCGTCGACCCGCGCCTCTCGAGCGGCCACGGTCACCTCCCCGGTGACGACACCCGAGATCGCGGCGCGGATCGCCTCGACGTTCTCGTCGATCCCGCGCTGGTCGTCGAACGCGAAGACCGCCGCCACCCCCTGCGGGACCGAGGACGTGGCGATCACGCGCGCCTCCTTCGTCGACTCGGCGGCGGCGTTTTCTGCGGCGAGAAGGATGTTCTTGTTGTTCGGCAGCACGATCACGGCATCGGAGTTGACGGCCGTGATCGCCTCCAGGATCTGCCCCACCGAGGGGTTCATCGTCTGGCCGCCGTCGATCACGATGCTCGCGCCCTCGTCCTCGAAGACCGCCCGGTTGCCGTCGCCTGCCGCGACCGCGACGAGCCCGGTCGTGGCGGGTGGCGCCGAAGAGGCCCGCCGCAGGCGCGAGAGCCAGTCCTCGCGCTCGGACGACTGTTCGTGCATGTCGCCGATCTCCACCCGCCCAGCGTGGACGACACCGACCGCGCGCCCGATCGCGAGCGCGTTTTCCGGTGCGTCGGTGTGGAGGTGCACCTTGACCAGGCGATCGTCGCCGACGATCAGAAGGGAGTCGCCCAGGCGAACGAGGTCGTCGTGGAGCAGCTCCCGGTCGAGCCCTTCGCCCTCGACGACGAAGACGGTGCAGAAGCGGTAACGCGACTGCTCCTGATGGATCGCCTCGTCGCTCAGCTCGTCGAGCTCAGCTGGCGCGGCCGGGAGCGGGCCGCCCACGAGACCGGCGTGGACGCCGCGAAAGATCTCGGCCAGCCCGGCGCCGCCAGCGTCGACCACGCCCGCCTCGCGTAGCACGGCGAGCGCCTCCGGCGTGCGCTCCACCGCGTCGTCGGCGCGCCGCACGACAGCCTCGAGCGCGTCTGCGACCTGGAGCTTCTGCACCTGATTCCGTTCGGCCTCCTCGGCCATCTCGCGGATCACCGTGAGCATCGTGCCCTCGACGGGACGCTCCACTCCCTGATACGCCCGGGTGGCGGCAGCACGGAGAGCGTCGGCCAGCACCGGCGCGTCGACGTGGTCGTGCTGGCCGATCACCTCCGCCAGGCCACGCACGATTTGGCTGAAGATCACTCCACTGTTCCCCTTCGCTTCCATCAGCGCCGCCTTGCGAAGCTCCTCGGCGACTTCTCCGGGTGTCTCGGCCGTGGAGGCGTCGAGCGCCGCCACGATCCCACGCGCGGTCTGCGTGAGATTCGTCCCGGTGTCGCCATCCGGCACCGGGTAGACGTTCAGCGCGTTGAGGCGCCGCTGGTGCTGCTCCAGGTTCGCGAGGCCCGAGCGCGCGAGCGAGCGGGCGCGGTCGAGATCCATCAGTCGGATCTCCGCGCGTCGTCGACGTGGATCTCGAGGGCCACCAGGGGGATCCCGGTCATCCGCTCCACCTCGTACGTCACGCGTTCGCGCACGCCCGCGGTCACCTCTGCGAGGTTGAGGCCGTACTCGACGATCACGTGGAGATCGAGGGCGAGACCACCGTCGGCGCCCTTCACGGTGACCCCTCTCGAGCCTCGGCTCACCAGCCGCAACGGCCCCCGCCGGCTCGACCGACCGACGACGCCGTAGGTCTCGGCGAGCGCGTGAACGACGATCTGTCTGACGGCGCCCGAGGAGACTGAGATGCGACCGAGCTCGGTCTCCCGCACGACGTGATCCACGGCGCCGAGGTTAGTCGACCGTGGGAGCTATCGGCGGAGGCGCTGCTAGACGGCCTTGATGACCTTGCCGGCCTTGAGGCACTTCGTGCAGACGTAGGCACGAACCGCCTTGCCGTCGATCACGGCGCGAACGCGCTGCAGGTTCGGGTCGAAGCGCCGCCTCGTCGCCACCATGGAGTGGCTCCGGTTGTTGCCGAACGAGGGCTTCTTCCCGCAGATGGCGCAGACCTTGGACATGCGGCTGCGGAGTGTAGCGAAACGTACTCCGTGCCCCCGGCGTGAGCTCTCTCGTGCCTACCGCGACGCGGCGGCGCGGAGGTGGGCGAACACGTCCGCCATCTCGAGCGCGGTGACGACGGCCTCCGCGCCCTTTCCGACCCGCTCCTCCGCCTGATCTGGGCTCTCGAGCGTGAGCACGCCGAAGGCCACCGGCACGCCGGTCTCGATCGCGGCGAGCTGGAGCCCCGACGCGGCCTCCGAGGCCACATAGTCGAAATGAGGGGTGTCGCCGCGGATCACGCAACCGAGCGCGACGATGCAGGCAAAGCGGCGCGTCTTCGCGAGCGCCATCGCTGCGAGCGGCAGCTCGAAGGCTCCGGGGACGGGCATTACCGTCACCGCTTCGCGGGAGACGCCGCGCGCGTCGAGCTCGGCGAGCGCGCTCTCGAGGAGACGTGTCGTCACGTCGCCGTTGAAGCGAGCGACGACGACCCCGACGGAACGACGCCCGCCGTGCGGCTCGCCCTCGAGCACGGCGAAGCCCGGCGGCACGACGAGCTCGCCGGGCGCATGCTCCCGCGGTTCCGGCTCGGGAGGTTCGACGGGTTCGATCGGTTCGGCGGGCTCAGCCGGCGCGGCAGGTGCGACGGCGCCCGCTACCTCGACCTCCGTCGCGGTCGCGACCTCGGCCGGCTCGATCTCCTCGACGGGCTCAGCTGGAAGGAGCACGTCCTCCTCGGAGACGGGCCAGGCCTCGAACACGTTCTCGGTCGCGGCGTCGAGGTCGGCGGCAGCGGCCTCCTCGACCCCGAGCTCCACCTCGGGCTCGACGGCGGCGGTTGACTCGATCGCCGGCTCCGTGGTGCCGAGCTCCGGCACGGACTCGTCCTCACCGTTCCATTGCAGGCGGCGCAGCCGCTCGGGGTCGAACCGCTCCTCCTCGAAACGGTCGCTCACTCTTGTCCACCACCCGCGCTCACTCGTACCCGCCCCTGCGGCTCTATCTGCACGCGCTGATGATGAACCTTCGACCCGATGGCGTGCCCCGGCTTCTCATGCTTGGGCTCGAGGCCGCGGCGATTCTGCTCGTTCGGCGTCACCTCGATCGGCTCGTCTGCGGCTCGGTCGGCGGTCACGGTCTCATCGTAGCCCTGCGCCGGTCACGCCTTGGGAAGGAGGCGCTCGACGTACTTCGCGAGAACGTCGACCTCCACGTTGACCCGCCGGTCCGGAGCGAGGCGCCCGAGCGTCGTGACGTCGAGAGTGTGCGGCACGAGCGCGACGGCGAAGGCGTCGTCGGCCAGCTCGGCAATCGTGAGCGAGACGCCGTCGACGGCGATCGAGCCTTTCTCCACGCAGTAGCGCAGCACCGACTCGGGCACTGCGACGAAGACGCGAAGCCCTTCGCCCTCGGCCTCGACCGACTGCACGGTCCCCACCCCGTCGACGTGACCCTGCACGACGTGGCCTCCCATGGGATCGCCGGCACGGAGGGCCGGCTCGAGATTCACGTCGTCCCCGACGCCCAGACCGCCGAGACTCGTGCGGTGCAGCGTCTCCGGGACGGCGTGGAACGCGAGGTGCTCGCCCTCGACCCCCTCTGCGGTCAGGCACACGCCGTTGACGGAGATCGAGTCGCCGAGCCCGGTCCCCGGCGCAGTCTTGGGCGCGGTGACGGCCAACCGGATGCCCTGCGTCCCGCCCTCGACGGACGCGACGCGGCCGACTTCGCGCACGATCCCGGTGAACACCCGGCAAGGCTAGCGATGGCGAGGCTGCGCGCCGTGCTTCAGCTGCCTGGCGTGGGGAGTCCAGGACGACGGCGTGCGAGAGGAGTCGCTGCCGGCTGCCGAGCGCCCGGTCAGGGCTCGTTGAGGTAGGCCTCGAACAGGGTGTCCTCGCCCACCGGGCGGCTCGTGACGTGGGTGAGGCGACGCGGCTCGGCCAGGTCGCCGAGCATCCGCGGGCCGGACCCAGATACAACAGGCGCGACGAAGACGAGCAGCTTGTCGACCAGAGCCTCGGCGAGGAAGGCGGTGGCGAGCGTGGGCCCGCCCTCGAGCAGGAGCGACTGCACGCCCTCGGCCGCGAGTGCCGCCAGCTCCTCGGCGAGAGGGCCCCTCCGCAGCTCGAGCTCGGAGCCGTCGGGCAACGGGCCACGACCGAATGCCAGCCGCCGCGGCTGGCGCACCACCGCCACGTCCCGGGCGTCGAGGCGCGGATCGTCGGTCCGCACGGTGCCCATCCCGACGGCGACGGCGTCAGAGGCAGCGCGCAGCTCGTGCACGAGGCGTCGCGACGCCTCGCCTGTGACCCAGCGCTCGCCCGGGACGACGACGCGTCCATCCAGGGTCGCCGCCGCCTTGTAGGTCACGAACGGCCGCCCGCGCGAGACCCAGGTCCGCCAGGCCTCGTTCTGACGCCTGGCCTCGAAGGAGTCCTCCACCTCCGCCTCGACCCTCGCCGCCGCCAGGCGCTCCAAGCCGCCCGCGGCCTCGGGGTTCGGGTCGCGGGAGCCGGCGACGACGCGGGCGATACCGGCAGCGACGATAGCGTCGACGCAGGGCGGCGTCGAGCCGTGGTGCGCGCACGGCTCCATCGTCACGTAGAGCGTGCCCCCGCGGGCGCGGTCGCCGGCGGCCTCCAGCGCCACGACCTCTCCGTGCCGCCCGGCACTTCCCTCCTCGGTCGTGCCCTCGCCCACGACCGCACCGCCCGCGACGACGACGGCACCGACCGTCGGCTTCGGATACGCACGACCACCTGCGGCGGCTGCGAGCTGGAGCGCCCGCTCCAGGCTCATGCCACAAGCTCGGCGAGCTGCCGGTAGGCGGCCGCCGGATCCCCGGCCCCGAACACCGACGCCCCCGCTACGAGCAACCTCGCCCCCGCCGCGCGGATCGGTCGCACGTTGGCGCCGCCGACACCGCCGTCGACCTGGATCGGGGCGTCGACGAGCTCGCGCAGCCGGGCGATCCGCTCCAGGGCCTCCGGCATGAACGCCTGCCCCGAATAGCCGGGCTCGATACTCATGCAGAGGACGAGCTCGGCGCCGGCCTCGCGGGCGAAGACCGCGGCCTCGTCGGGCGACGTGCGCGGATTGAAGCTGACACCGACGGCGAGAGCGTGCGCCCGGGCCACCGCTGCGACGCCGGCGGGGTCGTCGGTCGCCTCGACGTGGAACGTGACGGAATCCGCCCCCGACGCGGCCATCTCCTCGAAGTGATGGGCCGGGTCGGTGACCATCAGGTGGCAGTCGAGCACGCCTGCGGCCGCGTGGATTGCGGGGGCGATCGAGCGCAGCACGACCGGTCCGATCGTCACCGGCGGGACGAAGTGCCCGTCGCCGACGTCGAAATGAAAGATCCGGCACCCCGCGTGAAGCAGCGCTTCCAGCTGCGCTCCGAGGTGCATGAAGTCCGCGGCGTAGAGCGAGGGCTCGATCTCGGCGTCGCCTCGGATCCAGTCGTTCCAGCCCACGCGCGCGATCTTACGGTGCGCGTGGAGCGCGGCTCGTGTGTCAGTCACACGAGGTCACGGCACACGGAGCCGGGCGACGAAGAAGCCCGACGTGCCGTGCAGGTGCGGCAGCGTCTGCAGGAGCTCCGGCCGGGCGGCATGGCGGAAGGCGGGCCACTCGGCGCCGAGGTCGTCGAACGGGAGCCCGACCGCGTCGACGACGGCCTCGCTCTCCTCGGCGTGGATCGTGCACACCGCGTAGGTGACGGTGCCGCCAGGTCGCACGCGCTCGATCGCGGAGCGCAACAACTCCAGTTGGAGCCCTGGCAGCGGCTGGCTGCGCCAGCGGAGATCCGGCCGTGACGCAAGCACGCCCAGCCCTGAGCAGGGCGCGTCGACGAGCGCGCGGTCGAAGCCCGTGAGCTCCGGTGGCAGGGCGCGTCCGTCGGCGTGGACGACCTGGACGTGCGCCGCTCCGAGCCTGCGCGCGTTCCTGGCCAATTCGCGCGCGCGAGCCTCGTTGGCCTCCACTGCCACGACCTCGCCGGCGAGCATCGTCGCCTTGCCGCCCGGCGCCGCACAGAGGTCGAGCGTGCGCTCGCCAGGCTCGGCGCCGACGCACAGGCCGGCGAGCTGCGAGCCGCGGCTCTGCGGCCAGATCCGTCCCTCGTCGAAAGCCTCGTCGTCGATCCGCTCGACGATCCAGGCGCCCGGGATCTCGAGGTCGGGCCGACCGGCGATCTCGCCGCGCACGAGGCGAACGGCGATCTCGGCGGGCTCGTTCTGGGCCCGCATCAGGGCGCGCGCGTCGTCGGGGCCGAGCTCGTCCCACCACGTCTCCGCTACCCAGTCCGGGTACGAGTGCCGGAGGGCGGCCTGGACCGGCGTCTCCTCCGGCAAGTCAGCGAGCAGGGGGCGGATGCCGTCGGCGAGCCGGCGCAGGACGGCGTTCGCGAACGGGACCGCGCGTTCGAGCCGCGCGCCGCGGACGAGCTCGACCGACTCGTTCACGGCCGCGTAGCGCGGCACCCCGTCGAGGAAGCCGAGCTGGAACGCACCGAGCCTGAGCGCCGCGCGGACGGGTGGATCGAGCTTCCTCACCGGGCGTTTGCCGATCGTCTCGATCGCGTGGTCGAGGGTGCGCTGGCGCTGCACCGCGCCGTAGGCGAGCTGTTGGGCGAGTGCCCGGTCTCGCTCGTCGAGCCCGTGGGCGGCGCTCCGCAGGGCTCGATCCGCGTACGCGTCGTCCTCGTCGACGCGGCGCAGCACCTCGAACGCCGCCCGGCGGGCGGGCGAGATCACCGGAGCCCGCGGAGCCACGCGTCGTACTCCATGCGGCGACCTCCGTCCGGCTGCACCTCGAGCGGCTCGAACGAGCCGTCCGCCCCCACCCGCGCGTGCCACACCGTGACCGGCCGGCCGCGCAGCTCCGTCCGGGCGCCGATGTGCGGCGAGAGCGCGCGCACGCGCCGAACGAGCTCCTCCGCCGGGCGGTCGAGGTCGAGCGTGCGGTCGGCCGACGTGATCTTGTCGGCGTAGGTGACGCCGTCCGTCCGCTGGGCCACGAAGCCGGTCGGGTCCGGCGCCGCCAGCACGCGATCGAGCAGGCGCGCAGCGATCTGTGCGGCGAGCGCGTACACGACGCCGGCATCGTCCTCGGGGCCGATCGGAAAGGGCTCCTGCGCCGCGATCGGACCGGCGTCGAGCGCCGACACGGTCTCGTGGATGGTGACGCCCGTCTGCGCATCGCCGGCGAGGATCGCGCGCTCCACAGGTGCGGCGCCGCGCCAGCGGGGAAGGAGCGACGGGTGGACGTTGAGCCAGAGCCGCTCGGCCAGCAGCTCGTCTGGGATCAGGAGCCCGTACGCGCACACGACCGCGACGGGCGCGCCGAGATCGAGCCCGGCACCCGGTCGTTCGGGCTGCAGCACGTGGATGCCGAGTCGCTCGGCCACCTCCTTCGCAGGCGGCGGAGAGAGCCTGCGGCCACGTCCCTGCTGGGCGTCGGGGCGGGTGAGCAGGGTCGTCACCTCGTGCGTGCGGCGAGGCGCTCGAGCACGTCGGCCCCGAACGGCGCCGTCGCGGCGACGGCGATCCTGGCCACGGGCGCCTACCTCGTGAGAACGAGCTTCGGCCGCAGCACTGCAAGCGCCTCCCGTCGCGACTGCGCGTCGGTGCGGTCGATCATCAGCGTGCCGTCGAGATGGTCGAGCTCGTGCTGCACGACCCGCGCCGAGATCCCCTCCAGCTCGAGCGTGAGGGGCTCGCCGCCGGCGTCCTTGGCCTCGATCGTGACGTCCACGTTGCGCTCCACGGGCACGCGCACGGAGCCGAGGGAGAGGCAGCCCTCCTCGTCGGTCTCCAGCTCGTCGCTCCGCTTCGTGATCACGGGGTTGACGAGCACCCGGTCCTCGCCGTCGTCCGAGAAGACGAACAGGCGGCGCAGGATGCCGACCTGCGTCGCAGCGAGCCCGATCCCGTCGGCATCGTGCATCAGCGCGATCATCCTGTCGGCGACACGCTGCACCTCGTCGTCGAAGGTCTCCACCTCGTTGGCGCGCATGCGCAGCGCGGGGTCGCCGTACTGGCGGATCTGCGAGAGCGCAAGCCGCTTGCGCACGTCCTGCTCGGCCAGCTCGGCGCGTTCCGCCTCGTCGAGCTCGTGCTCGTCCTGCTCCACGTCTTCGTGGTCGTGGTCGTGCGACGATTCGTGGTCGTGGTCGTGGTCGTGCGCCATCGCGCGCGGAGTCTAGCCAAGCGACTGATCGTCACTGGGCCCGGTGCGACTCGGGCTCACAGGCTCTGCGGATCGACGTCCACGACGGCCGTGAGACCGTCGCGGCGCATCGCCGGGCCGGCGGCGGCGAGCAGGGAGGCTGCGCGGCGCGCGAAGCGGCGCGGCTCGGACGTCTTCGCCACGAGCTGCGCACGGTGGCGGCCGCGCAGGCGGAGCAGCGGGGCCGGACCGAGGAGGTCGGCACCGTGGCCCTCGAGGCCGGCGCGGAGCTCGCGCAGCACGCGGAGCGGCGGCCCCGGGTCGGGCCCGGCCACGAGGACGGTGACGAGCTGGCGGAACGGCGGGTAGCCGAGCGCCTCCCGCCGCTCGAGCTCGCCGGCGAGAAAGCCGGCGACATCGTGTCGCAGCGCGAACGCGAGCGGGGTGGCATCGGGCTGGAAGGTCTGCACGAGCACGAGCCCCGGGGCGTCGCGCCCGCTCCGGCCGGCGAGCTGGGTGACGAGCTGGAACGTCCGCTCCTCCGCGCGGAAGTCCGGGAGCGCGAGGCCCGTGTCCGCGTCGACCACGGCCGCCAGGTCGACCCCGGGAAAGTGGTGCCCCTTGGCCACCATCTGCGTCCCGACGAGCACCGCTCGCTCGGCGGCGTGGAAGCGCTCGATCGCGTTGCGCAGCGCGCCGGGCTGCGCGGCCGTATCGGCGTCGAGACGGATGCGCTCGAGCTCCGGCACGCAGCGCGCAAGCTCCGTCTCGAGCCGCTGCGTCCCCGCGCCGACGTGCGCGAGCTCCGTCGACCGGCACGCGGGACACACGGGTGGCACGGGCTCCGCGTAGCCGCAATGGTGGCAATGCAGCCGCCCGTCGCCGTGCAGCGTCAGCGCGACGTCGCACGACGTGCACCGACGCGTGAGCCCGCACGCCCGGCAGTGGAGCGCGGGCGAGACGCCGCGCCGGTTGAGTAGCAGGATTGCCTTGCCGCCGCGCTCGACGAGCGACCCGAGCTCGGCGAGGAGTGGCGCCGAGAGCGGGTAGCCCGCCTCGCGCCGCAGGTCGACGAGCCGGACGCGGGGCATCGGCGCGCCGATGCGCACGGACAGCGCCAGCCGCTCCAGCCGCGACCAGCTCTCGGGCCGCGGCGTGGCGCTGCCGTAGAGGGCGACGGCACCCTCGAGCGCAGCCCGCTTCGCGGCCACCGTACGCGCGTCGTAGCGCGGGTCGGACTCCTGCTTGTAGGCCGCGTCGTGCTCCTCGTCGACGACGATCAGCCCGAGCTTGCGCAGTCGGCGCGAACACGGCGGAGCGGGCACCGACGACGATCCGCGCCTTGCCACGCGCGACCCGGTCGCGCTCGTCCCGCCGCTCCGCGTCGCCGAGCGCCGAGTGGAGGATCGCCACCGTGTCGCCGAAGCGGGCGCGGAAGCGACCGACCGTCTGCGGCGCGAGCGCGATCTCGGGGACGAGCACGATCGTGCCCAGGCCGCGGGCGAGCGCCGCCGCGCACGCCTGCAAGTAGACCTCGGTCTTGCCGCTGCCGGTCGGGCCGGCGAGCAAGAGGTGCTCACCGAGGCCCTCGTCGAGGGCGGCGGTGACGCGGCCGACGGCTGCCCGTTGCTCCTCGGTCAAGACCCCGGGCTCAGGTTCCCCCGCGAGCGCCTCCCGTCCGGCCGGCGACGGACGCTGCGTCCTCGGTGCGCGGCGGAACGGCGCGACGAGCTCGAGTGCCCGGGCGGGCGTCGAGCCGTAGTAGTCGGCGAGCCACAGCGCCAGGTCGACGAGGGCGGGCGGGATCTCGTCGAGCACGCGGCCGATCTCGGCCGGCTCGATCCCGGCCGGGGCCTCGACGCCGACGTCTGCGACCACGCCCCGGGTGGCGGAGCGACCCAGCCGAACCGCGACGACGGCGCCCTTGCCCACGCCCTCCGGCACCTCGTACGTGAACGCGCGGGCGAGTGAGCGCGTGGAGACGAGCGGATAGACGGAGGCGAGGGGCACTCGTTCGAGCGTAGTCGCGCCGCCGGTCGCTGCCGATCCGCGCCCGGGTTGTAAGGCCCCCCTACGCGAGCGCTCGATCCTTCGACCCGTCGGAGCGGCGCTGCGAGGAGGAAGGCGCAGCCGGGTAGAGTGGCAGGCGTGGCGCATGGACACGGGCATTCCGTCGACGAGTACCTGGAGACGATCTACTTCCTCGCGTTCCCGATCGGCGAGTACCGCCCGGCGTCGGGCTCGCAGGCGATCGCCTCGCGGGTGGCGGAGATGCTCGGCGTCTCCCGTGCGTCGGCCGGGGAGATGCTGAAGCGGCTCGAGACCGACGGCCTCGTCGAGCGCGGCGAGCAGAAGGAGGCGATCCTCACGCCGGCGGGCATCGAGCGCGCCGCGGGGGTGGTGCGCAAGCACCGCATCATCGAGCGCTTCCTCACCGACTTCATGGGCTACACGCCGTCCGAGTCGCACGTGAAGGCCGACGAGATGGGCGACACCTTCACCGACGAGATGATCGAGCGGATGAACGACCGGCTCGGGCATCCCGACCGCTGCCCACACGGCTGGCCGATCGAGCCCGACGTCGAGCAGGCCGAGAACGCCGAGCTCGTCTCGCTCGCCGACCTGGAGCCGGGCCGTACGGCCGAGATCGTCCGCCTCGCCGAGCACGACGGCGATCTCATGCACTGGTTCTACGGCGAGGGCTTCGCCCCTGGCGCCCGGGTCGTCGTGCTCGAGGCGCAGCCTGCTGCCGGTCAGTTCAAGGTCGAGCTCGCCGGCGACGAGCGGGCGATCGCCGAGAAGGCCGCGCTCGGCCTGTACGTGCGCCCGGCCGCCGCGTAGCGCCCGACTCTTCACGGGTTCAGCACCGGTTCTCAGGCTCGTCTTACTTTCGGCCGCTTGCATGGGGCGGAGTCAACCCCTGCACGCAAACGGGAGGAGACCGGATGAGACGCACTCCACGCACGATCCTCGTGCTCGCCGTGGCCACCCTCGCGCTCGCGCTCGGCGCCGGCACGGCGGCGGCACACGGCGGCTTCGGCGGTGGCGGCGGCGGTCTGAAGGGCGCCGCCAAGGCCCTCGCGGCCAAGAAGGCGCTCGACGCCGACGTGGCCAAGCGCCTCGGCACCACGGTGGCCAAGCTGAACGACGCGATCAAGAGCGCCGCGAAGGCGCAGGTCGACGCCGCCGCCGAGGACGACGAGATCACCGCCGACGAGGCCGCAGCGTTGAAGGAGGCGATCGACGACGGATCGCTGCCCGCGACAGGACTCGGCCGAGCCTCGGTCGTCGCGAAGGCGCTCGGCACGACGACCGCGAAGCTCAACGAGGCGTACGGCGAGGCACGCCGGGCCCAGGCGGTCGCCCGCGTCGACCAGGCGCTGAAGGACGGTGACCTGGACGCGGACGAGGCCGCCGAGCTGAAGCAGAACATCGAGGACGCGGACTTCCCCGGGTATGCCGGTGGACGCGGCTTCGGCCTCGGTCCCCCGGGCGGCTTCGGCGCGCCCGGCGGCAGGCACGGCTTCGGCTTCGGCTTCGGACCCTGATCGACACCCACAACCCGTCGAGAGCCCGCCCCGGCGGGCTCTCGACGCCTGCCTTGGCCGCTTCGAGTCTCATGCAATCCTGCGGCGGACGTCTAATCCGCGGGTCGGAGGTTCGAATCCTCCCGGGCGCATGATGAAAGGCGTGTAAATGGGCACGTTTGACCTCGGAGCCGCACGATGTCCCGTCAAGGAGATCCTGCCCCGCACGCGAGTATCTCGGAACACGATGCGCCGGCAACAGGTTGCAAGAAACGCGTGCCACACCACGTCCACGCCATGGGTGTGCCTCATCGAGCGACACGGCGCGTGGACATAGATCCGCTCACCTTCGACATCGAGGTTGCAAGCGACCTCGTTGCCTGGCTGCGCGCCGCGGGGCGAATTGGGGAAGACCTGACGCCGGAGATGACAGTGCTCCCGGGGGGCGTATCCAGCCGCACCGTGCTCCTACGCGCGCCAGGCGGTGACTGGGTCTTGAAGCAGGCGCTTGCGAAGCTGCGGGTCCCAGTTCCCTGGTTCAGCGATCCGAGACGAGTGCATCGCGAAGCGAGCGCGCTCCGCTGGCTTGAACACCTCGCTCCAAAGGGGGCAAGTCCACGGTTCGAGTTCGAGGATGAGACGGCACACGTCGTCTGCATGGCCGCCGTGCCGCAACCACACGACAACTGGAAGGTTCTGCTGATGAAGGGCGAGGTTCGTCCTGAATACATCGACGCGCTTGCGGAGATCATCGGGACGATTCACGTGCGGAGTAGTGGCCGACTGAAAGAGCTCGAGGCCGAATTCGGTGACCGGACGTTCTTCGAGTCGCTCCGCTTGGAGCCCTACTACGCCTACACCGCTGGCCGGATACCAGAAGCAGCGGCCTTCTTCGAGCGACTGCAACACGACACCCGATCCGTACGCTCGACTCTGGTCCACGGTGACCTGAGCCCGAAGAACGTCCTCATCTGGAACAAGACTCTCGTACTCGTCGACCACGAGGTCGCCCATATCGGTGATCCGGCCTTCGACCTCGGCTTCTCGTCTGCGCATTTCCTCTCCAAAGCGCGACACATCACCGATGTGCGAGCTCGTCTGCTCGAGGTCACTCGCCAGTACTGGTTGCGCTACAAGACGATCACCGAGGGCCAGCACTGGTATCCCGGCCTCGAAGCGCGCGTCGTCCGACACACGCTTGCATGCCTGCTCGCGAGAGTTGCGGGCCGGTCGCAGCTCGAGTACTTCGACCAATCTCAGAAACAGCTCCAGCGGGAAGCAGTCCTCGGCTTGATGAACAAGCCGCCAGACACGATCGAGGAACTTGTGGCCGAATGGGGGCGGGGACTGACTTGAAGCTCTCGACGATTGCCAGCCTCTCGGCCCTGGAAATACTGGACAGTCGCGGTCGCCCGACTCTCAAGGTGGCCTGCTCGCTCGGATCCGGAGCGAGCGCCACAGCCTCTGTTCCCTCCGGAGCGTCCAGGGGCGCAGCAGAGGCTGCGGAGCTACGCGATGGTGACGCCGCTAGGTATTCGGGGTTCGGCTGCCGTCGAGCCGTCAGGGCCGTCGAGGGGGAGATTGCAAGCACCATATGTGGCAATCGATTCGCAGGCCCAGACGCACTCGATGGCGCTCTCAGGGAACTCGACGGCACGCCCACGAAGTCTCGACTCGGTGCCAACACGATTCTCGCGGTCTCGCTGGCTTTCGCGCGTGCCGCAGCGGCAGAGTCTGAAGTTCCCTTTTATCGGTACCTAGCCCAGCTGGCGGACATCGCTCCGGCAATGCCCCGACCGTTCGTGAACCTGTTCTCGGGTGGCGCGCATGCAGGAGGCCAGGTCGGTGTTCAGGACGTGCAACTCCTCGTCCAGGCGGCAGCGAACCTCGACGAGGCTCTTACCGCCGTTGCCGACGTCTATCGCGAAGCCGCCGCGTTGTTGGCCGAGCGATTCGCGATGCGGTTGCTGCGCGCCGATGAAGGCGGCCTGGCGCCTCCGGTCGATGATTCGGAACAGATGCTGGCATTGGCGGTGGAGTGCATCGAACGCACCGGCCGCAAGGTTCACGACGACGTGCTGCTGGCGGTCGACGTTGCAGCGTCCCAACTCGTCGTGGCGGACGGCTACGAACTCGACGGCCAGCGAGTCGATCTCGTGGACGTAACGTCGCGGTGGCTGCGCGACTATCCGATCGTTTCCATCGAGGACCCACTCGCCGAGGAGGACTGGAGTGGTTGGAGGAAGCTCGCGAGCCGCGCGGGGGACGCTCTACTTGTCGGAGACGACCTCCTTTGCACCCAGGTGGAACGCATCAAGCGCGCGCGCGCGCTGGCCTGTGCGAACGCGCTCCTCCTCAAGCCGAACCAAGTCGGGAGTCTCACCGAAGCCTTGGCCGCTCTACGGGCAGCACGCGACGCCGGTTGGACGATCGTGGTCAGCGCACGGAGCGGGGACACGGAGGACGACTGGCTCGCCGACCTTGCCGTCGGGTGGGCCGCGGAGCATGTGAAGATTGGATCGATTACCCAGTCTGAGCGTCTCGCGAAGTACAACCGTCTCCTCGCGATCGAGCGAGAGATCGCCTAGCCCCCAAGGGAAACGCGGCCAGCCGGTGGAGGACCTCGCGGAGCGCTGATGCCAAAAGCTCGATCGCGCGCCAACTGCGAGTTGCTACCCCTCGTCACGCACTCCCGCAGTCCATCGCGGGGAGATACGTCGAGATCGGACGGCGACACAGATCTGCAGGCTCGTGTCGTCGGCCCTCGGCCGTCGGCCCTCGGCAAGCGAGCTCCGAGGCCGTGTCAACCGGTGTCGTGTCCGAAGAACGCGCGAGCGTTCTCGTGCAGGACCCTGCGGGCCAAGCGCCGGCCGCCCTCCACGTTCAGGAACCGTGCCTGCATGCGCTCGTGCAGCACCTCGCCGATCAGGCGCCGACCGAGAGCGAGAGCGCCGTAGCTCTCCTCCACATGCCAGGCGTCGCCGCCGAGCATCAGACGTGACTCGTCCGGCATGATCTCGATCGCCTCGTGCAGGGCGAGCTTGAAGTGAGAAGGGCTGAGCAGGAACGACCAGGTCAGGTCGAGCCAGACGTTGCGGTAGACGAACGCCATTCCGAACAGGTCCCTGCTCCACGGATAGGCGAGGTGCATGAGGAGGAAGCGCGTGCCGGCATGGCGCTCGACGAGACCGGCGACGTACATCGGGTGAGAGCCGCGGATGACGGCGGTGCCGAGGTGCATCTGCACCGGCACGTCGCGCTCGCCTGCGAGGGCGCAGAGGCGATCCACGACGAAGTCGCCGAAGGCCTTCTGCTCGGAGGGGGAGGGGCGTCGCCTCCCGAAGGCGCGCCGGGCGAACCCCTCGTCAGGCTCGTCGAAGCGCAGGTCGCGGTCGTAGGCGAGTGCGTTCTTGAGCGCGACCTGGCTGCGGTCGGCGAGAGTGTCGACGAACCGCTCGAGGAAGGCTAGGTAGTCGTCGAAGGAGTCGACCTGCGCACCGAGCGCGGAGGCGATCGCGTGGGCGGAGTTGCCGTTGTGGTCGTGCGAATCGGGATGCCAGCCAACCGCGAGGCAGTTGATCCTGGCTACCGAGCGATAGCGCGGTCCGAGGCTCGCCGGTGCGTCGAGGAGGATATTCGAGAAGGGGTCGGTGACGATCCGCTCGAGGCCCGCCCGCTCGATGACCTCGTCCACCCACCCGGGGTTCGCGTGGCGGCGCCGGATCTCGTGGTCGAGCTCCTCCCAGGTGTCCTCGGTTATCCCGGCCTCACCCAGCCCGTAGAGCTCTGCGAGCGCGGACACCAGCGAGGTCACGAACGCGTTCGAGCCGCTGCCGTCGACGTAGCGCGCGACGTCCTCCCAGGTGCACGGGCGCTCGGGCGGAAGGGAGAACGGCTGATCGTCCGGCGAGAGAGGATAGGGACGCGCCTGCGTCCACCCGGCATAGCTCTGCTCCAGGAGCTTCAGCAGCCCCACCTCGCGGTCGTGCAACGTCTCGGGCATGTGGTGCTCGTGCACGTCGTAGAGGGGCAGCCCCGCGACGTACGACGCGATGTCGGACGACGTGACGGCGCCCACTACGGCTGCGCTACTTCGAGCGAGTCCCAGTACGCCTTGCCCCGGCGGGCGGCCTCCACGCACTCCTCCCACGGCGGGTACTCGTAGTCCGTGAACTCGATCTCCATGCTGACGGGCCCGGAGAACCCCGAGCCGGCGAGGTCGCGCAGGATCGACGCCAGATCGAGCTCTCCCTCCCCGAGCGGAGGAAAGTCGAGCACGCCCTTGCCGCCGCGCTGATCCTTGAGATGAAGATGCCCGTAGCGGCCCAGGCCGTGTCTGATGTCGACTTCCGGGCTGGCCCCGACGTAGTACACGACATTGCCCGGGTCGTAGTTGATCTGGATCCAGTCATGGCCGATCTCGTCGAGCAGCCGCATCCCGATCTCCGCCGTCGGCAGGAGATTCGAGTCAGTCTCGATGCACAGCCTGATCCCGGCCGCCTGCGCCTCGTCAGCGAGCACTCGTACGTTCGCCTTGAAGCGCTCGACTTCGTCGGGTGTCTCGGCGTCCCCGGTGAAGGTGTTGAGCACGAGAACGTCGAGCGCCTTCCCGGCGGCGAGAACGTTGCGGAGGCGCCGCAGCCCCTCGTCGAGGTGGAGCGGCGCGTGCCCACTCAACGAGACGCAACGCAAGCCGAACCGGCCGAGCAGCCCCTTCGTCTCCTCGATCTCGTCAGCCCCGAGCCGGTCGGGATCGAGGTGCTCCAGGAATCCCTTGACAGCACCGATCTCGACGTTCTCGAACCCGGCCTCGGACAGCCCTCGTAGCGCCTCCTCGAGCGTGTACGGCTTGAAGCAGATGCTCGACCCGGTCTGGATCCAGCTCATGTCGCGCTCCCCTCGTCCGGTAGCTCGAGACCCCACACGTCGCGGTGGAACTCGACGAATCCCTCGGGGTAGTCCCAGGTGTCGATCGCGCACACCAGCACCGCCGGGCGCCCGTAGCGCAGCGCGCTGCGGGCGCGCTCGAGTGCGCCGTCGAGGTCGCCCGGCGACTCGATCCGCTCCGCGTGCGCCCCGCTCGCTGCGGCCACCGCCGCCAGGTCGGGCTGGGCGTCGAAGTCGACGGCGAGGTAGCGCTCGCCGGTCGCCCGCGCGATCCACTTCACCCAGTGCAGGCTCGCGTTGTCGAGCACGATCCAGAGGACGGGCGCCGCATGCTGCAGCGCCGTGGGGATCTCCTTCATGTACATCTGGAAGGCACCGTCACCCGTGACGCAGACGGCGTCGGCATCCGGCCGTCCGAGCTTCGCGCCGATCGCTCCCGCCACCCCGAGGCCCATCACGGTCTGCTCCGCCGGGGCTACACAGCCGCGGTGCGTCGTCACCTTCACGAAGGGGCAGTAATACGACCAGAGGTCCTGACCGCCGTTCTCGTGCACGAGCACGAAGCCGTCCGCGAAGGCGCGATTAAGCGCGTGGACCACCTGCTTCGTCTGCAACGGCCCGGCGCCGTCGGGTGAGCATTCGCTCTCGACGGCACCCTCGTACTCCGCCCTGAACGCGGCCAGCTCGGCCGTCCAGGGACGCTCGCGCACACGTGGCGTCGCCTCCGCCAGCTGCTCGAGCACGAGCTTCGCGTCGCCCGCCACCGCGACGTCCGCCGCGATCACGCGCTCGATCTCGAACGGGTCGACGTCGACCTGGATCGCACGCGCGTTTGCCGGGAGGTAGCGGCCGAGGCCCGTCTGGAACTCCTCCAACCGTGTGCCCACGTAGAGAACGCAGTCCGAGTCGTCGACGGGTCGTGCGCTGGAGCGGGTTCGGTAGAGGCCGACGGTTCCGAACGCGAGCCGATGCGCCTCCGAGATCGAGCCGCGGCCGGACGGCGTGGTCACCACCGGGGCGTCGAGGGTCTCCGCGAGCTTCACGAGAGCCTCCTCGGCGCCGGAGAGCCCAACGCCGCCGCCCGCCCAGATCACGGGTCGCTCGGCGGCGGAGAGCAGCCGTGACGCACGCTCCACCGCGCCGGGGTCGCCGGCGCTGCGCAGGTCGACCAGGGGGGGCCGGTAGTCCGGGATCTCCGCCTCCGCTGCGGCGACGTCGACCGGGATCTCCACGAACACGGGGCCAGGCTTGCCGTTCTGCGCCACGGCGAACGCGCGCTGCATCGTCCACGACGTCCGCTCCGGCAGATCGAGCCGCACCGCCCACTTCGTGACCGGCCTGACCATCTCGAGCGACGGCGCGTCCTGGAACCCGCCGCTTCCCTCGTGCTCACGGCCCGCGGCCGAGACCACGCAGACGATGGGCGAGCACGCGTACAGCGCCTCCAGCAGCCCCGGCACGAGGTTCGCCATACCCGGCCCCGGGCTCGCGTGCACGACACCCACGCGACCAGACACGCGCGCGTAGGCCATCGCCATGAACACAGCGGAGGTCTCCATCCGCACGAGGACCGGCCGCACGGAGCTCTCGTAGAGGTCGTTGTAGAGCAGCGCGGGGTTGCCCGGCAGCCCGAAGACGTACTCGACGCCCTCTGCCTCCAGCGCCTCCACAACCGCCGCCCAGGGCCTACGCCGCGACACCGCACCACTCCGTCACGGCCGCGGCCAGCGATTTCGCCGCGGCGACCACCTCGGGGATCATCACACTCTCGTCCCGGCAGTGGGCGATGCGCACGTCTCCCGGCCCGAACACGACGGATGGGATATCGGCGGCCTCGTAGAACGACGCGTCGGACGCGGCGCCGAAAGCCACCGGATGAGCCGGGCTTGGCGACGGGATCGCGGTTCCGGTGACGCGCTCGTGTGACCGGACCATCGTCTGCACCACCGGATGCTCCCACTGGGTCGACGCGGCGGGCCAGTTGTTGATCCACTCGAAGCGCGGCGGATGGTCGCGCAGCCAGGAGTCAAGGCGCGCGGCGGTTAGCACGTGCTCCTCGATCTGCCCCCGGATGGCGTCTGCCGTCTCGTCGGGCGGGTACCACACCGAGTACGCGATCTGGGCCTGATGCGGGAAGTAGAAGGGGATGTCGAGCCCGGGGTCGGCATGGAGCACCCCCGGCAGCAGCGAGAAGAAGCCGGGCATGAAGTACGGGTGGCTCTTCGTGAGGCCCCATTGCTGCTCGAGGTCCTGCAACGCCACGACGATCCTGACGGCCTTCTCGAGCGCGTTGACGCCGATCGCGTCTCCCTCGCCGCCCGGGCGGATCGCGAGCGCCCGGTTGCCGCAGTGCGTGGCGCGGCCCTCGAGGTGGATGCGGAAGTACCAGTTTCCCGCGGCGATCGGGGAGACGGTCAGCGGGTGCGGGATCGACGTCGGCTCGGTGACGATGGCGGCGTCGGCGGTGAACCCGGCCTCGAGCACCGCGGTCGTCCCGAGCTCGTGCTGCATCGTCTCCTCGCCGACGACGGAGTGCAGGAGCAGATCGCCCCCGAGGTCGACGCCTGCGTCTGCGAGGGCCTGCGCGACGAGCCACATCGCGGCGTCCGAGCCCTTCATGTCAGTCGAGCCGATCCCGTAGAGACGCCCGTCCCGGATCTCGGGGTTCCACGGGCTGCCGTTGACCCAGCTGTCCGGATCAACGGGCGGCACGGTGTCCACATGGCCGTTCAGCGCCAGCGAGCGGCCACCGCCAGAACGTCCCTTCCGCACGCCGACGAGGTTCCGCCGCTCAGGGTCGGGCGCCACCCAGTGCGTCTCCAGCCCAGCCTGCTCGTACCGCTCTTGCAGGATCTCGTTGGCGCGCGTCTCGCCCCCGATCACGTCCTCGCGACGGACGCCGGCGAACTCGGGGTTGACGCTGTTCACCTGCACGAGCTCCTTCAGAAGGTCGACGGCGTCGTCGGCGCGCGCGTCGACGCACGCGAGCACCCGGTCGAGGGCATCTGCCATCACACCGCTTCCGGCCGTCCGGTCTCCACTGAGCGCGCGGCGGCCAGCGACACGCGAAGCGCGAGGCTCGCCTGCTCGGCGGTCCCCTGCGCCGGTTGCCGTCCCGCCTCGACGCAGGACACGAACTCCTCGATCTCCGGCCCCCACGGGTCGGCGCTCTCCACCGGGATCGTCTCCGGTTCGCCGCCGATCGGGTAGACCCGCAGACCCCTCGCCGACGAGGACGCGCCGATGTTCCCCTCGCCCTCGACCGGCGCGGCCGAGAAGCCGTACTCCGCGACCGCGTTCTCGCAGAGGACGCGGATCGAGCTGGAGAAGGGATACGAGCGAGGCATCGACATGCTGGCCTCCGCGACGCCGCTGGCACCGTCGTACTCGACGACGGCGTGCAGGTGACCCGGCGTCGGCTCGCTCGCGTAGACGCTGCGTGGGGCGCCGAGCAGCCAGTTCATCTGGTCGAGGTCGTGGATCAAGAGGTCGACGGCGGTCCCGCCGGATTGCGAGCGGTCGGCCATCCAGTCGTTCCAGTCCGCGGGAGGCGAGAGCCGGAAGGTCGAGACGGCCCGCGGGCGTCCCAGCGTTCCAGCCGCCACGAGGCGCTGCAGCTCGACGTACTCCGGCCAGAAGCGCAGCACCATGCCGACCATGAACACCGCATCGCTCCGGGAGGCCGCAGCGACGATCGCGTCGGCGTCCTCGAGTCGTGAGCGCGATCGGCTTCTCCAGGAAGACGCACTTGCCCGCGGCGAGCGCCCGCTCCGCGAACTCGCGGTGAAGCGGGGTCGGCAGGCAGATGTCGACGGCGTCGACGGCCGGATCGCGGATCGCGGCGTCGAGATCGTCGCTCACCTCGGCGCCCACGACCTCGGCCACCTTGGCGGCCCGCTCGGGGGTGCGCGAGGCGACGGTCTTGACGCGGACCCGCTCGCCGAGCGCCTTGTAGTTCGCGGCGTGGGACGCGCCCATGAAACCGCCGCCGAGAATCGCGACCGTGATCATCAATGGGCCTCCAGGAACTCGCGGTTGAGCAGGTTGAACTCGTCGGGGATCTCCCAGAACGGCGCGTGGCCCATCTCCGGCCAGACGTGCAACACCGACCCGCGCACGCGCTCGTGCAGCGCGCGCGCGTGCGCCGGGGGCGTGAGGAGGTCGCTGTCGCCGACGGTGATCAGGGTGGGGATCTCGATCGCCACCACCTCCTCGAGCGCCACGTGTGTCACACACGCCTCCGCCTGGTCGCAGAAGGCGTCCACCGTCTGCGCGTGAGGGTTCTCTGCCGTCTGGCGCTCGAGCTCGACGAACACCTCGGGGTGCTCCGCGTAGAAGCGCGGCGTGAACACCCACAACCAGATCTGGCGAAGGAGGTCGGGCATCCCGGCCGCGCGCGCGATCGTCTGCCAGCTGAGGAGCAGCGCCTTCGTGTACGGATCGGCCGTCCACCACGGGCAGTGGACGACGAGCGAGCGAGCGGCGGATGGGTGACGGACCGCGATCTGCTGGGCGATCACGCCGCCCATCGAGGCACCGACGATGTGGGCCCGCTCGATCTCGAGATGGCGGAGCAGCGAGACGGCGACATCGGCGAAGAGCGCCGTCGTGTACGGGCCGCGCGGTCCTTCCGTCTGACCGACCCCCGGGTTGTCGAAGACGACGACGTGGAACGACTCCTGCAAGTACTCCGTCTGGAGCGCCCACGCCGTGTGGTCCGCGCCGAGGCCGTTGACCAGCAGGACAGGGTCGCCGGAGCCGTGCTCCTCGTAGAAGACGCGGCGCTCGCCGAGGTCAGCGTGAGGCACCGCGAGGCCTCCGCGTACGGAGGTAGCGGGGCTCCAGAAGGTCGTGCACGTCGTCCATGTCGCGCACGAGGTTGACGACGGCCTGCGTGGCCCACCCGAGGAACTCCTCGCCTTTCTCGACCGTCGACTCGCTCGGACGCCCCCACACGCCGCCACCGTCCTCGAGCAGCGACCAGAACGATCCGGGCGTGGCGAGGAACAACGGGTCGAGCAGCGCGAGCGCGTTGGTGCGCAGCTCGGGCAGCGTGGGTGCGAAGTCGCGGACGCGCTCCATGTCGCACAGCGCCTCGTCGATGGCGAGCACGATCGACGTCTCGCCGACGTTGGCGTGGATGCCGGCGCTGCCGGAGAGGTACTGCTCGGCCTCCTCCGGCGCCATTCCGGCCCAGTACGGGAACGGATACACGCGCGCGCCCTCGGGCAGGTCGTCGTGGAACCTCGCGACCGCGAACTCGAGAGCGTGCGAGTTGCAGTAGTGACCGTTGAGCAACACGATCCTCGTGAAGCCGACATCCGTCAGCGAGAGGCAGACGTCGCGCACGAGGTCGAGGAACGTGTCCATGCGCAGTTGCACCAGCCCGTGCGCGCCACGGTGGTCGTGGGCGATGCCGAACGGGATCGGTGGCCCGACGAGGGCCTCCAGCTCGGGTGCGGCGCGCTTCGCCACCTCGAGCGGGATGTACACGTCGGTCCACAGCGGCCCGTGGTCGCCGTGGTCCTCGGTCGAGCCGACCGGCACGATCACCCTACGGCCGCCAGCCTCCAAGTATTCGCGCACCTGGAGGTTCGTCATCTCCGGCATGAAGATCGACGTGGCCACGCTCGTGCCTCGCTACGTGAGCCCGAGCGAGACGAGGTGCTCGTACGAGCGGCGCATCGCAGCGTTGACGTCGTCGAGCGGTGGCCAGGGCTCACCCTGGAACTCGATCTCCACGGAGTACGGACCGGTGTACCCCGCGTCGCGCAGGATCTCGAGCACGCGGGCGAAGTCGACGACGCCGTCGCCGCAGCCTGGGAAGTTCCAGTTGCCCTTGCCGCCCGTCGTGTCCTTCAGGTGCACGTGCGCCAGGTACGGCGTGATCTTCGGCAGGTCGTCGACCGCCTTCTCGCCCGAGTAGAACTCCACGTTGGCCGTGTCGTAGTTGACCCTGATCGAGTCGCGGCCGATCTTCTCGATCAACGGAATCGTCACGTCGCTCGAGGCCATGATGTCGCCGTGGATCTCGAGCGCGACGACGACGCCGGCCGCGTCGGCAGCGTCCGCCAAGGTCCCGACGTTGTCGAGAAACGCGCTCTCGTTTTCGTCTGCCGACTGGTGACCGCCGACCGCGGAGTTCACGATCGGCAAACCGTACTCGGATGCCCACCGGACGGCCTCGAGCCCATGGGCGAGCCCGTCAGCCGTCGTGAGGTCGGAGTGGCCGGACAGGCTCACCGCCTCCAGTCCGTAGCTCTCGACCTTCCGACGGGTCTCGTCCGGCGGTGTGCCGAGGTCGACGTGCTCCGTCCAGCCGGGAACGGCCGACAGCTCGACGTAGCGGTAGCCGGCTGCGGCGATCCCGGCGAGCGCCTCGTCGTGGCTGTACGTGTGGTACGAGTTCGTGTGCCCGGCCAGCGGGTTCTGCATCAGCACCTCCCGGTCAGGGCCGAGCGCCCCCGCGCGCCGGGGGCGCCCGGCCTTTCGAGTCCTAGAGCTTGGCGTTCTTCGGGATCGTGGTCGTCCGGAAGGAGGCTGTCAGCTTCTTCTGGTAGGCCAAGGCATCACGACGAGCCGTCTGCTTGTCGGCCTTGGCGTTGGCAGCTTGGACGAAGTCGTTGGTCAGGACGTTGTCGACGTCAAGCCTCGTCTTCGTCTGACCGAACTTGGAGATGAAGCCGAGATACTTGTCCCACTGCTTCGTGTAGTGGTAGCCGTACTGGTGCGGAGGGTTGCGCCGCGACGCGCTGTATCCGGCGTGGAGCTCGAGCAGCGAGTCGACCGCCACTTGCGGCGTGATCACCTTTTGCAGCCCGGGGTACTGCTCGTACGTGATCTGGGCCGCCGCACGCGGGTTCGCGCGGGCGAACTCGAAGCCCATCACGACGCCGGTGAGGAAGCGGGTGTAGATGTCGACCTTCTTCGGGTCGTCGAGGTCCTTCGTCCGCACCTGGTAGCTGTTCGAGGGCAGCTTCGAGCCCCATTCCTGGCCAATGAGGAACTTGAAGTTGAACCCCGCTCCGAAGATCGTCGACATGCCGTTGAGCTGAGCCCGCAGCCCTTCCCAGGAGAGACCTGCGTCGACGAGCTTGAGTGCGACCGCCTGGTTCCACTGCGGCCCGAACTCGCGGAGCTTGACCGTCTTCGGGTCGACGCCGACCTCGGCCAGCATCGGGTCGATGATCGGCTTCCAGGCGATCGTGAAGACCGAGATCGACTTGCCCTTCAGCTGCCGCGGATGCGTGATCTTGCTGTCGGGCGGCAGCACGAAGTCGAATACCTGGCCCGGGATCTGCGACCAGATCGACTTGACTGGAACACCCGCGTCGAGCGACGCCGTCAACACGCCGGGGGACGCGTAGCCCATGTCGTACTGCCCGGCGGCGATCTGCGGCAGGTTCCCCGTTCCGTCGCCTGGGAACAGCTTCGCCTGGATGCCGAGCTTCTTGAAGTAGCCCATCTTCATCGGGATCAGGATGTTGTAGTCGTCCATCACCTCGAGCGTGCCGCGCGGTGTGACCCACCGCACGGTGTCGACCGCGCTTCGCCTCGCTCGTGACGCTCCGGCTGTCTCCACCGCGAGACCCGCGAGAGCGGTTACTCCGACCCCTGCAACTGCGCTGCGCTTGAGGAGCTCGCGACGGCTGATGCCGGTCTCGACGGGCTCCTCGATGAAGGGTGTGTCCTCCATCCTCGCTCCTTCCTTCCTGCTGTCGCGCCTCCCGTATTTTCCGCCGGCCAACTAGGACTCCCAGCTGGCCCAGCGCTTGCCGATGAAGTAGAACACGAAGTAGATAGAGAGTCCAAGAATTTCGATGATCAAGAGCACCGCGCCAAAATTATCCATGCGAATCAGCGACGAGAAGTAGATAAGCTGGTGGCCGAGCCCGCCCTGCTCGCTGGCCGAGACCATCTCACCGCCGATCGCCGTCAGCAGGCCGAAGATGGCGCCGACCATGTAGCCGACGATGATCATCGGCAGTGCGAGCGGGAAGCGGATCTTGCGGAACACCTGAAACGTGCTCGCGCCGTACGAGCGGGCCAACGCGATCTTGGCGAGGTCCGTGCGGCGAAAGCCGGTGGCGGCGTTGATGAGCACCATCGGCCCGGACGCGAGAGCGACGGCGGCGATGATCGGCCACATGCTGACGCCCCGGATCAGGCTCAGCCGCAGGAACGGCACGAGCGCGAGCATCGGCGTGACGACGAGAATGATGATGTACGGGGCGACGACCTTCTCGACGAACGGCTTCTGCGTGATCACGGCAGCGAGGAACAGTCCGATGGTCGACCCGATGGCGAAGCCGATGAAGAATTCCTGGAGCGTCACCACCAGGTGCTGGCCGTACTGGAGCCAGAAGTCGTCTGTAAGTGCGCGGACGACCGCAGTCGGCTTGGGGAAGATGTACGTCGGTGTGTCGGTCAGACGGAGAATGGCCTCGACGCCGAAGAAGACGCAGACGGCGATGGCGATGATCGTGCCGACCTCGAGCGTGCTCTTGGCGCCGCGGATCGACGTCATCCCGGTCCAGTCGATGGTGCCGTGATCGTGGTGCGACGGCTCGTCGTCGAACGACGGGATCTCGTCCTGTAGCTCCTTGGGGACGTTGCTCACTGCACCCCCACCGTCGGTCGGGCGCCGTGCTCGACGACGCGCTTGATCTCCTGGACGAGCTCGATGAAGTCCGGCTCGAAGGTCATCGCGACGGTGCGTGGACGGGGGAGGTCGACGTCGAAGATCCTGGCCAGCCGCCCCGGGCGCGGCGTCATGACGACGACCCGGTCGGCAAGGAAGATCGCCTCGCCGATGTTGTGGGTGACGAACACGATCGTCTTGCTCGTCTCCGTCCACAGCCGCATCAACAGGAGGTTCATCTCGTCGCGCGTAAACGCGTCGAGTGCGCCGAACGGTTCGTCCATCAGCAGCACGCCGGGGTCGGTTGTCAGTGCGCGAACGATCGACGCCCGCTGCTGCATGCCGCCCGACAGCTCTCTCGGAAAGGACTTCTCGAACCCGGTGAGACCGACCTCCTCGATCAACCTCGCGACGCGATTCTCGTCGACTGGCTGCTTCTTGATCTCGAACGGCAGCTCGATGTTCTTGCGGAGGTTCCGCCAGGGGAGCAGGTTCGCGTCCTGAAACATCATGCCGATCTCGTCGGGTCGGGGCCCGGTCACCGGCACGCCGTCGAGGACCACGTCGCCGCTCGTCAAGGGGTGCAGGCCCGCCGTCGCCCACAGCAGCGTCGTCTTGCCGCAGCCGCTGAGCCCGACGATGCAGACCAGCTCTCCGTCGTCGACGTCGAGCGAGAAGTCCTGCAGCGCCTGAACCGAGCCCGTCTTCGCCTCGTACGTCTTCGTGGCGCCGCGGATCTCGATCTTCGCTCTCGCCTCGGCGGAGCTCAAAACCATCCCTCCTCGCCAGGGTTCGTGTACTGCATGAACTCCACCACGGCTCCATCGACGATGGCGAACGCGACCGTGAGGAACCCGTCCCCGACGTCGAAGGGCTCGGCCAGCACCTCGAGCCCGTCGATCGCCGCATGGACGTCGTCGACGCGGTAGGCGACGTGGGGCTCGGTGCGCAGCGGTCCGGTCACAGGAGTGTCGGGCTCGAAGCGCAGCCACTCTACGTGGTACGGGTGCGCGCGAGGGCTGGTGACCCACACCCTCGTCGCCTCGACCCAACTCTCACCGGCCTTCGCCTCGTCGGTGATGAGACCGATGTGGTCGAACCGGGAGCGATCGAACTGCGGCATCAGGGTTGATGTTCGGGCGCTTGCAAACTGATAGGAAAGGTTTCTAACATCACCGGAAACCTTAGTCAATGACGCATCCCACCCTGGCAGGCTCACCACGGCTCCTCCGTCGGCTCAATTCGGCGGCGGTGTTGCGCGCGATCCGAGCCGACGGGCCTATCTCCCGTGCGGAGCTCGCACGGGTGACCGGCCTGTCCAAGCCCACCGTCAATGGCGCGGTGGAGATCCTGCTCGAGTCCGGGTACCTGACCGAATGCGTTTCCGACCTCGACGCCGGCACGCGCCGCCCGGGGCCACGGGCCCGCCTCCTCAGCTTCCGCGGCGATCTGGGTCATGTGCTCGGCATCGACATCGGCGCGAACAAGGTGCTGGTCGTCGCTGCCGATCTCACGGGCGAGGTGCTCGGCGTCGTTCGCCGACGGACGAGCGCTCTCGAGCGGCAGACCGCCGACACGCTGCTCGACCTCGTCGGCGACGCGACCGACGAGGTCCTTGCCACCACTGGGGTCAAGCGGAGCAGTCTGCAGGCAGTCAGCGTCGGCACGCCCGGCGTCGTCGACCCTGCGTCGGGCCAGGTCACTCTGGCGCCGCAGCTCGGCGGCTGGGAGGGGATCCGGCTCGCCCGCCGGCTGGAGCCGGCGTTCCCCTGCGCCGTGCTCGTCGACAACGAGGTGCATCTCTCGGTCCTCGGCGAGCGGTGGCGTGGATCCGCGCAAGGGATCGACGACGCCCTCTACGTTCAGATCGGCGTCGGCATCGGCGGCGGTGTCCTGATCGGAGGCGATGTCTACCGAGGATCCGGCGGGGCGGCGGGCGAGATCGGCTACCTGCCGATCTTCGACGACGACCAGGGGCGCGACGGGCTCGGGCCGTTCGAGCACGCGGCCGGGGGGACGGCGTTCGCCCGGCTCGGGCGTCGGGCTGCCGCAGCCGGCGAGAGTCCGGCAATGCTCGAGCTGGCCGACGGCGACCCCGATGCGATCGACGCCGAGGTCGTGTTCGCGGCAGCAGCCCGCGGCGACGAGGCGGCGCTCCGCATTCTCGACGAGCTGCTTGAGAGGCTGGCTCGCGGGATCGCCTCGGCGGTCACAATCCTGAATCCGTCTACTGTGATCGTCGGCGGTGGCGTCTCACGCGCCGGCGCGAGGTTGCTCGAGCCGCTCGAGCGCTACATTGCCGATCTCGTACCAGCTCCGCCTCGCGTCGTTCTCTCGACGCTCGGCGACGAGTCGGTTGCGCTCGGGGCAGTCCGGCTCGCGCTTCAGGACGTCGAGGAGCGCCTGTTCGATGTTGCCGCCTTGGAGGCCGTGTGAGAGTTCTCGCCGTCGGCGCCCACCCTGACGATCTCGAGATCCTGTGTGGAGGGACGCTGGCGCGCTTCGTGCAGGAGGGGCACGAGGTCGTGATGTGCCACGCGACGCGCGGCGACCGCGGCAGCTTCGTCCACTCATCGGAGGAGATCGCCCGCATCCGAGACGCGGAGGCGCGCCGCGCCGCCGAGATCTGCGGGGCCGAGTACGCATCCCTCGGGTTCAGTGACGCCGAGGTCAACGCGTCAGATCGCGATCAGCAACGCGCCGTGATCGACATGATCCGTGACGCCCGACCCGACCTTGTCATCACGCACTCGCCGGGCGACTACATGGGCGACCACAACGAGATCTCGCGACTCGTGTTCGACTGCAGCTTCTACGCCGCGCTTCCCCTCTACGAGACTGACAAGCCGTACCACTCCGAGATCACGCCGATCTACTTCATGGAAACGATCATGGGGCACGGCTTCCAGCCGTCCGAGTTCGTCGACGTCTCCGCCACACTCGACGTCAAAGTGGCAATGCTCGAGGCGCATCAGAGCCAGCTCACGTGGCTCAAGGATCACAACGACGTCGACATCGTCGAGCAAATGAAGACGGTGACCCGCTACCGCGGCCAGCAATGCGGTGTGGGGTACGCGGAGGGCTTCGTCCCGTGTCTGACTCACCTGCGAGGGACGACGCGGCGCCTATTGCCGTAAAGGGAGGATCGTTGGCCATCGAGACCGAGTTCACCTACGACTTGGCGCGCTTCATCAGCTTCCGCGACCTCGCGGCGTGCGAGCGCGTCCGGCGGATCCGCAGAAGCGAGCTGACGACGCACCCGAACCCAGACTTCCGGATGTCCATCGTCGATGAAGCAGCGGATTTCTATCGGGCTTTCGCGGACGACATCGTGGGCCGCATACGCGCCGCCCGCGACGAGGGGCGAAGCTTCGTTGCCATCCTGCCCGTCGGGCCGATGCCCCAGTACGCCCTCGCCGCGCGCACCATCAACGAGGAGCGGCTCTCGCTGGCGCACGTGCATACGTTCAACATGGACGAGTACGCGAGCGAGGACGGCGTCACTGCCCCCGTGTCGTGGCCTGGCTCGTTCCAACGGGCGATGCTCGACCGCTTTTTCGCTCTCATCGATCCCGAGTTCCGCCCACCCGAGAGCCAGATCCACTTCCCCACCAGGGACGCACTCGCCGACTACTCGAGCCGGATCGACGATCTCGGCGGCGCGGACGTCTGCTACGGCGGGATCGGCTGGTGCGGACACATCGCCTTCTGGGAGTCTCATCTGGGCGAGGAGTTCGCCGGCGACATCGAGGCGTACAAGCGAGCCGGCGCTCGACTCGTGGAGCTGCACCCGATGACGATCATGCAGAACGCGCTCCATTCGTTCGGGGGCGACTGGTCGTGGGTGCCGCCGAAGGCGAACACGATCGGACCGCGCGAGATCCTCGGCGCGAGGCATCGCAGCTTCTGGCTCGACGGAGACCTCGGCGGCGGCGTTTCCTGGCAGCGCTTCATCGCGCGCCTCGTTGCTCATGGCCCCGTGTCGGAGTTCGTCCCGGGGTCGATTCTCCAGACTGCGCCGACCGACTACACGATCCTCGGCGGCGTCGCCGATGACGTCGAGATCGCCATGGCCTAGTGGTGGACGTCGTCTGTCTCGGCATCCTCGTCGCCGACGTGATCGCGCGACCCGTCGACGAGCTGCCGCACGGAGCGGTGTCGCTCATGGACGAGGTGTCGCTCCACGGTGGCGGCTGCGCACTGAACACGGCGACCGGGCTGGCCCGGCTCGGGCTCTCCGTCGCCGTCGTCGGCAAGGTCGGCGAGGATACCTTCGGCAACTTCATCGTGGGGTTGCTCGACGAGCGGGGCCTCGACACGCAGGGCGTGCTGCGCGATCCTGCGGCGCCCACCTCCGCGACCGTCGTGCTGGTCGACCGAGCGGGCGAGCGCTCGTTTCTCCACCTGCCCGGTGCGAACGGCGCGCTCAGCGCCGACGAGCTTGCGCTGGACGGCGTCTTCGCAGGCCGGGCGCTGCACATCGCCGGCGCGCTGGTCATGCCCGCGCTCGACGGAGCTCCCACCGCCGGACTGCTGGCGGAGGCGCGACGACGCGGCGTCTGTACCTCGCTCGACACCGTCTACGATGCCACCGGTCGCTGGGAGCGGGTCGAGCCGTGCCTGCCTCACCTCGACTTGCTCACTATGAGCCTTGCCGAGGCGCAGGGGATCTCGGGTGAGCGTGAGCCTGCGAGCGCGGCAGCCTGGTTCCGGTACCGAGGCGCCGCGGAGGTGGCGCTGAAGCTCGGCCCCGGCGGGTGCTACGTGGCTGGCGAGGAGTTCGAGGGCGACGTGCCGGCATTTCCCGTGCTCGCCGTCGACGGCACCGGGGCGGGCGACGCCTTCGCCGCCGGGATCCTCTATGGGAGACTCGCCGGCTGGCCGCTCGTCGACGCCGCGCGGCTCGCCAACGCCGCCGGCGCCCTCGCCACGACTGCGGTCGGCGCGACCGAGGGGCTCCTCGGCCTGGGCGAGACGCTGGCCTTCGCAGGTCTCGGTGCGGCGGCGTGAAAGCACGCCTGAATCGGCTGTTCGCCGCCGACGGCCGGTGCTTCGACGTCGCCATCGACCATGGCTTCTTCGGCGAAGGGACGTTCCTCGCGGGGATTGAGACGATGGAGTGGACGATCGCGACGCTCGTCGAGGCGGGTCCCGACGCCATCCAGCTGTCATCCGGCGAGGCGCCGTACCTGCAGCGCTACCAGGGGCCACAGAAGCCCGCGCTCGTCCTCCGCACCGATGTCGCGAACGTCTACGGGGCGCAACTTCCGCGTCACCTGTTCAGCGAACTTGTGGCCGGCGCGGTGGAACAAGCGCTGCGGCTCGATGCCGCCTGCGTCGTCTGCAACCTGCTGCAGCTTCCAGATGAGCCCGAGCTCTTCCACCAGTGCGTGCGAAACGTGTCGACGTTGCGCGCCGCCTGCGACCCGGTCGGTATGCCGCTGATGGTCGAGCCACTCGTGATGCAGTCGAACGAGCAGGGTCCCTACGGAGTCGACGGCGACGTGGAGAAGATCGTCCCGCTTGTCCGGCAGGCGGTCGAGCTCGGGGCTGACGTGGTCAAAGCAGACCCTACGGATGATCTCAACGACTACGGACGTGTGATCGAGACAGCGGGCAACGTTCCGGTGCTCGTTCGTGGTGGCGGTCGAGCCTCCGACGAGGCAATCCTGCGCCGTACGGAGGCGGTGATGGGGCAGGGCGCGGCGGGCATCGTCTATGGCCGCAACGTCATCCAGCACGACGACCCGGCCGCGATGACCAAGGCGCTGATGGCGATCGTCCACGACGGAATACCCGCGGCTCAGGCGCTCGGCCTCCTCCGTGGCTGAGCGGACCGTCTCGTTCGGCGTGATCGGCGGCGGCCTCATGGGCCGCGAGTTCGCGAGCGCCTGCGCCCGGTGGATCCACCTGGAGCCGATCGGTGCGCGACCTCGCATCGTCGCCGTCTGTGACACGAACCCCGACGTTCTTGCCTGGTACGAGCGTCTCGTCCCGCGGCCGCGCCTCGTGTCGGACTACCGGCAGGTGCTCGAGGACGACAGCGTCGAGGCCGTCTACGTCGCAGTGCCGCACAACCTGCACGCGGAGATCTACGTCGCCTGCCTGCAGGCCGGAAAGCATCTGCTCGGCGAGAAGCCGTTCGGGATCGACCTCGCGGCGAACGCGGCCATCAACAACGAGATTGCCGGCCATCCCGACCTGCTCGTCGGGTGCTCGTCCGAGCTGCCTTTCTTTCCCGGCGGCCAGGAGGTGGCGCGGTTCATCCGCGAGCGCCGTTTCGGTCGCCCGATCGAGATGCGGGCGCTGTTTCTCCATTCGAGTGACCTCGACCCTGCGAAGCCGATCAACTGGAAGCGCATCGCCCGACTCAACGGGGAGTACGGCTGCATGGGCGACCTCGGCATCCACGCGCTCCACCTTCCGCTACGGGCCGGCTGGAAACCGGTCAACGTCCGCGCGATCCTGTCCGACATCGTCACCGAGCGTCCCGACGGCCGCGGCGGTACCGTCCCGTGCGACACCTGGGACAACGCCGTGTTGCTTTGCGAGGTCGAGGACGAGGGTCACGCGTTCCCGCTGCGCGTCGAGACGAAGCGCATCGCGCCGGGAGAGACAAACACCTGGACGGTGGAGATCGACGGCACGGACGGCTCGATCGCGTACACGAGCAAGTATCCGAAGACGCTGCGCTGGATGGAGTACCGGTCCGGCGGGCCGCAGGCGTGGCAGACGGTCGACCTCGGCTCCGTCTCGGCATATCCGCACGTCACCGCCGCGATTTTCGAGTTCGGGTTCTCGGACGCAATCCTCCAGATGTGGGCGGCGTTCCTCGACGAGCTCGCGCACGGGCGGGACGGAATGCACCAACCGTTCCACTGCGCGACCCCCGAGGAGGCGGCCGCGACGCACCGGCTCTTCAGCGCAGCGCTCGAGTCCCAGCGCGGCCGAGCCGTCGTCGCGCTTTGATGAAGGCCGGTTCCCGCACGGCGGACGGTCGTACGTAACCGCGCTACTACTCCCTCGAACAGATCGGCGCCTACCGGTTCGCGATATCGGGCGAATGAGTCTCACACACCCGGCGTGTTCGTAAGAGAACGGCGGCTTCAATCCGCGGTCGGAGGTTCGAATCCTCCCGGGCGCATCAGGAACCATGCGGGATTGGGCCTCACCGAAGAGGCGCAATCCCGCAAGTTGGCAACAGAGTGGGCAACGCGACAACTCACTGCGGATGACGCTGTGACGGCAGAATCGTGGGCGGTGCTAGTAGACAAGAGAACGCTGAACCTGGATGACCAGCGTCAGCGAACTCGTTGGCGGCCTGGGAGAGGTCGGCGAGCGACTACCAGGCTGCCCGGGTGCCCGACTTCTGGGAGCAGGCGCGGGAGGAGCTGGACGGCCTACCCGGCGGGCGGGGTCTGAACATCGCCCACGAGGCCGTCGACCGCCACGCGACCGGGCCGCGCGCCGACCACCTCGCCCTGCGCTGGCTCGGCAAGAACGGCGAGGTGCGCGACTTCACCTTCGCCGCTCTCGGGCGCGAGACGAGCCGCTTCGCGAACGTGCTCCAGGGGCTCGGCCTCGGCAAGGGCGACCTCGTCGGGGTGCTCGCGGGGCGCATCCCGGAGCTCTACGTCGCCGCGCTCGGCACCCTCAAGAACCGCAGCGTCTTCAGCCCGCTGTTCTCCGCGTTCGGGCCCGAGCCGATCCAGACGCGGCTCGAGATCGGGCATGCCAAGGCGCTGCTGACCACCGACTGCTCTACCAGCGCAAGGTCGCCGCCATCCGCGCCTCGCTGCCGGAGCTCGAGCACGTCATCCTCGTCGGCGAGGGCGGCGCCGAGACGGACGTGCCCGGCACTCACGACTACCGGCGGCTGATGGCGGCCGCGAACGACAGCTTCGAGATCGGGCCGCACCGATCCCGAGGACGTCGCGCTCGTCCATTTCACGAGCGGCACGACGGGCAAGCCGAAGGGCGCCGTGCACGTGCACGGAGCCATCGTCTCGCACCACGTCACCGGCAGGCTCGCGCTCGACCTCCATCCGGACGACGTCTTCTGGTGCACCGCCGACCCGGGCTGGGTGACCGGCACCTCGTACGGGATCATCTCGCCGCTCTCGAACGGCGTCACGATGATCGTCGACGAGGCCGACTTCGACGCTGAGCGCTGGTACGGGATCCTCGAGTCCGGGCGCGTCTCCGTCTGGTACACGGCGCCGACGGCGATCCGGATGATGATGAAGACCGGTCTCGAGCTCGTCCGCGAGCACGCGTTCCCCGCGCTGCGCTTCCTCGCGAGCGTCGGCGAGCCGCTCAACCCCTCGGGCGTCGTCTTCGGCGAGGACGCGTTCGGGCTGCCGTTCCACGACAACTGGTGGCAGACGGAGACCGGCGGGATCATGGTCGCGAACTTCGCCGCTCGATGGACATCCGCCCCGGCTCGATGGGGAAGCCCGTGCCCGGGCATCGAGGCCGGGGTCGTGCACCGCCGCGAGGACGGCGGCGTGGACGAGGTGACCGTCAGCGGGCGAGGAGGGCGAGCTGGCGCTGCGACCCGGCTGGCCGTCGATGTTCCGCGCCTACCTCGGCGAGCCCGAGCGGTACGCCGGCGCCTTCCCGGACGGCTGGTACCTGACCGGCGACCTCGTGCGGCGCGACGCGGACGGCTACTTCTGGTTCGTCGGCCGCGCCGACGACGCTGATCAAGAGCTCCGGCCACCTGATCGGGCCGTTCGAGGTCGAGAGCGTCCTGCTCGAGCACCCGTCGGTCGCCCAGGCCGGCGTGATCGGCAAGCCCGACCCCGTCGCCGGCGAGGTCGTGAAGGCGTTCGTCGACGCTGAAGCCGGGCTACGAGCCCTCGCGCGAGCTCGAGAAGGAGCTGCTCGCCCACGCACGTGTGCGGCTCGGCGCCGTCGTCGCCCCGAAGGAGATCGCCTTCGTCGAGACGTGCCGACGACGCGGAGCGGCAAGATCATGCGGCGGCTGCTGAAGGCGCGCGAGCTGGGCCTGCCCGAAGGCGACGTCTCGACGCTGGAGAGCGCCGATGAGCCCTCCCGCCGCCGGGAGCCGGAGAGCCGCGGACGGCCCGGCGCCGAAGGCGTCCCGTGCTCGAGCGCGAGCACGTCCTCGACCTCCTGCGCGAGATGCTTCGCATCCGCCGCTTCGAGGAGCGCGCCGCCGAGCAGTACAGCCTGACCAAGATCCGCGGCTTCCTCCACCTCTACATCGGCGAGGAGGCGGTCGGCGTCGGCGTGATGCAGGCGCTCACGCCCGACGACGCGATCGTCGCGACCTACCGTGAGCACGGGCAGGCGCTCGCCCGCGGGCTGCCCGCCGCGTCGCTGATGTCGGAGATGTTCGGCAAGGCGACCGGCTGCAGCCGCGGTCGCGGCGGCTCGATGCACTTCTTCGACGTCTCCCGCCGCTTCTACGGCGGCAACGCGATCGTGGGCGGAGGCCTCCCGATCGCCGTCGGTCTCGCCCTCGCCGACAGCTGCAGGGGCGCACGCGGGTGACCGCGTGCTTCTTCGGTGACGGCGCGTCTCCGAGGGCGAGTTCCACGAGTCCCTCAACCTGGCCGCGCTCTGGCAGCTGCCCGTGCTCTTCCTCTGCGAGAACAACCTGTACGCGATGGGCACGTCGATCCTGCAGGAGCTCGCCCAGCCCGACATCCATCTGCGCGCCGAGAGCTACGGCATCCCGGCCGAGGCGGTCGACGGGATGGACGTGGTTGCCGTCGAGGACGCCGCGCGGCGCGCTGCCGATGCGGTGCGGACACCGGCGGACCGCGCTTCCTCGAGCTGCGCACCTACCGCTTCCGCGCCCACTCGATGGCCGATCCCGACCTCTACCGCACGAAGGACGAGATCGAGCACTGGCGGGAGCGCGACCCGATCGCGCTCCTCGAGGCGCGCCTGCGCAAGGCGAAGCTCCTCACGGACGACGACCTCGCTTCGCTCGAGGCCGAGATCGCCGCCGAGCTCGACGAGGCCATCGCCGTCGCCGAGGCGGGCGCCCTGGGAGCCGGTCGAGGACCTGACGAAGGACGTCTACACCCCGAGCGGATCGATGAGCACGGTCAAGCTCACCTACCGCGAGGCCGTGCGCGCCGCGCTGCGCCACGCGCTCGCCACCGACGAGCGCGTCTTCCTGATGGGCGAGGACGTCGGCGGCTACGGCGGCGCCTTCGCCGTCAGCCTCGGCCTGCTCGACGAGTTCGGCCCCGAGCGTGTCCGCAACGCGCCGCTCTCCGAGTCGGGCTTCGTCGGCGCCGGGATCGGCGCCGCGCTCGGCGGCATGCGCCCGATCGTCGAGGTGATGACGATCAACTTCAGCCTGCTCGCGCTCGACCAGGTCGTCAACAACGCGGCCACGCTGCGCTACATGTCGGGCGGGCAGATGAGCGTCCCGCTCGTCGTGCGCATGGCGACGGGCGGCGGCCGCCAGATGGCCGCGCAGCACGAGCACAGCCTCGAGGCCTGGTACGCGCACATTCCCGGCATCAAGGCGCTCGCGCCGGCGACGGTCGAGGACGCCCGCGGCATGCTGCTCGCGGCGCTGCAGGACCGGATCCCGTCTTCATCTTCGAGCACGCGCTCCTCTACCCGCTCGAGGACGAGATCGACGAGGAGCCGCGCGCGGTCGACATCGCGCGCGCGGCCGTTCGCCGCGAGGGCAGCGACGTCACCGTCGTCACCTACGGCGGCTCGCTCGGCAAGTGCCTCGCCGCCGCCGACAGCTCGCAGAGGAGGGCGTCGGTGCCGAGGTGATCGACCTGCGCACGCTGCGCCCGCTCGACACCGACACCATCCTCGCCTCGCTCGCGAAGACGCACCGCGCCGTGATCGTCGACGAGGGCTGGAAGACGGGCAGGCTCGCCGGCGAGATCAGCGCCCAGATCATGGAGCACGGCTTCGACCTGCTCGACTGGCCGGTGCAGCGCGTGTGCGGCGCCGAGGTGCCGATGCCGTACGCGAAGCACCTCGAGGAGGCGGCGCTGCCGAGCGCCGAGCGCGTCGTCGCGGCCGTGACGGAATGGCGTTCTGATGGCCGAGTTCGTGATGCCCTCGCTCGGCGCCGACATGAGCGCCGGCACGCTCGCCGCCTGGCTGAAGCAGCCCGGCGACGCCGTCGAGCGCGGCGACATCATCGCGTCGTCCACACCGACAAGGCCGACGTCGAGGTCGAGGTGTTCACGAGCGGCGTGATCGAGCGGATGCTGATCGAGCCGGGCACCGAGGTGCCGGTCGGCACGCCGCTCGCCGTCATCCGCGAGGACGGGCGCCGGCGCCCTCCGCTCGGCGTCGCGGCCGCTGCGCCCCTGCGCCCGCTCCGTGCCGCCGAGCCACCGGCCGGAGCGCCGGCGCCGGCTCCCGCCGCGCTCCCGAGGCACCGCCGCGCCTTCTGATCTCCCCGTCGGCCCGCCAGCTCGCGCACGAGCTCGGCATCGACCGGTCGCGGTCCACGGCTCGGGCCCGGGCGGTCGCATCCAGCGCCAGGACGTCGAGGCGGCCGCGGCCGCCCGCGAAGCCGCGCCGCCCGCGCGCCGCCGAGCCCGCCCCGCCGCCGCCGCTCCCGCCCACACCCGCCGCAGCGGCTCCCCCGGCCGCGCCCGCGACCCCTGCCGAGGAGCGCAGCGCCGCCATGCGGCGCGCGATCGCCGCCGCGATGAGCCGCTCGAAGCGCGAGATCCCGCACTTCTACCTCGGCCAGACGATCGACATGAGCCGCGCCATCGCCTGGCTCGGCCAGGAGAACCTGCGCCGGCCCGTCACCGAGCGGCTGCTGCACGGCGCGCTGCTGATCAAGGCGGTCGCCCTCGCGCTGCGCGAGGTGCCGGAGCTGAACGCGACGTGGGAGGGCGACGAGGTGCGTCCGCGCGACGACGTCAACGTCGGCGTCGCGATCGCGCTCCGCGGCGGCGGCCTCGTCGCGCCCGGCCTCCACCACACCGACGAGCTCACCTCGACGAGCTGATGCACGCGTTCCGCGACCTCGTCTCCCGCGCGCGCGCCGGTCGCTGCGGAGCTCGGAGATGTCCGAGCCGACGATCACCGTCACGAGCCTCGGCGAGCGCGGCGTCGAGAGCGTCTTCGGCGTCATCTTCCCGCCGCAGGTCGCGATCGTCGGGTTCGGCACGCTCGTCGAGCGGCCGTGGATCTCGGAAGGTCAGATCCTCCCGTGCCCGGTCGTGAACGCGAGCCTGTCCGCCGACCACCGCGTCACCGACGGCCACCGCGCGAGCGCGTTCCTCGCCGCCGTCGACCGCCTACTCCAGGAGCCGGAGGAGCTATGACCCCGGAAGAGATCAGAGACGCCGTGCTGCAGGCGCTCTCCGACGTCGCGCCCGAGGCCGACCCCGCGACGCTCCGACCCGACCTGGGCCTGCGCGACCAGCTCGACATCGACTCGATGGACTCCCTCAACTTCCTCATCGCCGTCCACGAGCAGCTGCAGGTCGACATCCCCGAAGCCGACTGGGCGCGCCTGCAGACGATCGACGAGCTCGTCGAGTACATCGCGGACAAGACGGCGGCATGAGCGCGGCCGTGAGAGCGGCGTGCCCATCTCCGAGCTTCCGCAGACACGGCCCCGTGCGACCGCTCAGCGCTCTACTCGACCGGTTCCGGCGCGGCGTCGCCGTTCCGGCTGCCGTCGGCGACGACCTCGCGCTGGAGCTCGCTCCGGTGTTCGCCGCGCTCGAGCGCGTTCGAGTCGGAGGCCGCCGAGACACGGCGAGCCTCCGCCGAGCAGGCCGCAACGCCGCTCGAGGCGGGACGCGAGCGAGCCGTACGGATCTCCGCGAGCTGGCGCGAGGCGGCCGACGCCCGAGAGGGCCTGCGCGCCGCTCGACTGCCGACAGCGGTCGCACGAACAAGCGCAGGTGCTCGAAGCCCGAGGACGAGCTGAGGCCGAGCGCCTTCGGAGACGGGCATCCGCGCGGATCCCCGAGCTCGTCGCCGAGATCGTCGCACGCGTCGAGGGCGGTGGCCCATGAGCGCCGGCTGGGTCGCCGCGAGCGCTCGCGCGCGGCTGCTGCTACGCCGGAGCATCGGGGCTGAGCGCGCAGCTTAGCTCGCGCGCAGCCCCTCGCTGCGAGATGCGCGCTCGGACTCACGGGCACCGCATACGGCCCGGAGCGCGATCCCGGTCTCGAGCTCGAAGACGCCCAGCGTGCGGTCGCGGCGGCGACTCTCCTGCGCCTACGCCTGCTCGCCGCCTGGCTGCCGCCCGGACGCGCGCAGTCCTCTGCGATCGCTCGCGGCGTGGTTCGAGCTCGCGAACGTCGAGGACCCGGCTCGCCTACTTCGACGGCGCCGAGCTTCGTCCGCCGTTCGACCTCGGTGGCCTCGCGAGCGTCTGGCCGACGGCGCCACAGGCGCTGACTCCGATCGAGCTTCGAAACTCGCTCGCGAGCTCGGCATGGGGCGACCCGGGCGGAGACAGCGTCCGAGGAGATCCACCTCGTGCTTCGCCTGGCCTGGGCGGGGCGCTTGCTCGCGGACATGCCCGAGATCCGCGCCCTCGCCGCCGGCGCGCTGGCGCTCCTGCTCGCCGCGGAGCTGTTCGTCGCCGGCCGGCGCCTCGAGCTCCTCGTGCGGCCGCACCTCTCGCGGGTGGGATCCGACTGGGCGCGCGCACGAACGTTCGAGGAGCTCGCTGCCGTGATGCCCGCACAGGCGAGATGGGTGCTCGACGCCATCGACGGACCGGAGGAGCTCTGGAGAGCCGAGCTCGGATGGTGGGCTCGCGTGGAGGTGGACGGTCGGAACCTCGTCGAGCGTTCACGCGCCGGTCGCGAAGCAGTCACTGGCGCCGTGTCGCTGCTCGCTGTCGACACGTGGAGAACGGCCGCCGCGCTCGCAGCCGCGGCCGGAGGCGGAGCCGAGCTGAAGGAGGTGCTGCGTGCGCCGGCGTGAGCTCGCCATCCCTGCCCGCATGAGCCGCGTCGCCGTCGTCGCGCCCCGCGCCCGCCTGCGAGAGGCGCTCGTGGCGCTCGCGGACGCCGGCACGATGGAGCTCGTCGGTGCCATCCCGCCGCCACAGGGCGAGGCGGTCGAGGCGTTGCGCCGCTGGAGCGGCGATCCGGATGGGCCGACCCCGCGCTCGCACGCCGTGCTCCCGAGTGCCCGGACATCCCCGAGCTCGAGCGACGAGGAGAGCGCGATCTTCTCGCCGGCGAGGTGGAGCTCGCACGTCGCGCCGCCGCAGCGGTCGCCACGGCTCCTTCTCCGCGTACGTCGCCTGGGTTCCGGACGATCGAGCTTGAGGGAATCGCCGAACGGCTGGCGCGCACCGGTGCTGCGGTCGTCGAGTTGCCGAAGCCGGCATGGGCCGAGCCCCCGACGTTGCTTCGGTCTGGCGGCTCGCCTGCCCGTTCCGCCCGCTGGTCGAGACGTACGGGGCGGCGCGCTACGAGGACATCGACCCGACGCCGTTCGCTGCGGCCTCGTTCGTGTTCATGTTCGGGATGATGTTCGGCGACGCCGGCCAGGGGCTCGTACTCGCGTTCCTCGGGCTCGCACTTCGCCGCGCCCGCGGTCGCTTCGTGACGCTGCAATCCGCCTGGCCACTCGTTGTCGCGTGCGGGGTCTCAGCCGACGTTCTTCGGCCTTCTGTACGGCCAGTTCTTCGGCCCTACCGGAGTCGCGCCCACGCTCTGGTTCGACCCTCTCGATGAGCCGATCCGGCTCCTCGTCGCGGCGCTCGTCGTCGGAGCTGTGCTGCTCGGCATCAGCTACGCGATCGGAAGCGTGAACCGCTGGCGCGAGCGAGGACCGGTCGCTGCCCTCGTCGCACCATCTGGGCTCGCGGGCTCGGCCGTATTCGTCGGCGGAGGGCTCGCCGCCGCGGGAGTCGCTTGGAATCTCGACTGGCTCGCGCTTGCCGGGCGCACTTCTCGCCGCTGCTGTCGTGCTCCTCGGCGTCGGCTTCTTCGTCGAGGCCGGTCGCGGAGCCGCCGCCGCGGCTCAGGCGACCGTCGAGGTCGTGGACGCCGTCGTCCGCGTTGCTCGAACTCAGTGTCGTTCGCACGACTCGCAGCGTTCGGGCTCATGCACGCAGCGCTCGACGGCCATCGTCTTCGACGGCGCCGTCGCGCTGTGGAGTGGCGCTCTCGTCGTTCTCGCGGTCGCGCTCTTCGTCGTCGGCAACGCCGCGACGTTCGCGCTCGAGGCCCTCGTCGCCGGCGTTCAGGCGCTCCGCCTCGAGTACTACGAGCTCTTCTCCAGAATCTTCGCAGGCGAGGGGAAACCCTTCTCGCCGTGGTCCATCCCACTCGCAGCCATAGAGGAGAAGTCATGATGCAATCGCTCATCTGGTCCGTGCCGGTGGTCGCCGCAATCGCCGTCGCCACGGTCTTCGCCCTCCGACGAGCCCCGCGGGACGCAGTTCGCAGGCTCCTCGCGCTCAACGCCGCGATCGCTCTCGGCGCCGTGGCAGCGCTCCTCGCCCTGCTGCTGGGCATCGTCGATCCCGCGCAGGCCCACACGGAGGTGGTCGCCCAACCGGATCGCTGGGCGCCGCCGCTGGGCGCCGCAATCGCGGTCGCAGGATCGGCGATCGGCGCCGCGATCGCGGTCGCGTACACCGGAGCCGCCGCGCTCGCTGCGATCAGCGAGAAGCCCGAGATGTTCGGCCGGGCGATGGTGATCGTCGGGCTCGCAGAGGGAATCGCGATCTACGGCCTCGTCGTCGCGATCATCCTCATCGGCCAGGCATGAGCGCCGAGCGATGAGCGGCGCCGCGGCAATCGGAGAGCCGCGCCGGCTTGCAGGCTTCGCCCTCGCCGGCGTCGACGTCGGACTGCGGAGAGCGCGCAGGCCGTGCTCCGCGAATGGGAAGCGCTCGGCCGCGATGTCGGCCTGCTCATCCTCACCTCGGAGGCTGCCGCTGCGCTGGAAGCGAAACGGCCCGAGAAGGAGGACATCGTATGGGCGACGCTGCCCGAATGAGTCTCGATCCCGTGCCAGCGGCCCTTCTTGCCCAGGCGGAGGCAGAGGCGGGGCGGCTCGTGGATCAGGCGGACGAGCGAGTAGCCGCGCAGGTCTCGCGAGCGGAGGAGCAAAAGACTGCCCTCGTCGACCGCGCGCGAGCCGAGGGCGAGGCCGCCGCCGAGCTCGAGGCGGCCTCCGAGCTCACGCGCGCACGCCGGAGGGCGCGGACGCTCGTCCTCGAAGCGCAGCGGGCGATCTACGATGACGTGCGGAGAGAGGCTCGCGCGTCGGTCCAGCGGCTCCGCTCGGATCCGCAGTACGAGCAGCTTCTCGAACGCCTCTCGGCCGTCGTGCGGGAGGAGCTCGGTCCCGAAGCCGAGCTCGCGCTCGATCCTCCGGAGGGCGGGGTCATCGGGCGACTCGGCAACCGCCGGGTCGAGCACACGCTGCCTGCGCTCGTCGAGCGCTGCCTTGCCGAGCGCGCCGAGGAAGTGGAGCGCGTGTGGGCATGACAACGGGCACGATCGTGCGGGTCAACGGCCCGGTCGTGGACGTGGCCGGAATGGACTCTGCGGCGATGCTCGAGCTCGTCGAGGTCGGCGACGCCCGTCTCCCGGGAGAGATCATCGGGCTCGACCGGGGAACGGCAACCGTCCAGGTCTACGAGTACACGGGCGGCCTCCGGCCGGGGGAGCCGGTGGAGGCGAGCGGCGGTCCGCTCATGGCCGAGCTCGGGCCCGGGCTCGTCGGCGGCGTCTTCGACGGGATGCTCCGCCGGCTCCGCGGAGCCGGCGAGTTCCTCGAAGTCGGAGCGCGGCCGGCGACGCTCGATCGCTCACTCCGCTGGCAGTTCGTCCCCGCCGTCGTCGAAGGAGAGGAGCTGGAGGCAGGCGCGGTGCTCGGCTCCGTCCCCGAGACTCCGGGCATCGAGCATCGAGCGCTCGTGCCGCCGGGGATCTCGGGGCGCCTCGAGTGGATCGCGCCTGAGGGTGAATACACGGTCGAAGAGCCGATCGCCCACGTCGCCGGCCAGGAGCTGACGCTCCTCCACCACTGGCCCGTGCGCCGCCCACGGCCCGTCCTCAGCCGGCTTCCCGCCGGCGTCCCGCTCGTCACCGGCCAGCGCGTGCTCGATCTCCTCTTTCCGCTCGCGCGCGGGAGCACGGCCGCAGTGCCCGGAGGCTTCGGCACCGGGAAGACGGTGCTCCTCCAGCAGATAGCGAAGTGGTGCGACGCTGCCGTCATCGTCTACGTCGGCTGCGGAGAGCGCGGGAACGAACTCGCCGACGTCCTCCAGGAGCTGTCGGGCCTCGAGGATCCGCGCACGGGTCGGCGGCTGCTCGATCGCACGGTGCTCGTGGCGAACACGTCGAACATGCCGGTGCTCGCGCGAGAGGCGAGCATCTACACCGGCGCCGCGGTCGCCGAGTACTTTCGCGACCAGGGCCATGACACAGTCGTCATCGCGGATTCCACCTCACGCTGGGCCGAGGCTCTGCGCGAGGTTGCCTCTCGCACCGGCCAGCTTCCCGCCGAGGAGGGCTATCCACCGGGGCTTGCGTCGGCTCTCGCCGCGTTCTACGAGCGAGCCGGACGTGTGCGCACGCTGGCCGGCGCAGAGGCGTCCGTCACCGTCCTCGGCGCCGTCTCACCGCCCGGTGGCGACATGGTCGAGCCCGTCTCCGCGCACACCCGCCGCTTCGTTCGTGCCGTCTGGTCGCTCGACCGCGATCTCGCCTACGCTCGCCACCACCCTGCCGTGAGCTGGCGTGACTCCTTCTGCCGCGACGCCGAGGCGCTCGCCGGCTGGCACTCGCTGCACGGTGACTGGGACTGCGGAGAGCGGCGCGCGCGGACACTCAGCTTGCTCGCCGACGCCGACCGGATCGAGGCCATCGCACAGCTCATCGGAGCAGGGTCGCTGCCCGACGCCGAGCGGATCGTGCTGCTCTCCGCGCGCCTGCTTCGCGAAGCCGTGCTCCAGCAGAGCGCACTGAGCGCCAACGACGGGTACTGCGAGCCGTCGAAGCAGGCGGCGTTGCTCGACATGGTGCTGGGGTGCACGACAGGTTCCTCCGTCTGCTCGACGAGGGAGTGCCCGCGACGCGAATCGAGGAAGTCGATCTGGCCGAGGCCACCCGCGTGCGGGAGGAAGCAAGCCCAGGTGACGTCGAGGCGGTCGAGGCCGTCCAGGGACGTCTGCTCGCGACCCTGGGGGCGCTCGCATGACCGAAGGGCTGCGCGTCGAGTACGTGGGAGCATCGTCCGCACGGCGCCCGCTGCTCGCGGTCGAGGGAGTCGAAGGAGTCGGCTGGGACGAGGTGGGCGAGGTTCGTCTCGACTCGGCGAGGTGCGGCACGGCATCGTGCTCGACGTCCACCGTGACTGGGCCGTGATCGAGGTGTTCGAGGGAACGAACGAGTGCGTCTCGACGACGTACGAGTCGCGTTCTCGGGCAGCCCGCTGCGCATCCCGATCGGCGAAGGCTGGCTGGGACGCGTCTGCAACGGACGTGGCGACCCGATCGACGGTGGGCCCCCGATCTTCGGCCGCGAGCGACGCGAGGTGTCCGGCCGCCCGATTAACCCCGTACACCGGGAGACGCCGCGCGACGCGATCCTGACCGGCGTCTGCGCGATCGACGGCCTCGCCACCCTCGTCCGTGGCCAGAAGCTGCCGATCTTCTCCGTCGGCGGGCTGCCGCACCTCGAGCTCGCGGCCCAGGTCGCGGCGCAGTCGCATGTCGCGGAAGCGAGCCCTTCGCCGTCGTCTTCGCCGCAGTCGGCATCACCCACGCAGACGCCGCGGGTGTCCGCGACATCCTCGAGCAGCGCACCTCGCTCGGCGACATCGTCCTCTTCGTGAACACGGCCGACGACCCGATCGTCGAGCGCCTCGCCACTCCGCGTGTCGCCCTGACGTCGCCGAGCACCTCGCGTTCGATCGTGGCCGGCACGTCCTCGTCGTCATCGCGGACGTCACGAGCTACTGCGAGGCAGTGCGCGAGGTGTCGGCCGCCCGCGGCGAGGTCCCGAGCCGTCGAGGCTATCCCGGCTACCTCTACAGCGACCTCGCGTCGATCTACGAACGTGCAGGCCGGATCCTCGGACGCCCGGGCTCGCTCACGCAGCTCCCCGTCGTCACGATGCCGTCCGGGGACATCACGCACCCGGTTCCCGACCTCACGGGCTACATCACCGAGGGCCAGCTCGTGCTCTCGGAGGAGCTCCACGCGCAGGGCATCTACCCGCCCTTCGACGCCCTGGCGTCGCTCTCACGCCTCATGCGACTCGGCGCCGGGCCGGGGCGAACTCGCGACGACCACCTGGAAATTGCCGCCCAGCTCTACGCGCTCGTCGCACGGGCACGACAAGTGGCCGATCTCGCAGACGTCGTCGGCGCCGATGCGCTGGGGCCGAGCGAGCGTCGGTTCCTCGACTTCGCCGAGGCGTTCCGCCGCGACTTCCTGTTGCAGGGGAAAGCGGAGGCGCACTCGCTCGACGACACGCTCGAGCGCGCCTGGCGCGTCGCCTCGACGCTGCCTCGACGCGAGCTGTCGATGGTGTCCAGGGCCGCGCTCGACGCCCACTACCAGCGACGGGAGAGCGAGGATGCGCCTTCGGAAACCGCCGGGTAGGGCCGGGAGGCCATGGCTCGTCCATCGGCTCGCGGTCGCGCGCCGGGGCGCGGACGTGCTGGACGACAAGCGGCACGCCCTGCTCCGCGAGCGGGCTCGACTCGTGACGGTCGTCGAGGAGGCCCGCGAGGCCTGGGAGCGGACGGTTCGCGAGGCCGAGGTCTGGCTCCAGCGCGCACTGCTGATCTCGGGTATGCGCTCTTTCGAGCTCGCGCGCTTCTACGTCCCCGAGCCGGCGGAGGTGCACCTCACCTGGCGGCGCTCGCTCGGCGTCGCCTATCCCTCCGACGCCGAGGTCCGGATTCCCCCCACCCCCGATCTGATCGCGCCAGGGGGAAGCTCGGCGCTCCCGATCGCGGCGTCCGCCTACGGCCGGGCGGTCGAGGCAGGAGCACACTTCGCTGCCGCCCGGTCTGCGCTCGACCGCGTGGAGGCCGAGCTCGCATCCACGACCCGACGGCTCCGGGCGCTCGAGCGCCGCTGGATCCCCGCGCATGAGCAGGCCCTCGCTGCACTTGCGCTCGAGCTGGACGAGATCGAGCGGGAGGATGCGGTCCGAGCGCGCTGGTTCGTCGAGCTCCAGGCCGGCGGTGCGTTCGCGTCTCGCCTCGACGGGTGAGATTGAAACGCACCCGTCGCCCATCGTTGTCGCTAGAAGCAGCGCGCGATGCGAACTCTCGGGTAAGAAGATCTCACGCTCGCGACCGAGATTTAGCTTGAACATGCGGCTCAATCGGCGTTTTCGTAAATAAAACGGCGGCTCTCACCCTCTTCTGAGGTGCGCGTGCTCGAATGGACGAACCCTGCCCGCCGTCACGAGAGGAGCACGACGATGACACCACCCCCCACCACTGCCGCCCTGCGGCCCGAGCTCGCCGCAGCCGCCGGCTATCTCGGACTCGACAGGGCCGAGCTGCGCGATCGCCTGCAGGAAGGCGAGACCCTCGCGGGTCTCGCACGCGAGCGAGGTCGTCCGGTGACGAGGCTGATCGAGACAATGGTCGGCATCGCGCGGGCCCGCCTCGACGCCGCCGTCGCGGCAGGCCGGCTCACGAGCGCAGCGCGAGACGACATCGTCCGCGACCTGCGCGAGCGCATCTGCGTGGCGGCCGGCCGAGCGATCCAGTTCCCCGGGGTCTGAGAGCGAGTTCTCGCCGTGGACGGCTAGACGGCGCTCGGCGAGGCGAGGCCGGCGGCCTCGCGAAGCGCCTCGGCCTTGTCGGCTCGCTCCCACGTGAAGTCCCTGTCGTCGCGCCCGAAGTGGCCGTAGGCGGCGGTCTTGGCGTAGATCGGGCGCCGCAGGTCGAGGTCGCGGATGATCGCGCCGGGACGCAGGTCGAAGTGCTCGCGCACGAGTGCTTCGATCCGCGTGAGCGTGAGACCCTCAGCCTCGGTGCCGAAGCACTCGACGTTGACCGACATCGGGTGCGCGACGCCGATGGCGTAGGCCACCTGCAGCTGGCAGCGCTCGGCGAGCCCGGCCGCGACGACGTTCTTGGCCACGTGGCGGGCAGCGTAGGCCGCGGAACGGTCGACCTTGGTCGGGTCCTTGCCCGAGAACGCCCCGCCGCCGTGCGGAGCAGCGCCGCCGTAGGTGTCGACGATGATCTTGCGCCCGGTCAGGCCGGTGTCGCCCATCGGGCCGCCGACGACGAACTTGCCGGTTGGGTTGACGAGGAAGAAGTCCCGCTCGCCCAGCTTCGCCTCGTCCCAGAGGCCGCGATAGTCGACGTGGAGGATTGGCTCCACGACGTGCTCCAGCAGGTCCGGCTTGATCAGCGACTCCTCATCGAGGCCGTCGCGGTGCTGCGTCGAGATCAGCACGCGCTCGATCTCCACAGGGCGCTGCCGTCCGTGCTCGTCCACCTCGTAGCGCACCGTCACCTGCGCCTTGCCGTCGGGCCGCAGATACGGCAGAACGTCCGCCTTGCGTACCTCAGACAGGCGCTTCGTCAGCTTGTGCGCGAGCATGATCGGCAGCGGCATCAGCTCCGCCGTCTCGTGCGTCGCGTAGCCGAACATCATCCCCTGGTCGCCGGCGCCGATGAGGTCGAGCGGGTCCGCGTCGCCGTGCTGCGCCTCGTACGACTCGTCCACCCCCTGGGCGATGTCGGGTGACTGCTCGTCGATCGCCACCACGACGCCGCACGTCTCGGCGTCGAAGCCGTACTTGGCGCGCGTGTAGCCGATCTGCTTGATCCGCTCGCGCACGACCTGACGGACGTCGACCCACGTCTCCGTCGTCATCTCGCCGGCGACGACGACGAGCCCCGTGGTGATCAGCGTCTCGCACGCGACACGCGCGCTCGCGTCGTCCGCGAGCACCGCGTCGAGCACCGAGTCCGAGATCTGGTCGGCGATCTTGTCGGGATGGCCCTCCGTCACCGACTCCGAGCTGAACTGGAACGAGCGCGTCATCGCCGCGGAAGCCTACCGAGCGGTCCGCCGGCCTCGCTCAGCCGGACGCGTCGTCGGCCGGCCACCAGCCCGGGACGGTCTCTCCGTCACCAGGCCCCGTCCGAGGTGCGCCGAACGCGAGCAGCTCCAACCCGTCCGGGCCGCCCTCGACGGCGCGCATCACCTCGGGCGCGACGCGAACGACGTCCCACCGGCGCAGCTCGTGGATCTCCTCGTCGAGCTTGATCCGTCCGCTCCCGCCCACGACGACGTAGAGCTCCTCCTGCTCCTTCTGCCGGTGCCCGAACGGGGCACGCACGCCGGGTGCGTAGCGCTGGTAGCTGAGACCGGTCACCGCGCACCCGAGCGCCTCGGAAGCGAACCGTGCCTCCAGCCCGGGCGAGAGTCCGAACCCGATCGCGGCGTCGTCGAGCCCCTTCAGATTCGTGATCGTGAAGCCGGTCACGCGCGCGATCGTACCTCGCGGCAGGCCGCTACTCCGTCGTCGGCGCGCGCTTCATGAGCTGGGCCACGAGGTCGCCGAGCGGCACCCCGGCGAGCACCGCGCACACGCCCTCCGTGATCGGAAGCTCGAGGCCGAGCCGGCGGGAGAGGTCGCGCAGCACGGGCGCCGTCGTGAGCCCTTCGACCACCATGCCGATCTGCGCCATCGCCGCGTCCGGCGTGACACCCTGGGCGATCAGCTCTCCGGCGCGGCGGTTGCGGCCCGTCTTCGCCCAGCAGGTGACGATCAGGTCGCCCATGCCCGCGAGGCCGGCGAAGGTCTCCGGCCGCGCGCCCGCCGCTTCGGCCAGGCGTCCCATCTCCGCCAGGCCTCGCGTGACGAGCGCTGCCTTGGCGTTGTCGCCGAGCCCGAGGCCGTCTGCGCCGCCCGCGGCGAGCCCGATCACGTTCTTCGCCGCCGCGCAGTACTCGACGCCCACGACGTCCTCGTTGACGTACACGCGGAAGGCCGCCGAGTTGATCGCCAGCTGGAGGCGGACCGCGAGCGCGAGGTCGTCGCTCGCGATCACCGCGGCGGCGGGGAGCCCGTGCACGAGCTCGTCCGCGATGTTCGGGCCGGAGAGCACGGCGACGGGCCGGTCGCGGACGAGGGTAGAGAGTCGGCCTCCGCTCGCGGGGTCGAGGCCCTTCGTCAGGCTGAGCACCGGGGCCGCGCCCGGCAGGGCCGCAACCACCTCGCCGTAGGCCTTGCTCGGGACGGCGACGACGACGAGCTCGGTGTCGGACACCGGCGCGTCGGCGATCGTGGACGTGGCGATGCCCGACAGGTCCGCCTCGGGCACGTAGCGCGGGTTGCGACCCGTGGCGGCGATCGCTGCGGCCTGCTCGGGGTCGCGGCAGGCGAGCGTGACGTCGTGCCCGCGGTCGCGGAGCAGCATCGCGAACGCGCTGCCCCACGACCCTCCGCCGACGACGACGACCCTCACCCGAGGCGCCGCTCCCAAGCCGGTCGCGGAGCTCGTGTGCCTGCAAGACCGGCGCTGTCTTCCGGCTCGCGTTGGGTGCTGACGAGGGAAGCGTCATTCGCTCTTCACGAAGTCGATCGACACGGGCACGCCCTCGAGTGCGAAGCGCTTCCGCAACTCGTTCTCGACCCAGTAGCCGTAGTCGCGCGTGACGAGGCCGGGGTCGTTGACGAAGATGCGGAAGCGCGGCGGCCGCCGCTCCACCTGCGTGCCGTACAGGAGCTTGAGCCGGCGCCCGCGCTCGCTCGGGCCCTGCCGCGCCTCGCGCAGCTCGCCCAGCGCGCGGTTCAGCTCCGGCGTCGGGATCCGGCCGGCGGACTTCTCGAACAACGTCTCCACGTGGTCGAGCAGCCGCCGCAGTCCTCGCCCGGTCTTCGCCGACACGGCGACGACCGGCGGGCGCTGCCGCAGCCGGCGGTGCAACAGTCCCTTCGTCTCCTGCAGGTCGAGCGTCGTCTGGTCCCACTTCGACAGCACGACGAGCGTCGAGCACCCGGCCTTGCGGGCGACGTCCGCGACGGTCAGGTCCTGCTCGACCACGCCCTCCGAGGCGTCCACGAGCACGAGCGCCACGTCCGCGCGCTCCGCTGCCTCGAGCGCACGCAGCTCGGAGTAGTACTCGATCCCCTGCCGATGCTTGCGCTTGCGCCGCAGTCCCGCGGTGTCGACGAGCACGAACGTCCGGCCGTCGCGCTCGAAAACCGTGTCGATCGCGTCCCGCGTCGTGCCGGGGATCTCGGACACGATCACGCGCTCCCGACCGAGCAGTGCGTTCAGGAGGGACGACTTGCCCACGTTGGGGCGGCCCAGGATCGCGACGCGGATCGCCTCCTCTCCGACCGTCGCCTCCTCGTGGCCAGGGAGGCGTGCCACGATCTCGTCGAGCAGATCGCCCGTGCCGTGACCGTGCAGCGCCGAGAGCGGCAACGGGTCGCCGAGGCCGAGACGGTGGAACTCGAGCGCCTCCGCATCTCGGTCCGGGTCGTCGATCTTGTTCGCGAGCAGGAACACGGGCTTGTTCGAGGCGCGCAGGATCGTTGCGAGCTCCTCGTCGCCGGGCGTCACGCCGGCCGTCGTGTCGACGACGAAGAGCACGAGGTCGGCCTCCTCGACCGCCGTCTTGGCCTGCTCGGCGATCTGCGGGCCGAACGGCCCGGATCCTCCTCGTCCACGCCGCCCGTGTCGATCAGCCGGAACCACGTCCGGCCCCACTCGCAAAGAAGCTCCTTGCGGTCGCGGGTGACGCCCGGCGTCTCGTGGACGACCGCGGCGCGCGACTCCGTGAGCCGGTTCACGAGCGTCGACTTGCCGACGTTGGGAAAGCCGACGATCGCGACCGTGCCGGCGACGGTCGGTGCTGCGGCGTCGCTCATCGCGGCGGCGCGCCGTCGGGGCGCCCGAGCCGGTGCATCTCGACGAGCCAGTCCCAGAGCGTGCGGATCTCGGCCTGCAGCAGCGCGGAGGCCTCCTTGTAGCCCTTGCCGCCCTTCGGCAGGCCGTCGAACGTCATCGGCTCGCCCCACGCGATCGAGACCGGGTGGAAGTTCCCCGGCCTCCACGTCTGCGAGCCGTGCACGGCGGCGGGCACGATCGGCACGCCCTCCTGCAGCGCCACCATCGCCGCGCCCGGCTGCACCTCGCCCGGGACGCCGTTGCGCTGCCGCGTTCCCTCGACGAAGAGCCCGAGCGCGTGACCGTCGCGGACGACCTGCCGCATCATGCGCACGGCCTCGCGGTCGGACTCGCCGCGGCGCACCGAGAACGTGCCGAACGCGCGGATCAGCTCGCCGAGGCCCGGCACGCGGTGCGCCTCGACCTTGGCCATGTAGTAGATCGTGCGCGGGCAGGCCGCGCCGAGAGCCGGCGGGTCGATCCAGGAGTAGTGGTTGCAGGCGACCACGATGCCGCCCGAGAGCGGGACGCGTTCCTTCCCGTACACCTTCAGCCGGCTAGCCACCTGGACGAGCGGCTGCAGCGTCAGACGCCCGACGACCCAGACCCGGTCCGCGTCGTGCTCACGCGCCACGCCCGGCCACGACGGTCGCGATCCGGTCGACCACCTCGTCGAGCGTGAGGTCCGTCGTGTCGACCTCGACCGCGTCCGCGGCGCGGTGCGTGTTGGCCGCATCCCGCTCGTCGCGGCGGCGCAGGGCCTCGGCGAGCGTCTCTGCGTCGATCCCGTCCCGCTCGGCGGCGCGACGTTCGGCGCGCACCGCCGGATCGGCGACGAGCCAGACCTTCACCTCGGCGTCCGGGACGACGACGACGCCGATGTCACGGCCCTCGATCACCGAGTCGCCGCCGTGACCGAGCGCGCGCTGGCGCTCGCGCATCACCTCGCGCACCTCCTGGTGGCGGGCGACGACGGGAACGGCGGCGTCGATGCGCGGCTCGCGGATCGCGGTCGTGACGTCGATGCCGTCGATCGTGACGGCATCCTCGAGCCGAACTCGACGGGGTGGGCGCGCGCGGCAGTCGCGAGCGCCGTGCCGTCGTCGAGCGCGATGCCGCGCTCGAGCGCGAGCCAGGTGAGCGCGCGGTACATGGCACCGGTGTCCAGGTAGCGGAAGCCGAGCCGCTGCGCGAGCGCACGGGCGACGGTGCTCTTGCCGGCGCCGGCCGGCCCGTCGATGGCGACGATCACGCGGCCGCCTGGCGCCGCAAGGTCTCGAGCACCTCGAAGAAGCCGGGGAAGCTGACTGCCACCGCGGCGCATCGTCAATCTCGACGCCCTCGCGCGACGCGAGGCCGGCGACCGCTCCGAGCATCGCGATGCGATGGTCGCCCTGGCTCGAGAGCCGCCCGCCTCGGAGACGGGTCGGCACGCCGCGCACGACGAAGCCGTCCGGCGTGCCACGGACGTGCGCGCCGAGGGCCCGCAGCCCGTCGACGACCGCCTCGATGCGGTCGGTCTCCTTCGCCCGCAGCTCCTCGGCTCCGCGCAGGCGGCTGTCGCCGTGCGCGCTCGACGCCGCCAGCGCGAACAGCGGCAGCTCGTCGATCGCCAGCGGCACCTCGTCGCCACCGACCTTCGTCCCGACGAGCTCGGCCGAGCGCACCTCGAGGTCTCCCGCGGGCTCGCCGCCGATCCGGCGCCGGTTGTAGACGGTGATGCGCGCACCCATGCGCTCGAGGATCGACAACAGGCCCGTGCGCCGGGGATTGAGGTTGATGCCGTGGAGGTGCAGCTCCGAGCCGGGCACGAGCGTGGCGGCGACGACGAACGGCGCCGCGGACGAGAAGTCGCCCGGCACCTCCACCTCGCCGAGCTCGAGCCGCTCCGCGGGCCAGACGGAGACGGTGCGCTCGCCGATCCGCACCCGCGCTCCCGCCGCGGCCAGCATGCGCTCGGTGTGGTCGCGCGTGGGCGCCGGCTCGACGATCGTGGTCGCTCGCCCTCCGCATAGAGGCCGGCGAGCAGGATCGCCGACTTCACCTGCGCCGACGCGACCGGCAGCTCGTAGTCGATCGGCGCGAGCGGCCCGCCGTCGATCCGCATCGGCAGGTGGCCGTCGGTGGTCTCGATGCCGGCGCCCATGCGGCGCAGGGGCTCGGCGACCCGTTCCATCGGCCGCCGCGAGAGCGACTCGTCGCCCGTCAGCTCGAACGAGCCTCGCTGGCCCGCGAGGATGCCGCAGACCAGACGCACGAGCGTGCCGGCGTTGGCGCAGTCGATCGGGCGGCCGGGCGGCCGGAGACCGTGCAAGCCCCGCCCGAAGACGCGCAGCGTGTCGACGTCGTGCTCGTAGACGTCGACACCGAGGGCGCGCACCGCGGCCACCGTGGCCTCGGTGTCGGCGGAGCGGCCGAAGCCCGCGATCCGCGTCTCGCCGTCGCAGAGCGCCGCGATCAGGACGGCGCGGTGCGAGATCGACTTGTCCCCGGGGACACGCAGGTGCCCGACGAGCCGCGTGACCGGCTCCCGACGACGCTGTCCGGAGCACCCTGCAAGACGCGATCGGAGCTCACAGGCGCCACCGAACCGCCTTGCAACACTGTGCTGCAAGGCTCTCGGGGCCTGCGCGCTGCTCAGACCACTCACTCCTCGATCACCGGCGCCACGACGACGCCGTAGCCCTGGGCCTCGAGCAGGGTCGACGGCGCGCTCGGCCTCGTGCTCCCCGCCGACGAGGACCGTGAGCGTGCCGCCGCGCTCGGTCGAGAGGTGCTCCATCTCGAAGTCCTCGACGTTGATCCGCTCCGCGCCGAGCGCCTGGAAGATCCCGGCCAGGACGCCCGGCCGGTCGGGGATGTGGACGCGCAGCCGCTGCAGCGCGCCCGGGTCGTCGTAGGCCGTCGCGAGCAGGCGCCGGCGGTTGCCGCCCGCCTCGGCGATCCAGCGGGCGAGGAAGCCCGCGTCGCCGGCGGCGAGCGCTGCCTCGAGCTGCTCGACCCGGCGGCGGTGCTCGCCGAGCGCGGCGACGAGCGCGTCACGGTTGTCGAGGAAGATGTCCACCCAGATGCGTGGGTTGGCGCCGGCGATGCGCGTCATGTCCCGGAGCGAGCCGCCGGCGGCCTGCAGCGGGTCGTGCCCGTCGACACGCGACGCGCCGGCCTGGTTCAGCAGGACGTTCGCGAGCGCGTGCGGCAGGTGGCTCGTCACCGCCACGAGCCGGTCGTGCGCGCCGGGGTCGATCGCGACCGGCCGCGCCCCGAGCGCCGTCACGAATCCGTGCAGGAGGCGGAAGCGCTCCGGCTCGGTCGCCGCCGACGGCGTGAGGAACCACGTCGCGCCCTCGAACAGCTCGGCGGAGGCACGCTCCGGCCCCCGCGTCTCCGCCCCGCAGATCGGGTGCCCGCCGACGAAGCGCGGATCGGTGCCCGCGGCGGCGCAGACGGCGCTCTTCGTCGAGCCGACGTCGGTGACGGTGCAGCCCTCCGGCGCGACGTCGAGGACGTCCCGCACCTCTGCGGGCAGCGAGGCGACCGGCGCCGCGACGAGCGCGAGCTCGGCGTCCGCGAGCGCCGCCTCCAGCCCGCCGGCGGCCTCGACGGCGCCGCGCTCGGCCGCCACGCGGAGCGCGTCCGGATCGGGATCCCAGCCGGAGACCGACGCGACCCCGGCGGCCTGCGCCGCGAGACCGGCGGACGCGCCGATGAGACCCGTCCCGACGACGGCGAGCGAGCGCACGGGAGCAGCGGCCATAGTCCTAGGCGCGCATCAGCTCGGCGACGCGGAACGCGAGGTCGAGCGACTGCCGGACGTTCAGCCGCGGGTCGCAGAGCGTCTCGTAGCGGTGATCGAGCTGCTCCTCGAGCACGGAGTCGGAGCCGCCGAGACACTCCGTCACGTTCTCGCCGGTGATCTCGAGATGGACGCCGCCCGGCCACGTGCCGACCTCGTGGTGGGCGGCGAAGAAGCCCTCGATCTCGCGCAGCACGTCGTCGAAGCGGCGCGTCTTGTGACCCGACGGCGTGACGAAGCTGTTCGCGTGCATCGGATCGCAGACCCAGAGCACCGGGACGCCGCTCTCGCGCACGGCGCGCAGGAGCGGCGGCAGGAGCTCCCGCACGCGGTCGGCGCCGAGCCGCGTGACCAGCGTCAGCCGTCCCGGGATGCGCTCGGGGTTGAGCCGCTCGCAGAGCGCGACGACGTCGTCGGGCGTCGGCCGCTCGGGCCGACCTTGACCCCGACCGGGTTGTGGACCCCCGAGAGGAACTCGACGTGGGCGCCGTCGAGCTGACGGGTGCGCTCTCCGATCCAGAGGAAGTGCGCGGAGCAGGCGTACCAGTCGCCGGTCGTCGAGTCCTTGCGGACGAGCGGCTCCTCGTAGTCGAGCAGGAGCGCCTCGTGGCTCGTCCACACGTCGACCTCGTGGATCGAGCGCTCTCCGCGAGGTCGATCCCGATCGACTGCATGAAGCGCAGCGCCCGGTCGATCTCGATCGCGATCGATCTCGTAGCGGCGCCCCTCGGGCGAGGCGCGCGACGAACTCCTGGTTCCACGTGTGCACCTGCGTCAGGTCGGCGAAGCCGCCCTTCGTGAACGCGCGCAGCAGGTTGAGCGTCGAGACGGCCTGGTAGTACGCCTGCACCATCCGCTCCGGATCGGGCACGCGCGCGTCGGGCGGCGGCTCGTCGGAGTGAACGGCGTGGCCGCGGAACGACGGCAACTCGACGCCGTCGACGAGCTCGGTGTCGGCCGAGCGCGGCTTCGCGAACTGGCCGGCGATCCGCCCGACCTTGACCACCGGCAGCGTCGCGCCGTAGGTGAGCACGGCCGACATCTGCAGCAGCACCTTGAGCCGCTCGCGGATCCCGGGCGCCGACACGTCGCGGAACGACTCGGCGCAGTCTCCCGCCTGCAGCAGGAACGCGCGGCCCTCGGCCGCCTCCCCGAGCGCGGCCCGCAGCGCACGCGCCTCGCCGGCGAAGACGAGCGGCGGCAGCTGCCGCAGCCGCTCGCGCACGGCGGCGACCGCCTCCGGGTCCGGCCACTCAGGCTGCTGCGCGGCGGGGCGGTCACGCCACGACGACGGGGTCCAGGTGGGCTCGGTCACAGCCATCTCGACCCACTCATCCAGTGCGGCTCGCCTGGCCTATGTGTTGACGCTCGGCGCGCCAAGCAGCGCTGGAGCGGTCGCGAGGCGGCCTGGGCGATCGAGCGGCCGCAGCGCCGTGCCAGACTCCCAGCCGACTGAACCAATCACCCGCATGCGCATCTTCTCCGGCATCCAGCCCACCGGCGAGAAGCACCTCGGCAACCTGATCGGCGGCTTCCGCCAGTACGCCCGCACCCAGGAGCAAGGCGACGCGTTCTTCTGCATCGTCGACCTGCACTCGATCACGGTCGAGTACGACCCGGCAGACCTCCACGAGCGCACGCTCGACCTGTACGCGATGCTGCTCGCGACCGGGCTCGACCCCGAGCGCTCGACGGTGTTCGCGCAGAGCCACGTCACCGCGCACGCCGAGGCCGCGTGGCTGCTGGCGGCGGTGACGAGCTACGGCCAGCTCGGGCGCATGACGCAGTTCAAGGACAAGTCCGACCAGCGCGAGTTCGTCTCGGCAGGGCTCTTCACGTACCCGATCCTGATGGCGGGCGACATCCTCCTCTACCAGACCGACATCGTCCCGATCGGCGACGACCAGCGCCAGCACCTCGAGCTCTCGCGCGACATCGCCGAGCGCTTCAACGCCCGCTTCGGCGAGACGTTCGTCGTGCCGCGCGGCGTCTACCCCGAGGTGGGCGCGCGGATCATGGACCTGCAGGAGCCGACGAGGAAGATGTCCACCACCGGCGGCACGCCGCAGGGCACGGTGCGCCTGCTCGACGAACCGGACGCGATCCGCAAGAAGTTCCGCTCGGCCGTCACCGACTCGGGGCGCGAGGTGCGGCGCGGCGACGACAAGCCGGGAGTGTCGAACCTGATCGACATCCTCTCCGTCGCGACGGGCAAGACGCCGGGCGAGATCGAGGTCGAGTACGGCGACGCCGGCTACGGGCAGTTCAAGGCCGACGTCGGCGAGGCGGTCGTGGCGCTCGTCGAGCCTGTGCAGGCGCGGTACGCGGAGCTTCGCGCCGACGAGGGCGAGCTGCTGCGCCTGCTCGCCTTCGGGGCGGACAAGGCGCGCGCCGCCGCCGAGCCCACGCTCGCCGCCATGTACGAGCGCATGGGCTTCGTGCGGCTCCCGTGACCCGCATCGGCCTGATCGCGGCCGCCGTCTTCGGGCTCGCGATCGCGGGCGGCGTGCTCCACTACGCCGGTGTCGACCCGGTCGTGACCTTCGTCGTCACCGGCGTGGCGCTCGGCGGGATCGCCTGGATCATCGGCGTGGCCACCGAGTCGGTCGGAGCACGCTTCGGCCCGGCCGTGACCGGCGTCCTGCAGTCGACGCTCGGCAACCTGCCCGAGCTCTTCATCGTCGTCTTCGCGCTGTCGGCGGGCGAGCTCGTCGTGGCGCAGTTCTCGATCCTCGGCTCGCTGTTCGCGAACGCGCTGCTCGTGCTCGGGCTCGCGATCGGCGCGGGCTCGCTCAGCGCCGCCGACGGCACGATGCGCTTCCACAAGCGGCTGCCGAACGACACGGCCACCCTGCTCCTGCTCGCGCTCTTCATCATCACGCTGCTCGGCCTGTCCGACCAGGTCGGCGACACGGCGAGCGAGCACGCCGGTCGCGATCTCGGTCGTCGGCGCGATCCTGCTGCTTGATCGTGTACGGGGCCTGGCTGTGGGGCTACCTCCGCTCCGACCGGCACTCCGAGGCAGCGCTCGAGGAGCCGAGCCACTCCGTGCTGCCCTTCCCCGCTGGCGCTCGGCCTGCTCGCCGGCGCCGGCGTCTCGGCGGCGCTCGTCTCGGAGTGGTTCGTCGACGCGATCGATCCGGCCGTCGAGGCGCTCGGCATCTCGAAGGCGTTCACCGGTCTCGTGATCGTGGCGATCGCCGGCAACGCCGTCGAGAACGTCGTCGCCGTCCAACTCGCGGCCAAGGGCAGGAGCGATCTCGCGATCTCGGTCGTGAAGAACTCGGTCGTGCAGATCGCGTGCTTCCTCTTCCCCGTGCTCGTGCTCGTCTCGCTCCTCTTCGAGCAGCAGCTGACGTTCGTGATCGAACCCGTCTTCCTCGGGGCGCTGGCGCTGACCGCGATCGCGGTGTGGCAGATCACGGGCGACGGCGAGGCTGTGCTGTTCGAGGGCCTGGCCCTGGTGTCGCTCTACGTGACGCTCGCCACGCTCGCCTGGTTCGAGTGATCAGAGCCCGACGAGGCCCCGCAGCCGTGCGACCTCGTCCCGTGTCAGCGGTCGCGAGTCGCCCGGGCGAAGTCGACCGAGCCCGAGGCCGGCGTAGCGGCTGCGGTGCAGGCGCCGCACCGGGTGGCCGACCGCCTCGCACATCCGCCGCACCTGGCGGTTGCGCCCCTCGTGCAGGACGAGCTCGAGCCGCGACGGCCCGAGTCGCCGCACGCGCGCGGGAGCCGTGAGGCCGTCCTCGAGCTCGACACCGTCGGCGAGCGCGCGCAGCTCGTCGTCGGTCGGCTCGCCGTCGACGTGGACGACGTAGGCCTTCTCGACGCCGTAGCGGGGATGCGCGAGCCGGTGCGCGAGCCGGCCGTCGTTCGTGAGCAGGAGGGCGCCGGTCGTGTCGACGTCGAGGCGACCGACCGGGACGATGCGCGAGCCGGCGTCGACGAGATCGAGCACGGTCGGGCGCCCCTGCGGGTCGCGCGCGGTCGTCACGACGCCGGCCGGCTTGTGCAGGAGCACGTGCGTCAGCGGCTGCTTGGCGACGACCCGCCCGTCGACCTCCACCACGTCGCGCGTCGCCGACGAACGTGTTCAGCTGCCCGAGCTCGCCGTTGACGCGCACCCGACCCGCCTTGATCAGCTCGTCCGCGCCGCGCCGGGAGGTGACGCCGCTACGGGCGAGGAACGCGTTCAGCCGCACCGCCGCATTCTCGCGTGGGTACGCTCGACGTCGTGAGCGACCACGCCGCCGCGGCTACCCGCCTCGCCGATCTGATCGCTGGCTTCGGCGCCAACGTCCAGCCCGGTCAGGTCGTCAGCGTGACGAGCGCGATCGGCAAGGAGGCGCGTCACGCGCGAGCTCGCACGCGCCGCGTACCAGCGAGGCGCCAAGTTCGTCGACGTCTACTACTACGACCAGTGGCTCAAGCGTGAGCGCCTCGCGTACGCCCCGGAGGACACGCTCGAGTACGTGCCCGAGTGGATGGGGCAGCGCCTGCTGCAGCTGGCCGACGACCACGGCTGCCGGATCAGCCTCTCCGGGCCGCACGCGCCGCGCTCCCTCGAGGGGATCGACCCGGCGCGGGCGGGACGCGACCTGCTCCCGTACCTGAAGGAGACCGGCGAGGTGATCAACCGGCGCACGACGAACTGGTGCGTCGCGCCGGCTCCGACGCCCGACTGGGCGACCTACGTCTACCCCGAGCTCGAGCCGGAGGCGGCGCTCGACCAGCTGTGGGAGGCGGTCGTGCACATCTGCCGGCTCGACGAGCCCGATCCAGTCGCCGCGTGGACGCAGCGTATGGAGAGGCTCAGAGCAACCGCCGGCCGGCTCACGGAACGGCGCTTCGACGCGATCCGGCTGCACGGCGCCGACACGGATCTCACGATCGGGCTCCTCCCTTCCTCACGCTGGATCGCCGGTGGCATGGAGACGGTGGACGGCCTGTGGTTCTACCCCAACGTGCCGAGCGAGGAGATGTTCACGACGCCCGACCCGCTCCGGGTCGACGGGTACGTGACCGGACGATGCCACGCGAGCTGTACGGCTCGATCGTGGACGGCATCCGGCTCGAGTTCGAGGACGGGTCGGTCACGCGCATCGACGCCGAGCGGGGCGCGGACGCGCTGCGAGCGGCCGTGGCCCGCGACGCGGAGCGGCTCCCGTCTCGGCGAGCTCGCGCTCGTCGACGGTGACGGCCGCATCGGCCCGCTCGAAACGGTCTTCTTCGACACGCTGCTGGACGAGAACGCGGCCAGCCACATCGCGCTCGGCAACGGCTACGCGACGGGCGTCGACGACCCGGCGGACGAGGAGCGGGTCAACGCCGCAGGCATCCACATCGACCTGATGATCGGCACGCCCGAGCTCGCCGTCGACGGGATCACGTCGGCCGGCGACGCGGTGCCGCTGCTCCGCGGCGGCGCCTGGCAGATCTAACCGAGTCGCTCAGACGGGCGGCGCCGGGTCGTACTGGATGTAGCGGCGCACCTCACGGGCCCGCTCCACGGAGTGGAGGCGCGCCACGAGGTGGAGCGCCATGTCGATCCCGGCCGACACGCCGGCGGCGGTCACGATCTCGCCCGAGTCGACGAAGCGGTCGTCCGCACGGACGTCGATCGTCGCGTCCCGAGATCGCCCAGCGTGTCGAGCGCGCCCCACCACGTGGTCGCCGGACGCCCGTCCAGCAGGCCGGCCGCCGCGAACACGAGCGAGCCCGTGCACACGCTCGTCATCAACGTTCCGCCCGCCCGCAATGCGCGTAGCCACGCGAGCACGTCCTCGTCCGCGAGCTCCCGCCTGGCTCCGGCCCCACCCGGGTAGACGAGCACGTCGAAGTCAGGCGCCGTCTCCCACGTGTGGTCGGGGAGCACCCGCAGCCCCTTGGCGCAGGTGACGGGCCCGGCGTCGCGCGCGAGCGTGAAGATCTCGACGCCGTCGTCCGGCCAGCCCTTGGCCCAGGCGGCGAGCACCTCCCACGGACCCGCCCAGTCCAGCTCCTCCGCACCGTCGAACAGGGCGACCGCGATCCGCATCGTGCTACGAGGCGCGAGCGTCGGCGACCGCGAGCAGGCGCTCGCGGATCACGTCAGCCTCGCCGCCGAGGTCGTCGAGGCGCGGCAGCGCGGCGAGACTCTCGAGCCCGAACACGCGCTCGAACAGCGCCGTGACCCGGTAGCGCACGGCACCGCCGGGGCCGCTCTCGCGGCCCGCCTCGGCGATCAGGCCCCGCTCGACGAGCGACGCGACCGCCGAGTCGGCGGCGACGCCGCGGATGCGGGCGATCTCCGGCCGCGAGCACGGGCCCGAGGTACGCGACGATGGCCAGCGTCTCGAGCGCCGCCTGCGACAGCCCGCGCTCGACCGGCCGCTCGAACAGCCGCGCACAGGCCGGAGCGGCCTCGCGCGCCGCGCGGAACGCGTAGCCGCCGGCCACCTGCTCGAGCACGATGCCGCTCCGACCCTCGCGATAGCGCTCGCGCAGCAGCCCGAGCGCGGTCTCGACCCGCTCGGTGTCGTCGTCCGCCGCCTCGGCCAGCTCCGCCACCGAGAGCGGCTGCGACGCGACGACGAGCAGCGCCTCGACCGTGCGCGCGAGCGCATCGACCGGGATTGGACGAGATCAGGCGGAGCGGGCGGTCGTCCACCGGAGCATCCTTTCGTGGTCGGCGCGGGAGACCCGGATGGGGGCGAAGGGCGCCGCCTGGGTGAGGGCGATCTCGTCCGCCTTGCGCAGCTCGAGCAGGGCGAGGAAGGCGACCGCCTGCTCGACGCGCGAGAGCCCGTCGACCTCGGTGTCGAAGTCGAAGCGGCGCCGGCGTCGCAGCACGGCGCGGAAGCGCTCGAGGAACTGGGTCACGGGCGGGAAGCGGAGCGCCATGTGCGAGAGGGACACCTTCGGCGGCTCGACCGCCAACCCTCGCAGCGCGGCGACGAGGCCGCCGGGTCCTGGGCGGCGAGCCGGCGCTCGAGCTGCGGTGCGAGCGGCGCGGGCCCGACTCGGAAGTAGCGATCGCGCTCGGCGACGAGTCGCTCGCGCAGCCACGCTGCGGCCTCCTTCATGCGCCGGTACTCCGCGAGGCGCCGTGCGAGCTCCTCGGCGGCCTCCTCCGGCTCGAGGTCGGCGAGCTCGGCCTCCTCGTCGGGGAAGAGGTGACGTGCCTTCAGCTCGAGCAGCGCCGCGATCAGCACGAGGAACTCGCCGCAGGCGTCGAGGTCGAGCTCGTCACGCTCGGCGAGACGCTCGACGAAGGCGACGACGATCCCGGCGATGTCGATCTCGGCGGGCTGGAGCTGATCCTTGAGGACGAGCGTCAGGAGGAGGTCGAACGGGCCCTTCGAACGCGTCGAGGTCCAGCTCGAGATCGCGGACGGCGAGCCCCACACGGGCGACCCTAGCTGCCGGGCCGGACGCGGCCCTTCGGCACGGCCATCGCCGGTTGCTTGACGGGCTTTGGCTTGCGTCGGCGCAACCGCGGGCGACTGCGCGGAGTCCGCTCCCCGCCGCGTCGTTGCGAGAGGACGAACCAGACGACGCCGGCGGCGAACCCCAATGCCGAGACCCAGGCGTTGAGGCGTAGGCCCAGGATGCTCGTGCGCAGGGTCGACGCGAAGCAGCTCGATCCAGAAGCGCCCGAAGCAGTAGAGGGCGACGTACGCGCGCGAAGACGCCCGGCGGTCGTGGCCGGAAGCGTCGCTCGAGCACGAACACGAGGAAGGCGCGGCCGCGAGAGGTTCCAGAGGAGCTCGTAGAGGAAGGTCGGGTGGTACGTCGGGTCGGCGATCGACGCGAGCGGCCGGTTGCTCGGGATCGATCTCGAGCCCCCAGGGCAGGTCGGTGGGTCGGCCGAAGAGCTCCTGGTTCCACCAGTTGCCGAGCCGGCCGATCGCCTGCGCGACGAGCAGGCCGGGAGCGAGGCAGTCGGCGAGCAGCCAGACGTCGGCGCCGGCGCGCTTCGCGATGATCCCGCCGACGACGCAGCCGGCCAGGATGCCGCCCCAGACGCCGAGCCCGCCCTTCCAGATCGCGAACGCACCCCACCACTCGTCCGGCACCTCGTCCCAGCTCGTGATCACGTGGTAGAGACGGGCGCCGACGATGCCGGCGGCGACGCCCCAGACGGCGCAGCGGAAGATGAGGTCCCAGTCGCCGCCGCGAGCGACCCAGCGGCGGCCGGTGATCCACATGCACACGACGATCGCGACGAGCAGCGTCAGCCCGTAGAGGTGGATCGAGAACGGGCCGAGCTCGAGGCTCCCCGAGCCGGGGGAAGGAATCGACGCGAGCAGGGTCGCGGACATCTCGGAGATTCTGCCGGAGCGCCGACCAGTCGACGGCCGAGGCACGCTCCAGCCCGGCGTGAGCCGAGTGCGGCCGGGGGGCGCTAGAGGAGGATCTGGAGGGCCAGGTCGACGGGACAGCCGCGCTGCAGCAACTCGACGGCACCGTGAAGGTCGACCTCGTGCGACGCGGCGAGGACGGCTGCAGCCTCCATGTCGTACCCCGCGCGTTCGAGCGATTCGAGCCGCCAGCGCTCGACGGCTTCGATCTCCTCGTCCGGTCTGGTCTTGAGTTCCGCCGCAGACATCATCTTCACCTTGGTCAACGTCACGTGTCCCTCGGATATTCGTCCGAATCGCGTGATCGGATGCCCCCTTTCTAGGGGATCACGATCAACGAATTGGTCGAATCGCGTGAGGGTTCCGTAAACGTTCGGGATCCCAACCCGCGCGGGGTAGGCTCGGGGGATGGGCCGACTCGTCGGGATCAACCACGTGGCGGTCGAGGTGGGCTCGATCGACGACGCGCTCGCTTTCTACGAGCAGGTGTTCGGCCCGCTCGTCCTGCGCGGCCGCTCGGCGCGGATGGCGTTCGTCGACCTGGGCGACCAGTTCCTGGCGCTGTCAGTCGGGCGGACGGACGAGCCCGATCGGGCGCGCCACTTCGGTCTCGTCGTCGACGACAAGGACGCCGTGCGGACGGCGCTCGAGGAGGCGGGAGTCTCAGCCACCCCGCCGCCGTCCCTAGACTTCCGCGACCCCTGGGGGAACCTCGTGCAGGTGGTCGACTACCGCGACGTGCAGTTCACGAAGGCACCCGAGGTGCTCGCGGGCATGGGTCTCGGCGGGCTCGCGAAGCGAGAGGACGCGCTTCGCGAGCTCCGCGAGAAGGGGCTCGCCTCGGGCTAGGCTCGTGCCGAGCGTGGCGGCGCCGCAGGACGAGACCGACGAGCGCGAGCGCGGCGGCTCCGGTGAGCCCACCGACCAGCGGCACCCACCAGGCACGGCCCTCTTCGCCGCCGCCGGTTGCAGCCGCGCCGACGACGATGGGGGCGTAAGTGTGGGTCCGCGAGAAGCCGTCGTCGATCTCGTAGCGCCACGACCCGGCGGTGGGGAACTCGACCTCGACTCGATACTTACCGGGTTGTCCGGTCCGGGTGGCGACGAACTCGAGCGTGTTCTCGCCGTTCGAGATGCGGACCACGGGCGTGACTCCGTCGAGCGGCGTGATCCCGTGCTGGAGCACGGTCAGGGTCGGCGTCCACGTCCCGCCCGCACCTGTGCCGGCAGGCAGGGAGTCGAGCTGGACGGTGGCGAATCCACCGGCCGCCGCCTGTGCGGTCAGCAGGAGCGCGGCGGTGCCTAGCAGGGTGAGCAGGACGCGCAACAGGGGCCTCCTCGTCGTTTCAGGAGATACACCGCACGAGCCACTGGGGTTCCCGGTCTTCCCTCGCGCGCACCGACTGTGGAAGAATCGCCCGGTGGCGCTACGCAAGAACGCGAAGATCGAGATGCTCAAGCGCGTACCGCTCTTCGCCGAGTGCTCGAAGAAGGAGCTGGCCGAGATCGCGCTCATCACCGACGAGATCGGCCTCAAGGAGGGAGCGACCCTGATCAAGGAGGGCTCGCGCGGCAGTGAGTTCTTCATCCTCCTGGACGGCAGCGTCAGGGTCTCGCGCAGCGGCCGGAAGCTCGCCGAGCTCGGCGCGGGCAGCTATTTCGGCGAGATCGCGCTCGTCTCCGACGTGCCGAGGACGGCGACCGTGCAGGCGAGCTCGCCTGTCACCGTGCTCGTGCTCACAGACCGTGGGTTCGACCAGCTCATGCGACGCGTACCGGGGATCGCCGTGCACGTGCTTCGCTCGCTGGCCGAGCGGGTCAAGCCCGACGCATCGTCCTAGGGGGCGCGGCTAGCGCGACTCGCCGGGCGCGGCCGCGCGTGCGCGAGCGCGACCTCGACCCACGCCCATCGCCGCGATAACGAGCACCGCCGCGCCGACGGCGATCACCACGTCCCCGACGGAGAAGACGTTGGCGAGCGGCACCCAGTCGGGGGCCGGCCAGCGGTCGACGAGCCACGGCAGGTTGGGAACCGCCGCGGCGACGCTGTTCTGGTGCACGTCGAAGCTCAGCCCCGCGCCCTGGATCGCGCTGGGGAGCGCGGGCATCGAACCGCCGTTGGCGGCGATCGCGACCAGGTTGAGCGCCATGCCGAGCGCGAGGACGAGGGCTCCTGCCAGTCGCCGGTTGGCGACGGCTGCGACCACGAGCAGTCCGTAGGAGAGCAGCCAAAGCGCCTTGGCCGTGCTCTCTCCCGTCCGCCAGGGAAGGAACGCGAACGGGAACGCGACGAGCTGGATGGCGAAGGCTGCGTAGATCAGCTCGAGGCGGCGGAGCTCGAGCTGCGCGAGCCGGCTGAGCCGGCCGCCGGACGCGAGCCCGACGACGACGCCGAGCGCGACAGCGAAGGCGAGGGACATCTACGCCGAGACCGCCGCGAGCAGCTCGTACGCCGGCACTCCTGCGAGGTGCCGCTCGAGGGCCAGCACCACCTCAGGATCGAACTGGCGTCCTGCCATCCGCCTCAGCTCGGCCAGCGCCTCCTCGCGTGACGTGGCGGCCCGGTAGCAACGGTCGGACGTCATGGCGTCGTAGGCGTCCGCGACGAGCACGATGCGGGAGCCGAAGGGGATCTTCGGGCCCGCGAGACCCAGCGGGTAACCGGAGCCGTCCCAGTGCTCGTGGTGGTGCCGGACCCACGTGTCGACCGGCTCCAGGCCAAGGCCGTCGAGCAGCGAGAAGCCGAGCTCCGGGTGCGTGCGCACAAGCTGCACCTCGTCGGGCGTGAGCGGGCCGGGCTTCTGCAACACGCGATCCGAGATGGCCACCTTGCCGACGTCATGGAGCAGGCCCGCGAGCTTCAGCTGCTCGACGATCTCGCCTTCGAGGCCCAGCTCGGACGCGATCCCCTCCACCAACTCTGCGACGGCGTCGGAGTGCGCACCCGTGTACGCATCCTTCGCGTCAACGACGCGCACGAGCTTGTGGGCCGCCCGCAGTCGAACCCTGCGCTCTGCGCGGAGCTCGAGCTCGGCGGCGGTGTACACGCGGACGACCGTAGGGCTGTACACGCAGGTGCGGTCCTTGCCGTGCTCCTTGGCCCAGTAGAGGGCGCCGTCGGCGATCCGCTCCAACTCGTCCGCGTCCGACGCGCGCTCCGGGAACGTCCCGACTCCTGCGCTGACGGTGACAGGCTCGCCGTGCGCGAACTGGAGCTTCGCGGCCCGGCGGTGCACCTCCTCGAGCGCGTCTGCGGCCTCGTCGCTCGCAGCGCCGAGGATCAGCGCGAATTCGTCCCCTCCGAGGCGGAAGGCGGTTCCGCCGCCCGCCTCCGACAACACCTGCGCCAGGTCAACCAGCGCCCGGTCGCCGAGCGGGTGGCCGAAGCTGTCGTTCACGGCCTTGAAATCGTCCACGTCGAGCAGGCAGAGCGAGACCGGGAGGCCCTTTTCGACGGCAGCGTCGATCGTCGCGCGCAGCTCGAGCTCATAGGCGCGGTGGTTGCCGAGGCCGGTAAGGCTGTCCGTGTGTGCGTCGCGGTTCGCGATCTTCGACGCGAGCGAAGAACGCTGGTACAACGTGAGCGCGAACAGCGGGCCGGCGAGCAGGACCAGCAGGTACGGATCGGTGCGCCAGAGCGCGACGGCGAGCGCGGCGAGGAAAGCCATCACGACGAAGGCGGGTCCGGCATGGCGGAAGTCCTCGAGCAGCAGCCCGCGGAGCGGGATCCGCTGGTGGAAGGAGACCGCGGTGGCGACGAGGACGACATTGACGGTGACGAACGCCGCGCCGCCGACGAGCGCGATCAGCGTCAGCGTCAGCGTGTCGCTGCCGTCGCCGATGGCGAGCAGGAACACCGGCAATGCCGATGCGAACGCCGCGAGGGCGTAGACGGCGCAGTTGTAGAGGCAGCGGACGAGCGGACGCCGTTCGGCGAGCTGGGAGACGAGCACGCTGATCGTCGCCGTGAGCACCGCGTATTCCCAGCCGAAGAGGATCTGGCTGGCGAGGATGAAGACGAAGGCGAGTGAGGCGGAGCTGCGGTGCTGCTCGTCGAGCGGCACCGGCTTCAGGTCGGCGACGATCGCCAGGCCGAGAAAGAGCAGGACGCCGACCATCGCCCGATTGCCCGGGTACGCGATCGCGATCATGCCGGCCGCCCCGGCCACGACCGGAAGCGCGAGCGCGATCACGCACGCGATCAGGATGCGTAACCGGGGCGAGTAATCCCGTTCGGACATCGAAAGGCGGCCGGGTCCGTTGCGTCAGGCCGAAGCCATTACCACCAGCGAATACCGGCGCCGGCGGCGACCGCCCACGCACAGATTGCGCCGAGGACGAGGCCGAGCCGGAGCCAGCGAGAGTGCCACCTGATCATGCGCATCCATCCTTTCGCGGTCGCAGAAATGCGCGATCCCTCTCCTCTCTACTCAGGACGCGCGCAGCACAACCCACCCGAAAAGGGGAGAGGAGGCGAAAATTCCCTCGCGTGAGGGATACCGACCGCCCTGCGCCCGGACGATCACGCCGCCCGACCGACCCTGCACCGCAGGCACGACGCTGCGATCATGTCCGGCGGTCGACCAACCGGTCTTGTAACAGACTGTCACTTGGCCGGCCCGAATCCAATGGCCTAGGAGCCGGCTTGCCACCTGAACGGCCGCAGATCGACAAGCCCGAGGGGGACATCCCCTTCGAGCTCGGCATCGAAGACATCACCCTCGGCGAGGGAGACGAGGCCACCGAGGGGAAGAAGGTCTCGGTGCACTACGCGGGCGTCGCCTTCTCCACCGGCGAGGAGTTCGACGCGTCGTGGAACCGCGGTCAGCCGTTCCGGTTCAAGCTCGGCGCGGGTCAGGTCATCCCGGGCTGGGATGCTGGGGTGCCGGGCATGAGAGTCGGCGGGCGCCGCAAGCTCACGATTCCCTCCGCCATGGCGTACGGAGCGCGCGGAGCCGGCGGCGTGATCAAGCCGCACGAGCCGCTGGTGTTCGTCGTGGATCTCCTGTCGGTGGAGTGAATGCACGGCGTTCGTGCGCCTCAACCGACACGCTGGCTGACAGGCACGCACGCGTCGAGCCGACCGGCCAGGCGTTCCTCGTCGGGCTCCGCCGCTCCGGTCCCCGGTGGGACCCGTCGCGGCCGCTGGAGGAGCAGAGCGACTGGCCCGCGCACGCAGCCTTCATGAACGGGTTGGTGGACGCCGGCTTCGTCGTCCTCGGCGGGCCGCTCGCCGACGAGCACCGCGTGGTGCTCGCCGTCGAGGCCGAGTCGGAGGACGAGATCCGCGCCAGGCTGGCGCGCGATCCGTGGAGCGAGACGCACCTCCTGGTCGACACGATCGACCCGTGGACGATCCGGCTCGACGGACGCAGCACGTGAGCGAGCCTCGCTCGAGACGGCAGGCGGAGTCGCGGCGCCCCTCCGCTCTCCGACGCCCTCGAGGAACGCGAGAGCGCGCTGCTCGGGCAGCGCCGTCGCTTCCTCGTCGAAGTCGCCGAGCTGCTATCTCTGGCAGAACGCGCGGCGGCTCCGCGAGGCCGCGGGCTCGCAGCAACATCAGTCGTGAGCTGGCGCGTGGTTGCTCCCTGTGGCACGATCGACGGCCTTGGATGCGAGCCGGATCACAGCATTTCCGGCCTTCGCCGATCTTCCTGCGGCGGAGCTCGACGAGCTCGCGGCGGCGATGAGCGAGCTCGAGATCAAAGCGGGCGCCGAGGTCATCACGCTCGACGACTACGGAACCGCCATCTACTTCATCGAGCAGGGAGAGGCCGATGTCCTGGGCGACGGTGGCGAGAGGACCCGGGCTCTCGGCCCCGGGGACACGTTCGGCGAGATCGCACTCCTCCTGACGGGACAGCGGACGGCCACGGTCGTGGCGCGCACGCCGATGCGGCTCCTCTCGCTCTCGGGTCAGGACTTCGAGCGCATCCGAGCACGTGTCCCTGAGCTCGAACGCTCGCTGCGCCGCTTCGGCCGCGAGCGCGCGGATCGCAAGATGCACTGACCCGACCCGCCAGCTCGCGACGCCGCCGTCAGGGTTTCGGCAGGACCTGGACCAGCACCGTCGGGCGCACCGCGAAGTGTCCGCTGAACGGGCGTTCCTGAGCGGCGATCAATACCAGTGAGACCGCCACCGCAGCGGCGAAGATCCCCATCGCGAGAGCGGCGGTCAGGCGGTTACCGCTGTGCACGAAGGCGATCGCGATCAGCGTCAGAAGCGCGACGAGGATCACCCCCGTCCACTTCACCCAGTTGACGCTCGACTCGCTGACGATGATGCGTTGCCGCCGGGCGTCGAGCGCGGACTGGAGCGAATCCACAATCTCACGTTGTGCCGCCTTCTGGCCTTCGGTGCGCGGTGACAGACCGATGGCGAGCTGGAGCCCCTGCGCGAGCGATGCCGGGATCACAGTCAGCGTCGCCCGCTGGTGGGCCATCGCTGGCCACTCCTCGTCGACTATCTCGCGGATGTGGCGGCGAACGAGCGCGTTCATCCGGGTCTCGGGCTCGCCGGGAAAGGCATGGACGAGGAGCACGACGGACCTCAGCGCACTTGCCTCGCGGTTGACTGCATCTTGCGCCCGCCCGGCGTCGCTCCACACCTGCGCTGCCAGGAACCCGACGAGGAGGCCGAAGAGCAGCCCCATGGGAGGCAGCATCCCGGGCGAGAACGCCTTGAACGCTTCTCCGCGCTCCCCCACGGCCAGGGCCGTCACGACGATGTAGACCGTCGCCGCGACGAGGAAGGTCGCGGCGAACACGGTGAGGGCCAGCCCCGCCAGCGGCAGGTCCTGCAGCCAGCCCGCGATGCTCGCAATCGTCCCGATTCGGCGGACACTATCCGCTGGATCGAGCACGGACAGCCCGGCCAGCAGTCAGGCCTAGCCGCATGAGCGACGCTCTTGCTCGTGTCGAAGTCACGATGCTTTCGGCTGCGTCTGCCGCGTGACCGTCACGAATCGTACGCGTAGGCCTTGCGCTCGGCGAGCGTGATGAAGCCGATGCCCGGCTCGCCCTCGATCCCGCCCCGCGCCATCGCCTCGGGAAGGCTCGGATCGTGGCCAAAGGCCTCGGCTGCCTGGACGCTCGGGAAGTCGTTGAGGACGACGAGTGCGAGCGGGTCGCCCCATTCGTGGTAGAGACGGTGCTCGATCTGGCCGTGGCTGCGCCGGACAGTCTCGTGGTCGTCGAAGCCCGGCTTCCAGGCCTCGTAGTCGCGAACCCTGTGATGCACCGCAACCGCACTCGACGCGCGTACGCTCTGCCTCAGCGAAGTTGCGAGCGAACTGGCGCCGAACCTCGTTCCTTCCGACCCAGTGCTCGTCAGCGCCGGTACGCGAGCACAGCCTCCTCTGCTTCGTGATCAAGTCTCATCGTGCCTCCCTGCCAGCTCGGTAATCGATCCTATGGCGCCTCGTTGTGGAACACCGGAGGATCGGCAGCTCGCCTCGGAACACCGAGCCGCTCAAGAAGGCGGCGTTTTGGGCGACCGGGCGGCGTCACTCCGGCGAGCGTGTCGGGCTCTCGCATCTTGGAGCTGGACTGGGGGCCAGCATTCCGCAATGACGCCAGAGCAAACGCCCTACTCGGAGCCCTAAGTAGCGTTGTCGCGAGAACTACGCAGTTTCCCGGCCGAGGGATGTGGACTTCTTCGATTGCTTGGCGCGCCGGACGGCGCGACCCTACTCCGAGCGACCCAAGGAGGATCGATGAGACGAGCAACGCAAGTCGTGACCATCGGCTTCGTTGCGTTGATGGCCTTTCAGGTGGCTCTGGCGGCCGGTGCTGCTCTGGGCGATGCCGCGTGGGGCGGGACAGATGCCCATCTGACGACAGGCCAGCGTGTCGCGAGCGCGGGATCGGTCGTCTTCTATTTCGCAGCGATTGTCGTCGTGCGAGGGCGTGCGGCAGGTCGAGTGGAGCGGCGCTACCGATGGGGGACGTGGGGGCTCGTCGTTCTCTTGGCGATCGCGGCGCTGATGAACGTCGCGTCCGACAGCCCGTGGGAGAGGTACGTGCTCGCCCCCGTCGCGCTGGTGCTCGCGGGACTCTGCGGCGTCGTGGCGCACAAGGCGGCCGGGGCCTCGGCACGCGGTTCCGACGATCGTCGGGCAAGGCGCGAGGCGCACCCGCTTGCGAGCTGAACCTCGGGCGTCAGCGATCTTCGCTGCGCCAGTGCTCCCGAATGACCCCTGACGAGCGTCGTCGGATGGGGCCGTCGATCCAGAGCGCGTGTAGCTCGACGTCGATCGGCGGCTCACCCGGTCTGGCCTCGCCGATGACGTAGACCCCGCCCCTATATTTGGCTCATGCCCCGCCACGTTCGTTGGCACAGGGTCCGTGTCGGGTTGGTAGTCGCGCTCATCCTCATCTTCGCTGGTGTGGTGGTCGACTCACTCCTCAGCGCCAGCTGGGCTCTGGATGACGGCCTTCTCCTAGCGGCGGCGGCAGTCATCGCGTTGGCGCTTCTCCTAACACGCGGTCGTGGCCGGTCTGAGGCGAGATGATCGAGGACTGTGCGAGCGTGCTCTCGCCGGACGGCGTGACGGGCTCTACACGACCGCGGCGTCCCCGAGCAGCGCCTTCGCCTCGGCGAGGAAATCGGAGTCCGGGCGGACGCGGTACTCGGGCCCGAGCGCCAGGGTCTTCGGTCCCTGCGACGTCTCCAGCGACACGTAGACGGGCGACTCGCCCGGAAAGTCCTTCACGAGTGCGGCGAGCTCGCGGATGATCCCCGCCCGCGCCTTCGTCGCGTCGAGCCGGAAGCGCACCTCCCGCCTCTCGGACACCGCCTCGAACGCCGTCACCTCCATCGCGATCAGCTTCGTCTCGCCCTGCTGCTTGTGGTCGACGCGTCCCTTGACCACGAGCACCCGGTCGGCGGCGCACAGCTCGCGCGACGCCGCGTAGACGGAGTTGAACACGACGGCCTCGCCCGAGCCGCTGGGGTCGTCCAGCGTGAGGAACACCATCGGCTCCCCGCGCTTCGTAGTCAGCTGCTTGACGCCGGAAACGATCCCGCCGACGGTCACGACCTCGCCGTCGCGCCGGCGCTCGAGCTCGGCCAGCGTGGCGTCGGTCTTGCGGCGCAGCTGCTCACGCACCGCGTGCAGCGGATGCTCGGAGACGTAGAGGCCGAGCACCTCCTTCTCCAGCCGCAGCAGCTCCTGCTTCTCGAACTCTCCCGCAGGAATTGGCGGGTGGTGCCGTTGCTCCTCCGTAGCTTGCTGGACTTCGTCGAGAAAGGTGTCGAAGATCGACGCCTGGCCGAGCATCCGGTCGGAGGCGTGCTTCTGCCCGTAGGCGAGCGCCTGCTCGAGCACGCCGGTCAGACCAAGCCGTGACGCACCGGTGGAGTCGAGCGCGCCGCACTTGACGAGCGACTCGAGCGCGCGCTTGTTCACCACCTGCGGGTCGACGCGCTCGACGAAGTCCCAGATCGACGAAAACCGTCCGCCCTCCTGGCGGGCGCGCACGATCGCCGCCGCAGCCGTCTCCCCCACGTTCTTCACCGCGTTCAGGCCGAAGCGGATCTTCCCCTCCACGACCGCGAAGTCGAGCTGCGACTCGTTCACGTCCGGCGGCAGCACCTCGATGCCCATCTCGTCGCAGGCGTTGACGTAGAACGGCACGCGGTCTTTCGTGTTCATCACGCTGGAGATGAGCGCGGCCATGTACTCGCACGGGTGGTTGGCCTTGAGCCAGGCGGTGCGGTAGGCGATCAGCGCGTAGCAGGCGGCGTGCGACTTGTTGAAGGAGTAGTCCTGCGACTTCTCGGTGTCGTCCCACAACTGCTTCGCCACCGCCGCCGTGGCACCGCCGGCGAGGCAGCCGTCGATGAACTTCTCCTTCAGCGACGCCATCAGGGCGTGGATCTTCTTGCCGATCGCCTTGCGCAGATCGTCGGCTTCCGCGGGGGAGAAGCCGGCGAGCTGCTTCGCGATCTCCATCGACTGCTCCTGGTAGATGGAGATGCCGTAGCTCGTCCCCGTGATCGGCTTGAGCCGCTGGTCGATGTAGGTCACCGGCTCGCGCCCGTTCTTGCGAGCCGCATACGTGGGGATGTACTGCATCGGCCCCGGCCGGTAGAGGGCGACGAGCGCGATCAAGTCCTCGAACTCCGTCGGCTTCACCTGACGCAGCGCCTCGCGCATGCCGGACGACTCGAACTGGAAGACGCCGCTGGCCTCGCCCCGGGCGAGCATCTCGTATGTCTGGCGGTCGTCGAGCGGGAGCCTGCCGATGTCGAGGCCGCCGCCGATCAGCCCTACGGCGGTGTCGATCACGTCGAGGTTGCGCAGCCCGAGGAAGTCCATCTTGAGCAGGCCGAGCGCCTCCACGTTCCCCATCGAGAACTGCGTCACCACCTCCGCGTCGGGCCCCTTCTGCTGCAGCGGAATCACCTCGATCAGCGGCTGTGCGCCGATCACGACGCCCGCCGCGTGAATCGAGTCGGCGCGGGTCAGCCCTTCGAGCGGCTGGGCCAGCTCCACGATCTCCTTCGCGACGGGGTCCGTGTCGACAGCCTGGCGCAGCTCGGCTCCCGCCTTGAGCCCTTCAGCGAGCGTCTGACCCGGCCCTTCGGGCACGAGCTTCGCGATGCGGTCGACGACCCCGTACGGGACCTCGAGCACGCGTCCCGCGTCGCGGATCGCGGCGCGGGCGGCCATCGTGGAGAAGGTGATGATCTGCGCCACGCGATCGCGGCCGTACTTCTCGGCGACATAGTTGATGACACGCTCGCGGCCGTCCACGGCGAAGTCGATGTCGATGTCGGGCATCGACTTGCGGCCCGGGTTGAGGAAGCGCTCGAAGAGGAGGTCGTAGCGGATCGGGTCGATGTCCGTGATCTCGAGCGAGTACGCGACGAGCGATCCCGCCGCGGAGCCGCGGCCTGGCCCGACGCCGATTCCGTTCCGCTTCGCGAAGCCGACGAAGTCGGAGACGATGAGGAAGTAATCCGCGAAACCCATCTCGCGGATCGTCTTCAGCTCGAACTGCAGCCGCTCTCGTAGCTCGGGTGTGACCTTCTCGTAACGCCGCCCGAGCCCTCTCTCGCACAGCTCGACGAGGTAGTCGAACGCGTCGCGCCCGTCCGGCACCGGGAAGGTCGGCAGCAGGATCTGGCCGAGTGCGATCTCCACGTTGCAGCGTTCGGCGACCTCGAGCGTGCACCGCATCGCCTCCTCGTGGCCGGGGAAGTCGAGCGCCATCTCGGTCGGCGTCTTGAAGTAGAACTCGTTCGTCTCGAAGCGCCAGTGACTCGGGTTCTTCAACGAGTCGCCCGACTGGATGCAGAGGAGTGCCTCGTGCGAGGCGGCGTCGGAGGCGTCGAGGTAGTGCACGTCGCCGGTGGCAACGAGCGGCAGGCCCCGCTTGGACGCGAGCTCGGCGAGCTGCGGGATGAGCGGCTGCTGCACCGGGAGGCCGGCGTTCTGCAGCTCGACGTAGGTGGAATCGCGCCCGAAGAGCTGGAGGAGGCGGTCGAGCTCAGCCTCGGCGTCGGCCGCTCGCGCCTCCGAGAGCGCACGAGACACCCGGCCCGAGAGACAACCGGAAAGCGCGATCAGCCCCTTGGAGTGGCGTTCGAGCAGCTCCCAGTCGACACGCGGGCGGTAGTAGTACCCCTCCAGGTAACCGAGCGAGCAGAGCCTGATCAGGTTGCCGTACCCCTCGTTCGTCTCCGCGAGCAGGGTGAGGTGCGCGTGGCCCTTGTGCTGCGCGCGCCGGTCGTCGACGACGTAGGCCTCGCAGCCGATCACGGGCTTCACGCCCTGCGCCCGCGCCGCCTTGTACAGGTCGACCGCGCCGGCCAGCGAGCCGTGGTCGGTGAGCGACACGGCGGGCATCTCGAGGTGCGCCGCCTTCTGTGCCAGCGCCGGGATCCGGCACGCCCCGTCGAGGATCGAGAACTCGGAGTGGACGTGCAGGTGGACGAACGGCGCGCTCACGGAGAGGCCATCCTAGGCAGGTGCTCGGCTAGCGGTCCCGAGCCTCGATTCTCCCCTCGATCTCCGATCGCGGCAGGATCAGCGCCGGCTACGTGGCAAAGGCGGCGGTGCCGTCGCGCCCGCCGCCCCTGCCCGCCCCCTCTCCACCTATGCGTCCGGCTGCGCCGGCTCGATCAGTGCGAAGCCCGCCCCCAGGGGATCGCGGACGGCCGCCATGCGGCCGTATGGCGTGTCCCTCGGCTCGACGATCACCACACCTCCCAGCTCGGTCGCCTTCGCCGGCCTGCCAGACGCCGAACACTCCTCCGGTCGGGTCCTGCGCGAAACCATGCGGCTGGCATCCATCACGTTCATCGGCTCCACCAGGACCGTGCCGCCGGCCTCCTGGATCGCGGCGGCGGTGGCGTCGACGTCGTCCGAGGCGATGTAGGTGCTCCATGCAGGCGGGCCCCACCCGCCTGCGGCGGCCCGGCTGCGGCCACCAGCTCGTCGCCGAGCATGAAGTACCCGCCGGCCTGCGGGTCGGACACCGTGGAAGCGGTCCAGCCGAAAAGGTCGGAGTAGAACGCGTTCGTCTGCTCCATGTCTGGCGTGGACACATCCACCGAGCACGGCGTCCCCGCCGCGTACCCGTTCCGCTCGCCGCCCACGTGCGCCTCCCTTGCCACGTCGCGTTCGACTCGACCTAAAGGACGTCGACGAGTCCGATCGGTTAGCGGGTCGGGTCGAGCTCGTCCGATCTGGACTGCGACGACATCCCGTACCGGCTTCCGCGTGCTCCGGCCGGACCCGCACGGCTTCGACGGGTACGACGACGCACGAACTCGGCTCCGTGTCGAGCTGACCGCACCAGTCCTGTCGATTTCGGCGTCGTCCGTTCGTCACTAGGGTGAAGCGGCAACGCGTGCCGCACCGACCCAAGGAGGCGAGATGCAGGTCGGTGGCTAGGATTCCGTCGGGTCGGCCGCTCGGATCTCGGTCGACATGACTGCGTGTGAACTGCTGCGTGAGGCATGCCGCCCGACGGCCTCACGGAGCGAAGCTCGCGGGGTGTGCCGCAATCTCGGACGGCTGCGCGCCGCGACGACGTGTCGCGCTACAGCGGCTCCAGGCGGGCGGCGGCTCGGCAGTCCTCACGCACGACAAACGCGAGCTCGAGCCCGCCGCCGCGGCGCGTCTCGGCGAGCTCGACGGGGTCGGCGAGGTCGATCGGCCGCCGGTAGTCGAGGAGGGCGCGAAGCGGCCGTGCCGGGTCGGGCCCGGTCTCGAGCAGGCGCTCCTCCACCGCCTGCCAGTAGACGGCGTTGTTGAGGTGCCCGTGCACGTCGATGTCGGTCGCACGTAGCGGCCAGGCACGTCGCGTCGCGTCGGCCGACGGCTCCGGCAGCCCCAGTTTCGTCGTCACGCGGCGGCCGGCCGTCGCCTCCTCGTAGACGCCGAACCCCTCCAGGCGGGCCGGTGTGGCGTCAGGGCCGAGGTGGATCCACACGCTGTCCACCTCGATGCACCCGCCCGCGTCCCCGTGCAACGACCAGCGTCGTCCGGCCGCGATCGAGGCCATGCCGCTGCACCAGGTCCTGAGGTCGACCTCGCGGTCGGCGACGAACGGGGTGAGCACGTCGACGCGCATGCTGCGCACGAACCACAGGTGCTCGGGCGCGCCCCAGCCGGTCTCCTCGACGTCGTCGATGGCGACGTCCTGGAGAAAGCGCGCCATCCCGTCCAGGCGCAGCCGGCCGCGCTCGTCCCGGTCCGAGAGCCGGACGCGACGGCGCGTGGAGAAGATTCTCCCCTGCGCCGGGATCGGGACGAGCGGCTCCATCGGGATCGACAGTCTGCCGCGATCGCGTGACCGGCCGATCGGCATGCCGTCGATCGTCTCGCCCGGGAGTCTCCAGGACCGCGCGAGATGCTGTACGCCTGCACGCCGCGCGCCGCGACAATGGAGGCATGCAGGCGCCGCACTGGACCTACTGGGTCGAGCCCGAACGGCTGCTCGCCGGCGGCTATCCGGGCTACGCGTTGCGCGCGTACGAGCCCGTGCGGTTGTCGCTCTACGTCGACCTGACGGAGGAGCACGAGCTCCCGCCCTACGCCTCGCGCCTGCCGGCGTGGTCGCGCCACGCGCGTCACCCGATCCGCGACATGGGCGTGGCGGCGCCGGACGCGCTGGTGGGGACGCTCGATGCCATCGACGTCGAGCTCGCCGGAGGTGGGCGCGTCTACGTCCATTGCTGGGCGGGCCTGGGGCGAACGGGCACCGTCGTCGGCTGCTGGCTCCAACGGCATGGCCTCGGCGGCGACGACCCCGTGGAGCGGATCGCGACGCTCCGCGGCGACCTCGGCGACGCGTGGGAGCCTTCGCCGCAGACGACCGCACAGCGGGTGGTCGTGCGATCCTGGAGGCGCGGTGCCTGAGCTCTCACTCGTGGAGACAGTCGTGGCGCGGGCCTGGGCGAGGGACTCGCACGTGCACGGGGAGACGCACTGGCGGTGCGTCACCGGGTCGGGTCTCGCGCTGTCGACAGAGACCGGAGCCGACGCGGAGGTCGTCTTCCTCTTCGGCCTCCTCCACGACACGCGGCGCGAGAACGACGTCGTCGACCCCGGGCACGGTCCCCGCGCGGCAGGCTTCGCGCGCGAGCTGCACGCTGAGGGCCTGTTGCCGCTGGAACCGGCGCGCCTCGATCTCCTGTGCCTGGCGATCGAGCGGCACACGCGGGGAATGACGAGCGCCGAGACCACCGTCGGCACCTGCTGGGACGCCGACCGGCTCCACCTGCCGCGTTGCGGCATCGACGTCGACCGGTCGCTGCTCTCGACCGCGGTTGCCCGCCGGGACGGGCATCTGGCTGCCGCCGCGGCCCTGCGTGAGGCACCGCCGGACTGGACGGAGCTGGTCATTCGATGAAGCGCCTGCATCTCCTGCGACACGCGAAGTCGGACTGGGACGACCCGTCGCTCGACGACCACGACCGGCCGCTCGCGCCGCGCGGTCGCAAGGCGGCGACAGCGATGGCCGGATGGATAGAGGCGAACGGAGTCCGGCCCTCCGTCGTGCTCTGCTCGACTGCGGTGCGGGCGCGGCAGACGCTCGACCGCGTGCTGGCGGCGCTCGGGGACCCCGTGGTGTCGCATGAGGACGGGCTGTACCACGTGACGGGCGAGCAGCTGCTCGCGCGTCTCCGGGAGCTTCCAGACGGCGCCGGCGAGGTGCTCGTCGTCGGTCACAACCCTGGGCTGCAGGATCTCGCACTCGAGCTCTCAGCGCCCGGTGCCGAGCGTGACCGGTTCGCCGCCAAGCTGCCGACCGGGGCACTCGTCGCCCTTGGCGCAGACGTTCCGGGCTGGGCCGATCTCGGCCCCGGGAGCGCGACCGTCGTCGCGTTCGTCACGCCCCGCGAGCTCGATCAGCCCGGGATGCGGTAGTCCATCAGGATCGCGTCCACCTCGTCGCCGGCGCGCACGTAGTGGCCGCGCCGGACGCCCACGCGCTCGAAGCCGAACGCCTCGTACAGCGCGAGCGCCGCCTCGTTCCACGGAAAGACGTGGAGCTCGAGCTTGCGCACTCCCGCCGCGCGCGACCACGCGACTGCGCCCTCGAGCAGCGCGCGGCCGACGCCGCGGCGCCGGTGGCTCTCGGCGACCATCATCCCGAGGTCCGCCACGTGGGCGCTTGCGGGATGCGGATCGCGTGCGATCGACAGGCGCCCGACAATCGTGCCGTCGTCGTCAGCCACGAGGACGGCCGCATCGGGGCTGCGACGGACGGCCTTGAGGTAGCGACGCTCGCCGGCGACGTCGCGCCAATCGGTCGTCAAGAGCCAGCGGCCCGGCTCGCGGCCGATACGGTGCGCCAGGGTCACAACCGCGGCGGCGTCTGCCGCCTCGGCCGCTCGGATGCGGATCACGGCACGACCGTGCCGGCGCCGCCGCGGCGAGGGTCGCCGGCTGCGGCGAGGCTGCCGTCCGGACGTGCCTCGACCGCGGAGACCCCGCCGAAGAACAGGTTCCGGCCGGCCCAGGGCACGACCTTCCAGCTGGTGGCGAGACGGCGCACGGCATCGTCGTCCCACCCGCCCTCCAGATGGAGCTCGTCACCCTCGGGATACAGGCGCGGCGCGTCGACGGCCTCGGCCACTCCCGAGCCCGACCGCACGCTCCGTACGACCTGGACGATCGCCGCCGCCAGCCGCACCGAGCCCGCGCTCCCGAGCACGAGACGGAGCCGATCGCCGTCGAGCGCGAGCGTGGGTGCCATCATGCTCGGGAGCCGCTCTCCGGCCTCGTGCGGGCCCGGGCCGATCACATCGAGCTCGCCGAGCATGTTGTTGAGCTGAAAGCCGTGCCGGAAGACGCCCGAGCCGGCGCCAAGGGTCATCGAGAGCGCCGCCGCGTCACCAGTGCTGTCGATCACGGAGACGTGGGTCGTGCCGGTGAGCTTGGCCGACGCACCGCCGCCTGCGTACGCGAGCGCGAGCGCGCGGGGGAGCTCGTCGAGCCCGTCGTCGACGTCGAGCGTCGACAGCGCGCGGACGACGACGGCGCCTCCGAGCGATGGCGGCGGTGTCGTCAGCACGCGCAGGCCCCGATACGCCGTCTCGAGCGGCCTGCGCTCCTCGACGCGGTACGCGGCGAGGTCGGCGGCGAGGTCGGGCAGAAGCGCTCCGAGCGCGGACGGCCCGTTGTCGCGGAGCAGCTGGAGCGCCTCGACGAGCTCCTCCGTGTGCACGCGATCCGGATTGCCGTACACCCGGCGGCCCCCCTCCTCACGCTGCAGGATCGGGACGAGGATCTGGTGGAGAAAACGCTGCGCGTCGCTCGGCTCGAGGCCTCCGCGCGCGAGCCCGACCGCCTGCTCGACGAGCTCGTGCCAGCGAAGGCGGCCCCAGCGGAGGTGTGCCTCCGCGAGCCCGGCGAGCAGCCCCGGCACGGCGACCGACTCCTCGCCGACGTGGAAGGTCTGGGTCGAGGCGTCCTCGAAGTCGATCACCACCTCCTCCATCCCGGCGCGGGGACGCGAAGGGACGGCGAAGAAGCAGTCGAGCACGACCGCCTCGCCACCGGCGGGCCGGTAGAGGAAGAACCCACCGCCCGCGGGGCCGGTGAGAGGGCCCTCTGTCACGAAGGCGGCGAACGCCGCGGCGACGACGGCGTCGACCGCCCCTCCGCCAGCGGACAGCACCTCGGCTCCGGCGTGTACGGAGAGCGGGTGCCCGGCGGCAATGGCCCCAGCCATGCGAGGCAGCGTACTTCTGTCGCGGCGCCCTGCGATTCCCGTTGGGGTGATTCGGCTCAAGGAGGTCGGCGTGCCGGCCGACTATGCGTCTGCGGCTGATGGGGAACATCCTGCGGCGTCCACTCGTGCTCATCGCCCTCGGCGCGACCGCTTTCGCGATCGCGGCAGTGGCGAGCCCCGGCCTGCTCGGCGACCGACTGCGCGAAGCGCTCGCAGGCGTGCGGGGCGCGGACGCGCGCTGGCTCTGGGTGGCGGCGCTCGCTCTCGTGGCCATGCACGCCTGCGGGGGCCTCGCGTGGAGCGTCGCGCTGCGCGCCTGCGGCAGCCGCCACGGTCACACGGCGGCCGTCGTGCGCTACGGCGTCGGCTCGGGCGTGAACGCGGTCGCGCCTGCGAATCTCGGCGGCGTCGTCCGGCTCGGGCTCCTCGGGAGGATCGCGGGCGACCACGGCGTCTGGCGCGCCGGCGGCGCGGGAGCGCTCGCGAGCACGGTGCGCGGTGCGCTGATGGCAGTGCTCGTTCTCTCCGCGGCGGCGCAGGGGGCGATCCCGCTGTGGCCGCTGTTGCTGGCTGCGCTCGCCGTCTGCGTCGCCGCAGCGATCGCCGCGCCCTTCCGGCGGGTGCTCACGCGGGGTCGGGGGATGCATCTCGTGGCAGGCTTCCGGTCGCTGCGGCACGACCCTCACAGCACGGCCGGAGTGACGATCGCGATGTCGCTCGCGCTCGTCCTCAAGGTCGCCGCCGCTGCATCGGTCTGCGCGGCTCTCGGGATCGAGCGGCCCATCGTCTGCGCGCTCCTCGTCGTTCCCGCCGTCGAAATCGCGTGCGTCCTGCAACTGACACCCGGGAACGCGGGGATCGGCAGCGCCGCGGTGGCGCTGGTGCTGCACGCGCAGGGCGTGACGACCGAGACCGCGGTCTCCGCCGGTGTCGCCTTCGGTGCGCTCGAGATCCTGGCGGGTGTCACTGCAGGCGTACTCGCCGGGATGGTGCTGGCGGCGCCGGTGCTGCGCCCGCGTGTGCGGCCGCTCGCACTCACCGCCTCCGCCGCAGCACTTGTGATCGGCGGTCGGCCTGCTGGTCTGGTAGCGCCGCGGCCGTCGCGCGGGGTCTCGGGGACTTCGTCGACGCGAGGCCCGACGTGCGCTGGCTGCGAGACGGCTAGCGGAGGAAGGTGGGCAGCTCGGAGTCGCCGCTGCGACCGGCGCTGCTCGCCGCGACGCCCGAGAACGTCGGCGTGTGGGCGCGGCGGCGGGTGCCACCCAGCCCCGTGGCGACGACCGTGACCCAGACCTGACCGTTGAGCCGCTCGTCGACCGTCGCACCGAAGATGATGTTCGTCTCGTCTGTCGCAGCCTGACGGACGACCTCCGCCGCCTCGGTCACCTCCATCAGCGTCAGGTCCTCGCCGCCGGCGACGGAGAGGAGGATGCCGCGGGCGCCGACGATCTCCGAGTCGATCAGCGGCGAGCGGAGGGCGCGCTCGGCCGCCTCACGGGCGCGACCCTCGTCGGCCTCCGAGTAGCCGATCCCCATCAGCGCCGAGCCCGCGTCGGACATCACCGTGCGCACGTCGGCGAAGTCGAGATTGATCAGCCCGGGCATCGTGATCAGGTCGCAGATGCCCTGCACGCCCTGGCGCAAGACGTCGTCGGCAATGCGGAAGGCGTCCACCATCGACGTGGAGCGGTCGAGCACCTCGAGCAGGCGGTCGTTCGGGATCACGATCAGCGTGTCGCACTCGGCACGTAGTGCCTCGACGCCCGAGTCGGCGGCCGTGCGTCGTCTGGTGCCCTCGAACTTGAACGGGGTCGTGACGATCCCGACCGTGAGGGCTCCCAGCTCCCGCGCGATTCGGGCCACGATGGGGGCCGCGCCGGTACCGGTGCCGCCGCCCTCGCCCGCGGTGACGAAGACCATGTCGGACCCGCGCAGAACGCGACCGGATCTGGTCGTACCCCTCCTCGGCGGCCTTGCGACCCGTGCCCGGGTCGGCGCCCGAGCCGAGCCCGTGCGTGAGCTCGTCTCCGATGCGGATCTTCGCCGGCGCGTCCGACAGCTCGAGCTGCTGCGCGTCCGTGTTGACGGCCACGAAGTCGACTTGAGCGATCCCCGCGTCCATCATCCGGTTGACCGCGTTGAGCCCGGCGCCGCCGACTCCGACGACGCGGATCACCGCAAGGTACGAGGCGACGTCGCCGGCGACCTCGAGCCGTGGCGCGCTCTCAGGCATGGGCGCGAGAAAGCGGCTCGAGGGCGGGTTGTACGGCTTCTCCGCGGGGCGCGCCGGTTCGTGCGCACGAGCGATGACGACCGGGGGCTCTGGTTGCGGCTGCTCCTCGGGCAGCGGCGGCACCGCCTCGAGCCGCGGCCGCGCGATCACGGTCGGCTCCTCGGGCTCGACCGACTCGGCGCTATCGGCGTCCACGGCGGCGGGGATTTCCGGCGCGGCGGACTGCTCTGCCGCCGCGCGCGACTCGGCGACGACAGAGTCGCTCGCCTTCAGCTCAACGGTCTCCTCGGCGCCGAAGTCGTAGACGTGCTCGACGGTGGCCTCCAGCGCGACCTCCTCGCGCCGGGGCGGCTGGGCCATCTCCGGCTGCGTCTCGGGCTCGGAGACCAGCGTCTGCTGCTCGTCACCCGGGGGCGCGGTGCCCGCGTCCTCCCCGCCCGGCGGCGAATCCTGGCCGCGCTGCGCTGCTTCCGTCGCACGGAACAGCTCCGCCAGCGGGCCCTCACGCATGCTCGCGCGCTTGCGCGCCATGACGAGCCTCCTTCGCCAGGATCTCGCGGGCCAGCTCACGATAGGCCTCGGCGGCCGAGCCGGTCGGGTCGTATTTGAGCACCGAGCTCCCTTTCACGGGCGCCTCCGCATAACGGACCGTCTTCCGGATCCTCGTGTTGTACACCAGGTCGCCGAAGTTCTCCTCCAGGATCTCGATCGCCTCGCGCGCGTGCAGCGTACGGCCGTCGAACATCGTCGCCACGATGCCCTCCACGCCGACGCCCGGATTGAGGTTCTCGCGCACCATCGCGAGCGTGTTCTCGAGCTGCACGAGGCCGCGCAGCGAGAGGTACTCGCACTGCACCGGGACGACCACACCGGTCGCCGCGACGAACGCGTTGACGGTGAGCAGGCCCAACGAGGGCGGTGTGTCCATGAGGACGAAGTCGTAGCGCTCGCGCACCTCGAGCAGAGCCTTCTCCAGCGATCGCTCCCGGCCGATGAGCGCGGAGAGGGCGAGCTCGGCCCCGGCGAGGTCGATCGAAGCGACCGCGATGTCAACCTCGCGTCGCTCGATCACGTCCGAGATGGGGATCCGGTGCACGAGCACGTCGAACATCGAGCGCTCGATCGCGTCCGGGTTCAGCCCTTGGCTCATCGTCAGGTTCCCCTGCGGGTCGAGGTCGACGAGCAGCACTCGATGGCCGAGCTCGGAGAGGGCCACGCCGAGGTTGAGCGTCGTCGTCGTCTTGGCCACTCCGCCCTTCTGGTTGGCGAAGGCGATGACACGCGTCCCTTCCACGCTCGGTCGCGCCGGCTGCGGCAGGGGGAGTGCGAGCGGCGCGGCGACCGCCTTTGGCGTCGACTCGGGCTCGGGAGGGTCGGGCACGAGCTCGCTCACCGGCAGCACCTCCGGTTCCTCGAGCTCGATGACGGCGTTCTGCGTCCGCGCGCCGGAGCGCGGCAGGAGACGGCTGAAACCCATGACCGCGACTCGTTCACCGCGGTCCGGTGTTCTCCTGCACGCGATCGAGGCGTGAGTCTCAGTCCTCGCCGTCCCAGTAGTCGAGCTGCTCGACCCGGCCGATCACGCCGACTCCACGGACGTTGATCTTCCCCGAGCGAGGGTAGTACGAGATGTCGTTGGGGTCCCGCGTGCCGTAGGCGAGAACTGTGAGGCCAGACGAGCCGCCCTTGATCCCGTGCGCGAGGTGGGTGCCGGCCGGGCGGGCGATCGTCGATCCCGCCGCAATCGCCTGCGTCTGCTGCTCACCGCCGTGTCGTGGGCTCGGCCACAGCTCCACCGTGCCCGAGCCCTCGAGCACGACGAACACCTCGTCCTCGGCCGAATGCGCATGCGGTGGCGCCATGTACGCGTCGGGCTCGACCGTGACGTGCCGCAGGCCGGTGCGAACCGAGCCGGCGGCTCGTGCCGGGTCGCGCCACAGCGAGCGGACGGTCGTGTGGTCCCACACGACAGGCTCGGTGTCTCGCACGTTGACGATACGCCCGGGCCGCGGCGAGAGCTCCGGCACCTCGGGCTCGCCCGCCTCGACCTCGCGCTTCCACGGGCGGTTCTCGGGATCGCCCGCGAGGACCCACGTGTTCCCGAGCCAGGAGACCCCGGCACGCGGCAGGTAGGCCGATCCACCCAGCGGTCGCTCGCCGAAGGCGATCACGTCCAGCCCCTCCTCGCCCGCGCGGAGGGTGTGCGCTTCCGCGTTCGCGCGGTGGACGAGGCAATCGCCGGCACTAATCTCGTACGCCGACGCCTCGTCGCCGTCCCACTGGAGCGAGACACCGTCGCCCGCGAGGACGTAGAAGATCTCTTCTGCCTGCTCGACGTGCAGGGGCGTCGACCAGCGCCCCGCCTCGATCACGATCCGCATCACCCCGACGCGGTCGCACGCCCGTCCGACGAGGTCGTACCACGAGGCACCGAGATGGCCCCAGTCGGCCTGCCACGGCTCCAGCTCGTGCCAGCTCGAGATCACACGCCGATCATGTCACGGGCGAGCGCGACCCGCAGTCGCGCGACAGCGGCCTCGCCGGCATCACCTCCCTCCGTCCTCGCCCAGGCCTCGGCCTCTTCCAGGAGCGATCGCAACTCGGCGAGGAGCTCGGCCGGCGGAGCAGCGGCGGCCCTCAAGGCGTCGATTCGTTCCAGCCGCTCGAGCACGTGCTCCGCCTCCTCCATGCACCGACCGTAGCCGGACAACGGTGACGGAAGAGCGACGAGTTCGTGCCGATTTCGCTGAGGCTGGCGCTGCTAGAGGCTTGATGTGGGTTGGGGGTGCGTTCGGGGAGGGTCTGCGCCAAGCAGTGTGGCCGGAGCGGTCGGCGCCAAGGCTGGTGGCCTTGGTGTCGACCGAGCCGGCCGCGATGCGCCGCGCGCAGACCTCCAGCCGGACGTGCTCCTAACCCACATCAAGCCTCTGGACGACTGCGCTGAGCACGCCGGCGGCACCGAGCCCGAGCAGCTCGCGGTCGAGATCGGTTTGCAGCCCCATGCGATCCGCTCGACGCAACGACTCGACGAGCGCCCGCCGCACGGCGTCCTGCCCCTCGAGCGTGGCCTCGCCGCCCCCGTCGAGCGTCGAGAGGTCGCCGTACACGACGCCTCGCCGCCCGGCCTCGCTCTCGAGCAGGACCGTGGCTCGCAGTGGCCACGTGGCACCCAGCAGCGCCGTCATCGCGGCCCGCAGCTGCTCCGAGCGGAACGGGTCGTGCTGGAAGAGCGACAGCTCCCAGCGATCGAGCGCTTCCGCCAGCGCGGTGTCCGTGTCGGCCAGCCCGAGGCGGGCGAGGAGCTCGCCCGCGAGTGCCCCGCGAAACTCGTCCAGCCGCGTGGGCTCCCCCGGCGGCAGGGTGGCGGCGATCGGCAGCATGGGCCGGATCCCGAACGGCCGGCCGTCCAGAGTCTCGAACAGGACGGGCCCGGCCGCGAGCGGCGCGGCCGTCGCCAGCCGCAGGGCAGAGACCGCGTCGGCAATCTCGGCGGGAGCGTCGGGCACGTCCTCCGAGTCGCCGAGCGCAGCGCGGAGCTCCAGCACGCAGTACCGATCGGCCTCGCGGCCGAAGCCGGGCGGCAGCAGGCCTTGCGCCTCGGGCCAGTGGCGACTCAGCTCCGCGTCCGCGACCGCCCGCACGCGCAAGCCCGGCGCGAGCTCGAGCTGCGTGCCGCACGAAATGCCGACGAGCGGTGCCACGGAGGCGTAGGTTCGCCGCTCTCCGAAGAGCGAGCGATCGAGCTCGTCGTACTCGCGCTCGAACGCCTCGTCGTCCCAGTCGAAGCCACCGCAGGCCTCGGCGACGCGGACGAGCAGGTCGAGGAGGACGGTGCGGAAGAGCGCGTCGTCCTGCGAGGGGCGAGCGCCGGCGTGGGCCCGCGCATAGATCGCCGTGGCGGGCTCGCGCCGCAGCTCGTCCAGCGCGATGAGCGCGTCGTCCCGGTCGCGCAGACGGTCGGCCCGTTCCTCGATGAAACCGCGCACGAGGGGGCGGTACTCGTACAACGCGGGACCCGCGCGGCCCACGTGCTCCTCGAAAGCGAACGGCAGCTGTCCGTCCACGGCCTCGAGCTCCCGCAGGAGAAAGGCGAACGCGCCCAGGGTGTACGAGCGCAGGGCGAGCTGGAGCTGCGGTGCACGAACGGCCACGTACCCGGGTACGCGACGGGAGCGGCGATTCCTACGTCGCGCCGCCACGCTGGCATGCATCACACCAGTAGGCAGTGCGGTTCGTCTCGCCGAGCCCGCGCGAGCGAATCGGCATCCCGCAGCGCGGACAGGGCCGGCCGACCTGCCGGTAGACGGAGCGAGCTGGCCGCGAGCCTGCGACCGAGGCGCGCATCGCCGCCCGCGCCCACTCGAGACCGGTTACGAGCTCGTCGTCCGTGGCCTCGCCCAATGGCAGCCAAGGTGAGACGCGTGCCTGCCAGAGGAGCTCGGCGAGCCACATGTTTCCGATCCCTGCGACGACACGCTGGTCGAGGAGCGCCTCACCGAGGAGCCGCGCCGGATCGGACCGGTGCAAACGGCCGACCACGCCATCGAGGTCGAGATCGTGCGCGAGCAGATCGGGCCCCAGCCGCGCTACAGGCCTCGCGTCGAGCGAGAGCACGGGGCCGTTCCACTGCACCGCCTCCCACTCCTTGCCGCGCAGCACGAGCCAGGGCCGGCCGACGTGGCGTGCGCCGCGACGTTCCACGCGCCAGCGTCCGCTCAGCCGGAGATGGCTACGCAGCGTGATGCCGCGCTCGAAGCGCAGCAGCAGGTTCTTGCCGACGGCGACGACGCTCTGCAACACGCGCTCGTCGATCGCGGGAGCGACTCCGGTGGCCCGGGCCCGCGGATGGGGGGCCTCGGCTTCGATTCGCTCTCCCACGACCACCTGCAAGCGGGCAGCGGCTCGATGCACGGAGTCACCTTCAGGCATCAGACCTGGCCGAGCACGGGCGTGAAAACGGGATCGGCGCTAACCCGGAAGTCTAGTATCCGTCCAAAGTCGGGCGTTCTCATGAGCACCCTCCTCAATATCGCGGCCATCTCCCGGCGAACAGGCGTCGCGCCGGACACGCTCCGCAAGTGGGAACAGCGCTACGGCGTCTTGCGTCCCGAGCGCACTAAGGGCGGCCAGCGCCGCTACACGGAACAGGACACGGCGCGGGTCGAATGGCTGCGCGACCGGGTGACGGAGGGATGGCGCATCGGCGAGGCTGCGCGCGTTCTGCAAGAAGCGCAGGCACCGCCGCTCGAGGAGCCGGACGCGCTCCGCCAGGCCCTCGTGGAGGCGGCCTGCGACGGCCGCGCGGTCTGCGTGCCGGGGCTGCTCGACCAGGTCTTCGCCGTCCTCCCGCTCGAGCACGCTCTCACCGAGGTCGTCGCCCCAGCGCTTCGCGAGCTCGGCGACGCATGGTGCCGTGGCGAGGTGAGCGTGGCGGAGGAGCACGCCGTCTCGACGCAGGTGCGTGCACGTCTCGATCAACTGATCGCCGACGCCCGCGGCGGCGTGCGCGGCACCGCCGTGCTGGCGTGCGCACCCGGCGAGCACCACGAGCTCGGACTCCTGATGCTCGCGGTGCTGCTGCGGGCCGACGGCTGGAGGGTCTCCTACCTCGGACAGAACGCTCCGGTCGAGGACACCCTCGCGTTCGCCGACGGGCTCCACGCGGCGCTCGTGTGCTTCTCGGCGGCGCGCCCCGAGACGCTCGCGGAGCTGCGAGCCGGTCTCGTCGCCGCCGGTCGCCGGCCCGGGCCGGTCGCCCTCGGCGGTGCCGCCTTAACGTCGGAGGCGGCGAGGGAGCTCGGCGCGATCTACTCGGGTCAGCACCTCGGCGACGCGGTGACTCGGCTGAGGGACCTCACCGCGGCGTGACACGGCGGGCCCGGGCCGCCGCCGCGGGCGCGGCAGCTGCGACAGCCTGGGCGATCGTCGAGCCGCTCGACGAGCGGCTCTTCGGCTTCCCCTACTCCGATGTGGCCCTCCTCGGCAAGGCGGTGACGCGAGGCCCGCTGTGGCGCCCGGTCGGTCTCGTCCTGCACGCTGCGAACGGTGCGGCCGCCGGCGTGCTGTTCGACGGGCTGAACCGGCGGCTCGGCGGCTCGACGATGCGAAACGCGATCGCCTTCGCCCTCGCCGAGCACGCCGTCACATACCCGCTGACCCTACTCAGCGACCGCTTCCATCCCGCACGCGGCGAAGCGGGGCTGCCACCGCTGGCGTGCTCGCGCCGTGGCTTCGCGCAGGCGACCTTCAGGCACGCCCTCTTTGGCATCGGCCTCGGCCTCCTCGCGTCACGCCGTGCGTAGCCTGATCGATCTGGTCTCGTGATCAGAGTGCGAGCAGGCCGTGGCTGACGACGAGCAACGGCACAGAGCTCGGGTCCATCTCGATCCCGTAGCGGCCCCACAACTCGGCGTTCTCCCACAGCGTGTGCCCGCGCTCGCTGCCCGTTGTGGGCGCCGCATGAGCCGACTCGTCGAAGAACCGCTCGAATCCCCCGGGCACGATCAGCTCGAGGACACGTGCGTCTTCAACGCCGGGGCTCCAGAGTGTGTGCCCGAGCTGCCGTGGCTTGACGACGGCCTCGCCAGCGCGCGCGGTAATCACCTCGTCGCCGACCTGGGCGCCGAGCTCGCCGGCGAGCACCTAGTGGTGGCTCACCTCGTACTCCCTCGTGTGCATGTGCAGCGGCGCGAGGGCACCTTGGGCGGGAGGACGTACTCGACGAGGGCGAACGCGCGGTCGTTTTCCGCGGAGTGGATCAGCACCCCGCCGGCGGCTCCGGCGGCGCGTAGCGGTCCGCTCACGGGCGGAGGACCGCCCGTCGCGGCCCGGCGAGAAAGCCGGCCGCGACGAGCAGCGGCAGCGCTTCGCTGTCCCCCACGGGCACGCCGTCGAAGCGCTCGACCGCGAGCCGCTTCGCGCCGCCGGCGCGTACCCAATCGACAAGGGCGGCCAGGGCGGGGCGAAGCCATTCGGGGTCGGGCTCGCGCAGCGGCACGAGCGAGCGGCCACCGCGCTCGACGTAGAGCGCGGCCTCGCCACCGAGCAGGACGACGTGCGCCCCCGCCACGCGTGCCGCACGGGCTCCGGCGCGGCGCGGCCACGGCAGCGCGCCCCCGTAGGGCTGCGCCGGGTCCGCGGCGGCGAGCACGAGGGCGTCGGCGTCCTCAGAGCGGCGCAGCTCCCGCAGCCGCTCCACCGCCCCGGGCAGCGCGAACTGCGCGCCGCCGAGCCCTTCCACGAAATAGCCGCGCCGGGCGACTCCGATCGTCTCCAGCGCACGCAACTCACCGTAGACAGCGCCGTAGCCACCCGGGATCCCCTCCGCGCGCACGCCGTCGCGGGTCACGATCCCCTGCCGCTCGAGCAGCAGCTCGGCGAGCGCGCGGCGATCTCGAATGTGTGTTCCAGGAGCGGTTGCCGCGAACAGGCGCGCGGTGAGCGACCAGCGGCCCGCGGTGGCGGCCTGCGTGGAAGCGCGACTGCGCGAGAACCGCCGCGGACGGCGCTCGAGCTGCGGGACGCCGTAGCGCCGGACGGCGCGGAGCGGAGACCAGGCGTCGTTCGTCACCTCGCCCGCCCAGACAAGCTCCCACAGCGCGGGCAGCGCCTCCTCGGCCTCCAGCCCGGCGGCGGCGAGCAGCTCCCCGAAGAACTCCGCACTGCGCTGCAGCGCGGCGCGGATGGCAGCAGAGGCGTCGCCCTCAGGCGGCAGCCCACCCGAGGGCGACCCGAGAACTGCTGCGTCCTCGCGGAAGAACAGCGCGACGCGGTCGAGGCCCGCGCCGACCCAGACGACCTCGCCGGAACCGCACAGCTGGTCGAGCCAGGCGGGCTGGTAACCGGGCACGCGACGCGGGAGCACCTCGCTCTCCCACAGCGAGACCGGAAGCGCGAGCCCCTGGAGCGGGACGAGCGCCTCGCGCAGCGTCGCCCGTCGGTCGATTCCGTGCCAGGCCGGCAGGAAGCGGCCCAGCGAGCCCTGCTCCGCCGGCTCGACCTCCTTGCGCAGCCGGGCCAGCGACGCGCGACGGAGGCGGCGGAGCACGTCGGGATCGCACCACTCTCGCTCCGTGCCTCCCGGTCGAAGCTCACCCCGCACGAGCAGGTCCCTCGACCCCAGCCCGGAGAGGAGCTCCGCGGTCTCGCCGTGCTCCAGCCCGAAGCGCTCGGCCGCCTCCGCCGTGGTGAACGGGCCGGTGGTGCGCGCATGCCGGAGCAGCAGTCGTCCACGGGCGTCCGGAACAGGCTCGAGGAAGGCGTCAGGGAGCCCGCCGGGCGGGACCGCGCCGAGGGCGTCACGCACGAGGCCGCCGTCCTCCGCTGCCACGAGCAGCTCGCCGTCGACGAGCCGCACGCGGAACGCGCGCCGCTCGCGCAACAGCGTCTCGGCGAAGCCCGCATCCGCTTCCACGGAGGGGAGCGGGCCGGCGCGGCGGAGCAGGTCGTGCAACTCGTCGGCATTCCGCGCACGCGGCCGCAGCGACTCCTCGACCTCCTCCAGTGCCGCCGGGTCGAGCAGCTCGCGCAGCTCCTCGGCTCCCAGCAGCTCGCGCAGCATCTCCCGGTCGAGCGAGAGCGCCTGCGCCCGGCGCTCGGCCGCGGGCGTGTCGTCCTCGTACATGTAGGTGGCGACGTAGTCGAAGAGGAGCGACGCCGCGAACGGCGAGGCCGACGGGGTCTCCACCTGGACGAGATCGAGCTCGCGCGTACGGAGGCCGCCGAGGACGGCCCGCAGCGACGGGAGATCGAACACGTCCTGCAGGCACTCCCGATAGGTCTCGAGGACAATGGGGAACGAGCCGTACTTGCGCGCGACCTGGAGGAGGCTCTGCGCCTTGAGCCGCTGCTGCCAGAGTGGCGTGCGCTGGCCGGGCCGGCGCCTCGGGATCAGAAGCGCGCGGGCGGCGTTTTCGCGGAAGCGGGCGCCGAAGAGCGCCGTCTGCCCCACCTCCTGCACCACGAGCTCCTCCAGCTCCTCCGGCTCCACCATCAGCTCGCCGATGGGCGGCGGCTGGTCGGCGGCGGGCAGATGGAGCGCGATGCCGTCGTCCGACCAGAGCGTCTGCACCTCGAGACCGAGCGCGTCGCGCAGCCGCGCCGCGAGCGCCATCGACCACGGCGCGTGCACGCGGCCGCCGAACGGCGTGAGGATGCACACCCGCCAGTCGCCGATCTCGTCGCGGAAGCGTTCGACCACGATCGTGCGGTCGGAAGGGATGACGCCCCCGTTCGCCTGGGCCTGCTCGCGCAGGAACGTGAGCAGGTTGCGTGCCGCGAGCTCGTCGAGGTGGTACTCCTCGCCGAGCCGCGCGAGCGCCTTGGCGTCCGGGAGCGCGACGAGCTCCCGCGAGGCCTGTCCGATACGAGCGCCGAGCTCGTAGGGCCGCCCGACACCCTCGCCCTTCCAGAACGGGACGGCTCCCGGGACGCCCGGCGCCGGGGAGACGAGCACGCGGTCACGCGTGATCTCCTCGATCCGCCACGTCGAGGCGCCGAGCATGAAGGTCTGCCCCTCGCGTGCCTCGTACACCATCTCCTCGTCGAGCTCGCCAACGCGGCCGCCCTCCCCGACCTGGAACACGCCGAACAGGCCGCGGTCGGGGATCGTGCCCGCGTTCGTGACCGCGAGCTTGCGCGCGCCGCTGCGGCCGCGGATCACACCGGCGGTGCGATCCCACACGATCCGCGGTCGCAGCTCGGCGAACTCGTCCGATGGATAGCGGCCGGCGAGCATATCGAGGACGTTCTCCAGCTGCGTGCGCGGCAGGTCGGCGAACGGGTACGCACCGCGGACGAGCTCGTGCAGGTCGTCGACCGCGATCTCCTCGTCGGCGCAGATCGCGACGATCTGCTGCGCGAGCACGTCGAGCGGGTTGCGGGGAATCGTGGTCTCCTCGATCGCGCCCTCCCGCATCGCCTTCGCGACGACCGCGCACTCGAGCAGGTCGGCGCGGAACTTGGGGAAGATGCGGCCCTTGGAGACGGCGCCGAGCTCGTGCCCGGCGCGGCCGATGCGCTGCAGGCCGCGGGCGACGGACTTGGGGCTCTCGACCTGGATCACGAGGTCGACGGCGCCCATGTCGATGCCGAGCTCGAGGCTCGAGGTCGCGACGAGGCACGGGATCTCGCCCGCCTTCAGGAGCTCCTCGATCTCGACCCGCTGCTCGCGAGCGATCGACCCGTGGTGTGCACGCGCGATCTCCGCCTCCGCCAGCTCGTTGAGCCGGATCGCGAGGCGCTCCGCGAGCCGCCGGTTGTTGACGAACACGATCGTCGAGCGGTGCGCGCGGACGAGCTCGAGCAGCGCCGGGTAGATCGACGGCCAGATCGAGCGCGCCGTCGGCTCGTAGCCCGAGGCCATCGCGACCCCGTCGGGCAGCACCGGCTGCGCGAGCGCGCGGTTCCCGCCCGGCTCGCGCATGTCCTCGAGCGGGACCACGACCTCGAGGTCGAGCTCCTTGCCGGTGCCGGCGTCGACGAGCTCGATCGGCCGGCCGCCGGAGACGAAGCGCCCGATCTCCGCCAGCGGCCGCTGGGTGGCCGAGAGGCCGATGCGCTGGAAGGGCTGCTCGCCGATCCGCTCCAGCCGCTCCAGCGAGAGCGCCAGGTGGGCGCCGCGCTTCGTGCCGGCGACGGCGTGCACCTCGTCGACGATCACCGTCTCCACACCGGCCAGCATCCGGCGCCCCTGCGAGGTGAGCAGCAGGAAGAGCGACTCCGGCGTGGTGATCAGGATGTCGGGCGGCGTGCGCAGCATCTGCTGGCGCTCGCGCTGCGGCGTGTCGCCGGTGCGGACCCCGACGGCGAGCCGCGAGCGGAGCCCGGCGAGCGGCGCGCGCAGGTTGCGCTCGATGTCGTAGTTGAGCGCCTTCAGCGGCGAGACGTAGAGCAGCCGCAGGCCCTCGCCCGGGGTCGCGTTCAGCCGGTCGATGCCGACGAGGAAGGCGGCGAGCGTCTTGCCGGAGCCGGTCGGCGCCTGCACGAGCACGTGCTCGCCCGAGGCGATCGCGGGCCAGGCAGCGCTCCTGCGCCGGCGTCGGCGCGGCGAAGGCGCGCTCGAACCACGCCGCGTCGTCGGACGAGAACGTCGAGAGCGCCGACACGGATCCAGGGTACCCTCAGCGGTGGTGGAGGGCAGCTTCGACGTCCTGGTACTCGGCGGCGGTACCGCGGGCTGCGTCGTCGCGGCACGGTTCTCGGAGGATCCGAGCCGGAGCGTGTGCCTCGTCGAGGCCGGGCCGGACTACGGGCCCAGGGACGGCGGAGCGTGGCCGGGCGACCTCCTCGACGCGCGCGCACTTCCCGGCTCGCACGACTGGGACTACGAGGGAGGACACTCGTCGTCCCGAGCCCGCGTCATCGGCGGCTGCTCGGCGCACAACGCCTGTGCGGTCGTGTGGGGCTCACGCGAGGATTACGACGAGTGGTCTCCGTGGTCGTTCCGAGAGCTGGAGCCGTACCTGCGACGGGCGGAGGAGGTCCTCTCCGTGCGACGCTTCGTCGAGGCGGAGCTCACGCCGTGGCATCGAGCCGTGCTGGACAGCGGTGCAGCGGCAGGGCTGCCGCAGCTCGCGGACGCCAACGATCTCGACGCGACGGTCGGGATCGCGCCGTTCCCGCTGAACGCGCGCGGTGCGACGAGGTGGAACACCGCGTTCGCCTACCTCGACCCGGCGAGGTCACGCCCGAACCTGACGGTCGCCGCGAACGCGCTCTGTGACCGCGTGCTGCTCGAGCACGGACGTGCGATCGGCGCGGTGGTCGACGGCGCCGAAGTACGCGCGGCGACCGTGATCCTCTGCGCCGGCGCCTATGCGAGCCCGGCGATCCTGCTCCGCAGCGGGATCGGGCCGCTCGGGGAGCTCGGGCGGCACGGCATCGACGTCGTCGCCGACCTCCCGGTGGGGCAGGAGCTCGTCGACCACCCCGGGGCCGGCCTCGGCTGGGCCTCGACCGACGCGCTCGAGGACGCCATGCGCGAGCACGATGGCGACGGCTTCTTCGAGGCGCAGCTCCTCGTTCGCGGCCGCAGCCGCACGTGCGAGGAGAACACATGGGATCTCCACCTCCTGCCGTGGGTGTCGCGGGCGCAGCAGCGGCCGGGCGGCTTCGAGGCGACCTGCGTCGCGTACGCCCTCAAGCCGCGCTCGCGCGGCAGCGTCAGGCTCCACTCGCGCCACCCGGTGGACGGCCCAGCCATCGACCACGGCTTCCTCGGGGACGCGCGCGATGCCGACGTGATCGTGGACGGAATCGAGCTGATGCGGCGCATCGTCGCGGGCGAGCCGGCCGCGAGTCTCGTCGGTGCGGAAACACGTCCCGGCGCCGACGATCCCGCTCGTGTACGTGCGGGAGAACGTCCGCGGCATCTTCCACCCGGTCGGCACGTGTGCACTCAACGCGGTGGTCGACGCCGACGGCTGCGTGCTCGGCGTCCCCGGCCTCCACGTCGTCGACGCCTCGGTGCTGCCGACGATCCCGCGCGCGAACACGAATCTCACCGTCGTCGCGGTCGCCGAGCTGCTCGCGAACCGTATCGCCGCGCGACCCACGACGGGCTAGCATCGGGTCATGGCCGCGACGCGACCGGACGCGCTGCACTTCACCGGCGACGCGGAGGCGGATGCGCTGATCGCACATGACCCGCTGGCGCTCGTGATCGGGTTCGCTCTCGACCAGCAGGTACCGGTGCAGACGGCGTTCTCGGGTCCGCTGAAGCTGCAGCAGCGGCTCGGCCGGCTCGACGCAGCCGAGATCGCGGCCATGCCGCCCGAGCAGCTCGACGCCGTGTTCCGCGAGAAGCCGGCGGTGCACCGGTTCCCCGGCAACATGGCGAAGCGGGTGCAGGAGCTGTGCGCCGTGGTCGCCGAGGAGTACGGCGGCGACGCGTCACGGGTGTGGTCCGAGGCCGCGGACGGCACCGATCTACGACGCCGGATCGAAGGACTGCCCGGGTTCGGCGAGATGAAGGTGAAGGCGCTCGGCTCGGTGCTCGCCAAGCGTTTCGGCGTCGCGGTGGCAGAGGAGCTCGTGCCGCCGCACCCCACGCTCGGCGACGTCGACTCGCCCGAGGCGCTCGAGCGGTATCAGGCACAGAAGCGCGCCTACAAGGCCGCCAAGCGCGCCGGCGAGTCCGCCGCGTGGCCGTCGAGCTGACGACGCTCACGGACGGCGGCCAGGCGCCCGGCGACGTCGCGCGCGAGGTGGCTGCATTCATCGCAGGCGCCCGCTCGACGCTCGACCTCGCGCTCTACGACATCCGCGTGGAGAGCCCCGCCGGCGCGCTCGTGCTGGCCGCGCTGCTGGCCGCGCAACAGCGGGGCGTTGCGGTGCGCCTCCTCTTCGACGTCGACCACCCGGGGCCGATCGCCGTGCCGCCGCCGCCCGAGTCGACGCCCGACGCGATCGAGGCGCTGCCCGGTCGAGACGCGAGGCGTGGCTGGCGTCCCCGACCTCATGCACCACAAGTTCGCGGTGCGCGACGCCGTCGACGTGTGGGCCGGCTCGACGAACTGGACGGACGACTCGTGGTCGCGGCAGGAGAACGTGATCGTGCGGGTGCTCGGCGCGGAGGGGATCGCGCACGCCTACGGCCTCGCGTTCGACCAGCTGTGGGAGCGCGGCCTCGTCGAGGGCTCGGGGCAGGTGCAGCCGCGACCCGTCGACGTGGACGGTCACGAGCTCCGCGCCTGGTTCTGCCCGGGGTACGGCGAGGCGCTCTCGCACCGGATCGCCAAGCACCTCGGTAAGGCGAAGCGACGGATCCGCATCGCCTCGCCCGTGCTCACCTCGGGGCCGATCCTCGGCACGCTCGTGGAGCTCGTGCAGGAGTGCCGCTGCGACCTCGCAGGCGTCGTCGACGCGACGCAGGTGGCGGACGTGTTCCATCAGTGGCAGACGAACGGCGTCAGCGCGTGGAAGATCCCGCTCCTCAGGCAGGTGCTCGACGGCGCGCCGATCTCCGGCAAACACTCGACCCAGTGGTCGCCGACCTCGGTGCACGACTTCATGCACGCGAAGGTCGTGGTCGCCGACGACGTCGTCGTTCGTGGGCGAGCTTCAACCTGTCCCGCTCGGGCGAGCGCAACGCCGAGGACGTGCTCGAGATCCACGATGCCGGGCTCGCCGAGCGACTCGCCGCGTTCGTGGACGAGGTACGCGTGCGCTACCCGCGGGCGACGGCTCCCTCGGACTAGGGTGCGGCCCGTCCGCCCCGCGGCCGAGACTCAGAACATGCGGCGGTGCGGCAGGCCAAGTAACAGACTGTTGCTAGGCCTGGCCGCGCTGATGCTGGCGATCGCTGGCTCCTCGGCCTCGGGCACGCCGCTCCCGGCGGCCAAGCGCTGCACGATCTTCCCTCCGGACAACCCCTGGAACCGACGCGTCGACACGGTGCCCGTCGCGCCCGACTCGGCCGCGATCGTGCGGTCGATCGGGCTCGACGAGCACATGCATGCCGACTTCGGCTCCGGGCTGTGGGACGGCGGGCCGATCGGTATCCCGTTCACCGTCGTCGGCAAGTCGACGCCGCGCTCGCCGGTCTCGTTCGAGTACGCCGACGAATCCGATCGCGTGCGCTACCCGATCCCCGCCAACGTGAAGATCGAGGGCGGCCCCAACGCAGACGGCGACCGCCACGCGCTGCTCGTCGACCGCGACGCTTGCAAGCTGTACGAGCTCTTCGCGCTGCGCAAGCGAGAACGGCCGCTGGACGGCCGGCTCGGGAGCCGTCTTCGACCTGCGCTCGAACAGGCTGCGGCCGGCCGGCTGGACCTCGGCCGACGCAGCAGGGCTGGCGATCCTCCCCGGTCTCGCGCGCTACGACGACGTGGCACGCGGGCGCATCGACCACGCGCTCCGCTTCACCGTGGAGCGCACGCGGCGCGCCTACGTGTGGCCGGCGCGCCACTACGCGAGCGACGACACCGATGCCGACGCTACCGCCGATGGGGCTGCGCTTCCGGCTCAGGCAGGACTACCCGATCGGCGGGCTTCCCGCGCCAGGCCCGCATCGTGCTCCAGGCGCTCAAGGAGTACGGGATGATCGTCGCCGACAACGGGTCGAACTGGTACGTCTCGGGCGCGCCCGATCCGCGCTGGTCGAACGACGACCTGCACACGCTGCACCGCGTGCCGGGCTCGGCCTTCGAGGTCGTCGACACCTCGGCGCTGCGCTAGCTCAGAGCGCGGCGAGCTCGCCCGGCGCGAGCACCCAGGCACCGGCGGCAGCGTTGGCACGAACCTGCTCCGGCGTCGTTGCACCCGCGATCACCGAGGCCACGCCCGGGGTGGAGGCGAGAGCGCCGATCGCGAGCTCGAGCAGCGTGTGGCCGCGTTCCTGCGCGAACTCGTCGAGCGCCTCGAGGCGGTCGAACGTCGGGGCGGTGAGCCGGTCGTCACGACCCTCGAGCCTGCTCCCCGGCGGGGCGGGCTCGCCACGCCGGTACTTCCCCGTGAGCAGGCCGCTCGCAAGCGGGAAGTAGGGGACGAAGCCCACGTCCAGCTCGCGCGCGAGCGACAGCACGTCCCGCTCGGCCGTGCGATCGAGGAGGCTGTACTCGTTCTGCACCGCCGCAAAGCCCGGTCCGCCGCTCGCGCGCGCGAAGGCGTCCGCGTCGGCGAGCTCCGCGGCCGTGACGTTCGAGCAGCCGAGCGCGCGCACGTTGCCCTCGGCGACGAGCTCCTGCATCGCGGCGAGCGTCTCCGCGATCGGCGTCACCCCGTCGGGGCGGTGGTAGTAGTAGAGATCGACGACGTCGGTGCGGAGCCGCTCGAGCGACGCCTCGAGCGCCGGCCGCACGAAGTCGCGCGACCCGCGCGGGAGGTCGCTGTCACCGCTCATGGGAAGGCCGAACTTCGTCGCGAGCACGACCTGATCCCGGCGGCCCTCGAGCAGCTCTCCGAGAAAGCGCTCGCTGCCGCCCTCCGTTCCCGTACACGTCGGCGGTGTCGAAGAAGGTGACGCCGGCGTCGAGCGCGGCGTCGACGACAGCCCGCGTACCCTCGAGGTCGAGCCGCCCACCGAAGCTGTTGCACCCGAGGCCGACGACCGAGACCTCGAGCTCCGACGTGCCGAGCCGCCGCGTTTCCACGATCAGCCGACGCCGGTGAGCACGAACGCGCGCTGCTCACGCAGCAGCTCCCCGGTGATCACGAGGCGCTGGATCTCGTTCGTGGAATGTGGGGGAACCCATGGTTCCCCCACGAGCCCTCTCCTTCGCATCACGACACCCCGGCCAGCAGGAACGCGCGCTGCTCGCGCAGCATCTCGCGGGCGATCACGAGGCGCTGGATCTCGTTCGTGCCCTCGTAGATCTGGGTGATCTTCGCGTCGCGCATGAAGCGCTCCACCGGGTACTCCTTGATGTAGCCGTAGCCGCCGAGGATCTGCACCGCCTCCGTGGTGACCCACATCGCGGCGTCGGTGCAGGCGAGCTTGGCCATGGCGGAGGCCTTCGTCAGCTCCTCGTCCGGGGCGGCCTCGTCGACCATGCGACCGAAGCGGTAGAGGAGCCCGCGCGCGCCCTCGCAGCGCGTCTCCATGTCGGCGAGCTTGGCGGCGATCAGCTGGTGGTGCGCGATCGGCTGCCCCATCGTCTCGCGCGAGCGCGCGTACTCGAGCGCGTAGTCGGTGGCGCCCTGCGCGATCCCGAGCCCCTGCGCAGCCACGCCTGGCCGCGAGCGGTCGAGGATCCGCATCGCGAGCTTGAAGCCCGTGCCCTCTTCGCCCAGCCGGTTGTCGGCCGGCACGCGGCAGCCGTCGAACGTGAGCTCCCCGGTGGTCGAGCCGGCGATCCCGAGCTTGGGCTCCAGCCGCGCCACCTCGAACCCCGGCGTGTCGGCCTCGACCACGAAGGCCGAGATCCCCGAGTGGCCGGCCTCCGGGTCGGTCTTCGCGAACACCGTGTACAGGTGCGCGACGCCGGCGTTCGTGATGAAGCGCTTGGAGCCGTCGAGCACGTAGACGTCGCCGTCCAGCCGCGCCGTCGTACGCATCGCCGCCGAGTCCGAGCCCGAGCCGGCCTCGGTCAGCGCGTACGCGGCGAGCCACTCGCCCGATGCGAGGAGCGGGAGGAAGCGCTGCTTCTGCTCCGGCGAACCACCCAGCTCGAGCCCGAGAGACCCGAGCGACTGCACAGCCAGGATCAGGCCGCTCGTGGCGCAGACCTTGGAGACCTCCTCGATCGCCACGAGCGAGAGCAGCGCTCCGGTTCCCGTGCCGCCCCACTCCTCGCCGAAGAACAGGCCGAACAGCCCGTGCTCGCGATACAGCTCCACCACGTCCCAGGGGAACTCGTGCGACTCGTCGATCTCCGCCGCCCGCGAGGCGATCCGCTCGCGCGCCAGCGAGCGTACGAGCTCACGGATCTCCCGCTGCTCGTCGCTGAGCGGATCCCAGGACACGCGCCGCGCTCAGGCGAGCAGCTCAGCGGGCACGAACTTGGTCACCTCGACGATGCCGTCGGCGGGGACGTTGGCGCGCCGGGCAGCCTCCATGATCGGCTCCGGCGAGGGAGCCTCGTAGAGGCAGTAGGAGCGCCGCCGGTCGGCCGTGAGGAACGAGAAGAGCCAGCTCACGCCCTCGTCGGCGTTGACATCCTCGATCAGCCGGACGTCGTCCGCGGTGAGGTCGAGCTGCTCGGCAAATGTGCGCTCGATCACGTAGAGGGGCACGCGTCCGATCGTACAGCGAAGCGCTCAGGCCGGGACGAGGCTGCGGCGGTGTGCGTAGGCGGCCGCCTCGGTGCGGTTCGCGCAGCCGGTCTTGCGCAGGATGCTGCGGATGTGGTTCGCCGCGGTGTGCTCGCTGATGTGGAGAGCGCCGCCGATGTCGCGGTTCGACAGGCCGCGGGCGACGAGGCGGAGGATCTCCACCTCGCGCGCCGTGAGGCCGTCGGGCATCGGCTGCACCGGCTCGACCGCCCTGCCGAGCCCCGCGATGCGCGCAGTGAGCGTCGGCAGCCCGATGGCCCGCGCGAGCGAGAGCGACTCGCGCAGCGGCGGCGTCGCCTCGTCGGAGCGCCCGCTCGCGATCAGCATGCGGGCGTACTCGAACGCCGTGTGCGCGAGCCACGTCCTCGCCCCGAGCGCGCGGTTGAGCGCCAGCGCGTCCTCGAAATGACGCTCCGCGCGGTCCCAGTCGCCGAGTGTTGCCGCGAGCACGCCGAGATAGCGATCGGCCGCGCCGTAACAAGCGACGAGATGGCCCACCTGGACGTTCGTCCCGGCCGCCGGCTCGAGCGCCGGATAGAGGCTGCCTGCCACGCGCTCGTCGCCCAGCAACGCGCACGCGTCGGCGAGGTAGACGGCCGACGCCAGCCAGAGCGAGGAGCGGAGATCGTCGAGCCCGTCGGCCGCCAGGCGTCCCAGCTCGCGGCGCGCGTCGGCCTCCATCCCCAGCTCGGCCAGCACGGCCACGAGCCCCGGGCGCCAGGCGCCGCCGTGCTCCCCGTCGACGAGCACGCGGATCACCGGCGCCAGCTCTGCCAGCCGCCCCTGCTCACGCCGGAGGCCGAACATCTGGATCCCGTGCACCCCGGAGGCGTCGCGACCCGTGAGCAGCTGGCTCCACTCCCGCGATCGCTCTGCCGCCTGCTCGGCACTCGGCAGGTCGCCGTCGCAGAGCGCCAACGCCGAGGCGTAGTGCTCGGCCACGTGGAGATGGAACGGCTGGCTCATCCGCCGCGCCGCGTCGAACAGCCGCTCGAGCGCACCACGAGCGGCCGTGTGATCGCAGAGGGCGACGTACGACGGCACGAGCCAGGCGAGCGCCTCCGTGTGCAGCTCGACGTCGCCGAGCTCCTCTCCGATCTCGCAGGCCTCGGTGAGCATCGCATTGATCTCGTCGTCCGGGTTGCTCACGCCGCGCGACCAGTACGCGGCCGCCAGCACCCAGCCGAGCGACGCCCTGTCGTCCAGCCGCCTCGCCATCTGGATCGCCTCGTCGCGGGCCACGGTGGCGCGGTCGTACTCGCCCCGGAAGTCGAGCGCCCGGGCCAGGCCGCCGAGCAACCGGATGCGCAGCTCCGAGTCTGCGGCGTCGAGCATGTCTGCGGCCTCGGCCAGCGTGGCGACCGAACCCGCGTCGTGGATGCCGGGACGCCAGCAGGACTCTTCGAACCCGATCGCCGCCTGGGCGAGCAGCACCGCGTCGGCGAGGGAGCGGGCGATACCCGCTGCCTCGTCGAAGGCCGCGATCGCGTCCGCCGCGCGACCCCCGCGATGGCTGGCCCAGCCGAGCTCGAGGTACGCGGAGGCGCGCTCGCGCGGGTCTGGGATCCCGAGCTCCAGTGCCGTTCGCAGGTGGGAGACCGCCTCGCCGAAGGCGAGCGAAGCGCCAGCAGACTCGGCCGCCAGCAGGTTGTACGAGATCGCCCGCTCAGCGGCGCCGACCGGTGCGGCCTGTGCGTAGTGGTGCGCCAGCGCGGCCAGCTGAGCCCGCGCCTCGCCTTCTGCCGGCTGCCGCTCGAGCGTCTCGGCCACGCGCAGGTGCAACTCGGCCCGCCGGGTCGCCGAGAGCCGGTCGTACACCGACCGGCGCACGAGCTCGTGCGTGAAGCGGTACGTCAGCCGTGGCCCGGGCGACTCCACGAGCAACCCGGAGCGCGTCGCTTCGTCGACGGCGTCGAGCAACGTCCCCTCGGGGAGCCCCGACGCGCGGCGCACGGTGTCCAGGCCGAACTCCGACCCGGCGACCGCTGCCAGCTCGAGCATCTCGGCGGTCTCCGGCTCGAGCCGGGCGACGCGATGACTGACGACCTCTCGCACCGTCTCGGGCGTGCCGAGCTCGCCGACCGGGCGCGCGAGCTCCATGCCGGTGAGGCCGTACTGGAGGCCGTCCGAGTCCACGAGCTCGCGCCACAGCTCCGTAACGAAGAACGGGTTTCCCTCCGTCAGCTCTTCGATCGTCGCGGCCATCTCCGCCGATGCCGCGGTGCCGGCCGCCAGGCGCACGAATTCCGCCACCTCGCCACCCGAGAGGCCGCCGAGCCGCACGCGGACGACCCCCTCGGTGCGACCGACGGCCACCAGCGTCTCGGAGAGCTCCGCCGGAACGTCCGCCTCGACGTCGCGATACGTGGCCACGAGGAGCATTCGCGCCTCGGCTCCCGCACGCACAAGGTGACGCACCAGGAGCAGGCTGGGCACGTCGGCCCAGTGCACGTCCTCGAGCACGAGCAGCACGGGTGTCCGCCGGCCGGCAGCGGTGAGGAGCTCCACGATCGCGCCGTGCAGGCGGTGGCGCTCGGTGTCCGGGTCCGCGGCGGCGCGCGGTGGCGACTTCCCGGTGACCGACTGTAGCTCGGGGAGCAGCCGTGTCAGCTCCGGGCCGCCGGCCGCGAGCGTTGCCTCCAGCTGCAGCTCGGCCGTGTGCCTGACGAGGCGTTCGAGCGCCTCCACGAACGGCCCGTACGGGGTGCGCACGACGGAGTCGCAGGCGCCGTACAGGACGAGAACGTCCTCGGCCGCGAGCGCGTGCGCGATTTCGCGTACGAGCCTGCTCTTCCCCGATCCCGGCTCGCCCGCCACGAGCGCCGCCCGGCGCCCCTCGCTCTCCGCGCGGGGCAGGAGCGCCCGTAGCGCCGCCAGCTCGCGCGAGCGTCCGGCGAAGGGGAACGACGGCGTGAGGCGGAGTGGACCGGGAAGCGGCGTCATGACTAGTCAGTTCTGATCATGGCACGCGTGCGACGGCTGACGGGGAAGTCGGTCAGCACTGATCAAGACAGGAGGCCGACGGCGTTCTAGCCTCGGTGCCAACCACGACAGAGGAGATTGTGACGATGAGCACGACAACGATCGCGGCGCAGGCTGCACGCGATGAGCTCGGTGCCGCCGTGGGCGAGGTCATCGGCCCGGACGACACAAGCTACGACGAAGCACGGGCGCTCTTCAACGCCATGATCGACAAGCGGCCGGCGCTGATCGTACGGCCGACAGGACCGGACGGCGTGGCAGCGGTGATCGCGTTCGCGCGTGCACACGACCTGCCCATTGCGATCCGGTGCGGCGGGCACAACGGAGGCGGCCTCGGCAGCGTCGACGACGGCGTCGTGTGCGACCTCTCGCTGTTGAAGTCGATCACCGTCGATCCGACCACGCGGACCGTGCGCGTCGGCGGCGGCTGCGTCTCCAGCGAGGTCGACGCGGCCACCGACCCGCACGGCCTGGCTGTGCCGACCGGGATCATCTCCTCGACGGGGGTCGCCGGGCTTACGCTCGGCGGCGGGTCCGGGTACCTCACGCGCAGACACGGGCTCACGATCGACAACCTCCTCTCGGCGGAGCTCGTGCTCGCCGACGGGAGCCGCGTGACGGCGAGCACGGACGAGAACCCGGACCTCTTCTGGGCGATCCGCGGAGGCGGCGGCAACTTCGGTGTCGTCACGGAGTTCACGTTCCGCGCCCACCCGCTCTCCACGATCGTCGGCGGTCCCACGTTCTGGCCGCTCGAGCGGACGGACGAGATGCTCAGCGCGTACCGCGAGTGGCTGCCGTCGGCCCCGAGGAACGTGATGGGCTTCTTCAACTTCCACACCGTGCCGCCGGCGCCACCGTTCCCCGAGGAGATCCACCTGCGCAAGGTCTGCGGGATCGTCTGGTGCATCGACGCGAGCGACGAGGAGGCGGAGAAGGCAATGGCGCCGATGCTCGACGTCGCAGAACCGCTGATGCACGGCGTCGGCCGCATGCCGCTGAAGGATCTGAACAGCGCCTTCGACGGCTTGTACGGTCCCGGCGACCAGTGGTACTGGCGCGGCGACTTCGTGCGGGAGATCCCGGACGAGGCAATCGAGCGGAACCGCGATTGGAACGAGCGGATGCCGGGCTTCAAGTGCGGCTCGCACATCTACCCGATCGACGGCGCCGCACGGGACGTCGCCCCGGAGGACACCGCGTTCGCGTACCGCGACGCGACCTGGTCGCAGGTGTTCGTCGGCGTCGACCCCGATCCGGCGGCCGCATCGGCTCTGCGCGACTGGACGATCGGCTACTGGGAGGCGCTGCATCCGTACTCGGCCGGCGGTGCATACGTCAACTTCATGATGGACGAGGGCCAGGCCCGCGTGAAGGCGACCTACGGCGGCAACTACGCCCGTCTCGCCAAGGTGAAGGCGGCGTACGACCCCGACAACGTCTTCCGCGTGAACCAGAACATCGCGCCGGCGGCGTAGCTCGCTCCTTCGCGCGTCCGGAATCCGCGCGAGCGGATTCCGGACGCGCGAAAGGGACTGGTCCTCGCCGTCCCGGTAGTCGAGCTCGGACCAGGGCAGCTCAGCAGGATCCGCTCGCACTACACGCTCCGCGCGCCGACCTTGCCGCTGTCGAGGTACTCGACGGTGTGCGGCGCGATCAGGCCGACAGTTGAGCACGCGGATCGGCGTGCCGGTGCGGTTCGCGACCTGGCGGGCGCCTCCATGCCGCACGGAAGCAGACGACGTCGCCCTCGCGCACGGCCTGCTCGCTGCCGAAGTGCGCAGCATCGGCTCGCCGCGCACGACGATGAGCCACTCCTCGTCCGCGTGTGCGTGTGGTACGACCAGGGCCGGTCCCCGGGCTCGAGCCTGTACCGGCTGCCGCCGATCAGCTCGGCGCCGACGTGGGCGCCCACCCCAGCGTAGGCGCTCCGCCGCGGGGGCGCGTAAGGAATGGCGCCGTCGGGGGTTGTGCGTGAACACGACACGACCCGAGGAGGTCATCGAATGTCCCGCACGGCACTCATCGGTCTCGCCCTCACGATCGCGGCACTCGCGGCGCTCGCCTCGATCGCGGGCAGTGCGACGGCAGCTTCCGGGCCCACGGGCCCCGGTGCGATCGTCGCCCCCACGCCTCCCCCGACCCCTCCGCTGCCCCCGCCGGCTCCGGCGCCGACGCCCGTCTATCTCTCCGAGCTTCTGACCCGCATCTATCGCGGAGAGGACGGCGGGGCGCTCTACTTGCGTCAGCTCGGCAACAAGGTGTACGGCTTCGGGGAGCACCCGGGCCTCGACTACGCATACGTCCTCACCGGCTCGATCAGCGGTGACCGCATCGTCGGCTCGTGGTGGGACGTGCCGAAGGGGAGCCGCCGGACGCACGGCACGCTCGAGCTTCGCTGGACGCAGCTCGGCGCGCGGATCGTCCGCTCCGGCGGTGACGACTTCGGGCCGGACGTGTTCGCTGCGATCCCGCCGGACGGCATCCCCTGGCCCGTGATGCAGGCCGCGGGCTTCCAGGAAACGACGACCTCCGACCTCAGCGGCGTCCTCGCCGGCGAGGACGGCAGCCGTCATTACGTCAACCAGAGCTCGTCTGACATCGTCTGGGTCGCGGAGCGCGCGGCGCAGCCCGACGAGCGACCCGGCTGGGTCACTGTGTTCGCCGGCAAGCGCTTCCCTGGAGGCGCGATCGGCACGTACGTGGACGTGCCGAAGGGGCTCGAACGCCACTCCGGCCAGTTCGGCGCGACGCTGGTCGACGGACAGCGTGCGCTGCGGCTGGATCAGAGCGGTGTCGAGCGGACGGGCCGGCTGGCACCGGAGTATGCGCTCGACTGGGACCGCTTCGCCTCCGAGATCGCCGGCTCGCTCAACGGCACCGTCGTCGGCTACGCCTATGCCCTGATGAGGAACGGCGGCTTCATCCGGACGGGTGCCGGAGGCTCGCGGCGCCTTGCGGTCGACGGCGACAAGCTCCCGTTCACGACGCACACGCAGGCGCAGACGGCGAGCGCGGCGAAGCTCGTCAGCGCGACGGCGATCGTCAAGGCGCTGCACGACCGCGGGCTGACGGTCGATGCCAAGGTGGAGCCGTTCCTGCCCTCGTGCATCGCGCGGGATCCGACCATCGCCACGCTCACCTTCCGCGACATCCTCGACCACACGAGCGGGCTGCTCGGAGGCCGCGAGGACGCGAAGAAGAACAAGACCGCGTCCAGCTGCAACGGCAGCGATCCCTATGAGTGCCTGCTGAAGATCCTCGCACAGGGTCGGACACAGTCGATGGCGTACGACTACAACAACAAGGCGTACGACCTGCTGCGCCTGCTCGTCCCGCTCGTCGCCGACCCGAGCACGAAGGTCCTGTTCAGCGTCCGGCGGTGCAAGAACACGAACGACGGCCTCCATCGCAAGGTGTCGCGACGGTTCGTGCGCTACCTGCTCGACGAGGTGCTCGGCCCCGTGGGCTCGACGGCGAGCTTCTATCCGACCGGCGATTTCTCGCTCAACTACAAGTGCCGGAGGAGCGGGTGGCCCATGGAGCACTGCTTGATCCCCCCGGTCAAGGGCGAGGCGCCCCGGCCCGACTACCTCGAGCGGTCGGGCAGCGGCAAGATGACGATCTCCGTGCTCGACTTCGGACGCTTCCTGAGCGCCTTCGACCGGGGCCTGATCGTGCCCAAGGACCTCGTGGAGACGATGAAGACCGAGCGGCTCGGCTTCGACACGGACTTCGACGGCAAGGCGGGCCCGTACGCATGGAAGAACGGCGGCTGTCCTGACTTCGAAGACAAGGACCGGACGTGCAAGACGGTCGCCATGACCTTCCCCGGCGACATCCAGGCCTACGTCGCGGTGAACTCCAACATCAGCACAGAGGAGAGCCTGCAGACGATCGTCGGCAAGGCGTTCGACGCAGCCCTCCGCTAGCACCAGCAACGCCGGTCGGGCGGGCCCTGCGACAGGGTGTGTCGCAGGGCCCGCTCACCTGCGTCCGGCGCTCGCGTCCCCTCACGCGCGCGCCGATAGACGCCGTATGAAGGTCCTGCTCTGCATCGCGGCGCTCCCCTTGGCCTTCGTCGGCTGGCAGTGGTGGGGCGACCATTCCACGGAGCGCGCGCTCGCGCCCATCGCGTCGGAGATCGCGGGGCGCTCGGTGGAGGTCGACTGCCAGAGCGTGTGGGGGAGCATGCTCGACGTCCAGTGGCGTCACGGGGAGGTGCGCTTCGACGCCAACGGTGTGCCCGAGCCACGCATCTTCCTCACCCGGACGACGTGCAAGCGACTGCGCGCGTTCCGTGGGCACTCTCGGCATGACGAGCTCGACTGCCTCGCCGCCGTGGACGCACAGGGGCCGATGCCGCTGCCTCCGGGCTCCGCGTGCTACCGACGTGCCTCGGACACGGTCTATGCCCTGCTCGTGCTCGCGCACGAGGCGTACCACACAGCCGGCGTGACGGACGAGGCGCAGACGAACTGCTACGCGATCCAGGCGATGGCCTACGCCGCGGTGCGGCTCGGCGCTACCGAGGACGAGGCACGGCGCACAGCGCTCGCGATGGCCTCCCTCGCGCCGTACCAGCGCGACGGCTACGCGACGGCCGAGTGCCGTGCCGGCGCACCGTTCGACCTTCATCCCGACACGCCCGCGTTCCCGAGCGAGGACGTGCTGACGGCGCCGCAGGGCCTCGGCGGCAGGCAAGAGCTCCCAGCCGCCGGCGGCTGACCTCCCGGCAGACCCGCGTCCCGCTTCTAAGGTTCCTCGATGGATCTGTCGAGCAGCCAGGAACTCGTCCTGCTCACGCTGCTCGTCGCGATCGCCGGCCTGCTGGCGATCGCGCCTGCGCTGCGCGTCCCGTATCCGATCCTGCTCGTCGGCGGTGGCCTGGCACTCGGCCTGCTCCCCGGGATGCCGGAGCTCGAGCTGCCGCCCGACCTGGTGCTCGTCGCCGTCCTCCCGCCGCTCCTGTACGCGGGCACGTTCTTTACCTCCCTGCACGAGCTCAGGCTGAACCTCCGGCCGATCGGGCTCCTGGCCGTGGGGCTCGTGATCATGACCACGGTCGTCGTCGCCGTTGTCGCGCACGCCGTCGTCGATGAGCTGAGCTGGGCGTCGGCGTTCGTCCTCGGCGCGATCGTGTCGCCGACCGACCCCGTCGCGGCGACCGCGATCGCCCACCGCTTCGGCGTCCCCCGCCGCCTCGTCGCGATCGTCGAGGGCGAGAGCCTGATCAACGACGGCACGGCACTCGTCGCCTACCGCTTCGCGGTCGCCGCCGTGGTGACGGGGGTGTTCTCGGTCTGGGAGGCGAGCCTCACGTTCGTCTTCAGCGTCGCGGGCGGCATCGCCGTCGGGCTCGGCGTGGGCTGGGTGATCCGGCAGGTGCGGCTCCGGCTCCACAACCCGCCGATCGAGATCACGCTGGCCCTGCTGAGCGGGTACTTCGCGTACATCCCGGCCGAGCTCCTGCACGTCTCGGCCGTGCTCGCCGCCGTCACGGTCGGCGTCTACATGGGCGCACATACTTCCGAGCTGACCACGGCCCAGACGCGCGTGCAGGGCGACGCGGTGTGGGAGATCGTGGTCTTCCTGCTCAACGCGCTCCTCTTCGTGGTGATCGGCCTGCAGCTGCCCGTGATCCTCGATGAGCTCTCGGGCGAGCCGCCCGGGACGCTCCTGGCGTACGGCGCGATCGTCTCGGCGACCGTGATCCTCGTCCGCATCGCCTGGGTCTTCCCGGCGACGTACCTCCCGCGCAAGCTCAGCCGCCGGATCCGTGAGCGCGACCCCTCTCCGCCCTGGCAGTACCCCGCGTTCATCTCGTGGGCAGGGATGCGTGGCGCAGTCTCGCTGGCGGCCGCGCTCGCGCTGCCCCTGACGACGGACGCCGGCCAACCGTTTCCCGGGCGGGATCTGATCCTGTTCCTCGCCTTCTGCGTCATCCTCGCCACGCTTGTCGGCCAGGGGTTGACGATGCCGCTCGTGATCCGGGTGCTGGGCCTCGAGGCCGATACGCGCGTGGCGCAGGAGGAGGCGAAGGCGCGCATCAAGGCCGCCGAGGCGGCGCTGGCTCGCCTCGAGGAGCTCGCCGACGAGGACTGGGTGCGAGAGGACACGGCCGAGCGGGTGCGCGGCCTGTACACGTTCCGCCGCAACCGGTTCGCGGCGCGCTTCGACGACGGGGACGACGGAGCGTTGGAGGAGCGGTCGGTCGCCTACCAGCGCCTGCTGCGCGAGCTGCTCGACGCCGAGCGCAGGGCGTTGGAAGATCTGCGACGCGCGGGGCACATCAACGAGCAGGTGGCACAGCGCGTCGTGCGCGACCTCGACCTCGAGGACCTCAGGCTCGACGCCTGACGCCTCCCTTCACGGTCGTTACTTGAATTCGTGAAGTAACGTTGCTATACATCCGGAAGCGTTGAGCATCACGAGCGGCTGAGGGACCTGGCCCTGCGAAGCCGCCGCAACCGGGACGCGTGTCCGTCAGGTGCGAACTCCAGCCGCGAGCCGTCCCCTCCCGGAGGCGGTGAGCGGGAAGATGCGACACGCGCGGCGATCCGCCACCTCCAGTCCACTCCGGGGCCGACAGAGGCACAGGGAGGCAGGTGGAGCGGATGTCGCAGGAGGCTACGACTCAGACGCTCAAGGAGGCGCCGTCGCTCGAGCTCGTGCTCAAGCGGAACAGCGTCGAGCGGCTGAAGCGCGAGAAGTCGCCGCTCGTGATGGTCGACGAGCTCCCGTCGCTGATCGCGGCCGGCTACGCCGACGTGCCCGAGGAGGACATCGTCCGCCTCAAGTGGTGGGGCCTGTACCACGACAAGCCCAAGATCGGGACGTTCATGCTCCGCATCAAGCTGGCCGCCGGCCGTCTGACCCCGGCCCAGGTCCGGGCGATCGGGGAGCTCTCCGTCACGCACGGCAAGAGCGAGGCCGAGCTCTCCACCCGCCAGAACGTGCAGCTGCACAACATCCGGCTCGGCGCGCTGCCCGCGGTGATGGCGGCGCTCGACGAGGCCGGCCTGACCAGCCTCGGCGGCTGCGGCGACGCCGTGCGCGCGATCACCGGCTGCCCGGCAGTCGGTATCGCGCACGACGAGCTCTTCGACGTCACCGACGTGCTCGACGAGGCGCACGACTTCTTCACCGGCCATCCCGAGTACAACGACCTGCCGCGCAAGCACAAGATCTCCATCGGCGCCTGCGCCGACCGTTGCTGGGCGCCCGAGATCAACTGCATCTCGCTCGTCGGCGTGATCGGGCCCCACGGCGCCGAGGGCTTCGCGGTGCTCGTCGGCGGCGGGCTCTCCTCCGTGCCGCGCGTCGCGCGGGACCTCGGCGTCTTCGTGACGAAGGAGGAGGCGCTCCCGGTACTGCGGGCGCTCCTCGACGCCTGGAAGGAGGACTTGCGGTACCGCCTCTCGCGCGTGAAGGCGCGCATGAAGTTCATGGTCGACGACTACGGGCCGGAGGGAATGCGAGCCGAGGTCGAGAAGCGTCTCGGCTACGCGCTCCCCGACTACGCGCTCGAGCCACTCGATCGAGAGCCCGCCGAGCACCTGGGCGTCCAGGCCCAGAAGCAGGCAGGGCTGACCACGATCGGCGTGCCCGTGCACGTCGGGCTCGTCTCGGGGGAGCAGCTGCTCCGCCTCGCCGACCTCGCCGACGCCCTCCGCGGCGAGGTGCGGATCACGCGACAGCAGAACTTCCTGCTCGCGAACGTCCCCGAGCATGCCGTCCCGGATGCCGTCCGCGAGCTGGAGGAGATCGGCTTCCCCCTCGCGCTCGGCATCCGCGGCGGCTCGATCGCGTGCACCGGTGAGCCGCACTGCAACTACTCGGTGACGGAGACGAAGACGCGGCTCGACGGGCTGATCGGCCACCTCGAACAACGTTTCGGCGACGACGTCGCGCCGCTGCGGCTGCACCTCGACGGCTGCCCGCACGCCTGCGCGCAGCACTGGGTCGGCGACCTCGGCTTCCAGGGGACGTCCGTGCGGGACGAGGCGGGAGTCCGCCAGCAGGCCTTCGACGTCTACCTGCGCGGCGCGCTCGGCCCTCGGGCCGCGATCGCGCGCCCCGTGTTCCGCCGCGTGCCGACCGGAGAGCTGGACCGTCTGGTGGAGAGCCTGATCGCCGGCTGGCTCGATCGCCGCCTCGATGACGAGAGCTTCCGCGCGTTCTGCGACCGCTCCACCGACGACGAGCTCGGGGCGCTCGCCGGGCGCGAACCGGCCCCGCTGAGAGGAAAGGAGGCAGCATGAGCACGACCGAGCTGCCGGACGACCTGGAGGCCGGCGAGCTGTCGGTCGAGTTCGAGGGGCAGGAGCCGCAGGACCTCCTCGCCTGGGCGCTGGAGCGATTCGGCGAGCGGCTCGCGTTGTCGACCGCCTTCCAGGAAGGCGATGTCGCCCTGCTCGACATGGCGTACCGGCTCGACCCCGAGGTGCGGATCTTCTCCCTGGACACAGGGCGGCTGCCGCAGGCGACCTTTGACCTCGTAGAGCGGCTGCGGGAGCGCTACGCCGGACTGCGCCTGGAGCTCGTCTCGCCCGACGCCGGCCAGGTGCAGCGGCTCGTCGACCGGCACGGACCGAACCTCTTCCTCAACTCCGTGGAGCAGCGGCTCCTCTGCTGCAACGTGCGCAAGGTGCAGCCGCTGAACCGCGTTCTGCAAGGGCTGGACGCCTGGGTCACGGGCCTGCGGCGCGACCAATGGGCCTCACGCGCCGAGATCCGCAAGGTGGAGATCGACCACGACCACGATGCGATCGTGAAGCTCAACCCACTCGCCGAGTGGACCGAGGACGAGGTGTGGGACTACGTCCGAGATCACGACGTGCCCGTGCACGACTTCTATGCGCAGGGCTATACCTCGATCGGCTGCGCGCCCTGCACGCGGCCGATCGCGAAGGGCGAGCCGACGCGCGCGGGCCGCTGGTGGTGGGAGTCCGACGCGCCGAAGGAGTGCGGTATGCACTGCTCGATCGAGACGGGCGGCTTCGAGCACGAGCTGCATGCGATCCTGGGCGAGGAGGCGCGGGGTTGGCCGGCGCCGGAGCGGGCATGAGCGCGGCGGCGCTCACCCTCCGCGACAGTGAGCGCGAGCTCGTGCTCGCGGAGCTGGAGACCATCCGCGAGGCAAGCTCGAGCCCCGTCTATCGCAAACGCGTGGAGCGGCTGATCCGCGCCGCCCGTGAAGACGAGCTGGACGGCGAGCTCGCCGTCGAGCTGGAGCGAATCCTGGAGCTGGCCTTGCAATCCGGCCGCATCCGTGCGATCTACGGCCCCGGCGGCGAGCAGGCGGCGCTCAAGCTCTACCGCAGGACGCCCGGCGGCGCGGCCGTGGTGGCGAGCGCGGGCGCGGTGTCCGAGGCGCTCACGAGCCTGGCCGGCAAGGAGCTGGAGTCCGTGGCCATCTCCGTGGTCGGGCCGGGTGCGTACCAGCTGTCGCTCGCGGCCGGCGGTGTCGAGCTCTCGGTGCGCCTCGACCGTCAGGGTGCACGGCTGGCGTCGGTGGGCGCCTGAGATGGAGACGCGGTACTACATGGCGTGTGTCGACCTCTCGGGTCGCTCGGTGCTCGTGGTCGGCGCCGGGCGGGTGGCGCTGGAGAAGGTTGAGGGCTTGCTCGACTGCAACGCCAGGGTGACGGTGGTGGCACCGCAAATCGTGCCCGAGCTCGAAGACCTGCCGGTGGAGCTGATCCGGCGCGCCTACTGCACGGAAGATCTCCACGGCCGCTTCCTCGTCGTCGCCGCCACGTCGACCTCCTCCGTCAACCGCCGCGTGTTTGGCGAGGCCGAGGAGCGAGCGCTGCTGTGCAACGTCGTGGACGTGCCGGAGCTCTGCAGCTTCATCCTCCCCGCCGTGCTGCGACGCGACCCGCTCGCCATCGCCGTCTCCACCGGCGGCGCCTCGCCGGTGCTCGCCCAGCGTCTGCGCGACGAGATCGCCGCCGTCGTCACCGAGGAGCACGCAGATCTCGCCCGCCGACTCCGCGACCTGCGGCCCTGGGCGAAGTCGCACCTCCACTCGTACGAGGCACGACGCGACTACTTCCGCTCCGTCGTCGAGGAGGCGCTGGCGTGACGGTCTACCTCGTCGGCGCAGGCCCCGGCGACCCGGGGTTGATCACCGCCCGCGGCCTCGACCTGATCCGAAGCTGCGACGCACTGGTGCACGACCGGCTCGTAGCGCCCGAGCTCGTCGAGGAGGCACCCGCCGACGCGCTCGTGATCGCCCGCGACGGCCTGACGCAGGCGGCGATCAACGCCCTGCTCGTCCAGCTCGGCCGCCGTGCCGACACGGTCGTGCGGCTGAAGGGCGGCGACCCGTTCGTGTACGGCCGCGGCGGCGAGGAGGCGCTCGCGCTGCGCGAGGCACGTGTCGACGTGGAGGTCGTGCCCGGCGTCTCGTCGATCGCAGCGGTCCCTGCGGCGGCGGAAATCCCGATCACCCACCGCGGCGTCAGCGACACGGTCACGGTCGTCTCCGGTCACTCCGCCGAGGGCGACGAGCCGGACTACGAGCGCCTCGCACGCACCGGCGGCACGCTCGTCGTCTTCATGGCACGGGAGCGTCTGCACCGCGTCGCGGACGGGCTCGTCGGCGCCGGGCTCGACCCCGAGACGCCGGCGGCGGTGATCTCGAACGGCACGCTGCCCGAGCAGCGCGTCGCCACCGGCCGCCTGCGCGATGTCCCGGAGCTCGCCCGCACGCTCGATGCGCCCGCGCTCCTCGTCGTGGGCGAGGTGGTGCGGCTGCGCGGCGCGCTCCGCCGCCGCGGTGGGCTGGCGGCACCCGCGCTACGTCGCGCCCACTAGACCTCGGCGAGCGCGCATCATGCGCAGCGTGACCGCGACCGAGATCGGCCCGCCCGGCGACCGCGCGCTGCGAGCGAACGTGCGCCTGCTCGGCGACGTGCTGGGGCACGTCCTCGTCGAGCAGGAGGGGGAGGAGCTGCTCGCGCTCGAGGAGCGCATCCGCGCCCTCTCGCGCAGCGCACGAGACGGCGGTTCGCGTGAGGAGCTCCACGAGATCGTCGCCTCGCTCGGGCTCGAGCGCCAGGCCACCGTGCTGCGCGCGTTCGCGCTCTTCTTCCAGCTCGTCAACATCGCCGAGCAACACCACCGCGTCCGCCGCAGACGCGAGTACGAGCATGAGGGGCACGTGCCGCGCGAGTCGCTCGCCGACGCATTCGCCACGCTCGACGCCGCAGGCATCCGCCGCGAGGAGCTCGCGTCCGCGGGCGCGCGCCTGACCGTGGAGCTCGTCCTCACGGCGCACCCCACCGAGGCGACGCGTCGCACGGTGCTCGAAGCACACCGGCGCATCGCTCTCCTCCTCGCCGAGCTCGACGACCCGACTCTGCCCCCGTCGGATCTCCGCGCGGTCGAGGACCGCCTCGCGGAGGAGGTGACGATCCTGTGGCAGACGGATGAGGTGCGCTCGCGCCGGCCCCGCGTCGTGGACGAGATCCGCCAGGGGCTCTGGTTCGTCGAGCAAAGCTTCTGGGACGCCGTGCCGCGCCTCGCCCGCACGCTGCGCGACCACGTGCCGGAGGCGGAGGCGGCGCTGCGTCTCGGCAGCTGGATCGGCGGCGACCTCGACGGCAACCCGCACGTGGGGCCCGACACCATCGAGGACGCGCTCGAGCGCGCACGACAGCTCGCAGAGGAGCTATACCGGGCGGAGGTCCGGGAGCTCGGGGCGGCGTGGGGCATGTCGAGCACGATGCTCGGCGTAGTCGACGGGCTACCGCACGACGACCAGCCCTTCCGCGCACGGCTCGTCCAGATCTGGGGGCGGCTGGCCGACGACGGCTACGACGACGGCGACGCGCTGCTCTCAGATCTCGACGCGCTCGACACGACCCTGCGGTCACACCGTGGCACCCGTATCGCCGACGGCGCGCTCGCGGATGTCCGCGCCCGGGCCCGGGTCTTCGGGCTCCATCTCGCGCGGCTGGACGTGCGGGTGCACGCGAGCGCCGTGCGCGCCTCGGACGAGCGCGTGCAGCGAACGTTCGCGGCAGCGGCGCGTGCGCAGCGACGCCACGGCCGGAAGGCGCTCGAGCGGGTGATCGTGTCCATGACGTCGAGCGCGGACGACGTGCTTGCGGCCGAGGGGCTGGCGGCGGAGGCGGGCGCCGACATTCGTGGCGTGCCGCTGCTGGAGACGATCACCGACCTCCGCCGCGGGCCCGCGCTCGTCAGCGAGCTGCTCGAGCGGAGCCCGCGCGAGGAGCTCGACGTGATGGTCGGCTACTCGGACTCCGGCAAGGACGGCGGCTACCTGGCGGCGCAGTGGGAGATCTTCCGAGCACAGGAGGAGCTCGTCGACGTCGCCGACCGGCACGGCGTCCACATCACCGTCTTCCACGGACGTGGCGGCTCCGCGGGACGCGGCGGCGGCCCGACGCACGCCGCGATCCTCGCCCAGCCTCCCGGCGCGGTCGACGGCCGCCTAGAGGTGACCGAGCAGGGCGAGACGATCGCGTTCAAGTACGGGCTCCCGGGCCTGGCCGAGCGAAACCTCGAGGCTGCGGTTGCGGCGACGCTGCTGACCGCGTTCCCCACCGCCGCGGGCGTGCGCGGGCCCGACGTCTCCGAGCGGGAGACCATGACCGAGCTCGCGGCGACCGCGTACCGCGCCTACCGGACGCTCGTGTGGGACGACCCCTGGTTCCCCCGCTTCTTCCGCGCGTTCACCCCGGTCGACGAGCTCGCGCTGCTCGAGATCGGCTCGCGGCCGGTCTCCCGTCCCGAGGCGGCGGCGACCGCGAGCTCGAGGCGCTCCGCGCGATCCCCTGGGTGTTCGCGTGGACGCAGAACCGCTGCCTCCTCCCTGCCTGGTACGGGTGCGGCAGCGCGTTCGCCACGCACGGACTCGACGGCGAGCCACTCGTGCGCCTCCGTGCCATGTACCGGGACTGGCCGTTCTTCCGCGCGCTCGTCGAGAACCTCGAGATGACGCTCGCCAAGTCCAGCCTCGAGATCGCCGAGGCGCTACCTCCCGCTCGTGCCCCTCGGGCTTCGAGCCGGCAGCGCTTCTGGAACGTGCTGGCCGGCGAGCACGCGCGCACGGTGGAGGCAGTGCTCGCGATCGTCGAGGCCGACGCGCTGCTCGACCGCCACCCCGTCGTGCAGCGCTCGATCCGTCTGCGCAACCCGTACGTCGACCCGATCAACGCGATCCAGGTCGAGCTGCTCGCCGCGTGGCGAGAGGGCGACGAGCGTGCCGCTACGGCCGCTGCTCCGCTCGATCGCGGGCATCGCAGCCGCGCTGCGCAACACCGGCTGATGGCTCACGTCGCACTGAGTAGGCAACGCCGCCGAAACCGCTCCGGCGCCGTGGCGGTGCGCTCGGGATGCGCCGCCGTGCTCGGCGCAGCGCTCGCCCTGTTCGCCGCGGCCGACAGCAGCGCGAGCCCGCCCGCGAGCGACCTCGTGGCCTCCGTATACCGGGCCCCGGAACCGCGGGGCGTGATGGTGACGACCGGCGGCTGGGCCTACTGCACGCAGGTGCGACGTCTCGCCCGCCTGAAGCGGTACACGCTCCTGTGCGGACGTTACGCGAAAGACCGGTACGACGGGCCCGGGCGACGTGGGCTTCGCCATCTCGACTGGGGCAACCCGGGCTACCTCCACGCCCTGGCGGCAAGCGCGGCGACGCTGCACCGACAGGTCGGCGGGGACCTGGTGCTGATCGGAGTCTCCTACTCCGGCTTCGGCGTCGCCGCGCTCGCCTCGAGACATCCGGAGCTGCGCCCGGCCAGGGTGATCGTGATCGACTCCTACCTCGACCTCTTCGCACGGCGGCGAAACGTGAGCCCGACGCATCCCACCGCCCGCGAGATCGATGACGAGACCGGCGGCACGGATGCGGAGCTCCGCGCGCGCAGCGTCTCGCTGACCGGCCTGGCACAGCTCGTCCGTGCCGGTAAGCAGTCAGGAGTGAGCGCTCGTAATCCTCGACCGCTCGAGGATCGCCCGCGAGTTCGCCGCGCGCTTGTAGGCGTCGAACGCAGCGGCCCGACGTCCCAGGCGCTCCAGCAGCGACGCGTAGCGCGTGCAGGTGTCCGCGAAGTAGCGGCTGACCGGCTCCTCGAGCAGCTCGAGCGCGAGCTCGTACACCTCGAGGGCCCGCTCTGACTCGCCTCGCTCGTCGAGCACCGCCGCGAGCAAGGCGTAGCTCCGGCCGAGGTCGGCCGGATGGTCGTCTCGCAGCTCCGCAGCCGTCCGCATCGCGAGCGCCGCCGCCTCGTCCGTGCGGTCGAGCAGGGCGAGCGCGCGTGCCATCTCCAGGTGGAACTCGCCCCGCTCGCTCGCCGTCCCCTGGTCGCCGAGCAACGCCAGCCCTTCGGTCAGCAGCTCGAGCGCGGCCTCCGCGTTGCCGGAGTCGAGCTCGGCGAACGCGAGCAGATGGTAGGCCTTCGCCCGAAAGTACGTGTGCTCCGTGAGTTCGAGCAGGTCGACGGCCTTGCGCGCCAGGCGTCCGGCCGACTCGTGCTCCTCCTGCTGGATGTGCAGACGCGCCTGTGTCCAGTACGCCCGCGCGAGTGCGAGCGCATCGCCGCCCTGCACATCCTCCAGCACGCGGGAGAGGAGCTCGGTCGCCTCCGAGAAGCAGCCGACATCGGTCAGCGCGTTGGCGAGGAGAACGCCGAACCGGAGCCGCCCGGCTGGATCGTTGGCGGCGTCAGCGCGGGCGAGCGCCGACCGGAAGAGCGCAATCGCCGCTTCCGTCTCGCCCAAACGGAAATACGCCCTCCCGAGCGCGTCGGTCGCGCTCTGGTCGCCGAGCTCCGGATCGAGCTCCAGCGCCCGCTCGAGAAAGTCCACGGCTCCCTGAAGCTGATCCCGACGATACGCGACCTGACCGAGCCCCGCCGCGATTCGTGCCTCCTCCGAGCACGAGCGCGCCAGTGGCCCCAGTTTCCGGAAACATGCCTCGGCCTCGTCGACATGGTCGAGCCGAAGCGCCAGCTCGGCGTCCCGCAGCGCGGCGCCGATACCCGACTCATGCTCGTCCACCCCTCGCGCGAGCCAGGCCTCCGGGACGCCTACCCGGGCGGCGAGCTCCCGGACCACCTGGAGCGACGGCACGCGCTTGCCGGACTCCACGAGGGAGACGTAGCCGGCGCTGCAACCGGGGAACGCGAGCCGCCCCTGGCTGAGGCCTGCCGCCTCCCGAGCCGTGCGAAGCCGCCGGCCGAGCGCTTCGCCGCTATCTACGTGTGTCGCTATCTGTCGGGGCACGGTGTTATCTTAAGTTGGAAAGCCCGGCGCCGGGAACTGACCAAAGGCGAAAGGACGGTTCCCGTTGTATAGCCGAATCATCCTACTCCTGGCAGTAGCGGCTGCCCTTGCCTCGGCCTGCGGGATCGGCCCGGTCTGGCCGCCGATGTAGCCCACGGGAGGCGAAGGTGGCCGCCCTGTGCCGCGGCCACCTTCGCTTTCGGGGGCACCCGACAGCCTGCGGCGAGCTGACGGGCGTGAAAGCCGCAGAGCGGGCTGCGACTCCCCGCTCCACGGCAGTGACCACAGTATAGGAGCACCCCGGTTAGTGTAAAGGCCCGAGAATCGCAGCCTGGAAGCGGCGTTGCGGCACGGCTCCGCATGACGATCGTTCCCGCACCCACAGCGGCGCTGTCGTAGGTTCGCCGCTGGCCGTGGCCGGAGCCGTCGAGCGCCGCAATGCGACAAGCGGAGTGCGGCCGCGAACGCGCGAGCCTCGCGCAGGGCGCGGAGCGTGCGGACAACCACACCCCCGCCGCGCCCTGCGTCTACACCGCTGCTCCTTCTTTCCCATCCTTCGGTCGACCCGAGCATCGAGGTCCATGGCGGGGCTGCTCCCACCTGGGGCGGCGACGAGAACACGGTGCGGCCGCTCCGCCGCTCCATCCCCGGCCTCGCCGCGGCGCTCGGAAACGGCAGGCGCACGGGGATCGATCACCACTGAAATCACTCGTTCGAGGTAGTCGAGACTCCCCTGTCGTGGGCAGGTCGTACCGCTCGCCGTGAGTTCCATCCCGTAAGCAGGAGTACTCCCTCCACTGCGGTCAGAAGGACGGTCAGGTGCGGCTTACAGTCTGTGCCCGAAGCGTGACGCTGGTCGATTCCCGTTGCCCAGAGAGGCCCGATGCGCCGGGCCGGCAACGAGTGGGCCTAAAGCCATGGTTCACGGAGGTCGACTTATGTCCGCAATGAGCACTCGACACCTCGAGGAAGAGAGGCCGCCGCCTGCGCCACCGTGGATCGACCGCTGGCTCGCGGCCTGCCAGGATCTCGCCGAGCTCGAGCGCTCGCACCCGATGGTCGACGCGGTGATCGACGAGGTCGACGGTCGGATGATTCGCTGCGGCGACCAATGGCTGGCGGACTTTGCCTCGTGCAACTACCTGGGGTTCGACCTCGACCACGAGATCATCTCCGCGATCCCCGCCTATCTGCAGAAGTGGGGCACGCATCCGAGCTGGTCACGACTGCTCGGGAGCCCCGTTCTCTACGAGCAGATCGAGGAGCGGCTGACCGGTCTGCTGGGCTGCGAGGACACCCTCGTCCTCCCCACGATCACGCTGATCCACATGTCCGTGATTCCGGTGCTCGCCGCGGGGGGCACGATCCTGGTCGACAGCCGGGCCCACAAGACGATCTACGACGGCTGCCAGTTCGCCGCCACGCGGGGGGCGACGATGAAGAGATTCCGCCTCGATGACCTCGACGAGCTCGAGCGGCTGCTGCGGCAAGACCGCTCGAGCAGGCGCCTCGTCTGCGTCGACGGGGTCAACAGCATGACCGGCAACACCGCCGACCTGCCCGCGCTCGCTCGGATCGCACGGGAGCACGACGCCATCCTCTACGTGGACGACGCCCATGGCTTCGGCGTCATCGGTGAGCGCACCGCCGACGAGCCGAGCCCGTACGGCAGGCGCGGGAACGGCGTCGTCCGCCACTTCGGCGAGACCTACGAGCAGATCGTGCTCGTGTCGGGCTTCTCGAAGGCCTACTCGTCGCTCGCAGCTTTCCTGGGATTGCCGACCGAGCTGAAGCGGCTGCTCAAGACGGCCGCGCCGCCGTACCTGTACTCGGGCCCGTGCCCGGTTGCGTCGCTCGCCACGGTGCTGGCCGGTTTTGACGTGAACGACCAGCGCGGCGACGCGATCCGCGAGGAGCTCTGGCTCAAGACCGCACAGGTGCTGGGGTGCCTCGACCGGCTCGGCGTCCACACCCCGAACCGCTCCGGAACACCGATCATCGAGGTGCCGCTCGCACACCACGAGGACATCGGCGCGGTAGGCCGCTTCCTCTTCGAACGAGGCATCTACGTGACCCTCGCCGCATATCCGCTCGTGCCCAAGAGCGAAGTCGGCTTTCGGATCCAGGTCACCGTCTCGAACACGCAGGCGGAGCTCGACCAGCTCGTGGACGTCCTCGGTGAGCTCGCGAACCGGTTCGACCTGCAGCCCGCCCGACGCGAGGAGCGTGCCGCATGAGCCGGGTGGCGATCGACGCAGCGATGCGCTCCGTCTCGGGCGTCGGCACCGCCCGTCACCGCTCGCCGGGGGACCTCGCCCGCTCGTACGCCTGGCTCGCGTACCTCGGTGTCACCGTCGCCCTGACGGCGCTCTACCTGTTCTTCCCACCCCTGACCGCGAACGGCCCGCTGATCAACCTGATCGGCCTCTCCTCGCCGATCGCCATCGCGATCGGCATCCGCCTGCACCACCCGGAAGCCCGCACCGCCTGGTGGCTCTTCGTGCTCGGCCAGTTCCTGTTCTTCGCCGGCGATCTCTACACGTACAGCTACCCGAAGCTGCTCGGCGTCGACGTGCCGTTCCCGTCGCTCGGCGACGCCATCTACCTGACCGTCTATCCCGCCCTCATGGCGGGCCTGCTCCTGCTCGCGAAGCGCCGGAACCCGCAGCGTGAGCGGGCGGCGCTGATCGACTCGCTGATCATCACGATCGGCATCGGACTGCTCTCGTGGGTGTTCCTGATCGCGCCGAACTTCCACCTCTCCGGGCTCTCGCTGCTCGCCAAGGGAGTCTCGGCGGCCTATCCGCTCGGCGACATCCTCCTGCTCGCGGCGGCGATCCGGCTCGCCGTCGACACCGGCAAGCGGGCGCCCGCCTTCTACCTGCTCGTCGGCAGCATCGTCTGCCTCCTCGCCACAGATTCCGCCTACGGCTACGCATTGCTCGTCGACGGCTACAACCACCAGCTGAGCTTCGATGTCGGCTGGATTGCCTACTACGCGCTGTGGGGCGCGGCGGCGCTGCACCCGTCGATGCGGACGCTCGAGCAGCCCTCCGCCGAGCGCAGGGCACGCCTGAGCCGACACCGTCTTGCCCTTCTCGGCGGCGCCTGCCTGATCGCACCGGGGATCCTGTTCTTCCAGCAGTTCCACCTCCCGGACGAGATCGTGTTGATCGTGGCCTCCGCGGCTCTCTTCCTGCTGGTGGTGGCGCGCATGGCCGGGCTCGTTCGTCAGGAGGAGCGGACGACGGCACGCGAGCAGGCACTTCGGGGAGCCGGCATCGAGCTCACGGCCGCAGCCGGGCCCGGGCCCGTCTACCAGGCGGCGATCGCGGCCGTCAGACGACTCCTCGGGTTCGACGCCGACGTGCGTCTCACCGTCTCCACGCACGAGGGGATCCTGGTCGGTGGCTCGAGCGACGGCGGAGAAGGCTCGCTCCTCGCCGACGAGGTCGGCTCGTGGCTGGGGGCGTCGTCCAGGGGCCCGCTCCAGATCGGCCTCACGGACGTGCCGAAGCAGGTGCGGGGCGAGCTCGGCCTGCACGACGGCGCGAGCGTGCTCGTCCTACCGCTGTCGGTGCGCGATGAAGCGCGAGGCCAGCTCGTGATCTGCACGCCCGCTGACATTCCACCGGAGCTGGTCGACACCCTCGCAGCGCTGGCGACCCAGATCTCGCTCGCGGTCGAGGGCGCCACGCTGGCCGAGGACCTCCACCGGCGGCAGAGCGAGGCCCGGTTCCGCTCCCTCGTCGCCCACTCGAGCGACCTCATCACCGTCCTGGACGCCAAGGGTGTCATCACGTATCAGAGCCCGTCCGTCGAGCGCGTCCTCGGCTACCGAGTGGACGAGATCGAAGGCACACGATTCGATCGACTGCTCAGCCCGACGGACAAGCCGCGGCTGGCAGAGGTCATCGTGGGGATCGCGGACGAGAGCCCGGAGGCACGCGCCATCGAGTGCACGCTCGGTCATCGCGACGGAACCTGGCTGCAGTTCGAGGTGCAGTACACCAACCTGCTCCAGGACGAGCACATCCGGGGGATCGTGCTCAACAGCCGCGACGTGAGCGAGCGGAAGGCGTTCGAGGATCAGCTCGCCCACCAGGCGTTCCACGATCCTGTCACGAATCTCGCCAACCGAGCGCTCTTCTCGGACCGCGTCCAGCACGCGCTCGTCCGCGCGCAGCGGTCCGCGGCCACGGTGGCGGTGATGTTCATCGACCTGGACGACTTCAAGACGGTCAACGACAGCCTGGGTCACCCAGCCGGCGATCGCGTGCTGCAAGAGGTGGCGCGACGGCTGACGGCCACCGTCCGTCCAACGGACACCGTGGCGCGGTTCGGCGGCGACGAGTTCGCCGTGCTCCTCGACGGGGTGAAGGACTCCCCGGACGCGGCCGACGCAGCCGTGCGCCTCCTGCGATCGATCGAGTTGGCCGTCGAGATCGACGGCAAGCAGGTCTTCCCGCGTGCCAGCATCGGCATCTGCCTCGTCGGGCCGGACGGGCTTGCACCCAGCGCCGAAGAGCTCCTTCGCAACGCCGACGTCGCCATGTACATGGCGAAGCGCGACAGCAAGGGCAGCTACCGCGTGTTCGAGCCGGCGATGCACGAGCGAGTACTCGAGCGGCTCGAGCTTCGCTCGGACCTCCAGCAGGCCATCGAGTCGAATCAGCTCGAGGTTCACTACCAGCCGGTCGTGCGCCTCGACCAGAACGAGATCTACGGCGTCGAGGCTCTCCTGCGTTGGCTGCATCCCACCCGCGGCATGATCCAGCCGGATCAGTTCATCCCGATCGCCGAGGAGACGGGCCTGATCATCCCGATCGGTCGGTGGGTGCTCCAGATGGCCTGTGCCAAGGGGGCGAGTCTCCATCAGCACTTCCCCCGCCAGGAGCCGCTGACGATCAGCGTGAATCTGTCCGTCCGACAGCTGCAGTCGGAGACGATCGTCGCGGACGTGAAGAACGCCCTCGAGACGAGCGGGCTCTCACCCGACGCGCTCGTCCTCGAGATCACGGAATCCGTGATGCTCGCCGACACCGAGCTGGCGGTGCAACGGCTCAAGGATCTGAAAGCGCTGGGCGTCCGTCTGGCGATGGACGACTTCGGGACGGGGTACTCGTCCCTGAGCTACCTGGGCAGGTTCCCGGTCGACATCCTCAAGATGGATCGTTCGTTCCTCGCCTCGCGCGAGAACGACTCGCTGGCGGCGGCGATCATCGCCCTCGGTGAGAACCTGACGCTGGAAGTGGTCGCCGAGGGAATCGAGCACCCCGAGCAGGCGGCCTCGCTGCAGGGTCTCGGCTGCAACCTCGGGCAAGGCTTCCTCTTCGCGCGGCCTCTCACCGAGAGCGCGCTCGCGGAGTATCTGACAGAGGCCGACAAGATCGGGTGGTCGCCGCTCGGCGAGCAGCCCGAGGCCGATGCAGCATAGCCACGAGGCACTCGATCGCCCGGGGGGCGTGTCGAGAGCCAACCTCCTCTCACCGATCCGCCATCGGGACTTCCGCGTGCTCTGGGTGGGGATGACCGTCTCGCTGCTCGGTGACGGCATCTTCCTCGTCGCGATCGCCTGGGAGGCGTATGCGTTGTGGAACGCCCCGGCAGCGCTGTCCATCGTCGGCATCGGGATGACAGTCCCGACGATCGTCTGCCTGCTACCCGGCGGGATCGTCAGCGACCGCTTCGACCGGCGGAAGGTGATGCTGGCCGCCGACGCCATCCGGGCGGTTGCCGTCGGGGCCCTCGCGGCCCTCGCGTTCTCCGGCGCCCTCCAGTTCTGGCACCTGGTTGCGCTCGTGGCGCTCTACGGCGTCGGAGCCGCGTTCTTCATGCCGGCATTCGACGCGATCGTGCCCGACCTGCTCCCGTCCGCCGACCTGCCCGCGGCGAACGCGCTCGACCAGGTCGTCCGGCCGATCGCGCTTCGTCTGGTCGGTCCGGCCCTCGGCGGAGTGCTCGTTGCCGTAAGCGCAGGGGTGGCCTTTGCCGCCGACGCGGCGTCCTTCGTCGTCTCCGCCGGTGCGATCCTCGTGCTGCGGCCGCCGCGATGTGCGCCGCGAGAGGTGCCCGAGTCGGCTCTGGCGGCGATCCGGGAAGGGGTGCGGTTTGTGCGAGGGCGGGTCTGGCTCTGGGGGACGCTGCTCTCCGCCACGTTCGCCTACCTGGCCTTCATGGGGCCTACCGAGGTGCTCCTGCCGTACATCGTGAAGAACGAGCTACACGCGTCCGCCGGCGATCTGGGCCTCGTGTTCGCGGCCGGCGGAGTCGGCGCCATCGCCGCCGCCCTCGTGATGGGGCAGCGAGGGCACCCGCGCCGCGACGTGACGTTCATGTACGGCGTCTGGACGCTCGCGACGCTGGCCGTCGCCGGCTACGGGCTGGCCACCGCGTCATGGCAGCTGATGCTCGCCTGCCTGCTCTTCAACGCGCTCGAGACGGCCGGCACGATCGTCTGGGCGACCCTCAAGCAACGACACGTGCCCGCCTCGATGCTCGGTCGGGTCTCGAGCCTCGACTGGCTGATCTCGATCGGGCTCCTGCCGCTCTCGTTCGCCTTGACGGCACCGATCGCGAGTGCTGTCGGCGTCCGTGCCACGCTGATCGGGGCGGCAGTCGTGGGCGGCGCGCTCACGTTCGGCGCGCTTTTCCTTCCGGGCATGCGCGACATCGAGGATCTGCCTGCAGACGGCGAGCGTCGGGGCGGCTGGCTCGAAGGTCCGACGCTGCGCGCGCGAGGGTCCGAGCTGTGATCTGCGCAGATGGCGAGAAGCCGGGGTCGAAGCGATGAGCTCGTCGTCGCTCGCTCTGCCGCCGCTCGGTACTCGCAGCGTGCGGCGGGTCTTCACGTATCTGGTCGTTGTCGGCCTCGCGCTCGTGCCGTTCTGGTTCCTCCTGGACCGGCACAGCGCGGTGGGCGCCTGGTCGCTCGCGGTCAACGTCGCGGCGTGCGCGGCGACGCTGATCGGCATCTCGCTGAACTATCCCGCCGTTCGGAGACCGTGGTATCTCCTGGCGGGGGCGCTGGGCTGCTTCGCCGCCGCCGAAGCGACGTCTCTCTTCTACGCGTACCGCGGCACGGTGCAGCCGTTCCCTGCGGTGGTCGACGTCTTCCAGCTCGGTGCCTATCCGCTGCTGATCGCCGCGCTCGTGCTGTTCGTGCGTCGCCGCACGCCGGCGAGGGACTGGGCGTCGATCGTCGACGCGAGCATCGTCACGGCCGGGGTCGCGGCGCTGCTCTGGGTCTTCGTTCTCGAGCCCGCAGCTCAGGCCGAGCCGACCGCCGATCGAGCCCAACTCGCCGCGATCGCGATCACGCTCGCCAACATCGCACTGGTCGGGGTCACCGTGCGTCTCCTGCTGGCCGAAGGAATCGGCACCGCCACCCACCTCTGCATCGCCTTCGCCACCGCCATCCAGGTCGTCGTCACCAGCGTCTATGTCGCCGGCGTCCTGCGCGAATCGATCGCCGTCGGTAGTGCGATCGCCCTGGCCGCGCTCCCGGCTCATCTGCTCTGGGGCAGCCTGGCACTGCTCCCCGACATGCGCCGGCTGACGGAGCGGATCGACCAACCTGCTCCCTTCCTCACACGGCGCCGGCTCATCCTCATCGCCACGGCCGTTCTCACCGCTGGGGCGGTGGTGCTGTACCAGGCGTTCGGCCAGCAAGGAGGGCCTCCCTGGGGCATCGCGGTACTCTCCGTGCCCCTGCTCGCGCTCGTCGTCGCCCGCCTCGCCGGCCTCGTCGCGGCGAACGAGCGGTTCGTCCAGCGCGAGACCGCTCTCCAGGCAGGCGCCGCCGCGCTCGTCGCGGCCGGCACGCGCGAGGAGATACAGCGCGTCGGCTCGGCCACCGCGCTCGACCTCGCCGGCGGTCAGAGCGAGGCCTACACGCAACTCGATCTGACGGCACGCCCGCCGTCAGGCCTGAACGACGTCGTCGTGGTCGGGACCGGCGAGATCGCCGAGAGCGTCCGCGGCGAGATTCGGCGGACCGGATCGCTGGGCCGGCTCGGCACGGCGCGGACGCTCGTCGTACCCGTCGTGATACGCGATCGCGTCCACGGCATCCTCCGCGTCACGGGTACGCAGGCGCTCGGCTGGCACCTGCGCGACGGCCTCTCCACGCTCGCGTCTCAGGTCGCGCTCGCGCTGGAAGGTGCGGAGCTCACCGAGGACCTCCTCGAGCGGCGCAGCGAGGCGCGCTTCCGCTCGCTCGTCCAGAACTCCAATGATCTGATCGCGGTGCTCGAACCGGACCTCACGGTTCGCTACATGACCCCCTCGGTGGAGGTGCTCCTCGGGCAGGAGCCCTCCACGGTGATCGGCACCCGTCTCCACGATCTTCTCCACCCCGACGAGCTCGAATTGATCGTGGCCCGCCTGCACGAGGAGGTGCAGAGCGAAGGACGAGTCGAGCTGGAATTCCGGCTGCGTCACGATGATGGCAGCTGGCGCACCGTGGAGGGTGTGATCAGCAATCTGCTCGACGATCCGTCCGTCGGCGGCCTGGTGCTGACCGCCCACGACGTCAGCGAGCGGCAGGCCCTCGAGGACCAGCTCACGCACCAGGCGTTCCACGACGCGCTCACGGGTCTGCCAAATCGCGCCTTGCTCACCGACCGCGTGATGCACGCGCTCGAACGTGCCCGGCGAACCGGTTTCGACCTCGCCGTGCTCTTCCTCGACGTCGACGACTTCAAGACGATCAACGACAGCCTCGGCCACGTCGCCGGCGACCAGCTCCTCGTGGAGATGGCCAATCGGCTCCAGGGCTGCCTGCGAGGGTCGGACACGGCGGCGCGCTTGGGCGGAGACGAGTTTGCGATCGTGCTCGAGGAGACGGACGGGATCGAAGGCGCGGCTCGTGTCGCGGCGCGCATCCTCGACGCCGTCGCTCCTCCTTTCACGCTGGGCGGGACCGAGTTGCTGGCCAGGGCGAGCATCGGGATCGTGCTGGGTCGCCCCGGACAGACGGCCGGCGAGCTCCTCCGGAACGCAGACGTCGCCATGTACCAGGCGAAGCGGCAGGGCGGGAACCGCTACGAGCTCTTCAAGCCGGAGATGCACGCTGCCGCGCTGACGCGACTCGAGCTGAAGGCCGAGCTCGAGCGAGCCTTCCACGCCGAGGAGCTCGACCTCCACTACCAGACGCTCATCGAGCTCGAGACCGGCCGCATCGTCGGGCTGGAAGCGCTCCTGCGCTGGACACACGCGGTGCGCGGCCCGATCTCGCCGACCGAGTTCGTGCCACTCGCCGAGGAGACGGGTCTGATCAACGCAATTGGCCACTGGGCGCTCGCCCGCGCCTGCCGCCAGACACTCGAGTGGCAGCAAACCCTGCCCGGCGGCGAGTCGCTGTCGGCCAACGTCAACCTGTCCGCACGCCAGATCCTGCAGCCGGGGTTCCACGAGCGGATCAGCGACGTGCTCTCGCACAGCGGGCTCGACCCTCGCCATCTCGTGCTCGAGATCACGGAGAGCACCCTGATGGAGGACGTCGAGGGCGTGTCGGCGAGGCTCGCGGAGCTCCGGGCCATGGGCGTGCGCATCGCGATCGACGACTTCGGCACCGGGTTCTCGTCGCTCAGCTACCTGCAGCGGTTCCCGGTCGACGAGCTCAAGATCGCGAAGGAGTTCGTCGACGACGTCGTCGACGACCCTCGCAAGGCCCGCCTGGTGGAGGCCATCGTCCGCCTGGCCGGCTCCCTCGACCTGGAGACCGTGGCCGAGGGGATCGAGGAGCCGGCGCAGCGTGACCGGCTCCGCGAGATGGGCTGTACCCTCGGGCAGGGTTACCTGTTCGCGCGCCCTGTGCCCGCAGCTCAGGTCGTCGAGAGGTTCGCTGCTGGCCCCGTCACGGCGATCTGATGCCTGTTGCGGGCGCGCCGGCCGGCGCTGGCGCGTTCGGCGGCGAAGACGAGGCCGCCGGAGAGGCAGCAGCTGCTCCGGTGCCGTGGGCTCGATGGCGGCGCGCGAGCGCAGCGACGGCATCCTCGGACGTCGCCGCGCTCACGCCGCCTTCTTCGGCACGGTGCCGAACCGTTGACCCCGGGTCAGGGTGAGCCGCAACTCGGTCGCGTGCGCATCGGCGGCGCCGTTGCGTCTCGCAGCAGCCGATCGAGCCGTCACCCCGAACCACCCTTCGCCCGCATGACGCCTTCGATCTTCGCGGCTCGGGCCAGCGCCGCCCACCCCCGGAGGGGGGCTACGGGCTGCCCCCTTCAGGGATCTTGCGCGACTCGAGATTCGCGTGAGCGAATCTCGCGGCTCGCGCGCAAGAAGAAGGCCGTCGCCTACGAGCGATACGAGAGCGTCAGGAGATCGGTGCTGGACGAGAGCGAGAACGCCAACGCCGAGCAGGAAACGCGTATCCGGACCTCGCCCGTCGGGCTGCGGTACGGCGACGGAGTGCCGGCCGGAAGCAAGGTCGAGAGAGCGATCTCGGTCGTCCCCAGAGGCTGCTGCACGAGTGTCGTCCAGGAGCCGCTCGACCAGTTGTAGACGGCAACCGCCAGGGTGCACGCTCGCGAAGCCGCGCCCGCGTAGGAGACCTTCAGCTCGGTCGCCCCTGCGGGGACGCCGAGGAACCGTCCGTACCAGCTCGGTCCCGAGCCGAAGGAGCTGGCGCGCACGACGAGATACGCGCCGTCATCGGCTACGAGGCTCGAGGCGCTCCCGACGCTGACCGTCCCCGTCACGAGCGTGACCGAGCTCGGCAAGGCGAGAGTGAGGCCGCTCGGAGGCGGAGGCGAAGGAGGCGGAGGCGAAGGAGGCGGAGGCGAAGGAGGCGGAGGCGAAGGAGGCGGAGGCGAAGGAGGCGGAGGCGAAGGAGGCGGAGGCGAAGGAGGCGGAGGCGGCGCGCCCCCGCCGAGCGCGCGGTCAACGTTGATCCGCCCGTAGCCGTACTGGCTCGACCAGGTGCAGACGCACAGCCCGTTCGGGTCGGTGGCGTAGACGACGCCAACGCCGCCGACGTGGTCTGCCGAGCCCGCGATGATCCTCAACACGTCCGCCGGAGACCGGCCAGCGGACTGCCCGAGCAGCAGGGCGGCCAGCCCCGAGACGTGCGGCGCCGCCATCGACGTCCCCGAGTAGTTCCCGTAGGAGCCGTTGCTGAGCGTCGAGAGGATCGACGCCCCGGGCGCGGAGATGTCGACGTCGGGGTACCCGTAGCTCGAGAACGAGGCGAGGACGTCGCTCGACGTCGTCGCCGAGACGCCGATGGTGCCGCTGCATGCCGCCGGGTAGTTCGCGGCGGACGACGCGGTGTTGCCCGCGGCCGCTACGACGACCACCCCCGCGGCGACCGCGCGCGCCACGGAGCCGCACAGCGTCGTGGAGCTCGAGGAGCCGGAAAGGCTCATGTTGATCACCTTCGCGCCGGCGGCCACGGCCCAGTCGATGCCGGCTGCGATCCCGGCGTACGAGCCGGACCCGTCCGCGCCGAGAACCTTCACGGGCAGGATCGGCGACAAGAACGCCACCCCCGCGACTCCGGTCCCGTTGTTCGCCTCGGCGCCGATCGTCCCGGCGACGTGTGTCCCATGACCGTTGTCGTCGCCGCTGTCACCGACGTGACACGAAAACCCCAGGCAGTTCGCGCCGGCGAGCACCTTCTCGTCGAGATCCGGGTGGCCCGCGTAGACGCCCGTGTCGAGCACGGCCACCGTCGGTCCGCCGCCGAGCGAGTACGCCCCCGGCCAGCGCGTCCAGCCGTCGACGGCGTCGATCCGGTCCAGCGCCCACTGAGACGCGTACAAGGGGTCGTTCGGGGGCGCGACTGTGGCGTGCGCAACGCCGTTCGGCTCCGCGTAGACGACGCCGGGCAGGTGCGCATACAGGGCAACCGCCTGAGCGACCGAGAGCCCGCCGCGCAGCCTGATCACCGCAACGGCGTCGCGCAGCATCCCGGTGAGGACGTCGCCGCGCGCCTGGGTGATGCCCGGCGCGGTGGAGGCGGTCGTGAACTTGACGAGAATCGTGCCGCCCTCGACGTCGTCGGCCCGGGCGAACCCGGCCGCCCCGGCCAGCGCAACCAACAACACGACGCCCGCGAGCGCCATCCCCCGAAAAACGCCCATCACAGTCGCTTATAACACCCGGGTCGGCCGCGGTGGTAGGCGAGTCTTTTCGCATCCGCGGTGCGTAAGGAATCCCCTGCCCGCGGGTTGTACCGGCATGAGCGAGCACACCACACATCTCAGAGAGCTAGACGTCGACGAGGCCTGGCTGCGCGAATGGGCGGCCGAGGGCATCGCGGCGATCGAGCAGTACCTCGCCAAGCATGCCGCCTTCGCGGCATATCTTCGGTCGAGGGCGACCCTAGGATCCGCATATGGCGACGGCGCCGCCCCGGCCTGACGCCGTACTGATTCGCCGGCTCCGCGAGCGCGACCGGACGGCGTGGGAAAAGCTGTACGCCGAATACGGCCCGCGCCTGCACGGGTTCGCCTACCGGCTCGCGGGCAACGAGCACGACGCCGCCGACCTCGTGCAGGAGACGTTCGTGCGCGCGTTGCCGCGGCTCGACAAGCTCGACCCCGAGACGACGCAGCTCGGCCCGTACCTGTTCACGACGTTGCGCAACCTCTTCCTCAAGAGCGTCGAACGCACGAAGCGTGTGCAACCGGTGGACGAGGTGCCGGAGCCCGTGCGCGTGCCGGCGCCGATCGAGGTCGACCCCGAGCGCTCGACGCTGCTCGGCTACCAGCAGCAGGAGGTGCGCGCGGCAAACGCCCTCCTCTCGCCGCGGCAGCGCCTCGTGCTGGCGTTGCGCGAGCTCGAGGACCGGAGTTACGCGGAGATCGGCGAGCTCGTCGGGCTGAACGAGAACGCGGTCGCGCAGCTCGTCTTCCGCGCGCGCGAGAGCCTGCGCACCGAGCTCCGGCTCGCGCAGGTCGACCCGGAACGGCTGCCCGAGCCTTGCCGCTCGTACCTCCCGCTCCTCGCCGCCCACCTCGACGGGCAGCTCAAAGGCGCGCGCAAGGAGGAGGTGCTCGCACATCTCGACGGCTGCGAGATCTGCCAGGCGTCGCTCGAGTCGATGGAGGAGGCGAAGCGCCGCTACCGCACGATCCTGCTCCCGCTCGGCGCCGGCGAGGAGGTGGCGCGCGGCGCGGAGCACGAGCTCGAGCTGCGCGGCTACTGGTCGCAGCCGGCCGGACGCGGTGGCCGGGGCAGCCGGCATGCGCGGCGCGCCCTGCTGATCGGGGTCGGCGTGCTGGCGCTCGGCGCGGGCGGGCTCGGCACGGCGGCGCTGCTCGACCGCGAGGAGCGTGTCGTGGTCGCCCCCGCACCGACGACGATCGTGCAGACGACCCAGCCCGCGACGCCGACAATTGCTCCACCGCCGCCCACGCGGGCCCCGACCGTGCCCGCCGTCGTGACCGTGACGTTGGGCGAGCTGACCGGCCGTGTGCCGAAGGCCACCACGACCGCGCCCGAGACGACCGAGCCGGTCACGACCACATCGACGGCGACGACCGTGACAGTACCGGCGCCGACCACACCGCACACGTCGCCCGCGACGAAGCCACCGGCGAAGCCCAAGCCGAAGGTCGTCGCGCCGCCCAAACCGAAGCCGACGCAGCCCAAGCCGACGCAGCCCAACCCGACGCAGCCGGTCGTCACGACCTCTCAGCCGACCACGACGACGACGCAGCCGGGGACGACGGCCCCGCCCACCGATACGTCGGCGCCGACGGTGACCATCACCGGTGCCCCACCCGCGGCGACCACGGCCACGAGCGCGACCTTCTCGTTCGCCGCCAGCGAGAGCGGCGTCTCGTTCGCGTGCGCGCTCGACGGGGCCCCGTTCGCAGGTTGCGCGAGCCCGGCCGCCCACGCGAACCTCGACATCGGCCCTCACACGTTCGCCGTCCGCGCCACCGACGCCGCCGGCAATACCGGCCCCGCGGCGCAGCACGCGTGGACGGTCAATCAGGCGCTCGTGCTCGTACTGCCGGACCTCGTGATCGCCTCGCTGACGAAGAACGGCGTGGTCGTGAAGAACATGGGCAACGGCACGGCGGCCGCGTCGATCCTCACTGTCACGCTGATCGGGACATTCTCGATCGAGTCGCTCGCGCCGGGTCAGTCGACGACGCGCAGCTGGTCGACCTGCCGCGCGGGCACCCTCACAGCGCACGCCGACCGCACCGACGTCGTGAGCGAGTCGAACGAGTCGAACAACGTCGCCTCGCTCACCAGCACGTGCCCCTGACGAGCTTCACCCTCTAACCTCGTCGCGTGATCCTCGACAACGGCGTCGTCCGCACGATGGATCCCTCGCTGCCGACGGCGGGGGCGCTCGCGCTCGCGGGCGACCGGGTGGCGGGCGGCGTCGGGACGCACGAAAACGCTCTCCCCACACCCGACCGCGTCGACCTACGCGGGCGGTGCGTCGTCCCCGGCCTCGCCGACTCCCACGTCCACCTCCCCACCTGGTCGCTCGCGCGTGGCGACGTACGGCTCGAGGGCGCCAACTCGCTGGCCGAGGCGCTCGAGCGGCTTGTGGTACCGAAACACAAGCTGCTCCGGGCGGGGGGCGAGTGGATCCGGGGCACCGGCTGGCGCGACGCCTCGTGGAGCGAGAGACCCTCGCGGCAGGTGCTGGACGAGATCACCGGCGAGGCGCCGGCGGCCCTCTGGTCGAAGGACTACCACTCGCTCTGGCTCAACACGGCCGCGCTGGCGCACGCGGGCGGCGACCTCGAGGTTCCGGGCGGCGTCGTCGAGCGCGACCAGCGGGGCGAGCCGACCGGCATCCTGCGTGAGGAGTCCGCCTGGACCTTCCGCGAGCGCTTCGTCAAGGTCTCCGAGGACGAATGGGTCGACGCGACGCGGCAGGGCATCCGCCTCGCGAACGAGCGGGGCATGACGTCGATCCACGACAAGGACGGCTGGCTCGGTGCGCACGCGATCTTCAAGCGAATTCACGAGAGCGACGGGCTCACGATCCGCGTCTGGCAGTCGCTGCCGCACGAGCACCTCCCCCACCTCGCCGAGCTCGGCTTCCGCTCACGGCTCGGCGACGAGTACCTCCGCCTCGGCTACCTGAAGGCGTTCATGGACGGGACGCTCGGCTCGCGCACGGCGTGGCTGCTGGACGGCAGCGGCGTCGTGATCACCTCGGGGGAGCACCTGGCCGAGATCGTGCGCGACGCCGCGACGGCAGGCTGGCCCGTCGCCGTGCACGCGATCGGGGACGCGGCCAACCGTGCCGCGCTCGACGCCTTCGAGGCCACCCGTCACGCCTGGCAGCCGCTCGGCCTGCGCCAGCGGATCGAGCACTGCCAGTGCCTCGACCTGGCCGACGTGCCGCGCTTCGCCGAGCTTGGCGTCGCCTGCTCGGTGCAGTTCTCCCACGCGCCGTCGGACCGCGACCTCGCCGAGCGTTTCTGGCCCGACCGGCTCGCCGGTGCGTACGCCTTCCGCTCACTGCTCGAGTCGGGCGCCGTCGTCGCGAACGGCTCCGACGCGCCCGTGGAGGAGCTGGACCCGCTCGCCGGGGTCCGCGCGGGCGTGCGACGCACGATCGACGACCGGCCGACGTGGCGCCCCGAGCAGGCGTTGACCGTGGAGCAGGCGCTCGTTGCCTCGACCGTCACGCCCGCTTGGCTCGCCGGGGACGAGCGACGCCGCGGCAAGCTTCTCCCCGGTTACCTCGCCGACCTCACCGTCCTCTCGCGCGACCCGGTCACATGCCCGCTCGACGAGCTCGAGAGCGTCGAGGTCGTGGCCACGATGGTCGCCGGCCGCTGGGTCTTCAACGCACCGCCCTGGGATTGAGCCCCCGCTACCGTTCCGACATGCGCCGCGTGTCGCCGACTGGGCGGCCGCGAGCCGTGGCCGGGCGTGGTTCTCCGGCGACGGCCTCCACCTCACCGGTGCAGGCGCTCTGGGGCTTGCGCAGCTGCTCCGCCCGCTCGTGCTGGACGCCGCGAACCGCACGTCGTCGTCGAGCGTCCGCACGTCCTGACGATCGCGGCCACACCGGGGGCGGCCCCGCTCCCGCGCGGCCGCCCCCGAACGGCTCAGTCCGCGGCGCGGTACTCCCGCTGCGCCTCGGGCAGCCAGCCTTCGAGAGACCGACCGGATGTGCCCACCGCCCTGCTCATCCTCCTCGTTCCCGGACTCAGCGCAACCGGCCGGCTCAGCCGGCCGGCTCACCCGAGGGCTGAAGGTCGTAGCGGCGGCCGCGCGGCGAAATCCACCGCGCGGCCGCCGCGATTCGTACAATGAGGTGGTGGCCATGGACACGATCTCGAATCGCACGATGCTTCCCGTCCACGAGGCCGAGAGTTGCTCCGTTGCGGCCTGCGCAGAGATCGTCGGCTCGAAGTGGACGGTGCTGATCATCCACGACCTGTCGGAGGGCCCGCGCCGCTTCACAGAGATCGAGCACTCCTGCGCCGGGATTAGCCCGCGCACCCTCGCCGAGCGGCTGCGCTGGCTCGAGGCCGAGGAGATCGTCGTCCGTCGCAGCTACGCGGAGTCGCCTCCTCGCGTCGAGTACGAGCTGACCGAGAAGGGCCGGGCGCTCCTGCCGCTGATCAGCGAGATGCGCAGCTACGGGCACACCTGGCTCGGCTGCCCCGTGCACGATTCTTAGGGGCGCAAGGTGCAGGAATCCGCAGGAGCGGATTCCTGCTGCCGCGCGAAGATCCCTGAAGCCGGGAACCTACGGTTCCCTGGAACTGAACTCGTAATGAGCAGGGACCCGGCCGCTGGTGGCGAATCGGGGTTGCATGAGAGGATCTCCGAGGTCTGGTCGGCGGCGGTCGCCTGGTGGTCCGCGGACGCCGTCGTGGCGGGTTGATGATCGGCTGTGGGAGCGGTTGGAGCCGCTGCTTGCGGATCCGCCGCGTCGCGTTCGCAATCCGGGGCGGCTGCGTTATCCAGCCCGGATCTGTTTGGAGGGCGTGTTGTTTTTGCTGTACACGGGGATGCGGTATGTCGATCTGCCGCGCGAGCTGGGCTTCCCCAGCGGCGAGACGTGCCGGCGCCGGCTGCACGAGTGGATCGAGCAGGGCCGGTGGGAGCAGGCGCTGACCCTGCTTGTCGCCGAACTGGATGCTGCCGGCAGCCTCGACTGGTCACGCGTGGTGGTCGACGCGTCGCTGGTGGACGCCAAAAAGGGGGCGATCTCGTTGGCCCCAGCCCCGTCAACAGGGGCTTTCCGTCCAGCAAATACCACATCGCCGTGGACGGCGACGGCCGCCCCCTAGCCGCCCGCGTCGGCCGCCGGCAGCCAAAGCGAACGAGCGCACCTGCTGCCGCTGATCGACCAGCTGCGCGAGGCCGGCTACCAACCAGGCGAGGTCTGGGCCGACCGCGGCTACTGCAGCGAAGCGCTCCGCGAGGCGCTCACCCAGCGAGGGATCAGCCCGCAGATCAGCAGACGCCGCAAACCGAACTCGCAACCACCACCGCTCACGACCCTCAAAGCGGGCCGCCGCCACGAACGCGCAACACGTCTCCGCGACCCACTCGCCCGCCACCGCTGGGTCGTCGAGCGCACCAACGCCTGGCTACGACGCTTCCGCCGCCTCACAATCCGCACCGAACCCAACAGCACCGTCTACCTCGGCTACCTCACCCTCGCCCTGATCATCATCCTCGGCAGATCATTGTGAGTTCAGCTCCAGGGAACCTCCCTCAAGAGAAAGCTCGGACGACACCGCGTATGGTCAGGTCGTCTCGGCCCAGATCTGAACGAGCTCGACGACCGTCGCGGCCGCGGCGGCCATGTCCTGCACGGACGCCCACTCGCGCAGCGAGTGGTACTCCTGCCCGCCCGTGAAGATGTTCGGCGTCGGCAGGCCGCGCTCCGAGAGGCGCGAGCCGTCGGTGCCGCCGCGGATCAGCTCGAACCGGGGCTCGACTCCCGCGCGGCGGCAGGCCTCGACCGCCGCCTCCGCCACGCGCGGGTGCGCGTCGATCGTCGCGCGCATGTTGCGGTACTGCTCGGTCACGGACACGGTCACGTCGGCGCGCGGCTCGCGCTCGGCCAGCTCGGCCGCGAGACGGCGGAGGAGCGCAACGTGCTCGTCCAGCCGGGCGTTATCGTGGTCGCGCGCGATCACGCTGAGCACGGTCTCCTCCGCGATCCCCCGGATGCGCGACGGGTGGACGAATCCCTCCCGGCCTTCGGTCGTCTCGGGCGAGAGGCTGTCGCGCGGCAGGGCCGAGACCAGCTCGGCGGCGAGCTTGACGCTGTTCACGAGCTTCCCCTTGGCAGTTCCCGGGTGCGTGCTGCGGCCGCGGATCGTGATCTCGATCTCCATCGCCGAGAACGACTCGATCTCGATGCCTCCCGCACCGGAGCCGTCGAGCGTGTAGGCCACGTCGGCGGCGAACTGCTCGAGCTCGAGGTGATCGGTGCCGCGGCTGATCTCCTCGTCGACGGTGAACGCAACCCGCACCGGCGCGTGACGGAGATCCGGATGACGGGCCAGCCACGCGACGGCGGCCACGATCTCCGCCACGCCGGCCTTGTCGTCGGCGCCGAGAAGGGTCGTGCCGTCACTCGTGACGAGGTCGTGGCCCACACGCGCCGCGAGCTCGGGCTGCTCAATGGGATCGAGCACCTGGCGCGGATCGCCGGGAAGCTCGAGCGGGCGCCCGTCGTACAGGCGATGGACAACGGGTGAGGCACCGCCCGGCGCGTCGGGCGAGGTGTCGACATGCGCCATCAACCCCACCGCCGGCGCGCCCTCGACGCCGGGAAGCGTGGCGAGCACGTACCCGTGCTCGGTGAGAGCGGCGTCGCCGAGCCCGGCCCTGAGCAGCTCGTCGACCAGCAGCCGCGAGAGCTCCAGCTGCTTCGCGGTGCTCGGATACGTCTCGCTCAGCGGGTCGGACTGCGTGTCGATGCGCACGTAGCGCAGGAAGCGCTCGAGCACGTCGGCGGCGAGCTCCTCGGCGAGCGGCGAAGCGTACGGGGCCGGGCGCACGGCGTCGGTCTGGTCTGGCGGGGGAGTCACGGCGGTGGAGTCTACGCTAACTTAAGGCAAGTGCGCCGAAAGCGCTGAAGACCTCCCGCATCGCCCGCACGCCCACGTCGAGCGAGTCGGCCGGAATGTTCTCGTTCGGCGCGTGGACGTTCGACTCGGACTCGATGCAGAACCCGGTGGTCACGGTCGGGAGCCCGCGAACGACCAGGGAGGCGAACACGGGCAGCGACCCGCCCGACCGGATGAGCAGCGGCCGGGCGCCGAGCGCACGCTCGAACGCGGCCGCGGCGAGGCTTACCGTCGGGTCGTCCGCGGGCGTGTGTCCGGGGAGGGACGCGTTGCGCAGCAGGATCTCGACCTGCGCTCCAGCTGGAGCGGCCTCGCGCACGAGCCGCTCGAACACAGGGCGGATCTGGGCAGGATCCTGTCCGGGCGCGAGCCTGATCGAGACGTTCGCCCGCGCCTCGACGGGGAGCACGGTCTTCACGAGATCGGGGGAGCCGCCGGCGATCCCGTTCACCTCGAGCGACGGTTCGGCGAAGACGCGCGTGTGGAACTCGGCGGCGGCCTGGGCGTCCATCGGCGCGGCGCCGAAGTGACCCAACTCCTCCGCGCCGTCCGGGAGCCGGGCCCAGTCCGCGCGCTCGGCTTCCGTCGCGGCGACGATGCCCGCACGCAAGGGTTCCGGCAACCGGCCGTCCGGTCCTGCGAGGAGCGGTACGAGCGTGCGCAGCAGCGCGTGGTTCGCATTCAGCGCCGCGCCGCCGAACATCCCCGAGTGCATGTCCGTATTCCCTGTCCGGACGCGGACGTGGAAGTAGAGCATCCCGCGGGTGGCGAGGTAGAAGGCGGGAAGGTCGGCGCGGATGCGGCCACCGTCGAGGATCACCGCTGCGTCTGCACGTCCGCGGTCGCGCTCGACCCAGTCGACGATCGCGTGACCGCCCGACTCCTCCTCCCCGTCGAACGCGAAGCGCACGTTGACGGGGAGCGCGCCTTCGGCGGCGAGGCTCGATGCCGTCTCGAGCAGGATCAGCAGGTTGCTCTTGTCGTCCGCCGACCCGCGCGCATAGAGCCGCCCATCGCGCGCAGTGAGCTCGAACGGAGGCGACTCCCAGAGCTCGAGCGGCTCTGCCGGCTGCACGTCGAAGTGCGCGTAGCAGAGCACGGTCGGCGCGGACTCGGGCGCGGCGGAGGCCGCGATCTCTCCGACCACGAGCGGCAGCGTTTCCGTCTCCACGAGCTCGGCCGTCCCGCCGGTGCGCTCGACTCGGCGCCGTACCCACTCGCCGGCCGCGCGGACGTCGTCCCAGCGCTCGGCATCCGCGCTGACCGACGGGATCGAGACGAGCTCGGCGAGCTCGGCGACGAGCTGGTCGGAGGGCGCGGTCACGCGGGCACTCTAGCCACGCCGAGACCGGCGGAGGCTACGCGACGTCGCGGACGTTCGCCGCCTCGGCGAGCGCGCGGAGCTTCTTCAGGCTCTGGTGCTCGATCTGGCGGATGCGCTCGCGCGTGACGTTGAACGTCCGCCCGACCTCGTCGAGGGTGCGCGGCTGCTCGCCGTCGAGGCCGTAGCGCAGCTCGAGCACGCGTCGCTCGCGCGGCGAGAGCGCGCCGAGGATCGAGCGCAACGCCTCCCGGCGCAGCGCGACCTCGGCTGCCTCGTCGGGCAGCGGCGCCGACTCGTCCGTGAGGAAGTGGCCGAACTCCGACTCCTCCTCGTCTCCCACCGGCTTCTCCAGCGAGACAGGAGTCTGCGCCGAGCGCCGGATCTGCTCCACCTCCTCGAGCGAGAGATCGAGGTCGGCGGCGATCTCGCCCGTGCTCGGCTCGCGCGCCAGCTCGGCGCGGAGCTTGCGCTCGGAGCGGTGAATCTTGTTCAGCTTCTCGACCACGTGAACCGGCATGCGAATCGTCCGCCCCTTGTCAGCGATCGCGCGCGCTACAGCCTGGCGGATCCACCACGTCGCGTACGTCGAGAACTTGTAGCCCTTGCGCCAGTCGAACTTCTCCGCCGCACGGACGAGGCCGATGGTGCCCTCCTGGATCAGATCGAGGAACGGCAGCCCCTGGTTGCGGTAGCGCTTCGCGATCGAAACGACGAGACGGAGGTTCGCCTCCACCATCGCCTGCTTTGCGGCGTGGTCGCCGCGCTCGATCCGCTTGGAGAGCTCGACCTCCTGGGCGGCCGTCAGGAGCGGCACCTTGCCGATGTCCTTGAGGAACAGCTGCAGGGTGTCGGTCGAGACCTCGGCCTCGGCCTCCCACTCCTTGTCCTGGGCGTCGGCCGGCTCGTCCTTCTCCACGACCTCGATCTGCGCCTCGTCGAGAGCGGAGTAGAACTCCTCCAGCGCGCCCGGGTCCAGGTCGAACTCGTCGAGAGCGAGGGCGAGCTCCTCGGCGTCGAGACGGCCGGCGGTGCGACCCGACTCCAGCAGGGCCCGCGCCTCGTCGGTCGCGAGGAACCCCTCGTCCGTCTCCCTCGCCGTGCTCCCCGGCTCCGCTTCCAGGACCGCCCCTTTCCTGTGACCACGTCGAGTGCGCCGTCACGGTAGCCGCAGCGAGCCGGGCGCGTCAAAAAAGCCCCCTCCTCCGGGCGAATCAAGCTCCCGCCTGGGCGATCTCCTCGAGGTAGCGCGCGGCCTCGCGAGCGAGCGGCGAGCCGGGCTCGGCCTGGCCCGCCAGACGGAGCTGACGCTTCGCCTCCGATACCTCCCCCGACCACAGGAGCAAGAGGCCGAGATGGAAGCGGACCGTCGCGGAGTGCGGGAAGCGGCGACTCAGAGGGCCAAGGCGCGAGAAGGCATCCGCCGGCCGGGCCTTGTCGAAGCGCCCGACTGCCGCCGCGACCTGCGCCTCGGCATCATCCGGCGCGAGCCGTGCTGCCTGCGCGAACACGCGGCGTGCAGACAGGGGCCGACCGACTCGCTGCAGGGCAACGCCGTAGAGGAGCTTCGCCCGCACACCGCCGGTGTGCGCGCGGAGGGCGAGCTCCTCGAGCTGCCGCTGCGGGGGCAGCTCCGCCATCGCGGCCGGTGCACCGAAGCTCGGGACGAACTGTGGCAGGTTGCGGGCGAAACCCGGGTGCAGCAGATTGCCGGCGACGATCGCGTATGACGAGTCCGGCTCCGCGTCCGCAGCGGCCCGCCAGGCGTCCTCCGCCCCGGTGAGGTCGGCCCAGAGGAGCGCCGTGCCGAGGTTGAGCTGGACGACGGCGCTCTGCGGGTGGAGCCCGGCGAGCTGGCTCAGACGGTCGACTGTGCCCTCCGGCCACGCCGCGTAGCTCTCACCCACGCGAGCCTCGAGCGAGGTGTGCCGTGCAAACAGCGAGCGGGCACGAGCCCGTTGCCCGCGTTGATAGAGGTCGAGCGCGCGCCGCAGGTCGCGGGCCTCGGCGTCGGCTCGCAGCCCGAGGTCGAGCGACAGCGGGGGCGCGCCGGGGCGAGGGTGCGGCTCCGCGGCCGGCGCGGCCGTCCGCTCGCCGCCGCTCGTGGTCGCGACGACGCCGACGACCACGGCGGCCGCCAGCGTCGCCGCTGCGGCCGTCACGGCGATCACACGGGCGCGCGGAGTCACGCCGGGGACGGTAGCGGCGAACCACGCGAAGCAGCCGGTCAATAATGCACCGGTGACCATCCCGGCGCTTCGCCTCCCCGCGTTCCTCGCCGACCCCCAGCCCGCACCGGGACTCCTCGCGCTCACCGGCGCACGTCTCTTCGACGGCTCGGGCGCGGCGGTCCGCGAGGGCGTCACCGTTGTCGTCGAGGACGGACGCGTGCGGAGTGTCGCCGCCGGCGTCGACGGCACCCCTGCGGACGCCGCGGTAGTCGACGTCGCTGGCCGGGTGCTGATGCCAGGCCTGATCGACGCCCACGCCCACATCACGATGCTCCAGCACTCGCACGCGGTCCCCGCCCCGGCGAAGGGAACCGAGCCGCTGCGCGACGACCTGCCGGGGCACCTCGCGGCCGCGAGCCTGCGCCGGGCGCTGCGCATGGGCGTCACCACCGTGCGCGACGTCGGCGCGTACGGCGACGTGCTGTTCGGGATCCGCCAGGCAATGCGCTACGGAGCTTTCGACGGGCCGCGACTGCTCGTGTGCGGCCGCATCGTCTCGGCGACGGCTCCCGGGGGTCGGTTCTTTCCCCGCATGTACCGCGAGGCCGACGGGGCGGACGACGTCCGCCGGGCGGTGCGCGAGCAGATCCGCGCCGGCGCCGACTTCGTCAAGATCATGACCACCGGCGCCCGCTCGGTAGAGCTCGAGGATCCGAATCCCGCCCAGGTGACGCGCGCAGAGCTCGCGACGCTCGTCGAGGAGGCACACCGGCTCGGCTTCCGGGTCGCAGCCCACTGCGAAGGGCTCGCCGGTACCGAGCTCGCCATCGAGGAGGGCGTGGACACGATCGAGCACGGCATGTATCTCCACCGCCGCCCTGACCTGCTCGAGCAGCTCGCCGCGCGGGGCGGGGTGCTCGTGCCGACGCTCTCGTTCCTGCACGACGTGGCCGAGGACGGGTGCTGGGTGGAGCTGCTCGTGGAGCAGGGCCAGCGGAACGTGGCGGAGGCCCACGAGACACTCGGTGCAGCGAGGCGCGCCGGCGTGCGGCTCGCGATGGGGTTCGACTCGCCCGAGATCGACCGCGCGGCCTGCGAGCTCCTGCGGATGGTCGAGCACGGCTTGCCGGTGAACGAGGCGCTCGCGGCCGCGACGAGCGGCGGTGCCTACGCGCTCGGGATCGACTCCGAGGTCGGTCTCGTCGCCGAGGGGAAGCTCGCCGACCTCGTCGTGGTCGACGGCGACCCTGTCGCCGACCCGGCAGTGCTTCTCGACCGAAGCCGCATCTGGCTCGTGCTCAGGAACGGCGCACCGGTCGCCGGGGCAGCGCTCGAGGCGCCGCTCACGTAGGCCTCCCTCGAGCCGCTATATTGTGGAAAGTAATGGCGAGCTACCGCGACCTTCTCGCGCAGCTGAGGACGGAGATCGATGAGATCTCGACGCCTGAGGCGCACGCGAGGCTCGGCACGGACGGGCCGCTCTTCCTCGACATCCGCCCGGTTGACGAGTGGGACGAGGGGCACATCCCGGGCGCCTTGCATGCGCCGCGTAACAACCTCGAGTCCCGCATCGAGGGTCTGGTGCCGGACAAGGGGCGCGACCTCGTCGTCTACTGCGGCAGCGGCGCACGCTCTGTGTTCGCCGCCCGGACGCTTCTCGAGCTCGGCTACGAGAACGTCGCCAACCTCGCCGGCGGCTTCGCCGACTGGAAGCGCAACGGCTACGACTTCACGACGCCGAAGACGCTCTCGCCCGCCCAGCGCTCGCGCTACGCGCGCCACCTCCTGATCCCCGAGGTCGGCGACGAGGGCCAGCAGAAGCTGCTCGACGCCCGCGTGCTGCTGATCGGCGCCGGCGGGCTCGGCTCGCCCGCGTCGCTCTACCTCGCCGCGGCCGGAGTCGGCACGCTCGGCATCGTCGACGACGACGTCGTCGACTCCTCCAACCTGCAGCGGCAGATCGCGCACACGACCGAGCGGCTCGGCGAGCCGAAGGTGGAGTCGGCCAAGCGCACGATCGAGGCGCTCAACCCGGACGTCGCCGTGCTGGCGTTCCAGGAGCGGCTCACCTCCGAGAACGTGGAACGCATCCTCGGCCACGGCTGGGACGTGATCGTCGACGGCGCCGACAACTTCCCCACCCGCTACCTCGTCAACGACGCCTCCGTGTGGCACGGCGTTCCGGTCGTGCACGGCTCGATCTACCGCTTCGAGGGCCAGACGACGGTGTTCCACCCGGGCGAGGGCCCGTGCTACCGGTGCCTCTACCCCGCGCCGCCGCCGCCGGAGCTGGCGCCGAGCTGCGCCGAGGGCGGCGTGCTCGGCGTGCTGCCGGGCATCGTCGGCTCGCTGCAGGCGAGCGAGGCACTGAAGCTGATCCTCGGTGCGGGCGACACGCTCACGGGACGGCTGCTGCTGTTCGACGCGCTGCACACGACCTTCGACGAGGTCGCCATCCGGCGCGACCCGGCCTGCCCCGTCTGTGGCGACAACCCGACGATCACGGAGTACGTCGACTACGTCGAGTTCTGCAATCTGGCCGGGCGAGGAGTCGTATCGTGACCGTCGTCCGCATCCCGCCGACCCTGCGCGGCGAGGTCGGTGGAGCACGGCAGGTCGAGGTCGACGGCGCCACGGTGCGTGACGTGCTCGACGACCTCGTCGGCCGCTACCCGGGACTGGCCGCGCAGGTGCTCGCCGACGGCGAGGTGGCGCCGTTCGTCAACGTCTACGTCGGCGGCGAGGACGTACGCACCCTCGACGGGCTCGACACCACCGTGCCTACGGGCGGAACCGTGATCCTGCTGCCCGCGATGGCCGGCGGTGCCACCCGTCCCGTCGTGCCGGTCGCGTCGTCGCTCCTCGACCTGATCGGGTCGACGCCGCTCGTCGAGCTTCCGCGCATCTCGCCCAAGCCCGCGGTGAAGATCTACGCAAAGCTCGAGGGCCAGAATCCAACCGGCTCGATCAAGGATCGCGTGGCGAAGTCGATGATCGAAACGGCCGAGGCTTCCGGCGAGCTGGAGCCCGGCCGTCACCTGCTCGAGCCGACGTCCGGGAACACCGGGATCTCGCTCGCGATGATCGCGAAGCTCAAGGGGTATCCGCTGACCTGCGTGATGCCGGAGAACGCGACCGACGAGCGCAAGCGCCTGCTGCGCCTCTACGGCGCCGAGATCGTCCTCTCCCCCGGCGAGGAGGGCTCGAACGGTGCCGTCCGCCTGGCGCTCGAGCTGGCGGAGCGCGACCCGTCCTTCTTCATGCCGTTCCAGTACGCGAACGAGGCGAACCCGCGCGCCCACTACGAGGGCACCGGCGCCGAGATCGCCGACGCCCTCGACCGGGTCGACGTGCTCGTGGCCGGGCTCGGCACCGGCGGCACGCTGATGGGCACCGGCGACAGGCTGCGCGAGTCGTTCCCGGACCTCGTCGTCGCGGCCGCGGAACCGCTGCCGGGCGATCCCGTGATGGGGCTCCGCTCGCTCGACGACGGCTACGTGCCGCCGATCCTCGACGTGGCGAAGCTGGACCGCAAGGTGCTCGTCTCCAACGAGGAGTCGGTGCGCGCCGTGCGGGCGCTGCTCGAGCTGGAAGGCATCTTCGCCGGCGTCTCGTGCGGCGCCGCGGTGCACGTGGCACGGCGGATCGCGGACGAGATGGAGTCCGGCGTGATCGTCGCGATCCTCGCCGACGGCGGCTGGAAGTACGTCTCCGCCGACTTCTGGGACGCACCCGAGGCGGACGTCGAGCGCTCCATGGAGCGCACGCTCTGGTGGTAGTGCCCGCCTCGGTGCGGGACGCGATCGCAGAGCACGCCCGCGCCGAGGAGCCGAACGAGTCCTGCGGCCTGCTCGTCCTGCGCGACGGTACGGCCGAGCGGTATGTCCCGGGGGTCAACAAGGCGGCGTCGCCGTACCGCTTCGAGCTCCAGATGCCTGATCCCGACGTGTGGTTCCTCGAGGACGAGGGCGTCGAGCTCGCTGTCGTCCATTCTCACGTCTCGTCACCCCCGCGGCCGTCGCGCACCGACGTGCAGAACGTCGGCCTGTGGGCGGGGCGCCCGTACGTGATCTACACGCTGCGCACGGACGAGCTCGCGGCCTGGAAGATCGGGAGCGGCTCGATCGAGCCGCTCCCGTTGTCCCCCGGCTGAGGACCGCTACTTGACGGTGAAGCTGCCCTTCATCGAGCTGGAGTGCGGGTCGCAGACGAACGTGTAGGTGCCCTTCTTCAGGGTGAGCACGAACGTCGTCGTGCCCGTCGAGCCGACGGACGTGGCGATCGACTTCACCGGCGTCAGCTTCGAGCCCTTCTGGATCGAGCCGGCGATCTGCTTGCCGCCGGGGGCGGTGAGGTGGAAGTTGTGGATCGACGCCTTGTCGGAGACCACGAGCGTGATCTTCCCTGCCTTGGTCGGCTTCTTGGCCATCGAGATGGTGAAGCCCGGGCCGACGGTGCCCGAGAACGTCGGCGTCGCCGCGGACGCAGGCAGCGCGACGGCTGCCAGCACGGCTGCGGCGAGGACGGCGGCGGTGACGATGCGCTTCATTGCACTCCTCGTTGAGGGTTGACTACAGGTTCTACGCGCCGGCGCACGGTCCGGTTTGTCGCATGGTGACATCGTTACAGTCACGCCCGTGGACGTGCAGCAGCTTGCGCCCGGGCTCTGGCGCTGGACCGCGTACCACCCCGACTGGACGCCGGAGGAGGGTGGCGTCGACGGCTGGGACCCCGAGGTGGGCTGCATCTACTGCGAGACCGCTGACGGCATCGTCCTCGTCGACCCGCTCGTGCCGGCGGAGCCTGAGAACGCGGAGCGCTTCTGGAGCGCACTCGATCGAGACGTCGGGCGCGTCGGCGGCGCCCCGCGCGTCCTGCTCACCGATCTACTGGCACGCTCGCAGCGCAGACGCCGTCGCAGAGCGCTATCCGGGAACCCGGATCTTCGTCCCTGACGCCAGGCGCGAGGAGGCGGACCGCCGTGCCCGCGTCACCGACTGGCTCTCGCCCGGCGACCCGCTGCCCGGCGGCGTCGAGGCCCACGCGACCGCATTCGCCTTCGAGGTCGTGTACTGGCTGCCGTCGCACCTGGCACTGGTGGCCGGAGACACGCTCCTCAGCGACAGGCGCGGTGGCGTGCGCGTTCCCCCGGACAGCTGGCTGGGCAACGAGATCACGCGCGGCGACATCGCCCAGGCGCTGCGGCCCCTACTCGAGCTGCCCGTCGAGCGCGTGCTGGTCGCACATGGCGACCCTGTGCTGACCGGGGGCCGCGAGGCGCTGGCGCGCGCGCTCGCGTGATCGAGCTCGCACCCCGTCAGAGCGGGATCACGCGCGAGGAGCTGCGGCAGGAGCTGCCGCCGCTGCTCGAGCTGCCGAGCGAGCGCGTGCTCGTCTCGCCTGGCGAGCCGGTGCAGAGCGGTGGGCGCGACGCGGCTCGTGCGCGCTCATCCTCTGAAGCGGCTTTCGTGCGAGCCCTGACACCGTCTATCCTCCTCCAGGCGACGCGAGCGAGCAAAGGAGCCCCCTTGGCGCAGATCGTCCTCGACGTGTGACGAAGGCGTACGACGGCGACGTCGTTGCCGTCCGCGAGGTCGATCTTACGATCGAAAGCGGCGAGTTCATGGTTCTCGTCGGGCCGTCCGGCTGCGGCAAGTCGACGCTCCTGCGCATGATCGCCGGACTCGAGGAGGTGACGGACGGACACGTCTTCATCGGCGACCGCGACGTCACGGATCTCGCGCCGCGCCATCGCGACATCGCGATGGTCTTCCAGAACTACGCCCTGTACCCGCACTGACGGTGCGCAAGAACCTGGCGTACGGGCTCAAGGTGCGGAAGACGCCGTCCGCCGAGATCGACCGGCGCGTCGACCATGTGGCCCGGATGCTCGGGCTCGAGGCGCTGCTCGACCGCCGCCCTGCCGCGCTCTCAGGTGGCCAGCGGCAGCGTGTGGCGATGGGGCGGGCGATCGTGCGCGAGCCCGCCGCCTACCTGATGGACGAGCCGCTGTCGAACCTCGACGCCAAGCTCCGTGTCTCGATGCGGGCCGAGCTGACGCGGCTCCACGACCGGCTCGGGACGACGACTGTCTACGTCACCCACGATCAGATCGAGGCGATGACGCTCGGCCAGCGCGTCACGGTCATGCGGGACGGCATCGTCCAGCAGTTCGGCCCGCCGCAGGAGCTCTACGAGGAGCCGCAGAACCTCTTCGTGGCTGCGTTCATCGGCTCGCCCTCGATGAACCTCGCTCACGCGGTCGTCGACGGCGACCGCGTCGAGTTCGGCGGCTTCACGCTCCCTCTCGCTCCTGACCGGCGTCCCTCTCGCGACGGGGACGCGATCCTCGGCATCCGGCCCGAAGGCTTCGAGGACGCCGAGTTCGCGTCGCCGGGCCTCCCCGCGATCGACGTGACCGTCTCGGTGCTGGAGGAGCTCGGCGCCGATTCCCACGTCCTCTTCGCGGTCGACACGCCGCCGGTCTCGCGCTCCTCGAGCTGCAGAAGCTCGTCTACGAGTTGCAGTACGAGCTCGCCAACCGGCCCGACTGGGTGGCGATTCCGGTCGCGGCCCTCGAGCTGATGCTGGCGGACTTCTGAGCCCTAC
>CAVPRY010000004.1:0-330349 GCA_963708005.1 uncultured Actinomycetes bacterium | reverse complement strand
GTCGCTCGAGCTTCGCGAGTGGGTCAACAGCGGGCTGATGACGTTCTTTTTCTTCGTCGTCGGGCTCGAGGCGAGGCGCGAGTTCGACCTTGGCGAGCTGCGTGAACGGCGACGGTTCGCGCTGCCCTTGCTGGCCGGGATCGGCGGCATGGCGGTGGCGGTCGCGATCTACCTCCTGTTCAACCTTGGTCGGTCGTCTGCGCACGGCTGGGGTGTTGCGATGTCGACGGACACCGCGTTCGCCCTCGGTCTGCTCGCGCTCGTCGGGCCGCGATTCCCCGATCGGCTGCGTGCCTTCATGCTCACGGTCGTCGTCGTCGACGACGTGCTCGCGCTCGTCGTCATCGCCACCGTCTACACGGATGAGGTCACCGCTTCGGCGCTGCTCGTGGCCGTCGGGCTGTTCGGCGCCGTCCTCGTCGCCAGAGCGCTCGGCGTCCGCCGTGGACTTCTCTACCTGGCGCTCGGTGTCGCGATCTGGGTCGCGTTGCTCGAATCGGGCGTGGAGCCGGTCGTCGTTGGCCTCGCGATGGGTCTCTTGGCGTACGCCTATCCGGCAGCGCGGTCCGATCTCGAACGTGCCACCGAGCGCTTCCGCGAGTTCCGCGAGCAGCCCACGCCGGAGCTCGCACGCTCCGTCGGCGAGGGCCTCAGGTCAGCGATCTCGCCGAACGAGCGGCTGCAGTTGCTCTACCACCCGTGGACGAGCTACCTGATCGTGCCCCTGTTCGCGCTCGCGAACGCGGGCATCGCGATCGACGGCGCTTTCCTGGAGCAAGCCTTCACCTCGCCCATCACGCTCGGGATCCTGGTCGGCTACGTCGCCGGCAAGCCCGCGGGCATTCTCGGGACCGCGTGGCTGCTCACGCAACTGAGCCGTGGGCGGCTTCGCCCACCGGTGGGCTGGGCGGCCGTCGCCGGCGGCGGCACGATCGCCGGCATCGGCTTTACCGTCGCGCTGCTTGTTGCGACGCTCGCGTTTGACGGGTCGCAGCTCGAGGAGGCGAAGCTCGGCATCCTCAGCGCCGCCCTCGCAGCGGCGCTCATCACCTGGCTGTTCTTCCGCGCCACTGCGCGCCTCCCGCGCAGACTCCGCCTTCGTGCCCTTCTGGGCACCGCCGAGCCGCTCGTCGACCTTTATGTCGACGTCGACCCGGAGCGCGACCACGTCCGCGGGCCGATCGACGCAGCAGTCACGGTGGTCGAGTACGGCGACTTCGAGTGTCCGTACTGCGGGCAGGCGGAACCGGTCGTGCGCGAGCTCTTGCGTGACTTCGGCGACGTTCGCTATGTCTGGCGGCACCTGCCGCTCAACGACGTCCACCCTCATACGCAGCTCGCCGCCGAGGCCGCCGAGGCCGCCGCCGACCAGGGCGCATTCTGGGAGATGCATGATCTCCTGCTCGCCCACCAGGACGCCCTCCGCCCGAACGACCTGATCGGCTACGCCGGGCAACTGGGGCTCGACGTCGAGCGATTCACGAACGATCTACGCGAGCACGCCGGCACTGCGCGTGTGGCCGAGGATGTCGATAGCGCCGACTTGAGCGGTGTCTCAGGCACGCCCACCTTCTTCATCAACGGCCGACGCCACTACGGCGCCTACGACATCGCCACGCTCTCGGCCGCCGTACGCGCAGCCGGAGCGAGGGCGACACTCAGGTCAGCGGAGCCGACCAACCCTTCCTCGATCCAGCCGTAGTGCTCGCGCCCGATCTCACCCTCGGGCGTGTCCTAGGTAAAGCGTTTGACGAAGTTGAGGGCGGTGTCGGCGACTTCGCGCCAGCCGTTGTCGATTGTGAGCGCGTGGCCGCGGTTTGCGATTTCGACGATCTCGGTCACTCCTTCGTTTCGCTTCTGCCGTTTGTAGGAGGCATTGGCGATCGCCCAGGGGACGGTGTGGTCTTTCTCGCCGGAGACGATCAGGAGCGGCCCTCGTTCGGGGTTCTTGCTGTCCACCTTGGCTTCGGTCCAGGGGTTCAGGTTGGCGGTTGCGGCCTGGAACAACGGTGCTCCGGAGGCGGGGACGGCGTACGTTTCGTAGAGCTCTTTGGCTTCGCCCTCGCTGACGGCGTTGGCGAAGCCGTATCGGAACTGCTCGTAGGTGAGCGGCACGGCACGGTTGCGGTTGGCGGGGTTGTGGAGCACGGGGAAGGCCGACTTGAGCGAGGAGATCGGCAGGGGCAGCACGCCGCGGAAAGGCACCGGGTCGATCGCCACCGAGGCTGCGGCCAGGCCTCGCCCGGCGATGATCTGTGTCAGCAGCCCTCCGAAGGAGTGGCCGATCACGGCCGGTTTGCGATCCAGCCGGCGGATGATCTCGTCGAAGTGGTCGGCCACCTGCCCCACCGTCTTGTGTGCGAATACGTCCGGGTCTTTCTTCGCCTCCTCCACCGTCTCGGGATCGTCCGGTTACCCGGATGTCAGCGTCACGTAGCCGGCCTCCTCGAACACCGCCGCCCAGCGATCCCAGCTGCTCGGCAACGGCCACAGCCCATGGATGAACACGACCGGCGTCCGTCCCGTCGCGTTCGCACGCGCACACTCGCTCGCCTCGTGCTCGACGATCGTCACCGCACCCTGGCTGCTCATCGCTCTTCCTTCCTCAGCACCTGGTCTCAACTCGGGTAGCTATGTCAGCCTTACCCGATCAGGAGTTTTCCACCCCACGTCTCAGGGTCCACGTCATCGATGTCGTGGCGCTCGCGTGTCACGCCGCTTCCTCGAGGACCTCGAGCTCGTTCGCGTCAGCCGGCCGCACCTCGGTGGGACGCAGGTGCGGTCGGATCAACGCGGCGGCGACGATCGCGCCTGCGATCAGCAGTCCGGTGAGCACGTAGAGCGCGGTTTGGAAGCCGTGGTCGAGCGCGGCACTGCTGGATGCGGTGAGCCCGGGGTGGGAGTCGGCGTAGTTTGCCGTCGAGGTGGCGGCGATCGCGCTCACGGCGGCGAGACCGATCGCGCCCCCGATCTGACGGCTGGTATTGACGAGCCCGGACGCGACCCCGGCATCGGAGCGCTGCACGCCGGAGAGGCTCGCGATCGTGACGGGGACGAACGAGAGGCCCATGCCGGCGCCGCCGAGCACGAATGCCGGAAACAGATCCCAGAAATAGTGACCGTCCACCGGCAGACGCGTCAGCAGCGCGACGGACACCGCGGAGGTCAGCATCCCGGCCGTGAGGGTGCCTCGGACGCCCAAGCGCCCCACGACCAGTTGCGCGACGTTCGAGGCGACGACGACCGTGAGCGCGAAGCTGGTGAACGCGACACCGCTCTGGATCGCCGAGTAGTGGAGGACATCCTGGAGGTACAGCGTGAGCAGGAAGAACTCGGAGAAGGCGACCGAGCCCACGATGAGCATCGTCGCGTTGGCGGCAGCGAGGGTACGAAGCTTGAAGATCCGTAGCGGCAGCAGCGGCGCTCTCGAGCGCAGCTCGATCGCGACAAAGGCGAGCACGAGGGCGACCGAGCCAGCGAGCAGGCTGAGTGTCATGGCAGAGCCCCAGCCGTCGGTCGTCGCGCGCGTCAGCGCGTAGACCAGCAACATCAAGCCGGCCGTGATCGAGGCTGCGCCCGCGAGGTCGAAGTGGCGAGGCGCGTGCTCGGCGCGGCTTTCCTGCAAGAGCAAGGGGGTGAGCGCGATCGCGGCCACGGCGACCGGGACGTTGACGAAGAAGATCCACGACCAGCTGAGGTACGACGTGAGCACGCCCCCGAGCAACACGCCGACCGCTGCACCGCTTCCCGACGCCGCGCCGTAGATGCCGAGGGCGACGTTGCGGTCGCGGCCCTCGCGGAACGTCGTCATCAGCAGCGCGAGCGCGGCCGGGGCTAGCAGTGCGCCGCCCAGTCCTTGCAGGGCGCGAAACGCGATCAGCGACCCCTCGGACCAGGCGAGGCCGCAGAGCAACGAGCTGGCCGCGAACACAGCAAGACCTGCGACGAAGAGTCGCCTGCGCCCCAGCAGGTCTCCGAGCCGGCCGCCAAGGAGGAGCGCTCCACCGAAGAAAATGGCATACGCGGAGATCACCCATTGCAAGCTCGCCTGGGAGAAGCCGAGATCGGACTTGATCGACGGCAATGCGACGTTGACGATGGCCACGTCGAGGATGACCATGAACTGCGCGGTGACGATGAGCGCGAGCGCGCTCCAGCGCCGCTCCAACCGTTCAGTCCCAACCGAGGTGACGTTCATCTATCGCCCTCCTAAATCATGGCGTAGAGCAACGATATCACGGGTCAACACTTGGCCGCGCTACACTCCACATTGCGCATGTCAACCTCTTCGACACCTCTGCCGCCGCCGTCGGCGGGCCCGCCGCAGGAGCTGCTCCTGAGCAGCGCGTTCCTGCTCAAACGGCTCGGTTGGATGATCAAAGAGCGCTCGTACGATGCCCTCCAGGCGACCGGTCTGACTCCCCAGCACCATGCGGTGCTATCGCTCCTGGACGAAGGCACGCGCGAGACGCAGGGGGACATCGCCGACGCACTCGGCTACGACCGCAGCCACCTCGTCGGACTGCTCGACGAGCTCGAGGAGCAAGGCTTCGTCGAGCGGCGCCGCGATCCAGGCGACCGCCGCCGCCAGCTCGTGAGCCTGACGCCGACGGGAAAGGACGCACTCGGCCGGCTGCGCGCGATTGCAAAGCGCGTCGAAAAGGAGTTCCTGGCGCCGCTCGACACGGACGAGCGACGGACGCTGCACGCCTTGCTGCTCCAACTCACGAGCCACCACGATCCGCGCTGCGTCGCCAAGCGGAGGCAAGGATCGGTTCAACGCCGATCTGCTCGTGTTCATCAAGGGCTGAGCTCGACCGCGAGCGACGCCGGTTAACGGCGAAACCTTCTCGCGCTCTGGACAGGAAGCTCGTCCTGCCGGCGGAGTCGCCCCGACAAGCGCAGATCGACTGTCGACGGCTCGCCTCCGGCGACACTTCACGATACGCCGCTAGCATCGGGTCGTGGTCAACGAGGCCCCGCTCAGACAGACCCAGGCCGGGCTCGTGGCCGCCGGTGAGGGATGGTTCGTCCTGAACGCGCGTGAGGCGCGGTGGCGCCATCGCGAGGGGCGCGGCGACAGTCTGGGCTTCCAGGGTGAGACGCAGTTCCCGCAAGTCGGAGTCGGGCTCGTTGTGCTCGGGCCGGGTGAGCCGATGGCGATGTACCACTGGGAAACCGATCAGGAAGACTTTCTCGTGCTCGGCGGGGAGGCGCTGCTGATCGTCGAGGGCGAGGAGCGGCCTTTGCGGCGGTGGGACTTCGTGCACTGCCCCGCCGGGACGAAGCACGTGATCGTCGGTGCCGGAGAGGGCCCCTGCACCGTCCTCGCCGTCGGTGCGCGAGAGCATCACACCGTCCGCCTTCCCGACGGCACCTTCGACGGGGCTCCGAACTGGGGTGCCTACACCGTGGACGAGGCCGCACTCCGGCACGACGCGGGCGTCGAGGAGGAGACGACCGACCCCGACGTCGCCTACGCTCGCTTCCCGGAGCCCGAGCCGGCCCGGTACCGCGACGGCTGGCTTCCGGATACCTAGTGGTGGCTCCGGGAAGTACAGCACCGCTTGGCAGGCTGCAAACGCTTCGCATCGCGTTCGCCGTCGAAGAAGCCGTGCGGGCGGAGGCCGCGGCATGTGTTGGCGCGCTTGATGGTGCCGGGCGCTGCCGAGGAGCTCGCGAGGCCAGAATCATGCTCGTGTCGTGACGTGGACCTCAGGCGCCGGTGCGTGGGGCGCGGATCGCCCGGAGCGCAGCGCGGGGCCGTAGCGTTCTGAACAGGATCATGAGAGCGATCAGTCCGACGAGCGTGTTGACGGTGGTGATCCCGAACTGCATCCCGACCGAGAATGACAGCGCCGATGCCGCTGTGGCCGTCTGACGCAGCGCGTAGACGAGCAGCACCTGCTGCGTGCCCGCCCCACCCGGGGTGGGGACGAGGGTCGAGAGCCCTCCGGCGAGGACGACGACGGTCGCCAGCGGGAGGGTGGCGGTGAGGCCGAACGCGGCCAGCAGCGCAGAAGGCGACCCCGATGCGGCAGGCCCAGCCGGCGAGCTGGCACAAGGCAACCTTGCGCAGGTAGCGCGCCGGCGTGCGGAGGATTGCCGCCCCCTGCTCCACACGCGCGCCAGATGCGACGCGCGTGACGTGCGAGCGGGCCGGCCACGAGCGCGAACGGCGACAGCGATCGCGACCGCCGAGCAGCCGACGACGAACGGGTGTCCCGTCAGGAGCGACGGCGACGGGAGCGACGGAGTGGCGGACGGACGGCACCACGCCGAGCGACCACGCGACGACGACAGCGTTGAGGCAATGACCGCATCGAGAAGCGACAGGACGACCCCGGCCGCCGCGATCGACGGCACGGACGAGCCGGGAATCCGCATGCCGCAATAGCGCGACCTTGAGCGCATCGCCGCCGCGTGCCGGTGCGAAGGCGTTGAGTGCCACGCCTGCCGCGTAGGCCGCGCCGACTGTGATCGGTGAGAGCGCTCTCTCCGGGTAAGCGGCCGCGAGCACGTTCCGGAGCGCAAACGAGCGAAACGCGAGGTTCCCGAGCTGGAGTACGAGGGCCAGCATCACGAAGCGCAGGTCGAGCGCGACGAACTGGCCTGCAGCGCTCTCGACCGACTCCAAGACTGCGTCGGTGGGCAGGCTCATCAGGCGGGCTCCGGAAGAGGGACGAGTCCCGCGCCCAGCTCCCGTGCGAGGTCGAGGCGATCGGTGATGAGCCCGTCGACGCCCATGGCGACGAGCTCGCGGGCCCGGGTCACGCCATTCGCCGGCCACGTCATCACGAGGTCGGCGACGGAGCGCAGCTCGCGCCGTGGTCGGTGCGTCGAGCAGCCGTTCGTGGATCGAGATCCCCTGCAGACGACGCCCGCGTCCCGGCGTAACAGGGACCGCAGCTGGCGCAGGCTGCCGACCGAGTGGATCGTCCGAACGTTCGGCAACGCCGCGAACGGCTCGAGCTGCGCCCAGGCGCGCGCGCAGACTGTGACGCGGCCGACTGCCGACGTACGGGCTGAGCGCGGTGAGGACGTGCTTGCCGACATGGGGGCTCCGCCCTTTGAGGTCGAGCATCAGTTCTGTCTGCGGGCGGGTGGCCGCGAGGAGCTCCTCGAGCCGAAGACGTGGCGCGCACGGTGTGACGAGCTGCCAGTAGTCCCAGAGGATGGTGATCGGGCCGATCGTCTTCAAGTGCCGCACCTCTAACCGCCCGCGGAACAGGTGGACGTCTGCCTCGACGAGGTCGAGGCCGAGCTCCTCGGCTACGCGCAGCCGCGCGAGATCGTTTCCGGCCCGATGCGCGACGAAGAACGGAGACCCCTGTCGTCGCGCTACCGCCGTCGACGGCGGGCGCGAGCTCACCGAGGCTCAGTGTAGCCGGGACGCCGGAGTCCGGAGTCGCTCGCTCACCGAACGGATGGCCCGGGGTCGACGCTCGTGTGCGTCGTCGCTCGAGCGCGAGTGCGAACGCGAGCCCCACGAGCGACGACGAGGGCTGCCGACGACGAGTCGAGCACGAAGTGGTTCGCCGTCGCGACGACCGCGAACCCCATGGCGATCGGCATCGCGACGGCGAAGAGGCGAACCGCGAGCGCAGGCGAAGGCGGCGAAGAGGACGATGCCGACGAGCAGGTTCCAGCCGAAGTGGAGGCTCGGCATCGCCGCGTACTGGTTCGTCAGCGACGGCGGCTGCAGCGCCCGGTACGAGTGGGAATGCTCGAGGACCGTGTCGGTGAGTCCGAGGCCGGCGAGACGCGGAGCGGGCAGTCGGCAGCGCGTAAAAGAAGACGAAGCCGATCAGCCCGGAGGCGATCATCGCGTTCCGCAGCACCCGATAGTGCGTCGGGCGCCGGAGCGGTAGAGGACGACGGCGGCGGCGATGATCACCGGCCAGTGCCCCCAGATGTACACCCAGTTGGCGAGCGCGACGAGTGTGTCGCTGCCGATGATCAGCGACTGCGCGCTCGTCTCCCAGGCGATTCCGAGCGTGCGCTCGAGCCGGTCGATCGCACGGCGTGCGCGTTACGGACCGCGGTGCCAGCGCTGCCCTCGGTGACCGCGCGGACGCCGCCGTAGACGGCCGCGGCGAAGCCGACGAGCACGAGCTCGGACGCCAGCCGTCGAGCGAGAGCCCTCGGGTCGTTCACCATGGCCTCCTGCTGCGGCGGCGTCAAGCCGGCGTTGACGCCGCAGGCCGTCGAGCTGCGAGTTGACGAGCCGCCAATCGCGTCCGACCGTCACGAACGGACCCCCACGGGGACGCTCCAAGCGTCACTTCGACTGTGCCGGCCCGCGTCGAACGGCGCCCTGACGCGTGGGAGTCGGGTGTTCGACGTCGTCCTTGGGGCCGACGATGGTCGGCGCGGCGCCAGGGGCGGATGCAAGGCTCGAACTGGTCACGCGAAGCTCTGTACCTCGGTCGCGTGTTCCGTGCGTCTCGGATGGGACGCCGACGATGGCGCCGATGATCTCGTCCGGCGTGGTCTTCACCCGCTCGAACGTGGCCACGTGTCGACCCACGTAGAGGACGACGATCCGGTCGGCGACCTCGAAGACAACGTCGATGTTGTGTGAGATGACGATCACTCCGAGTCCTTGTTCGCGAAGGTGATCGATCAGGGCGAGCACCTGGGCCGTCTGGGTGACACCGAGGGCTGCGGTTGGCTCGTCGAGGATGACGAGCTTGGCGTCCCACAACGTCGCTCGCGCCACGGCGACCGATTGCCGCTGGCCGCCGGAGAGTGCGGCGACTGGCGTGCGAAGACTGTTGATCGTCGTCACCTGGAGGTCTCGCAGCTGGCCGCGCGCGCGTTGCTCCATGTCCGGTTCGGCGAGGACGCGCAGGGGGGAGGGCACGATCTCCGGTCCCGCCAGCTCGCGACCCAGAAAGATGTTGGCAACGGTATCGAGGTTGTCACAGAGGGCGAGGTCTTGATAGACCGTCTCGATCCCCAGCCGTGTCGCGTCGCTCGCAGTCTGGATCTTGACTTCTCTGCCCTCGAACCAGAAGGTGCCTTCGTCGGGTGGCTGGACGCCTGCGATCGCCTTGATCAGAGTGGACTTTCCAGCGCCGTTGTCGCCGACGAGCGCGACGACTTCTCCCGCGTAGACGTCGAAGTCGACGTCGGTGAGGGCGGTGACTGCGCCGAACCGCTTGGTGATTCCCTTGCAGTCCAGCAGCGGGGTTCCTCCACGGCGAAATGCCGCGCTGCTGTCGGCAGTTGAAAGGCCTCGCGTGCGTGAGAGGCCGGCACTGTCGGGCGTCGGACTCATCTCTTCGCATCGTGCGGGCCGCGGCTGCACGGGGAATCGGGTAAAGGTGCCGGGCCGTGCGACCGCGAACTAGCGTGCATCACGGGTTCGCTGCGCGGGCGAGGCGGGCGCCGCGCGGTCATGCTAGGCGAGGGCCGCGATCGCTCGGGCGACGTCGAGTGTGGAGAGCACGCCGACGGGACGGTCGTGCTCCTCTGCCAGCACGATGAGATGGGTCACCCTGCGTTCGTGCATCAGCTCCGCGGCTCGTTGCAGCGTCTCGCCGGCGCGGATCGTCACCGCAGGCGTGTTGGCTGCGCCGAGGGCGGCGTGTGCCAGGTTCTCGCCCCGCCCGGCCGCGGTCACGAGATCGAGGTCCGAGATGACGCCCCAGGCGCCCACCGAATCGTCCTCCTCGTCGCCCCAGACAACCACGGCATGGATACGAGTGGTGGCCATCATGCGAGCAACGTCGCGCAGCGAGGTCCTCGGCATGCAGGTCACCACGCCCGGGTGCATCGACTCGGACACCCGCCGCCGCGCGAGCTCCCCCCGCGCCGCGGTATCAAGCTCCGCCGCGTGGGGTGGAATGCAGCGGTACAGCTCGAAATCCTGCCGATGTCGCTCGAGCCAATCGACGCGTTCGGCTGAGTAGTCGAGCGTCGCCAGGAAGCGCTCGTCGGTCTCGCTCGAAGTGAGCGGGCCGCAGCTGCCGCTTACGACGCCGTCCTCGAACTCGACCGCGTATACGCGCCCGTCGGAACGCTCGCGCCAGAACTCGTACTCCTTCACGACCTCTTCCCAGTGGCGGCGTCGAGCGCCGAGCGGGCGGCGTCGAGCAGCAGACGTCGTTCCGCTGCGTCGATCTGCCGGCGAGCGCGATCGACGACGTCGACGTTCACGGAGATCGCGTCGATCCCCGCCCGCACGAGCAAGTCCGCGTACTCGGCGTGAACGCTCGGCGCCTGCCCGCAGATCGAGGTCTTCAGGCCCAGCCCCCGCGCGCGAGGGATGAGCTCCTGCAGGTAGGCGACGACCGCTGGGTCGCGCTCGTCGAGCTCGGCCAGCAGCGCGGAGTCGCGGTCGGCACCGAGCAGGAGCTGGGTCAGGTCGTTCGAGCCGATCGAGATGCCCGCGATTCCCAACTGCGCGTAGTGCTCGAGGTTGAAGAGTACGGAAGGCACTTCGGCCATGATCCAGAGCTCGAATCCCTTGCGCCGCAGCAGGCCGCTCTCAGCAACGAGCTCCTTGCAGGCCGCGAGCTCGTCGCGCGTCCGCACGAACGGGAGCATCACGTGCAGATTGGAGTGGCCGTCATCCCAGACGCGGCGAATTGCATCCAACTCGAGCCCGAACAGATCCGGCTCGCGAACGTAACGCAGCACGCCCCGGTAACCGATCATCGGGTTGGCCTCGTCGGGCTCGAACCGATCTCCACCTCGGAGTCCCCGGAACTCGTTCGTACGGAAGTCGATCGTCCGGTAGGTCACCGGCCGCGGCGCGAAGCCCGCAGCGAACGTCGTCAGCGCGGCGCTCATTCGCGCCACGAACTCGTCGCCGCGCCCGGTCTCGAGCAACAGCCTGGGATGCGCGCCTTCGAGCGCCTCGATCACCATCAGCTCCGCTCGCAACAGGCCGACACCGTCGACGTCGAGCGTCGCGGCGCTCAGGACCTGCGACGGCTCGGAGAGGTTGAGCAGCAGTGCGGTGGCGGTGGGGCTCGCGAAGCGCGCCCATCCCGAAGGTGCCTGAGGCTGCGGTGGCCCCACCTCGGCCTCTCCCTCCACGACGGTACCCCGTGTCGCGTCGACGGTCACAACCTCGCCGTCTCGCAGCTTCTTCGTTGCGTCCTGCGTTCCGACGACGCACGGAATGCCGAGCTCCCGCGACACGATGGCCGCATGGCAGGTCATGCCACCGGAGTCGGTGGTGATTGCGGCCGCACGCCGCATCAGCGGTACCCAGTCGGGCGAGGTCATCCGTGTGACCAGAACGGCGCCGTCGACAAACTTGTCGGCGTCGGCGAGCGATCCGAGAATGCGGACCGGGCCGACTCCTCGGCCGGGCGCAGCTCCGAGCCCGCGGAGAAGGACTGTGCCTTCGCCGGCAGTCTCGCCAGCGTCGGCTGTCGCGAGTCCGGTCGCTGTCACCGGTCGGGCCTGGAGCATCCAGATCTCGGAGTCGCGGTCGATTGCCCACTCCGTGTCCTGCGGCGTTCCGTAGTGCCGCTCGATCCGAACGCCGATCTGGGCCAGCGCGCGCGCCTCGTCGTCCGTGAGCGTCGGCCGCATCGCATCCTGGCCCGAGACCTCCCGTACGGCGACTCCACCCTCCGAGAGCCTTTCGATCACCGCCGTCTTCGGATGGATCTCACGCGAGCGCACGGTGAGCGCCGACTTGTCCACGACATAGCGGTCCGGAGAGACCCGACCGCTGACGACCGCCTCCCCGAGGCCGAAGGCTCCCTCGATCACCACGTGGTCCTGCGCGCCGGTGGCCGGATCGATCGTGAACATCACCCCGGCGCGGTCGACGTCGAGCTGGCGCTGGACGACCACGGCGATGTCCATGTCCGCCTGGCCCAAGCCTTGCTTCGCGCGGTAGTAGATCGTGCGGGCGCCGAACAGCGACGACCAGCAGCGCCGCACAGCGGCGACCACCTCGTCGGCGCCGATGATGTTGAGGAACGTCTCGTTCATCCCCGCGAACGACGCCGCCTCGGTATCCTCCGCGGTCGCCGAGGAGCGGACAGCGACGGGTGTGGGCGCGCCGTCGCCGAGCGCAACGTACGCGTCGCGGATGCCCTGCTCGATCGGCGAGCGCAACGGCTCCGCCTCCACCATCTCTCGAATCTCGTTCCCCGCCCGCTGCAGGCTCCCTGCATCGTCGACGTCGACGTTGCGCAACCGATCTGCGATGCGCTCACGGAGCCCGCCTGCGTCCACAAAGGCCGCGTAGGCCGGTGCCCCGACGACGAATCCTGGAGGCACGGCAAAGCCGGCGGCGGTCAATTCCCCGAGGTTCGCTCCCTTGCCGCCGGCGAACTCCACATCCGTCCTGCGGAGGTCCGCGAACGGGCGGATCAGCCCCGTTACCGGCCCGGCATTCGCGTCGGCGATCGTCATGCGTCGATCCTCCACACGGCGGGCTGCGACGGCATCGGGGTTCGTCCTGCAGGCATTTCGGCCAACTACCGATCCAGCCGGGCACGCGACTGCCCGTGGAGTCGCTCAGCACTGAGACATTCGAGTCGGCATCGAGGGTTCCCAAGGCGGTCCGTTCGTGCGATCACGAAGGCTCGCGCAAGGGGTGTGTTCTGCGCGATTGGCCGCCGCGCCGCGATCCCTCACGGTGCGGCAAGGATCGAGCAGTCCCAACGCGATCGCGGCATCGCGGAAGACGTCACGTCCACGGGGTGCGTAGCGCTGGTCGAAGTCCGCCGCTCCGTTGAGCTCGAGGACCACGTGGGCGCCGCAGGCGACCGGGATGAGGTCGACCACGACCAGGTCGCAACCCAGCGCGCGCGCCGCGGCAGCGGCGAGCTCGCATGCCGCCTCGTCCGGGGCCGCCGAGCGAACCGCCCCGCCGAGTGCCACATTCGTGCGCCATTCCCCCCGCGCGGCAACGCGGTGGACCGCTCCCACAACGCGTCCCCCCGCTACGAGGACTCTCAGGTCGCGGCGACGCGATGGCACGAGCTCCTGCACGAGCGCGCCGTGCCGCCTGAACCAGCTTCGCTCTGCGAGCACACGCAGGCAGTCGCGAGTCGCTCGCTCGGTTGAGCAGCGATGCACGTCAACGCCCCAGCTCCCGAAGCGAGGCTTGACGACGAGTGGCGGCGTAACCGGCAGCGAGTCGGTCGGCGTGCGCACGACACCCGTCCGCGGATGCGGGACACCTGCAGCGCCGAGCCGCCTCGAGGTGAGCAGCTTGTCGTGGGCGGCGAGCAGCGCAAACGCGCGATTCAGCACGGGAACGCCTCTCCGTTCGAGCAGGAGCAGGTCGAGCAGGCCCGGCTCGACGCCGTCGACGGTCTCGAGCACGTCGATGCGCCCAAGCGCGACGTCGTCCGGGCAGAGCATCTCCAGCGCCGCGCACGCCGGAAGCAGAAGAGCAGAGAGACCCAGTACTTGCCACTCGTCGATCAGGCGCAAACTCGTCTTGTTCCGGTCGCTGCCGATCACGGCGACGATGTCCATTGGCCGGCCTCCTGGCTCTCGCGCCGGTCGGGGCGTCGGTCGGGTCAGGGGCCATCCGGCGTCTAGTAGCGGAGCAGCGCGGCGACGTCGTCGTCGCCAAGCAGTCGCGCGCACGCGGGCGAGAGGACGACGACACTTGCTGCGGTGTCGAGCGCCTGGGCGATCATCGCGTCGAACGGCATCGAATCGTCGTCGTGTCCCGCGGCTCCGGCGCCGTGCGCGACGTCGTCTGGAGCGGCGAGCGAGCCCTCCGCCGGCGGTCGGCGCGTGATCGACGCCTCGGCCGCAACGAGCAGCGTGCCGACCCTGGCTTCGGCGAGCGCTGCCAGGGTCTCTTGGAGGCCGCGAACGGCGTGGCCGCTGCCGCCCGCCTCATCGAGCACCTTCACCACCAGCTGGCTCGTGCGCCGCTCTCGGACCGCGGCGATCGCCGGAGCCAGGAGGACGGCAAGCTCGCCCGGGCTACGCCACTGCTCGAGGCGCGGAACCGGGGCGATCTCCACGGGAAGACCTCTGGGAAGGCCGCGGGAGAGCGCGGCGGTGAGACGGTCGTCACCGGCGAGTGCGAGCTCGTGCCAGTCGCGCGCCCGTGCCAGCTCCGCGATCTCCCCTGCGCAGCGGACGAGCAGGCGCTCCAGCTCGGAGCGGATCCGTTGCTCGAAGAGGTCGCGTTGCTGCCCAACCTTGAATCCCGGCGCCGTCCCGGGCAGGCCTCGCGGGTGCGCGTGTGCGGGCCCGATCAGATCGGGTTCTTCGAGCTCGCCGAACGTTTCCGACCAGATCTCGGCGAGCGCGCCGGGTTGCCATTCGAACACGCGCACACCCGCCGCCGAGATGAGGGCAACCCCTGCCGGGCGGGCCTCCGCGAGCGCGACGCAGAGCGGGCGCACGTCAGCACGTGGGCCGAGAGTGGCGCGTGTGGGCACGGAGCCCACGGGCTCGACTGCGACTGTCTTGCCCTGACCGAGTGCCGCGAAGAACGCGAGATTCCGCGCCTCGCCGGAGAGCGTGGCGCCGCGCACGCGCTGCTCGATCGTGTCGAGCGCCGCATGCGCCGATGCGGTATCGGTCGTCCACGACGTGTGGACGAGACGCGCCATGCGGCCGAGCTCGATCTCCAGCGCCTGCAGCGCAGCATTGCCGGGCGTGGCGGCGTCCCGGGCACTGAGGTAGACGGAGAGCACGCCGAGCGAGTCGGCGAGCTGGAGCACATCCTTGACGTGGTCCGTGGCCGATGAGTGCGTAGCGCTTGGCATCGGACACCATGGTCTCGCGGCTGCTCACGATCGGCATCGGTGAATGCCCCCGATTGGGTGACGGTGAAGCACGTATCTCTCGGCGTAGCGCGTGTCGAACTTGGTCACACGTCCAAGACGGCACGCCCCCGCCAGGTCCCTCCGTCACGAGCGAGCTCGAGCTCGTGATACGTGACGCCCTTGACGAGATGAGGTGCCGATCCCTCGACGAAGGAGACGATGCCGCACAGCTCGCCGGTGCGGATGTCGAGTCGCTCCACGCGACATGGAACGAGACCCTCGGTCTCCGCGACGAAGACGATCTCGTCGAGCCAGGCGGCAAGGAGCGCCGGGTCGTCTTCGGCGCGAACGGTCAGCTCGCGTGCCCGCGGCGTACCTTCCGGCCTGCGGTCACCGCTCAGCAGATCCGCCAGGGCGAGGACGGCATCGGCCAACACCGCCGCTTTGGTCGGCCCTTCGATCTCGAGCTGCAGCTCCGCGGTGTGGTCGACGAACCTGTAGCTCACGTGATCTCCCGGTGGAGCATGGCCGCACCGCCCCGTCCCTGCATCGGGGAACGCGCGGATCTAAAGCCCGCGTGCGGGCAAGTACCGATGCGCTGGCCGCGGCTCGACGCGATCCTGGCAAAGGGAAGGAGATCGCGTGAGCGGTTCTCAGCAGGTCGGTGGGGGCAGCCGACCGTGACGGCGGTGTCGCCGTCCGGCGTTGCGGTCTCCGCGCTACGACGCGTGAGCGCGACCCTGTGGGAGATACCGGCTGCCGCGCGCCCCGACATGCGCGTCCCGGCGCGCATATTCGTGGACGAGGTGCTGCTCGAGTCGATACGCGGCGATCGGTCGCTCGAGCAACTCCAGAACGTGGCCACGTTGCCGGGGATCGTCGACGCTGCGCTCGGGATGCCGGACATCCATCAGGGATACGGCTTTCCGGTCGGTGGCGTGGCGGCGACCGCGCTGCCCGACGGCGTGATCTCCCCAGGTGGCGTCGGGTACGACATCAACTGTGGCGTGCGGCTGCTCGCGCTCCCCCTCGACGCCGACGACCTCGGACGCCGGATCGAGGCGCTGGTCCATGAGATCTCGCGCGCCGTCCCGGCCGGGGCCGGCAGACACGGCGAACTTCACCTCACTCACGCTGAGCTCGACCGGCTCCTCGTCGAGGGCCCGAGCCTCCTCGTGCGGGAGCTGGGGATCGGGACCGAGGACGACCTCGAGCACACGGAGTCCGGAGGCTGTCTGTCGGCCGCGGACCCTGCATCCGTCTCCGAGCGGGCGCACATACGAGGCGCCGGCCAGGTGGGAACGATCGGGTCAGGCAACCACTTCATCGAAGTGCAGCGCGTCGACCGGGTCCTCGACGAAGCGACCGCTGCCGCGTTCGGGTTGCGCGAGCAGCAGGTGGCGGTACTGATCCACTCGGGGTCGCGAGGGCTCGGACACCAGGTCTGCACGGATCACGTGCGTGCGATGGATGCTGCGATCCGACGGCTCGGGATCACGCTGCCCGACCGGCAGCTTGCCTGCGCGCCGTTCTCCTCGCCGGAAGGCCAGGCCTACTTCTCGGCGATGGCGGCGGCCGCGAACTTCGCGTTCGCGAACCGGCACATGATCGCGCATCGTGTGCGAGAGGCGGTGGGGCGGGTGCTCGGCGAGCCTGCGGCCGCCGGCACGCGCCAGGTCTACGACGTCGCGCACAACGTGGCGAAGATCGAGACGCACCAGGATCGACAGCTCTGCGTCCATCGCAAAGGTGCTACGCGGGCGTTCCCCGCCGGCGCGCCGGAGATCCCGACGGCACACCGTGCCGTCGGCCAGCCGGTGTTCGTGCCGGGGAGCATGGGCACGGCGAGCTACGTCCTCGCGGGGGAGCCCGGAGCGATGGAGCTCTCGTTTGGGACGACCTGTCACGGCGCGGGGCGGCGGCTGTCGCGCACCGGCGCACGCCGCCAGATCGGGGGCGGGGAGCTGCGCCGACGTCTCGAGGCCGACGGGATCGTCGTGCGCTGCCCGTCGAACAAGGGGCTGGCTGAAGAGGCACCGTTCGCGTACAAGGACGTCGAGCGTGTCGTCGACGTGGTCGAGGCAGCAGGGCTCGCACGCCGCGTCGTCCGGCTCCGGCCGCTTGGCGTGGTGAAAGGCTAGCGCCATTCGCCGCCGCTGCCACGAGACATTGCTCTCGGAGCCCGGCTCGTCGAGTGGGCTCCAGGTGGTCGTCGCGCCCACGGCCGGTCGCGACCACCCTTCCTGGGAACGGCTCAGCTGACCGATTCCACGATGCGGTAGACGCGGCTCACCGGCTCCGTCGCGAGCAGGTCTTCGATCTGCGGCAGGAGCTGTCCGGGGAGCGGGCCGGCGAGCCACCGCTCGTAGTGCTCCGTGCTCGCCCAGGAGCCGACGATCACGACATCGTCCTCGTCGTCGACGGAGGTCGCGACCTCGACGTCGAGGAAGCCTGGTTGGTCGCTCACGACCGCGAGCACGCCGAGCTGCTCGAGGATGCGCAGGAGTTCTCCTCCATGGCCGGGCTTCGCCTGGAGGAAGAGCAGGCTTCGGGTCATGGACTTTCCTCCGGTTTTCGTGGATCCGTAGTTCTACCGCGCAGATCAGGAGTTCGCACGATGCACTGGACGGATCGGACGCTCACCATTCGTGCCGTGACCGTGCCTTTCCGCGACCGTCTCGATGCCGGCCGGCAGCTTGCGGCAGCATTGGAGGGCCGTCCGCTCGGAGACGCGGTCGTCGTCGGCCTGGCCCGCGGCGGGGTCCCGGTTGCCGCTGAGGTCGCGCGGCGCCTCGGGCTGTCGCTCGACGCGCTCGCGGTGCGCAAGGTCGGGCATCCGTGGCAACCGGAGTACGGCATCGGAGCGGTCACGCCGGGCCTGGACGGCGTCTATCTCCGCTCGCACGACGGCCTCGGCGAGGCCGAGCTCCGTCGCGTGATCGGGCAGGCGCAAGCGAAGGCCGACACGCTCGACCGCATCCTCCACGAGCGCCACCGGCCTCTCGACCTGCACGGCAGGACGGTCATGCTGGTCGACGACGGTCTGGCGACGGGCGCGACGATGGTGGCCGCCGTTCGGTGGGCGCGCGCGTCGGGCGCCGCCCGCGTCCTCGTCGCGGTGCCGGTCGGCGCCTCGCAGAGCCTCCGTTTTCTCGCCCACGAGGCGGACGAGGTCGTATGCCCGTACGAGATCGAGGACTTCGGCGCGGTCGGGTACTGGTACGACCTCTTCACGCCGGTCGAGAACGGGGAGATCGTCGCCCTGCTGGACGAGTTCCAAACCCCTCCGCCGACCCACTGACGCCGACGTTCCGAGTCGGTACAGCTCGTTCGCCGAACAACCGTCCACTGAGTCCGCAAACGGCGCGCTCAAGCCGGTCAGCTCGCGATCGTCCCGTTCGCGACGCTTGTGTCTCCGGCTTCCCCCAGCGAGCCGGTTCACCCCATCGGTTGGTTGGGGACCGGTAGACGTGGAGGGCGGCACCCACCCGACCAGGGGGCATGGCACCATCCCCGACCCGACTAGCGTTCCGCCGTAGCGAACGCCCGTCGAGCGCCGGACCCTCCACCCGTCTCACTGTGCAGCCGCGACGGGATCTGAGCAAGACCGGCGGCTTGAGTGCACCCGAGTACGCCTCCCGGCTGGGTGGCACGGCCGAGGTGGCGGCCACGTCTCGAGGGACTCCGCCCGTTGCAGGCTCGCGGAACGCGCCCGGCGACGGGTGGCGATCGCGAGGCTAGGCGTGCTCCGGTAGAGGCGTGCGCCTCCGTCGCCGCGTGTGTTCTCTGAGATACGAGCACCGCGACCATCGACGCGCCTGGCCCAACGCCGAGCAGCACCGCGAACCCTGCCCGATAAAAGGCGCTCTCGCCGGTGCAGGCTGCGGCGACCTCTGCGGCCCGTGGCTCGTCGCAGCGCAGACCGCGGTCGGTGGCAATGCGGGCTCGCCTCGTGCGCCGACCCGATCGACGCGATCTTGCGACGATGGTCGACTTCGCGACGGCGTAGGAGGCTCGTATCGAGGAGAAGGGCCTTGTGGCTCTGGCCGAGACGGCTACGTCCGCGACCTGGCCAAGGTGCTGGTGCGGCCGACGATCGGCGACCGCGCCCGCGAGCAGGCAGCAGACCGCGGCCGCCCTGCGAGCAGCCGAGCCCATACACCAGGTCTGCGCCGTCGTCGCGCGAACCCCTACTTGCTGCCACGGCGACGACGGCGCCACCTCACCGTCAGCGGCGATGCAATCCGGCGCGTCGTGGCGTACGACGGCATCGCCATTTGCCCGAGGTTCCACCGCCACCAGCTCACGGCCGAGGACAGCAGGAAGATCAAAGTCGGTCGTTGCCGAAGCGGGTGCAGCGCCCCTCGCGCAGGCCGGCGCGTCGCCGCTGAGTCGACCTGGGCTCGCCCGCGTGGGATCCCGGCCGCTGGGTGGCGTGCGCGGCGAGATCCGCGACTCGGTGCCGCACCTCGACAGGCGTGATGGCGGCAGCTCGCGGGCGTCCTCTTCCTCCGGGAGCGGCGTGCGCCTCCGTCGCCGAGTGTGATCTCTCAGCCCCAGCACCGCCGCGACCATCGACGCGCCGAGCCCAACGCCGAGCAGCACCGCGAACCCTGCCCGATCAGACGCTCTCGCCAGGCTGACGGCCACCTCTTCGGCCTGTGGCTCGTCGCAGCGCAGACCGCTGGCTTGCCCATGCCGTTCCCGTCAGAACAGCTCGTTCTCGCCGGCGAAGATGCCGGAGACCGAGCGGTTCTCGAACACGGCCCGGATGGTGTCTCCCAGCAAGCCCGCGACGCTGACGACGGTGACGCGCGGCGACAGCTGCATCCCGTCCAGTGCGACGGTGTCGGTCACAGCGATCTCGACGAGAGCAGGCCCGGCCAGGACCTCTGAAGCGTCAGGCGTGAAGAGGGCGTGTGTCGCGAACGCGCGCACGTCCCGTGCCCCCACCTGGAGGAGAGCGGCCGCCGCTGCGGCGAGCGTGCCACCCGAGACGATCATGTCGTCGCCGACCACCACGTGCTTGTCGCGCACGTCGCCGATCACCTCTGCCGCCACGGCCTGCTCGTGCTCCGGTCGCACCTTGGTCACGATCGCGAAGCCCGCGTCGAGCATGCGCGCGACGCGCCGCGCCGCCTTCACGCGGCCGAGATCGGGCGACACGACGACGACGTCCTCGCCGCGCAGCCGACGGCGCCGGTAGTGACGTGCGAAGAGCGGGAGCGCGGTCATGTGGTCGACAGGAACTCCGAAGAACCCGACGATCTGCCCCGCGTGGAGATCCATCGTCAACACGCGGTCTGCCCCCGCTGCCTGCAGCATGTCGGCGAGCAGTCGCGCGCTGATCGGTTCCCGCGCGGCTGATTTCTTGTCCTGCCGCGCGTACGGGTAGAGGGGCACCACGGCAGTGATCCGGTGCGCCGAGGCGAGCCGCGCTGCGTTGATCATCACGAGCAGCTCGAGGACGTGGTCGTTGACCGGCGGAGAGCCGGACTGGACGAGGAAGACGTCCGCGCCCCGGATCGACTCGCCGTAGCGGCAGTAGACCTCGCCGTTGGAGAATGTCTCGAGGCGGACATCGCCCAGCTCGATGCCGAGACGGACTGCGATTGCCGACGCGAGCGCGGGATTCGACCGGCCCGCAAAGAGCATGAGCTCGGTCGTGGTTCGCCGGGTCAGCCGGCGCGGGCGCGGCGCGGTCACGGCCGGCGATCCCGACGGGTCGCCGCCGCCGCGGAGACGACCCGTCCGACGTCGGTGATGGAGAGCAGCCCGGCGAGCTCGTCGTGCGCGAGCACGAGCGTGCGGTCGACGCCGTGTGCCTGCATCTCCTGCAGGGCATCGAGCAACGGAGTCTCCGGGTGCACGGCCGGAGCGTCCTCGAGGCGGATCATGCAGTCGCGGACGTGGTGCTCGTCCCAGCCGGCCCGAGGTGCTGCGGCCACGCGGGCGAACGGGAGCAGGCCCACGACGCGCCCGTCCGCGAGGACCGGATACGTCGTGAACCGGTGGACGTGGGCCACGTCGTCCATGAAGCTGCTGAGTGTCTGGTCCGCGGCCGCGGTTACGGGTCGGTGCACCATCAGGTCGTCCACGCGGAGGTCGCCGAGGGCGTCATGGAGGACGAGCTCACGTCTCTCCGCGGTTGCTGCTTGGAGGAGGAACCACCCGAGGAAGGCGAACCAGATGCCGCTCACTCCCGCCCCCGCGAAAACGAGGGCGAGACCGCCGGCGATCAGCACGAACGCGAGCGCCCGCCCGGTGCCGGCGCCCACCGTTGTCGCCAGGCGGCGATCGCTCTTCACCTGCCAGACGAGAGCGTGGAGCACGCGGCCACCGTCGAGCGGCAGCGCGGGGAGGAGGTTGAACACGAGCAGGACGAGGTTGATGACGGCGAGCCAGGCGACGACGCCGTCCGCAACCTCCGGCAGTCCCAGCCCGGCGAGGACTGCGAAGCCGGCCGTCAGCGCTGCGGTGACGAGTGGGCCCGCAAGGGCGATCCGCAGTTCCGCCGGTGCGGACGGGAAGTCGCCGCGGAAGGCCGCGACACCGCCGAACAGCCACAGCGTGATGCCGTCGATCTCCATCCGCTCCCGGCGCGCCTGAAGCGCGTGCCCCAGCTCGTGCAGGAGGAGCGAGCCGAAGAAGACGACCGTGGCCGCGAGCGCCATCCCAACGTAGGCGCCGTCGGAGAGCCCCGGGTTCTGCTCTGGGAAAACCGACGCCGCGAGCGTCCAGGTGATGAGCGCGAAGACGATCAGCCAGCTCCAATGGATGCTGATGCGGATGCCGGCGATGCGCCCGAGTGTCAGGCCGGGATTCACGGCGTGTCGACGGGGTCGACGATCTCGACCTCGCTGCGCGTGGTCGCGCGGACGTCGCGCACCGCGAGATGACCCGAGAGCCAGTCGCCGGCGAGCACTGCCACACGCTCGAGTGTCCCCGGCTCCTCGAACAGGTGGCCCGCGCCGCGCACGATCGCGAGCCGTCGTTCGCAGGTGAGCTCGGCGAGCGCCCGGCGGTTGAGCTCCAGCACGACTTCGTCGTTGCCGCCCACGATCAGCAGTGTGGGGGAGGCGACCCGCGCCAGGTGTGTGTACGCGAGATCCGGGCGGCCACCCCGGGAGACGACGGCGTGCACGGCCGAACCGAGCTGTGCCGCGGCGGCGACAGCCGCTGCCGCACCGGTACTGGCACCGAAGAAGCAGGGAGGAAGCGCTTCGGCTGCTCGCTGCTCCAGCAGCCACTTGGTCGTTTGTACGAGGCGGTCGCCGAGGAGCTCGACGTCGAACACGTTGGCACGATCCGCCTCCTCCTCCGGTGTGAGGAGGTCGAAGAGCAGCGTCGCGATCCTGCGGCGGTTGAGCTCCTCGGCGACATAGCGGTTGCGGGGGCTGAAGCGGCTCGAGCCGCTTCCGTGCGCAAACAGCGTGACGCCGATGGCCCGCGGGGGAACGACGAGGTTGCCTGAGAGCCCGGGTCCGATCGGGATGTCGACCCGGAGCACGCTCGCCGCGGTGTCATCGAGCACATCGCCGTTCATGCTGCCTCCTCGGCGAGGGCGGCGATCTCGCGCTCGAGCGCTAGCCGCTCCAGAGCTTCGGCCTCCAGCTTCCGCACCCGATCGGTGCTGATGCCGAGCCGCCGGCCTACCTCGGTGAGGGAGAGGGGCGTCGTGTCCCCGTCGATCCCGTAGCGGAGCTCGAGCACGCGGCGTTCCTCGGCGGGCAGGGTCGCGAGGGCGCGGCGTAGCGCGTCACGGCGAAGGCTGATGTGGATCTCCTCCATCGGCTCTTCCGCCACCGCGTGGGCGACGACGTCGCCGAGCGTGCCTCCCTCCTCCTCGCCGACCGGCTGGTCGAGGCTGGCCACGGAGCGGGCCGCGTGGCGCACTCGCTCGATCTCCTCGAGCCGCAGCCCAAGCTCTGTGGCGATCTCGGCGTCGGTCGGCTGCCGCCCTCGGCGGGCAACGTACTCAGCCTGCACGCGGCCGATCTGCCGCTCCCGGTCGGCGAGGTGAACGGGCAGTCGGATCGTTCGCGATTGGTTCGCAATTCCTCGCTGGATCGCCTGCCGGATCCACCAGGTCGCATACGTCGAGAACTTGAACCCCTGGCGCCAGTCGAACTTCTCCGCAGCGCGGATCAGGCCGAGCACACCCTCCTGGATCAGGTCGAGCAGCGCCAGGTCTCGGCGTTGGTAGCGCTTGGCGATCGAGACGACGAGGCGCAGGTTTGCATTGATCAGCTGCTGCTTCGCCGCCATGTCGCCTCGCTCGATGCGCTTGGCGAGCGCCACTTCTTGCGCGGCTGTCAGAAGCGGATAGCGCGACAGATCGCGGAAGAACAGCTGCAGCGCATCGGTCGTCGTCTCCGCGAGCTGGCCGTTGACGTAGATCGCCTCGGGCTGCTCCCGGCCGCAGTCGTCACGGAGCACGATCTCGCTGGCGGCGATCTCGTCGAAGAGCGCCGCCGCACCACTCTCGTCCAGATCCAAGGACTCGACCAGGTGCTCGACCTCGGAGAGTTGGAGACACCCCTCGGCTGCGCCCCTCTCGAGGAGATCGAGGACCAACCCATGAAAATTCGCTGTGTGCGACAAGAGACAACTCCAACGTGCTTCCACGATGGCCGTTGGTGGTGTTCGCCGCATCGGACGATCCGCGCATGCCCATTCGGGGAAGTACCGAGCGCCCCGGGCGCAGCTGTCAGGCTCGCCGCTGGCCCAGAACGAAACCGAACCTGTCAGGCAGCGATGAGGGAGACGAGCTTCTGTTGAGGGGTTTCCGCCGATGTGATCTCGGGGCGAATTCGCTTGGATCGTGACGTGACCGCCACGAGATTGGCAGGCGTCCGGTGATCGATGAGGTTGGAGTCGGCGAGCCCGGCCGGAGCGACCCACTCGAGCCTGCGGCGGTGCTGCTGCGGCATCTGCGGGCGTCACCGAGCGGACTCTCCAAGCGTGAGGCGCGCAGGCGCCTCGTGGCCTACGGCCCGAACGAGCTGCGGCGGCGCGGGCGGCGTCGGTGGCCTCGAGAACTGACGAGCCAGTTCACACACCCACTCGCGCTGCTCTTGTGGGTCGCCGCCGCTCTCGCCTTGGTTGCCGTGTCCGCGGTGCTCGCAGGGGCGATCGTGGCCGTGATCGTCCTGAACGCGCTCTTCGCGTTTGGGCAGGAGCAGCAAGCGGAACGGGCCGTGGAGGCGCTGAAGCGATACTTGCCGCTGCGCGCCGCGGTCATCCGCGATGGCCACCGCCAGGAGGTCGAGGCACGCGAGCTCGTGCCCGGAGACGTGCTCCTGCTCGAGGCGGGCGACCGGGTCTCGGCCGACGCGCGTCTGCTCGAGGGGGCGCTCGAGGTTGACCTCTCGATGCTGACCGGCGAGTCGCTCCCCGCCTATCGCTCGGCCGAGCTCGTCGACCACGGTCCGCTTCTCGAGGCACGCGACCTCGTCTTCAGCGGCACGATGGTGACCGGGGGGGAGGCGCGGGCACTCGTGTTCGCGACCGGCATGCGCACGGAGCTGGGCCGGATCGCTGCCCTCTCGGAGCGGCTCGAGCGAGACGAGAGCCCGCTCGAGCGCGAGGTCCGACGGGTCGCCTGGCTGATCGCGCTGGTGGCCATTGCTGCCGGCTTGGTCTTCCTCCCGTTGGGCCTGCTCGCCGGCCTGTCCCTGACGGGTGCAGCGAGCTTTGCGATCGGGTTGATCGTGGCCAACGTGCCTGAAGGGCTGCTCCCGACGATCACGTTGGCGCTCGCGATCGGCGTTCGCCAGCTTGCTCGCTCCGGTGCGCTCGTCAAGCGGCTGTCGGCGATCGAGACGCTCGGCTCGACGACCGTGATCTGCTCGGACAAGACGGGCACGTTGACCGAGAACCGGATGCGTGTCATCGCCTTCGCCACTTCGGCGGGGCCGATCGAGCGCGACCGCGACGTCGACTTGCGACGGGCGGTAGGACGCGACGCCGCGCTCGCCGCGCTCGTCCGCGCCGTCGCGGCCTGCAACAACGCTGAGCTTGGCGACACGCAGGACCGCTCCACCGGCGACCCGACCGAGCTCGCGCTGCTCGAGTTTGCGGCCGCTGCAGGGGCGGACGTCCGTGTCGGTACGCGCGAGCGGATGCAGCGCAAGCAGTTCTACTTCGACCCCGCGTTGCGGCTGATGTCGACGATCGACGGGAACGGGGACGCGCTTGTCCTCAACGTCAAGGGTGCGCCCGAGGAGGTCGTCGCGCGCAGCGAGCGCGCCGTCGCGCCCGACGGGCACGAGCACCCGCTCGATGCGACCGCGCGTGCGGCGGTCGAGGGGCAGATGGCCGTCTACGCGGAGCAGGGGCTGCGCGTGCTCGGTATCGCGCGACGCGAACTCGATCCTGGCAGGCCGCTCCCCGAGCGCCGCGAGGAGGCGGAGCAGGCGCTCTCCTTCCTCGGGCTCGTGGCGATGCTCGATCCCCCGCGGCCGGACGTCGCCGGCGCGGTCGCCCGGTGTCGTGCGGCGGGGATCCGCGTCATCGTCATCACCGGCGACGCGGGGTTGACCGCCGTCCAGATCGCCCGCGATGTCGGCATCGCCGAGAACCCGCGTGTCGTCACCGGCACCGAGCTGGATGCGCTCAGCGAAGCCGAGCTCGACCGGCTCCTGCGCGAGGAGCCGGAGCTGATCTTCGCGCGGAGCACGCCGGAGGCCAAGCTCCGGATCGCGGATGCTCTCCGCGCCGAGGGGCACGTCGTGGCGATGACGGGAGACGGCGTCAACGATGCGCCTGCGCTCCGCCGCGCCGACATCGGCGTCGCCATGGGCCGTTCGGGCACGGACGTCGCCCGGGAGGCGTCGACGATGGTGCTCACGGACGACAATTTCGCGTCGATTGCCGCCGCGGTCGAGGCGGGGCGGCGCGTGTACGACAACGTGCGCAAGTTCATCCTCTACATCTTCGCGCACGCCCCTCCCGAGGCGCTGCCCTTCTTCGTCTTCGCCGTCTCCGGAGGGCTCGTCCCGCTCCCGCTCACGGTCATGCAGATCCTCGCGATCGACCTTGGCACGGAGACGCTGCCGGCACTCGCGCTCGGGCGCGAGCCGGCCGAACCTGGGCTCATGGCGCGGCCGCCGAGAGGGCGTTCGGAGGGAGTCATCCAGAAGGAGATGCTCGTCCGCGCCTGGCTGTTCTTGGGGCTCATCTCGGCTGCCCTCGTGCTCGTCGGGTTCTTCTCCGTTCTGCTCCGGGCAGGATGGAGCCCGGGCGACGAGGTCGGAGAGGGGAGCCCGTTGCACGACGACTATGTGCGAGCCACAGCGATGACCTTCGCCGGTATCGTCGCGTGCCAGATCGGAACAGCGTTCGCGTCGCGCACCGAGCGCGCCTCGCTCCGCTCCGTCGGCGTACGCACCAACCCGCTCCTGCTCTGGGGCATTCTCTTCGAGATCGTCATCGCTGCAGCAGTCATCTACCTGCCGCCGCTCCAGCCCATCTTCCACACCGCTGCCCTCGGCCCGCTCGAACTCGCCACTCTGGCCACCTTCCCATTCATCGTCTGGGGCGCAGACGAGCTTCGCCGAGCACGACGGCGCGCTTCCCTCAGGTGGGCCGCACGCGGTCCGGTCGACGGTTGAAACCGGCGGTTTCACCAGTCGAGCAGTTCGACGCGCACCGTTGTGCACACACGGGGACGGCACTCGGCCATGACGCAGAGCTCGCATCACCTCGAGCGGGCTGTGCTCGAGGTGCTCCGCGTGCGGGAAACCCGCACCGCGGCTACGAGCGCGGTCCGATGTGGCACTCGACCGGATCGGCAAGTCTGAGAGGAAAAGAAACGACCTAGATGCGCGACTGGTTCCCGTGGCCGGTCGTGCCTCTCCTGGCGTGGGGGCCGTGTTCGCCGGCCAGGCGATCCGCGTGTACGGCAAAGGAGGATTCCGATGAAGGTCAAGGAGCTCATGACGACGGACGTGCAGACCGTTGCTCCCGAGGCGTCGCTCAAGGACGCCGCGGCCGGGCTCGTGTCGCGCGGAATCTCCGGGATGCCCGTGTGCGACGCCGCCGGCCACGTGATCGGCGTCTTCTCCGAAGGGGACATCCTGAGCAAGGAGCACGACCCCGGCCCGCGGCGGGGCGGCGTGCTCGCCTGGCTCGGCGTCGACGATCCGGTCGCGCTCGCCAAGGCGGCCGCGCGCACCGTCGGCGAGGCGATGACCGCGCCGGCGATAACCATCGGCCCCGAGACGAGCGTCTCGGAGGCCGCTCGCCTGATGAGCGAGCACGGTGTCAACCGCCTGCCGGTGCTCAGGCGCGACGAGCTCATAGGCATCGTCACCCGGGCCGACCTCGTGCGCGCTTTCACGCGCACGGATGCAGAGATCCGGCAGGAGATCGAGAAGGACATCCTCGAGCGCACGCTTTGGGACGAGCTCCACGACGTGGAGATCGACGTCACGAACGGCGTCGTGAAGCTGCGAGGGCTGCTCGCGTCCCGGAGCGATGCAGCGCTGCTGGAGCGACTCACTGCACGGGTGCCCGGCGTGATCTCCGTCGAAGCGGAGCTCCGTTGGAAAGTGGACGACATGAGCCGCCACGTGCGCCGCGAGGCGGAGAGGAGCATGCGACAACCCTGACATCCATCGTTACGCGCGGAGCGGAGTTTCTCGTCCCTCAATCAGCACACGCTGGCTACCACCGTTCCGCGACCGATGCCGAGCCGCCGGTACCTGTCGGTGCGCACGACGACGATTCGTGCCGAATCGCCCACGATCGTCAGGCCGCTCCTCGTGACCGTGCCGGCGACCACGACGGCCATGTACGCCGGCACCTCCGCGGGAGCACCCAGCCCAAGGGGCAGGGCTTTCCACATGGCCCCGCAGGTGACGCCGGCCGGCTCGAACGCGAAGCCGAGGAAGCTCGCGGGCGCCGCACCGCCGCTGAGCTGATTCGCCTTCGACCACAAGGGGCTCCAGAACGTGACCACCCCGTTTGCGGTCAGATCTCCGACGACGAACGTGCCGCCGTCCGGAAGGGCGTAGAGCACGACGTCCTTCGCAAGCGAAGACGACTGATACAGGCCATCGCCGGAGAGGGTTATCTCCAGTGATGCCGGTCCCAACGGCAGCGGGGAAGCGCCGAGCGTGCAGCGTGCGACCCCGGCTTGGTTCGTTGTCGCGTTGCAGCTCTGGGAGCCCAACGCGAGGCGGAGAGCGTGTCCGCCGAGGCGCGCGGAGCCCGGATCCGCGCGGTCGAGGAGCCGCGCAGACACCTCGGCACCGAGTGCCGGCAAGCCCGACGGCCCGTCGTAGACGATTTCGGCCGGCCGAGGGACGATCGCGACGCTCGCCTCGTCGGTCGCCGAGGCCCCGTCCTTGTCCGCGGCGGTGAGGGTGGCCGTGTAGACGCCGGGGAGGTCGTACGCATGGGAGGCCTTCGTTCCGGGCGTGCTCGGCGAGCCGTCACCGAACGTCCAGGTCGGCTGGAGACCCGCGCTCGCGTCGGCCGTACTCGGATCCGTCACCACTCCGCTCAGCTCGAGCGGAACGCCCCACGCGCCCGACCGATCGCCCCCTGCATCGACGCGTGGTGCGACGTTCCGTACCTCGACGTCGCGCGAGGCGCTCGCGGAGACGCCGCGGCTGTCGCTCACGCTCACCGTGACGTGAGCAACCGCGGGCCCGTCGTCCACTCTCAACGAGGCGATGGCCGCGGTGCCCACAATTGTCCCGACCGTGGAGTCCCACGTATAGAAGAGCTCGTCGCCGTCGCTGTCGAGCCCGTCGGCTGTGAGCGATGCAGAAACTGCTCCTTCGTCCACGGGGCCGGCCGCCCGCAGGCCGACGGTGGGCGGATCGTTGATCGGGTTCACGGTGACCGAGACGGTGGCCAGCTCGGACTTCGCCTCGCCGTCGTCAGCGCGGAACGTGAAGGAGTCCGCGCCGTTGAAGTCGGACGCGGGTGTGTAGGTGAGCGCCAGCGGCGTGCCGGTCAGCGTGCCGTGCGCGGGCGGGTCGACGACCATCCGCGTCAGCGGGTCGCGGTCGAGGTCGGTGGCGACGAGGCTCATGCCGACCGAGCCGTCCTCGTCCACTGTCACCACCGCGTCCTGGGCGACGGGCGCGTAGTTCCAGGCGCCGAAGAGGAGCTTCCAGGCCGGGTTGAACGTTGCGCCCTCGACGTCGGTGTCACACCATTCCTGCAGCTCCCCGCAGGCGCCAAGGCCGACGTCGTCGGCCTGGCCGTCGCCCGACCCGCCGTCGGAGTCGTGGATTGCTGCTGCCAGCCGGTCGAGGATCTCGCCCGTCTGGCGAGCGAAGTCCGCCGTGGGCAGCCCGGGGTTGTCGGGCGCCCAGGCGAAGCCGAAGGTGTCCTCGCTCCTCCAGGGGCTCAACCCGGAGAAGTTGCGCATGGCGTACGTCTGCGACGAGACGAAGTGCTGCATCTGCAGGGGGGAGACGGCGGTGAAGCCGAAGCCGCTCGTCCACTGCCACGCGGCGCTCGCCAGCGGTGTGTAGGCCTGACGGAGGTAGTCGCGTGGCTCCGCGAGCTCCTCCGGGCTCACGTCCGCCAGGGCGGCGGCGTGCTGGAGGTAGTCGTTCAGCGCGTCACGGCGGGTCTGCAGATCGGCACCGGGCACTCCCCAACGGCGTGCGTCCGGGTAGACCTCCTGCGACCAGAACCTGACGTAGAGGCTCATGTCGGCCCAGAACTCGCCGTCGCGTAACCAGCTCTTGAGGTTCCGCTTGTAGACGCTGAGGTCGGCGGTCGGCTGCCCGAGCCCCACGGTCCACACGAGACCTGCAGTCGGCGGCGTCGCCCCGTCGCCGAGGTAGAGGCCGCGGCTGAAGTCGCGGGCATTGGCGCGCGCGTCGCCGTCGCCGCGCCGGACGCTCGAGGGGAGCTCGTTGAGAGCCCAGAGGTCGCCGAGGGTGACGTCGTACCCCGCGGAGTGCATGCGGCGGCGTGCCTCGACACCGGCGTCGAACCAGGTGGCGTTGTTCGTGGTGACCCAGTTGCCCCAGGCGGTGAACTGGATGTCCGCCATCGCGTGCATCTGCGGGCCCAGCGCGCGGATCCGCTGAGCTTCGTTCGGCCTCGGCTTCGTCTTGTCCGCCGCGAGCGGCGGCACGGAGATGTAGTAGTCGGCACACGCTGAGGCGTTGCCGCGGAGCTTCTGCGCGAGACGGAACCAGTCCGTTTGCGCGTAGAAGACCGCCTGGAGCGGCCGACAGCCCGGTTCCGCACCACTCGGGGCCTCGGCTGCGGCACGCACACGCCCGGCTGCCTGCGTTGGAGGCGGCGGGACGAAGCTCTGGCTGTACTCGGGGTCGAGTGTCGGGACGATCGGGACGTTTGAGCACGCCGCAGCGGCGAGCGACGCCTCGTCCCCGGGCGGACACTCGGCGCCGGGCGTCGACGCGCCTGGGCCGGCGAGTGTCAGTACGGACGCCGTGGCCAGGGCGACGACGGCGAGCACGAGCTTGGTCATGTCGATCCTCTCCGAAACGGTCGCCGCGGCAGCGATCGCGCCACGGCGAAACTCATTCAGCGCACCAAAGCCGTGCCGCAGGGAGGCTCGCTGGCAGGTCCCAGCAGAAACCTCCAGCCTCGGCAAACGCTCCTCCGTTGCCTATCGGCACCTCCGACTGTATGTCCGCCGGGTCCTCCTCTCATCCCCTCATCGGGGTTTCTTCGAGAGGTGCTCGAGACCTCCACCTCACCACGTCGATGTGACTCTGGCGTCAGCGGATCAAGAACCGTTCAAGCGCTTCTGAGATCCACGAGCGGGGAGCGGATGCCGCGCGGCTCGGAGTGCGCCCGCAGGGCTCTCCGAGCCGCGTCGGCCGACTACAGGTCGGTGGCGCTGGAGTCGCTCGAGCCGGAGTCGCCGCCGGCGCTGCCGGAGCCGTTCGGGCAGTCGTCCCCCGGCACCGTGCTCGGGTCTCTCGCCTGCACATCGATGGCGGGGCCGCTCCTCGTCGTCGGGTCGATTGACGGGGACGAGCCACCGCCGGCGAGGGCGGACGCAGACCAGATCGTCGCGACCACCGCCACCGCTGTCAGCACGGACAGCAGCAGCCACAGACTGGGTTTGCGGCTGTTCTCCATGTTCTTCACCTCCCCTCGGGCGGTCGGGTCACGGAAGGCGTGCGAACCAGAGGGTCGAGAGGGCGGCACCGACGAGGAGCAGTGCGGCTCCGGCGGCGGTGAAGAGGACGGTCAGCTCACGCTTCTCCTCCTTGACGCCGACCTGTGAGCCGATCGCGTCGTAGACGCCGCGCAGCGCGTCTTCATCGGCAGCCTCGAAGAACTGCCCGCCGGTGAGCTCTGCCACCTTCGCGAGGGTCTCCGGATCGGGTGGCACGCGGATCGTGCGCGTGCCGCCGAAGCCATCGGGCCCTTCGACCGTTCCGTTCTCGGTGCCGAGCGCGACGGTGTAGACGGGGACGCCGGCATCGGCGGCCTTCTGGGCCGCCTCCAGCGGCTCGTAGTCGCCGGTGGTGTTCGCCCCGTCCGAGAGGAGCAGGACGATCAGCGGCGTCTTGCCCTTCCCCTGCGTCGGCTGCTCGTCCAGGGACGTGAGTCCGAGGTCGACCGAGCGAGAGATCGCGTCGCCGAGCGCGGTGCCGTTGTCGGCCACCAGCGACTCGAGCCCGCGTAGGGCCTCGTCACGGTCGTCGGTCGGCGGGACGACGACGTCGGCCTCGTTCGAGAAGGAGACGACACCCACACGAAAGCCGTCGGGCAGCCCGTCGACGAACGAGCTCGCGGCTGCCCGTGCCGCCGACATGCGGTCGGGTGCAACGTCTGTCGCCGTCATCGAGCCTGAGCTGTCCATGGCGAGGATCACGGTGGCCTCCTCGCGCGGTACCGCGACGGCGACTTCGGGGCGGGCCACGCCGACGACCAGCGCGGAGAGAGCGAGCAGGGTGAGGGCAGGAGGGATGTGCCTGCGCCACCGGGGTGAGTCGGCGACGATGTTCTCGAGCAAGTCGAGGTTCGTGAAGCGGACTGCGTAGCGCCGGCGGCGCCGTTGCGACACCACGTAGGCGACGAGCGCGAGGGCGACAAGGCCGAGCCCGCTGAGGGCGAGGGGCCAGGCGAAGGTCATCGCCGCCTCCCTTCGGCCTGGAGGAAGCCGACGAGACTCCGCAGCCAGTCGCCGGAGGTGGACAGCGAGATGTGCGCGACGCCGACCGAGCGCAGCTCGCGGGCGAGCTCCGCCCGTTCCCTGTCTGCCGCCTCACGGAAGCGCCGCCGGAGCTTGGCGCCGCGGGTGTCCACCCGGAGCTGGCGTCCCGACTCCGGGTCGACGAGCCAGAGGTCGCCCACATCGGTGAGCTCCTGCTCGCGCGGGTCCCGGATCTCGAAAGCGAGCACGTGGTGGCGCGAGGCGAGGTGGAGCAGGCGGGGGCGCCAGTCACGCGGGCCACGGAAGTCGGAGACGACCACGACCACGGCACGCCGCCTCGCGAGACGACCGAGGCGTCCGAGTGCAGCCCCGAGCGACGTGGGGCCGGTCGGCTCGAGGTCGGGCTCTCGACGCAGCGCCAGCAGCAGGGCGAGAAGGCCGCCGTTGCCCTGACGAGCCGGCGTCACGACCGGGTTCCGGTCGCCGAACGTCGCGACGGCGAGCCGATTGCCACGGCTGACGGCGAAGTAGCCGAGCGCGAGAGCGACCCCTTCGGCCACGTCCCATTTGCGCCTGTCGGCGGTGCCGAACGTCATCGAGACGGACGTGTCGAGCAGGAGCCACGTCTCGACCGCCCGCTCCGCGATGTTCACTCGGACATGTGGCTCGCCGGTGCGCGCGGTGACGTTCCAGTCGATCAGGCGGACGTCGTCACCGAGCACGTACGGGCGCACCTGGGCCAGCTCGGAGCCGTCGCCGAGCGCCCAGGCGCGATGGTCGCCGGCGAGCAGCCCGTCGATGCGGCGGCGCACGGTGAGGTCGACCTTGCGCAGAAGCGGCCCCGTGAGCGGGCCGGGCCCGGGGCGACTCGGCGTGCGGACGGGACCCAGAGCGTGCAAGGCGCTCATGCGACGTCCTGACGCGCGAGGTCGAGGTGCGGCATGGGAATCGCCTCGAGCACGTGGTCGAGAATCCGATCCGCGTCGACGTTCTCGGCGAGCGCCTCGTAGCTGAGCACCATGCGGTGGCGGATCACGTCCTTCGCGAGCTCCCGCACGTCCTGCGGGAGCACGTAGCGGCGTCCGCGCAGGAGGGCGAGCGCACGCGCGGAGAGCACGAGGTTGATCGGGCCGCGCGGGCTGGCGCCGTACTCGACGTAGTGCGCGAGCTCCTCCAGCCCGGCCGCTGACAGGCGCCGCGTCGCCGTGGCGATGGCGAGGGCGTAGCGGGAGACGGCCGGATCGACGTAGATCTGCCGCGTCGAGCGCTGCAGCTCGGCGAGATCCTCCAGCGAGAGGAGCCGCTCGACCGTCACGGGCTCCGCCAGTGCGCGCTCGATCACCGTCAGCTCGTCCGCCGGAGCAGGGTAGTCGACCCGCACCTTGAGCATGAAGCGGTCGACCTGGGCCTCCGGCAGGGCGTAGGTGCCCTCGGACTCGATCGGGTTCTGCGTCGCCATCACGAGGAAGGGCGAGGGGACGGGATGGGTCTGCTTGCCAATCGTCACCTGGCGTTCCTGCATCACCTCGAGCAGCGCCGACTGCACCTTCGCCGGCGCGCGGTTGATCTCGTCGGCGAGGAGGAAGTTGCAGAAGACCGGGCCGAGCTCCGTCTCGAAACCGGCCCTGCCCGGGCTGTACAGGCGCGTGCCGACGAGGTCGGATGGCACGAGATCGGGCGTAAACTGGATGCGGTGGAAGGTGCCGCCGAGCACCTCGGCCACGGTCTTGATGGTCAGCGTCTTGGCCAGGCCCGGTACGCCCTCGATCAGGAGGTGTCCTCCTGCGAGAAGGCAGACGAACACCCTCTCGAGCATCTCGTCCTGGCCGGCGATGACGCGCTTGATCTCGAAGACGGCGGCTTCGACGGCGTTCCGGTCGGTGCCTCCCGGCACGGCCTGCAGGTGCACCTGGTCGCTCACATTCGACTCCTTGGCTCGGGTCGTCGCCACGGGACGTGACGGCGTGGCCAGCGTCGGGGCCGAACCTAAGAGGCGCTTCAACTAATCGTTAAGCGATCGCTAAGTGTTCGTTCGCGAGCTCCGAGAGATCGCTTTAGCGCGTCTGAGCGCTCTTCGGGCACGGCTCATAGGCACGCGGCAATCAACGACACCGAAGCAGTCCGGATGGCGACGTCAAGCCTGACCGCGAGGGGAGCTTACGATCCGGGGTATTCGCCCAGCGTGATCTTGAGGGTGGCAGTGGCGCCGTTGGCGCGGGCGACCTTGACGTTCACCGTCTGGCCGGGCTTGAGGCCGGCGAGGACGGCGGACAGGTCCTCGCTGGACGCAGTGGCCTTCCCGGCCACCGCGGTGATCACGTCGCCGACCCGGATACCGGCCTTGGCTGCGGGGCCGGCGGCGACGAGTGAGCCGACATAGGCTCCTTGGCCCTGCGTGTCTCCGAGTCGCACGCCGAGGTAGGCGCGATGCGAGTTGACGACCTTGCCGTAGGTGATCAGCTGCCTGGCGATGTCCGAGACCGTGTCGCTCGGAATGGCGAAGCCGATCCCGGCTGCGGCGCCGCCGCTGTCGGGATTGCTGACGCCGAGGGTGGGGATGCCGACGAGGCGTCCGTTGAGGTCGACGAGCGCCCCGCCCGAGTTGCCGGGATTGATGGCGGCGCTCGTCTGGATCGCTTCCTGGATCGCACCACCGGTTGGGTCCTCGACGGTGCGGCCGATCGCGCTCACGATGCCTTCCGTGACGCTCGACTGCAGTCCGAGCGGATTGCCGACGGCGAGGACGATGTTGCCAACCTGCAGCTTCTTCGAGGAGGCGAATGAGATCGGTCGCAGCCGATCCGCGCTGATCTTGATCACGGCGAGGTCGTCAGGGAGGAACTTCCCGACCAATGTGGCCGGATAGTGCTTGCCATTTGCGAGGGTGACCGTGAAGCGGCTGTTGGAGCCGACGACATGGGCGTTGGTCACGATGTTGCCCTGGCGGTCGAGGATGTTCCCGGACCCGAGCCCGTCGCTCGTCTCGATCTGCACCACGGACGGCCCGACTCGCTTCACCACGGCCACGTACTGCGACTGCAGCGACACGGCCGAGCCCGACGACGTGGTCGCGGCCGTCGCTCGCACCGGTTCGGTGCTCGTCGAGGCGTGGCTCCCGTACTCGCCCACGGCGAGCCAGGTCACCGCGGCGGTGCTGAAGATCCCAACTAGGGCCCAACGCCCTTTCGACACGCTCATCGCTGCCTCCATTCGAATCAGCCGGGCCGATGTTCCGCGCCCGGGGACGGACTCCCAGAGCAAAGCAGTCCAACGCTCACGTGCCGTTACGACACGATTAGCGTTCGGTAGCGTCGCCCTCGGGCACCGAGGCCGGCGTGGCCGGGCGCGAACCCCCACCGGCGGCACGTGTTCGTCGAGTCCGCGGGAAGTCCGTGTCGCCCCCGATCGTTGTCCGTGACACCACTCGACTGAGAGGAAGCCGCATGCGTGCAGTGGTCGTGACCCGCGCTGGTGGGCCCGAGGTCCTCGATTTCCGCGACGACGAGGCCGAGCCGACGCCGGGCGAGAGCGACGCGCTCGTCGAGCTCGAGGCGATCGGTGTCAACTTCCGGGACGTCTACGAGCGGCAAGGGATCTACGGTGGCCCGCCGCCTCTGGTCGCAGGCGTGGAAGGAGCCGGGACGATCGTCGCGCTCGGCTCGGCTGTCGCGGACCTCGCTGTCGGCGAGCGGGTGGCGTGGGTCTCTGCACCTGGCAGCTACGCGGTGCGGGTCGTCGTCGCGGCCGGACGCGCCGTGCCAGTGCCGGCGGGCGTGTCGAGCGAGCTCGCAGCGGCCGCGCTTCTCCAGGGGATCACCGCGCACTACCTCTCGCACTCGACGTATCCCGTGGCCTCGGGTGAGACGGTGGTCGTCCATGCCGCTGCAGGAGGCGTCGGTCTCTTGTTGACGCAGATGGTCAAGCTGCGCGACGGCCGCGTAGTTGCGACGACGTCGAGCGAGGCGAAAGCGGAGCTCGCGCGTGAGGCGGGCGCGGATGAGGTGATTTCGTACGCGGGTTTCGCCGAGACCGTGCGGGAGCTGACGAACGGGGAAGGAGCCGCCGCGGTCTACGACGGCGTCGGCAAGACCACTTTCGACGAGAGCCTGGACATCTCTCCGCCTTCCGGGACCGGCGGCGACTTCCGTTCCCATCTCTAGGCTCTCCGTCTTGACCGAGCGACGAACAGAGGGCCGAACTGTGGTCCGTACTGTGGGGGGCATGGGAATGGTGGGTAGGGGTTGGACACGCATCCGGCACATCGCCTGCTTCACGACGTTGATCGCGGTCGGTGTGGTCCTGCTCGTCGGCGCCGCGCCCGTGGCGGCCGACTCGACCGGAATCAGCGTCGGCGTCGCGCCGGGTGGCAGCGCCGCGGCCACGGAAGGCGGTGGCCTGGCGACGTTTCGAGTCACGCGACTCGGCGCCGACCCGCTCACAGACGTGTCCGTGACGGCGAGCATCGCCTCGGGGGTTGCCGATGTCGGCACACCGTCACCGGCGTCGTTCACACTCAGCGCCGCCAATCCGTTTCAGGACGTGACGGTTTCGGCCGTCGACGACGCCGGCGACGAACCGGGTGAGAGCTTCAACCTCAGATTGAATGCCAGTGTCGGGAGCAACGTCGACGCTTCGGGAACCGTTGTCGACAACGACGTGGTCCTCAGGCTCGTGGACGGCTCGATCACGGAAGGTGCGGCAGCGAGCAGCTCGACAGTCGCCCTGACGATCGACCAACCAAGCTCCCTACCGATCGATGTGCGGATCCTGACGACCGACGGAACCGCCAAGGTCGGCTCCGATTACTTCCCTCCGAATCCGCGGATCATCGATGCCGGTCAGACTCAGATCAACGTTCCGGTGCAAGTAGTCGACGACAACGTCAGCGAGGATCCGGAGACGTTCGGGCTCACCATCGACCAGGTCTTCGTCGGTGGTGGACAGGTCGTTCATCTGGCGCGAGCGGCGGGGACGGCCACGATCGCCGACAACGACAGCGCTCCTGGTGGCGGAACGTCGCCAAACCCGCCGGCTCCGCCTGCGACGAACCCGCCGTCGGCGCCGGCGACCACGCCCCTTCCCGCCGCCTCGCCACAGTCCCCGTCCAGCACGCCGAAGGTTCGACGACCATTCCAGGCGCGGGTGCTCTGGACGAGGCCCGCCGGCAAGGTCAAAGGACGGCAGCGGGCAGCGATCCGCGTGACCCTGAATCAGAAGATCGTGTGTCGGCTTGTGATGACCCAGGGCAAGACCACCGTGCGCTCGGGCCAGTTCGAGCTCAGAGCCGGCAACCGCACCTTCTACGTCCTGCTCCCGCAGAGCGTGACGAAAGGACAGGTCGACTTCGAGATCCACGTCACCTCGGCGACGGGGCAGAAGGTTCTGAAGACGAAGCTCGTGCTGACGGCGTAGTCCGGCTGAGGGCTGCCCGCGTCCATGGATCAGCGGCGGACGCTGCCTCGCCCGCCGAGAAGCGGCTGTCAACCGCCCCACATCGTGGGTCTCCGGGTTCGGTAGATGGGCGCTTCAGCCCCGGATGAGTGACAGCACGGCGGCCACCATCTCGGCCGACCCGGGCAGCGTCGCCAGCTCCAGATCCTTCTGCGGATCCGCTCGGCGCCGTCGTGCTCGTAGAGGCCCTCGGTGGCGCGGGAGAGCCCGCCAACCTTGCCGATGTCCTCCCCGATCACGATCACGCTCGGATCGGCTTCGAGCTCGAGGTCGAGCGCCTCGCGCACCGCGGCGACGAAGCCGAGCTTTCGCTCTGTCTCCGCGCGGGGCGCCGGGGCAGCTCCGCTGCGGGCCGAACACCGCGGGCAGAAGGTCCTCGGCGCTTGCGTCCTCGTCGGCGAGGGCCAGCTCGATCGCGAGCTCGACCTCGCGCTCGACCTCGCGCCAGACGCTCTCGACGCGGTCGTCGTCGAGCTCGGCGAGGTCTCGGAGGAGCCGCTCGAACCGCGGGAGCGGATCCTTCGCCTCCCATTCCTCGACGAGCGCCGGGTCGCGCACGTCAGGGAGGTTCGCCCGCATGGAGTGCTGCATCCGCCGGAACGTCTTCAGCTCGAGGAACGTCGGGCCGTCACCCTGGCGGGCTCGCACGAGCGAGCGCGCGACTGCGTCTTCGACGGCGAGGACATCGTTCCCGTCCACGATCTCGCCCGCCATCCCCTGGCTCGCGGAGAAGAGCTTCGTCCGGGCGAGGCGGCGTCGTCCGCTTTCCTGGCCGGAACGAGACGGTGCCAGGAGCGTGAGAAGGCTCCCGGGCGACCGTCTACTGGGTGACGGGCCGCCCCTCAGTCGAGGCCTGCGGGAGCGGGTGGGGGCTCGAAGGTCGAGGTGACATCCACGGGGCGACCCTCGATCCGCGAGGTCTCGACTGCGTCGAGGATCTCGACGACGTGTGCCGCGTGGGCCCCCGTCGCGCGCTGCGGTCGCCCCTCCGAGATAGCGTCGCCGAGCTCGGCCAGAGCTCGACCCCAGTCGATCCCGCGGAATGCGCGAGGGGAGCGGAACCGGCTCGTAGGGCTCTCCGTAGCGGGCCAGCTCGACCGCCGCGTCGAACTCCTGCCAGCTCGACAGGAACAACGACGCGGTGTCGCCGTGGAACTCGATGCCGCGCTGCTTGCTCTGCTGGCCGACGTAGAAGCTCGTCGTGAGCCGTACGACGGGGCCGTTCTCGAGCTCGATCGCCGCGACGCCGAAGTCCGGCGCGCCGGACCGTGAAATGCTCTCCGCCTCTGGTCAGGCGGTCGGGGAGCAGGATCCTGCCGTACGCCGTCACCCGACGGGCCGGGCCGAAGATCGCAGTCAGGATCGTGAGCGGATACACGCCGACGTCGGCGAGCGGCCCGATCCCGTAGAACGGCTCGGGTCGTGGGTGCCAGGTCTCGATTCGACCCCAGTTGACCTCGGCGTACGCGACGCGCACCGTGCCGATCGCACCGGAGGCGAGCAGGCGCCAGGCGGTCTCCTGGGCTTCCCCCATGAACGTGATCGGCGAGCACGACAGGCGAACGCCATTCGCGTCCGCGAGCTCGACGAGCGAGCGCGCCTCCTCGTAGCTCCCGGCGAGGGGCTTCTCGCTGTGGACGTGCTTGTGGGCCTCGAGCGCCGCGGCCGTGACCTGGGGGTGAACCCCGTGGGATGTGAGGTTGACGACTGCGTCGATCGCCGGATCGGCGAGGAGCTCCTCGAGCGACGAGTAGTCGACGCCGCCGAAGCGCCCGACGAACGCGGCGCTCAGCGACGGGTCGATGTCCGTCGCGCCGGCGATCTGGACGCTCGGGTACGCCCCGAGCGTCTCGCCGTACGGCCCGGAGATGTTCCCGCACCCGACCACCGCGACGCGGAGTGCTCCATTAACCATCGTGATCTCCTCTCGCCGCCGACAAGCGCGCCTGCAGCTGCTCGTGCATGCGGACGCATTCGTCGGTCGGGTCGCGGTCGTAGGGTTCGTGCTCGATGCTCAACGCGCCCTGGTACCCCGATGCGAGGAGTACGTCGACGCAGGCTTCGATCTCGGCGCAGCCCGTGCCGTGCACGCACGTGACGTGCGCGCCCGGCCGCTCGACGTCCTTCAGGTGGACGTGGAACAGTCGCCCTCGGAGGTCCTCGATCGCCTGGACGGGGCTGTAGCCCTGCGTCGCCCACCAACCGGTGTCGATCGCCACTCCGAGCACATCCTCCGCATCGCCGATCAGCGCGAGCACTTCCTGCGGCGTCTTCTCCGGATGGTTCTCGTACGCGAAGCGGACGCCGTGCTCGCGAAGCACCGTCTCGGCCGACGGCCGATCGAGTCGGAGCACGTCCCCCATGCCGCCGAGCACGGGGACGTCGAGGGCGTTCGCGAGCCTGCACGCCGAGGCGAGCTCCGACGGCGTGGCACCGAAGTTGCCCGCGAGGCTGACGACGCGAAGCCCATGCCTGTCGAGGGAGTCGCGTGCGATCCGCACGTGCTCCGGCGTCGCCCACCGCCAGTTCAGGTGAGCTAGCCACAGATCGATCGCGTCGAATCCCGCTGCCGCGATCGTCGCGAGCAGCGCGTCCAGACGTGCCCCGTACGACTCGATCGGCTCGAAGGCGGCGTTGGTTGCGTCGTCGAACGGGCCCCAGTCGTCTGCGGCTCCGTATCCGAGTTCCCTCGCCACGTAGTTCGCGCTCATGAACGAGAGTGTGAGTGGGGCCAGGTTGGTCTCCGGTCTCTCCATCGTCTTCCTCAGACGGCTGCGAAGTGATCGACGTCGAGCATCTGCAGCGGCCTGTCGCCGTCCTCGTCGGCGGCTCCGGGCGCGTCAGATGTGGTCGCGGTCGCGTCCCACCTCTCCGTCAGGTGGGGGACCGACGCCAGCAGCATTCGTGTGTACGGATGGGCCGGATTCGCGAACACCTTCGCGGTCGCGCCCATCTCGACGACGCGCCCGCGGCGCAGGATCACCGTCCGGTCGCTGATGTAGTTGCCGAGCGAGAGGTCGTGCGTGACGAAGAGGACCCCGAGCCCGCGCGCCTTGAGGTCGCCGAGGAGATTGAGCACGTCGATGCGGGTCGACGCGTCGAGCATGCTGATGATCTCGTCCGCGACGAGGAACCGGAGCTCGAGCAGCAGCGCACGGGCGATCAGGAGTCGCTGCAGCTGCCCGCCGCTCAGCTGGTGCGGGTACTTGCCGAGGACGTCTGCCGGCTCGAGCGAGACCGCCTCGAGCGATGTGCGCAGCTTCGCCTTCCAGTCTGCGTCGCCGAGCCCGCGGAGGTAGCTCGACCGGATCATGCCGAGGACGCGGTCGACCTTGAAGACGGGGTTGTACGAGCTGAAAGGATCCTGGAAGACCCCCTGGACGTGCGAGTAGTAGCGACGGAGCTCGCGACGATCGAAGCTCGAGACGTCGCGCCCGTCGAACGTGATCGCGCCGGCCGTCGCCGCCGGTCAGCCGCAGGATCATCCGGCCGACGGTCGTCTTGCCGCTCCCGCTCTCGCCGATCAGCGAGACGACCTCGCCGGGCTGAACGTCGAAGCTCACGTCGGAGACAGCGGTCAGCTCGGTGCCGCCGAACATGCCCGTCCTGAAGACCTTCGTGACGCCGTCGAGCTGGAGCATCAGCCGTCGACCTTCCAGCACGCCGCGAAACGGCCGGGCTCGATCTCGACGAACGGCGGCTCCTCGGCGCACTTCTCGAACGCGAGCGGGCAGCGAGCGCGGAACCGGCACCCGGTCGGCGGGTTGAGGAGCGACGGCGGTCTGCCGGGGATGCCGGTCAGCCGCCGCTCCTCGAAGCGCACGCCGACCTCGGGCAGCGACGCGAGCAGGAGCTTGCGTGTACGGATGCCGCGGGTCCTCGGTGATCGCCGTCGCCGACGCCTTCTCGACGAGCTTGCCCGCGTACATCACGAGGATCGTGTCGGCGATCTGGTAGAGGATCGAGAGGTCGTGCGTGATCACGATCGTGCTCTTCACGAACTGCCGGTCGCGGAACTCGACGAGCATCTCGGCGACCGCCTTCTGGGTCGAGACGTCGAGCGCGGAGGTCAGCTCGTCGGCGATCAGCAGCGACGGGTTCATCAGCGTCGAGAGCACCATCACGACGCGCTGCTTCATCCCGCCCGACAGCTCGATCGGGTACCGGTCGAGGACGCTGTCGTCGAGGCCGACGAGCGCGAGGCGGCGGCTCAGCTCGGGAAGCGTCTCGTCGTAGGAGACGCCGCGCGAGTCGAGCAGCTCGGAGATCATCCGCCCGATCTTCCGGATCGGGTTGAGCGCGCTCATCGCGTACTGCGGGACGATCGACACCTCGCGGAACCGGAAGGCGTTCATGGCGCTGTCGTCGACGATCGGCAGCTCGACGCCGTCGAGCTGCACCGTCCCTTCCACGACGTGCATGCGCCCGTCGAGCCGGATGAGGCTCTTGCCGAGCGTCGTCTTGCCGCAGCCCGACTCGCCGGCGAGACCCATGATCTCGCCGTCGGCGACGGTGAACGTGACGCCGTCGAGCGCCGGACGTCGCCGCGCAGGGTGCGGTAGTAGACGCGCAGGTTGTCGACCGCGAGGCTCACGTGCGGCGCAGCCTCGGGTTGAAGACCTCGTCGAGCCCGACGTTCATCACGTAGAGGCCGCCGACGATCGCGGTGATCGCGATCCCGGGCGGGATGAACCACCACCACATGCCGAGCTGGAGCGCGGCGTTCGAGACGGCGTTGTTCATCATCAGACCGAGCGACATCACCCGCGACGGGCCGAGCCCGAGGAAGTCGAGCGTCGCGGCGGTGAGGATCGAGCCGCCGAACAGCAGGATGAACGTGAGGAAGAGATACGAGCTCATGTTCGGCGCGATCTCGTTGACGATCACCCTGATCGTCCCGCGGCCCGAGAGGCGTGCGAGGTTGACGAAGTCGCGCGCCGCGAGCGAGAACGTCTGGGCGCGGATCGCGCGGGCGGCCCACGGCCAGGAGGTGAGGCCGATCAGGAACGCCTCCGAGGCCAGGCTGCCGACGCTCAGGTAGGCGGCGACGATGATCAGGACGGCGAGCGTCGGGATCACCAGCACGATGTTCGTGAGCATGCTGAGGACGTCGTCGATCACGCCGCCGAGGTAGCCGCCGATGAATCCGATCGTCATTCCGAGCGCGCCGGCCACGCAGGCCGCGAGCGCCCCGACGATGAAGCTCGAGCGGAGCCCGTAGACGAACTGGGCGAAGACGTCCTGTCCGGAAGAGGTCGTGCCGAGCCAGTACTCGGACGACGGCGGCTGGCCGAGCGGGTAGCCGAACTCGAACGGGATCGGCGTCGGTCAGCCACGGGCCGACGATGGCCAGCACCAGGAAGAACAGCACCACCGTGAGCCCGATCACGAGCTTCGAGTTGTGGAACGCGAAGTGCAGCGTCTCGGAGCGCTTCCGGCGCGGCTCCGAGCGCGCCCGCGGCGGCGTCTTCGCCGGTCACGGCGAGCTCCGGCGTGGCGATCAGGTCGGTCCGGGAATCCGCCGTCTCCACCTACGACCCCTGGATCCCGGCGCGCGTGCGCGGGTCGACGATCACGTAGGCGATGTCGACGATGAAGTTGGCGATCAGCACGCCGATGATGATCAACAGGAACAGACCCTGCAGCAGGAAGTAGTCGCGGTTCTGCAGAGCGGTGATGATCAGGGTGCCGATGCCCGGGTAGCCGAAGACGATCTCCGTCACGAGCGCTCCGCCGACGACCGCGCCGAGCGCGAGCGCGAGCCCCGACATCTGCGGCAGCACGGCATTGCCGTACGCGTACTTGCGGACGAGCTTGCTCGGAGCGCCGAGGGCCTGGAGGTAGTTGCTGTACTCGGACTCGAGCTCGTAGATGATCAGGTTCCGCATCCCGATCGCCCAGCCGCCGAACGAGACGAGGAAGAGAGTCAGGAACGGAAGGAACCAGTGGGAGAGGAAGCTCCGTGTGAACTCCCACGTCCACGCAGGCTGTATGGGAGAAGTCGTACGCGCCGGAGACGGGGAAGATCCCCCACTGGAACGCCAGGAAGTAGGCGAGCACGAGCGCGAGCCACACGTACGGCGTCGCGGTGAGCACGTACGCGACGGGCAGAGCGGTGTTGTCGAGCACCTTCCGCCGCGCGGCCATCGCGCCGACCCGGTTCCCGGCGATGTAGCTGAGCAGGATCGCGGGGACGAGCAGGGCGAGGGTGTAGGGGAGCGCCGCCCAGATCAGCTCGCTGACGGATGAACCCGACGTACGCGATGCTCGGCCCGAGGTCGCCGTGCAGGAGTCCGCGCCAGAAGTTCAGGTACTGCTCCCAGAGCGGCTGGTCGAGCCCGAACGACTTGGTGAAGTACCCGTGCAGCTCCTGCGACGCGGTCGAGTCCGCCTGGATCCTGCTGATCAGGCCGTCGATCGGGTCGCCCGGCATGAGCCGGGGGATCGCCCAGTCGATCGTGACCGCCACGAAGAAGGTCAGCAGATACAGGAAGCTCTTGCGGGCGAGATAGCGGATCACGCGTTCTCCAGGACCGTCGCGCCAGGAACCATGTCAGGACAGACCGGCGGCCAGGCGGTGCGCCCTCGAAAGGGCAGCACCGCCTGGAGCCGGGAGGCGTCAGGCCATGGCGTTGCGTCTACTTACCGCTGCGGGGCTTGAGCTTGGCGAGCGCGTCGATGCCCGTCATGTTGAGTATCCCGTTCCACGTCGACGGGACGTTCTGCAAGCCCTTGCGCCGCGTCGCTCGGGAAGTTGGTCCAGTAGGTCGTGTTGTACTGCGCCCACATCCCGTTGTACCAGAGCGGGATCGCAGGCAGGTCCTCGAGGATGTACTTCTGGATCTTCGAGTGGATCGCCTTCGCCGCCTCCACGTTCGAGGGGTTCGACCTTGTTGAGCGCGAGCGTGAGCGCCCACGGCTTCGGCCCCGACGCGGTGATAGCGCGAGAAGTTGGCGAACGTCTGCGTGATCGGCGACCGGCAGGTGGAAGAGGTAGTCGTAGTACGTGTACGGCGTCGGGCCGATCTGGCTTGTCGTTGTTGATCACGAGGTCGAACGTGCCGCGCGTTCCGCTCGTCGACGAGCCCGTTGTAGTCGGGGTAGGCGGGCGTGAGCTTGATGCCGGCGTCCTTGGTGCTGGCGGCGATGATCTGGATCGCGAGTCATCCAGTCCGACCAGCCGTTCGGGACGATGATGCTCGAGGTTGATGGGCGACCCGTCCTTGTTCTCGACGTAGCCGTCACCGTTCGTGTCCTTGTAGCCGTTGGCGGCGAGCAGCGCCTTCGCTCCCGCGATGTCGTACTTGAAGCCCAGCTTCTTCACCTGGGCCTTGTCGATCCACTTGTCCCAGGTCGGGCAGCAGCCCCGTCGGGTTGGCCTTCGAGACGATGTTGCCGTAGTCGGCCGTCACGATCTGGTCGACGTTGATCGACATCGCGAGCGCGCGGCGGAACGCCGGGTCGTTCAACGGCTTCTTCGTCGTGTTCGGCATCAGCCACGCGGTGTTGGCCGAGAGCATGTACGGCGGCTTGTTGTAGTACGTCGAGACCTTGCCGCCGATCACCTTGTCGACCCCGGGGAAGAAGTTGTTGCTGAGGTCGATGTCGTTCTTGAGGAAGTTCTGCAGCGACGCGGTGTTCTGGGTGTTGTGGATGTCGACGAGGTACTTCATCGGCATCTTGCATACCGAGAGCCTTGTCGCCCACCAGTCGTTCCGCCGGTTCCACTGCAGCGTGCCGGAGGTCCCCTTGCCGGCGCCGTAGGTGAACGGGCCGGTGCCGACGAAGTTCTCGCTCGGTGTTGCCGGTGGTGATCTCGGTGGCGCTGTAGTTCGTCCAGATGTGCTGGGGCACGATCCCGAACGTGTAGATGTTCGTGTCCCAGTCGAGGTAGTTCGGCCTGCCCTTGAAGTCGAAGCTGACGGTGCTGCCCTTGGTGGTGATGCTCTGGAGCCCGGTCTTCCACATCGTCGAGAGCTCCGAGCCCGCGAGCTTCCCGGTCTCGAACGTGAACTTCACGTCGGCGCCGGTGAGGGGCTTGCCGTCGTTCCACTTCACGCCGGGCCGCACGTGCAGGACGTATGACGTGCCGACCCACTTGCCGTCGGTGGCGAGCCAGGGGATGTACTTGTCCTGGAGCGGGTCGTACCGGAACAGCGGCTCGTACAGAAGCCCGAGCGTGCCGGTCGCGTTCCCGCCGGTCCGCAGCGGATTGAACTGGGTGAACGGTCCCCACGCCGTGCCCGACGTGTAGAGCGTCTCGGCGCGCGGCAGGGCGGATGTCGCCTGGTTGGACGCCCCGGCGCCCGCGGTCAAGGACGAGGCCGCCAGCGCGGCGATAACGGCGATCACGCTGAGGGCGACTATGGCCTTCTTCCTCCGAACTGCCATCTCCTCATTCCTCCTGATTGTGTGGTCGTGCGGTCGGCACAGCGATCGTTGGGCGCATCCGCGCTCGTGGTCTGCTCGCTATCCCTTGGCCTGCAGGTCGGACGTCTGTCTGCCCCCTTTCGTTAGTGCAGAGGCCGTGAGCGTGAGACTCCGGCCTTGCGCGGGCCGATCGAGCCGCACGGCAACCGCGCCGAGCGGCTCGATCGCGAGCGGCCAGGTCGCGCCGCCGCTCGGCGACGGCGCCGCCGGCTCGAGCGAGACCGTGTCGGCGGAGCAGTTCACGAAGACCGCCGCGTCCGTCGAGCCGCCGCGCAGGACGCCGGCGAGGACTCGCGGATCCTCGACGTGGACCTCCCGGACGACGCCCGCGAGCGACGCGAGAGCCGAGTAGATCCGCCACGTGTTCTCCGGGTTCACCCACGGCGTTCGCGCGGCCATGTGCTCGAGGGGATAGGTGCACAAGACGGCGCGCCCGGCGCCGAGCTCGTGGCGAAGGAGGGCGGGACGTCCGTAGCTGTCGACCGCGACGATCTCGGCGCCTGCCAGCTCGACCGGGAGGTGGGCGCGCGCCGATGGCTCCCCCGCGACACGGAACGCAAGGCGCGTCCCGGCCGGAAGCTCGCCGAAGTCCGCGACGAACTCGAGCACGACCTCCTCGTCCTCGATCGGGTCGATGAGCCCGTACCGGAGCCGGTGCTCGACGCCGAAGAGCTCGTCGAGCCATGACAGCCAGGGGCCGCGCTGGTTCGTCGTGCTGCCGGCGAAGTACGAGAGGTAGAGCGTGGCGCCGGCGCTCGTCAGCTCCCGCAGCCGCTCGATGCCCGGTGCCGTCAGCAGCTTGGCGCAAGGGGCGATCAGCAGTCGTGGCCCTGTGGCCGAGCCCGTCCCGCTCGCGGGCGAACGCGACCGGAAGATCGGCCTCGCGCGCCGCGACGTACGCCTGCAGGAGCTGGTCGTGGATGTCGCGGCGGTAGGCGGGGTCGCTGAACGGCAGCTGGCGCTCGAAGTGCTCTGGCACGACGATCGCCGCCTCGCCCTTCACGGGCGCCCAGCCGTCGACGGCGAGGTCCCGCACCAGGTCGGCAAACCCTTGCAGCGAGCGGAGCTGCTCCTTCGGGCGCCCCTCGCTGTCGGTCAGGCCGAAGTGGAGCTCGAAGACGTGGTGCCGGTAGGGATCCTCGCCGCGGAGACCGTCAAGGTCGGAGTTGTTCCATGCGATCCATCCTCGCGCGCCGGCGAGCAATGTGGTGTAGAGGACCTGCCGGTAGTACGCGGCGGCGTTCGCCTCCGAGGCGAAGTCGGACGAGACGCCGAACTCCTCCAGAACGACCGGCTTGTCGAAGCCGGCCGCGAGCTCGCACGCCAGGGCGGGGGAGAGGAACTGTCGGAGCTCGTCGTCCTGCATCGGGTAGGAGTGCGGTCCGACGAAGTCGACGAGCGGCGCGAGCGCACGAAGCGAGTACCCGTTGTCTTCGCCCGTCGTCTCGACGCCCCAGGCGCCGTCCCCGAGGGAGATGGGCTGTGTCGCTCCCGTCGACCGCACGGCCTGGATCACGATCCGCGCCCAGGCGGTGACCTCCTCGACCGACCCGCTGCCGCCGTACAGCGGCATCTCGTTCGAGACGAGCCAACCGGTGATCGCGGGATGATCCCCGAAGCGCCGCGCGATCTCGGCGGCGAACCACGCCTGCTGCGAGACCATCCAGACGTCGCGATAGAGATCACGACCGTGGCGCCAGACCGGATCCCAGTTCTCCCCCGACATGTGCCCGACGATGAAGGTCGGGATCGTTCCCAGTCCGACCTCCACGTGGGCGGAGAGGAAATCACCGAACCGGTCTAGCACCTGTTCGTCCAGCTGCTCCGGCTGGGGAACGAAGTCGGGCCAGAAGCAGAACGAGCGGGTGACGTTGAGGCCATGCTCCGCGAGCACCGCGAGCTCGTCCCTGACGATCGTGCCGTCGTAGCGCGACCACATGCGCGGACCGCCTGCACGCGACCAAAAATTGGCGCCTAGCCAGGGAAATGCCGGCATCCGGTCGGCGGGCTGTCCCCCTGCGAGTCGACCATCGGTCGTCAACGTCACGAGCCTCACCGCTCCTCGATCACGAAACCCCCATCGGTTTCGTTCGACGGCGGAAGTTCATCACTTATCCGGTTAAGTGTCAAGTACTACTTGCTCGGTTCAGCGTGCCGATGCTCAGCTCCGGAGCACCCGGGCGGCCAAACCGAGCCGTTGGAGACGGGCGGTTAGCGGGAGCGCCGGGCGCTGCCTCGGCGGCGGCCGACCGCCTGGACGGCCCCCACCGGGCCAGTGCTGCCGCGCGGCGTCAGCTCGCCGCGCGGGGTCACGACGTCGCCGTCTCCTGCCCCGTCGATCTCCGCCAGCAGCCGGCGGCTGGCCTCGACGCCGTAGGCGGAGATGTCCCGGCTCACGGTCGTCAGGGGTGGATGGACGACCTGGCAGAGGAGCGAGTCGTCCCACGCCGCGATCGAGAGATCCTCCGGAACGGAGAACCCCATCTGGTGGGCGACTCCGAGCCCGGTCACGGCGAGCACGTCGCTGTCGTAGATGATCGCCGTCGGCGGCGAGGGGTCGGAGAGGAGGTGACGCGTCGCCCGCGCCCCGCTCTCGGGTGTGTAGTCCGTCGAGATGACGTGCGCCGCGACCGACAGACTGTCGGTCACCTCGCCAAAAGCAGCCGTTCGAACGTGCGTGTGCACGAACTCGGCCAGGCCTGCGACCCGGGCGATGCGCCTGTGGCCGAGCGCAGCAAGATAGCGGACGAGCTCGAACATCACCGACGCCTCGTCGTGCCAGACCGCCGGGAGCGCGTTGGTCGCGACCGGTCCGCCGACGACGACCGCCGGCAGACCCAGCAGGACGATCTCGTCGACGCGCGGATCGTCGATACGGAGATCGACGACGAGCACGCCGTCGACCCGCCGCTCTGCCCACCAGCGCCGGTACACGGACAGCTCGCTGTCGATGTCCTCGGCGAGCTGGATCGTGAGCGCGATCGAACGAGCGGAGAGCTCGGCCTCCACGCCGGCGAAGAACTCCGAGAAGAAGGTCTCGAGCGCGAGTGTCCGCGCCGGTCGCGCGAGCACGAGCCCGCAGGCGTTCGCGCGCGACGCGGAGAGTGCGCGTGCGGCGTGGTTGGGATACCAGCCGAGCTCCGCGGCGATGGCGAGGATGCGTTCTCTGGTGCCGTCCGAGATACCCGGTCGGTCGTTCAGCGCATACGACACCGCGCCTTTGGACACACCGGCACGCTTGGCAATGTCACGGATGGTGACCCTCTGTGCACCAGGCTTGTCCTCGAGCATCCACGTCCTTTCGTCGTGAACTCGCCACTGGGTCGCGGCGGCGAGCCGCCGCTACGCCCGCCAACTTAGCACCCCAGTCGATGTAACTGAACCGGGTAAGCTCACTTGCGGTGGGCCGGCGAGCTCGCCTACGAGCGCGAAACTGGTACAGCTCAGTGGTCGATGCGTCCGGCGAAGTGCTGGTCGGCGTTCGGCCGGGTGAGCTCGTAGATCCCGACACGTTGTCCGCCGGGAGCGCGGAAGCTCGCGCACGGCCCATGCGGGATCGAGAGCTGGCGCACGTCCCGCACACCAGCAGCGTGTAAAGCTGCGACGGCGGCGCCGTAGTCGGTCACACGGTAGATGAGGATCGGCGTCGTGCCCTCGAGATGGCCGCTCAGGAGGATGGCCGGTCCGGCGTGCGAGAGGCGCAGGCACGCGACGACGGTCCCCATCCCGCGCACCTTCCAGACGAGCTCCGCACCGAGCTCCTCGACGTAACGTCGTGCAGTGGCGTCGACATCGTCGGTCGGCACGTAGGCGAAGTCGAGCGACTCGAACACCACCGTGTTGTACTCCCGATCGACGGGAGAGCGGCTGTGCACGATGCGCCGTGGGGACTTGCGGTCGCGATGGCTCGGCTGCGAGACGTGGCTCGTCCGAGCCTGACCATCAGCGGCTGCGCGGTGAAGGAGCCCGCAGGCTCGGCTTGGCGAGCGCCTCTTCCAGCGCGCCGTTCAACTCGTCGACCATGGCCTCGTAGCGCGCGAGGGGCTGCGGAAGGAGCCGCTCGAGCGAGGCGTACGCCTCCACCAGCGCAGGGTCTGCGGCGCGTGCCATCAGCTCGCCGCGGTGAGTCAGCTCGAGCAGGTACGAGCGGCGGTCGTCGGGATGGGGGACGCGCCGAACGAGACGCCGGTCGACGAGACGCTGCACGTTGTCGCGCAGCGTCGTCGGCGGCACGCCCGACGCGGCCGAGATCGCCGACGGCGTGACCGGCTGGTTGTGCCGGATGTGGGTCACGAGAGCGAGCTGGTAGGGCGGGATCCCGATCGGCGTCAGCTGTCGCTCGAGGATCTGCACGACGTATTGGCCAGTCGCCGCGATCTTGAGGAAGAGCCGGTCGTCCCGGTGCACGGTGCCAGTGTTGCAGATCGTGCGTCGACGCAGTACATTGCTGCGTCGACGCACGATGTTCCGCATCGCACTGATCACAGCTCTCGCGCTAGCACTCGCCCCGGCGGCGGCCGGATCAGTGCGCCTCTATACAGGCGGGCTCGCGGTCGTCGGCGACCCGTACGGCCCGCCGCGGCTCGTCGATCTCGACGCCGGCAGGGTGCATGCCCTCTACGGATCCGGGACGAGCTTCGCCATCGGCTCCGGATTCGCGACCCGCACGCCCGTCCGCGGACGCGTGCGCCTCGACGCTCGCGGCGGGACAATCGCAGGGACGCGCGTTCGCCGGCTCGCTCTGCGGAGCGTCGAGGTCCGCTTCCGCAGTGGCGGCACGAGACTCGCGGGGACGCTGATGCTGCCGCCCGGTCCCGGGCGCCACGCGGCAGTGGCCTACGTCACCGGCTCCGGGCAGACGACACGCGAGTACTTGCCCGAGCTGCAGGCATTGCTCCTCCACCACGGCGTCGCAGTGCTCGCCTACGACAAACGTGGCGTTGGCGCCTCGGGCGGAACCTACCCCGGCGAGTCGCCGACCACGGCGGCGATCGACGTGCTCGCTCGCGATGCCGAGGCAGCGGCACGCTTCCTTGCCGCGCGCCCGGAGGTCGACCCGGCGCGCGTGGGCCTCGCGGGTCACAGCCAGGCCGGTTGGATCATGCCGCTGGCGGCGACGCGAGCGCAGGCGATCCGTTTCCTCATCGCGTTCTCCGGCCCTGCCGTCACGGCCGACGAGAACGATCTCTACCAGACGCTTGCCGGCGAGGGCGAGCAGCCGCAGCGGCTGAGCGACGCCGAGGTCGACGCTCAGGTCGAGCAGGCCGGGCCGGGCGGCGTCGACCCGATCCCCTGGATCCGCGCGCTACAAATGCCGGCGCTCTGGCTCTACGGTGGCCTCGATCACATCGTGCCGCCGCGACTCTCGCTCGAGCGGCTCGAGCCGCTCGTCGCCGAGCGCGGCCGCGACTTCACGGTCACGGTCTTCCCACGCGGGAATCACGCACTCGTCGAGACGAGGACGGGCCTGACGAGCGAGATGCTTCGCTCCGACCGCTACGCACGCGGACTCTTCCCTCGCGTCGCCGCCTGGCTGCGTTCGCACGGTCTCTCGTAGCCGTCGTTCGTGGTCACGCAGCGGGTAGCGTGACGCGCGGCGGCTTCCCACGAACGCAAACGGGAGGCGTCGAGCGTCGTGGCCCGACTGTCGGAGAGTGATAATCGAGCCCGTTGACCCGGGTCGAGTCGAGGAGGCACTTCGTTGAGCACATTCGTAGCGTTCAGCGCCCCGCAGTTCACGCTGCCCGGCGTCGACGGCCGTAGCCACTCCCTCGGCGAGTACGAGCAGGCGAACGTGCTCGCGCTGGTGCAATCGTGCAATCACTGTCCCTACGTACAGGCGTGGGAAGGGCGGTTGAAAGCGATCCAGCGCGACTACGCGGACCGCGGCGTGCGTGTCGTGGCCGTGAACTCCAACGACGCGGCCATCCAGCCCGAGGACTCCTTCGAGCGCATGATCGAGCGCGCCGCCGAGCAGGAGTTCAACTTCGACTACCTCCGCGACGAGCGCCAGTCCCTGGCGCGCGCACTCGGAGCCGAGCGCACACCGGAGGTTTTCGTCTTCGGTCCCGATCGCCAACTCGCGTATCACGGGGCAATCGACGACAACCGTGACGACACGGCGGTGACGGCCAACTACCTTCGCGATGCACTCGACGCGGTCCTCGCGGGTCAGGCACCGCCCATCGCGGAGACCGCCCCCGTCGGCTGCACGGTCAAGTGGCGAAGCTGATGCAGCCGCGCTGAGGCCAACCGCCGGCTGGTCACGCTCGGCAGCGGAGGGTCCATGTAGCTCACCTCCGGCTTGCCGAGCTCCTCGTCCGTCCAGCAGAGCACGCTTCCGGCAACGTGCCCCTCGAACAGGATCGTCCTGATGGGGATCGCGTCGTCGCCCAGGATTCTCGTCCACTTGGCCATGAAGGCGCCCCGGTCGGTCGGGTCCGCGGCCGTGAACGCGGCCATCCGGTTGGCCTCCGGATCCAGTTGCTGATCGAAGAAGATCGGCAGGTCTGAGTCGATCACGTCCCGCAGGACGAGGTCCTCGCCCCGAGCTCGCGACGTCCCACCCGGCACGTCGGCGTCGATCGTTTCCCGATCCGGCGGAGAGCAGTGCTCAGGTCGGGTCGATGTTGTGGTTGTGGTGGAAGACGTTCTCCGGGTCGTAGCGCCGCTTGATGTCGACCAACCGGTCGTAGTTCGGCCCGTAGGCGGCCCGGACCGCGTCGCCGCCCTGGTCGTCGCCGAGATAGTTGAGCCACCTGGCCTCGTCGAGATGTGGGCCGAAGGCGCGGTGCGTCTCGCGTGTCCACGCGATGTTCTCGTCCGTCGCGGCTGGGTCCATCCACACGGAGGGGATGAGGAGGTTCCAGCCCTCCGCCCGGTGTGGCACCGCGGTGTCCGTCACGCCGACGCGCGTCACGGCGCCGTGGAAATGCTCGAGCAGGATCGCGTTCATCGGTGGCGGCACGGACGCGAAGCGCTCGACCATCGTGTCGAGCAGGCCCTCGGTAAGACCTCGCGTGAAGCTCGACAGCCAGTAGTTGAAAGACCCCGCCGGATAGCCGGCGTCGAGGAGCGTGTTCATCACGGGGTAGGGCATCCGCCCGACCTCGACCATCAGCGGGGAGCCCCAGCTCTTGAACGGCGCCAGGTCCGCGTCGGCCTGCTCCGGGTCCCCCATGTGGAACACGACGAGGGCGGAGAGCTTCAGGCCCGATCCGTCCGGGGCATGGACGAGCCCGGCGAACACGGTCAGGTCGTCGGGGCAGCCCTGGACGGCGTCTCGATAGAAGCGAAGCAGCTCAGGTGCTGCCTCGATCGGGTGGGCGATCAACCCTCCGGTGACCATCTCCAGCGGATGCAGGCGGTACGTGAAGCTCGTGGCGATGCCGAAGTTGCCGCCGCCGCCGCGCAGTGCCCAGAAGAGGTCGGGGTCCGACGCCTCGGTCACGTCGAGCACGGCGCCGTCCGCGTTGACGAGCTCGACGGCCAGCAGGTTGTCGGCCGCCAGTCCGTACTTCGCCATCAGCCAGCCGAGCCCGCCGCCGAGCGTGAGCCCGGCGATGCCCGTCGTGGAGATCGCGCCGCCGGTGACGGCGAGCCCGTGCTCGGCCGTGGCGTTGTTGAGCTCGCCCCAGTCGAGCCCGCCTTCCGCTCGCACCGTCCGGGCCTCAGGGTCTACCTCGGTGCTCTTCATCTCGGCGAGGTCGATCATCACCGCGTCGTCGACGACCGCGCGGCCGGCCACGTTGTGGCCTCCGCCGCGGACGCAGATGTCGAGCCCTGCCGCTCGCGCGAAGCGCACGCCGGCGGCCGCATCGGCTGCGCTCTGGCAGCGGATGATCACGGCCGGTGTCCGGTCGACGAGCCCGTTGTGGACACGGCGCGCCTCGTCGTAGCCGTCGTCCACGGGGCGCAAGACGCGTCCGGAGACGCGGGCGGCGAGGTCGTCCAGGAGTGCGGAGTCGGGGATCACGGTCATGACTACCTCCTTGTCTGCTGTGCCCTCGACTCGACCGAGTGTAGTAGCGCTGTTGCCGGCGGAGGGTTCAGTTCACGTTGCACCGGCCGCGATCAGCGGCGCTCGGCCGGGTGATCGGCCCCTCGTTCGAGTGACGCGCGTGCGGCGCCCGCGCCCGTCGCCCCCCGCGCAGGAGCGCCATCACCCACAGCGGGGGAGGGCGGCGAAGCTAGATCCCCCTTTCGAGGGGAGCGGGGGCCCGAAGCGATCTCAATGGTGTGTACGCGACGCACGGACCACAAGCCAAGCCGAGGAGCCTCTCACCCATGCACGTTCCCCACCTTGACCGGAAACGACGGATTCTCCTGACACTGCTCATCCTGGGCTTGCTTGGGAGCTTGACCGCGTTCGGCACGTACTCCGCCTTCACCGCGACGACCTCGAACACCGGCAACACGATCAGCGCCGGCAGCGTCAAGATCGACCAGCACACCGGAGCAACGACGCTCTACAACCGAACGAACCAGAAGCCAGGTGACTCGTATGCAGCATGCGTGCGGGTCTCTTACACCGGCTCGCTGACCGCCGCTGTCAAGCTGTACGTCTCGAGCGGCATCACGAACGGCGCGCTCTACAACCTCACGGTCGAGCGCGGCTCCGGGCTGACAACGCTCGACGGCACCATGTCGTGTGCCGGCTTCACGCCGACGTCGACGGCGTACAGCGGCCAGCTGGGCTCGTTCGCGACGACGTACGCCGGAGGGTACGACGGGAAGTCCGGCGGCGCGACGTGGGCGACGAACGACAACGTCGACTATCGCTTCACGATCACGCAGAACGACGACACGACGCCGAACGCGCACACGAGCGCGCTCTCGAGCGGCGCACACACGTTCACGTGGGAGGCGCGGAACACCTAGAGGATCGGCCCGAACCGCGACCGGGAGGAGCGGGCCGCCCGGCCCGCTCCTCCTGCTGTCGCCGGAGGCATGCGTGCTCACAACCCGAACGCCGCCCTGGATCAGCCGTGCCGCCCTGCTCGCCGGGGCAGTCACGGCGCTGGCCATCGCGCTCACCGGCAGGATCCACGGCGGTGGGGTCGTTCCCGGAGCCGAGCTGACGCTCGACGCTGCTCCCCCGGAGGGACTCGTCGTCTCTCCGGCCGGGAAGGCGTTCCTCCGCGGCCGGATGCTGCGGCCCGGCGGGCCGCCAGCGGCGGGCGCGGTGCGCGTACGGAACGCCGCCGACCGGCCGCTCGCGGTCCAGGTCGGCGTGCGCACCGGCACGCCGGACCTCGATGCGCTGCTCGAGGTCGAGCTGACGGCCGGCGACCGAGTACTGGCGCGCGGCCGGCTCGGGAGCGTCGAGCCTGAAGGGAAGGCGGTGACCCTCGGCCCCGGCGAGCAGCGCACGCTCCGCGCACGAGCCTGGCTGCCACGGAGCAGCCGCGACGGCTGGCAGGCGCGGTCGGTCGAAGCGTCGGTCCGCTTCGCCGTGCGGCCGCTGGGGCGGCCGTGAGGGTTACGGTCACCCCGATCGCGATCGTCCTCGCGCTGGCGACGGCCGCGACGGTGGTCGTCGGGACGTTTGCGGCCTTTACGGCCGTCGCCGGAAACGGCGGCAACGCGATCAGCTCTGGAACCGTGGCGATCGCGGACAACGACGGCGGCAGCGCCATGCTCTCCCTCTCATCGGTGTTCCCGGGAGCATCCGACACGTCGTGCGTCCGGGTCACCACGTCCGGCTCGCTCGCCTCGAGCGTCCGGCTCTACACGACGCTCTCCGGCTCGCTGGCCCCGTACCTGACGCTGACGGTCACGCGCGGCACCGACGCTTCGCCGTCGTTCGACTCCTGCGCCGGCTTCACGCCGGACGCCACGAACTACGTCGGCGCGGGCCTCGGCGTCGTCTACTCGGGGACGCTCTCGGCCTTCCCCTCGACATCTGCCGCCGGGCTCGTCGACCCGACCGCCGCCTCGCCCGAGAGCTGGACGAGCGGAGAGTCGCACTCCTACAGCTTCAGGCTGACGCTACAGAACGTCGCCGCCGCGCAGGGACTGTCCGGGACGGCCACGTTCACGTGGGAGGCGAGGAACCAGTGAGCCCGGCGCCGACGGCGGTCGTCCATGCGCCCTCGCACCGCGGCACGGCGCAGGCTGTCGCCGTGCTCGTGGCGAGGACGGTCGGATGCCTCGCGCTCGGCTTCGCAGTGGGAACGGCGGCCGTCGCGACGCTCCCGACGGCATTCGGCTACCGGACCTTGGCCGTCCTCTCTGGCAGCATGGAGCCGGCACTGCACCCGGGCGACGCGATCGTCGTCGACCGGATCTCGCCGTTGGACGCCCGGATCGGCGACATCGTCACGTTCCGCGATCCTGCGGACCAGGGCCGGCTGATCACCCATCGCGTCCGCTCGTACTCCATCCGCGCCAAGACGGTCTCGTTCGTGACGCGCGGAGACGCGAACACCGGCGTCGAGCGCTGGCAGATCCCGGCGGACGGCGAGCTCGGTCGAGCGGCGCTGCGCCTGCCGAAGCTCGGGTACGTGACGGTGCGGGTCGGAAGTCGGGTCGGTCGCCTCCTCCTGATCGCGCTGCCGGCGTTCCTGCTGACGCTCCTTGCGCTTCGCCGGATCTGGGCCTCCGCCGGAAGGAGGGGCGGTGCCCGCTCGGAGGCGTAACCGTGGAGCGCTAGCGGTGCTCGTCTCCCTCGGGGTCTGCCTCGGCCTGTGCGGCGTCGCCTACGCCGCGTTCAGTGCGAGCACGGACAACCCGGGGAACTCGTTCTCGGCCGCGGGCTCGTTCGCGAGCGGTGCGCTGCTGCTGACGAGCGGCAGCTACACGGGCAACGGCGTCGACAACCGCGCGATCGCCGGCCTCGGCTTCCACCCGGACCTCGTGCTCGTCAAGGCCGATGCGGCCCAGATCGCGGTCGCCCGCACCTCGACGATGTCCGGGGACGCCGCCAAGCCGATGACCGGTTCAACCGCGCTGGCAGCCAACCTGATCCAGTCGCTCGACGCCACCGGCTTCACGCTCGGCACCGACACGCGAGTGAACGCGAACGGGACGACGTACTACTGGACCGCACTGCGGGCGTCGGTGGGAACGCTCGCGGTCGGCGCCTACAGCGGCACGGGTGCCGCCCGCTCGATCACCGGGATCGGCTTCTCGCCCGAGTACGCGATGATCTTCGCGGCCGCGGCGAACCAGCCTGTTCAGCGCGCCGGCGGGATGACCCGCTCGTTCAACTTCGACAACGACACCGGCTCCACGACGTCGATCACGTCGCTGGACGCTGACGGGTTTTCCGTGGGGACGAACGCTGAGGTGAACACGAGCGGCGCGGCCTATCACTACGTCCTCTGGAACGACGCGCCCGGTACCGTCCGCGTCGGCAGCTTTGCAGGCACCGGGACGGCGCAGGCCATCCTCAACGTCGGTTTCCAGCCCGGCTACGTCATGGTCCGGGCCAACGACACGGCGACCGGTCGTCGCGCGTACCAGCGGCCGGGCTCGATCGCCGGCACTGCTTCGGCTCGCTTCAACGCGCTGGCCAACGATCCGACGACAGGCATCCGGGTCCTCCAGGCCGACGGCTTCGACGTCGGCACGAGCTTGGATCTCAACGCCAGCGGCGTCACGAACCACTTTCTCGCGGCCAGAAGCAACAGCCCGGCGACCGGGTGCGCGAGCCCGGGTACGCAGACGGTGATCGCGAACGCCGACACGTGGCTCGACCAGGCGTCGCCCGCCACGACGCACAGCGCCGACCTGGACCTGTACGTGCAGTCCAGGAACGGCAGCCGGAACCGCCGCACGCTCCTCGGCTTCGCCCTGCCGGCGCTGCCCGTCGGCTGCACCGTCGTCAACGCCCGCCTGCGCTTCTTCGTGAAGAACCCGGACGCCGGCCGCGCGATCCAGGCGTACCGTGCGGCAGCCGCCTGGACGGAGGCAGCCGCCACCTGGAGCAATCAGCCCGGGACGGCAGGGGCTCCCGCCACCGCCGTCTCGCCCTCCGCTGCGAACGTCTGGCTCGAGTGGAGCGTCGCTCCGCAGGTGCAGGCGCTCTACGCCGGCTCGAATACCGGCTTCCTGCTTCGCGACTCGGTTGAGGACTCGACTCCCGCGTCGACACAAGACGCCGCCAGCCGCGAGGACGCTCCGAACGATCCCGAGCTGATCATCACCTTCGGCTGACCAGCAAGCTGCCGGCCCGAGCGTTAAACGCCGAGTGCTTGGGACGCCAACTCGGTGCCGATCACGCGCGCCCGGATCTTCTCGAAGGCGGTCTCGCGCCCTGTCGAGGCATCGTCGCCGAATGGTGAGAAGCCACAGTCGTCGGTCGTACCCAGCCGACCGGGCGGAATGTACTCGGCCGCCTCGAGGACGCGATATCGCACCTCCTCCGGTGTCTCCAACCTCGGGTTGATCGGATCGATCACGCCCACGAAGATCCGCTGCGCCGGTCTCGCGTACTCTCTGATGATCTCCAGCACCTCAGCGCGGTTTCTCTCGCTCGCCAGCTGGATGTAGAACCGTCCCACGCGAAGGGTGAACAATGTCGGCAGCAGCTCCGCGTAGTCGACGTCGGCGCTGTGCGTCGAGTCGCGGTCTCCTCCTGGGCATGTGTGGACGCCGATCCGCTCTCGCTGCTCAGGTCCGAACTGCTCGAGCACACGGTTGTTGAGCGCGACGAAGTCGCGCAGGAGTTGCCCCGAGGGGTCGAGCTTGAGGGACAGCCTCGCCTCCGTGAAGTCGATCTGGACGTTGTGTGCCCCACCGTCGAGGCACTGTCTGACATCGAGCTCGGCCTCGCGCACAAGGTCGGCGAGAAACGCCTCGTGCGAGTAGTCCTGGATTCCGTCCTGCGGGTAGAGGAGGCTGAGCGCCGAGGCCGAGATCACGGCTTGCTTGAGCGGCCGGCTCGCGTATTTCCGCGCACCCTCCAAGTACGAGTGGGCATACGTCCGGTACCGGAAGGGACCCTTCGTCAGACGTGGCAATTGCCTTGTATGGCCGTCCTCGAACGGGATCACGACACCGTCGGACGAAAGGCCGTCGAGTCGATGGAGCGGATACGTGACGAAGCTCGGTTTGCGCTGCTCGCCGTCGGTGATGACCGGCGAGCCCGTCGCCTCGAAGGAAGCAATCGTCTCCCGGACAGCCTTCTCGTACAGCGCCTCGAGCTCATCGCTCTGGAGGCGTCCCTCTGCCGCTGCCTGCGCGCCCTCGATCAGCTCGGGGGGTCTTGGGATGCTGCCAATCGGCTCGGTTGGAATCGGCACACCGCTACGGTGACTTCCGGCATGGTGTGAGTCAAGCTGCCGACGCGAACTTGCCCCGTCAGCCGCCCCCGCCGCGAGGACCGCGTTGCTTGGATCGGCGCAGGTCCTCGATGCGGCGGCGGGCGCGCTTCGTCGGGCGCCCCCCGAGATCGGCGCCCAGCGGACGCGAGAGCCTGGACTCGAGACGCCGCTGCTCCCGGGCGGCGGCCGACTCGGGTGTCTCCGCGTACAACGTCGCCGCGACGCTCGCGGATCCGCGCTTGTCCGCCACGCCGGTCACCACGACGACCCACTGCTGCTCGCCGATCCGGACGTCGATCGTGTCCGGGACGTGGATCTCCTTCGAGGGCTTCACACGCTCGCCGTTGACGTGGACACGACCCCCGAGGACGGCCTCCGTCGCCGCACCTCGGGTCTTGAAGAAGCGGGCTGCCCACAGCCACTTGTCGATTCGGACGTGCTCCATCTGCGCCGACATGATCGCAGCACCGACCAGAGGGCCGGATCGGCGCAGTAGAGTCGTCGCGTGAAAAGCGGGGGAAGAGTCGCGGTGGTGACCGGCGGCGGCACCGGCGTGGGGAGGGCAACCGCGCTCGCGCTCGCGGCAGACGGGTACGACGTGGTGGTCGCCGGTCGTCGAGCGGAGCCGCTGCACGAGACCGTTGCGGACGGGGAGAAGATCGGCGCACGTCTGCTGGCGGTCCCGGCGGACGTGAGGAACGAGGACTCGGTGAGGAACCTGTTCGCCCGTACCGTGGAGGCGTTCGGCCGCCTCGACCTGCTTTTCAACAACGCTGGCATCAGCGGTCGAACGGCGCCGCTCGAGGAGGTCGACCTGGAGCTCTGGACATCGGTGCTCGAGACGAACCTGACCGGCGCCTTCCTGTGCACACGCGCGGCGATGCGGCTGATGAAGGAGCAGACTCCGGCGGGGGGACGCATCGTCAACAACGGCTCGCTCTCTGCCTATGTGCCGCGACCGCACTTCGCCCCGTACACGGCCGCGAAGCACGCGATCACGGGTCTGACGCGATCGACGGCGCTCGACGGCCGCCGGTTCGACATCGCCTGCGGGCAGATCGACATCGGCAACGCCGCGACCGAGCTGACGGCAGGCATGGCACACGGCGTCCTGCAAGCGGATGGAACGACGGACGTCGAGCCGACGATGGACGCCGACGCCGTCGCCCGAGGCGTCGTCTACATGGCCGGCCTGCCGCTCGATGCCAACGTCCTGTTCATGACGGTGATGGCGACGAAGATGCCGTTCGTCGGCCGGGGCTAGGAAACCGACGGGAGCCGAAGCCGGCGCGGCTCCAAGAGCTCTTCTCGAACGACGTTGCTCCTCAGCGTCGCACCGCGACCCGCAGCGGCCGGGTCACCGCGTCGCCGTTTGCGTCGACTGCACGAACCATGAACGAGAATCGACCGGCAGTCTGCGGCCTCCACTTGAGCAGTCCGGCCGCGGTCAACATAAGTCCGTGCGGTCGCTTTCCGATCACCGTCCAGTTGTAGGGCGGCGCGCCGCCCTTGGCACGCAGGCGCGCGAGAAACGGCCGACGAACCTCGGCGAGCGGCAGCTTCGCTGTCGTCGTCGTCACGCTCAGCGGTGTTGCTCTCACCGGGATGCCGAGCTCGACGAGCGTCTCGTGGAAGAGCTGCGCCATGGCCTCGGCGCCCGCGCCGCCGAGGTGGATGCCGTCGTCCTGGAACCAGTCGGGGTGACTACGCGAATAGAGGTTCCAGTCGACGAGGGTCACATCCGGGTTCCGCTCAGCAGCCTCGCGAATTGCGTCGTTCATGGTCAGGTACGGGTTTCGCGCTGCGCGGAGCGTCACCCAGAGAATCCGCTTGACGCCTGCGGCACGAAGCGCAGTGAGGGCGGTCTCGATGTCCTCGGCGTACTGGTTCTCGTAGTCGTTGTAGCCGACGGCCACGATCACGGTCTCGCCGAGGGCGGCACCGGCGTTCGTTGCGACCTCTACGAGGGTGGGCGGGCGGGTGCCGTCATACGGGCAGCTGATCTGCGCCACGCGCCGGCACGGGTAGACCTCCAGCTGGAGCGAGATCCCTTTGCCGAGGATCTCGCGCGCCGACTCGTTGTACTGGATGCCCGTCGCCGGTGAGTCGCCGATCAGCGTCACGCGGGGCGCGATGGCGCCCCCGGACGACGACGCCGCGACCATCACGAGAGACGCCGCCAGCACCACGGCGGTGACCATGAGGCGCATGGCATCAGGGTAATCGTGCAGCGCCATCGATGTGACGCCACTGGTGCGCGCCTCCTGCCGCTCGGTCCCACATCGCCCTCCGGAGAGGAGGAATGCTGCATGGTCCCGAACGGTGCCATAGGCTCCCGTCGTGCCCGACCTGCCGCTCACCGGCGGCTGCTTGTGCGGAGGCGTCCGGTTCGAGATCTCGGACGCGCCCGTGACCGCCAGCTACTGCCACTGCACGCGCTGCCAGCGACGAACGGGGTCGTCTGCCTCCGCGCAGGCTCGCGTCGTCCCGGGCTCCGTCCGGGTCGTCGCCGGCGAGGAGCTCGTGCGGGCGTACGAGCCGGACGACGGCTTCGCGAAGGAGTTCTGCTCAGCCTGCGGCTCGGCGCTGTGGGCGAGGAACCCGGAGACCGGCGATGTGACGTTCGTCCGGCTCGGCGCCTTCGACAGCGACCCCGGAGTCAGGCCGGCGTTCCGCCAGTTCGTGACCTACGCCGCGTCGTGGGAGCCGATCCCCGACGACGGCCTGCCCCGCTTCCCGGAGCGGCGGCCTCCCGACGCCTGAGCGGCTGGGCTCCGTAGTTCACTCGCGTCTCGTACGCGAGGCCGCGGATGCGGGTTCGCCGCTCGCGCTGCAGACTCTGGCCACTGACGAGGAGGAGGTGCGAGCGATGAAGGTTCTCGTCGCGTACGCGAGCAAGCACGATGCAACGGCGGAGATCGCCGAGGCGATCGGTCGTGGGCTGTCAGATCGCGGCCTGGGGACGACGGTGTCGAGCGTCGCCGACGTCTCCGGACTGGAAGGCTTCGACGCGGTCGTGCTCGGGAGCGCCGTCTATGCGGGCCGGTGGCTCGAGGCCGCCCGCCATTTCGTCGACGAGCACGCCGCCGAGCTGGCGAAGCGCCCGACGTGGCTCTTCAGCAGCGGGCCGATCGGGGACCCGCCGCGACCGTCCGGCGACGACGCCGTGCGGATCACAGAGATCGCGCAGAAGACGGGAGCAAGCGAGCACCGGCTCTTCTCCGGCCGGCTCGACAAGAGTGCGCTCGGCCTGGGAGAGCGGGCCGTCGTGACGGCCTTCAGATCGCCAGAGGGCGACTTTCGCGACTGGCCGGAGATCGACTCCTGGGCCGAGACGATCGCGGGCATGCTGGAACGCCCGACCGACACCGCTCGGGGCGGCGCGGTTCCGGCGGCAGGGTAGACGTCCCTCCCGACCAAGCCGTTGTGTCCAAGGTAGTCCAGCAGCCCCCGGCCCAGACGGCGAAGGTAGCGGCCTGGTGGGCCGCAGAGGCGACCTCGGTCAAGGAACGACGTCGAACTCGCCGCCGAGCACGCGGTCGAGGCGGCCGGTGCGGCCGCGGGCTGTGTCACGAACGAGCGGCGACGGTTCGCGCCGGTAGCGTCGCACGATCTGTGGCGGGTCCACGCCCTCGGCGAGCGCGACGCGGGCCGCAGCCGTCAGGCCGTCCTCGTCGGACGGAGCTCCGGGGGCCCACGGGACGATGGTGATCCGCGTGGAGACGCGGTCGAACGAGCGCTCGTGCTCGCCCGGCTCCTCGAGCACATGCAGGCCAGACTCGGACGCCAGGATGGCGTGCGCGCCGAGCCCGGAGATGGCCAGCACGCCACCCGGCAGTGCTTGCCACCGCATGCCTCGTCGCTCCGCCCACGCCTCCAGCATCGCCCCGAGCTCGGCCGCGAACTCCGCAGAGGCCTCTGCGTCGCCCGTGGGTGACGGGCGCACCCACGCGAACGCGTCGCCGGTTCGTCCGGCATCGAGGTCGACGAGAGCGCGGTCGAGGAGGTACACGCGCTCCGCGAGCAGGCCGACGAGATCCGCCGGTGGCCGGCCGCGCCCGGTCTGCAGGCGGGCGAGAAGGCCGGCTGCGGTGCGCGTCAGCGCGTCGAGCCGGTCGAGTGCCTCGATCGTGGCCAGGACGTCGTGCCTCGCGTCGCCGTCCCAGAAACCCTCGTCGCGCGTCCACGCCAGCAGCTCCTCCTTGCGCAGGCGCCATCCCGTTTGCTCGAGGCGATCCAGCTCCGAGCCGAGGAGCGTGACCGCACCCCGGTCGCCGCGCGGGTCCGCCACGAGCTGCTCGACGGACAGCTCGCTCGCGGTGTCCCGCTGGGTCGGCGGCTCCTCTGCCTCCCCCGCGTCGGGGTCGATGAACGTGACCTCGATCGCGCCGCGGCGGGTGGTGATGAAGAGGAACTGGTCGCCCTCCGGCACGGTGCGACCGACGATCGCGCGCGCGAGGGGCGCGAGGACGAGGCGCTCGACGGCCCGCTTGAGCGGCCGCGCGCCGAGCTCGCGCGAAAACCCCTGCTCGAGCAGGACGTCGAGCGCGGCCTCGTCCCACTCCACGGCCCAGCCTCGCGAACGCAACCCACGACGCTCGAGTACTGCCTGCAGCTCGTGCTCGAGCAGCGTCCGCATCTGCTCGCGCTCGAGCGGCCGGAACACAACGACGCGGTCGAGGCGGTTGAGCAGCTCTGGCCGGAAGGCCTGGGTGACGGCCCGCTCCACCGCCGCCGGCTGGAAGGTGGTCGGCTCGCGCGCGAAGCCCGGCGCCGGCCCGGCCGCGAGCGCGGAGCCGACGTTCGAGGTGAGGATCACGATGCAGTGGCGGAAATCGGTGGTGCGGCCGCTGCGGTCCGTGAGCCGCCCGTCGTCGAAGAGCGCGAGAAAGACGTCCCAGAGGTTCGGGTGCGCCTTCTCGAACTCGTCGAGCAGCACGACGGAGAACGGTTCGCGGCGTACGGCCGCGATCAGCAACGCGGCTTGGGGCTCGCTCGCGCGATCGGCGAGCAGGCGCTCGAGGCTCTCCGGCGTCTGGAACTCGCTCATGTCGAGCCGCACGAGCCGCTCGGGCGAGCCGAACACGTAGTGAGCCAGGGACTTCGCGAGCTCCGTCTTGCCGGTGCCGGTCGGGCCGACGAAGAGGAACACGCCGAGCGGCCGCGTCGGGTCGTTGAGACCTGCCTTGATCAAGGCGATCCGCTCGACCAGGCATTCGACCGCCTCCGGCTGGCCGAGCACGCGGCCTTCCAAGAAGGCGCGCACCTCCCCGAGATCGAGGGCCGAGCGGGGATCGAGCATGCGGAGCGGCAGGCCAGTGGCGTCCGAGAGCGTGTCGACGATCGTCTGGCTGTCCAAGGCGACGGGGCTCGACGCGCCGTCGTCGGCGAGTCGCCCGCGTGCGGCACGGAGGAGCCGCAGGAGCGCTCCCGGCATCGCGATCCCGGCGAGGTAGTGGTCGGCGAGCTCATACGCCTCCGTCAGGACGGGCGCCGCGAGCTCGAGCCCTGCGTCATCGGCCCACGCGCGCGCGACCGCGAGCGTGTTCGTCTCCCCCGGTGCCTCGACTCTGATGGCGGTGAAGGCGCTCGCCACCCGGGGGCGCTCCTTCAGCAGGCGCTCCAGGGCGGCCGGGTCGAGCTCGCCCACGATCGTCAGCTCGCCTGCCTCGACGTGCGGGAGGAGCGCGTCGAGCAGCCCTTGCGGGCTCCGCGAGTGCTGCCCCGCGTGAAGCGTCTCGCCGAACGACGGCAGCACCCACAGCACCGGGCGGCCACGCGCCTGCGTCACGATGTGCTGGACGCGACCTTCCAGCTGGCCGACGTACGCCTGTCCCGCGAGCACGGCGGCCGCGGAGGCCTCGAAGACGACCCAACCGGACGTGTCGAGCTCGCGCAGCGCCTCGCGGAGGAGCGTTGTCTTGCCGACGCCGTGTTCACCGACGAGAAGCGCTGATCGGCGCGGGCTCGCCGCCAGCGCATCGACGAGGGCCGACACGATCAGTCCTCGATCACCGACGAGCGCGGGCCGGTCGCCCGCGGGCGGCAGCTCCCAGACGGCGGCGAACTCACGCAGGAAAGCGACGTCCACGCGCGTGTCGCGCCACCTCTCGTACGCGGCCACGACCTCCGGAGGCACGGCGCCGGTGAGCGCGACGACGGCGTCGGCGAGCTGCTCGACGTTGGAGCGATCGACGTCGTCGAACTGATCGGGCTCGACAGCCTCGCCCGACGCGAGCCGTCGCCGCACGAACTCGGTCAGCCGCCCCAGGTTCGGGTCGTAGCACCAGTCGTAGTCGGCGCGGGCGAGTACGCGCGCGACGACCGGCTCGGCGGCGTTCGCCTCGACCGCGTACAGCAGGAATGCCAGCTCCATCGTGTGCGCGCGATGCAGGCGCCCGAGCGCCCACTCGACCCAGTCCGGAGGCGCGTCGCGCCGCTCTGCCGAAGCCGCCAGGCCGATCGCACGCAACGGGATGCCCCATGGGTCACGGGCGATCGCGGCGACGACATCGAACGGCACTCCGGGCGCCGCGAGCAGCGAGACGGCCTCGGCGAAGTCGTCGTCCGCGGGAAGCGCGTCCTCGTCGAGGCCGTGCCTGGCGAACAATCCACGCGCCAGCTCCTTCACGCGCTCCTCGGTGTCCGCGCCGCCGGTCGACGCGGCCGGACTGACGGAGGTCACGGGCTCGTCGCCACGACCGGGCCCGGCGAGGAGTCGCCGCAGCCTGTCGCTCACGGTAGGGGTGTCGTCGCTCAGTTGACCCTCGGATCGGGCGGCATCTGGGCCAGGACCGCGTACGGGCCGCCGCGGCGGCGCAGCACAGTGCTCCACAGCCCGTCGGCGTCAGCGGCGAAGACGTCCTCGGCCTCGGCGGGGACGACGATCCAGGCCTCCTCCGCGAGCTCCTGCTCGAGCTGACCCGGTCCCCAGCCCGCGTACCCCGCGAACACGCGCACCCGTCCGAGCCCTCCGAGCGCGGCCGCGTCCTCGATCTCGCCCGGCAGGAAGCCGACCGAGCCGACGACGATCACCGCGGCCTGGCCCGGGTCGTCGAACTCGCCGAGCACGACGATGGCTTGCTGCTGCACGGGGCCGCCGACGTGCACGAGCTCGACCGGCTCGACGAGCTCGGCGAGCGGCGGCACCGCCTGGTCGACCGTGACGGGGGACGGCCGGTTGAGCACCACTCCCATGGCTCCCTCGTCGCCGTGCTCGCCGATCAGCACGACGGAGCGCCGGAAGTTCGGATCGATGAGCGACGGTGAGGCGACCAGCAGCTGGCCACGGAGCGAATCCATCTCGCCCATTGTCCTGATCGGACGCGTGCGAGGCCACCGGTGCGCATTAGAGTCCGGTCGTGCCCGTGACGAGCAGGGAGATCCGCCTCGCCGCCCGGCCACGCGGTGCGCCCGTGCCGGGGGACTTCGAGCTCGCCGAGGTGGAGCTGCGCGACCCCGAGGAGGGTCAGTTCCTGATCCGGAATGCGTACATGTCGGTCGACCCGTACATGCGCCCGCGCATGAACGACGTGAAGTCCTACGTGCCGCCGTTCCAGGTCGGGGAGGCCTTGAGCGGGGGTGCGGTGGGGAGGGTGGAGGCGTCGCGGCACGCACGCTGGCCCGACGGGACCTGGGTCACGCACAGGCTCGGCTGGCGCGAGTGGGCGCTCTCGGACGGCACGGACGTTCTCGCGGTCGACCCCGAGCTGGCACCCGTCTCGACCGCGCTCGGCGTGCTCGGCATGCCCGGCCTGACCGCGTACGTCGGCTTGCTGGACATCGGTGGCGTGGCGGAGGGCGAGACGGTGTTCGTCTCCGGCGCGGCGGGAGCGGTGGGAAGCGTGGCCGGGCAGATCGCGAAGCTGCGCGGGTGTCGCGTGATCGGCAGCGCCGGCTCCGCCGAGAAGGTGGCCTGGCTGCGCGACCTCGGCTTCGACGAGGCGTTCGACTACCGGGAAACCGACGTGCGAGCCGCGCTCGCGGACGGCATCGACGTGTACTTCGACAACGTCGGCGGGCCGACGCTCGAGGCCGCGATCGGTGCGCTCCGGCGTGGAGGCAGAGTCGTGGCCTGTGGCTCGATCTCCGCGTACAACGCAACGGAAGCCCAGCCCGGGCCACGCAACCTCTTCCTGGTCGTGACCAGGCGGTTGCGGATTCAGGGGTTCATCGTGTTCGACCACTACGAGCGGCTGCCCGCGTTCCTCGCGGAAATGGGGGCCTGGGTACGCGACGGCGAGGTTCGCTACCGCGAGACGGTCGTCGAGGGGATCGAGAACGCGCCCGGTGCGCTCATCGGCCTGCTGGAAGGGAAGAACGTCGGCAAGATGCTCGTGCGCGTCGGGCCTGAGACGTGAGCTGGCGCTGCAGGCTGTTCGGGCACCGCGTGACACGGTCGCGCCGCTTCTTCCTCACCGAGCGCTCGACCCGTTGCTCGCGCTCGGCAAGCGAGTCTCGCTGAAGCGGGGGCGGTAGCGCACCTCCTTCACCGAATCCTTACGCACCGCAACGGTTGCAGCGGTCGCGGTTCGGGTTCAATGTCGTCTTCACGAGGACGAAAGGAACCGACCATTGACCAGGAGAACCACCATCGCCGCGGGGGTCGCCGCCGCTGCGATCGCCACCGCCGTCGCCGTACCGGCGATCGCCGCCTCGACGAGCGAGCCGCCGCGCGTCCAGACGCGTGCGTCGGTCGCGGGCCAGCGCTACTTCGTCGATGCGGGTGATCTGCGCGAACGCTTCGACGCGAGGATCGACTCGGCCGTGGCGGACGGCTGGATCACGCCGAAGCTCGCCGCGAAGCTGAAGGAGCATCTGGTCGTCGCGGAAAGTCTCGTGCGCCCGAACCTGCGGCGGTTCGAAGACCGTCTGCTCGCGCCGGCCGCGAAGGCACTGAACACGACGCCGCAGGAACTCCGGGCCGAGCTCCGCTCCGGCATGACGCCCGCCGAGATCGCGCGCGCACACGGGAAGACACCCGACGCCCTGGTCGCGCAGCTCGTCGAACGGCTCGACCAGCGCCTGGGGAAGGCTGTCGGCAAGGGTCGCCTCTCGCAACAGCCGGCAGACGCGATCGTCGACCGCCTCGAGCAGCGGGTCTCAGCGTGGCTCGAGCGGCTGCTGGCAGGGGGCTCCTAGCCCTCCGTCTCGACCTGGGGCCCGCCCGCCGGCGGGCCCCAGGCGTTTGGGCAGAGCAGCCGAGGGGCTACGAGGCTCATCTCCGGACCCCGTCAGGCCGGAGCGAGGGCCTCCGGTGGCCGTAGTGCAAGCGGAGGCGGCCCACTCAGCCCGCCGTGGCGAGCGCGCGAGGCAACTCGCGGCGAGAAGCGATGCCGAGCTTGCGATACGCGTTGCTCAGGTGGACCTCAACCGTCTTCGGCGTCACGTAGAGGACCTGCGCGATGTCGCGATTCGTCTGGCCGTCGGCCGCGAGGTCGACCACCCGCCGCTCGCTCGCCGTCAGCGCCCCCACTCCGTGGAGCGCGGTCGTGCGGGGCCGGGCGCCGGTGGCGTGGATCTCGGCTCGGACGTCGTCGACGAGGGGCTTCGCGCCGCAGATCTCCGCGAGCTCGAGCGCCCGGCGCAAGGGCTCGCGAGCCTCCGTGGGCTTGCGTGCCCGGCGGAGCGCCGCACCGAGCGCGGCCAAAGCCTTGGCCTGCTCGAGCCGGGCGGGCGCCTGCGCGAGCAGCGCGCAGGCCTCCTCGAGATGGTCCAGGCCGGCCTCGCGCTCGACCTGGCCGAGAACGCGGAGCGAGCGCCCGACCGTACCGGGGCTGCCCCAGCCGAGCGCGATCTCCCCCTCTTCCGCGGCGAGCGCCACCGCTTCGTCCTGGCGACCGGCGCGGGCCAGTGCCTCTGCCTTGAGCGAGCGCCAAGGGACATAGCGCGGGTGGCGCTTCCAGCCCGCGTGCTCCTCGTACGCCGCGGCATGCTCGAGCGCCTCGTCCGTGCGTCCCTCGGCCAGCAGGACGGTCATCTGCGCGCGGTCGAGGAGGATCGCCTGATCCGAGCCGGGCGCGGGGTAGACGACCTCGTCGAGCACGGCCCGGGCCTCGTGCACGGCACCGCGGTCGACGAGGAGCTCGGCGAGGAACGCGGTCGTCCACTGCGACTGCGTCGGGATGCCCCAGAGGTTCAACGTCTCCAGCGAGCCGCGCAGCAGCGACTCCGCCTCCTCCAGCTCGCCGCGCAGGTACTGCGTGAACCCGCCCCACAGGCTGGCGCTGGAGATGGTGAGCAGCGCGCCGCTGCGGTGGGCGTCGGCCCTGACTGCGTCCCAGAGCGCCGTCGCCTCGTCGAGATCGGCTAGGGCGAACACGATCGTCGCGATCGTGCCCATCAGCGCGCTATCCGAGGCGAGCAGCTCGCCGTCGTGGAGTGCCGAGCGCGCGAGCGCGACGACCTGCTCGGCGGGACCGGCGGCCTCCAGCCACTCCCACGCGGCGACGGCGGCGACCATCTTGGCGCCGACCCCGAGCGACGTGTCGATCGTGCGCCGCTCGCGCAGCCGCTCGAGCCGGTCGGCGTCCTGGCGCGCGCCGAAGAACAGGGAGACGAGCTCCACCGCCTCGAGCCGGCGGCCCAGGTCGTCGAGCTCCGGCGGCAGCTCGAGCGCGGCGCGGCGTGCGACGTGCTTCGCCTCGTCCGGCGCGATGAAGAGCAGCGTCCGGGCGAGGCCGTCGGCGGCGTGGCCCCGGATCCCCGGGTCGGCGATGGTCTCGTACGCGTCGCGGAGATGGGCGGCCGCGTCTGGCAGGGACGTCATCGTCTCCGCCCGCCCGAGCTCGAGCAGAAGGCCCGGTCGCAGCTCCGGCGTGGGCGGCTCCTCGAGAGCCCGCTTGAGCGACGAGACAGCCGCGTCGGGAGCGCCCTTGGCGAGCGCCGCGTCGGCCGCCGAGCGCAGTGCCTCCACGACCCGCGCGTCGCCGCGTGCGGGCATTGCCACGACGTGGGAAGCCACCTGCTCTGCCGACGCACCGAGTCGGAACAGCAGCGTCGCGGCCCGCTCGTGGTACAGCTCGCGCTCGCCCGGCGAAAGGTCGCGGTACACCGCAGCCTGGACGAGTGGATGCACGAACCCGAGCGGGGGATCCGGCCGGAGGATCTCCGCCTGTACGAGCTCGCGCGTCGCCGCGGCCACCGCCTCGGTCTCGAGGTTCGCGAGGGCTTCCACGACGATGAGCTCGGCTCCGTCCCCCAGCACGGCGACGGCACGCGCCACCTCCACGGCGTCGCCGGAGAGCCGGGCCAGGCGCATCAGCACCGCGCGGGACGCCGCCCTGGGGCCGAGCTCGGCGACGACCGCGACGTTCGCTGCCGTGGGCTCCACTCGATCGGCGGCCAGCGCCTTGAGGAGCTCGTTGAGCAGGAGAGGGTTCCCGCGCGTGGAGACGTGACAGGCCTCCGCGAACGCCGGCTCGACCGCATCGCCGAGCCTGCGGCGCACGAACTCGGCACACCCGGTGGCGGTCAGGAGCCCCGGGACGAGCACCTGCGCGTGCGGGTCGCTCGTCAGCTCGGCGAGCAGCGCCTGGTCGGCGCCGGGCTCCGACGGTCGCAGGCTGCCGACGACGAGCAGCGGGAGATCCTCGAGCCGGCGGGTGAGGTAGGCGAGGAAGCGAAGCGAGGGGCGGTCGCACCAGTGGAGGTCGTCCAACGCGAGCAGGGTGGGGCCGTCGTCACACACGTTGACGGTCAGCCAGTAGAGGCCATGTAGGGCGGCGAACGTGCCCTCGTCCTCGAAGCGCCCACCGTGCAGTCCGAAGATGGCGTCGGCCGCCGCCGCCGCGCCGCGGCACAGTCTCGTGAAGGCCTCCTCGTCGGCGAGGCGCGCCTCGAACAGCTGCCGCACGACACCGAACGGAAAGTCGCGCTCCAGGTCGCCGCCGCGCGCGGACAGCACCTGTAGCCCCCCCACGGCCCCGCGGGCGCGTGTCTCCGCGAGCAGGCGCGACTTGCCGATGCCGGCAGGCCCTTCGACGAGGACGAGGCCGGCGTCGCCTCCGGCTGCCGCCTCGATAGCCGCGTCGAGCACGGCGAGCTCGCGGTCGCGCTCCAGGAGCGCGGTCGCTCCAGCACCCGTCACCGACCCCGCCCCAGCCGCGTTCACACGCGCATCCTAAATGCGCCGTTTCGCGCGACCGGCTCTCTGCGCCGGCGGTCGGCCGGCCGCGCCTCACGCGTCCGGCTCGAGCGCGGACAGGAGCAGTCGGAGGGCTTCGACGACCTGCTGCCGCTGGTCCGGGGCGAGCGGGGCGAGCATGCGCTCCTCGTTCGCGAGGTGCTCGACGACGACGTCGTCGACGAGACGAACGGCGGCCGGGGTGAGCTCGACGAGGACGCCGCGGCGGTCGGACGGGTCGGGGACGCGCGTGACGTGGCCGAGCCTCTCCAGCCGGTCGATGCGCTTGGTCATGCCGCCGCTCGAGACCATCGCCGCCCGTCGTAGCGCCGTCGGCGTGAGCCGAAAGGGCGGTCCGGTGCGGCGCAGCGTGGCGAGCAGATCGAAGTCGGGGCCGGTGAGGCCGTAGCGGGCGAACGTGGGCGCCTGGCCGTCCTCGGTCAGGCGGCCCGCGCGTACGACGCGGCCCAGGATCTCCATCGGCGAGGGGTCGAGGTCGGGTCGCTCGCGTCGCCACTGCTCGACGATCGCATCGACGGCATCGGAGGGCATGGGGAGATCTTACTCACCAGAAAGAAACTTGACAAACAGCTTTCTAGAAAGAATATAGCTAGAAAGCTATTCTGGAGGTGAGCTTGATGTATCCACCCGTGCAGCAGTTCGAGACGAGGGCGCTGCTCGCCGACCTCGCGCGCCGCACCCCGACGCCCGAGCAGCCGACGGCGCCGCCTCGCTGGCAGGAGCCCCGCCGCGCCGTAGGGGTGGCCGCTGCGAAGTTAGGGGTCACGGTCTAGGGGCGTCCTCGATGTGCGCGGGAGCGCGACCCCCGATTCTGGACGCATGACCACCACGACGATCGTGATCGACCTCGACCACGACGAGGACGTGGACTGCCCTTCCGGCACTGCGACAGTCGCGGGCGCCGAGCCCCGGCGGTTCCACGGCTGGCTCGGGCTCGCCGCCGCGATCGAGGCGCTTACGCAGCCGATCGACACCAGCGAACACCGGACGAAGGAAGGAGACCTCGCATGACCATCATCGAACCGAACCTCGCGATCGCGTCGCTGAGCGAGCACCTCGACGGCTCGATCGTGCTCGCCGGCGACGCCGGTTGGGACCGCGCCCGGCAGGCCTACAACCTCACGGTCGAACAGCAGCCGGCCGCAATCGCCTTTCCGGCGAGCGAGGCCGACGTGCAGGCGATCGTGCGCTACGCCGCGGCCAGCGGGCTGCGCATCGCACCGCAGCGGACTGGTCACAACGCCTCGCCGATCGTCTCGCTGGAGGACGTGATCCTGCTCAAGACCAACGCGCTCGACACCGTCGAGATCGACGTGGCGGCAATGAAGGTGCGCGTCGGCTCCGGCGTGAAGTGGGAGTCCGTCGTCCCGCGTGTGTCGGATCTCGGCCTGGCCGTGCTGCACGGATCGACTCCCGACGTGTCCATCGCCGGCTACGGGCTCGGCGGCGGCGTCGGCTGGTACGGCCGCAAGCACGGCCTGTTCACGAACAGCATCACGGCGATCGAGCTCGTCACCGCCGACGGCGTCCTGCGCCGCGTCGACCACGAGAACGAGCCCGAGCTGTTCTGGGCCCTGCGCGGCGGCGGCGGCAGCTTCGGCGTCGTCACGGCGCTCGAGTTCCGGCATGTTCCCCATATCCGAGGTCTACGCGGGCGCGCTGTTCTTCCCGTGGGAGCGCTCGGCCGAGGTGCTCCACGCCTGGCGCGAGTGGACGCAGACCGTGCCGGACGAGATCACGTCCGTGGGGCGGATCCTGCAGTTCCCGCCGCTCGACCTCGTCCCGGAGCCCTTCCGCGGCAAGGCGTTCGCGGTCGTGCACGCGTACTTCCTCGGCAGCGAGGAGGACGGGGCGGAGCTGTTCGCGCCGCTGCGGGCCCTCGGTCCCGAGATCGACACCGTGCGGATGGTGCCGCCGGTGGAGCTCTCCGAAATGCACATGGACCCGCCCGACCCGGTGCCGTACCTCGGCGAGCACCTCGTCCTCGGCGAGTTCTCGCACCCGGCGATCGACGATCTCGTGGCCGCGGCGGGGCCCGGCTCGGGCTCGACGCTCGTCTCCGTCGAGGTGCGTCACGTGGGCGGTGCGCTCGGTCGCGGCGGCGACGCCCATGGGGCGCTCGACCGGCTCCCGGGCGAGTGGCTGTACTTCGGCCTCGGCATGGTGCTCGACGACGAGACCGAGGCGGCCACGCGGCGTGATCTCCACCAGGTCACCGGCTCGCTGCGCGCACACCGCTCCGGCAGCTACCTCAACTTCGAGGAGGATCCGGCGGACCCGGCCGGCTTCTACGGCGCCGACACGTACCGCCGGCTCCGCGAGGTGAAGGCGGCGGTCGACCCCCACGAGCTGATCCTCTCGAACCATCCGATCCCGCCGGCCGAGTAGCGGGAAGCGCGGAGAAGGCGGCTCGCGCGCGGAGCGCGGCCGCCTTCCCACGGTGGAATGGATGGGTCGTTCCCGTCAGCCTGGCCCGTCTAGGCGGCGTCGAGCGCGTCGCGGAGCGACGCGACGTAGTCACGCAGGGCGTCGGGCCCTTGCTCCGCCACCTGCAGCGCCCGCGAGCCCACGACCACGCCGTCCGTCAGCGCGGCCGCGGCGGCAGCGTCCGCGGGCGTCGAGATCCCGAACCCCGCGTAGAGCGGCACGGACGTGAGACGACGCGCACGTCCGGCCAGCTGGGCGAGGTCTCCAGAGACACCGCTGCGCGCCCCCGTCGTCCCCGTCACCGTGACGAGGTACAGCCAGCCGTCGGTCGTCTCGGCGGCGAGCGCGATCCGCTCGTCGGTGGAAGTGGGGGCGACGAGCTGGATCCGCCTGATCTCTGGACGGGCGCCCGCGGGGAGGTCGGCGATGATCAGCCCTGTCGCGCCCGCTGCGCGAGCATCGGCGTCGAACCGCTCCCAGCCGTAGGTCTCGAGCAGCGAGGCGTACGTCATGGGCACGAGCGGCGTGTCGCCGACGCGGGCCCGTGTCTCGGCGAGGCAGGAGAGGCACTCGCGCGTGCGCATCCCCTGTGCGAGCGCGCGCTCCGCGGCCTCGCGGATCACCGGGCCATCGGCGAGCGGGTCGGAGAAGGGGAAACCGAGCTCGACGAGGTCGGCGCCTCCCGCCACGGCCGCCTGGGCCAGCGCAGGCGTGTCGGGCCCGGCCATGAGGTAGATCGCGAGCGCTTTCATTCGCCGGGGAGGAGCGACCAGATGGTGCGGTCGGCGCGAGTTCCGTCGACGCGCCCGCAGGAGCGGAGGAGACCTTCCCTCGTGAAGCCGGCGCGCTCGAGCACCCGTTCCGACGCGTCGTTGCCGACGTCGACGCGGGCCTCGACGCGCTGCACGCCGATGGCGAAAGCGTGCTCGGCGAGGAGCCGAGCCACGCGGGTGGCGACGCCGCGCCCGCGTGCCTCGGGGAAGAGCCAGTAGCCGATCTCGACGGCCCCCGTCTCCGCGCTCAGGTGGTGGAGGGCGCCGCCGCCGAGCAGGGATCGGCCGGCCTCGTCCTCCACGACGAGCGGCATCAACCGCCCACTTTCCATCACGGCCGGCAGTACGGCGAGAAAGCCGACGAGCAGGCTCTCGTCGAGTTCCGGGAGATTGCCGGGAATCCGAATCGCGGGGTCGGCCATCGCTCGGGCGACCGAGGGCGCGTCCGCCGCGGTGGGAAGCCGTAGGAGGAGCCCGTCCGCGCGGAGACCTTCTGCGGGAAGGGTCAGCGGCGCGCTGGGGAAGCGCAGGTCGTCGGGGGCGTTCATCCCAGGTGCCTCAGCGCCTCGTCGAGGTCCTTGTCGCCGCGACCCGAGAGGCACACGAGCACCAGCTCGGCGTCGAGCTCCGCGGCCTTCGCCAGCGCGTGCGCTGTCTCGAGCGCCGGGATGATGCCCTCGGTGCGCGCGAGACGGGCGAACGCGTCGAGGGCCTCGTCGTCCGTGCACGGGACGTACCGCGCGCGGCCGCAGTCGCGCAGCCAGGCGTGCTCCGGTCCCACGCCCGGGTAGTCGAGCCCTGCGGAGATCGAGTGGGCGTCGGCGACCTGGCCGTCGGCGTCGGCGAGAATCGAGGAGCGCGAGCCGTGCAGCACGGCGGTGCGACCCGCGCCGAGCGACGCCGCGCCGGCGGCCTCCACGCCGACGAGCACGACGCCCTCGTCGTCGACGAACCCGGCGAAGGTGCCGATCGCGTTGGAGCCCCCGCCGACACAGGCGACGACGGCCTCGGGCAGGCGGCCCTCGGCCTCGAGGATCTGCGCCCGCGCCTCGCGGCCGATCACCGCCTGCAGCTCGCGCACGAGCTCGGGATACGGTGCCGGGCCGACGCACGAGCCGATCACGTAGTGCGTGGTCGCGACGTTCGTGATCCAGTCCCGAATCGCCTCGCTCGTCGCCTCCTTCAGCGTCTTCGTGCCGAACTCCACGGGCACCACGGTTGCCCCCAGGAGGTGCATCCGCTCGACGTTGGGATGCTGCCGGCGCATGTCCTCGGAGCCCATGTAGACGACGCATTCGAGGCCGAACCGCGCACAGGCGGTCGCCGTGGCCACGCCGTGCTGGCCGGCGCCCGTCTCGGCGATGATCCGCGTCTTGCCGAGGCGGCGCGCGAGCACGACCTGGCCGAGCGCGTTGTTGATCTTGTGCGCGCCGGTGTGATTGAGGTCCTCGCGCTTGAGGTACAGGCGCTTCCCGGGGGCGAAGCGCTCCGCCAGCGTGAGCGGCGACGGCCGGCCGACGTAGGTGCGGGCGAGGTGGTCGAGCTCCTCGCGGTAGGAGGCGTCCGCCTGCGCCGCCTGCCATGCAGTGGCGAGCTCGTCGAGCGCCGGGATCAGCGTCTCGGGGACGTAGCGGCCGCCGTACGGGCCGAACGTCGCAGTTTGCGGATCGTGCTCTATGCTCGTCATGCGCGCGCGGCCTCCACGTATCGCCTCACTTTGTCGTGGTCCTTGATCCCCGGCGTCGCCTCCAGCGACGAGCTGGCGTCGACACCCCACGGCCCGACGGCGGCGATCGCCTCGGCGACGTTGTCGGGGCCGAGCCCGCCCGCGAGCACGACGCGCGTCTGTCGGGCGGCCGTGGCAGCGCGATTCCAGTGCTCCGGGTCGTCCTCCAGCCAGGGCAGGTCGAGCAGCTGCGCCACCGCCTCGCCCCGACGGGAGATCGTCGCGTCGCGGCCGCGCACCTTCCCCACGGCCGGCGGGTGCACCTGGTCGAGGTCGGCGCGCGAGTCCCCGGCCTCGCCGACCCAGACGGCGACGGAGAGCATCGTGTCGGGCACGGGGAGCACGTCGGTCGCGGCGCGCGGGCTCTCGGCCACGAGCACGAAGCCGGCGAGGTCGGCGCCTGCGTCGGCGGCGACTGCGACATCCTCCTCGCGCGTCAGCCCGCACACCTTGACGAGCGGACGCGAGAGAAGGTCGGCGAGCTTCGCGGCGGGATCGGCGGCCCGCATCAGCGCCGAGCCCACGAGGACCGCGTTCGCGCCCGCCAGCTCCGCGGCGGCGGCCTGCGCACGGGAGTGGATCCCGGACTCCGCCACGACGATCCGGTCGCGCGGAGCGCGCGCGACGAGATCGAGTTGCGTGCGGCGGTCGATCGCGAACGTCGAGAGGTCTCGGGCGTTGAGGCCGATCACCGCGGCGCCGAGTGACACGGCACGGTCGAGCTCGTTCGCGTCGTGCGCCTCGACCAGCGTGTCGAGCCCGAGCTCGGCCGCGAATGCCTGCAGCCGGGCGGCCTGGGCGTCGTCGAGGTCTCGGAGCAGAAGCAGCGCCGCGTCGGCGCCCGCGTCCTTCGCGAGCCGGAGGTCGCTCTCGGTCGAGAAGAAGCCCTTGGCGAGGAGCGGTGCCTCGGTGGCGGTGCGCGCGGCGCGGAGGTCGTCCCACGTGCCGGCAAAGCGCTCGTCCACGAGCACCGAGATCGCGGCCGCGCCTGCGCGCGCGTACGCGGGCGCGATCGTGGCCGGATCGGCGCCTGGCCGCAGGTCGCCGGCGGAAGGTGAGCGCCGCTTGATCTCGGCAATCGCGCCCAGCCCCGGGCTCGAGAGCGCGGCCACGAACCTACCCACGGGAAAACTCCACGAGAGCGCGCAGCCGGTCGGCGGCGGCGCCAGAGTCGACGGCCTCACGCGCCCGCTCGAGACCGTCCGCGAGGTCGGCCGCGCCTCCCGCCGCGGCGATGCCGCCGGCGGCGTTCAGCAACACGGCGTCCCGCTTCGCGTCGCGCACCTCCCCTGCGAGGATGCCGTGGATCGTGGCTGCGTTCTCCGCGGCGGAGCCGCCGGTGAGCTCCCCCGGGTCGCGCGGCTCGAGACCGAGCTCGCGCGGGTCGATCACGCGATCCACGACCTCGCCGTCCCGCACCTCGGCGACCACGTTCGGCCCGCACGGCGACAGCTCGTCGATGCCGGCGAAGCCGTGCACGACGTACGCGCGCTCGGCGCCGAGCTGCGCCACCACCTCGCCGATCGTGCGCACGAGCCCGGGTGCGAAGACCCCGATCACCTGGGCGCGAGCACCGGCCGGGTTCGTCAGCGGCCCGAGGACGTTGAAGACGGTTCGCGTGCCGAGCTCGCGCCGCACGGGTGCCGCGTGCCTCATCGCCGGGTGATGGGAGGGCGCGAACATGAAGCCGAACCCGAGCTCGTCGATCGACTGCGCGATGCGCTCAGGGGGCTGCTCGAGCTCGAAGCCCAGCGCCTCCAGCACGTCGGCGGAACCGGAGGCCGACGTCACCGCCCGATTGCCGTGCTTCGCGACCCCCGCGCCGGCTGCCGCCGTGACGATCGCTGCCGCGGTGGAGATGTTGAACGTGCGCGCTCCGTCGCCGCCGGTGCCGACCACGTCCACGAGGTCGTTGCGGGTGGGGCGGACGGGAAGCACGTGCTCCCGCATCGCCTCCGCGCAACCGGCGATCTCGTCCGCGGTCTCGCCCTTCGCCCGGAGCACCGCGAGAAAGCCGCCCATCTGGGCCGGGGTCGCCTCGCCGCGCATGATCTCGCCCATCACCTCGTACGCCTCGGCCCGCGACAGGTCGCCGCCGTCGATCAGCGTGGCGATCGCGCCTTGGATCACGAGAGGAAGTTCCGGGCCATGGCGAGGCCGTCCGGGGTGAGCACGGACTCCGGATGGAACTGGACGCCCTCGACCGGGTGGGAACGGTGTCTGACACCCATTACCTCGCCGTCGGGTGTCCGCGCCGTGACCTCGAGCTCGTCGGGGACGCGCACCGCGGCGAGGGAGTGGTACCGCCCGGCCTCCATGTCCTGCGGCAGGCCCGCGAACACCCCCGAGCCGTCGTGATGCACGAGGCTCGCCTTCCCGTGCAGGAGCGCCTGCGCCTGACCGACCTCGCCGCCGAAGGCCTCCACGATCGCCTGGTGACCGAGGCAGACGCCGAGGGTCGGCGTCGTCGGCCCGAGACGGCGGATGACCTCGACGGAGACGCCGGCGTCGGCCGGGCGGCCGGGGCCCGGGGAGATGACCAGCCGGTCCGGTGCGAGCGCCTCGGCCTCGTCGGCGGTGATCGCGTCGTTTCGGCGCACGACGACCTCCGCCCCGAGCTCCTCGAACAGGTGTACGAGGTTGTAGGTGAACGAGTCGTAGTTGTCGATCATCAGCAGCCTCAACGCCACCGTCCGCCACCTCCCCCGACCGTGCTCGCGGCGGTGGCAACGCTTGTTTGGCTGCCACACAAGGGCTCCAGGCGCCCCGGTGTCACGTCGCGTACTCCTCCTCCGCCAGGTCGATGGCGGCCTCGAGCGCGGCGAGCTTCTGCAGGCACTCCTCGTGCTCGGCGGCCGGATCCGAGTCTGCCACGATGCCCGCGCCCGCCTGTAGGTATGCGACGCCGTCCTGCATCACGATCGTGCGCAGTGCGATGCAGGCGTCCATCGTCCCACCCGGGAGCGCGTACAGCACGGCGCCGGCGTACGGCCCGCGGCGGTACCCCTCGAGCTCCGAGATGATCTGCATCGCCCGCACCTTGGGCGCACCCGAGACCGTCCCGGCCGGAAAGCAGGCGCGGAGGAGGTCGAACGGCGTCACGCCCTGGCGCAGCTCGCCCACGACCTCGGACACGAGGTGCGTGACGTGCGAGAAGCGCTCCACGTCCATGAACCGCTCCACGCGCACGGTCGGGGCGCGGCACACGCGCGAGAGATCGTTGCGGCCGAGGTCGACGAGCATCACGTGCTCGGCCTTGTCCTTCTCCGACGAGAGCAGTCGCTCGGCCTCGCCGTCGCCGGGTCTCGTCGTGCCGGCGATCGGGCACAGGCTCGCACGGCCGCCCTCGCAGGCCACGAGTCGCTCGGGCGAGGAGCCGACGAGCGCGATCCCGTCGAGCTCGAGCAGGAAGAGATATGGCGAGGGGTTGACGCGGCGCAGCGCGCGGTAGACGTCGAGCGGTGACGCCGACGTCGGTCGCTCGGCGCGCTGCGAGGGCACGATCTGGAACGCGTCGCCCGCGCGGATGTGGTCGATCGCAATCCGCACCATCTCCTCGTAGCGCTCGCGCGACGGGTGGCGAGCCAGGGGGCCGGACATTCCCTGTCCCGGAGCGGCGGGCACGACCTCGCGCCCCAGCAGCACGGCGATCTCCTCCGGATCTCCCGCGAGCACCTCCGCCACGCCGGCGGCGTGGTCGAAGCGGACGAGGGTGTCGGTTACGACGAGGCGACTCTCCGGGAACGGCGGTCCGAGGGCCGGCAGCGGTACCGTCGGCTCCAGCACGGCGGCGTGGTCGTACGCGAGATAGCCGACCACTGGCGCCTCGAGCCCGTCCGCCTCCTCGAAACCGACGAGACGGGAGCCCGCGCCGATCCACGAGTTTCGTCCCAGCCGCCCCTGCTCCACCGACTCGAGCAGGAAGCTCGCGCGCCCGGACTCGCGCAGCCTGAGGTACGCCCCGAGCGGGGTGATCAGGTCGGTGGGGATGGCTGCGGTCGGTGTCATGTGTCCGGAGACGAAAAGACCTCCGTGCCGGAGGTCTCGTGCGAGTCGGGCTGTGCTGCGCGCAGGGCTAGCGCAGGCTCCCGCCTCGCTCGTGGCGCCAGAGCCAGGTGCGTGCGGCAGCGGTCATCGCCCGTGAGCGTACCAGCGGCGCGAGGAATGGTCACGTCGCGCGGGAGCGGCTATGGTCGCCGCGGTGAATGGGCTCGAGGGCAGGACGGCGATCGTCACCGGCGGCTCGACGCTGATCGGGCGTGCCGTCGTCAGGGAGCTGCACGAGCAGGGCATGTGCGTCGGGATCGCCGACGTGGACATCGCCCCCGGCGAGGCGCTTGCGGCGGAGCTCGGCGAGCGCGTCCACTTCTCGCCCACGGACATCACGGACGACGACGCGGTCGACGCGCTCGTGGCCGACGTCGCGGCGCGCTTCGGGCGGCTCGACGGGCTCGTCAACCTCGCGTGCACGTACCTCGACGAGGGCTTCGCCTCGCCCCGTGCTGACTGGCTCGCCGCGCTCGACGTCAACCTCGTCAGCGCCGTCGTGCTCGCGCAGAAGGCGCACCCGCACTTGAGGGCGGCCGGCCGCGGCGCGATCGTCAACTTCGCCTCCATCTCCGCGAACGTGGCCCAGACGGGCCGGTGGCTGTACCCGGTGAGCAAGGCAGCGCTCGTGCAGCTGACCCGGAACATGGCCATGGATCTCGCTCCGGACGGCATCCGCGTCAACGCCGTCTCGCCCGGCTGGACGTGGTCGAAGGTGATGGTCGAGCTCACCGGCGACGACCGCGCCAAAACGGATCGGGTCGCAGCGCCGTTCCACCTGCTCGGGAGGGTTGGCGACCCTGAGGAGGTGGCGCACGTCGTTGCGTTCCTGCTCTCCGACGACGCGAGCTTCGTCACCGGTGCGACCTGGGCCGTGGACGGCGGCTACTCCGCCATGGGTCCGGAGCAGGCCGAGGCCGCGATCCCGAAGCTCATGAACTGACCGAGACCAGGAGGGGAAACGAGATGACCCGGATCACGATCGTCGGCGCCGGCCAGTCAGGTCTCCAGCTCGGCATCGGGTTGTTGGAGGCGGGCTACGAGGTCCGGTGCGTCTCGAACCGCACCGGCGAGGACTTCCGCTCGGGCCGCGTGATGTCGAGTCAGTGCATGTTCGCGAACGCACTCGACACGGAGCGTGCGCTCGGTATCGACTTCTGGGACGACACGTGCCCGCCGGTGGAGGGGATCCAGTTCTCGATCCCGCACCCGGAGCAGCGCGGGGCGAAGGCGCTCGAGTTCGCGTCCCGTCTCGACCGCCCGGCACTGTCGGTCGACCAGCGCGTGAAGTACCCGCGGTGGCTGGAGCACTTCGCCTCGCGCGGCGGCGACCTCGCGATCCACGAGGCCACGCTCGCCGACCTCGACTCCTACGCCGACGACAGCGCGCTCGTGATCGTCGCCGCCGGCAAGGGTGACATCGTCTCTCTCTTCCCGCGCGACTCCGAGCGTTCGACGTTCGACCGGCCGATGCGCGCGCTCGCGCTCACGTACGTCACCGGGATGACACCACGTCCCGAGTACTCCGCCGTCTGCTTCAACCTCTGCCCTGGCGTCGGCGAGTACTTCGTGTTCCCCGCGCTCACGACCACCGGACCGTGCGAGATCATGGTCTTCGAGGGAGTGCCCGACGGCCCGATGGACTGCTGGCGCGACGTCGCGACCCCCGAGCAGCACCTCGAGAGGTCGAAGTGGGTGCTCGACACCTTCTTCCCCTGGGAGGCCGACCGCTGCCGCGAGGTGGAGCTGACCGACGTGAACGGCATCCTCGCGGGCCGCTTCCCGCCCACGGTGCGCGCCCCGGTCGGAACGCTCCAGTCGGGCCGTCCGGTACTCGGAATGGCAGACGTCGTCGTGCTCAACGACCCGATCACGGGCCAGGGCTCGAACAACGCTGCGAAGTGTGCCGCGAGCTACCTGGCGAGCATCCGCGAGCGGGGCGACGGTCCGTTCGACGAGGCCTGGATGCAGGACACGTTCGAAACCTACTGGGCCTACGCGCAGGCGGTCACGAGCTGGACGAACGCTCTCCTGACGCCGCCGCCGCCGCACGTGCTCGACCTGCTCGGCGCAGCGAGCCAGAACCCCAATGTCGCCCACCGCTTCGTCAACGGCTTCGACGACCCGCGCGACTACGGGGAGTGGTTCATGACGCCGGCAGCGGCGAAGTCGTACCTCGAGCAGCTCGCCGTCTCGGCGTAGACCCGTGGCCATCCCGTCCCTCCTCGACGAGCTGCTGCGCGCTCCCGGGCCCTCCGGCTCGGAGGACGCCGTCTCGGCGATCGTCCGCCGCGAGGCGGCGGCCTTCGCAGAGGTCTCCGGCGACGTCAACGGCTCGACCACCGCAGTGGTGCGCGGGACGGCGGGCGGACCGCTGCTCGCCATATTCACCCATGTGGACGAGATCGGCATGGCGGTCTCGCACGTCGAGGGCGACGGCCAGCTCGCCGTGCTGCGCCTCGCGCACTGGAGTGCAGCGGCCGCCGTCGGCCAGCGCGTCGAGATACTCTCGCGCGAGGGGCGCGTGCCGGGTGTTGTCGCACGTCGCGCGCGCGAAGGCGAGCTCGAGTGGACGGGCATCTACGTGGACCTCGGGGCGGCGAGCGAGGAGGAGGCGCTGCAGCTCGTCACGCCTGGGGACTCCGCAGTGCTCTGCGGCCCGCCGTTGGAGCTGGCCGGTGACGCGATCGTCTCGAAAGGGCTCGACAATCGAGCCAGCGTCTTCGCCGCGCTCGACGCCCTGCGACGCCTGGCAGCCGAGCCGCCGGGCTGCGACGTGGCGCTCGTGGCGTCGGTGCAGGAGGAGGGAAGCGGCCTCGGGGCTGAGACGAGCTCGTCCCGGCTCGCACCGGACCTCGCGCTCGTCGTCGACGTGACGTGGGCGACCGACGTCGCAGCCGCCGACGTGCGGCTGCATGGCGCACACGCACTCGGCTCGGGCGCGACGGTGATGCGCAGTCCGACCGTGCACCCGCGGCTCGCCGAGCTCCTTCTCGAGGCCGCCGGCGAGGCAGACATCGCGCACACGATCGAGGTAGCGAAGGCGACACACACGGACGCCGACGTTGTCCATCGAGCCGGCGCCGGCGTGCCCACGGCTGTCGTGTCGATCCCGCTGCGCTACATGCACACGGCCAACGAGATGGCGCGCCTCGCCGACATCGAGGCCTGCTCGCAGCTGATCGAGGCCTTCGCTCGCCGACTCCAGCCCGGCCTCGACCTGATCCGCTGACCTCACTCTGGGGGCGGGGGCCTCCAACTTTGCAACACGGTGTTGCAAGGTGCTTGGCTAGGCTGGATCCATGGCTCGTTCCATCATCGTCAGCGCCGTGCGGACGCCGTTCGGGCGCCTCGGAGGGGGCCTCGCCGGGCACACGGCGGTCGAGCTCGGGGCGATCGCGATCCGCGTCGCGCTGCAGCGGGCCGGCGTCGAGCCGAGCGAGGTCGGCTACGTCGTCATGGGCCAGGTGCTGCAGGCCGGCGCCGGCCAGGCGCCGGCGCGGCAGGCGGCCGTCGGTGCAGGGATCCCGGAGGAGGTGCCTGCAGACACGATCAACAAGGTGTGCGCCTCCTCGATCCGCGCGGTCGAGATCGCCGATCTGATGATCCGCACGGGCGAGCACGACGTCGTCGTCACGGGAGGCATGGAGTCGATGTCCAACGCGCCGTATCTCCTGCCGAAGGCGCGGTTCGGGTACCGGCTCGGGAACGGCGAGGTGGTCGACTCGATGGTCTTCGACGGGCTCACCTCGAGCTTCGACGGCAGACACATGGTCGAGCAGGCCTCGTACGTGTCGCGAGAGCTCGGCATCTCGCGGGATGACCAGGACGCCTGGGCCTACCGCTCGCACCAGCGCGCAGCGGCTGCTCAAGACGCAGGTCGTCTGGCAGACGAGATCGTCCCGGTCGGCGGCGTCGCCGCCGACGAGAGCGTCCGCCGCGACACCACCCTGGAGAGGCTCGCGTCGCTCGAGCCGGTGTTCGATGCCGATGGCACGACGACTGCGGGCAACGCGCCGGGGGTGAACGACGGTGCGTCGTGCGTGGTCGTCTGCTCGGAGGACTGGGTCGGGAAGCGTGGCCTCGAGCCGCTGGCGACGATCCTCGCGCAGGGCTACGTCGCCGACGACTTCGCCTATCTCGCGCGCACGCCTGCCCGCGCGGGCGAGGCCGCGCTGGCCAAGGCCGGCAAGACGATCGACGACGTCCACCTCGTCGAGATCAACGAGGCGTTTGCGTCCGTGGCGACGAACTCCATGCGAATGCTCGGCGTCGACGAGGAGCGGGTCAACGTCAACGGCGGCGCCGTCGCGCTCGGACACCCGATCGGCGCGTCCGGTGGGCGCATCCTCGGCACGATGGTGCACGAGCTCCGCCGCCACGGAGGGGGCCTCGGCCTGGCCGCGATCTGCTCCGGCGGCGGGCAGGGTGACGCCCTGCTGATCGAGGTCTGAGCAGGCTCGTCCTCATCGCGTTCGCGTTCCTCCTCGCCGCGCCCGTGGCCGCGGCCGCGGAGGCGCCGTCGTGCGACCTCATTCCGCTCGAGGATCAGTACACCGCTGCCGACGCGGCGTTCGTCGGCCGGCTCCGCTCACAGCGCCTCGACGCCGGCGGCGGGCGGAGCTACCGGTTCGTCGTCGACCGCGTGCTGAAGGGGCCGATCGGACGCGAGGTCGATGTCACCGCCCCCCTGCTCACCGACCGTGACGGCACGCCGCTGGCGCGGGGCGTGACCGTCGGCGTGCTGGCGAGGCTCCAGGGCGCCAGGATCACGACCAGCTCCTGCGGGCTCGTGGAAGCAGGCTCGCTCGTGTCGGTGTCCGAGCCGCAGCGCGGCCAGTCGATCAAGATCGTGATCGGGCTCGTGCTCGCCGTCCTCGTCGTGGGCTTTTCCCTCGTGCGACTGAGGAAGCGGCGAGCGAGAGTGGGGGAGCCGCCGGCGGCGGCTCCCCGCAACGGTCGCTAGCGTCGTCGAGCGTGGGCGTGCACCTCCGCGCCCGGTGCCGTGTAGTCGACGTCGGCCGCCTTGTCGAGCGCATTCAGCATCTCCTCCTGCGTCATCAGGATGCTGGTCTCGAAGCTCCGAAACGCTCCGCTCGAGGAGACGGCGATCGAGATGCCGGCGGCCGTCGTGTTGTCCGGTGCCTCGATCAGCGCGAACCCGTCCTCAGGTCCGAATGAGTACCACAGGTCCTTCAGCTTGCAGCCCGCGTCGGCGAGGATTCGCCCGACCGTCTCCTTGCGGTTGTCCGGGCTCTGTACGAGCCCCGCCCAGGCGTCCGGCGTATAGCCGAAGCGAGCCATGTATAGGGGCATACGCGCCTCCTTTCGACCCCGTCCACCGACTGCTCTCGATCATCCCATCTTCGTGACGAACGGCGCAAGTTATCGGGGTTCGTCCCGGCCGCTCGGAGCGGACTTCCGCGCCGCGGTAGGGTGCCGCGCGTGACCTTCGAGCGCGTCCTCGTCGTCGGGGCCGGTCAGATGGGAGCCGGGATCGCCCAGGTGATAGCCGCGTCGGGACGTCGTGTGCTGCTCTTCGACAGCGTGCCGGGCGCAGTCGAGCGCGGCCTCGAGGGCATGCGCCGTAGCCTCGGACAGCTGCACGAGAAGGGCGGGCCCGACCCGGGTACGGTCCTCGCCCGCGTCGAGCCGGTCGAGGGCCTCCACGCCGCCGACCTGCTCGTCGAGGCGATCGTCGAGGACACCGCGGCAAAGCAGGAGCTCTTCCGCGCCGCAGACGGCATGCTGCCCCAGGGCGCCATCCTCGCGTCGAACACGTCCTCGATCCCGATCACCGATCTGGCGGCGGTGACGTCACGTCCGGATCGGGTGATCGGGATGCACTTCTTCAACCCGGTGCCGGTGCTCCAGCTCGTCGAGGTGATCAGGGCGTTACAGACTTCGGACGAGACGGCGGCAGCGATCGTCGAGCTCGCGCGCGACCTCGGCAAGACACCGGTCGAGGTGCGCGACTTCCCCGGCTTCGTCTCCAACCGCATCCTGATGCCACTGATCAACGAGGCGGCCTACGCGCTGCTCGAAGGGGTCGCGGACGCGGAGGGGATCGACACGGTGGCGAGGCTCGGCTTCGCACATCCCCTGGGGCCGCTCGCGCTCGCCGACCTGATCGGGCTCGACACGTGCGTGGCGATCATGCAGGTGCTGCACGAGGGACTCGGGAACCCGAAGTACGCGCCGTGCCCGCTCCTCCGCCAGTACGTCGCGGCCGGCCGTCTGGGCCGCAAGAGCGGGCACGGCTTCTACGCGTACTGATGGACGAGCGGCTGTCGGCCTGGCTCGCAGCGGGGGCGCCGACCGACGAGGCGTTCGTCGACGAGGCCTACCGGCTGGTGCTGCGCCGAGACCCCGACGCGGAGGCGCGCCAGAGAGCGCTGGGCAAGCTCGCCGAAGGCACGCTCTCGCGCGCAACGCTGCTGCACGAGCTCGTCACGGCGGCGGAGTTCGAGCGCGTGCGCATGCTCGACGACGCGATCGCCTTCGCGGCGGGTGCGCGGGCCCGCGGGGAGCGGCCGCGGCTGCTTCAAGGTCCGCCTGGGACGGACGAGCGGGTGATCGAGATCCCCTGGGTGCTCGCCAGGCTGGGGGCCGGGCGGGTGCTCGAGGTCGGGTACGCCTTCGCCGAGCCGTCGTATCTCGCGGCCCTCTTGGCCGCCGCGCCGGAGGCGCTCGTCGGCGTCGATCTCGCCGAGGCCGAGGTGCCCTTTCAGACCGTGCAGGCCGACGCGCGCGAGCTGCCGTTCGAGGAACGATCTTTCGACCAGGTGCTGCTCGTCTCCACCATCGAGCACGTGGGTGCCGACAACACCGCGTACGGGTTCGCTGCGGAGGAGGGAGGAGGGGCTGCGCGCCGGGCGGCGCTGCAGGAGCTCCGGCGTGTGCTCCGCCCAAGCGGTTCGCTGCTCGTCACCGTGCCGCTTGGCGAGCCGGCCGACCACGGCTGGTTCCGCGAGGATGACGTGCGCGGCTGGACGCGCCTGTTCACCCGCGCCGGCTTCTTCGTCGAGGAGCAGGAGGCCTACGAGCTGGGCGAGGAGGGTTGGCGCGCGGCCCCCGCGTTCCGGGCGGACGGCGTCCGCTACGGCGAGCGTGGCCCGGCAGCGTCGGCCGTCCTCTGCGCCGACCTGTCGCCGCGCCGCCTCCGTCGCCTCGTCACCCCCGGCGGGATCAAGCGGACGGCACGTCGCCGCGTCGGGCCCGCGTACCGGACGATCCGTCCTCGCGAGCCCTAAAGAGACGGGAGTGACGGGACTCGAAGTCGTGACCTCCGGCGTGAAAAGAAAGCACGTGGCCGCGTACTCGTGTCGATATGCGGAAGCCGTTCCAGATGCCGTCCTGACCAGCCGAGACGGCGCCTATGACCCGAAGCGGTCGACTAGCAGGCCGTGTCGCAGGCCACGATCGCTCACGACGAGGGAGTCGCGGCCCAGCTTCTCCATCACGGTCTTCACGACGCAGGCGCCGGCAAGGATCACGTCCGCGCGTCTGGGCTGCAGGCCGACGATCCGGCGCCGTTCCTCCACGGTCCGCGTGCGGTAGAGATCGATCTGGCGATCGATCTCGGCGCGGTCGAGCACCGTGCCCTGGACGACGTCCGCGTCGTATGTCGCGAGCTGGTGCTTGACGGCCGCGAGATTGGTGATCGCCCCGCCCAGCGCGACCAGGGAGTCGGGGACGGAACGGCTGTCGAGACGTGCCAGATCTCCGGCGATCGCTTGCGTTGCTGCGGCAAGCACGTCGGCCGATACGACGCCGCCGAGTCCGAAGCGCTCGGTGAAGCGGACCGCACCGACGTTCACGCTGAACCGCTCGTCGACGTGTCCTCCGTGGCCGAACGTGAACTGCGAACTGCCGCCGCCCGTGTCGAAGATGACGAGCGATCCGTCTGTGAGGCCCAGCCCGGCCTCGACTGCGAGGTAGGCGAGGCGGCCCTCCTCCTCGCCCGAGATCACCTCCACCTCGACGCCGCTGCGCCTCTGCATCTCGTCGAGAAACGCCTTGCGGTTCTGTGCGATCCTCAGCCCAGCCGTGCCGACCACGGCGATCCCCGCTACCTCTTTCCGGTGGGCCTCGTCGACCATGGCTGCGATGGCTTCGACGGTTCGCTGCATGGGCTCGGCGTTCAGACGGCCCGTCGCCTCCAGGCCTTCGCCCAGCCGCGTGACGTCGGCCCGGTCGACGACCGTCAGCCAGGACCCGTCGGCACGACGCTCGCCGATGTGGAACTTGACCGAGTTCGTGCCGACGTCGATCACCGCGTAGCGGAGCTCACCGAAGCCGACGAGCGCACTGAGGCCGCGTGGCACGTTCACGTTGGGGAGCGAGCCCAGCCCCAGCTCTCGCACGGCGCGGATCACGCGACTTGCGTCCTCCGACTCGACCGCGACCGTCAGCGTCACGCCCTGTTCGGCCCGCACCTCGGTCAGCTCGGCCATGCAGCGCATGAGCGAGTAGTGCCTCCGCGTCTTGTGGACCTCAACCGCGAGCAAGTCCGGGTGCGGACGCACGAGCTCGTCGACGAACGCGTCGAGGGGATACGACGAGCGCGGGAGTGCCGGCACATCAACACGAAGGGCCGCGAGGACCGCGCCGACCTCTTCCCCCGAGAGCGGGAAGGATGCCTTCATGACGGGCATCCATTGCTCGAGACCGTCGCCATCGACGCGCTCGAGATGCTTGACATCCATCAACCCGTCGCGGACCTTGACGGTGTCGTCGCCCTTCCGGGAGAGTACATACAGCTCGTCGCTCTCCTGGACGCGCTCGACCACGAGGCTCTCGAAACGGTTCGCTGCCGCTCCGACGTGGCCGCCGAACGTCCGCCACTCCCAGCGGGGGACGATCGGTGGTGTCCCCGCCCCATCTCCGGCAACGCTCGGCTGCACGTTGGCTAGCGCTCAGCGCCCTGCAGGGAGTTCGCGAGGTAGTCGAGCGCCTTGCGGGTTGTCGTCTGCTGCTCGCCCGAAAACGTCCACCCCTCGTCCCGCAAGGAAGGCGTGGAGCTCGGCAGCCACCTGGAACGCCTCGGTCGTGCCACAGCGGGTCGACAACTCGAGGACCCGGAGCCGTCCGGGTAGAACCACATCTCCGCCACGAGTTTGCGTCCTTGCCCGTCCGGAGCGAACGGCAGCTTGAGCAGGACGATCGGGCCTGGCACGGTCAGGTCGTCGAGACCGATCCCCTCGGGCACCGTCAACAACGTGTCTGGGAACTACAGCTACCGCTCCGTGTGATCCTTGCCCAACCACGACCGCCATGGAAGCACGGGCCGAAGGCGCGACGCGCGAAGAGGCGACGTCTCAATGAGTGAGGAGCACCTTCAAACCCGACCCGGACGACGCTCGGGCGATGCGCTGCAGCTCCGCCAGGAACGAGGCACATTCGGCTCACGTGCACGAGCTCGGCATCACGGAACCTCTTCTTCCGAAGTCTGCTTGGAGCGCTCCCAGGCGAGCACATCCACCTCGAGCACCCACCGTCCGTTCGGCGGCCGAGCTGCGATGAACTCGTCCTTGAACCGCTGGTGAAGCCTGATGGCCGCGTCCGGGTGGACGCCCGCGTGGATGAGCAGCGCAAGCGCCAGCTGCGCCGGGCCGCTGCCGCCGTACCCCCACGCGAACCCGTCCGGCGAGCGGTTCCATACGCGCTGGGACGGGCGGGGGTCTAGCCGCTGCCCGTCCACCAGAACAATCGCCGATGCGAAGTCACCGTCGTGGAACGCCTCGACGTGCATCATCGCCTCGCGGGCAGGTGAATGTCGAGGCGCCGCTGGTCGCCCAGGTACGCGCCGCATCCGCCAGGGAAGGCCCTCGTGAGCACCCCCAGCTGCAGCACCACAATGAGGGCGTCGTTCAAGGCCTTGCCCTGCTTCGCCTCGTCCGTGCTACGGACGTCCTCCAAACACCGCCTCTCCGGTTCCGCGAGCGCGTGGAAGCCGGCGTCGTGTGCGAGCTCCTCCGCAAACTAGCGTTTCTCTATTAACGGCCTACGCGCCTGACTTCGAGGCCCATGCTGACCTGTATCAATATGAGAGCGCCCCGAGGGAAGGGGCGCCTTCGTCCGCGTGGTATCGGGTCACCCGCGCGGGAGTCCACGTGTGCTGCGACCAGCTCGCGGCGGTTGCAGGCGTCGTTCGCCCCGGTTGGCCCGCGTTAGCCTGTGTCAGCCTTGCCAGAGCGGCGGAGGGTGTCTCCTGCTGCTCTCTCTCAAGGAGGTGGTGTCGGAGTGGATGAGCGAGTGATGCCGGTTCGGAATACCAGACCGGCCGAGAGGCCGCCGTATCTCCGTGCTGCCGCGGAGGTCGTCTCGGCGTTGGGGTCGGATGCGTCGTCGGGCCTGACCGGCGCGGAGGCCGCCACGCGGCTTACGCGCTATGGCGCCAACGAGATCCCCGCTGAGCCTCCGCCTTCGATGTGGGCGGTCGCGCTGCAGCAGTTGCGCGACCCGATGAACATCATGCTCGTCGCGGTCACGGCCGTGAGCTTTGCGATCGGCCAGATCACGACCGGCTTCATCGTGGCGCTGCTGATCCTGCTGAACGTCGTGCTCGGCTCGCGGCAGGAGCTGAAGGCAAGGGCGAGCATCGACGCCCTCTCGAACCTGCAGGTGCCGCAGGCGAAGGTGCTGCGCGACGGCACGATCGCCCTCGTGCCGGCAGCGGACGTCGTGCCGGGCGACGTCGTCCAGGTGGAGGCGGGTGACATCGTGCCCGCGGACGGGCGGGTCATCCATTCCGCGACGCTGGAAACGCAGGAGGCCGCCCTCACCGGGGAGAGCGCCCCTGTGGCGAAGGACGCCGCGGTGCTGCCCGGCGAGGACGTGGCGCTCGGGGACCGCTCCAACATGCTTTTCCAGAACACCGCGGTGACGCGAGGCACCGCCGCGATGGTCGTGACCGGGACAGGGATGGAGACGCAAATGGGTCAGATCGCGACGATGCTGACCTCCGTCACTCGTACGCGCTCGCCGCTCCAGAAGGAGCTCGCGTCGTTGACGAAGGTGCTGGGCCTGATCGCGTGGGGCGCGGTCGCGTTCATCGTCGTGGTCGGGGTAGCCCGCGGCCTCCCGTTTAGCGAGGTGATGCTGCTGGGCACCGCGATGGCGATCTCGGCGATCCCTACCGGCATGCCGGCGTTCGTTTCGGGGCTGCTCTCGATGGGTGCCAAGCAGCTTGCCGACGCTAAAGCGGTGGTCAAGAACCTGACGGACGTGGAGACCCTGGGCGCGACGAGCGCAATCAACACCGACAAGACCGGCACGCTGACGATGAACCAGATGATGGTCTCGACCATCTACGCGGCCGACTCCTGGTTCACGGTCGAGGGTGAGGGCTACCACAAGACCGGCGCGATCTCGTCCGTCGCGGGTACCCCCGTGCCCGACTTCACTCGTCTGGCGCTGGGGCTAGTGCTCGACAGCGACGCCACGGTCGCTGACGACGGCTCGGTGGTGGGCGACCCAACCGAGCTCGCGCTCGTCGTTCTGGCGGCCAAGCTCGGCGTCGATGCGGAGGAAACGCGCCGTGCCTACCCTCGTCTCGCGGAGGTGCCGTTCGACTCCGACTACAAGTTCATGGCGACCTTCCACAAGGCGAGCTTTGAGGGCGCCGAGCGGGTGATCCAACTCGTCAAGGGCGGCCCCGACGTCGTGCTCGCCCGCTGCACCTTGTCGGGCGGCCCCATGAGTGGGTCTCACGTACCGATCGACGAGGTCCGGTCGGGTATCGATGCCGCGAACGCGCGGATGGGCGAGAAGGGGCTGCGGGTGCTGGCCTTCGCAGCCCAATTCGTCGAGGAGGCCGAGCTGCAGGCGATGTCGGACGACCCGATGTCGCTGACGCACGACTTGGCGTTCGTAGGGATGGTCGGGATCATCGATCCGCTGCGGTCCGAGGCGAAGGCTGCAGTGCAGACGGCGCTCGGTGCGGGCATCGACGTTCGGATGATCACAGGCGACCATGCCGTCACCGCGCAGGCGATCGGCGAGACGCTCGGGCTCGGGCCGGGAGCGATCAGCGGCGCAGAACTGCAGGCACTCTCGGACGAGCAGCTCTCTGCCAGGCTTCCCGACCTGCACGTGTTCGGTCGCGTGTCACCGCAGGACAAGCTCCGCCTCGCACGGCTGATGCAGGAGCAAGGGCTGATCGTGGCGATGACGGGCGATGCCGTCAACGACGCGGCCGCCCTTAAGCAGGCCGACATCGGCGTCGCGATGGGCAGCGGTAGCGAGGTCACGAAGCAGGCGGGCCGGATGATCCTGACCGACGACAACTTCGGCACGCTCGTGCACGCGGTTGAGATCGGCCGCAAGGTGTACGAGAAGGTCGTCTCATACGTCCGCTTCCAGATGACTCAGCTGCTCTCCCTGGTGCTGCTGTTCGTCGCCGCGACGGCGTTCGACATCAACCAGGGCGTTGCCCTGACCCCGTTGATGGTGCTCTTCCTGCTCGTCTTCGTGACCTCGTCCGGTGTGATCATCATCGCGGTCGATCCGGGCACGCGCGACGTGATGCACCGGCCTCCGCGCGACCCAAAGCTGCCGATCACCAACAGGGCGGCGATCGCCCAGTGGGCCCTCTACGCAGCGACCCTCTTCATCGCTGCTCTCGTCCCCCTCGTGCTCGGGCCAGACGACCCCAGCACGGATGTGCCGACCGCGTCGCTGACGATGACGTTCGTCGTGATGGGCCTCGGCACGGTCTTCAACGCGCTGACCAACCGGCGTGACCCGGCGAGCGGGCTCTCGGCCCCGCTCCTAAAAGCCTCGGCAGTCGCTCTCGTCCCGATCGGCCTGATCATCCTCGCCACGGAGCTGCCCGGGCTACAGAAGGGCCTCCTCACGACGTCGCTCACCGGTCACGAGTGGGCCGCCTGCTTCGGCCTCGCCCTGCTCCTACCGCTAGTGATCGAAACGAGCAAACTGATCCGCCGCCGCCGCGCCCCGGCGCCTGCGCTACTCGACGCGAAGCGGGCACTCGCCCCTCAGCGTGCTGTCACAGAGGCAGCGCCGTGAGCACCGGAGTAAGCACCGGATCAACGTGCGAACGGTTTACAGAACCGGTCGGAGGCAAGACAGATGAGCAAGAACAAGAAACCGAAGGAGAAGATCGACAAGCATCACGTCGAGAAGCAACCGGAGGCGCAGCCCTTAGCATCCGAAAGGCAGCGGCTGGGACTGCCGGCGCGCAAGCGGAGCCCGACCAGCCCCAAGCCGCCCCCTTGGCAAGATGGGACGCAAGGAGCACGAGCGGGAGATGCGCGGGCTGCACGGCGAACTGGTCGCCTTGCAGGAGCGGGTCAAGGCGACGGGGGCGAAGGTTGCATCGTCTTCGAAGGGCGCGGCCCCGCCGAAGAGACACTGCTGCGCGTACGGTGAGCGTGCCGGCCCGTCTCCGCAGGGTGCAGTTCGCTGCAGTTCGTTGCAGTGCTGAAGGAAGTCCGATGCAGGCGGATTCAGTCTGCTGCAGTTCGTCGCAGCCTATGAGGGTGGACTTCTAAGCCTGTTGGCCGCCGTCAGGCGTGGCGGCCGGGCCTTCGATCTGGTTCCAGAGCACGATCTTGCCGTCGAGCACCTGGAACACCGCATAGGCGACGGCGCCGGGCGCGTCACAGTGGTGCCCGGGCCGTTGGCCGAGCTCGAACGTCGCGGTGACCTGATCGCCGTCGACTGTGGTCTCCACGATCTTCCCGGAACACGGCAACCCCGAATTCCAGAGCTTCGCGATCCTCGCGTCGCGGAGCTTCAAGGTGAGCCCGCTCTGGATCACCTTCGCATTCTTGGCGAACAGGCTCGCCGCCTTCTCGTCGTCGCCCTCGTTGATCGCGCTCGACCACGAGCGCACGACCTCCTCGGGCTCCGTCGGGGTGTCGGAGCCGCCGCAGCCTGCCGCGACGGCGACGAGCACGAGGGCGAGGAACATCCGCCGCATGCACTCACGATACTGATCGAGCGGCGGGATACACTCGGCCGCGGCATGGACTTCGCGCTCAGTGCCGAGCAACGGGAGATCCAGGCCCTCGCCCGTGAGGTCGCGGAGACGGAGATCGTCCCGCACGCAGCAGCGTGGGACCGGGAGCACCGCTTCCCCGCCGAGGTGATCCGCCGGCTCGGCGAGCTCGGGCTGATGGGGGTCTGCGTGCCCGAGGAGCACGGCGGCGCCGGGGCGGACTTCCTGTCGTACGTCCTCGTGCTCGAGGAGCTCTCGCGGGCGGACGCCGGGGTCGGGGTCACCGTCGCCGTCCACACGAGCGCTGCCACGCTGCCCATCCTCTCGTTCGGCACCGCCGAGCAGAAGACGCGCTTCGCCGCCCCGCTCGCCCGTGGCGAGGCGCTCGGTGCGTTCGCGCTCACCGAGCCCGACGCGGGCTCCGACGCCGGCTCGTTGCGCACGACCGCCGCACCCGACGGCGACGGCTGGACGCTCACGGGCGCCAAGCAGTGGATTACCAACGGCAGCCACGCCGACACGTTTGTCCTCTTTGCCCGCACCGACCAGAGCACCGCCGGCCCGCGCGGCGTCACGTGCTTTCTGCTCGACCGCTCGCACGTGGAGGTGACAAGAGAAGAGGAGAAGCTCGGCCTCAACTCGTCGTCGACCGCCGACCTGCTGATCGACGGGGCGCGGATCGGCCCCGACCGGCTGCTCGGCGAGGAGCGGCGCGGCTTCGCGATCGCGATGGCCACGCTCGACGGCGGCCGCATCGGCATCGCGGCGCAGGCGGTGGGAATCGCGCAGGCCGCGTACGACGCTGCCCGCGACTACGCGCTGGAGCGGCGCCAGTTCGGCAGGCGTATCGCGGACTTCCAGGCGATCCAGTTCAAGCTCGCGGACATGAAGACCGAGATCGACGCGGCGCGTCTGCTGACGTACGGTGCGGCGTGGCGCAAGCAGCAGGGCCTGCCGCACACCGGCGAGGGCGCCGAGGCGAAGCTGTTCGCGTCGCGCGCGGCCGTGCGCATCACGCAGGAGGCGATCCAGGTGCTCGGCGGCTACGGCTACACGAAGGAGTTCCCGGTCGAGCGCTACTACCGCGACGCCAAGGTCACCGAGCTCTACGAGGGGACATCGGAGATCCAGCGCATCGTGATCGCCCGCTCCATCCTCGCGACCCACGAGAGGACTCTTGCTGGCGTCGAGGGCTGAGTCGGAGATGACGTGAGTCGCCGGCCCGACGAGCCTGTGAGGCTGACGCGGATCTACACGCGCGGCGGCGACGCGGGCGAGACGTCGCTCGGCGACGGCTCGCGGGCGTCGAAGCTCGACGCCCGCATCGGCGCCTACGGGACCGTCGACGAGCTCAACGCGCAGCTCGGCGTCGTACTCGCGGGCGAGTGCCCGGCAGAGTTGCGCGCCACGCTCGAGCGGGTGCAGAACGAGCTCTTCGACGTCGGCGCGGACCTGTCCGTGCCGTGGAGGGTGGAGGGGCGGCTGCGGGTCGCACAGACGCAGGTCGACGCGCTGGAAGCCGACTGCGACCGCTTCAACGCCGATCTACCCGAGCTCAGGAGCTTCGTGCTACCGGGCGGCACACCTGCAGCGGCGGCGCTGCACGTCGCGCGCACGATCTGTCGCCGTGCGGAGCGGGAAGCACTCGCGGCCGGCCTTGAGCACGAGCTCGACCCGCTCGTTCACGTGTACCTCAACCGGCTCTCCGATCTCCTCTTCATCGTCGCCCGCGCCGCGAACGCCTTCGCGGCGCGCGACGAGCCGCTCTGGAAGCCCGGCGCCACGCGTTCCTAGAGGCTTGATGTGGGTTGGGGGTGCGTTCGGGGAGGGTCTGCGCCAAGCAGCGTGGTCGGAGCGGTCGGCGCCAAGGCTGGTGGCCTTGGTGTCGACCGAGCCGGCCGTGATGCGCCGTGCGCAGACCCCCAGCCGGACGTGCTCCTAACCCACATCAAGCCTCTAGTAGCTGGCGCATGATCGGAATCCGCTCGCGCCGATTCCGATCGCGCACATCCCTGAAGGCGTCCGCTTCGCGGCCGCGGCGGCGGCGTGGCCTCGAGCCTCTGGCTGCGGTCGGCGAGGTCTTCGCCGTCGCGCTCCGGCTCGGGCTGACGTCGTTCGGCGGGCCGACGGCGCACGTCGGCTATTTCCGCACGGAGTACGTCGAGCGCCGGCGCTGGCTCGACGAGCACGCGTTCGGCGAGCTCGTCGCCGTCACCAACCTCTTGCCCGGACCGTCGTCGAGCCAGCTGGGAATCGCGGTCGGCGCGCTCCGGGCGGGGTCGTTGGGGGGCGTCGCCGCCTGGCTCGGCTTCACGCTGCCGTCGGCCGTGGCGATGACGGCACTCGGGCTCGGTGTCGCGAGCTCAGACCTCTCCGACGCCGGCTGGCTCCACGGGCTGGAGCTCGCCGCGGTGGCCGTCGTGCTCGCGGCGGTGCTCGCGATGGCCCGCGTCCTCACCCCGGATCTCGCGCGGCTGGCCGTCGCCGTCGCCGCCGCGGCCGTTGCGCTGCTCGTCGCCGGGCCGCTCGGCCAGACGCTCACGATCGTCGCCGCCGGGGTGATCGGCGCGCTCGCCTTCAAGCGCCACGTGCGGCCCGTCGCATACGACCTTCGCCTGCCGTTCGGGCTGCGAACCGCGGTCGCCTGCCTCGTCACACTCGCGGTGCTGCTCGTCGGTCTGCCGATCGTGCGCAACGCGACGGACAGCCATGCCGCCGCGCTCGCCGCGGCGATGGTGCGTGCCGGCACGCTCGTCTTCGGCGGCGGCCACGTCGTGCTGCCGCTGCTCGACGCGAGCGTCGTCGAACCGGGATGGGTCGGGGAGGACGAGTTCGTCGCCGGCTACGGCGCGGCGCAGGCCGTGCCGGGCCCGCTGTTCACGTTCTCGGCGTACCTGGGCGCCGCGGGGCAGCCGGAGCCGAACGGCGTCCCAGGAGCGGCGTTGGCGCTCGTCGCGATCTTCCTGCCCTCGTTCCTCCTCCTGGGGGGCGTGCTGCCGCTCTGGTCTCGGGTGCGGCGCCACGGCTCGCTGCAGGCGGCCGTTATCGGCATCGGCGCCGCCGTCGTCGGGCTGCTAGCGGCGGCACTCTGGGACCCGCTCGTGACGCAGTCAATCAACGGGATCTGGGACGCGCTGATCGCGACGGCCTTGTTCGTGCTCCTTCGGGTCGCGCCGCCGTGGGCCGTCGTGGCATGCGCAGCAGCCGTCGGAGCGCTCCTGCTCTGACCAGCCGTACCCCGGCCGGGGGACGGAGTTGCGTCGGCCGGGTGCCGATTTCCTGTTCATGCGGCAACCTTCGAATATCCCTGCCCAAGAACAGGCGATTCCGCTCGCGGCGGTCACCGCGGCGTGCGAGCGCGCACGGGAGCTTGCGGCGGGGGAGCGCGAACCCGCCGCGGCGGTCGCCGCCGCGTTGCGCGCGCTCCACGAAGGGCTCGGCTCGGCCGGCGTCGCCGCCTTCGTGCTCGAGCACGGACGACTCTGGCTCGTCGACTCGTGCGGGTTCGCGATCATCCCTGACGGCCTCGGGTTCGACGAGGGCATCGTCGGGCGGGCCATGCGCAACGCACAGATCGAGTTGGTGGCCGATGTCGCGGCTGATGAGGACTACCTGGAGGCGGCACCCGGAGTGGTCTCGGAGCTCGTGCTGCCGCTCCGCAACGCAGACGGGAGCCCTGTCGGCGTGCTCGACATCGAGACCTCCGCGCGGCTCCCCGACGGCTCGGATCGCGCGGCCGGCACGCTCGCCGACGCCCTTGGCCCGGTGGTTGCGCAGCTGACCGGCGCGGGGGCAGGGGACGTCGCTGCATTGGCGCGGCTCTTCGTCTACGTCGGCTCGCTCCGCGACCCGCTTGCGATCGCACAGGTCGTCGCGCGCTCGCTTTCACGGGTGCTCCCGGTGGAGACCTGTCAGCTGTTCCTCACGGGGGACGACTCCGAGCTCGTCGAGTCCGCCACGTGGCGCGCCGCCACCGACGGTCCGCCGCCGGTGGCGGCGCGGCTGGCGCGGGCGCTTCGTGACCGCCTCGAGGCCCGCGCGGTCGTCGAGGTGATCGAGACCCCAGCGCTCGCGGAGTTGCCGGAGCTCACCGAAGAGGGCGTGCGGTCCGTGGTCCTGGTGCCGCTCCGCGCTGGCGGCCACGAGCTCGGACTGCTCGTCGGGACGAGCCGGTTCGCCCGCAGCTTCGACCGCCGCCGCGTGGAGGCCGCGGCGCTGCTTGCGGCACACGCGGGCGCGTCCCTCGACGCGGCCTTCGCCCTCGAGCGCGAACGGCGCAGCGCGCTCACGGATCCGCTCACGAACCTGACGAACCGCCGCGGGTTCGAAGCGCGGCTGGAGCAGGAGCTCGAGCTTGCGCAGGCCGAGCGCCGGCCGCTCAGCATCGTCGAGGTCGACTGCGACGATTTCAAGGAGGTCAACGACCGCGCCGGCCATGGGTTCGGCGATGCGCTGCTGAAGGAGATCGGCGACATTTTGGTCGGCATCCTGCCCGAAGGCGCCGAAGCCGCCCGGCTGGGCGGCGACGAATTCGTGATCATGCTTCCGGGCTACGACGCCGAGCGGGCCGAACCGGTGGCGGCCGACCTGCAGCAGCGTCTGACGGCAGGCCTGGCCGACGCCGGCTTCCCGCTGCGACTGAGCGTCGGCGTGGCGACGTACCCATTCGACGCCGATCGCAGCTCCCAGCTGCTCAGGGTCGTCGATCAGGCCCTGTACGAGGCCAAGGCGCTGGGCAAAGGCCACGTCGTCAGCTTCCGCGAGCTCCTGCGCGAGGCGAACGACACCGGAGCGCGCCGCCCGGGCTCCGCGGAGCGCAGGCGCTCGCTCGGCGGCGTCGACTCCTCTCTGCTCGTGAAGGCGACGGAGGCGGCGACCGCGATCTGGTCGGAGCCGGAGTCCGTCGGTGCACTCCGCAGGCTTGCGCAGGCACTGACCTTCGTCATCGGTGCCACCGGGTGCGTGGTGTCGCGTGTCGACGGGCCGAACCTCGTCGACGCCGTCCGGCACGCGCTTCGCGACATCGACCTCGGTGCCGAGGTCGCGTACCTGATCGAGGACTTTCCGGTCACCCAGCACGTCCTCGAGACCGGGCAGACACGCGCGATCTCCTTCCTCGACGAGGATCTCGACCGCGGCGAGGCGTTCGTGCTCCGCGAGCTGCGGATGAACTGCTGCATGCTCCTGCAGCTACGGGTCGACGCTGACGCCTGGGGTCTCGTGGAGGTGTACGACATGCGTCTCCGCCGCTTTGGTCGCGCGGAGCTCGCGATCGCGGAGTTCCTCGTCGCCATCGCAGGGCGTCGTCTCGAGGCGCTCGGGGACAAGTCGGGGCCCCGGCGGCGATTGCCGCTTTTCCGGCTGCCCTGGGCCAGTTAGCCGGCGCCAGATCGGAACCCGCGCACGGGTCCCAATCGCGCGAAGATCCCCGAAGGCGTCCGCTTCGCGGGCGCGGCGCCGTTCACATCAAGGCTCTACTCGGCGTTTGCCGGAGCCGCCGGTCCGAGGTACGCGCAGCGGCGCGGATCGCCCGGATACGGCGACGGGCCGACCCGGAGCACCGTGTACGCGTCGCGACCGACCTCGATTACCGACCCCGGCGCAGGTGCCTCGCCGGCAGCCTCTACGAGCTGGTACCGGTCACCGGGGACGAGACGGAGGTGCTCCGTCGCGGGTGCCGTGGAAGGCGGGCGATCCTCCGGGAGCTCGAGCCCGCTCGACACCGCGGCGACAGCACGCGCGAGCTCGCCGCGGCCTGTCTCGAGCGCCTCATGGTGCGTGGCCAGGCGTTTCTCGTGTTCGTCGAGCTCCGCCCGACGCCGCTCGAGCTCACGCGCCCGCTCTTCGAGGTCGGCCACCCGGCGCTCCCGCTCCGCGAGCGAGGCTTGCGCCGCCGTGAGTCCGCGGACCCTCGACTCCAGTTCCGCGACGGCCTCGGCGAGAGTTGCCTGGCGCGCGTCGAGAGCGTCGCGCTCGGCTACGAGAGCGTGCTCCAGCTCGCTCGACCGGAGCACCTGCGATTCCATCTCGGCCGCCATCGCCTCGAGCTCGCGGCGGCGCGCCTCCAGCTCGGCTGCCGCGACCTGGAGCTCCCGCTCGCGCTCCTCGGCCGACGTCTCGCGTCGCTCGACAGCCGCCCGCCGCAACTCCACCGCGCCGAGCTCGCGTCGCCTCTCCTCGACCTCCGCCTCATGTACACTCGACCGGGCGTCGCGCTCCGCGAGCTCGGCGGAGAGCGCGTTCAACTCCGCGTGGCGATCGTCGAGCTCGGCCGAGCCGCGGCGCAGCATCTCCTCCACAGCGATGCGCAGCCGCCTCGTGCTCTCCTCGCGGCGCTCGAGGTCGGCGATCGTGGAGGCCAGCTGCTGCGTGCGCTCCTCCAGCTCACGGCCGCGTGCGGCGATCAGCGCCTCGACGTCGTCCGCGACGTGCTCGGTCGAGGTGAAGAGAGACCTCAGGCGGTGCCGGATGCGGTCGTCGGGCGGGCGGCGGCCAGGCCAGTGCTCCCAGTCGCGGTCACTCCCCGGTTGCCCCTCCACGGAACGTCGCCCTCCCACCTGTGTCCTGAGGCGCCGGCGGTCGCGTCCTCAGCCGTCGAGTTCGGAGCGAGACCGCCGGCGCGACCTCGGAATTCGACGGTGCTACTCCCCCTCCTGCCCCGTGTCACCTTAACCGGGGCGACGACGAGTCGCACCTGCCGCACGATAGGTCGGGCGGGGCGCGGCTGTCACTCCCTCACCCGTGCGAGGCGCTCCCGACGGTGGGTGCTCCCTCGATCGAGTCATTGCGACTCCCCCAAACGGTGGATACGTTGAGCTTGACCGTCTCGGTCCGCGACGCGAAGACGTGCAACACGCAGCGCGATCGGCGTGGCCGGCACTTCGAGCCACCGGTCACGGGCTAGCTCCCAGGGGGAGAGCGCGAGGGGCGCCCGCCGCCCCTCGCGTCCTTTCGAGGCATTGCCTTACGACGCCGATCCGGCTCAAGCGTGGCTCGTGCCCCTCAGGCCGCAACGGCGTCGAACGCGAACGGCAGGACGCGGTCTCGTGCCAGCGCGCCTGGGCCGTCGGCCGTCGGGTGCAGCTGCCGGAGAGCAAACCCACGGTCGAGGAAGCGGTACCCGGGGACGAACTGCCGCCACGTGCCACCGGAGCGCGCCGCGACGCCGACCTGCTCGAAGCGGAAGGCGAAGCCGTTGCAGACGGCGCGGCCGCCGTTCCACGACTCCGCGGTGGCGATCGGCTTCCAGCGCCCGCTCGAGCCGGGCAGGGAGATCGGCTTCGTCACCGGCCTGCCGTCGACGAGGACCCGCCACCAGCTCGGGCGGCCTGCGAGCTCGCTCACGGCGATCCGATGGGGCTCGCCCGCCTGCACGTCGAAGCGGATCGGCCGGAACACCGGCCCGGAGCCTGCCCGCGTGATCTCGACGTAGAGGAGCGGCGCCGAGCCGGGCAGCGACGCGATGCCGGCTTGAAGCCACTGGTCCTCGCCGTTCGGGCCGCTCCCGGGGCCGCCCAAACCGACCCAGCCTGCGACGTGCCCGGCGGTCACGGTCGGGGCGCGAAGCGCGACGATCGTCGCGCGGACGCCGTGGGCGACCGTCCTCGACTGATGTCCTGCATATGAGTAGCCCTGCGCGCCGGAGCCGCAGCGCGCCGCGTTGGCGGCCGCGTCTAGGCCCGACACTGCGACCCCGCTGGCCGCGGCGAGCACGCCGACGAGAACGAGGAGCGCCCGCAGCCTCACCGGCCTCGCATCGGCGTCCCTCGAACGAGGTGGGATCCCTCGTGCGAGCGATCACGCGCCTCGAAGGCATCGCAGCCACGCCGAGCCGCGGTGAGCAGCTCGCGCGGCTGGGTCGCTCAGGACGTCACCGTGAACGTGTTCGCAGGCGCGCAGGAGCTACGATCCGGCGCGATGGCGCGGATCGAGGACGAGCGCGTCGTGTCGGCGCGGGAGCGGTGGGAGGCGCGTGCCGCCGCGGGAGGGGCGCGGGGGGAGGAGCTGACCTCCACCATCTCCGGCGTCGACGTGGAGCCTGTGGCGACGCCGGAGTCGGCGGCCGTGAATTACGACCGGGATCTGGGGTTTCCGGGCGAGTTCCCGTTCACGCGTGGGGTGTATCCGTCGATGTACCGGGGCCGGTTGTGGACGATGCGTCAGTTCGCGGGGTTCGGGACGGCGCAGGAGACGAACGAGCGGTTCCGCTACTTGCTGGAGCATGGCCAGACGGGCCTGTCGACGGCGTTCGACATGCCGACGCTGATGGGTTACGACGCCGATCACCCGCGTGCGCTGGGGGAGGTGGGCCGGGAGGGCGTGGCGGTGTGCTCGCTGGAGGACGCGCAGACGTTGTTCCGCGGGATCCCGTTGGGCGAGGTGTCGACGTCGATGACGATCAACGCGCCGGCGGCGGTGCTGCTCGCCTTCTACCTCTGTGTGGGCGAGGAGCAGGGGGTGCCGCGCGAGCGGTTACGGGGGACGATCCAGACGGACATCCTGAAGGAGTACATCGCGCAGAAGGAGTACATCTTCCCGCCCGAGCCGTCGATGCGGCTGGTCACGGACATGGTGGAGTTCTGCGCCGCGGAGATGCCGTTGTGGCATCCGATCTCGATCTCCGGCTACCACATCCGGGAGGCGGGCTCGACGGCGGCGCAGGAGCTGGCCTTCACGTTGCAGGACGGGTTCACGTACGTGGAGTGGGCGTTGGAGCGGGGCTTGGACGTGGACGCGTTTGCGCCCCGGCTCTCGTTTTTCTTCAACGCGCACATCGACTTCTTCGAGGAGATCGCCAAGTACCGGGCGGCGCGGCGGATCTGGGCGACGGTGCTCCGCGACCGCTACGGCGCCAGGGACGAGCGCTCGCTCCTGATGCGCTTCCACACGCAGACGGCAGGGGTGTCGCTGACCTGGCAGCAGCCGCTCGTGAACGTGGCGCGGACGGCGATCGAGGCGCTGGCGGCGGTGCTGGGCGGCACGCAGTCGCTGCACACGAACTCCTACGACGAGGCGCTCGCGTTGCCGACCGAGGACGCGGTGCGGCTGGCGCTGCGCACGCAGCAGGTGATCGCGCACGAGACCGGGGTGGTGAACACGATCGACCCGCTCGGCGGCTCCTACCACGTGGAGGCGCTGACGAACGAGCTGGAGCGGCAGGCATACGAGTACTTCGACCGCATCGAGGAGCTCGGCGGCATGGTGGCCGCGATCCACGACAACTTCCCCCAGCGCGAGATCGCGGAGGCCTCCTACCGTTACCAGCAGGAGGTCGAGCTCGAGCAGCGGATCATCGTCGGCGTCAACGGCTACACGCTCGCCGAGGAGGACGAGATCCCGATCCTCAAGATCGATCCCGCGCTCGAGCAGCAGCAGATCGACCGCGTCCGAGCACTGCGCGCACGCCGCGAGACCGCGGCCGTGGAGCGCACCCTGAGCGCGCTCCAGGCCGCCGCCGCGCAGGAGCGAGCCAACCTGATGCCCCCGATCGTCGAGGCCGCGCGGGCCTACGTCACCCTCGGCGAGATCTGCGACGCCCTGCGCGAGACCTGGGGCACGTGGCGGGAGACCCCGGTCTTCTAGACGGACTGCAGTCCGGCCGAGGCGAGAGCCTTCGCTTCAGACCTCGAGCTCCAGCCCATCGTAGGCGAGCTCGACACCCTCGGGGACCGAGAGCTCGGTCGGCCGGTGGGTGAGGACGACGTGCCGGGCGCGCGCCTCACGGGCTGCCTCGAGCGCTTCCTCCGCGCTCAGGTGGCCACGGACGTGGCCGTCGTCGGCGCCGGTCTCCAGCGTCGCCTCGCAGATGAAGAGGTCGGCGTCCCTGGCGAGGTCGGCGAGGGCGGGCGTCGGCCCGGTGTCCGCGGAGTAGACGAACGTGCGACCGTCGGCGTCGACCCTCAGGGCGTGACAGGGCATCCGGTAATGCACCATCGGCGCCGCGCGCATGCTCAGGCCGCCAGCTGTAAACGGCTCGAGCGGCGCGTACTCGCGCAGCTGGAAGGTGTCCTCGAACATCGCCGGGTAGCCGAGCCGGGCCCCGTGATCGGCGAGTATCGCGCTGCCGCCGGGCGGCACCCACAGCTCGGAGCCTCCGCGCTCGGGGCGGTGCTTGATCCCCCACACCCAGGGCACGAGGTCGCCGAAGTGGTCGAGGTGAAAGTGCGAGATCACGATCGCGTCGAGCGCCGGCCACGACTCCGCCTCGCGCAGCCGGGCGAGGACACCGGGCCCACAGTCGAGCAGGATGCGGCTGCCGTTGGCCTCGACCAGATAGCCCGCGTGCGCCCCATCGGGGTTCGGCCAGGCCGGCGAGCTTCCGATCACCCGGACGCGCACGGTCCTATACTGACGCCGTGGCCGAGCGAAAGATACGGGTGGTCGTGGCCAAGCCAGGGCTCGACGGGCACGACCGCGGCGCGAAGATCATCGCGCGGGCGCTGAGGGACGCAGGCATGGAGGTGATCTATACCGGGTTGCACCAGACGCCGGAGCAGATCGTGGAGACGGCGATCCAGGAGGACGCCGACGTCGTCGGCATCTCCGTCCTCTCGGGTGCACACATGACCCTCGTGCCGCGCATCGTCGACGGGTTGCGCGCGAACGAGGCGGACGACGTGCTCGTCGTGGTCGGCGGCACGATCCCCACCGACGACGCCGAGGAGCTCCGCGCCGGCGGCGTGGCTGCGGTGTTCACGCCTGGCGTCCCTACGAGCGAGATCGTCGACTTCATCCGCGGCGCCGTCGCCGCCTAGACTCTACGGGAGCGAGACGCGTGCCGCGACGAGCGCCTCGCCAGTACCACGCATCGCGTCGAGTGTCGCCGGTGCGGGGACGCTGACGACGCGGATCACGGGCTTCTCGGTGCCGAGGAACTGTGTCGCGGTTCCGTCCACGAGACCGGTGAGGGACGGATCGACGACGACGTCGGCGTCCGTCGAGAAGCGCACCGGGAACGGCGCGATCGTCGTCCAGCGCCCGTTCGGCCACCAGCGCACCGCCGTGGCCTCGACGTCGAGGAAGCCCGCGCCGGCGGCGAGGACGGCGCCTCGGACCGCGACGGTCGTCTTCTTGCCGATCTGCGCCGGGAACAGGTGGTGCGTCGCGGTGAGGAGATAGGGGTACGGGTCGACGTCGACGCCGCCGCCGGGATGGATCTCGAAGTGGAGGTGGGGGTTGCCGTCGGCGTCGCCGGAATCGCCGTTCCAGGCGATCTGCTGGCCCGCCTCCACCTTGGCCCCGTCCGCCACCGTGTACGTCGTCCCCGTCTTGCACCCGCCCTGGTTGTCGTTCTTGAGCGTGCGGTCGTTGTTCAGGTGGATGTAGATGTAGGTCGTCCCGCTGGCGCCGTACAGGTAGAGCATGCAGCCCGCGAGCACAGACGTCCGGTGCCACTTCACGCGCCCCGCCTCGGCCGCTACCACGGCTGCCCGGCGGGGCGACATGATGTCCTCGCCTTCGTGGCGGCCGTTCCCGCGGGGGTCGCCCCAGGAGTTCGTCAGCTCCGCCGTGCCGACGAGCGGGAACACGATCGGTTGCGGCACCGGGCCCGCGGCGGCGGATGCGGCGGCCGCGCAGAGGGCTGCGAGCGTGAGGAGGACGGAGATCCTCGTGGCTGTCGTCCGGCGCCTGCCCATGGGTCGTCGGGTGCTGCCGCGAAGGGCGGGACCCTAGCAGAGGCCCCCGGCGGATGCCCGCGCGGATGGTCCAGCTCCCCCGCTAGAGTCAGCCGCGATGAAGATCGCCGTCTGCGTGAAGCAGGTTCCGGATGCGACCGCGCACAAGCGACTGGAGGCGTCCACGAAGCGGCTCGACCGCTCCGGCGAGGGCGCGCTCAACCCCACCGACGTGAACGCGGTCGAGGAGGCGCTGCGCATCAAGGAGGTACACGGCGGTGAGGTCGTCGTGGTCTCCATGGGGCCGGAGAAGGCGATGGAATCCCTGCGCAAGGCGCTCGCCATGGGTGCCGACCGCGCGGTGCTGGTCGCCGACGAGGCGGCCGCCGGCTCGGATCTCGTCGCCACCGGGCGCGTGCTGGCCAAGGCGGTCGAGCGCGAGGAGGCCGATCTCGTCCTCTTCGGCCAGGCCTCGAGCGACGCAGACGGCGCCGTGCTCTGGGCCGCGGTCGCCGAGCACCTGCGGCGGCCGCTGGTCTCGCAAGTGGCCGAGCTCACGCTCGACGAGGGCTCGGTCCAGGGCAAGCGCCAGACGGAGTTCGGCTACGACGTGATCGCCGTGCCGCTCCCGGCCGTGGTCGCCGTCTCGGACGCGATCAACGAGCCGCGCTACCCGTCGCTGAAAGGGATCATGGGTGCGAAGTCCAAGCCGCAGGAGACCCTCTCGCTCGCGGACGTCGGCGTGACGGCCGAGGAGGCCGGTGAGGCGGGCTCGGGGACCACAGTCCTCGCCCTGGTGCCGCCGCCGGCGAAGTCGGATCAGGTGAAGATCGAGGACGACGGCTCCGCTGCGGACAAGATCGTCGCGTACCTGACGGAGAAGCGGCTCATTTGACCACGCTCGTCTTCCTCGAGCATCACGGCTCCGAGCTCTCGAAGAGTGCGCTCGGGGTGCTCGGCAAGGCCGCGTCGCTCGTTGGCGACGTGGGCGGTGTCGTGCTGGGCTCCGGAGTGGACGGCGCCGCCGCTGCCGCGGGCGCGTTCGGCGCGCAGGTCGTGTACGTCGTCGACGATCCCGCGCTCGCGTCGCCGCTCCCCCAGCCGCGTGTCGACGCCCTCGAGGCCGTCGTGCGCGAGTCTGGGGCAGAGAACGTCCTCTTCGCGTCCTCGGTGCTGTCCGCCGACGTCGCCGCAGGCCTGTCCGCCCGCCTCGGCGCAGGGCTCAACTGGGGTCTCACCGATCTCTCGCTGGACGGCGGGGAGCTCGTCGGCAAGAGCCCGGTGCTCGGCGACACCGTCCTCGTGGACGTGGGCTGGAAGACGACGCCGCGGCTCGCGCTCGTCCGCTCGGGCGCCTTCGACCCCGTGGAGACGGACGGCAGCGCGGAGGTGCGCTCCGTGAGCGCGCAGTTCCAGGACTTCTCCACGAAGGCCTCGCTCGTGGAGCACCTGCAGGAGGAGTCGAGCGGCCCGTCGATCGAGGACGCCGAGATCATCGTCGCCGGCGGGCGTGGTCTCGGTGCACCGGAGGGCTTCAGGCTGGCGGAGGACCTCGCGGACGCGCTCGGTGGCGCGGTGGCGGCGACGCGTGCGGTCGTCGACGCGGGCTGGTACCCGTACTCGACCCAGGTCGGCCAGACCGGCAAGTCGGTGGCGCCGAAGCTCTACATCGCGCTCGGTGTCTCCGGCGCGATCCAGCACAAGGTGGGAATGCAGAACTCGGGCACCATCGTGGCCATCAACAAGGATCCGAACGCGCCGATCTTCGACTTCGCCGACTACGGCGTCGTCGGCAGGGTGGAGGACGTCGCGCCCAAGCTGGCGGAGCTCGTCCGAGCGAGGCGTAGCGCGTGAAGCTCGCCGTCGCCTTGCAACAGACTGTTGCAAGGCCCTTTCCGTTCGCATGAGTGGCGGGGTCCGGCCGGCCGACTTCCCCCCGCCGTTCTCCGCCGCGGAGGTCGTCGGCGCGCCGACCGATCCGGAGGACGAGCGCATCGAGGTCGGCATTCTGATCGTCGGGGGCGGCCCCGGCGGCCTCGCGTGCGCGATCCGGCTCGGGCAGCTGCTCGAGGAGCATCCGGAGCAGGCAGAACGCCTCGGTGAGGTGCCCGTCGCCCTCGTGGAGAAGGGCAAGCAGCCCGGCTCGCACCTCCTCTCCGGCGCGGTTGTCAACCCGCGTGCGCTCCGCAAGCTGTTCGCGGGGCGGCTGACGCTGGAGGAGATCCCGAACTACGGCCCGGTCGAGGGTGAGGCCGTCTACCTGCTGACGAAGTCGCGGGCGCTCCGCATCCCGCCGCCGCCGACGATGGTGAACCACGGCAACTGGATCTTCTCGCTCTCGCAGTTGGGGAGGTTCCTCGCGGAGCAGGCCGAGGCGGGCGGCGCGATGATCCTGCCCGAGACGACGGCCGAGAAGCTCCTCGTCGACCACGGGCGCGTCGTGGGCGTCCGCACCGGCGACAAGGGACGCGGCAAGGAGGGCGAGCCGCTCGGCAACTTCGAGCCGGGTGCGGACATCGTGGCCAAGGTGACGGTGCTGGCGGAGGGTACGGCCGGCCATCTGACCCAGGCCGCGCTCGACGCGTTCGGTCTCGGCGGCCGGAACCCACAGATCTGGGCGCTCGGCGTGAAGGAGGTCTGGCGCGTCGAGCAGCCGCTGCGGAAGATCGTGCACACGATGGGCTGGCCGCTGCGCAAGGCCAAGAAGTGGGGCGAGTTCGGCGGCTCGTTCGTCTACCCGATGGGCGAGGAGCACCTCACCGTGGGCTTCGTCGTCGGGCTCGAATACGCCGACGTGGAGCTCTCCGCGCACGACATCCTGCAGGAATTCAAGACGCATCGCCTGCTGCGAAAGCTGCTGGCCGGCGGAGAGCGCGTCGCCTGGGGCGCGAAGACGATCACCGAGGGTGGGTTCCTCTCCTTGCCGGCGAAGCTGAACGCGCCCGGCCTGCTGCTGGTCGGCGAGGGGGCAGGGCTCGTCAACGTGCCGCGGCTGAAAGGGATCCACTACGCGATCGAGTCGGGCCGGCTCGCCGCCGAGGCTGCCTTCGCGGCGCTCCGGCGCGGTGAGGTGCCGGGGCGGATCGGCGCGCTGGACTCCTATGACGAGGCCCTCCGCGAGAGCTACGTGTGGAAGGACCTGCGCGAGGTGCGGAACATGCGCCAGGTCTTCGACAAGGGCTTCTTCCTGGGCGGTGCGCTCGCGAGCGCGATGACCGTGTCCAAGGGCAACCTGCCACCCAAGGACTACGAGACGCACCGCAACGCCGACGCTGTGCTTCGACGGTCGAACCGTGCCGCCTCGTATCCGGCGCCCGACGGCGAGTTGACGTTCGACAAGCTCTCCTCGGTCTTCCTCTCCGGCAACCGGACCCGCGACGACCAGCCGAACCACGTCCGCATCCGGCGGGACGTGCCGCGTGAGCTGGCGGAGATGTGGAGCTGGATGTGCCCCGCCCACGTCTACGAGGTGGGCGAGGCTGACGTCGAGCACACGGTGACGGTGCAGCTGACGCCGTCCAACTGCGTGCAGTGCGGCGCGATCACCGCCAAGGGAGGGAGGCTGACTCCGCCCGAGGGCGGCTCGGGCCCCGAGTACACGGTCACCTGACGGCCCTGTGCCCGCTCAGGCCGTCGGGGCCGAGAAGCGCCAGACGTCGCTGCCGGCATAGCTCGTGACCCAGACGGCGCCGGGCGTCCGCACGGCGTCGAACGCGCCGGGTCCCGCCGGCAGCTCGTCGAGCACCGTGTTGCGCACGGTGTCGACGCGGACGATCCGGTTCCGTTCCTTGTCCGTCACCCAGATGGTGCCGTCGGGCGCCGCGAGCACCCTGGCCGGAGTGCCTCCGATCGGGATGCGCGCCACGACGGCGCCGGTGCCCGGATCGACCCGCAGCACGGAGTCCGGAGTGGTCACCCAGAGCGCGCCCGCGACGCACGCCGGCCAGCCCGGTGCCTCGACACCCACCTCGACGCGCTCGAAGAGGCTCGTCGCCGGGTCTACGGCCGTCAGCCACGAGTCGCTGCGTCCGCTGCCGACCCACAGCCGGCCACCGCAGAGCGCCAGGCCCGCGGGGCTGCCGCCGAGGTCGAGCCGTGCGGTGACGCGAAGCGCCCGCGGGTCGACGCGGACGAGCGTCCCAAGCACACGAGCGCGTCCGCACGCCACTGACTACTCCGGCCGAGAGCGATCGGTTCCGACCACTGGCCCGGCGATACGGTGCTGGCAGGCGGTCTCACGTCGAGCGGCACCCCACCGTCTCAGCCCCCGTGACGCTGGGCCCACGCGTCCGCCATCGCCACGCGGTCGGCGAGGGTGGGATGAGTGCCGAGCAGGAGCTCGGACCACTCCGGCGGGTCCGGATCGCCGAGCGAGGTCTCGGCCAACGAGACGAAGAGCGCGCGCGCCGAGGCGGGGTCGCGCGTCGACTCGAGGGCCTTCCAGTCCGCCTCGGACTCCATGCGCCGGCTGATCGCGTTCTGCGCAGGGGCGGCGGCCAGCTGGAGCACCGCCACGACGAGGAGCGCGACCGGGACTGCGGCCGGCTCGCCCATGCCGCCGCGGCTGCGGGTCAGCCGCATCAGGATCCAGGCCCCGGGCAGCGCGAAGAGTGCGAACCAGCCGATCCCCTTGGCGAGGTGGTGACTGGAGTGGTGGCCGATCTCGTGGGCGAGCACGACGCGTTCGGCGCCGTCGGAGAAGCGGCCGTCGAGCAGCGTGTCCCAGAGCACGACCTTCCGTGACGGCCCGATACCGAACGCGTAGGCATTGGCCTGACTCGTGTCGCCGCTGACCTCCTCGACCCGCATCGGGATGCCCTCGACGCCCTGCAGCGCCTGATAGCGCTCGCCGGCGGCCTGCAGCGCCGGGTCGTCGAGCGGATGGAGCCCGATCGTCAGGTACGGCGCGCCGAACGTGAACAGCGCAGCGATGCCCACGAAGACGGCCGCGCCCGGGATCCACCACCACTCGCCGATCCCGCGCGCCAGACCCATCACGATCAGGAGCGCGAGGCAGATCGCGGTGAAGGTGCCTCCGAGCGTGAGCCAGTCGTCGAGCAGCCACGCCAGGTATCCGACCTCGGACACGTCGTGGCGCCGCTCCCACCAGAGCGCGACGAGCCCAAACGGGAGCTGGGCGAGCCACACGAGACCGAGTCCCAGCATCCCGATCAGCATCCCGGTGCCGAGCGGGCCCGCGGCAGATTCGCGGGCGAGCGCCGCACCCCGCCTCGCGTAGACCCAGAGGACGAGCAGGAGCGTCGCCTGGGCGCAGAGCCAGAGCAGCAGCAGGAGCCGCTCGAACCGTTCCGCCCGCGCAACGAGGCTGGAGCCGAAGACGGCGTTGTCGTCCACCGCCGGCAGTGCGAGATCATGGGGGACGACCGACGGCAGCAGCAGCCACAGGCCGACTGCCCACCCGACCCCGATCACGACGAGCGCGACGAGACGCGGAGCGCTCAGGCGGGCGCTCCGGGCGGCTCGAGCTCCAGCGGGAGCTGTTCGTCCCGGGCCGGAGCGACGAGGGCGGGTGCCGAGTACGGGTACCGCGCCGTGAGCAACCAGAAGAAGGCGGCGGTCTGGGCGTTGTAGCGGATGGACACCGCCCCGAGATTCCGCAGTCCCACCGGCACCTGCGTCGTGACGAGCGCGGCGAACCAGCAGAGGACGGCGACAACGAGCAGCACCGCGCCGTACGCCCCGGCGAGGAGGAACGCCGGCACGGCGAGCACGAGCCGGAAGGCGACGCCCCAACGGCCCTGCCGGCCGGGTGGATCGATCTCCAGGTCGACCGGATAGGACCCCTGCCCGCCGACGAAGCCGGGGAACGGGCCACCCACGACGGTGGCGAACGCGTAGACGTGACTGGTGTAACGCACGTAGGCGGCGAGGAAGCGGTGGAGCGGGAGAGGCAGCCGGCCGAGCACGAGTGCAGCGAACCAGCCCGCGATCGACGCGAGCGCGGCGAGTACCCCCCACAGCACGAGCCAGACGACGTGCGGCACGGTCAGCGGGAGCCGGAAGAACACCGTCAAGCGCGAGCGGTCGAGCCCATCCGTGACGGTGACCAGCACGGGATGCTCCGGCAACTCTGTCTCCGGCACCAGCACACCCGGCTCCGAGTTCGGGTACCTGTCGGTGAGGAGAAGCGCGTAGCCGTAGGCCTGGGCCGCGTACCCGAGCGCGTACGCGACGAGATCGCGCAGCCCGCGCGGCATGCGTCCCCGCGCGAGGCAGGCGAACCACGCGAGGAACGCCGCGGTCATCGCCGCGCCTCCCGAGTAGCTCAGGGCGTACGTCTCCGAGTCGGAGCTCCAGGCGGAGCCCGAGCCGCCTCCGCCGGTCAGCGTCCCTGCGAGGACGAGCGCCGGTACAGCCAGGAGCAAGCGGAATGCACCGCCCCAGCGGCCCTGCGTCGCCGGCGGATCGATCTCCAGGTCGACGGGGTACGTCGTCCGGGGCGTGAACCACGGGTACGGGTTCGCGCCCAGGTAGAGGTAGGCGAAGACATGCGTCGCGTAGCGCAGGAACGACGCGGCGAAGCCGTGCAGCGTCGCGGGCACGCGCCGCTCGAACAGCACCGCGAGCCACATCACGAACGCGACGACGAACACCGCCAGCGACCAGAGGACGACCCACACGAGCAACGGCAGCGCGAGGAGGAGGCGGAAGAGCACCGTGAGGCGTGAGCGTTCGAGCTCGTCCGTCACGCGGAGGCGGATCGGATGCGGGGCTGGGCTCACGACCGCATTGTCATCGGTGCGTAGGATCGCAGCGTGAAGACCAGCCTGGCTGTCACGCCCGACGACGTGCGGCGAGCCGCCGTGACGATCCGCGGTCGCCTCCACCGGACACCGACGCTGCGGTGCCGTTCGCTCGCCCACGGCGCCCACCTGAAGGCCGAGCTCTTCCAGCGCACCGGCTCGTTCAAGCCGCGCGGCGTCCTCCACAGGCTGGCGGCGCTGCCGCCCGAGGACCGCGTGCGCGGCGTGATCGCTGTCTCCGCCGGCAACCACGCGCAGGCGCTCGCCTGGGCCGCGGCCGAGGAGGGGATCGATGCGCTCGTGGTCATGTGGCAGGGAGCGAGTGAGGCGAAGGTCGCGGCCACGCGCGGGTACGGGGCCGCCGTCGACCTCCAGTCGACCGGGCCGGGTGACGCCTTCGAGCGGTTGCACGCGCTGCGCGAGGAGACCGGGCGGGTCTTCGTCCACCCGTTCAACGACCCGCTCGTGGTCGCCGGGCAGGGGACCGTGGGGCTGGAGATCCTGGAGGACGTGCCCGACGTGGACACGATCGTCGTCGCCGCCGGCGGCGGCGGGCTGGTGTCGGGGATCGCCGTGGCCTGCGTCTCCGAGGGCGTGCGCGTGGTGGCGGTCGAGCCCGAGCTCGCACCGGCGCTCCACGAGGGCCTGGCCGCCGGTGAGCCCGTGCCGGTGACGCCGACCTCGATCGCCGACGCGCTGTCCGCCCCCTTCGCCGGAGAGCTGCCGATCGCGCTGTGCGGCGCACTCGGCGTCGAGGTCGTACTGGTGACAGAGGAGGAGATCGCGGACGCGTTTCGGTTCCTCTACGAGCGCGCCAAGCTCGCTGCCGAGCCGGGCGCAGCTGCCGCCACGGCTGCTGTGCTGGCGGGCAAGGTGGAGGGCGACACGGTCGTCGCCGTGGTGTCCGGGGGCAACGTCGCCGCCCAGACAGCCGCTGCTATCCTGGCCGGGCGATGAAGGCCGACATCCATCCCGACTACGTCCTCGCGCACGTCACCTGCTCCTGCGGGAACGAGTTCACGACCCGTTCGACCAAGGCGGAGCTCCACGTCGAGATCTGCTCGGCCTGCCACCCGTTCTACACGGGCAAGCAGAAGCTCGTCGACACTGGTGGCCGCGTCGAGCGCTTCCAGCGGCGCCTCGAGAAGGCTGCTGCTGCGAAGAGCAGCTAGCGTCGCGCCCGCTCCGATGACGCACTGCCACGGAGCGCCCGCGTGAGCGTCTCGTACGGCGGGCAGGCCGTCCTGGAGGGCGTGATGATGCGCGGGCCCGCCCACTGGGCGGTCGCGGTGCGGACGAACAAGGGCGAGATCGCCGAGGTCACGCGCGCCGTCCGCTCGCCGATGCAGCGGCACAAGCTCTGGCGGCTGCCGGTGATCCGGGGTGTCGTGGCGCTGGGCGAGTCGCTCGCGATCGGCTTCCGCGCACTCGCCATCTCGGCCAACTACGCGGCGCAGGAGGACGGCGAGGACGGCGTGGAGGGCGAAGTCTCCACCGAGATCACGCGGGGCCAGATCATCTTCTCGTTCGTGATCGCGATCGGCTTCGCCCTCATGCTGTTCAAGGTCGGGCCCGCGCTGCTGACGAACTGGCTCCCGGTGGAGGACACGAAGTGGTTCGTGACCATCGAGGGGCTGATCCGCGTCGGCGTCTTCGTCGCGTACATCGCGCTGATCGGCCTCATACCGGACCTCAAGCGCGTGTTCCAGTACCACGGCGCCGAGCACAAGGCGATCAACGCGCTCGAGGCGGGCGCGGAGCTTACGCCGCCGAACGTGCAGAAGTTCAGCCTGATCCATCCGCGCTGCGGTACAGCGTTTTTGCTCTGGGTCATGGTGATCGGCATCTTCGTCTTTGCGTTCGTCGGGCGGCCGGTGTGGTACTGGCTGATCATCAGTCGCATCGCGTTGCTCCCGGTGATCGCGGGGCTCGCCTACGAGCTGATCCGCTTTGCGGGCAAGCACCGCTCGAGCCGCGTGCTCGGCGTCCTGCTGGCCCCCGGCCTTTGGCTGCAGCGGCTGACGACGCGCGAGCCGACGCTCGACCAGGTCGAGGTCTCGATCCGGGCGCTGCAGGAGGTGATGCGCCTCGAGCGGCAGGACTCGTCGGAGGAGCTACAGGAGGAGGAACGCGTGGAGGTGATGGCCTAGTGGTGGCTCCGGGAAGTACGGCACCGCTTGGCCGGCTGCAAACGCTTCGCATCGCGTCGTCCTCGGTCGCCCCCATACCTTCAGGTATGGGGGCTCCCTGCGTCCTAGCGCTGCTCGGTTTTCGCTCGGCCAAGCAGCACCGAACTTCCCGGAGACACCACTAGTCATGCCTCGTATCGTCCGTAAGGCCGAAGCGACCTGGGAGGGCACAGTCGCTCGCGGTGCGGGCACGCTGACCGGCTCGAGCTCCAAGGCGTTCGTCGGGCTGCCGGTCACTATCGCCTCGCGCATCGGCGACCCGGAGGGCAAGACGAGCCCCGAGGAGCTGCTTGCCGCCGCGCACGCCGGCTGTTACATCACCTCGCTCGGCTCGGAGTTGGCGAAGGCCGGCACGTCGCCCCAGCACCTCGACGTCCGCTGCGTGATCACCATGGACGAGATCGAGGGTCAGGGCCACCGGATCGTCCTGTCCGAGATCTACGCCCGCGGGGTCGTCCCCGGCACCGACGCCGAGGGGTTCGCCCGCGCCGCCGAGGCCGCAGACGAAGGCTGCCCGTTCTCGGCGTTGATCAAGGGCAGCGCCGCGGTCACGATCAGCGCCACACTCGACCAAGGAGCATAGGAATGGCTACGGAGCGCACCGCAAGCGTCACCTGGGAGGGCTCGCTGCTGGACGGGAGCGGCACGATCGACTCCGTCGGCAGCGGCGCCTTCGGCCCGCTCGACGTCAGCTGGGCCTCCCGTGCGGAGGAGCCGGCCGGCCGCACGAGCCCGGAAGAGCTGATCGCGGCGGCGTGGGCCTCGTGCTACTCGATGGCGCTCTCGCATGGGCTCGCGCAGGCGGGCTCGGCGCCCGAGCGGCTCGACACCTCGGCCACTGTGACCTTCCAGCCCGGCGAGGGGATCGTGAAGGGGCACATCGCGGTGCGCGGCACCGTCCCCGGTCTCGACGCGGCGGCATTCGCGGAGCAGGCGGAGGTGGCGAAGCAGAACTGCCCGGTCTCGAAGGCACTCGCGGGCATCCCGGAGGTCACGCTCGACTCGGCGCTCGCCTAGAGGCTTGATGTGGGTTAGGAGCACGTCCGGCTGGGGGTCTGCGCACGGCGCATCGCGGCCGGCTCGGTCGACACCAAGGCCACCAGCCTTGGCGCCGACCGCTCCGACCACGCTGCTTGGCGCAGACCCTCCCCGAACGCACCCCAACCCACATCAAGCCTCTGGAAGTACCGCCGTGCCCCTGGGCTACGCTTGACGGCCGTGGCGGGGATCGACCAACTCGTCGACGAGCTGGAGCGCTCCTATCGCGAGCTGCAGGAGAGGCTGGCGGATCCCGCCGTCTACAACGACCACCGCGAGGCGGCCGACGTCGGCCGGCGTCTGAAGGAGCTCGAGCAGCCGCACCGTCTCGCCCTGGCGTGGCTCGAGGCGCAGGCCGACCTCGCCGACGCGCGCGACGACGCCGAGCTCGCAGGGCTGGCCGCCGAGCTCGAGAGCGAGACCGAGCGCCTCGAGGACGAGCTCAAGCTCGCACTTGTCGAACGCGATCCTGCCGACTCGAAGGACGTGATCGTGGAGGTGCGGCAGGGCGTCGGCGGTGACGAGGCGGCACTCTGGGCCGGCGATGTCCACCGCATGCTGACCCGCTACGCGGAACGACGAGGCTTCAAGACGGAGACGCTCTCAGTGAGCGAGAACGAGGGCGGCGGCGTGAAGGAGATCGTCTTCGCGGTGAAGGGCGACGGCGCGTACTCGGTGTTCAAGTGGGAGGGCGGCACGCACCGCGTGCAGCGTGTGCCCGAAACCGAGTCGCAGGGCCGCATCCACACGTCGACGGCGACCGTGGCAGTGATGCCCGAGGCCGAGGAGGTGGAGGTCGACATCGAGGACAAGGACCTCCGGATCGACGTGTACCGCTCGACCGGCCCGGGTGGGCAGAGCGTGAACACGACGGACTCGGCCGTTCGCATCACGCACCTGCCGACGGGGATCGTCGTCGCGATGCAGGACGAGAAGTCGCAGCTCCAGAACAAGCAGAAGGCGATGCGGGTCCTGCGAGCGCGCCTGTACGAGGCCGAGCGCGAACGGCAGCACGCGAAGCAGGCGGCCGCGCGGAAGTCGCAGATCGGCACGGGCGAGCGGGCCGAGAAGATCCGCACCTACAACTTCCCCGAGAACCGACTCACCGACCACCGCATCAAGCACACGGCGCACCGGCTCGACCAGATCCTCGGCGGCGACCTCGAGGAGTTCACGGACGCGCTCCAGGCCGAGGAGCGACGACGCGCGCTGGAGTCTGCAGCGCTCGCGTGAAAGCGCTCGTGTGACTGACACCCGAGCGGAGCTCGCCAGGAACCGATGACCGTCGGGGAGGTGCTGCGGCGCTCGACGGACCACCTCGCCGCCCACGGCTCCGAGACGCCGCGCCTCGATGCCGAGCTTCTGCTCGGGCGAGCGCTGGGCTGCAAGCGGATCGAGCTGTACATGCACCTCGACCGGCCGCTCACGGCGGCCGAGCTCGACGAAGCCCGCACGCTCGTAGCGCGGCGGGCGCGACGGGAGCCGCTGCAGTACGTCCTCGGCGAGTGGGGCTTCCGCCGGCTCACCCTGGCGGTCGACCGGCGTGCCCTCATCCCCCGCCCCGAGACCGAGGTCGTCGTGGAACGCGCGCTCGCTTTGCTCGCGGGACGCGAGGCGCCGCGCGTGCTCGACGTCGGCACGGGCGGCGGCGCGATCGCGCTCGCGCTCGCGGACGAGCATCCCGGCGCGCGCGTGACCGGGATCGACGTGTCCGCCGGCGCGCTCGCGCTTGCGCACGAGAACGCCGAGCGGGCCGGGCTGTCGATCGAGCTCGTGCGCCACGACCTGCGCCGCGGCCTCCCCGCCGGCCCCTGGGACCTCGTGATCTCCAACCCGCCCTACGTCGACCAGGGGGAGCGTGACATGCTCCCGCCTGAGGTTCGCGACTGGGAGCCGGACGAGGCGCTGTACGGTGACGGGTTGCACGAGGCGATCGCGCGGTCGGCGCTGCCGCTCCTCGTCCCGGGCGGCGCGCTCGTGCTCGAAGCGGGGGACGGTCAGGCTCCGGTGGCGGCGAGAGTGCTCGAAGGTCTCGGCTACCGGGACGTCCTCGTCACGGACGATCTCGCGGGACGCGAGCGAGTCGTCGAGGGGCGACGGTGAGCGACTCCGTCGAGGTCGCTGCCGCCGCGCTCCGGTCCGGGGAGCTCGCGATCGTCCCCACCGACACGGTCTACGGGCTCGCCGCGACGGCCTATCGAGCCGAACCGGTGCGCCGCCTGTACGAGCTGAAAGGCCGCGACCCGTCCCAGCCGACAGCGCTCGTCACCTCGAGCGTCGCCCTGCTCTTCGAGTGCGTGCCGGAGCTGCGGGGACGGGTCGGATCTGCGCTCCGCACGCTCCTCCCCGGCCCGTACACGCTCGTGGTGCCAAACCCGTCGCGGCGCTTCTCCTGGCTGTGTGGCGAGCGACCGGAGGCGATCGGCGTGCGGGTTCCGGCCCTCGAGGGCGTGGGTCGCGAGCTCCTCGATCGGGTCGGGGCGGTCTCTGCCACGAGCGCGAACCGCCCGGGCGGGCCCGACCCGCGCTCGCTCGCCGACGTGCCCGAAGACCTCCTCGCCGCCGTGGCCGCGACCCTCGACGGGGGCGATCTCCCCGGCGTGCCCTCGACGGTGCTCGATCTCACCGGCGAGGACTACCGCGTCCTGCGCGAAGGCGCCGTGCCCGCGGCTGAGGCTCTCGCACGACTGCCGTAGCCCCTCACGGAATCCTTACCGCCCCTCGATGCGGCCCTTACGGGAGCGCCATAGTGTCCGAGACATGACTCGGCGTCTCGTCGCGGCGATGCTGGCCCTCGGTGCAGTGCTGCTCGCACTCGCCGGACCGGCCGCGGCAGCGGCGCCAACCGCGATCACCGGCCCGGTGCAGACCGTCGGCGCGACGACCGCGACGCTGAAGGGCACCGTGAGCCCCGGCGGCCAGTCGACGACGTGGTACTTCGAGTACGGCACGTCGACGAGCTACGGGCAGAAGACAGCGAGCTCGAGCGCCGGTTCCGGCAGCGCGAACCTCGACGTCGCCTCGTCGCTCGCCGGGCTCGCGACGGGCACGACCTACCACTACCGGCTCGTGGCCGAGAACAGCGCCGGGACGTCGCGTGGCTCCGATGGCGTGTTCACGACCGACCGGCCGCCCGCGGTGACGACGGGCAGTGCGAGCGGAATCGGGACGACTACGGCGACCGTTGCCGGCACCGTCGACCCGAACGGGCTCTCCACGTCCTGGTACGTCGAGTACGGGACGACCACCTCGTACGGCTCCAAGACCGCGACCAAAGACGCCGGCGCCGGCACGAGCGCGGTCGGCGTGAGCGTTGCGCTCAGCGGGCTGACGGCGGGGACGACCTACCACTACCGTGTCGTGGCCACGAGCACTGCGGGTACCGACCGCGGCGCCGATCGCACCCTGGCCACGGTGGGCATGACGAAGCCCGACGTGAAGCAGCCCACCGCGTCGAACATCAGCTCCACCGCCGCGCGCCTCAACGGCGCCGTCAACCCGAACGGGCGCCAGACGACCTGGTACTTCGAGTACGGCACGTCGGCGGCCTTCGGCTTGCGCACCCCGGATCGCAGCGCCGGCAAGGGAACCTCCCATCGAGCGGTGTCCTTCAACATCAGCGGTCTCCAGCCTGGCGCCACCTACTTCTTCCGGATCGTCGCGTTCAGCGACGCCGGTGAGACCAGGGGCGATCCCGTGAGGTTCACGACGCAGGGCGCTCCGAGCGTCTCGACCGGCTCCGCCTCGAAGGTCACCTCGACGTCGGCCACACTGTCCGGCAGCGTCAACCCCAACGGCCGCTCCACCTCGTACTGGTTCGAGTACGGGACGACGACGAACTACGGCACGCGCACCTCGTCGCGCAACGCCGGCTCCGGCACGTCGTCCGTCGGTGTGGCGCGGGACGTCACGGGCCTCGCCCCGGGCACCGTGTACCACTTCCGCATCGTGGCCCAGAATTCCGTGTCCACCACGCGCGGGGCCGATAGCACCCTCACGACTGTCGCCACCGCCGGCGTCGGTGCCCCGCAGATCATCGAGATCCACCCCACGAGCGCCCGCCTCGTCGTCGGCGTCGACACGCGTGGGCAGACGACGAGCGTGGTGCTCGAGTACGGCCCGCGTGGCGACCTCGCCAGCCGTACCGGGCCGGTAAGCCTCTCCGGCACGGCGCGGGAGGCGGCGTTCGAGCTCGACGGCCTGCCGTCGGGTCGTCGCACGTACGTGCGGGCGGTCGCGTCGAGCAGCCTCGGGACCACGGTGGGAGCCACGGTCTCGTTCGCGACGCCGGTGCTGCCCACGAGCGCGGCCGGCCACCGGATCCGCTGCACGATCGTCGGCGCGCAGGGCTCCGACCGCCTGCGCGGCACGATCGGCCGTGACGTGATCTGCGGCCTCGGCGGCAACGACGTCCTGATCGGCCTTGACGGGAAGGATATCCTCGTCGGCGGGCCCGGGAACGACAAGCTCCTCGGTGGCGACGGTGACGACGTCCTCGTCGGCGGCGCTGGAGCGGACGAGCTCGTTGGCGGCGTCGGCGCCGACCGTCTTGAGGGTGGGGAGGGGCTCGACCGGCTGCTTGGCGGGCCCGGTGCCGACACGCTGCTCGGCGGCTCGCTCGGGGACATCCTGCTGGGAGGTGCGGGGAAAGACGTGATGCTCGGTGGCAGTGGCAACGACGTCTTGCTCGCCCGTGACGGAAGCCGCGATGTCGTGGACGGCGGCCCAGGGCGGAACACCGCCAGGGTCGACCGCGGTAGCGACCGCGTCGCGCGAGCCCGCCTTCTCTAGGCCGCCCCGCTAGCATCCCGTCGATGGCGATCGCAGCGGAGACGCTCGCCCAGCTGCGGACCGGCGGCCTCGCCGACGTCGATCCCGACATCGCGGCGCTCCTTGGCCGGGAGGCCGACCGCCAGCGGGGCACGATCGAGCTGATCGCCTCCGAGAACTTCACCTGGCCGTCGATCCTCGAAGCAGTCGGCAGCGTGCCGACCAACAAGTACGCGGAGGGCTATCCGGGTCGCCGCTACTACGGCGGCTGCGAGGTCGTCGACGAGATCGAGCAGCTGGCGATCGAGCGCGCGACAGCGCTGTTCGGGGCCGAGCACGTGAACGTACAGCCCCACGCCGGCGCGCAGGCGAACATGGGCGCCTACTTCGCGCTGCTCGAGCCCGGCGACACGATCCTCGGCCTCCGCCTCGACCACGGGGGCCACCTCACGCATGGGTTGAAGGTGAACTTCTCGGGCCGGCTGTACTCGATCGCCTCGTACGGCGTCTCGCGCGAGACGAGCCTCGTCGAGGAGGAAGACGTGCTCGCACTCGCGCGGCAACACCGGCCGAAGCTGATCGTGTGCGGCGGCAGCGCCTACCCGCGCACCGTGGACACGGCGATGTTCCGCCGCGTCGCCGACGAGGTCGGCGCGTTGCTGATGTGCGACATGGCGCACTTCTCGGGGCTCGTGGCCGCCGGGCTACACCCGAATCCCGTGGAGCACTGCGACGTCGTCACCTCCACGACCCACAAGACGCTGGCCGGCCCGCGCTCCGGGTTCATCCTCTGCCGCGAGGAGCACGCGCAGGCGATCGACCGGGCCGTCTTCCCCGGCATGCAGGGCGGGCCGCTGCAGCACGTGATCGCGGCGAAGGCCACGTGTTTCCGGATCGCCGCGTCCGAGCCGTTCCGCGAGTACCAGCGACAGGTCCGGACGAATGCCGACGCGATCGCAGAGGAGCTGATCGCGGGCGGGCTGGACGTCCTCACCGGTGGCACCGATACGCACCTGCTGCAACTCGACCTGCGGCGCACGGAGTGGACCGGCAAGGACGCCGAGGAGCGACTGCACGAGGTCGGGCTCACCGTGAACCGGAACACGGTGCCCTACGACGAGCGCCCGCCGACCGTCGCGTCCGGTGTCCGGATCGGCACTCCCGCCGTGACCATGCGCGGCTTCGACGAGGACGATGCTCGCGAGGTCGGCCGCATCGTCGTCGGCGCGCTCGCCGACGCGGCCGACGTCGACGCGCTGGCGGCCCGCAGCGCCGCGCTCTGCGAGCGGCGGCAGCTCTACCCCGGCTTCCGGGGCTATTCCACGTACCTCACGGACTAGGAGGCACCCCGTGACGGAGGCGCAGACGACGACGCTCTCGGCCACCGGCACCGTGACGGAGGTTCGCCACCCGCTCGTGCAGCACAAGCTCGGTCTGCTGCGCGACGTGACGACGACGACGCAGATGTTCCGCCAGCTCGTGAACGAGCTCACGCTCCTGCTCACCTACGAGGCGACGAAGGACCTCGCCGACGAGCAGGTGGAGATCGAGACGCCCCTCGAGCGCACCGAGGCGCGGCGCATCTCGGGGAAGAAGGTGGCGATCTGCCCGATCCTGCGCGCCGGAGTGGGGATGCTCGACGGCGTCCTCTCGCTCGTGCCGGGCGCGCGCGTCGGCTTCATCGGCCTCTACCGCAACGAGGAGACTCTCGAGCCGGTCGAGTACTACGTGAAGCTCCCGAACGACGTGGCCGACCGTGACGTGATCCTGCTCGACCCGATGCTCGCCACGGGCAACTCCACGGCCGCCGCCGTGGAGACGCTGAAGCGCGCGGGGGCGACCTCGATCCGGCTGATCGCCCTGATCGCGGCGCCCGAGGGGGTCGCGCGCATCCACCGTGACCATCCGGACGTCTCCATCGTCGTCGCCGCCGTCGACCGCGAACTGAACGAGAAGGGCTATATCGTCCCCGGGCTCGGGGACGCAGGCGACCGCCTGTACGGCACGAAGTAGCGGGCGGCGATGCTCGACGAGTTGCGCGAGAACCCGGAGGTCCTGTGGGGCGCGCTGGTCGCGTTCGGGATCGTCGTCCTGCTCACGCCCGCCGTCGGCGGCATGGCTCGGCTGCTCGGAGTCGTCGACGTACCGGAGGGCAGGCGTCTCAACAAGCGTCCGATCCCGCGTCTGGGAGGGCTGGCGATCTTCCTCGGCATCCTCGTCCCCTCGCTCGCGTTCCTCGACCTCTCCGACCAGATGCGCGGCATCCTCCTCGGCGCCGCGGTGGCTTGCGTCGTCGGCGCGGTCGATGACTTCCGCGGCCTCGCGCCGCTGCCGAAGCTCGGCGGCCAGGTGCTCGCGGCAGCGATCCCGACCGCGTTCGGCGTATCGATCGACCACTTCACGTTCCCGTTGGTCGGCATCGTCGACCTGCCGTCCGGGGTCGGCATCGCCCTCACCGTCGTCTGGATCGTGGCCGTGATGAACATGGTCAACTTTCTCGACGGCCTGGACGGACTAGCGGCCGGCGTCTGCGCGATCTCGGGGCTGACCTTCGCGATCCTGGCGCTCTCGCTGGGACGCGTCGACCCGGCGATCCTCTCCGCGGTCGTCGCCGGCGCGTGCGTCGGCTTTCTGCGCCACAACTTCTTCCCGGCCCGCATCTTCATGGGCGACTCCGGCGCGCTCACGCTGGGCTTCGTGCTCGCGGCGGTGTCGGTGCAGGGACTGTTCAAGACCGCGTCGACGGTCGTCCTCTTCCTGCCGCTGCTCGTGCTCGCCGTGCCGATCATCGACACGTCGTTCGTGGTCGCCCGCCGCCTCAAGCACGGCGAGAACCCGTTCGCCGCCGACCAGGCGCACCTGCACTTCCGCTTCCTGCGGCGCGGCTACTCGCAGCGACGCGCGGCGTTGATCATGTGGGGCTGGACGGCGACGCTCGGAGCGGCCGCGCTCGCCACGCGCTTCATCCCCTTCCGCGCCCGCGGCGAGTGGCACACGTGGGAGACGCTGGTGGTGGCGGGGATCGCGCTCGTCGCGCTCGCCTTCTCCGTGTTCGTCGTCTACCTGCTCGAGCTCGTCAAGCTCGCCAACCCGCGTGCCCGCGCGCGTCGGGAGGCCGAGCGCGCGCTCGCAGCCGCGGATGAGCTGCGCCGCAGCGCGTGACCGAGCCCGATGACGTCACGCGCCGTACGCACCTGGCGGCTGAGCGCACGTGGCTCGCGTGGTGGCGCACCGGGATCGCGTCCGTCCTCGCCGCGCTCGCCGTCGGGGGGTTGTTGCCCGCGCTCGTCGACCGGCCGCGCTGGCCGTACGTCGTGCTGGGCTGCGGGTACGCGGCGACCGGCGGCGCCCTCTTCGTGGCCGGTGCCGCACGGCAGCGAGCCGTCGACCGGGCCCTCCGCGAGCATCGCTACCACTCACTCCCCGACGCGTGGCTGCTCGCCTTCAGCGTTGCGGGCGCGGTGCTCGCCGCGGGGACGCTGGTGATGCTCGTCCTCACCTGACCGCGGCGCGCTCCACGAAGTCGGCATACCGGTCGTTGAAGTCGGGATGGCGCTGTGGGTTGTGGCCGTGTCCCGGGAGCACGAGTCGCTCGGCGTCGAGGCGCTGGACGAGCTCGTCGCAGATCGCGTCGAACGCGTCGTGGTGAGCGCCCGAGACGACGAGCTTCGGGAACGGCGTCGCCGCCAGCTCGGCCAGCGGGATCCGCGCCTCCCACGGGCCCCGCTCGACGAGCAGGGTGCGAGCGCTCTGCTCGAGCTCGGGTGGGAGTGGGGAGGGCGGGTCGAACTCCGACCCGACGGCCCGCAGGAAGCCGCGCAGAAAGGCCTCCGGATCGTCTCTCGGCCCGTTCGCCCACCAGTCCGCACCCTCGCGGCCGAACCGGTCTGCAGCCGGATGACCGCGTGCCGCCTGCGTCGCCGGCGGCTCGACCACCGTGAGCGATCGCAGCGCGCCGGGCCGCAGTGCCGCCGCGAGGAGCGAGACGACCGCCCCGTACGAATGCCCGAGCAGGTGGGCGCCGTCGCCGAGCGCGTCCGCCACGAGGACCGCGTCCACGTCGAAGTCGACTCGCTCGACCGGCGGGTTGGGAGGAAAGCCCGGCCGCTCGAGCACGACGAGGTCGAAGCGCTCGTGGAGACCGTGACGCTGGGCACTCCAGGTCGGGCGGCCGCCGGTGACGCTCCCGTGGACGAGCACGATACGTTCCATCGAACCCATCCTAAAGATGTAACGAACTTGGATGAATTCCCTGTTCTCAAGCGCTATTCAGGTGTCACAAGCAGCTTGGTATGCTCCGGGCGACGTGAGCGCCGCCGACGCTGCCTCCTCACCGCACTCCCTCGCCACCGCCTCCGGGCTGCTTCTGGGCACGACCGGAGCCGCGATGCTCGCGGGGGCCGTGCTCGGCTGGGCACTCGGCTCCTGGGGGCTCGGGTTGCTCGTCGGCGCGATCCTCGGTATCCCGCTCTCGGTGTTCGTTGTCTACAAGGTCTACACCGCCCGCTCGTGAGCACCGGCCTCTTCACCACCCCGCGCCCCGTCCCCGGCCGGCTCGCGCCCGCCCTCGCCGGCACCGCCGTGATCGTGCTCGCGCTCCCGGTGTTCGCCGTCGCAGGCTGGCCGCTGCGCGGGTGGGCGCTGGCCGCGGTGCTCTGGGGTGCGGCGCAGGCGCTCGGCCTCGTACTGACGCGCCTCCCGCTCGGCGAGGGTAACCTCGCCGCCTCAGGCGTGCGGGGCATCGGCATGGGATTCAGGGCGTTCATCGTGGGTATTCCGCTCGTCGCGGTCGCGGCTGCGGACGAGCGCGTGGGCCTCGCCGCCGCGCTCCTCTACGTCGCCGCGTACACGGTCGAGCTCGCCGTCAGCCTGCTCAGCTACTTCGGGGCGGAGGCACGGGCGTGATGCGGCTGCTAGCTCTCGCCGCGGGTCTCTTCCTCGCCGTGCCGGCGGTGGCCATGGCAGCGGGGTCGGGGAGCAGCGACGAATTCGACCCCGCGAGCGAGTGGGAGCTGCAGACCTGGGTCAACCTTCCGTTCGGCCTGGACATCAACAAGGCCGTCGCCTACCTCATGCTCGGCACCGTGGTCACGATCCTGCTCGGCCTCGTGCTGATGCGGTTCAAGATGGGCAAGGAGCCCGACCGCAAGCAGGCGCTCGGGGAGATCATCTACGAGATCGGCCAGGTGCAGGTCGCCGAGCAGGGCCTGCCCACGAAGGCGATCGGACGCTGGTTCCCCTACGTCGCCTCGCTGATGATCTTCATCTGGGTCGTGAACATGCTCGGCTTCATCCCGCTGCCCCTCTCGGACGAGAAGGTGCACATCGGCGGCGTCGAGCTGCCCACCCTCGCCATCTTCGCCGCCACGTCCACGCTGTCCGTGACGCTGGCGCTCGCGCTGATGACGTGGACCTTCACGCACATCGAAGGGATCAGGGCCAACGGCCTGCTCAAGTACCTCCAGAGCTGGATCCCCGATGTGCCGAAGGCGATGTTGCCGCTGATCATCCCGCTCGAGGTGCTCGGCCAGTTCATGCGGCTGATCAGCCTCTCCGTCCGGCTCTACGCGAACATGCTCGCCGGTCACATGCTGATCCTCACGTTCATCGGCCTCATCTTCCTCACCCACTGGCTCGTCTTCCCGTTCTCCGTTCTCATGGCGACGGTCTTCTACCTCTTCGAGGTCGTGATCGTCGTGTCCATCCAGGCCTACATCTTCGCCGCCCTGTCAGCCATCTACATCGGCTCGGCCATCGAGCCCGAGCACTAGGAGGAACACCCACCGATGCTGTCGTCCTTCCTCTTCCTCGCTGAGACCACCGGCGACGTCGCCGACGCCGGCAAGGCGATCGCACTCGCCCTCGGTATCGGCCTCGGTGCGCTCGGTGCCGGCGTCGGTATCGGCAACATCTTCGGCTCGATGATCCAGGCCGTCGCGCGCCAGCCCGAGCTGCGCGGCGAGCTGCAGGGCATCCAGTGGCTCGGCTTCGCCCTCACCGAGGCGGTCGTGTTCTACGGCCTCATCGGCGGCCTGCTCGCCTTCGTCCTCATCTGAATCGATGCACGCACTGCTCCCACTCGCCGCCGAGGCTGCCGACGACGAGGGCGGCAACGGCCTGATCGAGGTCGTGCCCGGCCTCATGATCTGGACGCTGATCTGCTTCGCGATCGCCTTCTTCGTCCTGCGGAGATACGCCTTCGGGCCGATCCAGAAGGCGATCGAGGCCCGCCGCGACCGCATCCGCCAGGCGGTGGAGGAGGCGGACAACGCCCGCGACGAGGCCCGCGCGCTGCTCGAGCAGCACCGCCAGCTGATCGCGGAGGCGAAGTCCGAGTCGGCGGGCATCCTCGCGGAGGCGCGCAAGGTGGCCGACGCGCAGATCGACCGCGCGAAGGAGGAGGCCGAGGCGGAACGTCAGCGCCGGCTCGAGGACACGAAGCGCCAGATCGAGGCCGAGACCGCCCGCGCGCTCGACCAGATCCGCAGCGAGGTCGCCGACCTCACCATCCAGGCCACCGAGCGCGTCACCGGCAAGGTGCTCGACTCTGCCGACCAACGCCGGCTCATCGACGAGGCGATCACCGGGCTCGACTTCTCCGCCCTCGAGGGACAGCAGAACTAGACGAGATGGCCGTCGCGCAGCGCATGTACGCGCGGGCTCTGTTCGAGGCCGCGCAGAGCGAGGGTCGCACCGACGTCGTCCGCGGCGAGCTGGACGACTTCGTCGGCGCCCTTGCCGAGTCGCCCCAGCTCGCGGCGTTCCTCGCCAACCCGCAGATCGACAGCAGCACGAAGGCCGAGGCGCTCGGCCAGATCGCCGAGGGCGCCGACCCGCTCGTCCGCAACTTCCTCCGTGTGCTCGCGGAGAAGGGACGCGCCCACGAGATCGCCGGCATCAAGGAGGAGTTCGACGCCCTCGTCGACCGGGCCGCTGGCCGCGTGGCCCTCGCGTTGACGACGGCGTTCGAGCTCTCCGACGACGAGGCCGCAGCGATCGTGGGCAGCATCGAGACGTCGTCCGGCCGCACCGTGGAGGCCACCCGGACGGTCGACCCCGCCCTGATCGGCGGGATGATCCTCCAGGCCGGCTCGTTGCGCGTCGACGCGAGCGTGCGCGGCCGGCTGGAGCGCCTGCGCCGCGAGCTCGCCTAGCGTGGTGGAACCCATGGTTCCCCCACGAGCCCCCTCCTTACCGCCACGCAGCGGAGTGGCGTCGCTTGGGCTCCCGCCGGGCAAGGCCCGGCTCCGCCCGCCAACCGCACCTCATCGGTGCCGCCGAGGAAAGAAGGAGAGTAAGTCGTGAAGCTACGCCCGGAAGAGATCACTTCGATCCTCAAGCAGCGCATCGAGGAGTACGACGTCGAGACCGACCTGTCCGAGGTCGGCACCGTGCTCCAGCTCGGCGACGGGATCGCCCGTGTCTACGGGCTCGAGAACTGCGTGGCGCTCGAACGGCTCGAGTTCGAGCACGACGTCTCAGGCATCGCTCTCAACCTCGAGGAGGACAACGTCGGCGTCGCACTCTTCGGCGAGTGGCAGCACGTGAAGGAAGGCGAGCCCGTGCGCCGCACCGGCCAGGTGATGTCGGTTCCCGTCGGCGACGCCGTCCTCGGCCGCGTCATCGACCCGCTCGGCAACGCGCTCGACGGCCAGGGCCCGATCGCCACCGTCGAGCGGCGCCCCCTGGAGTTCAAGGCGCCGGGCGTCGTCCAGCGCCAACCCGTGAAGGAGCCGCTGCAGACGGGTATCAAGGCGATCGACTCGATGATCCCCATCGGCCGCGGCCAGCGCGAGCTGATCATCGGCGACCGCGGCACGGGGAAGACGGCGGTCGCGATCGACACGATCATCAACCAGCGCGGCGGCGACATGATCTGCATCTACGTCGCCGTCGGCCAGAAGGCCTCGACGGTGGCGCAGGTGTACGAGAAGCTGCGCGACGTCGGGGCCATGGACTACACGGTAATCGTCTCCGCCCCGGCACAGGAGGCGGCTCCGATCAAGTGGATGGCGCCGTTCGCCGGCGCGTCCATGGGCGAGTTCTTCCTCTACAACGGCAAGCACGCGCTCGTGATCTACGACGATCTCACGAAGCACGCGGATGCCTACCGACAGCTCTCGCTTCTGCTGCGACGCCCGCCGGGTCGCGAGGCGTTCCCGGGCGACGTCTTCTACCTCCACTCGCGGCTGCTCGAGCGCGCCTGCAAGCTCTCGGACGAGCTCGGCGGCGGCTCGCTCACCGCGCTGCCCGTGATCGAGACGCAGGCCGGTGACATCGCGGCGTACATCCCGACCAACGTGATCTCGATCACCGACGGCCAGATCTTCCTCGAGTCCGATCTCTTCTACTCCGGCGTGCGCCCGGCGATCAACGTCGGCACCTCCGTGTCCCGCGTGGGCGGCAACGCGCAGACCAGGGCGTTCAGAAAGGTCGCCGGCCGCCTTCGCCTCGACCTGGCTCAGTATCGCGAGCTGGAGGCGTTCGCCCAGTTCGGCTCCGACCTCGACCTCGCCACGCAGCAGACGCTGGCCCGCGGCGGGCGGATGGTGGCCACGCTGAACCAGCCGCAGTACCAGCCGTGGACGATGGAGGAGCAGGTCGTGGCCATCTACGCGGGGATCAACGGCTACCTCGACGGCGTCCCGGTGGGACAGGTGCCGCGCTTCCAGGACGACCTGCGCGAGACATTGCGCGCCGACGGCTCGCTCTATGCGGCGATCCGGGACTCGGGTGACCTCTCGGACGAGACGACGGCGAAGCTCGACGCGGCCCTCAAGCGGTTCGTCGAGGCCTTCAGCGTCGAGGCGGAGAAGGGCCTCGCCGGCTAGCGATGGCGTCCGTTCAGGACATCAAGCGCCGCATCCGCTCGGTCCGGAACACGCGGAAGGTCACGCGGGCGATCGAGCTCGTCGCCGCCGCGAAGCTGCGGCGTGCGCAAGCGCGGATCGAGGCGATGCGTCCTTATGCGGACACCATGAACGAGCTCATCGCCGGTGTCGGGCGCGCTGCCGGTTCCGTGCGCGGGTTGCCGCTTCTGCAGCAACGCGAGTCGATCGAGACGGTGCTGCTCGTGCCACTCACGGGCGACCGCGGGCTCGCCGGTGCGTTCAACGCGCAGGTGATGAGGCGCGCCTTCGCGCTCGAGCGGCAACTGCAGGCCGAGGGGAAGAAGGTGCGCTGGCTCGGCGTTGGGAAGAAGGGGCGCTCGACGCTGACGTTTCGGCGGCGCGAGCTCGACGACGCCTTCGTCGGCTTCACCGACCGACCCGCGTACACGGATGCCCAGGCCATCGCGCACCGCTGCGCGGAGCTGTTCACGGAGGGCGAGGTCGACCGCGTCGTGCTCGTCTACAACACGTTCGTGTCGGCGCTCACACAGACCCTCACCGAGCAGGACGTGCTCCCGATCTCCGCCGACATCCTGGAGACGGACGAGGACGAGCGTGCCGCCGACACGCTCCGCGGCGACTTCATCTTCGAGCCCGAGCCGGAAGAGATCCTGGCACGGCTCCTCCCCGTCTACGTCGAGACGCAGCTCTACCGCGCCCTGCTCGAGTCCACCGCGTCCGAGCAAGGCGCGCGCATGACCGCGATGCGCAGCGCGTCGAAGAACGCCGGCGAGCTGATCGACGCGCTCACGCTGCAGATGAACCGGGCCCGCCAGGCGCAGATCACGCAGGAGATCCTGGAGATCGTAGGCGGCGCGGAGGCTCTCACCGCGTAGCTGCAGCGAGAGGGCCTCTCTGCGCACTCGATTCGGGTCGACCGTCTGCTCGCCGAACTGCTAACACAGAACCGCATGTTCTCGTCGTAGCATTGCAGTGCGCCGCGAGCAGCGGGCGTGCGAACCAATGCGGGAGGCACCATGAAGGCGTCCCTCGAGGACACGCAGGAGGGCTTCGACCGGGCGTTCGAGATCGCCGAGCGGCTGCGCGCAAACATCGAGTCCGTCGTGCACGGCAAGCGCGAGGAGATCAAGCTCGTACTCGCGGCCCTCATCTGCGGCGGCCACGTCTTGCTGGAGGACGTCCCCGGCACGGCGAAGACAGTGCTGGCCCGGGCGATCGCCGGTTCTGTCGACGGTGGCTCCACGAGTCGTATCCAATGCACGCCCGATCTCCAGCCGACGGATGTCACCGGCCTCTCGATCTACAACCAGCAGACGCGGGACTTCGAGTTCCGCCCTGGTCCGGTCTTCGCCAACGTCGTCCTCGTGGACGAGATCAACCGGGCCATGCCGAAGACGCAGTCCGCGCTCCTCGAGGCGATGGCCGAGTCTCAGGTCACCGCCGACGGTGTCACGCGGCGACTGCCCGACCCATTCCTTCTCCTGGCGACGGAGAATCCGGTCGAGTACGAGGGCACCTTCCCTCTCCCCGAGGCCCAGCTCGACCGCTTCTTCCTGCAGACGGCGCTCGGGTATCCGGCGGTCGAGGATGAGCGCCGCATCGTCGCGGAACAGCGTTTCGGGCACCCGCTCGGCGCACTCGAGCCGGTGATCACGCTCGCCGAGGTCGACGAGCTTCGGGATGCCGCCCGTCTCGTGTACATCGACGAGCTGCTGCACAACTGGATCGTGGACCTCGTGCGGGCGAGCCGGCACCTCGACGGAGTGGCGATCGGTGCCTCCGTGCGCGGCAGCCTGGCGCTCGAGAAGGCGTCGCGGGCATGGGGGCTCCTCAGCCGTCGCAACCACATCGTGCCCGCGGATGTCGAGAAGCTGTTCGTCCCGGTGATCATGCATCGCATCGTCCTCCAGCCGGCTGCCGTGGCGGAGGCGCGTGAGCTGGGCCGCGACCGGGCCGCGCAGCGGTTCTACGAGGCCTGCCTCGAGCGTGCGCCCCGACCGGTGCTCGACGTCGAGGAAGAGACCTCCGTGGCCCTCGTCGAGCGCTGACGAGCATGCCCGCTGCGGCGCCGACGTTCCCGCTCGTACCGCGCCGGCGGCTGATCGGCCTCTCCTTCGGGGCCATGCACAGCTCGCGTCGCGGCATCGGTTCCGACGTGGCCGGCTCCCGGCAGTACCGGCCGGGCGACGACATCGACACGATCGACTGGGCGGCCTCGGCGAAGCTCTCCGCGGCCCGCGGCACCGATGAGTTCATCGTGCGCGAGCACTACGCGGACGAGTCGCCGAACGTGGTGGTGCTGTGCGATCGGCGGCCGGCGATGCGCGGCATGCCGGAGGAGTGGGGGTGGCTGTCCAAGACCTGTGCGATGCGGAACACGCTCCGCCTGATCGCCGACAGCGCGGTCGCCGCTCGCGGCATGGTCGGCTACCTCGACCTCGCCGACGATGAGCCGCGGTGGTCCCCGCCACGCAGCCGGCTCGACGTCGCGGCCAGCGGTGCCGAGGACGAACTGTTCAGCGCGCAGACGGACACGCTTGACCGCTGCGTCGAGCACCTGGTCCGGCATCGCCGCGCGTTCCCGGCAGGCAGCTTCCTCTTCCTGGTCTCGGACTTTCTCGTCCTGCCGTCGCGCGAGACCTGGATCGCCGTGGCCGGCGAGCGCTGGGACGTCGTCCCCGTCGTCCTTCAGGACGCCGTCTGGGAGCAGAGCTTCCCGGACGTCCACGGCATCTCGGTGCCGTTGGCGGACGAGGCGACCGGAAAGCGGCGCGTGGCGCGTCTCTCGAAGCGCGAATGTCTCGAGCTGCGCAACGGGCACGAGCGACGGTTCGCGGCGCTGCTCGGCACGTTCCGGCGGCTCGGGCTCGAGCCCGTCGTCGTCTCGCGCAGCGATCGCGCCTCGGTGCTTGGCGCGTTCCTCGAGTGGTCGGACCGGCGCCGCCTCGTGCGCCACGGAGGCCTCGCATGACCAGGCGCGCTGCTGCTCTTTCGCTCGGCGTCGTCGTTGTCCTCGTGGCGGTCGCCATCGCGGCCGTGCTCTCCTCGCGCGGCCGTGGGGAGGACCTCGAGCCTGGTGTGCAGGCGATCGCCGTGCGACGTTGGGTGCGAGCCGGAGTCGCAGCTGTTCGGCGACCCGGTCGTCGCCACCGTCGACGTGATCGCGGACAGCCGCCGCGTGGACGTGGACAGCATTTCCCTCGAGACCCTGTTCGCGCCGTACGACGTGATCGGCGAGCCACTGCGTTCACGCACGGTCGACGGCCCGCTCGTGCGCCTGCGCACCCGCTACCGGCTGCAGTGCCTCGCCCAGATCTGCGTGCCGCAGGCGGTCGAGCGGCCGCTGACGCTCGAGCCGGCGAAGGTGACCTACCTTCGCGCGGACGGCTCGCCGGGCCGGGCGCGCGCGGTCGTGTGGCCGCGGCTCACGATCACCTCGCAGCTGGAGGGCGGGGTCCTGCCGCAGAGAGACGCCACGTCGCAGAGTGGGCGCGGCTTCAGCTTCGCGCCGCCGCTTCAGGCTCGCGTGCAGCCACCGGGAGAGCCCACCTGGCGTGTTCGGCCGTGGCTGGCGCAGAGCGCTCTGCTCGCCGGTGCTCTCGCACTGGTAGGCGTGGCGGCCCTGCTGCTGGTCCCGCTCGTGCGGCGCCGGCCCGAGCCCGAGCCGGAACCGGTGGCGCCCGCGACGCTGGAGCTGACGCCGCTCGAGCGTGCGCTCGTGGGACTCGACTGGGCCCGCGCTGCGGGGGGAAGCCGTGAGCAGCGCAAGGCGCTCGAGCTGCTGGCCGAGGAGCTCGACGCCGACGGCGAAGACGACCTGACGCCGCTCGCCGACGATGCTCGGGTGCTCGCCTGGTCGGCGCGGGCGCCAGGCGATGAGTCGACGGCGAGCCTCTCGCAGCGAGTGCGCGAGATCGTGGACGAGCGAGCGGCGGCACTCGCGGCTGCGCAGGCAGAGGTCGCTGACGGAGACGCGATCCTGACCGGCGGCTTCGACGAGAACGGCCGGCATGCTTAACCCGCTCCGTCGTTCGCTGATTCCGATCCCGGACGGCGGCGCTGTCAGGAGACCCTGGCTGCGCCACCTCGGCTCTCGCACCGGGCTCGCCGTCGCGGGCCTCGGTTTGCTCGCGACCGCCGTCTCCGTTGCCCACGGCATGGATCCCGAGCGCAGCGCGTTCGTGCCGCAGGGGAGCCAGACGGTCGTCGTCGTCGACCTGTCGAAGAGCGTCGAGGCGATCGGATACCCCCGCGTCGGCAAGGTGCTGGGCACGATCGCGGAGGCGGACGAGCCGACGGGGCTCGTCATCTTCTCCGACACCGCGTACGAGCTCTTGCCCCCCGGGTCACCAGCGGCCGATCTGCGACCGCTCCTCCGCTACTTCAAGCCGGTACGCGTCGTCGACGACGTGCCGGACTATCCGCCCAACCCGTGGTCCTTGAGCTTTGCAGGTGGCACGCGCGCCTCCACAGCGCTGGAGATCGCCCGCCAGGCGCTCCGACGCGATCGGATCGACCGGGGCTCGATCGTCCTCGTCAGCGACCTCGAGATCCCGCTCAGCGACATCCCCGCCCTGACCGAGACGATCACCACGTTGCGACGCGAGGGCACCCAGCTCCGGGTGGTGCCCCTGTTCCCGAACTCGGACGCACGCTTCGTGTTCGAGCGACTCGTCGGTAAGTCCGCGTTCATCGAGGGCAGGGCCCTCGGCACCGATCGGAGCTCGCAGACGACCAAGCTGAACCCGCCGCCGGTGCGCTGGCTGCTGCTCCTCGCCGGTCTGCTGGTGCTGGTGATCGCTGCGAACGAGCGCTGGTGCGGGCGGCTCGAGCTGGCCAGGAGGAAAGCGTGAGCACGGCGCTTCGCATCGTCGGCTCGACTCTGGCGCTCGCGGCCGCGGCTGTGCTCGCGCTCGCCGCCGTCGACGTCGGCGCGCTGAAGCACACGGTCGCTGCCGACGACGCGCAGTTCACGGTGCGGCCGGCACGGCCTGACTGGAAGGCGCGCCAGATCCTGCCCGGCGCTACGGTCGCGTCGCCATCGGCCTCGACGACGACCTCGCGTACCGGGATGCCATGCGGAAGGTCGTCCTGCTGCGCGAGCGCCAGACGGTGGCGACCGGGTCACGGCTCTCGGTGCTCGTGGCCGCCGCCGAGGGCGCCCTGCTCGACGAGGCGGCCGACGATCCGGATCCGCGCCGGCGCGCCCAGGCCCTGAACCTCCTCGGGGTGCTCACGGTCCTCAACCCGACCGCCTCCCGCGGGCTCGACACGCCGTCGCTCTCGGCCGGAGCGGATCGGTTCAACGAAGCGATCGTGCTCGACCCGACGAACGAGCGAGCGAAGGAGAACCTCGAGATCGTGCTCCGGCTGCTGCGCCAGCAGGGTGTGGACGAGAAGAAGAACGACGAGGGCCAGGAGGAGGCGGACAAGGCAGGCGCTGGACTCGGAGACCAGGGCGGCAGCGGGTACTGACGCGATGGGGATCTCGTTCCTGACGCCGTGGGCAGCGCTCTTCGCGCTGGCGGCGGTGGTCCCGCTCGGGGCGCTCTGGCTGCTCGAGCGGCGCGCCGCCGCGGTTTACGAGACGCTCGGCGGCGCCTCCCCCGAACGTCGGGCCTTCGTGCCGTACGCCGTCGCGATCGGCCTGCTCGTCGGGCTCCTGGCCCTCGCCGTCGCGCAGCCGGTGCTCGTCGTCGACCAGACGCGCGCCGAGCGCACCGACGCGGCGGCATTCGTCGTCGTCGACACGACCCGGTCGATGCTGGCCTCGTCCGGGCCAGGAGCGGTGAACCGCTTCGAGCGGGCACGCCGCATAGCGGAGGACGTGCGCGATCGCCTGGCCGATATCCCGGTGGGGCTCGCGACGATTACCGACCGGACGCTGCCGAACGTGTTTCCGACCACCGATGCGACGTCGTACCGCGCTTCCCTGGCGCGGGCGATCGGGGTCGAGCGCCCCCCGCCGGGCGGCTACGAGCGGGTGGGCACGGACTTCCAGGCGCTCGAGACCGTGAAGAAGGCGAGCTTCTTCGACGCGTCGGCGACGAAGCAGCTGCTGATCGTCCTCTCGGACGGCGAGACCCGGCCGATCGCGGTACAGCAACTCGCATCCAGCCTCGCCGGACCTCCCCGAATCACGCCGTTGTTCGTGCAGGTGTGGAAGCCCACCGAGCACGTGTACCTCGACGGTGTCCCCGACCCCGCGTACGTCGCCGACCGGAGGAGCACCGCGGCCCTGCAGCAGATCGCGACCGCGACCCGCGGCGCCGTGTTCGCCGAGGGTGACGTCGACGGCGTCGTCTCGAAGGCGCGCGAGGTGCTCGGCGAAGGGGAGACGGAAGCGCGGACGGTCGGGTCGCGCCGGGTCGCCCTCGGCCCGTGGCTCCTCGTCGCCGTCGTCCTACCGCTCGGCTTCCTCCTCTGGCGCCGGAACGCCTGAGGGCCGAGAGGCTACGACCCTCGACGAGGCTCGTGGGGTCTTCTCCAGAGCGCTAACTTTCCCCGCGCGCCGCAGTCTCATCGGGGGTATTGGCGCCGTCGGCGCACGTCACGAACGGAGGACATTGCATGAGACGGATTAGCTGGCTCCTCGGAGCCTTGGCCGTCGCCAGCCTGGCGCTGGTCGCCACCGGCATCGCCGGGACGTCCAAGCAGGCGGCCGGCACGGTCATCATCGGGGCCGAGCAGGAGCCCCCCTGCCTGAACACGTACCTCGAGGGATGCAACAACACCTGGGGGAACTGGGTGACACTGACCGCTCTCCGCGGTTCGCACCAGCTCCAGCCGAACGGGACGTACAAGGAGGACCTGCTGGCGGAGCCGGCCAAGGTGACGCAGAAGCCCTTCACGGTCACGTTCAAGATCAAGAAGGAGGCGGTCTGGAACGACGGGCAGCCCGTCTCGGCCGACGACTTCATCTTCACGCTCACGACCGTGATGAACCCGAAGAACGAGGTCGTGGGTCGCAACGGGTTCGAGCTCATCCAGCGGGCGAAGAAGATCGACGCGAAGACGGTGAAGTTCACCTTCAAGAAGCCGTACACCGACTGGAAGAACATCTTCGACCCCGTGCTGCCGAAGCACGCCCTCGCCGGCAAGGACTTCAACCAGGTCTGGGTCGACGGCATCGTCGACAATCCGGCGACCGGTAAGCCGATCTCGGACGGCCCGTACATGGTGACGAACTTCACCAAGGGCCAGACGGTCACGATCGAGAAGAACCCGAAGTGGTGGGGCACGCCGAAGCCGAAGGTCGACAAGGTGATCTGGCGCTTCATCACGAACACCGACTCCGAGATCTCGGCGATCCGCGGCGGCGAGGTGGACATGATCTACCCGCAGCCGCAGCTGCAGCTCGCCGCGCTCAGGAACCAGGCGGGCCTCAAGTTCGACACGAGCGCCTCCACGGGCTACGAGCACCTGGAGATCAACACCGGCGCGAAGGGTATGGCGCTCGCCCGGGCCCCGTGGTTCCGCCGCGCGCTCGCCTACTCGATCGACCGCGACGCGCTCGTGAAGACGCTCTACGCGACCATCAATCCCAACTTGAAGCCGCTCCAAAGCATGGTCTACGTGAACAACGCACCCGAGTACCAGCCCAACTGGGAGCGGTACAAGTTCGACGCGGCCAAGGCCAAGGAGCAGATGGAGAAGTTCGGCAAGTGCACGAAGGGCAGCGACGGGATCTACGTCTGCGGCGGCGTGCGCGCGTCGATCAAGCTGGCCACGACGGCCGGCAACAGGCTCCGCGAGCTGGCCGAGGAAGTCATCCAGGCACAGACGAAGAAGAACGGCATCGAGGTCGTGCTCGACAACTCGCCCTCGCGGGTGCTGTTCGGGACGCGCCTGCCGGCCAACGACTTCGAGGTCGGGATGTTCGCACTCATCGGCACGCCCGACCCCGCCGGCCTCCTCCCCTACTGGGGCTGCGGCGGCGAGTCGAACTACACGAAGTTCTGCTCCAACAAGGCGACGGGCCTCATGAACTCCGGCAGCCAGGAACTCACCGACTCGAAGCGGGCTGCGTTCTGGAACCAGGCCGACAAGTACCTCGCGGCCGGGGTGCCGATCCTGCCGCTGTTCCAGAAGCCGACGGTGCTCGTCTACAAGGACAAGATCAAGGGCGTCGTCGACAACCCGACGCAGGCCGGTTTCGTCTGGAACATCGAGAACTGGTCGCTGGGCTAGCCCTCGCCGTACGAGAAACACTGAGCTAGGCTCACACCAGGAACACACAGTGCAGTCCCGCCCCGGGGTGACCGGGGCGGGACTTCATCCACCGAGGCCGAAACCGGGGATCCGATGCTCACCTTCATCGTCCGGCGTCTGCTCTTCAGCATTCCCGTCCTGATCGCCGCGAGCTTCATCATCTTCGTCTTCGTCTCCGCGATCGGCGACCCGCTGTCCGAGGTCAAGATGCGGGCGAACTCGTCGCCGGAGACAGTCCAGCTGATCATTGACCGCAAGCACCTCGACGACCCGATCGTCGTCCGCTACCTCTACTGGGTGAAGGACGCCGCGACGGACAAGTTCGGCACCACGTTGTTCGGCAACCGGCCGGTGTGGGACGACCTCACGCGCGTGATCCCGCACACACTCCAGCTCGTGGTTCTCTCGGAGCTGATCGCGCTGTTGATCGGCGTGCTGATCGGCGTGTACTCGGCGATCCGGCAGTACTCCGTCTTCGACTACACGGCGACGACGTTGAGCTTCCTCGGCTTCGCCCTGCCGGTGTTCTGGCTCGCGATCATGCTGCAGATCCTGTTCACGAACATCTTTCTGAACTGGAATCTCCGCATCTTCTACACGTCCGGTCTCAACAGCCCGCCGAACACCTGCACGTTCTGCGTCGATCGGGCGCAGCATCTCGCCCTCCCGGTGATGACGCTCTGCGTGCTCTCGATCGCGCAGTACAGTCGCTACATGCGGGCCTCGATGCTCGAGGTCGTCAACTCGGACTACGTGCGCACGGCACGCGCGAAGGGCTTGCCGGAGCACAAGGTGACGAGACGGCACGTGTTCCGGAACGCGCTCATCCCCGTCGTCACGGTGTCCGCGCTCAACTTCGGTGCGCTGATCGGGGGCGCCATCATCACGGAGTCGATCTTCGGGCTCGACGGCATGGGCCCGTACTTCATCAACAACCTGCTCAGCCAGGACGTGTACGCGGTGATGGCCTGGTTGATGGTCGTGGCGGTGATGGTGATCCTCTTCAACCTCGTCGCCGACGTGACCTACGGCTTCCTCGATCCACGCATCCGGTATGAGTGACGACCTAACCGACAACCCCCGGATCCACGAGCAGCCGACAACCCCCCTGATGTCGGTGGGGACGGCGGGCGCGACGGCGTTCACGCCGAGCGAGCTGCCGGCCGAGGTTGCAGGTCAGGTGGATTACGCGGCCGGTCTGGAGGTGGCGTCGCGCAGCCAGTGGGCCTACGCGAGGAGGCGCTTCTTCCGGCACAAGCTGGCGATGATCAGCCTCGTCGTCCTCCTGATCGTGGTCGGCGCCGGTGTGTTCGCCGACGTCGTCGCCCCCTACAGCTACGACGCGATCGATCTCGAGAACACCAACTCCCCGCCGACGCTGGAGGGCCAGCACTACTTCGGCACGGACGTGCTGGGGCGCGACTACTTCAGCCGCGTCGTCTACGGCATCCGGACCTCCATGAGCGTGGCCTTCATCGTGGCGGCTCTGTCGACGCTGATCGGCGTCGTCGTGGGCGCCTTCGCCGGGTACCACGGGGGCATCGTCGACAACGTGCTGATGCGCTTCACGGACCTCATCCTCACGCTGCCGGGACTCGCCGTGCTCCTCACCGCGGCGGCGTTCCTCGGGACGGGGGACATCTACCGGGTGGCGGTGATCCTTGCGTTGCTCTTCTGGACCGCGCTCGCCCGGATCGTGCGGGGGAGCTTCCTGTCGCTGCGCGAGAAGGAGTACGTCGAGGCGGCGAAGGCGGCCGGCTCCGGCGACATGCGCATCATGTTCCGCCATATCCTCCCGAATGCCGTCGGTCCGATCGTCGTCAACGCGACGCTGATCGTCGGTGTGGCGATCCTGACCGAGGCGGCGCTGTCATTCCTCGGCTTCGGCATCCAGCCACCGACACCCGCGCTCGGCAAGCTGATCTCCGACAGCCAGGACCAGGCGGTCGACGCCTGGTGGCTGGTGGCGCTACCGGGGATCACGATCGTGGTGATCGTGATGTGCATCAACTTCATCGGCGACGGCCTGCGCGACGCGCTCGACCCGACGCAGCGGAGAATGCGTGCCTGAGCCGATCCTCTCGATCAGAGACCTCACCGTCGAGTTCAAGACCGATGACGGCGTGGTCAAAGCGGTCGAGGGCGTCAGCTACGACGTCTTTCCGGGGGAGACGTTGGGCATCGCGGGCGAGTCCGGCTCCGGGAAGAGCGTCAGCCAGTTGGCGATCCTCGGCTTGATCCCACAGCCGCCCGGGCGCGTCGTGCGCGGCGAGGCCGTCTTCCTCGGCCGTGACCTCCTCCAGCTGCCCAAGAAGGAGCTCCGCAAGATCTGCGGCGGTGACATCGCCATGGTCTTCCAGGACCCGATGACCTCGCTCAACCCCGTGCTCAAGATCGGCTATCAGCTGGCGGAGGCGGTAAAGGCGCACAACCCGGGCGTGAGTGCCAAGGCCGCCCGCGAGCGCGGCGTGCGCCTCCTCGACATCGTCGGCGTACCCAATCCGGAGCGCCGCTACGAGCAGTATCCGCACGAGTTCTCCGGGGGGATGCGCCAGCGGGCGATGATCGCGATGGCGATGGCGAACGAGCCGAAGCTGCTCATCGCGGACGAGCCCACCACGGCGCTCGACGTCACGATTCAGGCACAGGTTCTCGAGGTGCTGCAAGCCGCCAAGGAGGAGACGCAGGCAGCGATCATCATGATCACGCACGATCTGGGCCTGATCGCCGAGCTCGCTGACCGCGTGGCGGTCATGTACGCGGGCAGGATCGTGGAGATGGGCGATGTGTTCACCATCTTCGAGGTGCCTCGGCACCCGTACACGGTCGGCCTGATGAAGTCGTGCTGCCGGGTGGACGCCGACGTAGAGGAGCTGGAGCCTATTCCGGGGGCGCCGCCGAGCCTCATCGCCCGGCCGCCCGGCTGCGCCTTCCACCCGCGCTGCACCTTCTCCCAGCAGCGGGAGGTGTGCCGGACGGAGGTGCCGCTGCTGCGCGCCATCGATTCGGGGCAGCATCTGTCAGCGTGTCATTTCGCCGAGGAGCTCGAGGCACAGCACCTCACGGGCCTCGTCGTGGGCGGCGAGGAGGCGTTGACGTGAGCTTTACTCTCGCTGCCTCCAATGGTGGTGCGCCCGAGTCGATCCTGGCGATCGAGGGTCTGGTCAAGCATTTCCCCATCCGGGCGGGGCTCGTGAAGCGAACCGTCGGACACGTACGCGCCGTCGACGGCGTGGATCTCGCGGTCCGAGCAGGGGAGACGCTCGGCATCGTCGGTGAGTCCGGGTGCGGCAAGACGACGCTCGGGCGCACGATCATCCGTCTCACCGACTCGACCGCGGGGCGCATCGTCTTCGAGGGCCGCGACATCACGAAGCTGTCGCGGCGCCAGATGCGGCCGATCCGCCGCGATATCCAGATCGTCTTCCAGGACCCTTACGCCTCGCTCAATCCGCGCATGACGGTGCGCGACATCATCAGCGAGCCGCTCCGCATCCACGGCATGTGGCGCGGTGGCGGCGGTGCACGTGTGGACGAGCTCCTCCGCATCGTCGGCCTCAGCCCGGAGCACGGGAACCGTTTCCCGCACGAGTTCTCGGGTGGTCAGCGGCAGCGGATCGGGTTCGCGAGGGCGCTCGCGCTCAATCCGAAGCTCGTCGTGCTCGACGAGCCCGTCTCGGCCCTCGACGTCTCGATCCAGGCGCAGGTGATCAACCTGCTCGACCGCTTGCAGCGGGAGCTTGGCCTCACGTACCTGTTCATCGCGCACGACCTCGCCGTGGTGCGTCACATCTCGGACCGGGTCGCGGTCATGTACCTCGGCAAGGTGGTCGAGGTCGGACCACGCGACGAGATCTACGGCGCGCCGCAGCACCCATACACCCAGGCGCTCCTTTCTGCCGTTCCGATCGAGACGCCGAGGCTGCGCGGCAAGCGGAAGCGGATCTTGCTCGAAGGGGACGTGCCCAGCCCTGCCAATCCTCCCTCCGGGTGCCGTTTCCGGACCCGCTGCTGGAAGGCGCAGGAGATCTGTGCGGAGGTCGAGCCTCCGCTCGTCGTCCCGGCGGGCGGCGGTCACCCCACCGCCTGCCACTTCCCGGAGATCGCCCGACCCCTCCAGGCCGTCGGCTGAGGCTGCCCCGTTCAGGGCTGGTCGACCCCGTTCAGGGGTGGTCAACTAACCTGTCCATACCGACAGCGTCATAAACCTAGGGTATGGACCGACTGACCCCGCATCGATGCAATCGCTACCGCGCGGCCGTCTCGCTGGAGCTCGACGGCGAACTCTCGCCGCTCGAGCGTGCGTTTCTCAGGTCGCATGGTGCCCGTTGCGCAGCGTGCCGGCGCTTCCGGTCTGAGGCGGACGTCATCACGGACGCTCTCCGCTCGGCACCTCTCGAGCGACCGGCTCGGCGAGCGGTCATTCCGGCTCGACCCAGTCGAATCCGGCTTGCGCTCCCCGGCTCAGTCGCGGTGGTTGCCTCCGCCCTCGTCGTCTCGCTCGGTGCGCTGTACACGGCGGGTCTCGGAGAGCGCGCGGGTCTCTGGGACCGCGCGCCTTATGGCGCGCCCATCACGTCGACCACGTCGACATCTCGACCGGCCTACTTCGATTCGCCGGAGTACGAGCTGTCGCTGCTCCGGGTCGCCCAGCACCGGGAGGGCTCCGGTCGAGGCGTCTTCCGGATCTAGAGGAGCTCTCTGAAGACTGCTCGCCGCCTGTCCGTCGTCGCGGCGTTCGGGGCTGGACTTCTCATCGTCGCGGGGACGGCCGCGCTCGTGCTCCCCGACGGTGGCCAGGATCGGGTCGTCACACGCGATCTCGCTTCGTCGCTGGCAGCGGTCGACGCCGCGTGTCAAACGTACGAAGCGACGCCGATCAACCGGACGAACGGCACCGCAGACGAGCGCTGTCTCGCGCGCGAGCTCTACCGCGTGATTGCTCCACTCGACGATACGGCCTCGCTGCTGCCGCGCGTGGACAGGATCGTGGGCCGGAGCAACGGCTTGCTCGCCGGCATGTGCCACGTCGTCATGCACGAGGTGGGACGCCGATACGGCGCCGATCGAAAGCTGACGCTGGCCACGCTGCAGGACTACCTCCCGCGTTCGAACGACCCCGGCTGCTCGGGTGGCTTTGCCCACGGGTTGATCACGAGCCTCGGCAAAGACGCTGCTGTCGGACCGCAAGCGGCGGCGACCTGCGAGAGGCTCGCAACCAGGTACCGGGAGTACACGTGTGTGCACGGCCTGGGACATGCCTACATGCGCCTCTACAACGAGTCGCTGCTCATCGCTCTCCGCAGCTGCGAGAAACTCGGTGCCCGCCTCGCTCCCGACTGCGGGCAGGGCGCTTTCCACGACTACTGGTTCTCCCTCTCGGGGGTGGATCAGACGCACCGCCCGACCAACGCCGTCACGTCGCCGCGGGTGCTGTGTGGCGCCCAACGACCACGCTTCGTGCGCGCCTGCTGGTATCGGGTGTACCTCGAACGCGACCCGGGCAGGCCCCTTGCCGACGCCGCTGATCTCAACGCTCTCTGCTCCGGTCTCGCCGGTCTGCAGCGTTCCGGCTGCGTGACGGCAGGCTCGGTCGTGATGGGCGGATCCGACCCGTACCTGCACCTGGCTCGGTGCCGTCCCTTCAGCGGCTCCGACGTGCAGGCCTGTGTGCGGGGGGTCGGCGCCGAGACGCTCGCCTTACGGCCGCTCGGCGCGCAGGTGCGCCTCGTGGACGGGTGCCGCGCGTTTGGGCGCAGCGCGGAGCGGGACGCGTGCGCGTCCTGGCTCTCGACCGCTCTCTCCGTCGCCAGCGACGGACGCTTCGCGCAGGGGGGGTGCGCCGCGGTCGAGCCGTTCGCGCGGGCGGCCTGCCGGGCCGGCGTCGCGCGCACCGATCAGCCGCTCGAGACGTTCTCCTAACCGTTCGGTAGCGGGCGAGGGCTGCGGTAGACTCCGCCGCGGCGCTCCGGGCGCCGTCACTTGCGATCCGACCTCTTCCGGGAGACACATGGCTGAATCCAGCGCGCCGAACGTCGGCAAGATCATCGAGATCAAGGGCGTCGTGATCGACGCGGTCTTCCCCGACCGGATGCCCGAGATCCTCACCGCTCTCGAGATCGCCGTGCCGCGTCCGGACGGGTCGTTCGGCACGCTCGTGGCCGAGGTGCAGCAGCATCTCGGCGACGACCGCGTCCGCGCCGTGGCGATGGACGCGACGGACGGCCTTGCGCGCGGCGTGGACGTCGTCGACACGGGGGCGCCGATCTCGGTCCCGGTCGGGGCTCCGACGCTGGGGCGGCTGTGGAACGTGATCGGCGAGCCGATCGACGAGAAGCCCGCTCCCGAGATCACCGAGCGCTGGCCGATCCATCGCGACCCGCCGGCGTTCCGCGACCTGTCGCCGAAGATGGAGATCTTCGAGACCGGCCTGAAGGTCGTCGACCTGATCGCGCCGTACATCAAGGGCGGCAAGGTCGGCCTCTTCGGCGGCGCCGGCGTGGGCAAGACGGTGCTGATCCAGGAGCTGATTCACAACGTCGCCAGGGAGCACGGCGGCGTCTCGGTGTTCGCCGGCGTCGGCGAGCGCACGCGCGAGGGCAACGACCTGCTGCTCGAGATGACCGAGTCGAAGGTGATCGACAAGGTCGCGCTCGTCTACGGACAGATGAACGAGCCGCCGGGCGCGCGCCTGCGCGTCGGCCTCTCGGGCCTGACGATGGCGGAGTACTTCCGCGACGAGGGCCAGGACGTGCTGCTCTTCATCGACAACATCTTCCGCTTCGTGCAGGCGGGCTCGGAGGTGTCGGCGTTGCTCGGGCGCATGCCGAGCGCGGTCGGCTACCAGCCGACGCTCGCCACCGAGATGGGGCAGCTGCAGGAGCGCATCACGTCCACGCGCACCGGCTCGGTGACCTCGGTGCAGGCGATCTACGTGCCCGCGGACGATCTCACCGACCCCGCTCCGGCCAACACGTTCGCGCATCTCGACTCCACGACCGTGCTCTCGCGGGCGATCGTGGAGAAGGGCATCTACCCTGCCGTCGACCCGCTCGACTCGACGTCGCGGGCGCTGCAGCCCGGTGTCGTGTCGGACGAGCACTACGCCGTCGCCACGCAGGTGCAGCAGGTGCTGCAGCGCTACAAGGACCTGCAGGACATCATCGCCATCCTCGGCATGGACGAGCTCACCGACGAGGACAAGCTCGTCGTCTCCCGCGCGAGGAAGATCGAGCGGTTCCTGTCGCAGCCGAACTTCGTCGCCGAGCAGTTCACGGGCACGCCCGGCAAGTACGTCAAGCTGGAGGACACGATCACCGGCTTCCGCTCGATCCTCGACGGCGAGTGCGACGACCTGCCGGAGGCGTCGTTCTACATGGTCGGCTCGATCGAGGAGGCGCACGAGAAGGCGCGCCAGCTCGAGCAGGTCGCGGCGTAGCGTCCGACGGATGGCGGACGTCGACGACCATCCCACCTTCGACGTCGCGGTCGTCACCCCCGACGGGCCGGTGTACGACGGCGACGCGCGCATGCTGATCGTCCCCGGCGCGGCCGGGGAGATCGGCGTCCTCGCCCGGCACGCCCCGCTCGTCGCCACGCTGAAGGCCGGCTCCACGCGCGTCCACCTCGGCGGCGGGGAGGTGCTGGAGTTCGCCACGGGCCCGGGCTTCTTCAAGGTCGAGACGGACAAGGCGCTCGCGCTCGTCGACGATGCGGTCAACGTGAAAGAGATCGACGATGCCCGGGCGCGGGAGCAGCTCGAAGCGGCGCAGGCCGAGCTCGAGCGGGTCGACGCGGGCGAGTCGTCCGCCGACCGCTGGCAGCTCGAGCAGCGCATCAAGCACGCGGAGAACCAGCTGGCGGTCAGCGGCCGCACGACGGGCTAGAACCGTACGACGGGCTAGAACCGTGCCGCCTTCTCGAGAGTCCTGACCCGCGCCCGGCGCGTTCCGAGGGCGAATCCCCCGATCGGCTCACTCGCGCCAGGGTGCGCCCGCGTCGTCGTGCTGCCGATGACGTCAGCCTAGCGGCGTTTTTCTCGAAGAGAGGGGAATCTCAGATGCGGGGCTTGGCGATCCTCGTCGGCGCGATCGCGCTGGCCCTCCCGGCCGTCGCTTCGGCGACGGGTGGGACGGGCGACGGCGGGCGGGAAGGAACGCGGGCGTTCGGCCACGGGCTGTTCGTCTCGGTGGCGCTCGACGTGTGCAAAGAACGACAGCTGCGGCCCTTCGGGCTCTCGGATGACACAGAGAAGTGGGTCCGCAAGGGCAACAGGCGGTGCGTGACGAGGGTGCTCCACCGCGAACGGCTCCTCGTGCGCGCGATCCTCGTGTGCACCGAGCAGCTGGCCGACGAGGAGACGCTCAACCGGCGCACGCTGTCGCAGTGCATGGTCGGCCTCCTCCTGCGGAAGTTCGGCATCGTCGAGGTGTCGGACGACGACGACGCGGCGAAGCCGACCGACGAGGCAAAGCCCAAGGACGAAGCCAAGCCCAAGGACGAGGGGAAGCCGAAAGAGGACGAGGGGAGCCCGAAGAAGGACGAGCCTCCGGCCTCCGACACGGCTGCGGTGCTCGCGTGCAAGGGAGAGCTCAGCGACGAGGGGTTCGCCGACGAGCACGACGGACGTTCGTTCGTCGAGTACTACGGCGACGACGACGTGGCGGACGAGCGCGAGGCGTTCGTGCGCTGCGTGAAGTCCAAGCTGTCCGGCGACGACTGAGTCCCTGGCGCTCCGACGACGGGGCCCGGCCGCCAACAGGCGGCGGGCCCCGTTTTCGTGCGGATTCGCTAACGTGAGAAGCCCCGGAAAGCTTTGAGGCAGCTTGGCGACCGGGTTACCAAACGCCTAAAGAGCCCCCGCGCCGACCGGCCGGGACACGCTCGTAGGCGTGGTCGCCGGGCCGTCGAAGAGGTGGGCCGTCGAAGGAGTCGGTCGTGAGCGCGAGAGAACGCCTACAACAGCTGTTCGACGAACGGATCGTCGTCCTCGACGGCGCGTGGGGCACGATGATCCAGGCACACGGCCTCACGCCCGCGGACTACCGGGGAGATCGTTTTGCGGGCCAGGCCAAGGACGTCACGGGCGATCCGGACGTGCTGTCGCTCACCCGCCCGGACGTGGTGCGCGAGATCCACGACGCGTACCTTGCGGCGGGGGCGGACGTGACGACGACGAACACGTTCACGGCGACGCCGATCGGGCAGGCGGACTACGGGCTCGAGGGGGTCGTGCACGAGATCAACGTCGCCGCCGCGCGGATCGCGCGCGCGGCCTGCGACGCGGTGGCGACGCCGGAGCGGCCACGCTTCGTGGCCGGTTCGCTCGGACCGCTGAACGTGACGCTGTCGCTCTCGCCGCGTGTGGAGGATCCTGCCTACAGGGCGGTCGGCTTCGACGACGTGGCGGCCGCCTACGCGGAGCAGATCGCAGGGCTCGTCGAGGGCGGCGTCGACGTCCTGATCATCGAGACGGTCTTCGACACGCTCAATGCGAAGGCGGCGATCGCGGCGGCCAAGGACGTCGCGCCCGAGGTGCCTCTCGTCATCTCGCTGACGGTCGTCGACCGCAGCGGCCGCACGCTCTCCGGGCAGACCGTCGACGCGTTTTGGATCGCCGTCGAGCACGCCGACCCGCTCGCGGTGGGGATCAACTGCTCGCTCGGCGGCGAGCAGATGCGGCCGTTCCTGCACGAGCTCGCCGACGCGGCCTCCGTGCCGGTCGTCTGCTATCCGAACGCCGGCCTTCCCAACGCGTTCGGCGGCTACGACGAGACGCCGGACCGGACGTCGACGCTGCTGCGCCAGTTCGCGGAGGACGGGCTCGTCAACGGCGTCGGCGGCTGTTGCGGTACGACGCAGGAGCACATCGCGCGAGTCGCCAAGGCCGTCGACGGTCTCCCGCCCCGTCGCGTCCCGGCACGCGCGACGCGACCGCGCTGCAGCGGGCTGGAGCCGTTCGTCGTCGACCAGGACGCGACGTTCGTGATCGTGGGCGAGCGGACCAACGTCACGGGCTCGGCGGCGTTCCGGCGGCTCGTCGAGGCGAACGACTGGCAGGGCGCGCTGGCGGTGGCCCTCGATCAGGTGCGCGGCGGCGCGAACCTGCTCGACGTGAACATGGACGCCGACCTGCTCGACGGCGTGCAGGCGATGACCACGTTTCTCAACCTCGTCGCCACCGAGCCCGAGGTGGCGCGACTGCCGATCGTGGTGGACAGCTCGCGCTGGGAGGTGATCGTCGCCGGCCTCAAGTGCCTGCAGGGCAAGGGAATCGTCAACTCGATCAGCCTCAAGGAGGGGGAGGAGGACTTCCTCGCCAAGGCCCGCGTGGTGCGCCGCTACGGCGCGGCGGCCGTGGTGATGGCCTTCGACGAGAAGGGGCAGGCCGACACCGTCGAGCGCAAGGTCGAGATCCTCGGGCGGGCGTACGACCTGCTCACCGGCGAGGCCGGCTTCGCGCCCGACGACATCGTGCTCGATCCGAACATCCTCGCCGTGGCGACCGGCATGGAGGAGCACGACCGCTACGGCCGCTGGTTCGTGGAGGCGGTGCCGCTCCTGCAGGAGCGCTGCCCGGGCGCGCTCGTCTCCGGCGGTGTCTCGAACCTCTCGTTCGCCTTCCGCGGCAACGACGTCGTGCGGGAGGCGATGCACGCGGCCTTCCTCTACCACGCCATCCACGCGGGGCTCGACATGGGGATCGTCAACGCCGGGCGCCTGCCGGTGTACGACGACATCCCTTCGGATCTGCTCGAGCACGTGGAGGACGTCGTGCTCGCGCGCCGGCCGGACGCCACAGAGCGACTGCTGGCGTTCGCCGAGACCGTGCGCGGCGAGGCGGGGACGCGCCGCGAGGACGATCTCTCGTGGCGCGAGGCCCCGGTCGAGGAGCGGCTCGCCTACGCGCTCGTGCACGGGATCGACGCGTTCGTGGAGGAGGACGTGGAGGAGGCGCGGCAGCTCTCCGAGCGGCCGCTCGACGTGATCGAAGGGCCGCTGATGGACGGGATGAAGATCGTCGGCGACATGTTCGGCGACGGCAGGCTCTTCCTGCCGCAGGTGGTGAAGAGCGCGCGCGCGATGAAGCGGGCCGTCGCCTACCTGGAGCCGTTCATGGAGGCCGAGAAGACCGAGTCCTCCTCGCGCGGCCGGATCGTGATGGCCACGGTCAAGGGCGACGTCCACGACATCGGCAAGAACATCGTCGGCGTCGTCCTCGGCTGCAACGGCTACGACGTCGTCGATCTGGGGGTGATGGTCCCCGCCGACCGCATCCTCGACACCGCGGTCGAGGAAGGGGCGGACCTCGTTGGCCTCTCCGGGCTGATCACGCCGTCGCTCGACGAGATGGTCGGGGTCGCGCGCGAGATGGAGCGCCGGGGGATGAACCTGCCGCTCCTGATCGGCGGCGCCACGACGTCTCGGCAGCACACGGCGGTCAAGGTGGCACCCCAGTACTCGCAGCCGACGCTGCACGTCCTCGACGCGTCCCGGGTCGTCGGCGTCGTCGGCAGCCTGCTGGACGGCGAGAGGAAGGCGGAGCTCGACAAGCAGAACCGCGGCGAGCAGGAGCGCCTGCGGGCGCTGCACGCCGAGAGAGAGCGCAAGCCGCTCCTCGGCCTCGCCGCCGCTCGTGCCAACCGCACGCCCATCACGTGGCGGCCCGAGGACGTGGCCGAGCCGGCGTTCGCCGGCGTGCGCACGGTCGAGCCGTCCGTGGAGGAGCTCCGCCGCTACGTGGACTGGCAGTTCTTCTTCCATGCCTGGGAGCTCAAAGGCCGTTTCCCCGACCTGCTCGAGCAGCCCGCCGCCCGCGAGCTCTACGACGACGCCACCGTGCTCCTGGCCGAGATCGCCGCGGCCGATCTCCTCCGTCCGCACGGCGTGTACGGCTTCTGGCCTGTGCAGGCGGAGGGAGACGACGTCGTCCTCGACGGCACGAGGTTGCCGATGCTGCGCCAGCAGGCGGACTTCGGGGACTCGCGCCCGAACAGGTCGCTCGCCGACTTCGTCGCGCCCGCGGACAGCGGGATCGATGACTTCGCCGGCGCCTTTGCGGTCGCCGTGCACGGTGCGGACGAGCTCGCGGCCGCCTACGAGGCCGACCACGACGACTACCGCGCGATCATGGTCAAGGCGCTCGCCGACCGGCTCGCCGAGGCCTTCGCCGAATGGCTGCACGAGCGGGCGCGCCGTGAGTGGTACGACCCCGCCGAACACCTGGTGAGCGACGACCTGGTGCACGAGCGCTTTCGCGGCATCCGGCCGGCTTTCGGCTACCCGGCGTGCCCGGACCATACCGAGAAACGCTCGCTCTTCAGCTTGCTGGACGCGGGCCGTGCCGGGATCACACTCACCGAGACCTTCGCGATGCTGCCCGCCGCGGCCGTCTCCGGACTCTTCCTCGGACATCCGGCGGCACGGTACTTCTCGGTCGGCAGGATCGGCCGCGACCAGGTGGAGGACTACGCCGCCCGCAAGGCGATGACGGTCAGCGAGGCGGAGCGGTGGCTCGGGCCCAACCTCGCATACGACCCGGAACGGGGATAGCGGCACACCCCGGCGGCGGCTACCGTGCGGGGTGTGGGCGCGACGCGGGCAGTGCTCCTCCTTACGGTGGCGGCGCTCGCCTGCTCGGGCCCGGCGACCGCGGGCGACGCGAAGCGCCAGCTCACGAAGGCCGACGGGAAGCGCGCCGCGTCGATCCTGCTGGGCAAGTCCGATCTCGCCGACGGCTTCCGGCGTGAGCCTCGTGCCGGAGACGACGAGGAGATCGGCTGCGCAGCGCTCGACGAGTCCGATCTCATCGTCACCGGCGAGGCGCAGTCGCTGTTCACCCTCCAGCGCGCGGATCTCTACGTGCGCGTCGGGTCGTCCGCGACGCTGTACCGCAGCGCGACGCACGCCGCACGGTCGTGGCAGCGGGGAGTCAGCGTGGCGGGGCTCGCCTGCCTACGGCGGGAGCTCGCACGCACCGCTGCGAAGGAAGGGCTGCGTTTCGTGTCCATGACGCGGATGAAGGTCGGACGCCTCGCACAGCGTGCATACGCAGTTCGCGTGGTGCTCGCCAGCAAGGACTTGCCGGTTCCGATCTACTACGACTTCGTCGCGTTGTCCCACGGTCGCGCACAGGCCGCCGTCGGCGTGCTCGCGGTGGGGGCACCGGTGCCGGATCGCGATCGACTCGGCTTCGCCCGGCTCGTCTCGGCGAGGATGGCGAAGGCGCTCGGGCTGTCCAAGGGGCCCACCGCCTGACCAGACACGTCCATTTGGGCCTCTTGCGCGCGCCGGATGAGGTGGTAGCGTCGCCCGGGTGATGAGCGACCGGGGTCAGCTCTTCCTGCTTCGCCGCCGCAAATCGTTCCGGAAGCTCTTCTTTGCGACGGCGCTGTCGGCGTTCGGCACGTACGTCGCGGCGATTGCCCTCACCGTCCTGATCTACGATCGCACCGGCTCGGGCGCATGGGTGGCCGCGTTGCTCGTGGCCGACTTCCTCCCGATCGTCGTGATCGGGCTCACGCTCGGCCCGCTCATCGACCGGCTCTCGCGCAAGCGGCTGATGGTCGCTGCCGACCTCGTCCGCGCGGTCGTCTTCGTCGCACTCGTGTTCGTCGAGAGCCCTGCGGCCGTGGTCGCGCTTGCCGGGGTGGCCGGGATCGCGACCGGTTTCTTCCGGCCTGCGGTGTATGCCGGCCTGCCGAACATGGTCCGGAGCGAGGGCGAGCTCACAAACGCCAACTCGCTTCTGACAGCGGTCGAGAACGCGTCGTTCATGCTCGGGCCGATCATCGGAGGCGTCCTCGTCACCGTGGCCGACACCGAGTTTGCGTTCTGGATCAACGCCGGATCCTTCCTCGTGTCGGCGGTGCTCGTCTCGCTCATCCGCAGCCAGCGGCTGCAGTCACGGGAGTCCCTCTCGCGCGGGCACTGGCGCGACGTGGCCGACGGCATCCAGCTCGTGCTGACGTCCCAGCGGCTGCTCACAGTGCTCGTCGTGTGGAACCTCGTGATGGCCGGGAACGCCGCGGTGAACGTGTCGGAGATCGTGTTCGCCAAGGACGACCTCGGGGTTGGGAACCTCGGCTTCTCGGCGCTCGTGGCCGCAACCGGCCTCGGGATCACGCTCGGCAGCCTCGTCACGCCGTTCGTGCTCGGCTCCGTGGGCCTGCGCCGGATGTACGTGGGAGCGATCGGCGTGATGGGCGTCGGGATGCTGCTCGCGTCGATGGCGCCGACGCTCTGGGTGGCAGCGCCGCTCGCCTGCGCGGCCACGGTCGGCAATGGCGCGGCGATCGTCTGCAACCAGCTCTTCATCCAGCGCGGCGCGCCCGATCAGATGCGCGGCCGCGCTGCCGCGGTGCTGATGAGCTCCACGTACGCGACGCTGGCGCTCGCGATGGGCGCTGCCGGAGCGCTGACGGGTCTCGTCGGCGGGCGCGCGATGTGGGCGATCGGCGGCGGGATCTGGCTCTGCTGTTCCGTCGCCGCACTCGCCATGACCCGCGATCTCGGCGTCCCCGCGGAGGAGCGGGCCGGGCGCCGCGAGGCTGTCGAGGCCGGGGACGCGGTCTCCACCGGCGTCTGAGCCCGCCGCGTAGAGTCCGTCTCCGTGGCGAGGCGGCCGTGGACACACGAGCAACTCGTGGCCGGCATCCGGGCCGGCGACCGTCGCGCGCTCGCGCGGGCGATCACGCTCGTCGAGAACCGCGATCCCGGAGCGGAAGCGGTCGTGCGCGACGTGTTCGGCGACACGGGGAGGGCCTACGCGATCGGCGTCACCGGACCACCCGGCGTCGGAAAGTCGACCTTGATCGGCGCCCTCGTCCGTCACGTGCGCGGGCTCGGGCTCACCGTCGGCGTCGTCTCCGTCGATCCGTCGAGCCCGTTCTCGCAGGGTGCGCTGCTGGGCGACCGCATCCGGCTCGCCGACCATTTCCTCGACCCCGACGTCTTCATCCGCTCGATGGGCACGCGTGGCCATCTCGGCGGCCTGGCCGAGGCGACGCTGCAGGCGACGCTGCTCCTCGACGCCGCGGGGAAGGAGGTCGTCTTCCTGGAGACCGTAGGCACCGGTCAGAGCGAGGTGGAGGTGATCGGCATCGCGGACACCGTCCTGCTCGTCCTGATGCCCGGGTCGGGCGACTCCGTCCAGGCGCTGAAGGCGGGGATCATGGAGATTCCGGACGTGATCGCGGTCAACAAGCTCGATCACCCCTCTGCCAAGACCATGCTCAGCGATGTACGCGCCGTGCTCGCGCTCGACCCGGATCCGGCAAGGCGACCGCCGATCCTGCTCACCGAGGCGATGCGCGGCGAGGGCGTGGTCGAGCTCTGGGCAGAGATCGCCGGCCGGCGCGAGCGCCTGGAGCGCGAGGGTCGGCTCGAGGAGCGCCGCAGACGCAACCTCGAGGCAGAGGTGCTCGCGCTCGCGGCAGCCCGAGCGCGCGATCGGCTCGAGCGCTCGGTGCGCGCCGACGGAGAGCTGCGCGGCCTGCTCGAGGCGGTCAAGCTGCGTCAGGTCGATCCGCTGACGGCGGTGGGTACGGTGCTCGAGCGGACCTTCGGGAGCGATGGGGCGGCCTGACCTCGCGGATGTGCTCGCGGCGCGCGAGCGGCTCGAGCGGGTGGCGCGAGAGACGCCGGTTTACGCATCGGAGACACTCTCGCGGGTCACCGGCCGCACCGTGGTGCTGAAGGCCGAGAATCTGCAGCGCACGGGGGCGTTCAAGATTCGCGGCGCGTACAACACCGTCGCCCAGCTCTCGGCGAGCGAGCGCGACGCCGGGGTTGTCACGGCAAGTGCCGGCAACCACGGTCAGGCGGTGGCGTGGGCGGCGCGCGAGGCGGGGATCCGCGCCACGATCTTCGTGCCGGAGTACGCGCCCATGGCGAAGGTGGAGGCGGCCCGCGGCTACGGCGCCACGGTCGAGCTCGCCGGAGAGGGCTTCGACGAGGCGCTCGAGGCCGCGCGCGCGCGGGAGGGCGCCACCGGGGCGACATTCGTCCACGCGTTCGAGGATGCGAGGGTGATCGCCGGTCAGGGCACGCTCGGCCTCGAGCTCGCGAGGCAGCTGCCCGACGGCCCGGGGACGGTGGTGATCCCGGTCGGGGGCGGCGGCCTGGCGGCGGGGATCGCGATCGCGCTTCGCGGCGAGCGCCGTGAGCTGCGGCTCGTCGGCGTGCAGGCCGCGGCGTGCGCGCCGCTGGCAGGGCTCAAGCCGACCGGGGCCACCATCGCCGACGGGATCGCAGTGAAGCGTCCGGGCGAGCTCACAGCGGGGATCCTTCGTGACCTCCTCGACGACATCGTCGTCGTCGACGACGAGGCCATCTCGCAGGCGATCGTGCTCCTGCTCGAGCGCTCCAAGCTCGTGGTCGAGGGAGCAGGCGCCGCTCCGGTGGCGGCGCTCCTCGCCGGGCTCGTCCCGGGAGACGGCCTCGTCTGCCCGATCCTGGCCGGTGGGAACATCGACGCCACGACGCTGATCTCGGTGGTTCGCTACGGACTGACCGCTTCAGGTCGCTTCCTCGTCGTGCAGCTCCTGATCCCGGATCGGCCGGGCGAGCTGGCGACGATCGTCGGCACGATTGCGCGCGAGCGGGCAAACATCCTCTCCATCGCCCACCACCGCGAGGGCCGGAACATCGGCGTCCTGGAGACGATGGCCGAGCTGACGCTGGAGACACGTGACGAGGAGCACTCGCAGGCCGTGATCCGCGCGCTCGTGACGGCCGGCTACACGGTCGAGCGCCGCGGCGGCTGAGGAGCCAGGCGCCGCGCAGTCCAGGGCGCGAAGCGCCAGCCTTAGAAGAGGGAGGGGTCCCTGGAACTGAACTCGTAATGAGCAGGGACCCGGCCGCTGGTGGCGAATCGGGGTTGCATGAGAGGATCTCCGAGGTCTGGTCGGCGGCGGTCGCCTGGTGGTCCGCGGACGCCGTCGTGGCGGGTTGATGATCGGCTGTGGGAGCGGTTGGAGCCGCTGCTTGCGGATCCGCCGCGTCGCGTTCGCAATCCGGGGCGGCTGCGTTATCCAGCCCGGATCTGTTTGGAGGGCGTGTTGTTTTTGCTGTACACGGGGATGCGGTATGTCGATCTGCCGCGCGAGCTGGGCTTCCCCAGCGGCGAGACGTGCCGGCGCCGGCTGCACGAGTGGATCGAGCAGGGCCGGTGGGAGCAGGCGCTGACCCTGCTTGTCGCCGAACTGGATGCTGCCGGCAGCCTCGACTGGTCACGCGTGGTGGTCGACGCGTCGCTGGTGGACGCCAAAAAGGGGGCGATCTCGTTGGCCCCAGCCCCGTCAACAGGGGCTTTCCGTCCAGCAAATACCACATCGCCGTGGACGGCGACGGCCGCCCCCTAGCCGCCCGCGTCGGCGCCGGCAACCAAAGCGAACGAGCGCACCTGCTGCCGCTGATCGACCAGCTGCGCGAGGCCGGCTACCAACCAGGCGAGGTCTGGGCCGACCGCGGCTACTGCAGCGAAGCGCTCCGCGAGGCGCTCACCCAGCGAGGGATCAGCCCGCAGATCAGCAGACGCCGCAAACCGAACTCGCAACCACCACCGCTCACGACCCTCAAAGCGGGCCGCCGCCACGAACGCGCAACACGTCTCCGCGACCCACTCGCCCGCCACCGCTGGGTCGTCGAGCGCACCAACGCCTGGCTACGACGCTTCCGCCGCCTCACAATCCGCACCGAACCCAACAGCACCGTCTACCTCGGCTACCTCACCCTCGCCCTGATCATCATCCTCGGCAGATCATTGTGAGTTCAGCTCCAGGGAACCGCAGGTTCCCGGCTTCAGGGATCTTCGCGCGGCTCAGGAATCCGCTTCTGCGGATTCCTGAGCCTTGCGCCCATCACGACGAGCCGCAGCGGCGGAACTCGACGGTGGCGCGGCCGGAGGAGCGCCAGGAGGCGATGCCACCTTCGACCACCGGGCGGGCGTCGATTCCGCGCGCGGCGAGCACGCTCGCGGCGACGGTGGCGCGGGCGCCGCTCTCGCAGATCGTGACCACGGGCCGGTCGTCCGGCACGTCGGGGCACATGCCGAGCAGGCGGTAGGGGATGTTGCGGCTGCCGGCGATGTATCCGCCGTCGCGCTCGTCCTTCTCCCGCACGTCGATCACCGTGGCACCCTCCGCCAGCAGGCTCTCGAGCTCGTCCAGTCCGACCGGCTCGATCGCTTCCGGGCCCCCGCCGAGGACGAAGCCGGCGAGGTCGAGGAAGCCGACCGTGTTCAGTCCGCGGGCCGCTCGGCGCGCCTCCTCCTCCGTTGCCGCGAGCACCGCGATTGGGCGCTCCCAGTCCAGCACGAAGCCGGCGCGGGTGGCGAAGCTCGTGCCCGAGACGGCAACGCTGAGCGCGCCCGCTGCGTGCCCTGCTAAGAAGTCTCCGGCGGGACGCACGTCGAGGAGCTGCACGCCGGCCGGGGCTACGGGGAGCTCGTCGAGCGCCGGCGGCGCCTCGACGAACGGCCCGCTGTTCAGCTCGACGATCCGCGTCAGATTGGGCGGCTTCGGCGCGGCGACCGAGCCCGACTCGGCCACGAAGGCGTCCAGCTGCGAGATGGTCAGCATCGGGTTGAAGCGGCGCTCGAACCCGATCGTGGTCGACGCCTTCGAGCTCATCGCCCGTCCGCAGAGCGAGCCGGCGACGTGGCCGGGGAAGACCTCGATCCCGTCCGGCAGCTCGAGCAGCCGGCGCAGCGAGTGGAACAGCCCCTCGGCGCCCTCCTGTGCGCCGACCGCGAGATCCGGGCGCGCCGCGTCCCCGACGAACAGCGAGTCGCCCGTGAGCACGAGCCAAGGCTCGTCGCCACGGGAGTGGTCGATCACGAGCAGCGCGACGTGCTCGGGGCGGTGTCCGGGCGTGTGCACGCAGCGCAGCACGACGTCGCCGACAGCGATCTCCGCTCCGTCCTCGAGCGAGTCGTGCGGATAAGCGAGCGTTGCGGCGGGGTGGATGCTCACGGGTAGCCCCAGCTCCAGGGCGAGGCGCCCGTGCCCGGAGACGTGGTCGGCGTGCGTGTGCGTCTCGAGCACGCGCACGAGCCGGACGCCCCGTCGCTCGGCCTCCGCGAGCACCGGCTCGATCGCGAACGGCGGGTCGACGACGACCGCCACCCCCGCGTGCTCGTCCCCGACGAGGTACGAAGCGCACCCCAAGTCGTCGTCGAGGAACTGCGTGAAGATCACGCCTTCGAACGTAGCAGCGGTCGCCGCTATTGCTCTTGAAGTGCGGTCGTGAGAGGGCTACGGACCTCCCGCGCGCTTGGCTAAAGCCATGACGGTCACGTGGTGTCGGTTCGGCGCCCGTCTCGGCGAGCAGGTCGTCGAGCGTTCGTCGTTGTGCCGCTACAGCCGCGACCCGATCGTGTGACGTCTGCCCCAAGCTGTCTACAGTCAGGCGATACCTGCGGTCGGCTGTGCGCGCCATCGGGTTGTCGCCACCCAGATGCCGCTGGTGGTGGTGAGAGCGGCGACGAGGGCGATCGCGCCTCCGGTGCCGGCGAGGTCTGCGACGACGCCGGCGATGAGTCCGCCGGCGACGAAGCCGCTGTCGCGCCAGAAGCGGTAGATGCCGACGGCTTGGGCGCGGTCGCGTGGCTCCACCGCATCGGAAACGGCGGCGATCAGCGTGGGGTAAACCATGGCGGTGCCGGCACCGAGCAGGATCGCCGCCAGAAGTGCTGGCAGGAAAGCGCCGCCTCCGGCGACGAGGAGGCCGAGCGCGAGGCCCTGGACGAGCATTCCGAGCGTGATCAGCGGCTTGCGGCCGACGTGGTCGGAGAGCCAGCCGGTGGCGAGTTGTCCGAGCCCCCAGACGGCGGGGTAGATGGCAGCGACGGCCCCGATCTGTGAGGCGCTGGCTCCGTTGGCGGCGAGGTAGAGCGGTGCGAGACCCCAGGCGAGGGCGTCGTTGAGGTTGTTCACGAGCCCGGCCTGGGAGCAGGCGCGCAGCACGGGGTCGTGGTAGGTGACGTGCGGGAACGCCTCGCGCAACGAGATCTTGTGGCTGCGGCCGCCGTGGTCGCGTTGCTCGGCGGTGACGTGCGCGTGTGTGTCGCGGACGAACACGGCTGATGCGAGCAGGCCGACGGTCGCGACGAGGGCGCCGCCGGCCCAGACGAGGGTTCGCGGCGCGACGGAGGCAGCGAGCAGCCCGGTGAGGAAGGCGGTGGTGGCGACGCCGAGGTAGCCGGCGGACTCGTTGAAACCGAGCGCGAGGCCGCGGCGCTTGGGGCCGACGAGGTCGATCTTCATCACGACGGTCATCGACCAGGCGAGTCCCTGGCAGGCGCCGAGGAAGAGGTTGGCGACGACGATGAGCCACCAACCGGGGGCGATGCCGATCAGGAGGGGCACGGGTAGGGCGAGCAACCAGCCGAGCACGAGCAGCCGCTTGCGCCCCACGCGGTCGGCGAGCGTACCCGCGGCAAGGTTCGTGAAGGCCTTCGCGAGTCCGAAGGCGACGATGAAGGTGAGGATCGCGGTCTTCGAGGTGAGGTCGAAGTCCTGCTCGCCGATCAGCGGCAGAACGGTGCGCTCCAGCCCGACCATCGCGCCCACGAGCGCATTGATCCCCACGAGCAGCGCGAACTGGCCGGCGTTCGCCCGCAGCCCGAGCTGAATGTCGCTCACGCGTGCTGGTGTATGCGCCCGCTGCGGTTCGCCGCGACGATCTCCGCTTGGTCTGCCGGGGGTGGCGGCACGTCGACCAGCAACGCCTGCACGAACGCGTCTTCACTCTCGTGCTGCAGCGCCTGGTTGTGACGGCGCTCGAACCCAATCGAGGAGAACGGGTTGCTCGACAACCCGCGCCCACAGACCGAGCCCCCGATATGGCTCGGATAGACAATCACCCCGTCGTCGAGCTGCAGCAGCTTCCGCACCGAGGCGTAGAGCTCGCGCGCGAGCGGCTCGGGATCCCCTTGTGCGTGCAGGTCGGGGCGTCCGACGTCTCCCACGAGCAGCGAGTCGCCGGTGAACACGAGCCAGGGCTCGAGTGTGCCCCGGCGCTTGTCGGCAACCGTGAAGGCGAGATGCGCGGGCGCGTGGCCCGGCGTCGAGACCGCGGTCACGACGGTGTTGCCGAGCTCCACCACGTCCCCGTCGGCGAGCGCGTGATGCTCGAACTCGACGCCCGCATGCTCCGGCAGATACGCGGTCGCGCCCGTCCGCTCCACCAGCGCCGGCAGACCGGAGACATGGTCAGCCTGAACATGCGTCTCGAACACCGCCACGATCGGCGAGCCGATCGCAGCCGCAGCCTCCACATAGCTATCGACGAGCTCGACATGCGGGTCGACGACGGCCAGCCGGTGCTGCGAGGTGCAGCCGAACAGGTAGCTCGCACACGACGTGCTCTCGACAAGGAACGGGCGCAGGATCACGTAGCAAGGGTACGGCGAGGTAAGCTATCGCAGCAACCGAATCTCACGATGGCCACCATCGACTCAGACGAACTGGCCAGAACGCCGCTATCTGCGCTCTGGGACGCGACCCGGATGCGACTGCTGGTCGAGATCGACCGTCAGGGCTCGCTCTCTGCCGCGGCCACGCAGATCGGGATCGGGCAGTCGAGCGTCAGCGAGCACCTGCGCCTGCTCGAGCTCGCCGCCGGGCAGCGGCTCGTCGAGCGCAGCGGCCGCGGCAGCAGCCTCACAGATGCCGGTCGCGTCCTCGCCGGCCGCGCCGCGCAAGCACTGGCAGCGCTCGGAGCAGGCGAAGAAGAGCTCGACGCGCTCGCCGGCCTGCAAACGGGGACGATCCACCTCGGCGCCTCCACCGCGCCCGGCGTCTACCTGCTGCCCGACACGCTCGGCTGCTTCCGCACCGACTATCCCAACGTCCGCGTCCACGTCGAGATCGCGGCCAGCGGCGAGATCCTCGACCGGCTGTTCGCCGGACGCATCCAACTCGCGATCGTCGGAGCCACCGACGCAGGAGACCGCGTGGAGCTCGAACCGTTCATCGACGACGAGATCGTCGGGGTCACCCGCCCCGGCCTCCTGCCCTCAAGACGCGGCATCGTCACCCCCTCTGCCCTCGCCGACATGATGCTGCTCGCCCGCGAGCAGGGGTCGAGCACGCAGGCGCTGGCCGACACCGAGCTCCAAGCCGCCGGCGTCCATCCCGCCGGCATCTGGGAACTCGGCTCCAGCGAAGCAGTCAAGCGCGCCGCACGAGCCGGACTCGGGTTCGCCTTCCTCTCCCGCTTCGCCGTCGCCGAAGAAATCGAGCGAGGCGAACTCGAACGCTTCCGCCTTGCCGGTCGCCCACCACTCCGAAGACAGTTCTCCATCGCCCGGCTCGCCGGACGGCCCCTCTCACCCGGCGAACAAGCCTTCGTCGACACCCTCGGACGCTGCTGCGCCACCTCCGCCACCTACGCCGCCGCCCGTATCAGATAGGGCCGCCATGACCTTCCCCTGAGGATCCCCGCACCGCCTGTGACGTGCCGGCCACGCCCGCGCCACGCACGGCAGCCCTGTGAGCCTGCGCTGATCCGCCGGCACCGCCGCCTCAGCGACCGTTGTGCTTTGCCAAACTCTCCTGGCTCTCCCTTGGCGGGACAGCTCTCGAACCGCGGGGTTCGCGCGCATTCAGAAGACCCTGAGAGGATCCATCTTCATCCCAACATTCAAACGGTTGTTAGGATGATCGCATGGGGAGTGATCGGTGCGACCTGTTGTGCCTCGACCTCTCGAAGGCCGAGCGCTTGCGTACGAGCCGCCTGTCTCCGGGGGAAGCCGAAGGTGCGGCAAATCGCGCGCAGGCGCTGGGTGATCCGACACGGTTGACGATCGCTGTGGCGCTTCGTGAGGTGGACGAGCTGTGTGTGTGCGACTTGGCGTGGGTGATGGAGCGCTCTCAGAATCTTGTCTCTCACCATCTTCGGGCGCTGCGATCGAGCGGCATCGTCCATTCACGGCGTGACCGGAAGATGGTCATGTATTCGTTGACTGAGCGCGGCCGTCTGCTTGTCGACGCGGTTGTCGGCACGGCACCGATCGAGACGGCGAATGTCTGAGTCGACGACGCTCGCTCGGCTGGGTGATGTAGGGCCGCGCACGGAGCCGGTCGTTGGCCCGGCGGCCCAGAACCGGCGCTGGCTCGAGCGGCGCGCCCGGGCACTGGCGTGGGGTGGGATCGCGTGGCACTTCATCGAGGCTTTGATCGCTGTGGTCGCCGGTGTCGCGGCCGGCTCGATCGCCTTGATCGGCTTCGGCGCTGACAGTCTGATCGAGGCAGTCGCGGGCGTCGTTGTCGTGTGGCTCTTCACCGGCAGCCGGATCGGCTCCCGCCACGCCGAGCGCCGGGCGCAGCAGATGATTGCGCTCAGCTTCTACGTCCTCGCCGCCTACGTCGGAGTCGAGGCCGTCCGGACGCTAATCAACGCCGATCATCCCGAAACGAGTTGGGTCGGGATCGTTCTCGCCGCTTTCACGGCTCTGTCGATGCCGCTCCTCGCGCGCGCGAAACGCCACGTGGGTCTGAAACTCGGCTCCTCCGCGGCTGTGAAGGAAGCATCGCAGACAAGACTGTGCGCGTATCTCTCCGTCGCGCTGCTGGTCGGGCTTGGCGCCAACGCCCTGGTCGGCTGGTGGTGGGCAGACCCGTTGGCCGCTCTCCTGATCGCTGCGGTCGCCGTCAAGGAAGGCCGGGAGAGCTGGCGCGGCGAGGGCTGTGCCGACGGCTGCTGCTGAGACCGTCCATCCCGCAAACCCATAACGAGAGGACCGCGACAGGAGCCCTCGATGCGGCGTCGCGTCTTCACCGGCACCGACACCAATGATTCGCGAGGCCCTGGCGCGGAGAGGATCAAATGCGCGGCGCCGAAGGCGGATGGGTCAACGCACTGCTTCGGCCACGAGTCTCACGACTGCGGTCTGCGGGAAAGCCGCGAACACATTCGGTTCACCAACCGATGCCGCACGGGATTCGAGCAGGGAGATTGGTCTCGTCATGTACGCACGAGCGGTCGATGATGCTGCTGAGCGCCTTCGCGAACTTCGACAGGAGGAGTGGGGGCAGTTCGGCCTTGGGGCACTAACGTTTGGGCTCGCCATCGCTGCGACACAGGTCTATCCACCGCTCGCCTTGCCACTCTTCTTCGGCGGCCTTGCCGTCGCCGCGTTCGGCGTGAGAGCTGGGTGGCGTCGTTGGGATCTCGTCGAGCGGCTGGCCGGGGAACGTGATGCGTACGTGATCTCCGAGGTTCTGACCTTCGCTTCGCGGGAGGCGACAATGGAGAGGAGGCGTCGTTTCGCGGCATTGATCCGCCGCTCACTGCGACAGGCGACCCTGGAGATGACCTTCGAGCCGAGGATCATCGCTGTGGCCGAAGAGCTCGAGGCGCTGGCGTCAGATCTCGACGACGACGAGCTCGCACTCGATCCGTCGTGTGCCATTTCGTGTATCCGGCTGCTGAGTGACCTGGTCGAAAGCCCTCTTCTCAACCAGGCGCTGACACCGCAGGAGCTTCGTTCACGCGTCCGCCGGATCCGATCCGGTTTCAGGCCCCCGCCGCTCGGTGCGGCCTGACCCGAACGACGAAGCCGACGATCTCGTCGGCGGGAACGAACCGTTGCGGCGGCCGCTGGTCACCGTCAGCGCGTTGAGCGAGCAGTGGCGGGCGGCGCTCGATGCGACCGATGCCGCCCTTGCGGCCGCACGGTTCGATCTACCTGCCGAGGACTCTCGCGAGTACGCACGGCGGCTCAGGGTAGAACGCGACTCCACCGCGCACCTGCTCGAGACCGTGGCACGAGAGAGAGGTGAGAGCGACCCCGTTGCGCACCTGTTGGTGCCGTGGAGGGCGCGACAGATGCTGGGGCTCCCGCCCAGCGTGACCGCGTGTGTGTTCGACCTCGAGGGTGTGTTGGTGGCGAGCGCGACGATCCACGCCGCGGCCTGGGCGGAGACCTTCGACGAGCTGATCTGGGCGCGAATCGAACGCACCGGCGGACACTTCCCGCCGTTCAATCCCCACACCGACTACCCGCAGCACATCCACGGCAAGCCGCGCCTCGAAGGCGTACGCGCATTCCTCGCGAGCCGCGGCATCAGCCTTCCCGAGGGCGCCCAGGATGACCCATCCGGCGCGGAAACCGTGCATGCGCTTGCCAACCGCAAGAACGAAGCGCTGCTCCGACGCCTCGATGAACAAGGCGTGAGCGCGTTCAGGGACTCGCAGCGCTATCTCGAAACCGCACGCTCCGTCGGTGTGCGCTGCGCTGTGGTGTCGGCGAGCGCCAACACCGACACGATCCTGCAACGCGCCGGGCTCGCGGCATTGATCGAGCAGAGCATCGACGGGAACGTCATCATCGCAGAGCACCTCGCCCCGTTGCCAGCGCCCGACACGCTACTGGCCGCGTGTCGGCAGCTTCGCGTCGAACCCCGGCACGCAGCAGTCTTCGAGACGAGTACCGCAGGAGTGGCAGCTGCCTGCTCGGCCGGCTTCGACCGCGTCATCGGCGTCGACCGAACCGGCGCGGCCGACGCACTGCGCGCGCAGGGTGCCGACCTCATCATCGCCGACCTCGGCCAGCTCCTCGACCGCAAACCGCAGCCAGACACGGGGCGACGCTGACCTGCTGCTCCAGGGCGCGGGAGGTTTCTGAACGGTACGAGATCTGCGTCCTGCTGGTGACGAGGGGACCCGGCGAGCCGGACGCCGTGTGCCGTGCCGTTGAGGGCAGCTTCGATCACTCGGACAGGTACTCCCCGCGGGAGCGCAGCAACGGCGGTCCGTCCTCGCCGAGCTTGACGCGCACCACGTCGCCCACAAACAGCGTGTGCGTGCCCACCTGCAGTTCGTCGCGTAGCCCGCAGTCGAGCCAGCCGAGTGCGCCGGCGAGTAACGGCGCGCCGGAGTCGTCGCCCTCCAGAGCGATTCCGTGCCACATGGCGATCGGTGGAACGCCCCGGGCGAAGTGCTGCGCGAGCCACTCCTGCCTGGCGGCGAGGATCGAGAGCGCGAAGTCGTCCGCTTCGCGCAGCAGCTCGTGCATCGCCGACTGGCGCGAGAGGGCGATGGCCACGAGCGGCGGCTCGAGCGAGAGCGCGACGAGCGAGCCGACGGTGAGGCCCAGTCGCTGCCCGTTGGCGTCCACGGTGACGACGGCGACGCTGGAAGGGACGCGGCTCATCAGGGCGCGCAGCTCCTCGCCGGACATCCGTCCGATCCTAGCGTCGGCCCGTCGGAACTGACCCCGCGGAGTGGGCCCCTGCCCAGGACCTGCTACGACCGCGACGGTTTTAGGTCAGACTGAGGTGCGGATCTTGAATTCCTCATCTCGAAGTCCGAGCCCAGAAGGGCTGGCAGGGAGGTAGTGGTGACCGTTCACGTCGGCGACAGGATCAGGATCGAGTCCGAGCAGGCGGGCCAGTCGGGCCGGGCGGGCCTCGTAGAGGAAGTGCTGAGCGAGCAGCCGCAGCGGCTGCGGGTGCGCTGGGAGGACGGGCGAACGAGCATCTTCGCCCCGGCGGCGGGGGTCGCACGCTTCGAGCCGGCCGCCAGTTCGCGCACCCGGAAGCGGCCGACCGCATAGCGGCCGAGACCGCAGCCCGGCGGATCGCCGGCATCGCCATTTGAGCAGTACCAGGGCCAGCGCATCCTTCGAGGCTCAGTAGCGACGATAATCACCAGCGTGATCGTCGACTGCGCGGTCTACGAGGATGGACTCCGGCGCGTCGGCAGCTTGCCGATCGAGGCTGCGTTCGAGGCCTCTCGCTCTCAGGACGCCTTCGTCTGGATCGGCCTCCACGAGCCGACCGCGGACGAGTTCGACTCGGTGAGACGCGAGTTCGATCTCCACGAGCTCGCGGTCGAGGACGCGATCAACGCGCATCAGCGTCCCAAGCTCGAGGTCTACGGAGACTCGCTCTTCCTCGTCCTGAAGACGGCGCGCTACCTGGAGGCCGAGGAGGCCGTCGAGTTCGGCGAGATCCTCCTCTTCATCGGCGAGGGCTTCATCATCACCGTGCGCCACGGCGAAGCCGCTCTCCACGACGTGCGACTGCGCACGGAGCAGCGTCCCGATCTCCTGCGCTGCGGGCCCGGAGCTGCCCTCTATGCCATCGTCGATCGAATCGTCGACGACTACGCTCCGGTGATCGCCGGCCTGGATCGCGACATTCGTGAGATCGAGGGCGAGGTGTTCTCACATGCGCGGGAAAATCCGGCAGAGCGCATCTACAAGCTCAAGCGCGAGGTGCTCGAGCTGCACGACGCGGTCGCGCCCCTCGTCAACCCGGTCGACCGGCTCGCACGCGGGCACCACGAGCTCGTCCACGAAGACGTCCGCGCGTACTTCCGCGACGTCCACGACCACGTGCTCCGCGTCCTCACCGAGGTCGAGAGCTTCCGCGATCTGCTCACGAGCGTGCTGACGGCGAACCTGACGCAGGTGAGCGTTCGCCAGAACGAGGACGTGCGGCGCATCTCGGCGTGGGCGGCGATCATTGCCATCCCGACGATGATCGCGGGCATCTACGGCATGAACTTCGCCCACATGCCCGAGCTCGAGTCGAGGTTCGGCTATCCGATCGTGCTCGGCGTGATCCTGGTCGCGTGCGTGTCGCTGTACGCGAACTTCCGCCGCATCGGCTGGCTCTAGTGGTGGCTACGCGGCTGCCTTCGGTTTCTGCGAGGGCCGAGTGGTTACCCCGGCGAGCTCGGGAAGGCGCACGATAGGAAACGCTTAAGGTTGGTTGCGGTGTCCGAGCTGTTATTGCTTTCGAGGCGCGAGGTGACGGCGCTGCTGCCGCCGCTGGCGGAGCAGATCGAGCTGGCGGAGTCCACCTATCGCGCGCTCGCCGAAGGTCGTGTGGAGCTGCCTCCCAAGCCGGGCATCCACCCGCGGAAGAACGCGTTCATCCACGCCATGCCCGCCTATCTCGTCGACGGGGACATCGCCGCCCTGAAGTGGGTGTCGGGCTACCCGGAGAACCCGGCGCGAGGCCTCCCGTACATCTCGGGCCTGATCGCCGTCAACGACGCGGACACTGGCCGCCCCGTCGCCGTTCTCGATGCGGCCGAGATCACGGCAGCCAGGACGGCCGCCGCCAGCGGCGTCTGCATTCGCCGTTTCGCGCCCGAGGCCTGGCAGACGGTGGGACTTCTCGGCTGCGGCGAGCAGGGCCGTTATCACGCACGCATCGTGCTTGCCCTGCAGCCGCAGGCGCGGATCCGAGCGTGGGATCCGGTGCCGGAGCGGGCGGCGGCGCTGGAGGGACGCGTCGACGTTGCGGCTGATCCGCGTGCCGCGATCGAGGGGGTGGAGATCGTGATCACTGCCGGGCCGATCCTCGAGCGGCCGAACCCGCCCGTGGCGCGCGAGTGGTTGGGGGACCGCTACCTGCTGCTTCCACTCGACTTCGACACGAACGTGCAGCAGGCTCTGATCGAGGACGCCGAGCTGTTCGCGGTCGACGACATCGGGCAGTTCGAGTACCACAGAGCGGCCGGCCATTTCCGGGGCTGGCCGGCGCGGCCGGTCAGCCTCGGCGAGGCGCTCGGCAGCGGCGCGACCCATGGACGGGTGGCCTGCGTGAATCTCGGGATCGGAGCACTCGATGCCGCCTTTGCCGACGTCGTCGTGCGCCGCGCGCGCGAACAGGGCGTCGGCGTCCACGTCGAGTTGTGAGGCCGGGGTCCTCGACGCCGAGCGTGCGCGGCCGCGGGCTGGGTTCGGACTCGTCTGGGTGGAGGGAATCCGCCTCTGGGTTGCCCTGAGCGAGGCGTCGACACGAGGGACGCATCACCCCCAGCCGGACCCCAGCCTCTCGGGCTGGGTTGATGTCCGACCGGAGGCGCGAGTCTTCGCCGCTCAGCTGCCGTCGAAGAAGCCGCCGCCGAGGCTGGCGAGGAACGAGGCGAGCGCCGTGAGCGCGACGATCGTGGAAAGAGCCTTGCCCTTGGTGATCACTCTGGCGTCCTTTCGCGTGGGGGCCAGTCGGGCCGCAGGAAGGGCCTTTGTTCCTTGTCGGACGACGGAGTGAGTCGTGCGTCGCCCGTTCGGGGGATCCCGGGGCCCGGCCGTTCGTCCAGAGCTGTGGGCAGTTCGTTCGCGCCGAAGGGCTACTTGGAGCGTGTAGGCAGCGCAGATGAGGCGGCGCGCAGCAGCGGTGGGCCCTTTCGTCGCCGCCGTTGTCGGAGCTTCCTAGGAGGGTGGCTCTTGCAGCGCGACGGCGGCCCGCCGGTACAGACGGGCGGCGTCCCGGGGGTCGCCCAGGCGGTCGGCGAGGTCGCCTTGCGCCATCCACGCGATCGCCTGGTGACCGACTGACGCGCTTCTCTCGAAACTGGCCTCGGCTGCGGCGATGAACTGCTCGCCCTCGCTCAGCCGGTCTTGCCCGAGCAGCGCGCGTCCGAGCACCAGGTGCGCGGTGCCGATCTCGGCCACGTGGTCTTCGCGATCCGCGAGGAGCTCCAGCGCCTTGCGTGCCTCTTCTTCGGCTCGCTCGAACTCGCGAACGTCGAAGTGGACCTCGGCGAGCGAGCAGAGCGTGTAGCCCGCCTCCGCTGCGAGGCCCATCTCGACGAAGGTCGCGAACGCCGCCTGGAGCTGATCGATCGCCTGCGTCGAGTTCCCGAGCAGATGATTGAGCCCGGCGAGATTGTTGAGCAGCCGAGCAACCGTCGCGTCGTCGCCGAGCCTCTCGAAGAGCTCCTTCGCCTTTTCGGTGTGCGAGCGGGCAAGCAGCCACCGGCCCTCACGCTCGGCCACGAGCGACGCCTGGAAGTAGGCATCAGCGGCTTGGCGTTGATCCGAGCGACCGTCTGCGAGCTCGAGCGAGCGGTCGATGTCCTCGCGGGCCGCCTCCCAGTCGCGAGCCCTCCGGTAACAGCGCGACCGCCACTGGTAGATGTCGGATCGCAGCCGGTCACAGGGCAACCCGGAGGATTCGGCGAGCTGCAACGCCTCGTCGAACAACCGCACCGCCTCCGCCACCGTCGACGACGAGTACCTGCAGACAGCGACGCGGTACAGGACGTCCGCGCGATCGACGTCCGTGAAGCCATCGGCCTGACTCAGCCGCGCGGCCGCTGCCAGCAGCTGCAGTGCCTCCTCCAGCTGACCAAGCCGGAGATGTGCCCAGGCCTCGCCGTTCAGCGCCCGCAGCTGGAGCGGGGGAGCGTGCGGCTTCCGCGCCAAACCTCTGGCAGCGCGGTAAGCGTCGATCGCGGCCTCGTACCGATGGCTCGCCAGCAGAGCGTCGGCCTCTGCAAACGCGGCCTCGAAGCGCGCCCGGTCGCCTTGGCTCAGACCTTCCTCGAGGTACTGCCGATCCGTCCCCAGGCGCTGCGCGAGCCATTCGAGCGTCGCCGACGTAGGTCGAGCCTTCCCCCGCTCGACCTGGCTGACGTATTCCTTCGAGAACCGTCCGTCGGCCAGCTCGGTTTGCGTCAGGCCAGCCGCGACCCGACGCTCGCGCACCCGCGCGCCCAGCTCCGCTCGCTGCGCCAGCGCCACAGAACCACCGAATTCCTCGCCACCTTCCCGCAACTGCACATCCCCCATGCCGCATCGTCGTTGAAGGGCAACGACGCCAGGATGTTCACAGAAGCAGCGTCACGGCTCAAGGCCGCGGTCAGATGGCAGGCCGTGCCCTCAGTCAACCGGGCGCACGGCGGCGGCGCAGGAAGTGCAGCGCGAGCAGGCTCCCGACGACGACCACGAGGCCCGCGGCGCCCGCGACGACGGCCCGCCCGACGTGCTCGTCCGGCGCGGCCTCGCCCGACGCGGGCAGGACCGTGAACGCCGCCTCCCAGCGCACCTTGCCGCCGTCCTCGTAGCGCTGCACCGAACGGAACGCGTAGCTCCCCGCCCGCACGGTGGCCGTCACGCGGGTGCGGAACGCGAGGGAGCCGGCGTCCTCGATCCGGCCGCCGCTCCAGCGGACGCTCGAACCGCGGATCGAGGCGCTCCAGCCGGGCGGCGGCGCCTCGGGCACGATCTCGACCCCCGGCGGCGGCTCGACGTCGAGTGCCACCGTGGCGTGTCCCGCCCGCTCGTTCGGCACCTCGAACGACACGTCCGACGCCTCGTTCTGCGTCACGAAGGGGGGCGCCGGGATCACGTGCGCCCTGGCGACGCCCGGCACCGCGAGCAGAACGGCTGCAGCAACCAGCGGGAGGATCCCTCTACAGCCCAAGATGCCGGGCGATCACCATGCGTTGCACCTCGTTCGTGCCCTCGCCGATCTCGAGGATCTTCTGGTCGCGGTACAAGCGCGAGATCGGGAACTCATCCGTGTAGCCGTAGCCGCCGTGCACCTGGAGCGCGGCGTTGACGACGCGGTGGGAGAGCTCGCCCGTGTAGAGCTTCGCCATCGCCGCCTCGAGCGCGAACGGACGGCCCCGGTCCTTCAGCCAGGCCGCCTGGTACACGAGGTGGCGGCCTGCCTCGATCTCCACCGCCATGTCGGCGAGCTTGAACGAGACGGCCTGGAACGACCCGATCGGACGGCCGAACTGTTGCCGCTCCTTGGCATACGCGTAGGCGAGATCGTAGGCGCCCTGCGCGAGCCCGACTCCCATCGCGGCGACGGAGATGCGCCCGCCGTCGAGGATCTCCAGGAACTGGCGAAAGCCCTCGCCGCGCGGCCCGAGCAGGTTGGACGCGGGGACGGCACAGTCGGCGAAGGTCAGCGCGCGCGTGTCGGAGGCCTTCCAGCCGAGCTTGTGGATCGGTCCGGAGATCTCGTAGCCCGGCGTCCCGTTCGGGATGACGATGTTCGAGACCTCGTCGGGCCCCGTGCGCGCCGTGATCGTGACGCACTGGCTGATCTCGGTGCCGGCGTTCGTGATGAACATCTTCGAGCCGTTCACGACCCACGTGCCGTCACGGAGCTCCGCCGTTGTGCGCGTCGCGGCGGCGTCGGACCCGGCGTCGGGCTCCGTGAGCCCGAACGCGGCGAGCCGCTGGCCCGCCGCGAGCGGCGGCAGCCACTCCAGTCTCTGCTCCTCGCTTCCGAACGAGAAGATCGGCATCGTGCCGAGCGAGGTGTGGGCGGCGACAGTGATCGCGACCGACGAGTCGATCCGCGTCAACTCCTCGATCGCGATCGCGTAGCCAAGCGTGTCGCCGCCGCCGCCGCCGTACTCCTCCGGGATCGGGATTCCCATCAGGCCGAGCTCCGCCATCTCCGCCACGAGCTCGTACGGGAAGCGCGACTCGCGGTCGAGCTCCTCGGCGACCGGGGCGACACGCTCCGTCGCGAAGGCGCGGACGGTGTCGCGGATCAACTCGTGCTCGGGGGCGAGGTCGAGGTCCATCGGCCGCGGATCGTACCGACGGCCCTTGCACCCGCTCGTGCGGCGCAACCCGTCTCGAGGCATGTCACCGCGCGCCCCGGGCCGCCGTCGTGCCTTGTACCCGCTCGTGTTGATGAATGCGCGGGGAAGGGGCGAGCCCCTGGACACGAGACGAGCGCTGGATTACGCTGGCTCTCCGTCGATCACTCGGGGGATCTTGGGCGGATTGCGGCTAACGGTCTCGGTCCTTGCGTTCGGCGCGCTGTTGGGTGCGCTGGGCGGCTCTGCGGTCCCCGGGGCACTGGCTGCCGGCGGCAGCTTCTCGGATCCGGCCGGTGACGCAACCGGCGGCGCCCCTGACCTCACGGGTATCTCGGCCGATCTCAGCGGCGGCACGGTGACGTTCACCCTCGGTTCCGACCGCGCGACGCTCGCCAGCACGCATCGCTATGAGGTGCGAATCGACGCCGACAACAACGTGTCCACGGGAGATAGCGGGATCGAGTTTGTGCTGGTGCTGACCGGATCCGACCAGCAGATCCACTCCTGGCGGTGGAACGGATCGGACTATGAGGCCTATGCGGTGAACGGTCTCGCGGCGACGGCCTATGTCCCGTATAGACTCTCGGTCGCGCACGGGTCGATCGGAGGCTCCGACAAGATCGGCTTCTGGGTCCGTGCGTCCGACACCGCCGTTGCCGGGGCTCTGGATGACGCTCCGAACGTCGACGCCTACTACGTGACGTTCGGCGGTACGCCGCCGCCTGCCCCGCCGCCGGCGCCGCCGCCTGCGCCGCCCCCGGCCCCGCCCGCCGCGCCGCCGCCGCCGCCCCCCGCGCCGCCGCCGCCCGCGCCGCCGCCGGCGCCCCCGTCATCGAAGCCGGCCGGCCAAACCGCCGTCGACGAGGATCGCGACGCGGTCGTCGGGGCCAAGGATCTGTGCCCGAAGACGCCGGGCGGTCGCTTCGACGTCAACCGCAACGGATGCCCGGGGCCGTTCTCACGGATCCAGCCCAAGCTGCCGCTCCCCAACTTCACCGCGGGGGGCCTCACCTGGTGGGCATCGCCCGTAGTCTTCGCTCGCCTGCCTGCCGGCGCGGTGATCAGCCTGCGCAGCGGAGCTCGAAGCGAACGGATCCGCGCGGGCAAGACAGGCACGGCCCCAAGCGTGTTGCTCGCCAGCCGGCGCTTTGCGCGAGGATCGACCTTCACCGTGACCATCACGAGTCCGGGCTGGATCGGCTACCAGGCGCAGGTCGAGATCCTGACGCGTCCGCCCTGGCTCAGGTCGTTCGACCTACGTTGCCTCTCCCCGGTCGGCGGGAAGCTGCTCCAGTGCAGCAGCATCGAACGCGGCCGCTAGGCGCCCCGCATGCGCCCGACAGCGCGGCAGTTGCTTCTCGCGCTCGGCTTGGTCGTGGCCGGGTTCGGGAGTGCCTTCCTGCTGGGAAGGGTGACGGCGGGCGGCGCGACGAGGGCGCCCACCGACGGCTCTCCACCGCCGTCCGTCGTTCTCGTCTCGCCTGCCTCACCCACGCTCGGGCGCTTCTCGCCGGCAGGCCAGCTGCCTGCCCTCACACAGGCTCCCACCCCGCCGCCGCCGCCTTCGCCATCGCCGTCGCCGCCGCCTCCTCCGCCGTCGCCTCCTCGCCGTCGCCTCCGCCTCCGCCATCGCCGTCGCCGTCGCCTCCTCCGCCGTCGCCTCCTCCGCCGTCGCCTCCGCCTCCGCCACCGCCGACGGTCACGATCATCAAGTAGCGCCGTAGACTGATCCGGCGATGCTCGACAAGGGCACGATCCTAGGCGGCTACCGGATCGAAGGTCTGATCGGGCAGGGGGGCATGGGCGTCGTCTACACGGCGACGCAGCTCTCCCTCGATCGCACCGTTGCGCTCAAGGTGCTTGCTACCCATCTCACGACGGACGAGGCGTTCCGCGAGCGTTTCCGGCGTGAAGGCCTGATCCAGGCCGCGATCGACCATCCACACATCGTCACCGTGTTCGAGGCGGGCGAGAGCGAGCACGGACTCTTCCTCGCGATGCGACTGATCCGGGGCAAGAACCTGCGGCAGCTCATCCGCGAAGGCTCGCTCGACGCCGGCCGCACGATCCAGATCTTGACGCAGGTTGCAGACGCGCTCGATACGGCCCACGAGGCGGGCCTCGTCCACCGCGACATCAAGCCGCAGAACGTCCTGGTCGCCACCCAGCGGCGCGACCAGGCGTACCTGGCCGACTTCGGGATCACCAAGGCGCTCCTCGGTGGCGCGGTGACGGCCACCGGCGCATTGATAGGCACTCCCGACTACATGGCGCCCGAGCAGTGGCGGGGCGAGAGCGCGACGTCCCGCAGCGACATCTACTCGCTCGCGGCCGTCATGTACGAGTGCCTCACCGGCATGGTGCCGTTTCCCAGGGATTCCGATGCGGCGATCATGTACGCGCATCTCACCGTTCCGCCGCCGCGCCTCACGGACACGCGACCCGAGCTCCCCGTTGAGCTCAGCAGGGTGATCGAGCAGGGGATGGCCAAGAGTCCAGACGAGAGGCCGCCAACGGCAAGCCAGCTGGTGGCCGCCCTCGAGGCGGCCGTCGGCACGTCGTACGGAGCGGCGGCCACGGCGCCGGGGACGCACCCGGCCGACGAGCAGGTTCGGCCGGCCGTTTTGACACCCACGACCCCGGCGCCACGGCCGTCCCTCCCGAGCGGCGTCGACCTGGCCGCCGCCACTCCAACGGCGGAGGCAGCGAGCCTGGTGCCCACGACCCCGGCGCCACGGCCGTCCCTCCCGAGCGGCGTCGACCTGGCCGCCGCCACTCCAACGGTGGAGGCAGCGAGCCTGGTGCCCACGACCCCGGCGCCACGGCCGTCCCTCCCGAGCGGCGTCGGCCCGTCCGTCGCTACCCCAGCCGAGCAGGCGATGGCGCCGACTGAGCCAGCGACCACGCCGGCGGAGCCCGCGCAACCGCCGACCACTCGGGCGACACGGCTGGGACCGCTTCTGAGCAGGCACGTCGCGATCAGCCTCCTCGTCCTCGGCGTCGGCGGCGTGGCGCTGCTCGGGTTCGCGGTTGCTCGCGCCAGCGCCGGCGACGAGACGAGCGCAGCGACGACAACGTCGGCGCGCGCGGGCGACGCCACGGTCACGGCACCCGCAGACTGGCGGCAACCCGCCACGGTCCCGAAGGTCGCCGGAATTACGTTCGCCGACCCGCTCGCGGTCGTCCCCTCCGATGGCGTCGACGCGGGTCTGGTCGTGGGAGGAGTCGAGGCAAATGCGCCCGGGTTCGTGCCCGTTGGGCTGCTCTCGCGGCTGCCCGATACGTCACCGACCCGGGAGGTCGTGCGGCTCGGCAAGCTCGACGCGTTCCGTTATCGCAATCTCGAGCCGCGAGGCTCAGCGCGCAAGCTGACGCTGTACGTTGTTCCCCAGACGACGGGCGTCACCGCAGTTACCTGCTTCAGCGCGCTGGCTCGCTCGACCTCGGTCCTCCCAGCCTGCGAGCAGGTCGCGGCGACGCTTCGCCTGGACGGGGCGAAGCCCTACCCGCTTGCTCCGACGCAGGCATACGCGGCCGGTTTCAACCGCGCGATGAACCGTCTCAAAGCTGAGCGTGACGCGGCCGTCAGCCGACTGCGGCAAGCGCGAACCTCCCACGGGCAGGCGGATGCCGCCGCCGCCGCGGCGAGAGCCTACGCTGCCGCCGCGAAGAGCCTCGGGCGAACTGCGGTAACACCGTACATTCGGCCGGTCAACGCCGCGATCGTCGGCGCCACGAACAGGGTCGAGGGCGCTTACCGGCGGCTCGCCGCGGCGGCGCGGGCGGAGAACCGCGCGAAGTATGATGCCGCGCGCAAGGCCGTCAGGGCCGAAGATGCGCTCCTTCAGAGCGAGCTGGCCGGCCTGCGCGAGCTCGGCTTCACGTTCGGCTAGCCGCCGGCAGTAGTCGGCTCCTCGATCGCGACCGTGTCGCCGCCGAGACACGTCAAATAGGCAGTACGCTGGGCGGATGCGGACGGAGCTCGACGCGAGGGCGATGACGACCCTCTCGGGCGGCCATCTCGCCACCGACTTCGCCTCGGGTGCGGTACCGGCGCTGCTCCCCTTCTTCACGACGAAGTTCGGCCTCAGCTACACGCTCACCGCGGTGCTGATGCTGGCCGTGCTGGTCTCCTCGTCGCTCCTGCAGCCCCTGTTCGGGCTCTGGTCCGACCGGCGCGGGGCGCTCTGGCTGCTACCGGGCGGCGTCGCGTTGGCCGGGCTCGGCATCGGCCTCGCAGCCGTCGCTCCCAGCTACTGGCTCCTGCTCTTGCTCGTGTTCGTGTCCGGTGTCGGCATCGCGGCGTTCCACCCCGAGGGCGCGAAGTTCGCGGCCTTCGCGAGCGGGCGCAAACGCGCGAGCGGGATGTCGCTGTTCAACATCGGCGGCAACACCGGCTACGCGCTCGGGCCGATCGTGGCCACCCCGCTCGTCCTGTGGCTCGGGCTCGGACTGGGAGGGCTCATCGCCATGGTGCCGGTGCTCGTCGCCGCGCTCGCCCTGCTCCGCGCGCTGTCGTACGTCGGACGGCTACGGCCGACCCGGGAAGACAGCAGAACGCGACCGGTGGGCGACGACCAGATCCGCGCGATGGTGCTCCTCGGGGTGGTGATCGGTCTTCGCAGCGTGGCCTGGTTCGGGCTCTTGACGTTCCTGCCGCTGTGGGTCGTGTCGCTCGGCAACTCCGAAGCCGAAGGGAACCGTCTGCTGGCGCTGATGCTCCTCGCCGGTGCCGTGGGCACGCTGGTCCTCGGGCCGATCGCCGACCGGATCGGGCTCCGGCGCACGCTCCTGGTCTCCCAGGCAGCCCTCGCACCGCTGATCCTCGTTTTCGTGCTCGTCGGCGGCATTCCCGGCGGGGTCGCGCTCATGCTCGTGGGGATGCTCGTGGTCGGCACGTTCGGCGTCACGATGGTGCTCAGCCAGCAGTACCTCCCTCGGCACGTCGGCTTGGCTTCGGGGCTCTCGATCGGGCTGGCGATGGGTCTCGGCGGTCTCGCCGCGGTGGCCCTCGGGGCGGTCGCGGACGCGATCGACCTGCGGACGGCGCTGCTGGCGAGCGCCGTCGCGCCCCTGCTCGGAGTGCTCGTCTGTCTCGCGCTTCCCGCACCGGCGCCGTTGCGGCGCCTCGCGGCCGAGCCGGTACCGTCCTAGTGGTGTCTCCGGGAAGTTCGGTGCTGTTTGGCCGAGCGAAAACCGAGCAGCGCTAGGACGCAGGGAGCCCCCATACCCGAAGGTATGGGGGCGACCGAGGACGACCCGATGCGAAGCGTTTGCAGCCGGCCAAGCGGTGCCGTACTTCCCGGAGCCACCACTACCGGACGCTCGGGTAGGCTCGCGCCGACTGACCGCTCGAGCAAGGAGCAGAGCCGATGACCGTGCAGGAGTTCTTCGCGCAGCTGCCGCAGAGGGTCGATCCCGGCAAGACGGCTGGGATGACGAATGCCTACGTGTTCAACGTCGAGGGCGTGGGGGAGTGGACGGTGCGGGTCGACGACGGGGCCGTGAACGTCAGCGAGGGGGCCGGGGACGCCGATTGCACGATCTCGGCCAGCGAGGAGACCATGACCAAGATCATCAACGGCGACGCGAACCCGACGACGGCCTACATGACAGGCAAGCTCAAGGTCTCCGGCGACATGGGCGCCGCACTCAAGCTCCAGAAGCTCTTCTAGCACCGCCGCGCCGCACGAGGATCGAGCTCGCAGGCTCGTGCTCGTCGTCTCCATCGTGCCGGTGAAGCTCGGCGTGTAGCCCGCGGTAGGATCGAGCCGTGGACGGCTACCTGGTCGTGCGCGCCCTGATCGGGTGGGGCGTGAACATCCTGGCCCTGATCGTCGTCGACTGGATCTTCGACGGCGTGTCGATCGGGCGATGGGGGTCTCTGCTCCTTGCCGCCGCGATCCTCGCGCTCGCGAATGCCTTTCTGAAGCCGATCCTCGCGCTGCTCACGCTGCCGCTCATCGTCGTCACCTTCGGGCTCGCCTACTTCGCGATCAACGTCGGCATGCTCGCGCTGGCGGAATGGATCACGCCCGACTTCTCGATCGACGGCTTCTGGACGTACATCGGCGCCACGATCGTGATCTGGCTCGTGAACTGGATCGTCGGCACGCTGCTCGATGCAGTCGCCGGGTAGCGGTTCAGAGGAGCTCCACGAGCACGGAGCCGGCCGGGACGCTCTCGCCGGTCGTCACGTGGACTGCTGCGACCGTGCCGGCGAACGGTGACGTGACGGGTACCTCCATCTTCATCGCCTCGAGCACGACGAGGGGCTGACGCGCCTCGACGACATCGCCGGCCGCGACGCGGACGTCGATCACCGTGCCCGGCATCGGTGCGGACACCGCGCCGCCACCGCCGCCATCGGCGAGCGTCTGTCCACCGATCTCGGCGTCCGGTGGGGAAGCCGGAGGGGGCGGCGGGAGGTTGAGGCGCCACGGGCCGCGCCAGGGCCCCTCGGGCAAGTGCAGCGGCGGTGGGGAGAGCGGCGGGTGCTCGACGAGGAACGCGGTCGACAGATCTGCCGCCCGAAAGACGGGATGGGCGACTAGCCAGCGCAGGAACGGGAGGTTCGTGGTCACGCCTGCAACGTCGGTCTCGTCGAGCGCAGCTGCCAGGCGGTCGAGGGCTTCCTCTCGGTGGGCGCCGTGGGCGATCAGCTTCGCGAGCAGCGGGTCGTAGGCGAGAGGCACCTCGTCGCCCTCCTCCACGCCGGCGTCGACGCGCACCCCGTCAGCCGGTCGCCAGCGCTCGACCCGCCCCGCCTGGGGCAGGAACGTACGTGGGTCCTCGGCGTAGAGCCGGGCCTCCACCGCGTGCCCGTGAGCCTTGCAACCCAGTGTTGCAAGGCTCTCGCCCGTGGCGACCCGGAGCTGGAGCTCGACGAGGTCGAGGCCCGTCACCGCCTCGGTGACCGGATGCTCGACCTGGATCCGCCCGTTGAGCTCGAGGAACGCGAGCTCGTCGTCTTGCACGAGGAACTCCGCGGTGCCGGCGCTTCGGTAGCCGATGGCGCGGGCGAACGCCGTGGCCGCTTCGAGCAGCTGGGCCCGTACCGCCGGAGCCAGGTGCGGTGCGGGTGACTCCTCGATCACCTTCTGGTGCCGGCGCTGCACCGAGCAGTCGCGCTCTCCGAGCGCGAGCACCGTCCCGTGCGCGTCGCCGAGGAGCTGCACTTCGATGTGACGGGGCCGCTCGAGAAAGCGCTCGCAGAACACCGTGCCGTCGCCGAAGGCCGCCTGTGCCTCCCGTGCCGCTGCGGCGAGCGCGTCGTCGAGCTCGCCGGCCGTGCGGACGACCCGCATGCCGCGGCCGCCGCCGCCCGCGGCTGCCTTGACGAGCAGGGGAAAGCCGATCTCCCGTGCCGATCCGTGCGCGAGCACGGGGACGCCGGCCTCCGCGGCGATCCGCTTCGCGGCGAGCTTCTCGCCGCCGAGGCGCAGCACGTCCGCCGGCGGGCCGACCCAGATCAGCCCCGCCTCCTCGACGGCGGCCGCGAACTGCGCGCTCTCTGCGAGAAACCCGTATCCGGGATGGATCGTGTCCGCCTCGGTCTCCGCGGCCGCGCGCAGGTACTCGTCCCCGTCGAGATATGACCTGATCTCGACGGCGACGTCGGCCGCCCGGGCGTGAGCCGCACCCCGATCGTCGGGCGCGACGACGGCGACCGTGCCGATCCCGAGGCGGCGGCAGGTCCGGAAGACGCGCAACGCGATCTCGCCTCTGTTCGCGACGACGAGACGCTTGATACTCACGGCTCGACCTCGACCACGGCGGTCTCCGGCCAGGCGGCGGCGATCTCGCCGCCCATGAGCATCACGATCGCGCCGAAGTACACGAGCAACAGCAGGCCGAGTACCGCTCCGAGCGAGCCGTAGACGGCGTTGAGATCCGAGAAGTGCGAGAGGTAGATCGAGTAGCCGGCAACGAGGCACTGCAGTGCGATCGCGGCCAGCGCGGCCCCGGGGAGGAGCTCTCGCCACCCAATGCCCTCCGGCGACACGGCGCGGTAGAGGACGACGAGCGCGACGAAGGTGACCATGAGCATGGCGACGACGCCGAATAGCGTGCCGGCCAGCCGTCCATGCGTGGGTAGGCCGATGGTGGTCGCGATCTCGCCCCCGATCGACTCCACCACCTGCACGAGCACGGTGGCGCCGAACGCGACCACGATGACGAGACCGCCGCCGAGCACGAGCAGGCCGTCGACGAGCTTCCCGCGCATGTAGGACGGCCTGTCGCCGACCTCCCACACGCTGCGAAACGCCGTACGCAAGGACGTCATCATTCCGGTCGCGCTCCACAGCAACAGGACGAGGCCGACCAGCCCCGCGACGCTCGTTGTCGTCGTCCCGGCCGTCGAGACCGCTTGGTCGACGCTCGTCTCGAGATCCGACGTCCCCGGGATCTCGTCGAGCACCCAGTTGATCACGTCGTCGCGCGTGTCGTCCGAGAGCACGAGGTCGAGGATGGCGGCGATCAGGGTCATGAACGGGACGAGCGAGAACAGCACGCGGTACGAGATCGCCGCCGCATGCTGCCCGAGCGTGTGGCGCCCGTAGCCGCTCGCCGCCCGGATTCCCACCTCCACGAGACGACCGGGCAGGCGACGCCGGCGCGGGGCAGCCTGTGCCAAGCCCTCAGCCCGCTGGGTCGTCGGAGGCCGCCGGCATCCAGGCTGCCGGGCGTCGCTCGAGAAATGCGCTCAGGCCCTCCTGCCCCTCCTCGCTCGTGCGTCGCTCGGCGATGCGGCGTGCGGTCTCGGGGCCGTCGGGTCGCTCGAGCACGAGCTTCTTCGCGTGGCGCACCGCCCGCGGGCCGGCGGTGCGGAGTTCGCCGAGCAGTCGCGCGAGGGCGCAGCCGATGTCGTCGCTGAGCTCGTGCACGAGGCCGATGCGCAGCGCAGTAGCGGCGTCGAACCGCTCGCCGGTGACGAAGTACCGCCTCGCCGCGCTTTCGCCGATTTTCCGCAGCGCGAACGGCGAGATCACCGCGGGGATGATCCCGAGCTTCACCTCCGAGAACGCGAACACGGTGCGCTCGTGGGCGATGGCGACGTCCGCGCAGGCGACCAGCCCGACACCTCCGCCAAAGACGTGTCCGTGCGCCAGTGCCACGACGGGCGCCGGGCACTCGTCGATCGACTCCAGCATCCGGCGCAACGCGTTCGCATCCGCCAGGTTGGCGTCGTAGTCGAGCTCGGCCGAGGCGCGCATCCACTCCACGTCGGCGCCCGCGCAGAAGCTCGGCCCGTCGCCGGCGAGCACCACCGCGCGTGCCCTGCCGACGTCGACGAACGCCTCCGCGAGCGCTGAGATCAGGTCGACGTCGAAGGCGTTCCGCGTCTCGGGCCGCGCGAGTGTGACGCGCAGCACGTCGTCGTCCCACTCCACCCGCAGTGCGGCCATCGCGAAACTCTAGGGACCAGCCCTCGCGGCCGCGAAGGGCGGCTCAGGGTCTCGTCAAGACTCGCGCACCGCGGGAGCGGATCCCGAGCGCCCGCTAGGGTCTGCCCGTGGCCTCCAGGCGTCTCACCGGCGTCGACGCCCCTGAGCACGGCGGCAGGCCGCGAGGCTGATGGGTGCCCTCCGCGGCGCCCTCGCCGCCGCCGTCACACCGCTGCGCGACGGCGGGCGCTCGGTCGACGAGGAGGCGATCCCCGGCTATGTCGGCTTCCTCGCGACCGCCGGGCTCGACGGCGTGCTCGCGCTCGGCACGACGGGGGAGGGGATCCTGTTCTCGGTCGAGGAGCGCAAACGCGTGATCGAGCGGGTGCTGGAGGCGTCGTCGGGCCGGCTGCTCGTCGCCGCGCACTGCGGGGCCCAGACGACGGCCGACACGGTCGCCTTGTGCGAGCACGCGGCCCTCGCCGGGGTCGACGCCGTCGCCGTGATCGGGCCGCCGTACTTCAAGCTCGACGCCGCCGCCCAGCTCGAGCACCTGCGCGCGGCCGCCCGAGCCTGTGACCCGATCCCGCTCTACGTGTACGAGTTCGCCGCGACAGCGGGGTACGCGCTCGATGTCGACGCGCTCGTGCGTCTCAAGGACGAGGAGACGAACGTCGTGGGCTTGAAGGTCTCGGACACGCCGTGGGAGGCCTTCGAGCGTTATCTGCTCGACGGCTGGGACGTCTTTGCCGGGCCGGAGGCGCTCATCTTCGAAGGGATGGAGCACGGTGCAATCGGAGCCGTCTCGGGTCTGGCCGCGGCGTTCCCGGCGGAGGTGGCCGCGGTCGTGCGTCAGCCGACGGCAGCAGGCTCGGCGCGGCTCGCAGAGCTCCGCGGCTTCGTCGAGCGCTTTCCCCGCCACGCTGCGCTCAAGCACGTCCTGGGTCGCAGGGGTGTGCCGGTGGGAGAGGACGTGCGCCGACCGCTTCGCCGGCTCACGGAGGCCGAGCGCGCCGAGCTCGACGCCTGGTTCGACGGGTTGCCGTGAGCGCGGTCGACGCCTTTCTGCGTCGGGGCATCCTGGCGGCCGCCGACAGCGGGTCGCTGCAGCGGGTGGTGCAGCGACACGGGATGTACCTGGGCGCGGCGCGCTTCGTCGCCGGCGAGACGCTCGACCAGGCGATCGTCGTGCTGCGCCGTCTCGAGGACAGCGGCCTGCTCACGAACACGACGATTCTCGGCGAGGACGTTACGAGCGAGGCCGACGCCGCTGCGGTCGCAGCCGCGTACGAGTTTGTGCTCGGACGCCTCGCGGGTGAGGGCCTGCGCACGAACGTGGCGCTCAAGCTGACGCACCTCGGCCTCTCGATCGATGAGGAGCTCGCCTACCGTAACGTGGTCGCGCTCGTCGACTCGGCGACCCGCGTCGGCTCGTTCGTCCGGATCGACATGGAGGAGTCCGCGCGCGTGGACGCGACTCTCGGCATCTACCGGCGGCTACGCGAGGCGGGCCGGGAGCGCGTGGGCACGGTGCTGCAGTCGTGTCTCTACCGCAGCGAGTCCGACCTCGAAGGGCTTCTCGAGCTCAGGCCAAATCTCCGCTTCGTGAAGGGCGCGTACCTCGAGCCGCCGGAGGTCGCATACCCGAGGAAGGAGGACGTCGACGCCGCCTACATCCGTCTCGTCGAGCGCTCGCTCACGGCCGGCGGATTCACCGCGATCGCTACCCACGACGAGCGACTGATCGAACGGCTGCTCGAGCTCGCGCGGCGTGAGGGGATCGGCAGAGAGCGGTTTCAGTTCCAGATGCTCTACGGCGTCCGTCCGGCCCTCCAGCTGGAGCTCGTCCGTCGCGGCTCCGACGTCCTGGTCGCGACGCCGTACGGGCCTGACTGGTACCGCTATCTCATGCGCCGGCTGGCGGAGCGCCCGGCCAACGTGCTGTTCCTGGCACGGAACCTCGTGCGGCGCTGAGCGACGGCCTCACCCGTCGGCGCGGCAGGCCGTGGCGTCGACATCCCCCCCGGGCAGTTGCGCGAGCAGGTCGACGAGGGTCTGCAGCTCCGCAGGTTCCAAACGGCCGCCGAGGAGGTCACGCATCGTCACCTCGTGGAGGTCCCACGCCTCGGCGAGCGTACGCCGGCCGGCATCGGTCACGACAGCCCAGGTGACGCGCTGGTCCGAGGGGCAGTGTGCCTTCTGCACGAGGTCGCTTCGCTCGAGACCCTCGAGCAGACGCGTCACGCCGGACGGCGTGAGCGAGAGGCGCTCTGCCAGGTCGACGCGGCGCATCCGACCCTCGTCGGCGCGCGCCAGGGCGAGCAGCGCCTCGTAGTCGCTGACGGTGAGCCCGTGCTCGGCCACGAGCCGTGCCTCGAGTTCGCGCCGCAGCGTGCCCAGCGTGCGCAGGAGCCGGGCGAACGCCGTCACCTCCAGTGATGCTTGTGCGCTCAATACTTGACTACTCAATTGATCCTCGCTACATTTACTTGCGTAGTCAAACTCTACCCGACGCGAAAGGAATTCGCATGAGCATTCTGCAGGACACCAGCACAGCCCTTCCCACCGGCACGTGGACTCTCGATCCGGTGCACTCGCGGATCGAGTTCGCAGTCACGCACAACGGCATCTCGGTCTTTCGTGGCTCGTTCCGCGACGTGGCCGCCTCGCTCGACGAGAGCGGGCTCACGGGGACGGCGCAGGTCGAGAGCGTCGCGCTCGACGATCCGAACCTCCGCGGCCACCTGCTCTCGCCCGAGTTCTTCGATGCCGAGCGCTTCCCCGAGTTGACCTTCCGCTCGCGCGCGATCCGGCTCGACGGCACCTCGGTCACGGTCGAGGGCGAGATCACGATCAAGGGCGTCAGCCAGCCGTTGAGCCTCGCCGGCACTCTCAACGGGCCGGTCGAGAACCCGTTCGGCGGCACGGTGCTTGCGCTCGAGCTCGAGAGCGTGCTCGACCGGCGCGCGTTCGGGATCGACTGGAACATGGAGCTTCCCGGTGGAGGCGCCTATGTCGGAAACGACGTCACGCTGACGGGCGTGCTCGAGCTGAAGAAGGAAGCGTAGGACGCGATGCGCGTTCTGGCTATCACCGGCAGCCTGCGTAGCGGCTCGCTCAACAGCGAGCTGCTACGCCTTGCCGAGGCCCATGCACCTGGAGACGTCGAGCTCGTCCACTACCGAGGGCTGAAGCAGATCCCGCCGTACGACGAGGAGGACGAGCGGGCGGAGCCCGAGTCGGTTGCCGCCTTCCGTGAGGCCGTGCGGTCGGCGGAGATGGTCCTCTTTTCGACTCCCGAGTACAACGGTTCGATCCCGGGCCAGCTGAAGAACGCGCTCGACTGGGCTTCCCGGCCGGAGATCACCGTGGGGCCGTTCTGGAACAAGCCGGTCGCTGTCGTGAGCGCCAGCACGGGCTCCTTCGGCGCCGTCTGGGCGCAGCAAGACCTGAAGCGCGTGTTGAGGACGCTCGGCGCGCGGGTGCTCGACACGCCCGAGCTGGCTCTGGCCAAGGCACACGAGCGGCTCCCCCGTCCGGACGACGAGCTGCGCGCGGCGATCACGGCGACGTGGGCTGCGCTCGCGGGGGCCGCGAGGCCAGTCGCGAACGCTGCGTAGCGAAGGCGGCGCCCTACAGGAGGTCGAACTCTTCGTAGACGTCGGGCTCGCGCCCGATGCGCGAGCGGGCCTCGGCGAGCGCGTCGGGCACTGCCCCGATCGCGTCGTCCACGAGCAGCAGCCCGAAGCGCTCCGAGGTCTCGTTCCAGAGCCAGGCGCTCGGCGGCTCGAGCGAGGGTAGCCCCTCGAGCAGCTCCTCGGGCTCGAGCAGCGTCTCGCCGAGACTCCAGAGCAACAGACGCGCGATCACCCGTCGAGCGAGCTCGCCGCCTGGAGCTTCGCGAGCAGCCGCTTCAGCTGGACGACGAGGTCGGCCTCCTCGTGCCCGAAGTCGTCCAGGAATGAATGCACCGCGTTGATCGCGAGCCGCAGCTCCTCGTCGGTGAGCTCGATCGTGTTCATCGCCCGAGCGTAGCGCTACTCGTCGGGCGGAGCCCAGGGCTCGTAGACGCCGCCGGGCACGCCGCCGACGCAGATGAACGACATGCCGTCAGGACCTGCCGTCGGACGGCGCTTCGAGTCGGGCGACACGAGGACGTAGCGCCCCGGGACGAGCTCGACCTCGTTTCCGTCGATCGTGAGAGAACCGGAGCCGGCGATGCAGTAGTAGATCTCCTCCTGGCCCGACTCGGCCTCGTCGTGCTCGGACCCAATCTTGTCCGGGGGAAAGTCGATCTGGTTGAGCCCGAAGGCCGTGCCGCCGAGCTCGTGCCGGATCATCCGGAACGTGCCCCAGGTCGGCTTGACGTCCGCCGCGTCGAGGTACCTGTAGGCCACTTCTCCTCCTCTCGCTTACATTCGGAACACGCCGAAGGTCGTGGCGGGGACCGGGGCATTGGCCGCCGCTGCGAGTCCAAGGGCGAGCACGCGGCGGGTGTCGAGCGGGTCGATGATGCCGTCGTCCCAGAGTCGCGCCGTGGAGTAGTAGGGGCTGCCCTCGGTCTCGTACGTGGATCTGATCTCCTCGGGATCGGCGTCGCCGACGATCGACAGCACCATCGCCGCCTGGTCACCGCCCATCACGGAGATGCGGGCGTTCGGCCACATCCACAGCTGGCGAGGTTCAAACGCACGGCCGCACATCGCGTAGTTGCCGGCGCCGAACGAGCCGCCGGTGACCACGGTCAGCTTGGGCACGTCCGCGCAGGCCACCGCCATCACGAGCTTGGCGCCGTCGCGGGCGATCCCGGCTTCCTCGTACTCCTTGCCGACCATGAAGCCGGTGATGTTCTGGAGAAAGATGAGCGGGATGCGCCGCTTGCAGGCCAGCTCGATGAAGTGCGCCCCCTTCTGGGACGACTCGGCGAAGAGGACGCCGCGGTTGGCGAGGATCCCGACCGGATAGCCCTCGAGCCGCGCGAAGCCGCAGACGAGCGTGTCGCCGTAGAGCGCCTTGAACTCGTGGAAGCGGCTGCCGTCGACGAGACGGGCGATCAGCTCGAGCGGGTCGAGCTCGTGCCGGAAGTCCTCGGGGATCAGGCCGTAGAGGTCGGACGGGTCGACCGCCGGCGGCTCCGGAGCCGTCAGCTCCCACGGGCGCAGCTCCGGGTCCCCGAGGTTGCGCACGATCTCGCGTGCGGTCGCGAGCGCGTGCTCGTCGTCCACGGCGTAGTGGTCGGCGACGCCCGAGCGCCGCGTGTGCACGTCGGCGCCGCCGAGCTCCTCGGCAGTCACCTCCTGCCCGGTTGCGGCCTTCACCAGCGGCGGCCCGCCGATGAAGATCGTGCCCGTCCCGCGCACGATCACCGTCTCGTCGCTCATTGCCGGCACGTACGCGCCGCCCGCGGTGCACGAGCCCATCACCACGGCGATCTGCGGGATGCCGAGCGCCGAGAGCCGTGCCTGGTTGAAAAAGATGCGCCCGAAATGGTCGCGGTCGGGGAAGACCTCGGCCTGCAGCGGGAGAAACGCCCCGCCCGAGTCGACGAGGTAGACGCACGGCAGGCGGTTCTGGCGAGCCACCTCCTGCGCCCGTAGGTGCTTCTTCACCGTCAGCGGGTAGTAGGAGCCGCCCTTTACCGTTGCGTCGTTCGCGACGACGACGCAGTGACGGCCTTCGATCACGCCGACCCCGGTCACGATTCCCGCGCTCGGCGCCTCGCCGTCGTAGAGCTCCCACGCGGCGAGCGCGTTCAGCTCGAGAAACGCCGTGCCCGGGTCGACGAGCCGGTCGATCCGCTCGCGCGCCGTCAGCTTGCCGCGCGAGCGGTGGCGCTCGAGTGACGTCTTGCCGCCGCCCTCGGCGACGAGCGCCGTGCGTTCGCGCAGCTCGGCGACCAGCTCGCTCATCCGCGACCGCCGGAGCTCGAACGTCGCGTCGCGCTCGACCCGGGTCGACAGCGTCGGCATCGGCGGCAGCCTAGCGCGAGCGAGGAGCCCCGGGCCGCCGGCCGCGGGGCTCCTGCGAGGGGCAGGGAGAGGAGGTCGTCGACTCGTCAGAGGCCGGCGTTGGCGGCGCACGTTTCGCCGGACGCGCGCTTCGCGGTCGCGGTCACGCGATCCGTGCCGGCGCCGTTGGCGATCACACGGCGCACGTCGAACGAGCCGCTCGGAGCACGGGTGAACGCGGTCGTGCTGGCGACCAGGGCGCCGTTGCGGCGGATCGTCACCTTCCACGGGACACCGTTGCGGTTCTGGTCGACCTCGAACTCCACGTCGATGCGGCCGTCCTCGTGGCCGAGCTTGAGCTTTGCACTCGAGCTCGCGGTGCAGGCGCCGCGAACGCGGACGTCGCCGTCCTTGGCGAACGCGGCCGGCACGGCGGTGAGGGTGACGAGGGCAGTGACGGCGACGGCTGCGGCGGTGCGGGACACGGACATCTGCGGTCTCCTTCGGTTGTTGGACGACACCCAGGCTGGCCCGTGTCCGGTCCCGGCCGCAATGAGACATTGGTCGCAGTCGTCCGCACGAACCGCGGATCGTGACCATCATGCGGCAATGGCGACGGGGCGCGAGCACGATGTCGCAAGAGCCCGATCGCCGGCTCCGCCGACGACACGCTCCGCGCTGCTCCGCTTCGGGCTCGGCAGCGTCGTCGCACTCGCGGTCGCGCTCGTCGGCGGCTACTTCGCCCTGCGGGCCGTGGCGGTGGACGAGGCCAAGCGGGCCACCAAGACGAAAGCGCTGGAGGCCGCCACGCTCGTCGAATCGGCGCTCGCCGACGGTCTCCTCAGCGGCGACCAAGCCGCCGTCGCCGCTGTGGACGATCTCGTCGTCTCGCGGGTGCTCTCCGACTCGGTCGTGCGCGTGAAGATCTGGTCGACGGACGGGCGGATCCTCTACGCCGACGATCCTGCGCAGATCGGGCTGCGGTACGCGCTCGACGAGCATCAGCTCCGCCTGTTCCGCGAGGGTGGGGCGGAGGTGGACGTGAGTAACCTCGACCGTCCGGAGAACGCGCTCGACCGCCAGGAGGGCGAGCTGATCGAGGCGTACGCGCCAATCCGCACGCCCTCCGGCACTCCCGTCCTGTTCGAGCTCTACGAGCGGCTCGACTCCGTCCAGTCGAGCGCGCAGCGGCTGCTCCGTGCGCTAGCGCTCCCGATCCTCGCTGCGGTGGCACTGATCGTGGCGGCGCAGGCACCGCTCGTGTGGTCGCTTACAAAGAGGCTGCAGCGCGGTTACGAGGAACGCGAGTCGCTCCTGGCGAGCGCGATCGAGGCCTCCAACAGAGAGCGGCGGCGCATCGCCTCATACCTGCACGACGGAGCCGTGCAGGACGTCGCCGGCGCGGCATTCCGACTCGCCCCGCTCGCCGACCGGTCGACTGCTCGCGGCGACGCCGAGGAGGCGGCGGAGCTGCACGCGGTCATCGGCGGTCTGCGCGGGAACGTTCGCGACCTGCGGGCGCTCCTCGTCGACCTGCACCCGCCGAACCTTGCGGCCGAGGGGATCGAGGCCGCGATCTCAGATCTGGTCGGTCCACTCGAGGCGCGTGGCGTTGCCGTATCCGTCTCGGTCGACGGGGCGGAGCGACTCGGCCGGAGCGCGCAGACGATCGTGTACCGCGTGGCGCAGGAGGCTGTGCGAAACGTGATCGCGTACGCGTTCGCGAGGAGCGTGCGCATCGAGCTCTCCGCGAACGGCGCGATGGCGCGGCTGCTCGTCGTGGACGACGGACGCGGCTTCACCCCCGAGGGCAGGGCGACCGCGGGCGAGGGAGGGCACCTGGGTCTGTCACTGCTCGAAGGGCTTGCCCGGGACGCGGGCGGGAGCCTGCGGATCACCTCGGCCGTCGGGAGAGGGACGTCGCTCGAGCTGGAGGTGCCGTGCGCATGATCCGCGTCCTCCTCGCAGACGACCACGGTGTGCTCCGAGACGGCTTGGGCCGCGTCATCGCCGCACAACCCGACATGGAGCTCGTCGGGGCTGCGGCCGACGGCGCGGAGGCCGTCGCGATGTGCCGCGACCGGAAGCCCGACGTCGTGCTCATGGATCTCGAGATGCCGGTGATGGACGGCATCGAGGCGACCCGTCGGATCCTGCAGGAGACGCCCCGGCCGGAGGTGCTGGTGCTCACATCGTTCTCCGACCGGCGGCGCATCCTGGCGGCGCTCGAGGCCGGCGCGGTCGGCTACCTCCTCAAGGACGCCGCTGCCGAGGACGTCGTCCGCGGTGTCCGCTCGGCCTCCGCGGGCGGCTCGCCGCTCGACCCCCGCGCTGCACGCTCGCTGCTCGAGGCTGCTTCGGCCCCGGATCCGCTCGCAGCGCTTTCCGGGCGCGAGCGAGAGGTGCTGGCGCTCCTGCTAGAGGGCCTGCCGAACAAGCTCATCGCGGTACGGCTCGGTATCAGCGAGAAGACCGTCAAGTCACACCTCACGAGCGTGTTCCGTGCGATCGGGGTCACGGATCGGGTCCAGGCGGTGCTCTGGGCTGAGAGACAGGGCCTCCGCTCGGACACGTTCCGCTAGGACGGTGCGATGGGACCAAGGTCGCATTGCGGCGCGTCCGTGCCGCCACCAGACTGGATCGTATGAGTCACTTGCCGCAGCCCTCAGTGTTCAGGCTCGGACTGGCCGCCGCCATTGTTGCTGGTACGGTCGCCATTCTGGCAGCGCTCCCGGCGGCAGCGGCCACGGGCGACGGGGACAACAGCCGTGCCGAAGTGCGCGTTCGGGGCAGCTGCGGGGCGGGCGCGACGTCGAAGCTTCGCCTCCGCGCCGAGGACGACGCGATCGAGCTGAGGTTCGAGGTCGATAGCTCGGGCCGCCGCGGGGCGTGGCGTGTGGTCGTCGTGCACGAGCGGCGCGTCGTCTGGAAAGGAGCTGTCCGCGCCCAGGGTCCGGGCGGCTCTTTCGAGGTTCGTCGCGTCCTGCCGGATCTCGCGGGAGCCGACACGGTCACCGTGCGGACGTGGGGCCCGCAGGGGACCGGGTGTCGGGCTACCGCGATCCTCGCCGAGCTCTGACGGCACTGCGTGTGCCGCCGAGCGTTGACGAAAGACTCCACTGGCGCAGCCGCGAGAATGAGCGCAGACTTGGCTCGTGGGGGAGCGGAAATCTGCCGTCAGCGCGGGCCTGTGGGCGATCGTGCACGAGGAGTGCGAGCTGTGCGAGCTCTTCACGAGCATCACCGACGCCGAGCGGGAGCTCGCCCGCGTGCAGGAGCATCTGCCCGAGCTCGCGGAGAAGCTGAGCGTGCAGGCGATTCCCGTGAGTTTCGACCTCTGTCCTAACTGACGGCCGCTGGAGCCGCCCGAGGGCGGTTGCGTGACCGGACCGAGTACGCATACCCCTTTCGGGTGAGTGGCGGCGGCGTCTCCGTGCCGAGACGTCAGGTGGAGCATGAAAGCCGCCCTCTCCGCACTCCTCGTCACGACCCTCCTCTGCTGCCTGGCCGGAGGTCGCGCCCAGGCGCCTGACGGCTATGTCACGGCAGACGCCGTCGACGTTTCGTCGTCTCCGGCCGCGTGGGCTTACGATCAGATTCGGCTCGCAGAGGCGTGGGGCGAAGCGACGACGGTGCGCAACGGCCCGGTCGTCGCCGTCCTCGACACGGGTGTGGCGCCGGTCTCGGATCTCGATGGTGCGCTCGTACCCGGGTTCGACGCCTTCGGTGGTGGTGAGACGGTCGACGAGAACGGGCACGGCACGGCGGTCGCGGCCGTGATCGCCGGACGCCACGACGGGGCAGGCGCAGACGGGGTGTGCCCGACCTGCCGCATCATGCCGCTCAAGATCGCGGGCGCAGACGGGCGGGCTCCGGACACTGCACAGGCCGCGGCGATCAACTGGGCGGTCGAGCACGGCGCGACGCTACTCAGCATCAGTTTCGTCGGTGTCGAGCCCGGCGGCCCGGTCGGCGACGCGATCGCGGGGGCGGTTGCTCGCGGGGTCACCGTTGTGGCTGCAGCGGGCAACGAGGCCACCACCGCGGAGCGCTGGCCCGCGGCCTACGATGCGGTCCTCGGCGTCGGTGCGACCGACGAGAGCGGCGGCCTCGCCGGCTTCTCGAATCGCGGCTCGAACTGGGTCGACTTCCTCGCTCCAGGCTGCGTCAACTCGATGAACCCACAGCAGCAGACCGTGCTTTTCTGCGGCACCTCGGTGGCCACGCCGATGGCAGCCGGGGCGCTCGCACTGCTCAAGAGCCTCTCCCCGGAGACGCCGTTCGCGGTGATCGTGAGCTCGCTCGAGAGGACCGTGGTCCCGGTCGGCGCCGACCTCGCCCGGTTCGGGCGGCTCGACGTCGCGTCCGCGATGCGCGACCTCGGCCTGTACGCGCCCGCAGCGCGGACGCCGACGGTCCTGAGCGCGCGGGCTGTGCGCACTCTTGCCTCGCGCGGCAAGGTCCAGCGCCGCTTTGCGCCCGTCCGCCTGGTTTAGATGCTTGATCGACAAATCCCGCGGGTCGGATGACGGCCACGACACGGCGCCGGATCACCACCCTCGCGCGTCGCACAGGCCTTCAGGGCCTGCACGACGCCTGAGTGCGGCGCCCGGCTTGGTCGTGACCGCCCCCGACTGCGCGCCATTTGTCGATCAAGCATCTAACGGGCGCTGAAGAACGACTTGCGGAAATAGACGATCGGCACATCCGCGTCCTCGGGCGCCGACCCACGGTGCACGAGACCCGTGACGACGACGTGGTCGCCGATCTCGAGCTCCTCGAGCGTGGTGCATTCGGCATGGGCGACCGCGCCGCCGTGCAGCACGGGAACGCCGCCGACGCCCGCGGTCCAGGAGATGCGCTCGAACTTGTCATCCGCCTTGGAGGCGAAAAGGCGGCACACCTCCTCGTGGTCGTCGCGCATGAAGTTGACGCAGAACCGCCGCGTGGCGCGCATCGCGGGCAACGTGCGACTGGCGAGGTCGATGCTCACGAGCAGGATCGGCGGGTCGGCAGAGACGCTCGTCACAGCATTCGTGGTCAGCCCGCGTGGTGTCCCGTCCGGCTCCACCGTGGTCACGATCGCGACTCCCGTCGGGAACGCGCTCATGATGCGCACGTACTCGTCCCGGCCGACAGGCGTCTCGTTGCGCGGCTCGCTCATACGACGAACGATACGTGCGACCCGGTGCGGCGGCAGCTTCGCGCAAGTGGTGGGGCAGCATCGCGGTGATCACCGGGCGGTTCGCGATCACCGAGCCGTCGGAGGGGGATCAGCTGAGCGCATTGCGGGCGTCGACGGATCCCGGGCGGAGCTCACATCGCTCCGCGATGCCGGGACTGCACGGCCGAGCCCGATCAGCGTGAGGACGCAGACCGCCGCGGCGAGGGAGTACGGGAGCGCGTCCGACGTCGCTCCGGCCAGTGCTCCCCCGGCCGCCGCGCCCAGCGCGAACCCCGGCGCCCACGCGACGTTCATCAGCCCGAAGCCCACGACTTGGTCGAGACCACGCCGGTCGACGGTGTCGCTGAGGAAGGCCATCCCTGGCGTCCAGAGCGTCCCGAAGCAAACTCCGGCCCCGAGCACGAGCAGTGCGTAGACCCATTTCCCGGCGTCGACCACGAGCAGCACGCACGCGCCCGCGGAGACAGCGAGCCCGACGCGCAGCAGCGCCGTCCGGCCGAGCCGGTCGGCGAGGCGGCCAAGAACCGGGTTGACGACCGTTTGCAACGCAGACGCGGTGATGAAAACTGCCCCGACACCGAGCGCGGTCCAGCCGAGCTGGTCGAGCCGAAGCGGCGCCAGGACGCCGACGACCCCGATCAGCCCGCCCGCCAGCATGATCACCCAGATGCTGAGGACGAGGACGAACGCTGGCGCGGTAGCTGCAGGTCGGTCGTCACGCGGCGGCGGAGGATCTGGCATCAACCCGGCCCAGCCGGCAACGAGAGCCGCGAACGCGCCGACGGTGACGAAGACGGGCAACAGTCCGATCGACTCGGCCGTGGCGCCGAGCGCCGGCCCCAGGAGCGCGCCAGCGAAAGCTGCCCCGATCGCGAAGCCGATGGCCTGGCCACGACCTTCGCGCGGGGCCGTGGTCGTGAGCCAGGCGAGAGCGGCGGTCCAGGCCATCGCACTCCCTACACCCTGCGCGAAGCGAGCCGCGTACGCGATCCATGCCTCACCGGCCAGGCCGAAGGCGATGCTGGCGACGGAGATCACGAGCATCGCGCCGACCACCGTTGTCCGCAGGCCGAGCCTCTTGGCCACGAGGATGCTCGGCAATGCCGCCACCATCGCCCCCACCGCATACGAGGCCGCAAGCGCGCCTGCGGCGGCCTTGGAGAGGTCGTACCGGTCGGCGAACCAGGGCAGCAGCGGCGAGAGCGCGCTGAAGAATGCTGTCTCCGTGAACGTCACCGCACAAGCGAGCACAAGCACACGCATCACCTGGCCGGACGGGGTGACGGCGCCCTCTCCGCGAATTGCTCGCACGAGCGCTGACCCTACTCCGGCCTCGGCGGGCGAGGCCGAACGTGTACTCTGCAGATACACACGACTTGCTCTCCTTCCGCTTCTGCATTTAGAACGAGTCGCGCTTGGACAGCGGAAAGAGAGGCGGGGTGGACTTTCTCTACAGCGTTCGGTTCCCAGACGGGTCGGTCGAGTATCGCTCGTTCGCGGATGCACCTGCGCTCGACGAGCGTGTCCGCCTGGGACGCGCCGACTGGATCGTCAGCGAGGTCGACTCGGAGGGGCTGCGGCTGGAGGTGCGGCGTCCAGGCGCCAAGGACCTCGTCGGTGCGCGCGAGTTCGACCCGTGGGCGGCGACGTAGCCGCCCAGCACCGGGCCTAGAGGAGGACGCGATCGCTACCGAAGAGAAGATCGAGATGGACGGCGAGGCCCTGGAGGCGCTCGGGGGCGGCAAGTTCCGCGTCCAGCTCGAGAACGGACATGAGCTGATCGCGTACACCGCCGGCAAGATGCGCCGCTACCGAATCAGGATCGCACCGGGCGACCGCGTGAGCGTCCAGGTCTCCGCCTACGATCTGACTCGCGGTCGGATCATCTTCCGGCACCGGTAAGACGGCATGAGCTCTCCGGATCCGTTGCCCGTTCAAGCGGCCGCGCCGAGGACCAAGGCCCGCGTACCTCCGGCTCCATGGAGGGACTGTGCCGGCTGCGGTTGGCGGCACTACCCGAGCGGCAGGCGAGGTGCCGCCTGGCTGACCGAGTCCGTGTGCAACTCGTGCGGTGCCCCGTTGCTGGAGCCCACGCCACCGCAGCCGACGGGACCGCCTCAGGCCTAGAGGCTTGATGTGGGTTAGGAGCCCCCAACCCACATCAAGCCTCCAGCGGCAATGACCTGCGCCTCGCGTACTCTGCTGGAGGCGTGCCGTGGAACAAGAAGTCCGGCTTCAGGCTCGTCCCTCGAGAGGACGTGCTCCGCCTGACCGGCCTCGAGCCGCTCGAGCTGCTGCAGCTCTCGAACACGCAGCAGCTGACGCGTGTCGACAAGGACGGAAAGCGCGTGGAGCTCGTTCGCGTTCCCATCGAGCTTCTGCTCGAAGAGCCCGCGGACTAGGGGCGGGCGCTGCCACGAGGAGCACAGGGCTCGAACCTGCCCCCCTTGGAGGGCCGGTGGGGCGGTCTCGACACCGAGGGGTGGAGAGACACACTCGCCGTGCCCGAACGACAGATCCTGGAGCGAGAGCAAGGCACGTGCGGGGGTCGCTGCGACTCCGGCCCCCGCCCTCCACCGTTCGGCGCGTGACCCAGCGCTTTTCGCGCTCGCGGTGATTTAGCGGAGGATCTGACCCACAGGCTGCGAAGATCCAGTCTGCGTACATACTCTGCCGGGAGGAACGAATGTCTACACAGGCTCTGTCAGCTCTGAAACGACCGGGGTGGCTGACGTTTGCCGCGGTGATCATGTTCTCGGTCGGCGGTCTCCGCGTGATCTCCGCGATCGCCTACTTCGCCGACAGCAACAAGGTGCACGATGTGACCGGCGGGCTGTTCGGCGGTCAGCTGTTCTGGTGGGGCATCTGGGACCTGATCATCGCCGCACTCGCCCTCTACGCCGGCTACTCGCTGCTGCGCGGAGACATGTTCGGTCGGGTCATTGCCTACGCCTGGGCCGTAGTCGTGATCATCCAGAGCTTCCTGCTCCTCGGCTCCTCGCCGTGGTTCGGCCTTGCGGCACTGACCCTCGCCGTGATCGTCGTGTACGCCGTCTCGACGACGAGTGACTGGACGGCCGAAGGCTAAGCCCCAGCACCTACCCAGGGTCGCTCTCGGAAGGCCCTGCACGAGCAGGGCCTTCCGCTTTCCGGGCCTCACCCGCGCCAAAGCGGGTCGGATCAACTTGAGCCTGTCGACAAGCACCGGAATCTCGGCGTACTCGAGCGTCGGTCGCACCCCGTACAGAGGGGTACCCGTTCCACACGAACACTCCGACCATCCTGCCGTCTCCTCTTCCAAGCTCGACCTCGTCGGCCGTGAGCTGCTGTGCGTGCACAATGACTTCTCGGAAGGCTCTTCAGAGGCGCTTCCGCCCGCTCGATCCGCTTCCTCGAGCGAATGAGAGTAGACTGCATTTTGGAAACACCGAGCCAGTCGCGCTGACGGTCCAGTTTGTGCCCGTCGAGTCGCCAGCTTCTTCTTCCTCGTTGCGACCACGTCTCAGCCGAGCGGAGACAGCCGGTCGAAGGGAAGCCTTCGTGAGGTTGCTGCTCGTGCCCATGATCGAAGAGAGGAGCTCACAATGAGCGCAGTTCTTACCGAGGCCCTGACAGCGGATGCGATGGTCAGGATCGCCCGGGAGCAGGTGGATGCCTTCAACAGCGGCGACTGGGAGCGTTTGCGGGCGGGGCTCGCCTCCGACTCCCGTTACGACGAGTTCGGAACCGCGCGGAAGACCGACGGTCCGGAGAAGATCGTCGAGTTGTTCAAGGGTTGGAAGCAGGCGTTCCCGGACGCAGTCGGCACAGTCACGAGCTCCGTGGCCAGTGGTGACAAGGCGGCCCTGGAAGTGACGTGGAACGGTACGCACACCGGGCCGCTCGCGACCGCGGAGGGGACGATCCCGGCCTCGGGCAAGAGTCAGAAGACGCCCGCCGCGATCTTCTTCACGTTCGAGGGTGGCAAGATCAAGGAGAGCCACCAGTACTTCGACTCGATGACGCTCCTCAAGCAGATCGGCGTGCAGCCCAAGTAGCCGCCGTCGCGAGGAGAAACGAAGGGGGCGACCAGGCGGTCGCCCCCTCCAACCTGCAAGAAGAATGGGCGGACGCGGTCGGCACAGTTCGACGCGTTTGCAATACGTGGATGTCGCGTACAACGGTCAGCAGTTCGGCGTCACCGTCGTCACCGGTCTCCCGAGAGGCACGCCAGCGAGACGCGCAACCTTTGCCAGCCGAGCTCGGTAGAGGTCCATGTCCGCCTTCTGCCAGTCGGCGTGCGTCTGGCAGCGCCAGGCCGGATAGCGCTCGTGGTGGAAGCGGCTGGTGCGGTTCTCGTTGTGACCGATCACGTCCCCGAGCCGGATCCCGTACTCAGACATCAGCCAGGCAGTGAGCTGGAGCGAGGCCGCCAGCTGACGCGGATTGGCCAGGATCTCCTCGTTGCTGGTTCCCACGTGCTCGATCCCGATCGCCGTCCAGTTCAGCCCCACCGTGTGGCGACACATCACGTCGAGCGGCACCAACTGGTAGATCGTCCCGTCCTTGTCGACCACGAAGTGGGCGCAGATCCCCGGGAGCTCGTGTAACTCACCGTCCGGCACATCAGCGTTGAACGTGGAGTAGGCGGACGAGAACGAGTTCGACGCCGTGTAGTGCTCGACGATCACGTGCGGGTGGCGCAGCCGCCACGCCCGGATCCCGTAATGCCGGATCGAATACGCCTGCATCTCCGCCTTGCGCGCCAACGGGAACGAGATCGGCTTCCACACGATGGCCGGCCGCTTCGGCGCAGAGATACCCGAGATACCCGCGTGTGGCGCAAGCAAGGCCACTGAGAGGGAGGCCGCGAGGACGGTCACGCGAAGCGCCAGCACGCGCGGAGCGTAGCCACGCACTGAGGACGAGAGACCGCCGCACCCGGTGCGGAGGCAAATGCCGTTCGCACAGGCTCTCGTCTACCCGCCGGTGACGGGACCGGCGAGATCCGGCAGTGAACGAGCGGTCGCACCCTCTTGCCGCCGGCTCCTCGCGGCCAGCCGGCTCAGCTCTGCCACCGCGGCCTGGAACACATCGCGTCCGGTGGAGTACTCGCCCGTAAAGTCGACCGCACCGTTGAGCTCCAGGATCGTCCAGCGGCCGTCATCGTCAGGAAGTAGATCAACGCCCACCAGGCCGGCGCCAAGAGCGCGTGCTGCTTCCACGGCCAGCTGGGTGGCGTCGCGCGGGGGGATGGCTGGTATCCGGCGCGCCCCGAGCGCGACGTTGGTGCGCCACTCGCCCGCCGCGCTGATGCGAACGACAGCTCCTACAACCCGCTCCGCGGCAACGACGAGGCGCAGGTCGCAGCCCTGAGGAGGCACCAGCCCCTGCACCAATACGCCCCGCGTCTTGAACCATTCGATATCCCGCAGGCGCTGGAGGTGCTCGACGAGCTCGTTCGGCGAGTCGCACCGCGTGACGTCGCGACCCCAGCTGCCGAAGCGTGGCTTCAGGACGACGGCGCCGCTCTCGCGCGGGGCCGGGTCGTTCACTCGGATCAGGCGTGTTCGTGGATGCGGGAGACCAGCCTGGTGGAGCAGACGCGCGGTCAGCAACTTGTCATGCGTGGCCAGAAGTGCGTTCGTTCCGTTGATCACGCGCACGCCACGCGCCTCCAGCTCGCCGAGTGCCCACAGTCCCGCCTCGATACCGTCAAGCGTCGGCAGAACATCGAGCCGGCCGACCGCGATGTCGCCCGGGCGCAGTGTCGATAGCGCCGACGACGGCGTCAGCAGCTGCCAGCGGCCGGCGCGACAGAGCGCCTCGTTTGTCCGAGTCGCTGACGTTGCCACGATCGCAACACGCATGACGACCCTTTGAACCAGGTTCGCGCTGCCGGCGCAAGCGGATACTCCAAACCGTTACCAGCTGATCAAATAGAAGACGATGTTCCGGCAAAGGTCGACGAGCTTCGCGCCGGGCCGCTCGAGCTTCTCGTAATCAGGGAGGCACGCGCTCCCGCGGATCCGGTTTTTCCCAGCTCAGGAACCACTTTTCTGCCCACACGAGCATCGTCTTGGAGCACTGTTGGAACATGAGAACACGCCGCGAGCCGCTTCTCGCCGAGTTGCACGCGCACACCACGTGGAGCGACGGCGAGCTGAGCGTGCGCGAGCTCGTCGACCTCGTCGGCGGTCTCGGCTTTGACGTCCTCTGTGTGACCGACCACGTCGTGCGGGGCGACGACCCGTGGCTCGATGAGAGACAGGGCCGCGAATGGGGGGTGACGGCGGACGAGTACGCGGCCTACGTCGCGGAGCTCGCATGCGAAGGCGAGCGTGCCCGCACCCTGCGCGTCGCGACTCACGCAGCGCTGGTCACGCGACGCTGCGCTGCGCGGGCTCGCCCACCGCTTCGAGCTGTTCAACCGCACACAGCTCTTCGGCTGGGTCGCCGAGGCCGGGCTCCCCGCCGTTGCCGCCGGTGACATCCACCGTCCCGCACACGTCGCCGGCTGGAAGACGCTGCTTCCCTGCAGGAAGGAGGAGGCCAGCGTCGTCTCCTACCTTCGCTCGCCCCGGCCCGTCTACCTCGTGCGCCTCCAGGAGCAGCCCGAACAGCTCGCCGCTTGAGCCGGCGTCCGGGCGCCGCCTTCGGCGCATGGGCCTCTGTCCTCGGGGGACTCGGTTCCCCGTTTCTTCTCCAGAGCGGGAATGCACGGCGACGTTCTCAGGACGTTCACGAGATAGTGACCAGATCGCCATCGACGGCGCTGTATCGTCGGCGACGTGGATCGAGGGCGTGTCGCCGATGTCCCGTTCTTTGCCGGGCTTCCCGAGCAGGAACTCGAGACCGTCGCCCGCGTGGCATCGGAGCTCGATTTCGCAGCCGGTGAGGAGCTGTGGAGCGAGGGTGAGTTCGGCCACACGCTCTTTGTGATCGAGGCTGGCTCGGCCGAGATCTTGGCCGACGGGAGGAGGGTCGCCCTGGCCGGGCCTGGGGACGTCATCGGTGAGATCGCCGTGCTGGCATCGGGTCGTCGCACCGCCTCCGTCGTCGCCATGTCCTCGCTACGCGTGATCGCGATGTTCAAGCGCGACGTCTGGGCGCTCGAGCGTGAGGCGCCTGAAGCGGCCCGCCGCCTCCGCGCCGCGACCGAAGAACATCTGGGGGCCACCTTGCCACCTCCCACAGGCGGCGGCTGACCATTCGCCGTGCGATGTGCCTGCGAGAGCGTAGGGGGCTGGAGATCGTCTCAGACTGACGTCAATCGCAAACGTTGGAGCCAGCCTCGAGCATGGTCGATAGAAGGACGGCGCCAAGCAACCGGAGCGGTATCACGTCGGCCTGTGTGACCGTCCGGGTGCCCTGCCACGGCGTCCACTGATAGCTTGGACAACAACTGGTGAGGGAGTTTCGGCTCCTCGGCCCGCTTGAGGTAATTGACGACAGCAGGCGTCTCACGCTTGGCAGTCGGAAGCTGGGCGCGCTCTTCGCTCGCCTGTTGCTCGACGCGAATCGGACCGTGTCGGTCAAGCGGCTGGTGGACGACTTGTGGGGCGAGGACGTACCGGAGACCGCGGTCAAGCCGAACCGCGCGCGTTGCCCACGGATATCTGGTCAGCCTAGCGCCATGCCTTCGGCGGCTTCCGAGGCGACTGGGTCTGGTAGCCGTCTCATGCGGAACCCGTTGAGGAGCCCGAGTAGGCTGGCGAGGACGGGTACGAGGAGGGCGACCTGGAGGGAGCGGTCGCGCGCTTCTTTGTTGATGCGGAGGATCTCCGCTTGCACGTCTTCGGGTTCGTCGGCCAGGAGCGGCTCGAGTTGTGCGTTGCTCATGACCTCGGCGTCGTCTTCGAGGGTGTCGGAGATCTGCTGCTGCTGTGCAGGCGGGATCACGGGGCTCTCCTCGACGAGGTTGGTGAACTCGAAGGCGAGGAAGGCGAGCAGGATCCCGCCTGCCATGGCGAGCCCGAAGGAGAGGCCGAACGATCCGGCGGCGGCGTTGACGCCCGCCGCCTCGCTGACCCGCTCCTCCTCGATCGGAGAGAGCGTGTAGTTGTTGAGCTGGGAGACGAGCAGCCCGAGCCCTGAGCCGGTGATCAGCAACGGGACGAAGAGCGTCCAGCCGGTGTCGGTGTGCGGCACGATCGGGATGATCAAGGTGAGGCCGATCGCGCTCAACGCGAACCCGACCAGGACGAGGTTGCCCGGCCGCCGCTTCCCCGCCCTGCGGCCCGCCAAGATCGCGACGCCGAACATGCTGAGCGAGAGTGGGGCTAGCGAAAGCCCTGTCTGGAGGGCGTTGTACTCGAGTGTCATCTGCAGGAAGATCGGGAGCGCGATCATGGCGCCGCCCAGCGTCACGTTCTGCAGCAGCTGACCGGAGATCCCGGTCGTGAACTGGGGGAAGTTGAACAGGCCCGGGTCGATCAGGGCCAGCTTGCCTTCCCGCTTGCGACGCACGAGCCACCAGGCCAGCAGCGCCATCGCGACGGCACCGATCGCCATCAGCAACAGGACGTAGTCGCCGCCTTCCTGCCAGACGAGGATGCCGAGCACGAGGCCGCCCATCCCGATCACCGACAGGATCGCGCCGACGACGTCGATCTGCCGTGGCCCCGTGTAGGCCACGTCGCGGACGAGCTTGATCTGGGACAGCACGATCGCAATCACGACGACCTCGAGGCCAAAGCCGACCCGCCACGACAGGAAGGTGGTGACGAAACCGCCGATCAACGGGCCCACCGCCGCCGCGATCGCGGCCGCCGCCCCGACCAGCGCGTACGCCTTCTTGCGGGCCGCGCCCTCGAAGTTCCCGTGGATCAGCGACTGCATCGCCGGCAGCAGGAGTGACGCGCCGAGGCCGCCGATAATCGCCCAGAAGATGATGATCGCCGTCACGCTCTGCGCCAGCGTCATCGCCAACGCCCCCGTCGCATAGGCGAGAAGGCCGAGCACGTAGGCGCGCTTGCGGCCGATCAGGTCACCGATCTTGCTGCTGATCAGAATGAACGCGGCAGAGACGAGCGCTTCCAGCGCGATCGCGGCCTGCACGCTGCTCACGGTCGTGTTCAGGTCGGCAACGACCGCAGAGATCGAAACGTTCATCAGCGACGTGTCCACGACCAGCACGAACATCGCCATCGCAAGCAGGAGAGCGAGCCTCGGACTGCCTGGACTGACCTTCTCGGGAACGCTGACGGTCACGCTCTCGGTCATGCGCCGGTCGCAGTCATCGTTCGCGGCGGCGTTGAACACGAACCCGCCGCGGGGGCCGGCGTCAAACGATCAGCGACCGCGACAAGGGCGAGCACGAGCACCAAGGCTGTAAACGAGAGCACGTCCTCACCTCCTGAGTTGTCCCTACTTCGTCCGGGAGAACGTAGTCCGCCGTAACCTCGATCACTTCGGTAGAGCGACCATATCTTCTGCGGAAAGCTACGGACCGGTTGCGGTTGTTGCGGGCCAGAAAACAGCGGATTCCAGCTGATCAGAGCGGACGAACGACGCCCACGCGAAACAGGCGCAATCCCGCTGTAAATGGCGGATTGTGCCTGTTCTGGCCAACAGGGGCGGCAGGACTCGAACCTGCAACCCCCGGTTTTGGAGACCGGTGCGCTACCAATTGCGCCACGCCCCTGGGCTGCGGCTCCGAGTGTAGCCGCACTGCGGCCGGATCACGGCTCGCGGCGGCGGGCGGTCATCTCCTGCTGCAGCTCCCAGGTCTCCCCGTCGGTCGAGAAGACGTTGCGCCAACGGAAGGTCGTCGGCGTGATCTCGGAGAAGATCCAGCGGGTCAGCTCCTCGTCGCCGCCGGTTCCCTCGAGCACGATCTCGTCACCCACCCGCTGGGCGACGAACGCTGTCACCGCGCCGGTGACGGCCGAGAACCAGCGCACGTGCCACGCGCCGAGCGCCGGGTCGTAGAGGCGGAGCGTGGCGCCGAACCCCCGCGGCCGCCCTGCCGTGCCCTGGCCCCGCGGCGGCACGCGCCAGACGTCTTGGATCGCGCGACCGTCGAGCACCCAGCCGAACGTCCACTCGCCCGGGTGCCGCTCGGTCGATCCGTCGGGACGGTGGTACACGACCTCCAGGTCCCAGACGCCCACGAACTGGCCGAACAGTGCCAGCTCGTCGGCAAGCTCCGGGTCCGGGTGCTCCGAGACGAGCGCCTGCGCGAGCGACGAGGCGGGGAGCGAGCTCATGCCGAGCTCAACGACGTCCGCCCGCGGGCTCTTCCCGTCACCATCCACGCGGTAGCCTCGCGGCCGTGCAGCGAAATGCGCTCGGCGTCCTCTTCCTGGCGATCGCGATCGCCTTCGGTGCGATCTCGGCGTGGAGCGCGCAGGAGGGCGGCCGCGCGTGGATCGTGTGCCTCGCCGCCGCCGGGCTCGCACTCTGGATGGTGGACCTCGCACGAAAAGCATTCCGCCGCTGAAAGACTTCGCCGGTCGGCGGCGTATTCTCTCCCCGTGGCAGAGGGAGGCGGTGACACGAAGGCCCTGTGGCTGGAATACCGCCGCACGCACGACCTCGCGATCCGCGACCGGCTGATCCTCACCTACGCGCCGCTCGTGAAGTTCGTCGCCGGCCGCCTCGGCGCCGGCCTGCCGGCCCACGTCGACGAGCAGGATCTCGTCTCGTACGGGCTGCTCGGGCTGATCGGAGCGATCGAGCGGTTCGATCCCGAGCGTGAGATCAAGTTCGAGACCTACGCCATCGCGCGGATCAAGGGCGCGATCATCGACGAGCTTCGCTCGCTCGACTGGGTGCCTCGCTCCGTGCGGACGCGTGCCCGCGAGATCGAGCGCGCGATCGCCGAGCTCGAGCGCCAGCTCCTGCGTGCGCCCACAGATGCGGAGATCGCCGCCAAGGTCGGGATCAGCGAAGACGAGCTCGAGACGAGCCTCGCGGAGATCGGTCGCTCGTCGATGGCGGCGCTCGACGAGCTCTGGACGCCGTCCGGCGGCGGCGACCAGATCTCCCTGATCGACACGATCGAGGACACGACCGGGCCCGATCCGGAGTTCTCCCTGGAGCAGACCGAGCTACGCGAGGCGCTCGGCGAGGCGATCGCGCGCCTGCCCGAGCGTGAGAAGCTCGTCGTCACGCTGTATTACTACGAGGAGTTGACGCTACGCGAGATCGGTGAGGTGCTGAACGTGACCGAGTCACGCGTCTCGCAGCTCCACACGAAAGCCGTCCTCCGCCTCAAGGCACGCCTCTCCGGCGCGATGCGCGAGCCGGCCGAGACCTGAGGTTCGGGCTCCCGCGAGCTCTCAGCGCACCGCCTCGACCCGCAGATACCAGTGCACGTCCCCTGAGCTCGGGTCGACGCGGAACGACACCGTGCGCCGAGAATCCGCCGGCGCCACCAGGACGACATCCCTCCGGTCGGCGGCGACCTCCACCTCGCCCTCGGCATCGCCCGACCACCGTGCCACCGCGGCTCCCGCGACGAGGTTGAAGAACGACGTGTTGTCGACCGCCAGCACGACCCGGGCCCCGGCGGGGACCCTGATCGGCCCGGTCTCCCGTGCGTCGGCGGCGTCCACGGCGGCCAGCGTCGTCCACTCCGGCTCGCGCGCGACCACGACCGTCACGGTGGAGCCGAGCTGGACGCGAGCGCCAGGGCCCGGTGACACCTCGAGCACGGTGCCCGGCTCGGCTGAAGCCGACGTGCGCTCCTGGACGACGGGCTCGAGGCCGGCGTCGTCGAGCACGTGCGTCGCGTCGTCGGAGCTCTCGCCCACCACGTCGGGCACCGGCACCTTCGGCGGCCCCGTGGAGACGAGGATCTCGACCCGCGCCGGCCGCCGCTCGCGCTCGCCCCCTCCAGGCGTCGTCTCGGCGATCTGCCAGGCGGGCACGCTGAGGGACGGCGCGTAGCGCCGCACGGGGGTGAACCCGGCGGCCTTCACCGCGGCGACCGCGTCGCGGACCGGCACGCCGACCACCCGCGGCACGTCCGCCCACGGCGAGCCGAGGCTGAGCCGGACCCACAGGGCGGCTGCCGATTCGACGCGCTCGCCCTCGCCCGGCTCCTGCGCGACCACGTTGCCCTCCGGGGTGCTCTCGGAGTACGTGCGCCCGGCCACCCTCACGGCCGGAGGCTCGACGCCTGCCGCCACCGCGACGGACCCGACTGTGGACCGGGCCTGCTCGAGCGTGCGCCCCACGACCGACGGCGCGCTGATGCCGGGATCCTCGGCGGTCGCGAGCGCATACACCCCCCCGGCGCTCGCCGCGGCCACGGTGGCCAGCGCCGCCGCCGCGAGTGCGCCGCGGCGCCGGCGGCCCGCCCTGTACGGACGGCGGGGCCGGCCGATCGTCGGCGGCGCGGCCACGACCTCGGTGGCGGGCAGGAGTGTCGGCGAGACAGATGGTCCCGGCGCCGAGCCATGCGGCGAGGCGGCGGGCTGCAAGGCGGCGGGCTGCAACGCGGCACCGAGCGCCCGAGCGACGGCGGTGGCCGACGGCCGCCGCGAGCCGTCACGCGCAAGCATCGCGTCGACGAGCGCGCAGCCTTCCCGGGGTACGTCCTGGTTGATCGTGGAGAGTGCCGGAGCGTCCTCGTGCACCCGGCGCAGCCCGGTGGCGAGGCGGTCCTCTCCTGTGAACGGGAGCTGCCCGGACAAGGCGCGGAAGAGGATGCAGCCGAGCGCGTAGACGTCGGCCGCGGGTCCGGTGGTTGCGCCGCGTGCCTGCTCCGGCGACCAGTACTCGGGTGTTCCCGCGAGGACGCCGGTCGTGGAGCGCAGGCCGGCGCGGGCGAGACGAGCGAGGCCGAAGTCCGTGACGACGACGCGTCTTGTCGACCGCTCGACGAGGACGTTGGCCGGGGACAGGTCGCGGTGGACGACGCCGCGGTCGTGCGCGAAGGCGAGCGCCTCCGCCACGGGGCGCAGCAGCGTGCGCGCCTCGTGCCACGAGAGGCGGCCGCGGGCCGCGATCACCGCGGACAGGTTCGTGCCCTCGACGAGCTCCATCACGATGAACGAGCGAGCGCCGTCGTGCTGCGCGTCGTAGAGGCGGACGACATTCGGATGCGTCAGACGCGCAAGGGCGAGCGCCTCGCGCTCGAGCCGGTCACGCAACTCCGGGTCCTCCGCGACCCACGGGTGGAGGATCTTGACGGCGACGTCGCGGCCGAGCCGCTCGTCGCAGGCACTCCACACTTCGCCCATGCCGCCGCTTCCCGACGCGAGCGGCGAGACGATATCGGCGTGCGATGACCCGTTCCACGGTGAGCGAATGGCGATGGCGCCCGACCGGCGGCGCGAGACCCGTACAGCGCCCGAAAGGGTAGCGGCGACGCGGTCGCGACGCCTCGGAGGGTGCTCCCGGGCTACCATCGCCCGCACACCGTCAACGACCGCAGGAGGCACGCGCGTCCATGGCACTCGAGCCCGGGAAGATCCGCAACGTCGCCGTCGTCGGACACCGCGGCACCGGCAAGACCTCGCTCGTCGAGGCGCTGCTGTACCAGTCCGGGCGCCGTGAATCGCCTGGGGACGATCGAGGCGGGCACGACGGTGGGCGATTGGGACGAGGACGAGCACAAGCGCCAGATGTCGATCGCGCTGACGCTCGCCTACGCCGAGTGGCAGGGCCGGAAGATCAACCTCGTCGACTGCCCCGGCGACCCGTCCTTCCAGGGCGAGGCGCGCTGCGCGCTCCGTGTGGTCGAGGGCGCGGTGGTCTGCGTTAGCGGCGTGATGGGCGTCGAGGTGGGGACGACCCGCGTCTGGAAGCTCGGCGACGAGCTTGGACTGGCGCGTGTCGTCTTCGTCGGCATGCTCGATCGCGAACGAGCTGACTTCTTCCGCACGCTGGCACAGGTGCAGGCGCAGCTCAGTCCCAAGTGCGTGGTCGTGCACCTGCCGATCGGCTCGGAGCACGAGCTGACGGGAATCGTCGACGTGCTCCACATGTGCGCCTACGAGAGCCCCGAAGGTGCGAAGGAGGGCGAGCCGGTCGCCATCCCGGGCGAGATGGCCGCAGTAGCGCAGGAGTATCGCGAGAAGCTCCTCGACGCGGTCGTCGAGACCGACGAGGCGCTGATGGAGCGCTACCTCGAAGGGGAGGAGCTCGACGCGCACGACGTCGCGGCGGCGCTCAAGGCCGCCGTCACGCGCGGCGAGGTCTTCCCGGTCGCGTGCGGCGTGCCACCGAAGAACCTGGGCACGCACGCGCTGCTCGACCTCCTCGTCGAGGGCGTGCCGTCACCAGCGAAGAAAGGCGCGCCGTTCGCGGTCGACGGCGCCTCGACGGCGGCGTTCGTCTTCAAAACGGTGGCGGATCCGTTCGCGGGCAGGATCAACCTCTTTCGCGTGCTCGGCGGCACCGTGACGACGGACTCCACCCTCGTCGACGCACGGGAGCGGGCCAAGGAGCGCATGGGCACGCTCCTGCAGGTGCAGGGCAAGGAGCACACCGGCGTGAAGGAGTTCGGCGAGGGCGACATCGGCGCGGTCGCGAAGCTGAAGGACGTGCAGACGGGTGATCTGCTCACCGACCGTGAGGTCGACGTCCACCCGCCGAGCTTCTCGTTCCCGGAGCCCGTGATGAGCTTCGCCGTGACGCCGAAGTCGAAGGGCGACGAGGAGAAGGTGGCGACGGCGATCAAGCGCTTGGCCGAGGAGGACCCGACGCTGCGACTGCGGCGCGACCAGCAGACGGGAGAGGAGATCCTCTCGGGGATGAGCCAGATGCACGTGGAGGTCGCGCTCGACCGGGCGAAGCGGCGGTTCGGCATCGACGTCGACCTGCACCAGCCGCGCGTGCCGTACCTGGAGACGATCCGCAAGGAATCACGCGCGCGGCACCGCTACAAGAAACAGACGGGCGGCCGCGGCCAGTTCGGCGACTGCGACATCGTGCTCGAGCCGATCGACGGCCACCAGGGCTACGAGTTCGTGGACAAGATCGTCGGCGGCGTGATCCCGCAGAGCTTTCGGCCCGCCGTGGACAAAGGCATCCAGGAGGCGATGGTGCACGGGGAGCTCGCCGGGGCCCCGGTGCAGGGCGTGCGCGTGCTCCTCGTCGACGGCCAGTATCACAACGTCGACTCCTCGGAGATGGCGTTCAAGATCGCCGGCTCGATGGCGTTCAAGGAGGCCTACGCGAAGGCAGATCCGGCGCTGCTGGAGCCGATCATGGAGCTCGAGGTGACGGTGCCCGACGAGGCCGTGGGCGCCGTGAACGGCGACCTCAACTCCCGGCGAGGGCGCCTGCTCGGCATGGAGCCGGCGGCGGGCATGACGACGATCAAGGCCGAGGTGCCGATGGCGGAGCTCCTCACCTACGCGCAGTCGCTGACCTCGATGACCGGTGGCCGCGGCGACTACTCCATGCATCTCCTGCGCTACGAGGAAGTGCCATCGCACGTGGCGCAGAAGGTGATCGACGAGACGCGCAAGGCACGCGAGGCGGCGACAGCGTAGCCCCCTGGCTTCGCGTGTCGGGTTTGCGCCTCGTGTGCCCAGGAGGTTGTCTGCGCGCGCAAGGAGGTTGTTTTTGGGCCGCGGGCGGCCCTCTTCAGGGGTCTTGCGCGCTCGGGAATCGCGGGAGCGGATTCCGAACCTTGCGCCCAGGAGGTTTGTTGCGTTTGGGCCGCGGGCGGCCCTCTTCAGGGGTTTTGCGCGGTTCGGGATCCGCGGGAGCGGATTCCGAACCTTGCGCCCAGGAGGTTTGTTGCGTTTGGGCCGCGGGCGGCCCTCTTCAGGGGTTTTGCGCGGTTCGGGATCCGCGGGAGCGGATTCCGAATCTTGCGCCCGAGGGGGAGGGGTGTTGGGCCGCGGGCGGCCCTCTTCAGGGGTTTTGCGCGGTTCGGGATCCGCGGGAGCGGATTCCGAACCTTGCGCCCAAGAGCTAGAGTGGCTCGCTGATGCGAGTCACGAAGTCCATGGTCACGCGCACGTGCGCGGTTTGCGAGCGGACGCTGCTGATGGGCGAGCACGCGTATCGCTTCACGTCGGATGGGAGCGAGTTCGTCGACGTCTGCCCGCTCTGCCAGGAGATCGCGCTCGACTACGGCTGGGTGCGCGAGGGCCTCGCCGTCTCGCCGACGCTGCAGGTGGGCGCGTCGCGCCGCAAGCGCCGCTCGAAGACGCTGTGGCAGTCGCTCCTCGGCGCACGTGAGGAAGAGGCGGAGCCGGTCGTCAGCGAGCCCATCCTGCGGCGCCTGTCAAATGAGGAGGCCACCCTAGTGGAGGCGGCCGAGCTCTACAACGCGAGCATCTTCCGCCGCACGATCGCGGGGGTGGCCAGGAGCCTGGGCCCACCTGATTGCTCTGTCGTGCCGCTGTCCGGGATCTCCGGTGAGGTCGTGCTGACCTTCGTCTGGGACATCTCCTGGTACCAGTACCGCGTGCAGCCGGAGGCGGCTCAACCGGTGCGGATCGCCGATCGCGGCTACGACCGCGAGGAGCTCGAGGCGTCCTTCACGGAGTGGAACGCGGCGATCGAGCTGGACGGCCGGCTCGTGCCGGACGTCGCGCGCCTCTGACGTGGTCCCCGAGGCACCGCTCGAGAGCGCAGGCGAGGGTGTGGGGCCGGTGGGCGTCGGCTGGTACGTGCTGAACGCCCGTCACGCGCGCTGGTTCGACACGGAGAGCTTCGACTGTCCGCCCGGGACGAACCACGTGCTCGTCGGCGCCGGCGATGGCCCGTGCGTCGTCGTGGCGATGGGCAGGCGCCCGGAGGACTCGATCACGTACCCGGTCGACGAGACGGCGCGACGTCATGGCGCGAGCGTCGAGCACGAGACGGACGAGCCCCGCGTGGCCTACGCGCCCTTCGGGGGCTCGACCGAGCGGGCCTATCGCGACGGCGACCTGCCGGAGCTCAGCTGATCCCCGAGGCCGCGCTCGAGCGGACGGAGCACGGTCTCGTCCCGGCCGGCGAGGGCTGGTTCGTGCTCAACGCCCGCGACGCGCGCTGGTACGAGCTCGGCGGGCTGGGGGCATACGTCCCCTTCGAAGGGCCGGAGGCCGGCTTCCAGGAGCTCGGCGTCAACATCAACGTGATGCCACCCGGTGACCGGGGCTCGATGTACCACCGCGAGGGCGCGCAGGAGGGCCTGCTCGTGCTCGCCGGCGAGGCCGCGCTGATCGTGGAAGGGCAGGAGCGCCGCCTGCGCGCCTGGGACTACGTTCACCTCCCGGCCGAAACGAACCACGTGCTCGTCGCAGCGGGTGACGTTCCGTGCATCTACGTCGCGGTAGGCCGGCGCCCGGGCGGCAGCGTCGTGTATCCGGTCGACGAGGCAGCACGCGCACACGACGCGTGCGTCGAGACCGAGACCTCCGACCCCGGCGAGGCGTACGCCCGGTTCGGAGGCGGACGGTGGCGCCCGTACCGCGACGGCGACCTCCCCGGCTGACCCGGCGGCGCCGCTCTACTCCTCGGTGGCGGCGAGGAGCGCCTCGAGCGCCGCCCCCGCGGCGTCCGGGTCGAAGTCCCAGGGGCCGGGCCCGCCGGCGAATGCGACGCAACCGCCCGCGTCCGCCACGTAGATCCGCTCCGGCCACGCGGCGAAGGCAGCACTCGCCACGTTGTCCAGGCCGTCGACGAGGATCGGCATCGTCGGCCCGAGTCGTTGTCGGGTCGCACGGGCGGCGTCGACTCGCTCCTCGAGGGAGGTGTGCTGGCGGAGGAGAACTCCTTCCTCCGCGTTCGACGGCAGCTGCCACTCGTCCACGGGGTGCGCCTCCGCGATGTAGACGAGCGCGAAGCTCGCTCGCTGGCGGAACTTCTGATGCAGGGCTGCGACGTCGCCCGACCGGCGACGGAAGGGCGGTCAGGTGTAGCTGCCGAAGACGAGGACGAGCGGCCGGCCGTCGAGCAGGTCGTGGAGCCGCACGACGGCCGAGTCCGCCTCGCGGTGGAGGCTGACCGGCGGAAGCCGGTCGCCTGCTCGCAGCCGCTCGGGACGGCGATGGCGAAGGAGCGACGCGATGACCGTGGCGCGTTCCTCGCCATCCTCGATGGTTGCCACGTGTTCACGATCGCGCGCGTCGACGAGGGCGTCGAGCTGGTCGGTGTCGAGATCTGCCATCCAGGGTTCCATCATCGACAACGGTACCGGCCCGTCGTCAACCTTCCTCCGCTCTGGCGATACCCTGCGGGTCATGGCGACCACTGAGCTCCGCACCTACAGGAACTACATCGGCGGCGAGTGGGTCGATGCCGCGAGCGGCGAGACGTTCGAGTCAGACGTTCCCGCCACGGGCGAGCCGCTCGGGCGCTTCCCGCGCTCGGGCGCCGAGGATGTGGACCGCGCCGTGCGCTCGGCGAAGGAGGCGTTCGCCGAGTGGCGCCTCGTGCCTGCGCCAGAGCGCGGCGCGACCCTGCTCCGCTTCGCGCAGCTGCTTGAGCGCGACAAGCAGGAGCTGACCGAGCTGATGTCGCGCGAGATGGGCAAGGTGCTCGCCGAGGCGGGTGGCGACGTCCAGGAAGCGATCGACATGTCGATCTACATGGCGGGTGAAGGCCGGCGGCTGTTCGGCCACACGACCCCGTCGGAGCTGCGCGACAAGTTCCAGATGTCGGTGCGGATGCCGATCGGCGTCGTCGGCGCGATCACGCCGTGGAACTTCCCCATCGCCATCCCTGCGTGGAAGCTGGCGCCCGCGCTCGTCTGCGGCAACACGATCGTCTTCAAGCCGGCCGAGGACACGCCGCTGCTCGCGGAGCGCTTCGTGGAGCTGCTCGCCGAGGCGGGCGTGCCGGCCGGCGTCGTCAACCTCGTGCACGGAACGGGGGAGGAGGCGGGCGACGCCCTCGTGCGTCACCCGGACGTGCGCGTGATCACGTTCACCGGCTCGCGCGAAACCGGCGTGCTGGTGACGAAGAACGCAGCCGACACGCTCAAGCACGTGCACCTCGAGCTCGGCGGCAAGAACGGGATCGTCGTCATGGACGACGCGAACCTCGACCTCGCCGTGGACGGCATCCTGTGGTCGGCGTTCGGCACGTCGGGCCAGCGCTGCACGGCGGCGAGCCGCGTGATCGTCCACGACGACGTCTACGACGAGCTCGCAAAGCGCCTCGTCGCGGGCGCGGAGACGATGCGGATCGGGCCCGGCTGGGAACCGGACACCGATCTCGGGCCGGTGATCAACGGGGAGGCGCTCGAGAGGATCCACTCGTACACGGGCATCGGCGTCGACGAGGGCGCCGACCTGCTCACGGGCGGCGAGCCCGCGACCGAGGGCGAGCTGGCACACGGCCATTACTACCGCCCTACGATCTTCGGCGACGTCGAGCCGGGCATGCGGGTCGCGCAGGAGGAGATCTTCGGGCCCACGACCTCGCTGATCCGCGTGGACGGCTTCGAGGAGGCGATCGCGGTCGCGAACGGGATCCGCTACGGGCTCTCGTCCTCGATCTTCACGCAGGACGTGAACCGCGCCTTCCGGGCCATGCGCGACCTCGAAGCCGGGATCACGTACATCAACGCCGGCACCACCGGGGCCGAGGTGCACCTGCCGTTCGGCGGCACCAAGGACACCGGCAACGGCCACCGCGAGGCGGGGCAGGCAGCACTCGACGTCTTCACGGAGTGGAAGTCGGTCTACGTCGACTACTCCGGCAAGCTGCAGCGCGCCCAGATCGACAACGCGTGACCGAGCCCGTCTCCCTCGCCGGGAAGCTCGCGGGGCTCGAGGAGCACTTCTCGCCGCGGATCGTCGCCCGCTACAACGGCAACAAGGTCTGCGTGGTGAAGGTCCTGGGCGAGTTCGTGTGGCACGCGCACCCCGACACGGACGACTTCTTCCTCGTGCTCGACGGGCGGCTCACGATCGACCTCGAGGACGGTGCCGTGGAGCTGGGGCCGGACGAACTGTACGTCGTCCCGCCAGGTGTCAGACACCGACCGCGAGCCGAGGTCGAGACGCACGTCCTGCTGATCGAGCCCGAAGGGACGCCGAATACCGGCGACTCCACGGAGCGGCAGGCAGCTCCCGAGCGCGAGGCCTGACGAACGCCTTGTAACAGACTGTTACAAGGCGCGGCGCGTGGACACAGACGACCCAAACTGGTATATCACCGCGCGGATGGGCGAGACGGTCCTCGCGAGGGACGTGGGCGCGCCTGCCCGCACGGGCGAGCCGCTGATCCACGCCGCGGGTGTCTGGAAGATCTTCGGGCCGCACCCTGATCGCATCATCGGCACCCCGGACGCCGATCTGCCGCGCTCCGAGTTGCGGACCAAGACCGGCTGCGTCGCGGCGGTCAAAGACGTCTCGCTCGAGGTCTGGCCGGGCGAGGTGTTCGTGGTGATGGGACTGTCCGGTTCCGGCAAGTCGACGCTCGTGCGCACGCTGATCCGCCTGATCGAGCCCACGGCCGGGACGATCCGGATCGCCGAGCACGACGTGACCGGTGCCAGCCAGTCCGATCTGCGGCACCTGCGCCGGCAGGACGTGTCCATGGTCTTCCAGCACTTCGGCCTGCTCGCGCACCGCCGGGTGATCGACAACGTCGCGTTCGGTCTCGAGATCCAGGGGATGGGCAAGGGGCAGCGCCTCGAGCGCGCCCGCGCGATGCTGAAGCTGGTCGGCCTGGAGGAGGTCGAGAACCAGTTCCCCGACCAGCTCTCCGGCGGCATGCAGCAGCGCGTCGGCGTGGCCCGCGCGTTCGCCGCCGACCCGAAGGTGATGCTCTACGACGAGCCGTTCAGCGCGCTCGACCCGTTGATCAGGCGCGACATGCAGGACGAGGTGCTCCGCTTGCAGCGCGAGACGGGCAAGACGATGGTCTTCATCACGCACGACCTGCCCGAGGCGCTGCGGCTCGGCGCCCGCATCGCGATCATGCGCGACGGCGCGATCGTCCAGCTCGGCACGCCGGAGGACCTCGTCGGCTCGCCCGCCGACGACTACGTCGAGAACTTCGTCCGCGATATCCCACGCAGCCACGTGCTGACGCTGCGCTCGATCATGCGCGACCCGCAGCCCGACGAGGCTCTCGACGGCGTACGGCTCCCGGTGGCGACGACGATCCGCGACGCGGTGCCGGTGCTCGCCTCGAGCGAGCGCCCGGTCTGCGCGGTCGACGGCGACCGGGTCGTCGGGGTGGTCGACCGGGTCGCCGTGCTGCGGGCGATCGCGGGGGAGGCCGACTAGTGGTCGCTCCGGTGTCCGTTCGTCTCATGCGGCGAGCAGCTTGCCGGCTGTACGTCCAGGCGGAAGGCTTCGGCGGTCTGGTTGTAGGTCTCGACGAAGGCCAGCATCTGCTCGGCCAGGTCGGCTTCGCTGGTGAAGGCGCCGTGCGCGATGAGCCGGCGGGCCAGGATCGAGAAGAAGATCTCCACTCTGGTTGAGCCAGGAGGCGTGGACGGGGGTGAACTGGAAGCGCCAGCGCGGGTGCTCGGCGAGCCAGTCGCTGACCTCCTGGGTCCGGCGGGTGGAGAGGTTGTCGGTGATGGCGACGATCTGCCGGCCGGCCGGGACCTCGGCCTCGAGCAGGTCCAGGAAGGCGATCAGGTCGTAGCGGTTGCGGGTCTTTGGCGGGCATGGCCGCTGACCTGGCCGGCGTGGACCTCGAGCGCGGCGAACAGGTTCTGGGTGCCGTTGCGCCGGTACTCGTGCTCGCGCCGGGCGGGGCGGCCGGGCCGGCGGGCGGTCGGGGCGGGTCGGGGCCCTTGGCCTGGATGCCGGTCTTCTCGTCGAGCGAGACGCACGATCGCCCCCTCGGGCGGGTCGAGGTAGAGGCCGCAGACCTCGGCCGCCTGCGCGTCGAAGTCGGGGCCGAGGTCGCTCATCACCCACTGCTCGAGCAGATGCGGCTTGCTCCGGAAGTACAGCACCGCTTGGCCGGCTGCAAACGCTTCGCATCGCGTCGTCCTCGGTCGCCCCCATACCTTCAGGTATGGGGGCTCCCTGCGTCCTAGCGCTGCTCGGTTTTCGCTCGGCCAAGCAGCACCGAATTTCCCGGAGACACCACTAGTGTCGGTGGCCACCGACGCCGCCGTCGCCGACGGCGCCACACCGTCTCTCCTCCTGGAGCATCGGCCCTGGTGGCGGGGCCGGACGCTGTGGGTGGCGCTGATCGTCGCGGCCATGATCGTCGTCTACGAGCTCTGGGGCTTCGACGCGAACCAGGCCGTCCGCTTCCCGTGGCCCGCGGAGCTCGAGTGGAACTCGCTCGTCGGGTACCTCGACCGCTTCTCGGTCTGGCTCTCGGATCAGCGCAACGCGCCCGACCCGAGCGTCGTCTTCTCGCTCTTCAACGGTTTCGCCACGTTTCTCGACGACCTCGTCGACTGGCTCACGCGTCTGCTCCTCTGGATGACCTGGGTCGGGGTCACTGCCGCCGGGGCGCTCGTCGTCCTGCGGTTCGGCGGCGTGCGCGCAGCGGCGATCGCGTTGGGGGCGTTCGCGGCCTTCGCTGCCATGGGCCTCTGGGAGCAGAGCATGCAGACGCTGGCCCTGATGATCGCCGCCGTCGCGCTCTCGCTGCTCGTCGGGATCCCTCTCGGCATCCTCGCAGGCAGGTCGGATCGCTTTCTACGGGGGATCACGCCGGTGCTCGACGTGATGCAGATCGTCCCGGCGTTCGCCTACCTGATGCCGGTGGTGATCCTGTTCTCGGTCGGGCCCGGCGCCGCCGTCGTGACGACGATGATCTACGCCATCCCGCCGGCGGTGCGAATCACGGCGCTCGGGATCCGCGGCGTAGCCGCGAACAGCGTCGAGGCGGCGCAGGCGATGGGATCGACACGGTCTCAGGTTCTCCGCAAGGTGCAGCTGCCGCTCGCCCGCAAGACGCTGCTCCTCGGCGTCAACCAGACGATCCTGTTCGCCCTCTCGATGGTCGTGATCGCGGGCCTGATCGGCGGTGAGGGTCTCGGCGACGTCGTCACGAACGGGCTCAACTCCAATCCCGCGCTCGCCATCCTCGCCGGGGCGGCGATTGTCGTCATGGCCATCGCGCTCGACCGCGACACCGAGGCGATCGCCGATCGCTCGGACCCCGCCCGTCGCCACCTGACCGACGATCTGCGACGTCGCCTGCGGCTGCTGACGCTGGCCACCGTTGCCGGCGTCGTCGCGATAGTCGCCGTGGCGCGCGCGCTCGGGGCCGCCGCGATCTATCCGCGCGACACCGCGCAGGAATGGCTCCTGGCCAGGATCCAATCCATACTCGACTACATCGCCGATCCCTCGACGTGGCTGTACAGCGTCACGAGCGCGATCGCCAACTTCATCGTCGAGCACGCCCTCGTGCCGCTGAGCAACTTCATGATCGGCACCCCGTGGTACGTCATGCTCGCGGGGCTGACCGCGATCGCGTTCGTGGTCAGCAGTCTGCGGGCGGCCGTCGTGACGCTCGTCATGCTCGCCTCGATCGGCGTCTTGGGCCAGTGGGAACCGGCGATGGTCACCGCCTCCCAGGTGCTGGTGGCGACGGCGATGGCCGTCGCGATCGGGGTGGCTCTGGGCATCTGGGCCGCGGAGAGCCGCACGGTCTCGAAGGTCATGCGCCCGATCAACGACGTGCTGCAGACCCTGCCGCAGCTCGTGTACATCATCCCCTTCGTCTACCTCTTCCCGGTCTCGTACGTTCCCGGCGTGGTGGCGTCGGTGCTCTACGCGTTCCCGGTCGTCGTCCGGCTGGTCGAGGCCGGCGTGCGCGGCGTCGAGCAGAACACCGTGGAAGCGGCGGCGGCGTTCGGCGCGACCCGGCGGCAGGTCCTGCTGAAGGTCAAGGTTCCCCTGGCGCAGGACTCGATCATGCTCGGCATCAACCAGGGGATCATCATGGTGCTCGCAGTGGTCGTGATCGGCGGCCTGGTGGGGTCTGGCGGCCTCGGCTACGAGGTGGCGCAGGGTCTCCAGCGGGGCGACTTCGGCCTTGGCGTGGTCGCGTCTCTCGCGATCCTGGCCCTCGGCATCGCGCTCGATCGTGTGACGCAGGGCAACCGGCGAGGGCGGTCCGACGTCCGATAGGTGAGCAAATGCATTCGAACAGGAGGGATCGACGATGACGAAACGCGTTCGAGGCCGGTTGCGGGTGGGTGTCGCCGCCGCGCTCGTCGCGGTGGCGGCGTTCGCCGTGGTCGGCGGGTCGACTGCAGGCGCGGCGGCCGACTGCGGCACGGTGACGCTGAACGAGCAGGCCTGGGCCGGCTCGACGGCCAACACGTACGTCGCCAAGTACGTGCTCGAGAAGAACCTCGGCTGTACCGTGAAGATCACGAAGATCGCCGAGGTCCCTGTCTACCAAGCGATGGCGGACGGCAAGGTCGACGCCGTGCTCGAGGACTGGCAGCACGTCGACCAGTACAAGCAGTTCGCGACGAAGCAGAAGACCGTCGTGCTGGAGGGGTCGAACGGGGTCAACGGGCATATCGGGTGGTACATCCCCGACTACCTGCTGAAGCAGTACCCGCAGTTCAAGACGTGGCGGGGCCTGAAGGGCAAGGAGGCGGTCTTCAAGTCCCCCGAGTCGGGCAGTCAGGGCATGTTCCTCGGCGGAGATCCCGGGTACGTGCAGAAGGACAAGGAGCTGATCGAGGCACTGGGCCTCAACCTCAAGCACGTCTCGGTCGGCGCGGAGCCGGCGCAGGTCGCACGCTGGACGCAGCTCGTCAAGCAGAAGAAGCCGGTGCTGCTGTACTGGTACACGCCGCAGTACCTGAACGTCCAGTACCACCTGGTTGAGGTCAAGCTGCCGCCCCGCTTCAAGGGGTGCACCGACACGCCGGGGACGGGCGTCCCGCTCGCGAAGCTCAGGTGCGCGTACAGCACCTACCCGCTGAACAAGGTCTTCAGCAAGAAGTTCGCGACCAGCGGCTCGCCCGCGTACACGATGCTCCGCAAGTGGAGCTGGACGAACGATGACCAGAATCTCGTCGCCACCTGGATCGCTGGCCAGCACATGGCCCCCGACGAGGCGGCCGAGAAGTGGATCAAGGCCAATCCTGGCAAGGTGAAGGCCTGGCTCGGCAAGTGACCTGAGACGGACAACGCAGACCGCCTCGTGACACTCTGTCACGAGGCGGTCCGCTTCTCCGGACGATGAGCACGCCCGCACTCCGCATCCATCAGCCCGAGGCGGCCGAGGCCCGGTCGCTCAGCGAGCGCGCGTACTACGCGATCCGCGAGCTGATCGTCACGCTCGAGCTCGCGCCCGGGTCGGTCGTGCACGAGCGGGAGTTGATGGAGCAACTGAGCGTGGGGCGGACGCCGGTGCGGGAGGCGCTCCGTCGCCTGGCGCGGGAGAAGCTCGTCGAGGTGTACCCGCGACGGGGCATGTTCGTCTCGGTGGTCAACGTCCGCGACCTGGCGGGCCTGTCCGAGGTGCGCGCAGTGCTCGAGGGCTCGGCCGCACGCCTGGCGGCGGAGCGGTCGACCTCCGCCGATCACGAGGAGACGACAGCGCTGCTCGACGAGCTCGCGCGGGCGGCGGACGAGCGGGACGAGCGGGCGCTGATGGAGCTCGACCAGCGCATCCACCGGCACGTCTACCGCTGTGCGCACAACCCGTTCCTGGCGGAGACGCTGAACGAGTACTACGTGCTCACCCTGCGCATCTGGTTCCTCGCGCTCGACCGCCTGGCACGGCTCGACGACGCGATCCACGAGCACCGCGTGCTGCTCGAGGCGATCCGTGACGGCGACGCCGACGCGGCCGCGGAGGCCATGCGGGTGCACGTGGTCGGCTTCGAGCGCGCGATCCGAGCGGTGCTGTAGCACCTGGCAGACTCGCCCGGTGCGATATACGATTTTGCCGCTAACTCATATATCACTCTCTCAGGAGTCCTCTGCATGAGCGACCTGCCCTCGTCGGCCCGCGCGATCGTGATCGGCTGCGGGATCGTCGGCAACAGCGTTGCCTACCACCTCACCCGTGAGGGGTGGACAGACGTCGTCCTCCTCGACAAGGGCCCGCTGCCGAACCCGGGGGGCTCCACCGGCCATGCCTCCAACTTCGTCTACCTCGTCGACCACTCGAAGGAGATGGCGCAGCTCACGCTCGAGAGCGTCCGGCAGTACGAGGAGATGGAGGTGTACACGACGTGCGGCGGCGTCGAGGTGGCCCGGACCGAGGAGCGGCTGGAGGAGCTGCGCCGCCGCGTCGCGTCGGCGAAGTCTTGGGGCATCGAGCCGGTGTCGCTCGTGACGCCCGCGGAGGTGCGGGAGCTCGTCCCCTACCTCGACGAGTCGGTGATCCTCGGCGGCTTCTACACACCGGGCGTGGGCGTCGCCGACTCGCTGCGGGCGGGCACGATCATGCGCGAGCGCGGTCAGCAGGCCGGCGCGCTCACCGTCTTCGCGAATACCGAGGTGCTCGGCATCGACGTCGAGCGTGGCCGCGTGCGCCGCGTGCGCACGACGCGCGGCGACGTGGAGGCGGAGACGGTCGTCATCGCCTGCGGCGTCTGGAGCCCGAAGCTCGCCCGGATGGCGGGTGCGTCGATCCCGCTGACGCCGGCCGTGCACCAGATGATCGACATCGGCCCCGTGCCGCGGTTCATGGACGCGAAGGGCTCGATCGAGAACCCGATCGTCCGCGACATGGACACGAACATGTACGAGCGCCAGGACGGCAGCGGGCTCGAGATCGGCTCGTACGCCCACCGCCCGATCCTCTACGACCCGGAGGACCTGCCGTCTGTCGAGGACGCGGCGCTGACACCGACCGAGTTCCCGTTCACGCAGGAGGACTTCGAGCCTCAACTGGAGCAGGCGCTCGAGCTGATGCCGGAGATCGTGGGCGACAAGAGCGTCGGCATCAAGTACGCGATCAACGGAATCCTCTCGCTCACGCCCGATGGGATGCCGATCCTCGGTGAGACGTCCGAGGTCCAGGGCCTCTGGTCGGCGGCGGCCGTCTGGGTGAAGGAGGGCCCAGCCGTCGGCAGGTCGCTGGCGCAGTGGCTGGTCCACGGCGAGTCCGAGATCGACCTCCATTCCTCGGATATCGCCCGCTTCCACGAGCACCAGAAGACGAGGACGCACGTCAAGGCGCGCGCCCACGAGGGCTTCAACAAGATGTACGGGATCGTCCACCCGGGCGAGCAATGGGAGTCGAACCGGAACGTGCGGCTCTCCCCGGTGAACGAGCGCCAGCGCGCGCTCGGCGCGGTCTTCTACGAGGCTGCCGGCTGGGAGCGGCCGCAGTGGTACGAGGCGAACGCGCCACTCGTGGAGGAGTACGGTGTCCAGCCCCGCGAGGCCGAGTGGGACGCGCGCTGGTGGTCGCCGGTGATCAACGCCGAGCACCTCGCGATGCGTGACCACGCCGGCCTCTTCGACCTCTCCGCGTTCTGCATCTTCGACGTCACCGGGCCCGGTGCGCTCGGCGTCGTGCAGGAGGTGTCGGTGCGGCAGCTGGACGTGGCGGTCGGCCGCGTCGTCTACACGCCGTGGCTGACCCCGAGCGGCGGGTTCTGCTCGGACCTCACCGTGATGCGCCTCGGCGAGGAGACGTTCCGCGTCGTCACCGGCGGCGCACACGGCATGGCCGACCGCAAATGGCTACTCGACCACCTGCCGGCCGACGGCACCGCGCAGCTCGCCGACCAGACGACCGGGTGGACGACGCTCGGGCTGTGGGGGCCGCGCGCCCGCGACGTGCTGGCGAGCGTGACGTCGGACGACGTCTCGCACGAGGCCTTTCCGTTCGCCACCTGCCAGGAGCTGGAGCTTGGACCGGTGCGCGTGCTCGCCTCGCGCATCTCGTACGTCGGCGACCTCGGCTGGGAGCTCTACGTGCCGATCGAGCAGGGTGCCCGCCTGTGGGACCTCATCTGGGAGGCGGGTGAGCCGCAGGGCCTCGTCGCGTGCGGGATCGGCGTCTACGGGACCACCGGCCGGCTCGAGAAGTGCTACCGCGCGTACGGGGCCGAGCTGGAGAGCGAGTACACCGTGGTCGAGGCCGGCATGGCGTGGGGCGGCGTCAAGGAGCAGGGCTTTGTGGGCAAGGACGCCTACGTCGGCCACCGCGAAGCGGAGCCGGCGGCCGTGCTGAGCACGCTGACGGTCGACGACCACAGGTCGCCGTCGGGTGTGAAGCGCTACATGCTCGGCCGCGAGCCCGTGCTCACGCGGGACGGCCAGCCGCTCGTCGATGCCAAGGGACGCCGGTCGTACGTCACGAGCGCAGGCGCCGGCCCGTCCGTCGGCAAGCACCTGCTGCTGGCGTACCTCCCGCCCGAGCACGCCGTCGTCGGCGCGGAGCTCTCGGTCGAGTACATGGGCGACCGCTATCCCATCACTGTCGCCGTGGCCGGCTCGACGCCGATCTTCGATCCCGAGAACACGAGGATCCGCTCGTGAGGATCCTCGTCTGCGTCAAGCGGGTGCCGATCACCGGCGGCCGGATCGCGCTGACCGAGGACGCGCGGGCCCTCGATACGAGGCACCTCGGCTTCACGATCAGCCCGCACGAGGAGTGCGGCGTGGAAGAGGCCGTGCGCCTGATCGAGGCGAGCGGGGGCGAGTCGGTCGTGCTCACGCTCGGTCCGGCCGAGGCCGAGGAGCAGCTCCGCGACGCGATGGCCCTCGGCGTCGACCGCGCCATCCACCTCGTCACGGGCGGGGAGGAGTGGGACGGGCAGGCCACGGCGGCGGCGATCCTCGACGCGATCCGCGCCGAGGAGAGTGCGGGCGGGCCGTTCGACCTGATCTTCTTCGGCAACGAGTCGGCGGACGCGGGCGGCTTCCAGGTCGGGATCCGCGTCGCGCACGCGCTCGGACGTCCGGTGGCGACTGGGCTCAAGGGCGTGGCCGTGGACGGCGCCGGAGTGCGCTGCGAGCAGGAGGTTCCCGGCGGAAGCGACGTCTACGTGCTGCCGCTGCCCGCGGTGGTGACGGTGAAGGAAGGGCTCAATCTCCCGCGCTACCCCTCCGTGCCCGGCCGTCTCGGCGCCAAGCGCAAGCCGCTCGACGCCCGCACGCCGCAGCCTCCGGAGGCGCGGCTGGAGCTGGTGCGCTTCGCCGTGCCGGCCGGTGAGGGGAAACAGGTCGAGATCCTCGGACACGGCCCCGAAGCGGCGCCGCAGGTCGTCGAGCTGTTGCAGCGGATCGGCGTGCTCTCGTGAGCGAACCGACGATCCTCGTCTACCTCGAGCACACGGGCGGCGTCCTCGACGAGCCGTCGGCACAGGCCCTCACGTTCGCCCGACGACTCCAGAGCCAAGTAACAGACTGTTACTTGGCCGGGTTCGGCGTGGGGGCTGAGATCGAGGACGTGGCGCCCGCCGCAGGGGCGCACGGCGCGTCGGTGCTCAACATCGCTGAGCACGACGTGTACTCGACGTACGCGCCGCTGGCGATCGCCCGCGCGCTCCACGAGCTCGTGGAGCGGGAAGCGGCGGCGGCAGTCGTCGGCCCGGGCACCGAGCGCGGCAACGAGGTCCTGGCACATCTCGCCGCGCTGACCGAGCTGCCGCTGGCGGCGAACTGCGTCGAGGCGACGCTTGGCGACCCCGCGACAGTGACGCGCGTGCGTTGGGGCGGCAGCCTGCTCGAGGAAGCGCGTCTCCACGCGCCCGTCAAGCTCCTCACGGTGCAGCCGCACGCGGTCGGAGCCGACGAGGTCAGCGGCGGTGCGGCAGCGATCGAGCGGTTCACACCGGCTCTGACCGACGCGGACACCTCTGTACGCGTCGTGGAGACGATGGCCACCTCCACCGGGGGCATCTCGCTCGCCGAGGCGAAGGTCGTCGTCACGGGCGGCCGCGGCGTCGGCTCGGCCGAGGGCTTCGGCGTGATCGAGGAGCTCGCAGGACTGCTCGGCGGCGCGGTCGGGTGCTCGCGCGCGGTCACGAGCGCCGGCTGGCGGCCGCACACCGACCAGGTCGGGCAGACGGGGACGAAGATCGCTCCCGAGATCTACATCCCGTGCGGCGTCAGCGGCGCGACGCAGCACATGGCGGGGTGCAAGGGTGCAAAGGCGATCCTGGCGATCAACACCGACCAGGAGGCATCGATCCTCGCGAGCGCGGACTACGCCGTGATCGGCGACCTGCACGAGGTCGTGCCGGCGATCTCCGCCGAGATCCGGAAGGCGAGGAGCGCATAGGCGTCTGGGTCTCCGCCGTCGCTCTGGCGGTGGTCGCCTCCGTCGCGCTGGCGCTTTTCTCGCGGCGCGCCCTCCTGCTCGTGCGCCTGGTGCGCATGGGCTCGCCGCTGCAACGCTTCGACGAGCTCCCCAAGCGGGTCGAGAACGAGGCGGTGATCGTCTTCGGTCAGAAGAAACTCTTGCAGCGGCTCGTGCCGGGGCTGATGCACGCGTTCATCTTCTGGGGCTTCGTCGTCCTCTTCCCGACGATCCTGATCGCGCTGATCTACATCGTCGATCCGGAGCCGGGGCTGGACAGCTCGCCGCTCCTCTGGCTCGAAGGGCAGGGCTGGTTCGCGTTCCTCGTCGATCTCTTCTGCGTCCTCGTGCTCGTCGGTGTGGCGACGGCGTTCTGGATCCGCAAGGTGCAACGGCCGAAGCGCTTCGAGGGGAGCCATGTCGGCGAGGCCGACCTCATCCTGGGGCTGATCGCGGGGATCGTGACCACGCTGCTCCTGTGGCACGCGACCCAGATCGCGCTCGGGCAGAACCCCTGGCCGGCGGGCTGGTCGCCGGTGGCGGACGCGCTCTCCGGGCTGTTCGGCGACGACACGACGACCGAGGTGCTGGAGCGCGTCTTCCTCTGGGCGCACGTGCTGATCATCCTCTCCTTCCTCGTCTACCTGCCGTACTCGAAGCACCTCCACATCGCGACCGCCGGGCCGAACGTGTTCTTCGCGCGCACGCGCGCACGCGGGCGCCTGGAGCCGCTGCGTTTCGACGCCCCGGACGAGGAGCTCCGCTTCGGCGCCGGCACCGTCACCGACCTGACGTGGAAGGGGATCCTCGACACGATGTCCTGCACGGAGTGCGGCCGTTGCCAGGACGTCTGCCCGGCGTACGCGACCGGCAAGGAGCTGTCCCCGAAGCTGCTGATCATGAACCTCCGCGACCACGTGTTCGCGGAGGGGCCGAAGGTGCTGGCCGACGACGGCTTCCAGGCGACGGCGCTCGTGCCGAACGCCGTGTCGGACGACGTGGTGTGGGACTGCGTCACCTGCGGCGCCTGCGTGCACGAGTGCCCAGTAGCGATCGAGCACGTCGACCACATCGTCGACCTGCGCCGCCAGCTCGTGATGGTCGACTCCCGCTTCCCCGCCGAGGCCGACCCGATGCTGCGCGACGTGGAGCGGAGCTCCAATCCGTGGGGCAAGCCGCAGGCCGAGCGGGCAGCCTGGGCGGAAGGGCTGGACGTCCGGGTGCTGCAGGCGGGCGACCCGGCGCCCGAGATCCTCTACTGGGTGGGGTGCGCCGCGTCCTACGACGAGCGAGCCCGCGCGTCGGCCGTGGCCACGGTGACGCTGCTGCAGAAGGCGGGCCTCGACGTCGCCATCCTCGGGCCGCGCGAGGCGTGCACGGGCGATCCGGCGCGGCGGATGGGGAACGAGTACGCGTTCCAGGCGCTCGCCGAGCAGAACGTGGCCACCCTGGGCGAGGCGCAGGTGACGAAGATCGTGGCCAGCTGCCCGCACTGCTTCAACACCCTCGCCAACGAGTACCCCGACTTCGGCGGCCGGTACGAGGTCCTACACCACAGCGAGCTGCTCGGCCGGCTGGTGCGCGACGGCCGCCTTGCTCCGGTGCAGGGTGCGGACGAGATCACCTACCACGACTCCTGCTACCTCGCCCGCCACAACGACGTGCTCGCCGCGCCGCGGGAGCTCGTCTCGCGGATCGGCCGGCCGCTCGAGATGGCCCGCTCAGGCAAGCGCACGTTCTGCTGCGGCGCGGGCGGGGCACACATGTGGATGGAGGAGCGGGGCTCGGCGATCAACGAGGAGCGCGTGCGCGAGGCGGCCGCGACCGGCGCCGAGACCCTCGCCGTCGCGTGTCCCTTCTGCACGGTGATGCTCGACGACGGCGTCCGCTCGGTGGGGGCGGAGCTGCGCGTCGCGGACGTGGCAACGCTACTGGCGGAGGCGATCGAGCGATGACAGAGCTCGCAGCAAGCATGTCCCGGCTCGGCACCGAGACCGCGTTCGAGGTGCTGGCGCGGGCGAAGGCGCTCGAGGCCGAGGGACGCGACATCATCCACCTGCAGATCGGGGAGCCCGACTTCGACACGCCGCCCCACGTGGTCGAGGCCGGGTGCCGGGCGCTGCGTGACGGCTTCACCCACTACTGCCCGGCCCCCGGCCTGCCGGTGCTGCGGGAGGCCTGCGCCGAATACCTCTCTCGCTCCCGGGCCCTGCAGATCGACCCCGCACGCGTGCTGATCGCCCCCGGCGCGAAGCCCTTCCTCTTCTACGGCGTCCTCGCCACGTGCGACCCGGGCGACGAGGTGATCTACCCGAACCCCGGCTTCCCGATCTACGAGTCGGTGATCAAGTGGGCAGGGGCGACCCCGGTGCCGCTGCCGTTGACTGAGGCGAACGGCTTTGCGTTCGCCGCCGCTGACGTCGCCGAGCGCCTGACGCCCCGGACGAAGCTGCTCATCCTCAACTCACCGGCCAACCCGACCGGTGGCGTCGTCCCGCGCGAGGTCAACGTCGAGCTCGCAAAGGCGCTCGCGGATCACCACTGCACGATCCTCACCGACGAGGTCTACTCGGAGATGGTCTACGACGGGGAGCACGACTCGATCGCAACGCACCAGGGCCTTCTGGAGCGCACGATCCTGCTGGACGGCTTCTCGAAGACCTTCGCCATGACGGGCTGGCGCCTGGGCTACGCAGCGGTGCCGGAGGCGCTCGTCGAGCCGATCACGCGTCTGTTCATCAACAGCCACTCCTGCACCCCGCCGGCCGTGCAGCTCGCGGGCGTGGCAGCGCTGACCGGCCCGATGGACGACGTGGAGGCGATGCTGCAGGAGTTCCGCGTCCGCCGCGAGCTCGTCGTCGCCGGCCTCAACGAGCTGCCCGGCGTCTCGTGCATCGTGCCGAGCGGCGCGTTCTACGCCTTTCCCGACATCTCGCGGACGGGGATGGGCGCCCGCGAGCTGCAGAACCGCCTGCTCGACGAGGTGGGTGTTGCGATGCTCGCCGGCACCGCTTTCGGGGCGTACGGAGAGGGCTACATGCGCGTCTCGTACGCCAACTCGCGCGAGAACCTGGCGCGCGCCCTCGAGCGGGTGGGCGACTTCCTCGCAGCCGCCGTACCAGCCTAGGCTCGCCGCGTGCCGCAGATCGTCGTCGTCGGCGGGGGCATTGCAGGGCTCGCGGCGGCGTGGGAGCTGCGGGACCATGACGTGCTCGTGCTGGAGGCGTCCGACCGGCTCGGCGGGCGCATCCGCTCCGAGCGGCGCGGCGACTACTGGCTGAACTTCGGCGCCCACGTGTTCAGCGGGCCCGACAGCGCCTCCGGCCGGCTGCTCGCGGCGGCCGGCGTCGAGCTCCGGCCCGCGCCTGGGCGTCTCGCAGCGGTGTCGCTGAACGGCAAGCTCGTGGCGCGCGGCCCCGTCGAGCTGTTCCCGTTCCGGCTCCCCGTATCCCTCCGCGCGAGGGTCGCGCTCATCCGCGCCGGCGTGAAGCTGCGAGTCGCGGTACGCCGCTATGCGGCCGTCGCGGCGCCGCGCGAGGGCGAAGACCCGGCGGCGAGGCAGCAGCGAATGCTCGAGTTCCTGGACGACCGCTCGTTCGCGCAGTTCATCGGAATCCTCCCGGAGGACGCCGACCTGCTCTTCCGCTCGACCCTCACGCGGTCGTCCGGCGAGCCCGAAGAGCTCGCGGCCGGGTACGGCGTCGGGTACTTCCACCTCGTCTGGGACCGACGGGGAGGGCTCTCCCGCAACGTCCTCGGCGGCTCGGGCGCGGCAATCGAGTCGCTCGCGGCGGGGCTGGGCGGGCGCATCCGCACGTGCGCCCCGGTGCGGTCGGTCGAGCGCGCCGGCGACGGGGTCCGTGTCCGCTTCGAGCAGGACGGAGCGGAGCACACCGTCGATGCCGGCGCAGCGGTCGTCGCCACGCCGGCGTACGTGACACGGGAGATCGTTCCCGGACTGCCGGAGGACACGGCCGCGGCGCTCGGGCGGATTCCCTACGGCCCCTACGTCGTCGGGGCGTTTCTCACGCGCGAGGCGGGGCCGATGCCGTGGGACGACCTCTACGCGCTCGCCACCCCGAAGCGCTCCTTCAGCATGCTGTTCAACACCGCCAACGTCCTGCGTGGCGGTCCTCGCCGGCGAGCGGGCGGGAGCCTCATGGTCTACGCCGCAGCGGGCTTTGCGCGCCGGCTCGAGGGTCTGGACGACGAGACGATTGCGGAGCGCTTCGTCGCCGACCTGCACGAGCTCTTCCCCGAGGCGCGCGGGATCGTGGAGGAGACGGTGATCCAGCGCTGGGAGCGAGGGCTGCCGTACCCGCGTGTGGGGCGAAGCCTCCTGCAGCCGGCGCTGACGCGTCCGCTCGACCCCGTCTACCTCGCCGGCGACTACCTCGGCACGTGGTACACGGAGACGGCCGTGCAGACAGGGATCGCAGCGGCCGCGAAGCTCAGGCGGCGAGCCGCCGGCTGAGTGCGCCGGCCGCCGCGACCACGCGCGCGGCGATCTCGTCCTCCTGCCCGGGTGCCGGGAAGCGGTAGGCGGGCCCGTGGCAGTGGATCGCGGCGATCGCGTGCCGCTGCCCGTCGCGCACCGGAGCGGCGACCGAGGTGATTCCCACCGCGAACTCCTCGCGGCCCCAGGCGTAGCCGAGTTCGCGCACCTTGGCAAGGCGTGCGCGCAGCGCGACCGGATCGACGACCGTTCGCGGTGTCAGCTGCTCGAGGTCGCGTGCGAGGTAGCCCTCGATCGCGTCCTGGGGCCACTCGCCGAGCAGGACGAGGCCGGACGGTGCGGCGTGCATCGGCGCGCGTGTTCCCGTCCAGTCGCGCACCTGCACGGGGTTGTCGGACTCGACCTGCTCGACGTAGTGCACGGAGTAGCCGTCGGGCAGCGCGAGCCCGGAGGCCTCGCCGAGGTCGTGGACGAGCCCGGCGAGGTGCGGCCGGGCGAGCGCGGGGAGGCTCTGCTCGGGCGACATGGCGCCTGCCAGCGCGGCGACACCGGGTCCGATTCGCCAGCGGGTCCCCTCGACGCGCTCGACCGCCCCCAGCTCTTCGAGGGTGCCGAGCAGGCGCGCGACGGTGCTCTTCGGGAGGGCGAGGCGCTGGGCGAGCGCAGTCACGCCCGCCGAGCGTGCGGCGACCGCGCTCAGGATCCCGAACGCGCGCTCGACGGATTGCACTGGCGCCGACATCAGGGCTACAATGTTCCAGGATACAGCACTGTTCCACAATACGGAACACGTACCGGGAAACGAGATGGCCGACGACGAGATCGACCTCACCTCTCTGACCGACGACGAGCTCGTCGCGCAGATGCACGACGACCTCTACGACGGGCTCGCGGACGAGATCACCGAGGGCACGAACATCCTGCTCGAGCGCGGCTGGTCGCCGGACAAGGTCCTGAGCGACGCGCTCGTCGAGGGCATGCGCATCGTCGGCATCGACTTCCGCGACGGCATCCTCTTCGTGCCCGAGGTGCTGCTCGCCGCCAACGCCATGAAGGCGGGCATGGAGATCCTGCGCCCGCTCCTGGCCGAGACCGGCGCCGACCGCATGGGCAAGGTGGTGATCGGCACCGTCAAGGGCGACATCCACGACATCGGCAAGAACCTCGTGGCGATGATGCTCGAGGGCGCCGGCTTCGAGGTGATCGACCTCGGCATCAACAACCCCGTCGAGAACTACCTGGAAGCGCTCGAGGAGCACCAGCCCGAGATCCTCGGCATGTCCGCGCTCCTGACGACCACGATGCCGTACATGAAGGTCGTGATCGACACGATGCAGGAGAAGGGCATCCGCGACGACTACATCGTGCTCGTCGGCGGCGCGCCGCTGAACGAGGAGTTCGGCAAGGCGGTCGGCGCCGACGCGTACTGCCGCGACGCCGCCGTCGCGGCCGAGACCGCCCAGGCCCTGGTCCTGGCACGTCGTGCAGCAACTGCCGCAGCTTCTTGACGAGGACGTCGACTTCGAGGCTCCGGCCGACCCGGAGGTCCTCATCCTGGCCTGCGGCGCGATCGCCCGCGAGGTGCTGGCGGTCGTCCGGCTCAACGGCTGGATGCACGTGACGGTGCGCTGCCTGCCGGGGAAGCTCCACTCGCGGCCGGAACGCATCGCGCCCGCCGTCGACGCGAAGCTGCGCGAGGCAAAGGGCCGTTATGCGCGTATCTTCGTCGCGTATGCGGACTGTGGCACGGGTGGCGCGCTCGACCGGGTCCTGGAGGAGCACGGCGTCGAGCGGCTCCCCGGCGCCCACTGCTACGGCTTCTTCGCCGGCAATGCCGCCTGGGAGGCGATGCACGACGCCGAGCCGGCGACGTTCTACCTCACCGACTTCCTCGCCCGGCACTTCGACGCGCTCGTCGTGCGCTCGCTCAAGCTCGACCGCCACCCGGAGCTCCTGCCGCTGGTGTTCGGCAACTACGAGCGCGTCCTCTATCTCGCGCAGACCGACGACGATGAGCTCACCGAGCGGGCACGGGCCGCGGCTGCGTACCTCGGACTCGCGTTCGAGCGCCGCCGCACCGGCTACGGCGAGCTGCAGCCGTCGCTCGAGCGCTTCGTTGCCGGAGGTGTCGGTGGCTGATCTGACCGTGATCTGGTGGCGCGACATTCCGGCGCAGGTGATTGCCAAGGCTGGGCGTCGCGACGCCACGAAGGCCGAGCTGCCGGAGCGCTTTCAGGAGGCGATCGATGCGGCTGCGATGCGTGCCGGCCTGATCGGAACCGACGCGTACCTCGAGGAGTGGCGGCGCGAGACCCGCGCCTGCGGCGACGATCTCGAGGCCGAGGCGGCCGGCGAGGCCGCCCGGCTGGACGAGGGCTACACGACCGACGACCTGGAACGCCTTGTACGCCAGTACGGGAAGGAGAACGAATGAGCGAGACCGTCCTCAGCTCGGCCACACGCGATGCGGTGATCGGCTTCGACCGGCCGTTCGTGATCATCGGCGAGCGGATCAACCCCACGGGCCGACCCAAGCTGGCCGAGGAGATGCGCACGGGCAACTTCGACACCGTCGTCGCCGACGCCATCGCGCAGGTGGAGGCGGGGGCGCAGATGCTCGACGTGAACGCCGGCATCCCTCTCGCCGACGAGCCCGCGATCCTGGCGTACACCATCCAGCTCGTGCAGTCGATCACCGACGTGCCGCTCTCGATCGACTCGTCGATCGTGGAGGCGCTCGAGGCGGGCCTTGCCGTCTACCAGGGGAAGGCGCTCGTCAACTCCGTCACCGGCGAGGACGAGCAGATGGAGCGCGTGCTGCCGCTCGTCGCCCGGCACGGCGCGGCAGTCGTCGCGATCTCGAACGACGAGACGGGCATCTCCGAGGATCCGGACGTCCGCTTCGAGGTGGCACGGAAGATCGTCGGGCGCGCTGCCGATCACGGCATCTCCAGGGAGGACGTCGTCGTCGACCCGCTCGTGATGCCGATCGGGGCCATGGGCACGGCCGGTCGCCAGGTGTTCCGGCTCGTGCGCCGGCTGCGCGAGGAGCTCCGCGTGAACACCACCTGCGGCGCGTCGAACGTCAGCTTCGGCCTGCCGAACCGCACCGGCCTGAACGCGGCCTTTCTGCCGATGGCGATGGCGTCCGGCCTCACCTCGGCGATCACGAGCCCGCTCCATGCCGAGCTGCGCCAGGCGATCCATGCCGCCGACGTGATGATGGGCAACGACCCGCACTGCGCCGCCTGGATCGCACGGCACGGCGATAACGGCGGCCAGGAGGCACAGGGCGGCCGCCGCGGCGGCCGCGACGCGCGGCGGAGGACACCCGCCTCGTCGTGAGCGAGCGCCTCGTCGTCTTCACGCCATCCGGCCGGCGGGGACGCGTCGAGACAGGCACGACCGTGCTCGATGCCGCGCGACGGCTCGGCGTCGACCTCGATTCCGTCTGCGGCGGGCGCGGCATCTGCGGTCGCTGCCAGGTGGAGGTGTCCGAGGGCGAGCACGCGAAGCACGGGATCTCCTCCTCCGCGGCCAGCCTCACGCCGGTCAGCGAGGTCGAGCGGGCGTACGCCGCCGACCGCGGCCTTTTGGATGGCCGCCGCCTCGGCTGCACGGCCGCGATCGCCGCCGACGTGGTGATCGACGTGCCGCCGGAGAGCCAGGTCTACCGGCAGGTCGTGCGCAAGGAGGCGGACGCGCACCCGATCGAGGTCGACCCCGTCGTCCGCCTCCACTACGTGGAGGTCGCGGAGCCCGACCTCGCCAACCCGGCGAGCGACCTGCGCCGCCTGAAGGAGGCGCTCGAGCGCGAATGGGGGCTGGCGGGTCTCGATGTCGACCAGAGCGTACTAGACAATTTGCAAAGAACGTTGCGTGGAGGCGAGTGGCGCGTGACCGCGGCCGTCCACGACGGCGACACGATCACGGGCCTCTGGCCGGGTCTGCACGACCAGGCGTACGGCATCGCCTTCGACGTGGGGTCGACGACCGTGGCGGGCCATCTCTGCGACCTCGCGAGCGGCGAGGTGCTCGCCTCCGCCGGCGCGATGAACCCGCAGATCCGGTTCGGCGAGGATCTGATGAGCCGTGTCTCCTACGTGATGATGCATCCCGGCTCGCAGAAGGAGCTGACGAAGACCGTGCGCGGCTGTCTCGCCAAGCTCACGGCCGAGCTCGCTCGCGACGCGGGCGTCGAGCGGACGGACATTCTGGAGCTCACCCTCGTCGGTAATCCCGTCATGCACCACCTCGTGCTCGGGCTCGACCCGACCGAGCTCGGCGGCGCGCCGTTTGCGCTCACGGTCGACGAGGCCGTGCGTCGGCGTGCGTCCGAGCTGGGGCTCCCCGTCCACCCGGGTGCCCGCGTGTACGTCCTCCCGTGCATCGCCGGCCACGTGGGCGCGGACACCGCCGGCGTGATCCTCTCCGAGGGCCCTCACCTCGGCGACGAGGTGAACCTGATCGTGGACGTCGGCACGAACGCGGAGATCGTGCTCGGCAACCGCGAGCGCCTGCTCGCCGCGTCGAGCCCGACCGGCCCGGCGTTCGAGGGCGCGCAGATCTCGTGCGGCCAGCGCGCCGCGCCGGGTGCGATCGAACGGGTGCGTATCGACCCGGAGACGCTCGAGCCGCGCTACCGCGTGATCGGCTGCGAGGCGTGGTCGGATGAGCCGGGGTTCGCGGAGGCGCGCGTGACGGGCGTCTGCGGCTCGGGGATCATCGAGGCCGTGGCCGAGCTCCACCTCGCGGGGATCGTGACCACCGACGGGACGATCGACGGGGCGCTGGCCGATCGGACCCCGCGCATCGTGGCCGACGGTCGCACGTTCTCCTACGTGCTGCACGCGGGGGAGCCCGAGCTCGCGATCACGCAGAACGACATCCGCCAGATCCAGCTCGCGAAGGCCGCGCTTCACGCCGGCTGCCAGCTCCTGCTCGAACGTTACGGGCTCGAGCGGGTCGACCGCATCCGGCTCGCCGGTGCCTTCGGCACCCACATCGACCCGGTCCACGCGCTCGTGCTCGGGCTCGTCCCCGACTGCGCGCCCGAGCAGGTGACCGCGGCCGGGAACGCGGCCGGCACCGGGGCCCGGATCGCCCTCCTCAACCGCGCCGCACGTGCCGAGATCGAGGAGGTCGTCCGTAACGTGGAGAAGATCGAGACCGCCGTCGAACCACGCTTCCAGGAGCACTTCGTGCACGCGATGGCCATTCCGCACGACATCGACCCCTACCAACGGCTGGCCGCGGTGGTGACCTTGCCGCCGCGTCGCACCTCCTCGTCCGAGACTCGCTCCCGGCGGCGCCGTACCGCGACGGGAGGCTCGAGGTGAAGAGAGTGCCGCGGCCGCGGCAGCGGACGCCTGCAGGGATTTTCGCGCGACCGGAATCCACGGGAGTGGATTCCGGTCTTGCGCCGGCAAGCAGGAAAAGGAGAACCGCATGACCGAGACGAGAGGCCGCCGCAGCGGCGGCCGCGCCGGGCGCCAGGCCGCACGCCTGCACGCCGTCGCCGAGAGCGTCCCCTTCATCACCCGCACGCTGACCCCGTTCGAGGTGGTCTCCGACGAGGGCCTGGAGCTGATCGAGCACAACGCGGACACGATCCTGGAGCAGGTCGGCATCGACTTCCGCGACGCGCCCGACGCGCTCGACCGCCTGCGCGGCGCCGGGGCGGAGATCGAGGGCGAACGGGTCCGCTTCCCCCGCGGTCTCGCACGAGAGCTCGTCCAGGCGACGGCGCCCGCGCGGTTCACGCAGGTGGCGCGGAATCCCGAGCGGAGCGTCGAGCTCGGCGGCATGAACACCGTGCTCGCGCCCGCGTACGGCTCGCCGTTCGTGCGCGATCTCGACGGCGGCCGCCGCTACGGCACGATCGAGGACTTCCGCAACTTCGTGAAGCTTGCGTACGTGTCGCCGTGGCTGCACCACTCGGGCGGAACGGTGTGCGAGCCCGTCGATCTGCCCGTGAACAAGCGTCACTACGAGATGGTCTACGCGCACCTGCGCTACTCCGACAAGCCGTTCATGGGCTCCGTGACGCACCCGTCGCGGGCGGAGGACACGGTGGAGATGGCGCGCATCGTGTTCGGCGCGGACTTCCTCGAGCACAACACGGTGATCATCAGCCTCGCCAACGCCAACTCCCCGCTCGTCTGGGACGCCACGATGCTCGGCGCCGCGCGCGTCTACGCGGAGGCGAACCAGGCTGTGCTGATCACGCCGTTCATCCTCGCGGGGGCGATGAGCCCCGCGACCGCAGCGGGAGCCGCGACGCAGACGCTCGCCGAGGCGCTCGCCGGCATGGCGTACTGCCAGCTCGTGCGGCCCGGCGCCCCGGTCGTGCTCGGCTCGTTCGCGTCCTCGATGTCCATGCAGACGGGGGCCCCGACCTTCGGCACCCCGGAGCCGGCGATGATGCTGTACGTGATGGCCGCCCTCGCCCGGCGCCTTGGCGTGCCGTTCCGCTCGGGCGGCGCGCTCACGGCCTCGAAGCTCGCCGACGCCCAGGCGGCCTACGAGTCGGCGAACACCATGCAGCCGACGATCCTCGCCGGCGTCAACCTCGTCCTCCACGCGGCCGGCTGGCTCGAAGGGGGGCTGACGATGGGCTACGAGAAGTTCATGCTCGACGTCGACCAGTGCGGCGCCTGGCACGCGTTCTGCAAGGGCGTCGACCTGTCCGAGAACGGCCAGGCGCTCGACGCGATCCTCACCAATGGGCCAGGCCAGCACTTCCTCGGCCACCCGCACACGCTGGCCAACTTCGAGTCTGCGTTCTACCGCTCGCCGCTGGCGGACAACGCGAGCTACGAGCAGTGGGAGGCGGAGGGCGCGAGGGACGCCTCCGTGCGTGCCAACGCGGCCTGGAAGCAGGCGCTCGAGCAGTACGAGGCGCCGCCGCTCGACGAGGCGGTCGACGAGGAGCTCCGCGAGTGGATCGAGCGCCGGAAGGCGTCGTTCCCGGACGCGTTCGTGTGATGGGCTCGGTCTCAGCTCCCCCGACCACCGTCGCCGAGCTCCTGCGCCGGCCACGCTACGAGGTGTTGCCGCTCGACGGCGTCGAGGAGGCGGTTCTCGCGCACGTCCCGCGCGACGTCACGTTGACGGTCACCGTCTCGCCCAGCCGCGGCCTCGAGCACTCCATCGACTGCGTCGAGGGTCTGATCGGGCAGGGCTACGACGTGATCCCGCATCTGTCCGCCCGGCTCGTGCGCGATCGTGCGCATCTCGCCGACCTCGTGTCGCGGCTCGACGAGCTAGGCGTGCGCGACGTGTTCGTGATCGCAGGCGACGCACAGGAGCCCGCAGGCGAGTTCGACGGCGCCGCGCCGCTCCTCGAGGCACTGGCCGAGCTCGGGCATCCGTTCGCCGAGCTCGGCATCAGCGGCTACCCGGAGAGCCACCCGCTGATCGACGACGAGACGACGATCCAGGCCATGTTCGCCAAGGCGCGCTTCGCGACCTACATCGTCAGCCAGATCTGCTTCGACACCAAGGTCACCGTGGCGTGGGTGAACGAGGTCTGGCGCCGCGGCACGCGCCTGCCGATCTGGATCGGCATTCCCGGTGCGGTTCCCCGGACGAAGCTGATCCGCGTGTCGACGAAGATCGGCCTGGGGGAGTCCGCGCGCTTCCTGCGCACCCACGGCAGCTGGGTCACGCGGATGCTGCGACCCGATGGCTTCAGCCCCGATCCGCTGCTGCGAGGGCTGGCACCGGCGCTGGCGGACGCCGAGCGCAAGATCACCGGGCTTCATGTCTTCACGTTCAACGACGTCGCCGACACCGAGCGCTGGCGGCAGCGGCAGCTCGCGTGAACCAGCCGGCCTGGGACGTCGTCATCGTCGGCGGCGGCTCCGCCGGCTCCGCGCTCGCCAACCGGCTCAGCGCCGACCCGTCGAGGCGGGTGCTCGTGCTCGAGGCAGGTCGGCCGGACTACCGGTGGGACGTCTTCGTCCAGATGCCGGCCGCGCTCGCGTTTCCCATCGGCAGCCGGTTCTACGACTGGCGTTACGAGTCGGAGCCGGAGCCGTTCATGGACGGGCGCCGCATCTACCACGCCCGGGGCAAGGTGCTCGGCGGCTCGTCGTCGATCAACGGCATGATCTTTCAGCGGGGCAACCCGCTCGACTACGAGAAATGGGCCGCGGCGCCAGGCATGGAGTCGTGGGACTACGCGCACTGCCTCCCGTACTTCCGCCGCCTGGAGACCTGTCTGGCAGGGGGTGACGAGTTCCGAGGCGCCGACGGGCCGCTCGTGCTCGAGCGGGGCCCCGTCACCAACCCGCTCTTCGCGGCCTTCTTCGAGGCCGTGCAGCAGGCCGGCTACCCGCTCACCGACGACGTCAACGGCTTCCGGCAGGAAGGCTTCGCGGCGTTCGACCGCAACATCCAGCGCGGGCGGCGGCTGAGCGCGGCGCGTGCGTACCTCCACCCCGTGCTCGACCGGCCCAACCTCGAGGTGCGTTGCGGCGCGCTCGTGACCCGCGTGGTGTTCGCCGGTAAGCGCGCGGTCGGTGTCGAGGTCGCGCGGCGCGGCGGGCTCGAGACTCTGCACGCCGGCGAGGTGATCCTCTGCGGCGGCGCGATCAACTCGCCGCAGCTGCTGCAGCTCTCAGGCGTGGGGAACGCGGACGAGCTCCGCGGACTCGGCGTCGACGTCGTGCACGACCTGCCGGGAGTGGGGGAGAACCTGCAGGACCACCTCGAGGTCTACGTGCAGCACGCGTCCAAGCAGCCGGTCTCGGTCGCGCCGGCGATGAAGTGGCGCAACCGGCCGTGGGTCGGGTTCCGCTGGCTCTTCTTCCGCGACGGCCCCGGAGCGTCGAACCACTTCGAGGCGGGCGGGTTCGTGCGCTCGAACGACGAGGTCGAGTACCCGAACCTGATGCTCCACTTCCTCCCGCTGGCGATCCGCTACGACGGCTCCCAGCCGGCGGGCGGTCACGGCTACCAGGTGCACGTGGGGCCGATGTACGCGGACACGCGCGGCACGGTCAAGATCGTCTCGCGCGACCCCCGTCGCCACCCGGCGCTCCGTTTCAACTACCTCTCCACGGAGCTCGACCGGCGCGAGTGGGTGGAAGCGGTCCGCGTCGCACGGAACATCCTCGGCCAGCCCGCGTTCGAGCCGTTCGACGCGGGCGAGCTGTCCCCCGGGGCTGAGGTGGAGACCGACGAGCAGATCCTCGACTGGGTGGCGCACGACGCCGAGACGGCGCTGCACCCGTCATGCACCTGTCGGCTGGGGCTGGACGAGCTGTCGGTCGTCGACCCAGCCACGATGCGGGTGCACGGCGTGGACGGCCTCCGCGTCGTCGATGCCTCGGTCTTCCCGAACGTGACAAACGCGAACATCTACGCGCCGACGATGATGGTGGCCGAGAAGGCCGCCGACCTGATCCTCGGCCACACGCCGCTCCCCGCCGAGCACGTCCGCTTCTACCGCCACGAGAAGACGAGCGTCGCCGCGCACCGATGATCCTCGCCATCGACCAAGGCACCACGGGGACGACGTGTCTGGTGGTGGACGAAGGCCTGCGTCCCGTTGGGCGCGGCTACCAGGAGGTGACGCAGGGCTTCCCGCGACCCGGCTGGGTCGAGCACGATCCCGAGGAGATCTGGAGGTCGGTGCTCGCGACGGCCGAGGCGGCGCTCGCCGACGCGGGGACGCGGGCCAGCGAGCTCCGAGCGATCGGCGTCACGAACCAGCGGGAGACGACCGTGGTCTGGGAGCGGCGCACCGGGCACCCGGTACACCCGGCCATCGTGTGGCAGGACCGGCGCACCGCCGAACGCTGCCGCGAGCTTCCGGCCGACGTGATCCGCGCACGCACGGGGCTCATCCCCGACCCGTACTTCTCCGCCACGAAGCTCGAGTGGATACTCTCGCGCACGCCGCGCCCGCCGCGGGAGCTCGCCTTCGGCACGATCGACTCGTGGCTCGTCTGGAAGCTGACCGCCGGCGCCGCGCACGTCACGGACCAGACCAACGCCTCGCGCACGCTGCTCTTCGACCTCGAGCGGCGCGAGTGGGACGACGAGCTGCTCGAGCTCTTCTCCGTCGACCGCGCGCTCCTGCCCCGCGTCGTGGCGTCCTCGGGCATCGCCGCCGAGGCGTCGCTGCTCGGGGCGACGATCCCCGTGGCCGGGATCGCCGGCGACCAGCAGGCAGCGCTCTTCGGGCAGGGCTGCTTCGCACGGGGCGAGGCCAAGGCCACGTACGGGACGGGGAGCTTCGTGCTGGCGAACCTCGGGTCGCTCGCCGGGCCGGTCGCGGCCGGGCTGCTGAAGACAGCGGTCGCCGTCGCCCCCGGAGCACTCCCTCAAGCCGCCGCCGAGGGCGCGGTGCTGACCAGCGGCGCTGCGCTGCAGTGGCTCCGCGACGGGCTCGGGGTGATCGCCTCCGCCGCCGAGAGCGAGGAGCTCGCCGCACAGGTCGAGTCGACCGAGGGTGTCTCCTTCGTGCCCGCGCTCACCGGCCTCGGCTCGCCCTACTGGGATCCCGATGCGCGCGGCCTCATCTGCGGCCTCAGCCGCGGCACGACGCGGGCCCACCTCGTCCGGGCCGCCCTCGAGGGCATCGCGCACCAGGTCGCCGACGTGCTCGACGTGCTCCCGATCGGCGTCGGCGTGCTTCGCGCCGACGGCGGCGCGAGCGCCAACGGGTTCCTGATGCAGTTCCAGGCCGACCTTCTCGGCTGTGCGGTGGAGACAGCGGCCGACGCGGAGGCGACGGCGCTCGGGGCAGCTGCGCTCGCCGGGCTCGCGACCGGGGTCTGGGCCGGCACTGCCGAGCTCGCCTCGCTCATCCGTCGCGGCACGCGCTACGAGCCGCGGATGGGCGCCGAGGAGGTCGCGCACCGGCGCGAGGAGTGGCGCGCCGCCGTCAGTCGAGCGCGATGAGGGCAACCCCTGCGACGACGAGCACCGCTCCGCCGAGTCGGACCGGGCCGACTCGCTCGCCCAGGATCGGCGCCGCGAGCGCCGCGGCGATGAGGACGCTCGTCTCCCGCACGGCGGCGACCGCTGCGGCCGGAGCGCGCAGCAAGGCTGCCAGAACGAGCACGTAGGCACCGTAGGAGAGAAGGCCTGCCGCTGCCGGCGCCGGCCCCACTGCGGCGCGCACGCGTGCGGCGCCTTGCGGGCGCGACAGCAGCAGCACGAGATACCCGACCGTCGCGGGCGTCATTCCGAGCTCGAGGTAGACGATCGGGCTCGCATACTCGATGCCGTGCTTGTCGACGAGCGTGTACGAGGCGATGCACGACGCGACGGCGACCCCGAAGAGGATCCCCTCCACGTCCCGCCGCGATCCGAGGCCGCGGACGAGGAGCACGCCGAGCCCGACGAGGCAAACGCCGAGCGCCTGGGCGGGGCCGACGCCAGCACCGAGCGCGACGACCCCGATCAGCAGCACGAGCACGGGCGCGAGCCCGCGGGCGATCGGGTAGACGACCGACAGCTCCGCCCGGCGGTAGGCGGTCGTGAGGAGCACGAAGTACGCGAGCTGCAGGACGGACGTGACGGCGACGTACGGCCACACGGCGCTCTCGACGTCCCACACGACGGCGACGACCGGCGCGAAGACGACGACGGCGACGGTCAAGGCGACCGCCGTCGCCGCCTCCGGGTCTCGCTCACGTGCGAGCAGGAGGTTCCAGAGCGCGTGCAGGAACGCCGAGCCGAGCGCGAGAGCGAAGGCGTCGAGCGGCATCCCGCCGCGACAGTAGGCTGCCCGCCGGATGCGTGCTGTGCGAGCGATCATCTTCGATTTCAACGGCACGCTCTCCCACGACGAGCCGGTCCTGTACGCGATCTACGCGCAGCTGTTCGCCGCGCACGGGCGGCCCCTGACCGAGGAGCAGTACTTCACCCTGCTCGCCGGCAGCTCGGAGGAGGCGATCATCGGCGGTTGGCTAGGGGTCGAGGGGGAGGAGCTCGAGCGCCTGGTCGAGGAGCGGATCGAGCTGTACCGTGGTGCGGCCGACGGCTCGACCGTCCCCGAGACGATCCGCGTGGCTGTGCGCCACGCGGCGGCCCGCGTTCCCGTCGCCGTCGTCTCGGGCGCGTACCGGCGCGAGATCGAGCCGGTGGTCGCCGCCGCCGGTCTCGCGGAGTGCTTTCGCGCCGTCGTCGCGGCGGACGACGTCACGAGCGGCAAGCCGCATCCGGAGGGCTACCTGCGCGCGCTTTCCCTGCTCGGCGAGGAGGCGCCGGACGTGGTGGCGTTCGAGGACACCGAGGCGGGCGTGGCGTCGGCGAAGGACGCAGGCGTGCGCTGCATCGCCGTCAGGGGCACGCTGCCCGACGAGCGACTCGCGCGCGCGGACGAGATCGTCGACGGCATCGACCTCGCACTTGTGCGGCGCCTCGTCGGATGACGTGGGTGATCGCGCACCGCGGCGCGTCGGCGGACGAGCGGGAGAACACGCTGCCGGCGTTCGAGCGCGCGATCGCCGACGGCGCCGACTTCGTCGAGTTCGACGTGCAGGCCTCGTCCGACGGCGCGCTCGTCGTCTTCCACGACCTCGACCTCGACCGGCTGACGTCACTGCAAGGCCCGCTCCGTCGACGTCGACTCGTCGAGCTACGTGAGGTGGGTATCCCGACCCTCGACGAGGTGCTGGAGGTCATTCGCGGTCGCATCGGTCTGATGGTGGAGCTGAAGAGCGCCAGGCTCTATCGCAAGCACGACATCGTGCGACGCACGGTCGAGATGCTCGACCGAGAGGACATCGTCCTGTCGTTCGAGCGGTCCGCACTCCTGCACACACGACGGCTGCGTCCGGAGCTGCGGGTCCTCCAGCACCTCGGATATCACGTGTCCATCCGTCGTGCCGCGGCCTACGCCTGGGGCGTCGGCTTTCGCGCCCCTCGGGTGACCGAGCGAGGTCTAGCGAAGGCCCACGCGCTGGGACTTGTGACGACGGTCTTCACCGTGAACGATCCTGCCCGCATGCTGCAACTTGCCGAGCTCGGGGTCGATGGGATCTTCAGCGATCGTCCGGGTCTGGCACGGCGGACGCTGGCTGATCGGCCAGGCTGAGCAGCTTCCCACCGTCCGGCGGGAAGCTCGCGACGACGCTGGTCCCCACCGCGAGTGGAGCCGCTTCGGCGCTGGAGAGGTCGGCGACGAGATTGCGCTCTTGATCCTCGACGCGAACGCGAGTGACCGAGCCGAGAAAGATCCGCGAGACGACCTCGCCGACGAGAACGCCGTCGAGGCGGGGAGCGTCAGCAGCCGCGACCACGTCGACGATCTCGGGTCGGACGAGACAGAGAACTCGCTCGCCGTGCGGCAGGCCGCGCGCGGCCTCGACCGGAAGCCGCAGACCGAGGTAGTCGATCGTCCCGTCGTCCGCGACCGTCGCCGTAAGGCGGTTCATCGTGCCGATGAACTCTGCGACGAACGGAGTCGCTGGACTGCCGTACATGTCGGCGGGAGACCCGATCTGCTCGATCTTACCGCCGTACATGACCGCGACCCGATCGGAGATCGACAGCGCCTCCTCCTGGTCGTGCGTGACGTAGATGGTGGTGATCCCGAGCTCCAGCTGGATGCGACGGATCTCTTCACGCAGCTGGACCCGGACCTTGGCATCGAGCGCCGAGAGCGGTTCGTCGAGAAGCAGCACGCTCGGCTCGATGGCCAGCGCCCGCGCGAGCGCGACACGCTGCTGCATCCCGCCCGACAGCTGATGCGGGTAGCGACCGCCAGCGTGGCCGAGACCGACGAGCTCGAGCAGCTCGTCGACGCGGGCGCGCCGATCCGAGCGAGGCTTCTTGCGGATCCGCAGTCCGTACTCCACGTTCTGGGCCGCTGTCATGTTGGGGAAGAGGCTGTAGGCCTGGAAGACCATGCCCATGTCCCGCTTGTTGGGGGGCATGCCGGTGATGTCCTTGCCGTCCACGACGATGCTGCCCGAGTTCGGTCGGTCGAAGCCCGCGACGAGTCGGAGCGCTGTCGTCTTGCCGCAACCGCTCGGCCCGAGGAGCGAGACGAACTCGCCTGTCTCGAGCGAGATGTTGATCCCCTGCAAGGCGACGACGGGTCCAAACGACCGCCGCAGCTCCCGCAGCTCGACGTGTGCTGGCATCAGTCAGCCGCTCCCGCTCCGGCCCGTCTGCGACCGGGCCCGCCGCCGACCGCCAGCAGTCCGAGCATCGCGGCCCAGGTGATGCCGAAGCTCACGAGTGAGAGCGCCGCCGCCTCGAAGATCTGCTCCTGGTTCACGAGGTTGATGTACACGGGGAAGGTGCTGAAGAGCGCGAGGCTCGCGATCGTGAACTCGCCCATCACGATCGCCAGGGTGAGGAAGGCGCCGCCGAGCGCGGCGGCGCGGATGTTGGGGATGATCACGCGCGCCAGGGTCGTCCGCCACGGCGCGCCGAGGCTCTGCGACGCCTCCGTCAGCGTATGGACGTCGATCGCGCGAAAGCCGGCGTCGAGCGAGCGGTACACGTAGGGAAACGCAAGGATCACGTAGGCCGAGACGAGGAAGAAGTACGGCTTCTCGAGGTACCAGAGCGGCGCGTGGAACGTCCCGTTGTACATCTGGAGCAGGCCGACGACCAGGATGATCGGCGGGATCACGAACGGAAGGATCGTGAGGAACTCGATGTACGGCCGCACGCGCGGCAGCTTGAGGTGCACCCAGTACGCCGTCGGCACGAGCAGCAGCAGGCTGATCACGATCGTCTCGAGCGAGAGCACGAGGGAGAGGCGCAGCGTCTTCCAAAACTGGTGATCGTGGATCAACGTGCTGTAGGCGCTGAGGCTGTAGCTCCTGTTGTACCCGCTCTGAAGGCTGAAGAGCAGCGTCGCGACGAGCGGGACGATGAAGTACGTCGCACCCAGCAGCAGCCAGAACGCCGCCGACACGGACATGCGCTGCCTCACCTCATCCACCTCGATGCCCACCGGTTCACGAGCAAGTAGAGGATCATCGAGATCGAGATCACGACGATCATGCCGAACGCCAGCGCCTCGCTCAGCTGCGGGTTCGAGAGCACGTCGCCGCCGATGTTCTGGCCGATGATCAGGGGCACGAGGTTGATGGAGCCCCCGGTCAGCGCATACGCGGTGGCATAGGCAGAGAACGAGTTCCCGAAGAGCAGGATCATCGCGCCGAGAATCGACGGCAGCAGGATCGGCACGCCGATGTGGCGCCAGTACTGGATAGCTCGTGCCGCCGAGGTTCGCCGAGGCCTCGCGCCACTCCGTGCGCAGGCCGTCGATCGCCGGGGCGATGACCAGGATCATCAGCGGTATCTGGAAGTAGAGATAGACGATGGAGACGCCGGTGAACGTGAAGAGCGAGAACCCGTGCTGGTACAGGTTGAAGCCGAAGTGGTTGTTGAGAAAGTTCGTGATGATGCCGAGGTTGCCGAGCGTGGCGATGAAGGCGAAGGCGAGCGGTACGCCCGCGAAGTTGGCGGCAACGCCCGAGAACGTCGTCAACGTATGTCGGACGAACCGCGGAGTGCCGGCGCGAACGGCCGCGTAGGCCATGAGGATGCCGAGCAGGCCGCCGACCGCCGCGGTGACGAGACTGATCTCGATGCTCGTCCGGAAGGCGTGGACGTACTGCGGCGTGTTGACGACCTCCGAGACGTTCTCGGTCGTGAAGTTGCCCTCCTCGTCCTTGAAGGCGCCCGTCAGAACGACGGCTGACGGCAGCAGGAGGAACGCGGTCGCGTATGCAAAGAACGGGACGACGCCGAGCCACGCGAGCGGAACACGCCGACGGCCGGGCCTCGAAAGGCCCGGCCGTCTGACGTCGGCGGATTCGGCGGTCGCCAGGTGCCTAGGCCCCGAGGACCTTCGGCCCCCACTGCGCAGCCACGATCGCCTTGGCGTTCTCGATCTGCTTCAGGCTCGCGAACTTCACTTGCGCGTAGATAGACGCGGCAGGAAGCGCGCTGATGAGCGCCTTGGGGACGACCTTGCGTTGGACGAGGTCGGTGAACCTCGCCGGGTGGGCGTAGCCCTTGAGCCACAGCAGCTGCCCTTGGTCGGAGAAGAGGAACTCCTCCCACAGCCGTGCCGCCCACGGGTGCGGCGCGGTGGCGTTGATCGCCTGGCAGTAGTACCCGCCGTAGACGCCGCTCTTCGGGACGGTGACCTTCCAGTTGATCCCCGAGCCGGCGTACGTCTTCTTGTAGCTGAGCTGGTTGTAGTCCCAGTCGATCGTCACCGGCGTCTGTCCGGAGGCGACCGTCTGGGGCGTGACGTTGATCGGCTGGAACTTGCCCGCCTTCGCCAGCTTCGCGAAGAAGTCCACCCCGGGCGTGATGTCGCTGAGCGAGCCTCCGTTCGCGAGCGAGGCCGCGAACACGCCGGAAAACGCAGAGTTCGCCGAGCGAGGATCGTCGTTGAGGGCCACCTTGTAGCCGGCGGTGAGCAGCTGGCTCCAGTCCGTCGGCGCCTCGCCGACGACGTTGGTGTTCGCGCCGAACGCGATCGCCCCCCAGTAGTCGCCCGTCCAAAAGCCGCGTCCGTCCTTCATCGCGCGCGGCACCGTCTTGAAGTTGGTGACGAAGTACTTCGCGAAGAGCCCGTCGTTGGCGGCCGAGACCGCCGCGCCCGGGCCGACGTCGACCACGTCGGGCGCACGGCTCTGCCCCTTCAGGGAGACGATGGCCTGGATCTCCTGGGCCGAGCTGCCCTCCGGGTTGTCGCTCGTGATCCCGATCCCGTACTTCTTCGTGAAGGTGGGCAGGATCTCGCCGTAGTTCGCCCACGACGGCGGCAGAGCGATCACGTTGAGGTGGTTCTCCTTCTTGGCCTCCTTGATCAGCTCGGCCATCGAGATGTCGAGACCCCTGAGCGGCGGCGTGGCCGTGACGCGCTGGCGCATCGCCAACGCGCTCGCCGGGGTCGAGAGGATCGTCAGACCAGCGCCCGCCGCCAGACCCCGTTTGAGCAGCTTGCGCCGGTCGACCCGCTCCTCCTCGAGCCTGCGCAGGAACTCGTACTCGTGCTCTTGATAGTCCTCCACGGGCAGCTCCCTCCTGGTTTGTGCAGTGTGGTGCGATCGTACGGGAGGATGCGGCGTATCTGCAATAGGCTCACCGCGTGGTTTCCCCCTGGCGACACGACGGAGACTGGCTGCGCTGCGCGCTCCACACGCACACGACGAACTCCGACGGCGAGCTGACGCCCCGTGCGCTCGCACGCCACTACGAGCGGGCCGGCTACGACGTGCTCGCGCTCACCGACCACTGGCATCGCTCGGAGGCGCCAACGAGCGACCGGCTGCTCGTACTCGCAGGCGCGGAGTTGAACTGCCTGCTCTCCGACGGCCGCGACGGCCACGTCCTGGCGCTCGGGCTCGAGAGTGAGCTCTCCACGCTGGAGGGCGAGCGCCGCGACCTCGCCGCCACCGCCGACTGGATCGTCGCGGCAGGCGGCGTTGCCTTCCTCGCCCACCCGTACTGGACGGGCGTCGTGCCCGGCCGGCTGGAGCTCCCTTCCTCAGTCTCGGGCATCGAGGTCTTCAATGCCGGCTGCGAGCTCGAGATCGGCCGTGGCCTCTCCTCCGTCCATTGGGACGAGCTCCTGGTGGCCGGCCGGAGCTGCGCCGCGATCGCGGCCGACGACAGCCACCACCCCGGGTTCGACTCCGACTACGCGTGGACGTGGGTACGCGGCGAGCGAAGCCGCGAGGGCGTGCTCGAGGCGCTTCGCACCGGCCGCTTCTACGCCAGCACGGGGCCGCTCGTCACCGCGATCGAGATCGAAACCGGCAGCGTCGTCGCGCGGTGCAGCCCATGTCGATCGGTCACGCTCCTCACCGGCGTGTCGAGCGGGGCGGCGGTCAACGCCGGGCGTCTCGGCTACCGGCACGCGGCCGACGTGCTCGAGCAGACGCCCGACGGCTGGATCACGACCGCCCGGCTCGATCTGCCCGAGATGGCTCCGTACGCCCGCCTCGAGGTGGTCGATCCGGCCGGCCGCCGGGCGTGGACGAACCCACTGTGGCCAGCGTGACCGAGCGCCGCGCGGCGGCCCGGGAGGCACTGGGGAGCACCCCGTTCGACCTGCTCGTGGTCGGCGGGGGGATCATCGGGGCGGGTATCGCCAACGAGGCCGCCCGGGCGGGTCTTCGCGTCGCGCTCCTCGACCGCGGCGACTTCGGCGGAGCCACCTCTAGCGCCTCCTCGAAGCTGATCCACGGCGGCCTGCGCTACCTGCGCCTGGGGGACGTCCGGCTCGTGCGCGAGTCGCATCGCGAGCGGCGTGCGCTCCTCCGCGTCGTCGCCCCACACCTCGTCTCGTCGCTGCCCTTCCTGTTCCCCGTGTATCGCGGTGGCCCCTATCGAAGGCGGACGATCCGGTTCGGGCTCGCTGCGTACTCCGCGCTCGCCGGCGATCGCCTGGGGGGGTTGATCGAGCCGGAGAGGGCGCGCCGCAGCGTTCCGGCCCTGCGGCTCGACGGTCTCGAAGGCTGCGGCGTCTACCGCGACGCGTGGACGCACGATGGACGGCTCTGTCTGGCGAACGTGCGCGCGGCGGAGCATGCGGGCGCGACGGTGCTCAACTACGCCGAGGTCGTCGAGCTGCGCATCGCCGGCGGCCGTGTCGTCGGCGCCGAGGTGCGCGACCGGCTCGACGGCGAGGCGACGACGGTGACGGCGCGCGCGGTCGTCAACGCCACGGGTCCGTGGCTCGACCGGATCCGGCGGCTGGAAGACCCGACCGCGGAGCCTGCCGTGCGCCTCTCGAAAGGCGTGCATGTGCTCGTCCCGCTCGAGGAGCCGTGGTCGGCGGCGCTCACGATCCCGCAGGACAAGATTCGCGTCACGTTCGCGTACCCATGGGAGGGCGGGCTGCTGCTCGGCACGACCGACACGCTGTACGAGGGTGACCCGGGCGAGGCGGTCGCGTCTCGGGAGGACGTCGAGCGCGTGTTCGACGAGGCTTCGCTCGCCGTCGACGGGCGCCTGCTCGATCGTGCCCGGGTGCTGTTCACGTGGGCCGGGTTGCGCGTGCTGCCGGGTCGGGAGGGCGATACCGCGTCGTCGCGCCGGGAGACCGTGTACCTGCGCGGGCCTACCGGGATGCTCACCGTCGCCGGCGGCAAGCTGACGACGTACCGGAGCATCGCCCTGGAGACGCTCGACCGGCTCCGGGGCGAGCTCGGCCTGCACCGGCTCGACCGCCGCCCGGTCCCCCTCCCGGGCGCCGCCGACGCCGGCTCGGTCGCCGCGCGGATCTCGTCGCGCACGGGGCTCCCGCAGACGACCGCCGGTCATCTCGCCCGCTACTACGGCACGCTCGCCGACGACGTGGTCGCGCTCGCGGACGGGCGTCCCGAGCTGCTGGAGCCGCTCCACCCAGACGGCCCGGACATCGCGGCGCAGATCGTCTACGCGGGGCGCTCGGAATGGGCTGCGAGCGCGAGCGACGCGCTCGAGCGGCGGACGAGCCTCGCGTATCGCGGTCTGGCGACGCCCGGCGTCACGGCCCGCGTCGAGAGCCTGCTTCAGGAGTCCTGGGCGACGCGCAACACGGCCTTGACGATGCCGTCGTAGCCGGTGCAACGGCAGAGGTTGCCGGAGAGGCCGATCCGGACCTCTTCCTCGGTCGGGCGCGGGTTGTCGCGCAGGAGCGCGGTGGCCGAGACGAGCATCCCGGGCGTGCAGAAGCCGCACTGCACGCCGCCCTCCTGCAGGAAGGCCGTCTGGAGAGGATGGAGCCCGTCGCCTCCGGCGAGACCCTCGACGGTCGTGATCTCGCGGCCCTCGGCCTGCAGCGCGAGGTACGAGCAGGAGTTCACCGGACGGCCGTCGAGCAGCATCATGCAGGCGCCGCACTCCGAGTCGTCGCAGCCCTCCTTGGAGCCGGTCAGCCCGACCGACTCGCGTACCGCGCGCAGGAGGCTCGTGTCCCGCTCGAGCTCAACCGGGTAGGCGAAACCGTTGACGGTGAGCGTGGCTGCGACCTTCACGCGCGGCCTCCGTATAGGTTGGGGCTGGCTGGGACGGGGACGGTCTCGCCGCGGGCGCGCGCCAGCGCGGCCTCGATCGCGCGCCGCGCGATCACCTCGGCCATCGCGCGCCGGTACCGCTCGGAGGCGCGGACGTCCGAGATCGGGCTCGCCGCAGCGGCGGCTGCCGCGGCGGCTGCGGCGACGGCTTCGGCACCGCCCTCCGTGTCGACGAGCGCTGCCCCGGCCTCCGGCACCCGCCTGATCGTCGGCGCGAGCGCCGTGATCGCGACGCGGGCGTCCGCGATCCGGCCACCATCGAGCGTGACGACGGCGGTCGCGCCCACGACCGCGATCTCCATCTGGCGCCGGTACTCGAGCCGGACGTAGCAGCTGCCGGTGCCCAGAGCGGGCTCCGGGATCGTGATCGCCGTCAGCAGCTCGCCCGGCTCCGCCGCCGTCTGGCCCGGCGCGGTGAGCAGGTCGGCGACCGCGACCTCGCGCGATCCTCCGGTCGAGCGGAGCGTCACGGTGGCGTCGAAGCAGACGAGCGGGCCGCCGGTCTCCATCGCGGGCGAGGCGTTCATCACGTTGCCACCGAGCGTCCCGTGGGCGCGCGTGGCGTGCGAGCCGACGATCGCGCACGCGTCGGCCAGCGCGGTCAGGCGGTCGAGGACGACCTGGTCGGCGACCACGTCGGCATGGGTGACGAGCGCTCCGAAGCGGATCGTGCCGCCGGAGGCCTCGATGCCGCGCAACTCCTCGATGCGGTGGATGGCGACGAGGCTCGCGGGCAGCGGGGCCTTGCCCTGACGGGCCCCGACGACAAGGTCCGTGCCGCCTGCGACCGGACGCGCCCCGGCGGCCAGCGCCGCCACGGCCTCCTTCACGGTGCCCGCGGTGACGAACGTCTCGACGCTCACGCGCTGCCTTCCTGGGCCGCGGCCCAGACGCGCTCCGGCGTCATCGGCAGCTCTCGTACGCGTGCGCCCGTCAACGCCGCGATCGCGTTCGCGATCGCCCCCGCCGTGGGCACGCAGGGCGGCTCGCCGACGCCTTTCGAGCCTCTCGGGCCCGCGTTGGGCGTGTCCGTCTCCACCCACGCGACGTCGATGCGAGGCGCGTCCGAGGCGGTGACGAGCTTGTAGTCGAGCAGGTGCGGGTTGACGTGGCGGCCTTCCGCGTCGAGCTGAGTCCCTTCGGAGATCGCCTGCCCGATGCCCATTACGACGCCGCCGTAGACCTGCCCGTCTGCTCCGATCCGGTTCAGGATCGTGCCGCAGTCGTGCGCCGCCGCGACCTGGACGACGCGGACGACACCGGTCTCGCGGTCGATCTTCACCCGGGCCGCATGAGCGATCAGCTGCGGGGCGATGAACGACTCGAGCCCGTGGCGACCGAGGCAGCCCTCCGCGTCGACCGGCGGCGACTCCGGGAGCTCGCCGGAGCCCTTGCCGTGGAACGTCCCCTCGCCCGCGAGGTCGGCGATGGCCACCGCCTTGTCGGGCGACCCTTTCACGCGCACGTGGCCCTCCGCCAGCTCGAGGTCCTCGCGCGCCGCCTCGAGCTTCTCGGCGGCCGCCTCGAGCAGCTGCTCGCGCACGTCTCGGGCGGCGGCGATCACGGCCCTGCCGCTGTTGAACGTCGTCTGCGACCCGCACGAGCCCATCTCCCACGGGGCGGCATCGGTGTCCTGGTAGTGGAGCGAGAAGTCGTCGGCTCGCATGCCCAGCTCCTCCGCCACGTAGGTCGGCAGCGCCATCACCGCGCCGGTGCCGTTCTCCTGGGCGCCGGTGACGATCGTCCCCGTGCCGTCCGGGTTGAGCTGCACGTAGGCGCCCGCGTTGGCGGCGAAGCACGGCCACCAGCCGCACGCGACGCCGATGGCCTCGTCCTCGGGCAGCTCGTCGCCGTATCCGATCAGCTCGACCGCGCGCTCGAGCGTCTCCTTCATCGCGATGTGCTCGTAGACCTGGCCGGTTGGGCCGACGGACCCGGTCTCGATCAGCGTGCGCCGCCGCAGCTCGACCGGGTCGAGCCCGAGCGCCGCCGCGAGCTCGTCCAGGTGCTGCTCCAGTGCCCAGCAGACCTGCGGGGCGGTCGGGGCACGGATCGACGACGAGGGCTGATTGTTCGTGTAGACGAGGTGCGACTCGACGCGCACGTTCTCGAGCTCGTACGGCCCACAGGCGTGCATGGCTGCCATCTGCGCGAAGAAGCCGCCGTCGCCGCAGTACGCGCCCTTGTCGATCACGAGGCGCGCGCGACGGGCGACGAGCGTCCCGTCCCTGCGCGCTCCGGTCTCCAGCTCGATCACCATGCCCTCCCGGCGGTGACCGACCGCGACGAACTCCTCGTGGCGCGAGAAGACGAGCTTCACGGGGCGGCCGGCTGCGCGCGCCAGCGCCGCCACGTGCCCCTCGAAGTGGAAGTCGCACTTCGCCCCGAACCCCCCGCCGAGCAGCGGCACGATCACGCGCACGTGCGACTCGGGGATCTGCAGCGTGTGTGCCACGCCCGCCCGGGCCGCATACGGCACCTGCGTCGACGACCACACGGTGACCTTGTCGCCCTGCCACTCCGCGATCACCGCGCGCGGCTCGATCGGCACGCCCTGCACGGGATCGGTGACGTAGCGGCCACGCACGACCACGTCGGCGGCGGCCATCCCAGCGTCGACGTCGCCCTTCACGATCGTCGAGTAGCCCATCGTGTTGCCGTCGCGCACGGCCGCCTCGTCGGCCTCGTACGACTCCCAGTCCGCGTGGACGAGCGGCGCCCCCTCGGCCATCGCCGCTTCGAAGTCGGTGACCACGGGGAGCGGCTCGTAGTCGACCTCGATCAGGGCAGCGGCGTGCTCCGCCAGCTCCGGGGTGAGCGCCGCCACCGCGGCCAGGATGTCGCCCTCGCACCGCGCCGTGTCCGTGACGAACAGGCGACGGTCCTTGACGGTGCTGCCGTAGAGGACGTCCGGCACGTCCTCGTGGGTGACGACCGCCAGGACGCCGGGCAAGGCCCGCGCGCGTGACGCGTCGAGGCGGAGGATCCGCGCGTGGGTGTGATCGGTGTAGCGAAACGCCGCGTGCACCTGCCCGGTGAGGTTGACGTCCGCGGTGTAGCGGCCGGTGCCCGTGACCTTCTCGCGCCCATCCGGTCTGATGAACGGCGCCTGCTCGACCGTCGCCACGTTCGTGTCCTTTCGTCGTTTCCTCGATCCTAACCGGGCCGGGCGGTACGCTCGACCCGTGCCGCGCCGGTACAAGCTCGTCTGGTTCGTGCCGCCCTCGGCACTGCGCTCGACGCGCGACGCGGTCTTCGCCGCCGGCGCCGGCTGGATCGGCGACTACTCGCGCTGCTCGTGGGCGACCCTCGGCGAGGGGACGTTCTACGGTGGCGAGGGGACGAGCCCGGCCCGCGGAGAAGCGGGGCGCGACGAGCGCGTGACCGAGTACCGGGTAGAAACGGTCGTGCCCGAGGAGCGGCTCGGTGACGTCGTGGCCGCGCTCCGTCGCGCGCACCCCTACGAGGAGCCCGCCTATGACCTCTACGCCCTCGTCGACGCGTGACCCATCCTCGTAACAGACTGTTACTTGGCTGCGGGGGCTACCGCTGAAAGCCACGCTGCACACGGACGGCGGCGCGCGCGGCAACCCCGGCCCTGCCGCGTACGCCTATGTACTCGAGGCGGAGGACGGCACCGTGCTCGACGCGCGCGGCGCTGCGATCGGGATCGCCACGAACAACGTCGCGGAGTACTCGGCGCTCGTCGCCGGCCTGCGCCGAGCCGCCGAGGCTGGCGTGCGCGAGCTCGAGGTGGTCTCCGACTCCGAGCTCCTCGTCAAGCAGATGCGCGGCGAGTACAAGGTGAAGAACCGGGCGCTGCAGACGCTCTTTCTCGACGCGTCGCGGCTCGCGCGCGAGATCGGCGAGGTCACCTACCGGCACGTTCGCCGCGAGCACAACGAGCTGGCCGACCAGCTCGTCAACGACGCGCTCGACGGTTCCTAGCGTGCGCGCGAAGATCCCCGGGGGCGTCCGCTTCGCCCCCGCAGACCCCGTCCGAAGGCGTTCGAGCGACTACTCGCCACCCGGCTGCACGAGGCCGGATTCGTAGGCGAGCACGACCGCCTGTACGCGGTCGCGCAGGTCGAGCTTGGCCAGGATCCGGGTCACGTGCGTCTTCACGGTCGCCTGGCTGACGAAGAGCGCGCTCGCGATCTCGCTGTTCGACATCCCGCGGGCGATCAGCTTCATTACCTCCAGCTCGCGCTCGGTCAGCTCGTCCAGGCCTGGCGCGGTCGTCACTCCCGGAGGCGGTCGCCGCACGAACTCCTCGATCAGGCTCCGGGTGATCGACGGCGCGAGCAGCGCGTCGCCCGCCGCGATCGTGCGCACCGCGTCTGTCAGTTGCTCCGGTCGGACGTCCTTGAGCAGGAATCCGCTCGCGCCCGACTTCATCGCCTCGTAGACGTACTCGTTCATGTCGAACGTCGTGAGCATCAGCACGCGGGGCGAGGACTCGTCGAGTACGAGCCGTCGCGTCGCCTCGAGGCCGTCCATCTCGGGCATCCGGATGTCCATCAGCACGACGTCCGGTGCCGCCTCGCGCGACCCGAGCGCAGCACCTGCTTCCCGTCCTCGGCCTCGCCGACGACCTCGATGTCGGGCTGGGCCTCGAGGATCATGCGGAAGCCGCTGCGCACGAGGGCCTGGTCGTCGGCGATGAAGACGCGGATCATGGGCTGACCTCCAGTGGAATGCGGGCGCGGATGCCGTGGAGCCCGTCGTCGAGGATCGCGTAGTCGATCGTGCCGTTGTAGAGCCCGAGGCGCTCGCGCATGGCCGCGAGCCAGGGATCGACGCTGCCGGGAGCAGCCTCGATGTTGCCTGCCACCGCGAGCTCGAGCTGGGTCGGCGACCAGCGAATCGCAAGCCGCGCCCGCTTGGCCCCGAGGCTGCTCCCCTCACTGAGGGAGTCGGAGACGACCCGGAAGGCGGTGAGGTCGAGACCCGGCTGGAGCGCCCGCGGCTCGCCTTCGACCGTCACGTCGATCGGCCGGCCGGAGGCCTGAATCGACTCCACCAGGCGGCCGAGGCCGGCCAATCCCGGCTGGGGAGCCCGGTCGGGCGTCATGTCGCTGCGGAGGATCCCCAACAGCCGGCGGGTCTCCGCCAGGGCCTCGCGACCCGCCTGTTCGATGGCGAGGATCGGTTCCCGCGCGCGCTCCGGGTCGACGTGGAGGAGCGTCCGCGCCGCGCCGGCCTGCAGCGTCATCACGCTGACTCCGTGCGCGACGATGTCGTGCAGCTCCCGCGCGATACGCGCTCGCTCGTCGGCCACGGCCTGGCGCTCGCGCTCGAGCCGTTCTCGCTCCAGCTCGGCAGCCCTCTCGGCGAGCGCGTCGTGGCGCTTGCCGTAGTCGCGCACGATCTGTCCTGCGAACAGCGGGCCGAAGGCGAAGATCGCGCCGACGAACACGTCAGCGGCCTGCAGCCCGTCGTCGTCTGTCTGTGAGATCAGGAGGAGGACGAGGAGAAACATGCCGATGCCACCGATCGCGGCGCGCGCTCGGTCCTCGCGCAGGCCGACCGTGGCCGAGGCAGCGAGGAAGGCGACGAAAGCCACGCTGGAGTCCGTGGCCGGGCCTGAGACGAAGCCCTCCACGGCCAGCGCGAGCGCAACGCCGAGGCCGGCCGCGAGCCCTGACCAGCGCCAGAGGAGGAGCGGCAGCGTCCAGAGGAACGCGAACGGGATGCTCACCGCCAACGGAGCGTCGGCCAACGTGCTGCCGGGCGTCTCCTCCCCCCAGCCCGGCGCGAGCACGGCCTCGATCAACGCGAGGCCGAGGAGCGCGAAGACCAGCCAGTCGACCAACTGCGGCCGCCAGGCCGCGAGCTGTCGCCCTCTCACGTCGTGTCCTCCAGCGGGAAGCGGGCCCGGACGGCGAAGCCGCCACCCTCACGCGGCCCGGCCTCGAGCCGTCCGCCGTACAGGGAGACGCGCTCGCGCATGCCCACCAGGCCGTGCCCGCCACCCGTCCCGTTCCCGCTCGACGCTTCAGGGCGTCCGTCGTCGATGATCTCGAGCACGAGGTCGTCGCGCCCGTAGACGACCCGCACCGACGCGCCCCGAGCGCGGCCGTGCTTGAGCGTGTTCGTGAGGGCCTCTTGCACGACCCGGTATGCGGCCTGGTCGACGCCCGGCGTCAGGGCGCGCCGGTCGCCGATCCGCTCGAGGCTGACGTCGACACCCGAGGCGCGATAGTGGCCGAGCAGGCCGTCGAGCCGTTCGAGCGTGGGTCGCGGCTCGAGGGTCTCGGCGTCGCTCATGTCCCGGCGGAGCACGCCGAGCAGGCGGCGGAGCTCCGCCAGCGTCTCGCGGCCCGTTTCCTCCACCCGGAGCAGGGGCTCCTCGGCCCGTTCGGGCTCGTCGTCGAGCAGGAGTCGTGCCGCGCCGGCCTGGATCGTCATCACGCTGATCGAGTGGGCAACGACGTCGTGCAACTCTCTCGCCACCCGCGTGCGCTCCTCGGTGACTGCGGCCTGGGCTGCGGTATCCCTGCGCCGCTCGAGCTCGCTCGCCCGCTCGTGGAGCTCGTGCATCCGCCCGGCCCGTGTCCGCACCGCTTGACCGGCGGCCCAGGGCACGGCGTAGATCACGAACGAGAAGATGACGTCCCCCGGCGCGACCGACGTGCCGAAGTGCGCCGTCAGGGTCTGAACACAGGCGTAGCCGACGCCGAGTCCGACGAGCGCCCGTCCGCGCTCGTTCAGCCGCCCGACCGACCAGGCCGAGAAGAGCCCGGCCAAGACCGGCAGGGCCAACGACTCCATCTCGCCGGCGATGAAGAACGATGCGGCGGCGAAGACGACGGGTGTCGCGAGCGGCGCCGCGAGCGGGAACCGGTGGCGGGCCAGGAGCGGAAGCGTCCAGGCGAGCGCGACGGCTCCGAGGACGAGCTTCGAGCCGGAGACCTCCGAGACGGCGATCTCGATCTCGGTCGCGACGGCGAGGGCGACGACGAATGCGTCACCCGCGTGTCGGTGCAGCAAAGCGCTGGCCCGCATGACTTGACGGTACGGCCTCGGCCGCCTGCTCGCATCGGCTGCAAGTCCGGCGTGCGTACGACCTGAGGATGACGTCGGGCCGCCTCTGGGGAGACGACCCGACATGCATCTCGGTGCGCCTTTCGCGGTCGGGTCGGGCCTCAGGCGGCGAGCGAGAGGGTTGCCTGGCCAGGGCGCCAGCCGACGGGGCAGAGCTCGCCGGTCTGCAGCGCCTGCAGCACGCGGAGCGTCTCGTCGGGGCTGCGCCCGACGCTCTGGTCGGTGACGCTCGCGTGACGGACGACGTTGTGGGGATCGATCACGAATGTGCCGCGCCAGGCGGAGCCGTCGTCCGAGAGGACGCCGAACGCCCGTGTGAGCGCGTGCGCCGTGTCGGCGATCACCGGGTAGTCGACGCCGGCGAGCATGGGATGCGTCTCGAACCACGCCTTGTGGCTCCAGTAGCTGTCGGTGCTGACGGCGACCACGTCGGCCTCGGCGAGGGCGAACTGCGACTCGAGCTCGGCGAACGCGGCCAGCTCGGTGGGGCAGACGAACGTGAAGTCGCGGGGATAGAAGAAGAGGACGAGCCAGCGGTCATCGGGGCGCTCGGACAGCGCGCAGACGACCGGGTCGAGCTCGCCGCGGCGGTAGGCCTCGGCGTAGAGCGGTGGGATGGACGTGCCGACGGGGATCATCTCGCTTGCCTCCTGGTCGATCGAACGGTGCGCTCACCGTACGACGGAGGCCGCCGCGGCTTCGTCGGTCGGACGGACCAATCCGGCGCCCGTGAGTCTGATCGCTCGCGCCTCACATCGTCCCTCCGGTAGCCCGAGGTGTCCCTCTCGCGGACGACGCGAGATCGATCCGCCGGCCGACGAAACGCGAATCACCGGGGCGTAGGTTCGAGGCATGCACTTGTCGCTCACCCTCATCACCCGGCCGGGCCGGACGGCCGCCATCGTCGCGGTCGTCGGCCTCCTCGCCGTCGCGCAGGGCGCGATCGCGCTCCGCTGGCAGGCGTCCGGTCACGGCTGGGATCCGACCGTCTTCGCTGCTGCGCTGCTCCTCGCCGCCGCTGTCGGTGGGTCCGGCCTGGCGCTCGGCGCGCTCGTCCCGCTCGTCGGCAGGCGCGGCCGCCTCGGTCTGGGGCTCGCCCGCGTGGGCCTCGGCCTCGCGTTCGTCGCTGTGGTGGCGACCATGCTCGGCGCCCCGCTCTGGGCCGTCGCGCCGGTGGGCCTGACCGTGACGCTTGCTGGCATGTGGCTCGTCTCCGGTGCCGCCAAGCGGGCGGGGGAGCTGGCTCCCTGGGCGCCCACGGCAGTTACGGCCGGTCTCGTCGCCGCAGTCGTCTTCCCGATCGGCGGCGCGCTCGTGCTCGGGCTCGCCTGGCTGGCCACGGCGGCGTCGATCTGGAGCGCCTACGGTACCGGCCTCGAGCCCGCTGCGGCCTGAGCGCCTGGAGGGGGCCGCGGGCGGGCGCAGGCCTTTGCCCCCGCGCGCGACCTCGGCTATCGTGTCAGCGATGACGATGAGCGGAGAGCCCTGCCCGAAGCCGGCCCGCGGCCGGCTGATCGCGCTCCTCCTGCTCCTTCTTCCCCGCTAGGGGAAGCGAGTCTGCGACATACACGCGCCGTGCTCCCGCACACCGACGGGAGAAGTGCGCGCTCAGACCTGACCCTGGCGTCCCGCCCGAGGAGAGCTCCATGCCGATGCCGCACTGGAAGTACAGGCGCTACGACACCGTCTCGCTGCCCAACCGCACGTGGCCCGACCGCGTGCTCGAACGCGCACCCATCTGGTGCTCGACCGACCTGCGCGACGGCAACCAGGCGCTCGTCAACCCCATGGACCCGACGCGCAAGCGGCGGTTCTTCGACCTGCTCCTCGCGCTCGGGGTGAAGGAGATCGAGGTCGGCTTCCCCGCCGCGTCGAAAACCGACTTCGACTTCTGCCGGGAGCTCGTCGAGCACGATCTGATCCCCGCGGACACGACGATCGCGGTGCTAACCCAGGCCAGACCGGAGCTGATCGAGCGCTCGTACGAGGCGATCGAAGGCGCCCGCCGCGCGATCGTGCACCTCTACAACTCCACCTCCAGGACGCAGCGTCGCGTCGTCTTCCGGCTCGACCGCGACGGGATCACCGAGCTCGCTGTGCGCGGCGCGGCGCTGTGCAGGGAGCTGGCGGCGACCGCCGACGCGGAGATCGTCTTCCAGTACTCGCCCGAGAGCTTCCACCACACCGAGCTCGACTACGCGCTCGAGATCTGCGAGGCGGTGGCGGCGGAGTGGGGGCCGACGCCGCAGGAGAAGATGATCGTCAACCTCCCGACGACCGTCGAGCAGTTCCCGCCCAACGTCTATGCCGACCGCATCGAGTGGTTCGGCCGGCACTTCTCGAAGCGCGACAGCGCCATCCTCTCGGTGCACCCGCACAACGACCGCGGCACGGCCGTGGCTACCGCCGAGCTGGGGCTGATGGCGGGCGCCGAGCGCGTCGAGGGCACCCTGTTCGGCAACGGCGAGCGCACCGGCAACGTCGACTTGATCACGATCGCGCTCAACCTCCTCACGCAGGGCGTCGACCCGAAGCTCGACCTCTCGCGCATCGACGAGGCGCGGGCCATCGTGGAGGAGTGCAACGAGCTGCCCGTGCACCCGCGGCACCCGTACGTCGGCGAGCTCGTCTACACGGCCTTCTCCGGCTCGCACCAGGACGCGATCAAGAAGGGCATGTACGCGCAGGAGCGCTCGGGCTCCGAGGTCTGGGACGTGCCCTACCTCTCGATCGACCCCAAGGACGTGGGGCGGAGCTACGAGGCGATCATCCGCGTCAACTCCCAGTCGGGCAAGGGCGGCGTGGCCTACCTGATGGAGACCGAGCACCACCTCGAGCTGCCGCGCGGCCTGCAAGTCGACTTCGCACAGAAGGTGCAGGCGATCACGGACAGCCGGGGCGGCGAGCTAACCGCGGACGAGCTCCTGCAGGCGTTTCGCGGCCACTACCTCGATGTCGTCTCCCCCTATGAGCTCGTCTCGTACACGCATTCGTCCGGCGAGGACGAGGACCGGCTCGTCGCCCGGCTCCGCGTTGCCGGCGAGGAGACCGAGATCGAAGGCCTCGGCAACGGCCCGATCGCGGCCCTCGTGCACGCGCTGGAAGACAGGGTCGGGATCGAGGTCGACGTGCGCGAATACCACGAGCACGCGATGTCGAAGGGCGAGGACGCGACCGCGGCCGCGTACGTGGAAGCGGATGTCGACGAGGAGGCGTTCTGGGGCGTCGGCATCCATCCCTCGATCGTCACGGCGTCCCTGCGCGCGGTGGTCAACGCGGTCAACCGGGCAGGCGCGGCGCGGGCGGCGGCGGAACAGGCGGTGTCAGCTTTCGACGTGGCCTGACAGGACATGTCCGCGGCAGCCATTTTGCGATCGACGGGTTCGCCCAGCGACGATGCGCGTAGTCGGAGGGCGGTGTCGCATGGAGCGACGAGCGGCTGATACCCGTCACATCCGGCTTGCCACCGGATCCGGTTCGACTCCGGCGCCCTCCGACTGACTGACGGCGCGGGCGGGAGGTCGCGAGCTGGCCCTCGCGTCGTATCGGCCTCTCGCCCGAAGCTGTCGCGGCCGCTACGATGCGAGCGGGTATCAGCCGGTCGCGCCCCGGGGATGGCTCCCTGGATTGCGGTATCGCCCTGACGGCCCGCTACAGCGGGCCGTCGCTCGTCGCCGAGAGTAAGCTGCCGCCGACATGCCACCGGGTGACGTCTATCGCGCCCTACACACTCGCTCGCTCGCCGACCCGACCGGCTTCTGGGGCGAGCAGGCGCAGGCGATCGACTGGGACACGGCCCCGACCGTCGTCCTCGACGACACACGGGCGCCGTTCTACCGCTGGTTCGCGGACGGTGAGCTCAACGTCTGCCACAACGCGCTCGACCGCCACGTCGAGAGCGGTCGGGCCGAGCAGCCGGCGCTGATCTACGACTCCCCGGTCACGAGCACGACCGCGACGTTCACCTACCGCGAGCTGAGAGACGCCGTGGCCCGGCTGGCCGGTGCGCTCGCCGGGCTCGGCGTGGGGAAGGGCGACCGGGTCGTCGTCTACATGCCGATGGTGCCGGAGGCAGTGATGGCGATGCTCGCCTGCGCGCGGCTCGGCGCGATCCACTCCGTCGTCTTCGGCGGCTTCGCGGCGGAGGAGCTCGCCACGCGGATCGACGACTGCGAGCCGAAGGTCGTCCTGGCCGGCTCCTGCGGGATCGAGCCCGGCCGGCTCGTGGAGTACAAGCCGTTGCTCGACCGGGCGCTCGAGCTCTCGCGGCATCGCGTCGACGCCTGCGTGATCCTGCAGCGGCCGCTGTGTCCGGCGACCCTCGTCGAGGGTCGCGATCGCGACTGGCATGAGCTCGTCGACGGGGCGCAGCCGCACGCCTGCGTGTCCGTGGGCTCTACCGATCCGCTCTACATCCTCTACACGTCGGGGACGACTGGACAGCCGAAGGGAATCGTGCGCGACTCCGGCGGCCACGCCGTCGCCCTGCACTGGTCGATGCGCAACCTGTACGGGATCGAGCCAGGCGAGGTCTGGTGGAGCGCGTCCGACGTCGGCTGGGCCGTCGGCCACAGCTACATCGTCTACGGGCCGCTGCTCTACGGCGCGACCTCGGTGCTGTACGAGGGCAAGCCCGTCGGCACGCCGGACGCGGGCGCGTTCTGGCGCGTGATCTCCGAGCACGGCGTCGTCTCGCTGTTCACCGCGCCGACCACGTTCCGGGCGATCAGGAAGGAGGATCCGCGCGCGGAGCTCGTCGGCCGGCACGACCTGTCCCGGTTCCGCGCGCTCTTCCTCGCGGGCGAGCGCGCCGACCCGCCGACGCTCGCCTGGGCGGAGGAGACGCTCGGAGTGCCGGTCGTCGACCACTGGTGGCAGACGGAGACCGGCTGGGCGATCTGCGGCAACTTCCTCGGCGTCGAGCAGCTTCCCGTCAAGCACGGCTCCGCGTCGGTGCCGGCGCCCGGCTGGCAGCTCGACGTGCTCGACGAGCAGGGAAACGTGCTCGAGGCCGGCGCGATGGGGTTGCTCGCGGGCCGCCTGCCGCTGCCGCCGGGGACGCTGCTGACGCTGTGGAACGCAGACGAGCGGTGCGTCGAGTCGTACTTCTCCGAGTTTCCCGGCTACTACAAGACCGGCGACGCCGGCTACGTCGACGAGGACGGCTACGTGTACGTGATGACCCGCGTCGACGACGTGATCAACGTCGCCGGTCACCGGCTGTCCACCGGCCAGCTCGAGGAGGTGCTTGCCTCGCATCCCGACGTCGCCGAGTGCGCCGTGATCGGCGCCGCGGACGAGCTCAAGGGTCAGGTGCCGCTCGGCTTCCTCGTCCTCAAGGCGGGCGTCGACCGGCGGCAGGCGGACGTGGTGGCCGAGGCGGTGCAGCTCGTGCGCGAGCGTGTCGGCCCCGTCGCGTCCTTCAAGCGCGCCCTCGTCGTGCAGCGGCTGCCGAAGACCCGCTCGGGCAAGATCTTGCGCGGCACGATGCAGAAGCTCGCCGACGCCGAGGAGGTGTCGGTGCCGGCCACGATCGACGACCCGGCGATCCTGGACGAGATCGCCGCAGCGCTCCGGGCTGCCGCCCCGCACGGCTAGTGGTGGCTCCAAAGGCCGTCCTCGCTATACTCGTCCCCCCATGCGGATGTAGCTCAGTTGGCTAGAGCGTCGCCTTGCCATGGCGAAGGTCGAGGGTTCGAGCCCCTTCATCCGCTTCTTCGCGAGAGCCCACGAAGTGGGCGCCATGGAGCTCGCGGTCGGCAGGTTCGTATCCGCGAGAAGCCGAACCCCGCGTCCTTGTCGCAAACTGCCGGACGTCGCGGCACGGATCCGCTGCCCGAGCCGCCCGCCAGACCGCCACCTGCGCGAGGTGCCGCAGCACGCGGCAACGACCACTCGCGAGCGCATTATGCTCGGCCTCCCGACGGTCGAAAGGACGCGCCCGATGACCGCGTACCCGCACCTCTTCTCGACATGGCGGATCCGGAACACGACGATGAAGAACCGCGTCGTCTTCCCGCCGACGTGCCCCACCTGGGTCTCCGACCCGTGGAACGGCCTTTTTACAGAGCAGGCGACTCGCTACTACGCGGAGCGCGCGAACGGCGGCGCCGGGCTGATCATCATCGGCGCCACTCACGTCCACGAGAGCTCGCTGATGGCGCCGCTACTGATGCCGCAGCTCTGGGACGACCGCAACATCGAGCCGCTCTCGCAGATCGCGGACGCGGTGCACGACGCCGGCTGCAAGCTCGCGATCCAGCTCTGGCACTCCGGCGTGCGCGGCTTCCCGGTCTACAAGCAGGAGACGCAGTTCAACCTCGACGCCACCTGGTACACGCTCTCGCCGAGCCAGGTGCCGCTCGGCGAGTTCCCCGGCGCCTCGACGCCGAAGGCGATGTCCGAGGACGAGATCGAGGAGATCCTCGACGCGTACGCGGCCTCCGCGGCGCGCGCGATTGCCGCCGGCTGCGACGGGGTCGAGTTCCATCTCAGCCACGGCTACCTACCGTGGCAGTTCCTCTCGCCGCTCTACAACAAGCGCACCGACAGGTGGGGAGGGTCGTACGAGAACCGGCTTCGCTTCCCGCTCGAGGCACTGGCCCGGATGCGGAAGGCGATCGGCGACGACCCGTTCCTCGGCTACCGGATCAATTCGACCTCGTTCTGGCCGGGCGACCTCGAGCTCGACGACATCCAGAAGATCGTGCCGGACATCGAGGCGTCCAGCGAGATCGACTACGTGAACGTCTCCGCGGGCGTCCACCACGCGTTCATCCACACGCCGATGGAGTTCGAGCCCGGCTGGGAGAAGGGCTACGCACGCGCGATTCGCGAGGTCTCCTCGAAGCCGGTGTTGCTCGTGGGCCGGATCACGACGCCGGACGTCGCCGAGTCGCTGCTCGCCGCCGGCGACGGCGATGCGATCTGCCTCGCGCGGCAGCTGTTCACCGATCCCGACTGGGCGCTGAAGGCGGCCGAGGGCCGGCCGGAGGACATCCGTCGCTGCGTCGCGGCGAACTACTGCTGGAAGAGCGTCAGTCGCGGCGGCCGCGTCCAGTGCGTCTACAACCCCGAGCTCGGCCGCGAGCAGGCCTGGGGCAAGGGGACGCTGAAGCGCGCCGCCGAGCCGAAGAAGACGCTGGTGATCGGCGCCGGGCCGGGCGGGCTCGAGTACGCGCGGATCGCGGCAGCGCGTGGCCACGAGGTGGTCGTGCTCGAACGCGAGGCCGAGGTTGGCGGCCATGTCCGGGTCGAGTCCCTGCTGCCGAGCCGGCAGGAGTACGGGCTGATCGCGACGTGGCTTGCCTCTCAGGCCGAGAAGAACGGCGCGGAGATCAGGACCTCCTCGCCCGTGACGGCCGAGTCGCTGGACGACCTCCTCGCGGCCGAGAAGCCGGATCACGTCGTCGTCGCCACCGGCTCGCGCGTCGTCCGCGACGGCTTCCAGGGCTGGACGGCCGCGCCGATTCCCGGCTGGGAGAGCGGCAACTGCCTCGGCTGGGACGAGATCGCGACGGGCACAGCGCACGCGAACGGCGACGTGATCGTGCTCGACGACCTCTGCACGGTGGTCGCCCCGCTCACCGCAGTCGCCATCGCCGACAACGGCGCCTCGTCGGTGAAGCTCGTCACCCGCTGGCCGATGGTCGGCCTGGAGACGATCCTCGACGTCTACCTCGACTGGATCCTCCCGAAGCTCTACAAGAGCGGTGTCCAGATGGTCTGCGACCGCTTCATCAGCGGGATCGACGGCCGCCGCGTGACGCTCTACAACGTCCATCACGAGGAGGACGTGCAGGAGCTCGAAGCCGACGCGATCGTGATGGCAACCGGCCGCCAGTCGGAGAACGCGCTTCAGTCGCTGCTGCTGGAGCGTGGCGTCAGCGTCGAGGCGATCGGCGACGCCGTCGCCCCGCGCGGGACGTACGAGGCGGTCTACGAGGGCCACCGGCAGGCGCGGAAGCTCTGATGCGGCTGGTCACGGTCCGGGACGAGGGCCGAAGGAGCGTGGGCGTGCTCGAGGGTGATCGCGTGCTCGTCACCGACGAGGCGCTTCTGGAGGTCGCGATCCGAGCGGGGTACGACTTCTCGCAGGCCAAGGGAGAGTGGCGGCCGCTGGCGGAGGTGCGGCTCGAGCGGCCCTTGCGGCCCAACACGGTCTTCTGCCTGGGCCAGAATTACCGCGACCACCTCGACGAGAAGGCCCCGATCGACTCGAAGGAGCCGGAGTTCTTCCTCAAGGCGGGAGACACGGTCGCCCACCCGGACACGCCTGCGGTCGCCGACCCGCGCGTGACCGCCAAGCTCGACTACGAGACTGAGCTCGGGGTCGTGATCGGCCGCGGCGGTCGCTTCATCCCGCCGGACCGCGCGCTCGACCACGTCTTCGGCTACGTCGTCGTCAACGATCTCACCGCCCGCGACCGCCAAGTGCGGCCGCTGGCGGGAGGCGGCTTCGAGATGGCGCTCGGCCCGGGCAAGAACTTCGAGGGGGCGACACGGCTTGCGTCGTGGGTGACGCCGGCCGGCGAGGTCGGCGATCCGCAGGGGCTCGCGCTGACGACCCACGTGAACGGCGAGCTGCGGCAGTCCAACTCGACGCGGAACATGATCCACGACGTCCGCAGCCTCGTCTCGTTCCTGTCGCAGCTCCTCGAGCTGCGCCCCGGCCAGGTGATCTCGACCGGCACGCCCGGAGGCACGGGCTGGGGCCAGGACCCGGAGCTCGGCGGCACCGGCGTGACGCCGCCCGGGTGCGAGCCGGCACGGTACCTGGCGCCGGGCGACCATGTCCGGAGCGAGATCGAGCGCGTGGGCGTGCTCGAGTTCGACGTAGTCGCTCCCGACTGACGGCAAGCCGTCGGCGCGGCGTCAACAACCGAGCCGAGGAGGGAGAAAGGGGGAGAGGCTGGACACCCCTCCCCTGTTCGCCCGGGTTACGCGTACAGCAGGTGCGTCAGCTGGAAGCGGCTTGGCTCTCCGCTGCGGCGGCCTTGACCTGCTCGGCGCTCTGCTTGTCGACCTCGTGCTTGGTCACCTTGTCGGATTTCGCGAGCGCCTTCTCGACGTCCGCGACCCAGCGCTCCTCGAACAGCGCCACGATTGCCGAGCTGTTTGGCGGCAGCACGTCCTCGACTTCTTCCTTGATCTCCTTCTTGTCGTGATGGGAGATGAGTCCACCGATGCCCGCGCCGATGCCCGCGCCGACGGCTCCGGAGGCCAGGAACGCGGGCGGGAAAATGAGGCCGACCACGAGGCCGCCGACCGCGCCGATGATCGCGCCCTTGCCCGTCTCGTGGAAGGTGTCGTCGACGTGGATCTTCGCGTCGGCGCCGCGGCTGACGAGCACGAGCCCGTCGAGCGTGATCACGTCGTCTTTCGTGAGCTGCTTGATGTCGTCCCAGTCAGCTCGGGCAGCATTCGCGTCGGAGTAGACCGCGATGTAGAGATCGAGCGGGACATCACTCGTTGCCGGCATGAATCGCCTCCCGTGTTGGTTGCGCGTCCGCGAACGGCCGCACGGACGACGCCCATCGTACTCCTTGTTCCTCGGCCGACGAACGCTCCCTGGCGAAGGCTCAGGACCGAGCCGTTCGACGTCGATAAGCACAGCGTGAACGGAAATAAGCACCTCTCCGGCTTGGCAAATAGCTACCGGCAGCGGCTCGAGGAGCGGGCGGCGTGACCTATCTGTTCACGATCTGCGAGTACGGCGGCGGCGAGATCGCCTCGTGCAAGCTGACCTGCGAGGAAGACTTTGCGGACGGCTTCGAGCTCGGCGTGAACATGCGCATCAACGAGGACACTCATTACATCGTCCGGGAAGAGATCGGCGAGGAGGACGTCGCCGGCCACGCCGCGGAGATCGTCGTCGGGTCGGCAGACTGCTTCGAGCGCGGCTGACGGGTGGGTGGCCTCAGGTGGCCGTAGGGCCGATCGGTGTGCCGAGGGGTTCGGTGTGGAAGCCGAGGTCGGTGATCATGGCCCAGTCCTGCTCGGCGGGTTGACCGGGTTCGGTGAGGTAGTCGGCGACGAACATCGCGTTGGCGGGGTAGAGGGAGAGTGATTGGAGGGCGCCGAGGTGTGCTTCGCGGCCCGCGGAGACGCGGATCTCGCGCTCGGGGCACGCGAGCCGGAAGAGGCACAGCACCTTGAGGCAGTAGGTGGGTGTGAGGCGTTCGGGTGCGCGAGCGAGCGGGGTGCCCTCGATCGGGAGGAGGAAGTTGACGGGGATCGACTCCGCACCGATGTCGCGCAGGGCGAAGCAGGCATCGACGAGCTGGGCTCGGGTTTCGCCGAGGCCCACGATCACGCCCGAGCACGGGGAGATCCCCGCGCGCTTGACGGTCCGGATCGTCTGCTCGCGGTCTTGGTAGGTGTGGGTGGAGCAGATGTCGCCGTAGTGGTCAGCGGCGGTGTTGAGGTTGTGGTTGTAGCGCTCGATGCCAGAAGCGGCGAGCGCACCGGCTTGAGGCTCGGTGAGGAGGCCGAGGCAGGCGCAGAGCTTGAGGCCCGGGTGCCGGTCTTTGATCAGGCGTGCGCTGTCGCAGACGCCGCGCAGCTCGCGCTGCGCAGGGCCGCGGGCGCTGATCACGATGCAGCAGGTGCTCGCCCGCAGTGCTACCGCCCGGTCTGCGCGCTCGAGTATCTCGGTTGGTGCGAGGAGCTGGTAGCGGGGGATGGTGGCGGTGGAGATGCGTGATTGGGAGCAGTAGTGGCAGTCCTCGGGGCAGACGCCGCTCTTGGCGTTGATCAGGAAGTTGAGCTTCACCGCATCGCCGTAGTAGCGGCGACGGACGCGATAGGAAGCCTCCACGAGGGCGAGAACCTCGCTGTCGGGGGCGCTGAGGATCGAGAGCGCCTCCTGCCTGTCGAGCGGGTGGCCCTCGAGCACGGCAGCGGCAAGCTCGGACCAGCGTGCCCCGCAGTCACCAACGGGTGAGAGTGCCGAGCCGCTCATCCCCGTCGACCATACATCGCCGGAACCGTCGCGTCGTCCGGCGCGGCGGGCGGCGTCCGGCGGCGTCCGGCAGCGGCTCACCGACGCGCTCGCCTTCGGCAGGGACTTCGCCGCAGCGGGCTGCAACGAGCTCCGCGCTTGATCACCCTCCGCTCTTGACGCATTGGTCCTCTGGCATCGGACTGACCTGCATGCCGAACAGCGAGCGCGGGTGCGGCGGCAGCAGCTCGAAGAGGGCGAGCGCGCCGGGTAGACGCGCCTTGGCGTGCATCTCGGCCGAGTGCTTCCAGGCCCCCACGAACATCTGCACGGGCGCACGGGGGTTGATCGCGTGGATGGCCTTGTAGAACGATCCAGTCTGGCGCTGCTGGTTCGCGACAACTCGATCCTTGGTACTCCACCAGAGCTGGAGGGGGACGCAGGAGCCGGCGATCGTCCGCGTGTACGTGATCGGGCTGCGTAACGCATAGGCGAGCATTCGCTTTCGCGGCGCGCCACCGACCTCATGACGCGCCAGCGATCGCAGGCTCATCCCGAGCGACCCCTTCCACGTCTTCCGGCACCGCTTGTTGCACGGGATCTCGGGGAAGCTGCGGTACTGCAGGGCGAAATCCGTCACCGCGTCGAAGGCCGCCACGCCGGCGAGCAGGCGATGGTGGCGCGCCAGCAGGAGCAGCGCCTCCTGGCCGCCCATGCTGCCGCCGAAGGCGTAGATGCGCGACCGGTCGATCTTCAACCAGGGGAGCGTGCGCCGGATGATCTCGGGCATCCGCGCCAGGTCCTCCACCTGGCCGCGCGAGCCCCAGGAGTACCGCTCGAGCCGCCGTCCCGTCCCTTCCGGCGAGATGACCGCGAAGAGTCCCTGCGCGGGCAGCCCGCCGAACAGCCTCAGGTTCGCGCGGGCGCCGAGACCGCGCCCGTGGGGAGAGATGATCAGCGGGATCTCGTAGCTGCTCTTCGGCCCATACGAGGCGGGAAGCGCGACGAACGCCTTGCGGCTGGCGCCGGTGTGAGCCCGGTAGTGGATCGTCCACACGCGCACCTGGCCGACGGTCTCGCTGCGCGGCTGAGCCGTGCCGGCAGGCTCCGGCGCGATGGCGAGGACAACTGCGAGGATGGCGCTTGCGAGTCCCGCAACGACGGCTCTCCCCGGGCGCACCCGACGATCCTACTGGCTCACCCGCTCCCTCTGAGCCGGGCCTGGACGGTGATCGAGCCGGTCCTGCCGGAGAGGTCGATGGTCCCCGTCGCGCGGTCGACGCGGCGGTACGGGGCTCCGTCCACCTCCACCCGGCCGAGGCGGGTGCCGACGGGAAGGCGCAGCCGCAGTCCGAGGAAGGTGGGCCGACGCTCGGGCGCTTCGAGCGAGACCGTCACGGCGCCCCCATTCCTGACGATCGAGTACGACAGCGGCCCGAAGCTCGTCGGCGCGTCCGTGACCGCGATGCGACGCCCCGGACGTAGCCAGGCGCGGGGCGTCGCGTAGGCAAGCCGCAACCCGTCAGGCGCTCCTTCCCGGTCGCGGGTCTCGTGGACGAGCAGGAGGCGCAGTGTCTCGAGGAACGCGGCGCCACTCGCACCGTTCGGCGGCAGGTACATGCCGCGCTCCGCGGTGCCCGGGAGCGGCGCCACGCTGGCTGCCTCCCCGGAGACGAACGTGCCTGGGGTGAGACCGGCCGCGAGCGAGCCGTAGAGCTTCAGCACGAGCTCGTCGGCCTCATCGTTGTCGGCGAGGAAGCGCGCCACGCTGAGGTCGTAGACGTGGTTCGTGCCCGACGCGGGGTACGCATCCCGGCCGTACAGGGCGTATGCACCGGCGCGCACCATCCCGAGCAGCCGCGCGCCGTGCAGCTCGAGGTAGCGGAGCACTCCCCTCGCCTGCGGGCTTCCTGGCGGGAAGAACCCGGACGCGAGGGCGTAGGGCATGACGAGGTTCCAGTAGCTGCCGAGCCGCCCCTGCACGACGAGGTCGTAGGGCGCCTCACGGTCGAGCAGCCGGACCGGGACGAACAGCGACCCGTCCGGGAGCCGGCGCTGCGAGGCGGCCACCGCACGGTGAAGGCCGCCACCCAGGCGTTCCGCGAGCGTGCCGGCGCGCTCGGCGAGCGCGGCGTCGCCCAGTTCGCGCCACACGGGCGCCATCGAGCGCAGCCCCTCCCAGACGACCGCCTGCGCGTGGAGCCCGTAGACCCGGTCTGGGATGTCCGACGAGTAACGCTCGCGCTGGAGCAGCCCGCGCTCGCTCGCGGCCAGCTGCCGGCCGAAGTCCGCCACCCAGCGGTGGGCGAGCGGGAGGGTCCGGCGCACGGTCGCCGCGTCGCCGCTCAGCCGGTAGTAGGCGGCGAGGACGACGAGCCGGCCGCCGCGCTTCCAGTTGCGGTAGCGGTCCTCGTCGCGGGTGAGGGAGGTGCGGAGGATCGAGCGCGCGACGGGCGCCAGGCCGTACTCGGCGAGCACGCGGGCGACGTCCGGGCTCTCGGGGAACGAGAACTGCTCGTACGGGTTCCCGATGCTGTAGCGCCAGGTGAGCACGAGGCTCTGCCCGAGCAGCGCCCGCAGCGCGTTCGCGACGGCCGGCTCGGGCACGCTGACCTGCATCGCCGCGGCGAGCCGCCCCTCCCAGTACCGTGCGACGGAGGCGCGGGCCGCCTTGTACGCCTCCTCGTCGAGCCCGATGCGCGGCCAGGTCGCGTACACCGTGCGCTGCGTCCCGGGCGGGACCGCGTACGAGGCGCCCGGCACGAACCGGACGGTGACCGTTCGCGCCGCCCGGCGGGCGTCCACCTCGAGGCGCACGAAGCTGACGAGCGACTGACTCCCGGGAGTACGTGTCGCGAACGACTCCTGCCGGTAACGCGCACCGGCCGCGTCGACGTAGCGGGTCTCGAGGATCGGCAGCCACCCGTCGGCCAGCCGGGCCGGCGTCAGCCGTGTCAGGCAGGCGCCGTAGCGCTCCTGCCCTCCGACGCCGACGCGGATGGTAAGCGTGCGCCCGCCGATCCGCTGCGCGACGATCTGGCTGCCGTCGGCGACGTGGAGCGCCACCGTGCCAGCACCCTGCGGCCCGTTTGGCTGGGCGAAGGGCAGGTAGTAGACGCCGGAGTCGGTCAGCGGCCGCTGCTTCGGGCCGCGTGCGAGGAGGAGGGGGGAGAGGTAGCGCCGCGCACCCGCGAGCGTCGGCCCGCCGGGCGCGACGCGCAGCTCGTCTCCCCACACGTCGCGGCCCGACGCGAGCGCCCGCCGCACCCGCGCCTCGTACGCGGGGCTGGTGCTCCGGACACGGCACTCCGGCGCCGTCGCCCCGGCTGCGTCTCGCCCGGGCGCGAGCGCCCACGCGACGGAAACAGCGGCCACGCCGCACGTAACGGCGAGCCGCAACGACCATGCGCGTAGCCCGCTACGTCGCTCCATGACGCGACATCATGCGTGCCGCTCAGCCCTGACGCTGGCTCGGCGAGTCCCCGGGGGCGTCAGTTGCCGCCCGTGAGGCCGCGCCACCCGGGTAGCGCGGCAGGCCGCCCGCGCAGTCCGCCCCGGGGCTCAGCCGACCGGGGCCGGAGCGGAGGGGTCGGTCTGCCAGAGTCCGAAGTCGTTTCCGTGCGGGTCGCGGCAGGTCGCGAACCAGCCCATGGTGGGGACCGGCATCGGCTCGTCCGCCTCGCCGCCGAGCTCCTTCACGCGTGCGGCACCGGCGTTGATGTCGTCGACGTCGAAGTACGCACGCGTGCCCCGCTTGCCGGGTTCCAGGCCGGTGACCGCAGCGCCCGCCTGGTCGCTGATCCGAGTCATGTGGTACTCGGACCCTTCGGGGTAGGCCTCGAACTGCCAGCCGAAGAGCGAGCCCCAGAACTCGCGCCCTTTCGCCGTGTCGTCAGCCGGGATCTCGATGTGCACGATCTCACCGGGCATGATCTCTCCTCTCGATCGTCGTTTCGCCGAGGGTCACCAAGTGGACCGGTCGCTCGACGGAAACTCATCGGTATCACATCCGGTCGGGAGGCGCGCGTGCAACACCTCGGTTCTCGAAGGGCGGCACCTCGCAGAGCGTCTCGTTCGTCCGCGTACCGGGACGCCACAACAAACCCTGGGCACAGCGGATCGACGCTGCCCGCGGAATCGTGTCAGCCTTCAGCCATGCGCGCGATGACCCTGCCGGCCGTCGGTGGCCCGCTGCACGAGACCGCGCTGCCTCGGCCGGAGGCCGGGCCCGGTCAGGTCGGGCTCGAGGTGCACGCCTGCGGGGTCTGCCGCACGGATCTGCACATCGTCGACGGCGAGCTGCACGAGCCGAAGCTGCCGCTCGTCCTCGGGCATCAGATCGTGGGGCGTGTCGTGGACACAGGAGAGGGCGTGGCGTGGCCGGGGCTCGGTGACCGGGTCGGGGTGCCGTGGCTCGGCTGGACGTGCGGGGAATGTCGCTACTGCAGGTCCGGGCGGGAGAACCTGTGCCCGCGCGCCCGGTTCACCGGCTACCACTTCGACGGGGGCTACGCCGAGCGGGCGGTTGCCGACGCGCGGTACTGCTTCCCCATTCCCCCCGGATACCCGGATCTTCAGGCGGCACCGCTGCTCTGTGCCGGCCTGATCGGCTACCGCGCACTGCGCCTCTGCGGTGAGGCGGAGCGGCTCGGCCTGTACGGGTTCGGAGCGGCGGCGCATGTCGTCGCCCAGGTCGCGCGGTGGGAAGGACGCCGCGTGTTCGCGCTCACTCGTGCTGGCGACGACTCGGCGCAGGCGCTCGCGCTCGAGCTCGGCGCCGGGTGGGCCGGCAGCGCGTCCGAGAAGCCCCCGGAGGAGCTCGACGCCGCGATCATCTTCGCGCCCGCCGGCGAGCTCGTTCCCCTTGCGCTGGCGGCCGTCGAGAAAGGCGGGACGGTCGTCTGCGCCGGGATCCACATGAGCGACATCCCGGCCTTCCCGTACGAGCTGCTCTGGGGGGAGCGCACGCTTACCTCCGTCGCCAACCTGACCCGTCGCGACGGGAAGGAGTTCCTGGAGCTCGCGCCGCGCGTGCCGGTGCGGACGCAGGTCGAGTCGTTCGCGCTCGCCGACGCGAACGACGCCCTGAATCGGCTGCGAGCGGGGCAGATCCGGGGTGCCGCCGTGCTCGACATCGCAGCCGACCGCGACCCCATGGCCGCCTGACCGCGATGGACACCGTGGACGCCGACCTCGTGGACGTCATCCTCCGGGACGGCCGCACGCTTCGGTTGCGGCCGCCGCGCGGCGCCGACGCGGACGCGCTCGTCGCCTTCTTCGAGCGACTCTCCCCGCAGAGCCTGTACCTCCGCTTCCACGGCGCGAGGCGTCCGACGCGGCAGCTGGCGGAGCCGTTTCTCGACCCGGACTGGGGCGAGCTGGGCGCACTGGTCGGCGAGCTCGAGGGTCAGGTCGTGGCGCTTGCGAGCTGGGCCCGGCTGCGCGACCCGGCGGCCGCCGAGGTGGCCTTCGCGGTCGCAGACGAGCTGCAGGGACGCGGTGTCGGTACCCGCCTGCTCGAGCAGCTCGCCGAGCGCGCCGCCGCCGGCGGCATCGAGCGCTTTGTCGCCGAGGTACTGCCCACCAACAGGGCGATGCTCGAGGTGTTCACCGACGCCGGCTTCCAGATCGCCCGCCGCTTCGAGAGTGGGGAGGTGGAGGTGGAGTTCTCCATCACCCCTACCGAGGTCTACTGGCAGAAGGTCGACGCCCGCGACCACGAAGCGGTGGTCGCGTCGCTCCGGCCGTTCTTCGAGCCGGCCAGCATCGCCGTGGTCGGTGCGTCGCGCCGGCGCGGCTCGATCGGCGGCGAGCTCTTCCGCAACGTCCTCACCGGCGACTTCGCCGGCTCGGCCTACCCCGTCAACCGCGGCGGCGAGCCGGTGGCAGGCGTGCGCGGCTACCGCTCCGTCGCCGAGATCCCCGACTCGGTCGAGCTCGCCGTGATTTGCCTGCCGGCGGACGCCGTGCTCGGGGCCGCCGAGGACGCCCTCGGCCAGGGTGTTCGCGCCCTCGTCGTGATCTCGGCAGGGTTCGCGGAGACGGGCAGCGCCGGCGCCGCGCGTCAGGAGCAGCTGCTCGCTCTCGTCCGCTCGCACGGCGCCCGGCTGCTGGGGCCGAACTGCCTCGGCATCGCCGCCTGTGGGCGCAGACTCAACGCGACGTTCGCGGGGCGCGCCGTGCCGGCCGGCAACATCGGCTTCTCCTCGCAGAGCGGCGCCCTCGGGCTCGCCCTGCTCGAGGCCGCCGAAAGCCGCGGTCTCGGGCTCTCGGCCTTCGTCTCCATCGGCAACAAGGCGGACGTCTCCTCGAACGACCTGCTCGAATGGTGGGAGGACGATCCGTCGACGGCGGTCGTCCTGCTGTACGTCGAGTCGTTCGGCAATCCCCGCCGGTTCGCGCGTGTGGCGCGGCGTGTGGCGCGACGGAAGCCGGTCCTCGCGCTGAAGAGCGGGACCTCAGCCAGCGGCCGGCACGCGGCCAGCTCTCACACCGCGGCGCTCGCCTCGTCGGAGGCAGCCGTCAACGCCCTCTTCCACCAGACGGGTGTGATCCGGGCGGCATCGCTCGAGGAGCTCGTCGACGTGGCGGTCCTGCTCGCCGGTCAGCCGGAGCCACAGGGCCGGCGGGTCGCCGTCCTCACGAACGCGGGCGGTCTCGGCATTCTCTGCGCCGACGCCTGCGAGGCAGCCGGGCTCGAGCTGCCGGAGCTCGCGCCCGAGACGCAGGCGGCGCTCGCCGGGATGCTCGCCCCGGAGGCCAGTACTCCGAACCCGGTGGACATGCTCGGCGGATCGACGGCGCGAGACTACGAAGCCGCGTTGCCGGTCGTGCTCGCCGACTCGCGGGTCGACGCCGCGATCGTCCTGTTCGTGCCCACCGTGGCCGCCGCCGCCGACGAGGTCGCGGAGACCATCGAGCGGGCATCCCGCGACGTGGGGCGCAAGCCCGTGCTGGCAGTCGTTCTCAGCGCCGGCGGGATCCCGTCGGCGCTGAGGCGGGACGGCGCGCGCGCGGCTGCCTTCACCTACCCCGAATCCGCAGCCCGGGCCCTGGGCCGCGCCGCCGAGCGAGCCGCCTGGCTGCGCCGTGCGCACGGCACGGTGCCCGAGCTCGAGGGGATCGACAGGTCGCGTGCGGAGCAGGTCGTCGAGCGCACGCTCCTCACCGGCGACGACGCCTGGCTCGACCCCGCCTCGGCGCGCGAGCTCCTGCTCGCGTACGGCATCCCGCTCGTTCCCGAGCGGGTGGCGGAGAGCGCTGACGACGCCGTGGCGGCCGCGCTGCAGCTCGGCTTTCCCGCCGTCGTCAAGTCCGCCGTGCCTGGAGCGCACAAGACCGAGGCGGGCGGCGTCGCGCTCGACCTGCCGGAGGCCGGGGCGGTTCGCGCCGCTGCCGAGCGGATCGGGCTCCCCGTGGTCGTCCAGCCCATGCTCCACGGCGGTGTCGAGGTGCTCGCCGGCGTCGTTCAGGATCCGGTGTTCGGACCACTCGTCGCCTTCGGGCCCGGCGGCGTGCTCGCCGAGCTGATCGGAGAGGCCGGCTTCCGCATCGCGCCCCTCACCGACGTCGATGCCCTCGAGCTGGTCACCGCCGGCAAGGCCGGCCGGCTGGTACGCGGCTACCGCGGGGCACAGCCGGCCGACGTCGACGCGCTCGTCGACCTCGTCCACCGTCTCGCGCGCCTCGGCGAGGACCTGCCCGAGGTCGCCGAACTCGATCTCAACCCCGTGCTCGCCCTCGGCGACGGCTGCGTCGCGCTCGACGCACGGATCCGCGTGCGGCGGCTCGAGCCGGTGAGGCGCACGAAGAGCTGGTAGCGAGCTCGGCGCAGCGACGGCTCGGCCAGGATCGTCATCCCCTCCGGCACGACCTCGCGCGCCGCGTTCAGCGCCGTCCAGTTGTACGAGCCCTGGCGGAGGCTGCCGAGGATGGGGAGGACGGTGACGCGACTCCCATCAGGCGAGAACGACCGCGCCGGCCGCGATGCGGCCGCGGGCTCAGACCGTCGACGACTGGTACTTGCTCGCCGCGAACCGGCCGGAGTACGTGAAGATGTCGAGCAGGAAGCCGAGCGCGACGAAGATCCACTCCCCGCCCGAGAGCCCGCCCGGCCCCCACACGAGCACGTAGAAGAGCGTCGTCCAGGGGAGGAAGAGCAGCCCCAGGAAGGGCCAGAACCACGAGTCGAACGCGCGGTCCACGCGGTCGCCGAAGATCCACACGAGCGCGAGGGCGATGCGAGGGCCGATGCCGGCGGCGACGAGGAAGGCGCAGCACATGTGTGCGGCACCCTGAACACCTCGCCGCCGTCTGTCAACCGGGAAGCGCTACTTGAGCGGGTTCGTCCCCGCCATCCAGATGATCACGCGCGTGAAGCGTCCGTCCGGCCCGATGTCGAAGAAGTTGCAGTTGTGCATGTCGTTGCGGGTGCCGTCCTTGAGCTCGCCGATGTAGCTCTGCTCGGTGGCGACCTTCCCGCGGTCGGGTTCGACGACGGTGTTCTTGAGCTCGTGGAAGATGGAGACCGAGGCGCCGACGAAGTCGTTGAACATGCGCCGGATCTCCTCGGCGCCGGTGAACGTGACGTGATCGGTCTGCACCGTCAGCGTCGCGTCGTCGGCGAAGTGCGAGAGGATGGCGTCGACGTCCATGGCGTCGACGGCCTTGAAGTAGCTGTCGGGGAGCGCGGCGAGCTGCTCGCGGCTGAGCGGGGCGACCTCGGTGGTCATCGTGCCTCCTTGCAGGCGCTGTGTCGGGACGATCCTCCGCGCCAGGCTAACGCACTCTGGCGGGCGCGGCAGGTCGACGGCGCCGACGTCGGCAGGTCCCGAACGTCAGGGTTGTGGCGTACTCTTGGTGACGGTTCACGCGCAGTCCCGTCAGACACCGCGCTGCGAGAGAGGGCTAACGCTCGATGGATGCGAAGTCGCGTCGCCTGGCCTCCTCGTTCGGGGCGATGGCCCTGGTCGCTCTCGTCCTGGCCGCTGCGGCGGCGAGCGGGCACGCGGGCAGCCCGCAGAAGCCGGGCCCCGCCTACGTCCTCGGGGTCTCGAGCATGCTAGTGGGGGTCGGCTGGAACGAGGCGCTGATCTGCGCGATCAAGGCCCAGGCCCGCGCGAGCGGCAAGGTCGCCAGGGTGATCGTCGCCAACCGTCGCGGCGGCCCCGAGGAGCAGATCTCCGATCTGCGCAGGCTGATCGCGTCCGGCGTGAACGCGATCATCGTCAACCCGACGAGCCCGAGCGCGCTCAACGCCGCCATCGGAGAGGCTGTGGCGGAGGGCATCCAGGTCGTGTCGGTCGATCAGCGGGTCACCGCGCCGCAGGCCCACAACGTCACGAACGACCAGGTTCTCTACGGCCGGATCGGAGCAGAGTGGCTGTTCGAGCAGCTCGGCGGCAAGGGCAACGTCGTCGAGATGCGCGGCATTCGAGGGACGCAGGTCGACCTCGATCGTCATGCTGGGTTCGTCCAGGCGCTCCGCAGGTTCCCCGGGATCAAGGTCGTCCGGTCGGTGTACACGCTGTGGCAATGGGAGTTCAGCGGACAGACGATGCTCCAGCTCCTGCGCTCGGGTGCGCGGGTCGACGGCGTCTGGACGTCGGGCGTGGACTATCCGGTCGTGAACGCCTTCAGAGAGGCGGGCCTGCCACTCGTCCCCATCGTGGGCACGGATACCACCGAGTTCCTGAGACAGTTGCTCCAGCTGCGTGCAGAAGGCTGGCGGTCGGCCGTGGTGACGAACTCGGCGACGATCGGTGGCGTGGGTGCGGCGATGGCGATCAGGCTGCTCGACGGGGCACGGGTGCCCAGGTCGGTCGAGCTGACACCCGAGCTGTGGGACAGTGGCACCGCCTCGGGACTGGCGAGGATCAAGGAGAACTACTCGCCGAAGCGACCTGCCACGTACTCGGCGCGGCAGCAGATCAAGCCCTGGACCTCCTACACGAGGCAGCAGCTGTTCGCCTGCCGCAACGTGGGCTAGACGATGCTCGACTTCGATGGTCGCCGGTGCTGACCCCAGCGACCTGGTGGGGTCTACGGTGGTTGCATCCGCTCGACGCGAAAGGACGGTAGGACAATGGAGCTCGACTCGCAGTACGTGTGGATCACGACGCGCACGCTGGTTCCAGGCTCGCGCGACGAGTTCAGCCGTGCGTGGAAGCCGACGTTGTTCCCCGCCGGCATGCTCCGCGCGTACGAGTGCTACGCGGTCGATCGGGACGAGGTCGTCGGGATCTCGACCTGGGACTCACCCGAGTCACGGGAGCGCTACCGCCTGTCAGAGGTCGAGCAGGAGCGCCAGCGGGCGATGTCGCCGTTCGTGCTCGCACAGACCGCCGGGTTCTACGTCGGCCGGGAGCTCAAGATCCCCGGTCAATGACGCTTCACACGATGTAGGGCATCAGCACGTCTCGGGCGAGAAGGAAGCCGCGCTTGACGAGCTCCTCCGTCCGCTCGAACGACCGGTCCTCGTGCTCGATGGAGACGACATAGTCGTAGCCGTGGAGGTAGAGCGCAGCGATGAAGCGGTCCCACCGCACCTCGCCGAGTCCGGGGAGTCGCGGGGTCTGCCAGCCCATCCCGAGTGAGGCCGTGCCGTACCGGTAGAGGCCCTCGCGGTCGATCTCGAGATCCTTCGCGTGGACGTGCATGATCCGCGAGGCGTAGTCGCGCACCACCCGCTCGTAGTCGATCTGCAGCCAGACGAGGTGCGAGGGGTCGAGGTTGAGCCCGAACGAGCGCGACGGGATGAAGGAGAACATCTCGTCCCACACGGCCGGCGTGGAGGCGAGGTTGGTGCCTCCCGGCCACTCGTCGTAGCTGAAGATCATGGGGCAGTTCTCGATCGCGATCGAGACACCGCGGCCCTCCGCGTGCGAGACGAGCCGCGGCCAGACCTTCCTGAACTCCTTGAGGTTGTCCGGGATGTTCTTGGCCTGGTCGCGGCCGACGAACGTCCCCACGATCGGCACCCCGAGCTTGCCGGCCGCGTTCACGACCTTCTTCAGGTGGTCGTTGACGGCCTTGCGCTCGGCCGGGTCGGGGTGGAGGTGGTTGGGGTAGTACGCGAGCGACGAGATCTCGAGCCCGTAGCGGTGGAGCACGTCGTGCACCGCCTCCACGTCGAGGCGTTCGACGTCGATGTGCGAGACACCGGCGTAGCGGCGCCGATCCCCGGCCGAGGCGGGCCAGCAGGCGACCTCGATCATCCCGAACCCGTTGTCGGACGCCCACTTCGCAACCTGCTCGAGGTTCAGCTGCGGGAACGCCGCCGTCAACAATCCCAGCTTCACGGAGCCACCTCCACCCATCTGCGCTCGCGGCTGGACAGGGCGACAGCATCGCAGAGCACGTTCTCCACGTGACCGTCGCGGAAGGTCGGGTAGTCCGGCTCGGCCGCCGGGCCGCCGGCCGCGACGTCGGCGTACACGGCCCGGTACAGCTCACGGAAGGTGTCCGCGTAGCCCTCGGCGTGGGCGACGGGGAGACGCGTGCGCGCCGCCGCGACCGGATGCATGAGCGCAGCGTTCCGCTGCAGGATCTGATTCGGCCCGTCGCGCCGGCCGAGCCACAGCTCCTCGTTGCGCTCCCCGTCCCACGCCAGCGCGCCCACCGAGCCGTCCACCTCGAAGCGCAATGCGTTCTTGCGCCCGAACGAGACCTGCGAGACGAGGAACGAGCCGCGGGCGCCGCCGTCGAAGCGCAGAAGGACGTGCGCGAGGTCCTCGGTCGTCATCGGGACGTCGACGCGCTCCACGTCGGCCGCGGCGGCGAACGTCTCCACCTCGCCCATCGGGCGGCGGCGCACCGGGATCACGGTGGCGAGGTCGGCGAGCACCTCCACGATCCGCTGACCCGTGACGAACTGTGCGAGGTCCATCCAGTGCGAGCCGATGTCACCGACCGCGCGTAGCTCGCCACCCTTGTCAGGCTCGAGCCGCCAGTTCCAGTCGGTCGGCTCCGCCAGCCAGTCCTGCAGGTAGCCGCCGTGGACGTTCCACACAGTGCCGAGCTCCCCGGCACGCACCCGTTCCCGGGCCTCCTGCACGATGGGGTAGAAGCGGATGTTGAAGTTCGTGCAATGGACGAGCCCGAGCGCTCGGCCAGCTCGACGAGCTCGGCGGACTGTGCCGAGGTCATCGCCAGCGGCTTCTCGCAAACGACGTGCTTGCCGGCCTCGAGTGCCTCCTTCACCTGCGGGCAGTGCAGGTGGTTCGGCGTCGTCAGGTGAACGATGTCGACGTCGTCGTCCGAGAGGAGCCCTTCGTACGACTCGTACACCGGTGCGATGCCCTTCGCCGAGGCGCGCTCCGGCGTTGACCCGACCACGCCCGTCACTTCGACGCCGAGGCGCCGGAGGGCGTCCACGTGGACGACCCCGACGAAGCCGGTGCCGACGACCCCGGCCCTCAGGTCGCTGATCTCCGTCATGTAACAGACCTCGCTTCGATCGTGAGCCAGGACACCCGGGTCTCGCCCGGATCGAGAAACGGCATGTGCCCGGCCTCGAGGTCGGCCACGCGGCCGAGCACCGAGCAGTTCGCCGGCTCGATCCCGAGCGCGTAGACGCCACTCGCCGGCTGCACCCACTGCCACAGGCGGGGCAGCGACGAGCGCACGGTGAGCTCGATGCCGACGCTGCGATTCGTCAGGCGGGCCCACGTCGCGCCGACATGCTCGAACACACGCTCGGGCGCGTCCGCTGCGGGCTCCGGCGGGAGGTCCCAGACGTCGAGCCCTGCCGCCGCGTCGTCGTCGCGCGGCACGACCTCCTCGCGCGTCGGTCTCGCAGCCACGCCTCGTCGTCCCACGTTGGAGCGCCGACGTTCACGTGGTAGAGGAGCGGCGCGGCGGCCGTCCACTCGCTCGTGTTGACCGCGGTGTCGTCGATGCGTACGAGACCCGCACCCAGTGCCGTGGTCACGTGACGCTCCACCCGGAACGGCGGGTCTTCGATGACGGCGGAGACCCTCAGCGCGTCGTCCGTTCGCTCGACGGCGACGTCGCCGGCGGGGCGATGCGAGTACGTGCCGTGCAGGCCGTGGCCGTCGGACGGTGCGCCGACGTTGGAGAGACCGCAGGTCGTGACGAGGCCGCCTCCCCAGCCCTCGCGCCAGCGCTCGCCGACGAGCTCCTCGATCGGGAACGGCGGCAGCTCGCCGTGTCCTGAGAGCCACGCGAGCGGCACGCCGCGGAACCATGCGGCGCCGACGTCGAGACCGCGGTCGGGCAGCAGCCGGACGTCGATCCCGCCCCACACGCGGAGGTCGACGGCGCGGCAGCCTGCCTCGACCGTCGAGGGGATCGCGCTCGCCACCTGATCCGGCGTGGCGAGCTTCGCGGAGTCGATCACGTCGCCGGCTCCGGTCGCCCGACCACGAACTCGACCGCGTAGCGGCCGGCCGCATGCCGCGTCTCGGTCGTTTCGGGTACGAAGGTCACCATCAGCTCCGGGCGTGCCCCACGCTGCCGTTGATCGTCAGCCCGCCGTCGACGAGAAGCTCGTGCCCGGTGACGTAGCGCGACGCGTCCGACGCGAGGAAGACAGCTGCGTCCGCGATCTCTCCGGGCGTGCCGATCCGTCCCAGCGAGATGCGCTGCTCGTAGGCTGCGCGCACGCTCGGTGTATACGCGGTCCGGTTCAGCGGCGTGTCGGTTGCCCCCGGGGCCAGCGCGTTCACCGTGATTCCGTGGGGCGCGAGCTCGATCGCGAGGGTCTTGGTCAGTCCGACGACGCCGCCCTTGGCCGTGACGTAGGCCGAGAGGTCTGCGAGCGGCTGCACGTCCGCGGCGGAGCTCACGTTGACGATCCGGCCTCCGCCCCTCGCCGCCATGCGTCGCGCCGCCGCGCGGCACCCCCAGACGTAGCCGAGCAGGTTGGAGCCGAGTAGCGAGCTCCAGTCGTCCTCGTCCGTCTCGAGAAAGGGCTTCACGAGCAGTCGCGCGGCATTGTTCACCCAGACGTCGAGGCGGCCGAAGGCTTCCACGGCGGCTTCGGCGAGGCTTTCGACGTCGGCCGGCGACGACGTGTCGCCGACGAGCATCGCCGCTCGGCGGCCGTGGCCCTCGACCGCGGCCACGGTATCCGGAGCCTCCTCCAGTGACAGGCCGGCGACGTCGGCGCCGGCGCGGGCCAGGGCGATCGCGATGGCCTGGCCGATCCCGCTCGACGCGCCCGTGACGACCGCGCAGCGGCCTGTCAGGTCGAACGGAGATGTCTCGGTCACGCTGATGTCGACCCTGTCTAGCCGTCTAGACGGACCCCGGCGACGCTAGCAGGGGGCGGACGGCGACTCAACCGAGCACTGGGGAACGCTCGAGCCCGATCGACGCAATCCGTTTGTCGAGCCGCGCCGTACGGCAGGGTGTGAGGAGGTCCGTCCTCCCAGGCCTCATGCTCGGCATCGCACTCGTGCTCGCCGCGAGCGGCAGCGCCGCGACGGCGCTCAACGGCTCGGTCGGCCCGGGGTTCCAGATCGACGGCCCGACCGGCAACCTCGCGGCGGGTGAGTACGAGCTGACGGTCAACGATCAGGCGACTGTGCACAACTTTCACCTCACCGGGCCGGGCGTGAACGACGCGACCGGAGTGTCGGCGATGGAGACGAAGACCTTCTCGTTCTCGCAGAACGGCACCTACTCGTACGTCTGCGACGTGCACCCTACGAGCCTCAACGGCTCGTTCACGGTAGGCGGGGCGGCGTCGCCTCCGCCGCCTCCGCCGCCGCCCTCTCCGCCGCCGCCCTCTCCGCCCCCGCCCTCACCGCCGTCGCCGTCTCCGCCCCCGCCCTCACCGCCGTCGCCGTCGCCGTCTCCGTCGCCGCCGTCAACTCCCAGCCCTCCGCCCCCTCAGGGCGGCAATCCCCCGCCCCCGCCTCCAGCGCCTCCGCCTCCCGCAGCTTCGCCGCCGTCTTCACCGCCGGCGTCGACCCGCGTCGCGGCGCCCCGGCTCATCCTCGCGACGACGCCGGGCAGCGGGCTCTCGCTTCGCTCGAGCGGAAAGCGAGTGCGGACGCTGCGGCCCGGCGTCTACTTGATCGAGGTGCGCGATCGCTCGGCGCGGTGCGCCGTCAACCTGCGGGGAGCGGGCGTGGCTCGGCGGACCGGCGGCGTGTTCCGCGGCACCAGCACCTGGCGCGTGGTGCTGAAACGCGGCACGCTGATCGCCAGCTGCGGGCAGTCCGCGGCGGGCCAGCGCGTGTCAGTCACGTCGGCCTAGACGACGAGCCCTCGAACGAGCCGTTCGACGGTGGGGCGGAGGACGGCGTGCTCGAAGTCGGGCTGCGGGCCGGAGAGCTCGTCGATCACGAGCCCGGTCAGCGTGGCGAAGACGAGCCGGCTGTCACGTGCCGGGTCGTCGCAGCCGAGCGCTGCGAGCGTGGGCGAAATGGCGGCGACGTACGCGTTCGACCACTGCCGCGACATGGCGAAGAGCTCCGGGCGACGCGCTGCCTCGAGGCAGATCTCGTACTGCGCGATCAGCGTCGGGCGGTTGCCGCCGAGCCAGTCGAGCACGAGGCCGCAGAGACGGTCGCTGAGCGTCTCCACGGTGAGCGGCGGCGCGGCGAGCAGCGCGGCACCGCGCGCGAGCTCGGCGATGTCGGCCTGCGCGGTGTGCTCGAGCGTCTCCGCGAGGAGCTCCTCGCGGGACGAGAAGTAGTACGTGGTCGCCGCCAGCGGCACCCCGGCCTCCGCCGCCACCGCGCGATGGGTGACCGCGCCGGCGCCCTCGCGCCCCACGATCCGCAGCGTCGCGTCGAGGATGCAGCGCCGCCGGGCCTCGCCGCGCGGCTGCCGGGAGGCCGACTGGGCGCTCAATGGCCTCCGGCGGCGTTCAGCCCGACCACGCCGGCGATGATCAGCACGAGGCTGCCGAGCTTGAGTGCGCTCACGGCCTCGCCGAGCGCGAGCATGCCGATCACCGCGATCGCCGCCGTGCCGATCCCGGCCCAGACCGCATACGTGATTCCGAGCGACAACTGCTTCAGCGTGAGGGAGAGGAAGAGGAAGGAGAGCGCATAGCCGATCACGACGACGACGCTCGGCACGAGCCGCGTGAAGCCGTCCGCGAACCGCAGCGCGACGGTGCCCGCGACCTCCGTCGCGATCGCCACGCCGAGAAAGAGCCAGGGCATAATGGTACAAATGTACCAGATCAGCAAGCCAACGCCGCTGGTGTGACTGAAACACAAGCGGTCCGGCACGTAGCACGGTGCGCCTGGCCGCCGCTCAGCGCAGGAGCTCACGCACGGGCGCCGAGAGGAGGAGCTTGAAGCCACGGCGGCTGTGGTCCATGGGCTGGCGCGTGCCCGTCGGACCGAAGCCCACCCGCTCGTAGAGCGTTCGGGCGGGCCCGTTCGCCTCCTGGACGAAGAGATAGACGTCGCGACAGCTGCGTTCGTCCGCCCACGAAGCGACGGCCTGGATCAGCGCCTGCGCGACTCCCCGCCCGCGTGCGTCCGGGTCGACCCACATCGAGTAGAGCTGCGTGCCGCTGCGGTCGATCCGCAGATGGCAGGCGACGACGCCGAGCCAGCGGTCGCCGTCCTCCGCGACGAACGCCGCGCGGGTCGCCCCTTCGGCTGCCTCGGCGGTCCACTCGCGCCACGTCGCCTCGGGCTCGCGCACCGCGTCCTCGTAGCGCACCCCGAAGTACGCGGGCTCCTCGACGAGCATGCGCAGGCGGGCGTCGCGCCAGGGACGCCACTCGTCGGCCCGGAGCAGGCGGATCTCCACGTCTCTAACCGGGCAGGATCGCGAAGACGCGGGCGGGGGAGCCGGAGCCAGCGACGAGCGGCAGCGGCGCGACGACGAGCCACGCGCCGCGCGCAGGCACGCGCTCGAGCCCGACCAGGCCCTCGAGGTGCCAGAGCCCCGCCGGCAGCGTGATCCTGTGGGCGGGGAGATCCCCGGCGTGGCCCGGGTCGATCCCGAGGGTGTCGATGCCGACGCCCGCGGCGCCCCGCGCCACGAGGAGCTCCGCGGCATCCGCCGCGAGGCCGGGGAACGCGGGGGGATCGGTGGCGCCGTAGCGGTGCGGGTCGCCGAGGTACGCGTCCCAACCCGTCTGGACGAGGACGGCGGATCCCGCCGGGATGCCGCCCTGCTCGGCTTCGAGCTGCTCGATCGCCGCAGCAGAGAGCGCGTAGCCGGCGTCGCCGCTTACGAGCCCGCGCACGTCGAGCTTCACGGCCGGCCGGACGAGTGCATCGAGCGGCAGCGTGTCGACAGTGGCTCCTCCACGGGCAATGTGCGCGGGTGCGTCGACGTGCGTGCCCGCGTGCTCGGGCACGGCCAGCTCGCGGGCATAGCCCCCGTGCGTCTCGTAGTCGGCCACCGTCGCGGCGGCGAACGGCGTCGAGCCGGGCCACAGCGGGGTCGCCGGCCCCAGCGGCTGCGTCAGGTCGACGAGCCGTGGGGCCGAGAGGACCAAAGCGAGGTCGGACACCCGCCGAGGCTAGCGGCTGACGCACTCGCCGGTGGTGCCCTCGCAGCAGCCGATCTTGAGCCGGCAACGCGGGCACTGCAGCGTCGCGTGCCGCCACTCCATCGCCGCGCCGTTGCGCCAGCAGGGCTCGGCCTCGGCCTCGGCCTCGGCCTCGGGCTTCTCCTGCGCGATCTGCTGCCCGTCCAGGCTCACCGCCCGAATCTAGGCCGGGCGGACGACGGGCTACGATGCCTCCTCCTGGCGACGTGGCCGAGTGGTTAGGCAGAGGCCTGCAAAGCCTCGTACAGCGGTTCGAATCCGCTCGTCGCCTCTTTCCAGCGTTCATGCGGCCTTCAGCGGTTTGGCGGGCGGATCCTTTCGCGGACTCGTGCGAGGGGTCGGCTCTACGATGTCGACGTGGCCGCGACTCTCACCCAGCAGGAGCTCGAGGCCGTGCACTGCTGGGAAGCCGACGACCGTGTGCCGCGGCGACCGGCGATGACCGAGTTCCGTCGCAAGCTGCGCTACCACCAGGGGCGGTGGCGTGAGGCCAACGGGCACCCCATCGGTTCGCAGCCGCTCGCACCGTTGCCCGACGCTGGGCCGGCCCGACTCGTCGGGAGCCGCCTTCCGCTTGCCTACGCCCGAGAGACCGGCGCGACCTTCCTCACCGCACACGCGCTCGATGCGGCGCAGGCGCGAACCTCGTTCGTCGAGCGTCATCAGAGCTTCGATCACCAGCGGCTGTGGGCCGACCTCCTGTCATCGACCACGTTCTGCTTCAACCTGTTCGGCGACCTGGCCGCCGACCTCGGGCTCGCCGACCGGGCCGTCCACACGTGGTGGCCGGACGCTCCCGGCACGGTGCGTGACGTCCGCTTCGCGCACTCGCCCGGGCGGCTCGATCCCGCCTGGCTCGGCAACCTCGTCGCGCTCGACGTCGCGTTCGTGCTCGACCTCGGCGACGGCACCCAAGGGATCGTCGGCGTCGTGACCGCATACCACGACGTCAACAGCCCGCAGCCACCGAAGCCCAGCCGGCTGCCACGGTACCGCGAGATCACAGAGACGTCGGGCGTCTTCGGGCCAGAGGCGATCGACGCGGTCAACGGGACGGACCTCATTCACATCTGGCTCGACCACTTGCTGGTGCAGTCGATGCTCCAGCACCCGAGCCGCACGTGGCGCTGGGGCCGGCTCGTCGTCGTCCATCCCGCCGGCAACACCGACTACGCCGATGCGTGCAGCCGCTACCGGCCGCTGCTCGTCGACCAGTCGACGTTCGCCTCCGTGACCGTCGAGGAGCTCCTCCACGCCAAGGTCCTCCCAGCGCAGACGACCGCCGCCCTGCGCGATCGGTATCTACCCAGCTGAGACTCCTCGAACCTGACGCCTGTCACGTATCGCCGGCAGACGTGCGGCCACGACCGCCAACACGTGCTCATCCTGGTGCGTGTCGACGCCCACCACGTAGTCCAGCTCATCTGCAAGCATCCCGACTGATCCTCCGGCTTCGCTCGTAGCGTCCAGGTGGTGCCGGTCTGAGCACAGGGAAACCGCGGCGGCAGGACGGTAATCAGTCACGCCAGTACGGCGGACAAGCTCCTGATCAAGCCAGCAGCGGGCGCCAGACCGGCGCCGCCGCGCACACGCGCGGACGGATCATTCCCAAGGCACGCACACGGCGGCCAGTCACCCGACGAGTCACACACGGCAGGGCGACAACCAGGCTGGCAACCATCCCATGCAAACCAGCCCGCCGAGTCTTACCGTCCCCTGAGCGAGGAAACCGTTGCGGCGGGCCGTCAGCTCGCGTGCCCTAGAGTTCGAGGCGCATCAGCAACCGCGGCCGATGATCACTTCGCGCCGCCGTCTCGAGGATCCGCCGGAACCCCGCCCGCTCGAACATGCCGACCGTCCCGACGTACGCAGCCGTGCCGTGGATCCGCGAGCCACCCGTGTCGACGGGATAAGCCTCGAGCGCCGGCGCGCCGCGCTCGCTCGCGAACGAGACCAGGCCGTCGAGGAGCGCTTTTGCGACGCCGCGCCGGCGAAACGCGACCCGCACGGTGAAGCAGTAGACGGACCAGACGGGCACGTCGTCGACCACGGGGATCGTTCGCGACCGGACGAGACGGCCGACCCGCGCCCGCGGCCCGAAGCCGCACCAGCCAACAGGATCGCCGTCCACGTAGGCGAGCATGCCGGCCGCGGGCGACTCCGCAAGCTGCGAGCGCAACGCCTCGCGCCGACTTTCAAGGGACGAACGGCCGTAGTCGCCCGAGGTCATCCGCCAGTACTGGCAGCAGCATGGCGCGCCATCGTCGCAGCCGAGGACAGCGGCGACGTCGTCGAAGCGATCAACGTTGGCTGGGGAGACGACGATCTCGTCGGACACGCACCGTTTCTACCGTCTCGAGAAGTGCGACGCAACGGGGCGGCGTACGCCCGTCGTTTACAACGACGCGCCGGCCCTTGACGTCCTCTCCCCGTTTCCAGTCCGGGTGCGGTGCCTGCCAGTGCCAGAGGCCTGTCTGCACTTCGCGCGCGGCGGGACGCTCGAGGCATGGACGCCGTCGCGCGGCACAGCGGATACGGCAGGATCTGCGTTCGTGGTTCCCGAGTCGAAGCTGGAGCAGACCGAGCACGGGCTCGTCCCGAAGGGCGAGGGATGGTTCGTGCTCAACCTGCGCGACGCTGTGTGGCATCACGTCGACGGGCGTGGCGCCGTTTGCGTTGCGCTGGACGATTTCGAGGGTGAGCGGCAATTCGAGCAGCTCGGCGTCAATCCGTTCGTGCTCGGGCCGGGCGAGCCGATGGCCCTGTACCACTGGGAGGCCGATCAGGAGGGCTTCCTCGTGGTCGGGGGTGAAGCAGTGCTGATCATCGAAGGCGAGGAGCGGCATCTGCGCGCGTGGGACTTCGTGCATTGCCCGCCGAACACGAAGCACGTGATCATCGGGGCGGGAGGCGGTCCATGCGTCGTGATCGCAGTCGGCGCACGCGAACGTTCTACCGGGCCCGACAGCCTCGGCTTCACCGTCGACGATGTCGCGCAGCGCCACGGTGCGAGCGTGGAGGAAGACACGATGGATGGGGGAGTCGCGTACGCCCTCGTCCCCCGGCGCGAGCCGACCGCGTACCGCGACGGCTGGCTTCCCGAGTAGCAGTCGCTCTGGCACCCTGGCGACCGGATGGATCCAGCGGCTCGAATCCGCTCGTTCACCGCGACCAAGCCCTCCTGCGCAGGATTGGGCACCGCGTCGTCGTCTTCGAGCTCCAGGGGGAGCTCGACTTCCAGGCGGTCGAGCTCGTCGCTCGGCGGATCGGCGCGTTCGAGGCCCCGCGGCGGGTGGTCCTCGACCTGGTGCGGGTCGCGGGCACCCAACCTCGGCGCCGCCGCTTCTCGCGGATCTCGCTGCCGATCTTGCCGCCCGCGGGGCCCGTCTCGCGTTCTCTCGCGCTGACGGGCACGCCGGCCACGTGGCGGCCGAGCTGGCGGGCCTCGGCCGGACCCGGCACACACTGATGGCCGCGCTCCTCGAAGGCATTCTGCAGGTCGTCGACCGGACTGCGCGCCGGCTGAGCACCGAGGTGTCGACGCACGCGTACTGACATCCGACTGGCCTGGAAGCGTGCCCGACGGCGCGCTCCGTTGCGGGAGCGCGCCGCCGGATGGGAGGCGTCAGGCGCGGGCGCCGACCGCCGCGCTGAGGCCGAGCGATGTGCTCAGCAGCACCTCTGCGTAGCGGGTGTCGGTCAGCTCGATCTGGCCGGGCATGTTCTCGCGCACCCACTCCGCGGCGGCCGCGCTGCCGGCCTCGGCCTCGGGGCGGCTGTCCCAGACGCTGAGCGAGAGGATCTCCCCGCCGTCGACGGCCAGGGAGTAGGCCCGGAAACCCGGTTGGGCCTGGAACACCGGCAGCATGCCCTGCTCCGCCCGTTGGGCGAGGTCGTGGGCGTCGCCACTGAAGCGATAGGTGGCCATGCGTGCGTGCATAGCTCTCCCTTCGATATGGCCGGCCCGGAGCTGCTGCGGTCGCACCGACTCCTCGGCCGACAGGTGCCACGAGCTTTCCAGATACGGAGGCGTGGCGCGCCGGCGCGCGATAATCCCGGCGTGGGAGGAAGGCAGTACGAAGCGATCCTCGATGCAGCGGCGGAGCTGCAGCGACGCGACGACATCGCCGCGGCGGAGATCGCGCAGCTCGACGAGCTCGCAGCCGCGGCGGCCGCCGTCCGCAGCCGGGCGGGCGAGGTACGAGAGGCGCTTGCAGCCGTGCCGGTCGAGGCTACGAGCGTCGAGCGGTCCCTCGAGGAGGCGCGGGTGCGCGAGGGCGACGCCCAGGCGGAGCTCGCCGACGCCGAGCACCGGCTTGCCGGGCTCGAGGCCGCGCGCCGCCGGAAGGACGACGAGATCGCCCAGGCGCGGCGCCAGGTCTCCACCGCCCGGGACGCCCTGGCCGACTCGCACCACCGCGTCGAGCGGCTGCTCGCGCGCCGGCTCGAGCTCCGCGACGAGGAGCGCTCGCTGCGCGAGGAAGCGAACCGGCTGGGGGGCGACGCGCGCGCCGTCGCAGACAGGATCCGCCCGGTGTCGCGAGTGATGGACGCCGGCAAGGGCGATCCCGGTGGATCACCGGAGGAGATCGACGAGTGGGGCGGACGCGCCCGGGCGGCGCTCTTCGTCGCGCGCGGCACGGCCGAGAGCGAGCGCGAGCGCATCGTGTACGAGGCGAGCGCACTCGTCAGCTCCGTGCTCGGCGATGCACCCGCCGGCTCGAGCGTGGCGCTAGCACGCCGGCGACTCGAAGAGGCGCTCAGCCGCTAGGGGAACGAGCCGTCGTCCGGCCTGAGGTCGAGTGCCCCGCCGTCGCGGCACTCGGCGGGCAGGCGGTATTCGGACCGTGTGATGCTGCGCTCGGCGAGGTTACGGCCGTAACGGTCCGCCATCAGACGGTGCGCGACGTCGCGGGACAGGCCAAGCCGTTCGCCCAGCGGTACGCCGAGCTGCAAACCCTTGCACTCGGTCACGCCCTCGTTTCGCTCGCCGCCGAGATGGACGGCCTCGTGGGCGAGCACCAGGACGGCTTCGCCTGTGGCCTCGCGCTCGCGCCGGTCGCCCTCGACGAGCACGTCGTGCAACGCGCGGCACACGGACGGCTGAAGGTACGCCAACCCGCGTTCGATGAACGCCACACCCAGCGCGTCGCTGCCGATTCCCGTGTACGTGTAACCGTCGTCGCACCGGACGATGACGGGCTTACCCGCGATCAACGACGCCTCTCGTGAGAGCCGCGTCTCGACGCGCGCTTGGGTCTCGGCGGGCAGGGCCTGCCAGGTCCGCGCCCGTTCGACACGCACGGCCGCGACGAAGAGACCGACGGCCAGCGCGAGCCCTGCGCCGGCCACGAGCCGGCGAAACCGCGGACGTTCCGGTCGTGGCGGCGGCGGCAGGTAGCGGACTCCCTCCGCGTCCTCGACGATCTCACCCCAGCCGAGATCCGCATCGTCGAGGCCAGGCGCACGGCGCTGGGCGACGCCGTCGACGGGCGAGCCCCGGCCTCCACGCTCGCGCCAACCTTGCACGAGGAACTCCGCCTCCGCGGCGAGCAACAACGCGAACGGGACCCAGAACGGCACGCGCAGTTGCAGCTCCTCCGAGAAGAGCCATGCAACCACGAAGGCGAGCGCGACGACCCGGAGACCGATCTGGAGGCGGCGGCGATCGTGGCCCACGAGCGCACGGTAGACGTGCAGCTCGTACGATCCCGGCCGTGATCGACCCCCTCGCGCGCTGGAAGGCACTCGGCCTCCCCGACAAGCCGGACTACGCCGGCCTGCTCACCTACTCCGGGCTGCCGTACACCGAGGACGCCGCCGAGCTCGCGGGCGTCGACGTGGCGATTCTCGGGGCGCCGGTCGACGACCTCGTCTCCGACCGGCCGGGCACGCGCTTCGGACCGCGGGCGATCCGCGCCGCGAGCTGCCCGCCGGGGCCCCATCTCGAAGCGAGGGTGGACTGGTCACAGGTGCTTCGGATCGTCGACTTCGGCGATGCACCCGTGCTCCCGGCCGATCCCGTCCGGTCGCATGGCGCGATCGAGTCCCTTGTCGCGCAGGTGGCCGGGGCGGGCCCGATCCCGATCGTGCTCGGCGGCGACCACTCGATCGCGGAGCCGGACATACGTGCCGTGGCGAGCGTCCACGGCCCCGTCGGGCTCGTCCACTTCGACACCCACACCGACACGGGTCCGGAGGTCTTCGGCGTCGAGGTCTCCCACGGTACGCCCATGTACCGGCTCGTCCGGGACGGGCACGTGGACGGCCGACGCTACGTCCAGATCGGTCTGCGCGGCTACTGGCCTGGCGAGACGGAGTTCGCCTGGCAGGCCGAGCGGGGCATTACGAGCCTCTTCATGCACGACGTGCGCGACCTCGGGATCCGTGAGATCGCTGAGCGCACGGTGGCGACCGTTGGTGCCGGCCCGGTGTTTCTCTCGGTCGACGTCGACGTGCTCGACCCGGCGTTTGCGCCCGGCACCGGGACGCCGGAGCCCGGCGGCATGACCTCAGGAGAGCTGCTGTGGGCGGTCCGCGCCGTGGCGGAGCGACTCCAGCTCGTGGGCATGGACGTGGTCGAGGTGATTCCCACGGCCGTCGGTTCCGCCGACATCACGGCGCTCGTTGCCGAGCGGATTGTCCGCGAGACCCTCACCGGGCTCGCGCTCCGTCAGTAGCCGGGCGGCCGCTCGATCGGATCGGCGCAGTACCAGACCTCGCGCCCGGCGCGGAAGTACTCGCTGTCGCAGGAGTCGCGGATGAGCGACGGGTAGCCGGTCAGCGTCCCCTCGCGGCACGACCACCACTGCCCCTCGGTCGCCGACTCGCCCGCGGGCGCGGCGATCACCGTGCAACTGCCGATGATCCCGGCGCGCTGGAACACCTGCTGCTGTTTGAGCAGGAAGAGTGAGGCGGCGAGGGCCGCACCCACGAGCGCGATCTTGAAGAGGACCATTGGCAGCGGCTGTGGATAAAACGCGGGGTTCGGTGGAAAGATCGGCTCTGAAGCCCTCTCGCTTGAGGACTGCCTGTGAGAAGCCCCACGCTGCGAGACCTCGCTACGCCGAGGACGGAGGTGTCTGCGGATCGCAAGCCCAGCACAGAACGCACTCAGAGCGTGTCGCGCCGGTGTGGTAGATCTCCCCCGCGTGCGCTCCGGCGGGCGATGCTGCACGGGGTCAGGGTAAAGTCGCCGCGTGCCCGCGACGCGGATGGACGGCAAGGAGCTGGCCGCGCGGAGGCGCGCAGACACGGCCGAGGAGGCAGCAGAGCTCGGCGACGTCTGCCTCGCCACGATCTTGGTGGGCGACGACCCGGCCTCGCACGTCTACATCGACGCAAAGCATAGGGCTGCACACGAGGCGAACATCGAGACACGGGACTACCGCCTCCGTTCCGACACGAGCGAGGCGGACGTGCTAGCGGCCGTCGAGGAGGTCAACGCCGACGACGCCGTGGACGGGCTGCTCGTGCAGCTGCCGCTCCCGGCTCAGATCGACGAGGTGCGCGTCACCCATGCGGTGGCCCCGATCAAGGACGTCGACGGCTTCCACCCCGTCAACGCCGGGCATCTGTACCTGGGCACGCCGCTGCATGTTCCCGCTACCGCCGCGGGCGCGATCGAGCTTCTGAAGGCCTACGACGTCCCGATCACCGGGCAGGAGGCAGTGGTGATCGGCCGGAGCGAGATCGTCGGCCGGCCGACGGCGATGCTGCTCCTGCAGGAGAGCGCCACCGTGACGATGTGTCACTCGCGCACCGCCGATCTCGCCGGGCACGTGCGGCGCGCGGACATCGTCGTCGCGGCCGTGGGCATCGCCGGGCTCGTCAAACCGGATTGGGTCAAGCCTGGCGCGGCCCTGCTCGACGTCGGCGTCACGCGCACCGACGAAGGGATCAAGGGCGACGTCGACCCGGCGTGTGCCGAGGTAGCCGGATTCTTGACGCCGATGCCGGGCGGCACCGGCCCGATGACCATCGCCATGCTGCTCGCGGGTGCGGTCAAGGCGGCGCGTTTCCGGCGCGGGCTCCTTGCGTTCCCCGGCGTCTGACCGGTACCGTTCCCGCGTTCAGTAGTCGCGCTGGCTCGTACGAGCCGACGCAGTCGTAGGAGGACGTTCGTTGTCTGTAGAGACGGGTACCGTCAAGTGGTTCTCGAACGAGAAGGGTTACGGGTTCATCGCCCGCGAGGGTGGTGAGGACGTCTTCGTGCACTTCTCGGCCATCACCATGGACGGGTACAAGACCCTCGTCGAGGGGCAGAAGGTCGAGTTCGAGGTGGTCCAGGGCCCGAAGGGTGCTCAGGCCGCGAACGTCAGCCTCCCTGCAGCGTAAGGCGTAGACGAGACGGTTTGCAGGGCGGGCCTCCAGCAGGGGGCCCGCCTTCTTTGCTGATGGCGCAAGCACCGAGAATCCGCGGGAGCGGATTCTCGGTGCGCGAAGATCCCTGAAGTGGCCCGCCCGCGGGCCAACACCCGCGAGATCTCCGAGGATGGCGATCTGGGAGGATCTCCACGAATGGCGATCACGAGAGAACAGGTCCTGCATGTCGCGAAGCTCGCGCGCCTCGACCTGGGCGAGGACGAGGTCGAGCGGCTGACTGTCGAGCTCGATGCGATCCTGGAGGCCGTCTCGAAGGTGGCCGAGCTGGATCTCGCCGCTGTGCCTCCGACGTCGCACCCGCTGGACGTCGTCAACGTGCTGGCCGACGACGAGCCGCACGTCTCGCTCTCGCTCGGCGACGCCTTCGCGAACGCGCCTGCGCGGGAAGGCGACCTGTTCCGCGTCCCTCCGACCACCTGATGCCGCCCGTGGTGGACACCCTCCGGCTCACGGCGGAGGACGCGCTGGGTCTCGTCGAGCGGAAGGAGCTGACGCCGGCCGAGCTGCACGCCGCCTACCTCGAGGCGATCGGAGCCCGCAACGGCGAGCTGCACGCCTACCTGCGCACGGTCGACGCGGCGGAGGGTTCGAGCATCCCAATCGCGCTCAAGGACGTGATCTCCACGAAGGGCGTGGAGACTACCGCCGGCTCGAGAATCCTCGCGGGCTACGTACCCGTGTTCGACGCCACAGTCGCGGCGCGGTGCAAGGCGGCGGGGCTCACCGTGCTCGGCAAGACGAACACCGACGAGTTCGCGATGGGCTCTTCCACCGAGAACTCGGCGTGGGGGCCGTCGCACAACCCGTGGGATCCGGCGCGGGTGCCCGGCGGCTCGGGCGGCGGTACCGCCGCCGCGGTTTCTGCAGGACTTGCCCCCTGGGGGCTCGGGTCGGACACGGGCGGCTCGATCAAGCAGCCCTCCGCGCTCTGCGGGAACGTCGGCTTACGGCCGACCTACGGCACCGTCTCGCGCCACGGGATCGTGGCGTTCGCCTCTAGCCTCGACCAGATCGGGCCGGTGGGGAAGACGGTGCGCGACGTCGCGCTCCTCTACTCGATCATCGCCGGTCGCGACCCCGCCGACTCGACCACGGTCGAGCTGCCGGAGCCCGTGCGGCTGCCGGACGCGGAGCGGCTCGACGGCGTGCGCATCGGGATCCCGCGGCAGCTCGAGGCGCTGACGGCGATCGAGCCCGGCGTGCGTGCCGCGTTCGAGCGCTCGGTCGAGCTCATGCGCGAGCTCGGCGCCGAGGTGGGGGAGTGTGACCTGCCGCTCTCGTTCGACTACGGCCTGCCGTGCTACTACCTCATCGCCCCGGCCGAGGCGTCCTCCAACCTCGCCCGCTACGACGGGGTCCGGTACGGCCCGCGCGTCGACGGTGCCACGTACCGCGAGATGGTCGAGCGCACGCGCGACGCCGGCTTCGGGCCGGAGCCGAAGCGGCGGATCATGCTCGGCACGTACGCGCTCTCGGCCGGCTACTACGACGCGTACTACGGGCAGGCGCAGAGGGTGCGCACGCTGCTCATCCGCGAGCACCGAGAGGCGCTCGAGCGGTTCGACGTGATCGCTACCCCCACCTCACCCACGGTTGCGTTCCCGCTCGGCGACAAGGCGGCCGACCCACTCGCCATGTACGCGTGCGACCTGCTCACGATCCCGTCCTGTCTCGCCGGTCTACCGGGGCTGAGCATCCCGTGCGGGCTCTCTCAGGAGCTGCCGGTCGGGCTGCAGCTGCTCGGACCGCAGTTCGGGGAGAACGGGCTGTTCCGCACAGGGCACGCGCTGGAGCGGGCACTCGGCTTCGACACCGTTCCGGAGCGGCTGCGATGACGTGGGAGCCGGTGATCGGGCTCGAGATCCACGTCCAGCTGAAGACGCGGACGAAGATGTTCTGCCGCTGCCCTGTCGGGTTCGGTGCGGCGGAGAACACGCAGACGTGCCCCGTCTGCCTCGGCTTTCCCGGCGCGCTGCCCGTCGCGAACCGGACGGCGGTCGAGTGGACGGTCAAGCTCGGGCTCGCGCTCGGCTGCGAGATCGCGCCGCACGCGGTCTTCGCGCGCAAGAACTACTTCTACCCGGATCTTCCAAAGGGCTATCAGATCTCCCAGTACGATCTGCCTTCTTGCATCAATGGCATGATGCTAGTACCGACTCTCGAGGGTGAGCACGCCGTGGGGATCGTGCGCGCCCACCTCGAGGAGGACGCGGCGAAGACGTTGCACGTCGGCGGGCGCACCGGCCGCATCGGCGGCGCCGACTATTCCCTGGTGGACTTCAACCGTGGCGGCACGCCGCTCGTGGAGATCGTGACCGCGCCGGATCTCCACTCCGCGGAGGAGGCGAAGCGGTTCCTGCAGCTCCTGCGCCAGACGATCGTGGAGCTCGGCATCTCGGATGCGGAGATGGAGAAGGGCACGCTCCGTGTGGACGCCAACGTCTCGGTGCGCCCGGCCGGCACAGACGAGCTGCGGACGCGCTGCGAGATCAAGAACCTGAACTCCTTCAACCACATCGCCCGCGGCATCGAGACCGAGGTGGAGCGGCAGATCGCGGTGTGGGAGTCGGGCGGACAGGTGGAGCAGCACACCTACGACTTCGACGCGGCCACGGGTGCGCTCACGCCGCGGCGCACGAAGGAGGAGGCGGACGACTACCGCTACTTCCCGGAGCCCGACCTCGTTCCGCTCGAGCCGTCGGCCGAGCTCGTCGAGCGGCTGCGCGCCGAGCTGCCCGTGCCGCCGGCGGAGCGGATCCGGCGGATCGGGGCGGAGCTCGACCTCGATCGTGCGGTCGTCCTCGTGACAGGCGGGCTCGATGGGCTGTGGGTCGCGACGGTCGCGGCGGGCGCCGAGGGCGTCGCGGCTGCCAACGTGATCGCGAACACCGTCGTCGGCGCTGGTGTCGATCCGACCGCCGTGCCGGCCACCGAGCTCGCGAGGCTCGTGAACGCCCGCGACCGCCTTCCGCGCCAGGCCTTCGACGAGGCGATCGCCAAGCTCGCGGAGCCGGGCTTCTCGGCCGAGCCGTACCTCGCGCAGGAGGCCGTCACGGATACCTCCGAGCTGGAGCCGATCGTGGACGCGATCCTGGCCGCCAACCCCGGCCAGGTGGAGGCGTACCGCGGTGGCAAGGACGGTCTGCTCGGCTTCTTCGTCGGCCAGGTGATGAAGGAGACGAAGGGCCAGGCGAATCCACGCGTGGTCAACGACCTCGTGCGCGAGAAGCTGGGCGTCTGACGGACCAGGGCGCGAACGACACCGGCGCGCCCCTGCCTTTCCCATGTTTTCTGCAACACAGGCGACGCGCGGCGCTAGTGTCCGCTCGTGGCGCTGGCAACCGAGCCCGGGATCAGCCGCGAGGAGCTTCAGCTCGCGGCGCGCAACCACGGCATGCCGCTCGAGGCGCTGCGCTGGCCGATCACGCCCGTCGGGCTGCACTACCTGCTCGTCCACTACGACGTCCCGGTCGTCGACCCCGGCACGTGGCGGCTGGAGGTCGGGGGCCTGGTGAGGCGGCCGCTCTCGCTCTCGCTCGAGGATCTGCAGGCCCTGCCGCCGGTGGAGCTCGTGGCGACGATGGAGTGCGCCGGCAACGGCCGGGCGCTGCTCGAGCCGAGGCCGCTGAGCCAGCCGTGGCTCGAGGGGGCGATCGGCACGGCCCGCTGGCGCGGTACGCCGCTCGACGTGGTGCTCGAGCGGGCGCAGGTGCTCGGCGAGGCCGGGGAGCTCGTCTTCGCGGGGCTCGATCGCGGCGTCGAGGGCGGCGAGCAGCAGCGATACGAGCGCAGCCTCATGCCCGACCAGGCGGCCGGGGCCGTGCTCGCGTACGAGATGAACGGCGCGCCGCTGCCGCCCCAGCACGGCTTTCCCCTGCGTCTCGTCGTGCCTGGCTGGTACGGGATGACGAACGTGAAGTGGCTGGCCTCGGTCACCGCTGTCGACGAGCCATTTCTCGGCTACCAGCAGGAGCACGCGTACCGGATCCGAACGGAGGAAGGGGAGGAGGGCCGCCCGGTTACCCGCATCCAGCCGCGGGCGCTGCTGACGCCGCCCGGCGTGCCGGACTTCTTCACCCGCCGGCGCGTTCTGCGTCTCGAGGAGCACGAGCTCACGGGACGCGCATGGTCCGGGTTCGCGCCGGTGGAGCGGGTCGAGGTGAGCACGGATGGCGGGGAGGCGTGGGCGGATGCGGAGATCGTCGACGAGCTCGGATCGCCGTGGGCCTGGCGGGCGTGGCGCCTGCGCTGGACCCCGCCCGAGCGAGGCGAATACGTTCTCTGCTGCCGTGCGCACGACGGCGCCGGCGGCGTGCAGCCGCTCGACCCGCCGTGGAACCTCGGCGGCTACGAGAACAACGCCGTCCAGCGTCTCCACGTTACGGTCGAGTAAGGACACGGGCGCCCAACGAGGCCCGCTGGCATGCTGTGCGCATGGGACGACGTCTCGTCGCCTGGACGCTGACGCTGCCGCTGGCCGCCGCCGGCGTGCTCGCCGGACACGCCCTCGCGTACGCGGCGACGGGCGCGCAGCTCGGCGAGGTCCACTCCTACCTCGACCACCTGCCCCAGGTCGCGCTCGTCCTCGGTACCGCAGGTCTCGTCGGCGTCGCGCTCCAGCAGCGCGGCGCACGCGGAGCCACCTGGCCGTACGCGTTCGTCGGCGTCGCCGGTTTCGCCGCGATGGAGCATCTCGAGCGGCTCGCGCACACGGGGGAGGTCCCGTGGCTGCTCACCGATCGCACGTTTCTCCTCGGCCTCGCGCTCCAGGTTCCCGTCGCCCTCGTGTGCATGGCCGTGGCGCGGGCGCTCCTCCGCGCCGCCGCCGCCGCTAGCGCGCCGAGCCCGCCGCGGCTCTCCGCACTGCTGCTCCCCGTCGTCGCGCCGGCGTCCAACGCCGTTCCCGCCGAGCACAGCCCTCGGCGCCGCGGGCGGTCGCCCCCGCGGCACCTCTGAATCCGTTCCCGACCGGCGCTCGCCGGCCCTGCGAATTCGGAGGCTCATCATGCTGTCACGTCTCGTCACACTGCTCGCGCTCGCCGTCACGATGACGGCCGTGGCCGTGCCGTCGCTGGCTTCCGCGGCGACCAAGCCGAAGCCCGTCGTCCTGGCCTACACCGTCACGGACGGCAAGGTCGTCAAGGGCGACAAGCGACCGTCCGTGAAGAAGGGTCGCCTCGTCCGGGTGGTGGTCGTCACGAACAAGGGCGAGGAGGTGCATCTGCACGGCTACGACCTCGAGCGGGTCGTCCGCCCGAACAAGCCGACCGTGATCCAGTTCACGGCCAAGGTGACGGGGCGGTTCGAGCTCGAGCTGCACCATCCGGACGTCCTGATCGCCCGCCTCTCCGTCACGCCGTAGCTCCGGTGATCGACCTCGTCGCGCACGGGATCGGGGGCGTCCAGGACCTCCCGGTCCCGGCGTGGCTCTTCTACTGGGGGGCGGCGGTCGTGCTGGTCGTCTCCTTCGTGGCCCTCGGAGCCCTGTGGAAGCGTCCGCTCCTCGCCCCGCACGCCGACGGGCGCGCCCTACCGGCGGGCCTCTCGGCCTTCGTGCTGGGCCCGCTTCGCATCGTGGCGCAGGTGCTCTCCGTGGCCCTGTTCGCGCTCGTCTGGGCCTCGGCGCTCGTGGGGGAGACCGATCCGCTCGACAACCTCGCGCCGACCTGGATCTACGTGGTCTTCTGGCTCGGGGTGCCGCTGCTCTCGGTCCTTTTCGGCAACGTGTGGCGCGCGCTCAGCCCGTGGCGAGCCCTAGCCGACGCGTACGTCTGGCTACGAGAGCTCGGCGGCGGCGAGGCGCGGCCGCTCGCGGCCTATCCCGAGCGGGCCGGCCGGTTCCCGGCGGCGCTCGCCTTGCTGGCCTTCGCCGCGCTCGAGCTGACGTACTCCGACCCTTCGGGCCCGCGCGTGCTCGCGTTCGCGATTGCGCTCTACACCTACTGGGCGCTGTTCGGCATGGCGGCGTTCGGGCGTGAGAAGTGGTGCGAGCGGGGTGAGGGCTTCGCCGTGCTGTTCGGGCTGTACGCCCGCATCGCCCCGCTGCACGCGTCCGAGGGACGCGTTCGGCTCCGCTGGCCGCTCACCGGCCTCGCGGGCGCCGATCGCGTGCCGGGCATGGTGGCGTTCTTCGGGGTGATGCTGGGATCCGTCCTCTTCGACGGCTACAGCCGCACGACGACGTGGCAAGACCTGATCGCCCGGGTCGAGGCCCCGTACGTGCTCGACCGGCCCGGGCTCGGCGAGCTGCTGGTCACGGGAGTGAACGTTCTCGGGCTCCTGGGCTGCGTCGTCCTCGTCGCGCTCGCCTTTCTCGCCGCCTGTGCGATTGCCGGACTGGCCGTCGATGCGAAGCGCTCGCTCGCGCCGGAGTTCGTGCTCTCGCTCGTGCCGATCGCGTTCGCGTACGAGGTCGCGCACTACTTCTCCCTCTTCGTGATCCAGGGGCAGTTCGCGGTGCCGCTCCTCTCCGATCCCTTCGGCCGCGGCTGGGATCTGTTCGGCACGGCCGGTGTCGTGCCGAACATCGCCATCCTCAGGCCCAACACGACCTGGTACGTGCAGGCCGGCGCGCTCGTCGTGGGCCATGTCGCTGGACTGGCGATCGCTCACGATCGCGCCGTGACGATCTTCGAGGACCGGGAAGCGGCCCTGCGCTCCCAGTACGCAATGCTCGCGCTGATGATCCTCTACACGGTGGGTGGCCTGTGGGTGCTCTCCCGCGGCTAGTCGCCCACGGTGGCACGGCGGGCCTCGTCGTGGAGCTCGGCATCGCCGTCCTCGTCGGAGCTGCGTTCGCGGCGATCTGGTGGCGGGAGCGGCGGCGCCGCGTTACGCGTGCTCAGCGGTCGACGACGAAGCCGCCGTAGAGGAGCAGCGCGGCGGCGATCGAAAACAGTGCCGACTCGCCGGCGCCCAGCCCGGCCAGGGCGCTGCCCACCGCCGCTACGGCGATGCCCGCCAGCAAGAGCGCGTTCCCGCGCGGGCGGCCCCTGATCGTCAGCAGAGCCACCGCGACGGCCGCGAGCGTGCCGAGCGAGTTGCCCGCGATCGCCAGCGCCCGCGCGGGCACGAGCTCGAGGTAGTCCTGCGCCTCCGGGATCGAGTCGCCCGTCACAGCGGCGGTGAGCGGGACGGCGATCGCCACGCCGATCGCGAGCCCGGTGTACAGCAGCGCGACCGGTGCAGCCCATCGCCGTCCGGCGAAGAGGAGCGACCCCGCGCCCAGGAGCGCCGCGGTGAGGAGGGCTCCGCCCAGGTAGTACACGCGGAACGCGCGGTCGTCCCAACCGGCGCTCGAGCCCCAGGCGAGCGCCGCGGAGCCGAGTGCATACGCGGCGAGCGAGGCCGTCCACGCGACCAGCTCGGGGGCGCGCCGGCGCCGCCAGCGGACGAACAGGTCCGCGCTGAGCCGCAACGCCACGAGCGTGGCGGCGAGAGCGAGGAGCGAATCCACGCGGGCAGCGTAGTCCCGTCGGCAAACTCTTCCTGCCGATCCGCGTCCGACGGATCGGGGATGATCTCGTGAACATCGATCGTCGGAGGGGAGAGTGAAAGGTCGCTTCGCGACGGTTGCCGGGACGCTCGTCGCGTCGCTTTCGCTCGCTGCCACCGCCACCGGCGCCTCTGAGCCCGAATATGCCGCGCAGGCGTGGAACGTGCTGGCGCCTGGAGAGGCCGGCGGCGTCGCGTTGACCAAGAACTCGACGGACCAGGCGCGGATCTACGACGCGCTCACGCCGCTTCGGGGCGACGTGTCCGACGCCGACCTCCCCACGTACTTCAAGCCCGCCACGCTCGGCCTCGGCGCCGAGCGGGCGGTCAAGACCGAGCGGCCGCGGCGAGGGCTCGTGATCCAGCGTGACCGTTGGGGCGTCCCGCACGTGACCGGCGCGAGGGACGTCGACGTAGCGTTCGGCGCCGGGTGGGTGACGGCGCAGGACCGGCAGCTGATCATCGAGCTTCTGCGCGGCCCGGGGCGTCTTGCCGCCCTTGACGCACCCGGGGTCAGCGCGTTCGCGGCGGCGCTGTCCGGCCAGACGTTCGTCCCGAGCGCACAGACCGAGGCGTTCCTGGCCCGCCAGTTCGACCTGGTCGAAGCGCTGGGCCCCCGGGGCCGGCGAGTCGTCCGCATCGTCGACGCGTACGTGGCAGGGATCAACGCCTGGTACCGCAAGGCGGGGTTGCCGCTGCGTCCCTGGACGCGCCAGGACGTGATCGCCGTCGGCGGTCTGATCGGCTCGATCTTCGGCTCCGGGGGCGGTGACGAGATCCGGCACACCAACTTCCTCGCGCTGCTGCAGGAGCGGCTCGGCCTGGAGTTCGGACGTAGCGTGTGGGAGGACCTGCGCCTGCGCGACGATCCCGAGGCGCGCGTCGCGGTCGAGGGGACGTTCGGGTACGGGGCGCAGACGCGTACCGAGCTCGGCAACGTCGTGATCGACCCGCGCTCCTTCGACCCTTCCGGGCCGTCCTCGCTCGGGCTCGGCGACGCATCGCAGCTCCTGGGAGCGAGGACGTCGAACGCGTTGCTCGTCGGCGCGAAGCGCTCCGGCACGGGCAAGCCGCTGTTCGTGGCCGGCCCGCAGGTCGGCTACTTCTATCCGGGCATCATGATGGAGCTCGATCTCCACGGTGGCGGCTACGACGCACGCGGCGCCGCGTTCCCCGGGCTCTCCTTCGCCGTTCTCGTCGGTCGCGGACCGGACTACGCCTGGAGCGCCACCTCCGCCGGGCTCGACCTCGTCGACGAGTACGCCGAGACCCTCTGCGAGGGAAGCGACGTCAAGTATCTGTACCGGGGCGAGTGCAGGCCGATGACGACGTTCGACGCCGGTGTGCTCCGCGGCGCACCGGGCACGCAGGAGCGTCGGGTGGCGTTCCGCACGACCGTGCACGGACCCGTCGTCGGCTACGCGACCGTGCAGGGCGTCAAGGTCGCGATCTCCCGCAAGCGTGCGACGCGCGGGCGCGAACTGCTCGCCGCGCCGTTCTTCCTCGATCTCTCCACCGGCGTGCCACGCTCGGGCCAGGACTTCCTCGGCGTCGCGTCGCAGATGGAGATGGCTTTCAACTGGGTGTACGCCGACGACCGCGACATCGCCCAGTTCACCAGCGGTCGCCTACCGCGCCGGCCCGCGTCGGTGGATCCAGGACTGCTGACCAAGGGAACCGGCGACTTCGAGTGGGGCGGATTCCTGCCGCCCGCCGAGCACGCCCAGGTGCTGAACCCGAAGAGCGGCGTGATCCTGAACTGGAACAACAAGCCCGCCCGCGGGTTCGCCGCCTCCGACTCGGAGTGGGCATGGGGCCCCGTGCAGCGCGTCGACCTTCTGTGGCAGGCGGTGCAGAAACGGAAGACGCACACGCTCGGGTCGCTCGTGGCGGCGATGAACACGGCGGCGACGCAGGATCTCCGGGCCGTGCGCGTATGGCCGACGGTGCGCGCAGCCCTCTCCCGCGGCAATCCGCCGAGCGCTCGCGCGGCTGAGGCGGTCGCCCTCGTCGACGAGTGGGTCGCCGCGGGCAGCAGCCGTGTCGATCGCGACCTCGACGGCAAGATCGACGCGCCCGGTGCCGCAATTCTCGATGCGGCATGGCCGCATCTCGCCGACGACGTGCTCGGCGCGGTGATCGGGCCGCTGACCGGCACGCTCGCCACGATGCTCACCCGCGACGATGCGGCCGGTGCGAGCGGCTCGTCGTACGGGGAGGGGTGGTACTCGTACCTGGACAAGGATCTCAGGACACTCCTCGGCAGTCCCGTCAAGCACCCGTTCGGGACCCGCTACTGCGGTCGTGGCGAGCCCGCGGCGTGCGCGGCAGCGCTCTGGGCGTCGCTCGGGCGCGGCCTGGCGGAGCTGGAACAGGACCAGGGGACGAGCCCAGCGGCCTGGCGCGCCGATGCCTCGAAGGAACGGATCGCGTTCACGCCGGGCATCCTGCGCCGGACGATGCGCTGGACGAATCGCCCCACGTTCCAGCAGGTGATCTCCTTCGCGTCTCACCGCCCGCGCCCGGCCGCCAAGTAACAGACTGTCACTTGCCGTCGGCGGGCTTGGGTAGCCTCTGGCTCGATGCCGGTGAAGCGCACGCTCCTCACACCCGGGCCGACGGCCGTGCCGCCACAGGTGCTGGCGGCGCTCGCCGAGCCGGTGGTGCACCATCGCTCGCCGGACTTCAAGGCGCTCTTCGCGAGGGTGCAGGAGCGGTTGCGCGCCGTCTTTCGTACCGGGAACGAGGTGCTCGTGTTCACCTCCTCGGGCACGGGCGGGTTCGAGTCGGCGGTCGTCAATCTGCTCTCGCCCGGAGAACGTGTGCTCGCCGTGTCGTCCGGCGCCTTCGGCGAGCGCTGGCAGAAGATGGCGGCCGCGTACGGGTGCGAGGTGCGCGATCTGACCTTTGCCTGGGGGGACACCCCGCAACCCGAGGAGATCGAGCGAGCGGCGGCGGAGAGCGGAGCTAGCGTCGTCTTCCTCGTTCACTCCGAGACGTCGACCGGCGTCGTCCTCGACCTCGAGGCGTGCGCCGCGGCTGCGCGCAGCGCCGGTGCGCTCGTCGTCGTGGACGCCATCTCGTCGCTCGGCGCGGTGCCGCTGGAGACGGACGCCTGGGGCCTCGACGTCGTCGTCACCGGATCGCAGAAGGCCCTGATGTCGCCGCCCGGCCTGTCCTTCGTCTCTGTGGGGGAGCGGGCCTGGGCGAGCGCGGAGGAATCGACGCTGCCACGGTTCTACTGGGACTGGGGACGCTCCCGGGTGGCGCAGGCCACGGACACCACCGCCTTCACGCCGGCCGTCTCGACCGTCGTCGCCCTCGACGTCGCGCTCGGGCTGTTGCTGGACGAAGGTCTCGAGCAGGCGTTCGCCCGCCACGTCGCGCTCGGCAGGGCGACGCGCGCCGGGGTAAAGGCTCTCGGGCTCGAGCTGTACTCACCCGACGACGACGTCGCCGCCGTGCTGACGGCGGTTCTCACGACCGAGGAGGTCGACGCGGTCGAGCTTCGGCTGGCGCTGCGCGACAGGTTCGGGATCACCATCGCAGGCGGGCACGGCGACCTGGTCGACCGGCTCTTCCGCATCGGCCACATCGGCTACGTCGACGTCTTCGACGTCCTCCGTGCGCTCGGCGCGATCGAGATCCTGCTCGCAGAGAGCGGCGCGGAGATCGTGCCCGGGGCTGGAGTCGCGGCCGCGCTCCAGGCGTACGAGGGCGCAGCGCGCGTCTGACGGCCGATGCGCGTCCTGATCCGCGAGCCGATCGCCGACGCCGGGGTCGAGCTGCTGCGCGCGCGTTTCGACGTCGACGTCGACGGCGACTCCGACCTCGCCGAGATCATCGGGCGCTACGACGGCGATCGTGATCCGCTCGGCGACGAAGCTGACCGGCGACCTGATCGAGCGCGGCGAGAGGCTGAAGGTGATCGGCCGCGCCGGAGTCGGCGTCGACAACGTCGACGTCGACGCCGCCACGCGGCGCGGCATCGTCGTCGCCAACGCACCCGAGTCGACCGTCGTCTCGGCCGCCGAGCAGACCGTCGGCCTGATGGTGGCGCTCGCGCGCAACATCCCGCAGGCGCACGCGGCGCTCAAGCAGGGACGCTGGGAGCGCTCGACGCTGGGGCGGGGTCGAGCTCGACGGCAAGACGCTCGGCGTGATCGGGTTCGGCCGCATCGGCCAGCAGGTCGCGCGCCGCGCGATCGGGCTCGGCATGCGGGTCGTCGCCGTCGACCCGTTCGTCGGCGACGAGCGCTTCCGCGAGCTCGGCGTCGAGCACGCGCGAGCTCGGTCGACGAGGTGCTCGCGGCCGCCGACGTCCTCACGCTGCACTCGCCGCTCACCGACGAGACCCGCGGGCTGATCAACCGCGAGACGATCGCGAAGATGAAGGACGGCGCGCGGCTCGTCAACGCGGCGCGTGGCGGGCTCGTCGACGAGGAGGCGCTCGTCGAGGCGATCCGGTCCGGCAAGCTCGCCGGCGCTGCGCTCGACGTGTTCTCGCACGAGCCGTACGACGGGCCGCTGCTCGAGCTCGACGAGGTCGTCGTGACGCCGCACCTCGCGGCATCCACGGACGAGGCGCAGGATCGCGCTGGCGTGATCATCGCCGAGCAGGTGGTAGCGGCGCTCGACGGGGGCCTCGTCTCGAACGCCGTCAACATCCCGGTCGTCGACAAGGCCGACCTCGAGGTGCTGGGCCCGTTCATCCCGCTCGCCGCGATGCTCGGTCGCCTGGCGGTCGAGCTGGCCGGCGGGTTCCCGCGTCGGATCGTGGTCGCCTCCCACGGCCCGCTCTCCGACTACGACACGCGTCTGCTCACGGTGGCCGCCCTGAACGGCGCGTTCCAGGGCCGCGTCGACCAGGTGGTCAACGTCGTGAACGCCCCGGTGCTGGCGGCCGAGCGCGGGATCCCGGTGTCCGAGGAGCGATTCCGCGGCTCGCGCGACTACACGAACCTCGTCGAGGTTCGTGTCGGCGTCGACGGGGAGGAGGTCGACGTGTCGGGCACGACGATCGGCCCCGAACCGCGACTCTTCCTGGCCGGGGCGCTCGGGCTTCGCGATCGACATCGAGCTCGCCGAGCACCTGGTGTTCGTCCGCTACGACGACCTGCCGGGCGTGATCGGACGGGTCGGGACGCTGTTCGGCGACGCCGGCGTCAACATCGCCAACATGGCCGTGTCCCGCACGAAGGAGAGCGGCAATGCCCTGATGGTGTTCTCGGTCGACACGAAGCCGTCGGAGAACGTGGTCGACCAGCTGCGCGACGTCGGGCTTCGACGACGTGCATCGTGATCGAGCTCGGCGCGTGAGGCGGTTCGCCCAGCGGGGCGGCTGGTGGGTCGTGGCACAGTTCGGCTTGATGGGTGCGACGTTGGCGATCGGCTTCCTGCCGCCCCGCTGGCCGGACGGGATCAGCGATTGCGCTCGCCGTCGCCGGCGCCGCGCTCGCGCTCGCTCGGGGCGCTCCTCGCCTATCTGGCGGCGCACGAGCTCGGTCGCTGCCTTGACGCCGTTCCCGAGCCGGCCCGGCGCGGAGCTCTCGTGGAAAGCGGCCCGTACCGCTTCGTCCGTCACCCGATCTACTCGGCCGGGATCCTGTTCTTCGCAGGCTACGCGCTCTTCGCCGGGCCGCTCTCGCTCGTAGGCACTGCCCTGCTCGCGTTTCTCTGGTCGCACAAGGCGTCGCTCGAGGAGCGGTTCCTGCGCGACCGCTACCACGAGTACGCCGCCTACGCGGTGCGAGTACCGTGGCGCCTCGTGCCGGGGGTGTGGTGAGCGAAACTCACTGGGCCGGAGCGGTCGAGCGGGTGGCCGCGTTCCTCCGCTCGGCAGGCGCCGAGGCGCGCCTGGAGGAGTTCGAGGCGGATGCTGCCTCGGCCGAGGGCGCCGCCGAGGCGATCGGCTGCCGTCTCGACCAGATCGTCAAGTCGCTCGTCCTGCTCTGCGACGACCAGCCGGTAGTGGCGCTCGTGCCGGGCGACCGTCGTGGCGACACGCGCAAGGTGGCCGGGGCTGTCGGTGCGCGCCGGGCACGGATCGCCCGCCCAGAGGAGGTCGTGTCGATCACGGGCTTCGAGCCGGGGGCGGTAGCTCCCTTCCCGCTCGTGCGCGTCAGGCGCGTGCTCGTCGAGCGAGGCGCTGCTCGCGCAGCCGCTCGTGTGGGTCGGCGCCGGGTCGACTCGCCACATGGTCGCCCTCGCTCCCGCGGAGCTCGTACGGCTCACTCGCGGAGAGCCGTTTGACCTCTCGCAGGACCAGGCATGATCCATCATCGCGTCCCGCCGCCCGGAGGAGCCCCATGCAGGAGACCGAGAAGATCTGGATGAACGGCGAGCTCGTCGACTGGGCCGACGCCAAGGTCCACGTCGGCGTGCACGGGCTCCACTACGGCACCGGCGTGTTCGAGGGCATCCGCTGCTACGACACGCCGAAGGGGCCCGCCGTCTTCCGGCTCTCCGACCACCTGCAGCGGCTCGTCGACTCCGGGAAGCTCCTGTACCTGGAGATCCCGTACAGCGTCGACGAGTTGCGCGCGGCGACGCACGAGCTCGTGCGAACGAACGGTCTGGCTTCGTGCTACATCCGGCCGATCTCGTTCTACGGGTACGGCGAGCTCGGCGTCTCGACGGCCGGGAACCCGGTCGAGACGGTGATCATGAGCTGGCCCTGGGGGGCATACCTGGGCGCAGACTCCCAGACGAAGGGCGTCAGGGCGAAGATCTCCTCCTGGACGCGCGTCGGCCCCAACGTGATCCCACACGTGGCCAAGGCGACGGGGATCTACCTCAACTCGATGCTCGCCACCGCCGAGGCGCGGCGCGCCGGCTACGACGAGGCGATCCTCCTCACCGACGAGGGCACCATCGCCGACGGTCCCGGTGAGAACGATCTTCGTCGTCAAGGACGGCGTGATTCGCACGCCGCCGCTGTCGACGTCGATCCTACCGGGAATCACGCGCGACTCGGTGATCCAGATCGCCCAGGATCTCGGCTACGTCGTCGAGGAGACCGACCTGATCCGCGCCGAGCTGATGCTCGCCGACGAGGTGTTCATGACCGGCACCGCGGCGGAGGTGACGCCGGTGCGCTCCGTCGACGACGTCGAGATCGGCGTCGGCCCCGTGACGCTGGAGATCCAGAAGCACTACCTCGACACCGTGAACGGGCGCAGCGAGCGCTGGAGCCACTGGCTCGACGTCGTGGAGATGGCGCCCGCACGCTCGTGACCGCGGCCACGCGGGTCGTCCCGCTCTCGCTCCCCTGGCTCGACGAGCGGGAGGAGGAGCTCGTCCTCGACGTGCTGCGCTCCGGGCGGCTGTCGCTCGGGCCTGCGATCGACCGCTTCGAGGAGCAGTTCGCCGCGGCGGTCGGCGCGCCGTACGCGGTGGCGGTGTCGAGCGGCACCGCCGGCCTGCACCTCCTGTGCGTCGCCGCCGCGATCGCGCCCGGCGACGAGGTGATCACGTCTCCCTACTCGTTCGTGGCGTCCGCCAACTGCGCGATCTACGAGGGCGCGACGCCGGTGTTCGCGGACATCGACGCCCGCACGCTGAACATCGATCCCGTGGCGGTCGAGGCTGCCGTGACCGAGCGGACGAAGGCCGTCGTGGCGGTCGACATCTTCGGATATCCGAGCGAGCTGGACGATCTGCAAGCGCTCTGCGACCGTCACGGGCTCGTGCTGATCGACGATGCGTGCGAGGCGCTCGGCGCGTCGTACAAGGGCCGGCGCGTGCGGGGCACAGGGCCAGGACGCCGTGTTCGCCTTCTACCCCAACAAGCAGATCACGACCGGCGAAGGCGGGATCGTCACGACCTGGTCGGAGGAGACGGCACGGCTGCTGAAGTCCCTGCGCAACCAGGGCCGCGCCGACGGCGGCGGCTGGCTCGATCACGCGAAACTCGGGTTCAACTACCGGATCGACGACGTCCGGGCCGCGCTCGGCCTCGGCCAGCTGGAGAAGCTCGACCGCATCCTCGCCGCGCGGGCAGAGGTGGCGGCGCGCTACGCCGAACTCCTGAACGGGATCGAAGGTCTCGAGCTCCCGTGCGCCGACGACGCCCAGCACGCCCGCTCGTGGTTCGTGTATGTCGTCACGCTGCCGGAGGCGATCGACCGCGAAGCCGTGATCGCAGGGCTCGCCGAGCGGGGCATCCAGACCGCCCGCTACCTCCCGTGCATCCATCTCCAGGGCTACATGCGCGAGCGCTACGGATTCCGCGAAGGCTTGTGCCCGGTGGCGGAATCGATGTCGCGCCGCACGCTCGCGCTCCCGTTCCACGCGCGCCTGGCCCCGGACGACCAGGTCTACGTTGCCGACACGCTGCGCGCGGCGCTCGCCTTGTAACAGACTGTTGCTTGGCCGGGAGGGCGGAGCTACCCTCGCCGCATGGATGGACGACGTTGCGTCGCCGCCGTGGCAACGTGCGGGGCGGTTGCCGCGACGGTCGCGCTCGCCGCCGCGGGTGGCGCGGTGACGTCGCTGCCGGAGGCGGACGTCGTGGCCTCGTGCAGGTATCACCTCGAGTCGGGGGACGCACCACTCGTCGGCCCCCGGCCGGGTTCCTTGCGGGTCGGCCGGCTCTCGTTCACTGCGCTCGGATCGACGCCGAGAGGCCCCGCCGGCGCGCCCGGCCACGTCGAGTTCGCGGGACGCACGTACCTCACCTGGAAGTCGGCCACGCTCGTGGCCGCGGGCGGGCCGGTCACGGTCTCGGTCGCACCCCGGTACCGCGACGCGGTCCTGATCGGCGTCGGCGCCGCGTCCGGCTACTACGACAGCGTTCGTTATGAGCCCTGCCCGCCCGGCCGTCGAGCGTTCTCCTACCACGGCACGGTCGGACGGTGGACGGGTTGGTCGGGCGTCTTCGTCGCCACCCGCCGGGTGTGCGCCAAGCTGGCGATCTGGGACGGCGACGAAGTGATCTACGGTCACGTGCCACTCGGCGCAGCGTGCCGCTGAGCCGGCCGGGACAGGGGGAGGCGCTCGCCGGGTGGGCGGTTTGGGCGCTCACGACCGCCGCGGTCGTCGTCACGTATGCGCACGTCGACCCGGACGCCCTCTACAACGTCAGCCGCGACGGTCTCGCCGGCGGGCTGTCGCGTGCGGTCGTCCACCTCAACTATCCCGTCGCGCTCGTCGCGATCACCCTCATCCTCGTCGCCATGGGAGCGCTCCCCCGGCGCGCATGGTGGGCCGGCGTTCCGGCGATCGCGCTGTGCGCCGTCGTCGCCTGGCCCGGCGTCGTGAACCAGGACGACCTAGACGCACGGTGGGTGAACGCGGCGCCCGCACTCGGCGTCTGCGTCTCGCTCGCGCTGACGTTCCTCGCGACCCGCCGTGCCGGTGCGTCGTTCGCGCCCCGGTTGCCGGGGGATGCGGTCCGGATCGTCATCGCCGTGGTCGTCGGCGTCCTGTCCCTACCCTGGCTCGCGGCCGCGCTCGGGTTCCACCTGCCGGGCGACGTCTTCACGGGCGAAGAGCTCTACCGCGAGACCGACGGGACGCTGCTCGCCTCGGTCCACCTCGGGGAGCACCACGGCCTGCACGGAGCGCTGCTGCTGCTCACCGCGCTGCTCGTCAGCCGCGTGCGGCCGCCGGGCCGGCGCTTGCGCGGATGGCTGCTCGCCTGGACGGCCGGGCTCGCCGCATACGGCGCGGTGAACTGTGTGCAGGACCTCTGGCACGAGCAGGTCGTCAAGCGCGGGTGGGTCGACTGGCGGATCCCGAGCGCGATCGAGCCGGGCCTGCGACCGGTCTGGCTGGCGGTGCTCGCGCTCGCCCTGCTGGCGTGGCTGCTCCTCCGTCTCGAGCGCTCGGCGGCGACCACGCGAACCCGCTTCGGCACCGGCTCGACGCCTGGCGGCCGCGGGTAGTCCCACCACGGACTCCATCGCGTAATCTGCGCGCGATGACCGCCCCGCACATGGTTCCCCTCGGGTTCGGCAAGTACGCACGCGCCGACAAGATCTACGCGCTCGAGCCGATCACGGGCTCCGAACGGGGCAGCGGCCGCCGCACGCTCGTCTGGGTCGAAGGCGTCCCCGAGCCGATCGTCGCCTCGCGCACGCAGGAGACGATCCTCGAGGAGATGGGCCGCGAGCCCGATCCGACGCCGCGACCGCGACGGTCGCGCAGCGTTCGGGCAGGACCCACAGCTCTTTGGGGAGTGACCTTCCAGGAGCTCGTCGCGGGCAGCGTGCACGCCGCGGCGCCCGCGCTGCTCGGCTGGACGCTGCTCGTGGACGGCGTCGGCGGCCGGATCGTCGAGGTCGAGGCGTACGAGGAGACGGATCCAGCCAGCCACTCCCACGGCGGCCCGCGCGGCCGCAACACGATCATGTTCGGCCCGCCGGGCCGGCTCTACGTCTACCGCTCGTACGGCATCCACTGGTGCGCGAACGTCGTCTGCGAGCAGGAGGGAAGAGGCGCGGCGGTGCTCCTGCGCGCGCTCGAGCCGACGCACGGACTGGAGCAGATGCGCGAGCGGCGACGTGTCGAGCACGTCCGGCTGCTGTGCTCGGGTCCGGGCCGTCTGACACAGGCGCTGGGGCTGACGCACGAGCACAACGGCGCCCCGCTCGACCGCCCACCGTTCGCTCTGCGGCCGCCGGAGGGGGACGTCGTCGTCGCGACCACGCCCCGGGTCGGCATCACGAAAGGCGTCGAGCGGCCGTGGCGCTACGTCGTCAGGGAGTCGCCGTGGCTTTCTCGCGCGCCACGACGAGCCTGACGGCCAGACCCGGGGCGGCGGCCACGCCTGCCTGCGGGCTCTGATCGAGCACCGTTCCGGCGGGGCCCGGCCTCCAGCTCACGCGCGGTCTCAGCTTCAGCCGGCGAAGGCGCTCGGTCGCCTCGTCCACCGACGAGCCGACGAGGTTCGGGACCAGGCCGTGCTCCGCCTTCGTCACGACGATCGTGACCTCGTCGCCGGCGGAGAGGAAACCACGGGCCGGATACTGCTTCACCACCGTGCCCGGACGGCGGCGCGGGGCCGCGGGCGCGTACACGATCTTCGTCTGGAGCGGCACCGCGTCGAGTCGGTTTCGCGCTTCGACGACGCCGGAGCCGATCACGCTGGGCACGGTCACCTCCTCCTGCTTGCAGTCGGCGGTCGTCCCTGGCTCGCGCCCGCTGACGTACGCGAGCAGGCGCGTGCCCGGGCAGTACCCGTTGTCCCGGCGGTAGGCACCGTTTCTGAACACGACACGCGTCTCGACCGCCGGCAGGTACGGCGCCGGCGCAAATGCCGTCGGCTGGGCGTGAAGCTGCTGCAGCGCCGACGTCATGTACTGCTTCCAGATCAGCGCGGGCAGCGTGCCGCCCGTGACGGGCCTCCCCTCGAACTCGGTCCGCATCGGCTTCAGCGCGTTCGGATAGCCGACCCACACGGCAACCACGAGTTGCGGCGTGTAGCCGACGAACCAGGCGTCGCCGTAGTTGTCCGTCGTGCCCGTCTTGCCCGCCACGGCTCGTCCGGGGATCGCCGCGCGGGTGCCGGTACCGATGCGGACGACACGCTCCAGGATGGAGGTCAGCGTGCGGGCCTCGCCCGGCGACAGCGCCTGCCGCAGCACCCTGGAGTTGACGCGCTCCTTACCGGTGCGCCGGCTCACCACCGTCTCCACGACGCGTGGCCGGTCGCCCATCACCGCACCGTCCGCGCGCATGCCGTCGTTGGCGATCGTGGCATACGCCCGAGCCATGTCGAGCGGGTTGACGGCAACCGCCCCCAGGCCGATCGAGAAGTACGCGGGGAGGTCGCTGCGGATGCCGAGCCGGTGGGCCGTGTCGACGACGTTCTTCGGTCGCACGAGCTTCGTCAGCTGCGCGTACACGGCGTTGTCGGAGCGCACCAGCGCGTCGGCGAGGTTCACCGAGCCGAGGTAGAGGTCGTCGTAGTTCGTCACACGCCAGACTCGGTCGCCCGCGTCGATCGTGACCGGTTTCGAGTCGAACCGCGTGACGGGCGAGATGCCCTCGCGCAGCGCCGTCGCCAGCACGATCGGCTTGAACGACGAACCGGGCTGCCGCTCCGCCTGGGTGGCGAGGTTGAACTGGCTGCGACGGAAGTTCATCCCCCCGAACATCGCCTTGACGGCCCCGGTCGCCGGGTCGATCGCCACGAGCGCCGCCGCCGGACCGTCCGGATCGCGCAGGATCTTCTCGATCGCCTTGCGCGCCAGCTCCTGGAGCTTGAGGTCGATCGTCGTCGTCACCTCGAGGCCACCGCCGAACACGCGGCCAGCCCCGAACTGGGCCACGAGCTGGTCGGTCACGTAGTTCGTGAAGTACGGCGCAGGGCCGCGCGTGCCGGGCAGGCGCACGCTCTTCGGATCCGGTAGCGGCGTCCGCTTCGCCGCGGCGAGCTCAGCGGCGGAGATCTTCCCGTCCTCGAACATGCGTTGCAGCACGTGGTTGCGGCGGGCCCTCGCGGCACGAGGTCGCTGTGTCGGGTCGTAGAGCGAGGGATCGGCGGGAATGCCGGCCAGCAGCGCCGCCTCCGGGAGCGTGAGCCTTCTCGCACCCTTGTCGAAGTACGTGCGCGCGGCCTGCTGCACTCCGTAGGCGCCGTTCCCGAAGTAGATCGTGTTGAGATACGCCGTCAGGATCCGCTCCTTCGACCAGCGCTGCTCGAGCTGCCAGGCGAGTGCCGCCTCGCGCACCTTGCGCGCCACCGTCCGCTCGTTGCGGATGTAGGCGTTCTTCACGAACTGCTGAGTGATCGTCGAGCCGCCCTCGACGACCTTCTGCGTGCGGAGGTCCTGCCACAGCGCTCGGCCGATGCCGCGCAGATCGACGCCGCGATGCTCGTAGAAGCGGCGGTCCTCGATGGACACGATCGCCTGGCGCATGACCGGTGCGATGTCGTCCCAGCCGACGAGCACGCGGCTCTCGTCGCCCCGCAGGATGGCCAGCACTCGTCGCTGCCCCGCGGCGTCGGGAGCTGCGTAGATCACCGTGTCGAGCTGACGCCCCGCTTGCTGCGCGGCCGGGTCCAGCGGCGCGATCTCGCTCGCGACGGCGCGAACCAGCCCGAATGCGAAGGCCACGGCGGCCAGCAGCAAGAGCACGGCTCCAAGTGCAAGCAGCCGCAGCTTCCGGATCCGGCGCCGCCGTGGAAGGCGCGCCTCATGGCGTCGTCGAAGCTGCAACCGGCGGATTGTAACGCTGAGCAGGCGCTTCTGCGCGGGTGTGCGGCGAGGCGTGTATACGGTGGCGCCGTGCTCTACCGGCCCGAGGCATTCGAGGCCCTTACGGACGAGTCCTGGGACGAGATCCGTGTTCGGGCAGCGATCCGTGCGATCGTCGACGACGCGGACCGGGCCTTCCATCCCCACGAGCTGTGGCCAGCCGACGAGTGGGACGCCTGGGGATCGGCGCTGCCGCTGACGACGCTGTACGCGGGCGCCGCCGGGATGCTCTGGGCCCTCGATGTGCTGCAGCGGCGCGGTCAAGCCGACACGACGATCGATCTCCAGGCGGCCTCCGAGCGGGCGCTCGAGGCCTGGCGGGCTGCCAGCCCGACCGAGCAGCCGACGAGCCTGCTCTCGGGCGAGACAGGCATTCTGGTCGTCGCCGCACGGCTGGCACCGAACGCCGGACTGGCCGACGACCTCCTCGACCGGGTTCGTGCAAATCATCGCCACGAGGCGAACGAGCTCATGTTCGGTGCAGCCGGGACAATGCTCGCCGCGAGCGAGATGCTCGACAGGACCGGCGAGAAGCGCTGGGCCGACGCCTGGCACGAGAGCGCCGACGAGCTGTGGCGCCGGCGCGATACGGACGGGCTCTGGACACAGCGGCTGTGGGGAGAGGACTCACGAGGGCTTGGGCCACCGCACGGAGCCGTCGGCAACGCGGCCGCACTGCTCCAGGGTGGCGACCTCCTGGCCGAGTCGCGCCGCGAGGCGCTCGCCCGCGAGACAGCTGCCGTCCTCGCCCGCACCGCCGTGGTCGAGGACGGGCTCGCGAACTGGCCCACGGCCGAGGGCCGCGACCTCAACAGTCGGGACGGCCAGATCCGCCTGCAGTGGGACTACGGTGCACCCGGCATCGTCGTCACGGCCGCGGCGTACCTCGACGAGGAGCTGCTCCTCGCTGGCGCCGGGCTGACCTGGCGCGCAGGCCCACCCGGTCCCGAGAAGGGGTACGGCATCTGCCACGGCACCGCAGGGAACGGCTATGCCCTGCTCAAGACGTTCGAGCGCACCGAGGACGAGCGGTGGCTCGGACGCGCCCGGCGCTTCGCAATGCACGCGGTCGGTCAGCTGGAACGGGCCCACACGAACCGGGGGCGAGGTCGCTACTCGCTCTGGACGGGCGACGTCGGCGTCGCCCTCTTCGCCGCGGACTGCCTGGACGGCCGGGCTCGCTACCCGATCGTCGACGGCTGGGACTGACCGTCACACCGCCGCTGCCGCGAGCACCGCGAGCAGGTCGTCGCCGTACCGCTCTAGCTTCGCGGGCCCGAAGCCCTTGACGCCCGCGAGCTCGGCGTGGGTGCGTGGCAGGCAGGCGGCGAGCTCGCGCAGCGTCGTGTCGTGGAGCACGACGTACGCGGGGACGCCGTCCTCGCGGGACCTCTCCAGACGCCAGCGCCGCAGGCGGTCGACGAGGCCATCGTCTGCGTCCGCAGTCGAGACGGGCCCGAGTGCCGGCCGGTCGGCGTCCGGGATCGCGCGAAGAACCCGGAATCCGTCGGGCGTCGTCATCTCGAGCAGCGCGCCCGAGCGTTCGAGCGCCTGCACCCAACGCCGAACCTCGGCGTCTGACGCGGCCTCGAGGATCCCGAACGAGGCCGAGCGGCGAGCCGACGGCGGCGCCTGCAGCGAGCCTCGCAGCGTGGCCACGAGGCTGCGGCGGCCGAGCGGCCACACGAGCCCTTCGACGGCGCGGACGATCGCACCCGCCACGTCGGCCGGGAGCGGCGTGACGGCGAGGTCGGTGGACACCGCGTCCGTCGGTGCGCACACGTCGCAGCGGCCACACGGCTCCGGGAGCGTCTCGCCGAAGTGCTCTCCCACCTGGGCGTGGCGGCAGCGATCGCTCTCGGCGAAGGCGATCATCCGCTCGGCCCGCGACTCGGCCACAAGCCGCGCGCGCTCGAGGAGCAGGTCGACGTCCGCGCCGGCAGCGGCCGAGGCTGGAGGCAGCTCGACGTGCATCCGGCGACCCTCGTCGAAACCGCGGCGCACGAGTCCCGCCTGCTCGAGCATGCCGACGAGCACCCGTGGGTCGCGGTCGGGGACGCTCGACGCCAGCTCGTCTGCGTCGGTGGCCCTGCCGCCGTCGCGGAGCGCGCGGTAGACGGTTCGCAGCTCTGCGGCCGTGGGCACGTCCGAGAGCGCGAAGCGGCGGAGCGCCCCGGCGTCCGCGGCGCTCGCGAGCAGCAGCGTCTCGCTCGGCTCGCCGTCCCGGCCCGCGCGACCGACCATCTGCACGTAGCCCTCGAGCGAGTCGGGGTAGTTGACGAGGCAGACGAGGCGGACGTCCGCCTTGTCGATCCCCATGCCGAACGCCGTCGTCGCCACGACGACGCGGGTTCGCCCGGACACGAAGTCGTCCTGCACCCGCGTGCGCTCGTCGGCTTCGAGACCCGCGTGGTAGTGCTCCGCCCGGATGCCGTGACCCCGCAAAACGCGTGCCAGCTCCTCGGTCGACCTACGTGAGCGCGCATAGACGATCGCGGGCGCGCCGTCGAGGGCGTGCAGCCGGTCGAGTAGGACGCGCAGCCGATCCTCCGCGTTCGAGACCTCCTGCACGTCGTAGCGGAGGTTGGGGCGGGCAATCGTCGTGCGCACGACGTCCATCCGGCGGCCGAGCGCAGCGGCGATCTCGGTCGCCGTCTCCGGTGTCGCGGTCGCCGTGAGACCGAGCAGCACCGGCTCGCCCAGCTCGGCGAGCGCCCGCCGGATGAAGAGGTAGTCGGGTCGGAAGTCGTGGCCCCACATGCTCACGCAATGGACCTCGTCCACGACGACGAGACCGACGCCGATCGCACGCAACGTCTCCACGAACCGTGCCTGGCGCAGGCGCTCGGGAGCGGCGTACAGCAAGCGGGTGCGGCCGGCGGCGACGGCGTCGAGGCGAGCGGCGGCCTCCTCCGGCGCCAGCGAGGAGTTGACGAACGTCGTCGTCGCCGCCACGCGTCCCGGGAGCTTGTCGACCTGGTCCTTCATCAGCGCGATCAGCGGCGAGAGCACGAGGGTCGGCTCCTCCCGCAGCATCGCCGCGAGCTGATAGGTCAGCGACTTGCCCGAGCCGGTGGGCATGAGGGCCAGCGTGTCCCGCCCGTCAACGGCGGCGCGCACCACATCCTCCTGGCCCGGGCGGAAGCCGTCGAAGCCGAAGACGTCCCGCAGAGGGGCGACGAGATCCACGCGAACGAGTGTACGGACGCGGTCGGAACGCCTTCGTGACGACTTCGCGCCGTCACAGGAACGCGCGGATGCGCTCCCGGAGCCCTCGGGCGTCGAGGCCGTGGGCCGCGTCGTGCTCCGCCGCGGTGCCGTAGCGGCGGTGCTCGACGGCGGGCACGCCGAGGGCGAGGAGGCGGTGCGGCACGTCGACGAGGGCCTCGGCGACGCGCGCTGCGGAGGTGCCGGCGAGGTAGGGCTCAACGAGCACGACGGCGTGCGTGCCCGGTGCCGCCCGCAGTGCCGCCGCGTCGAGCGGGGTCGGCGTCGCCGTGTAGAGGACGCTCACGTCGAGCTCCCCGGTCGCCGCCAGCACCGGGTCGAGCATCGGCCCGACGGCCAGGATCGTGCCGCGGGCTCCCTGACGCAAGGCGACGATGCCACGCGGGGCACCATCGATCGCCTCGCGGTTCGAGCGATCCGCGAGCCGGATATAGACGCACCCGTCGCCGGCTGCTGCGTCGCCGAGCATGCTCTCCACCTCGTCGGCGTGACCGGGCACCTGCACGGTCCAGCCCGGAAGCGTCGACACGACTGCGACGTCCTCGGGCGCCTGATGCGTCCGGCCCTCGGCGGCCGCGTCGTACGAGGCACCGATCGAGACGAGGACGGCGCCCAGGCCCTGGTGCCCGAGGTCGACCTTGAGCTGCTCGAACGGGCGCTCGACGAGGAACGGGGCGTAGCTGTGGGCGATCGGGCGCAGGCCCGTCGAGGCGAGACCGGAGGTGACCCCGATCAGAAGCTGTTCGCGGATACCGACGTTGATCACGCGGTCGGGGTGCCGGCGTGCGGCCCGATCGAACCGTGTGACCGAGATGTCGGCGAGCACGAGGGCGATTCGCTCGTCGTCGTCGAGGAGCTCCTCGGTGACGGACACGAATCGTTCCCGCATTGTCGTCCCGGGGAGCTCGAGCACGGTCACGATCCAGCCTCGACCTGAGCGACGACGAGGCGCGGCCGTCCTTGCTCGCCCTGCCGGAACGCCAGCTCGAGCGCCTCGTGATTGCGGCCGTCGACGGCAGTCGTGGCCCAGCCCTCGACTGCAAAGCGCGCGCCGATCCCGCTCGGCCAGCCGTATGAAGAGGAACCGTTGTCGACGGCGACCACCAGGAGGCGATCGAGGCCGAGTCGGCCGGCGATCGCGATCGCTTCGTGGTTCGAGCCCTCGTCGAGCTCGCCGTCGCCGATGAGGCAGACGACCCGCGCCTCACCCCGGCTCTGCGCGCGTAGTCCGAGCGCCGTCCCGACCGCGATCGGTAGCCCGTGGCCGAGCGACCCGCTGCCGATCTCGACGCCGGGGACGAGCACCCCGTCCGGGTGGAAACCGAGGGGCGAGTGGTACGTGCCGAACGCAGGCAGCCAGTCCAGGGGAATGAATCCTTTGGCGGCGAGCACGGCGTAGTAGGCGATCGGCCCGTGACCCTTCGAGAGCAGGAAGCGATCGCGATCGGGGTCGTCCGCAGTCTCGGGCGCTACGCGGAGAAGGCGGTCGTACAGCACCCAGAGGACGTCGAGCGTGGAGGTCGCGCTGTGATCGTGCTTCTCGTCACCCGCCATCGCCTGCATCAGGCCGCGCAGGTGGTCGTAGCCGAGCGTGCCAGGGGTGCCGGCGGCTGCCTGCGTGGCTGAGCTCACGCCGCCTGCCGCCAGATGCTGCGGCGCACCGTCCGCCGCCCCTCGTGCGGCGGCCCAGAAAATCGCCGCACGCGATCCGTCCTGTAGTCCACCTCGGCCTGCAACAGATATGGAAGTCCCTGCATCACTGTCTCCTCGACTCGTGTTGGTAGGAGTCTGCAACTTCAAGTCAACTTGAAGTCAAGGAAGGTCCTTAAAGTCGACTTGAACTATTATTGGCGGATGCCCGCTCTTCCCGACCGCATCACGATCGGTGCGCTGAGTATCCGCAGCGGCGTGCCGGCGTCGGCGCTCCGTTTCTACGAGTCGCTCGGCCTGATCTCGTCGGAGCGCAGCGATGGCAACCATCGCCTGTTCGCCCGCAGCACGCTGCGTCGCGTCTCCTTCATCCGGGCCGCCCAGCAGGTCGGGCTGACGCTCGAGGAGATCGGCGCCGCACTGGCGGCGCTACCGTCCGAACGCAACCCGACGAAAGCGGACTGGGCGCGGCTTTCACGTGTGTGGCGGCGGCGGCTCGACGAGCAGATCGGCGCGCTGGAGAGGCTGCGCGACGAGCTCACGGGCTGCATCGAGTGCGGCTGCCTCTCGCTCCGGAGCTGCCGGCTCTTCAACCCGGAGGACAAGGCGGGCCACGAGGGCTCCGGGGCGCGCTACCTGCTCAGACCGGCTCCGACGCCAGGATCGGCTCGGTTGTCGGCTGATCCACGCCGCCTGCCGGCTCGACGGTGACCGCCACGACCGCCGCCCGCGGGACATTCTCAGCGACCGGGACGACCTCTTGGCCGCCCGTGCCGGGGAACAGCCCCGCAGACGTGGGTGCCGTGCCGTCCTCGACGACCCATACCTGGTACGTCTTGCCGCTCGGGGCTGGTGCGAGGCCGTCGACGACGAGCACGGCATCGCCGGCCGGCGATACCACCAGCCGACCGTCGCCGGCCTTCAGCGCCACGGTCCGGGAGGAGGGGTCGGCGAGGACGTCCGAGGCGTTCTCCTGCTGCTCGAGCGCTGTTCTCGTCTCGTCGAGCTCCCCCGCGAGCGAGAACGCGTAGAGGCCGAGTCCGATCGCCACCGCGGCCGCGACGGCGGTCGCGGCGCCGAGCACGGGAGCGAGGCGCCGTCGGCGGCCCTCGAGCGAGACGACGTTCTGCGTCTCCTCCTGCGCTTCCGCGAGGATGCGCTCGCGCAGCTCGGGTCGCGGCGTGGGGCCGGACGCGGCCACCGCGAGGCCCTCGACCGCGTCGGAGAACGCGCGCAGCTCCTCCCGTGCCTCCGGCGAGGTGCGCAGGAGCTCCTCGGCCCGCGCCTGGTCGACAGGCTCGAGCGCGTCGAGCGCGTACGCGGCGATCAGCTCGTGAGCTTCGGCGTCCATGACCCCTCGGATTCGGTGTCGTCCAGGAGCTCCCGCAGCCGTGCGAGCCCGGCGAACATCCTGCTCTTGATCGTACCGAGAGGCAGGCCGAGCCTCTCGGCCAGCTCGGCCTGCGAATAGCCGCCGTAGTAGGCGAGCTCGAGCGCCTCGCGCTGGGCGTCGGGCAGCAGCTTGAGCGCGCTCTGCACGCGGTCGCGCTCGAAGCGGAGCCACGCTGCCTCCTCGGCGCTGCCGGTCGCGCCCGCGACCTCGCGATCCGACTCGTCCAGCGGATCCGCGCGCCGGCGTTCCTCGCGCCGCACGAGATCGACGGCGCGGCGGTGGACGAGCGTCAGGATCCAGGTGCTCGCCTTCGCGCGGTCGGCCGAATACGAGGCCGCAGTCCGCCAGACGCCGAGGAAGCCCTCCTGGACGGCGTCCTCCGCGAGCCGGTCGTCGCGCACGATGCGGTAGGCGAGCCCGTAGGCGACCCGGCCGATGCGGTCGTAGAGCTCCGCCAGCGCCCGTTCGTCGCCGCGCGCGACGAGGGCGACGAGCGCCTCATCGGACAGGTGCGCTTGATCCTTCCGCATCGACCACGAAGTGGGCGCGCTCGACGCTAGCACGGTGTGGGCCGCAGCGATCATCGAAGCATTGTTCGCCCTTCGCTCACGTTCGGTTTTGCGGAGCGCTCGCGCCGAACCGCTTCGCGCCCGGAACCGAATACGCGCCGATCCGCTACCTGACGAAGGAGCAAACGATGCACAGGAAGGGCATCGCGATCGTCGCGCTCGGCGCGGCGCTCGCGGCCGCGGCGGTCGCTGCGGCACTCACGCTCGGCCCAGGCTCAGGGACGGCGTCCAGCCACCGGGAGGCACCGCTGATCGCGGACGACCCGGGGGCGGACCTCACGGACGTCTACGCGTTCCGTAGCCCGGACAAGCCGAGCACGGTCACGCTCATCGCGAACGTGATTCCGGGCGAGGACCCGGGGGCCGGGCCGAACTGGTACACGTTCTCGCCCACCGCCCGCTACAACCTCAAGCTCGACACGAACGGCGACGTCAGGCCGGACGTGATCTACCGCTTCCAGTTCCAGCGGAAGACGGGCCCCTTCTTCCTCGGCGACACGGCGCAGCCGTACACGGTGACCCGCATCGCCGGGGGCAAGAGCACGGTGGTCGCACGTGGCACGACGCCGCCCAACAACATCGGGCCGCGCTCGACGCCGAAGTACCACGACCTCGTGACCACGTCGATCGTCTCGTTCGACGGCGGCGCCTCGAAGGCGTTCGCCGGTCAGCGCGACGATCCGTTCTTCGGCGACATCGGGGCGATCTTCGACCTTGTCGCCATCCGCAAGGGGACGGGCGACAAGGGCGGCGGCAAGGACTTCTTCGCCGGCTACGGCGTGCACACGCTCGCCGTGCAGGTTCCGATCGCCGACCTGCAGGCGAAGAACGGCACGATCGGCGTGTGGGCCTCCGTCGACCGCCGCAAGGTGACGACACGTGGCGCGCAGACCCACGACGGAGGCGGGTGGGTACAGGTCAACCGCCTCGGCAACCCGCTCGTGAACGAGGTCGTGATCCCGACCGGGATGAAGGACCAGTGGAACGCGTACCAGCCGTGGAGCGAGAGCCGCTTCAAGCAGTACTACACCTCGCCGATCCTCGCCGCGGTGATCAACAAGCTGTACAAGCTCGGCGCCCCCGAGAAGGACCGCGACGACCTCGTCGCCGTGCTCCTCACAGGCGTGCCGAAGCTCAACTTCACCGGGCCGAAGCTGGCGGACGTGCTCCGCCTCAACCTCACCATCCCGGTGACCGCAAGCCCCAAGCGCCTCGGCGTGCTCGCCGGGGACAACCAGGGCTGGCCGAACGGCCGGCGCCTGGGCGACGACGTGATCGACATCGCCGAGCAGGCCGTCGGCGGCTTCCTGAAGGACGTGAAGCTGCCGCTCGGCGACGGCGTCGACGCTGACGACCTGGATCTGCTGCCGGCGTTCCCGTACGTCGCCGACCCGCAGAGCGGGTTCACGAACAGCAAGGGTCTGCAGAGGCCCTGAGCGCGGAGCGTGGGGCCGGTCCGAACCGGGCCGGCCCCGCCCGCGAACAAGCCGACGGAGGAAATCCCCTTGCGCACTCGCACGAAGCTGATCGTCGCCGCTCTTCTCACCGCCGCCATCTCCGCCGGCGCGCTGCTTGGCGGGACGCTGCACGAGCAGGGCTCCGCGGCGACCACCGGGCCGGTCGCCGCTGCGGGCGCTCCGGCTCTCTCCGCCGACAGGGCGCTCTCCGGAATCGCCCCTACACCGGGCACGGACACGCGGGCGCTCGAGCGGGCGGTGCAGGTCAATCCTGCGGACGGTCGGTCGCTCGTGCTGCTCGGCTATGCCTACCAGCAGCGCTGGCGCGAGACCGCCGACGCCTCATATCTGCCACGCTCCGAGACTGCTCTGCGACGGGCTCTGCGTCTGGACCCGCACGACTCGCTCGCCGTCACCGGGCTCGGCTCGCTGGCCCTGACCCGCCATGAGTTCCGCGCCGCGCTGGCCCTCGGTCGGCGCGCGCAGCGCTTGGAGCCGTCGAGTGCCCGCGCCTACGGAGTCATCGGCGACGCCCTCCTCGAGTTGGGTCACTACGACCAGGCCTTCGCCGCCTTCGAGCGGATGGTGGCGCTCAAGCCGAGCGTGGCGTCCTATGCACGCATCGCCTATGCACGAGAGCTGCTCGGCGATCTCCCGGGCGCCATGCAGGCGATGCAGCTCGCCGCAGATGCCGCGACGGGACAGCGCGAGCCCGCAGCCTGGACGCAGGTCGAGCTGGCGAAGCTCGCGCTCCTGGAGGGTCGGTTGAGCCCGGCCGAGCGCCACCTCCGCACTGCACTCGAGCTCCTGCCCGGCTACGTCTACGCCTACGAGCAATTGGCGCGGGTCGAAGCAGCGCGCGGGCACCTGCGCCCTGCCATCCAGTACGCGCGCCTGGCCGCCGTGGCCGTTCCGCTGCCGCAGTTCGTGACGTTGCTCGCCGACCTGCAGGAGCGTGCAGGCAACCACGCGGCCGCGCGCGAGCAGGTGGCGACGATCCGTGTGATCAACCGGTTGCTCGCCGCCAACGGTGTGCGTACGGACGTGGAGTCGGTTGTTTTCGATGCCGACCGCGGCATCGAGGTCCGCACACTCGTGGAGCGGGCGCGGGCCGCGCACGCGGAGCGCCCTTCCATCGTCGGCGACGACGCCCTCGCGTGGGCGCTCGCGCGTGCCGGCCGTTGCGACGAGGCTGTGGCCTGGTCGCAGAGGTCTCTCCGCCTCGGCACGCGTGACGCCCTCCTCTTCTTTCATCGCGCGGAGATCGAGCGCTGCCGCGGTGCCCGCGCGGACGCGCGTGCGTGGGCGCGCAAGGCGCTCGCGCTGAGCCCGGCGTTCTCGGTGCGCTGGGCACCGGTCGCGCGGCGGCTCGCTGCCTCCTGACGACGCGGCCGAACCGCCCCGGCGGGTCGCACGAACAAGACGCGACCGCCACCTAATGAGGGAGGGACCCGCATGACGGTCAGCAGAGGAGGGCTCGCGCTCGCAGTGGTGCTCCTCACCGCCGCGGCCGCAGTCCTATGCACCGGCAGTGTCGCGAACGCGGCCAGCCACCGGGAGGCGCCGTTGATCTCGCTCGATCCAGCAGCGGACATCAGCGACTTCTTCCTGTTTCGCAGCTACGAATCGGGGAAGTCGGATCGGGTCGTGTTCATCATGAACGTGAACCCGAATTCCGAGCCAAGCGCCGGACCGAACTACTACAGCTTCGATCCGAGCGTGACGTACTCGATCGGAATCGACAACAACCGAGACGGCAAAGCGGATGACGTCCGCTTCGACTTCCGGTTCAAGAACGAGATCCGCGGCTTCACGAAGGATCTCGCTCTGCCGCTCCGCTACATCGGCGGAGCCGGCGGTTTGCCGCCCGTCGACGACGTCGACGATCCCGGCAACGGCGTCCGCCAGACGTATGAGGTGACGATGACGAGCGGCGCCAAGCGCGTCTCGACGAAGCTGCACGACGGGTCACTGCCCGTCCTGCCCGCGAACGTCGGGCCTCGTACGACGCCGAACTACGAGTCGAACCTGCTGTCGGAGGGGATCAAGGAGCTCCCCGGCGGCATCCGCGTCTTCGCGGGACCCCGTGACGATCCGTTCTACATCGATCTCGGCGGCGCGTTCGACACGCTCAACCTCAACCCGTTCGTGAAGGGCTCGGGCGTCGACATGCTGTCGGGCTTCAACGTCGACACGATCGCGCTCGAGGTGCCGATGTCGATGATCTCGAACGGATCGACCGCCATCGGGGCGTACGGCTTCACCTCACGTCCCAGGATCACGGTTCGCGGCTTGGGAAAGGCGAGTGCCTTCGACTCGGCCGAGTCCGACAGCGCCGCTGCCGAAGTGGGCCGCCGGCTCGGCGGCTTCGGCGACCAGTTGGGGAACCTGTTCGGAGGCGTGCAGGTGCAGCGGCTCGCGAACCCGCTGATCAACGAGCTGGTGATCGGGCTGCCCGACAAGGACCGCTGGAATGCGACCAAGCCCGATGACGAGTCGCAGTTCCTCGGCTACTACCTCAAGCCGCGGTTCGCGCTCGCCGAGCAGCTCGTCCTCGGCGTGCCGACCGGGTGTCTCCTGCCGGCCTCGGTGGTGCCCACGTGCACCCCGATCCCGCCGGCGAACGCCGGGCTCGACCTCGCCGCGTTCAACCGCACCGACCTGCAGGCGCTGCTCCTGCAGTACAACCCGATCGTCTACGGGCAGGGCCCGGCCGGAGTGAACTCCGACCTGCTCCGGCTCAACCTGATGACGCCTCCGACCCCGCTCGGCCAGCAGTCGAGCGTCCCGGGTGCGCTGGGCGGCGACCCCGCCGCGTGGCCGAACGGGCGGCGTCCGAAGGACGACGTGACCGACATCGCCGCGAAGGCCGTCGGCGGCCCGAACTACCTGCCGCTGCCGACCATCGACGGCGTGGAGGACAACGACAAGGCGTATCCCGCGTCGTTCCCGTTCCTCGCGTCGCCGCACGACGGCGTCACGCGGGTGCACGAGAACCGCTAGCTGCGCTGACGAGGGTGGACGGGGCCGGCGGCCCGGTCCCGTCCGCCGAACCGCTCGCGCACCCGGCGCGAACACGTGATGGCAGAACGAGAGAGGAGCTCATCGATGATCCGCAAGGCCGCCGCAGCGCTCGTCGTCACGATCGGGCTCGTCCTTGTCCTCTCGGGCACCGCGACCGCGCACCCGCTTGGGAACTTCACGACCAACACGTACCAGGAGGTCGTCGCCTCCGGCGACCGCGCGTACGTGCTCTCGGTGCTCGACCTGGCCGAGATCCCCACCTTCCAGGCCAGGCCCGAGGTTGCCCGGCTGGGCCGCGACGGCTACGCCGCGAGGCTCGCGAAGCGCGTCCGCGCCGGTCTCGCTCTCCAGGTGGACGGCGCCCGGCGTCCTCTCGCCGAGCAGAGGCACAGCCTCGTCCTCCCGGACGGCGCGGCCGGACTCCGGACGACGCGCCTCGAGGTCGTCTTCGACGCCGGGACTCTGGCGCCGGGCGCGCATCGTCTCGCGCTCCGCAACGACGCGTTCGCCGACCGGCTCGGCTGGCGCGAGATCGTGATCCGGGCGGAGCGCGGCGCGTCGCTGGCGTCAGCAACCGTGCCCTCGACCACGAGCAGCGACCGTCTGCACGCGTACCCGAAGGGCCAGCTCAGGAGCCCGCTCGACGTTCGCACCGCCTCCGCGCAGGTGACTCCGGGCGACGACCCCGGCGTGACGCCAACGCTCGACGACCCCGAGGCGGCTGCCCCGGTCCGGACGAGCGACGGCGGCTTCGCCGCGCTCATCAACCACGAGGACCTCAGCCTCGGTGTGATCGTCGTCTCGCTCCTCGTCGCCATGTTCTGGGGCGCCGCACACGCGCTGACCCCCGGTCACGGCAAGGCGATCGTCGCCGCCTACATGGCGGGCAGCCGCGGCAAGCCAAGAGACGCTTTCGCGCTCGGCGGCATCGTCACCGTCACGCACACCCTCGGTGTGTTCGCGCTCGGCTTCGTGACGCTGCTCCTCTCCGAGTTCATCGTTCCCGAGGATCTCTACCCGTGGCTGAACCTCGTCTCCGCCGTGCTCGTCGTCGGCGTCGGCGCGTCCGTCTTCTACGCGCGCTGGAAGACGAAAGGCTGGGATCACCACCACCACCACCACGACCACGATCACGACCACGGACACGGCCACCACCACCACACGCACGATCACGTTCAGTCGAGGACCACGACCACGGCCACAGACACGTGCCCGAGCCGGGCAGCGGGTGGCGTGGCCTCGTCGCCATCGGCGTCTCAGGCGGGTTGCTGCCGTGCCCCACCGCGCTCGTCGTCCTGCTGGCCGCCATCTCCCTGCACCGGGTGGCCTTCGGGATGGTCCTGATCGTGGCGTTCAGCGTCGGCCTCGCCGCCGTTGTCTCCGGCATCGGCTTGTTGGCGATCGGCGCACGGCGCACGTTCGCACGCCTGAGCTTCCAGGGCCCGCTGATCCGCGTGCTGCCTGCCGTGAGCGCGCTCGTGATCGTCGTGGTCGGCCTCGCGATGACCGTCCGGGCCCTCCCACAGGTCGCCTGAGCGTTGTGCGAACCGGTTGCGCTCTCCTTGCGAATGAGTCGCGTCTACGCCGGGATCAGTCCAAGACGAGGGAGGACACGCATGAACGCCGACTCGCCGAGCACGCACACGCGGCTCACACTCCTCGGCCTCGCCGCGACCGCCGCCGCACTCATCGTGGCCGTGGGCGCCGGAGCCGCACCCAGCCTCCGATCGGAGTCGAAGCTGAAGGTCGCGACGACCGTGGCGCCGATCACGAGCATCGTCTCCCAGATCGGCGGCAACCGGGTCGAGATCGCGGGCATCGTCCCTGAGGGGACCAACTCCCACACGTTCGAGCCCAAGCCCAGCGTCGCCGAGCTGCTCTCCACGGCGGACGTCGTCTACATCAACGGGCTCGTGCTCGAGGAGCCGACGAAGGAGCTCGCGGAGCAGAGCCTGAAGGACGGCGCCGCCATCGTCGAGCTCGGCACGAGCTGCATCTCCCGCCAGAAGTGGATCTACGACTTCTCGTTCCCGCGTTCGGGCGGCAAGCCGAACCCGCACCTCTGGACGGATCCGCGCTATGCCCTGTGCTACGCACGCGTCGCCCGCGACGACCTGGCCAGGCGTGATCCGGCCAACGCCGCGTACTACCGCGCGAACTACAAGAGGTTCGCCGCAGTCGTCTCGCAGTTCGACCAGGCGATGCGCACGTCGTTCGCCACGATCCCGCGGCGCGTCCTGCTCACCTACCACGACGCGTACGCGTACTTCGCGAAGGACTACGGCTGGACGGTGATCGGCGCGATCCAGGTCTCCGACTTCGAGGACCCCACGCCCAAGGAGGTCGCGAGCCTGATCGGGCAGGTGAGAAAGACGAAGGTGCCGGCAATCTTCGGTTCAGAGGTCTTCCCGAGCCCGGTGCTGAAGCAGATCGGGAGGGAGGCCAAGGTCCGCTACGTCGACGTCCTCCGCGACGACGATCTGCCGGGCAAGCCCGGTGAGACCCGTCACTCGTGGCTCGGCCTCATGCACTTCGACTACGTGACGATGACCCAGGCGCTGGGCGGCAACGCAGCCGCATTGCTGCGCTTCAAGCCCCGCAACATCGCTCCGGATCAGGCCGAATACCCGCAATGACCGAGACGCCCGCGTTGATCAGCCTCGAGGGTGTCGGCTGTACGTACCGGAGCGAGCTCGTGCTCCGGGATGTCGACCTCGCGATCGAACGCGGACAGCTGTGCGGCGTCGTCGGCCCTTCCGGGTCCGGGAAGACGACGCTCCTGAGAACGCTGATCGGCTCGCTCCGTCCCGCCGCCGGCACGATCCGGCGGCGGGACGGATTGCGCCTCGCCTACGTGCCCCAGGTGGAGACCGTGAACTGGAGCTTCCCCGTCACCGTCGGCGAGTGCGTGCTGATGGCGCAGCACCGAGCGGCGGTTCCTGCCGTGGGCGAGCCGCGCAGAACGGCGAGAGGCCGACGAGGTGCTCGGCCGGCTCGACATCGGCGATCTCGCCGAGCGGCACATCCGCGAGCTCTCCGGTGGCCAGCAGCAGCGTGTGTTCGTCGCGCGGGCGCTCCTGCGCCGGCCCGACCTGTTGCTCCTGGACGAGCCGACGTCCGGTGTGGACGCGCGGATCCGGCACGAGCTGCTGCACCTGCTCGCCGAGCTGAACGAGGAGGGCGTCACGATCGTGCTCACGACCCATGACCTGAACGGCATTGCCACGCACCTACCGTGGCTCGTCTGCCTCAACCGGTCGATCGTGGCCGAGGGCCCGCCGTTCGAGGTGCTCACGCCGGAGACCCTCGAGCGGACTTTCGGGGCCTCGATGGACGTGCTCGTTCACCACGGCGTCTGCGTCGTCGTGGACGCGCCGCACACGCACGAAGCGGCTCACCTGGAGGAGGTGCTCACGTGATCCACGAGCTGCTCCAGCCGTACCAGTTCGAGTTCTTCCGGAACGGACTCCTCGTGGCGACGATCGCTGGAGGCCTCTGCGGGCTGGTCGGCGTCTTCGTCGTCCACCGCGGGATGAGCTACATCGGCCACGGGCTGTCGCACGCCATCTTCGGCGGCTTCGCAGCGAGCGCGCTTCTGGGCGTGAACTACCTGCTCGGGGCCGGGGCGTGGGGGATCGCCGCGGCGCTGGCGATCAACGGCGTCACCCGCGGCAAGCGCGTGGGTGCCGACGCGGCGATCGGCGTGATCACGACGGCGTCGTTCGCTCTCGGGCTCGCGTTGTTCGCAGTCTTCGGCCGGCGCGGGGCGAGCTTCGACGCCGCGTTGTTCGGCAGCATCCTCGGCGTCTCCAATCGCGACGTCCTGGTGATCGCGCTGGTCGCGCTCGGCGCGTGTCTCGTCGTCTTCTTCGGCTACCGCCGTCTGCTTTTCACGACGTTCGACCCGGAGGTGGCAGAGGCGAGCGGCGTGCGCACGGCGTGGATCGACGCGGTGCTGATGATCGTGCTCTCGATCACCATCCTCGCCACGATGCAGGTGCTGGGCGTAACGCTCGTCGCGGCGAGCATCGTCATCCCCGCCGTCGTCGCGCGGATGCTGACCGACTCCTTCGGCCGTCTGCTGCCGCTGGCGGCCGTGATCGGTGCGTTCTGCGGGGCCGTGGGGATGAACCTCAGCTACCAGATCGACGTGCAGTCCGGCCCGACTATCGTCCTCACGGGCGCCGGGCTTTTCGCCATCGTCTTCGCGATCACGACCCTGCGCACGGGCCGCCGAGCCGCCTCGGCCTGACGCCGGTCAGTGCGTGTGCGCGTGATCTTCCTCGAGCCCGGGCTCGGGCGGTTCGGTCTGCCGCGGGTGTCATGATGCGCCGCGTGGCGAGCCAGCACGGCCATCAGCACGAGCACGATTCCCTACCCGCAACCGCTCTGCGCGAGCGAGGGCGCCGGCTCACGAGACAGCGTGCGGCGATCTGGGACGTGCTGATTGCCGAGCCCGACGCGCATCTGAGCGCCGAGGAGGTTGTCGAGCGCGTGCGCGAGAGCCTTCCCGGTGTCAACGCGTCCACGATCTACCGGACGCTCGACGTGCTCGTGGAGGACGGACTCGTCCGCCGCGCCGACCTCGGCGGCGACCGCGCCTACTACGAGCCCGCCCACGAGCATCTCCACCACCATCTCATCTGCGAGCGCTGCGGCGCGGTCGTGCACGTCCACGACGACATGCTCGAGGAGCTCCGCCCGCGCGTGACGGCGTCGACGGGCTTCGTGCTCTCGGATCGTGAGATCAGCTTGTTCGGACTCTGTCGTGGCTGCGCCGGCTCGAGCACGTGACGGGGCCTCTCACGCTCACCGACCTCGAAGGGCTCGCCGACGAGCGCCTGGACCCGCACTGGCGCGAGTACTTCGCGGGCGGTGCGGGCGCCGAGCGGACGCTGCGCGAGAACATCGCGGCGTTCGGTCGCCTCCGGCTCCGTCAACGTGTTCTCCGCGGCCTGGCGTCCGTGTCCACGCGCACGACGATCCTGGGCCACGACCTCGCGTCACCCGTCGTCGTCGCCCCGATGGGATTCCAGCGCCGGGCTCATCCGGACGGCGAGGAGGGAATGGCGCGGGCGGCAGCGGCTGCAGGCTGCGGGTTCTGCCTCTCGACGTTCGCGACGGCCGGCATCGAGGACGTTGCCGCCGCCGCACCGGAGCTACCGCGCTTCTTCCAGGTCTACGTCTTCACCGACCACGGCGTGACGAACGAGCTGATCGCGCAGGCGCTCGACGCCGGCTTCTCCGCGCTCGTCCTCACCGTCGACCTGCCGGTGCTCGGCTCACGGGATCGCGAGCGCCGGATCGTGTGGCACGTGCCGGACGACGACGTTCCCGCCGTGATCCTGGCCCGGGAGCGCGGGATGCGGGAGGAGGATCTGCTCATGCTCGATCCCGCGCTCGACTGGTCGTACCTCGAGCGACTCTGCGCGTCCGTGCCCGTGCCGGTGGTGGTGAAGGGGGTGCTGGAGGCGGACGACGCCGTCCTCGCCGCCGAGCACGGCGCCGCCGGCGTGGTCGTCTCCAACCACGGCGGTCGCCAGCTGGACGGCGTGTCCGCGTCGATCGAGGTCTTGCCACCCGTCGCCGACGCGGTCGCCGACCGGATCGAGGTGCTCGTCGACGGGGGCATCCGCCGCGGAGGCGACATCGCTGCCGCGCTCGCGCTCGGTGCGCGCGGAGTGCTCGTTGGCCGCGTCCCGCTCTGGGGGCTCGCGGTGGACGGCGAGGTGGGAGCGCGGACGGCGCTGGAGCTGCTCCGGGAGGAGCTGGCGGTGGCGCTCCACCTGATGGGCTGCGCCTCGCCGGCGGAGGTGACGCGGATGAACGTCGTCGCCTAGCCGGTCCAGTCCGGACGCAAGCCTCTACAATCGGCCGCCCGTGAGCCTCGAGTCGCTCACCCGTAACGCCGCCCACGTCCTCCCGGAGGGCGCGCTGGAGGAGAAGCTGAAGCTCGGGCGGCCACTCCGCGTCAAGCTCGGGATCGACGTCACCTCGCCGGACATCCACGTCGGCCGCGGCATCCCGCTGCAGCGGATGCGCGCGTTCCAGGACGCCGGGCACATTGGCGTCCTGATCGTCGGCGACTACACGACGCGCATCGGCGATCCATCCGGCCGCTCGAGCGAGCGGCCGATCCTGTCGGAGGAGGAGATCGACCGCAACGCCCGCTCGTACTACGACCAGGCGATCCAGATCATCGACCCCGAGCGCACCGAGGTCCGCCGCAACGGAGAGTGGCTCGCCGGGTTGTCCCTCGCAGACGTGATCCGCCTCACGCGCACGATCACGGTCGCGCAGCTGCTCGAGCGGGACGACTTCGCCAACCGCTACGAAGGCGGCCAGCCGATCTCCGTCTCCGAGCTGCTCTACCCGTTCATGCAGGCGTACGACTCCGTCGCCGTGGAGGCGGACGTCGAGCTCGGCGGAACCGACCAGCTGTACAACCTCCTCGCCGGACGCGAGGTGATGCAGGCCTACGGCCTCGAGCCGCAGGTCGTGCTCACGACGCCGCTCCTCCTTTCCTGGGACGGAGAGAAGATGAGCTCCTCGGTCGGCAACAACGTCCCGCTCACCGCTCCTCCGCAGGAGCAGTTCGGACGCGTGATGCGGATCCCGGACGACCTCCTGCCCGACTGGTGGCGGCTCGTCGCCGAGCAGCCGGTGCCCGACGTGGAGCCGATGGAGGCCAAGCTCGCGCTCGCCCGTTTCGTCGTGGCGCGCTCGCACGGGCTCGAGGCGGCAGCCGAGGCAGAGGCGCACTTCACCCGAGTCGTCCGCGAGCGCAAGGCGCCCGAGGAGATGCCGGACGTCGTGCTGCCGTCCGGCGACCCGATCCACCTGCCGGCGCTTCTCGCGGCAGCATTCGGACTTTCGACCAGCGAGGCCAGGCGGCTGATCGCCCAGGGTGGCGTACGCGTCGACGACTCCGTCGCCACAGACCTCGATGTGCCCAGGGACGCCATTGCAGGCAAGGTCGTCCAGGCTGGCAAACGCCGTTTCGCCCGCATCGTGGCGACCTAGCGCGTCTTGACAGCCCGCCGCCGTTTGCTACCATCCACCGGCCGCCCGAAAGGGAGGCGCTGGAAGTCCTGCCAACCGACCTAGGAGCGCCAAAGAGCAGATCGGATACGACCTCGTACCGAGAACTCTGAGGCCTCTGGCGTCGGTCAGAGGCTTTTTGTTGCCCCCAACGGCATCGATCCTTGAAAACTCAGCAGCGTGCTTTACGACGAGAACTCGTCATGCCGGCGTCTGCCTGCTGACGAGTTACCCGTCGAAGCCAGTCGCACGGCTCAGCCGTGAGACTGATTTCGACCTTTGAGCACGAGCTCGAAGGAAGGGACAAAGTCTGCTGCCTCTCGAGGCAGCAACGCGTTTCTTCACGGAGAGTTTGATCCTGGCTCAGGACGAACGCTGGCGGCGCGCCTAACACATGCAAGTCGAGCGAGAACCAGGGCTTCGGCCCTGGGGACAGCGGCGAACGGGTGAGTAACACGTGGGTAATCTGCCCTCGGCACCGGAATAGCCCGGGGAAACCCGGATTAATGCCGGATGGCCCCTCCGCCCTGCGGGGCGAAGGGAAAAGGTAGCTTCGGCCTCCGGCCGAGGATGAGCCCGCGGTGGATTAGCTTGTTGGCGGGGTAACGGCCCACCAAGGCGACGATCCATAGCTGGTCTGAGAGGACGATCAGCCACACTGGGACTGAGACACGGCCCAGACTCCTACGGGAGGCAGCAGTGGGGAATCTTGCGCAATGGGCGAAAGCCTGACGCAGCGACGCCGCGTGCGGGAAGAAGGCCTTCGGGTTGTAAACCGCTTTCAGGAGGGACGAAGCCACTCGGGTGAATAGCCCAGAGGGTGACGGTACCTCCAGAAGAAGCCCCGGCTAACTACGTGCCAGCAGCCGCGGTAATACGTAGGGGGCTAGCGTTGTCCGGATTTATTGGGCGTAAAGAGCGTGTAGGCGGCCAGGTAGGTCGGTTGTGAAAACTGGAGGCTCAACCTTCAGACGTCGACCGAAACCATCTGGCTAGAGTCCGGAAGAGGAGAGTGGAATTCCTGGTGTAGCGGTGAAATGCGCAGATATCAGGAAGAACACCCGTGGCGAAGGCGGCTCTCTGGGACGGTACTGACGCTGAGACGCGAAAGCGTGGGGAGCGAACAGGATTAGATACCCTGGTAGTCCACGCCGTAAACGATGGGTGCTAGGTGTGGGAGGTGTCGACTCCTTCCGTGCCGAAGCTAACGCATTAAGCACCCCGCCTGGGGAGTACGGCCGCAAGGCTAAAACTCAAAGGAATTGACGGGGCCCCGCACAAGCAGCGGAGCATGTTGTTTAATTGGACGCGACGCCAAGAACCTTACCGAGGCTTGACATGTTCGGGAAAGCCGGAGAAATTCGGCCCTCCTTCGGGACCCGATCACAGGTGGTGCATGGCTGTCGTCAGCTCGTGTCGTGAGATGTTGGGTTAAGTCCCGCAACGAGCGCAACCCCTGTCCCATGTTGCCAGCGAGTCATGTCGGGGACTCATGGGAGACTGCCGGTGACAAATCGGAGGAAGGTGGGGATGACGTCAAGTCATCATGCCCCTTATGTCTCGGGCTACAAACGTGCTACATTGGCCGGTACAAAGGGCTGCAAACCCGCGAGGGTGAGCGAATCCCAAAAAGCCGGTCCCGGTTCGGATTGGAGGCTGAAACTCGCCTCCATGAAGGCGGAGTTGCTAGTAATCGCGGATCAGCAACGCCGCGGTGAATACGTTCCCGGGGCTTGTACACACCGCCCGTCACACCACGAAAGTCGGCAACACCCGAAGCCGGTGGGCTAACCCTCTTCGGAGGGAGGCAGCCGTCGAAGGTGGGGTCGATGATTGGGGTGAAGTCGTAACAAGGTAGCCGTACCGGAAGGTGCGGCTGGATCACCTCCTTTCTAGGGATGCCGGGGCTCCACGCCTCGGCAGGCCGTGATGCCCGTTCGATGTCTCACACCGCCCTCTGCGGAGGCGTGAGCCGTCCGGATCTCATCACTCGCCTGGAAAATACGTCGACCTCGTCTAGCCCGCCGCCCTTCGGGGTGTGTGGGCAACGCGCTGCTGAGCTTTGAGGGATCGGCTGCGCCTTGCTCAGACGCACTCCTAACGGGTTGCGCGTGAGCGGGATGGAGGCGGCCCTTGATCACGGCGGGCGCGGGAGCTCGCGCGCACCTTGAAAACTCCATAGCGACATCACGTGTTCTTTCTGATCAAGAGAACAAGGGCACACGGTGGATGCCTTGGCGCCAAGAGCCGAAGAAGGACGTGGGCGGCTGCGAAAAGCCCCGGGGAGGTGCTGACCAACCCGTGATCCGGGGATATCCGAATGGGGAAACCCACGCGTGGTAATGCGCGCGTACCCCTGTCTGAATCCATAGGACAGGTGGAGGCAAGCCGGGGAACTGAAACATCTAAGTACCCGGAGGAAAGGAAAGAAACCTCGACTCCCTGAGTAGTGGCGAGCGAAAAGGGAAGAGCCCAAACCCGAGCGGTGTGATAGACGGCAGTCGTTGTCGTTCGGGGGTAGTAGGGCTTCTCATGATCCGTCTGCCGGCGGGTCGGGGAGTTACAAAGTCACGTCG
>CAVPRY010000003.1:0-113757 GCA_963708005.1 uncultured Actinomycetes bacterium | reverse complement strand
ACGGGGCGGATGTCGGAGAACAACGCCCAGCGCGACAAGGCGTTCTCGTTCCTGCCGAAGTCGAAGATCGTCGGCAAGGTCGGCTACGCCGTCATCCCCGGCAAGAACGGGGAGCACGCCGGCGGCTTCGTCAAGTCCGTCTCGGCGGACTCGAAGAACCCCGAGCTCGCGTACCTGTACGCCAGTGGGTGACGAGCCCGTCGATCTCGCTCCAGCGCGTGATGCTCCCGTACGCGCTGCGCGACCCGTACCGCATCTCGCACTTCAAGTCGCCGGCGTACCGGAAGCTCTGGCCGTCGGCGAAGGAGTACCTGATCGGGCTGAACAACGGGGCGAACAACGCCGTGCTCGACCTGATCATGAGTGGCGCAGCGGACTACGCCAACGCGCTCGACCGGAGATGACCGCGATCTATGCGGGCAAGGACGTGAAGAGCGGTCTGGACGACGCCGCGAAGGAGTGGGACGCGATCACGAAGCAAGCTCGGCGTCGACACCAGCGGGCTGCGTATGCGGCGTTCCTGAAGCTGCCGGGCTCGACGGCGAAGAACACGGTCGCCGCACGCGGGCAGGCAGTGACGATCCCCTAGGCAAGGCGCGGCCGGTGGCTGACCGCGCCGAGAAGATCAGGAGGAGGCGGTCGAGCGCCGCCTCCTCCTGGGTGGACCGGCATATCCGGTTCCTGCTCGTCGCGCCGGCGGTCGCCCTCATTCTGTCTGCTCACGATCTTCCCGCTCGGCTACTCGCTCTGGGTCAGCTTCGTCAACTACGACTTCTCGATCCCCGGCCACGCCTGGGTCGGGCTCGACAACTTCCGACGGTGTGGTACGACCCGATCGGGACGGCAGCGCTGTGGGTCACCCTCTGGCTCTCGTTCGCCGTCGTGGCGTTCGAGCTGACCCTCGGCCTCCTCCTGGCGCTCGCGATGGTTGCGCCGTTCCGCGGCCGACGGGTGCTGATGACGCTGTTCGTCGTTCCCCTGTTCATCAGTCCCGTGATCGTCGGCACGTTCTTCGCGCTCATCCTCACGCAGCCGTTCGGGCCGACGAACTACCTGCTCGGGAAGCTCCTCGGGCACCCGGTCACGATCGACTTCACGAACGACTCGCCGTGGGTCGTACATCTCGATCATCCTCGCGGATGCCTGGCAGTGGACGCCGTTCATGTTCGTCATCCTCCTCGCGGGCCTGACGTCGATCTCCGACGACTGTACGAGGCCGCCGATATCGACGGGGCAAAGCCTCGGCAGGCGTTCTTCTTCGTGACCCTGCCGCTGCTCGCCCCGATCATCCTGTCGCCGTCACCTTTCGGTTCATCGACGCGGCCAAGCTCTTCGACATCATCTACGCGCTCACGCGCGGAGGGCCGGGAACCGACACCTACACGACGTCGTACTACCTGTACCAGCAAGGGTTCGAGTTTCTTCCATCTCGGCCAGGGCACCGCCGGAGCGTGGATGTTCATGGTGATGCTCACTCATCGCCTTCTGGCTCGTGCGCCGACTGCTGAAGCCGGTGGAGGCCTGAGGTGAGTACGAGCACGACTCCGGCACGGTCGGCCCGAAGACTTGCCCAGGTGATCGTCCTCGGCTGCGCGTCTCCGCGTCGGCTGGCTCGTCGCTTCCTCGTAATCGGCCTCTACCTCGTCTTTCTCCTCGTCCCCCTGTACTGGGTGGCCGTCGCCTCGATCAAGCCACAGGAGGACCTGCTCGCCGCCCTCCGGTCTGGTGGCCGCACCAGCCGACAGACCTCCACTACGCCGACGGCGCTGAACAAGTTCAACGGCTGGAAGGGCCTGAAGAACTCGCTGATCGTGGCACTCGCGACGACCGTGCTCGCGGTGCTGATCGGCACGGCGGCCGCCTACTCCATGGCCCGCTTCCGGACGGGCGGCAAGCACCTCGCCTTCTGGTTCCTCTCGCGGCGGTGCTCGCGCCAATCGCCATCATCATCCCGATCTTCCTCCTCTACAGCCGGTACTCGGAGCAGTGGCTCGGGTTCGCGCTGATCGACACGCGCACCGGCCTCGTGCTCCTCTACACCGTCTTCGCGTTGCCGTTCACGGTCTGGATGATGTACACGTACTTCCGGCAGATGCCTCCCTCGCTCGAGGAGGCGGCGCTCGTCGACGGATGCACGCGCGTGCAGGCGCTGCGCAAGGTCGCCTGGCCGCTCGCCGCGCCTGGCGTCGTGTCGGCGGCCGCGTTCGCCTTCATCTTCTCGTGGACGGAGTTCCTGTTCGCGGTCGGTGCTCGCGCGCGACCACGCCATCACGCTCCCGGTGGCGCTCGCGGGTATGGTCACGTCGCTTCCAGGGCAACCTCTACGGTGAGGCGAGCGCCCTGACGATGGTGTCGCTCATCCCCGCGCTCCTCTCGGGATCCTCGTGCAGCGGCACCTCGTCCGCGGGCTCACGCTCGGAGCGGTGCAGGGATGAGACGCCTCGCCGTACTGAGCGTGCTGGCGATCTCGTCGTTCTCGGCCCTCGTCGCCTCCGCGGACGCCCGCGTGGCCGCCGGCTGCACGATCACGGGCCCGTTCGGTTCTGGCCGCGCACAGGTCTGGCTGCTGCGCCCGGCAGGCACGCCGAAGAGCGTCGTCCTCTTCGCGCACGGCTGGACTGCGACTCAGCCCACCGATTGGCACCGCGTCCGCTTCGACCACCTCTGCGCGAGGGGCAGCCTCGTCGTGTTTCCCCGCTACCAGGTGGACGGCAACGACACGTTCGAGCAAGGGCTCGACGGCTTCCGCAAGGGCGTCCAGACCGGCTTCGGCCGACTCGCGAAGGTCAAGGTGCCGCTCGTCGCCGTCGGCTACTCCTTCGGCGGCGCGCTCGTCAACTACTACGCGGGGAACGCTGGACGCTGGGGGGTGCCGGTGCCGAAGAGCGTGCTCAGCATCTTCCCCACGACGCGGATGCTCGACCGCTCCGCGGGCACGCCCCCTCCCTCGGTTCGGTTCGTGCTGCTCGCCGGCGACCGCGACGAGGTCGTCGGCACCGACGGCGCCAAGGACTTCCTCGCGTGGCTGAAGAACCATCCGCCGCGCGGAAGACGTATCGCCTGGTTCGCTCGAGTGCGGCGTTGACGGCGAGCCACGAGGCGCTGAAGGAGACGACGCCGCCGCTCGACGCGGGCGTTCTGGGCGCCGATCGACGCGCTGGTGAGCGGACGCGTGAAGCGGCGGATGGGCTCAGCCACCCGCAGGGGATGGCGCGCCCGGAGATCGACATCGGGATGCGCGGCGGCGAGCGCAAGCCGGTCGCGAGCGGACGACCCTCGTCACCGGCGGTGCCGGTTTCATCGGCGGGCACCTCGTGCGCGCGCTGCTCGACACCGGGCGCCGTGTCGTCGTGCTCGACGTACGCGGCTTCATGCCGGAGTCCCGGTTCGCGATCGGCGACGGCGTCGACGAGATCCCGCTCGAGCTCCCCTGATCGGCGACCAGGCGCGCGTGGTTGGACATGTTCCGCACCCATCGTCCCGACGAGGTGGTGCACGCCGGGATGATCCTCGACCCGGCCTACCTCGCCACGAACCGCTCCACCGCCTTCCAGGTCAACGTCGGCGGCGTGATCAACCTCGTCGAGGCGATGATCGCGTTCGGTGTGCCGCGGCTCGTCAATTTCTCCTCGATCGGCGTGCTGCCGCGAGTGATGTACCGGCCGATCGACGGCAACCATCCGATTCTGCTCGCCGACGCTGCACCCGGCACAGACTTCTACGGCTCGACGAAGGCTGCCGCCGAGGCGATGCTCTTCGCGTACAACCAGGCGCTCGGGCTCGACTTCCGGACGATCCGGACCTCCGCCGTGACGGCCTCGGCATGAACCAGTACGTCGGCCCGATCGGCGATGGTCGAGAACCGGTGCGCGGCGAGCCGGCCCACTTCGAGTTCGGTGGCGCGCTCCCCGCGTGTACACGCACGCGCAGGACATCGCCGGCCTGGTGCTCGCCGTGGTCGACGCCCCGGACAACGCCGACCGCTCCTCCACGGTTCCGCGGGCGGGCCGCTGGTGACGACGACGGAGGTGGCGCAGATCGTCGCGAGCTCGCTCCGGGCGCGGACGTGGAGATCGGCGAGGAGCTGTCCGAGGCGGAGAGCCGATCGTGGCCCTGCGTGGTGAGTCGTCGATCGAGAATGCCCGCTCCCAGCTCCGGCCCGGAGTCGGGACGGGTCCGACCCCGCGACGGCATCGCGCAGTACGTCGAGCAGTACCGCGCCTTCATCGCCGCGTGACGTACGACCTCGCTGTCCTCCCGGGCGAAGGATCGGCCCGGAGGTCGTAGCCGAGACGGTGCGTGTCTTGGAGGCGCTCGAACAGCTCACCGCCGGCGGGTTGGCTTTCAGGCTCGAGCCATTCGATGTGGGTGCGGGCGCCTGGCGCCGCAGCGGCGAGGCGATGTCGGACGACGTGTACAGGGCGTGCCGCGACGCCGACGCCATGCTGCTGGGGCTGCCGGCCTGCCCGACGCCCGCCACCCCGATGGGCGCGAGGCGGGCTCGGACGCCGTCTTCCGGCTCCGCTTCGGCCTCGATCTCTATGCGGGCCTCCGGCCCGTGCGGCTGTACCCGGGGGCGCCGACGCCGCTCCGCGATCCCGGTGCCGGGATCGACTACGTGATCGTGCGCGAGAACGTCGAAGGCCTGTATGCCGGCCGCCATGGGGGCAGCCGCGTCAGGGCGACGTGGCCGCCGACACGAGCATCATCACCAGGCGTGGCACGCAGCGCATCGTCGAGCGGGCATTCGGCCTGGCCCGCGGCCGCAGGGGCGCGCCGGCGGACGGCGTCTCACGTGTGACCTGCGTGGACAAGGCGAACGTGCTTGCCTCGTACGCGTTCTTCCGCGACGTCGCCACCGAGGTCGCCGCCGCGAACCCTGACATCCCCTTCGAGGCGATCTACGTCGACGCGGCCGCGCTGTACCTCGTCACGCGGCCGGCGACGTTCGACGTGCCGTGGCGGAGAACATGTTCGGCGACATCCTCTCCGACCTCGGCGCGGGCACCGTCGGCGGCCTCGGGCTCGCGCCGTCCGGCGACGTCGGGGACGAGCACGGACTCTTCCAGGCCTCGCACGGCTCCGCGCCCGACATCGCCGGCCGCGGCGTCGCCAACCCGCTGGCCACGATCCTCTCCGCCGCCCTGCTCCTCCACTGGGTGGGTCAGCGTCGGGACGACGAGCTCGCCTGCACCGCCGCTCGCTGGGTCGACGAGTCGGTGGCGGCGGCGCTGGCGGACGGGTCCGGTCACACGCCCGACCTCGGCGGCGCGGGCCTCGACTGCGGCCGTCGGCGACGCCGTGCTCGCAGCTCTCGCGCGCATCGTGCGGTGACCGACGACGGGGCCCGCGCGTTCGTCGACGACCCGGCGGCGCGGCGGTCGGTCTCGGCGGTGGAGGCGCGCCCGCGGGCTTCCTGGGACGGATCGAGCGAGCCCAGCCCGCCCTCCGGGCCTTCGTCACCGCTCACCGCCGAGCTCGCGCTGGCCGACGCGCGCCGTGTCGACGCGGCCCGGGCCGGCGGGCGAGCCCTTGCCGCTCGACGGCCTGCCGGTGGCGATCAAGGACAACGTCGACGTCGGCAGGCGTGCGCACGACGGTCGGCTCGCGGCTCTTCGCCGACCTCGTCGGCCCGTGATGCGCCCGCCGTCGCTCGACTCCGAGCGGCCGGCGCGGTCGTGCTCGGCAAGACGAACTTGCACGAGCTCGCGTTCGGCGCGACGAGCCGCAACGAAACTTTCGGCCGCGGTCGTCAACCCGTGGGACGCCGGCCGGATCGCCGGTGGTTCGAGCGGCGGTTCGGGCGCCGCGGTCGCAGCCGATCTGTGCGTGGCGGCGATCGGCACCGACACCGGTGGCTCGATCCGGCTGCCCGCGGCATTCTGCGGGGTCGCGGGCCTACGACCGTCGCTCGGCTGGTTCCGACGGCGGGCGTCTTCCCCGTCTCGATGACGCTGGACACGGTCGGGCCGCTCGCCCGGGGGTCGCGGATCTCGCTTCCCTGCACGGGGTGATGGCCGGTGTCGACGTCGCCGTGGTGGCACGTGCCCGAGGCCTGCGGATCGGGCTACCCGCCTTCTTCTTCGACGAGGTCGACCCCGAGCGGCGGTCCGGGCGATCGCCGCGGACACGTCCCGCGAGCTGGGCGCCGAGGTCGGACCGAGGACGTGCCCGGTGGAGCAGAGGCGGCGGAGATCGGCGGTGTCCTATCCGAGCGGAGCGCTGGCGGTGCACGCGGAGGACCTGTGGCGACGTCCGGAGCGCTTCGAGGAGGGGACGCGAAGGCGGCTCGCGCTGGCGGAGGGCTGGGCGCGTCGACGGACCTCGCGCGTCTCCGGCAGCAGATGGACGCAGTGGTCGCGGCCGTGTTCGAGCGTGTCGACCCGCGCGGTGTTCCGGCGACGCTGGCCCCACCTCCGGTTGCCGAGAGCGCCGACTCCGTCGCCACAACTGCAGCCGTGACGCCGTTTACGTTCGCCCTCAGCCTCGCCCGCGTCCCCGCGCGCACTCCCTGCGGCCTCACGCGGGGCGGGCTGCCGCTGGGGCTCGCCGGCCCGTTGGGGGACGAGCCGCTGCTGCTCGGCGCGGGAGCCGCCTTCCCAGGACGTCACCGACGGGCATCGCCGCCGCCCACGCACCGTAGGGCGTGTCGGCAGGAGCCGTGCGCATCTTGGTCGGGTTGCGCATTGACTCGATGCCAACAGTGCCAGAATCGCGAGCGTGAGCGAGCACGGCAGTGCCACGGCCGCCGCACAGCGAGTGATGCGCCACGTGATGGTCGACTTCGTGCAGATGAAGTCGTTCGCCCGCGACCCGCTGATCATGGTGCGGGGCGAGGGTGTCTACCTCATCGACGTCGAGGGCCGTCGTCACGTCGACGGTCTCTCGGGCGTCTTCTCGGTCAGCCTGGGCCATGCCAACGACGAGATCGTCGACGCGGTCACCGCGCAGCTGAAGAGGCTGGCGTTCTCGTCTCCGATCATGACCACGGTCTCCGCCGACCGCGCCCTCGAGCTCGCGGCCGAGGCCGATCGGCATTACCGGCGGGCGGTACGAGGTGTTCAAGCAGTACTGCAGCGGGTCGGAGGCCACCGAGGGCGCGATCAAGTTCGCGCCAGTACCACCGCCAGTGCGGCGAGGAGAGCGCTACAAGACTGATCTCCTTCTATCGCTCGTACCACGGTGGGACCCTCGGCGCCCTCGGCTTGGCACCGGAAGGCCCCGTTGCGGAACCCGTACGAGCCCCTCGTGCACGGGTCGCTGCACGTGCCGCCTCCCGTCCCCACCGTGCGCCGGCGCCTGCCGGGAAGCTTCGCTGGCGCGCTTCGAGGTGCGGCGGATGTCGTCGAGCTCCAGGGGCTGCGGACCAGTCTCCGCGATCATGATCGAGCCGACAATGCTCACGGCCGGTGTGGTCACGCCGCCAGCGGAGTACTTCACGCGCCTGCGCGAGCTCTGCGATGCGACGGGCGTCCTGCTCGTCTTCGACGAGATGGGCTTCGGAATGTCCCGGCCGGTGGGTCGCGGCCGAGGGGCTCGACGTCTGGCCGGACCTGCTCTGCTGCGGGAAGGGGCTCTCGGCCGGCTACTACCGCTTTGGGCGTCCTCGTGTCACCGCGCGTCGCCGCCGCCTTCTGGGGAGACGCGGTGAGGACAACCTGCAGTTCCAGTCCGGTGACAACTTCGCGGGCAACCCCGTCTCGGCCGCCGGGGCTCGCCGTGATCGACTACTTCAAGCGCCACGACGTGCTCGGCAACGTCCAGGCCCGTGGAGCTCGGCGCATGGTCGACGGCCCTGTCGGTGCTCGTCGCTGGAGGGCGGTGCGAGGGCAGTGGACAAATTCTCCTCTTGCCTCCACTTTCGCGCTCGGCACCGCGGCCGATTGGCACGGCTGTCAGCAGGCGGCCCGGGCAGCGCGGGGCTGCTCGTGCGCGCCTCGCCGCGCACAACGGACCTCGTGCCGCCCCTGATCGTGACGAGCACCAGATCGCGACATGCCTCGAGGAGGCGGTGGAGGAGGTGGCGGCCGACGTGGCGGCAACGGCCTGTCGAGGCCGAGGTCGCGTTCGGCATCTGATGGCCACCGCGGTCCGTAGCGGCACTCGGCGGAGCCTGGTGGAGGGGACGGCCGAAACGCTTCGGCGCCGCATCGCCGGCGGCGACTTCGGCCCGTCCGACCGAGCGGCTGCTCGCCGGTCAGCTCGGGGTCTCGCGCGGTGTGCTGCGCGAGGCGCTCTCCAGTCTCGAGGCCCAGGTCTCGTCGAGGCGCGCGGGCAGCGGGCAGGTTCGTCGCGGTCGACGCCGAGGAGCCACGCGATGGTGGCGGCCCGGTCTGGACCAGCACGCCCGCGAGTGGCCGGAGATCGACGAGATACGCTCGGTGGTCGAGGCGCACGCGATCCGCTCGCTCTCCGACTGGGACGCGCTGGACGCCGCACGGCGCGCGGCGGAGATCGTCCGCCGCCGAGCAGGCGCTGGAGCGCCGACGTCGTCGCGGCCGCCGAGGCGGATGTGATTTTCTACCGGTTGTTGTGCTCGTACTCGCAGAACGTGGCGCTGCGCTCGCTGGCGAGGGGCTCGTGGAGCATCTTCCGGCGCGGGGCCCTTGCCGTCATCCGCCGCCGGAGGCGGCCCGCCGCTCGATCGCCCAGCACGTCGGACTGGATGCGGGGCCCCGAGAGGTACACGGGGCGGGCCGCCCAGTCCGCCCGCACCCACATGGTCGACGTCGCCCGCCGGTACGCGGTTGGAGTCGAAGCTCCGCGCTCGGAGTCGACACGGCGGGCACGTTCACGCATCTTGGTGCTCGTGGACGAGGGGCGAGCGGCGTTCGGTGAAGGTTCCGTCCACTCCACCACCCGCGAGGGCAGTGTTCGCGGCGCTGGAGCAGGCGGACGCGGGTCTGACTCACATTCTCCTCGTGCTCGGGACCACGATCGCCACCAGCTGGAGCGCAAGGGGCAGCTGACTCGTTCTATCCGACGACGGCTGGGTTCGAGGACGTGCTCATCCAGCGCATCGATCGCCGGTCGACCTGCAATGGCAGAAGTCCGCGCCATACGTCCGGCTCCGGGACCCGCCCGGCGTCGCGGAGCGCGTCGCGCACGACGGAGGCGTGCGCTAGCCTGGACGAGGCCGAGGTGGAGCGGCTGGTCGCCGAGGTGCGCGCCCGTTACGAGGCCGCCGAGGGCGGGGTGGCGGTGGCGATCCTCCCTTGGCTTCCTGCTCGCACGAGGTCGCGCCGATCTGGCGCGAGTACGAGCGGGGCAATACCGTCGTGGTCGACGCGTAATCCCACGGCTCACGGGCCGTTTCGCCGATCGGCTCGACCAGGGGCTCGCTCACGTCGGCCTTCGCTGTCCCAGCTTCCTGCTCAAGTCCAACGGCGGCCATCGGCCAGGCCGATGGCGGTCGGCTTCGTGCTGTCCGGGCTGGCCTCATCGCCGGTGCGCGGTTCGCCCAGGCGGTTGACGTGATCACGCTCGACATGGGCGGCACGAGCGCCGACGTCGGTGTGGTCGTCGATGGTGCGATCCGCCCAGCGAGCCAGTTCGAGCTCCAGGCGGGCCTGCCGCTCGCCGATCCAGCTGTCGACCATCGGCGCCGGTGGGAGCTCGATCGCACACTTCGACCAGGGCGGCCTGCTGGAGGTCGGACCGCAGAGCGCAGGCGCGGACCCGGACGCCGCCCACGAGGGGCGGCGCGGACGCCACCGTGACAGACGCGAATCTCGCGCCGGGCCGCCTCAACCGGACTTCTTCCTCGGTGGCGCAGTGCCCCTTCACGGGCCTTGCACACACTGCAGTCGGTCGTGTCGCGGAACGTCTCGGGTGCGAGGTCGAGACTGCGGCGCACGCGATTGTCGCACCTCGCCTGCGAGAACATGGCGAACGCGATCCGGCTGTTGTGCGCGGACCGCGGGCTCTACTACCGGCGGTTCTGACGGCCCTTCGGCGTGGGCGCCGCACGCGGGCGCGCTCGGCCGCAGGATTGGCTTCGCTCGCGTAGGCGCCGCCGAGCCACCGCTTCCGCGTTCGGTGCGCAGGCGGCCGACCTCCGCGTCGACCGTCGGTTGAACGCGGTTGCGCTTGGACCTGGCGACGGACGCCGAGTTGGGCGAGGCGGTCTCGCGGATCGCAGCCGAAGCGCTGGCCGAGATCCATCGGGAGGCCGGCGAGGCGCTGCAGCCCATGCTCGGCGTGACGGCGAGCGCGGGACCTGGGGCAGAACTTCGAACAGGAGGTGGTGGTGCCACTGGACGTCACCGCGGGCCTCGTGGAGGCGATGGTCGAGCGTTTCCACCGGAGCATGCTGCCGGTCTACGGCTATCGCCTCGCCGAGGCGGTCGTCGAGCTCGTGCACCTGAACGCCACCGCGGTAGGAACCGTACCGACCACCACGCTGAGCTCGACCCAGGCGAGGCCGAGCCCTTCGGCGTCAGGCCGGTGTCGTTCGAGCCCGGCCGCTGGGAGCAGACGTCCATCTACCGGCGGGCCGCTCGGGGCGGGGCCACGATCGCGGGGCCCGCGGGCGTGGATCGAGGAGATGATGACCGTCGTCCATCCGGCAGGTGGCATGCGTCCACGCCTCGGGAGATGTCGTGCCTCGATCGCGTCGTCGCCGACGACGAACACGAGGCGGCTGAGAAGGAGCTCTCCCGTGCATGACCCCGTCTGGCTGAAGATCCTGCACGCCCAGCTCGTGAACATCTGCGAGGAAATGAGCTTCGCCATGATGCGGACGTCGTACTCGCCCATCTTCAGCGAGGGACTCGACTTCTGCTGCCTGATCCTCTCGACCGAGACGGTGAGCTCGTGGCGATGCAGAACCTCAATCCGGCGATGATGGGCCAGGCTCTCTACTCGGGGCGCTGGGTGATCGACGACCTCGGCGCAGACTCGTTCGAGCCGGGTGACGTCGTTGTCCACAACGATCCGTACCGGGGCGGCTCCCACATGCCGGAGCATCTCCTGATCCCACGCCGTTCCATGGCGGGGAGTGCAGGGCTGGCTCTGAACATCGCCCACGTCGCGGAGATCGGCGGCATGGCCCCCGGGTCATTCTCCGTGCAAACGCGACCGAGGTCTACCAGGAAGGGCTGCGGCTGCCGCCCGTGAAGCGTCTGTGCGGAGAGCCCGTTCACGACGTTGGCGCATCCTGCTCGCCAACCACCGCACGCCCGATCACTCCTGGGGCGACTTCAACGCCATCGTCGGCTCGCTTCGCGTCGGCCTGCGCCGTCCTCCGTAGGGGCTCTACGACGAGCACGGCGCGCACCGGATCCAAGAGCCTCGGTCCCCGCCCTCAACGACTACGCGGAGCAGTGGATACGGCGTGACATCGCGGCGCTGTCGGACGGCACCTATTCCGGTGAGGACTGCCAGGAGGACGACGGATTCGAGCTGCGTAGTGCACCGGCTCCGGGCTCTTACGATCGCCGGCGACCACATGGTCGTCGACTGGAGCCGGTCGGACCGACAGGCGCGCGGCGCGCTATGACGCTCCCTACCCGGTCACCGCTTCCGCCACGTACGCGGGGATCTTCCAGGTAATCGGCGGCGTGCGGACTGGGGCGACTGATCGACATCGTCGCTCCGCCGGGGACGGTCGTGAACGTGCGTCATCCCGGAGCATGCGTCGGCGGCCAGACCGAGTTGCAGCCCAGGATTCTCGAGCTCATCCAGGGGCGCGTGCTGAGTCAGGTCGCCCCCGGTCGGCCGCCTCGCGTCTGGCAACTTCCTGTTCGGCGGCGTCCACCCGCAGACGGGCCGCTACTACACGCACTACCACTTCGAAGGGAACGGCTGGGGCGGGCGCGCCGCGACGGACGGCAACGACTGCCAGATCTGCCCCCATGGCAACTGCCGCAGCACTGGTCGAGGTCTTCGAGACCCGCTACCCGTGGTTCACCGAGTGTTACCGGCTGAACGCCGACGCGGGCGGTCCGGGGCGCACGCGAGGCGGGCTCGGGATCACGAGGCTCCTGCACGTCGAGGCCGGACACGAGATCGTGGTCAGCGCGCTCTGCGGCTCCAGGTTGCCCCTGGGGCGTACATGGCGGGTGCAGGAGGGGACCGGCTCGCGTACCTCGTAGGGGCGGGTGGCGCAGCGAGCTTCAGCACCTTCTCGGAGTCGTTCGGCACGCCCAGCGACACGAAGTTCTCCACGTGCGACACGGCGACGCTTCGCTCCCCTTCGGGCGGGGGCTACGGCCCGCCGTGGGAGCGGCCGCCTGAGCGAGTCGCCGAAGACGTCGCCGAGGCGTACGTCATGCGGCGAGAAGCGCACGGGCCAGGTATGGCGTGGTCGTACGGGAGGAGGGGACCCGTCGAGACCCCGACGACCTCCGCGCGCGGTCGAGGCCGAGGGCGGGCGATGGCCTGGGTTGAGCGCGACGTCGCGTGGCACGACCCCTCGCGGTCGAGTACTGCGAGGTGACGGGCCAGCTCCTGCCGCGGCGCTACTGGTCGTTCGTGGCGGAGGGCCGCGAGCTCAAGGCGGCCCCACCCGCGCTACGAGCAGCTCTACCTCGAGTACGTGCTCCCGCGCCGGCTGGCCGACCGTGCTCAACGCGCACGACCTCGTAGGGATCCAGGCGGAGAGCCAGGTCGCCGTCGGGATCCGGGCTAGCCGCCTCGCCACCCGCGCGGAACGCGTCGGGCTCGCCACGCACGCGCGCACTCGCCTCGGCGGAGCAGCCGCACCGGGCCCCGGAGCGGCGCCCTCCTTCCGACGTTGGCGACGAGGAGCCTGAGCGCGCCCCGGTCGCGAACGGCGAGCGCGAGGCGCGCACCAGCGGGTTCTCGGATGCCACGCGAGCACCTCGAGTCCTGCTCAGCCGGCGACGTCGGCGAGAGGGTGGTAGAGCGGGAAGACCTCGCCCGCACGCAGAGCGGAGTCCGGCTCCGGCAGCGGCGAGCCCTCCTCGCGCTCGAGCACGCCGCGCCAGCCGGTTGACGTGTAGACGGTGACCGACGACGCGCCGGCCTCCGACACGTACTTGAGACTGCCCGTGGTCCAGGCGCCGCCGAGGAGCGAGGGCTGGCGGACATCCACGGCATTCGGGGCAGGCCCCGGCTCGGGATCCGGTGTCGCGGCGTGAACAAGCGGCGGATCGTGATCGGAGACAAGGCGATCGCCTCCCCGGCGTGCAGCGCCTTCGCGCTGCGGACGTTCTCGGCCTGGGCGTCGAGTGTCTCCACGTCGGTGAACGCATGAACCTGCGGCGTGATCGAGAAGCAGACGACGTCCCAGGCCCCGGTCTGCCGGGGCGCGTGCGGTTGATCTCTGTGAAATAGATCTCCGTGCCGCCGCCGATGGCCGCGTCGGGCAGGAGGTCGCCGAGTGCGTCCCGCACGACGTCGACCAGCTCGGGCGGCGTCGTCTCCTCCGGTGTCGAGGTCCGGCCGCCGAGGATCACGAGCACGCGATCGACGTCCGGGCCCGCGTCGAGTGCCGCCACGGCAGGCAGGCGCTCTGCGTGCTCCGGGCGCAGGTGGAGCGACACCTCGAGGGTGGGCGCCGATGCGGAACGCCGTCTCCTGCGGCGCCGCGCAGGACGTCCCGCCAGCCGTCACCGTCGAGCCGCATCTCGACGCGCAGGTGCGCCGGCTGATAGTCTGACCTCGCGCTCGGTCGGCTTCGTGGCCGTCGGCGTCCACGCCCAGGCGATGGCCCGCACGGTCGTCCCCTGTCGGAGCGAGAGCCGGACGGCGCCCTCGCCGCCCGCCGCGCCCTCCACGCCGTGGGGAGTGACCGTGACCCGCTGCCGTGCGCCAGGTCGGAACCCAAGCGAGATCGGCGTGGAGTACGTCTTGAAGTTGGCGTCCGTCCAGTTGCGGTGGTCCTCCGTCTCCCAGGTCGCCCTCGAACTCGAAGTGCACGAGTGCCGTCCGGCAGGCTCACATCGAGGCGGTCGTACGCGGCGAAGAGCGCGTGATACACGCCGTTCACCGGCGGCCCGATCAGGTCGGGAAACGGCGCCGATCTCGCCGTCCGGAGTACGGGCGCGGTCGCCGCTGTCTCTTGCGCCACGGATGGTGGACGCAGATGCCGATGCGGTTGTACTGCAGGTCCTGCTCGGCGAGGCCGTGCAGGTGATGCGGCCTTGGGCATCTCCCGCGATCGTGCCCTGCCACGCGAAGTCGATGTCATGGGCGTGGTGGCGTACCGCGAAGTGACGTCGAAGGAGCCTGTCGCGCTGATGAATTTCCAGGTCGGACACCTTCCCCGGGATCGTGTTCCAGTTGCGGTCGCGCACGGCGACGTAGACGCGGCGCACGAGCTCCGCGGCGGATGCAGACGTAGCGGAGGTCGATCCCGTCGAGCATACGCGCGCCGGGCCGGCGTGCAGGACGCGAAAGTGGTGGGGCATCGGCACGGCGCGCGAGGAGTGCGTAACTGGGTGGCGGCCTTCATCTCGTTCCTCCGCGGTGAGCTTGGCCTGGAACTGCGGGTACTTCGGCTTCCGGGTTGGCGACGTCGACGGGACACGGCCGCACGCGACGTCGGACGATCGCTCCTGAGACGGACGCAGCGCCGGAAGAGCTCGTCCCAGTACACCGAGGAGGGGCGCCCACGAGGCCGGGTGCGGAGAGGATCGGGTCGCCGGGGTCGACCGGCTCGTGCTCGAAGACGTCGGAAATGCTCGGCGAGTCGACCCTCGCGCAACGCAGCGGCGAGCGCGGCTGATCGACAATCGGACCGCGCGCGATGTTGACGAGCAACGCGCTCGGCTTCAGCAGCGCCAGCCGGCCCTCGTCGAGAGATGCTGCGTGTCCGGCGTCAGGGGAGCATGCGACGACGACGACGTCGGCCTCCTCGAGCAGCGTGTCGAGCGGGAGGCGTCGGACGCCCGTGTCGTGCGGATCGGACCGTTGCGCCACCACGACGCGCATGTCCCACGGGTGTAGGAGTCGCGCGACCTCGCGTCCGGATCCGCCCGTAGCCCACGATGCCGAGGGTGCGGCCGGTCAGGGCGAGGCCGAGGAGGTCGAAGCGCCCTTCGCTCCAGCCGCGACCAGGTGCTCGTGGCGTTGGACGAGCCGATGCGAGAGGGCGAGGACGAGGGCGACTGCGGCGGAGGCCATCGCCCGCGTGACGCCGTTCCGCGCGATCGTGACCGCGATGCCGCGCGTGGTGCACGCGTTGAGATCGATGAGCTTGAGGCCCACGCCGTGGCGCGCGATCAGCGCGAGCCGCTCCACGCCCTCCAGGCTGGCGGCGCTGACAGCGGGGAGAAGTGGAAGAGGGCATCCAGACCCACGAGTGCGATCCGGCGCTCAGCTCGCGGCGATCCTCGTCGAGGAAGCCCCACACTAGCCGCGCTCCACAGCCTCGAGCCCGACGGGGCGAACACGAGCGTTCCGTCCGGCGGAGCACGTCCCTGGTGACGCCGACGTGAAAGGCATCGTCCTGCATACCGTATGATCGATTCTCGCCCGTTCGGCGCGTGGGGAAGGAGGCAAGCCGTGTCGGAGAAGATCGTCGTCGGGGCGCTCCCCGTCGGCGGCTCGGAGCCGCTCACTCCCGCCGTCCGCTGGGGCGACCTCCTGTTCCGGGCCGCGCGCCGATCGACACGTCCACGATGGAGGTCGTCTCCGACGCCTTCGAAGTGCAGGCGCGCGACGTCCTGCGCCAGATCGGCGAGTCGCTCCAGGTAGGCCGGCTCCAGCTTCGCGCACGTCCTGCTGCAGCGTGACCTCCTTCGGGCGGAGGACTTCGCGGCCGAACCGGATTCTGGTGAGACGTTTCCCTCGCCGCGCCCGGGGCGCGCACCACGATCACGACCTGGTTCACCGTGCCCGCATGCTCGTCGTGGACCGCCGGCATCCCGTCGTGAAGGTCGTGATTGCCTGGGGCGGCGGCGTCGCCGGCCTGTGCACCGCCTACTACCTGCGCCGGCGCCATCACGTCACGGTGCTCTTCAGGCCTGCAGCGCATCGGCACCCGCGCGGCGGCGTCGTACTGGACGGGTGCGGATCACGCCGGCCCAGGCCGGCCCGCTGCCGCAGCCGGCTGACGATGGCTGCGCGCGCTGACGAGCGCCGACTCCCCGCTCTCGTGCCCCAGCTACCTGCGGAGGCGCGCCGTGGCTGACGCGGTTCTGGACGTACTGCAACGCGCGCGACCACGAGCGCGGCTGGCGCATGTTCAGCCTGGGCGAGCGCGTGTTCACGCTCGTGGACGAGACGGCTGCGGACGGCGTCGAGTTCGAGCTCTACAAGACCGGGATGATCTGCGCCACCGCGCAGAAGGAGGCGCAGAAGGTGCTCGACGGGTTGGAGCCGATGCGCGCCTTCGGCTTCCAGCTTCCCGACACGCTGATGACGGGCGAGGAACTGCACGCCTTCGAGCCCGCACTGTCCGAGCGCGTGCAGGCGGGCTTCCACGTCGAGCAGCAGTGGCACGTCCGGGCGAACACGTTCACGGAAGGGCTCGCGCGGCGGGTCGCCGAGCTCGGCGCCGAGATCGCGGAGAGGCCGAGGTGCACCGGTTCGAGACCGGGGACGGGCGTGTGCGTGCTGTGCGTACCTCGAAGTCGCAGGCGACGCCTTCCTCGCCGCCGGCTCGTGGACCACGGCGCCCAGCTCGGCCTGCGCCTCCCGACGGACGCTGGCAAGGGCTACACCTTGGCCATGCTGAAGTACGGCATCCTCTTCGCCGACATCCGCGGTGGCGCCTCGCCGACCGGCTGCGCGTTGACGATGGAGTTCTCCGGCTACAACCTCGAGCTCGATCAGCGCCGGATCGACAACGTCTTCCGGCTGGCGAGCGAGTACCTCCGCCTGGAGCAGCCGTCATGCGTGGGCGGGCCTGCGGCCGATGGTCGCGGACGGGCTGCCGATCCTCGATCGGGCGGGCCGCGGCAGAACGCGTACGTGGCCACCGGCTACTCGATGCTGGGGATGACCCTCCCAGCCGGCCGGGGAAGCGATGGCCGGGATGCAGGTCAGCGGTCAGCGACCGGAGGTCTTCGAGCCCTTCCGGATCGACCGCTTTCCGGCGCTTGGTCGTCCGGCGCCCTGGGCGGCTGAGTGCGGTCAGCTTCCCGGTCGACAGCACCGTCGCTGTCCACCCCGATGCTGCCGGTGACCCAGGCCGCATCGGAGTCGCCACCAGCGGCCAGATCCAGCGCGATCTCTTCCGGCTGCCCGACGTGGCTCAGCGGCACGAGCGCGCCCAGCATCGGGCACGGCGAGGTGGAAGTCGGGTCGCCCACTGGACCGGGGCCGACGATGAATCGCCGGATCCGCGTCGGCGCGAGCTTGGCCGCGAGATTCATGGTCAGGTGCTCCAGAGCCGCCTTCGTGAGGCCGTAGACGGTCTGCCCGCGCTGAAGGAGTCCCCCGACGCCGCCGTCGTCAACGTCTCGTCGGCCGCTGCGGCGATGTACCGGCGTAGGCAGACCGTCTACGGCCTCACGAAGGCGGCTCTGGAGCACCTGACCATGAATCTCGCGGCCGAGCTCGCGCCGGACCGGATCCGGGTCAACTGCGTCCGGCCCGGTCCAGTGGCGACCGACTTCCACCTCGCCGTGCCCGATCCCGAGGCACGCCTGAGAGAGCTGGGCGCGCTCGTGCCGCTGGGCCGCGTCGGGCAGCCGGAAGAGATCGCGCGCTGGATCTGGCACCTCGTCGACTCCGATGCGGCCTGGGTCACCGGCAGCGTGATCGGGGTGGACGGCGGACGGGTGCTCGGACCCCCGGGAAGCTGACCCGCGCTCAGCCGCCCGGGCGCCGGACGACCAAGCGCGGAAAGCGGTCGATCCGGAAGGGCTCGAAGACCTCCGGTCGCTGACCGCTGACGATCATCCCGGCCATCGCTTCGCCGGCCGGCTGGGAGAGGGTCATCCCCAGCATCGAGTAGCCGGTGGCCACGTACGCGTTCTGCCACGGCCCGGCCCGATCGAGGATCGGCAGCCCGTCCGCGACCATCGGCCGCAGGCCCGCCCACGCGTTCTCGTAGGACGGCTGCTCCAGGCGGAGGTACTCGCTCGCCAGCCGGAAGACGTTGTCGATCCGGCGCTGATCGAGCTCGAGGTTGTAGCCGGAGAACTCCATCGTCCCCGAGACGCGCAGCCGGTCGGCGAACGGCGAGGCGCCCGCGTGGATGTCGGCGAAGAGGATGCCGTACTTCGGCATCACCTCCGGCTGGAGCAGAAAGGTGTAGCCCTTGCCGGGCTCCATCGGGAGGCGCAGGCCGAGCTTGCGCGCAAGCGGCGTCGTCCACGAGCCGGCGGCGAGCAGGAAGGCGTCGCCTGCGAACTCGCCCTTCGAGGTACGCACAGCACGCACGCGCCCGTCCCCGGTCTCGAACCGGTGCACCTCGGCCTCCTCCACGATCTCGGCGCCGAGCTCGGCGACCCGCCGCGCGAGCCCTTCCGTGAACGTGTTCGCCCGGACGTGCCACTGCTGCTCGACGTGGAAGCCCGCCTGCACGCGGGCGGACAGCGCGGGCTCGAAGGCGTGCAGCTCCTCGCCCGTCATCAGCGTGTCGGGCAGCTGGAAGCCGAAGGCGCGCATCGGCTCCAACCCGTCGAGCACCTTCTGCGCCTCCTTCGCGTCCGCGGTGGCGCAGATCATCCCGGTCTTGTAGAGCTCGAACTCGACGCCGTCGGCAGCCATCTCGTCCACGAGCGTGAACACGCGCTCGCCCAGGCGGGCGATCGCCGCCCAGCCGCGCTCGTGGTCGCGCGCGTTGCAGTACGTCCAGAACCGCGTCAGCCACGGCACGAGCCTCGGCAGGTAGCTGGGCCGGAAGTACAGCGGGGAGTCGGCGCTCGTCAGCGCGCGCAGGCCGTAGATCGTCAGCCCCGGCTCGGGCAGCGGGCCGGCCTGGGCCGGCGTGATCCAGCCGCCGTTGCCGTACGACGCCGCCGCGCGGGTGCCGATCGTGCGGGCCTCGAGCACCGTGACGTCGATGTCGCGCCGGCGCAGGTAGTAGGCGGTGCACAGGCCGGCGACGCCGCCGCCGGCGATCACGACCTTCACGACGGGATGCCGGCGGTGACCTCGACCTCGACGAGCATGCCGGGCAACGGTGAAGCCCGTCGTGATCGTGGTGCGCACCGGGCGCGGCGAGGGAAACGTCTCCGCCCAGATCCGGTTCCAGGCCGCGAAGTCCTCCGCCCGGAGGAGGTAGCACTGCACGCGGAGGACGTGCGCGAAGCTCGAGCCGGCCTCCTCGAGCGACTCGCCGATCTGGCGCAGGACGTCGCGCGCCTGCACTTCGAAGTCGTCGGAGACGATCTCCATCGTGGACGTGTCGATCGGCGCGCGGCCGGACAGGAACAGGAGGTCGCCCCAGCGGACGGCGCTCGAGATGAGCGGCTCCGAGCCGCCGACGGGGAGCGCTCCGACGACGATCTTCTCCGACACGGCTTGCCTCCTTCCACGCGAACGGGCGAGAATCGATCATACGGTATGCAGGACGATGCCTTTCACGTCGGCGTCACCCGGGACGTCCTCCGCCCGGACGGAACGCTCGTGTTCGCCCCCGTCGGGCTCGAGGCGCTCGACCGGCCGGGGCTCGTCTGGGGCTTCCTCGACGAGGATCGCCGCGAACTGACGCCGGATCAGCTCGTGGGTCTGGATGCCCTCTTCCACTTCTCCCCCGCTGTCAGCGCCGCCAGCCTGGAGGGCGTGGAGCGGCTCGCGCTGATCGCGCGCCACGGCGTGGGCCTCGACTTCATCGATCTCGACGCGTGCACCGCGCGCGGCATCGCGGTCACGATCACGCCGAGCGGCGTCACGCGGGCGATGGCCTCCGCCGCAGTCGCCCTCGTCCTCGCCCTCTCGCATCGGCTCGTCCAACGCCACGAGCACCTGGTCGCGGGCCGCTGGAGCGAGGGGCGCTTCGACCTCCTCGGCCTCGGCCTCACCGGCCGCACCCTCGGCATCGTGGGCTACGGGCGGATCGGACGCGAGGTCGCGCGACTCCTACACCCGTGGGACCTGCGCGTCGTGGTGGCGCAACGGTCCGATCCGCACGACGCGGGCGTCGAACACCTCCCGCTCGACACGCTGCTCGAGGAGGCCGACGTCGTCGTCGTCGCGTGTCCCTTGACGCCGGACACGCACCATCTTCTCGACGAGGGCCGGCTGGCGCTGCTGAAGCCGAGCGCGTTGCTCGTCAACATCGCGCGCGGTCCGATCGTCGATCAGGCCGCGCTCGCCGCTGCGTTGCGCGAGGGTCGACTCGCCGGAGCAGGACTCGACGTCTTCGAGCACGAGCCGGTCGACCCCGGCGACCCGATCCTCTCCGCACCCGGCCTCGTGGGCGCCCCTCACGCCCTGGGGTACTGGGACGAGCTCTTCCGGCGCTGCGTCGCGGACGTCTGCGGAGCGATCGTCGACGTCGCGTGCGGCCGTGTCCCGGTCGACGTCGCCAACCCGGAAGTGCTCGAGTCCCCGCAGTTCCAGGCCAAGCTCACCGCGCGAGGAGAGACGAGATGAACGACGCCGCCGCCCGCTACGCACTCCTGCACGGCACCGTGGATCCCCCGCCGCAGCTTCGCGTCCTGCACGCCGGCCCGGCACGCGTGCTGCTCGACGGGATCGACCTCCGCTACGTCTGCATCCGCCGCACGGAGCTCGTGCGCCGCGTCTACGTCGCCGTGCGCGACCGCAACTGGAACACGATCCCGGGGAAGGTGTCCGACCTGGAGCTCGACGAGCGCGACGGCTCCTTCGACGTCCGCTTCGCGGTACGCCACCACGCCCATGACATCGACTTCGCGTGGCAGGGCACGATCGCGGGAGATGCCCAAGGCCGCATCACCTACAGCCTCGACGGCCTCGCCGAGCAGGACCTGCAGTACAACCGCATCGGCATCTGCGTCCACCATCCGTGGCGCGAGACGGCCGGCGCGCCGTTCCGCGCCCGTACTCCGGACGGCGAGATCGAAGGCACGTTTCCCGACCTGATCGGGCAGCAGCGCGTGGTGAACGGCGTGTATCACGCGCTCTTCGCCGCGTACGACCGCCTCGATGTGAGCCTGCCGGACGGCGGCTCGTTGCACTTCGAGTTCGAGGGCGACCTCTGGGAGACGGAGGACCACCGCAACTGGACGGACGCCAACTTCAAGACGTACTCCACGCCAATCTCGCTCGGGTTCCCGCACGACCTGGCGCACGGCGGCGCGCTCCGGCAGCGGGTCACGGTCACTCCCCACGGCGTGGAGGGCGCGGCGGGCGGCGAGGGCGCCGTCCGGCTCTCGCTCGGCGAACCGACGGGGACGACCGTGCCGGCCATCGGCCTGGGCGTGGACGCCGACGGCCACGAACCGACCGAGCGCGAGGTCGAGCTCCTGCGCGCACTCGCACCGGCGCACCTGCGCGTCGAGATGCGGCTCGACGGTGACGGCTGGCGGGACGTCCTGCGCCGCGCGCAGGAGACGGCGCTCCGCATCGGCGCCCACCTCGAGGTGTCGCTCCACCTGCGCCCGGAGCACGCAGAGCGCCTGCCTGCCGTGGCGGAGGCACTCGACGCGGGCCCGGACGTCGATCGCGTGCTCGTGATCCTGCTCGGCGGCCGGACCTCGACACCGGAGGAGACGACGCCGCCCGAGCTGGTCGACGTCGTGCGGGACGCACTCGGCGACCTCCTGCCCGACGCGGCCATCGGCGGCGGCACGGAGATCTATTTCACAGAGATCAACCGCACGCGCCCGCAGGCCGGGGCCTGGGACGTCGTCTGCTTCTCGATCACGCCGCAGGTTCATGCGTTCACCGACGTCGACATCGTGGAGACACTCGACGCCCAGGCCGAGAACGTCCGCAGCGCGAAGGCGCTCGCGCCGGGGAAGGCGATCGCCTTGTCTCCGATCACGATCCGCCGCCGCTTCAACTTCCACGCCGCGACACCGGATCCCGAGCCGGGGCCGGGCGAGCTGCCCGATGCCGTGGATGTCCGCCAGCCCTCGCTCCTCGGCGGCGCCTGGACCGCGGGCAGTCTCAAGTACGTGTCGGAGGCCGGCGCGTCGTCGGTCACGTACTACACGTCAACCGGCTGGCGCGGCGTCCTCGAGCGCGAGGAGGGCTCGCCGCTGCCGGAGCGATTCCGCTCTCGTGCGGGCGAGGTCTTCCCGCTCTACCACCCTCTCGCCGACGTCGCCGGCTGGCGGGGAGCCGAGGTGCTGCACGTGGCATCCGAGAACCCGCTGGTCGCGCTCGCGCTCGCCGTTCGCGACCGGGGCGCGCTCAGGCTCCTCGTCGCCAACGTGACGCCGGAAGAGCAGGAGGTCGTCGTGGCGCCGCTCCGGGGCCCGGTGCGGCTCCGTCGGCTCGCCGAGGCGAGTGCCGCACGTGCCGGTGGCGAGCCCGACGCGTTCCGCGCGGGTGGCGAAGCGGCTAGCCCGGATCCAGACGGCGACCTGGCTCTCCGCCTGGATCCCTACGAGGTCGTGCGCGTTGACCCGGCCTGAGCACGGTCGGCCAGCCGGCGCGGGAGCACGTACTCGAGGTAGAGCTGCTCGTAGCGCGGGTGGGCCGCCTTGAGCTCGCGGCCCTCCGCCACGAACGACCAGTAGCGCCGCGGCAGGAGCTGGCCCGTCACCTCGCAGTACTCGACCGCGAGGTCGTGCCACGCGACGTCGCGCTCAACCCAGGCCATCGCCCGCCCTCAGCTCCGACCGCGCGCGGAGGGTGCCGTCGGGGTCGACGGTACCGTCCTCCCGTACGACCACGCCATACCTGGCCCGTGCGCTCTCGCGCGTCACGTACCCCTCGGCGACGTCTTCGGCGACTCGCTCGGGCGGCCGCTCCCACGGCGGGCCGTAGCCCCCGCCCGAAGGGGAGCGAAGCATCACCGTGTCACCACGCTGGAGTCGCACGTTGGAGAACTTCGTGTCGCTGGGCGTGCCGAACGACTCCGAGAAGGTGCTGAACTCCGCTGCGCCCCCCGCCCGTACGAGGTACGCGAGCCGGTCCCCCTCCTCACCGCCATGTACGCCCCAGGGGGCGACCTTCGACCGGTCGCAGAGCGCGCTGACCACGATCTCGTCGGCCTCGACGTGCAGGAGCCTCGTGATCCCGAGCCCGCCTCGCGTGCGCCCGGGACCGCCCGCGTCGGCGTTCAGCCGGTAACACTCGGTGAACCACGGGTAGCGGGTCTCGAAGACCTCGACCGGCGTGTTGCGGCAGTTGCCATGGGGGCAGATCTGGCAGTCGTTGCCGTCCGTCGCGGCGCGCCCGCCCCAGCCGTTCCCTTCGAAGTGGTAGTGCGTGTAGTAGCGGCCCGTCTGCGGGTGGACGCCGCCGAACAGGAAGTTGCCGGACGTGCCACCCGAGGCGGCCGAGCACCGCTCGGGGGCGACCTGACTCAGCACGCGCCCCTGGATGAGCTCGAGAATCCTGGGCTGCAACTCGGTCTGGCCGCCGACGCATGCTCCGGGATGACGCACGTTCACGACCGTCCCCGGCGGAGCGACGATGTCGATCGGTCGTATCGCCCCGGCATTGATCGGCGCGCCGCCGCCGATTACCTGGAAGATCCCCGCGTACGTGGCGGAAGCGGTGACCGGGTAGGGAGCGTTGATGGCGCCGCGCGCCTGCTCGTCCGACCGGCTCCAGTCGACGACCATGTGGTCGCCGGCGATCGTGAGATCGACCCGGAGCCAGTAGCTGCGCGGCTCGAATCCGTCGTCCTCCTGGCAGTCCTCACCGGAATAGGTGCCGTCCGACAGCGCCGCGATGTCACGCCGTATCCACTGCTCCGCGTAGTCGTAGAGGGCGGGGACCGAGCTCTGGATCCGGTGCGCGCCGTGCTCGTCGTAGAGCCCCTCGAGACGGCGCAGGCCGACGCGAAGCGAGCCGACGATGGCGTTGAAGTCGCCCCAGGAGTGATCGGGCGTGCGGTGGTTGGCGAGCAGGATGCGCCAGACGTCGTGAACGGGCTCTCCGCGGCGGAACAGCTTCACGGGCGGCAGCCGCAGCCCTTCCTGGTAGACCTCGGTCGCGTTCGCGGAGAACGACCCGGGGGCCATGCCGCCGATCTCCGCGACGTGGGCGATGTTGCAGAGCCAGCCCTGCAGCTCCCCGCCGTGGAAGAACGGCGTGATCAGGAGATGCTCCGGCATGTGGGAGCCGCCCCGGTACGGATCGTTGTGGACGACGACGTCACCCGGCTCGAACGAGTCTGCGCCGAGGTCGTCGATCACCCAGCGCCCCGAGTAGAGAGCCTGGCCCATCATCGCCGGATTGAGGTTCTGCATCGCCACGAGCTCACCGTCTCGGTCGAGGATCAGGCAGCAGAAGTCGAGTCCCTCGCTGAAGATGGGCGAGTACGACGTCCGCATCATGGCGAGGCCCATCTCCTCGCAGATGTTCACGAGCTGGGCGTGCAGGATCTTCAGCCAGACGGGGTCATGCACGGGAGAGCTCCTTCTCAGCCGCCTCGTGTTCGTCGTCGGCGACGACGCGATCGAGCACGAGCGTGCCCGAGGCGTGGACGCATGCCACCTGCCCGGGATGGACGACGGTCGTGGAGTCCATCTCCTCGATCACCGCGGGCCCCGCGATCGTGGCCCCCGCCCCGAGCGTCGCCCGCCGGTAGATGGACGTCTGCTCCCAGCGGCCGGGCTCGAACGACACCGGCCTGACGCCGAAGGGCTCGGCCTCGCCCGGGTCGAGCTCAGGCGTGGGCGTCGGTGGGCGCCGCTCTACCGCGGTGGCGTTCAGGTGCACGAGCTCGACGACCGCCTCGGCGAGGCGATAGCCGTAGACGGCCTCGTGCTGCCGGTGGAAACGCTCGACCATCGCCTCCACGAGGCCCGCGGTGACGTCCAGCGGCACCGCCACCTCCTGTTCGAAGTTCTGCCCCAGGTAGCGCGCGCTCGCCGTCACGCCGAGCATGGGCTGCAGCGCCTCGCCGGCCTCCCGATGGATCTCGGCCAGCGCTTCGGCTGCGATCCGCGAGACCGCCTCGCCCAACTCGGCGTCCGTCGCCAGGTCCGAGCGCAGGACCCGCGTCAACCGACGGTCGACGCGGAGGTCGGCCGCCTGCGCACCGAACGCGGAGGCGGTGCCGGGGCTCGGCGGCACCAGCACGCGCGCGAAGCCAATCCTGCGGCCGAGCGCGCCCGCGTGCAGCGGGCCGGCACCGCCGAAGGCCATCAGGTCGAACCGCCGGTAGTCGAGCCCGCGGTCCGCGCACAACAGCCGGATCGCGTTCGCCATGTTCTCGCAGGCGAGGTCGACGATCGCGTGCGCCGCAGTCTCGACCTCGCACCCGAGACGTTCCGCGACACGACCGACGGCAGTGTGTGCAAGGCCCGCGTGAAGGGGCACTGCGCCACCGAGGAAGAAGTCCGGGTTGAGGCGGCCCAGCACGAGATTCGCGTCTGTCACGGTGGCGTCCGCGCCGCCCTTGCCGTAGGCAGCCGGTCCGGGGTCCGCGCCTGCGCTCTGCGGTCCGACCTCCAGCAGGCCGCCCTGGTCGAAGTGTGCGATCGAGCTCCCACCGGCGCCGATCGTGGTCAGGTCGACCACGGGAACGGCGAGCGGCAGGCCCCACTCGAGCTCGAACTGGCTGGCTGGGCGGATCGCGCCGTCGACGACCACACCGACGTCGGCGCTCGTGCCGCCCATGTCGAGCGTGATCACGTCGCGGCGTCCAACCGCCTGGGCGAACCGCGCACCGGCGATGAGGCCTCCGGCCAGCCCGGACAGCACGAAGCCGACCGCCTGTCGGGAGGCCTGGCCGATCGGGATCTGGCCGCCGTTGGACTTGAGCAGGAAGCTGGGACAGCGAAGGCCGACGTGAGCGAGCCCCTGGTCGAGCCGATCGGCGAAACGGCCCGTGAGCCGTCGGAGGTACGCGTCGACCACGACGGTATTGCCCCGCTCGTACTCGCGCCAGATCGGCGCGACCTCGTGCGAGCAGGAAACGGGGACCTCCGGCAACGCGGCGCGCAATGCCGACGCCAGCCGTTGCTCGTGCTCCGGGTGCACGTACGCGAAGAGGAAGTTGATCGCCACCGCCACCCCGCCCTCGGCGGCCTCGTGACGGGCGCGCACCTCGGCGACCAGCCGCTCCACCTCGGCCTCGTCCAGGTGGACGCGCACGCCTCCGTCGTGCGCGACGCGCTCCGCGACGCCCAGGCAGTCGCTGCGACGGACGTATGGCACGGACTTCTGCCATTGCAGGTCGAAGAGCGACCGGCGATCGATGCGCTGGATGAAGAGCACGTCCTCGAACCCAGCCGTCGTCAGATAGACGGTTCGCTGCCCCTTGCGCTCCAGCAGGCAGTTGGTGGCGATCGTCGTCCCGAGCACGAAGGAGGCGATCTCGTCGGACCCACATCCCGCCTGCTCCAGCGCCGCGAACACTGCCCTCGCGGGGTCGTCGGGCGTGGACGGAACCTTCACCGAACGCCGCTCGCCCGAGAGCTCGTCCACGAGCACCAGATCCGTGAACGTGCCGCCGGTGTCGACTCCGACGCGGACGCTCAGGGCTCGACTCCAACCGCGTACCGGCGGGCGACGTCGACCATGTGGGTGCGGGCGAGCTCGGCAGCCCGGCCCGTGTCTCCCGCGACGAGCGCGTCCACGATCCCGACGTGCTGGGCGATCGAGCGGCGGGCCGCCTCCGGCAGCGAGTAGACGGCAAGGGCCCCGCGCCGGGAGGTCTCCACGAGCCCCTCCGCCAGCGAGCGCAGCGCCACGTTCTGCGAGTACGAGCAGAGCAACCGGTGGAATTCCGCATCCGCCTCGGCGGCCGCGACGACGTCGTCACGCTCCAGCGCCTGCTCCTGGCGGCGGACGATCTCCGCCGCGCGCCGTGCGGCGTCCAGCGCGTCCCAGTCGGAGAGCGAGCGGATCGCGTGCGCCTCGACCACCGAGCGTATCTCGTCGATCTCCAGCAGCTCGCGGGCGTGCTGGTGCAACCAGGCAGCCACCATCGCGTGGCTCCTGCCGGCGTCGCCGCCCGCGACGAACCTGCCCGCTGCCCCGCGCGCCTCGACGAGACCTAGGGCCTCGAGACTGGAGAGCGCCTCGCGCAGCACACCGCGCGAGACCCCGAGCTGACCGGCGAGCAGCCGCTCGGGGGGAAGACGGTCGGACGGGCCGAAGTCGCCGCCGGCGATGCGGCGCCGAAGCGTTTCGGCCGTCCCCTCCACCAGGCTCCGCCGAGTGCCGCTACGGACCGCGGTGGCCATCAGATGCCGAACGCGACCTCCAGCTCGACAGCGCCGTTGGCCGCCACGTCGGCCGCCACCTCCTCCACCGCCTCCTCGAGGCACGTCGCGATCTCGTCCACCTCCGCGCTCGTCACGATCAGGGGCGGCGCGAGGGTCGTGTTGTGCGGCGAGGCGCGCACGAGCAGCCCGCGCTGCCGGGCCGCCTGCTGGACGGCCGTGCCGATCGGGCCGCGGTCGAGCACGAAGTCGAGGCAGTAGAGGAGACCCTGCCCTCGCACGGCCGTGACGAGCGACGAGCGATCCGCCAGGGCCGTCAGCCGTGCGCCGAGCTCCGCTCCACGGGCCTGGACGTTGCCGAGCACGTCGTGGCGCTTGAAGTAGTCGATCACGGCGAGCCCGCAGGCGGCCGAGACGGGGTTGCCCGCGAACGTGTGCCCGGACTGGAACTGCAGGTTGTCCTCCGCGTCTCCCCAGAAGGCGGCGGCGACGCGCGGCGACACGAGGACGCCCGAGAGCGGGACGTAGCCGGCCGAGAGCCCCTTGCCGCAGCAGAGCAGGTCCGGCCAGACGTCGAGCCCCTCGGCCGCGAACCACCGGCCAAGACGTCCGAAGCCGGTCACGATCTCGTCGAAGACGAGCAGGACGCCCGTCGCATCGCAGAGCTCGCGCAGGCGCGTGAAGTACTCCGCTGGCGGCGTGACCACACCGGCCGTGAGCATTGTCGGCTCGATCATGATCGCGGAGACGGTCCGCGGCCCCTCGAGCTCGACGACATCCGCCAGCAGCTCGAAGCACGCCAGCGAGCACGGGCCGCCCCGGCAGGCGCGGCACACGGTGGGGACGGGAGGCGGCACGTGCAGCGACCCGTGCACGAGGGGCTCGTACGGGTTCCGCAACTTGGGCCACCCGGTCGAGCCGAGGGCGCCGAGGGTGCCACCGTGGTACGAGCGATAGAAGGAGATCGTCTTGTAGCGCTCTCCCTCGCCGCACTGGCGGTGGTACTGGCGCGCGAACTTGATCGCGCCCTCGGTGGCCTCCGACCCGCTGCAGTACTGCTTGAACACCTCGTACCGCCCGCCGGTAATGCCGATCAGCTCGGCCGCGAGCTCGAGGGCGCGGTCGTTCGTGGTCATGATCGGAGACGAGAACGCCAGCCTCTTCAGCTGCGCGGTGACCGCGTCGACGATCTCGTCGTTGGCATGGCCCAGGCTGACCGAGAAGACGCCCGAGAGACCGTCGACGTAGCGACGGCCCTCGACGTCGATGAGGTAGACACCCTCGCCCCGCACCATGATCAGCGGGTCGCGGGCGAACGACTTCATCTGCACGAAGTCGACCATCACGTGGCGCGTCAGCTCGCTCAGTGCGGCGGCCGTGGCACTGCCGTGCTCGCTCACGCTCGCGATTCTGGCACTGTCGGACCATCGAGTCAATGGTCCGACCAAGACGCGCACGGCTCCTGCCGACCCGCCCTACGGTGCGTGGCCCGGGCGGCGGCGATGCCAGTCGGTGACGTCCTGGAAGGCGGCTCCCGCGCCGAGCAGCAGCGGCTCGTCCCCCAACGGGCCGGCGAGCTGGAGCCCCAGCGGCAGCCCGCCCCGCGTGAAGCCGCAGGGGAGCGCCAGCACGGGGACGCGGGCGAGGCTGAGGGCGAACGTAAACGGCGTCACGGCTGCAGTTGTGGCGACGGAGTCGGCGCTCTCGGCAGCCGGAGGTGGGGCCGGCGTCGCCGGACACAACAGCAGGTCGACACGCTCGAACACGGCCGCGACAGCCGCGGCCCACTCGTCCATCTGCTGCCGGAGACGCGCGAGGTCTGTCGACGTGCAGCCCTCGGCCAGCGCGAGCCGCCGGCGCGTCCCCTCCTCGAAGAGCTCCGGTCGTCGCGACAGGTCGTCCGCGTGCACCGCGAGCGCCTCCGCGCGGACCAAGACACCGCCGGCCTCCGCCGCCTCTGCGCCGCCGGGAAGACCCGTCGGTTCGACCGTGGCGCCCAGCCCGCGGAACGTGTCCGCGGCGACATTCAGCGCGGACCGCACTTCAGGGTCGACATCGTCGAAGAAGAAGGGCTCGGGGAGCCCGATCCGCAAGCCTCGGGCACGGGCCACGACGGCGACGTCGACACCGGCCATCACCCCGTGCAGAGAAGCGAGATCCGCGACGCCCCGGGCGAGCGGCCCGACCGTGTCCAGCGTCATCGAGACGGGGAAGACGCCCGCGGTCGGAACCGAGCCGAGCGACGGTCGTAGGCCCGCGACCCCGCAGAAAGCCGCGGGCAGCCGGATCGAGCCACCGGTGTCGGTGCCGATCGCCGCCACGCACAGATCGGCTGCGACCGCCGCGCCCGAACCGCCGCTCGAACCACCGGCGATCCGGCCGGCGTCCCACGGGTTGACGACCGCACCGAAGGTCTCGTTGCGGCTCGTCGCGCCGAACGCGAGCTCGTGCAAGTTCGTCTTGCCGAGCACGACCGCGCCGGCCGCTCGGAGTCGAGCGACGGCGGGCGCATCCCGATCTGCCACTCTGTCGGCGAAGAGCCGTGAGCCGACCGTCGTGCGCACACCTCCGACGTCGACGTTGTCCTTGATCGCCACCGGCAGCCCGTCGAGAGGCAAGGGCTCGCCCGCCACCCGGGCGGCGTCGACACGGCGCGCGTCGGTCAGCGCGAGCTCGGCGGTAGCGGTGACGAAGGCCCGGAGGACGGGCTGGGCTCGCTCGATCCGTCCCAGGAAGCCGCGGGCGGCCTCCACCGCCGAGACCGCCCGCCGCGCCGCCGGGTCGTCGACGAACGCGCGGGCCTCCTCGTCGGTCACCGTACGATGCGCGCGAGAGCTGCGAGCACGGCGTCGCCGACGGCCGCAGTCGAGGCCCCGCCGCCGAGGTCGGCCGTGTGACCGGACCCGTCCGCCAGCGCCGCCGCCACCGACTCGTCGACCCAGCGAGCGGCGGTGCAGGCGAGCTCGTCGTCCCGACGCTGACCCACCCAGTCGAGGAGCAGGGCGGCGGAAAGGATCGTGGCCAGCGGGTTGGCGACGCCGCGGCCGGCGATGTCGGGAGCGGAGCCGTGCGAGGCCTGGAAGAGTCCGTGCTCGTCCCCGACGTCGCCGGACGGCGCGAGCCCGAGGCCGCCCACGGTGCCCGCGCCGAGGTCGGAGAGGATGTCGCCGAACATGTTCTCCGCCACGAGCACGTCGAACGTCGCCGGCCGGGTGACGAGGTACAACGCGGCCGCGTCGACGTAGATCGCCTCGAAGGGGATGTCAGCGTTGGCAGAGGCGACCTCGGTGGCGACGTCGCGGAAGAACGCGTACGAGGCAAGAACGTTCGCCTTGTCCACGCAGGTCACACGTGAGACGCCGTCCGCCGGCGCGCCCATGCGGCCGCGGGCCAGGCCGAATGCCCGCTCGACGATGCGCTGCGTGCCACGCCTGGTGATGATGCTCGTGTCGGCGGCCACGTCGCCCTCGACCCGGCTGCCCCCATGGCGGCCCGCATACAGGCCCTCGACGTTCTCGCGCACGATCACGTAGTCGATCCCGGCACCGGGATCGCGGAGCGGCGTCGGCACTCCCGGGTACAGCCGCACGGGCCGGAGGCCCGCATAGAGATCGAGTCCGAAGCGGAGCCGGAAGACGGCGTCCGAGCCCGCCTCGCGCCCATCGGGGTGGCGGGCGTCGGGCAGGCCGGCAGCCCCGAGCAGCATGGCGTCGGCGTCGCGACAGGCCCTGTACACGTCGTCCGACATCGCCTCGCCGTTGCGGCGCCAGGCGCCCGCACCCACATCGAACGACTCGAGCCTGAAAGCCAACCCGCCGGCGGTGAGCTGTTCGAGCGCCTCCAAGACACGCACCGCCTCGGCTACGACCTCCGGGCCGATGCCGTCGCCCGGGAGGACGGCGAGATCGTACGTCACGCGGCGACGAAGGCGCGGTACTGCTCGACGTACTGCGCGATGCCGTCGCGGATCGACCCGTACCGCGGCTCCCAGCCGAGCTGGGAGCGGGCATTCTCGATCGACAGCTCACCACGCAGAGCCACGATCGGCTTCTCCGCCTCGGACAGCTCCTCGCCGATCTCCACGTCCGCGCCCGGAACGAGCTCGCGCACGATCTGCGCCACCTCCGTCGTCGTCACCAGCGGCCCGCCCGCGGAACCGTAGAAGATGCGGTCGGCGTTGTCCGGGGCGTCGAGCACGGCGAGCACCAGGCCGGCGATGTCCTGCGCGTGCGTGTACGCGCGGGGATGCGCGCCGCCGAACTCGAAGTGGGCCGGCTCGCCGCGCACCGTGTTCTCGACCATCGCCTTGATCGGGCCGACGTACTGGTTCATGCCGAGGCCGTACACGGCGGAGGGCCGGATCGTCCGGAAGTCGAGCCCGAGCGCCTGGTTGTACGCGAAGAGCATCACCTCGGCGGCAGCCTTCGTCGAGCCGTAGAAGTCCGTGCCGGGTCCCGCGTCGGCGAGCAGAATCGGATGGTTGCCGTCGATCGGCCGGTACATGACTCGCGGCAGCACGCCGATCGAGGAGAAATTGACGAGCCGCGGCACACCGAATGCGATCATCGCCTCGACGAGGTTGACCACGCCGCCGACGTTGACCTGGAAAGCAGTGGAGCGGTTCGTGGCGAGGTAGGCCGGGTCGAGGATCATCCCGGCATGCACCACCTCGTCTGGACGATGCGTGCGGAACACATCCAATACGCGTGCCTGGTCGCCGATCGAGGCGAGCTCGAGCGGGATCTCGTCGACTCCCTCGCCGACGGCGAACCGGGCCTCGGGCATGAAGCCGCGAACGTCGAGGACGACGACGCGGCGCCCGGTGTCGAGCAGCGCCCGCACGAGGTGCCCACCGATGAAACCGGCACCGCCGGTGACGAGGGTCGTCCGCTCCGTGACCGGCTTGCGCTCCCCGCCGCGCATCCCGATGTCGATCTCGGGGCGCGCCATCCCCTGCTGGTAGGACTGGCTCAACGGCCGCTCCGCGCGTCCGCCACGAGCGCGTCGATCGGCGCCCAGAACGTGTGGTTCGAGGCCGCCGTCGTCTCCTTCAGCGCCTCGTGGTCCGCCGTCAGCGCCGCGCTCGAGCGAACCAGGCGATACGTCTTCCGCGCGGCCGGATGGTTCTTCAGCCACGCGAGGAAGTCCTTGGCGCCGTCGGTGCCGACGACCTCGTCGCGGTCGCCGGCGAGCAGCACGAACCGAACCGAGGGAGGGGGCGCGCCCGCGGAGCGGTCGAGCATCCGCGTCGTGGGGAAGATGCTGAGCACGCTCTTCGGCACCGGCACCCCCCAGCCTCCAGCGTTCCCCGCGTAGTAGTTGACGAGCGCGCCGCCGAAGGAGTAGCCGACGGCGACGAGCGGCACCTTGACCTTCGCGAGTCGGCCGAAGCCGGTCTGGACGCCCTTGCGGAAGCCGTCGAGCCCTTGCTCGAACGTGTCGTTGCCGTCCACCTGGTAGCGGGGAAACACGACGAGGTTGCCTCCCGCGCACAGGTGGTCGAAGCGGGCGCGGTGCCAGTCGGTCGGCTGGACGGCGGTCCAGCCGTGCGCGAAGAGGACGATGCTCTTGGGCTTCCCCGCCGGGAGCAACAGCCACACCTGGCCGCGTCCCGCCCCGAAGGGACCCGTGATCGTGCAGCCGGCGGCGGGGCTCGCCTCGGTAGGCCCGGCCACGGCGAGGACCGTCGCGATCGCCAGGACGCCGAGTGCGGCGAGGCGCCTCATCCCTGTACCGCTCCGAGGGTGAGTCCGCGCACGAGGTGCCGCTGCACGAGGATGCCGAGCAGGATCGCGGGAATCAGCGACACCATGGTCAGGGCGCTCGCCTGGCCGTAGAGGTTGCCCTGGAAGAACGTGATCATGCCGGCGAGGGCGACCGGCACGGTGACGGCGTGGTCGCGCGTCAGCACCTGCGCGAAGAGGAACTCCGTCCACGAGAAGATGAACGCGAACGCCGCCGCCGAGACGATGCCGGGGGCGGCGAGCGGCCACGCCACCTTGCGCAGGGCCTGCAGTCGCGTACAGCCGTCGACGAGCGCCGCCTCCTCGAGCTCGGGCGGCATCTGCCTGAAGTAGGCGTACATCATCCAGACGGTGAACGGCAGAGCGAAGACCGTGTAAAGGAGGACGAGCCCGGTGCGCGTGTCGATCAGCCCGAACCCGAACCACTCCTCCGAGTAACGGCTGTAGAGGAGGAAGATCGGGATGATGATCGCGATCCCCGGCATCATGCGTTGCGAGAGGAACCAGAACGCGAGGTGCTTGCCGGTGCGGTAGCGGGCCATCGAGTACGCCGCCGCCGTGCCTAGCGCGACCGCGAGGATCGTCACGAGGAACGCCACGATGAGCGAGTTCTCCAGGCCCTTCCAGCCGTTGAAGCGGTTGAGCGCGTCCGCGTAGTTGGCGCTCGTGGGATCGGTTGGGAACCAGACGGGCGGGTCGTGCAGCTGGTCGTCCTGCGACTTGATCGACGTCACGGCCATCCAGTAGAGCGGCAGCAGCAGGAACAGGACGTAGATCCCGATGAAGACGAAGCGCACGATGCCGCCGAGCCGGAAGCGGCTGCCGCGGACGGATCGGATCGAGCCCGGTCCCTCGGTGCGCGCACGGTCGTCGACGAGCAGGTCGGTCACAGCGTGTTCTCCTCGACCGGCTTGAGCAGCCGGCGCACGAGCCAGAAGGAGATGAACGAGATCATGATCAGGAACATCCACGACCCGGCCGTCCCCTGGCCGAGGTGGAAGAACTCGAAGCCCTGCTGGTACAGGTAGTACGTCGTCGTGTAGGTGTCCGTCCCGGGCCCGCCGCGTGTGAGCGAGAAGATGATGTCGAACAGCTTCACCGCGTCGATCAGCCGGAACGTGACGGCGATGAGGATGATCGGCAGGAGGAGCGGCATGGTGATGAAGAAGAACGACTGCCGCGGCTTCGCGCCGTCGAGATCGGCGGCCTCATACAGCGTGTCCGGGATCGCCGACAAGCCGGCGAGCAGGATCACGAACATGAACGGCGTCCACTGCCAGACGTCGGCCATGATCACCACGATGTAGAGCCAGGGCTTGTCGTTCGTGAAGTCGATCGTGACGGTGCCGGGCCAGACCCAGCTGGCGAGCTCGTTCGCTACCCCGTAGGGGCGGCGGATGAGGCCGTCGAAGAACCCGCCGACGACGACGGGGCTGATGAAGAGCGGGATCACGAAGAGCGTCATGAAGACCCGCCGTGCCTTGAACGGCCGCAGCATGGCCAGCGCGAGGAGCATGCCGAGCACGAGCTCGATCGTGACCATCGTCACGGAGAACCAGACCGTGCGCCAGAGGGACGCGCGCCAGACGGGGTCTTTCCAGTTCTCGGTGAAGTTGTCGAGCCCGACCCACGGGTGCTCCGGGCCGAGGGTGAAGTCGTACTGGACGAACGCGACCCACACGGAGAACGCGAGCGGGAAGATCGTGAGCGCGAGGACGATCAGTACGGCCGGCGAGACGAGCAGCCAGCCGATGTGGCGGTCGACCCAGGAGGAGGCGGCCGACGGCCGCCTCCTCCTCGTCGCTTCGGCTCGTGTCGCCACGGCCAGCCGGTTAGCAGTTGGCTGCCAGCCCGCGCTGCCTGACGGTGGTCTTGCCGGTCGAGCCCGGGTACGTGAGGAAGTTCGCGTACGAGGCACGCTGCTTGGCAACGCCGAGCTTGTCCGTGGTCCGATCCCACTCGGCTGCGGCCTCGTCGAGGGCGTCCTGCACGTCCTTGCCGGCGTACATCGACGTCATCGCGCGGTCGATGGCGTTGGCATAATCGCCCGCGCCGCTCATGGTGAGGTCGAGCACGGCGTCGTTCGCCGCGTCGCACAGCGTCTTCAGGTACTCGGCGGCGCTCGGCCACAGGCTCTTGTACTTCGCGGAGCGGTAGTGCGAGAGCCGGTACGGGTCGCGAAGCGTGTACGGCAGCATCACGCGCTGCAACGAGATGGACGGGCTGTTCGCCCACTGGTTGTAGAGGTAGGAGGCCTCCTGGTTCTTGGAGGTGGCCATCACGGCCTTGATGAAGCTGCCCGCGTGCTCGCCGTTCTGCCCCGGCACCTTGGCATAGCCGACCTTGCCCACGATCGTCGACTTGGGCACGAACGAGAAGGCCTTGTCGCGCTGCGAGTAGTTCTCCGAGATCCGGCCGGTCGGCGGCCAGGCCATGATCATCGCCGTCTTCCCCTGGAGCCAGAGGCCCCAGCCGGAGACGAAGTCGAGCTTCTCCACGCCCGGCGGCGACGCCTTGTTCTGGGCGAGGATCTGGTTCATCGTCTTCACGCCGATGGCGTTGTTGATCTCCGCCTTCATGGTCTGCGGGTTGAAGAAGCGGCCGCCGTTGGCGCGGAACTGCTGGAAGAAGTAGAACTGGTTGCCCGGGTTGCCGAGGGCGCGGCCCATGCCGGTGCCGTACGTGGTCGGGGCCAGCTGGTCGGTGATGAACTGGGCGACCTGGTTGAACTCGTCCCAGTTCTTCGGGACGCGCAGGTCCTGCTTGAACTGCGCCTTGTAGGCCGACTTCAGCTTTGCGTTGCCGAAGATGTCCTTGCGATAGTAGAGGGCCCAGACGTCGCCGTCGTCGAAGAAGCCCCACGTCTTGCCCTTGTAGCGGCCCAGCGCCCGGTACAGCGGATGCAGGTCGGCGAGGGTCGACTGCGCCTTGTACTTCCGGATCAGGCTGTCGATGGGGATGATCACGCCCTGGTCGGCGAAGTCCGGCAGCCAGGCAGGCGACATCTCGACGGTGTCGAGGGCGCCCGTCTTGGCGAGGCTCTCGGCGATGATCTTCGTCCGGATCTGCGCGAACGGGGCCTCCGTGACCTTCGTCTTGATGCCTGTCAGCTTCTCCCACACCGGCCCGGAGAAGTTCTTGTCGTCGAGCGCCTGCAGGCCCGCCTCGTTGATCCGGCCCAGGGTGATGCCCTCGAACTGCTTGGCCGCGTTGACGGCGCTGGTGGCGATCGGGTCGCTCGCCGCAGTGCCGCCCGTCGACGCCTCTACGGCCGCGGCCGCCTGCTCCGTCGTGAGCCAGGTCGTCGCAGCGGCGGCCGCCGCGGCAGCGAGCCCGCTCTTGACGAGAAAGTCGCGCCGCGCCATGCGAAGCCCGGAGAAGTAGTCCTCGAAGGACCCGTCCGGGTCGTGATGGACCTCGTCACTCACGGTGCTCCCGCTCCTTTCTGATGGCCTGCTGTATGACCGGTACACCATCATTTCGCGTGCAACCGATGCCGTCAAGCTTCTGCCGTGGCCATCGACGGCGGAGTTGACCCCTTGCGAGAAGGGACGCTACCCACTTGTGAACGATTGTCAAGTTCCGATCCGCACACCTGTTTCGGGATCGAAGAAGCGCAGGGCGCCGCGGGTGACGGCGATCTCCGCCACCGTGCCTTCCTGCGTCGGCGCGTCCGCGGCGAAGCGCCCCACGAACGACGTCCGCCGTGTCGCCCGCAGGTGGTCGAGCTCCGTCAACGCGGACGCGTCGACGTCCTCGGCCAGGTCCCGCGTCTCCTCGGTGACGACCGGTGCGGCGTCGACCTCGAAGTGGATGACGACCTCCGAGCCGAGCAGCTCCCGCAGACGGACGAGCCCATGGAGGCGGCGGTCGACGGGAATCGCCGGCGCGAGCGCGGCGTCCTCGAGATGCTCGGGCCGCACCCCCACGATGACAGACCGCCCCGCCTGGCCTTCGAGCCCACCCGCCAGCGTCTGCTCCGCGTCGTCGATCGCGAGGCGCTGACCGTCCCCGAAGGCGACGGTCGACTTCCCATCGGCGTGCTCGAGGCGACCCTCGAAGAAGTTCATCGCCGGACTGCCGATGAACCCGGCCACGAACAGGTTTCCGGGGCGCGTGTACAGCTCCTGCGGCTCCGCCACCTGCTGCAGCTCGCCCTTGCGGAGCACCGCGACTCGCTGACCGAGCGTCATCGCCTCGACCTGGTCGTGCGTGACGTAGATCGTGGTCACGTCGAGCTCCTTGTGCAGGAGGCTGATCTCGGCCCGCATCTGCGTGCGCAGCTTGGCGTCGAGGTTGGAGAGCGGCTCGTCCATCAGGAACGCCTGCGGCTCGCGGATCATCGCCCTGCCCATCGCCACCCGCTGCCGCTGGCCTCCTGACAGCTGTCGGGGGCGCCGCGGCAGCTGCTCCTCGAGCTCGAGCACGCGGGCGATCCGTCGCACCCGCTCGTCGATCTGCGCCTTGGACAGCTTCCGCAGCTTGAGCGGGAACGCGAGGTTGTCGTAGATGGACTTGTGCGGGTAGAGCGCGTAGTTCTGGAAGACCATCGCCACGTCCCGATCGCGCGGCGGCAGCCGGTTGACGACCCCGTCGCCGATCCGCACCTCGCCGCCCGTGATCTCCTCGAGGCCGGCCACCATCCGCAGCGCAGTGGTCTTCCCGCAGCCGGACGGACCGACGAGGACCATCAGCTCGCCGTCGGGGATCTCGAGCGAGAGGTCCTGCACGGCGACGGTCCCGTCCGGGTACACCTTCCTGACGTGGTCGAACGAGACCCGCCCCACGACGCGAACCTATACGACGGCGTGCCAGTCGTCCAGATTGAATGGCATACGGTATGGCGTATGATCGGAGCATGACCGACCCGGATCGTCTCTCCGGCGCCGACTCGGCGGGGGGTCAGTCCGCGGGCTCGTCACCGGCGCTCTTCGCACAGGTGGCCCGCGAGCCGCGACTCTCGGACAAGGTCGCAGACCTGATGCTGGAGACCATCCTCTCCAAGCGGCTCAACGTCGGAGACCGGCTCCCGTCGGAGCGCGAGCTCGGGGAGCAGTTCGGCGTGTCGCGCACCGTCGTCAGAGAGGCCGTCCGCGCGCTCGTGGCGAAGGGGGTGATCGAGGTGCGCTCCGGCAGCGGCCTCCGCGTGGCTGCGGTCGACGCCGCCGCCGTGAGCGAGTCGATGAGCCTCTATCTGCGTGGCGGGACGCTCGACTTCGAGAAGGTGCAGGAAGTGCGGAAGCTGCTCGAGGTGCATCTCGCGGGCCTGGCCGCCGAGCGCGCCGGCCTCGACGACATCGCCGCCCTGCGCGTCGTTCACCTGCGCATGCAGCAGGAGAGCGGGGACGTCGAGGCTGCCGCGCTCGACGACCTCGAGTTCCACCGCGTGATCGCGCGGGCGACCCACAACGAGCTCTACCTGATGCTGATGGACTCGATCGGGACGTCGCTGATCGACATCCGACGGGACAACCTGGGCTCCGGCTCCGCGCCGGCGACGCTCGAGCAGCACGCGCGCGTGCTCGACCGCATCGCCGCGCACGACGCCGAGGGCGCGCGCGAGGCCATGGCCGCGCACCTCGACGGCGTGGCCGAGTGGTGGCGGGAGCGTGTTCGACGCGAGCCCGCCCCGGAGACCGCGGCGGAGTGACTCCGATCCGCCGGCTCGACCATGTCGCCGTGCTCGTCCGGAGCACCGACGAGGCGCTGCGATTCTACCGCGACCGCCTAGGGCTCACCGTGCACTCGAGTGAGGAGCTCGAGACGCCTCGCGTCCGGCTCACCTATCTCGACGCGGGCAACGCCTACCTGCAGCTCGTGGAGCCCCTGACCGACGACTCGCCGCTCAGCGCATGGCTCGACGAGCACGGCGAGGGGCTCCACCACATCTGCTTCGGCGTCGACGACGTCCCCGCCGCGGTGGCCTCGCTCAGCGATCCCGGGCTCCGGAGGTCGGTGCTCGGCTCGGGTCGCGGACCGAGTGTCGAGCTTTCGTCAACGCCAAGGGGGGCAACGGCGCGCGCATCGAGTGCACCGAGTTCGTGCAGGAGGAAGACGTCGAGCGGATCACGGGTTGGCTGAGCGGTTCCGCGTAGATCTCAGCGGCTCTCGTCGACGAGGCGGTCGAGCGGCTTCCAGAACGTTGCCCTGACGACAGGGTTGCCAACATCGGTGGGCGCCTCATGATCGGCGAAGAGGTGGTCGGTCGTACGGACGACGCGGTAGTCGAGCAGTGACCGCGCGGCCGGGTCCAGCATGGACGCGAGAACGTCGGCGCCGAGGCGTCCGGCGACGTCGTCGTGGTCACCGACGCGGAGCACGACCCGCACGGGGTCGATTCCCGCGAGGTCGAGGTCGGGCTGGATCTGGCGCGGATCGATGGGAAAGATGCCGTAGACAGCCCGTGGCGCCGGCAGCCGCCAGGTGTCCGCATTGGCCGCGTAGACGAACGCCAAGGTTGCCCCGACCGAGAAGCCGGCTGCGACGACGGGGACGTCGTGCGCGCGCAGAGCCCTGAAGCCGAGCTGCAGGCCGTCATGCATGTCGTACGGCGCGACGACGAACGCGTCGTCGACGTCGTCCTGGTACTCGGGAAAGAGCACGGCGCTGCCGCGCTGCAGCAGGTGCTCCATCCACACCAGGTGCCATTCGAACGGTAGCCTCGCGGTCCAGCCGTGGAGGTACACCACGACGCTCTTCACCTCGCGGTCCGCCGGTGTCAGCACCCAGACCCGTCCGGCTCCAATCCCGTACGGCGTCGCCACGCCGCCGGCGATCGGAATCGCCTCGCCGGTCGGCGCGGGTCTCGGCGGCTCGTCGTCGATGCCGCCACAGCCGCCGAACAGCAGTGCCGCCGCGACGACGACGGCGGTAGCGACAATGGGCAGCGGACGCGGCCGCCGAGGCGCCGTGGACGCGATCCCCAGCCGCGTCGCTTCCTCCCGCACCGAGCTAGCTCGGGAACGGCCGCTCGAGCGCGAACGAGCCCAGTTGACGCCGGGCTGAACGACGAGGGCTCGCGATGGACGGAAAGCCGCTCATCGTGTGCGGGCGGTTCCCTGCTCGACCGGGTTCGTCAGCTCGCCGATGCCGCTCGCGGAGACCGTAACTGTGTCCCCCGGCTGCAGGAAGCGCGGCGGATCGAGGAAGGTGCCGCACCCCGCCGGCGTCCCCGTCATCAGGCAGTCGCCCGGCTCCAGCGTGATGATCGAGCTCAGCCATTCGATCGCGACGGGCGGCGGACCGATCTGCTCGCCCACGAGCGAGTCCTGGCGCAGCTCGCCGTTCACGTGCGACCGGATCCGCACTCCCTCCCAGTCCGGCAACTCGTCCTTCGTCACGATGCAGGGCCCCATGGGGCAGAAGGTGTCGAAGTTCTTGCCCAGGTCGCGCTGCCCGTTGTGGAACTGCACCGAGCGCGAGCCGACGTCGTTGAAGACCGTGTAGCCGAAGACGTGGTCCAGCGCGTCGTCACGCCGCACGTTCTTCGCGCGCGTCCCGAGGACGACGCCGAACTCCACCTCGTAGTCGACGGCGAACCCGTGCTCCGAGAACTGCGCGGCGCCGCCGGGGAGCCGCCGGATCACGTCGTCGGCGGGCGGGATCACGATCGCATCGCCCGGCCCGACGATCGCGCTCGCGAGCTTGATGAAGTCCCAGACGACCTCGTCGGGGAACACGAAGCCTGGCTCCTCGTCGCCGTGGCTGCGGTAGTTCACGCCAGAGCCCAGGATCTTGCCCGGGTTGGTCAGCGGAGCCAGCAGGCGGTCGACGGCCACCGGGTCGCCTTGCCCTGAGGCGGCACGGGCGGTCTCGAGGCCGCGCTCGCCGTCTCGAATGAGCGACAGCGTGTCCGCGTACCCCGTCGCGTACACCGCGCCTGCCGCCTCGACGCCACACCCGACCTGCCCACCCGTCTCGTACTGCACGATCCGCATCGGTGTCCTCCGCGTCGCGTTGTCGTCCGCAGCTTAGGAGACCTGAGCGCAACGTGTATGACTGTAGGACACGTGCGCACGCGGACGAACGAGCGCCCCGTCGTCGTGCTCGACGACGACCCCACGGGGGTGCAGACGCTGGCCGGAGTCCGAGTGCTCCTGGCCTGGGACCCGGCTAGGGTTCGAGACGCGCTCGACGGGCGGCGCGCCGTGCACCTGATCACGAACGTCCGTGCGCTGTCGCCCGAGCGGGCGCAGGAGGTGACGGCCGAAGCTGCCCGCACGGCTCTCGCGGCCGTCCCGGATGCGCTCGTGATCCTGCGCGGCGACAGCACGCTGCGCGGCCACCTGCGCGAGGAGGTGCTCGCGCTCGCGGAGGTCGTCGCGCCGGGCCGCCTGCCGCCCGTCCTGCTCGTGCCCGCTCTCCCGTCGGCGGGGCGCGTGACCATCGGCGGCGTCCACATGCTGATGCGCGACGACCACCCGACCCCGCTGCACGAGACCGAATACGCGCGCGACGGCGTGTTCGCCTACACCGACGCTCGCGTGCTCGCCTGGGCCGAGGAGCGCACCGGCGGTCTGATGCGCGCGGAAGACGGGCGCGAGCTCCATCTCGACGAGTTGCGGGCCGGCGGGCCGGCGCTGGTCGCGGCCGCCCTGCGCGAGCTCGAGGCCGCCGCACGACCCGCGGCGCTCGTCCCGGATGCCGGAGACGACGTCGGATCTCGAGCTGATCGCGTGCGGGTACGAGCAGGCCCTGGCCGGCGGCGTGACGGCGCTGGTGCGCTGCGCTCCCGCCTTCGCCGGCGTCCTCGCCGGCACGACCGCGGACGGCCTGGTCCCGGCGCCCCGAGCCGAGCGCACGCTCGTCGTCTGCGGCTCCTACGTGCCGACCTCGACCGCGCAGCTCGAACGGCTCGCCGCAGCGCGTCCCGGCGTGCTCGTCGAGGTCGATGTCCAGGCGCTGGCCACGGCCGAGCCCGAGGAGGAGATCGCACGCGTCTCGAGCGCGGCGTCGACTCTCTTGCAGCGGGGGCCGTTGGCGATCATCGCCACGCCGCGTGCGCGGCCGGCGAGCACGAAGTCGCTCGCGGCCGGGGAACGGATCAGCGCGGGTCTCGCGCGCGCCGCCGGGGCGGTCTCGCCGAGACCGACGTGCGTGGTCGTCAAGGGCGGCATCACCTCCTGCGTCACGCTGCGCGACGGATTCGCGTCGACGGCCGCGGACGTCGTCGGGCCGGTCCTGCCCGGCGTCTCGCACTGGCGAACGGACGACCTCGACTACCTCGTCGTGCCCGGCAACGTCGGCGACGCCGGCCTGCTCGCCGACGTCGTCGCGCGCGTGCTGGGAGGATGAGCGGGTGCTGATCCCATTTCGCGAGCTGCTCGAGGAGCGCCGGGCCGCGGGCGCGGCCGCCGGGGCGTTCACGTGCTACACGCTGTCCACGGCGGCCGGCGTGCTGCGCGCCGCCCGGGACGCCGGTGCCCCGGTCATCGTCCTCGTCAGCGAGGCGTCCTATGCGGCGCCGGAGGGTCGGCTGCTCCTGTCGGCGCTATGCGCCGCTGCCGAACGTGCCGACGTTCCCGCCTGCGTGCAGCTCGACCACGTCGCCGACGCGGCGGTGATCGCGCGCGCGCTCGAGGACGGCGCCGGCGCCGTGATGGCCGATGGCTCGCGCCTGCCGTTCGCGGCGAACGTCGACCTCGCCCGTGCCGCGGTCGGTGTCGCGACGGTGCACGGCGCCGGCGTCGAGGCGGAGCTCGGGCACATCGCAGGCGGTGAGGACGTCGCCGCCGCGACCGGTGCCGGCGCGCTGACGGAGCCGGAGGAGGCAGCCCGCCTGGTCGAGGAGACCGGCGCAGACTGTCTGGCGGTCTCGATCGGCAACGTGCACGGTCACTACGCGTCGCCTCCGAGGCTCGACTGGGACCGTCTCGCACGGATCCGCGGGCTGGTGGACGTGCCGCTGTCCCTGCACGGAGCCTCGGGCCTACCCGACGGCGATCTTCGCCGTGCCGTCGCCGCTGGCATCTGCAAGGTCAACGTCAATACCGAGCTTCGGGCCCGGATCTACGCAGAGCTCGAACGCCGGCTACCTAACACGGCGCCGGGCCTCCGCCTGCTCGAGCTCGAGACGGCAGTCGCCGACGCGGTGGCCGAGGTCGCAGCCGACAAGCTTCGCCTCCTCGCCGGCTCAGCCCTGTGACGATGCGAGCCGTGGCCCGATCGACGACGACCCGCCGCTCGGGGTGGCGTCCGCTTGCCGCCCTGCTCGCCGTCGTCGTTCTCGGCGTCAACGCGGCGTACAACGCCGCCCAGGCACTCGGCTGGATCTCGATCGGCGAGCTTCCCGGCGAGGACGCGCCGGGGGCAGGTCTCGCGGGCGCCGCCACCTTCCTCGCGTTCCTCCTGGCGATCGTCGTCGTCGCCTCGTCTCTCACGAGGCCGGAGGCGATCGCGCGCAGCGTGCGACAGCTGCTCCCGCTCGCGGCCGTGGCAGCCGTCGTCATCGGCTACTACACCTACGACCCGTACTATGCGCCCTCCCATCGGCGCTACTCCGACTACCGCAGCGGCGGCGAGACGCTGTGGATCTGCTTCGTCGTGGGAGCGGCGATCGTCACCGCGATCGTGTCCCGAACCCGCCCCAGGATTGGCATGCTGTCCACGTTCCTCGTGCTCCTGCTGTGCATCCCTACGGCCTTTTTGGGGGCAGGACACTGACAGACGACAGGTGGGAGTCGGGCTGGAGAAGCGGCTGAGCTGCCCATCCGCGACGAGGCGGTGAACTACTTCCTCGGCGTGCCGGGCGAGCCGCTCCCGGAGCTCGAGCTCACCTAGGGAGCCTCGCTCGATCGAGCGGCGGAAATGCCCGCCATAGACCGCCTACGCATCCGTGAGACGATCACGCCTCGACATCAGCAAATTCCAGATCCGCCGTTGCTTGGACAACAAACTTCGCTTGGCTCCCCCGCCGGGCGTGTTTGGTTTTCGTTTCGCCGACCCCTCGCCCCGTTGGGGTAGTACGTGCGCTCTGTGTGAAGCCAGCATCCGTCTCTTCCGTCCCCAAAATGCGGCTCCGCGCCCCCACGCGTCTGGCTCAACCGGGCCGTTCTCCGGTCGTGGGGCCGGCACGGTAGGGCACGGATGCTCGCGCAGGCCCGTTCCCACTCGTTCACGCTGCAACTGAAGAGGCCCTGGTCGTCTGCGTAGAGATGGCCGTACTAGCCGGTCGTTCCGCAGTACGCCTTACGTCCGACGGCGAAGATCGCCTTTGAGATCCGGGGCGTGAACGCCTCCTCGTCGCGGTTGACGAAGAGGACGAACTGGCGCCTGCCGTCCTTGCTGTTGAAGGCGTTCGTGTTGTAGCCGATCCAGTCGCCGTTGTGACCCCAAGCAGCGCCGCAAGCGAACGGCGTGCGCGACAACGCCATCGTCCCCGTGCGCCAGAGGCCGAGGCCGTAGCCGTTCGACGCGAGCCCCATCGGCACCGTCGACTCCATCTGGCGCAGCAGGTCGGCGCGCAGTAGCCGACCGCGGAGCAGCGCCCGGTAGAAGCGCGCCACGTCGTCGGCGGTCGACACGATCGCGCCGGCCGCCCAGCCGGCGGACGGGCTGAGCACGCTCAGGTCGGTCAGCCGCTTGTTCAGCCGGAAGTACCCATGCATATGCCGGCCGGCGATCGTCGGCTGCGTGTCGAACGTCGTCGCTCGGAGGCCAGCACGGTCGAAGATGCGCCGCTTCAGCTCGCTCGCGACCGAGTTGCCCGTCACCGCCTCGACGATCAGGCCGAGCACGAGATAGTTCGTGTTCGAGTACTCCCACCTCGCGCCGGCCCGGAAGTCCGGTTTGTGCTCGTTCGCGATCGCCAGCAGCCTGGACGGCGTCCAGGCGTAGCGGACGTTCCCGTTGAGGTAGGGACGGAAGATCCGTGGATCGGCGAGGTAGTCGTGCAGGCCGCTCGTCTGCTGCAGGAGCTGGCGCACGGTGATCCCCTCGCCGCCGCGCAGCTTGCCCGGCAGCACGTGCTCGACCGTGTCGTCGAGCTTCAGCTTCCCCTCGCCGGCGAGTTCGAGGACGACGGTCGAGACGAACGTCTTGGTGACGCTACCGATCCGGAAGCGGTCATCCGGTCGCGCGCGGACGCGTCCGGCCACAACGGAGTATCCGCTCGCGAGCCGGATTGTCCGGTTGCCGTCACGGACGAGCAGCACCGCACCGGGCACCCCCGCCGCGACAAGTCGGTCGAGCGCCTCCTGCAGCGACGCCTGATCGGGCGCCGCCGCCGTCGCCCTCTGCACCACGGCACACAGCAGAACGGCCGAGCAGATCATGGCAAACGCCCGAACCCGCAAATCGCGCCTCTTTTCGCGCCCTAGAGGTCGACCTTCCGCGATCCTACTCCCACGCGCGTCCGCAAGTGCGGTGGACGCCGATCCCCTGCTGATCCCCAGGCTGTAGCCGGGCGATGCGGTCAGCAGCCGCCGAACCCGGCAAGCGTACTGCGGCACTCGCGGTCGCCGGGTTCCTCGCCGCTGCGCTTCCGCTGGTTGTGGGCCGGCGCGGAACATACGAGCAACTTCCGGATGGCGCGGTGGTCGAAGCGCGGTCTGGATTGCGGATCAAAGGCAAAGACGAAGTGCTCGATGCATACGTCTTGCTCGCACTTCCCTAGTCCTCCGGCTTGTACCGTCGGCCTGAAGGTGCGCGAACTCGTTTCTGCGTCTTATCTGGGCGGCGTACGTCGATCACAGTGCGCACTCGGCTCCAGCTTGGGCCGACATCGCGGGAATCCTCGGACCTCGCGGTCCCTAGGATGGACGTGTGTTGGCCGAGCCGCTCCCTGCGCTCACCGATCTTGCGCTCGGCCTAGTGACGGTGACGCTGGCGTTTCAGCTCCATTTCTCGCCGGCCACGCAACGCCATTGGCGAGCGGCATATTGGTGGTTCGGGATCGCCGCCCTCGCAGGTTGCTTGCATCATGGTGTGATCGTGCGGTCAGGCACGGCGGCACACGTGAGCTGGACGGTGATCAGCATCGTCGTGGTCATCGCCGTCTCCTATGTCCTCGCGGCCACGGTCGCCGAGGTGCTTGGTCACGGCCGCGTACGGCTGTTCTGGCTGTTGAGGTCGTTTGGGCCGTTCGCCTACGTGGCCGTGGCGATCTCCGGGCACGCGAGTATCGCCGGACTCATGGCCTGCGAGAGCGTGACGATGTTGAGCGTCATCGCGCTGTGGCTCTGGGCTGCACACAGGCAGCACCCGGATGCCCTACCCGTGCTCGGCGCCATCGTCGCCAGCGGCGCGGCAGCGAGCCTCAAAGCGCTCGCCCCGGTTCTGTTTCTTGGGCCATTGAGACTCGATCCAACGTCCGCCTACCACCTCGCACAAATCGCTGGCACCCTTCTCCTCTATCTCGCCATCACTGAGGCGCCTACCTTCAGACGCGGCAAGTTCGCCGCCGCGCGGGCACCAAGCTGACGGCGCAACACACCAGCACCGCGCCCGGCCCCAGAGGTGGCTGCGAGCCGTCCTGAGGCAACTTGCCTTGGTGCCGGGTTCTGGTGCCCCTCGGAACCGTGGATCGCCTGGGCAAGTCGTCGTATACTTGTGCTCTGCGCGCTGCGGTCAGCTACATCTCTACGGGGAAGGGAGACGCCAATGCGCACGATTCTCTCGAAGCGGCGGCTTGTTCTCGGAGCCGCAATCTTGGGCCTGGCGGTGGTCGCGACGGTTGCGACAGTCGGCCTGTCCGCCGCCTCGGCGTCCACGGCGAAATGCTCGCCCACCATCACGAAGGAGCCGTTCGGCAGCGTCGACGGGGAGGCCGTCGATCGCTACACGTTGACGAACTGCAACCGGATGACGGTGAAGATCCTCACCTACGGCGGGATCCTGCAGGAGATCAACGTCCCCGATCGCAAGAACGACGTCGCCAACGTGACGCTGGGCTTCGACAACCTCGACGACTACGTCGACAAGAGCCCCTACTTCGGGTGCATCACCGGCCGCTACGCGAACCGGATCGCGCTCGGACAGTTCACGCTCGACGGCATCACGTACAACCTGCCGATCAACAACGACCCAAACTCGCTGCACGGCGGCTTCGTGGGCTTCGACAAGCACGTCTGGGCCGCGACGCCGATCGAGGGAGCCAAAGCGAACCTGATCGGCAAGAGGATCCGCACGCACGAGCGCTCAGACAGCGTTGGCCTCGAGCTGGCGTTCACGAGCCCGGACGGCGACCAGGGCTACCCCGGCGAGCTGGAGACGGACGTCACGTACACGCTCACCGAGAAGAACCAGATCGTGATGGACTACCACGCGACGACCGACGCGCCGACGATCGTCAACTTGACGAACCACGCGTACTGGAACCTCGCCGGCGAAGGCACGAGCGACATCTACGACCACGTGCTCGAGCTGAACGCGGACAACTACACGCCGGTCGACGACACTCTGATCCCGACCGGAGCGATTGATCCGGTCGCCGGCACGCCGCTCGACTTCACCAAGCCGACGCCGATCGGCGATCGCATCCGCGACGGATTCGAGCAGCTCGTGATCGGGCGCGGCTACGACCATAACTGGGTGCTCAACCGGCCCGACCCCAACGACAAGTCGCTGATCCAGGCTGCGGAGGTGAGCGAGCCGACGAGCGGGCGCGTGCTCTCCATCTACACGACCGAGCCCGGGATCCAGTTCTACTCGGGCAACTTCCTCGACGGCACACTGGTCGGTACGAGCGGTCACATGTACCGCCAGGGCGACGGGTTCGCGCTGGAGACGCAGCACTATCCCGACTCGCCGAACCACGACAATTTCCCCTCGACGGTGCTCCGGCCGGGCGAGGACTACGAGACCCAGACCATCTACCAGTTCTCGACGACGCACAAGAAGAAGTAACGCAGCGCCCGTGGTCACTGCCTCGCCCCCTCGGGGGCGAGGCGGGATCGCGGCACCCTTCAGCAGTCGCAGGTCAGCCGGACCATCAGCGCCGGCGTCTGGTCGCGGGTGTCTGCGCGTGCTGTTCGGGATCCGCGCTCTCCGTCCCCCGGCTGCGCCGCACGAGAGCCCGATCTGTAACTCAGCGGCGATCGGCGAGCCGGGACGGGTGTCGTCTCGTCTTGGCCAGGGTAGTGCCCCGTTGGCGTGGGACCACCGCACCGATCACGGTGCGTTCATGGTTGCGAGATCGCGCGGAGGCCGAGCCGCAACTTGACCATGCTCAAGAGGTTGCCGTGGCCCATCGATGCGGCGCGCGCCGGGCGGGCGAGCCGCGCGAGCCGCGCCTCGGCGGCCTCTCTTAGGAGCTCCTCGCGATGCTGCCTGGACAGCTGGTCGACTTGCTGGTACATGGCTCCTCCTTGGTGTGGACGTTCGCTGTAGCTGATGTCACCACCGTAGGAGCGGGGAAGCCGGCCCACCGTCCCGTGCCGCACGCTGGGAGTGTCGCCGCCGCGACACAGGCCCCCGCCACGATCCGTGGAGGGTTCGAGGCTAGGTTTCGGTCTTACTGACTCGCTCAGACAACCGCAGCCGGAGGGCTACCCCGGGAAGCGCTGCCTAACTGCGTCGTGATCTCCTGCCCTGCCTGCGCGAGTAGCGAGCTCGGTTAGCTGACCGACTGGGCTAGTACCACTTGCCCCTCGCGAAGCCGCCAAACGCCAGCAGCCCGATCAGCGCAATGATGATCCCCAGCCAGAGGCTCCAGACGATCGCCACGACGATGCCCACGATCACCAGGACGCCTCCCAGGCCAATACCGGCGAACCCCCGGTTTGCTGATTGATCAGCCATCACGCGCTCCTCTCTGACGGATTCACATCGAGTCTGACGGATTCGCGTTGCGCGGCAGTCAGAGAGCGGTCGGGGGTGATGGAAGTGACATGTCGCGGCTAGGTGCCATCCGGGTGATCGTGGCAGCGCGCGGATGCTTGGCCGTCTCGAAGATCCATTTGGTCACCACAGGTACCGGAGCGCTGCACGCTCGTACCGCGCGTCGCTGAGGTCGCCGTGCAAGACGTCGACGCCGAGTGCTTCGTCGAGCGTGCGGAGAGCTCTGCGTTGATCAAGAGCCGGCGCTCGATCGCCCTCGGACGAGACCCCGCGGCCCACCCGGCCAGCACCTGTTGACCCTACGGTCAAACACCTGTCAGGCTGGTAACCCCGATCCGGCGGGGAAGGCTCCCAGTCCTCGCCTCCCCGCCGGCCCTCTCGGGTGTATCACCGTGGCCGCCGTGGAGAAAACGGCCGCAGCCCGATCCGAACGAAATGCTTACCAGCGCTGACGAGCGCCGACCGCCAGTTGTATCCATGCGGGGTCGGGAGGCGCCCATTGTCGAGCCCCCTTTGTGCCCCGTGGGTAAGGCGGCGGTTCAGACCGGCGGTCGGCCAGCCGTTCGAGGCCGTGTGTGCCAGCGGTTCGCGGATACGGTTTGGGGCGCTGTAAGCCTTTGTAACGTCACGGAGCCCTCACGCAGCTCCCAGTATCTGTTTCGGCTACGGAGGCCTCCTGGGGGTTGCTTGTTTCAGAAACGGCTTGAAAGCGTGGGTGTTTTGTAACGCTCTGGGAGGCGAGCCCAGCCGCCAACCAGGCTTTCTGCCGATGGGGTTTCCCTGGACGTTGTGGAGGAAGATCTGGCGCAGATGGGAGGCAGGCCGGAGGGGTGGATGGCCGTGTTGGGTGCCCGGCGGTCGCCGGCTCTGTTGGCCGTGCGAACGTGCGACGGTCGTTCGGCGGTCGCTGGCGTTCGAACTGTAAGGATTTGCGAATCCGTTGTCGGCCTATGGCGAACCATGGTGAACCAGGGCGAACTGTCGCGATTCAGCATGACCCATGACGGTCGCGTCACCGGCACGGAGTGGCAGAAACGAGCCACCCTCGTGTTAGGCAATCGTCGAAAGGACCGCCCAGCACACATAGACGCTCCGGCTACCCGCCCCCCGAGCGGATGCGCAACCACGAGGGAGCACAGATGTCGCTCCTCGAGGAAAGGATAATCATCACCGTGAAGGAGTAACCCTGAATCCCACAACCCCGACAACGGCCCTTTGCCCTTGCAGCGGGCAAAAGCGGCGCTCGGATCAGCTCACGCGGACACCACGCAGGCCGGTGCGTGGTGAGCGCGATTCCCCGTGAGGCACGTGAAGGTCTGATGTGCGCCTGGCTCAAGATCCTCACCGACCGGCACCCACACCTCACCTGGGTACCCGCCCCAAACCGCCGCCGCCAGCACCAGCCGCTAACACAGGCCACGAACCGACCTACCACCCCAACAACGAGCGCAAAACTAGGCGGCCACGCTGGGGCTCCCCCTGCGTAGCCGCCTCGCCCCACTGTGAGCCTTGGTTCTAGGCTGCCGCAGCGGCCTTGGGCTTACGCCCTCGGCGTGCCTGCTTCGTCCCTTTCGCCGCCAGATCGTCGACCTCGCTCGCGTTCACGTCCAACACCACCTGGCCGCGACGCGCATCGCCGTAGCGGATCACAACCTGAGCCGAGTCCCGCTCGTTGATCTCCTTACCGGTGAGATCCGAAACCACGATCGTTCTGCGCGCCATCTCTTACCTCCCGAATACGATGTGAGAATCCGAAATGTTATAGCACTCACGTTTGACAGTTCGCACTCAACTACCACCGGTTTCGGGCCCGTGTTCAATCAACTCGATCCGATACGAATCAGGATCTCTGACAAAACAGAGAAGCGAGCCACCCTCACGAATGCTGTACGGAGGACGCTCGGGTTCGATCCCTTGCTTCTTCAACCGCTCGAGCGTGGCATGGATGTCCTCCACCGTGACGGCAATATGGCCGTACCCGGTACCGATCTCATAGGAATCGATACCGAAGTTGTAGGTCAGCTCGAGACGGTCACCGTCTCCGGGAAGACCCATGAAGATGTTGATCGCCTCCTCGCGGATCGGCAGCTCGCGCCGCTTCTCAAATCCCAAGGCTTCGTAGAAGGCGACGCTCTTCTCCGGATCCGTGATGCGGTAACAGGTGTGAATGAGTTCCATCCCGCCATCCTACGTCGCCGGCGGCCGATCACACCCACCTGTACGCGAGCACGGAGCCGCCACGCAGCGAGATCTCCGTTCGCTCGACAACTAGGGGATCGAGCTCGAGCGCTTCGACCACTGATTGGCCAGAACGGCCGCCGTCGCGTCTAGTCTCCTCGCGTTGTCTCGGCGACCACCACGTTCCCTCGGCGCGCGATGCCTGTTCGCGGTCGGCGTGTTCTCGTTGCTGTCGCTCACGCTCGCCGGCGTCGCCCACGCGGACGCGGAGGACGACCTCGCCCAGCGCTACTCGCCCGTCGTGCGGCTCGTCGAGCAGCAGGAGGAGTGCGGTCCGGGCGAGCCGTACCGGCCGAGCGACATCGACGCGTTCCTGGACGAGGACACCGTGGCGCTGCGCGGCCCGTGGAACCGGACCGATCTCCTCAAGGTCGCCCCGACCGCGGACGATCTCGGCCGCGGCCTCTTGGAGTACCATCTCGACTTCCCGGGCAATCCGCTCGACCCCGGCTGCGACTACGAGCGGTGGGCCCGCCGGGTCACCGCGGGGACGAAGCCCACGGTGTACGCGCACGTGGCGACCGAGTCCGCGTACCCGAACCGGCTCGCGCTGCAGTACTGGCTCTACTACCCGTTCAACGACTGGAACAACACGCACGAGGGCGACTGGGAGATGATCCAGCTCGTCTTCGACGCCCCCGACGCCGAGCAGGCGCTCCGGCAAGACCCGGCCGAGATCGGCTACTCGCAGCACGAGGGCGCCGAGGGCGGAACCTGGCACAACGACAAGCTGGAGCTCGTCGGAGGCACGCACCCGGTTGTGTATCCGGCCGCCGGGTCGCACGCGAACTTCTACGACTCGGCCCTCTTCCTCGGTCGTTCGGCCGAGCAGGGCGTCGGCTGCGACGACACGACCGGGCCGTCGTTCGACGTGCGGCCCGTCGTCCGCACGATCCCATCGGATCCGGCAGCGGCCCGCGAGGCCTACCCGTGGATCGCCTTCGAGGGCCGCTGGGGCGAGCTACAGGAGGCGTTCTTCAACGGCCCGACGGGACCGAACCTGAAGACGCAGTGGACGATGCCGATCACCTGGTCCGAGGGCTGGCGCGACCGCAGCTATGCCATCCCAGCCGGCGGAGCGCTCCCCACCGACGCGACCGACTTCTTCTGCGGGGCCGTGGCAACTGGTTCGAACCTCGTCCGGCGGCTCGCGAACAACCCATGGCCCGTGCTCGTCGCGCTGGTGGGCCTCGTGGCCCTGCTCGTGTACGGCGCGACGCGGACCACGTGGCATCCCACCGCGCCGCTGCGTGTCGCGCGGCGTCGCTCGTGGGGGCAGACGATCACAGCTTCCTGGCGGATGTACGCGTCCCGTCCCCTGCTCTTCGTCGGCATCGGGCTCCTTACGATCCCCATCTCCCTCGCGATCACGCTGCTCCAGTCCGGCATCGTCAGCAGCTCGAGGATCCTCGGTGTCGATCCCGACGGGGAGGGCGGCGGCTTCCGCGTCGGGCTCGTCGTCGTGATCGGCACCGTGCTGACGCTGCTCGGCCTCGCGCTGGTGCAGGCCGCGTGTGCGCGAGCGATCACGGAGATCGACGCGGGGCGGAGCGTGGGTGTGTGGCGGTCGTATCGCGTGGCGCTCGGCCGCATCGGGCCGATGCTCGGCGCGCTCGCGATCGGCGTGGGGGTGGTCTCAATACTCAGCGTCTCGCTGCTTCTCGTGCCGGTGGCGATCGCGCTCGCCGTGCGCTGGGCACTGCTCGTCCCTTGCGCCGAGCTCGAGCAGCGCACCGCACTGGGCGCGCTGCGCGGGAGCGCCTCCCTCGTCGCCCGGCAGTGGCCGAAGGTCATCTCGCTCGTGGTCGCTGCAGGATTCGTGGTGATCGTGATCGGGCCGGTCCTGGGCGGGCTCCTGCTCCTCGTCACCGACGCCCCGTACGTGCTGATCAACGTCGTCGCCGGGCTTGTCTACGCCGTCACGATGCCGTTCGTCGGCATCACGACGACCTACGTCTACTACGACACCCTCGTGCGCCAGCGGCTCGAGGAGCAAGCTGCACCCGTACCGAACGAGCTGCCGGCCGAGATCGCGGCGGGTTGAGCGCGGCTGCGCGGCAGCGACCCGTAGGATCTCGCCATGACGCACGTGAGCGCTGACGTCCTCGAGGCGGGGCTCGACGAGATCCGCGCGTCGCCTGCCGACGAGGGCACGGTCGAGCTGATCGTGCGACGGCCGGCGGAGAACGAGCGCGAGGTGCTGGACGAGGGAACGATCGACCTCGTGGAGGGTCTCGTCGGCGACACCTGGCGCGCCCGCGGCAGCAGTCGCACCGACGACGGCTCGGCGAACCCCGAGACGCAGCTGACCCTCACGAACGCCCGCCTGATCGCCCTCGTCGCGTCGGACCGGGATCGCTGGCCGCTGGCGGGCGACCAGCTCTACCTCGATCTCGACCTGAGCGCCGACAACCTCCCGCCGGGGACGAGGCTCGCCCTTGGATCTGCGGTGATCGAGGTCACCGCAGTGCCTCACACCGGCTGCGCCAAGTTCAGCCAGCGCTTCGGCTCGGACGCGCTGCGCTTCATCAACTCGCCGGTCGGGAGGTCGCTGCACCTCCGGGGCATCAACGCGAAGGTCGTCACGCCCGGCACCGTGCGCACCGGGGACGCCGTCCGCAAGCTCTAGCTTTGCGCGGCAAGCCTGTGGAACGTCGCGCGGCTCGGCTCGCGGCTCTCGCCGTCGTCGCGAGGACCTACCAGCACGCGGAGATCGACGACCGTCCCGACCTCCGTGCGCGGCCCCGCCCGGCCGCGAGTCACTGAGGGATCGGGACTTCGCGCACCGGCTCGCGCGGTCGCACGCTGATGCCGAGACCCGGCTCGCCGTTCAACCGCACTGCCCCGTCCACGGCCAGCGGCTCACCCTCGAACAGCCAATGCGGGAGCTCGTTCCCGACCTCGATCGCGCGCGGGGGAAAGTACTCGGCCAGCGGGCACGCGGCCTGGCTGGCGACGACGTGGTAGTTATGCGCCATCCCCGCATGCGGGACGACGGTGAGCCCGAACGCCTCGGCGAGGGCGCAAATCTTCACCGCCTGGGTGATCCCTCCGACGCGGTTCGTGTCGAACTGCAGCACGTCGGCGGCACCTGCCCGCACGAGCTCGACGAAGCCCTTCAGCGTGAACTCGTGCTCTCCGGTGGCGATGGGGATGGGGCTCCGCCGCGCCAGCTCCGCGTACCCGGCCACGTCGTCCGGCGGCAGCGGCTCCTCGAGCCAGCGCAGCCCGAACGGCTCGAGCAGCGGCAGCATGCGCCTGGCGTAGTCCAGGTCCCAGCCCATGTAGGCGTCCGCCATCAGCTCCACGTCGTCGCCGATCGCCTCGCGCACCGTGCGGACGAGCTCGGCGTTCCGCCGCATCCCGGCGCGTCCGTCGCGCGGGCCCCACACGAAGCGCTGCTTGACGGCCCGGAAGCCCTCCGCCACGTAGCCGCGCGCCTCCTCCGCCAGCCCGTCGAGGTCGTCGTGCGCATAGAGCCGGCTGGCGTAGACCGGGATCGATTCGCCCTTGCGGCCGCCGAGGAGGTCGTGCACGGGCACGCCGAGCTCCCGGCCGAGCGCGTCCCAGAGCGCGATGTCCACCGCGCTGATGGCGGCCATGCCGAGCCCCTTGCGGCCGTACGCGAGGGTCGAGCGGTAGAGCAGCTGCCACGTGTCCTGGATATCGGCGACGCGTCGGCCCAGGAGAAGCGGGGCGAGCCTCGTCTCGACGACGGCGGCCACGAGATCGGGCGCCAGGGCTGCGTTGCCGATGCCGACGTGCCCGGACGAGGTCTCCAGCTCGACCACGAGCCACCGTGAGAATGCGAACGGGCGCTCCACCCCGGCCTCGCCCTGCCAGGCACGGAGCGGGTTCGCGTAGCGGACCCCGGCACCCTCCGTCGGGGCCTCGAAGAGCCGGCAGCGGATGGTGGCGATCGTGGCGGTCACGCGTCGCCGAGCCTACAACGCCGTCCGCGGTGGAGCGAGCCTCGTGACTCATCGTCACCAGACTCGCGTTGTCGGGCCGTGAACGCTCGTAAGCGTTTTGTAGCGTCGGTCGAGTCCGGTGCCGGGCGTCTGCTACCGTCCCGCGGTCAACGAGCGGCGAGCCGCCCAGCGCCTGTACGCGCGGCCCCCACGCCTCCATTCCCTCTCACGTGAACCCCCTCGCCCTCCTTTGTCTGCTTGCGCTCGCGATCGTCCTCGCCGGGACAACGCTCGCGTGGACCCATGACAGGGCACAGCAGAGGCCCGCCCGGACGGCACAAGCGAAAGCCGCGCCGGCCAAGCGCGCGAAATCGCCAGAACGGCCGCTCCCCGTCGGACTGCAGGCAGCCAAGCTCGCCCGGCGCTGGCTCGGCGTCGGGTACCGCTGGGGCGGCGCCTCCCCGGCGAGCGGCTTCGACTGCTCCGGCTTCACCGCGTACGTCTACGAGCGGCTCGGGGTCGAGCTGCCGCACAACGCCGCGGCGCAGTTCGGCGTCGGGCGGCCCGTCCCCCGCTCCCGCCTCCGCCCCGGCGACCTCCTCTTCTTCCGCGGTCTCGGGCACGTCGGCATGTACGTCGGTCGAGGGCGGATGATCCACTCGCCGCAGAGCGGAGATGTCGTCCGCATCGTGCGTCTCGGCGTCGACTACGGCGGCGTGCTCGTGGGCGCACGACGGATCGTGAGGGCGCAGACGACGCACAACTGAGGGCGACGGTAGGGTCGTCACGTGGAGCTCCCGCCCGTCGCCTCTCCGCTCGACGACGCCCTCGAGCTGGCGCTGGAGCACGCGGCGGACGGGGTCGCCACGCTGCTCCTCGGACCAGGCCGGCTGGCGGTCGTCCCGGAGGAGACGCCGTTCCTCCACGGCGGAGCGTTGGCGACATGCGTGGACACGGCCAGCTGGTACGCGGCGGCGAGCGCCTCGCCCGGAGACTGGGTCATCACGGGGCTGCACGTCGACTTCCTCCGCCTCGCCCGCGACGAGCCGCACCGCGTCGTCGCCCGCTGCCGGCGAACCGGCAGGACGGCAGCCGTCGTCGACGTCGAGATCGCGCCGCAGGGAGACCCCACGCGGTTCGTCGCGCTCGGTCGCGCCACGCTCGCGCGTACCTGACCTTCCCGCGACGCCCCCGGTCTGGTACACCGTCCGCATGAGCCGTGGCAGCTGGCTCGTCGCCGTCCTCACTGTCTCCGCCGCGCTCGCGGCCTCGGCCTCGCCCGCAGGCGCCGCGACCTGCACGCCGACGCCGACCGACTCCTTCGGGCCCTTCGGCCGCGGACTGCCGCCGCAGCGCGCGAAGATCGGCACCGGCCACATCCTCACCGGCGTCGTGCTCTCGGCGCTCGACTGCCGCCCCATCGCGGGCGCCACGGTGGAGCTCTGGCAGTCGGGGAAGCAGGGCAGGTACACGCGCGCGGGCAGCGCCACCGTGAAGACGAATCGCGCGGGAAGGTTCCGCTTCGAGGGCCCGTTTCCGCCCGCGTACGAAGGCGCACCTCCCCACATCCATCTGCGCGTGACCGGTCGCGGGCACGAGCAGCTGCTGACCCGGTTCGTGGCGGTCGAAGGCCAGCGGCGCGGCACGGTGCGCCTCGTACTCCGGCCCGAGGCGGTGTAGCGGCCGCTTGACGTCTCGCTCGGTTAGTCTAAACTAACCGTTAGTTCGTTGCTAACCGATCGAAGGAGGCCGCATGGCCCAGGCAGCGAGCACGACCCTCGCGGTCGAGCACGAGATCCACATCGAGGCGCCGCCGGACGCGGTGTTCCGCCTGTTGACGGAGAAGGACGAGATCTGCCGCTGGATGACGGTGACGACGTTCGAGCCGCGCGTGGGCGGCGCGCTGGAGATGACGGCGGGCGAGTGGGGTGGCGTTCGGGGAGATCACCCGTCTCGAGCCGCCTCGCGTCGTCGCGTACACGTGGGACTGGCGCAACCAGCCGCTCGGAACGCGCACGGAGGTGACCTTCGAGGTCGAGCCCGACGGTTCGGGCTCGCTCGTCCGCCTGCGGCACGACGGCTTCGTCGAGCCCGAGCAGGTGCAGAGCCACTCCCACGGCTGGACGCACTACGAGCAGCGCCTCGCCGCCGTCGCCGAGGGTCGCGACCCCGGCCCCGACACGATGGGCGCCGAGAGCGCAGTAGACACGTTGCAGGCGGCGCGACCGAGCGGCGACGCAGTTCTCGACGCGCTCGGCGACCCCACGCGCCGGGCGATCGTCGAGCTGCTCGCCGAGCGGCCGCGCAACGTGCGGGAGATCGCCGACCACTGCCCGTGACCCGATCGGCGGTCTCCCAGCACCTGCGCGTGCTGAAGGACGCGCGGCTCGTCAGCGACGAGGCCGCGGGCACGCGGCGCGTCTACCGACTGGCCCCGGACGGGTACGCGGAGGCGTGGCGCGGCTCGACGCGTTCTGGCGCGAGGCCCTCGCGGGCCTGAAGGCAGCGGCGGAGGACGACGTCGATCACGTCACGCTGACCCACACCAGCCCGGCACCGACGGCGACGCCGATCGGTTGGGCGCGATAGTCGGCGCCGACGCGGATCTCCTCCGTCTCGCCGGTAGCCGGGCTCGATGCGGACGACCGTGCCGGCGTCGGTCGGCGCCCACACCGCGCCGCCCTCGACGGCCACCGGAGGCAGCGGCCACCGAGCGCGAAGCTGCGCTCGACCTCGTTCATGGCCGGATCGACGAGCCAGACCTTCTGTCCCGGCGGATCGAGCACCCAGACGCCCCCGGCACCGGTGGTGATCGGGGTTGGGGTTGCGGTGTCGGCGGACGCGCGATCGCGGCCTGGCGCTGCAGCGTGAGGGGCGCGAGACGGACGACGGACCGTCCGCCGAGCACCTCGCCGATGCCCCAGAACGAGCCGAACCCGGCCGCGAAGGGTAGCGGCGGCCGGATCGCGCACCTCGCTGAGCCGGGAGGTGGCCGGGTCGATTCGCGCGAGGACACCGGGATGCTGAACGTCCAGACCCGCCGCCCGGCATCGGAGAGTTGCCGGCACCGGGTTGGGCGACACCGGGGGTCGCCTCGCCCGCGGCAGCCGCCAGCGCTCCTCCTCCCGGTCAGTGGACGGATCGACGCGAAGCACGAGCCCCTCCCAGGTACCGACCCAGAGCGAGCCGGCCACGGCGAGCATGGACACCGGACGGCCGGCTACGGAGAAGGTGGAGACGACACGCTTGCTACGCGGGTCGATGCGGGAGATCGTGCCCGCGCCGTCCTCGGTGTTGATCACCCACACCCAGTCCTCGGAGGCGGCGATGACGACCGGGCCCTCGCCGACGGGGATTGCGGCGACGACGCGCCGCGAGGCGGGGTCGATGGCGGCGACTGAGTTCTCCGGCGCGAAGGTCGGCCCGTCGGCGCCGCCGGTGAGCACGAGGACAGCTGCGGTCGCCGCAGCTACGACGAGCGCGACGCCGGCGAGCAGCAGGCGGCGTCCGAGCCTCCGGCGGCGGCGCAGCGCTCCGGGCGAGGGCCCGAGCCCAAGCGCGGCGCGAGCGTCCTCCACGAGAGCGGCGCACGTCTCGTACCGGTCGGAGGGCTCCTTGGCGAGCCCGCGTGCGAGCACCGCGTCGAGCGCCGGACCGGAGGCGAGCGGCGCCGGGTCTTCGTGCATGTGTGCCCACAGCGTCTGCGCCTCCGACCCGCGACGAAACGGCGGCGAGCTGGACAGGCACTCGTAGAGGACACAGGCCAGCGCGTACTCATCCGTACGGCCGTCGACCTCGCCGCCGCGGATCTGCTCCGGCGCCAGGTAGTCGAGCGAGCCTGCGAGCCCCCCGGATACCGTCGAAGCGCCGTCTGCGAGCTGCTTCGTGAGCCCGAAGTCGCAGAGGTAGCAGTGGTCGACCGCGTCGACGAGCACGTTGCCCGGCTTCACGTCCCGATGCACGAGCCCGCGGGCGTGCGCCGCGTCGAGCGCCTCCGCGAGCTGACCGACCAGCGCGAGCACCCGCTCGTGCGGCAACGGGTCGTCCTGTCGCAGCAACGTGCGCAGATCCCTGCCGTCCACATACCGTGTCGCGAGGTACAGATCGCCGTCCGCCTCGCCCGCCGCGTACACCGGCAGGATGCCCGGATGGTCGAGCGAGGCAGCGAGCCTCGACTCGCGCAGGAACCGGTCGCGGAACGACGCGTCGCCCGCCAGCTCCGGCGCGATCAGCTTCAGAGCCACCGGGCGGTCGAGCCCGAGCTCCGTCGCCCGGTAGACCACGCCCATGCCGCCCCGGCCCGCAACCCCGTCGATCCGGTAGCCCGCGAGCAGGGAGCCTGTTTCGGGCGACATCTCAGCCGCCGATTGTCGACCGTGGGAGCCGAGAAGTGAAGCGCGTCAGCCGTCCCGCAGCAGACGGGCGATCGAACGTGTCGCCTGGTTGATCCGCTGCTCGTTCTCGACGAGGGCGAAGCGGACATGGCCGTCGCCGTCGGGCCCGAAGCCGGCACCCGGGCTGACGGCGACCTTCGCCTCGCGCAGCAGTCGCAGCGCGAAGGCGTGCGAGCCGGCCGGCCGGTGCTCCTCGGGGATCGGTGCCCAGACGAACATCGTGCCCCGCGGCGGCTCGATCTCCCACCCCCCGCGCGCAAGGCCGCGGCAGATGGCGTCCCGCCGTCCCCGATAGATCTCGCACACCTCGCGCGGATACTCGGGATCCTCGTTCATGGCCACGATGGCGGCGATTTGGATCGGCTGGAAGGTGCCGTAGTCCAGATAGCTCTTCAGCCGCGCGAGCGCGGCGACGATCTCCGCGTTACCGACGAGGAAGCCGACGCGCCACCCGGCCATGGAGAACCCCTTCGTCAGCGAGTAGAGCTCGACCGCAACCTCCTTCGCCCCTGCGGCCTGCAGGATCGAGGGCGGCTCGTGGCCGTCGAAGGCGATGTCGGCGTAGGCGAAGTCGTGCACGACGACGAGCTCCCGCTCGCGCGCGAAGTCGACGAGCGCCTGCATCAGCGCAGGGTCGGCGACCCGCGTCGTCGGGTTGTGCGGGAACGAGCAGACGAGCACGCGCGGCCGGGGGCGCGAGCGCTCCCACGCCTCGACAGCGCCGGCCAGCGGGTCGGCCGCGAGCATCGGCACCTGCACGACGGTTGCGCCGGCGAGCACCGGGGCAAAGAGGTGGATCGGGTAGCTCGGGCTGGGCACGAGCACGCCGTCGCCGGGGCCGGCGAGCACCCACATCAGGTGCGCGAGGCCCTCCTTGGCGCCGATGGTGGTCACGACCTCCGTCTCGGGGTCGAGCTCGACTCCGAAGCGGCGGTCGTACAGCGACGCGACGGCGCGTCGCAGGTTGGGGATGCCACGGCTCGCCGAGTAGCGGTGGTTGCGAGGATCCTGCGCCGCCTCGGCCAGCTTCGCCACCGCCACGTCCGGCGAGGGCACGTCCGGATTGCCGAAGCCGAGGTCGATCACGTCCTCCCCCGCCTGGCGCAGCTCCCGCTTGAGACCGTCGACCTGCGCGAAGGCGTAGGGCGGCAGCGCGGTGACGCGTCGGAACTCGATCACGGATCCGATTGTCGCGTGGAGCGCCGAGCGAGGTCGCAGCTACCGCTGCGCGCGCAGCCGTGACTCGTGGAGGAAGCGCTCAGAGGACTCGGCGAGCTCGGGGGCGATCAGCTTGAGGGCCACCGGACGGTCGAGCGCGAGCTCCGTGGCTCTGTAGACGACACCCATGCCCCCGCGGCCGACGATCTCGTCGATCCGGTAGCCGGCGAACAGGGTGCCGGGCACGAGCGGGTCGGTCATCCCGAGGCTCCCGGCTGCGCGATCGACCACGTGAACCGCGTCAGCGTGTGCTCCGGCGCAAGCCCGCCAGGCCGGACGCCACGGCGCACGAAGACCGTCGGAGCGACCGGGCTCGCGACCAGAGCCTCCCGCACCGCGCCGAGGCCCTCGCTGCGCCAGCGGTCCGAGAGGCCGACGACGAGCAGACCGTCGCCCGGAGCCTCGGAGGAGAAGGCCGCCACACGCGCCGTGGTGCCGGCGGACGCCAGCTCGGTGCGCAGGGTGGAGAGGGCGTTGCTCGCCTCCGACAGCTCGCCGGCGGGGACCACCCTGGCCAGCAGCAGCTCCCGCGCCGGCTCGGCAGCGGCGGCCAGCGGCACGGCAAGCTCGAGCAGCTCGCCGAGCTCGGCGCCGGCGGGGACGACGAGGATGGAGCGTGGCACCGGGGCGCTGGCGGCAGCCGGCGCTGCGCCCGCGAGCGCGAGCGCGGGATCCTGACGGAGGATGGCGCGCTCGAGCTCGCGCAGCTGTTCACCCGGTTCGAGGCCGAGCTCCTCGGCCAGGAGGTGCTGGCCCGCGCGATAGGCGGCCAGCGCGTCGGCTTGGCGGCCGGCGCGGTACAGCGCGAGCATCAGCTGCTCCCGGAAGCGCTCGCGCAGCGGCTGGTCCGCGACGAGAGCCTCGAGCTCGGGCACCAGCTCCGACGACCGACCAAGCTCGAGATCGACGTCGACGCGAGCCTCGAGCGCGAGCAGGCGCAGCTCGAGCAACCGGGCGATCTCGGGCTGGGCGAAGCTCTCGTAGGCGAACTCGGCGAGCGGTTCGCCGCGCCACAGGCCGAGCGCTGTCACCAACGTCTCTCTTCGCTCGGTGCCGGCCAGCGTCTCTGCGCGGCCCAGCAGCGCCTCAAAGCGGCGCAGGTCGAGATCTTCCTCCCCCACCGAGAGCACGTAGCCGGGTGGTCGCGTCGCGAGCAGGCCGCGAGCATCGCCCAGCGCCTTGCGGAGCTGCGAGACGTAGACGTGCACGACTTTCGCCGCCGTGTCCGGTGCGCCGGCAGGCCACAGCTCGTCGACGAGCCGCTCCGTCGCGACCAGCTCGTTGGCGTGGAGCACGAGGAAGGCGAGCAGCGCTCGAGCCCTGGGCGGCCCGAGCTCGAGCTGCCGGCCGTTCGTGTCGAGGACGTCGAACGGCCCGAGGACGCGGAACTCCATGGGGCCACGATACGGTGGCCGGAGATGCTCGTCACGGCGCGTTTACCCGGCGTTTAGCCGAGCTGAAGCCGACCCGCCGATCCTCCGCAGGACACGATCGCACCACGCGATCACGAGCGAGGAGGAGCCGAGATGACACGCAAGGCACAGATCGCGACGGCAGTGGCCGCGCTCGCGCTGGGTGCGACGCCGACGGTGCTGGCCGCCCCGGGCCCGCAGTCCGACGCGAACGATCGCGCGGCCGCCGTTTCGCAGGCGGCGCTCCAGGACGCGAGCGACCGGGCCGGAACCATCGAGCCCGCGACGCAGGTCGCCGCGGTCCAGGACGCACACGACCGCCTTGTCCCGACGCCAACGACCTTCTGGAGCGCTACCGGCAGCCGCGGCATCGACACCATGCAGTCCGGCGAGAGCGTGGCCTCCTATCCCGAGCATCTCTCCGACCTGTCCCCCGCGCAGCCGACGGTCTTCTCCTCCGGCGGCTTCGACTGGGGCGACGCCACGATCGGCGTCCTCGGTGGAATCGGCCTGTCGCTCCTCCTCGGCGGCGCGCTGATCCTGCTCGTCAGCCACGGGCGCTCCCGTCAGCGGGTTGCGATCCGCTGAGGACACCGATAACGGGGGCGAGGCGGCCGCGCAGCGGCCGCTTCGCCATGCCGGGCCGATGCAGGTGCCGCGGGCGCGACCCTCCTCCTCCGCGAGCGTCTCAGCGCTCGCGGCGGATGAGCTCGGCGCCGCGCTCGGCGAGCATCACGGTGGGCCAGTTCGTGTGGCCGCGCGGCAGGCGCGGGATGGCCGAGGCGTCCACGACCCACAGGCCCTCGACCCCGCGGACGCGAAGCTCGGGATCGAGAACGGCGCTCGCGTCGAGGCCCATCCGGCAGGTTCCCACCGGGTGGTAGAGCGTCTGCGAATGGCGGCGCAGATGCGCCCGCAGATCGTCGTCGTCCTGCGCATCCGGGCCCGGGAGGAACTCCTGGGCGACGTGCCGAGCGAGCGGCTCCGACGCAGCGATCCTGCGGGCCAGCCGGATCCCGTGGAGGAGAACGCCGGCATCGTGTCCCTCCTGATCCGTGAGGTAGCGCGGGTCGATCACGGGCGGATCGGCCGGGTCGGCCGAGCGAAGGCGCACGTCCCCGACGCTGCGCGGCTGCAGGAGCACGGAGGCGATCGTGAAGCCGTGGCGCGAGGGCGGCCCCAGCCCTTCTTCCTCGAACGGCACGGGCGCGAAGATCAGCTCCAGGTCGGGGCCAGGGAGCGACGGATCGGTGCGCACGAACGCCGCGCCCTCGGCGACGTTCGAGGTGAGCGGGCCCCGCCGCCGCAGGAGCCACGTGACCAGATGGCGCAGCCGCTCGGCGGTGTAGAGCGTCTCGATCCCCTCGGTCGCCACGAGGATCCCGTTGGCGAGGTGGTCGAGGAGGTTGCGACCCACCCCCGGGGCTTCGTGCGCGACGGCCAGGCCTGCGGCCTCCAGCTGCTCACGCGGCCCGATGCCCGACAGCATGAGCAGCTTGGGCGTGTCGATCGCGCCCCCGGCGAGGATCACGCCGCGAGCTGCCACCGCCTCGCCCGCCTTGCCGTTCGACCGGTACGCAACGCCGCGAGCCCGGCCCGCAGCCACGAGGACGCAGGTCGCGTGCGCACGGGTCACGAGGGTGAGGTTCGGACGCCGCAAGGCGGGCTTGAGATAGCCGTCGGCGACACTCCACCGTCGCCCGCGCCGCTGGGAGACGGGGGTGAGGCCGACCCGCTCCCCGTCGACGGCGTTGAGGTCCGAGGTGCTGGGGATGCCCGCCTCGACCGCCGCCGCGACGAAGGCTTCCGTGAGGGGGTGCGGCTGCGGGAGAGCGCCGATCGGAAACGGCCCAGCCGCGCTCCGCGCATATGGCGCGTCGGTGTTCTGCGACGTCCAGCCGGGCAGCCCCCACTCGTCCTGGTCGCTCCGGCTCCCGCGGAGAACCATCATCGCGTTGATCGACGACGAGCCGCCGACGACCTTGCCGCGCGGAAAGAAGACCTCGCGGCCGCCGAGACCCGGCTGCGGAGCCGTGCGGTAACCCCAGTCCACTGCGGAGTCGTAGAGCTTCGAGAACGCTGCGGGGATCCTGATCTCGAGCTTGCGATCGCGCGGCCCTGCCTCCAGCAAGAGCACGCTCACGTTCGGGTCCTCGGTCAGCCTGGCGGTGACAACGCACCCGGCAGATCCCGCCCCGACCACGACGTAGTCGTACACGCGGGGCAGGATACGACGGCTGCGCAGGCGGACCCGCGCTCAGACTCGCGCCAGCCCCCTGAGCCGGAAACGGGACGGCCTTCTCTCCGCGTCCCGTACCTGCCGCGCGCGCAGCTTGAGCAGATCGACGAGGCCGTGCGCAGGGCGGAACGGGTCTCGAAGGACGTCGCCGGGGACATCGAGCGGGAGCGCGGCCACGAGCGTGCCCCATTGCTCGGCGACGACGAACGATCCGCGCGCCAGTGGCCGTTCGGAGAGGATCGCCAGCCGCTCGAGCGCCGCGGTGTCATCCGCCCGGGACAGGCGGATCACGACGTCGGACGCCGGCGCCCGGTCCGGTGCAGCGGGCCGCCGGCGGGCGGCCTTGACCAGCTCGCCCCGGCGCGCCGCCTCGTGTGCGTCGCGGCGCCGGTCAGCGGAGATCACGGTCAGGAAGTCGATGTTGTGCAGCACCTTGGCCTCCTCTGGCTTGACACTGCTGTTAATCTATCGCCGGTTACGTAACCTCTCAATTCGGATTACTGGTTATGACGGTCGAAATTCCGATTCATGTCACGCTCGTGCGTGACTTCGTGAACACGCTCGACGTGGAGACCGGAGAGGACGCGCTGGCGGAGCCGGCGTCGCTGGGTGCCTGGATTGCAGAACGTGACGCCGAGACCGATCCTGTCTCCACCGGCGACGTGCGGCGGGCGCGGCAGCTGCGCGAGGCACTCCGCGACCTGCTTCTCGCCAACAACCACGTCGACGTCGACACGGCGGCCGCACACGCTGCGGTGGAGGCGATCTCGCGCCGGGCGCGCGTGGAGCTGCGCTTCGTCGATGGGACGCTCGTCGCGACGCCAACGGCAACCGGGGTCGACGGCGCGCTCGGCCGCATCGTCGCCGCCGCGGCGCTCTCGCTGCAGGACGGCACCTGGCCGCGGCTCAAGGCTTGTCGCTCGGAGAGCTGTCGCTGGGTCTACTACGACCGTGCGCGCAACCACTCGCGCGCGTGGTGCTCGATGGACGTCTGCGGCAACCGCGAGAAGGTACGCACGTACCGTCGCCGCCACGGCAGCGCGTAGAACCGGCACGAAGCCGGCACGGACACGTCACAGATCAGCCGCTACATTGGCGGCATGGCGACGATCACGACACCGTGGGGGAAGGCGGAGACGCTCGAGGAGCTGACGGTGCAGCAGCGGGCCGGCGAGAGACGCTTCGCGGCACACGTCCAGCTGCTTGAGGCGAAGGGCGGAGAGCGTCTCGTCCGGTTTGCCTATGCGACCGACGGAACGGCGCGCCGGGGGCCGGTCACGCTGCGAGCGCGCGACCTCGCCAAGCTGCACGCCGGTCTCGAGCGCACACCCGCGTTGAAGGAGGCGCTCCTGGGGCGCCGCTGACGACATCTCGATCGAGGCTCACACCGAGGCGAGCGCCCGCTCGCGGGCAGCCGTGACGAGGCCTTCGAGAATCGGCCTGCCGCCCGTGGGGCCGAGCAGCGGATCGACGGCGTGCTCGGGGTGCGGCATGAGCCCCATCACGTTGCCGGAAGGGTTGACGACCGCCGCTACTCGGCCCAGCGCACCGTTCACGTCATCGACGTAGCGGAGCACGATCTGCCCCCGGTCTTCGAGCTCGGCATAGAGGGCGTCGTCCGCAAACCAGTTGCCCTCGCCGTGCTTGACGGGGACCACGAGCTCGTCGCCGATCGCGCAGCCGGATGTGTAGGGGGTATTCGCACGCTCGACCACGACCGTGACGTCCCGGCAGACGAACTCCAGCTGTCGGTTGAGGCGTAGCACGCCGGGGAGGAGCCCCGCCTCGCACAGGATCTGGAAGCCGTTGCAGATGCCGAGCACCGGCCCGCCGGCGACGGCGAAGCGGATCACGTCCGCCATCACGGGGGCGAACCGAGCGATCGCGCCGCAGCGCAGGTAGTCCCCGTACGAGAAGCCGCCGGGCAGCACGATCGCGCCGACCCCCGCCGGCAGAGCGTCCGCGTGCCAGACGCTCACCGGCTGCGATCCGAGGAGGTCGAGCGCGAGGGCAGCGTCCCCGTCGTCGTTGGAGCCCGGGAACGTGATCACCGCAATGACAGGACGGTCGCTCACGACGCCTCCCCGACGTGGATCTCGACGCTCTCGATCAGCGGATTCGCGAGCAGCTCCCGGCACATGCGCTCCACCTGCTCCCGGGCCACGGCCGGATCGTCGGTGTCGAGCTCGAGGTCGACGATGCGCCCGATCCGCGCCGCGGCCACCGGGAACCCGAGCGTAACGAGGGAGCTTTGCACCGCTTCGCCCTGTGGGTCCAGGATGCCCGGCTTGGGCCGCACGAGCACCGTCGCCCTCACAGCACCACCTGCGGATCGGATCGGTACGCGTCGAACGCGATCCCGGTGAGCTGCTCGAACGCCTCCAGATACCGAGCCCGCGTGCCGTCGACGACGTGGGCCGGCAGCTCCGGCCCCGGCGGCGTCTTGTCCCAGTCGGTCGTCTCGCACCAGTCCCGAACGAATTGCTTGTCGAACGACGGTTGCGCCCGGCCTGGCACGTATCCCTCGACTGGCCAGAACCGCGACGAGTCGGGGGTGAGCGCCTCGTCGCCGAGCCGCAGCACACCGTCCCGATCGATCCCGAGCTCGAACTTCGTGTCGGCCACGATGATCCCGCGGCTCTCGGCGTGGCTCGATGCGTACGCGTAGAGCTCGAGCGCGGCCTCGCGCGCCGCGGCGTAGCGCTCAGCTCCGCAGAGCGCGGCAGCGCCAGCCTCGTCGATGTTCTCGTCGTGGCCGGTCGTGGCCTTGGTCGCCGGCGTCACGATCGGCGCCGGCAGGCGTTCGGACTCGCGAAGGCCGGCGGGGAGGACGTGGCCGCAGATCCCGCCGGTGCGGACGTAGTCCCTCCACCCGGAGCCGGCGAGGTAGCCGCGCACGACGATCTCCACGGGGAGCATCTCGAGCCTCCGCACCTCGACGGATCTCCCGTCCGGCCGTAGCTCGCACAGGTGGTTGGGGACGATCTCCCGGGTCCGGGCGAACCAGAAGGCCGACAGCCCGGTCAGCACGCGGCCCTTGTCCGGGATCGGCGTCGGCAGAACGACGTCGAAGGTGGAGATACGATCCGAGGCCACGAGGAGCAGGTGATCGTCGTCGAGCGCGTAGATCTCACGAACCTTCCCGCTCGCGAGGTGGACGGCTTCAGGCATGGAGACGCTCCTCGCGGACACCCGCGGCAGCGCGCAGGCGATCGAAGACGACGTCGGCATGCCGAGTGTAGGCAGCAAGGTCGAACACCGTGTCGAGATCGACGCGGGGGGCGATCTCGGGGTCGGCCGCGGCGAGGCTGCGGAAGTCGAGGCCTTCGTCCCACGCGCGCATCGCGTTTCGCTGGACGAGCCGGTAGGCGTCGTCGCGCGCCAGACCGCCCTCGACGAGCGCGAGCAGGAGCCGCTGGCTGAAAAAGAGGCCGTGACCGGCCGCGAGGTTCTCGCGCATCCGCTCGGCGCGGATGACGAGCCCCTCCATGAGCCACGCGAAGCGGTCGAGCATGTAGTCGACCGCGAGGAACGAGTCGGGAAGGACGATCCGCTCGGCGGAGGAGTGTGAGATGTCCCGCTCGTGCCAGAGCGCGACGTTCTCGAGGCCGACGAGCGCGTTGGCACGCACGACGCGCGCCAGCCCGCAGATGCGCTCGGCCGTGATCGGGTTACGCTTGTGCGGCATCGCCGAGGACCCCTTCTGCCCGCGCCCGAACGGCTCCTCGACCTCGCGCACCTCGGTGCGCGCGAGGTGCCGGATCTCCGTCGCGAAGCGATCGAGCGAGGACGCCAGGAGCGCCAGCGCTCCCAGCAACTCGGCATGGCGGTCGCGCTGGAGGATCTGCGTCGAGCTTGGCGAGGGCTCCAAACCGAGCCGCTCGCAGGCAATCCGCTCCACCTCCGGATCGATCGCAGCATAGGTACCGACGACGCCCGAGAGCTTCCCGACACGCATCCCCTCGAGTGCGCGGACGAGCCGCAGGCGATCGCGCTGGAGCTGGAAGGCCCAGCCGGCGAGCTTGAGCCCGAACGTCGTCGGCTCCGCGTGCACTCCGTGCGTGCGTCCGATGCAGAGCGTCTCGCGGTGCTCCTCGGCGCGGCCGGCGACAGCACCGAACGCGCGATCGACCCCGTCGAGGACGAGCGCGCCGGCCTCGCGCACGGTCAGGGCGAGTGCCGTGTCGACGACGTCGGACGACGTGAGGCCGTAGTGAAGCCACCGTCCCTCGGGCCCGAGCGTCTCGGCCACCGCGTCGACGAACGCCGCGACGTCGTGGTTCGTCTCACGCTCGAGCTCGGCGACACGCTCCGGCGTCGGGGGCACCGCCTGCTCGCGGATGGCGTCGGCAGCCGGGCCAGGCACGCCGCCGACGATCGCCCAGCCGTCGAGGGCGGCCAGCTCGACCTCCAGCCAGCGCGCGAGCTTCGCCTCCTCGGACCAGACGCGGATCATGGCGGGACGGCTGTAGCGGGCGATCACAGCTCGATTCTAGAGTGGGCTTCCGGCCGTCCCCGGCAGGGGTTGCCCGAACGCTCCCGCAGCGTGCTCGCCGTACGAGTTGCTGGGGAAACCGGAGACTCTGCGGAGTGCTGCTGCCGGACCAGCAGCCAGCGCGGCGATATCGACCCGGAACGCCTCCGGATTCCGCGGGTAGCGCATCGCCTCGACCTTCTGACGGGCGGCCACGTGACCGTCCCGACGCGAAGGGTGACGAGCTACGCGCACACCGCCGCCGCCCGGCTGGCATCGTTTGACGTCCCGACGCCGCCGCCCGACGCCATACCCGCCCCCGAGTGAGCCCGCAGCCTCCGCCCCTGCTGACACAGGAACAGCTCCGCCGCCGCCGGACCCGCCGGCGGCGCCCGCCCCTGCTCACGCTCGCGGCAGTCGTGCTCGCCCTCCTCGTCGCGGTCGCCGGCTGGCTGCTCGTTCGCGACCGGAATCGCGTGCCCGCGGGCACGACCGTCGCCGGCATCGACGTGGGCGGGCGCACGTACGACGAGGCCCGTCAGGCTGTGGAGCGCGAGGCAGCGGTGCGGGCCAGCGCGCCGATCGCCGTCGTTGGCGAGGACTCGGAGCTCACCGTAACTGCTGCACGTCTCGGAGCGCGGCCGCTCGTCGACGAGGCGCTGTCGCTCGCGGACGAGGCGGGACCGCTGGAGCGCGTGCTCGGCCATCTTGGCGTGGGCGGTCGAGACGTGCCGCTGCGGTTCGCGCTCGAGCGCCGGCTGGTGGCAGCGTTCGCCGACCAGGTCGATGCCGTGCTGGCCCGTCCGGCGCGAGACGCAAGGGTGCGCGTGGTCGGCCTTGGTATCGTCACGCGCCCGGCTGTCGAGGGCACCGCGGTCGACCGCGGAGCGCTCAACACACGTCTCCGCAGGCTTGCGCCCCGCGTCCGGGTGCCGCTCCGGACGGTGCCGCCCGCAGTGACGACCGAGGCAGCCGAGGCGGCGGGCGCCAGAGCAGCAGCCCTGATTGCCAGAGCGCGCATCGTCCGGCTGAGGGCGGCCCGCGTCACGATCCGGCGCCAGACCCTGCGCAAGGCGCTCCGCTTCCAGGCGAACGGTCCGACCATCGACGTCGTGCTCGACCCCGGTGTGATCGGCAGGCGCCTGCGGCAGACACTCGGTGGACTGGAGCGGGGGGCCACGGACACACGCTTCGTGGTCGACGGCGACCGCGTCTCGCTCCTCCCTTCCACGCTCGGCCGCAAGCTCGACGTCGAAGGCCTCGCGCGATCGCTCGGCTTCGACCTCGACCGCCGCGTCCACCGCGTGCGGCTGCGGACCGCGCGACCGGCCCTGACGACCGAACAGGCGCGCGCTCTCCAGATCCGGGAGCCTGTCGCCGAGTTCACGACCGAGTACCCCTGCTGTGCGCCTCGCGTGACGAACATCCAGCGGGCGGCGCAGATCCTCGACGGGACGCTGCTCGCTCCGGGCCAGACGTTCTCGTTGAACCAGGCGCTGGGGCGGCGGACTACGGCGCGTGGCTTCGTCGAGGCACCGCAGATCTATGCCGGCCGCCTGGAGGAGGCCGTCGGCGGCGGCGTCAGCCAGGTGGCTACGACGATGTACAACGCCGCGTTCTTCGCCGGGCTGCAGCTGATCGCCCACAGCCCGCACCAGTTCTACATCTCCCGCTACCCGATGGGGCGCGAGGCGACGGTGTCGTGGGGCGGGCCCGAGCTGATCTTCAAGAACGACTGGCCGGCCGGGATCCTGATGGCCGTCACGGCGACCGACACGTCGATCTCCGTGCGCTTCTTCTCGTCGAAGCTCGGGCGCCGCGTGACGACGACCACCGGCGAGCCGTACGACTACGTCCAGCCCGTCACGCGCACGGTCACGAATTACGACAAGCCCCGCGGCAGCCGCGAGCAGGTGCAGGACGCCGGCGACCCCGGGTTCTCGGTCGACTACACGCGCCAGGTCTTCGCCGGAGACCGCCTGCGGCGAAACGAACGGTGGACGGTCGACTACGACGCGCAAGACGCGATCATCGAGCTCGGGCCGCCGGCGTAGGCATCGTCTCGACCCGGGCGCCCTGACCTCCCTACACCGCCGCAGCCGCGAGCGCGATGTCCTCGCGGCGCCGCACGCCGGCGAACGAGATCAGCTCGGCCGCGACGTACGCCGCCTCCCGGGCGGCCCGGATCGTCTCTCCCGTCCCGGTCACCGAGAGGACGCGTCCGCCGTTGGTGACGACCACGCCGTCGCGGAGGGCTGTGCCGGCTTGGAAGACGAGGGCACCCGTCGCCTCGGCCGCCTCGATGCCGCCGATCGGCGAGCCGCGGTCGCCGGACGCCGGGTAGTCGCCGGCGGCGAGGACAACGGTCACGGCGGCGCCGGACGCCTGCCCCACTTCGAGGCCGCGCAGGTCGCCGACGGCGGCGGCGTGCAGCGCCTCCACGAGGTCGGAATCGACGAGCGGGACCACGGCTTGCGTCTCGGGGTCGCCGAAGCGGCAGTTGAACTCGAGCACCCTGGGCCCCTCGGGCGTCAGCATCAGTCCGGCATACAGGAGGCCGACGAACGGCGTGCCCCTGGCGGCGAGCTCGCGCAACACCGGACGGTGCACCCGCTCGACGAGCTCCTCGACATCGGCTCGGTCGTGACCGGGCACGGGCGCAAGGGCGCCCATGCCACCGGTGTTCGGTCCGGTGTCGCCGTCGAAGGCGCGCTTGAAGTCCTGCGCCGGCGGCAGCGGGACCGCGTCGCGCCCGTCGCACAGGGCGAAGAGCGACAGCTCGGGCCCCTCGAGCAGCTCCTCCACGAGCAGCTCGCCACCGATCTCCGCCACCGCCTCGAGTCCGGCCACCAACTCGTCGTCCGTCCGGCACACGACGACGCCTTTTCCCGCGGCGAGACCGTCGGCCTTGACGACGCACGGCACCGCGGGCGCGTCGAGCCGCTGCGCGGTGGGAACGTCAGCCGCTTCAAGCACGTCCTTGGCGAACCTCTTCGAGCCCTCGATCTGCGCTGCGGCCGCACTGGGGCCGAACACGGCCACGCCTGCATGGCGGAGCACGTCCCCGAGACCGTCGACGAGCGGCGCCTCGGGACCGACGACGACGAGATCGGCGGCGAGCGACCGCACGAGGCCGAGCAGCGCGTCCGGATCGTCCGCCCGCACCGGGTGGCAGTGGCCGAGTTGGGCGATTCCGGGGTTCCCCGGCGCGGCGTGGAGCTCATCCACCGATCGCGACTGGACGAGCTTCCACGCGAGCGCGTGCTCGCGCCCCCCCGAGCCGACCACCAGAACCCGCACGGGCCGAGTCTAGTGACGCACCTTGACGGGAGGTACGCGCGCTCCCAGGCTGTCGGCATGAGCGACGGCAGCACGGGTTTTCGTCTGCCGGACGCGTACGAGCAGTACATGGGAAGGCATGCGCGACGGCTCGCCCGGGCCTTCGTCGCCGCAGTCGGCGTGCAACCCGGAGACCGCGTGCTGGACGTGGGTTGCGGCACGGGAGCGCTCGCGGCTGAACTCGCCCGCATCCTCGGGCCCGATCATGTGACGGGCGTCGACCCCTCGGAACCGTTCGCCGCTGCGTGCAGCTCGGCTCTGCCGGGAGTCGAGACGGTGGTCGCCGCCGCGGAGAGGCTCCCCTTCCCCGACGATTCGTTCGATGCCGCCCTGTCCCAGCTCGTCGTCAACTTCATGACCGATGCCCGCGCCGGCGTGGCCGAGATGCGCCGCGTGACGCGACGCGGCGGCCGGGTCGCCGCGTGCACCTGGGACTATCGGGAGGGCATGACCATCCTGCGCGCCTTCTGGGACGCCGCGGTCTCGGTCGATCCCGAGGCACCCGACGAGGGGACGATGCCGCTCTGCGCAGCGGTCGAGCTCGCGACGCTCTGGGGCGCAGCGGGGCTCGAGGGGGTTGCGACCGGGGAGCTCGTCGATCACCTCGCACTTCGAGGACTTCGACGACTACTGGGAGCCGTTCACGCTCGGCGTCGGGCCGGGCGGCGTCTACTGCGCGTCCCTGCGGGCCGAGCAACGCGAGGCGCTCGCCGCCGCGTGCTGGGAGCGTCTCGGCAGACCGTCGGGAGCGTTCCAGCTCGTGGCTCGCGCCTGGCTCGTCAGCGGCCGCGTGCCATAGGCGCCGGATCCCCGGCTCACGAGAGCGTCAGCACGCTCGCGCGGGCAGCGCCCGTGCCGACGAGACCGATCGGGACGTCGAGTGCCCGCGAGACGAAGCCGACGTAGTCCAGCGCGGCGCCCGGCAGGGCTGTCTCGTCCAGCGCCCGCTCCCACCCGGGCAGCGTCTCGAACACGGGGGCGCAGTGGTGGAAGTCGCTCTGGTGCGCCGGGAAGTCCGTCGTCTCGCTGCCGTCCGGGAGCCGGTACCGGACGCACACGGGGAGCTCCGCGAACTCGGAGAGGACGTCGAGCTTGGTGAGCGCGAGCGAGGTGATCCCGTTGACGCGCACGGCGAAGCGGAGCGCGACGAGGTCGAGCCAGCCGCAACGCCGCTCACGACCCGTGACGGTGCCGAACTCCGCCGCCGAGCTCGCGCACGCGCTCGTTGCGCGGCGACCCTCGATCTCGCTCGGGAACGGGCCCTCGCCGACCCGCGTGACGTAGGCCTTCGCGACGCCGAGCACCTCGTCGATCCGGTTCGGGCCGATGCCGAAGCTCACCGCCGCGCCCGCCGCGACCGGGCTGGACGAGGTGACGAACGGGTACGTGCCGTGATCGAGATCGAGCAGCGTGCCCTGGGCGCCCTCGAACAGCACGCGCTGCCCCGCCGTCAGCGCACGGTCGACGAGCAGCGAGGTGTCTGCGACGTACGGCGCCAGTCGTCGCGCGTACCCCTCGTACGTCGTCACCACCTCCTCCGGGTCGAACGGCATCGAGCCCGTAGACGCGCTCCAGCCAGACGTTCTTCTCGCCTGCCGCGAGCTCGATCTTCTGACGCAGGATCTTCGGGTCGAGCAGGTCCTGCACACGGATGCCGATGCGCGTCGCCTTGTCCGCGTAGGCGGGGCCGATGCCGCGCCGCGTCGTGCCGATCTGCAGCGTCGCCGAGCCGCCGCTCACGGGCGCCGTCGAGCGCCACGTGCCAGGGCATGATCAGGTGCGCGTTGCCCGAGACGAAGACGAGGCCGGCCGTCGACGTGGCCGCGCGCCTCGAGGTCGTCGAGCTCGCCGATCAGGACGGCGGGGTCGACCACGCAGCCCGCTCCGATCGCGCTGGCCTTCCCGGCCACGATCCCGGAGGGAATCTGGCGGATCTTGTACGTCTCGTCCCCGACGACGATCGTGTGCCCCGCGTTGGGGCCGCCCTGGTAGCGGCAGACGAGGTCGGAGTCCTGGGCGAGCAGGTCGACGATCTTGCCCTTCCCCTCGTCGCCCCACTGCGCGCCGACGATCACGGTCGCGGGCACGTGGGTCAGTCTTGCAGAGTCGCGCGACCACGCGCCTACTCGCTCCCGAGACGTCGATGGCTCTAGGCTGTGGCCATGAGCGCCTTCGGTGACCTCGCAGGCATCGGGCCGCAACGGATCTGGGCAGGGGTCGCGGCGCGGGCCGTGCACGGCGACCGGGTGACATTCAGCGTGATCGAGCTCGAGCCGGACCGCCCGATTCCCGAGCACTCCCACGAGTCGGAGCAGGTCGGGATCCTGCTCAGCGGCTCACTGACGTTTCGCGTCGGCGACGAGACGCGCGAGCTCGGCGCCGGCAACACCTGGTGCATCCACTCCCACGTGCCGCACGAGATCCACGTCGGCCCCGCAGGCGCGGTCGTGATCGAGGCGTTCTCGCCGATCCGCGCAGACTGGGAGACGATCGAGCGGGAGCACCCACGGCCGCCGCAGTGGCCTGCACCGGCGTAGGCGCCAGCAGCCACTCGCCCGCGCTCGAGCCGCCTGCCTGACCGGCGCAGGGAGACGTGCGGGCGCACCGAAGACGTCACACGGCCCGAGTCGTCCCACCGCAGGAGGTTCGCCATGAGCACCACGACCGTCACGGGAGGCCCGCTCGGTCAGCGCCGCGGCGTGGCCTTCGTGATCCTGATCGGGATCATCACGCTCGGCATTTACTGGCTGTACTGGGTCTACAAGACGCAACAGGAGATGAAGGACCACACCGGCGAGGGCCTCGGCGGCGTGCTCGGCCTCGTCGTCTGGATCCTGATCGCCGCCGTGAGCGCGTTCGTGATCCCGTCCGAGGTCGGGAACATGTACGCCCGCGCCGGCAAGGAGAAGCCGATCACCGGCTGGACGGGGCTGTGGCTGTTCCCGTTCGGGATCTTCATCATCCCGGCCATCGTCTGGTTCGTGAAGGTGCAAGGCTCGCTCAACCGCTACTGGGAGAGCGCCGCAGCGACGGGGAGCGCGACCGTGGCGCCGACGACGTAGCCGCTCGCCAACGGCGCGTCGCGCGCCGAGGCGACGACCTGGGTCGGTTGCCGCTTGTAGGCTCGCTTCTTGGCGGCGTCCACTTCTCCACTGCGGACGCTGGCTCACGATCCGTTGCTGCTGCGGGCCGGGTCCGCGCTCGCCCTGTACCGGATCGCGGAGTTCGGTCCGTGGGTCGCCATTCTCGTCTTCGCGTACGAGCAAGGGAGGGCCGACGACGACCGGTGTCGTCGCCCTGGCGTTGCTGACGCCGACTGCGCTGTGCGCGCCGTTCGCCGGCCCGTTGATCGACCGGTACGGCGCGAGCAACGTCCTCGTCTTCGGCTACACGATGCAGTCGCTGGCCATGGGCGCGACGGCGGCGACGCTCCTCGCGGGAGCGCCATCGATTGTCTCCTACGCCCTCGCGGCGATCGTGGCCACGGTGCTGACGGTCACGCATCCGGCGCATGCCGTCGTGTCTCCCGGCATCGCCCGGACGACAGAGCAACTGGTTGCGCTGAACGCGATCACGGGCTGGATACTCAGCGTCGGACTGGTCGTGGCGCCCGCGCTGGCCGGCCTGATCCTCGAGGGGCCGATCCGGGAGTGGTGTACGCTGCCAGCGCGATCTCTCTCACGTCGCCACGCTCGAGCGGGGCGAGGGGTTCGGCGAGATCGCCCTGCTGTGCGATGTGCCGCGCACCGCCAGCGTCACTGCGACGACGGATGCAGAGCTGCTCGTGATCGAGCGCGAGCCGTTCCTGGTCGCCGTCACGGGTCACAGCGTCACCGCGAGGAGCGTCGGCTCGATCGTCGCGGAGCGGCTGGCGGCGACGGGGGCCTGACCGGCGCTGATCGGCGTCCAACCGGGCCGCCAGGGTGGGGCGTGGGAGGACAGCTTCTGCGCCCGCTGCTGGCCCGCCTCGATGCCGAGCGGGAGAGCTGCTACCTCGAGACGCTGGCCGAGCGAACGCTGCCGCTGTACGAGCGCCACGGATTCGAGGCCGTCGCGGACGTAGTCGAGCCGGCGAGCGGCCTGCGCCTCTGGTGCTGCTTCCGGCAGCCACAGTGACCGATCAGGTCGACGCCAGGTCGGCGAACTTCGCGTAGCGCTTGAGGAAGCTGAGCTTGACCATGCCCGTCGGGCCGTTGCGGTGCTTGGAGAGGATCACCTCGGCGAGCCCCTGCGCGTCGGACTCCTCGCCGTTGTAGTACTCGTCGCGGTAGACGAACGCGACGAGGTCGGCATCCTGCTCGATCGAGCCGGACTCGCGCAGGTCGGAGAGGATCGGTCGCTTGTCGTGGCGCTGCTCGACCGCGCGGGAGAGCTGCGAGAGCGCGAGAATCGGGACGTCGAGATCGCGTGCGAGCACCTTCAGCTGCCTCGAGATCTGCGACACCTCCTGCACGCGGTTCTCGACCGATGCGCCCGTGCTCATCAGCTGGATGTAGTCGACGATGATCAGGCCCAGGCCGGGCTCGCGGGACTTGAGGCGTCGCGCTTTCGACCGGAGCTCCATCATCGTGATCGAGCCGGTGTCGTCGACATAGATCGGCGCCTTCGTCAGCTTGTCGCAGGCCGCCGTGAGACGCGGCCAGTCGTCCTGGGCGAGGCGGCCCGAGCGGAGCCGCTGCGACTCGACCTTCGCCTCCGAGCACATGAGCCGCTGCGTCACCTCCGACTTCGACATCTCGAGCGTGAACAGCGCCACGGGTACCTCTTGCCGCACGCCGAGGTTGGCTGCCGTGCAGAGCGCGAGCGCCGACTTCCCCATCGAGGGGCGGGCTGCGAGGATGACCAGGTTGCCGGGCTGCAAGCCGGAGGTGAGCAGGTCGATCTCCTTGAACCCGGTCGGCACCCCGGTGATCTCGGCGCCTGCCTCGTACAGGTGCATGATCCGCTCGAAGCTCTCTTTCAGGAGCGCTTCGATGTGATCGAAATCCCCCCTGACGCGCTGCTGGGCGAGCTCGAAGACGAGCTGCTCGGCGCGGTCGACGAGGTCGGCTGTCTCGCCCTCGCGCTCCTGGCCGAGGCGGGCGATCTCCGAGCCGACCCGGACGAGCCCACGGAGCGTGGCCATCTCCTTGACGATGCGCGCGTAATGCTCGACGTTCGACGTCGCCGGGACGAGCGCCGCGAGCTCAGCGACCTTGGCATTGCCGCCCACCCGCTCGAGCTCGCCCCGCTCGTCGAGCTCGTCCGCGAGCGTGATCGCGTCGACCGGCTCCCCCTTGGCCCAGAGCGCGAGCGCGGCGCGGTAGATCGTTCCGTGGCGGTCGCGATAGAAGTCCGACGCGTCGAGGATCTCGGTAACGGCGCCGATCGCGTTCGGCGACAGGAGCATCGCGCCGAGGACCGACTCCTCGGCTTCGACGTTCTGGGGCGGCACGTTGGCGGCGGGGGCGGCGGTCACTGACATCGGCTTACCGAGGACACCGGTGTTATCGAGGACACCGGTGTAATCGAGGACATCGCGGTTGAAGACACAGCGTGGGAGTCCTATCGCGTCGGGCGGGTCGCGTCTTGCCCACGGCCTGTACACACGCTGTGTACGGATGCCATCCACGGCGAGCAGGGAAAACGAGGCTACAGGAACACATGTTCGCTCTCAGGATATCGCCGCGGCCGGACACGATCCACGCCGGGACGCACTTCGTCCCCAGCCTCCGCGAGATTGCGCACAGCGAGATGGCCGCACGGAGCGGGAAGTTCCCACGGCTCTCCACAGGCCTGTGGAGAGCCGTGGGGGAGTCCCTACTCGCCCTGCTCCAGCTCGGCGAGAGGCTGATGCTCGGCGTCGGTGTCCGCCGCTGCGACCTCAGCATCGTCCGCTGAGACCTCGGCGTCCTCCGCGGCGACGAGCGCGTCGAGGTCGGTGGTCTCGACGGTCGCCGCGGTCTCCGCCGCGGCGGCCGCCTCCGCCGCCTCCATCGCCGCGAGCTCCTCGTCGGGCGGTAGCTCGCCGCCCTCGGGTACGACGAGGGTCTTGACCTCGGCGGTCACACCGTCGTAGACCTGGATCGAGACGGTGTAGCGGCCGATCCGCTTGATCGCATCGACCTCGATCTTGCGCCTGTCGACGCGGACCTTGCGCGTGCGCCAGATCTCGTCGGCGATATCGGTCGGCGTGACGGAGCCGAACAGCGACCCGGTCGGGCCGGCCTTGACCTCGAAGCGGAGCACCGTCTTCACGAGCAGGTCGGCGATGTCCTGCGCCTGCTCGGCGCTCCTCGCTTCGTGCCTCGCCCGCTCCTCGTCCAGCCGCCGGAGCTCCGCGACCCGGCCCCGGGTGGCGACCTCCGCGAGGCGCCGAGGGAGCAGGAAGTTGCGCGCGTAGCCGCGCTTGACGTCGACGACCTCGCCCTTGAGACCGACCTTGTCGACGTCCTGGGTCAGGATGACCTCCATCGTCACCTCGTCTGATACGGCAGGAGGGCCATCTCCCGCGCGCGCTTGATCTCGCGCGCGACGGCTGCCTGCTGCTGCTTGGACAGGCCGGTGATCCGGCGGCTGCGGATCTTCCCTTTCTCCGTGATGAAGCGGCGGAGCAGGTTCACGTTCTTGTAGTCGATCTCCTCGATCGACAGCTTGATGAACTTCCGCTTCGCCGGACGCTCGTCGCGCCCGCGTTTCGGCTTGCTGCGCATCGTGCTCATTCTTGGACCTCGCTAGAACGGGATGTCGTCGTCGCTGGCGGACGTGGCAAAGTCCGCATCCGCCTGAGCCGGCGCGGCGCTCTCCGCGGGCACGTACCCGCCGCCCCCGTCGCCGTCGCCGCGGGCGCCCAGGAACTGGACGGTGTCGGCCACGACCTCGACGGCTTCGCGCTTGCCGCCGTCCTGCGACTCCCACTCGCGCCAGTCGAGCCGGCCGTCGATGGCGACCGGGCGGCCCTTGGCGAGGTACTGGGCGCAGTTCTCGCCCTGCGTGCCCCACACGGTGACGGAGAAGTAGTTCGGCTTGTCGACCCACTGGCCGGTCTCGTCCTTCCGGCGCGAGTTGACGGCAAGCCGCAGGGAGCAGACAGCGGTGCCCGACGGCGTGTGTCGGAGCTCGGGGTCGCGCGTGAGGTTGCCGACGAGGATGACGCGGTTGATCGAGGCAGCCACAGCTATTCCTCCTCTGGTGCTGGCGCGAGAGCGGGTTCCGCGGCATCGTCGCTCGCCGGAGGCTCCGGCGCCAGGGTCGGAACGGGGCTCCCCTGTTTCCGACGTGTCGCCATGTGCCGGAGCACGAGGTCTTCGATCTTGAGCACGCGCTCCACCTCTGCGAGCGTCTGCGCCGAGCAGGCGAAGGTGAGCAGGTGGTAGCTGCCGTCGTGCTTGCGGTCGATCTCGTAGGCGAGCCTTCGTCGCCCCCAGACGTCGTGGCGGTCGACGGCGCCGCCGCCCTTCTCGATCAGCTCGCGCGTGCGCGTGACGACCTCGGTCTGCTTGTCGTCGTCCGCGTCGGGGTCCAGCAGGAGCAGGATCTCGTAGTCGGTCACGTGTTCCCTCTTCTCCTTCCTTCGGTCTGAGTCGGCTTCGCCGGGGTGATCCCGCCGGGAACGGGCGGGCGCCGCGAAGCAGGAAGCCGCGGAAGGGTAGCAGGGATCAGATGCTTTCGGCGCAGGTTGTGGGATCCGCTCCCGCGGATCCCACAACGCGCAAAAATCCCTGAAGAGGGCCGCCCGCGGCCCAACACCGCTCAAATAGACACGGCTCGTACGGCGCGCCCGCGGCCCAGCACCGTTCAAACGGACCACGGACGAGACGACCCGCCTGCCGTCGCGCTAGCATCGGCCGGGTGGGAAGCGCGCCGTGAGAAGGGCCGTTGTCTGGATCGCCGGCCTCGTCGGGATCGCCGCGCTCGGGCGGTGGCTTGCGCGGCGCTCGGGCTCGCGCGCTCCCGGTCCCGTCGAGGCGATCCCGGTCGAGGACCCCGCCGCAGAGCTCCGCCGCCGGTTGGACGACAGCCGCGTCGAGAACGACGACATGCTGCCGGCCGACCCGCGCACGCTCGAGGAACGCCGCGCCGACGTGCACGTGAAGGCGCAGGAGGCGATCGACGCGATGCGTGAGTCGGGTCTCTAGGTGGCGTCGGTGCCGCAACCCGGGGCGAACGGTGCCGACACGGTCGCCGAGTCGCTACGCGAGCTTTCGGAGCGCATCGAGCAGCTGCAGGGCGAGGTGCGCAGGATGGGCCCGCTGCTCCCGGAGGTCGAGGCGGACTGGGACGAGCCCGTAGCCGCTGCGGCGTCCTACGCCTGGCTCTCGGCGCTCGATCCTCCCGTGCGGCGCAGACCGACGGTGCCGCGACTCCTGCTCGAGCTGCTGTTCCTCGCCGCCGTCGCCGTTGCGGCGGCGCTCGCCGAGCTCGACGCACCCGCGATCGCAGGCGTGATGGCAGGCGCCTGGGTGCTCGTCGCCCTGATCGAGTGGGCCTCCTCGCGCGCCGACCGCCGCCGCGCGGAGATCATGCTCCGGCCGCCGCCGGAGCCGCCGCAGCCTTTGCCCGCGGACCCGTCGTGGTACATACCCCCGGTGGAGCAGACGATGCTCGACGGCGGCGGCTCGACCGACGCGGCGACCGGGGTGACAAAGCTGCCGCCGTCGCCTGCGCCGGACGTCGAGACGACCGACGAGCGCCGCGACGACTGATCCAGGGCCATCGGGGGAAGCGGCCGAGTGCCGCTGGGCACCAGGCTTCCCTCCGCTCAGAGGCCGACCTGCGCGACCACGCGACCTGCGTCGACCGCAGCTCTGAGGGCCCGGTAATCCCGCTCGTTCTGGTCGGCATACCCTCGGCGAACGAGACGAGGGCTTCGTCGAAGGACATGCCGGAACCGAGATCGCGCCGATCGCAATCGCATCGCCGCAGCGTGCGTGCGCCCGCGCGAGCGCCCAGCCGCACATCTGCGCGTAGACGAGGAGGGCCTTGGGATCCATCGCCTCGACCGGCACCGACGCCTTCGCATCGCACAGCTGGCGAACGTAGAAGTCGTGTGAGAGCCCGTCCGTCCACTCCATCCGTTCCCAGCCGAGCATGATGTCGCTCGCGGCCTGCATCGGCCGCTGGCCCTCGACCACGCGCCGGCCGTTGTTGGAGAACCGGCTGCGCGGGAGGAACGGCTCGAGCACCGACGCCTGAGCCTCCTTGAGCTGGAGGAAGAGCGGGTCGCCATGGTCGGTGCCGAGCAGCAGCACGATCCAGACGCGCGTGCCACGCTCCCGACGCCGACGACCTTCCGGGCCGCGTGGACGTAGTGGTAGCGCTCGAGCAGCCGCCGCCGAGGCTCGTCGTCGACGAGGTGCGTCCGCGTGGCGAAGGCGTACAGCCGGTCCTTGGCCCGCGCCTTGGCGACGGTGCGCTCGAACGCAGCGCCGGCTTCGCCTGGCCCGTCGCGCCCACATCGACGCGATCTCATCGAGGTCGAGCCGCGCGTACCAGACGTCGAGGGCAGGCCACGGCGCGAATCGACGCATTGCCTCGCGGTACTCCCGCACGGCAGCACTGCGACCGGGTCGGGCCGGTCGGCCTGGGTTCCCGCGCCGCGTGGAGCGAGCGTGGAGTCTCGGCGCGCGCCGCCTTGCCCCGCCCGATTCGCTCCGCTGCGGTGAGGTCCGGAGCGGCGGTGGCTGCCACCGCCTCGCGGCCGGAGGCACGAGGTGGTCGACCGACCTCCCAGGGCTCTTCCGCTCCTGGGCTTGCGCCATCGAGAGACCAGCCTCGTCACCGTTGACGCGCGCGTCAACGGCACGCCGGCCGGCCCGCGGCGCGCGGGTGGAAGGTCGAGGACGGTGAGTAGGCTACGCAGCCGGTGCTCTTCCCCACCGCGACCTTCGCGATCTTCTTTCTGCTCGTCCTGCCGCTCTCATGGCTTCTGATGCCGCGGGTGCACCGCTGGCGCCCGTTCATCGTCGTCGCGAGCTACGTCTTCTACGCGTGGTGGGACTGGCGCTTCGTCCTCCTGCTGGCGGGGTGCACGCTCTGGAACCAGGTGCTCGCCGTGCGCATCTGGCGCTCCCGCGACCACCGTCACAGGAAGCTCCTGCTCGTGCTGGCCCTCGCCGGGGACATCGGGGTGCTGGCGTACTTCAAGTACTACGACTTCTTCGTCAACTCCACGCAGAACGTCGCCACGATCGTCGGCTTCGACCTGCCGTTCTCGGTCAAGACGATCGTGCTGCCGGTCGGGATCTCGTTTTTCACCTTCATGGCGATCAGCTACGTCGTCGACGCCTACCGCGGCGAGTTCGCGCCCACCACGCTGGAGAAGTTCGCCGTGTACCTGTCGTTCTTCCCGCACCTCGTGGCCGGTCCGATCGTGCGCCCGGGAGAGCTCATCCCCCAGTTCGACACGCCGCGCGACCCACGGCGCGTCGACACGAGCCGCGCCTTCTACCTGATCGCCACCGGCCTGTTCAAGAAGGTGGTGATCGCGAACTTCCTCGCCGGCTCGATCGTCGACCCCGTGTTCGGAGCGCCCGACCAGCACTCCTCGCTCGAGCTCCTGATCGGTGTCTACGCCTACGCCGTGCAGATCTACGCGGACTTCTCCGGCTACACCGACATGGCGATCGGGATCGCGCTCCTGCTCGGCTTCGCCTTTCCGCAGAACTTCGACTCGCCGTACGCCGCCACGTCGCTCCAGGACTTCTGGCGGCGCTGGCACATGACCCTCTCCCGCTGGCTGCGCGACTACCTCTACGTCCCGCTCGGCGGCAACCGCAAGGGCACGATCATCACCTACCGCAACCTGATGCTGACCATGCTGATCGGCGGGCTCTGGCACGGGGCGGCGTGGACCTTCGTCGTGTGGGGTGGCATCCACGGCGTCGGCCTCTGCCTCGAGCGCTGGTGGCGATCACGGCCCGCGGTACGTCGCGCGCCCGTCCACGTTCTGGAGCCGCACCTGGTCGCGCGTGCTCACGTTCCAGATCGTCTGCCTGGCGTGGATCTTCTTCCGCGCGGACTCCTTCACCGCCGCCTGGGACATCATCACCGGTCTGTTCACGCGCTGGGGCGAGGCCTCACCGCTCGTCACCGGGGGTGTCCTGCTCGCGATCGTCGTCGGGATCGGCTCGCAGTACCTCCCGGCGAGGATCCCGCGGCTCGTGATGGGCGGCTTCTCGCGTCTTCCGGTGCGCCGGCCAGGCCGTCGCGCTCGCGCTGGCGCTGATGCTGACGTCCGCCATGGGGCCGGAGGGCGTGGCACCCTTCATCTACTTCCAGTTCTGATGGCCGCGACCGACGACCGCTACCCCCGCTCCCTGCTGCCGCCGCTTCCGTCCGAGGAGCGCGCGGCGCTCCCTGTCGACCCGCCGACCGAGGAGTCGAGCCGACACCCGGAGCAGAACGATGAGCCGCCACGGCGTCGCGACCGGCGCACGACGGAGGACGGCCGCAGACTCTCGTCGGCGGGCCATGCGGTGGTCGTCGCCGCGCTCGCGCTGGGCATCGGTCTGCTCTTCAACGCACCGGGGACGTACAAGTCCTCCTACAACCAGCCGGACGGCTGGCAGCGCGACGTCGCGACGACCTTCACCGGACCGCTCAAGGACGTGAGTCACGCGCTCTACCTCGACCGCCCGCGCGACGGTGTGAAGGCGCTCATCGGGCGCTCGGACGACGACGACATCGACGTCGAGATCGCGCTGCCGGCCACGCCCGCCCCGCAGATCGCGAAGCCAGCGACGGCGAAGCCGAAGCCGGCAAGAAACAAGCCGAAGCCGGCCGCCACGCCGAAGCCCGCCAAACCCGTCAGGGAGATGTTCACGCCGCAGAAGAAGCTGCGCCTGTGGATCGCCGGAGACTCGCTCGTGATCACGCCGGGCTACTCGATCGTGCGCGCGGCGGGGGCGAGCCCGGTGATCCAGCCGGTGGGGAGCGTCGACGGGCGCATCTCCACCGGGCTCGCACGGCCCGACGTGTTCAACTGGTTCGAGGAGATCGCCGCCCAGGTCAAGCAGCTACGCCCGAAGGTCGTCGTGCTCGCGTTCGGCGCCAACGACGACAAGGCGTACATGACCGGACTGCCCGCCGGCGTCTCGATCGACGAGTTCGGCTCGCCGAGCTGGGTTCGCGAGTACCGGCGGCGCGTCGGCGGCGTGATGGACACCGTCGTCCGTTCGGGTGCGCACCTCGTCTGGATCGGTCTGCCCGTCACGCGCAGCTCCGCGCAGACGCAGCGCTTCGACGTCGTCAACGCGGCCGTGCTCGAGGAGGCCAGGCGGCGGCCGAAGGCCGTCACGTACGTGGACACCTACTCAATCTTCGCGGCCGAGAGCGGCGGCTATTCCGATTACCGAACGACGGACTCCGGCAAGCAGGAGCGCGTGCGGGCAGGGGACGGAGTCCACTTCGAGCGGGCGGGCGGCAACGTCATCGCGCGCGAGGTGCTGAAGCGCTTGAACGAGGTCTACGACCTCACGAGCTGGCGCTCAAAAGGGAATAGAGCCTCGCAGAACGACGGCACAGGCTAGGCCCGCAGACCTGAGTCCTACTCACGCCGGAGGTCGTCGTGCCGCCGGAAGCGTCGACGTCTGCCCGACCGACCCGAATCGCGGAGAGCCGTCCACGGCGTCGCTCTGGGCTCGCGTTCGTTCGCCGCGTAGGCTCAACAGGTGGCGATCACGACGGTAGCGGGCTTCCTCCTGATCGTGTCGGCGATCTGGTTCAACCTCTGGTTTGCGGTGCTCGCGAGGCGGTTCGACTACCCGGACATCCTTCGCAGGCCAACCGACGAGATCCTGGCGCGCTTTCGCGCAGGTGGGGCTTCGCTGATCCTCACCTGGTGGGCATTCATGGCCTCCGGCGCGCTGCTGGTCGCGTCCGTGGTGCTGCTGTCCCGCGTGCTCGAGGGAGGGGCGCCGACGGCAGCGCTGTTCGGGCTCGTGCTAGGTGTGCTCGCCGGCCTCGTGCAGGTGCTCGGGTTGCTGCGATGGGTGTATCTCGTCCCCGAGCTCGCGCGGGCGTACGGCGATCCTGACGCGAGCGAAGCGACTCGCGCCGCCGTCGCAGTCACCTTTCGTTCGTTCCACCAGTATCTCGGAGTCGGCGTCGGAGAGCACCTCGGCTACCTGCTCACAGGAGCCTGGACCTTCGCGGTCGGGGTGGCGGTCCTCGCAGGTGACGCCGTCGCTTCGTGGCTGGGATGGGTCGCCCTTCCGATCGGGGCGGGTCTCGTTGTCGCCTCGGCAGAGTTCCTCGGCCCGAACGAAGAGCGCGGCTGGGAGCTGGCCGGGAAGGCCGTTCCCGTGCTCTACATCACGTGGTCCCTATGGCTCGTGGCGCTCGGAGTCACGCTCGTCGTCTAATCGGCATCTGGACGCGATGATCGAGACGGGGAGCCGCTGCGGGCTCGAACGACCGGACGCTGACGTTGCGCGACGGCAGGACGCTCGCCTACGCCAAGTTCGGCGATCCGACCGCGAGCCGGAGTTCGCAAGCTGGCGCACGAAGAAGCGCGGCTACATCACCTTGAGCTGGGTCTTCAGCGTCGTCGTCTTGCCCCCGGCCGTGACGAGCGCCTGGAAGACGAGCGGGATGTTCCGCGACTGCGTCGTCCAGCTGATCGGCTTCGAGACGGTGCCCTTCGAGGGGATCGGGTCGCCGGCCTTCGCGCCGGTGCAGGGCTGCATCTTGCCGCCCTTCCAGCAGCCGACGACGGCCCCGCCGAGGAGGATCTGGATCTTCACCGTCGCCTCAGCGGGCTTGCCGCCGGCGCTCGTCTTCACCGTCCACCGCCACGGCATGTCCACCGCCGGCGTCTTGCTCGTCACGCTCAGGGTCGCCTTGACCGGGGCGGCAGCGGTCGCCGTTCCGGCGGCGATCGCCGCCGCGAGTGCCGAGGCGAGCAGGGCGCGCGTCATCGGCGGAGATCTTAGTGGTGGCTCCTCAGGTCCTTCGACCATGTCCCCGGCGCGCATTGCCTGCTGGGCAAGCCTCTAGGTCAGCGCCGCGAGATCGGGCGCGTCGTGGGGCCGTTCGGTCGCCGCCTGCTCGAGGAGCCTGCCGGTTTGCGGGAGCAGCGCGGCGCAGATCAGCCCCGGTGCGAGCGGGAGCCAGAACGCGAACACCCGGTGGACGACGACTGCCAGGAGCGCGACCTCGAGCGGCACGCCGACGGCCGTCAGCGCGTAGGTCGTCGCCGCGTCCATTGCTCCCGTGGCGATGAAGGGCAGAGGCACGGAGTTGGCGACGTACCCGGTCGCGTACGCGAGCAGCAGCGCGGCAAGGGCCGGGTCGCCGCCGAAGGCGTGGACGCCAGCCCAGAGGCTCGCCGCGTCGCCGACCCAGTAGCACAGAGCCCACGGCAGCATCGCCCGCCCGTCCGCAGCCGTGAGCGCCCGGCGCACCCACCACGCCGCGCCCACCCCGATCGCCAGCGCCTGGCGCAGCCAGCTCCCACCGGGCTCGGTCCAGCGCTCGACATGACGCGCCTCGGTGAACCAGCGCGCGGCGACGAGCAGCAAGGGGATCGCGACGAGCCAGGGAAGCGTCATCGCGAGCGGCGCCTCGGCCGCGAGCAAGGTGACGAGCGCCGCCGTCCAGCCGAGCAGCCCGAAGACGAGGTACACGAGCGTGTTCAGGCCGACCATCCTCACCCCCGCCGCCCGCGGCTCGAAGCCGAGGCGCCGGAATGCCCAGTAGGTGACCGCCATCGCCGCGGCCCCGCCTGCGGCGATCAGCTGGGTGAGGCCGAAGCTGGCCATCGTCACCCGGAGCGAGAGACGGGTCGAGATGGCCGGGCCGTCCTCGAACGCGGCTGCATGCCGGTACGCGCCGGCATACCCCGCGAACACGACGAGCTGCCCGAGTGCGCAAACGGCGAGCCAGGCGAGCTGGCCCTCGCGCAGTGTCCGATCGAGCTCGGCGAAGCCCGCCGCGCGACCGATCAGGAGCACCACACCGGCGCCGACGAGCAGTGCGAGCAGGCCTCCGAGTAGGATTCGCCGCCAGTCGACGGTCGGCGTGCGCACGGGCGTCTCGCTCACCGCGTCAACCTCCGAGCGAGCGCGCCGAGCACCGCCCCGGCGGCGACGTCGAGGACGAAGTGGTTGCCGGTGGCGACGACGACGAGGGCCACGATCGGAGGGTACGCCGCCCATGCAACCCTGTGCAGGCCAGACCTGCGGCAGGCCAGACCGGTGCCGGTGACGACGGCGAAGGCGACATGGTGGCTCGGCATCGCGGCGACCGGGTTGTAGAAGCGCAGGAGGAACGGGTGCTCGAGGTCGAGTCCGCTCTGCGCGAGGGTGTCGACGAACCCGTCGAGCTTCCGGGGCGGGGCGGTCGGCAGGAGGAGGAACACGGGGAGCGCGCCCACGAAGGAGGCCACCGCCGCACGGCGCTCGCGATGGAAGCCGGAATCGCGACTCCGGTAGAGCCGCACCAGCCAGCCGACGCTGAGCGAGACGTTGAGCGCCGCGTACCCGGCATTGAGCCCGTGCAGGAGCCGCGGAGTCGCGAGCGCCGCCTGTTGCACGCACGGCTCCAGGGCGATCCGGACGCGCTGCTCGGCGGCCAGGATCCGCCCGGCGTTGCGCCGTGCACTCCTGCGGCCGGACGGCGACAACACCGCCCGGCGTACGGCGAGGTAGGCCCCGTAGCAACCGATCCCGAGACCCAGCTCGCGCCAGAGCGGGAACTCGGTGTCAGACACCGAGCTCTCGCGTGCCGGATGGCTGCCGAGGGCAGTGTCAGCCACGGTGCTCCGCAGGCCCGTCGACCCAACGCACCGGGTACGTGGCCGCCCAGTGGTCGGGATGCGCTCGGATCACCTCGCTCCAGCGGTCGGCAAGCTGCTGCAGCGCCACGATCTCGCCTTCGTCGCCCGCATCCCGGTGTGGCGGCTCCACCAGCGGGTCGACCAGGACGCGCCAGCGCCGCGGCCCGAGCGGGAGTACGTAGAACGACACGATCGGCGCGCCCGAGAGCCGGGCCAGCGAGACGACACCGGCGGGCATCAGCACCCAGCCGTCGAGGAAGCGGACGCGAAAGCTCCGCGGCTCGTGCCCCGCGCCGTCGTCAGCGAGCACGAGCAGCGCCTCCCCGCTGCGCAGGATCCGCGCCGCGCCAAGCGGCGTCGCCGAGCGGTAGAGCACGCGCAGGCCCGCCGTGACCCGCATGTGCTCGATCGCCCACGCGAGCCAGTCGTCGGCGACGATCGCCGTCGTCGCCACCGGCACCGCGACCTTCGGGATCGCCGTCGCCACCTCCCACCCGCCGAGGTGGATCCCCGCGAGCACGACACCCCGTCGGCGGGCAACGGCCGCACGCACATGCTCGAGTCCTTCGACCTCGGTCGTGGCAATGAACTCGTCCGGCTTCCCGAGTGCCCAGAGGAGATCCGCGGACCGGCGAGCCTCGTTCAGGATCTCGCGGCGGACGAGGCGACCCACGGCGGGGTCGTCGGGCTCCAGCCCGACGGTGTGGGCGAGGTTCGCCGCAAGCCGCCGCCGCTTCGACGGCCGCACCGCCCACTCGCCTGTGCCACCGGCAACGGCGAGTGCGTGCGCGACGCGCGCCGGCAGCCGGCAGCCGACCGCGGTCGCACCGTCGATCACCTTCGCGAGAACGCGCGCGGCAAGCGGACCCTGCCCGAACGGCGCCTGAGGGCGAGGCTTGCCGTCGGGCGCGAGCCGGAGCTCGCCCCAACGGCCCCACAGGCGATCGAGCGCGCTCATCGGCGCGGCTGTAACGCGAGGAGACGCAGGTCGTACCTCTCCACGAACGTGACGTCGCCGATCGGGGAGGCGTTCTTCGTCGTCACGCGGTAGCGGATGCGGACGGGGAGCCCGGTCACGGGCTCGAGCCAGCGCTCCTCCACGAGGGGGCCGCGGGCCTCGCCCGTCTCGGTCACGTTGATCCGCAGCCGAACCGTGTCGACGGCGGTCGTGCCGACCGCAACCGCCTCCTCGCCGACGACGAGGACCGTGCCGCGCTGCTGCGTTCCGGCGCCGTCGCAGCGGTACGGCGAGCTGCTCCCCGCGGTGTGGTCGGGCGGCAGCCAGGCAGTGCCGACGCAGCGCCACGGCGTCACATCGTCGCGTCCGACGAAGTTGTGCGCCTCCGTCCAGGCGGCGAGGCGCTGGCCGTCGGCCTCCGGGCAGACCTCCCACGTGTTGCGACGGGTGCGGAGGACGTCCCAGCGCAGCTCCATGCCGCAACCTGCGCGCGTGACGGTGATCGACGAACGTGCCGGATAGCGGTGTCGCCTGCCACCGAGCGCGCTGATCGACTCTTCGCCCGTCGTCGCGTACACGTAGACGCCGGCAGGGATCGGCGTTTCGCCCTGCTCGGCAACGGCGCGGAACCGCGCCACCGCCTCGCCGACCGACGCCGGCTCCGCCTCCTCGCGCAGCACGACGCGCCACACCACACCCGCCGCGACCAGGATGACCGCTACGGACCCGAGCCCTATGAGGATCACGCGCCTCCGCCCGCTCACGGCTGCCTCCGACTCGGGCAGCCTATCGTCGTCTCGAACCCGTGCCGAGGCCGAGCCCCGCCGGGGAGGGTGTGCGGGGTCTGCAGCGGCGCCTCACGAAATCCTGGCGATCTGCCGATATCACCCGGGTGGAAGATGCCCACGCTCACTCCGTGTCGGCGCTCGATCGCCTGAGAGAGGAGGAGCGGTCGCTCTCGGCGCGCCGGGTGCGGCTGCAGGACCGCATCGACTTCCTCCGCACGGGTGGCGGCGGCGACACGCCCGAGTCCGCCCAGCTGTTGGCAGAGCTCGAGCGGCAGGAGCGTGAGATCTCGTCGCTACGGCGGGAGGTGCACCAGCAGATCGACGCCGTGGCGTCACAGCTGCTCGGCTCGCGCCCCGACCGCTAGAAGCCGGCTGCGCCTACTTCCCGCGGCTCGTCTTCTTCTGCTTCTTCACCTTCAGGCTCGGCATCGGTGTCCGGTCTGCCTGCACCGGGGCCATCGGGCTCGCTGCCTGAGTCTTCTTCTTCTTGGTCGCCAACGTCCTCCTCCTCCTTCCATCGGCCGATTTCGTGTGTGACGCTTCCTACGGCGCGGCGAGCACGGCCGCGACGAGGTCCTCGAGTTGCGCAGTCGCAACGCAGATCGTGGTGTCTGCGGCACCGTAGTAGAGACGGATCTGCCCGGTGTCTTCGTCGTGCACGACACCGCAGGGGAAGACGGCGTTTGGGACGTCTCCCGCGCGTTCGTACGGCGCGAGCGGTGCGAGAACCCAGCCGGGCAGGCGGTGGAGCAGTCGCGTCGGCTCGTCGAGGTCGGTGAGCGCGAGACCGACACGGTAGATGGCGCCGGAGACGGTCTCCTTCACCCCGTGGTAGATGATCAACCAGCCGTGCGGCGTTTCGAGCGGCGGCGGTCCGAGGCCGATCCGGAGAGAGTCCCACCACGCGCCCTGCCGGGGCTGGAGCACCTGCTCGGGCGCGCTCCAGCTCTGGAGGTCGGACGAGCGGGAGAGGAAGATCTCCCCCCGGGCGCCGAACTCGGTTTTCGGGCGGTGGAAGAGGATCCACTTGCCGTCGATGCGGTGGGGCAGTAGGGCCGCGTTCTTGTCCTCGGCCTGGCGGACGATGCCTCGGCGCTCGACGGTCGTGAAGTCCTCCGTCGTCGCGAGGAACACTGCCGGGCCGCCCGGGCCGTAGGCGGTGCAGGTGATCACCCACCGGTCGAGCTCGGGCACGAAGACGACGCGCGGGTCCTCGAAGCCCCACTGCTCGCTCTCCGCGCCGTCGGTCGGTGCCAGGAGCGGCTCCGGCTCGACGGTCCAGCCGCCGATGCCGTCCACAGAGCGCGCGACCGAGAGGTGGGAGAGGCCCGTCCGGTCCTCCACGCGGGCCAGCACGACGGTGACCCCGTCGACGTGCGCGGCGGCGGGGTTGAAGACGGCATTGACGGGGTACGGCCAGTCCTCCGCCGTCAGGATCGGGTTTGCCGGGTGACGGTGGAAGAGCTCGCGTTCGCTCACGCCGCCGAGGCCTCGAGCGCTCGGTGGCGGACGACGGCGGGGAGCCCTGCGGCGTCGAGCAGGAGCGCTGCTCGATGGAAGGCGAGCGTCGACTCGGCGCCCTCGTTGTCGTTGGTGGTCTCGGCTCCCAGGCCGTCGCTGCAACCGCCGGTCGCGAAGTCGTACAGCGGCCGGTGGAGACGATTGCGGCCGAGGAACCAGTCGAAGGCGCGCTGCGCGCGAATTCCGTGGTCCGGGTCGCGGGTGACCGCGAACGCGGCGAGCTCGGCCTCGACGAACGCGGACGCATCGAGCGGCTGTTCGTCTCCGCCGCCGGGAGCGGGCTCGCCGCGGTGGCGGCCGAGATGGCCGGTCAGCCGCAACGTGCCGTCCGCGAGGCCCGACTCGTCCCCGAGCCACCGAAGCGTCTCGAGGCCCGTCTGGGTGAGCTCGTCCCGGCCGAGAGCGACGCCGCCCGCGATCAGCGCATGGGGAAGCCGCGCGTTGTCGTACCGGAGTGCGTCCTCGAACCAGTCCCAGTCGGCGGTTGCGTTCTCCTGATGGGCAGCCGCGAGCTGCTCGAGCGCCCGCTCGAGCAGGACGCGCGCGCCGGGCTCGAGCCGATCGCGATCCAGCCGGGCGAGGCCGAGCGCCGCGTAGGCGCCCGTCCGGAGCGAGGTCTCCGCTGCCAAGGTGCCGACGATCGCGTCGAGCAGGCGGCGCGTTGGTCCCACGACGGCCGGAACCCAGGCGGTGGAGAGAATCTCGCCGAGCGCCCAGACCGAGCGGCCGACGTGGTCGCCGAGATGGGGCTCGTCGAGCCAGCGCCGGTCGTAGCCCATGAAGTTGCGCATACCGGCAGGCACAACCGTCGCGTCGTGGAGAAAGGAGAGCGCCCGGTAGACGATCGAGGTCCAAGCCTGCTCGTCGCCGCGGCGCGCGAGCTCGAGAGCAACGACTGCGAGGCGGGCGACGTCGTCGACGCAGTAGCCGCTCTCGCGGCTTGGGATCACACCGTTTGCGTGCTGCACGATCCCGACGTCGTCGACCAGCGTGAGCAGGTGATCGGTCCGCATGCTCGCGACGTGCAGGTCGGAACCGGCGACCGAGAGCCGACGCGGAGCCACCTGGACGGCTTCTCGCAGGACCACGGCGGTGGCCTTGGCGACCGATTGCCAGGTCAGCTGCGCCCCGATCCGGCGCGCCTCGCCACGGGCTCCCGCCAACCGTTGGGGGTCGTCGATGAAGCCGCAGACCGCGTCTGCCAGCGCGCCAGGATCGGCGAACGGCACGATCTCACCCGCCCCGGAGGCGAGCAGGTCCTGCGCGTACCAGTACGGCGTCGAGACGACGGCGCACCCCGCGGCAATGCCGAACGTGAGCGCGCCGGAGGAGATCTGCTCCCGATTCAGGTAGGGCGTGATGAAGACATCGGTCGCGGCGAGCAGGTCGGCGATCTCGTCGACGGTCAGGAACCGATCGTCGAACTCGACGTGATCCTGCAGGCCGAGGTCGAGAACGGCCTGCTCCAGCGAGAGCCGGTAACGCTCTCCCTCACGGCGGGCCACATCGGGATGCGTCCGGCCGGCGACCACGTACAGGACGTGGGGGTGGCGGTCAATGATCGCCGGCAGCGCCTCGATCACCGTCTCGAGACCCTTGCCCCCCGAGATCAACCCGAAGGTGGAGAGCAGGAAGCGATCGTTCGCGCTCACGTATCGTCCCCGCGACGGCGTCGAGCTCACGGCGTGCCCCTCGGCGTGCTCGGCGGCTCGCTGCGCGAGCATCGCCGGCGCTCCGTGCGGGACGACCCGCACCTTGTCGACGCCGCAGACCCCGCTCTCGGCCAGCAGGCGTCGTGCGGTGTCCGTCATCACGATCACCAACTCGGCCTGGCGGCACAACGCCGCCAGCACCGCAGCCTGATGATCCGTCGGCTGCGAGAGCACCGTGTGGAGGGTCACCACCAGTGGCTGCGAAAGCTCCTCCGCGAGGGACAGGATGTACTCGCCGTCCCGCCCGCCGAAGATGCCGTACTCGTGCTCGAGCAGGACGACGTCGACGTCCCGCCGCTCGAGGATTCTGGCCGCCCGCACGTAGTCGCCACGGACCGCCTGGGCGACGGTGGCCACGAGCCCCGGCCGCTGCGGTCGCGACGGCTCGTTCACGACCACGACCTTCTCGACCCCGTCGATCCCCTCCACGCCGAGCAGCGCCGTGCGAACGTCGGCGGCAAACGCGCCGATGCCGCAGGCGCGCGGTGGATAGCTCGAAACGATCGCGGTTCGCATGGATCCGCGTGCCCCTTCCAGGCAGGTGTCCGGCGCGGCGTGCGAGTGTCAGCACAGCCGGGTCGACCTCACTCTACCGAAGACCCGGCGGCGCCACGACTCGCCTCGGGTCAGGCGCCGAGTTGGTTCCAGCGCAGGCGGACGAGCCTGGACCTGGCGAGCAGGAGTCCCGTCCGCCAGGCGATGGCGAACAGCAGGACCGCGGCGCCCGCGAACACACCGAGAGCCGCGACGGACACGGCGGCACCGATCGCCTGCGACGCTCCGACCCCCGACGCGATCAGCGCGGTGGCACCCGCGCCGACCTGCGTTGCGGTACCCGCGAGGCCGATGGGCAGTGCGGCACCTGCCGCGCCGGCGCAGAGAAAGAGCAGCGCGAGCGAGACGGAGAAGCCGATGCCGAGCGTCCCCAGGAGCAGGAACACGGCGACCGAGCGTACGAGCCAGCAGGCCGAGACGAGCGCCCAGGCCTCGGTCGCGCTGTGCAGCGGGCAGGTACGCGGGCTCAGCCAGCGACCGAGGCGGAAGCGCGTGGCGCGGTGGCTGGAGGCCAGCCGCGGCAGCATGGCGATCACGACGGCGGCTCCGAGCCCCCCGGCGGCAACCACACCGAGACCGGCGCGGACCCCGATCCCCGCGTTGGGGAAGACGACCGCAGCGAGGGCGAGCGGCGCGAGAGCGACGCTGTCGATGAGGCCCAGCATGAGCAGGGACAGAGCAAGTGTGCGGACGGAGGCAGGGCAGCCCGGGTAGCGGCGCACGATGGCGATCCGCATCACCTCGTCGAACCGACCTGGCAGAACCACTCCGACCAGGGCGGCGCCCCCGTTTCCCGCAGCGAGCGCGAGCGGGGTCGGTCGCTCGGCGAGGACGAACAGCCGTCCCCACCCGAAGGCCTTGAGTGCCTGTGAGACGAGCAGGAGGAGTCCGGCCGCGACGAGCACGCCTGGCGATCCTCTCGACACCGGCCAGCCCGTGGTCGCGAAGTGCCGGGTGGCCAGGAGCGCAAGGGCGAGCATGGAGACCACCGACACGCCGGCGACGGCCCAGCGGGTCCTTCGCGAGCTGCCGAGCCGTCCGAGCGCGCCCGCGCACCACTGCGCCCGGCCGATCATCCGGGGCTGCGACCCGGTCACCCTGCGGTCGCTGCGCTGCTTGACACGCAGCCGGGTGCGAGCACCGCGATCGCTGTGACCTTCGCGGGGGTGCTCATCTCGCACCTTCTCTCTCTGCGGATCGCTCCGCGCAATAGTGGCTGACGCGACGCACGAACACCGTTCCGCGGGTCATTCCCGCTGGTCGCATTGCAGCCGTGCGCTTGTAACTCGCGACACATTGTAGCAGCAACGGCGGCGCCGGTTCGAAACGGCGGAGCTCGCGCACGAATGAAGCGCCGCTGCCGTGCACAAACCAGCTCCGCAAAAACCCGATACCGTCGTCAGAATCGGTTGCGAGCCTCCGACGCGGGCCGAGCGACGGTGGACGAGTCGGCGCACGCGCGCCGCAAGAGCGCAAGCATCTCCTGGATCGCCGGCAGCTCGGCCGTGCCCGCCCGATGCACGGCGAACACGCGACGACCGAGCCGCTGCAGCGCGACCGGTCGCACGTCGACGCCGTCGGACGCGCCGCCGAGCGCCATCTCAGGCACGAGCGCGACGCCGACGCGGGCCGCCACGAGGCCCAGCCAGACGCCGTAGTCGTCACTTTCGAAGGCGATGTGCGGCTCGAAGCCGGCGGCGCCGCACGCACGCGTGACGAACGGATGACACGACGACCGCGAGGTCGACGTGATCCACGGCTCGTCGGCGAGCTCCAGCAGGCGCACCGCACGGCGGCGGGCGGCACGATGACCGCGGGGCAGGACGACGTAGATCGGCTCCTCCAGCAGCGGCGCCAGCTCGACGCCCGGGGTGTCGGGCAACGGGACGAGGTCGTACTCGAACGCGAGCCCGAGATCGAGTCTCCCGCTCTTCACGTCCGCGACGGCACGGAGGCTGTCGGCCTCCGTGAGGATCAGCTCGACGTCCGGGTAGCGCCGGCGGAACTCGAGGATGGCCAGGGGCATGATCGCGCCGTAGGCGCTCGGAAACGACGAGACTCTCAGCGAGCCGGCCTTGAGCCCGGCAATCGCGCGGATCTCCGCCTCGGCCAGCTCGAGGTCCGCGACGATGCCCTGGGTCCGCTCGACGAGCACCCGGCCGGCCCTGGTCAGTCGCACGCTGCGGGGCCCCCGCTCCACGAGCGCGACCCCGCACTCGCGCTCGAGCGCCGCAATCTGCTGTGAGACGGCGGACGGCGTGAACGAGAGGCCGCGCGCCGCGGCGGCGATCGAACCGCGCTCGGCAACTGCCTGCAGACAGCGCATGCGCTGGACGTTGAGCATCAGCAGATCTTACGCTCAGCGATAGAAACACCGCTGTCGCAGCCCTCGCGGCTCTGGCAGCGTTGCCAGATGATCGGTCTCGTACGACGGACGGGCCAGCCGTTGCTCCTCGCGGCGATCCGGTTGCGGCGCCGGGTGCGGGTGGCGGCGTTGACGGCGCTCGCGATCGCCGCCGCCTCGGCGGCTCTCGCTCTGGTGCTGGCGGGCTCCCTCGTGATCCAGGACCGCAGCACCGCCCGTGCGCTCGAGCAGCTCCCGCCGGCTGAACGCAGCGTGCAGGTCGCGTTCTTCGGCATCCCTGCTGCCGCCGATCTGCCCTCCCTCGACGCCGCTGCTCGACGTGCGCTCCGGCAGGTGACAGCCACGCGGGCCGCGCGCGTCCTTCAGGTCAAGACACTCGGCGTCGAGGGGACGACGGTGCAACTGCGAGCGATCGACGGCGTCAGCCGGTGGGTGCGCCTCGACCAGGGGCGCCTGCCGAGGTCGTGTCGCCCGGAGCGGTGCGAGGTCCTGCGGCTGGCGGGCAGGCGCAGCCTCCCTCCTGCTCCCGGCCTGCAGCTCGTCGTGGTCGGCTCCGCGACTCTCGTCTCGCCGGTTCCGTTCGGGCGCTTCGCGGGAACCGAGCAGCGCACCACAGGCGATGAGACCGCGCCGGCACCGGAGACGACCGTGGTCCTCGCGGGAGACGTCTCGTCGGTGGCCGCACTCCCGGGTCTCTCGTCGATCTACAGGAGCTACGGCTGGGTCGCGCCCCTTCCTGCGAGCGCCGGACGACCCTGGGAGGTTCGCCCGCTCGGGCGGCGGCTCGATCGTGCACGGTCGGCGCTCGCGACGACGTCCGACGGGTTCGAGCTGACGGCCCCGACTCGTCAGCTGGCAGAGGCCGCGGCGACGGCGCATGTCGCGGGCCGGCGCCTGCTCCTGGTCGGCGGAGAGATCGCCGCGCTGCTGCTCGCCCTGGCGGTGCTCGCCGCCGCGAGCAGCCGCCGCGACGTGGACGGCCTTCGGCGGCGGCTGACCTGGGCGGGCGCCGATCGGTGGCAGATCTTCCTCGTCACGGCGTGCGACGTTGCCCTCGTCGTCACGATCGGCGTCGTGGCCGGCTGGATCGCGGGCAGCTGCCTGGCCGCACTCGTCGCGCACGCTGCGGGCGCTCCTGCAGTCGCGATCGTCGCACACTCGTGTCTCTCCTGGTGGGGTCTGGCGGGAGCCGCATCACTCGCGATCGCCGCGATCGTCGTCCTGCTCGTCGCCCTCCTGGCGCCGTCCGTCACGGCCGGCAGCCGCTCGATCTCGCTCCTCGACGTCGCGGCAGTCGCGGCTGTCGCCGTGGTGGTGCTCGCCCTCGCGCGGGGGCGCGTGACGACGACCGAGCTCGGACGCGACGGCGGTGCAGCGACGATGCTGCTCCTGCTGCCCGGCCTCGTCGGCTTCGTCGCCGCCGTCGTCTGCGCGCGCCTGCTCCGACCGGCGCTCCAGGCCCTGGAGCGCGCGACTCGGCGTCGCTCGGCCATGATCCGCAGCGCTGCGCTGTCGCTCGTCCGCAATCCCGGCCACGCGGCGATCGCGGTGTCGTTCCTCGCCGTCGCGCTGGGGCTGACCCTCTTTGCCGTCGCGTACGGGTCGACGCTGGAACGCGGACTCGAGGACCAGGCGCGCTACGCCGTGCCTGCAACGTACGTCGTGCGCGAGCGCCTCGACGCGGACGGGCTGGTCAGCCCGCTCGCTGCTGCGCCGGTCGAGCGGTGGCGGTCCCTCAGGCCCGGGGTGTCCGCGGCCCCCGTGATCCGCCAGCAAGGATCGGTCTCGGAGTCCAGCGGGAGCCGGCGACGGTACACACTCCTCGGCGTGCCGGCGGCCGCGCTCGCATCGCTCGACGGCTGGCGACGAGACTTCGCCGCACAAGCGCCACGGGCGCTCGCCACGGCGATCGCCCCGACGGTGCCGGTCGCCCTTCACGGCCCGCTTCTCCCTCCCGCCGCCACGGCCGTCGAGGTGCCCGCCCGCGCGACCGGTGGAGACGTCTTGCTGCGGCTCGGTGTGCTCACGCCTCACGGCGAGGTCACACAGGTCGAGCTCCAACCCGCCGGGCCGATACTTCGTCGCGCCTCGATCCCGCGTGCTGCCCGGGGCGGCCGCATCGTCGGGATCCAGCTGATCCGCGCAGCAGGCGTCGAATCCCACCGCAAGAACGAGGCGCCCATCGTGAGTGGCAGGCTGTTGCTCGGCCCCCTGCGGGCAGCGACGGCTCGAGGAGTCCGTCCCCTGGGCGGCTATGCGGGCTGGGTCGGGCGTGGCCGCGTGGAGGCGGCCACGCTCCGCGCGACTGCAGACCTCCACTACATCGTCGGGAACGACGTCGTCTCGCAGTTCCGGCCACGGCAGCCGCTCGACGGGCTGCCGCTGCCCGTGCTCGCCTCGCCGGGCCTGGCGGCGATCGCGGGAAGCGACGGGATCCTCGCGCTCCGCCTCGGTTCCGGCCCGATCGTCCTCAGGGTCGTGGGGATCGTCGCGCGCTTCCCGTCGGTGGAGGGCGACGTGGTCGTCGCAGACGAGGCGTCGCTCTTGGCCGCCGGGACCGCTTTCCGGCCGGGTGCGGTGTCCGCGACGGAGCTCTGGCTCTTCTCGCCGAGCCCGCTCGACCGGGTGCTGCGAGATCCCCCATTCGACGTGCTGGACGTGTCCTCGCAACGCCAGCGCCTCGCCGCGCTGCGCTCCGATCCGCTCACACGTGGGTCGCTGATCGCGCTCGCGAGCGGCGCCGTGGTCTCGCTGCTCCTCGCGGGCCTCGGCTTCCTCGTGCTCGTGCTCTCGGATCTGCGGGACGAGCGTGGTGAGCTCTTCCACCTCGAGGCGCAGGGCGCGGAGCCCGCCACTCTGCGCCGCCACGTGCGGCTGCGTGCGCTCGTCGTCGCGGCGGCCGGCCTGGCCGGCGGAGCACTGACCGGCCTCGCCCTCGCGGCGCTCGTGACCGAGACGGTCGTCGTGACCGCGAACGGTGTTGCACCCGAGCCCCCGCTGCTGCTGCGCCTCGACTGGCCGCTACTCCTCGGGGTCGTGACCGTCTACGCCGCTCTTGTCGCGGCCGTCGTGGTCGGCGCGACCTGGTCGAGCTTCCGCGCAGCGTTTCCCGCGCGCGCGCCGGTGTCCGAGCCGTGAGTGCGATCAGCGCGCGCGATCTCTTCCGGGTGCACTCCTCACCCGGGGCCAGTTGCGCCGCGCTGCAAGGGCTCAACCTGGAGGTCGCGGACGGCGAGACCGTCGTCGTGCTCGGCCCGAGCGGCTCCGGCAAGTCGACGCTGCTGCGGATCCTGGCCGGTCTCGAGCGCCCCTCGGCCGGATCGGTCCACGTCCTCGGAGAGGATCTCGGCAGGCTGAGCGGCAGCCGCCTCAGCCGCTACCGCGCGACGCAGCTCGGATTCGTCGAGCAGCACTACTCGCGCGCCCTCGACCCCGACCTCACTGCGCGCGTCACCGTCGGCCTGCAGCTGGCGCTCGCCGGCGTCGGCCCCGCAGACCGCAACCGGCGCGCGGACGAGCTACTCGAGCGCGTCGGGCTCCTCGATCGCCGCGGGGCGCGCCCCGCAGAGCTCTCCGGCGGCGAGCAGCAGCGCGTCGCCGTGTGCGCTGCGCTGGCGCATCGCCCGCGACTGCTGCTCGCGGACGAGCCGACCGGCGAGCTCGACGCGGCCGGCGCCGCTGGCCTGTACTCGCTGGTCGCCGAGCTCGCCGGCGATCACGGCTGCACGAGCGTCATCGTCAGCCACGACCTGGGTGCGACGTCGGTCGCCGACCGTGTCGTGCGCGTCAGGGACGGCCGGGTGAGCACCGAGGCCGAGGGCGACACCGGGAACGAAGCGATCGTCGTCGGCAGGGGCGGCTGGGTGCAGCTGCCGGACGACCTCCTGGCCCGCGCGGGGATCCGCACGCGAATGCGTGCGCGCGTCGATGGCACCAACATCGTCCTCAGCGCGGCCGGAGAGACGGCCGCCGACCCGGCACTCTCGCCACCCGAGACGGACGGCACCCAAACGCCAAACGAGCCGACGAACGACGGCCCAGTGGTCGCCCGAATCCGGCGGCTCGCGAAGACCTACGGAACAGGCGGCGCGGCGATGCCGGCGCTGAAGGGCGTCGACGCCGAGCTCAGGGCCGGAGCTCTGACCGTGGTCACCGGCCGCTCCGGCTCGGGGAAGACGACGTTGCTGCTCGTGCTCGCCGGTCTCGAGTCCCCGTCGACAGGGGAGGTCGAGGTGTGCGGTGTCCCGCTGCGGTCGTTGGACCGGGCCGCGCGGGCACGACTCCGGCGCGACCACGTCGCCTTTGTGTCGCAGCAGTTCGACCTGGTGCCCAGCCTCACCGCACGAGAGAACGTCGAGGTCGCGCTCATGCTGCGCGGCCTCGGGCACGACGAGGCTCGGGAACGAGCCGAGGCATCGCTCCACGCGGTCGGGCTCGACGAACGTGCCGGGCAGCGCGTCGTCCGGCTGTCGGCCGGGGAGAGCCAGCGCGTCTCGATCGCGCGAGCGGTGGCAGCTCGTCCGACGCTGCTGCTCGCCGACGAGCCGACCGCGCACCTCGACGAGGCCGCGGCGATCGCGACGAGCGCCTTCCTCGCCCGCCTCGCGGCGGAGCACGGCACCGCGGTCGTCTGCGCGACGCACGATCCGGTGCTGATCGAACGAGCCGGCACCGAGATCGCACTCGACCGCGGCAGCCTCCTGCCGGGGGAGGGCGAGGAGCGGAGCGGCGCCGGAGTCGAACCGTCCGAGCCGTCGGTTACACAACCGCACAGGTCCTGAAGCCTGCTGTGCAAGAAGCGCGCAACCCAGTCCGGACGCGAAGCGCGCCGGCCATGCGACCGCCCCTAGGATCCACGCTCGCCCGCCGCTAGCCGCGACGGATCGCCGCACCGTCCGACGCTTGGACGACCATCGCGCCTCCCGCCCTGCCTGTCGCGCCCCGGTACCGAACAGTGACCTCCCGCACCACCTCGTCCACCTGCTCCCGGTCCACGAGAACGAGGACGGAGCCGCCGAACCCGGCTCCCAGCAGCCGCGCACCTTGGGCCCCCGCCGACTGGGCGAGTGAAACGAGGAGATCAAGCTCCGGAATCGAGACCTCGTAGTCGTCGCGAAGGCTGTCGTGGCTCGCGAGGAGGAGCTTTCCTGCCGAGACGATGTCGCTCGACTCGAGCGCGGCCGAGAACCGCCGGACGCGGTCGTTCTCGGTGACGACATGGCGCAAGCGGCGAGCCTGAACGTCGTCGAGCCCGCGGAGGTCGGAGAGTTCAACCGTCGTCGAGCGCTCGGCACCGATCGCTCGGAGCGCGTGCTCGAGCTCGGCCCGGCGCGTCGCGTACGCCGTGTTCTCGAGGCTACGCTCGACGCCCGAGCCGACGATGACGAACGCGGCCTCATCGGGCATCGTCACCAGCCGGTACTCCAGCGTCCAGCAGTCGAGCAGCACGGCCGACCCGCGCTCGCCGAGGACGCTGGCAGCCTGGTCGAGGATGCCGCAGGGCACGCCGACCGCCCGCAGCTCGGCTCGCTGGCAGGCGAGCGCCAGCTCGAGTGGCTCGAGCTCCCAGCCGGCAACCTCACAGAGAGCAAGTGCGACTGCCACCTCGAGTGCAGCGGAGGACGAGAGACCGGCTCCTGCCGGGAGGTCCGACGAGATGGTGCCGACCAGTCCGAGCGGCGGCCGGCCGAGAGCGGCGAGCTCGACCGCTACCGCCTGTGCGTAGCGGGCCCAGCCGGTGGCCGCCACCCCACCCCCGTCAGGCTGGAAAGGCGGCGCGACGCCGGCAAGCGTTGACGTCAACGAGACCGCGTCGGACCGCGACAGAATCTCCAGGGTCACCCCGAACTGGGTTGCGACCGGAAGCACGAGACCACCGCTGTAATCGGTGTGCTCTCCGATCAGGTTGACGCGACCCGGCGCCCAGGTTGAGAGCAACGACTCAGCCACCGAAGTCAGCACGGCTGTCGCTGCGGTTCAGGTGGCGAACCACAAGCAAACGCTAGTTCTTCGACCGGGTCGGCCGTCGGACCACCGGGAACGTTGTTCCCGGTGGTCCATGCGGAACCGCTCAGCAAAGCGAGACGGCGACCTGCTCCAGGAGGTCCATCGCGTCCTGCATGCCGCCCTCCATCCCGGAGTTGAGATGTGCGTCGCGGCCTTCCTTGGTCGGGTGCTCCACGAGGACCGTAAGGGTCGTCCGCCCGTTCACTTCGGTGAGCGTGAGCGTGTTCAGCGCCGCGTGCTCCTCGGCGTCGGGGATGCCCTCGTAGACCTCGGTCGAGACGATCCGCTCGTTCGGGACGATCTCGCGGTACTCGCCGTGGAAGCCGACCTCGAAGCCGTCATCCGTCACCATCACGTACCGCCATGCGCCGCCGACACGCAGGTCGATCTCGGCGATCGTTGCCTCGCCGCGGTTCGCGTGCCACCAGCGCTTGACCAGCTCGGGCGTGGTCCACGCCTTGTACACCCGGTGCTTGGGGGCGTCGAACTCCCGCGTGATGAGGATCTGCTCATCTGTGGGGAGCGTCACGGTCGCCGTCCCGCTGCTCGTCACTGCCATCTCCCTCCTCCTTCTGCTTGAGTTCATCCAACACGACATCCAGCCGGTCGAACCGCTCCGACCACGAGCGCTCGTAGCTCTTCACCCAGTCGTGGATGGGCTTGAGCGCGTGGCCGTTCAGCCGGTACAGCCGCTGCCGTCCTTCGTCGCGCACGTCAACCGCTCCCACTTCGCGGAGCACGCGCAGGTGCTTGGACACCTGGGGTTGAGCCAGCCCGAGCACGCCCACCAGGTCGTTCACGGGGCGCTCGCCGCCGGCGAGGACGTCCAGGATCTGCCGCCGCCTGGGCTCGGCCACCGCGTTGAATGCATCTGCCGTCGTCGCCGCTCGTGCCACACACGAATCATATACCTATATAGGAATATATAAACCTCAACGGGTGTCGAGATCAGTCTGGCCGAGCGGCGAGGCGGGATGACATCCCGCCCGCGGAAGAAGTCACGAGGGCAGTCAGCGGCGGGCCTGCGACGATGCGCGTCGACCGCTGAGCAGTCAGTATTTGGCGCGGCGGGAGCCCGCCGAGACGCGATCGCGGCGAGTTATGCCCGAAACGGTCGAGACCACAGGGGCCGGCACGAGCCCTCAGGAGGACGAAACCTCGAAGTACGCCTCGCTGCTCGCCACGGGTGAGCATGTGCTGCTCGTGCGGCAACGCCACTGGCTCACGTTCCTCGAGGCCGGACGATGGTTCGTCCTCGCGCTCGGCGCCGGGATCGTCGTCCTCGTCCTCGACCAGTCGGTCCCGGACGACGGGATCGTCGGGTTCCTCGGCACGCTCCTCGACTGGGGCTTCTGGATCTGCCTGACGATCGGGCTCCTCGGCGTCGGCTGGTACTTCCTCGCGTGGAGGGTCGAGCGCTACCTCGTCACGACGCGTCGGGTGATCGAGGCGGGCGGCGTGATCAACAAGTACACGCGCGATACCTCACTCCAGATGATCACCGACATGATCGTGGGCCACCCGTGGCTCGGGCGGATCGTCGGTTGCCGCGCCGCGCAGCAGGCCGTCGCCGCCGCCTCGGCCCCGCAGCCTGCGCCAGCGCCTGTGGCGCCCCAAGCGCCGGCACGCCTGTCGGTCGATGAGCTCGACTCCTCGCTGAGCCGGCTTGCCGACCTGCGCGACCGCGGCCTGATCACGCCGGAGGAGTTCGACGAGAAGAAGCGGGAGCTCCTCGATCGGCATTGACTCCACTCCGGCCGCGAGGTCGAGTGGCGGAACGTCGACGATCGGGCGCCGTGGACATCGAGTCGCCACCCGGAGGATCTCGGGATCCACTGCCCGATCGCCCATCCGCACGATGGCGATTACCTCCCGTCGCGCGCACCGTGCAAGGGTCGGCTTGCTCGGGAGCGGGCCGAAACGGCTCGAACCGAATCGCAGCGACTCGAAAGAAGGAGACCCAACATGGCCCAGCAGAACGCGCAACTGATCAGCGACGGGTACGAGGCGTTCGCCCAGGGAGACATCCCGGCGGTTCTCGCGTTGTTCGACGAGGACATCGCCTGGCATGTCCCGGGCCGCAGTCCGCTCTCGGGCGACTACCGCGGACACAACGGTGTGCTTGGGTTCTTGACGAAGGCGATGGAGCTGTCGAGCGGCACGCTGAGGGTCGCAGCCGACGAGGTCGTCGCCGACGGCGACCGCGTCGTCGTCCTCAGCACGGTGACCGCTGAGCGGCTCGGCCGGGCACTGTCGGCTCCGGAGGTTCATTGCTGGCGGCTCGTCAATGGTAAAGCGGTCGAGTTCCGTGAGTTCCAGGGCGACCAGCAGACGGAAGACGAGTTCTGGCTCTCGTGATCGACGGTGGCCATCGGGCTGCTCCACGTGTGGCCGAGCTGAGGCTGTTTCGGTCTTCTCATGCTGGGGCGGGCACGCGAAGTCCGAGCGGGGCGAGGCAGACCGAGAGATCGCTCTCGTGCTCGAGTGCGAGGATCGACGACGCAAGGGTTTCGACGGCTTCGTCTGCGAGCGTCGCAGACGCGTTGTCCCGGAACTTGCCCAGCACGGCGGTCGGCGTGATCGCAACGACGATCTCTGCGATCTCGACGCTCGTGAACACGCGGCCGGTCGCCGCCATTGCGGCTGCACCGAGCGCGCCACGCGAGAAGTGGCAAACGGGACGCCCTGATCAGCTGACCTGCGCGACGGTCGACCGACGACCTGCTCGACGCGGCCGGGCTCGACTCTGTCGAGATCGTGCGAGGCGGGCCGAGTTGCCAGGGGTTTAGCACTCACGGGCGCCGCAGCGGCCGGGTCAGACCGGACGATTCGCGCAACTTCCTCTACCGCGAGTACGCGGGCATCGTGGAGGAGCTGCAGCCGCTCTGCTTCGCGATGGAAAACGTGCCGGCCTGCTGCCTTGGGGTCCGGTTCATAAGACCGCGCGCGATGTCGGACTGCGGGTGCGGCCGAGTGGCTGGATGGTGAAGTTGCGAAGGTGCTCGTAGACGACCGAGGTGTTGACGTCCGCCACTTCGGGCCGTTCGGTCAGCCTGTCGATCACAAATGCGTAGAGCGCGTCGGTGTTCGGAACGGCGACATGGAGGAGGAAGTCGTCGCCACCGGAGACGACGAAGACGCCGACGGTTTCGGGGAGCTCGTGCGCCCAATCGCGGAAGGCCTCGATGTTCTCGCGCGACGGCGGACGGATGCGGATGGCGATCAGCGCTTGCACTTCCCGGCCGAGTGCGGCGAGGTCGGCCTCGGCGTGGTAGCCGCGGATCACGCCGCGCTCGCGCAGGGAGCGGATCCGCTCGAGCGACGTCGAGGCTGCTACGTGGACGGCCTCTGCGATCGCGCGGTTCGTGCGGCGGGCGTTGTGCTGGAGTTCATGCAGAATCGCCGTATCAACTGGCCAAGGCCGGTGTGAACCCCGCGGCCGTCGGTGCCGCACACCCGCTGCTGGGAGGTCTGACGCTTGCCGCGGTCGCTTTGGCGTCGGGAGCGCCCGTGCGCACGTGGCAGACGGCGAGCTAGCGATGCAGTTCGACACCAAGATCGCGATCGTCCTCGACGAGCAGCTCGCCGGCTGGCAGAAGGCGAACGTGACTGCCTTCTTGATCAGCGGAATCTCCGCAACCGACCCAGCACTCGTCGGCGAGCCGTACATCGACGGCTCCGGCAATCGCTACTTGCCGATGTGTCGACAGCCGATCATGGTCTACGCCGCCGACCGGGCAGGGCTCCGCCGCGCCTGTCGCGTCGGTCCCGGCAGCCGAGCTCGACTTCGCCGGCATCGCCCTCCATGCGGACCGAAAGACCGTCGACAAGGTGCTCGACAAGCTCCGCGCCCACTCCTAACGAGCGGCTGCACCGCGGGCGCTTCCTCACCTTCTCGCGCGCTCGGACCGTCGTATCTGAGGCACAAACGCATCCACGGGAATCCCGCCGCCACCTCGGCGCCGCCGCCACGTGAACGCCGCCCGCCGATGAGCGACCACCACGCGGCCGAGGCCCGCCACGCCGAATGGACAGCCGCCGGCGTCGGTCACCTCGGACGGCGCCTCCTCGTGGAAGTCGAGCCCTATCTCGCGTTCTTCTCCATCGCATGCGCGGAATGACTCGCGTCCGCTCGCGTCACGCCCGGATCGCTCTCTGCGTTCCGGGCTTCGCCGCGCCGGGATAACCGGCCGGGGTGGTGGGACAACGAGCTGGCGGGGTGATAGCGTCGAGCGGTCGCGAGATGGACTTTCGCCTCCTCGGCCCGCTAGAGGTTCTGCGCGATCACGAGCCGGTGCAGATCGCCGCGGGCAAACAACGGGCGCTCCTCGCGATCCTGCTCCTGCACGCCAACCGCACGGTCTCCCGCGAGCAGCTCATCGACGCGCTCTGGGGCGAGAACGTGCCGGACTCGGCTCAGAAGATGGTGCAGATTCACGTGTCGCAGCTGCGCAAGGCGCTTCCGGAGCCGCGGCTGCACACCCGCGCCCCCGGCTACCTGCTCGAGGTCGGCGACGACGAACTCGACCTATCCCGTTTCGAGCGCTCGGTCGCCGGCGCCCGGCAGGCACTCTCGCAGAGCAACCCACGGATGGCGAGGGAGCTGCTGGCCGGCGCGCATGCGCTCTGGCGCGGCCCCGCCCTCGCCGAGTTCGCTGAACCCTTCGGCAGGCACGAGGGCGCGCGTCTCGAGGAGCTTCGGCTGGCCGCAGTCGAATTGCGGATCGAGGCCGAGCTCGCGCTTGGGCATCAACGTGACGTCGTCGGCGAGCTCGAGACGCTGATTGCCCAGCACCCACTGCGCGAGCATCTTCGCTCCCAGCACATGCTCGCGCTCTACCGGTCGGGGCGGCAGGCGGAGGCGCTCGCGAGCTACCAGACATTCCGGCGGACGCTCGCGGAGGAGCTCGGGATCGAGCCGTCCGCTTCCCTACGCGAGCTCCAACGGCAAATGCTGCAGCAGGCACCCTCGCTGGAGCTACCGGCGAGCGCGGGGACGCGCGCCGCCGCGCCCGCGCCAGCAGCCGGAATGGTCACAACGCTCCCCGTGGGCGAGGTCTCCTACGCGCGAAGCGGCGACCTCAGGATCGCCTACCAGGTCGTCGGCGAGGGGCCGGTGGACCTCGTTCTCGTCCATGGCTGGGTCTGCACGTTCCAGCCCGGTTGGGAATACCCGAAGCTCGCGGCCTTTTACCGGCGGCTCGCGTCGATGGGTCGACTCATCCTCTTCGACAAGCGCGGCACCGGCCTCTCCGATCGAGTTTCCCCGGAGCGTCTGCCCGACCTGGAAACGCGTATGGACGACGTTCGTGCAGTGCTGGACTCCGTCGGCTCCGAGCGGGCGGTCGTGCTGGGTCTCTCCGAAGGAGGAGCGATGTCGACGCTCTTCGCCGCGACCCACCCCGGGCGAACCGCCGCACTCATCCTTATGGGCACCTTCCCGCGTGAGATGCAGGCGCCGGACTACCCCTGGGGCGTGAGCGAGGTGACTCTCCGCCGGCGCCTCGCGCTCCTCGAGGAGGACGACTGGGCGGCGGAAGCGACGAGAGACTGGCTCAGCCGCGTTGCCCCGGACATCCTGCGCGACCCGGCGGCGCTGCGCTGGTACACGTCGTACGTGCGACGCGGCGCGAGCCCCGGCGCGAGCAAGGCGCTCCGGCTCATGAACGCCGAGATCGACATCCGCGACCTACTGCCGACGATCAGCGTCCCGACCCTCGTGCTCCACCGCGCACAGGAAAGCTTGCGCGACGGGTCTCGCTTCATGGGCGAGCACATCCCGGACGCGCACGTGGTCGAGCTGCCGGGAGACGACCACCTCCCCTGGGAGGGCGATCAAGACGCGCTGCTCCACGAGATCGAGCGCTTCCTGACGGGTGTTCGGGAGGAGGCGGAGCCGGACCGTGTGCTCACGACACTTCTGTTCACCGACATCGTCGGCTCCACCGCGAAGGCGGCGGAACTCGGCGACCGCGCCTGGCAAGACCTACTCACCAAGCACCATCGCCTCGTGCGCGCGCAGCTCGCTCGCTTTCGTGGCCGCGAGGTCGACATGGTCGGCAACGGCGTCTTCGCGACCTTCGACGGCCCGGCGCGCGCGGTCCGGTGCGCCTCGGCGATCACGGATGGGCTCACGGCGCTGGGGCTAGGCGTACGGGCAGGCGTGCACACGGGCGAGGTAGAGCAGGCGGATGGCGGCCCCCGCGGCCTCGCAGTCCACATCGCCGCGCGCATCGCCGCGGCGGCGCAGCCAGGAGAGGTGATTGTCTCCAGCACGGTCAAGGACATCGTCGCCGGTTCGGGCATCGCTTTCGAGGAGTGCGGCGAGCGCGAGCTGGAGGGCGTGCCGGGCACTTGGCACCTCTTCACCGCCCGGATCTGATCGCGACCCGAGCATCGCCACCAATCTCCGCGTCCCTTCGTTCGATCTCCGCGCCGCTCTCAGCCTCGGCCCACTGCTTGTCGGTCCGGGCCGTGACGCCGGGCTACCCGCCGCAAACAAGCATCGACGGGATCGGCCTGCGCGACCGCGTCTGGCTCGACCTCGACCTCGACTGACGCCGAAACATCTCGTGCTTCCCTCGCTCGGGAATGACCGTCCGTGCACGCCTGTACCGCGGTTCGAGTCCGTCAGAGGGCTTGTCTCTTAAGAAGTATCTGCAAATCAGCTAGTTTTGTTGTCCAACCCAGCACCGCAGAGCACTTCCGTTTAGCGTCGAACACGGTCTTTAGGATCGGCATCTGTCGACAAAGTGCCGACAAATTGCCTGCAAATTGCGATGTCGACGCGCGAGTGCGCGGTCGCGTCAGGCCGGCTTGCGGCAGAGCACCTGCACGGGATGCGTGCGGCGCTCCTCGATGTTCCGGGCCGCGTTGCGCATCTTCTCGAGCGCCGTCTCGCCCATGAGCGGGTGGATGCCCAGCGGAGGCAACGCGCCGTGGTCGGCGAGCGCGAGCACGTCCCGGTAGGCGGAGAGATATTTCGATCCGGTGTCCTCGATCTCGATCTCGACGAAGCAGGCGGCGGCGAGAAGCTCGCGAGTTTCCGCTGGTGTCGCGAGCCACTCACCGCTTCCGTCCTCAGACCATGGCACCGGGTGACGCGGGTTTCCCGTGAGCCCGTGCTCGGTGAGCGCGAACAACGTGCCGGGCTTCAGCACGCGCCAGGCCTTCGCCGGGGCGGCACGTTCATCGTCACGTGTTGCGTGTACACGCCGTCGAAGACGCGGTCGTCGTAGGGCAGCTGCTGCCCATCTCCCTGGACGACGAAGACGCGGTCGCCGAGACCGAGCAGCGCCGTCAGCTGGACTCATTTCTCCGCGAGCTCCGCAGGGAGACGTCGCAGTGATGGGGGTTATGGGCACCGCCGTTCACCGCATTGAGCGCTACGCGGCGGCGCCCTGGCGGGTAGCCCAGGCTCCTGGGATCATTTCGCGCGATGGGTGTCACGACGGCTGAAGAACTCTTACGCCTCGGCCGCGAGGCGCTTGCAGCAGCGGACTGGGAGCGCGCCCGCGCCTGCTTCGAGCAAGCCGCCGAGTTCGGCGAAAGCGCCGAGATTCTCGACGGCCTCGGAGAAGCCGCGCAGTTCAGCGGCGAGCATGCGCGCGCGATCGAGCTGAAGGAGCGGGCGTTTGCCGAATACGAGCGTCGGGGGCTGGGTGCTGAGGCTGCCGAGCTGGCACGTTGGCTCGCGTTCCTGTACGTGTCGGTCCACGGGAACGTGGCCGCGGCAAATGGTTGGATGGCGCGGGCGGAGAGTGTGTTGGAGGGGGTCGAAGAGTGTGCGGCGCACGGCTGGCTCATGCTCGATCGTGCTCCGTGGACGTCTGATGCATCCGAGCGCGAGCAGTTCGCGATCGGAGCGATCGCGATCGCCAGGCGCTACGGCGACACGGACCTGGAGTTCGATGCCATTTCCCTGTTCGGCGAGGCGTACGTCGCTTCAGGGCGCATCACCGAAGGGATGACGCTGCTCGACCAGGCGATGGCCGCCGTCGCCTCGTGAGAGGTCGTCAGTGTCGGCTACGCCGGCGAGATCTACTGCAGGTTGCTCAGCGCTTGCGAACGGGCGACCGACGTCAGGCGCGCCGAGCAGTGGCTCGAGGCCGCGACTCGCTTCGAGGCGTGGGGCGACTTCGTTCCGCCGACTTGCCGGACGCACTACGGCGGGATCCTGATCGCGCTCGGCCGCTGGGAGGAGGCGGAGCGTGAGCTGCTCGCCGCGGTCCGGACCTTCGAGCCGGGCTACTGGGCTTCCCAACTCTTCCCGCTGCTTCGGCTCGCCGACTTACGCGTTCGCCAGGGACGGTTCGAGGAGGCCGAGCGTCTGCTCGAGGGCATCGACTGGCACGGGGGCGCCAAGCGGTCGCTCGCAAGGATTGCGTTGGCACGCGGCGACCTCGCTCTGGCAGGAGACCTCGTCCGCTTGTGTCTCGAGAGCACGCCGCCGTCCGATCCGGATCGCTCGCCCGTGCTCGGCTTGCTCGTCGAGGTGCAGCTCGCATGCGGCGACCTCGCCGCCGCGGAAGAGACGCTTGACCAGCTCGCCCATCTTGCGGTCGACCGCAAGGACGACCGTACGCGCGCCGTCGCCAAGCTCGCCGAGGGCACGGTTCGAGCCGCTCGAGGAGACCAGCAAGCGCGGGCGGACTTCCAATCCGCCCTGGAGTTGTTCTCGGAGCTCGGTCTTGCACTGGAAGCCGCGCAGGCCCGGGTCGCGCTCGCCCGGGCGCTCCGCTCGCATGCGCCCGCAGCTGCAGTCGTGGAGGCGCGGCACGCCTTGGAGACGTTCGAGCGTCTCGGCGCGGTCCGGGACCGCGACGCGGCCGCCGCCCTGCTCCGAGAACTCGGCGCTCCGGCGCGGACGTTCCCGAAAGGGTTCGGGGCATTGACCATGCGGGAGACAGAGGTCCTGTCGCTCGTGGCCGAAGGATGCTCGAATGCGGAGATCGCGAAGCGCCTCTTCATCAGCCGGCGCACTGCCGAGCATCACGTCGCGCGCATCCTGTCCAAGCTCGGCTTACGGAACCGAGCCGAGGCGGCCGCGTACGCGCTGCGCGCGCAGAGCCAGAATCCGTAACCGGATAGGTATTCCCACCGATGCTGCGCATCTCGCGCGCGGCGATCCTCACCTGTGTGGAGAGCGAGCTGGATCGGGAGCTCGAGAAGGCACAAGCCGCGCTACTCTCCCGGTTCGCCGCTGACACACGCGTCGGCCGAATCCGCTGGTCGCAGGGCGAGACACAACTCTTCGAGCTCGGCACCGGCCCGCCCCTTTTGTACGTCCACGGTGGGTTGGGCGGCGCATTCGAGGTCGTGCCGATCCTCACTGCGCTCGCGAAGAACCACCGCGTCCTCGCGGTCGATCGGCCGGGTCACGGCCTGGCCGATCCCTTCGACTACCGCGGCGTCGATCTACTCGACCACGCGCGAAGGTTCCTGGGCGACATCCTCGATGCGCTCGAGCTCGCGACCGTCGACGTGGTCGCCAACTCGATGGGCGGGCTCTGGTCCGTCGCGTTCGCCATCGACGCCCCGACCAGGGTCTCGCGTCTCGCGCTCGTGGGCGCCCCTTTCGGGCTGAACCGAAGGCCGCCGCTCCAGCTGCTTCCGATCGGACTCCCTCTCGTCGGGCAAAGGCTCGGCCGGTACGTGTTCTCAAACGCGACGCGCGACGGGAACCGGAAGTTCTGGGGCCAGCTCCTCGTCAAGCATCCGGAGAGAGTCGACGATCTGCTGCTCGACGTCGACGTCGCGCACACCCGACGCAACGTCGAGAGCATGCTCGGCTTGGTGCAGTGCATCGCCGATGCCCGACGACTCGGGTATCGACGAGAACTGATCCTCGGCCAGCGCTGGCAAGCGTTGACGACGCCGACGCTCCTGATCTGGGGTCAACGCGAACCCTTCGGGTCTCCGAATGAGGCGGAGGCTCTGGCCGCGAAGAATCCGAACGTGCACCTCGTCCGGCTTGCCGACGCAGGCCACCTCCCGTGGATCGACGACCCAGAGACCGTCGTCGCAGAGATCGAACATTTCCTGGCGACACAGCCACGCAGTCGAGTGGAGGCCGTGGCGTAGTCACTACTGCGATCGAGGTCGCGAGCGGACTCCCTGGCGACGCTCTCCTGTTGCCACTGGCGACCACAAGGACGGCCGGGCGTGAGTTTAGCCGCCTGGCTGCACAAGACCGGTCTCGTACGCGAGCACGACCGCCTGGACGCGGTCGCGCAGCCCGAGTTTCGCGAGGATGTGCGTGACGTGCGTGCGCACCGTCGCCTCGCTGACGAACAGCCGAGCCGCGATCTCGGCGTTCGCGAGGCCGCGCGCGATCAGAGTCAGCACCTCCCGCTCGCGTTCGGTCAAGTCGTCGAGCTCGGCCGGCGGACGCGCCCCCGGTGCCGGTCGACGGACGAAGTCCTCGATCAGACGCCGGACGAGCGCGGGCGCGAGGAGCGCGTCGCCTGCCGCCACCGTCCGCACGGCGCCGACCAGCTGATCGCGCGGGGCGTCCTTGAGCAGGAATCCGCTGGCGCCGGCCTTCATCGCCTCGTAGACGTACTCGTCGAGGTCGAAGGTGGTCAGCATCAGGATGCGCGGCGCGTCGCCGTCGCGAATCAGGCGCCTCGTCGCCTCGATTCCGTCGACGCCCGGCATGCGGATGTCCATCAGCACGACGTCTGGGCGGAGCTCTCTTGCGAGCGCGACGGCCTCGTCGCCGTCCTCCGCTTCGCCGACGACCTCGAGGTCGTCCTGCACCTCGAGGATCGCGCGGAAGCCCGCCCGCACGAGTGTCTGGTCGTCGGCGACGAGGACGCGGATCACGCCGTCCGGGCGGGAAGCCGCGCGCGCACAGCGAACCCGCCCTCGATGGCCCTTCCGGTCTCGAGCGTGCCGCCGTACAGCCGTACCCGTTCGCGCATCCCGGGGATCCCGTGGCCGCCCTTCGACCCGTTCGCACGTCCTCGACCGTCGTCGACTACCTCAAGCTCGATGTCGTCGCCGCGGTAGCGAACGGTCACACGCGCGTGGGCGGGTCTCGCGTGCTTGAGCGTGTTCGTCAATGCCTCCTGCACGATCCGGTAGGCAGAGAGGTCGACGCCGGCGGGGAGCCGTCGCGGCTCACCCTCGATCGCGAGCTCCACGGGCAGACCGACGTCGCGCATCTGCTCGACCAGCGCGTGGAGTTGCGCGAGGCCGGGCTGCGGCCCGAGTGCGGGTTCGGTGTCGGCGCTGCGCAGCAGGCCGAGCATGCGCCGAAGCTCGCCGAGCGCCTGGCGCCCCGAGCTCGTGACCGAGACGAATGCGTCGCGCGCACGGTCGGGATCGTGCCCGAGCAGCGCTTCGCCCGCCTCGGCCTGCACCACCATCGTGCTGACGCTGTGCGCCACGACGTCGTGCAGCTCGCGCGCCAGCCGGGCGCGCTCGTCGGCGACCGCCGCACGCTCTCGTGCCTCCTGCTCGCGTGCGAGCGCATCGAGCAGGAGGTTCTGGCGGCGCACGATCCTTCCCGCACCCCAGGCGCCGCCGATCAGTACCCAGGCGAAGGCGGCGTCGCCGACACCCGAGGAGAGGCTCAGCGCGAGCGCCCCCGTGAGCCCCACGATCGCCGGACGCCGTTCGGAGTACGCGGCGACCGAGTACGAGGCGACGAGAAGCGCCGTCACGCCCGCGATCCCGTCGGGCGGTGTGCTCAAGAGCTCCTGCAGCGCTGCCGCTCCGAAGACGACGAGCACCGTGGCCAGCGGCCGCCGGCGGCGCAGCGCGAGCGGCAAGGTCATCGCCAGCGCCGTCGGGACGAGCACCTCCTTGCTGCCCTCGATCGGCCCGCTGGCGACGAACCCTCCGGGCCACCAGATTTCCGCCAGCGCGAGCAGGGCGAGCCCGACCGCAAGGACGAGATCGCCCAGACGCGATGACTGCGGGATCCGGCGCCCTCTCATGCGTCCAACGTAGCTCGGAGTGGCCGTCGCCGCATCAGCGCCGCGGTTGATTTCGGCCGCACCAGGATCGTCCTCGGCGCTGAGCGCGACGAGAGCCGCGGCCGATGCGCCGTTGCCGAGCGCGACCTAGCGTGACTCGCATGCATGAAGACCGCACGAAGGAGGAGGTCATGAGCAAGCAAGGATCGATGTCGTCCTCGCGAGCGGGCTGGGCGCTCCTCGGTCTTTCGGCCGCGTTCATCGCCGCCGCCGCGTTCCTTGTCC
>CAVPRY010000002.1:0-239492 GCA_963708005.1 uncultured Actinomycetes bacterium | reverse complement strand
CCAGCCCCAGGACGAGGTGCCGAGCGACGTCCGGCCTGTGCCGCGCGTAGGCCTTGACGAAGCCGGACCAGTCGACGAAGGCCGACGAGGGAAGAAGCGCGACTCCGTCGACGCCGCGCGGAATGCTCGCCGCGAGCTTTGGCGAGCGGCGCTCGCACCGGCGCGAAGAGGCGCGCGACGATCCGGCCGCCGAGGGCGCAGAACTCGGCGACGAAGCCGGCGGCCCGCGGCCAGCTCGCGGCGAAGTCCTCGCCGATCACCGCGGCGCTCCGCCAGCCGAGCTGCCGGTAGGCGTAGCTGCCCAGCCCGGCGGACTGCTGGGCCCCGTCGGGCTGGAACCGGAAGACGTTCCGCGCCGGGTGTCGGAGCGTCGTCTCCTGGCTGCGCGAGAGCGTGAGCAGGAACGTCACGTCCGGCGACCGGCGGGCGATCTCACGCAGCACGAGCCCGTCGGACTCCATCGGCGGGCCGATCAGCACGTCGACGTGCTCGTTCTCCAGAAGCCGGCGCGCCTCGGCGATCAGCACCTTGTATGTCGTGCTCTCGGCGCACCCGATGACGAGCTCGACCCGCCTACCCGCGACCTTCGCGCCCGAACTCCGTCACGGGGCTTCGCGCCGGCGAGCCGCGCGCCGCGCACCAGGAGGGGCAGCTCGGCCGACGCGAGCTCGAGGTCGTTGAAGGCGGCGAAGCCGCCCGTGCAGTCGGCCAGGACGCCGATCCTGACGGGGCGGTCGTCGCCCCCCGCGCAGCCGCCGAGGGCGAAGGCGAAGACGGCAGCCAGCGTAGCGACGCTAGCTCGCATCGCCGGCCGTCCAGACGGATCCACCGCCGACGGACACGTCTTTCGGGCTCCCTTCCACCCGGATGGTGGCGACGACACGGTTCGTGCGCGGGTCGATCCTGGAAACCGTGCCGTCGAGGGAGCCCGTGACCCAGACGCCGCCGGCGCCCACCGCGACACCGCTGGCGCCTCGCCCGACCGGGATCAGCGCGAGGAGCCTGCCGGTCGCCGGGTCGATACGGGCGACGCGATCGTCGAGCTGGTCGGTGACCCACACCGCCCCGGCGCCGGTCGCGACGTTGCTCGGAGGGAACGGGAGCAGAGTCGTCCCGACGATCCGCGCGCTGCGAGGATCGACCCGCCAGAGGCGCCGATCGGCAGCGTCTCCGAGGACCCACAGGGATCCCTCCCCGAGCGCCATGTCGTTCAGCGTCTCCAGATCGTGTTCCGCGTCACGGATAGGCGGAGGGGGCGGGACGATCGTGGCGACCACCTTTGGTGTTCCCTCCAGCGCAAGGCGCTGGATCATGGGACACGGATTCACCCAGACACCGGCGGCGCCGGCCGCGATGCTTCTCGTGCAGGAGGAGAGCTTGATGCTCTTGACCCTGCGACCACTCGCGTCGTACTCAGTCACGTTGCCCGCGAAGTCCGTCGGGCCATCGGCGGCGACGTAGACCTTCCCGCGGTAGATGGCGACATCCTGCGGAGTGCCGTTGGCGGGAACCTCGGCCGCTGCGAGGGTACGGGGGTTGATGCGCCACAGCGTGCCGCCGCGAGAGGCCGCGACCCAGACGCCACCGTCCGAGGCCGAGACGGCCGACGCCCCGTCGCCGACGCGAATCGTCTCCCCTGCCTGGTTGGTGCGCGGGTCGATGCGGACGAGAGCCCCGCCCGCCGCAGGGGCGGAGCCACTGCCGTCCAAGAGCATGAAAGCGAGCAGGCCTGCGGCGACGATCAGGGCTGCCCCCAGAGCCGCGAGCAGCCCCAGCCTGCGCCGCTGGATCTCCGGAACGGCGAGCGCCTCCCGTGCCGCGGCGACGAGCTCGCCGCAGGTCGGGAAGCGCCCTGCAGGCTCCTTGGCGAGCGCACGCGTGAAGACCGCGTCGATCGCCACCGGGAGCTCGGGCCGCCGCTCGGCCGCCGACGCCGGCGGCTCCTCGAGGTGTGCGAAGAGAACGGCCAGATCCGAAGACCGCCGGTACGGCGCGTCGCCAGTGAGGCACTCGAAGAGGAGGCAGCCGAGCGAGTAGACATCCGCGCTCGCCGTGACCTCCTCGCCGCGGATCTGCTCGGGCGCGGCGTAGTCGACCGTGCCGACCGTGCGTCCACGGGAGAGGTCGTCGTGCGCCGCGACCCGCTGCGTGATGCCGAAGTCGGCGAGGTAACAGTGCCCGCGCTTGTCGAGGAGCACGTTCGAAGGCTTGACGTCGCGGTGCACCAGACCTCGCTCGTGTGCGGCGTCCAGTGCGTCGGCGAGCTGCGCGGCGAGTGCCACCGCCTGCGCGGGCTCGAGCGCACCGCGTTCGCGCAGGAGCGCCGTCAGGTCCGACCCGTCGACGTAGCGCATGGCGATGTAGAGCTGACCATCGAGCTCACCCGCCTCGAAGATCGGAACGATGCCCGGGTGGTCGAGTGAGGCGGCCAGCTCGGACTCCCGCAGGAAACGCTCCCGGAAGCGCTCGTTCTCGGCCAGCTCGGGAGCGAGCAGCTTGAGCGCCACCCGCCGTTTCAGCCGCCGGTCGTACGCGCGATAGACGACACCCATGCCCCCCTTGCCGAGGAGCGCCTCTACCCGATAGCCGAGAAGCTCGCTCCCGATGCGGGGGTCAGTGGCGACAGGCACTTCGTATCCTCTCGCACGAGGATACGGCTCAGGTTGCCGATTGTCCACGTGCCCGGAGCCGGGCCTCATCTCGCAGTCGCTGCATGCGGCGACCGCGAGGGAGAAACGTCAGACCACGCAAGCCGAGCTCAGTCCGACCCTGGCGGCGGTGATCAGCGCAGTGCTGCGATGCCCGCCTGGAGCGCGTCCTCGTAGATCCAGATGTCGATCGAGTACGAGAGGATCTGGAAGCCCCGTTCGAACAGCTCGCGGCCCTCTGCCGCAGATCCGCACACCATGCCCACGGGCTTGCCGTGGCGGCGCCCCGCCTCCAGCACGAGGTCGACGGCGCCTCGGAAGGTGTCGCTCGCGAACTCGCCCGGGATGCCGAGGGAGGCGCTCAGGTCGAAGTGCCCGATCCAGAGGACGTCGATGCCTTCCACCGCGGCGATGCCGTCGACGGCGTCGAGCCCGGACGCCGTCTCGATCTGGACGATCGTCAGCACTTCGCGGTTGACGTCCTCGATCGTGGCGAGGACGCCGTCCGGATGCCAGTCGTCGCGCATCAGCATCCCGAAGCCCCGCTTGCCGACCGGCGGGAAGCGCGAGGCCTCGGCCACGAGGCGTGCCTCCTCGACGCTCTCCACCGCCGGCACCATTACCCCGAGCGCACCGAGGTCGAGCCCGCGCGCGATCAGGTCGTAGTGTGCGTCGGGGACGCGCAGGAACGGCACGATGTCGACCGCACGAGCGGCGGCGAGCGTCTCGCGCAGCCGCTCGATCCCGTAGCCCGAATGCTCGAGGTCGAAGAGGACGAACTCGGCACCCGCCCGTGCCGCGAGCCGCGTCACCCCGGTCGTCGCGAACTCCGTGACCATCGTCCCGACGACGCGGTGACCCTCCTCGAGTCGCCGCCGCACGGTGTTCACGCGCATCTTTACGCCACCTCCACCCGCTGCGAGAGCGCAGAGCGAAGCGCTGCTGCCACCTGGTCGATCCCCCGCGTGCCCGCGGCGAGGACGGCCGGCATGTTGACGAACCCGTGGATCTGCCCGTCGTAGCGGGTCAGCGTCGTGGGCACGCCCGCCTGAGACAGTCGGTTGCCGTACGCCTCTCCCTCGTCGCGCAACGGGTCGCACTCGGCGGTGAGCACGAGCGCCGGCGCGACGCCGCTCACGTCCGTCGCGCGAAGCGGCGAGACCTCGTGCTCGGCTCCCGGTGACGGGTCGCCGGGCAGGAACTGCTCCCAGAACCAGCGCATCGTCCGCTCGGTGAGGTTGACGCCGGTCCCGTGCTCGCGGTAGGAGTCCGTGCCGAAGTCGCGGTCGAGAACCGGATAGACGAGGATCTGCAGCGCCAGCGCCAGACCGCGGTCGCGGGCGCGGAGGGCCGTGACGGCGGCGAGGTGCCCACCGGCGCTGTCCCCGCCGACGGCGAGCGGCCGGTACCGCTCCGCCGACCAGCAGGTCGCCCTCCAGGCGTCCTCTACGGCGGCCGGGAACGGATGCTCGGGAGCAAGTCGGTAGCCGACCGAGACCACGGTCGCTCGGCTTCGCGCGGCGAGCGTCCGGCAGAGCCGGTCGTGCGAATCGAGGCTGCCGACCACCCAGCCGCCGCCGTGGAAGTAGACGAGCGCCCCGGACGCCCGCCCGGCGGGTCTGTAGACACGGACCAGGACTCCGTCCGCCTCAGCGTCCTCCACGTCCTCGACGGCGTCCGGCTCGCCGAAGATCGTGGCCGCGCGCTCGTCGGCGATCCGGCGGCCCTCGGCCACCGGGAGCTCGTCGTACGGCTTGACGCCGAGCTCGCGGGCGAGCGCGAGCCAGGCCGCTGCCTGCGGGTCGAGCGGCATTCCTCAGTCCGAGCGGCCCTCGACCCGCTCGCGGTAGTCCTTGCGCACCGGCTGGAAGACGTCGAGCACGAGGCACGACCCCTCCGACCAGGCGGCATGCTCGACTCCGCCCGGGATCGTGTAGGCGTCGCCCGGCCCCAGGCGGTGCTCGAGGCCAGCGATGGCGAGCACCAGCTCGCCCTCGATCACGTAGCCGAGCTGCTCGTGCGGGTGTTCGTGCTCGGGGACGCGGCCGCCCGGCTCGAACTCGATCAGGTTGAGCATGGCCCCGTCTCCGAACAGCGGCCGCATCGTCACGCCCTCGACGAGCGGGTGGGGCTGGGACGCGCGCAGGTGCTCGACCTGGCTCACCAGCCCGCCACCACGGGATTCGTGAGGTCGCCGATGCGGTCGACCGAGACGGTCACCGTGTCGCCCGGCTGGAGATAGACGGGCGGGTGCCGGAAGCAGCCGACCCCTGCCGGCGATCCCGTCGTCACCACGTCGCCCGGCTCCAGCGTGATCAGGTCGGTGAGAAAGGCGAGCAGTCGGGCCGGGGAGAAGAGCATCTCGGACGTGGCGGCATCCTGCATCACCTCGCCGTTGAGTGTCGTCGAGACGCGGAGCGTCGAAGGGTCGCCCAGCTCGTCCGCGGTGACGATCTCGGGGCCGATGGGGGCGAACGTGTCAGGGTTCTTGCCGAGTGTGATCTGACTGTCCTTGAACTGGACGTCGCGGGCCGAGACGTCGTGCAGGATCGTCCAGCCGAAGACGTGCTCGAGAGCCCGCTCCTCGGGGATCCGGTAGCCGCGCCGGCCGATCACCATCGCCAGCTCCACCTCGTAGTCGGTCAGCGTCGACTCGCGTGGGATGCGGATCGCGTCCCCGGGCCCGATCACCGCGCTCGGCAGCTTGGAGAAGAAGAACGGCTCGGTCGGCAGGACTGCGCCCGGGTTCTCGTCCGCGTGGCTGGCGTAGTTGACGCCGGAGCACAGGATCTTTCCGGGCCGAATCGGTGCCGTGACGGTCGCTCCCTCGATCGAGGTGCCCGCATCTGCGGCGGCGGCGGCGCGTTCGAGCCCGGCCGCCCCGTCACGGATGAGAGCGTGCAGGTTCGCGTAGCCGGTGTCGTGGACGGCGCCGTTCCGGCGGATGCCGACCCGGGAGCCGCCCTCGGCCGTGTAGCTGACCAGTCTCATGACGCGCTCTCGATCGTATGGCTGTCGGCGTCGACGACGAGCGTGTCGCCGACCCTGGGGGCGACGACCCGGCGTCTGCCGGTGCTGTCGTAGCGGGGGACGAGCTGCACGAACCGGTCGACCTCGCTGTCGGGCTCCAGATAGTGGCAGGCGACCGCCAGGTCGAGCCCCAGCATCTCGGCCGTGCGGGCCGCTTCGTCGGCGTCCATCTCTCCTGTCGTGAACGTGGCCGGGCCCGGGATCAGGTGCGCCAGCTCGCGCGGCAGCGTGCAGCCGAGCAGACCCACCGTGGGCCGGTACAGCTCGCCGATCAGGCGCATGTCGAAGATGCACGTGTCGCCGTAGTGGTAGATGCGCACGCCGGGCTCGGTCTCGACCAGGAAGGCAATGGGGTTGCCGACGACCTGGCGACCATCCGAGAGGGTGCCGGACGACCAGTGATGGCACTCGACCGGGCGGATCACCAGTCCTGCCACCTCGACGACGATGCCCCAGGTCGTCGCGCTCACCTGATCGGGGGACACGCCCTGGTCGATGAGCATCGCGCGGACGGCCGCGTCGCAGACGACGGGCGCGCCGGTGCGCTTCGCGATGCGGGCGCTGTCCCCGTAGTGGTCGAAGGCGGCATGGCTGACGAGGATCACGTCCGGCGTTTCCACCGCGTCCGGCGAGACCGGAGCCAGCGGGTTGTCCGAGAGGAAGGGGTCGATGACGATGCGATGGGTGGGGCCGACGATCTCGTAGCCGGCGGCGCCCCAGTAGGTGAGCCGCGTGCTCATGCCAACCCCCGCGCCGACTCCCAGCCCTTGACGAGCGCGACGAAGGCACGGTTCAGGGGCACGGCTACGTCCGTCTCGTCCGCGGCCCGAACGACGGCGCCGTTGATCACGTCGATCTCGGTGCGCCTCCCGGCCTCGAAGTCCTGCAGCATCGAGGCCTTGGACGGGCCCGCGCGCTCGAGCAGCCCGTGGATGTACGAGATGCGCTCCTCGGCGTCGATGTCGTAGCCGAGCGCCTGGGCCACCGCGACCGCCTCCCGCGCCGTCTCCGTGACGAGCTCGTGCATCTCCGGGTGTGCGGTGAGCGCCCCCGCGGCGAGGCCGGGCAGCGAGGCAGGCGGCAAGGTTGCCGCGTTGAGGATCAGCTTCTTCCAGATCTCGGGGCGCACTGGCGACGCGACGCTCGCCTCCAGACCGGTGGACGAGACGGCCTCCGCCAGCCGCTCCGCGCCTGCGGTCGACTCCGACGAGAACGGGCCCATCGTCGTCGGGCCGACGCCCGGGTGCGAGACCTTGCCGAGCTCGAGCACGGTGCCGCTGTTGTACGTCACCCCGACCACCACCTGCTCGGCCGGGTACGCGGCCGCCAGCACGTCGCCGTTGCCCCAGCCGTTCTGCAGCGAGGCGACGATGGTGTCCGGGCCCACGAGTGGCCGTGCGAGCTCGGCTGCCGAGGCCGTGTGGTAGCACTTCGTGAAGAAGACGACGGCGTCCACCGCACCGACGGACGCCGGGTCCGTCGTGGCGGGGATGCGTGTGGTCGTCTCCTCCTCGCCGCGCACGACGGTGACGCCGTCGGCGTTGAGCTTCTCCACGAGCGGTTTGGCGACGTCGACGAGCACGGTGTCGTGTTCCGCCTGCGCGAAGCGAGCGCCAAAGATCGCGCCCATCGCGCCCGCCCCGACGACTGCGATCTTCATCGGCGCCTCCTGTGGTCGCTGGTGGTCGGAATCATTCGTCGGGTGTGAACCAGCGGCCGCCCGCGAGCGAGCCGCCGTCCACGTAGAGGGTCTGGCCGGAGAGAAAAGACCCGGCGTCCGACGCGAGCAACAGACAGGCGCCGACGAGCTCGGCCGGGTAGCCCGGACGCTTCATGGGTACGCGGTTCATGATCCACCGGCTCACCTGCGGGTCGGCCCAGATGGGCGCGGCGAGCGGCGTGTCCATAAAGCCGGGGGCGATGGCGTTGGCACGGATCCCGTGATCCGCCCATTCGAGCGCCATCACGCGCGTGAGCTGGCTGAGGCCCGCCTTCGCCGGGCCGTAGACGGAGATGTGCTCGAGCGCGTAGGCGGCGTTGAGCGAGCTGATGTTGACGATCGCGCCGCCACCCTGGTCGATCATCTCGCGTGCGGCCCGTTGCGACAGGAAGTACGGGAGACGGAGATCGAGCCGCGTGATCAGATCCCAGGTCGCACGATCCATGTCGAGGATCGGCATCCGCCGGTTGACAGCCGCGTTGTTCACGAGCACGTCGAGGCGCCCGAACGCGTCGAGCGCGGCACCGACGACGAGGTCCGGTGCGTCGTCTCCATCCAGATCGACGACGACCGCCGCGGTCTCGATGCCCGCGTCGGCGAGCGTCTCCCGCACGACCTGCAGCTCCTGCTCGACGACGTCGGTCACGACAACGGAGGCTCCGGCGGTGCCGAGACCGGCTGCCAGCCAGCGGCCGATGCCTCCGCCCGCGCCCGTGACGACCGCCACTCGCCCCTCGAGCGAGAAGAGGGACGCCGGCGCCAGCGCGCGAATCGCGGTCGCCTCGAAGGCGCGGCCCGTCACGGTGACCGGAGTGACCCCGTTCCCGTCGACGCCGGCTTGCGCTCCGCCGCGCCGGAGACCGGGAGGGTCTCGGCCCCCGGGCGCGGCGGCTTCGCCGGGCAGGCCTCGGGCGTCTCGACCACCAACCGATCATACAGTCCGACTACCAGTCTGCATACGACAGCCACGACGGCTAGGGATCTTCGCGCGACCGGAATCCGCGCGCGCGGATTCCGGGTCTTGCGCCAGCTACTAGGCTAGCGGCCGCGGCGCCGACCGGGCCCCTTGGCGGGCCGGCGGTCGACGAGCGTGTCGACTTGGCGGTGGCGCGGGAGCCGCGCCTCCGGGTTCGGCAGCTCGAACACCCCGAAGCCGAAAGCCGCGGGATAGATGTTGCTCATGTGCTGCTCCCTTCGGTCGTGGGTGGCGTGTCGGTGGAGAGGAAGCCTGCGAGCAAGGCTGCGCTCTCGGCGATGCCGTCGGTGCGGAGCGCATAGCCCTTGCCGGCGATGTCGGCGGTGATCAGCCCGCCCGTGCGGAGGACGAGCAGGTGCCCGTGCACGGTGGACTTGGCGAGGCCGACCTGCGCGGTGAGCTCCTGCAGCGTGGCGGGACCGTCCGCGAGGCGTCGCAGGATCCGCAGCCGCGTCTCGTCGCCGAGCGCCTTGTACGCGGCGACGAGGGGCTCGGGCGGCGCGCCGCCGGAAACCTCCGCGTCGGAGACGGCGTAGCACACGATCTTCACGTCGTCGTGCTCGGAGAAGACGGCCCACGGGCGCGCCGCGATGTGCGGCACGAGCAGCACGCGCCCGATGCCTGGCTCTCCGCTGTAGGTGATCCCGTTCGTCACCCTGGTGATCAGCACACCGGGGTCCAGGCGCCGGGCCAGAGCACGCGTCGCCCGGGCGCTCGCGCGAAGCGTCCGGGCGAGCGCGCGCTCGTCCGGCCGGAGGACACCGGCGTACCAGCCCTCGGTCGCCCGCACGAGGAGATCCTTGAACTCCGCGGCGTCGAACGAGAACAGGTGCTCCAAATAGTCGTGATGCCACTCGTCCGCGGCGGCCACCATCTCAGCCTCCGCGCCGGGGTCGCCGTCCGCCGCAGCAGTGATCACGGCGACCGGCACGTCCGCCGCGCAGTGGTTGGCCGAGTGGCCGCCGAGGAGCACGCGGCGCAGCCGCGCCGGCGCCGTCCCGCGCAGGACCTCGATCGACTCCGCGGCGCCGTGCGGCTCGGGGGACTCGAGCACGAAGGCGAGCAGCTCCGAGAAGCACGCCTTGCCGCCGATCTGCGTGATCAGCGATCGCGTTTCTGCGGACAAGGCCTGATGCGCGTGCTCGAACCATTCGGCGCCGGCCGAATATGTCTCGGCCTTCTCGCCCTTATCGGCCTCCGCGAAGGCGAACATGCCGAGCAGCAGCTCGTAACCCGTGCCCCAGCTCACGTCGATCGAGTACGGGCGCGGGGTGGAGGCGTCGAGCGGCGAGCGGGTCTTGAGCAGCGGTTCGGCGATGTCCGAATTCACGGTTCGGAAATTACCGAACGAGCGGTGTCGTGTCAAGACCCGGGGCGGAGGATCTCCTGCTCGAGGTACTGCGCGATCGAGACGAGCGTCCCGTCCGGGTCGAGCACGGAGAAGAAGCGGAGGAACCCGCCGGCCTCGGCGATGCCGCCGAGGGGTTCCACGCCCCGCGCCCGCACGGTGCGGAAGGCGTCCTCGACGTCGGGCGTGGCAAGGATCAGCGTCACCCCGGTCTGCCGAGCCCGCTCCCCCGGCGCCTGCTCGAAGCCGGCGAAGAACGAGAGCCGCACGTCGCCGGCGCGCGCCGCGAAGAAGCTGTCGCCGCGCTCCAGCAGCTCGAGGCCGAGCACGCCGACGTAGAAGTCGAGCGCCGGCTCGAGCGCGCTGACGTGGACGGTGGCCTGCCGGAACGTCAGCTCCAGCGCACCCCGGCCGGCGGAGGACGGGCGCTCGAGGTCCTCGCGTACGAGCCCGAAGAGGATGCCGTCCACCCATTCGTCCCCTCGGCGATAGGCCAGGCGCCGCACGCCTTCCCGCACGAAACCGACCCGCTCGGCATGCCGGAGCCCACGCTCGTTGAAGCCGTACACCTCGAGCTGCAGACGGTGGAAGCCCAGGTCGAAGAACAGGTGCCGCTGCAACGCCCGGGCCCCCTCGTCCGCGACGCCCCGTCCGCGATGGGCGGGATGCACCGCGAGCCCTGAGAGACCCGCGATCTGCGAGCGCCGGTTGACCCGCTCGAACTGCGCCGTGCCCGCACGCTCCCCGTCGACCTCGATCACGAATACCCCGAACGCCTCCGGCTCGGCCTCGGAGCGTGCGACGAGCGCGGCTACCTCCTCGCGCGAGCTCGCACGCACGGTGGCGAGGAACGGCGCCACCTCCTCGTGCGTGACGAGCTCGACGAGGAACGTCGACGTCGTCCGGGCGCGCACGCCGGATCGTGACGCTCATTTGGCGGTCGCCTCCACGGCCACGCGTCGCCGCGGCCGGAGCGCTCCCGAGCCGAGTGCGACGCCGAGCAGGATCAGCGCCAGGCCGGCGATGGCGGCGGCGGTCACGGGCTCGTCGAGAAGCAATGCTCCGTACACGACGGCGAAGCCGGGCATCAGCAAGGTGACGAGGCTGAGCTTGCGGGCCCCGTAGAGGCGGATCACCCGGAAGAGAACCAGCTGCGCGATCGCCGTGCCACCGATCGCCAGCGCGAGCAGCGAGGCGATCGCCCACCCGGTCGGGTCGGTCTCGGGGAGCCCCACGAGAGCCAGTGGCAGCAGCATCACGGCGCTCGCGAGCATCGACCCGGTGGCGAGGACGGGGCCGGGGACGGCACGGATGCGCAGCTGGCCGTAGATGCCTGCGCTGGCGTAGAACACCGAGGCGAGCACCACGGCGAGCGTGCCCGCGACGGCCCACCAGCCGCCGCCCGGATCGACGCCGGTGAGCACCCCGACACCGACGAGCCCGACGCAGACGCCAGCGAGGCGCAGCGGCCCGATCCGCTCGTGCGGCAGGAACCGCAGCCCGACGAGGATGGAGAAGATCGGCACCGTCGCCTGGGCGATCGCCGCGATGCCGGAGTCGACGTGCGTCTCGCCCCAGGCGACGAGCCAGAACGGGATCGCGGCGTTGAGCGCGCCGAGCACGGCGCACGGCCACCACGCCGCCGCGAGCGCCGACGCTGTCTCGCGCCGCCCGGTGGTCGTAATCACGTAGGCGGCGAGGAGGACGCCGGCGAGCAGTGAGCGCGCGAACATCAGGGCGCCCGGGCGAGAGTCCGCCTTCGACGGCGACCTTGATGAACAGGTACGACGCGCCCCACACGGCGGCGAGGCCGAGGAGGAGCGGCCAGTATCCGCGGGTCACCGCGCCAGGCTAGCCGCGGGTCGCCGTACCGCGCGCCAGGCCTGTCGCCAGAGCGGTTCCGGCGAGCACGAGGCCGAGACCCGTCGAGCGCCACCCAGGTGACCGGCTCGTCGAGGAAGACCGCGCCGTACACCAGCGCGAACGCCGGCACGAGGTAGGTGACGAGGATCGCGCGCGACGCACCGGCGCTGGCGATCAGCGCGAAGTAGAGGAGGTAGGCGAGGCCGGTCCCGAACGCGCCGAGCGCGATCACGGCGAGGATCGTCTGCGATCGGAGGCGGCTCGCCCGGAAGCTGGGTCAGACCGAACGGCGCGATCAGCACGTGCCGCACGCCGAGCTGGCCGATCGAGACCTGCAGCGGCGGGACGCCGCGCACGGTGCGTCCCGGCGTAGAGCACCGAGACGGCGTAGCAGAGGGCCACCCCGATCACGGCGAGCGCGCCGGCGAGCTGCCCGCCGCGCTGCACGCCGACGAGCAGCGTCACGCCCACGAAGCCGACGCCGATGCCGGCCAGCCGCAGGCCCGTCACGCGCTGGCTCGGATCGATGCGCGAAGCGAGCAGCACGGTGAAGATCGGTGCCGCCGCCTGGATCACGGCGGTGAGACCGGAGTCGAGGCGGGTCTCGGCGAAGCCGAGCAGCCAGAACGGGAGCGCGTTGTTGAGCGCGCCGAGCACGACGAGCGGCACGAGGTAACCGCGGAGCGGGGCGAGCCCGCCGCGCCCGGCGAGGAGCGGGAGCAGGACGAGCGACGCCGACGACGAGCCGCCCGAGCACGACGACCGACGGCTCGAGCTCGTCGACGCCGAGCTTGATGAACAGGAACGACGACCCCCAGATCGAGGAGAGCAGAAGCAGGAGGAGTGTGTCGCGGCGGGACACGCCGTACGACGGTAACGGTCGCGGCCCGCCTGTCGGTGAGAGTGGCAGCGTCGCGCGCCGCTACGATGAGGTCTCTGAGCTCCAGTCGCGGAACAGCCGCTTCACCGCCCGCTCGGCCTCACGGACGGGGAGCTCGACCGTATCCGTCGACCTGCTCGACCGCGAGCCGAACCACTTCGAGCTGGCCGTCTTCTCGCTGCTCTGGTCGGAGCACTGCGGCTACAAGCACTCCGCGCTGCTCCTCGCGCGGCTGCCGAGCGCGGGTCGCCGCGTCCTGCAGGGGCCGGGCGAGAACGCGGGCGTGCTCGACCTCGGCGACGGGCTCGCCGTCGCGTTCAAGGTCGAGAGCCACAACCACCCCTCCGCGGTCGAGCCGTTCCAGGGCGCCGCGACCGGGGTCGGCGGCATCCTGCGCGACATCTCGGCCATGGGCGCCCGGCCCGTGGCGCTGCTCGACGGCCTGCGCTTCGGCGCGCCCGACCTGCACTTCTCCGCGCGCGGTCGGCGGCATCGGCCACTACGGCAACTGCGTCGGGCGTCCCGACCGTCGGCGGCGAGGTCGTGTTCGACGAGGCCTACGACGTCGAACTGCCTCGTCAACGCGATGTGCGTGGGACTGCTTCCCGCAGGAGCGGCTGACGCGGGCGAAGGCGACGGGCGCCGGCTCGCTGCGTCGTCCTCTACGGCGCGACGACGGGCCGCGACGGCATCGGCGGCGCGTCCGTGCTCGCGAGCCCGGAGCTGGGGGAGGCCGACGAGGACAAGCGGCCGTCCGTCCAGGTCGGCGATCCGTTCACGGGCAAGAAGCTGATCGAGGTCTCGGTGGAGCTCGTCGAGCGCGGGCTCGTCGAGTCGCTGCAGGACTGCGGCGCCGCCGGGCTCGCCTCCTCGCTCTCGGAGATGGCCGCCGACTACGGCATCGACGTCCACCTCGACCGCGTGCCGCTGCGCGAGGAGGGCATGGAGCCGTGGGAGATCATGATCTCCGAGTCGCAGGAGCGGATGGTCGCGATCGTCGCTCCCGAGCGGCTGGCGGAGGTGGAGGCGGTGTGCGAGCGCTGGGAGCTGCACCACGCCGTGATCGGCGAGGTGACAGACAGCGGCGAGCTTGCGCGCTGTCTCCGACGGCGAGATCGTCGGAGCGATTCCCGCCCGGTTCCTGACGGAGGAGTGCCCGCGCTACGCGGTCGAGCAGACGCCGCGGCAGCCGCCGGCGGAGGTCGCCGCTGCGCGAGCTCGCCACCCACGCGAGAAGTGCTCCTGGAGCTGCTCGCCTCGCCGAGCCTCCGCTCGCGCGTCGTTCGTCTTCCGCCGCTACGACCAGCTCGTGCAGTCGCGCACCGTGCGGCGGCCGGGGCTCGACGCTGCGGTGCTCCGGCTGCGGCCGTCATAGCGCGGCCTGGCGCTCTCGCTCGACGGCACCGGCCGTGATCGGGTAGCTCGACCCGTTCACGGGCGGCGCGCTCGCGATCCTGGAGGCGGCCCGCAACGTCGCGCGGTGGGTGGCGAGCCGATCGGGTTCACCGACTGTCTCAACTTCGGCAACCCCGAGAAGCCGGAGATCGGCTGGGAGCTGGCCGAGGCGATCGAGGGCATGGCGCAGGCCTGCGAGGTGCTCGGCGTGCCGATCGTCTCCGGGAACGTCTCGCTCTACAACGACACGGACGGCCGTCTCCATCCACCCGACGCCGGTCGTCGGCTGCGTCGGGCTCGTGCCGGACGTGCGCCGTGTCCCGCGCGGGTGGCGGGACGGAGACGTGCTGCTCCTGGCGACCGCGGGGCCGCGGTCCCTCGCCGGTTCGGAGTACCAGGCGCGCTACGGCGAGACGAGCGGAAGGCCACCGGCGCTCGACCTGCGCGGCCGAGGCCGCGCTCGTCGAGCTCCTCTGGCGCACCGCGCCGCGCGCCTCGCTCGTGCACGACGTCTCGGAGGGTGGGCTCGCGGTCGCGCTCGCGGAGACGGCGATCCACTCCGGGCTCGGCGCCGCGCTCGATCTCGAGGACGACCCGCTGACGCTGTTCGGCGAGGTCGGCGGCCAGGCGGTGATCGCCGTACCGGCCGGGCAGGTGGAGGTCGATCCGCTCGGCCGGGATGTCGAGCTGCGGCGCATCGGCGAGGTCGGCGGGGATACCCTGTTCGGTGTCCCGGTGGCTGTGCTCCGGCGCACCTGGGAGAGTCCCGACTGATGTGTGGCGTCTTCGGCATCCGCTCCGACGCGCGCGAGGTGGCCCGGCTCGCGTACTTCGGGCTGTTCGCGCTCCAGCACCGCGGTCAGGAGTCGGCCGGGATCGCCGTCTCCGAGCAGGGGCGGATCACCGTCGTGCGCGACATGGGGCTCGTGGCCCAGGTGTTCGACGAGGAGAAGCTCGCGGCGCTCCCCGGCGAGGTCGCGATCGGCCACACGCGGTACTCGACGACGGGCGGTGTGCACTGGTCGAACGCACAGCCTGTCCTCCACCGCTCGTGCCACGCGCGCGGTCGCGCTGGGACACAACGGAAACCTCGTCAACTCGGCCGAGCTCCGCGCGGAGCTGCTGGACGCCGGCGTCCGTCTCGCGTCGACGTCGGACACCGAGGCGATCGCCGCCCTGATCGCGCACGACCCGCAGCCGCTCCCGGGCGCCGTCGTGGCGGCGATGGCGCGGCTCGAGGGCGCCTACTCGGTCGTCGCGCTCGTCGAGGACACCCTCGTCGCCTTCCGCGACCCGCACGGCATCCGCCCGCTCTCGCTCGGCCGCATCGGCGACGACTGGGTGGTCGCGTCCGAGACCTGCGCGCTCGACCTGGTCGGCGCCGACGTCGTCCGCGACGTGCGGCCCGGGGAGGTCGTGTGGATCGACGCCGACGGGCTCCATCACGCGCAGGCGCTGCCCGAGGGTCGCGGAGCGCTCTGCATCTTCGAGCACGTCTACTTCGCCCGCCCCGACTCGCGTGTCGGCGGCTCGGAGGTGCACGCCGCGCGCGTGCGCATGGGTCAGCAGCTGGCCGACGAGGCGCCCGTGGACGCCGATCTCGTGATGCCGATCCCCGACTCGGGCACGCCGGCGGCGATCGGCTTCGCGAAGGCCACCGGGATCCCCTTCGAGGAAGGGCTGATCAAGAACCGCTACGTGGGGCGCACCTTCATCCAGCCCGACCACGCGCTGCGCGAGCAGGGGATCAAGCTCAAGTTCAACCCGCTCGACGAGATCGCCGGCAAGCGGCTCGTGATCGTCGACGACTCGATCGTGCGCGGCAACACGATGCGGGCCCTCGTGGAGATGCTGTTCGACGCGGGCGCCGCCGAGGTGCACGTTCGCGTCTCCTCGCCGCCGGTCGTCTCGCCGTGCTTCTACGGCATCGACATGGCCGACGAGGACGAGCTCGCCGCCGCGCACCGCTCGGTCGAGGAGATGTGCGAGCACGTCGGCGCGACGTCGCTCCACTACCTCTCCGTCGACGGTATGCAGGCGGCGACGCGGCTGCCGGACGACGCCGTCTGCCGCGCCTGCTTCACGCGCGACTACCCGACGCGCGTGCCCGACGGAGCGCAACCTCGCGAAGATGCGCTTCGAGCCTGTCGGCGCCTGAGGCAGCCCCGTGGGCGCCGCGTCGAGCGTCGACGTTCCGCGCAACGCAGGCCTCCTTCGCCATCTCCGGGTTGGTGCTCCGCCGTCCGCGCTGACTGGACCGGCGCCGGAGGGGGTCGACCGCTGGAGCCTGGGCACGCATGCAGGAGTGACGATCGATCTCCGCGACTTCGGGCGGGACCGGTGTCTCCTCGTGGGCTCGCCGGTCGGATCGCTGCGTAGACTCGGCGCGTGCCCGCCGAGGAGCAGACGTACGCCGCCGCCGGGGTCTCGCTCGCGACGGCCGAGACGATCGTCGAGCGGCTCCGCGCTGCCGTCGCCTCGACCCGCACGCCGCGGGTGCACGGGGCCTTCGGCGCCTTCGCCGGTCTCTTCGCGCTCGACGAGCGCCGCCTGCTCGCCGCCTCCACCGACTCCGTCGGCTCCAAGCTCGTGCTCGCACGGCGGGCCGGCAAGCTCCGCTGGTGCGGCGCCGACCTCGCCGCACACTGCATCAACGACGTCCTCACGACCGGCGCCGAGCCGCTCTTCTTCCTCGACTACGTCGCCGCCAACACGATCGACCCGGAGCAGGTCGTCGAGCTCGTCGAGGGAGCGGCGGACGTCTGCCGTGCCGCCGGCTGCGCGATCCTCGGCGGCGAGACGGCCGAGCTGCCCGGGATCTACCGCGAGGGAGAGATCGACTTCTGCGGCACCGTCGTCGGCCTCGTCGAGCGCGACCGCCTGATCGACGGCTCGCGCGTCGAGCACGGCGACGTCGTGCTCGGCCTCCCGTCGACCGGGATCCACTGCGAACGGCTTCTCGCTCGTCCGTCGGATCGTCGGCGATGAGGACTTCGACGCCGACCTGCTGCTGCCGCCGACGCGCTGCTACCTCGACGACGTGCGCGACTTGCGCGCCCGCGCCGACGTCCGCGGCCTCGCGCACGTCACCGGCGGTGGCATCGCCGGCAACCTGGCGCGCGTGCTCCCCGACGGGCTTGGGGCCGTCGTCGATCCGCGCGAATGGGAGCGACCGCGGGTCTTCGCCTGGCTCGCGGAGCACGGCGTGCCCGAGGACGAGCTGCGCGCGTCTTCAACCTCGGGATCGGCTACTGCGCGGTCGTGCCGGCCGCCGACGCGCGGGACGAGGACCTCGTGATCGGGCGCGTCGAGGCGGGCGTCGAGGGAGTCGCGTGGGCCGACGGTGATCGGCGTGCTCGTGAGCGGCTCGGGTTCGAATCTGCAGGCGCTCCTCGACGCCGGCCTCCCCGTGTCAGCCGTCGCCTCCAACGTCCAGAACGTCGCCGCCGCTCGAACGTGCCACTCGAGCCGACATCTCCACGGCCGTCTTCGAGGAAGGCGCGTACGCCGACCGGGAGGCCCGCGACGGAGCGATGGCCGACTGGCTCGCAGGAGCTGGGCGTCGAGCTCGTGGTCTGCGCCGGCTACATGCAGCTGCTCACGCCCGCGTTCCTCGACCGCTTCCCCGGGCGGGTCGTCAACGTTCACCCCGCGCTCCTGCCCGCCTTCCCGGGCGCGCACGCAGTCGAGGACGCACTCGCGGCGGGTGTCCCCGAGACCGGAGCAACAGTCCACCTCGTCGACGAGGGAGTCGACACCGGTCCGGTGCTCCGTCAGGAGGCGGTGGCGGTGCTCCCGGGGGACACGCCGGAGACGCTGCACGCGCGAATCCGCGCGGTCGAGCACCGCCTCCTGCCCGAGATCGTCCGGGAGCTCGTCGCGCCGTGAAGGTCGAGCGCGCACTTCTCTCCGCCTACGACAAGACCGGCCTCGCCGCGTTCGCGGAGGGCCTCGCCTCCTTCGGCGTCGAGCTGCTGGCGAGCGGCGGCACCGCACGCTTCCTCGCGCGAGTCCGGCCTGCAGGTCACGGGGGTCGAGGAGCTGACGGGGTTCGCCGAGCTGCTCGGCCACCGGGTCGTCACGCTGCACCCGGCCGTGCACGGCGGCATCCTCGCGCGCCGCGACGTGGCCGCGGACGTCGCCGACCTCGAGCGCCACGGCATCGACCCGATCGACCTCGTCTGCGTCAACCTCTACCCGTTCGAGAAGACCGTCGCCGCGCTGGACGTCGACGAGGCGCAGGCGATCGAGCAGATCGACGTCGGTGGCCCCGCGATGCTACGGGCTGCGGCGAAGAACCACCCGTACGTGACTGCCGGTCTGCCGGCCGGGGGACTACGAGCGCGTGCTCGACGAGCTGCGCTCCGCGGGGGCGGTTGCCGGTGGCACGCGGCGTGCCCTCGCTCAGCGGGCGTTCGAGACGACTGCCGCCTACGACGCCGCGATCGCCGGCTGGCTCGGTCGCGACACGGCGTTCCCGGAGACGTACACGCCCGTCTTCGACCGCGTCCTGGAGCTGGCCTACGGCGAGAACCCGCAGCAGCGGGCCGCGTACTACGCGGAGCGCGGCGCGCGCACGCATCTCCTCGCACGCGTCGAGCAGCTGCACGGGAAGCCGCTCTCGTACAACAACCTGCAACGACCTCTCTGCCGCGCGCGTGCTCTCGCTCGAGCTGAGCGGGCCGTCCTGCGTGATCGTCAAGCACGCGAACCCCTGCGGTGTCGCGATTGCGGAGACGGTCGAGGAGGCGTACGAGAAGGCGCTGGCCGCCGATCCCGTCTCGGCCTACGGCGGCGTCGTGGTCGTCTCGCACCCCCTGTCGGCGGCGCTCGGCGAGCGGTTGGCCGATCAGTTCGTGGAGGTGCTGTTCGCACCCGGGTACGACGAGCAGGCGCTCGAGACGCTCGTCGTCAAGCCGGCACCCGCATCCTGAACGACCTCGAGCGGCGCGCCCAGCCCCCCGAGGGGCGCGATTTGAAGCGGGTGCTCGGTGGCGTGCTCGTCCAGGACCGGGACGCCGGCCCGGACGACCCCAGCGGCGCGGACGTCGTGTGCGGCGAGGTCGACGCCGGCACCTGGGAGGATCTCCTGTTTGCGTGGACGGTCGTCAAGCACGTCACGTCGAACGCGATCGTGCTCGCCCGGGACGGACGGACGCTCGGGATCGGCGCGGGCCAGATGAGCCGAATCGACGCGGTCCGCATCGCGGTCGACAAGGCGCGCGAGCTGGGCCACGACCTCGACGGCGCCGTGCTCGCCTCGGATGCGTTCTTCCCGTTCCCCGACGGCCCCCGCCTGGCCCTCGAGGCGGGCGTCACGGCGCTGATCCAGCCCGGCGGCTCGAAGCGCGACACGGAGGTGACGGCGGCCGTGCGCGACGCGGGCGCGGCGATGGTGCTCACCGGCCGGCGCCACTTCCGACACTAGACCGGGCTCTACTCGCGACCTGCCGAGAGACGGGCGTGGAAGTGCGAGAGCGCCTCGCCGACGGAGATCTCGCGACCGCGCTCTAGCTCGCGGCGGAGCTCGAGCAGCAGGCCGGCTACCTCGGGTCGGCCGGCGAGCTCGGACTCGACCCGAGCTAGCACGCAACCGTCCTGCCAGAACGCGCAACGCTCACCCGTACAGCGCTCGGCGTGACCGTCGGCGATCATCTCGATGGTGCACAAGGGACGATGAGCGTTCACGATCCCGAGTGTGGCGTGACGCCACGCCCGGGTCATCCGCGACCGCGCGGATACGTGTTGCGGGATCTCGCTGATCTCGACCCGGGGTAGGCTTCCCGCGCCGTGGGCCGCGACTACCCGACCGTGCTCGACCTGATCGGGAACACCCCGATCGTGCGGCTGGTCACGTTCGGGCGCGAGACGGGCGCGACGCTGCTCGCCAAGCTCGAGTTCCTGAATCCTGGCGGCTCGAACAAGGATCGCATCGGCATGGCGATGATCGAAGCCGCAGAGCGGGAGGGGAAGCTGCGTCCGGGCGGCACGATCGTCGAGCCGACGTCGGGCAACACCGGGGTCGGGCTTGCGATCGCAGCGGCGCACAAGGGCTACCGCTGCATCTTCGTGATGCCCGACAAGATGAGTCAGGAGAAGATCTCCACGCTGCGGGCCTACGGCGCGGAGGTCGTGATCACCCCGACCGCGGTCGAGCCCGACTCGCCCGAGAGCTACTACTCGGTCTCCGACCGGCTCGCGGAGGAGATTCCCGGAGGCTTCAAGCCCGACCAGTACTCCAACACGGCGAACCCGGAGGCGCACTACGCGACGACGGGACCGGAGCTCTGGGAGCAGACCGAAGGCGGAAACCTGGACGCGATCGTGATCTCCGTCGGCACAGGAGGCACGATCACGGGCGTCGGGCGCTACTTCAAGGAGCGCAAGCCCGGGGTGCTGATCGTCGGCGCGGATCCCGAGGGATCGGTGTACACGGCCGACGCGGCGCATCCCACCCACCCGTACCTCGTCGAGGGGATCGGCAAGGACATGTGGCCGCGGACGATGGACCCGACGGTCGTCGACGAGTGGATCCGCGTCTCGGACCGCGATTCCTTTCTCACCGCCCGCCGGCTCGCCCGCGAGGAAGGCCTGCTCGTCGGCGGCTCGTGCGGCACGACCGCCTGGGCGGCGCTCGAGGTGGCGAAGCGGCTCGGCCCCGGTGCGCACGTGCTGATGACGATGCCGGACAGCGGCCGCTCGTACCTGTCGAAGTTCTACGACGACAACTGGATGATCCAGTACGGGTTCATGGAACGCCGTTCGCCGGTTCCCACGGTGGAGGAGGTTCTGGCGCACAAGCGCGGACCTGGCCACGAGCTGCCCGAGCTCGTCACGATCGGGTCGCACGCCAAGGTCGGCGCGGCGATCGACCTGATGCAGCGGTACGGCATCTCGCAGCTCCCCGTCGTGCGTGTCGAGCCGGCGCAGTCGCTCACCGACGTCGTCGGGTCGATCCAGGAGCGCGCGCTACTCGACCGCGTGTTCAAGAACGCCGATGCGCTCAACGAGGACGTCGCAGTGGCGATGCAGCCGCCCCTGGCGGCGGTCGACGCGGAGGCGTCCCTCGACGACGTCTTCGCAGACCTCTCCGGCCCGAGCGCTGCCGTCGTCGTCGGTCAGCACGGCCGGCCGGCCGCGATCCTCACACGCTCCGATCTGCTCGAATTCCTCTCCGCCCGCAGGACACAGGTCGAAGCCTGAGCGCTCTCGTGGTGGACGCCGCCCGCGTGCTCCGATAACGTCGCCCGCATGGGATTCCTCGACAAACTGCTGGGGCGGACGAAGGGAACGGCCGACGCCGTCGTCGACAAGGTCGATCCGGTCGCCGACAAGGCGACCGACACGGCCGGCGACGCGGTCGACAAGGCCAAGGATCTCGGTTCGGACGCGGTCGACAAGACGAAGGACGTCGTCACCGGCAAGGACGACGCCGAGCCCGACTCGACCCTGCCGCCACCAAGCGCCGCAGCCTAACCCGGCGACCCCGCCGCGGGCACCACCCGTCACGCCGTGCGCGCGATGAAGCTCGCCGCGTGACCGCGGGCGTTCGCCGCAGAAAGCTCGTCGGGTGTCAGCGCACCGATGCGCTCGAGCAGCTCGAGCTCGTCGCGCAGGTGGGTGTGCATCATCTCCGGCCCGTCCGTGGCGATCGTGAACGCCACGCCGTGCTCGACGAAAGCGCGCAGCGTGTCCCGGACCGCGTCCTCGTCGGACAGCGCCTTGGTGAGGAGGTTGGAGGTGGGGCAGATCTCGAGCACGACGCCTGCGTCCCGCAGCAGCCGCATCAACGCGGGATCCTCCGCCGCCAGGATCCCGTGCCCGATCCGCTCGGGGCGGAGCTTCTCCACGACCTCACCGATCTCGTCGCGCCCGTGCTCGCCTCCTTCCTCGCCGACGTGGATCGTGATCCCGAGGCCGGCTTCGCGGGCGGAGTCCACCATCGGTGCCAGCTGCGTGTAGTCGAAGCGCTGGCCGCCCGGTCTCGGGCCGGCGATATCGACGCCGACGATGCCGCGGTTCGACCAGTGGATCGCCTTCTCGACGATGATCGCGTTCTGCCGTGCGTCGAACGTGCGATCCATCATCAGGATCAAGCCGGCACGTACCTGCGGATACTCGAGGCGCGCTCGGTCGAGGCCGCGGACGGCAGCGAGGATGATGTGGTCGAGGTCGCGCTCGCCGCCGCGGTTCCGCTTCATGGGGTTGAAGCGCAGCTCGAGCGTCGTGATCTGCTGCGAGCGGAAGGCGCCGCCGATCGCTCCGTGCACCGAGCGCTCGACCGCCAAGGGGGACGATTGGATCAGCTCGGTCCAGTGGTAGATCGCGTCGAGCGCGTCGAGGTTCTCCACCCCACGCGGGTCGGACACGGTGACCAGCGCGTCGAAGGCCCAGTAGTCCTTGACGGGCAGCGCGATACCCTGCTCGTGCGCGAGGCTCCACAGGATGTCCGAGGCGACCGAGCCGCCGAGATGCGTGTGGAGCTCGGCGAGACCCTCGCGCCTGGACATCGTCCGAGTCTACGTGGGCTCGATTAGGAGCTCCTACTCCCAGTTGCGGGAGAGGCGGAACGCGGTGTTGATCAGCCCCACGTGGCTGTACGTCTGCGGGAAGTTGCCGCTCTGCTCGCGGCTCTCAGGGAGGATGTCCTCGCTGAACAACCCGAGCCCGTTATGGAGCGCGAGCAGCATCTCGAAGAGGTCGCGCGCCTCGTCCTGCCGCCCCACGAGCGCCAGCGCCTCGGCGAGCCAGAACGAGCAGACGGTGAAGGCCGCGACGGGACGGCCGAAGTCGTCAGGCGTCGCGTACCTGCGCAGGAGGTCGCCGTCGATCCGCAGCGCTGCGCGCACGGCCTCGACGTGGCGGTCCGCGCGCGGGTCGTCGGGCGCCAGCAGCCCGAGCTGCACCGCGAGCAGCATCACCGCGTCGAGCTGCGGCTCGCCGGCCGCCTGGGTGAACGCGCCCAGCTCCTCGTTCCAGCAACGCTCCCACAGGAGCGCCTCAGCTCGGTGCTGGAGCGACGAGCCGCGCGCCTGCAGCTCCGCCTGACCGAGCGCCTCTCCGATCTCGGCCGCGCGGCGCGCTCCCGCCCAGTGCGTGAGCAGCGTGAAGGCGTGCAGCTTGCGCGTGCCGCGCAGCTCCCACGGTCCGGCGTCGGGATCCTCCAGGCGCGCTTCGATCTGCCCCAGCAAGTCGTCGACCACCGCGATCGCCGAGCGCGGAGCCACCTCCCCCGCGAAGCGCGTGTCCATCAGCAGCCTGCTGACGGCGAGGACCATCTCGCCGTAGACGTCGTTCTGCAGGTGCTCGAAGGCCTGATTGCCGACGCGGACGGGCCCGTCGCCGGCGAACCCTTCGAGCCACTCGACGAGCCGCTCCTCGGCGCGCTCGCCCCCGCTGAGCGTGTAGACGGGCTGCAGGACGCCGCCGCCTTGTTCGCACAGGTTGCGGAGATAGACGAGGAAGCGCTCCATCTCGTCTGCGTGACCGAGCCGGCCGAGCGCGTTGAGCGTGAAGTACGCGTCGCGGAGCCAGCAATAGCGATAGTCCCACGTGCGGCCGGAGCCCGGATGCTCGGGCAGACTCGTGGTCGTCGCGGCCAGCAACGCGCCCGTGTCCTCGTACTGGTGCAGCTTGAGCACGAGCGCCGAGCGAATCACCTCGTGCTGATAGTCGCGCGGAACGCGGGTCTGCTTCACCCAGCGGCGCCAGTAGTCGACGGTGCGCTCGAGGAAGCGCTCGGCGGTTTCTTCGAGCCCGGCCTCGAGCGGCTCGCCCCAGGTGAGGGCGAGATGGTGGTCGCGTTCGAGAACGAAGGGCCGTTCGTCCTCGACGTAGGACAGCGGGACGTTCGTCGTCAGCCGGACCGGCGCCGGGAGCCCCGTGTACTCGATGTGGTTGCTCGCGCGCCACGAGCCGGCCTCCACGGCGCCGTAGTCGTAGACCGGACGGCAGCGGATCCGAACCCGCGGCTCGCCTGACAGCGGCCGCAGGATCCGCACGAGCATCGACGGCTTGAACGCGCGGTCGTACTGCACGAACCGTGGCGCGAAGTCGATCAGCTCGAAGGAGTCGTCGCCAACCGTGAACACCGTGCGCAGGACGTTCGTGTTCTCGACGTACTCGGTCGTCACCAAGGCCTCGCCGAGGCTTTCCACGACGAACGCGCCCCCGCGCTCCCGATCGAGCAGTGGCCCGAAGACGAAGCTCGAGTCCGGGCGCGGCCAGCACAACCACTCGACCGAGCCACGGTCGAGGAGCGCGTTGGTGGCGCAGTTGCCGACGATGCCGAGTCCACGAATCACGATGCGATCACTATGGTCGTATCAACAACGTTCGACGCGCGGAGGAGGGATCCGCTTGTCCGACGGCTCGACGCGGAGTGCGGAACATGACGTCGTGATCGCGAGCAACCGGCTCCCGGTTCGCCTGGTCGACGAGGCCGGCGACCCCCGGTTCGAGCCCAGCGCGGGCGGGCTCGTCTCCTCGCTCCAGGGCTTCCCGGTCCGGGCGTGGGTCGGCTGGCCCGGCGCGCCCGTCGCCGAGGAGCTCGAGGAGCACGTGTCCGCACGGCTTGCGAAGGACGGTCTCCACCCGGTCTTCCTGAGCGCGAACGAGGTCGAGGACTTCTACGGACGGATCTGCAACGACACCCTGTGGCCGCTCTTCCACTACTTCTCCGACCGCCTGCGGATCACCGAGGAGGCGTGGGGGCGGTATGTCGAGGTCAACGAGCGCTTTGCGGACGTGATCCTGGCCCAGGCCGGTCCGACGACCCGTGTGTGGGTGCACGACTTCCACCTCATGCTGGTGCCGGCGATCCTGCGCGCCCGCAGGCCGGAGCTCGCCGTCGGCTTCTTCCTGCACATCCCGTTTCCATCGTCGGAGATCTATCGGCTGCTGCCGGCCCGGGAGCAAGTCTTGCGCGGGCTGCTCGGGGCGGACTACGTCAGCTTCCAGACGGGCGAGGACGCACGGCACTTCCGCTCGGCCTGCCTTCGCGTGCTCGGCCTCGAGTCGTCACCCGATGTGATCGAGGTCGACGGGCGCCGCGTGGGCATCGGCGCGGACCCGATCGGCATCGACGTCGAAGGGTTCCGCCGGATCCTCGCGGCGCCAGAGACCGAGGCGGCGCTGGAGGAGCTCGAACAGCAGTTCCGCGGCCGGCAGCTGGTCCTCGGCGTCGAGCGTCTCGACTACACGAAGGGGATCCAGCACAAGCTCCGCGCGTTCGAGCGCCTGCTCGAGCGGGAGCCCGAGCTGGCGCGCACGACGACGATGCTGCAGGTGCTGGTGCCGTCGCGCCTCGACAGCGAGGAATACCGGGCCCAGCGGGACGAGATCGAGCTGCTCATCTCGGGCATCAACGGTCGCTACGGCAGGCCCGGCGTCACGCCGGTCGAGTATCTGCACCGCAGCATCTCCCGCGCCGGCCTCGTCGCGTTCTATCGTCGTGCGGACGTCGCCATGGTGACCTCCCTGCGTGACGGGATGAACCTCGTGGCGCAGGAGTTCGCTCTCTGCCAGAGCGAGCCCGGGCTGCCAAGGCGCTGGAACGGCGTCCTGCTCCTCTCCGAGTTCACGGGCGCGGCGCATGTGCTGCCCGGTGCGGTGCTGGTCAACCCGTGGAACGTGGCGGAGACGGCCGACCGGTTGCGCGAGGCGCTCGAGACCGACCGCGAGGAACGGCGCCGCCGGCTGGAGACGATGGCCTCGCGCGTCGAGGCGCTCGACAGCCACCGCTGGGCGAAGGCGTTCCTGGCCAAGCTCAACGTGTATTCGAAGCGCACCCGCAGCCGGCCGGTCGCACGGCCGCTCGGGGAGCGGGCCCGCGAGCGTATCGTCCAGCGCGCGCGACGGGCACGTCAGCACACGTTCTTGCTCGACTACGACGGCACGCTGCGCGAGCTCGCCTCGCATCCCGAGCTCGCCGCGCCGACGCCGGAGATCATCGAGTTGCTGGGCGAGCTCGCTGCGCTCCCCGCGACCGAGGTGCACGTGGTCAGCGGACGGAAGCGGCGTACGCTCGACGAGTGGTTCGGCGACCTCCCCGTCTACCTCGCGGCCGAGCACGGCTACGTCGCCAGGGTGCCGGGGCTGCCCTGGACGACGCTCGCCGACGTCGATCTCTCGTGGCTGCCACGCGTCGAGCGGCTCTTCCGGCAGGTGGCCCGCGAAGTGCCCGGCACGTTCGTGGAGCTGAAGGCCGCCAGCATCGCCTGGCACTACCGCCAAGCCGAGCCCGACTACGCCGCCTGGCGGTCGAAAGAGCTGCTGCTCTCGATCGATCAGCTCTTGCAGGGCCAGGCCGAGGTGCTGTTCGGCCACCGCGTGATCGAGGTTCGCGCCCGCGGCGTGAACAAGGGCGTGTACGTCTCACGTCTCTTCCCGCACGGGCGACCGACCCATCACTTCGTCCTGGCGGTCGGCGACGACCGGACCGACCAGGAGATGTATGCAGCGCTGCCCTCCGGGGCGTTCACCGTGCACGTCGGCATGGCAGGCGTCCTCCCCGAAGGCCTGAAGCGCGACCAGTTCCTGCTCGAGTCTCCGAGTGCCGCCCGGGCGTTCCTGCGTGAGCTCGCGATGGCGATCGCCGCCCGCGTCGCGGCGTAATAGCTAGAGCTCGCGCACCAGACCGGCGAGCGGCGGGATGACCTTCGGGTCGACGCCATGCGCGGACGGCGTCTCGAACCAGAAGACGTTTGCGCCGGCTGCGGCGAGCAGGTCTCGCGCCTCTCGACCGAACTCCACCGGGATCACCGGATCGTGCGTGCCGTGGGCGATCGCCACCGGGTAGCCGTGGAGGCCCTCGAGGTCGAGCTCGAAACCGTCGACCTGGGGGAGAAAGCCGGAGAGCGCGACGATCCCTGCGGGGCGCTGGCCGCCCCGTCCGAGCCCCGCGGCCCAGCTCATCACGGCTCCCTGCGAGAAGCCGCCGAGCACGACCCGCTCGCGCGGCACGGGCAGTTCGTCGAGGAACGCGAGCACCTGCGGCAGCGTGCCGTGGAAGGTCTCCGCATCGGGCGTGGGGATGCCGCCGAGCCGGTACCAGTGCCACCCGCCGGGAGGCAGCATCAGCGGTCCCTGCGGCGTCACGCCGACCAGGCGCCGCTCGGGGTCGAGGAGGTCGAGCAGCGGATACAGGTCGTGCATGCTCGCCCCCCGGCCGTGCAGGAGCACGAGCGCGCCCTGCGGCTCGGCCGCCGCCGGCCGGACGAGCCTCTCGAGCGGCTCGTTCATCGAGCAACGCGCAACGAGCGGGGATCCGGCAGCGGCGTCAGCACGTGCTCCACGCGCGGGCGCAGGTGCTCGAACGCCGGCGGCAGCACGAGTGACTCGCCGAGATGCTCAGGATCCTCGTCGACCGAGAAGCCGGGCCCGAGCGTCGCGAGCTCGAACAGGACGCCGCTCGGCTCACGGAAGTAGATGGACTTGAACCAGAAGCGGTCGATGATCCCGCTCGAGTGGAGGCCCGCTGCGCCGACCGTCTCGAGCCAGGCTTGGTGCTCCTCCGTGCGCGACGACCAGGCAACGTGGTGCACGGTGCCGGCGCCGGGTGCGCCGTGGCCCGACGCGGGCGGAGCGTCGTACCCGTAGAGCCCACCTCGCTCGTCGCCGCGGACCTCCCAGACGGCATCGCCGATGGGCCGGAACCCGAGGGTCTCCTCCAGGATCGGCCGGCTCGCCTCGGGATTCCCGCTGAACGCGCGCACGGCGTCGAACCCCTGCAGCGCGAGCTCCGTCGGCACGTCCGGATGATCGCCAGTCAGCGGGGGATCTGACGTGGAGACGACGGCGAGCTCGAGGCCCAGACCCTCCGGGTCGTCGAAGCGTAGGCGTCCCTCCGAGCGGGTGGCGTCGAAGCCCTCGTCAGCCAGCCGCCGCTCCCAGAAGTCGAGCGCCTCGTCCGACCCGACGCGGAACGTGATCGTGTGGATCATTCCTGCGCCGGCACCGCCGCCCCGTGCCCCCGGGTACTCGAAGAAGGTGATGTCGGCGCCCGGGCTGCCCTGCTCGTCGGCGTAGAAGAGGTGGTACACGGTCGGGTCGTCCTGGTTGACCGTCTTCTTGACGAGCCGCAACCCGAGCACGCGGACGTAGAAGTCCAGGTTGCGCGGCGCGTCGCCGGTGATGCAGGTGACGTGGTGGATGCCCTCGAGGCGCATCGACTCTCCTCTCATCGCGGGAGCTACCGCACCATCATCGCTCAGGTTGATACCGACCGTCCTCGCCGCCGCGCCCTCCGGCGGCAGCGTGGGCGCGCGTCGCCCCCGGCGCGACGCCTGCTCCCGACAAGTAGGCTCCGGGCGTGAAGATCGGCATCGTGGTGCCGTTCTCCTGGTCGTTCTGGGGCGCCGTCGTGGAGCACGCGGAGTTGCAGGCCGCGGCGCTGGAGGCCCGGGGGCACGAGGTCCGGCTGGTGATGGGCAACGACCCACCCGGGCAGTTCACCCGCGCCCTCCACCCGCGGGTCGGTCGCCACGGGTCGCCGCCGGCGAACGTGATCGCCGTCGGGCGCTCGGTGATCGTGCCGGCGAACGGCTCGCTGCCGAACATCTGCCTGAGCCCGCGCTCGATCTTTCGCATCCACTCGACCCTGGAGCGTGAGCGCTTCGACGTCCTGCACCTGCACGAGCCGATGACGCCGACGATCTGCGTCGCCACGCTCGTGCTCGCCACGTGCCCCCTCGTCGCCACGCACCATGCCTCGGGGGAGCTCGGCTGGCTGAAGCTCGGCATGTCGTTCTGGGGCTTCCTGCAGAGCCGGGTCGATCAGCGCATCGCGGTCTCCGAGCAGGCACGCGCCTCGGCCGAGCGCTTCATACCCGGCCCGTACGAGGTCGTCCCGAACGGCGTGCTCATCCCCGACCATGCCGACCCTGCCGCGCGCGAGCACACGATCACCTTCGCCGGTCGCCACGAGCCCCGGAAAGGGTTGCAGGTACTGCTCCGTGCGTGGCCGGGGATCCGCGCCCGCACGGGTGCTCGCCTCGTCGTGGCTGGCGCCGACCCGCTCGCCGTGAAGCTGCTCCTCGCCCGGCTGCGGGTGCCGGAGGACGGCATCGACATCGTCGGCTTCCTCACCCAGGCCGGCCTCACGGAGCAGCTCAGCTCGACGAAGGCCCTCGTCGCGCCCTCGCTCGGTGGCGAGAGCTTCGGCATGGTGCTGACCCGCGCGTTCGCCTGCGCGACGCCGGTCGTGGCGTCGGACATCCCGGGGTACCGTGAGGTGGTGACGCCCGAGACCGCGGTCGCCGTGGCGCCCGACGACGCCGACGCGCTGACCGATGCTGTCGCCGCGCTGCTCGAGGACGAGCCGCGCCGGGTGGCGATGGGGGCCTCAGGGCGGGCGCTGGCGATGTCGCGCTACAGCTGGGCCGACATCGCGCGAAGGCTGGAGGGGATCTACGAGCGCGTCACCGGGAGGGCGCCGACCTCGCTCGCGGCATGAGACCGCTGCAGTGGCTTCGGAATCCGTGGGCGCGCGGTGTGCTCGTCCTCGCCATGCTCGCACTGGCGATGCTCGCGATCTGGTGGCGCGGGCCCGACTGGGACACGGTCTACGACGCCTTCGAATTCGTGGAATGGCGCTGGGTCGCGGTCGGCGTGGCGCTCAACCTCGCCTCCACCCTCGCCCGAGCCGGGTCCTGGAACCTGACGATCGCCCAGGCCCTGCCGCCGCCGCATCCGCGCTTCACGAACGTCTTCTCGGCGTTCGGCATCGGGCTGCTCGGCAACGCCGTGCTTCCCGCACGCGCCGGGGAGCTCGCCCGCGTGGCGGTGCTGCGGCGCCACCTTCCCCACGGTCAGGGCACGAGCGCGACGCTGCTCGGCACGGTGTTCGCGCACCGCCTGTTCGACCTCCCGGCGGTGGCGCTGCTCGTCGTCTACGTGCTGCTGACAGCCAAGATCCCGCACTGGGCCATCACGAGCCTGGCCATCTTCGGCTTCGTCGCGGTCGCGCTGCTCGCAGTGGGGATGCTCTGGGCGCGCGCCCGTGGCAACCCACCCGGCGACGGTGGCACGGCGCGGCGGTTGCTGGCGATGGCCGGCCAGGGTCTGGCCGTGCTCCGCGCCCCGGTGCCTGCGGCCGCGGCCATGCTCTGCCAGCTCGTCGGCTGGTTCCTCCAGTTGCTCGCCGTGTACGCGGTGATGCAGGCGTTCGACATCGATGCGCCGCTCCCCGCAGCCGGCCTCGTGCTGCTCCTGATGAACGTGGCCACGATCTTCCCGCTCTGGCCCGGCAACATCGGCCTGCTTCAGGCCGCCGTGGCGCTGCCGTTGCGTCGGTACGGCGTCCCATATGGCACGGGCTTCGCATTCGGCCTCGTGCTGCAGGCGGTCGAGATGTCCGTCGGAGTGGGGGTCGGTCTCGTCTTCCTCGCCCGCGAGGGCCTCTCGCTCGCCTCGCTGCGCCGGATGGAGGAGGAAGAGGAAGCCGAGGAGGAGGCGCTGCTCGGGCCAGCCGAGCCCGATTCTGCCGAGGAGCGCGAGCGCGCCGCGGTGTAGAGGCACCCTAGTAGGCGGCCGCGATGCGGCCCGCGATCATCTCGTCCGCTGCCGCCAGCGCGCCGCCGTGACCCGTCACAGCGGGGATGAAGTCGTCGCGCTCGAGTGCCTGCAGGACGACGTCCGTCGCCGCGGTGACGGTGGCGGTGCGCGGCACGTCGCGGAGGAGGGCGATCTCGCCGAACCCCTCACCCGGCCCCAGCCGCCGGCCGGCGACCTCTACCTCGCCCCTCTCGATCACGTAGAAGCGGTCTCCCTCCTCGCCCTGCCGGATGATCTCGGCGCCGGCCGGGAAGGAGACGGCCTGGAGGGCCCGCGCGAGCTGGTTCAGCACCGGCTCGGGCAGCGGCGTCAGAATCGGCACTCCGCGCAGGAGCTCCAGACCCGCAGGCGCGAGCGCGATGGCGTCGATGCGCCGCAACCCGGGCAACGCGAGGAGCGCCACGGCCCCGATGCCGGTCCCGATCACGAGCAGCGCGCCGCGCATGCCGACGAGCTCCAGCAGGAGCGGCATCAGGAGCGCTCCGATCGCCATGCTCGAGATGAAGACGCTCTCCAGCGCGCCGAACACCCGGGCCATCACCTCGTCGGGCACGACGCGCTGCAGGATCGTGTAGACGTTGATGTCGACGAGCGAGTTGCCGAGGCCGATCGTGACCAGCGCGATCACCACCGGCCAGAGCGACGGCCAGGCGGCGATCAGCAGGAGTGGTGCCGCCCACAGGAAGACGCCGATCCCGAAGTCGAGGGCGAGCTTGCCCCGCTGCGCGAGCACGAGCGCCACGAACCCGCCGACCAGGGCGCCGACGCCGAAGATCGCGTCGAGGATCCCGACGCCCGACTCCCCCAGCTCCAGCGTCTCGAGCGCGAGGACGACGACGAAGACGGCGGAGGCGCCGGCCACCACGGTCTGGGCGCCGCAGAGCCCGACGAGCAGCCGCAGGTCGCGGCTGCGCAGGATCTCGCCGAAGCCGGCACTCGCCTCGCCGAAGATCCCGCCGCGCTCGGGTGTCACACCTTCCTCCTCCGCGGTTCGCGCCTCGAGTTGGATCCCGAGCACGAGCGACACCGACCAGAGAAACGTGACGGCGTTGAAGGCGTACACGACGGGGATGTCTGCGACCGCGAGCAGTAGTGCGCCGAGCGCTGGGCCAAGGAAGAAGCCCACGCTCTCGATCGTGCTGGACGCGACGTTCGCCGCCGTGAGCTCGCCTGGGTCACCGGCGAGGGCGGGCAGCATCGCGGCCTGCGCGGGGCGGAAAGGCGACGCGACGAGCGAAGCGGCGATCGAGACCGCGTAGACGAGGTACGGGGTCCCGTCGGCCCAGATCACGAGCGCGGCCGTCGCAACGAGGATCCCTGCCGCGAGATCCGACCCGATCATCACCCACTTGCGGGGGAAGCGGTCGGCGAGCGTCGCGGTGAACGGCGTCAGGAGCGCCAGCAGCGACCAGCGTACGACGGCGAGCACGGCGATGCCGGTCGCGCCTGACTGCTGGTAGATGTAGACGGCAGCCGCAACCGTGTTCGCCCAGTCGCCGGCGATCGAGCCTGCCCAGGCGAGCTCGATCCGGCGTAGCCCGGGATTGCGGAACACGCTGGCGAGCGCACACCACGACTCGCGGAGCCGGATACCCAGACCGTGCATCAGCCCGCGAGCTGCATGGGGCGGATACCCAACCACACGCACGCACAGAAGTCACGTGCGGTCAGGACGTGTCGCGGGTCTCCTCGCCGGTGCGGGCCGTCAGCTCCTCGATGCGGCCCTCGGCAGCGGCGAGCTTCGCGGCGCACAGGCGGTAGAGCTCCTCGCCTCGCTGCCACAGCTCGATCGCCTCGTCCACCCCGACGTCGCCCCGCTCCAGCCGTGCGACGAGCTGTTCGAGCTCGCGCTGGAGCTCCTCGAAGCTCCGCTCCGCGTCGCTCACGCGCGGGTCTCCTCGACGCGGGCGGCGAGTCCGCCGGCGGCGAGCTCGACTTCGATCCTCGCTCCGGTCGTGACGGTGGCCGAGTCCCGGAGAGCCTGGCCCTCGGACCGCACGATCGCGTAGCCGCGGGCGAGCGTGGCCCGGGGCGACAGCGCCTGCAGCCTCGCGGCCGTGCGGTCGAGCGCGGCGTGGCGCCGCTCGAGCAGCAAGCGCGGAGCGGAGCTCAGACGCTCGCGCTGCCGGCCAAGGCGCTCGCGGTCGCGCTCGAGCAGGCGACGGGTGTCGCGGGCGAGCGTCGACCGGGCGCGTTCCAGCCGGACGCGGAGCTCGTCGAGGTCCGGCACGACGAGGCGTGCGGCCGCGGTGGGGGTCGAGGCCCTCACGTCCGCGGCCAGGTCGCAGAGCGGCGTGTCCTGCTCGTGGCCGACGGCCGAGACGACGGGCACCGCCGAGGCCGCGACTGCGCGCACGACGATCTCGTCGCTGAAGGGGAGGAGGTCTTCGAAGCTGCCGCCGCCGCGGGCGAGCACGATCACGTCGACGAGCGGGTGCGCCGCGAGCGTCGTCAGCGTCCTCGTGATCGACGCTCCCGCACCCGCTCCTTGCACGCGGGTCTCGGCCACGACGACATGCGCGGGCGGGAACCGCGCCTGGATCGCCGCGACGACGTCGCCGCGGGCGGCTGCGTCGGCGCCCGTGAGGAGCCCCACCGCGCGCGGAAAGCGGGGCAGGGGGCGCTTGCGCTCGGCGGCGAACAGCCCTTCGGCGGCGAGAACAGCCTTCCGTCGCTCGAGCTCGGCGAGGTGCGCGCCGAGTCCGAAGCGCTCGATCGTCGCCGCCCGAAAGCCGAGCTGCCCTCTGGCCTCGTACAGCTCGGCGCGGCCCTGGACGTGCACGCGCTCCCCGTCCGCGAGCTCCACTGCGAGGCCGTCATAGCGCCGCCGGGCGATCGAGGAAGGCAGGCACGCTCCCGTGGCGGGATCCTTGAGCGTGAAGAAGACGGTCGCCCACTGCGGGTTGCGGCGCAACTCCGTCACCTCACCCTCCACCCAGACGTCCGGCAGGCGCCCGAGCCAATGTGCGATCCCCCGGTTGAAGGCCGTGACGGAGAAGACCTTGCGGTCGCCGACCATGGTCGACTCGACCTTCATGCTCCTATTCTTGCCGCCGCGTCTCGGGCTGCGGGCGGGGGCCCGTCAGAGTGCTTGCAAGAAGGGAGGCGTCCAAGGGAACCGTAGGTTCCCTGCTTCAGGGATCTTCGCGCGCTCGGGATCCGCGGGAGCGGATCGCGAGCGCGTGCCTATAGCAGGATCTCGGCTGCGACTCTCGGATCGCAGCCGCTGCGGACGATGTCGACACACACGTGCAGGTCGGCGCCGCTGGCGGCGAGCTTCTCCGCGAGGATCAGCGGATAGCCGGCTTCGATGAGCACGTGCAGGCGCCAGCTCTCCACCTTGGCCTGCTCGTTCTCTTGCTCGACGGGTGTCTCTGTCGTCTCGGCCATCTCTTCCTCGGTGTGCCGCGGGACTTCGTTGTCGCTAAGACGATCCCTCCCGACGAAGGTTGGTCGACTTAGCGCCCGCTGTCGAGACGTCGCGAGAGTTCCTCCCTGGAGAGGAGCTCGACGGCACGGTCGAGCTCGCGCGAGAGCCGCACGGCGGCGTCCTCGCGCATCTCGCGCATCCGCTCGTCGAACTGCTGCGACGCGACCTGGACGTGGTGCTCGATCTCGCGCTCCGTGACCTTGCCCGAGCCGCTCGGTCTGGCGGCGCTCCCACTCGACGAGGATCACCTCGAGCCGCGTCCGCACGTCGGTCTCCGCCCGTTCGATCTCCTCCGCGATCAGCGGCCTCACGCGCGCGCAGGCGCTCGGTGATCTCCTCGATCGCACGGCGCCGCTCGATCGTCTGCGCCTCCAGCTCGTCGAGAGCCTCCTGCACAGCCTGGCCGGCGGCGCGCTCGAGCTCCTCGCGCAGTCGATGGACCGTCTTTCGCTGCTCGTCGGCCGTCGAGCCGAGCTCCGCGGCCTCCGTCTCGATCCGAGCCTCGACATCGGCAATCGCCTGTCGCTGGCGCTGGTCGAGCCGCTGCACCTGGGCCTCGAGGTGTCGCTGGGAGCGCTCGAGATCCTCGGTGAACCCTCGCAGGCGCTCCTCCAGCCGCCGCTCGGCCTCCGCGAGCTGGGCCGCGAGCGCGTCGCCGGCGCCGCGCTCGCGCTCCGCGGCCTCGGAGCGCCGGAGCTCGGCGGCGTTCCGCTCGTCTGCGGCGAGCTGCGAGACGGCGTCCGCCCGCTCCCGCGCCAGCGTGCGCCGGATCTCCTCCGTGTGGGCGGCGGTCTCCTCCGCGACCGCGGCGCGCACGCCGCACGGGCCTCGGCGACGATGTCGTCCGTCGCAGCGACGCGAGCCCGGCTGCGACGCAGAGCGAGCGCGAGCAGTACGAGCGCGGCGAGCGCTGCGGCGAGACCGGCGGCGAGGAGCCAGACGAGCACGGCTAGAGACGGTAGACGGCCAGCGCGGCTGCGGCCAGGACGGTCGCAGCGGCCAGGAGCCGGAGCGCGGACTCCGGTGCGGCGATGAGGTCGAGCCGGGCGAGCGGTCGGCGCGTGCCGTCGGCGAGCTCGAGCTCGCCGTGCACGTCCCGGACCTGCCTCCGTAGCTGCCGCACCGGGGTGGAGAGTCGGCGCTGAGCGAGCGACAGCAGAGTCGCCCACGCCGCTGCCAGCAGCGCCGCCGCCCCCAGCGAGCCCGCGCAGGCGACGTAACCCGTGAGCACCGGGAACGCTCCCCACGCGAGCGCGAACCACAGGTCGGTGTGGAAGACGCCGCCGAAGAGCTCCAGGTTGTAGGCGGGAACGAGGAACGCGCCGGCGGCGACGAAGGCGAGGAGCAGCGGATCGAAGGAGATCGCCACGACGATCCCGATCGCGCACGCGCCGGCGACCGAGACGACGGCGAGCGCGACGAGCACGCCGCGCGGGATCCGCGTCCCGAGCGGCCGGCCGTCGAGCTCGTCGAGCGCGTGGGCGCCGATCCCCATCGCGAGGAAGAAGGCGAGCACCGTGAGGCCGAGTCGTCCCCAGGCGACCGTCGGGGCGAGGCAGCCGCCGATCACGACGTACGCGAGATGCCAGGCCGTGTAGGGGAGGTGCAGCAGCGTGACGTAGTCGCGCCAGCCGCCCGCGCGGGAGTGCGTAGAAGGCCGGGCGCGGCGCGCTGCTCACCGGCGCGTCCCCCAGATGACGACGCCGCCGCCGAGGCTCAGCGCGCCGCAGCCGCGGCGTCGCGAACGCCGGCGTCGCGCCACGCGTCGAGCTGCCGGTCTTCGCGGCCAGCGCTCCCAGAAGTCGCGGATCGACGGGCCGAGGAAGCGGCCCACGTCGTACCAGCCGGGCGAGAGCGCGCGACCCGCGAGCGGCAGGCCGACCCCGACATACACGTCCCAGGCGGCGCGCCAGACGCCGCGGGGAACGCAGAACTCGAGCATCGCGATCGTGCCACCGGGCCGCACGACGCGCGCGAGCTCGGCGAGCGTCGCCGGCGGGTCGTCGACGTAACGCAGGAGGTAGGTGAACGTGAGGTGGTCGAACGAGGCGTCCGCGAAAGGCAGGTGCTCGGCGGACGCCTCGACGAGCTCGACACGCTCGCCGAAGCGCCGCCGTGCGACCTCCAGCATCTCCGGGCTCTGGTCGAGGCCGGTGACGCGGAAGCCCGCGGGCGAGGAGCCTCGACGCCACGAGGCCGGTGCCGGTCGCGACGTCGAGCACGTGCCCGCCGTCCCGCGGGCAGCCGCGACACGAGGAACCGACGCCAGCGCGGATCCTGTCCGAACGACAGCACCGCGCCGACGCGGTCGTAGCTCGGACCGAGCGGCGCGAACAGCTCCCTGGCGTGCGGACGCGCTCGGACACGGCGGCTCTATCCTGGCACGGTGGCTCTCGCGGACGACCTCGAGCGCATCGCGGCGGCCGCGCAGGCGCACGGTGAGCTCGTCGCCGTGCTCGCCGCCGAGCCGGCGCCGGGCGAGCGCGCCTACCTCTGCGCCTTCGCCGACGGCGAACCCGGAAAGCCGTCGCTGGCTCGTGGTCGACGACGCCGGCCTGCCGGTGTCGACACGGCTCGCGTGCGTGACGCCGTCACGATCGCCGCGCTCTGCGAGATCGCCGAGGAGTCTGCGTTCGGCGGCGATCTCGACGAGCTCCGCTCGCAGCTCGTGGCGCTGCGGCTCACGGAGCGGCCCGGACGGGATCGACGAGGCCGAGGAGGCCGTGCTCGCCCTGCAGCGCACGCTCGGGGCGCCGCCGCAGCTCGCCTCGCCCGCCCGGCTCGACGAGATCGGTGCAGGCGACGCGCCGGCTCGAGCAGGCGCTCGACCCGACGGCGGCGTTCGCCGTTCACGGCGGCGATGCAGGGCGCGCAGGGGGCGATCGACGAGCTCGTCGCACGAGGTCGAGGGCGGGTACCTGATGGACGCTCGGCTGATACGCTCCCGGCATGGAGGGCGGTGGCTTCTTTCCCGTTCGGCGGCGACCCGGAGGAGCTCCTCCGCGGGCTGCGCGAGTTCGCCGAGCAGCAGGCGGAGGGCGTCAAGGAGGCGCAGCGCGAGCAGTTCGCGACGCTGACGCTGAACACCGCTGTCGAGCTCACCGCGGCCGCGCTGCAGCAGGTGCAGGTCACGGGCGGCGTCGACGAGCAGGCGATCGCGCTGCGCGACGCGATGCGCGTGCTCTTCCCCGAGGCGGTGGCGCTCGTCTCGGCCGCGCGCCAGGGCTTCATGCGCGAGGGGTAGAGCGGGTTACGATCGCTCCCGCCGTGGGAGTCGTCGACCGAGCCGTCGCCCGCCTGCTGCCTGCCGTGCCGCGGCCGGTCGTGCAGCGGCTCTCCTCGCCGTACATCGCGGGCGCGACGCTCGACGACGCGCGGCGCACGGTGGCCTCGCTCAACGCCGAGGGCAAGCTCGCCACGGTCGACGTGCTGGGCGAGGAGATCACCCGGCCGGACGAGGCCGAGGCGATCGCGGAGCACTACCGCGACGTGCTCGCCGCGATCGACGGCGACCGGCTCGACGCGAACGTCTCGGTCAAGCTGACCGGGCTCGGGCTGAAGCTCGATCTCGACCTCTGCCGGGAGCTCCTGGCGGAGCTCGTCGCCGACGCCGCCCGGCGCGGGAGCTTCGTGCGGATCGACATGGAGGACTCGAGCTGCACCGACGACACGCTCGACCTCTACCGGGCGCTGCGGTCGCCGGCCACGACAACGTGGGGATCGTGCTCCAGTCCTGCCTCCAGCGGACGATCGCCGACATCGCCGAGCTGCGCGACCTGCGGCCGAGCGTGCGCCTCTGCAAGGGCATCTACGTCGAGCCTGCGGCACTCGCCTTTCAGGACGACGACGTGATCCGGCGCAGCTTCGTCTCGTGCCTCGAGGCGCTGCTCGAGGGCAGGCTGCCGCGTCGGCATCGCCACGCACGACGAGTGGCTGCTTCGCGAGTCGCTCGCGCGCGTGGACGGGATGGACGCAGGCGCCTACGAGCTCCAGATGCTGCTCGGCGTGCGCGAGCGGCGGGCAAGCGAGCTCGTCGCACAGGGGCACCGGGTGCGGGTGTACGTCCCCTTCGGCCAGCGGTGGTACGAGTACTCGCTACGGCGGCTGCAGGAGAACCCGCGCACGGCGGGCGTCGTCGCCAGGGCGACCATGGGCCGGCTGGTCGGGCGTGGCTGAGCCCGCTCCGGAGCCCTGTCGCGATCTCGACTGGTCTCCCGCGCGCGCCCGCGAGATCGCCGACCTCGCCGTCGCGCTGTGGACGGACGTGCTCGGCCGGATCGAGCAGCTTCCTGTCGTCCCGGGCGAGACGCAGGAGGAGGTGCGGGCGGCGATCGGGCGTCCCGTTCCCGACGAGCCCGTGCCGCTCGAAGAGCTCTTCTCCCACCTGCAGGACGTGCTGGTCACACACGACGGCCTGATCGGGCATCCGCGCTTCCTCGCCTACATCTGCGGCTCGGGGACGGTGCCGGACGCGGCCGCCGACCTGCTCGCGTCGGGCCTGACGCAGAACACCGGCGGCTGGCAGTTCTCGCCGGCGGCGAACGAGATCGAGCGGGCCGTGATCCACTGGCTCGCGGGCGAGCTCGGGCTGCCGGAGACGGCGGGCGGGGTCTTCGTCACGGGCGGGGCGATCGGCAACCTCGTGGGGTTGAAGCTCGCGCGCGACCGGGGCGGCGGTGAGGACGTCCGTGCCAGCGGCCTCGCCGGGCGGCCGCTCGCGGTGTACGCCTCGCGCGAGGCGCACGACACGATCGCGCGGGCGGCCGACATTCTCGGGCTCGGCTCCAGCGGGGTGCGGGCGGTCCCGGTGGATGCCGACCTGCGGCTCCGGCTCGATGAGCTCGAGGAGCTGCTCGCCGCCGATCTCGCTGCAGGCGTGCGGCCGATCGCGATCGTGGGCACGGCCGGCACGACCGGGACGGGCGCGATCGACCCGCTGCCGGAGCTCGCGAGGCTCGCCCGCCACCACGGGCTCTGGTTTCACGTCGACGCAGCCTATGGTGGCCCGGCGATCCTCGCCGACGACCTGCGCCCCCTGCTCACCGGCGTCGAGCACGCCGACTCGATCACCATCGACGCTCACAAGTGGCTGTACGCGTCGGCGTCGTCGGGCTGTGTCCTCGTGCGCGACGAGCGACACCTCGTCGAGAGCTTCACGGTGAACCCGAGCTACGTCTACGAAGACCTCGAGCGCACCGGCAAGGGGATGAACACGGCGTTCTACGCGCCGACGTTCAGCAAGCCGTTCGACGCGCTCAAGGTGTGGGTCTCGCTGCTCGCGTTCGGCCGCGCGGCCTATGCGCGGCGGATCTCCCACGACGCCGCGCTGGCCCGCTACCTCGACGCCCGGGTGCGCGAGCGGCCCGACTTCGAGCCGGTGTCGGTCTCGCTCTCGATCTGCTGCTTCCGCTACCGGCCCGAGGATCTCGCGGGCGACGCGTCAGCGGATGAATACGTCGACGAGCTGAACCGGCGGTTGCTGGTCGAGCTGCAGCTCGATGGGAGGGTCTTCCTCTCGAACGCGACCGTGCACGAACGCTTCGCCCTCCGCATCTGCATCGTGAACGTGCGCACCGAGGCAGCGGACCTCGACCTGGCACTCGACGTCGCCGCCGAGCTCGGCGCCCGACTCGACGCGGACCTGCGTCCGATCTAGAGGCTTGATGTGGGTTAGGAGCACGTCCGGCTGGGGGTCTGCGCACGGCGCATCGCGGCCGGCTCGGTCGACACCAAGGCCACCAGCCTTGGCGCCGACCGCTCCGACCACGCTGCTCGGCGCAGACCCTCCCCGAACGCACCCCCAACCCACATCAAGCCTCTAGCGGGCGAGCAAGGACCAGCCGCCGTCGATCACCACGGTCTGGCCGCGGATCATGGCCGCGTCGTCCGAGCACAGGAACAGGACCGCGCCCGCCACGTCCTCCGGGGTGACGAGCCGGCCGACTGGGTTGTCGGCGCCGAGCTCGAGCATCGCCTCGCGGTTCGGGAAGTGCTCGAGCGCGCCCGTCTCGACGACGCCGGGGGAGACGGCGTTGACGCGGACGCCGGGCGCGAGCTCCACCGCCAGGTAGCGGACGAGCGCCTCGAGCGCCGCCTTCGACGTGCCCACCAGCGTGTAGTCGCCGAGCACGCGCTGCGCGCCGAGGCTGGAGACGGCGACGATCGAGGCGCCGTCCGGCATCTGCGGCACCGCCACGCGCGCGAGCGAGAGCAGCGCGCGGGCGTTGGCGTTGAGAGTCCAGTCCCAATGCTTGTCCTCCGTCTCGAGCGCCGGCCGCATCACGCCGGTGGCCGCGTTGTGGACGAGGACGTCGAGCGGGCCGAGCGCCGCCACCTCCTCGACCACGCGCTCCGTGGCGATGTTGCCGCGCACGAGCGCCGGCTCGGCGCCGAGCGACCGCAGCTCCGCGGCCGTCTCCTCGGCCGCGCGGTCGGAGCGCATGTAGCCGATCGCCACGCGGGCGGCCCCCTCGCGCGCGAAGCGGAGCGCGATCGCCTTGCCGATCCCGCGTGAGCCGCCCGTGACGAGGACCGACCCGCCGCGAACGGTCACCGCTCGTTCCGGGGCAACGGGTTCGCCACCGGTGCCGAGGACGGGATCTCCGCCCAGCCGAGCTTCGGCCGCGGCTCGTCCGGGTCGGCGTCCTCGGCTTTCGAGGACGCGAAGCCGAGTTGATCGAGCAGCGCGATCCGCTCCTCACCGTAGCGGCGCACCGGGTGATCCTCGGGAAGCGGCTCGATCAGCTCTCGGACGCGAGCTCGGATCTGGAACGCGAAGTGTGGTGTCGCCGGCCCGACGAGGGCCTCGACGTCGTCGATCGTCGGCTCCGGCATGGGGGCCAGAGCGTAACCAGTAGCGTCGGCACGATGCGTCGTCCCCACGTCGTCGAGGTGATGCTGCTCGCGACGATCGGATTGTGGGCGCTCAATCTGACGCTCTCGCGCTACGTCCTCACCAACGGCCTACTCCCGCTCGCGTACTCCGCCGTCCGATACGGATCCGCCGCGCTGATCTTCGTCGGGCTCGCGCTCGGCTGGGAGCGGTCGCTGCGCATCCCTCGCTCCGAATGGCGCTGGGTCGGCGTCGCGGCCCTCGCGCTCTGGGTCAACCAGATCGTGTTCGTCTACGCGCTGCGCGAGACGACGGCCTCGACGGTGGCGCTCGTGCTCGGTGCGACGCCCATCTTCGCGGCGCTGTTCGGACTCCTGCTCGGCACCGAGCGCCCGTCTCAGCGGTTCTGGCTCGGTGCCGCGCTCTCCTTCGCCGGCGTCGGTCTCGTCGCTCTCGGGACCGGTGGGGAGGTCTCCGGCGACCTCGGCGGCATTCTGCTCGCGGTCCTGACGGCCGCCACCTGGGCCGTCTACTCGATTGCCATCACGCCACTGATGCGGCACTCGTCGCCGATCCGCATCAGCGCCGTCGTGCTCCCGCTCGCGTGGATCGGGATCGTGGCCGTCGGGCTGCCACAGATCCTGGACGAGGACTGGGGCGCGCTCGGCTGGGAGGTCTGGGGGATCGTCGTGCTCGCCACCCTCGGGCCGCTCGTCGTCACGAACCTCCTGTGGTTCCGGGTGCTCGACCGCATCGGGCCGTCGCGCGCCACCCTGGCGACGAACCTGCAGCCGTTCGTCGCCGCGGTCTTCGCGGTCGTGCTTCTCTCGGAGCGGATCACGTGGATCCAGGGCGTAGGCGGTCTGCTCGTCGGCCTGGGCATCCTCGTGGCGCGACGCCGCGCCCTCGTGGCGCCGGACTAGCGGGTCAGTCGAGCAGCGACCCGCCGACGTGGCGGTCGATCAGCCGGAGGGGCTCCCACGCCCCGTCCTCGAGGTTGCTGAGCACCACGACGGTCAGCCCGTGACCCGGATAGTGACGCAGCATCCCGCTCGCGCCGACGTTGATCCCCTCCTTCCAGTACGAGCGCACCGAGCCCTCGGCGTCCAGCTCCAGCTCGAAGCCGAACCCCATCCAGTGGGACCCGCGGCCCCGGTCGCGGTACCTGACCAGCGGGGCGATCATCGCCCGGACTGTCCCGGGGCCCAGCAGGTCACCGGCAAGCAGCGCGCGGTGGAAGCGAACCAGGTCGCCGGCCGTGACCTGGGCGCCGCCGTCCGGCGACCCCACCGGCGGATACGAATAGATGTTGCGTCGCCAACCGGTGACGGTGCCGTCGTCCGCCTTTACGGCCGCCACGCCCTCGGCCACGTCCGGGACCACCTCGTCCATGCGGAAGAAGCCCGACGAGCCCATCCCGGCCGGCGCGAACACGCGCGACCTCACGTAGTCGCGATACGACGTCCCCGTCGCCCGCTCGACCATCAGGCCGAGCAGCACGAACCCCGCGTTGCAGTAGCGGCAGCCGGCGCCCGGCGCGAAGTTCGGCGCCCGCTGGGCGAAGCCCGGGAGGAAGTCCTGCGTGCGCACGACGGAGTAGTTCGGGCGGTCGACCCACACCGCCTCGTAGCTCTCGCCTGCCTCCTCGTCGGCGTCGTCCCCGATCCCGGAGGAGTGCGTGAGCAGGTGGTGGACGGTCACGTCGGGCGAGATGACGGTGCCGTGCAGGTCGAGGTAGCCGATCACCCGCGTGTCGAGGCCGAAGGCACCCGCCTCGACCTGCTGCAGCGTCGCCACGGCGGTGAACAGCTTGGTGATGGAGGCCGTGTCGAAGCGCGTCGCCGCGGTGGTCGGAACGCTCCAGGTGTAGCTGGCCAGACCGTAGGCCTGCTCGAGGAGGGTCTCGCCGGGGCCGTCGACGCGGATCACGCCCGAGAACGACTCCGCCTTCGCGTGCGCGGCGAGGTCGTCACGGAGTCGGGCGGCGTCCATCGGACGACGGACCCTACGCCGGTGGCGCGATCACCGCCTGCGTCTGCGTCGTCTGGCCCACCGGCCGGCCCTCGGCGTCGCGCAGGTCGGTCTGGACGACGATCGTCGTGCGGCCGACGTGCAAGGGGCGGGTCAGCGCGTCCACGTGGCCCTCACGGACGGCGCGGAAGAAGTTCGTCTTCGACTCGATCGTCGAGGTCGTGGCCCCCGCCGGGAGGTTGAGAAACGCGCAGGCGGCACCCGTGGCGTCCGCGAGGGTCATGAGCGCGCCACCGTGCAGGACGCCTCCGGCGGTGCAGCGCTCGGGCGACCACCGGAGCCGGGCGCGCACCTCCTCCGGCTCCGCCGAGACGAGCTCCATGCCCAGCTCCCGCGCGAACGGCATCGCGGCGAGCATCGCGTCGAGGTCCACGCCCGGATTCAACCACTAGCCTTCGCGCGTGACGCCGCAGCGCCGTACCGCGCTCGTCTCCGTCGGCGCCGCCGTTGCGCTGATCGCAATCAAGCTCTCCGCCGGCCTCGCCAGCGGCAGCCTGGGGCTCGTCTCCGAGGCCGTTCACTCGGGCACCGATCTCGTCGCCGCGCTCCTCACGTTCTTCACCATCGGCTATGCGGTCAAGCCGGCCGACGCGGGTCACCCGTTCGGCCACGGCAAGGCCGAGCACCTCTCTGCGCTCGCCGAAGCCGCGGTGCTCGCGCTCGTCAGCGTCGGCGTCGCCGCGCTCGCGGTCGCGCGGCTCGCCGGCTGGGTGCAGAGCGACGTCGACGCGGCGTGGTGGGCATTCGCCGCCGCGGGGATCGTGATCGCGATCGACGTCGCGCGCGCGACGGTGTCGTACCGCGCGGCCACGCGCTACCGCAGCGCTGCGCTCCGCGCCAACGCGCTCCACTTCGCGGGCGACTTCGTCGGCACGGCGGCGGTGCTGGCGGGACTCTTCGCTGTGCGCGCCGGGTGGCCGGCGGGGGACTCGCTGGCCGCGCTCGCGGTCAGCGGGCTCGTGCTCGTCGCCGCCGCGCGGCTGATGCGGCAGAACGTCGACGTGCTGATGGACGAGGCGCCCCCCGACGCCGTCCTCGCTGCGCGTGAGGCGATCCGTGCGCTCGACCCGCCGGTTGAGCTCCGCCGGCTGCGCCTTCGCCACGCAGGCGGCCGCGACTTCGCCGACGTGGTGATCGGCGTCTCTCCCGGCGCTGCCGTCGGTCAGGGGCATGCGGCCGCCGACCGCGTCGAGGCAGCGGTGGAACGTGCCCTGCCGGGCAGCGACGTCGTCGTGCACGTCGAGCCCGGCGACGCGGACGGGGCATTGCGCGAGCGCGTGCGGGCGGCGGCGATGACGGTCTCCGAGGTCCGCGAGATCCATAACCTGGCTGTGATCGAGCTGCCCGGTGGCGCCGTCGAGGCGTCGCTTCACCTGAAGCTTCCCGGCGAGCTGCCGCTCGAGGAGGCGCATGCGATCGCGGAGGACGTCGAGCGTGCGATCGTCGCCGCGGTGCCGGAGCTCACCGCCGTGCAGACGCACCTGGAGCCGCTGCGCGAGCCGGCCGCGGGACGCGAAGCCAGGGCCGCCGCCGAGACCGTCGTCCGCGTCGTGCGCGAGGCGACTGGCGCGGAGCCGCGCGCCACGCGCGTGTTGCGCACGGACGAGGGCCTCGTGGTGTTCCTCACGCTTGCTCTCGACGCGGCGACGTCACTCGCCGAGGCCCACGACCGCGCCGGTGCGGTCTCGGCCCGCGTGCGCGAGGCGCTACCCGGCGTCGCCGACGTGATCGTGCACACGGAACCCTAAGCTCTTCGGGTTGAATCGAGCCGTGCGCCTGTGCATGTTCCATCCTGCCGACCACCCGCTCGAGCGCGGTTGGGTCGGCCGCGTCGACGGCGACCGCGTCGTGCACCTCGCCGCGCAGACGCTTCAACATTTCTACGCGGGCGGCGCCCGCGCGCGGGAGCACGCCGAATACCGGCTCGCCGAGGTGGTCTTCCTGGCGCCGGTGCAGCACCCGACGTCCGTGCGGGTGTTCGAGACGGAGCATGGCTTCGCCTTCGCCAACCCGGCGGCGGTCGGCGGGCCGGCGGCCACCGTTGCCACGCCCTCGGACGCGGACGGGCTCGTCCTGCTGCCTCGTCTCGCGGCGGTGATCGGCGCCGAGGGGGCGATCGGCGGCTTCACGCCCTTCGCGGAGTGGCGAGCGCCCGCCCGCCAGCCGCCCAAGGACCGCGACTTCGCGCTCCTGCTCGGCCCACTCGTGGTCACGGCCGACGAGCTTGCCTACCCGCTCGAGCTCAGGGTGCGGGTCGACGGCGGGGAGCGGTTTCGGGTAGCGCACGACGCCGTCGACTGGGATGCGCTTCGTTCCTTCGCGGCGAGCGGCACCGTGCTGCGCACGGGAGACGTGCTCGCCGCGCCCTCGGTGGCGGAGATCACCGGCTTCCACACCGGTGCGAGCCTCCAGCTCGAGGCAGGCCCAATGGGCGTGCTGGGCGCGACGGTGGGCTGACCGGAGTGCGCCTCGTCCTCGACTGGGACGGCACCGTCACCGAGCGCGACACGCTGCACATGGTGATCGAGCGCTTCGGCGATCTCGAGGTGTTCCGGGCGATGGAAGCCGAGATCGAGCGTCGGCTGACGCTGAACGAGGTGATCGCCGTGGAGATGGCGACGATCACCGCGCCCTACGACGAGGTCGTGGAGTGGCTGCTCGAACACGCACGCGTGCGAGCGGGCTTCGCCGCCCTGGTGGCGCGGCAGGACCCGCTCGTGGTCTCCGCGGGCTTCCACGAGCTGATCGAGCCGATCCTCGCCCGAGAAAGGGTGACGGTTCCCGTGATTGCGAACCGGATCGCGGCGCATCCCGCAGGCTGGCGGGCGAGCTTCCGGGAACGCGGCGTGTGCGAGATCTGCGGCGAGCCGTGCAAGCGGCTCGACGTCGGCGGTCAGGGGCCGTTCGTCTACGTCGGCGACGGCGTCTCCGACCGGTGCGTCGCACTCGCTGCCGACCTGGTGTTCGCGCGCGACAGCCTCGCCGAGTGGCTGGAGGCCCGGGGCACTCACTTCGAGCGTTACGACGACCTGGCCGACGTGCTCGCGCTCCTACCCGGCGTGAGCGGGGTGGAGTCCCCCCGGCAGAGCTAGAGGCTTGATGTGGGTTAGGAGGACGTCCGGCTGGGGGTCTGCGCACGGCGCATCGCGGCCGGCTCGGTCGACACCAAGGCCACCAGCCTTGGCGCCGACCGCTTCGACCACGCTGCTTGGCGCAGACCCTCCCCGAACGCGCCCCCAACCCACATCAAGCCTCTGGAGCCTGCTCCTTGCAAGGGCCTGCGCGGCATCGTGACGATCGTCGCCAGCCATGTCCGCTTCCGCGGTCACGCGGCGAGGTACGTCATCGGGCTGCCGGAGGGCGTCTCCGGCGACGTCCACGGTCAGCGTGTCGCCGCGCCGAACAGCCGCAGCGAGACCGCGACCGGGTCGCGGCGGTGAGCAGGAGAGCCCTCGCCTGCCGAGCCCGCAGACGGACCGACCGAGTAGGGCACGCCACGTTCCCTTCCGTCCCCACTGCGACAGGGGACGGGAGGGACCCGATGCTCGAGCTCGAGCAGGGCACCCGCCCGGGGTACCTCCTTACGCGATCCTCACGTCGTCCCCATCGGCGGCTGACACCCGCTGCCGATGCTCTGAATCTCCACCCAGGCTCATGCGGAAGCCAGACGAGGCCCTCCTGCTCCCGGTGCGGCGGGGAGCGGGAGGGCCTCGAGGCGTTCCAAGGATACGATCGTCGTCGTGCAGGTGCGCTCCGCCACGCTCGACGACATGCCGCTCCTCGACGCGCTCTACCGCGCCTTCGAGAGCGAGTTGTGGCCGACCGTGCCCGAGGAGCACCTCGCCGAGGAGGTGGCGGAGGTACGCGAGCTCGTCGGCGGCGCCGGAATCGGGTTCGTGGCCGAGGACGGGCCGGGAGGCGAGGCGCTCGGGTTCGTGCTCGCGCGTCGGCTGACGGGACCGCGGGCGCGGCTCACCGACCTCTACGTCCGCCCGGACTCCCGGCGCCGCGGCGTGGCCGAAGCGCTCACGCGCGCGGTCGTCGATGCGTACGCCGGTGACGGCGTCGAGGAGTTGCAGCTCGAGGTCACTCCGGGGAACCGGCGGGCGCGGACGGTGTACGAGCGGTGGGGGTTCCGCGAGGAGCTCGTACAGCTGGTGGTGTCGCTGCCCGCTCTCGCGGGCCGGCTCGGGGCGACGGCTCAGGCCGACGGCGGAGAGTCCTTCGGCTCGATCCACGTCCAGACGGACGACACCGACGCGATCGTCCGCGCCGTGGAGATCTATGTGCCCCGTCTGCCCGGTCGCTCGCGTGGCTCGGTCGTGACCCAGCCGCGCCGCGGCTACGTCACCGTCTACGACGACGTCTGCGACCGCGACCCCGCCGCGCTGCGGCGGCTGGCCAAGGAGATCTCGACCCGCACGGGGCTCGTGGTGATCGCCCTGGGGGTCGAGCAGGGCGCGGTCGCACGCATGATCCTGTTCGACCGCGGCGGCATCGTCGACGAGTACGCGTCCGTGCCCGAGTTCCACGGGCCCCTCCCGCCGGGCGAGGTGGTGGCGCTGGCCGCGAATCCGGTCGTCGTCGAGCGGTACACCGGTGCCGGCCAGGCCGCCGTGCGGGCCGCGACGCCGACTGCATCCTCGCCTGCGGATCTCCGGCCGCCCCGGGAGCTTCTGGCCCGCCTGGCCACGACGCTCGGCGTGGACGGTGCCGAGTACGGCTGGGCAGACGCGCTGGATCTCGACGGCGCGGTGCGGCTCGACCGGTAGCCTCCAGACGGTGCTCACGCTCGACGACGCCCTGCGCTGCCCGTATTGCGCCCGTGTGCGCATCGTCCTCGCCGAGAAGGACGTCCCCTACGAGACGGTGTCGATCGACCTCGAGCAGCGGCCCGCGTGGCTGATCGCCAAGAACCCGCCCGCCGGCCGCGTCCCGGTGCTAGAGGACGACGGCTTGGTGCTGCCGGAGTCCGTCGTCATCTCCGAGTACCTCGAGGAGCGCTACCCGGAACCGCCGCTCCTCCCCGTCGACCCGGGGGAGCGCGCCGCGGCGCGGCTGCTCGTGTTTCGTTTCGACGACCTCGGCAAGCCGTATTACGCGCTTCGCCGCGGCGAGGACGGCGCCGAGGAGCGCCTCGTCGGCTCGCTCGCGGAGCTGGGCGCGATCCTCGAGACGATGCCCTTCCTGACCGGCCGGGCCTTCGGGCTCGCCGACGTCGCGTACGTCCCGTGGGTCATCCGCGCCCGCGACCTGCTCGGCGTCGACCTTGCGCCCTACCCCGCGCTCGACCGCTGGCTCGACCGGCTCTCGGAACGGCGGTCGATCGCGACGGAGCTCGAGGTCGTCTCGGCCCTCGTGGCGTGAGCGGCGATGCCACCCTCGAGGAGCTGACGGCACGCCTCGACGACGCGTCGCTCGTGCTGCTCGACGTACGCAGCGCGGCCGAGTACGCGGGGGAGGCGGGGTATCCCTGCGACCCGAGGCAGGGGCACATTCGCGGATCGCTGCACGTCGACGTTGCACACCTGCTCGCAGCCGTCGGCGTCGAGGAGATCCGCGGCCTGGTGGGCGCGGCGCCGGGAGCCGAGGTGATCGCGTACTGCCACTCCGGCAGCCGCTCCGCCGCCGCCGCCGAGATCCTGCGCGCCGCCGGCTACGACGCCCGCAACTACCCGGGCTCGTGGCACGAGTGGTCGCGCGACCCGTCGTTGCCCGCGGAGGCAGGCACATGAGGCGAGGCTACCGCGGGGCGCTCGTGCCGGTCGTCGTCTGCGCGGCCTTCTCGGTCAGCGCCGCGCCCGCGGCCAAGGCGACCGCACGGGTCACGCTGCTCACCGATTCGGCCGGCGGCGTCGTCTTCTGGCACCAGGAGGCACGCGAGGAGCTGGGCCGGGGCTTCGACCTGAAGCTGGAAGTGGCCACCTGCCGGCGCCTGGTGACGGAGAGTTGCTCGTATGCAGGGGAAAAGGCGCCGAGCGCCCTCGAGATCGTCGAGTCGAAGAGCGTCGAGCTCGGGCAGGTTGTCGTCGTCGCGGTCGGCTACAACGAAGGACCTGCCGCCTACGGCGCGGATCTCGATCGGGTGATGCGAGCGCTCGCCGTCGCCGGGGTGGAGAAGGTCGTCTGGCTGACGTTGCGGGAGCTACGGCCGCTGTACGAGGAGACGAATCTCGCCATCCGCGAGGGCGCGAGCCGCTGGCCCTCGATGGTGCTCGCGGACTGGAACGCCGTGAGCAAGGGACAGGACTCGTGGTTCGTCGACGGGATCCACATGAGCCGCGAGGGTGGCTTCGCGTTCGTGCGCTGGTTGCGGCCGATCGTGCTCGCCGCCTGCGGCCCGACATGCTCGCCGCTCCCGGCAGCCGGGTCTGCGCCACAGCCGCGGCTCACGCTCGGCTCCCGGTCGGTGGTCGGCGGCCGCGCGATCCGCGCTACCCTCGCCGTCTCGGCGCCGGCGCCCGCGGCGGGGCTCCGCTGCTCGATCCGCAGCTCCAGCGGGGCCGTGATGGCTCCGAGGTTGCTCCGCGTTCCCGGTCGGAAGGCGCTCGTCCGCTTCCGCCTGCAGAGCCGTCGGGTGCAGCACGCTGCAGTGGCGGTCCTCTCCGCACGCTGCGGTGCCACGGCGCCGTCCACGACCGTACGACTCGCGGTGAAGCGCGCGGTGACGTAGATCACGCCTCGGCCGCGTCGAGGAACGCGCCGCACAGAGCCCGGCCCTGCCGGTTCCAGGCGCCGAGGCGCTCGTTCGTCTCCCGTCGCACGACGTCGAGCGGCTTGGGGAGCTCGGCCTCGCCGGACACGAACCAGTGGTCGAGCATCACCCGGTTGACCTCCGGATGGAACTGGACGGCCCAGACCCGGTCCCCGATGCGGTAGGCCTGGCGGCCGGTCTCGCTCTCGCCGAGGAGCTCGGCCTGCGGCGGCAGCTCGAACGTGTAGTGGTGCCACTGGAAGGCGTCGAAGCGCTCCGGTAGCGCGCCCAGTACCGGGTCGTTACGTCCCGCGTCGTTGAGCTCGACGGGGAACCAGCCGACTTCCGACGCCTCGCCGGGCCCCACCCAGGCACCGGCCGCGCGTGCGATCAGCTGCGCGCCGAGGCAGACGCCGAGGAGCGGCACTCCTTCGTCCAGCGCACCGCGGAGGAAGGCTGCCTCACCCGGAAGCCAGGGGTGCTCGGCGTCCTGGTCGGGGTGCATCGCCCCACCGAAGACCATCACGGCGTCGTAGTCGGCCGGCCGGCCGGGTGCGTCCCGGGTCGGCGCGAGCCAGCGCACGAGCGTGTCGCCGCGGTCCTCGACGAGGTCCTCGAACAACCCGCCACCGCCGGTCGGCCCGGGCTCGTGTGTGATGGAGAGCACGCGCATCGACGCTCAATCTTGCCGTGCCAGACCGTCGTGTCGGCGCTGTTGCCGTGCAACACAGTGTTGCAAGGCGAGGGTGCGAGAGCCCGCCGGTCTCCCACCGGGGCGGAGCGCACCCCGGTGGGAGACGGGGCGCGTGGCGAGCTAGGAGCCGTCGAAGAAGCCGCCGCCGAGGCTGGCGGCGAGCAAGGAGACCGAGACAAGGGCGAGGAGAAGGTACGAAGTCGCGACCCTGGTCATCACTTTCACGTCCTCTCTTCAGGGCTTGCGGGGACGCCATCGATGATCGTCGGCATCGCGGACCCCGACAATTGTCGACTTTGGCCAGGTCCGAAGCAGCCGAGGACAGAGGGTCCGGCCGAAGCCGGACCCGTGGGCACGCCTCGTTCAGAACAGCGTCGGCTCGCGTGGGGGTGGCTCGATGCCACCGGCGGCCGGAACGCCCGCCTCGTCGAGCAGCCGGCGCAGGATCGCGGCCGAGCGCGGCGCGAAGTCGTCGCGGTTGTTGTTGAACAGCCCGTACAGCTCGTCTGCCTCGGATGCGAGCCGCTGGATCGGTGCCACCCACTCCCGCAGCTCCTCCGGCTCGTACATCCAGTCGAACCGCTCCGACGATTTCGCGGCGCCGCGGATGTTCCAGGTCTTCCAGTTGCGCCCGTGGAAGCGGACGTACGCGAGCGGCGCCGTCGCCGCCGCGATCGGCGGGACGACGTTCGAGGCCCGCGTGCGCGGGGCGTCGACGGAGACATAGGCGAGGCCTTGCTCCTCGAGGAAGGAGAGCGTGTCGGCCCGCTCCTCATGGGTGAGCCACGACTCGTGCCGGAACTCGATCAGAGGCACCAGCGGGTCGAGTCGCGCGCGGGCGCGTGCGAGCTCGGCCTTCGCCTCCGGCGACTTCTTGAAGCGGGGGTGGTACTGCAGGAGGACGCCGCGGAGCTTCCCCGACAGCTCGAGCGGCTCGAGCGCCGCGCGAAAGAGCTGGAACGACTCGTCGGTCGGCTCGCCGTCGTGCCACGTCATCGCCGACGAGGCCTTCACGTGGAACACGAACGCCGGCGGCGTGCGCTCCGCCCAGCGGCGGGTCACCGCCGGGTCGGGGAGGGCGTAGAACGGGGAGTCGACCTCCACCGTGTCGAACCGCTCGGCGTAGTAGCGCAGGCGGGCCTCGGCGGTCGAGACGCCGCGTGGATACCACGTCTTGAGCAGCCCCTCGTCGGCCCAGCTGCACGTGCCGAGGCGGACGGTCGCGGCCATTCGCCCAGCGTACGAGAACGGGCCCTGTGACCGATCGTCACAGGGCCCGTTCGTCGCGGACCGCTACGTGGGCCGCCTGGCGACCGGCGACTGCGCCGCGAACCCGTTCACCGTCGGGTTCACGCACGGCGCAGGCAGACCGGTCAGCGCCGCGCACAGCGGCGGAGCCGAGCGCGCCGCGGCCGCCCCGCGCACGCGGAAGAACCCAGCCGACTTCTTGTACGTGAACGAGAACGTGCCCTTGGCGCCGACCTTCACGGCGCCCACGCGCTTGAGGCTCGACGGCTTCGTGCCGGCAAGGATCGTCACCGTGCCCGCCGTCGGCTGCCCGCCCTGCGTGAGCAGGCCGGTGAGCTTGGTGTTGACGCTGCCGCTCTTGGCCGCCTTGAGCGTGACCTGGCCCGGAGCGATCGCGGCAGGCGACGCCACCGTGCCCGCGGCGTTGACCGCTCCCCCTGCGACGTACGGCGTCCAGATCCCGATCCACGCGCCTGCGGCGACGGCGCTGAAGACGCCGTTCACGGTCAGGTCGGCCTGGAGGAACTTGGCCCCGAACGTCGCGCCTCCCTGGGCGACGGGCACGTCGGGCGGCGGCAGGCAGAAGACGAGCTTCGCGGGCCCGAGCGCCGTCTCCGCGCCGACGGTCGGCAGCAGGAAGGCAGGCAGGTTGATCGTCTGGCCGGCTGCCTGGAGCACCAGGATCCAGACCGCTGTGGGCGTCTGCCCCTGTGTGCAGGCGGCCTGCGTCGCAGCAGCCACCTGACCCGGTGCGGCAACGACGATGTTGCCCTCGAGGGGCAGCAGGGCACCGCCCAGCTGCAGCGCGCTGACCTGCGCCTTCGCCGTGCCGATCGCGGCGCCGGCGGCCTGGTTGGCCGTCACCGTCGTCCCCGGGGGGATGTAGATCGCGGCGCGCGCCGTCGAATCGTCGCCCACGTCGGCGGTGGCGACGATCTTCGTCGCCGGCCCCGTGTACGAGACCTTGAGCGTCGGCTTCGTGTACGCCGCCGTGGCCACCGCCGTGAGCGCGAGCGCCCCTAGCGCGGCGACGGCCGCGAGCACTGCGACGCTGATGCCCTTCTGCATGCGTGTGTCCTCCTCGATCGATTCCGTTGCGAACCTCAGACGTGCGGATGCGTCACCGGTTGCGAATCCTTACAAGCAGCTACCGCGCAGGCAGCAGGCCGCTCGAGCGCACCCATTGCTCGTTGTCGTAGCGGTAGAGGTAGACGGTGGCGAGCGGGAAGTAGTCGCGGGCGGAGGTCTTGAGCCTGATGCCCGGAAGCAGGAATGGGTTCTTCGTCGTGTCGAGGCTCTGCGCCGCCCTCAGCAGGCCGGCGCGCGTCAGGCTCTTCCCCGCCCGCTCCAGCGTCTCGACCATCGTCCAGGCCACGGTCATGCCGTAGAAGTTGTAGACGTCGGACGGCTTGCCCTCCGGCAGGTAGGTCTTCATCACCCTGCGGTACAGTGCCATCACCGGGTCCTTGTTCCAGATCGGGTCGTTGGGGTTCTTCACGAACGCGACCGACAGCGCACCCTTCGTCAACTCGGGCGCAGTCAGACGCGCACTCGACATGATCGTCGGCTCGATGGACACCGAGGCGATGTAGACCTGGGGCTTCCACGCGAGCTTGTGCGTCTCGGCGATCGCGCGCAGGAGGAAGATCGGCGTCGCGAAGAGCATCAGCGTGTCGGCGCCGGACGCCTTGAGCTTCGCGATCTGCGACGCCACGTCCGAGGCGGTGAAGTCGTACGGCTCGGACGCCACGATCTTCGGGCCCCGGCCCGCGAGCGCACGCGAGAGGCCGCGGGTCATGTCCTTGCCGAGGTCGTCGTTCTGGAACAGCACTGCGATGCGCGCGTTCGGCTTGCTCGTGGCGATCGTGCGCCCGTAGACGGCGCCCTCGCCGCGGTAGCTCTGCAGGAAGCCCATCGTCCACGGGAACCGCCGCGGCTGCGTCACCGCGTCGGAGCCGTCGCCGACGAAGAGCTGCGGCACCTTGGCCTGGTTGAGGTACGGCTGGATGGCCTTGTTGTTCTCCGTGCCGACGCTGTTGAAGATCGCGAAGACCTTGTCCTGCTCCACGAGCCGCCGTGTCTGCTGCACGGTCTGCGCCGGGTTGTACGCGTCGTCGTAGAAGACGTAGCGGATCTGGCGCCCGTGGACGCCGCCGCGGGCGTTGACGTAGTCGAAGTACGCCTGCGCACCCGGCCCGACGGCGCCGAACGCCGACGCGATCCCTGTCAGCGGCACCGTCCCTCCGAGCACGACCTCCTTCGGCTGCACGCCGGGGTCGGCGGCGAACCCGGACGACCCGAGTACGAGCGCGACGAGCGCTCCTGCCCACGCGAGCGCGAGCAGCCTCATCGCAGCAAGGGCACGCGCAGGTCGACCCGGCCGATCGTCACGCGCGCCCCGGCGGGCATCGGCAGGTCGAGGTAAAGCAGGTTGCCGCTGCTCTGCGCGGTCGAGGAGCCGGCGAGCGTGAGCTCGTAGTGGGACCCCTTCGGGACGACGGTCGCCTGGTCGAGCAGGCGGATCGTGTACGTCTTCGTCCCGTCGGTCGTCGGGGCTCCGCCCGCGGAGACGATGATCTGCTTGCCCGCGGGTGTGCGCGCGACGAGCACGGCGACGAGGCGCGACCAGCCGGCCTGGGTTGTCGCAGCGACCTGTACCGTCGGCGTGCCGAAGACCTCCACAGCGCTGCGCAGCGCGGGCGACCGCAACACGACCTTGCCCTTCCCGGAAATCGTCCGGCGGCTGGTGAAGCTCGTGCTCGTCGACGCGGTCTCAGGCAGCGCGCGGAAGCGGCGTGCGGTCGCGCGCCCCTCGTGCGCGAGCGTGATCGGTGGCTTCGTGTCGATCCCGTTCCGCTCGCCGCGCAGGAACCGGTCGAACCACAGCTTGCCCTCGCGCAGCATCGGGGTCGTATCCGTGGCGGGGAACGTCGACGGCGAGTGGCCGTGGTTGCCGATCCACAGACGCTTCGGTCCACCGAGTGCCGCGAACGCGCGCGTTGCCTGATCGATCGGGAAGAGGAAGTCGCGGCGACCCTGCATCATGAACACGGGCGTCTTGACGCCCTTCAGTCGCGCCAGGCTCGACCGCTCCCGGGCCCAGGCGGCGACGGCGTCTGCGTCTGTGCCTGCGAACGCCGAGGCCTGGATCGCCTTCAGGGCGGGCGTCTTCCGCTCCTCCGGAATGGAGGAGGCCAGGCCGGCGACGAGGCCGGTCTTGACCAGGCCCTGCGGGACGAGCGCGTCGTAGAGGTCGACCCACGTCTGCACCACCTCGACAGCGGCCCAGGGCACGCCTGCGGCGAGCGAGTTCCAGACCGCGCCGCCGCCGTACGAGATCCCCCAGGCCCCGATCCGGCCGTCGGCGACGTCCGGCCGGTCGCGCAGCCACTCGAACACGGCTCGCGTGTCGGCGACCTCGCGTGGCCCGTCGATCGAGACGAGCCCGCCCGAGGCACCGTGGCCGCGGGCGTCGAAGGCGAGCACCGCGTACTGCTCGCCGACGAAGCCGTAGTGCTCGGCGACCGCGGCGACGTCCTGGCGCTTGCCGGACAGGCCGTGCAGGAAGACGATTGCCGGCCAGCCTCCTGACGGAGGCGTCCCCGCCGGCAGGTAGAGCGTGGCGGCGAGCGGGACGCCGTCGTCCATCGGCAGCGTCACGTCTTGCTTCGAGAAGGCGCTCGCGGGCCCCGCCAGGAGCAGCGTCGCCAGGACGGCCGCGAGCAGGCTCCAGATCTTCACCACGAGGCGGAACGGTAGCGGACGCCCGCCGAAGCCCGCCCCTACAATCCCGCGGATGGATCCACGTCCGATCGGCGTGTTCGACTCCGGCGTGGGCGGTCTGACCGTGTTGCACGAGTGCCTCGTCACGCTGCCGCACGAGGATTTCGCCTACCTGGGCGACAACGCCCGGCTGCCGTACGGGCCGCGCCCGCTCGCCGAGATCCGCCGCTACGCGCACGAGGTGGCGTCGTATCTCGAGGGTGCGGGCGTGAAGCTGGTGGTCGCGGCGTGCAATTCCGCCACCGCGGCCGCGCTGCCCGATCTGCAGCGCGCGCTCCACGTCCCGGTGGTCGGGGTCCTGCAACCGGAGGCGCATGCCGCCGCACGGGCGACGCGGAACCGCCGCGTGGGGTTGCTCGCCACCGAGGCGACGGTGGCGAGCGGTCGCTACGAGGAGCTGATCCACGCGATCGACGCGGGCGTCGAAGTCCTGGCGGTGGCGTGCCCGAGGCTCGTGCCGCTGATCGAGGCCGACGATCCGTTCTCGGCCGGCACCGTCGACGCAGTGCGGGAGGTGGCCGCACCGCTGAAGGACGCAGGGGTGGACACCGTCGTGCTCGGCTGCACGCACTATCCGTTGATCCGGCCGATCTTCCAGCGCGTCTTCGGTCGCCACGTGACGCTCGTCTTCTCCGCCGACGAGACCGCGCGCGAGGTGGCCGAGACGCTCGCGCGCAAGCGGATCGAGCACGACCCGTCGCGCGAGGGGACGTACCGCTTCCTCACCACCGGCGACCCGGCGGCGTTCCGCCAGACCGGCTCGCGCTTCCTGCAGCTGCCGATCGAGGCGGTGGAGCATGTGGACGTCGCCGCGCTCGTCGAGGCGGCCGCATGAGGCTCCTCGCGGTCCACAGGCGGCCAGGGACGTGAAGCGGGCAGACGGGCGGCGTCCCGACGAGCTCCGCCTGCTCGACCTGCAGCCCGACTTCCTCGAGCAGCCCCACGGCTCCGTCCTCTACGCGCAGGGACGTACGGTCGTCCTCTGCACCGCGACCGTCGAGGAGGACATCCCCAGGTGGCTCCGCGGCAAGGGCCAGGGCTGGATGACGGCGGAGTACTCGATGCTCCCCGCCTCGACGGGCGAGCGCACGCAGCGCGCCGTCTCGCGCGGCCGCCCGGACGGGCGCACGGTCGAGATCCAGCGTCTCGTCGGCCGCGCGCTCCGCGCGGTGTGCGACTTCAAAGCGCTCGGCGAGCGGACGCTCTGGCTCGACTGCGACGTCCTCCAGGCCGATGGGGGCACACGGTGCGCCTCCATCACGGGCGCGTACGTCGCGGCGTACCGCGCGCTCGACCGCATCGGCCTGACGAAGGCCCTGACCGGCTCCGTGGCCGCCGTCTCCGTCGGCATGGTCGACGGCCAGGCGCTGCTCGACCTCGATTATCCGGAGGACTCGCGAGCGGAGACGGACATGAACGTCGTGATGACGGCCGACGGCCGCCTCGTCGAGGTGCAGGCAACCGCCGAGCGCGATCCCTTCTCGCGCGAGCTGCTCGACCGGATGCTCGATCTGGCGGCGGGCGGGATCCGGGACCTCAACGCGGCCCAGCACGAGGCGGCTGCGGCGCCGCGCCTGTGAGGGCGCGACTCGCCTCCGGCAATCCGCACAAGCTGGACGAGCTCCGCGCCGCGCTCCCGGACTGGGAGCTCGAGCTTCTCGACCGCGACGACTTCCCACCCGAGACCGGCGGCACATTTCTCGATAACGCCCGCCTGAAGGCCCGCTTTGGTCGCCTCCACGCGGCTCGGGACGAGTGGGCGCTCGGCGAGGACTCGGGGATCGAGGTCGCCGCGCTCGGCGGCCGACCCGGGATCGAGTCCGCCCGCTGGGCCGAGGACGGCGTCGCGCGGCTGCTCGCCGAGCTCGAAGGGGTGGAGGAGCGCGGCGCACGCTACATCTGTGCGCTCGTGGCGCTGGCGCCGGACGGCCGTGAGGTCACCGCAGCCGGCACGCTCGAGGGGCTCGTCGCCGAGGCATCGCGCGGCGACGAGGGCTTCGGCTACGACCCGATCCTCGTCCCCTCCGGCGAGACGCGCACCGTCGCCGAGCTGGGGAACGACTGGAAGCGCACCAAGTCGCACCGGGCCCGCGCCGCGACGGCCCTCGCTCAGGCGCTCGGCGGCACCGCTTCCGGCTGATCCTCGTCAGCATGCTTGGGCTGCGGAACCAGCCCTCTCGAGCCGAACGCCCACTCGTAGTTCAGCGCCGCGCCGAAGACGATCACGTTCGCCATCACGTAGAGCCAGACGAGGAGGAGGAAGGTGGCGCCGAGCGCCTGCAGCGCGACGATGTCGCCGGTGATCGCGATGAACAGCGGCAGGCTCTGGATCGTGACGGCCAGCGTGATCGAGCCGACGATCGCTCCCGGCAGCACGTCGCGGCGCGTGACGCGCGCATTCGTGAGCCGGTAGTAGGCCGAGAGGAGGAAGAGAAACAGCGCGATCGCCGTCGTCAGCACCGTCAGCGTGAGCGCCACCCAGCGATTGCCCATCGTCTCGCCCGCGTAGCGTCGCAGGAGGTCGTAGCCGAACGTCCCCACCGTGAGCGCCGTGAAGAGGACGGCCATGGCCGCACCCATGTAGGCGAGAGCCAGGCCCTTCCCGCGCAGGAACCCCCGGTTTGGCCGGCCGTAGAGGATGTTGAACGCCGACTCGAGCGCGCTGAAGAGCGAGAGGGAGCTCCAGAGCAGGCCGACGATGCCGACCACCGTCAGCGTACGGGCGTTGTTCTCGACTCCCTCCACGACGCGCAGGATGCTCTGCACCGACTGGCCGGGAAAGATGTCCTGCAGGTACGAGACGAGGGCGCTCTGCTCGTCTGCCTGGTCGAGGAAGCCGAGGATGGCGAGCGCGAGGAAGATCAGCGGCACGAACGAGAGGAGCGCGAAGTACGCGACCATCGCGGCGAGATGCGTGCCCCGCTCGCGGAAGAAATGACTGAACGCAGTCCGGACGGGCGGGCGCGACATCAGCGGGTCGAGCCCACGATCTCGCGCGCGCTCCTGCGCGATCGGGCGCGTCTGGGCCGCCCCCGTTCCGGCCCCGGCGGTCTCGTGGCATCGACCATCTGGCGAGAGTCTGCTAGGTTCGCCAGCCGGATGGACGCTGACGCCGCTCTCGCCGAGCTTCTCGAGCTCTCCTCGCAGATCCAGACGGCTGCGATTCTCGGGCCGGACGGTGCGGTCGAGGCCTCCACGCACCCCGACGCGTCGCGGGCCGAGCGGCTCGCACGCTGCGGGAGGGAGCTGCTCGACGTCGCCGCCGGCATCCGCGCCGACGCGGCGGAGGTGAGCCGCGTCGAGGTCTCGCTCCCGGACGGCAGCGTCTTCGCCGTGCGGGAGCGCGACCGGACGATCGTGGCCACGACCGTGCCCGACCCGACCTCGGGTCTCGCCGTCTACGACCTGCGCACCGCGCTGCGCCGCCTCACCGAGGGCGATGCGTAGGCTCGCCGCCCTTGCCGTCCTGGCCGGCTTCGTGTGGTGGCTCCTGCGCCGGCAGGGCGGCCCGGGGGAGACCGCGACGATCGGCTACGCGGACGGCTCGGCCGTCACGCTCGAACCTGGAGCGCCGGAGCTCGAGCGGCTGCTCGCGATCGCTCGCGAGGCGATGTAGAGGCTTGATGTGGAGTAGGAGCACGCCCGGCTGGGGGTCTGCGCGCGGCGCATTGCCGTCGGCCGCTCGGACGACGCTGCTTGGCGCAGATCGTCCCCGTACGCACCCCCAACCCACTTCAAGCCTGCGGTGAGCCTGGGCGTCGACGAGCTCGGCCGGGCGCTGGTCGACCGCGCGCTGCTGGAAGGCGACTTCGTCCTGCGTTCGGGCAAGCGTTCGTCCTGGTATCTGGACAAGTACCGCTTCGAGACGCAACCCGACCTGCTGCGGGCGCTCGGTGACCAGCTCGCGGCGGCGGCGCTGGGCGCCGAGCCTGAGGCCTTGCGACTCGCGGCACCCGCGCTTGGAGCCGTTGCCCTGGCCGCTTCCGCGTCGATGGCGTCCGATTTGCCGTTCATCATCGTGCGCGGTGAAGCCAAGGAATACGGGACAGCCAACCGGATCGAAGGTCCGTTCGAGCGGGGCGAGCTCGTATGCCTCGTCGAGGATGTCGTCACGTCCGGTGGCGCGCTCGCGGATGCGGTGGACGCCGTTCGCGCAGCGGGCCTCGTCGTCCGGCACGCGGTGTGCGTCGTCGACCGCGAGGAAGGCGGCGCGGACGCGCTCGCGCGACTCGGCGTTCGCCTGCACTCGCTCTACCGGGCCAGCGACCTGCTCGCCCAGCGTGCAAGTGCCGCGAACCCGCATGGCTAGCGGCTTTCCGGGCGCAGGCCTGTTAGGGTGCCGGGCGTCCGGGCACAGGACCCGACGACAGGAGGAGAGGCAGTGACCAAGCAGGAGTTCGTGGACTCAGTCGCCAGAAAGGCGAACCTCTCGAAGAAGGATGCGGGAGAGGCGGTCGAGGCAGTGCTCGACACGATCACCGGGGCGCTCATGGCGGGCGACACGGTCACGTTTACCGGTTTCGGCAAGTTTCACACGACCCGGCGCGCGGAGCGCATGGGCGTCAACCCGCGCACCGGCGAGAAGGTGACCATCCGTGCCGCCACCGTGCCGAAGTTCAGCGCGGGCTCACAGCTGAAGAAGTCGGTCAACTAGGGCCTCTCTCTTTTTAGGCGCAAGGTCGAGAATCCGCGGGAGCGGATTCTCGACCGCGCTGAAGATCCCTGAAGGGGGCCGCCCGCGGCCCCAAGTACTTTTCCTGTTTGGCGCGGGCTCGCGATCCGCTGGCGCGGATTCTCGAGCGCGCTGAAGATCCCTGAAGGGGGCCGCCCGCGGCCCCAAGAACCTTTCCTGTTTGGCGCAGGCTCGCGATCCGCTGGCGCGGATTCTCGAGCGCGCTGAAGATCCCTGAAGGGGGCCGCCCGCGGCCCCAAGAACCTTTCCTGTTTGGCGCAGGCTCGCGAGCCGCTGGCGCGGATTCTCGAGCGCGCTGAAGATCCCTGAAGGGGGCCGCCCGCGGCCCCAAGAACCTTTCCTGTTTGGCGCAGGCTCGCGATCCGCTGGCGCGGATTCTCGAGCGCGCTGAAGATCCCTGAAGGGGGCCGCCCGCGGCCCCAAGAACCTTTCCTGTTTGGCGCAGGCTCGCGAGCCGCTGGCGCGGATCCCGAGCGCGCTGAAGATCCCTGAAGGGGGCCGCCCGCCGCCCCAACGACCCCAGGAAGATCGCGTGCTGTGCGCGGGCGATCCACTTGCAAGCGAACGTATGTTCGCCTACGCTCGGCATGTGCAGCTCTCGTTCGACGCCGCCGATCGCCTCGTCGAGCTCGTGCACTCGCGGCGCGGGTCGCTGCCGTGCGACGAGGCCGCGCGGCAACTCTTCGCGCTCGCGAGCGCACCGACCGCGATCGCCCGCTCGTTGCTGGATGACGTCGTCCGAGGCGATGCGCGGCTCACCTGGCGCGGCGCGCAGGTCGGGCTGGCGGAACCAGCCGGCGCCGGCACCCAGCTCGAAAACGCCGAATTCGTCGTCTTCGACCTCGAGACGACGGGGCTCTCACCCGGGTCGTCGCGCATCTGCGAGATCGGCGCCCAGCGCGTGAGGGCGCTCGAGCTCGTAGACACCTACGAAACGCTTGTGAACCCGGGCGTCCCGATCCCGCCGGTCGTCCAGGTGCTGACCGGGATCGTGCCTTCCGTCGTCCGTGATGCGCCGCGCGTCGAGCACGCCGTCCGCCGGTTCCTGGACTTCGCCGGCGACGCGCCGCTCGTGGCGCACAACGCGCGGTTCGACCTCGGCTTCCTCGAGCGCGAGGTGGAGCGACTGACCGGCAGGCGGATCGCGGCGCCCGTCGTGGACACGGTGTGGCTCGCCCGACGGCTGCTCGGCGAGCGGACGAGACGGGTCGGTCTCGCCACGCTCGCGCAGTTCTTCGGGACGGCGACGGAGCCGTGTCATCGGGCGCTGCCCGACGCGCAGGCGACGGCGGAGATCCTCGTCAGGCTGGTCGGGCTGGCGCAGGAGCGCGGTGCGCGGACCGTCGCCGACCTCGTGGAGCTCGCCGCGCCTCGCGCGCGGCGGCTGCACGCGAAGCGCGCGCTCGTGGCGGGCGCGCCGCAACGGCCGGGCGTGTACGTCTTCCGCGACCGACACCGGCAGGCGCTCTACGTCGGCCGCGCCCGCGACCTGAGAGCACGGCTCCGCTCGTACTTCGCCGGCGGTCGCCAGCGCCCGGCGGTCGAGGCTGCACTCGGCGCGCTCGAACGGGTGGAGTGGACGGAGTGGCCGTCCGAGCTCGAGGCCGCGCTCGAGGAAGTGCGGCTCCTGCGCGAGCTGCGCCCACCTGCGAACGCACGCGGCACGCGGCCCGACCGGCACGTCTACCTCCAGCGACGCGGCTCGCGCTGGACGGTGACGGCGGAGCCCGGCCCGCTCGGCCCGCTGAAGAGCCGGGGGATCGCGCGGCGCGCGGCCCGGGCCCTCGACGGCCACGAAGGCGGCGATCCCGCAGATGCGCTGGCGCCTCTCCGCGAACGCCTGCGACGACTCGCCCAGGCGCAGCGCTTCGAAGACGCCGCCCGCGTGCGCGACCGCTTGTCGGCGCTCGAGGAGATCCTTGGCGCACTTGCCGAGCTGGAGCGGCTCCGGGCCCTGCGCGCGTGTCTGCTCCTGCCGGCTGCAGAGCCCGGCTTCGTCCGCGCGCTCTTCGTCGCCTCGGGTCGCGTCGTGGCCGCGCGCAGCGTCCCGCACGGGGGCGGAGCGCGCATCGAGATCGCGGCCGGCCTGGCGGAAGCTGCCGCGGCATCGCTCTCGCTCGGCCCGGAGGACGGCGACGAGTTGCTCGTCGTCGCCTCGTTCCTGCGGCGGCCACCGCCCGAGCTCGCTGTCATGCCGCTCGCTGAGGAGGCGATCGTGCAGGCCGTGGGGAGGAGGGTAGCCTTGGCTGCGTGACCGTCGCCGACACCGCGGGCCAACCGACGACCGCGGTCACGCCCTTCCCCGACCGCGTCGCCGCCGTCGTCGAACGCCGGCGCACGCAGCTCGTCGTCGGACTCGACCCCCGGGTCGACCTGCTTCCCGTCGAGCTCCGCGGGGACGCGGCGCACGACCGTCCGGCCGCGGCCGACGCCGTCGAGCGCTTCTGCTGCGGCATCGTCGACGCCGTGGCCCTCTACGCGGTGGCGGTCAAGCCGCAGGTCGCATTCTTCGAGGCCCTCGGCGCCGACGGCTGGGCGGCGCTGGAGTCCGTCTGCGCGTACGCCCGCGCCGCAGGGCTCCTCGTGATCGCCGACGCGAAGCGAGGCGACATCGGCCCGACTTCCAGGGCCTACGCGGCCGCGTTCCTCGAGCCGCGCGACGAGCAGCCGCCGCTCGCCGACGCCCTCACCGTCAACCCGTACCTGGGCGAGGACTCGATCGACCCGTTCCTCGGCGCCTGCCGCCGTCATGGGGCAGGCGTGTTCGTGCTCGTGCGCACCTCGAACGCGGGCGCAACCGACATCCAGGATGCCCAGCTCGCGGACGGTCGGCCGGTGTGGCAGCACGTCGCCGATCTTGTGCGCACGTGGGGCGAGGAGCTCGTCGGCGCCTGCGGCCTGTCGAGCGTGGGCGCCGTCGTCGGGGCGACGTATCCCCGGGCGATCGGGGAGGCGCGCCGCGCGATGCCGCAAGCGATCGTCCTGCTTCCCGGTGTGGGTGCGCAGGGCGCGACGCCCGCCGACGTCGCACGAGCCTTCACGAGCGGGCCGGCGAGTGGTCTCGTCAACGCCTCCCGGTCGGTCATCTACGCCTTCCGCGAGGGCGAGCCGGACTGGCGTGCCGCCGCCTCGCGCGCCGCCGCGGCGCTCGCCGCCGAGATCTGGGTCGCGGCGGGATGGTGAGTGCCTCCACACGGGCGTGGATCGCCCGGATCGGTGCTCCGGTGGCGTTCCTGCTCGCTGTCACGATCGCCGTGCTTCTGATCCGTGCCGGGCTGGACGACCAGAACGCGCCCGCCCAGATCGCGCCTCCCGTGGCCACGACGCGTGTGTACGTCGTCAAGCGCGGGGATACGCTCGTCGCGATCGCGCGCCGCTATGACACCTCCGTCGAGGAGCTGCAGCGCCTGAACCCCAGGCTCGATCCGCAGACTCTGACCGTCGGTCGGCGCATTCGCGTCGAGTAGCGGCTCGCGTCCACTACCATCCGGCCCGGTGTCTAGGGGTCGGTCCGGAAAATGACCGTGGCGCCTGACGGGCGTCACGCGGCGCGATACGGCGTCCTCGGTCGCGCCGATATGCCTGCATATCGGCGCTCCCTGCGTCCTTGCCTCGCACCACCTGCCGCGCGCCATCCACCGCGGCCACCTTCCGGACCGACCCCTAGGCGTCTGGTCGCAGCCGTGGCGCTGGTCGCGCTCCTTGCTCTGGTCGGTCAGGCGGCAGCCGCGCCGCCGCGGGTCGCCGCGCGGGCGTTCGTCGTCGAGTCGGCCGGCGGAACTGTGCTGGCAGAGCGCCTGCCGACCGAGCGCCGAGCGATCGCGAGCATCACCAAGCTGATGACCGTGTTCGTCGCCCTGGAGCGCGTCGGGCTCGACGAGGTCGTCACCGTCCCCGCCGAGGCCACGAGCATCGGCGAGTCGACGCTCTCCCTGCGCGCGGGAGAGCGCGTCACCGTGCGCGACCTGGCGATCGGCGCCCTTGTACCGAGCGCCAACGACGCGGCGACCGCGCTCGCCGCCTACGCGGGAGACGGCTCGATCGCGCGCTTCGTGCAACTGATGAATGCGAAAGCCATCGCGCTCGGCCTGCGGTCGACGCACTTCGCGAATCCCCACGGCCTCGACGAGCCGCGCCATTACTCGAGCGCGCGGGACACGGCGGAGCTGCTCCGCGCGGCTGCACGAGTGTCGTTCATCCGGCAGTGGGCCGGCGCGAGCAGCGCAACGATCGCCGGCGGCCGCGTCGTCCACACGACCGACGACCTGCTCGGCCGCCTGCCCGGTCTCGTTGCCGCCAAGACGGGCCACACCGGCGAGGCGGGCTGGTCGCAGGTCGCACTCGCGCGCCGTGGAAGCGTCGAGATCGTGGCGTCCGTGCTCGGCGCGCCGACCGAGGAGCAGCGCAACCGCGATCTCGAGGCGCTTCTCGACTGGGGTCTTGCGCAGTACGCCGCCGTCAAGGTCGTCGACGCGTCTCGTGCGTATGCTCAGGTCGAGGTCGGTTGGGGTCGCGAGCCCGTGCGGCTCGTCCCGGAGCGCGACGCAGGGTACGTCCTGCGCGTCGGCCGCACGCTGCTCGAGCGCGTCGTCGCGGTGAGCACGGCCGCGTTGCCCGTGTACAGGGGTCAACGGCTCGGGGAGGTGCGCGTGTTCGACGGGGGCCGGCGCATCGCCACCGTCCCGCTCGTAGCGGCGCGCGCGGTGACTGAGCCAAGCCTCCCCGCCAAGGCATGGTGGACCACCCGTCGCACGATCCATCATCTGATCGGCTTCGTCAGCTGAGGAGTGCCCGTGATCGTCACCGTCACCCTGAACGCCGCCCTCGACCGCACGGTCACCGTGCCGATCTTCCAGCTCGGTCACCGCCACCGCGCAAGCGACGTGCTGACGCTGGCGGGGGGCAAGGGGATCAACGTTGCGCGGGCGCTCAAGCAGCTCGACGTCCCCGTCGTGGCGATCGGTCTCGCGGGGGGGCGGACGGGCACGCGCATCGTCGAGGAGCTGACGGCCGAGGCCATCCTCAACGACTTCGTCCGTATCCGCGAGGAGTCGCGCACTTCGACGGCGGTGGTGGACCCGACGGCGGGCACCTACACCGAGATCAACGAGTGGGGTCCGCGCGTCTCGCCGACCGAGCTCGACATGCTCCTCGAGAAGCTGCGCTACCTGTCGGGCGCGGCGGACTGCGTCGTATTCGCCGGCTCGTTGCCCCGCGCAGTGGACGAGGGGTTCTACGGCGAGGCCGCGCGGGAGCTGACGCGCCGCGGGGTGCGGATCGTGCTGGACACGGAAGGCGAGCCGCTGCGCCGCGGTCTCGAAGCCGAGCCGTGGCTCGTGTCGCCGAACCAGCACGAGGCCGAGCAGCTCGTGGGCCAGGAGCTCCAGGACGAGTCCGACTTCCTGATGGCGCTCGACACCATCGCGGAGATGGGCGCGCGCAACGTCCACATCACGATGGAGGGAGGCTGCTTCGCCCTCGTGCGGGAAGAGCGGCAGGTTCGCCGCTACCGCGCGCAGGCGCCGCAGCTCGAGCCGGTCTCCGTCGTCGGCGCCGGCGATGCGCTCCTCGCGCAGTGGGTCGCGGCGCGCCTGGCGGGGGCGTCGGCTTCGGACGCGCTCCGCGCCGCAGTGGCGACGGGCTCCGCGGCGGTGCTCGAGGTCGGCGCCGGTCGCTTCGACCCTGCCGAGGCGAAGCGCCTCGCAGCTGCGGTCGAAGTGCACGAGTTGCATCCTGTTTCTTGATTTGGCGCAAGCAGCAGGAATCCGCAGAAGCAGATTCCTGCTGCGCGCGAAGATCCCTGAAGGGGGCCGCCCGCGGCCCCAAACCGCAGGCCGGCGCGCGCCGTCTGGGAGAACGGCTTGTGGTCCTGCCGCGCGCGAAGATCCCTGAAGGGGGCCGCCCGCGGCCCCAAACCGCAGGCCGGCGCGCGCCGTCTGGGAGAACGGCTTGTGGTCCTGCCGCGCGCGAAGATCCCTGAAGGGGTCGCCCGCGGCCCCATACCGCGGGCCGGCACGCGCTGCCCCGGGGAACGGCTTGTAACCGAGGAGCGCAGGTCCGCTCCTCGACCGGAGCCGTTGGTACGATCGCCCCACTGGTGGAGCTCGAGCCGGAGGACAAGTTCGCGAAGGAAGGCCTGACCTTCGACGACGTCCTGCTCGTGCCGGCTGAGTCGTCCGTCCTCCCCAACGACGTCGCCACCGTCACGCGCCTGACGCGCACGATCGCGCTCGAGATCCCCATCGTTTCGGCGGCCATGGATACCGTCACCGAGGCCCGCCTCGCGATCGCGCTCGCTCGTGAGGGAGGCATCGGCGTCGTCCATCGCAACCTCTCGGTCCCCGACCAGGTCGCCGAGGTGGACAAGGTGAAGCGGTCGGAGGCGGGCATGATCGTGGAGCCGGTCACGCTCCCGCCTGACGCGGTCGTCGGCGAGGCGCTCGCGATCATGGAGCGCTACCGCGTCTCGGGTGTCCCCGTGACGGACGAAGCAGGGCGGCTCGTCGGGATCCTCACCAACCGCGACCTGCGCTTCGGCGCCGACCCGTCCGCCCGGATCGCCGACGTGATGACCCGCGAGGGCCTCGTCACCGCGCCCGTGGGCACCTCGCTCGAGGAGGCGCAGGCCATCCTCGGCCGTCACAAGATCGAGAAGCTCCCGATCGTCGACGCCGACGGCCGGCTGCTGGGGCTGATCACGGTCAAGGACATTCAGAAGCGTGTGAAGTACCCGTTCGCGACCAAGGACGAGCAGGGTCGGCTTCGAGTGGCCGCCGCCGTCGGCGTCGGTGCGGACGCGTTCGAGCGGGCGGGCGCACTCGTGGCCGCGGAGGTCGACGCCCTCGTCGTCGACACCGCGCATGGCCACTCGGCAGGCGTGCTCGAGGTCGTGCGGGAGATCAAGGACCGCTGGGACGTGCAGGTGATAGCGGGAAACATCGCCACCGGCGAGGCCGCCGAAGCGCTGATCGACGCCGGCGCGGATTGCCTGAAGACAGGTGTAGGACCTGGGAGTATCTGCACCACGCGGGTCGTCGCGGGTGTCGGCGTGCCGCAGGTGACGGCGGTGTACGACGTCGCGCGAATCGCGCTGGACCACGGTGTGCCGGTGATCGCGGACGGCGGGCTCACGTCCTCGGGCGACGTGGCCAAGGCGATCGCGGCCGGCGCCGACACGGTGATGCTCGGCTCGCTCTTCGCCGGCACCGACGAGGCGCCCGGCGACGTGCTGCTCGTGCAGGGCGAGCGTTTCAAGGAGTACCGCGGCATGGGTTCGCTTGGTGCGATGAAGGCTCGTTCGTTCTCCAAGGACCGCTACTTCCAGGGCGACGTGGAGGACGTCGAGAAGCTGATCCCGGAGGGGATCGAGGCGCGTGTCCCGTACAAGGGTCCTCTGGCGCCGATCGTCCACCAGCTCGTGGGCGGCCTGCGGCAGGCGATGGGCTACTGCGGCACCGCGACGATCGAGGCGATGAAGACCCAGGCCCGCTTCGTCCGCATCACGGGCGCCGGCCTGCGCGAGAGCCACCCGCACGACGTCGTGATCACGAAGGACGCGCCCAACTACCGTCGTGGCTGACGCGGCCGAGGTGATCGCGTTCCCCGGCGGCGAGCCTGCCGTCGAGGAGCGGCCGGTTCTCGTCCTCGACCTCGGCGGCCAGTACAGCCAGCTGATCGCCCGCCGCGTGCGCGAGGCGCGGGTCTACTCCGAGCTCGTCGGCCACCGGCTCAGCGCGGACGAGATCCGGCGGCGGAACCCGCTCGCGCTCGTCCTCTCCGGCGGGCCCGCCTCGGTGTACGCCGAAGGAGCGCCTCACGTCGACCCCGAGATCTTCGCGCTCGGCGTGCCGACTCTCGGCATCTGCTACGGCATGCAGCTGATGGCCCTCGACCTCGGCGGCGCCGTCGACCGCACCGGTGTCTCGGAGTTCGGCAAGACCGAGCTCGAGCTCGCGGACTCCACGCTGTTCCGCGACCTCCCCGAGCACCAGGTCGTCTGGATGAGCCATCGCGACTCGGTCGTCGCCCCACCTGCCGGTGCCGTTGTGACGGCGAGCTCGGCGTCGACGCCGATCGCTGCGTTCGAAGACCGCGAGCGGAAGCTGTACGGGGTCCAGTTCCACCCCGAGGTCGTGCACACGCCGCACGGACAGGAGATCCTGAAGAACTTCCTGTTCGACGTGGCCGGCGCCCCGCCGGCGTGGACGCCGGCCGCGGTGATCGAGGAGCAGGTAGCGCGCATCCGCGCCCAGGTCGGCTCCGAGCGCGTGATCTGCGGGCTCTCGGGCGGTGTCGACTCGGCTGTTGCCGCGTTGCTCGTGCACAAGGCGGTCGGCGACCGGCTCACCTGCGTGTTCGTCGACCACGGCCTGCTGCGGGAGAACGAGGCCGAGCAGGTCGTGGAGACGTTCGGCGGCCACTTCCAGGTGCCGCTCGTGCACGTGCAGGCGCAGGGGCGCTTCCTCGCGCGCCTCGCCGGTGTCACCGACCCGGAGGAGAAGCGGAAGATCGTGGGCGAGGAGTTCATCCGCGTCTTCGAGGAGGAGGCGCGGAGCCTCGGCGACGTCCGCTTCCTCGTGCAGGGCACGCTCTACTCGGACGTGATCGAGTCCGGCGGGGCCGAGGACGGCGTCGCGGCGAAGATCAAGTCGCACCACAACGTGGGCGGGCTCCCCGCGGACATGCGCATGGAGCTCGTCGAGCCGCTGCGCCTGCTGTTCAAGGACGAGGTGCGCCGCGTCGGCGAGGAGCTCGGGCTGCCGGAGCGGCTGGTGTGGCGCCACCCCTTCCCGGGGCCGGGCCTCTCGATCCGGATCATCGGCGAGGTGACGGAGGAGCGGCTCGCGATCCTGCGCGCCGCGGATGCGGTCCTGCTCGAGGAGGTGCGCCGGGCGGGTCTCTACGGCGAGCTGTGGCAGTGCTTCGCCGTGTTGCCTGCGGTGCGCTCGGTGGGGGTGCAGGGCGACGAGCGCACGTATGCCTACCCGATCGTGATCCGCGCCGTCACCTCGGAGGACGCGATGACCGCAGACTGGGCCCGGCTGCCGTACGAGCTGCTGGAGACGATCTCGGGCCGGATCATCAACGAGATCGACGGTGTGAACCGCGTCGCACTCGACCTCTCGAGCAAGCCGCCCGCCACGATCGAGTGGGAGTAGCCGGGTCGCATCCCTGAGTCGAGGGATGTCCGGGTGCGGTCGCTGGGGCCGATCCGGAACCCATGCAGCGCGTTCCGCGCGCCTGCTCTTGATCGCCGTCACGACCGCGGTCGTACCGCTCTCGCTCCCCGCAGCGGCGTTCGCCAGCGAAGGGCTCTCCGACCCGAACGTGAGCGCGGTGACCCTGACGGTGAACCGCAAGGGCGAGGCGCTCGTCTCGTACGTTCGCCAGGACGGCCGGCCGCGGCACGTGCTCGCCTGGGGTGCCGTGAACGCTCGCCCCCCGGTCGATCCGGCGGTGCCGCAGGTGCGCTTCCGCTACGACTACGCGGGCGGCTGGGGCAAGTACCGGAACCCCCGCTACTGGCGGTCGTTCCGCGATTTCTGCGCTCCGTACGACGGGCCGCCGCTCACGAATCTCGTCGCCGCGTGCCTGGCGCCCGACGGCTCGTACTGGGCTCTGCAGTCGTGGCGGCGGCGGCTGCCGCTGCTCGGCTTCGCTCCCTGGAAGCCCGAGCACACGTGGCGCGAGCTCCATCTCTCTCACTGGACGGGCGAGCTGCCGAAGCTCGAGGTCTTTGCCCACTGGACGTACGGCGGTCGCTGGCAAGGCGTCTTCGGGCGTCTGACCTACCTCGGCGCGCCCGTGCACGGCTTCGCCTCGACCGGGCAGGGCAATCCCAAGGAGCGCTACGGTCGCAACGTCTACATCGACACGCTCGACTCGGCCTACGGGCCAGGCTGGAAGCGGGAGTCGGGCATTCTCACGCACCGGCCGACGGGCACCTTCTGCCATAGCTTCGTGCCCCAGAGACCGCACCCCGGGTACCCGAGCACGGCGATGCGACCGGCGGCACCGGGGAGGCGCTACCGCGTCACGGTGATGGGCCCGGGCGTGACACCGATCGTCCGCTGGGAGGGCCCAGGGCTGACCCCGGCCGATCGCGCCAGCTCCTCGTCGGTCAAGGCGATCTTCGACCAGCTCATGGCCGGCGACGCGATCTGCGCCCCCGAGAGATGATGCTTCGGTAGCCTCGCGCCGACGCAGCGGGTGGGCGTCGACGATCGAGCCGAAAGGGACGACCGGTGACCGAAACCTGGGACGACGACGACGAGATCGAGATCGAGATCGACGAGGACGACGAGGTCGACGAAGACGAGCTCGTGCTCGACGACGACGATGAGTGGGCCGACGACGAGGCCGACGAGGGCGACGACTAGCGCACGCTGAAGCCGGAGAGCCCTTCGGGCGGCTCCGTGCTCACGTCGACGTACGCCACCACGGCGCCCGCCGGCCCCTGCCGGGTGAGGACGAGCATCCGCTCGACCGCCTCCTGCTCGCCTTCGAACACCGCCTCGACCGTGCCGTCGGGGCGGTTGCGCACCCAGCCGGAGACTCCGTGGCGCTCGGCCTCCCGCCTGGTGGTCTCCCGGAACCAGACACCCTGAACGAGCCCGTGCACGATCACGCGGCGTCGGATCATCCCGGGCCATTCGTCCCCGGCCACGGAGCGACCTCCGTCACCCCCGCCTCGTCGATCTCGACCGCGACGCGGTCGCCGACCCTGGGGTGGTCGAGCTCCGTCGTCGCGACCTCGAGCACGGCGCCCGTGTCCGACGCGACACGCAGCCTGGCGACCGAGCCGTGGCGCTCCGCCGCGACGACCGTCGCGCCGTCGCCCGGTCGCACGCGCACCGCCTCGGGGCGGATCACGAGCACCCGCTCACCCTCCCGTCTGAGGTTGCGCAGGCCGAGGAACCGGGCCACCCACTCGTCGGCGGGCCGTGCCCACAGCCGCTCCGGTTCGGCGATCTGGACGATGTGTCCCTCGCGCATCACGGCGACGCGATCGGCCAGCGCGAAGGCCTCGTCGGCGTCGTGCGTGACGTGGAGCACCGTGAGCCCGAGCTCCGAGAACATCGCCTCCAGGTCGGCGAGGAGCCGCTCGCGGAGCGGGCGGTCGAGCGACGCGAGCGGCTCGTCGAGCAGCAGGGCGCGCGGCCGCGGGGCGAGCGCGCGGGCGAGCGCCACGCGCTGGCGCTCGCCTCCCGACAGCGTGCCGACGTCCCGCCGCTCCATCCCGGGCAACCCGACGAGCTCGAGGAGCTCCGCGACGCGGCTCCGGATCTCGTCCGACGCCCGCCCCTCCATGCGCAGCCCGAACGCCACGTTGCCCGCCACGTCGCGGTGCGGGAACAGCGCACCGTCCTGAAACATCAGGCCCACCCCCCGCCGATAGGGCGGCACGCCGGCGAGGTCGCGGCCCCCGAGGAGCACCCGACCGGAGCGTGGCCGCTCGAGGCCCGCGATCGCTCGCAGCAGCGTGCTCTTGCCGGAACCGCTCGGCCCGAGGACGCTCACCGTCTCACCGTCGGCGAGCTCGAGCTCGGCCCGGTCGAGGACGTCGCGTCCGTCGAACGCCACCGAGAGCGCTTCGACCAGCAGGGTCATACCGTGCTCCTGCGCGTCGCGGCTCGCTCGGCGATGAGCACCGCAGCGGCTGCAGCGGCCATGAGAACGACGCAGAGCGCTGCCGCCACGCCCTGGTTCTCGGCGCCCGGCCGACCGAGGAACCGGAAGATCGCGACGGGCAGCGTCGGCCGCTCGGCCCTGGCCAGGAAGACCGTGGCGCCGAACTCCCCGAGGCACACGGCGAATGCCAGACCGGCGGCGGCGGCGAGTGCGCGGAGCGCGAGGGGAAGGTCGACTTCCCGCCAGACCTGCGCCGGAGACGCTCCGAGCACGGTTGCTGCCTCGCGCAGGCGGTCGTCGATGGCGCGCAGGGCCGGCACGAGCGAACGGACGACGAAGGGCACCGCGACGAGGGACTGCGCGACCGGGACGAGCCACCACGACCGGCGAAAGTCGAGCGGCGCGTCGTCGAACGCGATCAGGAAGCCGAAGCCGAGCATCACCGCCGAGGCACCGAGCGGGAGCATCACCGCCGCGTCGAGCGCGTTGGCGTCGTGGCGTGCGACGAGCACGGCCGCGACCGTTCCCACACCGAGCGCGAGCAGCGTGCCAGCGGTGGCGAACGCGAGCGACCAGCCGAGCGCGTGCCACGGCGGCACGAGGAGTGCCGGCGTCTCGTCGAACAGGTCACCGTAGAAGGCGAGCCCGATCCCACTCGGCGTCGAGACGGAGCGCGCGACCAGCGCCGCGAGAGGCAGCCCCAGCAGAAGCGCTCCACCGATGAGTGCGGCGGCCAGCCACACGCGCTCTGCGCCACGTGGTCTGTGCGCCGCGATGCGCTCCGGCGCGAGCGGGAGCGCGGTTCCGGCCCGCCGCTCCAGCCGCCCGGCGACGACGACGAGCACGGCCACCGCAGACAGCTGCAGGAGCGCGAGCGCCGCCGCGGTGCGGAGGTCGAAGGCCCGAGCGGCCGCGTAGTAGATCTCGGCCTCGAGGGTCGCGCGGCCCGGGCCGCCCAGCACCACGATGACACCGAACGACGTGAACGAGAACAGGAACACGAGCGATGAGGCGGCGGCGAGCGCGGGGGTGAGCGCGGGGAGCGTCACCTCCCTCAGGCGCCGCAGCGGCGAGGCGCCGAGCGTCGCCGCCGCGTCCGAGAGCCGCGGGTCGAGCTGGGCCCAGTACCCGCCGACGAGACGCACGACGATCGCGACGTTGAAGAAGACGTGGGCGGCGAGGATCGGGATTACCCCACGCTCGACGCCTTCTGGCAGCAGCGCGACGAACGCGGTGGCGACGACGATCGTGGGCAGGACGAACGGGACGACGACGAGCGCGCGCACGAGCGTTCTGCCACGGTAGGCGACCCGCGCCGTGGCCCATGCGAGCGGGAGGCCGGCTGCGACCGTCAGCACGGTCGAGGCGGTGGCCTGCCAGAGCGTGAACCAGGCGATCTGCAGCGTCTCCTGGCTGCCCAGGACGTCGAACGGTAGGCCGAGGGCGCGACCTTCGGTCAGGCCCCGGGCGAGGATGGCACCGAGCGGGTAGGCGAAGAAGAGCGCCAGGAAGCCGGCGAGCAGGAGCAGCGCGGCCCCCGTCGGGGCGCGTCTCAGCGCAGCACGGTGTCGGTCCACTCGCGGATCCACCGGTCGCGGCTGGTGCCGATCTCGTTGGGGGTGAGCTCGAGTGGCCGTGCGGGCACGACGGCAAACCGCTTGAAGGCGGGCGGCAGCGGGACGCCCTTCCGGACGGGAAAGACGAACATCGACAGCGGCACATCGGCCTGGAAACGCTCGGAGAGCAGGAAGTCGAGCAACTCGCGCGCGCCGGCCTCGTTCGGTGCGCCGCGCAGGATCCCCGCCAGCTCCACCTGGCGGAAGCAGGTGGACGCGACGACCGCGGTCGGCGCCTCGGTCGCGTCGGGGTTGCGCCCGAAGATCACCTCGGCGGGCGGGCTCGACGCGTAGGAGACGACGATCGGGCGGTTGCCCTTGCTGCCGCCGGCGCCGGAGAACCGCGTTGTGTACGCCTCGGTCCAGCCGTCCACGACGAGCACCCCGTTCGCGCGCAGGCGCCTCCAGTAGTCACGCCAGCCGTCCTCGCCGTACCGCGCGACCGTCGCGAGCAGGAACGCCAGTCCAGGTGTGGACGTGGCCGGGTTCTCGACCACGAGGAGCCGGCGGTAGCGCGGCTCGAGGAGATCGTCGAACGAGCCCGGCGGTCGGAGGCCTCGCTCGCGGAACCAGCCGACGTCGACATTGAGGCAGACCTCGCCGTGGTCCACCGGCGTGACGCGATGCTCCGGGTCGAGGACGTAGCGCCGATCGACCTGGTCGAGGCCGGCCGCCTCGTACGGCTCGAACAGGTCCTCGTCGAGCGCACGCGTGAGCAGGTTGTTGTCGACGCCGAAGAAGACGTCGCCCTCCGGATCGCCCTTGGTCAACAGCGCCCGGTTGAGCGCCACGCCAGCGTCCCCGGACTGCAGGATGTGGAGCCTCAGGCCGGACTCCTGCTCGAATGCCCGCTGCACGGGCTTGGAGATCGCGAACGCGTCGTGCGTGACGAGCACCACCTCGGTGGGTGTCTCCCCACCACCGCACCCGGCTGCGAGGAGCCCTGCCGTCACGGCCAGCGCGGCGAGCGCTCTCATCGCTCGCCTCCGGAACCCGGGAACACGGCGAGGAGAACGCCGCTCGAGAGCGAGACGCGCGCCTTCGGTTCGGTGAGGACGTTGGACACGCCTCTGGTCGAGCCCGGCAGGAGCGTCTCCCCGCGCAGCGGATACTGCAAGCCTTCGGTGACGATGCCCTCCGCCGGCCCGTGGAGCGGGAGCAGCGACACGAGCTCTCCGGTGGAGCCGACGAGAATGCGCTCCCGGCGCACGACGTGCGCGCGCGCAGGGCCGAGCACAGCGTCGAGCTCGAGGGCCGAGTAGCGCGAGGCGCCGAGCAGGAGCGCCTCGGCGAGCAGGTGGTCAAGCCGGCCGCCGTCGCCGCCGGCGACGACCACGCGGCGCGCGCCGAGCTCGAGCGCACGATCCAGTGCGAGCTCGAGGTCGGTAGCGTCCTTGTCGGCGGGATGGCGCTCGATCCGGGCGCCGTCTGCCTCGGCGCGGGTCAACGCGGCGGGGCTCGCGGAGTCGAAGTCGCCGACGGCGACGTCGACGCGCAGCCCGAGCGCGAGCGCGAGATCGAGGCCCGAGTCCGCGGCGATCACCCAGGTCGGCTCGTCGCGCCGAAGCGCGGCCGCGGCGGGCGCGCCGTCGCCTCCGGCAAGGACGAGAGCGGTCTGAAGTTCCATACACGTTCCTCCGCTGGCATTACCCAGATCAGGTTCTGCGGGTCGGCGGCACGCTCAGTCCGCCCTCTCAGCCCGGTTGGCCCGAGCTCCCCGTATCGCTCCGGTGATCGTAGCGCGGGCACGATGCCGTCGTGGAGGAGCTCGTGCGAGAGCTGGCGGCGACGCGGATCGGCGCCACGTTCAACCAGTACGCCGAAGGCGAGAGAGCCCCGCTCCTGCGGGAGCGACTTGCCGGCTACCTGGAGGAGCGCGAGGGAGCCCCGCTCCTGCTCGTCGGCGAGGCACCCGGCTACCGCGGCGCGCGCGTGTCGGGGATCCCGTTCACGTCGGAGCGTCAGCTCACCGGCTGCGGCCCGGCCGAGGCGACGGCCACGATCGTCCACCGCGTGCTCCGCGAGCTCGGGATCGAGAACGACGTCCTGCTCTGGAACGCGGTACCGACGCATCCAGGAACGGTGACATCCAACCGGCGGCCGACCCGGGTCGAGCTACAGGCCGGCGCGACGTTCCTCAGCCGGTTGACAACCGGCCGCGAGGTTCTCGCAATCGGCTGCGTCGCCGCCGGCGTCACGAGCGCGCCGCGCGTCCGCCACCCTTCACACGGCGGAGCGACTCCGTTCCGGGACGGTCTCGCCCGGCTGCTCTCCGAGATCAGGGAGCGCACGGGCTCCGGCACGAACTTCGGGCGACCGTAACCGGTCAGCAGACACCACTAGTTGTCGTCTCTGCGCCTGCTACACTCCGCCGTCGGCGGTCACCTGACCGCTCTTCTTTCTGCGAGATGAAGACCTACACCGCCAAGCCGGGTGAGATCAAGCGCGACTGGTACGTCGTCGACGCCGACGGGAAGACCCTCGGGCGTCTGGCGACGGAGATCGCCGACACCTTGCGCGGGAAGAACAAGCCGCAGTACACGCCGCATGTCGACACGGGCGACTTTGTCGTCGTCGTCAACGCGGAGAAGATTCACGTCACCGGCAAGAAGCTCGACCAGAAGATGGTGCGCTGGCACACCGGTTACCCCGGCGGCCTCAAGGAACGAACGCTGCGCGAGCAGCTCGAGCGTCGGCCGACCGAGGTGATCCGCAAAGCGGTGAAGGGCATGCTGCCGAAAAACCGGCTTGCGGCCGCGCAGCTCCGCAAGCTCAAGGTGTACGCCGGGCCCGAGCATCCACACGAGGCCCAGGCGCCGAAGCCACTGGAGGTGTAGTGCATTGACGGCGGAGATCGCGCAGTATCTGGGTACCGGCAAGCGCAAGACGTCCGTCGCGCGGGTGATTCTGCGGCCTGGCGACGGCAAGACGTGGGTCAACGGTCGTACGCTCGAGGAGTATTTCCCGCGAGCAACGCACCGCACGCTGCTCTTGTCGCCGCTGCGCGTCGCAGGCGCCGAGGGGACGTACGACCTTCGCGTGCGCGTGCACGGTGGAGGGCCGAGCGGCCAGGCCGGCGCGGTGCGACACGGGATTGCCCGTGCGCTCGTCGAGGCCGATCCCGAGTTGCGCGTGGCGCTGAAGCGCGAGGGCTTCCTCACCCGGGACGCCCGCCAGGTCGAGCGCAAGAAGGCCGGCCTGCACAAAGCGCGCAAGGCGCCGCAGTTCTCCAAGCGGTAGACGCCCGCGTGGCTCGACGGTACTTCGGTACCGATGGCGTGCGCGGCGTCGTCGGCGACGATCTGACGTCCGATCTCGTGGAGCGGCTCGGGCGTGCGGCGACGCTCTGGTCCGGCCGCGGCCGGGTCCTCGTCGGCCGGGACACCCGCGGCTCAGGCCCTGCGCTCGAGGACGCACTCGTCCGCGGCATCGTCTCGGTCGGCGGGACTGCCGTTCTTGCGGGCGTGCTCCCGACTCCTGCGGTGGCACTGCTCGCGCAGGACCTCGGGGTCGTCATCTCGGCCTCGCACAACCCGCCCGAGTACAACGGCGTGAAGCTGTTCGACCGCGAGGGGCAGAAGCTGACCGACCTGCAGGAGGAGGAGCTCGAGGCACTGCTCGACGCGGTGGCCACGAACGGCGGCTCGGTCGAGCGTTCGGACGGTGCCGCGGAGAGCTACCTCGAGCACGTGCTCGACCGCTTCGGCTCCGACCTGACCGGGCTCCGCATCGCCGTCGACTGCGCCAACGGTGCGTACTCGGCGATCGCGCCCGAGGCGTTCGAGCGGCTGGGGGCGGAGGTCACCCCGCTCGCCTGCAGCCCCGACGGCACGAACATCAACGACGGCTGCGGCGCCACCGACCTCGAGTTGTTGCAGGCTGCCGTCCGCGCGGGAGGCCACGATCTCGGCGTGGCGTTCGACGGCGACGGCGACCGTCTGCTCGCCGTGGACGAGCGGGGTGAGGCCGTCGACGGAGACCAGATTGTCGCCGTGCTGGCACTCGACCGCGGCGTCGACCAGGTGGCGGTCACGGTGATGACCAATCTCGGCTTCCACCGCCTGATGGCCGAGCGGGGCGTGCGGGTTCACGTCACGGACGTCGGCGACCGCTACGTGCTCGAAACGCTGCGACGCGAAAGGGGCCATCTCGGAGGCGAGCAGTCCGGCCATGTGATCTGGCTGGAGGACCATGTCACCGGGGACGGGCTGGCCGCGGCGCTCCTGCTGTGCACGGCGTTGCGCGGGCGGTCGCTGTCGGAGCTCGTGGCCGTGATGCCGGTCTTCCCCCAGGTCAAGGAGAATGTCCACGTCCCGGACCAGGTCGTTCCCGAGGCCGTGCTCGACGAGGCAGCCCGTGTCACCGAGAGCATGAACGGCGCGGGCCGCGTGCTCGTCCGGGCCTCCGGGACGGAGCCGGTCGTGCGGGTGCTCGCCGAGGCAGAGAGCCGCGAGGACGCCGAGGCGCTGTGTGCTAGGATCGCGGGTCTCGTTCGGAAGCACCAGGCGTCGTAGAAAGCGGCGCCTTCGTTCGTTTAGATGTGATAGCGGGTAAACGGACGTACCGTCGATCGTTGGGGGCTGACCGTGTGCGGGATCATCGGATACGTCGGAGAGCGCGAGTGCAAGCCGCTTCTGCTCTTCGGCCTCGAGCGCCTCGAGTACCGGGGCTATGACTCGGCCGGGATCGCCCTGCTCGAGGACGACGGGCTCTCCTACGTCCGCGCGGTCGGCAATCTCCAGAACCTGAAGCGCGCAGCCGGCGGCAACCTGTCGCCGGCCACGACCGGGCTCGGTCACACACGCTGGGCCACGCACGGCGGCGTGACCGAGGCGAACGCGCACCCGCTGGCGGCGGAGGAGACGGCGAAGCTCGCGATCGTGCTCAACGGCATCGTCGAGAACTACCGCGAGCTGCGCGACCGGCTCGCCGAAGCGGGGCATGTCTTCAGCTCGGAGACCGACGCCGAGACGGTGACCCACCTGATCGAGGAGCACTACGAGGGCGATCTCGTCGAGGCCGTGCTCGCCGCGTACGGCGAGCTCGAGGGGCACTTCGCTTTCGTCGCGATCCACCGCGACCACCCTGGCGTGCTCGTGGGAGCCCGCCACCAGTGCCCGATGGTGGTCGGGCTGGGCGAGGGCGAGACCTTCCTCGCCTCCAACGCAGCGGCGTTCCTGCGCGAGACGCGGCTGGTGCAGTTCCCGGACGACGGCCAGGTCGTCGTCGTCACCCCCGAAGGAGCGACGTTCCTCTGCGCCGCCGACGGGAGCCAGGTCGAACACGAGACGCTGACCCTCGACTGGGACGACGAGGGCGCCGAGAAGGCGGGCTTCGAGACCTTCATGCTGAAGGAGATCTACGAGCAGCCGGAAGCGGTCGCGGAGACGATCGGCGACCGCCTCCGGAAGGGGCGCCTCGTTCTCGAAGGGCTCGGCATGGACGACGAGGCGCTGCGCGAGCTGCGCCGGATCGTGATCCTCTCCGCCGGCACCTCCTATCACGCAGCGGTCGCGGGCCGATACGCGATCGAGGAGTGGGCGCGGGTGCCCGTCGAGCACGACATCGCCTCCGAGTGGATCTACCGCAACCCCGTGCTGGACGAGGACACCCTCGTCGTCGGCATCTCGCAGTCGGGCGAGACGCGGGACACGATCGAGGCGATGAAGCTGGCGCGCTCGATGGGCGCGCACACCGTCGCAATCACTAACATGATGGGCTCGCAGATCACGCGGGAGGTCGACTCGGTGCTCTACACGCGCGCCGGGCTCGAGGTCAGCGTGGCAGCGTCGAAGACCTTCACCGCGCAGCTCTCGCTGCTGTTCCTCGTCGCGCTCAAGCTGGCGCAGGTACGCGAGACGCTCCCCCCGGGCGAGCTCGAGTACATCGTCAACTCCGTGTACGAGCTGCCGGAGAAGATCCGCCGCTTCCTCGACGGCGATCACCCGATCGACGAGATCGCGCGCCGATTCCACGACCGGCCGTTCTTCCTCTACCTCGGCCGCAACATCGGCCTGCCCGTGGCGCTCGAGGGCGCGCTGAAGCTGAAGGAGATCGCGTACATCCCGACCGAGGCGTACTCGGCGGGGGAGATGAAGCACGGGCCGATCGCGTTGCTCGACGAGGACACGCCCGTGGTCGTCGTCGCCACGAGGATGGAGGGGGTCTACGAGAAGATCGTCTCCAACATCCAGGAGGTGCGCGCCCGCGGAGCACACGTGATCGCGATCGCGAGCGACGGCAACGAGGACATCCAGCACCACGCCGACGACGTGATCTACGTGCCGGACGTGCCCGCGTTCCTCTCCGCCGTCCTGGCTGTGATCCCGCTGCAGCTGCTCGCGTACCGCATCGCGCGCCTGCGCGGCCTCAACGTCGACCAGCCGCGCAACCTCGCGAAGACCGTCACGGTCGAGTAGCTGCTCTCGCCGCTCATGGGGGCAGCGTGAGAGGCCGATCTCTACCCTGAGCTCGTGCCGCGCGTACTCGCCATCCTCCTCTGTCTCGCCTCGCTCGGCCTTGCCGGGTGCGGCGGAGACTCGGGCTCACCCGACGCGAGCGGCGAGCAACCGGTCCAGCTGCACCCGATTGCGGGCAACTTCAAGCCAAACGACCTCGACCTCTCCGACTGCGCCTCGGCCGCGGACCTGGAGCGCTGCCTTCAGCAGGCCTACGGCAACCTCGCGTACGCACAGGGCCCGAAGGTCGCGCTGCGGCGTCTCGCCGCCGACATGGCCGCGAAGCCCGAGGTCGAACGGGGCTGTCACCCGATCGCGCACACGATCGGCTCGGCCGCGCTGGCGCGGCAGAAGGGCGACGTCGGGCACGCGTTCGCTGAGGGCGACTCGACATGCTGGTCCGGCTACTACCACGGCATCCTCGAGCGTGCCCTCCTCCACGCCGACAGCGACGTGCTCCTGACCGCCTCTGTGCGGCGGATTTGCGCCGGGGTGCTCCGCGACGAGTCGCGCTTCATCGCCTACCAGTGCGTGCACGGCATCGGGCACGGGCTGATGATCCACACGGGCCTCGACCTGCCAAAGTCGCTCGACTACTGCGAGCGCCTGAAGACCGAGTGGGAGCAGGTCTCCTGCGACGGTGGCGTGTTCATGGAGAACTTCAACACCTCGTACGGCGTCACCTCGCGCTACATCAAGGACGACGACCTCCTCTATCCGTGCGACGCGGTCAAGGAGCGGCACAAGCTCTACTGCTACCTCCAGATCACCGACCGCCTGCTCTCGGCGACGGGCTATGACTGGCAGCAGGCTGCGACACTGTGCGCGGGAGCGGAGCACGCCTGGCGCGCCACGTGCTTCCAGTCGTTCGGTCGCAGCGCTTCGGGCACTGCCAGGCTCGACCGTCAGGCGCTGCTGCGGTACTGCGCGGTGCCGGCGGAGAGGTGGCGCTCGGACTGCGTCTACGGCGCGGTGCGCGACATCACCTCCAACGACGCCGGGGGGACGAGAGCGATCGCCTTCTGCAAGGCGGTCCCGGTGCGGTCCAGGGCGCGGTGCTTCTACGGCGTGGGCACGATCCTCGGGGGCATCGAGACCGACGCCGCCGGACTCGCGCGGGCCTGCGCGAGCGTGCCTCCTCGCTTCAGCCCCGAGTGCCGGCTCGAACGGGTGCCGGCCGGCTCCTAGTGGTGGAGCCACCACTAACGGCAGCGGCGGGCGAGCACGAGCCTCGCCTTCAGGTTGCTCGGGCTGGCCGCCGAGAGTCCGAGCTGGACAGTCACGTCGAGGGTTCCGTTTCGCGTCTCGGGCCCGAGGTACTGCATGCTGCGAGGAAAGGACGCCCCGAGCGAGAGGATGAACCGGCAACGCCCGCTCGAGGGGAGCACCGGCGCCTGGCTCGTGCCGGTGCTCCGCCCACCCGCGTACGACGTCGCCACGCAACGGCCCTGCGGCGGGCGTCCGCACTTCGTGGTCACGACACCGCGCAGCTCGTGCGTGGCGCCCGGTGGCTCGTTCCCGGCGTACGTGTCGAACCCCACGCGAAGCGACGTGTCGCAGGACGCGGCGTCGGTGCTCCCGGTGGCTGTCGACGCGACCGCCGCGCCTGGGACGAGGAGGGCGGCCGTGACCAGGACCGGGCCGCACGCAACCAGGCATCGGCATCCGGCTGCCCCCAGGGGGGCGCCTCGTCTCATCCGGCCGCGTGCCGCTCCGTGGCTCCCGTCCACAGACGACCGATTGTGGCACGTCCTCCAGCGTGGCTCCGAGCACTTCCGTCCGACCGACGCGCCGTGCCCGTGCGATGGCATCTGCTCGGCTACGCACCGGGCGAGATCGCACGGGCGCCCGGACCGCCGCGCTCGCGCGTCCCGGCGATCGGCGGGTGCCGGTCGCGGCTCCGTAGAAGCCCGCACGGGCACGCGTAGACGCCGCGATGTGAGACGCCCACGCCCGTGTGACAATCGGGCCGTGAGACGCTGGCCGGCATTGGGACTGGTTCTCGGTCTGGCGGTGCTCCGCCGGCCGCTCCTTCGGCTCGGCGCGACACGGGAGGAGGTCGAGGCGTCGATGCCGGGGGACGACCTCCTCCCCGGCGCTCCTCACGGATCGACGATGGCCACGACGCTGCCGGCACCGCCGGCCGAGGTGTGGCCGTGGCTAGCCCAGATGGGCGCCGACCGGGGAGGGTGGTACAGCATCGACCTGCTCGACAACGCGGGGCGGGCGAGCACGGCCGAGATCGTCCCGGAGTGGCAGCAGATCCGGGTCGGTGACCGCCTGCTCACCGATCGGGGCGGTCGTACGTGGTTCACCGTCGCCGAGGTCGAGCCCGACCGGTCGCTCGTCCTGCGCCAACGGCTCGACGCTGCACGCCTGCGCACAGTTCCCGACGAGGAGCCCCTGCCATGCGTCTCGGTGGACAGCACGTGGGCGTTCAGGCTGGAGGCCCATCCCGACGGCGGTACGCGGCTCGTAGTGCGAGGACGTGGGGTTCCCCGGCCGCGGGCCCTCCGTCTGTTCGACCTGCTCGTCTGGGATCCCGTCCACGTCTTCATGCAGTGGTCGCAGTTCCGCAACCTGCGGCGGCGGCTCGATCGCCCGACGGGGCAGACACCGCTCGCCTGACCGCTACCGTTCGGCGCATGCCGCCGGCGCGCGACCCGGCCCTGCCGCCTCCCTACAGCACCGCCTCGGTACGAGTGCTGAGGCTGCCCGCTGGCGACGAGGCGCCGGATCGCCTCGCCGTCGAGGAGCCGCTCGAGATCCGAATCGGGGGCGAACCTGTGGCCGTGACGATGCGCACTCCCGGGCACGATGAGGAGCTCGCGCTCGGCTTCTGTCTCACCGAGGGAATGGCGCCCACGGACGCGCGCGCCCCTGACGACCTCGCCGCGAACACGGTGGAGGTGGTCGCGCCCAACACCGATCCCGGCGATGTCGCCCGCCGCTTCTACACGTCGTCGTCGTGCGGCGTCTGCGGCAAGGGCGCCATCGACGCCGTGCAGGTCGATGCGCCCCGGGTCGAGAGCCAGCTCCGGCTTCCGCTCGACGTGGTCACCGCTCTGCCGGATGCGTTGCGCGCCGCGCAGGCGACGTTCGCGGCGACGGGCGGCCTCCACGCGACCGGGCTCTTCTCCCCGGCCGGCGAGCTCCTCTGTCTTCGCGAGGACGTCGGGCGGCACAACGCGATGGACAAAGTGATCGGCTGGGCGTTCCGCCAGGGCCGGCTGCCGCTGGCCGGCATGGTTTTCTGCGTCAGCGGCCGCCTCTCCTTCGAGCTCGTCCAGAAGGCCGCCGTGGCTGGTTGTCCGATCCTCGTCGCGGTGGGCGCCCCGTCGTCGCTCGCGGTCGAGCTCGCCGCCGATCGGGGCCTGACGCTGTGCGGCTTCGTCCGCCACGGACGGGCGAACGTCTACACCGAGCCGTGGCGCATCGTCTGACCGGCGTCCTGCTCGTCGGCGGCGCGTCCGCGCGGTTCGGCTCGCACAAGGCGCTCGCGCAGCTCGGCGGCGAGACCCTCGCGGAGCGTGGCTGGCGTGTCCTCGGCGAGGCCTGCGACGAGGTGCTCGCCGTCGGCAAGCAGGCGGATGGACTCGGACTGCCATTCCCTCTCCTCGACGACGGCTCGGCGGAGCGGGCGCCCGTGTTCGGTGTCGTCGCGGGGCTCCGCGCTGCGACGAACGAGGTGTGCGTGATGCTCCCCGTCGACTGCGTCGCCATGACGCCCGAGGTGCTGCGTGCGCTCGGCGAGTCTGTCGCTGTTGCCCCGAGCGGCCCGCTCCCGGGCGCCTACGCGAAGGCCATGCTCCCGGCGCTGGAGGAAAGGATCACCCGTGCGGAGCTCTCCTTGCGCGGCGTCAACCCGACGACGATCGAGCTCGATCCGGCGCTGCTGACGGACGTCGATACCGTGGCGGACCTGCGGCGCTTCCGCGCCTTGTAACAGTCTGTTGCAAGGCTGGTTCGAGCGCCGCCTCGAGGTCGAGCCCGGCGGCCACGTCGAGCAGGGCACGTGCGAGGAGCGGCTCCGGCGTCGCGGTCGAGCAGACGAGGCCGATCGAGCGTGTGGTCTCCGGCTCGACGAGCGGGATCGCACGCATCCCCGACGGCACGCCGAAGAGGTGGAGCCACGTGTGCGCCATCACGGCCGACCACGCTCCGTCGCGGACGTGCGCGTACAGCGTCGAGATCGAGTTCGTCTCCACTGTCGGGCGCGGCTCGGCGCCGGCCTCGCGAAAGATGCCGTTGACGATGCGCCGGTTCTGCATGTCCTCCGTGAGGAGGCGAGCGGCACCTCCGCGGCCTCGGCCCAGCGGACGCTCGCGGCGCCGGCCCACCGGGCCGTCGGCCTTCGTGAGCAGGACGTAGCGCTCGCGGTAGAGCGGCAGCCCACGGACGCCCGACAGCGGCTCGGAGTCGAGATACGTGAGCCCCGCATCGAGCTCGAACGCGTGCAGGCCGCGCTCGATCTGCATCGAGTTGAGCGACTGCACCTCGACTCCGACGCCTGGGTGGCGGTCGCAGAGCGGCGTCGTCAGGAGCGAGACCGACGAGAGCGACGTCGGGATCGCGCCGATGCGTAGCCGGCCCGAGAGGCCGCGTCGCATCGCCTCCACCTCGTCGTGCAGCCCGTCGACGTCGGCGAGGATCCGCTGCGCCCACTCGAGCACGCGCTCTCCCTCGGGCGTCAGTCCCTCGTAGCGCTGCGCCGCGGCGCACGATCGGGAAGCCGAGCTCCCCCTCGAGGCGCCGGATGCCCGGCCGAGAGCGTCGGCTGCGAGACGTGGCAGGCCGCCGCGGCGCGGCCGAAGTGCCGCTCGCGCGCGAGGGCCGCGAGATAGGCGAGGTGGCGGATCACCATGCGAAACGATCCTGATGCAGGACACCGTCTTTCATAGACGGCATCTATCATAGATTCGCACCGTGTCACTTTGACGCCGCCCGCTCGTGCCACGATCCTGTGCGCGGAACCCCCGACCGGAGGTGAATCGTGCCGAAGCCCAAGGGACGCCTGACGACGCCGCTCGTCCGCGACGGGGACGCGCTCCGCGCCCGCGACCTGGGACGAGGCGCTCGACCGCGCCGCCGCCGGCTTCGCCCGCGCGCGCGACGCCGACGCCTCCACGTCGTTCGGGATCTTCTCGTGCTCCAAGGCCACGAACGAGATGAACTTCCTGGCGCAGAAGTTCGCGCGCCAGGTGATGGGCACGAACAACATCGACTCCTGCAACCGCACCTGACACGCGCCTAGCGTCGTCGGTCTGGCGACGGTGTTCGGAGCGGGCGGCGGCACGTCGTCGTACCGCGAGATCGAGGAGACGGACGTGATCCTCCTCTGGGGCTCGAACGCCCGGGAGACGCACCCGATCTTCTTCCACCACCTGCTCAAGGGCGTGCACGCCGGCGCGCGGCTCTTCGTGATCGACCCGCGGCGCACGACCTCGGCGCAGTGGGCCGACCGCTGGCTCGGCCTCGACGTCGGCTCCGACATCGCGCTCTCGAACACGATGGCGCGCGAGATCATCCACGCCGGTCTCGCCAACCGCGCGTTCGTCGAGCACGCGACGACCGGGCTTCGAGGAGTACGCGGCGTCGGTCGAGCCGTTCACGCTCGAGGAGGGCGAGCGCCTGACCGGCGTTCCCGCCGACGTGATCCGCGAGACGGCGCACGCCTTCGCGCGCGCCGACCGCGCGATGATCTGCTGGACGCTCGGGATCACCGAGCACCACAACGCCGTCGACAACGTCCTCGCGCTGATCAACCTCGGCCTGCTCTGCGGGCACGTCGGCCGCTACGGCTCCGGGCTCAACCCGCTGCGCGGCCAGAACAACGTGCAGGGCGGCGGCGACATGGGCGCGATCCCGAACAAGCTGCCGGGCTTCCAGGACATCGAGCGCGACGACGAGGCGCGCGCGCGCTTCGAAGCGGCGTGGGGCACGTCGATCCGCGCCGAGTACGGCTGGCACCTGACGCAGATGTTCCACGCCATGGAGCGCGGCGAGCTGCGCACGCTGTACGTGATCGGCGAGAACCCGGCGCAGTCGGAGGCCGACATCACGCGCGCCCGCAAGCTCCTCGCGGGGCTCGACTTCCTCGTCGTGCAGGACATCGTGATGACGAGGACGGCGGAGATGGCCGACGTCGTCTTCCCCTCGGCGGCGTCGTGGTGCGAGACCGAGGGCACGGTGACGAACAGCGAGCGGCGCGTGCAGCGCGTGCGCAAGGCGCTCGACCCGCCCGGCGAGGCGCGCGACGACATGTGGATCATCGCCGAGCTCGCCCGCCGGCTCGGCCACGACTGGGGCCACCCGACCGCCGAGGAGGTCTGGGACGAGCTGCGCTCGCTCTCGCCGATGCACGCGCGGCATGAGCTACGCGCGGCTCGAGGAGCACGGCGGGCTCCAGTGGCCGTGCCCCGACGAGGAGCACCCCGGCTCGCCGTTCCTGCACGAGCGCCTGTGGGCCGAGCCGCTCGGAGGGCCGCCGGCGCCGTTCAGCGTCGTCGAGGCGAGCCGCCGTTCGAGGCGCTCGACGCCGACTTCCCGATCCGGCTCACGACCGGCCGCCGGCTCGAGTCGTACAACACCGGCGCGCAGACGAACCTCTACCGCTCGCCGCTCCACCGCGGCGAGTCGCTCGACCTCTCGCCGGAGGACGCCGAGCGGCTCGAGCTCGCGGACGGCGAGGTCGCCCGCGTCTCGTCGCGGCGCGGCTCGGTCGAGGCGCCGGTGCGGATCGACCCGTCGCTGCGGCCCGGGCTCGCGTTCATGACCTTCCACTTCCCCGACCAGGTCGACACGAACCAGCTCACGATCGACGCCACCGACCCGAAGTCCGGCACGGCCGAGTTCAAGGCGGCGGCGATCCGGGTCGAGAAGCTGGCGCCCGGCGAGCGTCAGGCCGAGGAGGACCGGCGCGAGCCGGCGGCCGTCGGAATGGACGGCTGATGGATCTCCACCTCGTTCCCGGTGCCGAGCCGACGCCGGCCGAGCGCGCCGCCCTCGACACCGTGCTCGGCACGCCGCGTGACGGCTGGGAGGGCGGCGCCCGCCTGCAGGGCCCGGAGGGGAACACCGCGGCAGGAGGCCACGCTGCGCGCGAGCGGCGCCACCTGCTGCTGCCGGCGCTCTGGGCGCTGCAGGAGCGGATCGGCTGGATCAGCCCGGGCGGCCTCGAACGACCTCTGCCGCCGGCTGACGATCCCGCCCGCCGACGCGTACGGCGTCGCCACGTTCTACGCGCTGCTCGCGGTCGAGCCGCGCCCGCCGCGCGTCGTCCACGTGTGCGAGGACATCGCCTGCCGCTGCCACGGCTCGCAGGAGCTGATCGCGCAGCTCGAGGAGCGCTTCGGCGGCGAGGGCGAGCTCTCCGACGACGGCTCGGCGACGTGGTACCGCAGCCCGTGTCTCGGCCAGTGCGACCGGGCGCCGGCGGCGATGGTCGCGGACGCAGGCGAGGAGCCGTCCGACCGCGTCGCTGCCCCGACCTCGGCAGCCGACGTGCTCGCACTCCTCGCCGGCGGCGAGCCGGGCCCGGAGCCGGTCGCGACGGTGCCCCAGGCCGGCGACCCGTCCCTGCGCCTGCTGCGCCGCGTCGGTCGCGTCGATCCGTCGAGCCTCGACGACTACCGCGCGCACGGCGGCTACGCGGCGCTGCGGCGCGCGCTCGAGCTCGGGCCCGAGGGCGTGATCCGCGAGCTCAAGGACTCGAAGCTGCAGGGCCGCGGCGGCGCCGCGTTCCCGACCGGCGTCAAGTGGGAGGCGGTCGCGCGGCAGCCGGCGTTGCCGCACTACCTCGTCTGCAACGCCGACGAGTCGGAGCCGGGCACGTTCAAGGACCGCGTGCTGATGGAGGGCGACCCGTTCGCCGTGATCGAGGCGATGACGATCGCCGCCTACGCGACCGGCTGCGAGCGCGGCTACGTCTACCTGCGCGGCGAGTACCCGCAGGCACACCACGTGCTCGAGCACGCGCTCGCCGAGGCGCGGCGGCGCGGCTTCCTCGGCGACGACGTGCTCGGCGAGGGCTTCGCGTTCGACATCGAGATCCGCAAGGGCGCGGGCGCGTACATCTGCGGCGAGGAGACGGCGATCTTCGAGTCGATCGAGGGCAACCGCGGCGAGCCGCGCAACAAGCCGCCGTTCCCGGTCGCGCACGGCCTCTTCGGCAAGCCCACGGTCGTCAACAACGTCGAGACGCTCGTCAACGTGCTCGACGTCGTGCTCGGCTCCGGGCCGGGCTTCGCGCAGACGGGCACCGAGGCCTCGACCGGGCCGAAGCTCTTCTGCCTCTCCGGTCACGTCGAGCGGCCCGGCGTCTACGAGGTGCCGTTCGGGGCGACGCTGCGCGAGCTGCTCGAGCTCGCCGGCGGCGTGTCCGAGGGCCGGGCGCTGCAGTGCGTGCTGCTCGGCGGCGCCGCCGGCGGCTTCCTCGGCGCGGACGAGCTCGACGTCCCGCTCACGTTCGAGGGCGCACGCGACGCGAAGACGACGCTCGGCTCGGGCGTCGTGCTCGTGCTCGACGACACGGTCGACCTGCCGCACCTGCTGATGCGCATCGCGGCGTTCTTCCGCAACGAGTCCTGCGGCCAGTGCGTGCCCTGCCGCGTCGGCACCGTGCGGCAGCAGGAGGCGCTGGCGCGGCTGCTCTCCGGCAGGACGCGCGGCGGCGTCGAGCGCGAGCTGGCGCTGATCGCCGAGGTCGGGCAGTGCATGCGCGACGCGTCGATCTGCGGCCTCGGGCAGACCGCGTCGAGCGCGATCGAGTCCGCGATCGGACGCCTGGGGGTGTTCCAGCGATGAGAGCGTCGACAGCACGTCTCTCGTCCACCGCTGCGACCGGCCGCGTAGGCGGCCGCTTCAGGGATCGTCGCGATCCCGGATCTGCTGCCGCAGAGCCGGGATCTGCGGAGCTGCCATGAGCGAGCTGCTTGCGCCCCGCCGCATGATCGAGCTCGAGATCGACGGGCGGACAGTGCGCGTGTTCGAGGGCGAGACGATCCTCGACGCCTGTCGCCGGCTCGGCATCGACACGCCGACGCTCTGCTACGGCGAGACGCTGGAGCCGGCCAACGTCTGCCGCGTCTGCGTCGTCGAGCTCGAGGGCGCCCGCGTGCTCGCGCCGGCGTGCTCGCGAAGGCGGAGGAGGGGATGAAGGTGCGCACCGACTCCGAGCGCGTCCGCCAGTCGCGCAAGCTCGTGCTCGAGCTGCTCGCCTCGTCCGTCGACCTCTCGACGACGCCCGTCGCGCCCGAGTACCTCGAGCGCTACGGCGCCGAACCCGCCCGCTTCGGCCCGCCCGCGTCCCCCGATCCCGAGCGGGACCGCAAGCGCACGGGGCATCACGTCGAGCCGGACGGCCAGACGGCGGCCACGGTCCACGCCCCGATCAAGGTCGACAACGAGCTCTACGTGCGCGACTACTCGAAGTGCATCCTCTGCTACAAGTGCGTCGACGCCTGCGGCGAGCAGTACCAGAACACGTTCGCCATCCACGTCGCCGGCCGCGGCTTCGACGCGCGCATCTCGACCGAGTACGTCGCCGAGCTGCCCGAGTCCGCGTGCGTCTACTGCGGCAACTGCATCGCGGTCTGCCCGACCGGCGCGCTCATGTTCCGCTCCGAGCACGAGCTGCGCGAGGCGGGCGAGTGGCGCGAGGACGAGCAGACGGTGACGCAGACGATCTGCCCGTACTGCGGCGTCGGCTGCAACCTCGAGCTGCACGTGCAGGACAACACGATCGTCAAGGTCACGAGCCCCGACGACCACGACGTCACGCGCGGCAACCTCTGCATCAAGGGCCGCTTCGGCTTCCAGCACGTGCAGGCGCGCGACTAGGGGAGCAGGATTTCACCGCTGCCGACGGCGATGGTCTCGCCGTTGTCGAGGCGAACCTCGAGCAGGCCGTCGGCTCGGATCGCCCCCGCGACACCGGCGCGCCCCTCGGTGTCGATGCGCCGGCCGAGGAGCCAGTTCCGGGCCTCCAGCGCCGCTGCGACGGACTCCAGCCCGCCCGCGCGCCAGACGTCGTAGCGCTCCTCGAGGTGGGTGAGCAGAGAGGCGAGAAGAGGTGCCCGCTCATGCCGGTGGCCGCTGATGGCGCGCAGCGACCCCGCCGGGATGCGCGTGTCCACCGGCAGCTCGTCCTCGGCCTGGTCGACGTTCACGCCGATGCCGACGACGACGGCGTCCCCGTCGCCCTCGAGCAGGATCCCCGCCACCTTGCGGTCGCGGAGGAGGACGTCGTTGGGCCACTTCACCCGTGCGTCGAGCCCCGTTGCCGCCTCGACGGTCTCCGCCACCGCAAGCGCGCTGACGAGCGAAAGCTGAGCGGACGGGTGCTCCGGCGGCGGTCGCAGCAGGACGGAGACCAGGATCGAAGCCCCTGGGGTGTCCTCCCACTGACGTCCCGAGCGGCCCCGCCCTGCACCCTGGTGCTCGGTCACGGCGACCGCGCCTGCGGGGAGGCCGGATCTTCGGAGCAGATCCTGCGTGGAGCCGCACGTGCGTTCGAACAGGTACGGGTGACCGAAGGAACCGCGCAAGAAGGGCCGCAGCGCGGCCTCGTCGAGGTGCTGCGAGCTCATTCCTCGTCGGCCTGGCGCAGCCGCTTGACGTGGGCCCTGCGTCGCTTCTCGGCCAGACGGCGCTCCTCCGCCGCAGCCGTCGGACGCGTCGGCACCCGGCGGCGCGGCACGCGCAGCGCCTCGCGCAGCTTCTCGGCGAGACGCTCGAGCGCAAGCTCGCGGTTCCGTGCCTGGCTCCGCTCGTCCTGCGCCACCGCGCGCAGGACCCGGCCCGCGCGGGCGAGGACCCGTGCCTTCTGCCGCTCCGTCAGTGCTGACGACGCTGCGACGTCGAAGACCGCTTCGACCCTCGTGTTCGCCGTGTTCGCGTGCTGGCCACCCGGCCCGCTCGAGCGGGAGACGCGCAGGTCGATCTCGGCGAGTGGGATGGAGACCGAGCGAGAGACCCGAATAGACTCCCGCTCCATGGCGTCCATTCTGCTCGACGTCGACGGTGTGCTGCACGTCTCCGGTGAGCCGATCCCCGGGGCCGTGGAGGCGGTCGCCGAGCTGCGCGCCAGGGACCACCGCCTGCGATTCGTCACGAACAACTCGACCCGCCCGCGGGAGATCCTCGCGCAGGAGCTCCGGGAGCTCGGCTTCGAGCTCGACGAGGAGGAGCTGCAGACGACCCCGAGGGCCGCCGCGCGCGAGCTGAAGGGAAAGCGGGTGCTGGCCCTCGTGATGTCGGCGATCGTCCCCGATCTCGAGGGCATCGAGCTGGTCGGCGAGGGAGCGGAGGCCGTCCTCCTCGGCGGTTGCGACGAGACGGTCGAGCCCAACCAGGTCTTCAGCTACATGAACCTCGCCCGCGCGTTCGCCGAGCTGCAGGAGGGGGCCGAGCTCTTCTGCCTGCACAAGAACCGGTGGTGGCAGACGAGCCGCGGCCCGATGGTCGACAGCGGCATGTTCGTCGCCGGGCTCGAGTACGCGACCGGGGTCTCGGCGACCATCCTCGGCAAGCCCAGCCCTGCGTACTTCGCGGCTGCTCTCGAAGCGCTCGACGCCGAGCCCGAGCTGACATGGATGGTGACCGACGACGTCGAGGCGGACGTCCGGGGCGCCCAGCTGCTGGGGCTGAAGACTGCTCTCGTGCGCACGGGGAAGTTCCGTCCCGACACGCTGGAGCTGACCGATGCGGTGCCGGATGTCGTGCTCAGCTCGGTCGCGCAGCTGCCGGGGTGGCTCGAGCAGGCGAGCTGAGCGGACATGCGCACGCGCGTCGGCACAGACCTGATCGAGATCGAGCGGATCGTGCGGGCGCTCGGGCGGCCCGGCTTCCGCGACCGGTGCTTCACGCCCGCGGAGCAGGTCTACTGCGAGGCCAAGCGCAACCCGGCGGAGAGCTACGCGGCGCGCTTCGCCGGCAAGGAGGCGGTCGGCAAGGCGCTCGGCTGCGGCGTGCGCTTCACGTGGAAGGAGATCGAGATCGTCGGGCCGCCGAAGCCTGGTGTGAGCCTGTCCGGGAAGACGCTCCGCTACGCGGAGCGCGTCGGGATGCGCGCGATCGACGTCTCGCTCACGCACTCCCGCACGATGGCCGGCGCGGTCGCCGTGGTCGAGCTCGCGGGATGACCGGCGAGCCGCTGGAGGCGCTCTACACCGCGGCCGAGATGCGCGCGGTAGAGCAGTTGTTTCCCGGCTACCCGGAGACCGCCGCGCAGCTGCAGGAGCGGGCGGGCGAGGCCGTCGCGCGCGAGGCAATGCGCGCGTTTCCGCGCGCGCGGCGCTTCGCGGTCGTCTGCGGGGCGGGCTCGAACGGCGACGACGGCCGGGTCGCCGCGCGCGTGCTGTCGGCGAACGGCCGCGAGGCGGTGGAGACGGCGGAGCCCGAAGGCTACGACGTCGTGCTCGACGCGCTCTTCGGCACAGGTTTTCACGGCGCCCCCCGACCCGAGGCGGCGGCGCTGATCGAGCGCATGAACGCGAGCGAAGCGCCGATCGTGGCGGTCGACCTGCCGTCGGGCGTCGACGCCTCGACCGGCGAGATCGAGGGACACGTCGTCGACGCGGCACTGACGGTCACGTTCCACGGTCGTAAAGTCGGGCTCTCGGTCGGCCCGGGCCGGTTCCACGCCGGGCGAATCGTCCTCGCAGACATCGGGCTCGAGCGCCGAGACACGGTCGCTTCACGGGCGACCGAGGGTCTGCTCCGGCTCGTCCCGCACCGCGCTCCGCGCGACTCGAAGTACACCGCCGGCTCGGTGCTCGTCGTCGGGGGCTCGCCGGGCATGACCGGGGCGGCGGTGCTCACGGCGCAGGCTGCTCTGCGCGCCGATGTGGGCTACGTCACCCTTGCCGTGCCACGCGCCTCGCTTGCGGTCGCCGAGACGCTGGCGCTCGAGCCGGTGAAGCGAGGCTTCGACTGGCAAGGGGCGATGGACTCGCTGGCGGGAGATGTCGCACGGAGCGACGCGCTGGCGATCGGGCCGGGCCTCGGGCGCACCGACGAAGCGCGCGCGCTCGTCGGCAGGTTGCTCGAGACCGATCTGCCGGCGGTCGTCGACGCGGATGCGCTCTACGGGCTCGAGCCTCTGCGGCGCGACGCGCCTACCGTGTTGACCCCGCATGCGGGCGAGCTGGCCCGTCTGCTTGGAACCGATGCCGATTGGGTCAATGCGCACCGACTCGAGGCTGCGCACGCGGCGGCTGATCGTTACGGCGCCGTCGTGCTCCTGAAGGGCGCCGACACGATCGTGCAGGCAGCCGGCGTCGGCGCGATCGTCTGCGACCTCGCTCCTCCCTCGCTCGCCACGGCGGGGAGCGGTGACGTGCTCACGGGCGTGGTCGCCTCGTTCCTCGCGAAGGGCCTCGAGCCTCGCGTCGCCGCCGCGGCGGGCGCGATCGCCCATGGTGCGGCCGCCGCTAGCGTCCCGCACCAGGCCGGGCTCGTCGCGAGCGACATCGTCGCCGCCCTTCCCGCCGCACTTTCGTAGTCACTCGCCGCGGGTTACCCCTTCCGGGGGAGAGGAGTTCCTGTTGCCCGTGCCGACATCTTCGTCGTCCACCCCGTCGTCTCGGAGGAACAATCGATGAAGGCACAACCAAGGCGTCGCACCCTGCTCGTGGCGCTGCTGGCGTTCATCGTCGCCGCGTCCGCATTCGCGTTCACGGCGTCGATCACGTTCAACGGCGGCACCGACGCAGGCGCGGCCGGCGCGGGCAGCGGCACGATCAGCGGCTTCAACGTGACGCAGGTCCGCTATACGCTCGACGCCACGAACCCGACGCTGCTGAGCGGCGTCGTGTTCAAGCTCGACAAGGCGGCCACGACAGTGCGGGCCAAGGTCAACGGCATGGCGGCCTACTCGACCTGCACCGGCGGCACCGCGGCCGGCTCGGACTGGACGTGCGCGCTCTCCGGCACCGTCTCGTCCGCGACGAGCCTCGACGTCGTCGCAGTCAGCTAGGGCAGCTCGCGCACCACGATGACCGGGCGGAGCCGTCCCGCCCGGTCACGCTCCGACCATGACCGCCAACCGCACCAAGACCCTCACCGTCCTCGCGATCGCCGCGTTGCTCGGCGCCGGTTGGTGGGTGCTGGCGCCGACGCAGCTCGGCGGACGCACGAGCTACGCGATCGTCGTCGGCAACAGCATGGAGCCGAGCCTCGAGCGCGGAGACTTCGCGATCGCACGCGCCCGCTCCTCGTACGCGCCGGGCGACGTCGTGCTTTTCCGCGACGGGCCGACCGGCAAGCGCTTTCTCCACCGCATCGTCCGCATCCAGGGCGAGCGTCTCGTCACCAAGGGCGACCACAACCCCTTCGTCGACCCCACGAAGCCGACGCTCGACGACGTCGAAGGCGAGCTGGCCGTGACCCTCCCCGGTGTCGGTACCGCCGTGGAATGGCTCGTGCAGCCGGTCAACCTCGCCGTTCTCCTCTTCGTGCTCGTCTTCGTCGCGCTCGCCGGCGGGCGGGAGGTGTCGCGGCGGCGTCCCTATTCGATTCGACCGGTGCAGGCAGTTCCCACGTCTGGCACGCCCGCGAGCGCGACGGCAGCAGTCGCGCGCCCGCTGTTCGCCGGTGCGCTGGCCGCCGCGGTCCTCTTCGGCATCCTCGGCGTGCTCGCGTGGCGCGCGCCGGAGACCGAGCAGAGGACGCTGACCGGCGCGTATGCGCACACGGGGACGCTCGCCTACCTGGGCCGCGCGCCGCGCAGCGCCGTCTACCCGGACGGCCTCGTCGAAACCGGAGAGACGGCGTTCGCCAGGCTCGTGCCGGCGCTCGACGTCTCGTTCGACTACGCCTTCGAGACGGAGCAGCGAGCGAACGTCCGCGGCGCGATCTCGCTCGGCGCCGTCGTCTCGGATGGCCAGGGCTGGGAACGCGCGCTCCCGCTCGCGGGCCCAGCACCCTTCACCGGCACGACCGCGCACGTCGAGGGCCTGCTGACCATGCGACGGCTCCAACGCCTGGCGGCCCAGCTGCGCGACCTCACCGGCGCCGGCGTCGCGACCTTGAGGGTGGAGGTCGCCCCGCGTGTCGAGGTCTCGGGCTACGCGGGATCGACGGTGATCGACAGCTCGTTCGCGCCGCGCCTCGGACTCGTCTACGACGGTACCGCGCTCCGGCTCGATCCCTCCGGCGGCGACCTCGAAACGGTGCGATCCCCCCGGGCCGAGGGCGAGACGACGAGCAGCGTGCCCGGCACGCTCGGCCTCGGGCCGGTCGAGCTCCCCGTGACCGAGGCGCGGACGATCGGCGTCCTCGGGCTGCTCGTCTCGCTTGCGCTGCTCGGGATCAGCGCGCTCGTGCTCGCACGCGGTCTCTCAGGCACGGAGCGGGAGCGGATCGTCGCGCGCTTCGGTGGGCGCATCGTGCAGGCACGTGCCGTCGTGCCGGAGGGCCGCTGGGTCACCGAGGTGGACTCGATCGACGAGCTCGTGCGTGTCGCCGACCACTACGACCGTGTCGTCCTCCACTCGGCCGAAGAGTCGGGGGACGTGTACGTCGTCGACGACGGCGTCACCGTGTACCGCTTCCATCCGTCCCGCGACCGCGGAGCACCGGCGCGGCCGCCGCTCCCGAGCCGGTGAGTCGCCGGCTTCGCCGACTCGGCCTGCTCGCGGTCGTCCCGCTCGTGGTCGGCGTCGCGGTCACGGCGACGAACACCGTGGCCCCCAGCCTCGCGGGGCGAGGCGTGCGACCGGCCACAGCGAACGAGCTCAAGCCCGTCGCCTGTGCCGCGCTCAACCTCACGAGCGTCGTCACGGGCTCCGGCTCCTTCTCCGCCGGCGGAAGCGCGTCGCTCGTGCTCGGCGGGCCGGGCAACGACCTCATCCGTGGCGGAGGCGGTGACGACTGCATCCTCGGCGGAGCCGGCAACGACGACATCCGGGGCGGCGGCGGCCTCGACGTCTGCATCGGAGGGGCCGGGACGGACACGTTCCGGAACTGCGCCGTCACGTACCCCTGATCCCGGCCGGGCGGCGACAATGCCCCTGTGACCCGGTCCCTCTTCACCGTCGACCTCGCGGCGATCCGCCACAACACCCGTCGGCTCCTCACTGTGCTCGAAGGCTCCGAGTTGTGGGCGGTGGTCAAGGCCGACGGCTACGGGCACGGTGCCGTCGACGTGGGCCGTGCGGCGCTGGAGTCGGGCGCGACCGCGCTGTGCGTGGCGACCAGCGGTGAGGCGCTCGACTTGCGGCGCGAGCTCGCGGGGGCGAGGATCCTCGTGATGGGCCCGACCGTGCCCGAGGAGCTCGCCGACGCGCGTGACGCAGGCCTCGAGCTCGCCGTCTCTCACGGACCGGTGCCGGAAGGGCTGCCCGTGCACCTGAAGCTCGACACGGGGATGGGCCGCTGGGGATTGTCCGAGCTACCGGCGCCGACACGGGACGTCGTGGGGTTGATGAGCCACTTTGCGAGCGCCGACTCAGATGAGGCATTCACGGAGCTCCAGCTGACACGCTTCCTCGCGGCGACCGGCCCCTACGGGCCGCTCACCCGGCACATCGCGAACAGCGCGGGGGCGCTCCGCTACCCGACCACGCGGCTCGACGCCGCGCGGTGCGGGATCGCGCTCTACGGCATCTCGCCGTTCGGCGACGAGCCGGCGGCGCACGGCTTGCGGCCGGCACTTCGCTGGGAGTCGGAAGTCGCCGCCGCGAAGCTGCTCCTGCCGGGTGAGAGCACGGGGTACGGACGCCGCTTCGTGGCCGAGCGGCCGACGTGGATCGGCCTCGTCCCGGTCGGCTACGCCGACGGGTTCCGGCGCGACCTGACGGGAACCGAGGTTCTCGTCGGGGACGACCGGCGCCGGGTCGTGGGGACCGTCTCGATGGATGTCCTGGCGGTCGAGCTTCCGGCAGAGGTCGAGCCGGGGACGCCGGTGACGCTGCTCGGCGACGGCATCCTGGCCGAGGATCATGCCCGCGTGGCGGGCACGATCGGCTACGAGATCGCCTGCGGCCTGAACGTGCGGGCGCCGCGGGCACAGCGGGAGGTTCTCGCTGGCTGACACCGTCCAGCTGCGAGTGGCCCTCCAGCGCGAGCGTGCCGCCGAGCTCGACACCCGTCTGCGCCGGCTGCTCGCGCCGCTCCGCGGCGACGAGCGTGCGCTCGACGCGGGATGCGGCACAGGGGCGCTGGCGTACGCGCTCGCCCCGCACGTGGGCGAGGTCGTCGGCGTCGACGGCGACGAGGCGTTCCTGGCCGCCGCCCGCGAGGGCGCGCCGTCCAACTGCGTCTTCGTGCAGGGGGACGTGCAGTCGCTCCCGTTCGGCTACGGCGAGTTCGACCTCGCGGGCACTCTGCGCGTACTGCACCACGTGCGGCGCCCCGAGCTGGTGGTCTCCGAGCTGGCCCGGGTGACGCGGCCCGGCGGCCGCATTCTCATCGTGGATCAGCTCGGGTCGATCGACCCGATCCACTCGCTCGAGCTGGATCGCTTCGAGCGGGAGCGCGACCCCACCCATACGCGGCTGCTCCCGGATGGGGACATCCGCTCGCTGCTCGACGCCAACGATCTGATCGTGCTGGAGAACGAGAGCGCGCACGAGCAGCGCGACGTGGAGCGCTTCCTCGACCTGGCGGGCCTCGAGGGCGAGGCGCGCGAGCGGGTGCGGCGGAGCGCGCCGGCGGCGGTCTACGAGATCGAGGTCGGCTGGTACGTCGCCCGCAAGCTTGGCGCCTGACCGCTCAGCGCGTCTTGACGAGGCGCTGCACGGCGCCGAGCAGCTCCTCCGTCTTCTCCGACGCGGCCTGCTCGTTGCCCGACGCGATCGCGCCCGCCACGCAGTGCGTGACGTGGTCCTCGAGCAGGATCATCCCCACCTGCTCGAGCGCCGTGCGCACCGCGGCGATCTGCGTGAGGACATCGATGCAGTAGCGATCCTCCTCGATCATCCGCTCGAGCCCGCGTACCTGACCCTCGATCCGGCGCAGGCGCTTGACCAGCGCCGCCTTGTCGTTTGCATACCCGTGTGTCATGCGGCTCCTTGTCTGATGCTGCGGAAGCGGCGCAACCGCAGCGAGTTCGTGACGACGAAGAGGCTGGACGCGGCCATCGCCGCGGCTGCGATCATCGGCTCGAGCAGGCCGGCGATGGCGAGCGGGATCGCGGCCACGTTGTAGGCGAAGGCCCAGAAGAGGTTTCCCTCGATCGTGCGAAGGGTCCGGCGCGACAGCCGGATCGCATCGACGGCCGCGCGCAGGTCGCCGGAGACGAGCGTCAGGTCGCTCGCCTCGATCGCCACGTCGGTGCCCGTGCCGATCGCCATGCCGAGGTCGGCGCGCGCCAGCGCCGGCGCGTCGTTGACGCCGTCGCCGACCATCGCCACGACCTCGCCGTCCGACTGGAGCCTTGCGACCACGTCGGCCTTGTCGCCCGGAAGCACCTCGGCGATCACGCGTTCGACGCCGACCGCGCCCGCGATTGCCTGCGCCGCGCGCTCGTTGTCGCCTGTGAGCAGCACGGGGGTGAGCCCTAGGTCCCGCAGCTCGCGGACTGCCTCGGCGCTCGACGACTTCGCGCGGTCGCCGACGACGACGAGGCCGCGGGCGGCGCCGTCCCACGCGACCGCCACCACGGTCGATCCGCTCGCCTCCGCGACGTCGAGGGCGGCGGACAGCGACGGGTCGAGGCCGAGACCCCACTCCGAGAGCAGCGAGGGGCGTCCGACGACGACGGCGCGACCTTCGATCACGGCCTCCGCGCCGAGACCCGTCCGGTTCCCGAAGGACTCTGCTGCTGGCACGGCGCCGAGGCTCTCACGTGCCTGGCGCACGATCGCCCGGGCGATCGGGTGCTCGCTCGCGCTCTCGACGGCGCCGGCGAGACGGAGCAGCTCGCCCGCGTCGACCCCCTCGGACGGTACCACCTGCTGCACCCACATACGCCCCTCCGTCACCGTGCCGGTCTTGTCGAGCAGGATCGTTCCGATCCGCCGGGTCCGCTCGAGCACCTCGGGGCCGCGGATGAGGATTCCGAGCTGAGCCCCCCGACCGGTGCCCACCAAAAGCGCCGTGGGGGTGGCGAGCCCGAGCGCGCACGGACACGCGATGATCAGCACTGCGACCGCGGCGGTGAAGGCTTCGGACGCGCTTCCGCCGGCCAGGAGCCAGCCCGTGAGCGTGGCGCCTGCGACGCCGATCACCACCGGCACGAAAACCGCCGAGATGCGGTCGACCAGCCGCTGGACGGGCGCCTTGCCGGTCTGCGCCTGCTCGACGAGGCGCGCGATCTGGGCGAGTGCCGTGTCCGCTCCGATCGCCGTCGCGCGCACCACGAGCCGGCCGGACGTGTTGACCGTGGCGCCCGCGACCTCGTCACCCGGCTCCACCTCGACCGGAACCGGCTCGCCGGTGAGCAGGGACCGGTCGACAGCGGAGGCACCGTCCACCACCACGCCGTCAGTTGCGATGCGCTCGCCGGGGCGGACGACGAACAGATCGTCGACCAGCAGCTCCTCGATGGGCAGCACCAGCTCGTCGCCGCCGCGAAGCACGCGCACGTCCTTCGCGCCGTGTTCGAGCAGCGCGCGGATCGCCTCGCCGGAACGGCGCTTTGCGCGGGCCTCGAGATACCGACCGAGCAGGATCAGCGTCGTGATCACCGCGGCCACCTCGAAGTACACGTCGTCGGCCGTGCCGCCGACGAGCACCACGGTCGACCAGCCGAGGGCGGCCAGTGTGCCGAGCGAGACGAGCGTGTCCATCGTCGCCGACCCGTGGCGGAGACCGAGCGCCGCGGCCCGGTGGAACGGCCAGCCGGCCCAGAGCACGACCGGCAGCGTGAGCGCGAACGCGACCCACTCCCAGCCTGCGAACCGGAGCGGTCCGACCATGGCGAGGGCCGCGACCGGGATCGTGAGAGCCGCGGCGACGGCGAGGCGCGGTGCGAGGGCCCCCGCGTCGTCGTGCGTGTGCGCGGCCGCCGCCGGCTCGGCAGCGTAGCCCGCCGCCTCGACCGCGCCGATCAACTCGGCGACGCTGACGCGTGCCGGGTCGAAGGCGACGTCGGCGGCCTCGGTCGCGTAGTTGACGGTGGCGTCGACGCCGCCGAGCCGGTTGAGCCGCTTCTCGATCCGCACGGCGCACGTCGCGCACGTCATGCCCTCGATCGCCAGGCGGGCGCGTTGTCGTTCGGGCGAGACGGCGTTCACGCAGCCTCGTAGCCGGCGGCGTCGATCGCGCCGCGCAGCGCGTCGTCGTCGAGCGCGTCGCCGGTGACGGCGACGCGCTTCGTCTCCAGGTTCACGACCACCTCGATGACGCCTTGGACCCCGCGGAGCTCCTCGGTGACGGCGCGCTCGCAGTGGGCGCAGCTCAGCCCCGGGACGCTGTAGGCGCGGGTCTCGGTCATGCCTGTCATTATACCCTCTAGGGGTATCTGTGCAGGGAGCTGCGGCGGGACGGGGAAGAACTGTCGACATGAGCTCCGTCGACGTTCCGTCGCCGACAGCCGCCCCCGGGCCAGCCGGGATGTCGCCGTTGCGGCTCGGAGCGCTGGCGACGTTGACCGGTCTGGCCGTGGCCACCGCCTTCGCCCTGATCTCGATCGTCGACGCGGACGCCGCCGCCGGCGCGGTCGCGCAGGGCGTCGGGATCGGCGTGATCACGTTCGCCGCGGGCGCCGTGTTCGTCTGCGCGCTGGCCTGCCTCGCGCGACGGACCCTGGAGCTGGTGTCGCTCGTCGCCATCGTCGTCGCCGCGATCGCGCTCGACCTGGCCGTGATCGGCGTCTGGCTCGACGTCCAGAACGACGCCTACGGGAAGGTGGTCGGCGTCGCGTTCGTCTGGACCCTCGTCCTCTTCTTCGTGCTGGCGCTCGTACTTGCGGCCTCGGAGCAGGGTCGCGTGTCGCGGGTGCTCTTCGCCGTCACTGCGCTGGCGTACGCCGCCGTGGGCGTCCTGCTCTCCGACCTCGTGCTCCGTGGGGAGGACGCCGTCGAGGACCCGTTCGGCCTCCTCGGCAACGGGATCGGCAGTGCCGAACTCCGCCTGCTCGGAGCCGCATTCGTGATCGGCGCCGCAAGCTGGCTCGCCACCGTGACGACCGCCCGCCTCCAGCGGTCGAGCGGCTGACGGCGATTCAGACCGAGCCTTTGCGGTAGTCGGACATGCCGGCGAACCGCGCGATCAGCCCGGGCGCGAGCGCTTGCAGCACAACGATCAGGCGGTACGGGAACCAGGGAACCACGACCTCGCCCCGACCCTTGTCGACGGCGTCCGCGATCGCCCTCGCCACGCGGGGCGGGTGGATCACGAAACGGCCCAAGAGCTTGCTCTGGAGCACGCCCTTCTGGGGAAAGCTCTCGGTCTCCACGAACCCGGGCACCACCGAGTGCACGCCGATGCCGCTGCCCGTCAGCGCGGCTCGCAGCGAGCGCGAGAACGCGAGCTGGGCGTGCTTCGCCGCGGCGTAGGCGCCTGCAGGCGCGAACGCCACCGCCCCGGCGACGGAGACGAGGTTGACGACGTGCGCGCCGCCCTGACGCGCCGCCGCCTCGCAGCCCCGGCAGGAGCGCCCTCGTGCACCAAACGCCGCCGAGGTAGTTGACGGCTATCACCCGCTCGATCAGCTCCGGATGCACGGTCAGGAAGCGTCCCTCGGGCGGGGATGCCGGCGTTGTTCACGAGGAGCCCGACCGCGGGATGCCTCCCGAGCACCCTGGTGGCCATCGCCTCCACCTGCTCCCGGTCGCTCACGTCGCAGACCTCGACCTCCCCGCCGAGCTCGTCGGCCAGCGCGCGCAGCAGCTCCTCGCGCCGCGCCACCAGCACGCAGTGCCAATCGCGCCGGGCGAGTTCACGTGCCGTCGCCTCGCCGATGCCCGACGAGGCCCCCGTGATCACTGCGACGCGCTGAATGTCTCCACCGTCCCGAGGTTGATCTCCACCGTGTCGCGGATGTCCTCCGCGTACCCGCCCGCGAGCGTGATGCAGACGGGCACCCCCGCGGCGCGGAGCGTATCCCGCACGAAGGCGTCGCGCGCCCGCAGGCCTGCCTTGGTCAGCGCGAGGCGGCCGAGCCGGTCTCCCGCGTACGGATCGGCGCCGGCGAGGTAGAAGCAGAGCTCGGGTCGCGCCCGCCGCAGCGCCGTCGGGCAGCAGGCGGGCGAGTCCCTCGAGGTACGCGTCGTCCGCCGGTCTCGTCCGGCAGGTCGAGCTCGAGGTCTCCCGGCACGCGCCGGAACGGGTAGTTGCGGAAGCCGTTGATCGAGAGGGTGAAGGCGTCGGCGTCGCCGGCGAGCAGCGCGTGCGTGCCGTCGCCCTGGTGCACGTCGAGGTCGACGCACGAGCGCGCGTCGCAGCCAGGCCCGTCGGCGCGGAGCGCGCGCAGAGCCGTGACGACGTCGTTGAAGACGCAGAAGCCACGCCCGGCGTCGGCGAACGCGTGATGAGTGCCGCCGCCGAGATTCGTCGCCACGCCGTCGGCGAGCGCTGCTCGCGCGGCCTGGAGTCGTCGCCCCCGTCGCCCGGCGGGCGCGCTCGACGAGCTCGGGCGACCAGGGCAGGCCCGAGCGCGAGCTGCTCGCGCCGCGCGAGTCGTGCCCTGCCTCGACGCGCTCGAGGTACGGCGGCCGTGTGCGTGCGGGCGAGCTCGTCCCACGTGACGCCGTCGCGCGCGTCACGACCTCGACGCCGGCCAGGCCGCTCGGCCGCCCTCGCGCACGAGGCGGTACTTCGCGAGCGGGAAGCGGTGCCCGGCGGGGAGCGGGTACGTGTAGACGTCGTGGGCGAAGGCGCGCACGCGGACGCACGCGTACCGTCGCCGAGTAGGATCGCCGCGTGGCCGGGAGATTCGAGGGAAAGCAGGCGCTCGTGCTCGGCGTCGCGAACAAGCGCTCGATCGCCTGGGCGATCGCGCAGCCGGCTCGCGCGACGAGGGCGCGCAGCTCGCGTTCACGTACCAGGGCGAGCGCATCGAGAAGGGCGTGCGCGAGCTCGCCGACTCGTCGACGCGAAGCTCGTGACCGAGTGCGACGTGCGCTCCGACGACGACGTCGACCGCGTCTTCGCCGAGACCGGCGACGCCTTCGGCGGCGGCCTCGACCTGCTCGTGCACTCGGTCGCGTTCGCCGCGGCCGAGGATCTCGAGGGCCGGTTCATCGACACCCCGCGCGACCGCTTCTGGATGGCGGTCGACATCAGCGCCTACTCGCTCGTCGCGTGCGCGCAGCGGCGCGGAGCCGCTGATGCAGGCGCGCGGCGGCGGCTCGATCGTGACGATGACCTACCTCGGCGGCGTTCGCGCCGTGCCGCACTACAACGTGATGGGCGTCGCCAAGGCGACGCTCGACGCGTCGCATGCGCTACCTCGCCTGGGACCTCGGCCAGAGCGGCATCCGCGTCAACGCCGTCTCGGCCGGGCCGGTGCGCACGCTCGCGGCCCGCTCGATCGCGGGCTTCACGACGATGGAGGAGATGTTCGAGCAGCGGGCGCCGCTTCACCGTCACATCGACGCCGACGACGTCGGCGCCGCGGCCGCGTACCTGCTCTCGGACGACGCGGCGAACGTGACCGGCACGATGCTCTACGTCGACTGCCGGCTATCACGCGATGGGCATGTAGAGAGATGTCGCTGTAGAGCCATTTCTGGTTCAACCATACGGATCAGCGGCCGTACAAGTCCGCCAGTGCCGTGCTCGTGATGACGCGGTGATGACACAGGCTGTCTTCTGCATCGAGAACGAACCGACGACGGCACAGCGTTACGGCGCACCCGCTTCCAGGAAACCACTGACCTCGCGAGCGACACCGCTTGGTCCGTCGAACCACGGCATGTGTCCTGCGCCCTCGACGAGATGGAGTCGTCCCCGAGGCAGCAAGTCGGCTACGCGTTCCCAGATGTCGGCCGAGCCAACCGGGTCGGCAGTGCCGAACACCTGGAGCGTCGGCGTTCGTACGGCAGCGAGTTCCGTCTCCGCGAAGGTCAGTCCCGGCTGGTAAGCCTTGCCCTTGACGATCGCTGTGACCATCTCGCGCTCGTGCCGCATCGAGTCGGAGTCCCGCCCGGCAGCGACGCGCCAATCGATCAGCTCGTCGGGGATTTGCCCTGAATCGAGGCTCGGTCCGTGCCCCATCTGGCGGAGGATCGAACGCACGCGATCGGGTTTGTCGGGGAGACGGACCATGAGCGCGCCCACCGGAGAGGCAAGGAGCCTGATGATCCCGGGAACGCCGGCCTCGTCGACGATCGGGCCGCCGCCCATCAGGACGACGTGGCCGACCCTAGACGGGTACCGCTCAGCCAGCCGGAGCGCCCACACGTTGCCGATCGAGCCGCCGACCACATGTGCACGCTCGACCTTGAGAGCGTCCAACACGCCGCGCAGGAGGTCTGCGACGAGCGCTCCGTAGTCCCGGCCCGAGTAGTCGATCGCGGTGCTCGATCCCCAGCCTGGCCGATCGAGGACGATCGAGCGGAAGCCGGGCAGCTCGGAGATGAACGACGGCCAGCCCCCGGGGCCGACCGTGCCGTGGACGAATAGGACCGGCTCCCCGGATCCGACCTCGAGCACTCGGAGGCGCGCAGCGGAGAAATCGAGATCGAGGAACCGTTCGGTCGGCTCGAGGCCGTACTTGTGCCAGAGGTTCAGCTCGGCATCCCGGTAACGCTCCTCTCGGATGCTCGTCGACGTGGTTGGGGTCGCGACGCTCGTCATGGCGCTCCTCCTTGTCGCGGCGTGAGCCGGTCGTCATGTCTCCGGCTGACGCTAGGAGTGCCCGGCGCCGCGGCCAATGGGGAGTTCTCCCCATGCGACGAGGCCGTGCTCCATGGCGAAGAGGGCGGCGGCGGCGCGCGTCGACACGCCGATCTTCCCGTAGGCGTTCTGGACGTGGTGGTCGGCGGTCTTCACCGAGATGCCGAGGGTCCGAGCGATCTGCTTCGTCTGCAACCCTCGCGCGAGTAGGCCCACGACTTCGGCCTCACGCTCGGTCAGGCCTGCGGGCCGCTCGATCCTGGCTGCACGTTGCCCGACGCTCTCGAGTACGGCTGCGACTGCGTCGGCTTCGAGCCGTCCTGCACGTGCCTCGTCACGGAGGATCGTCGCCGTCTCGTCGGTCGACAGAGCGGGTCGATGCGGCCGCGGCTCCGTCATTGCGTGGTATGCGTCTGCGGCGGCGACCATCCGCGCTGGCGGGCTCAGGGTCGCCGCGGTCGCGCCACGATGGTATCCGGAGCCGTCGAGTCGCTCATGGTGACTGCTCGCGACAGGCGCGAGAGCAGAAAGGAACGTCGACCGCGAGAGAACGCGCTCTGTGTGGTACGGATGCAGCCTCACCTGCTCCCATTCGTCTGTCGTCAGCGGGCCGGCTTTCTGCCATATCCGAGTAGGCACAGCCACTCGCCCGATGTCGTGAAGCAATGCCGCTCTCCGAATGGTCGCGACTTCGTCGGGCACGAAGGCGCATCGCGTAGCGGCTGCGGCGGCGAGCTCGGCAACGCCAGCGGAATGGCCGACGAGGTAGGGGGAAACCAGGTCGGAGAAGTCGCCCATCGCGGCGAGTGCACGATCAATGCGCTCCCCTTGGAGCGTGAGACGAGGAAAGGGCTCGCAGTCGAGGATCGCGTGCCATGCCGAGTCGGTATCGGCGCCCGCCAGCAGCCCCGGCGCCTCGTCCGCGAGCAGATTTGCGATCTTCGGGTCGAAGGCATGACCCGCGCGGTCCCGGACGACGCGTGCCGCGCGCTCCACGCCTCCCAGAAATCGCTGGAAGGTGGCGTCTCTAGCGACGTGGGTGATCCGCAAGGGCAGGGGAATCTCCTCGCCCTTCGAACGACCGAGCTGGCTCTTGCCGTCCCAGCGCTCCGTGAGGAGTGGGAAGAGCCTCTGAACTGGCTCGGGAAGACCCAGCCGCTCGGTCAGCATCTCCGCGACCTCGCATAGCGCGGTGAGATGCGACTTGCTCGTTCGCGCCGCCTTCGGGAATCGGCGAGCTACCTGTGCCGCCCGGACGGGGCCTGCCCGCGCCGGGTCCGGGAGCGACCGCATGATCCCGGTCATCAACTCGCGCGGCGACCCGAATATGGCGGGGACGAAGTGGTTCGTCATGCCGCCGCCGAAGAGCTCGGAGGCGATCTCCGCATCCGCCGTGCAGCCCGCGTAGGAGAGCAGGGACACGTAGTACGTCTGGGAGACGGTCTCGGGATCCACCGAGAGCCGTTCCGCGAGCCGCATCGCCACGAGCGTGCTGTGGAACCCGTGCTCAGAGGGAAATCCCATGCTGAGGTCGGTCGCCAGACACAGCGCAGCAATGACCTCAGCGGCACGGACCTGCTCGCCGCCCGGCGTTGCTTCTGTCACGCAGCGACAGTAACGCGCAGTGCGCCGGCGAATGACGCCGAGGACGGGAATCGGCTCAGTCACGTCTGGTGTCGACGGCGTTGCGCGCTTGACTGGCGTGATTGCCACCGCTGAGCCCTGCCCTCCGTCAGCTATCTGGCGTGGGACCTCGGCCAGAAGGGCATACGCGTGAACGCCGTCTCGGCCGGGCCGATCCGCACCCTCGCGGCCCGCTCGATCGCGGGTTTCACGACGATGGAGGAGATGTTCGAGCAGCGGGCTCCGCTCCATCGTCAGATCGACCGCCGACGACGTTGGCGCTGCGGCCGCGTACCTGCTCTCGGACGACGCGAAGAACGTCTCCGGCACGACGCTGTACGTTGACGCCGGATACCACGCGATGGGTATGTAGGGACCCCTCGGACGCGCTTGGTGGTGTCGAGGTGATGTCACGCGCACGCGTAGGCTCGCGGTGAGGAGCCGCGGCTTCTCGAGTGCTGCTTGGAGGAGCTGCGCCAGCGTCTCTCGACCGGAGGCCGCGGTCTCGCTCACACGCTCTCCGCGACGAGCGAGTCGACGCGGACGGCGTAAACCTTGACCGGTTGGGTCTTTCCCTTCACCGGCAACTCTCCCTGTGCCTCGACTGCGATCACGTCGTCGAGGCCGCGCCGCGTATGCTCGTCGATCAGGATGGGCCGGTTCACGACCTTCGTGTGCGACTCGAGACGAGCAGCGACATTGACGGTGTCGCCCACGCAGGTATAGGTCGCTCGGTGGTGCGTGCCCGTGTAGCCCGCTACGACCTGCCCCGACGCGATGCCGATACCGATCTGGATCTCCATCTTGTCCCGCGCTGCCTGTTCCTCGTTGAACAGCCGGATCAACTCCACCATCTGACGCGCGGCGAGCACGGCCCGCTGGCGATGGCCTTCGCGCGGCAGCGGCGCGCCGAAGATCGCCATCAGCCCATCGCCGACCATCTGGTTCACGATCCCGCCTTCCCCGCCGATCGCGTCCATCATCAGCGTGTAGTAGTCGTTCAGCAACTCGATCGTCTCGGAAGGCTCCTGCGCTTCGGCAATCGTCGTGAACGAGCGGATATCGCAGAACATCGCAGACGCCTCGAGATGCTTGCCGCCGAGCGAGAAGCCTGACGTCAGCAGATCCTCCGCGACTTCCTTCGTCGCGAACTTGCTGATCAGCTCGCGCTGCTGATCGCGAAGGCGCTTCTTCTCGAGGCTCGCAGTGATGCGCGCGTTCAGCAGCACCGGGTTGATCGGCTTGGTCAGGTAGTCCTCTGCTCCCATCTCGATGCACTTGACCACGCTGTCGAGCTCGTCGAGCGACGTCGTCATGATCACCGGCACGTCGCGGAGATGCGGGTCGAGCTTCAGCTCCGCGAGAACCTGGTAGCCGTCGAGCTCGGGCATCAAGACGTCGAGCAGCATGAGGTCGAAGTGCTGGCGACGCAGCAGGTCGAGCGCCTCCCGGCCGTGTTCTGCGAAGAGGACGGTGTGCCCCTGCTGCTCCAAGCCGCGGCTGAGCAGAAGGCTGTTCACCCGGTTGTCGTCGACGACCAGGATCGTCCCAGGAGGGGCGGAAGCGCTCACGAGGCGGCTGTCGACCGGAGCCCAGCGAGGGTCTTCTCGAGGGCAGGGTACTCTCGCTCGATTCGGTCGACGAGCTCAGCGGCGCCATCCAGCTCGTCGCTTCGCGCTCGTAGCTCGAGCTCTCGGCAGAGCTCGGAGAAGCGTCCGGCGCCGAACGTCTGGCCGTTCGACTTCAGGGTATGCGCCGCCCGACGCAGGCCCTCCGCGTCGCCCTGCTCGTACGTCGACCGCAGTGTTGCGACGAGGGCGGGCGCGTCGCCCAGGAACGTGTCGATCACCTCCGCCAAGAACTCCTCCCCGCCGAGCTCTCTCAGGCTCTCGACCGCGTTCGCGTCGAGGGTGGCGCCGGCGCCCTCCGCCGGCGGTGTGCCGGTGTCTTCGAGCGGCCGCGCGCGGCTCAGCGCCATCGCCAGCTCGTTCGGACGGATCGGCTTGGCGACGTAGTCATCCATTCCGGCGGCGAAGCATGCCTCGCGATCCTCGGGCATCGCGTTCGCCGTCATCGCGATGATGCGCGGGCGCTTCTCGGCCGGCCAGCGCTCGCGGATCCGGCGCGAGGCCTCGAGACCGTCCAGCTCGGGCATCTGCACGTCCATGAGCACGACGTCGTAGGGCTGCCGCTCGAGCGCCTCCAGCGCCTCGAGGCCGTTCGACGCCACGTCGGCGCGGTAGCCGAGCTGGTCGAGGAGCCGGAGCGCGACCTTCTGGTTCACGGCGTTGTCCTCGGCCAAGAGGATCCGCAACGACGATGTCGCCGGCTTGTCTGCTTCCGGCGCGGGCTCGCCGGCCTCCGGCTGCTGTACGTGCTCGGCGAGCGCTCTCACGAGGGCGTTGTAGAGCTGGGAGGCCTTGACCGGCTTCGCCAGCTGCACCGCGAACTCTCCCGATGACTGAGCCTGGGGCAGCCGGCCGAGCGAGGTCAGCAGGACGAGGGGAAGCTCGCGCTCGTCTCGATGCCGCCGGATCTCGCGTGCGAGGGCGAGCCCGTCCATCTCCGGCATCACCAAGTCGAGGACGGCGACGTCGAACTTCTCGCCGTCCTCGATCCGAGCGAGCGCCTCGGAGGGGGACGCGATTGCCACGGCCTCCATGTCCCACGATCGCGCGTGGCGAGCCACGATCTCGCGGTTCGTGGCGTTGTCGTCCACCACGAGGATCCGCTTGCCGGCGAGTTGCGGCAGGTCGCCCGGCACGGCCGTGCGAGTCGGCACCTCGGCCGCTTCCACGGGGAGGCCGATGTGGAAGGTCGATCCCTTGCCCTCCTCGCTCTCGACCCACATCGTCCCGCCCATCAGCTCGACGAGACGCTTCGAGATCGCGAGCCCGAGCCCGGTACCGCCGTAGCGGCGGGTGGTGGAGGCGTCGACCTGGCTGAAGGACTCGAACAGCCTGTCCATCCGGTCGCCGCGGGATGCCGACACCGGTGTCCCGAACGGCGAGCTCGAGACGATACGAGCTCGCCCCGGTGGGCTCGGCATCGACGTGGACGACCACCTCGCCTTCCTCGGTGAACTTGACCGCGTTCGAGACCAGGTTGAGCAGCACCTGCCGCAGGCGGGCCGCGTCCCCCACGACTCCTGCAGGCACGTTCTCGTCGATGAGGCAGCCCAGCTCGATCTCCTTCTCCCACGCACGCGGCGCGACGATGTCGAGCGCGCCCTCGACGCATTCCCGGAGATCGACCGGCTCCTTCTCGAGCTCGAGCTTGCCCGCCTCGATCTTCGAGTAGTCGAGGATGTCGTCGATCACGTGGAGCAGGGCGTCTCCGCTCGAGCGGACGACCTCGGCGAACTCGCGCTGCTCGGGCGTCAGCTCCGTGGCGAGGAGGAGGCCGGTCATGCCGATCACGGCGTTCATCGGCGTCCTGATCTCGTGGCTCATCGTGGCGAGGAAGGCGCTCTTCGCCTGCGTCGCCGCCTCCGCCTCCTCGCGAGCACGCTGGAGCTCGCTGAGGTAACGCGCCTTGTCGATCGCCGTCGCGGCGAACGCGGCGAAGGCCTTTGCCATGCTCGCGTGCTCGGCGGTGTAGAAGTCAGCCTCGAACGAGTCGAGCGTCAGCATCCCGATCAGGCGATCGCCGACGAGCAGTGGCACGCCCATCAATGACCTTGACACGTCCCCCGCCGTGGGCCTCCTCCTTGAAATGCTCGAACCGCGCGGAGACGTCGGGACGATGACCGGCTCGCGCCGCTCGACCATCTCGCGGGCAGGATCGTCGGGTCCCCGCCAGTCGAAGCGCAGTCCGAGCAGTTCGTCGAGGTTCGGAAAGCCCATGGCCGCCGACGATCACCATCTCGTAGCCGTCGAGCTGCTGGACGGTGGCAGCTCGATAGGGCACCACCTTGCGCAGCTCCGTCAGGATCAGATCGAAGACCTCGGGCAGGTCGCAGCGTGCTGCCGAGCGACTCGGCCGCCGCGCTGCAGCGTCTCGGCCTGCTCGCGGGCGGCGCGCTCGGTCTCGAGCAGGCGAGCGTTCTCGATCGCCATCGCGGCCTGGGCGGCGAATGCCGTCGCGAGCTCCGCCAGCTCTTCGGTGTAGAAGTCGGGCTCGAACTTGTCGACGCTGAGGACGCCGATCACGCGGTCGCCGATGATCATCGGCGCGCAGATCCATCCGCGAATGCGTCCACCGCCGTGCAGCTGGCTCGCAAAGTGCGGGTGGTGCGACACGTCGGCGAAGACCTGTCGCCGCTTCGACCGCACGACCTGGATACCGGGGTTGGTCTCGTCGTCCAGGTCGAAGCCCACTCCGATCAGGCCCCCCAGGTCGTCGAAGCCGCGCCCGCTCACGATCACCAGGCGGCTTGCCCTGAATCACCTGGATCGAACAGCTGTCGTAGGGCACGACCTCGTTGCAGCTCGCCGAGGATCGTCTCGAACGTCTCCTCGAGGCTCAGCGTCTTCCCGAGCACCTGCGTGACGGCCAGGAGCGTCTCCGCGTGCTCGCGTGCGCGCTGGAGGTCGGTGATGTCGTGGTAGATCGCGTAGAAGCCGACGTGCTCACCGTCGACCCTGAGCGGCACGAGCATCATCTGCACGTCGACCAGCTTCCCGTCCTTCCGTACGCGACGAGTGATCCGGTCGGCACGACCTGCCTCGAGCGCCTCGTGGGTGACGTCCCGGCCTTCTCCGCGGAGGTCCTCGTCGAGGACGAGGTCGTCGATCGGACGCCCGATCGCCTCCTGCGGCGAGTAGCCGAAAAGCTGCGCCGCCGCCGGGTTCCAGCCCGTCACACGCTCGTCGGCGTCCATGACGACGATGGCGACCGGGCTGATCTCGACGAGCGACTCCAGCTCGTCCAGCCGGCGGCGCGCCTCCGCGAGCTCGGACGAGAGGTCGACTTCAGGCGTCATCGTCCTCCTCCCAGCAGTCCGGGCGCCTACGACGCTACGCGGGCGTCGTGGACAGCCCCTCCATCGAGCGCCCGGTCACGGCGGCAGTATCCTGCGAGAGGACGGGCTCGTCCAGGCGGTAACGTCGGACAACGGCCGAACGCGGTCTCCGGGTGTTGCCCCGGTGGTGCCTAGAAGATCGAGCCCGACACCGTCGAGGAGCGCGCGCGGTCCTTCCCGCACCTCGTCGGTGAGCAGCTGCGGGATCGGCAGCTGAACGCTGCCGTTCGCTAGGCGGCGTCGGCCAGCTCGTCGGGCTCGGCGCCGGTCGCCTTGCCGGTGAGCTCCGCCTCCAGCTTCGCGAGCGCCGCCTGCTCGAGCTGCCGGACGCGCTCGCGCGAGGTCCGGAGCTCGCGGCCGATCGCCTCGAGCGACTGCGGCTCGCCGTCGAGACCGAAGCGAAGCTCGAGCACTCGGCGCGCGGTCGGGGCCAGCGAGAGCAGGGCCCGCCGCAGCTCGATCCGCTCCAGCGACTCGTAGGCCTCCTCTGCCGGATCGCTCGCGTTGGGATCCGAGAAGAGCTCGCCGAGCTGTGCGTCGCCGTCCGAGCCGACCGCCTGGTTGAGGGAGACCGACGCCTCGACGGCGCCGAGCGCCTCCTCGACGTGATGGAGCTCGAGGCCGGTCGCGGCGGCGAGCTGCTCCGCGGTCGGTGAGGCCCCCTGTGCCGTCTCCAGCCGCTGCCGCGCGCGCCCGAGCTTGACGCGGCGCTCATGGACGTGCGCCGGCACGCGGATCGTCGTCGACTGGTTGGAGATTGCCCGCTGGCACGCCTGGCGGATCCACCACGTGGCGTAGGTCGAGAACTTGAAGCCCTTGCGCCAGTCGAACTTCTCGACCGCCCGGTTGAGGCCGATTGCCCCCTCCTGCACGAGGTCGCCGAGCGGCAGGCCATGGCCCTGGTAGCGCTTGGCGATGGAGATCACGAGCCGGAGGTTGGAATTGATCATTCGCTCCTTGGCGGCCCGGTCGCCGCGCTCGATGCGCTTCGCGAGCTCGACCTCCTCGGCCGCGGTCAGGAGCCGGTGGCGTCCGGCCTCGCGCATGAACAGCGTCATCGAGTCCGTGGGCACGGGCTCCGCGCCCGCGACAGGACGCACCGGGGTCGCAGCCCCGTCGTCGTCGGACTCGTCTGCTCCAGGTGCACGCACGATCTCCACGTCGCGCGCCTCGAGCTCCGCGCGGACGTCGGCCAGGTCTTCGAACTCGAGGTCGTGCTCGAGCGCCAGCTCCTCGAGCTCCTCATCGGTGATCGTTCCGCGCTCCTCCGCGTCGTCGAAGACGGAAGAGAGCGGTGTCTTGGTGGTGCTGGTCAGGTGTGTCACATCCTTTCGTGGGGTCGATCAGGCGCCGACCGGCTGCCGGGCGGCGGCCCGCCGGCGTTCGAACCGCTCGATGCGGCCGCCGCTGCGCATCGTTCGCTCCACTCCCGTGTACGCGGGGTGGCAGTTCGAGCAGACGTCGACGACGATCTCACTGCGTGTCGAGCGAGTCGTGAACGTGTTCTCACACGTGCTGCAGCGCACGGTCGTCGGGGTCAGCTCAGGCTGAGTCAATTGCAAGCAGATCGCCTCCTGGTGAGTTCGGCGTTCGGGGACGACGCGACCAACGCGCATCCTCCGCGCCCGTATCCCTGTAAACGTCCTCGAGGGCTCCACTATTCCGTCCCGGCGCGCACCGAGCACCGCGGAACACGAGTCGGATCGACCGTGTCGAGCAGCCCTCCGACGCATACCATCTGCGGTTCGCCGTCGAGGACGTGACGGTGGCGCACTGGTCGGAACAAACGAGGGTGTGACAAGTCAAGCCCGCGCAACGACGAGAGGGAGTTCCGGAATGACACAGACCGCAGTTCGCGAGGTGCCCGTCGTCGATTTCAAGGTCGCCGACCTGGCGTTGGCGGAGTGGGGCCGGAAGGAGATCAGGCTCGCCGAGCACGAGATGCCGGGCCTGATGTCCGCCCGGCGCGAGTACGCGACCGAGCAGCCGCTCCGCGGCGCCCGCATCACGGGCTCGCTGCACATGACGATCCAGACCGCGGTGCTGATCGAGACGCTCGCCGCGCTCGGCGCGGACGTGCGCTGGGCGTCGTGCAACATCTTCTCCACCCAGGATCACGCGGCCGCGGCGGTCGCCGTCGGGCCCGGACGGGACACCGGACGAGCCGCGCGGCGTGCCGGTGTTCGCCTGGAAGGGCGAGACCCTCGACGAGTACTGGTGGTGCACCGAGCGGGCGCTCACCTGGCCCGACGGAGGCCCGAACATGCTGCTCGACGACGGCGGCGACGCGACGCTGCTCGTGCACAAGGGCGTCGAGTTCGAGCGGGCGGGCGCGGTGCCCGACCCCGCGGGCGCGGACTCGGAGGAGTTCCGGATCGTGCTCGCGCTGCTGCAGCGGTCGCTCGCGGAGGACGGCGACAGGTGGACGCGGATCGCGGCCGGGATCAAGGGAGTGACCGAGGAGACGACGACCGGCGTGCACCGGCTGTACCAGATGGCCGAGGCGGGCTCGCTGCTCTTCCCGGCGATCAACGTCAACGACTCCGTCACCAAGAGCAAGTTCGACAACCTCTACGGCTGCCGGCACTCGCTCGTCGACGGGATCAATCGCGCGGTCGACCTGATGCTCGCCGGCAAGCTCTGCGTCGTCTGCGGCTACGGGGACGTCGGCAAGGGCTCGGCCGAGTCGCTGCGCGCGCAAGGGGCCCGCGTCGTCGTGACCGAGATCGACCCGATCTGCGCGCTGCAGGCGCTGATGGAGGGCTACGACGTGCAGCGGCTCGAGGACGTCGTCGAGCGCGGCAGACGTGTTCATCACCGCGACCGGCAACCGCGACGTGATCACGGTCGACGACATGCGTCGGATGAAGCACCAGGCCGTGGTCGGGAACATCGGCCACTTCGACAACGAGATCGACATGGCCGGGCTCGCCGGCACCGACGGCGTCGCAGCGGATCACGATCAAGCCGCAGGTCGACCAGTGGGTCTTCCCCGACGGCAAGTCGATCATCGTCCTCTCCGAGGGGCGCCTGCTCAACCTGGGCAACGCCACCGGGCACCCGAGCTTCGTGATGTCCAACTCGTTCACGAACCAGGTGATCGCGCAGATCGAGCTGTTCAACCGCACCGACGACTACCCGCTCGGCGTTCACGTGCTGCCCAAGCATCTGGACGAGAAGGTCGCCCGCCTGCACGTCGAGGCGCTCGGCGCAAAGCTCACCGAGCTCCGACCCGAGCAGGCCGCCTACATCAACGTCCCCGTCGACGGACCCTACAAGCCGGATCAGTACCGGTACTGACGTGTCGGAGAGCCGAGCACCAGGGCCCGTACGCGGCTCTCCTCGCCGACCCTGCTTCCGGAACGCCGGCGCGTGATGCTCGGGGCGAACCTCGAGACCAAGGCGCGCTGTGCCGACCTCTCCGCCGTCGCGCGGCTCGCCGCGCAGATCGGCGCACGCTACGAGGGACGTCTCGACCAGGTGGACACGTACTTCGACGTGTCGCCGGGGAGGCTCAAGCTGCGCGAGCTCACGCACCACCTGCCCGACGGCCACCTCTCTGCGAGCGTCGAGCTGATCCGGTACGAGCGACCCGACCAGGCGGGGCCGAGGGTGAGCCGGTACGACCGGACCGGGATCACCGACGTCGAGTCCTGCCGGGCGAGGCTGGCAGCGGCGCACGGCGTGCGCGGCGTGGTCTGCAAGCGGCGCGAGCTCTGGACCCTGAAGGCGACGCGGATCCACCTCGACCGCCTCGACGAGCTCGGCGACTTCGTCGAGCTGGAGACGGTCGCGAGCGGAGAGCCGGGGACAGCCGACCGCCTCGAGCACGACCGGATCGCCGCGGCGCTCGAGCTCGATCCCGGCGCGACCGTCGACTGCTCCTACATCGATCTCCTCGCGCCGCCCTCGATGCTCCTGGGCGAAGAGGCACGCCGGGAGGCTCCGCCCGGTCGCCCTTCAGCCGCGTAGCCGCTCCTCGACCGCGAGCGCCACGCAGACAGCGGTGTCGCCGAGCGCCCGCTCGAGGCCGAACCGGTCGACGAGCGAGACGACGTCCAGTCGCCCGGCGACCTCGGGCGCGGCCGTGCCGACGACGGCGAACAGCGCCAGGTCGACTGCCGAGCAGCGCCGTGCGAGCTCGCCGACGACCTTCCCGGCGAACGACGTCTCGTCGAGTGAGCCCTCGCCCGTGATCACGAGATCCGCGGCAGCCAGGGCGTCGTCGAGGGGGAGCAGCCGGGCGACGAGCGCGAAGCCCGGCTCGAGCACGGCCCCTGCCGCGGCGAGACCGCCCGCGAGCCCGCCTGCCGCGCCGGCGCCGTCGAGCGCGGATACGTCGACACCAAACCTCTCTTCGTAGTCGACGGCGAGCTGGAGCAAGCGGTCGCGGAGCGTCGACACCTCGTCCGGTGAGGCGCCTTTCTGCGGCGCGAAGATTGCGGCGGCGTCGACGAACCGCGTGGTGACGTCGCAGGCCACCCGCACCTCGAGGCCGTGTGCCCGGAACGGAGTGTGGTCGCGGAGCGCCTCGAGTGCTCCCAGACCGCCGTCCGTCGTCGCCGAGCCGCCGACCCCGACGACGATCTCGCTCGCGCCGGCACGTGCGGCGGCCGCGATCAGCTCCCCGGTCCCCCGCGTCGAGGCGTCGAGCGGAGCGTTGCCCTCGGTCCCGCCGACGAGGCTCAGGCCGGAGGCGCGGGCCATCTCCACCACGGCCGTCGTTCCGTCGAGGCGCCACCCGGCCTCGACCGGCTCCCCGAGCGGCCCCGTCACGCGCGTGACCCGGTTGGCGCCCCCGAGCACGTCCAGCGTCCCTTCGCCGCCGTCGGCCAGCGGCAGCTCGGCGGATAGCCAGCCCGCCGCGGCGGCTCCCTGCGCGATCGCCCGTGCCGCGGCCCGGGCGCTCAGCGAGCCGCGGAACTTGTCCGGCGCGGCGAGAACCTGCACACCGGCAACCCTAGGGCGAGCGGTAGACGGAGATCGCTCCGACGCGGCCGAGCTCGCTCCAGCCGCGCTCGCGCAGCCAGCTCTCGGCGCGAGCGGCGCAGGACGGGGCGAAGAAGCCACTCTGGCGGTACAGGCCGCGGTGGAGCGCGATGTAGCGGACTCCGAGCGCGTCCGGCAGCTCGCCGCGCCCGCAGGAGAGGCCGCGCAGGTCGCGTGCGAGTCGGTCGGCGGCCGGTGGCGCCGTCGTGGAGTAGCCCTGCGGGCGCTCGCGCGGGCTGCGGCTCGCGTAGGTGAGGTACGCGCTGCCGAAGTGCAGATCGGGGCGGATCACGGGTAGCTCGAGCAGTCGTCCGTCGCCGCGCAGCGCGTCGTACGCCCGTGCGCCGGTCTCCGCTTCGACGGCGCCGAATACCGGCACGCGGAGGTCGAGCGCGAGCACCACGAGCGCGGCCGCCGCGAGCAGCGGCGCGAGGCGCTTGTAGTGCTGCAACACGAGCTCCAGGGCGAGCGCGACCAGGGCGGCAAGCGCCAGCCAGGCGATCGGCAGCAGCCGCTCGGGGACGCGTGCGAAGCGGAGCGGAGGGAGGGTATGCCAGAGCGGCTCGTACAGCGGCAGGTTCGTCCCGAGCGCGAGCAGGCACGGGAGCAACGCGGAGATCCCGAGCAGCCAGGCGAGCCCGCGCTGCCGCCGCCGCGCGGCCACGACTCCCACGAGCGCGAGGAGCGGCACGAGCCAGCCGAGGAAGACGAGCTCCTCGCTGCCGGCGCCCACGCCTCGGGTGAAGAAGTCCGACACCTCAGCCGAGTAGCGCTCGACGGCGGCGAGCGAGCGACCGCCGGCGGCGATCGAGCCCCGGACGACCGTGAGGTAGACGCAGAGCGCCGGCGACAGCCGCTGCCGCGCCCCGAGGCCCGCGCGCGCCCACGATGCGCGCGGCAGGCGCGCCCACGTGTAGCCGAGGTAGAGCGGGATCGCGCCGAGGGCCAGGTGGAGCTGACCCGACAGCGGGATCGCGACGAGCGCGAGCCAGTGCCCAGGCGAGCCGCCGGCGCTCGAGCGCCAGCAGCATCGCGGGCAGGAGGAACGAGACGAGGCCGAGCAGATGCCCCGTGCTCTGCCCGACCCGGTAGGGCGCGAGCGCGAACACGAGCCCGCCGGCGAGCGCCGCGCCGCGCGGCAGGTCGAGCGCGCGCAGCCACCAGCACGCGAAGCCTCCGGCGGCGACGACCGACAGCAGCACCAGCAGGTTGTAGGCCCACGTGCCGCCGAAGAGCCGGTCGAGCGGCCAGTAGGGGAGACCGAGCAGCCAGCCTTGCAGGTTCGGCGCCGCCTCCGCCTCGGGCCGGAAGGAGTACGGATCTGCCCACGGCGCTCCGCCGCGTTCCAGCTGGTGCCCGAGCGAGCCAGAACGACCAGCGCAGCTGCAGGTGGTCGCCGGCGGCGGCCTCGCCGTAGCCAGGTGCCGGCCGAGCAAGGTAGTGCCCGTCGACGTGGCGGATCGCGGGCCACGTCGCGAGTGCGGCGCACGCGGCGTAGACGCGCTAGGGCGAGAAGGACGAAGCCGCCGCGAGCACGGCGTCGAGGTCCGGCAGCTCGCTTCCCAGATTCCATGCGGCCCGCACCGTATCGCCCTCGATCAGGAACGCGCTTCGCGCCGAGACGTTCGACATGCCCAGCCGCTCGATGGCGATGCCGAAGCCGCGCGTCGCCTCTCCCTCCCAGTCGGAGAGCAGCGGCACAGGGCTGTCGATCGTGAGCGACCACTGCTCGTGCGACCAGGGCGAGTCGCGGGAGATCCCGAACGACCGGATTCCCGCCTCGAGCAGCTCGGCTGTCCCTGTCACGCAGGAGCATCAGCTCGTTCGTTCAGGTCGGCGACCAGTCCCAGAGGTAGAAGCACAGCAGCGCGAAGCCGTCTCCTTCGATCGCCTCGCGGAGCTGTACCGGCCCCTCGAGCGGATGCTGCCACACCCGCGCGTCGGGGATGCGCTGCCCTGGCCCGAGCACGTGCTCGAGCCTAGCGGACGGACCTCATCTGCCCCGAGCGGTGTATGAGGAGCGACCACGAGCGAAGGAGGAGGCATGAGACGCCTCTCGAGATCCACCCTGGCTCTGCTGACGTGCACCGCGGCGATGGGAGTCGCGGCAGCCGCTGCCGCGGCGGGCGGTGGGCCGTCCCCCGGCATCCTCGCCGGTGGGGACGGCGTCCGCGCTCCCGACGACATGATCAGGTACGTGACGATTCCGGGGCGCGGAGCCACGGCGCTCGCTGCGGTACGAGTCCGGGATGGTCGCGTCGTGCGGTTCGCCACGCTGCGCGGGCTCCTCGGCATCCCGCTGGTCGCCTTCGACGGCACGACGGGTGGGCTCTCGCACGATCGCCGCACGCTGGTGCTCTCCACGTACGCCCCACAGGCTGCGGCGGGCACGAGCACGCAGCTTCGCGGTCGTGAGGACCCGATCGCTGCGCGTCGAGCGGCGGATCGACCTGCCCGGCGTCTGGTCGTTCGACGCCGTCTCGCCGGACGGCAGCACGATCCTCGCGATCAGGTACCTCTCGCCCACCGAGCCGGACCGCTACGAGGTGCGGGCGATCGACGCGGCGACAGGCCGGGTGCTGACAGGGACGATCGTCGACAAGCGCGAGCCCGACGAGGAGATGCGCGGCCAGCCCGTCTCCCGCGCGGCGGACGCGACCGGCCGCTGGGCGTTCACGCTCTACGCGAAGCCGAACGGCGCCGGCTTCATCCATGCCCTCGACACCGTCCGCGGGGCCGCCGTCTGTATCGACCTGCCCTGGAAGGGCGTCTCCGAGGCGCTCTGGGCAGTCCGCCTGAGCGTCGACGGGAAGACGCTCGGCGTGCGTCAGCCGGGCGTGGGCCTACTCGCGCTCGTCGACCTGACGACCTTCGTGCCGCGCGTCCTCAGGAGCCCTGTGGCCCCGTGAGCCCCGGCGTCGAATCGCCTATGCCGCTGCGGGCTCGGGCAGCGCCTCGGTCGCGATCGCGATCTCCTCCACGACCTCGACGATGTCGCGGTTCGCGCCCCAGATGCGCAGCTGCCGCTCGGCGCTGTTGCCGCGCGACGAGGATCTCCGCGCACCCCCTCGAGCTCGCGCTCGGAGCCGAGCTCGCGCGCGTGCGGCTCGATCTCGCGCAGCGTGCGGCGCACGAGCTGGGCCACCGGCACGCGGTTTCGCCGCCCGGTCGCGAGATCCATGATCGGCGCCTCGAGCCCGTAGCGAGCGGCGAGCCACTTGTTCTCGGTCGTGAGGATGCGGTGGTACGAGGGGATCTCCTCGCCCGCGTCGTGCCGCTCGGAGAGCTGCTTCACGAGCGCCTGGCAGTACGCCGTGATCGCGACGGCATCCTCGAGACGGGTGACGGCATCGCAGATGCGGATCTCGATCGTGCCGAAACGCGGGTGCGGCCTGACGTCCCACCAGATGTGCGTGTAGTCGGCGATGCAGCCCGTCCGCTCGAGCTGACCCACGACCTCGGCGAAGTCCGCGTAGTCGCGGAAGCGCGGCGGTGGCCCCGACCGTGGCATGGCGGAGAACACCATCTGACGGCTCGAGGACAGCCCGGTCGGCTCGCCGCGCCAGAACGGCGAGCTCGCCGAGAGCGCGAGCAGCGTCGCGAGCTGCGGCAGCAGGCCGTTCACGACCTTGATCGCCTTGTCGGCGTCGTCCACCGCGACGTGGACGTGCATGCCGAAGATCAGCTCGCGCCGCGCGATGTACTGGAGCTGGTCGACGAGCTGGCGGTAGCGGTCCTTGGCCGTGATGCGCTGCCGCTCGAACAGGCTGAACGGGTGGGTGCCGGCCGAGGCCACGCGCATGCCCTGCTCCCGGGCGACGGAGCACACGTAGCCGCGGATCTTCGTCAGCTCCCGCGTCACCTCGCCGATGTCGCGGCACACCGGCGTCGCGATCTCGAGCACCGACTGCATCAGCTCCGTGTTGAGCCGCGGCTCGAGCTCGTGCCCCTCGACCGCGGCGAGCACCGTCTCGATGTGCTGCACGAGGTCGAAGCTCTGGCCGTCGAGCAGCTGGTACTCCTCCTCCACGCCGAGCGTGTAGGGAGCGCCCTGGCCGAACCGGTGGTCGAGCACGCTCGAGCCGGTGCCGACGTGCGGCGTAGCCCTTGCCCGTGATGCTCGCCGGGAACGCGGCGCGGTCGCTCACGACACCACTGCCTCGGCCTCGATCTCGACCTTCCACGCCGGGTCGAGCAGGGCCGCGACGACGGCCGTCGACGCCGGGCGGATCTCGCCGAACACCTCGCCATGGGCGCGGGCGATCGCCTCGTAGTCGGCGCGGTCGACGACGTAGATCCGGGTGCGCACGACGTCGGCGAACGAGGCGCCGGCCTGCTCCGAGCGCGCCGCCGATGATCTCGAGGCACAGGCGGGCCTGCTCGTAGGCGCCGTCGTCGGTGGCGACGAGCCGTCGGCGGGGATCGGTGCGGTGCCGGCCACGTGCACCGTCTGCCCGACGACGACCGCGCGCGAGAACCCGACGACCGGCTCGTACGGCGAGTGCCCGGAGATCAGTCGACGCTCCATGGGAGGGCTAGTATCGCCCGGCGTGCAGGCGCTCCGCCAGATCGACGCACTGGCCGGTCGGGTGGGCCACCGCCGGCGTGGTACACCCGGACGGCGACGCCGTGACCGCCGGGCCCGACCGGGTCGTCAGGTCTCGCCTCGGTGACGAAGCTCGTGACGGCGCTCGCGACGCTCGTCGCGGCCGAGGAGGGAACGTGTCGACCTCGACGAGCCTGGCGGGCCCGCCGGGCGCGACAGTCCGTCACCTGCTCGCCCACGCGTCAGGGCTGCCATTCGAGGGCGAGACGCCGATCGCGGCGCCCGGCCGGCGTCGGATCTACTCCAACGAGGGCTTTCGGGTGCTCGCCGAGCACGTTGCAGCGCGGGCCGAGATGCCGTTCGCCGACTACGTCCGCGGCGCCGTCGCCGACCCGCTCGGTACCGGGCTGCGCACGACCGGTCATCCGGGTGCCGGGATGCAGGGAAGCCTCGACGACCTGCTCGCGCTCGGCCGCGAGCTCCTGGGCCCGACCATCGTCGCGCCGGAGACGCTGGCCGAGGCGGCCACGGTGCAGTTCCCGGGCCTCGACGGCGTCGTCCCCGGCATCGGGCGCCGCAGCCCGAACGACTGGGGGCTCGGCTTCGACCTGCACGACGCAAAGGACCCCTACTGGATGGGCGTCCGCTGCTCCCCGCAGACGTTCGGCCACTTCGGCGGCACGCGGGACGTTCCTCTGGGTCGACCCCGTCGCGGGGGTCGCGTGCGCAGCCCTGACCGACCGCGAGTTCGGCGACTGGGCGCTCGCAGGCCTGGCCGCGGCTCTCGGACGCCGTCCTGATGGAGCTCGCAGGCTGAGCGGTGCCGTGCTTCCCGGAGCCACCACTAGCTCTCAACCCGGCTGTCCGGCGCGGGGCCGCCGAGCGTCTGCGCGCCTCGGCGGCTCAGGCGGGCGCGTGAGGTGCGATCAGATCGTCGTAGGTAGCGCGGTCGCAATGCGCGACGACCGCGGGCGGTGACGAGCCGTCGAGCTGGCCGGCGTCGACGCGCCCAGGTGCCGGGTCGCAGCACCTCGGTGCCGCGCACCATCCCCGAGAGCACGACGACGAACGGTCGTCGCCCACCCGGCACGCCCGACGGCAGCTCCTCGCGCACGAGCGCTCCGCGAGCGGCGCCAGCACCTCGCCGGGGAGGGAGCCGAACAACCCGATGCGCGAGAGCTCGGTGACGGAGGCGGGGACGTGACGCGGGCTCACGCGAGTACGGTAGACGGCGATGGGCTCCACGGCGACCGGCGGCGCCAGCGACCTCGTGCCCGAGCTCGCCCGGACGGCAAGCCGAATGTGAAAAGCCGGCACGAAGGCCGGCTCTTCGCAGGGGAGAGGAGAGGGGAAGCCTTACGAGGCGAGGCCGAGCGCTCGCTCGATCGTGCCCTTCGGCTGCGCGCCGACGACGGACGCGGACGGCTCGCCGTCCTTGAACAGGATCATCGTCGGGATCGAGGCGATGCCGTACTTGTCGGCCAGCTCGCGCTCCTCGTCGATGTTCACCTTGACGAGCTTGACCTCGCCGGCGCGCTCCTCCGCGATCTTGTCGAGGACGGGAGCGACGGCGTGGCACGGGCCGCACCACTCCGCCCAGAAGTCGACGATCACGGGGATCTCGCTCTGCGAGCACCTCGCTGCTCGAAGGTCGTCTCGGTGACTGCGTTGGCCATGGAGTCCTTTCGGTTCAGCTGGTTCTCTGTTGCAGAACGTGTGAACGACGGGGGCGCTCGGACTGTTCCCTAGAATCGACCGCATGTTCGCACCGCTGCCGGACAAGCCGGATCACGACGCGCTCGAGCGCGAGATCCTCGAGCTCTGGGAGCGCGAGCGGACGTTCGAGCAGCTGCGCGCGCAGAACGCGGACGGCCCGATCTTCAGCTTCTTCGACGGCCCGGTGACCGCGAACAAGACGCTCGGCGTGCACACCGCCTGGGGCCGCACGCTGAAGGACGTGTTCCAGCGCTACAAGGCGCTGCGCGGCTACCACCAGCGCTACCAGAACGGGTTCGACTGCCAGGGCCTGTGGATCGAGGTCGGCGTCGAGCGCGAGCTCGGGCTCAACTCGAAGCGCGAGATCGAGGAGTACGGCCTCGCCGAGTTCGCGCGCCGCTGCCGCGACGTCGTCGTCCGCTCCTCGCAGGAGCTGACCAAGGGCTCGATCCGGCTCGGCCAGTGGATGGACTGGGGCAACGACTACTTCACGTTCTCGGACACGAACATCGAGTACATCTGGCGGTTCCTGCGCATCGTGCACGAGCGGGGCTGGCTCTACCTCGGCCACCGCTCGACCGAGTGGTGCCCGCGCTGCGGCACGTCGATCTCGGCGCACGAGCTGCACGGGTCGCTACGAGGACCGCATCGACCCGTCGCTGTACGTCCGCTTCCCGCTGCTCGACCGCGACGGCGAGACGCTCGTCGTCTGGACGACGACGCCGTGGACGCTGCCCGCCAACGTCGCGGCGGCGGTCAACCCGGACGCCGAGTACGGCCTGCTCGAGAACGGCGACTGGGTCGCCGTGGCGCTCTTCCCGGACGAGACGTTCACGCAGCGTCGTCAAGGGCGCCGAGCTCGTCGGGCTGCGCTACGACGGCCCGTTCGACGCGCTCGGGCCCGGGCGCCGACGTCGAGCATCGCGTGATCCCGTGGGACGAGGTCGCGCTCGACACCGGCACCGGCATCGTCCACATCGCGCCCGGCTGCGGCGGCGAGGACTTCGAGCTCTCGCGGGTGCACGACCTGCCCGTGCTCACGCCCGTGGACGAGGCCGGCCGCTTCTACCCCGAGTACGGCTGGCTGCACGGCTCTCGGCACGCCGAGGCGGCCGACCAGATCGTCGGCGACCTCGGCGACCGCGGCCTCCTCGTCGCACGCCGAGCACCTACGAGCACTCGCTACCCGTTCTGCTGGCGCTGTCACACGCCGCTCATCTTCCGCATCTCCGACGACTGGTTCATCGCCGTCGACGAGCTCCGCCCGCGGCTGCTCGACGGCGAACGCGACCGTCGAGTGGACGCCCGAGTACATGGGCAAGCGCATGGACGACTGGCTGCGCAACATGGGCGACTGGAACATCTCGCGCCGCCGCTACTACGGTCTGCCGCTGCCGTTCTACCCGTGCGACGCGTGCGGCCACCTGAACGTGATCGGCTCGCGGGCGGAGCTGGAGGAGCGGGCCGTCTCGGGCCTCGACGCAGCTCGAGGAGCTCCGCCGCCCGTGGATCGACGAGGTGCCCGATCCGCTGCGCAGGCTGCGAGGCCGAGGTGCGCCGCATCCCCGAGGTCGGCGACGTCTGGCTCGACGCCGGCATCGTCCCCTTCTCGACGCTCGGCTGGGAGAACGACACGTTCGTCCCCGACGGCTACGCGACCGGCGCGGCGAAGGGGCTCACCACCGCCGACCTGCCCGACCACGCCTACTGGGAGAGATGGTTCCCGGCCGACTGGGTGTCGGAGATGCGCGAGCAGATCCGGCTGTGGTTCTACTCGCAGCTCTTCATGTCGGTGGCGCTCGTCGACCGGGCGCCGTTCGGGAAGGTGCTCGGCTACGAGAAGATGCTCGACGAGCACGGCCGCGAGATGCACGGCTCGTGGGGCAACATGATCGACGCCGAGGACGCGTTCGCGCGCATGGGCGCCGACGTGATGCGCTGGCAGTTCTGCGCACAGCCGCCCGACCGCAACCTCCTCTTCGGCTACGGGCCGGCGCACGAGATCAAGCGGAAGCTGCTGACGCTCTGGAACTCGGTCGGGTTCCTCGTGCAGCTACGGCAACGTCGAGTCGTTCGCTGCCGCGCTACGCCGATCTGGAGGGCCTCGCGGCGAGCTGCGCCGCTCGACCGCTGGCTCGTCGAGCGCACGCGGCAGCTCGTCGCCGACGCGACCGCGGGGTACGAGCGCTGGCTCACGGTCGACGTCGATGCGCGCCTTCGAGGCCTTCGTGGACGACGTCTCGAACTGGTACATCCGCCGCTCGCGCCGCCGCTTCTGGGAGGGCGACGAGGCCGCGCTGCGCGTCGCTCTGGTACGCGCTCGTCCAGGGCCTTCGCGTGGTCGCGCCGCTGATGCCGTTCCTCGCCGAGCACCTCTGGCAAACGCTCGTGCGCGAGCCCTGCGCCGAGGCGCCCGACTCAGTCCATCTCGCCGGCTGGCCCGAGGCGGCTCCAGCCGATCCCGCGGTGCTCGCGGACATGGCTGCTGCTGCGCCGCGTCGTCGAGCTTGGTCGGCAGGCCCGCTCGGCCTCCGGCGTGAAGCTCCGTCAGCCGCTCCGGCGGCTCGTCGTCGAGGGCGCGGGCGCGTCCGTCGACGGGCCTCTCGCCGACGAGATCCGCGACGAGCTCCGCGTCAAGGAGCTCGAGTTCGGGCACGTCGAGTCGGACCTGCGCGTAAAGCCCCACCTCCCGGCGCTCGGGCCGCGGCTCGGCAAGGAGCTCGGGGCGGTGCGCGCCGCCCTGCAGGCGGGTCAGTTCGAGGAGCTCGGCGGGGGCCGGTTCCGCGTGCTCGGGCACGAGCTCGGCCCCGACGAGGTGCTCGTCGAGCGCTCCGGGCGCGAGGGCTGGGCCGTCGCCGCCGACGACGGAGTCACCGTCGCGCTCGACACTCGCGCTCGACGACGAGCTGCTCCGCGAGGGCCGCGTCAACGAGCTCGTCCACCGCGTCAACACGATGCGCAAGGATGCCGGGCTCGAGCTGACCGACCGCATCCGGCTCACCATTCCCGCAGGCGACGCCGATCTCCTGGCGCATGCCGAGTGGATCAAGGCGGAGACGCTCGCCGTCTCGCTCGAGGCGGACGGCGGCAGCGAGCCGGCGATCGCCAAGGCCTAGAAAGTCGAGGCGTCGGCGGCGAGCTGCAGCTCGCGGCGGAGCTCGACCGGGAGGCGGAACGTGACGTCCTCGTCCGCCAGCCGGAACGGCTCGATGCGCTCGACCCCGCGCACGCGGAACCAGTCGCAGACGCCGGTGACGAGGTGGTCGGGGGCCGACGCCCCCGAGGTGACGCCGACGGTCTGCACGCCCTCGACCCAGCGCTCGTCGATCTCCGACTCGTCGTCGATCAGATGGGCGGCGATGCCGCCGGCGCGGGCGACCTCCACCAGGCGGTTCGAGTTGGATGAGTTCCGCGAACCGATCACGAGCAGCAGCTCGATCTCGGCGAGCATCTCCTTCACCGCCCACTGACGGTTGGAGGTCGCGTAGCAGATGTCCTCCTTCTTCGGCGCCCGGATCTCGGGGAAGCGGCGGCGCAGGACGGCGATCACCCCCGCCGTCTCGTCGACGGACAGCGTCGTCTGGGTCACGTAGGCCACCTTCGCCCCGGCCGGAAGATCGAGGAGCTCCGCCTCCGCCGCGCTCTGGACGAGCACCGTCGCCTCGGGGGCCTCGCCCATCGTGCCCACGACCTCCTCGTGGTCCGCATGGCCGATCAGCACCACGGTGTAGCCGTCGTCCGCGTAGCGGCGTGCCTGGACGTGCACCTTGGTCACGAGCGGGCACGTGGCGTCGATCACGCGGTGCTCGAGCCGGCGGGAGCTCGCGTGCACGGTGGGCGCGACCCCGTGGGCCGAGTAGACGACGGTCGCGCCCGGGGGCACCTCCGTCTCCTCCTCGACGAAGATCGCCCCGCGCTGCTCGAGGTCTCGCACGACGTGGATGTTGTGGACGATCTGCTTGCGCACGTACACGGGCGCGCCGTAGTGCTCGAGCGCCCGCTCGACCGTCTCCACGGCGCGTTCCACGCCCGCGCAGTACCCGCGCGGCGACGCCAGCAGCACCCGCTCGACCACGCCCACAGCGTAGCCGCGGCCGGAGCTACGGCCGATCGAGACCTCGCGCGTGCTCGATCACGATCGCCAGCCACGTGCACCGCCACCACCGGTGCCCGTCACCGCTCCAGTGTCGGCGGCGCTCGCAGTGCCAGCGGCGATCGGGGCGGCCGTCGGCGTCAGTGTCGTCATCTGCGTCGTCGGCGGCCGGCGGAGGAGGCGTCTCGCCCGCCTCGTTCTCGACGTCCTCGGCATTTTCCCAGGACGTCTCGCACTCCTCGTCGTGGCCCATCTCGTCGGGCTCCTCGCACGCGGAGGGCTCGTCCGTCTCCTCCTCGGACGCCGGCGGGGACGACTCGCCGTCGCCCACGGGAGGCTCGGAGCCCGGATCGTCGGGCTCGACGCCCGTTCCGCGCTCATCTTCCTCGCTGGCCGGGGGATCGTCGCGCGAGGGACCGTCGTCGCCGTCCGCGTGATCCAGGTCCTGATCGTCTCCGCGCCGGTCGCCGGGGTTCGTCTCCTCGCTGCCGGGCCCCATCGGCTCCTGGGTGGGTGGAGCCACGGGGTCCAGCGCCGGCGGCGAGTCGTCGTCAGCGGGTGGCCCGGGCTCCGGGGACTCCGTGGGCCAAGTGGGCACGCTCGTACCGGCCGGCGGAACCGGCTCGGCGGGCGGGGCTGCCGGTTCTTCCGCAGGCGGGGCGAGCGCTCCGCCGGAGGCCGGAGGCTCGGTCGGAGGCGGTTCTGCTGGGCCCCGAACAGGCTCGGGTGACCCGGTCTCAGCGGCAGGCGTCGTCGCATCCGGCTGCTCCGTGGCCGGGTCGAGCGGAAGGAGTCCGTCAGGCCCGCCGGCGGCCGGGCTGGTCTGTGCAGGCCGCCGGAAGCCGCACAGCCTCGTTCGGTGTGCTCGGCGTGGACACGGCTCCGGTGTCGAGGCCGTTGTCGGCCGGCCCGGAGCCCTGCGGCGGCCGAGGGCCGCCGTCGAGGCGCGCGCGGAGATCGCCTGCCGGTGGACGCCGTGTCTCGTCGGGCGGGGCGCCGGGGGCCAGAACGGCTCCCTCGGCCGCCGGCTGGCGTCCCAGGAGCGGTGCCGAGAGGCGCTCGGCGGCCGCCGGCGGGAGTGCGAGCGCGGCGAGTGCGCAAACGGGGATGAGCAGGACGCCGCCTGCAGTGAGCGCGACGCCCTGAATGCCGCCGCCGCCGGCCGCGGCAATCGCGGTGTCGAACATCCGTTGCGCCAAGCCGCAGAGTTGCCGCATCCGTGTTCCTCGTCCTCCCGGGCCGCCGGGTCTCCGCTTCGTGTCTCGAGTGAGGCTCGTCTCACGGTAGGAGCGACAGCCCACGGCAGCGTCCCCCGCAAGGGGGCGCGCCGGTTGCTACATCCCTCGTGCGGGTAGGCGGGTGGCCCTTACGGGTGGTTGCGCCGGGACGTCTCCGCGAGCACGATGCCGGCCAGCACGACGCCGCCGCCGGCGATCTGCACGGCGACGAGCGTCTCGCCGAGCCACGCCCAGGCGACGACGGACGCGATCACCGGTTCGCTGGTCGCCACGATGCCGAGGGTCGTCGCCGAGAGGTGGCGGAGCGCGCCCACGTGGAGCACGTACGGCACGATCGTCCCGAGCACGATCGTCCACAGCGCCAGGCTCCAGACGGGGACGACGAGCTCGTGCGCGCCGGGAAGCTGTGCATCGACCGCGAGCGCGTCGAACGGGAAGCTCCACCACGGCCGCGTGACCGCCCAGAACAGTGCGCCGCACGCCATTCCGAGGCAGACGAGCGAGAGTGGGTCCCGCCGCGCGACGAGTCGCTCGCCGAACACCCAGAACGTCGCCAGGGCGACCGCGGCCGCCAGACCGGCGGCCACTCCGACGCCGTCGAGCGTGAGCCCGTCCCACACCTGCGCCACGAGCACGAGACCGCCGAGCACGAGGCCGAGCGCGGCCCAGACGCGGCGCCGCACCGGCTCGTGCCAGGCAAATCGCGCCCACAGGGCCACGAGGAGCGGCGCCGTGAACTCGAGCAACAGCGCGATGCCGAGGGGAAGCCGCTCGATCGCGACGAAGTAGAGCCACTGCACGAGCGCGAACCCGATCACCCCGTAGAGCGCGATCGCGGCGAGCTCGCGGCGGCCGATCCTCAGCCGTCCCGGCGCGAACAGCAGGAGCACGACGGCGAGGCCGACGAACGTCCCGGATGTGCGCAGCTGCGTCCAGCGGTCGGCCCCGAGACCGCTCTCCTGCAGGGCGATCTTGGAGACGGCGCCGTTGACCGAGAACAGAATCGCGGCGCCGATCACCATCGCGTAGCCGACGCGCGCGTTGCGGATTGGAGTGCCCAGCAGCGGTTGGACGGCGAGCTCGGTCACCCGCGCGAGGCTATCGGCAGCGTGACAATCGATAATCGAGGAACGGTGCGCATCGCCCTTTTCGCCACCTGCCTCGCCGACACCCTCTACCCGCAGGTGGTGCGGGCGACGGTGTCCGTGCTCGAGCGCCTGGGGGTCGAAGTGGCGTTCCCCCGGGCCCAGACGTGCTGCGGTCAACTGCACTGGAACGCGGGCTACCCGGACGTGGCACGTGCGCTGGCACGAAGGTTCGTCGGCGTCTTCGCCGAGTACGGCGCCGTCGTCTCGCCGTCGGCCTCGTGCGCGGCCCATGTCCGCGCCCACGTGCCCGAGCTCGCCGAGGAGGGTGACGGAGTCGCACTGCGCACGTGGGAGCTGTCGCAGTTCCTCGTCGACCGGCTGGGCGTGCGAGACGTCGGCTCGGGCTTCTCGGGGACGGTGACGTACCACCCGACCTGTCACTCGCTCCGGCTCCTGCGCGTCGGCGATGCACCGTCGCACCTGCTGCGGGCGGTGCCGGGCGTCGAGTTGCGGGAGCTGCCCGAAGCGCACGAGTGCTGCGGCTTCGGTGGCACGTTCGCCGTCAGGAACGCCGCCGTCTCGGGTGCCATGCTCGACGACAAGATCGCCGCCGTGCTCGCGTCGGGGGCCGACTCGCTCTGCGCTTGCGACGCGTCGTGCCTGATGCACATCGGTGGGGGTCTTCACCGGCGCGGGCTCCCCGTACGCCCCGTGCACCTCGCGGAGGTGCTCGCCGGATGAGGGCGCCGGCAGCCCGCGACGCGCACCCCGTGCCGTTTCCCGAGGCGGCGCCTGCGGCACTCGCCGACGGGCAGCTGCGCTCGAACGTGCGGCGCGCGCAGGACGGGATCCGCGCACGTCGTGCCGCCGTCGTCGCCGAGCTGCCCGACTGGGAGGAGCTGCGCGCTGCAGGTGCGGCGAGCAAGGATCGCGCGCTGCACCGGCTCGACCTGGTGCTGGAGGAGCTCGAGGCGTCCGTCGAGGCGCGCGGCGGCGCCGTGCACTGGGCGCGCGACGCGCTCGAAGCGAACGAGGTCGTCACGCGCCTCGTGCGGGAGACGGGCGCCGACGAGGTCGTGAAGGTGAAGTCACTCACCACCGACGAGATCCGCCTCAACGACGCACTTGCTGCGGCGGGCGTGCGAGCGATCGAGACCGATCTGGCCGAGCTGATCGTGCAGCTCGCGGGCGAGCGACCGTCCCACCTGCTCGTGCCGGCGATCCACAAGAACCGCGTCGAGATCCGCGATCTCTTCCGTGACCGGCTCGGCCGCCCCGACCTGACGGACGACCCCGCCGAGCTCGCCGAGGCGGCGCGCCGGTACCTGCGCGAGGTCTTCCTGCGTGCCCGCGTGGCGATCTCCGGCGCCAACTTCGCGGTCGCGGAGACCGGGACGATCTGCGTCGTGGAGTCGGAGGGGAACGGCCGGATGTGCACGACCCTGCCCGAGACGCTGATCACCGTGATGGGGATCGAGAAGGTCGTGGGCGAATGGCGCGACCTCGGCGTGTTGCTGCAGCTGCTGCCACGGTCGTCGACCGGGGAGCGCATGAATCCCTACACGTCGTTGTGGAGCGGCGTCTTCCCTGGCGACGGGCCGCGGGCGTTCCATCTCGTGCTGCTCGACGCGGGCAGGACGCGCGCCTTGGCGGATCCGCAGGGACGCGCTGTGTTGCGTTGCATCCGCTGCTCCGCGTGCCTGAACGTCTGCCCCGTGTACCGCCAGACAGGCGGTCACGCCTACCACACGGTGTACGCGGGCCCGATCGGGGCGATCCTCGAGCCGCAGCTCGCCGGGGCACGCGGTCAGGCCGGCTCGCTTCCGTTCGCGTCCACGCTCTGCGGAGCATGTGCGGACGTCTGTCCGGTACGGATCGACATCCCAGGGCTCCTCGTCCACGAGCGCGCCAAGGTGGTCGCTGTCGAGGGACAGGGCGCCGAAGGTGTCGCGCTGCGGCGGCTGGGCCGTGTCTTCTCCTCGCAGGAGTCGTACGAGCGCGCGCAGCGCCGGGCGCGGTCGCTCCAGCGGCCGGGTGTCAAGGACGGCTGGGTGCGGGTGTTTCCCGGACCGCTGGCCGGGTGGGGATCGACGCGCGACCTGCCCGCCGTGCCGCCGCAGACGTTCCGCGAGTGGTGGGAGGCCCGTGAGCGCGGCGCGTGAGGAGATCCTGGCGCGCATCCGGGCCGCCTTGGGCGACGGTCCGCCTGCCGTCGGGGTCCCGCGCGCCTACCGCGAGCTTGGAGAGCTGTCGCCGTCTGCCGTCGTGGACCTCCTCGTCGAGCGCGTGACCGAGTACCGGGCCGAGATCGTCGTCTCCGACGACCCAACCGGGGCCGCCGCCGCCGCGCTGGCTGCCCACTGCGCAGGCCGGGTGGGAATCGCTCGGGACCTCGCGGCTGCGCTCCGTCCTGCCGGCGTCGAGCTGGTCGAGGATCGACGATCTCGATCCGCGCGAGCTGGACGCGCTCGACGGCGCTCTCACCACCTGTGCCGCCGCTTGCGCGGTGACCGGGACGATCGCCCTCGACGGTGGGCCTGGTCAGGGCCGTCGTGCGCTCACGCTCGTACCCGACCTCCACGTCTGCGTCGTTCGTGCGGCAGACGTCGTGGAGACGGTGCCGGAGCTGTTCGCGCGGCTCGAGCCGAGCGCCCGTGAGGGTCGCCCGATCGTGCTCGTCTCAGGTCCCTCCGCCACGTCCGACATCGAGTTCTCCCGCGTCGAAGGCGTCCACGGCCCGCGCCGGCTCGTGGTGGTCGTCGACGTCCGATGCGATGCCTAGAGTGGCAACGTGGAGATCAAGGTATGCGGGCGATGCGGCCTGGCAAAGCCAGAGTCGGAGTTCCACCGCCGAGGCTCGGTGCGTCAGCATTGGCGTCTGACACGTACTGCAAGGCTGGCAATCTGATCCTCAAGGCCGCTGGGCGTCGGGTCATCGAAGCCGAGATCGCGAAATGCGAGCTCGTCTGCGCGAACTGCCACGCTGTGCGAACCTATCTCCCGTCGCGGGGTGTAGCTCAGCCTGGTAGAGCGCCCGCTTTGGGAGCGGGAGGTCGCCGGTTCAAGTCCGGCCACCCCGACTCAACGGGGGAGGCGCCCATAGAGCGCCTCCCCCTCGTTCGACCTAGCGCTCGCCGCGGGCGACGAGCGCCGTCCAGATGGCGCCGCCGAGGATGCCGCCGACGAGCGGCCCGACGATGTAGATCCAGATGTCGTCGAAGTCGCCGTTGTAGATCACGGGATCGAGCGAGCGCGCCGGGTTGAACGAGCCGCCCGACGACGGGCCGACGGTCTCCGCCGCCGTGAAGATGAACAGACCGATCAGGAACGGCGCCATCACGCCTTTCCACGGAGCTTCGTCGTCGGTGGCGACCGTGAGGATGACCATCACGAACAGCGCCGTGGCGATCATCTCCAGCACGAGCGCGCCCCAGTTGTCGATGCCCGGCCCCGGGGTCGTGTCGAGCGCGTCGGTCACGTCCGACCCGAAGACGATCGCCATCACGAGGACGGCGAGGAAGCCGCCGACCAGCTGCGCGATCCAGTAGGGGATGACCTCGGCCGGCGAAAACCGGCGCGCCGCGGCGAGCCCAGCGGAGACGGCCGGGTTGAAGTGCCCGCCCGAGACCTGGCCGAACGCCGTGATCGCGAGAGCCAGACCGAATCCGAAGCCGGCGGCGATGCCGAGCGACGTGATCGCCTCGCCTCCGAACTCCACTGCCGCTGCGATGCCGCTGAAGCCGAGGAAGAAGAAGAGAAACGTGCCGACCACCTCTGCTGCGAGCCGTGTGCCCAATGACGGCGTATCCACAGACGTCCTCCCTTTCGTCATGCGCCGGTCGGCGCTTCGCCTTACCCTGACAGCGGTTAGCCGATGCTTCGGCATTCGATCCGCCTCATCCTGCCCGCTTGCGCGGCCGCCGCGCTCCTTGCTTCGGACTCCGCGCCTGCCGCGCCGCTGTTCGAGGGGTCGGTTGCGCAGATCGGGCGGTCGCTCCGGGTCACGATGACCGGGACGTCGTGGCGGCCCGGCTGTCCCGTGCCGCTGCACGACCTGCGGGTCGTGACGGCTCGTCACTGGGGCTTCGACGGTCGTGTGCGCACAGGTCGGCTCATCGTGCACCGCGATGTCGCCCAGACGATGCTCCGCGTGCTCGAGCGCCTCTACGCAGCGCGGTTTCCCATCCGGCACATGGTCCCCGTGGACGCCTACGGCGCCAGCGACTTCCGCTCGATCGAGGCCGACAACACGTCGGCGTTCAACTGCCGTCTCGTCGACGGCACGAAACGCTGGTCGGAGCATGCGCTCGGGCGCGCGATCGATGTCAACCCGATCGAGAACCCGTACGTGTCGAGCGCCGGCACCACGTCGCACACCGCGAGCCGGCCCTACCTGCGCCGAACGCCGTACCGCCCCGGGATGGCGGTCGAGGGCGGCGCGCTCGTGCGAGCGTTCGACGCCGCCGGCTGGGGCTGGGGCGGCCGCTGGTCGGGCGCCAAGGACTACCAGCACTTCTCCGCGTCGGGTCGCTGACGTCAGTCGGCGGTCAGGAGGAGGGCGTTCCCGGACGGATCACGCACGAGCACTCCGCCCGGATGGGGCTCGAGCTCCTGCCCGTCGTCGGCAACGCGGCGGGCGACGTCGTCCAGAGCGGCGGCCGACGGCAGCTCGATCGTGGCGTGCCGCAAGGACGCCGAACCGGGTGGCGCCGCCGGCGCGCCGGCGCTCTCCCACGTGTTCGCGCCGACGTGGTGGTGATAGCCGCCGGCGCTGAGGAAGGCCGCCTGCGCGCCGAGCGCCGCCATCAGGTCGAAGCCGAGCACGTCGCGGTAGAAGCGGACAGTCTCCTCGATCGCCGCCACCTTCAGGTGCACGTGGCCCATCGTCGTCCGGTCCGGCAGGGCGTCGAACGGCTCTGTGCGCAGGTCGTCGAGTTCCGCGAGAAGATCCCGCACGTCGAGCGGCAGAGTCGTGAGTCGCTGACCGACCTGCCCCTCCCAGACCTCGCGCGGCCGGTCCCAGTACAACTCGATCCCGTGTGCATCTGGTTAGATCCAAACATTGATGTATGATCCGGATATGACTGAAACTGTCGCGAACAAGCCTACGACAGCGGATGGCTACGTCCGTGTGTCACGTGTTGCTGGTCGGGAGGGTGAGGCGTTTATCAGCCCGGAGGTGCAGCGGCAGAAGATCCAGGGCTGGGCGGATCTTCACGGTGTGGAGATCGTGCAGTGGTGGGAGGAGCTGGATCAGTCGGGCAAGAAGCGCGACCGTCCGATGTTCCAGCAGGCGCTGGCGCGCTGCGAGGCGGGGGAGACCGGGGGCATGGTGGTGGCCCGCATCGACCGTTTCGCTCGCTCCGCGCTTGATGCTTTGGAGGCGATCAAGCGGCTAAACGACGCGGACGCGTGGTTGGTCTCGGTAGAGGACGGGTTCGACGGCTCGACGACGATGGGACGCTTCGCAATCACGATCCTGACCTTGATCGCCGAGCTGGAGCTGGATCGAATCACGGAAAGCTGGGATACCGCGGTCACCGCAGCGGTCAAACGCGGCGTGCATATCTCCGGCCGCGTCCCAGTCGGATATCGCAAGTTGGGAAAGAGCAAGGGTCTCGTCCGCCAGGAGCCGGGCGCGGCCGTCGTCAAGGAGGTCTTTCGCCAGCGTTCCCTGGGCGCCTCCTACACGGAGCTGGCCGAGTACATGGAGGCGAAGGGCGTGCTGCCCTCGAGCGGGAACCCACACTGGTCGGGGACGGGGGTGATGACCCTGCTGCGCAACCGTGTCTACCTGGGTGAGGCACGAGGAGGCAAGGCCGTCAACCCGACCGCGCATGAGGCGATCGTCACCCAGGCCGAGTTCGACGCGGCGCAGATCGCGCACACGGTGTTGCCCGCGCCCGAGCTCTCGCTCTCCTCAGAAGCCTTATTGAAGGGGCTCGCGCGGTGCGCCGGCTGCGGGCACACCCTGAAGATCTCCGGCAACTTCGACAAACAGCTCGGCCGTCGTGTGCCCAACTACTACTGCGTGGGCCGCTACGGCAAGGGCCCCTGCCCGGCGCGCGCCTCGATCTCCGCCGCCAAGCTCGACCCCTACGTGGAGCAACGCGTGCTGGCCGCGTTGAAGGCCGCTGGTGGCCCGCTCGCCCAGGCAGTGGAGGCCTCCGAACGGATCGAGGACGCGCAACGGGTGCTGGCCACCGCGGAGCACGAGCTGGAGCTGTTCCTGGAAACCGATCTGATCAGCACCGTGGGCCGAGACAGCTTCGTCCGTGGCGTCGAAGCCCGCCAGCAACGCGTCGACCAGGCGCGGGCGGCACTCGCCCAACTGCAAACGCAGAGCACCTTGAGCGGCGAAATCATGAGTGGCGATCTGCTCGAGGCGTGGCCCCTGCTGACCGTGCAAGAAAAGCGCACTATGTTGCACGGCCTGCTTGATCGCGTAGCCGTCCGCCGCTCCGATGGCCGCGGCAGAAACGCGCTCCCCGTCGAACAGCGCACACAAATCGTGCTCCGCGGCAACGCGCCCCTAGGATGAGCCTACGCCGCGCTGAGCGGCGGGGTCAGCCGCGGCGAGCAACGAGTTCAGGTCAAGCGGGTGCGTATACATCACCAGCTCCCCCTCCGCCGAACGAGGCCACTCGTCCCTCGGTCGATCCCAGTACAACTCGACCCCGTTGGAGTCCGGGTCATGCAGGTACAACGCCTCGCTCACGCCGTGATCCGACGCCCCGTCCAAACGGATCCCCGCCTCGCCCAGCCGTCGCAGCGCATCCGCAAGCGATGCCCGCGAGGGGTAGCGAATCGCCACGTGATACAGCCCGGTAGCGGATCTCGGCGGTGGCGAGCCACCTTTCGACTCCCAGGTGTTCAACCCAATGTGATGGTGGTAGCCACCCGCAGAGACGAACGCCGCCTGCTCCCCCATCCGCGTCGTCAACTCGAAACCCAGCACATCGCAGTAGAAGGCGAGCGCACGATCAATATCCGCCACCTTCAGGTGCACATGACCGATATCCACCCGCGGGTCAATCGTTCCCGGGTCACGCTCGTGTTGTGCTCCCACAATGGCCAGCCTAGCGTATGGCTCCGTGGTCTCGTTACGTTTCACACCCGTGTACGTGGGCGTGCATTAGGCGAGCTGATTCGTGTTTGCTATACATTCTTCTGATTCGTCACGCTATGCACCAAATTTGGAGGCAACGAATGGCCCGTAGAACCATCCTTGTTTCTGATCTCAGCGGCAAAGAGATCGACGCGCGCGATTCAGCGCAGGTCGTGATCCGCTACAGCGACGCCCGCCGCGGCCAAGTTGTGCTCGACGTAAATGCGAACGAGGTTGAGGATCTCGCCGCCAAGGGCACAAAGCAGGCACGGCGTGGCCGCAAACCAAAGGCTGCCGCCGCGTAGTCAGACGCTGGAACGCGAAAAAGGGGCGGCCGGTAGGGACACTGTTCGTCCCTACCGGCCGCCCCTGTTGGTGACAAGCCCTGAGCTATGCGATGTTGGTGGCGCGCTCCTTTGTGTTGTTGACGGGGATCCAGGTGACTTCGGGATGCCGTTGCTGAAGTACGGCGATCCAGGCGCGCATCAGTCCGTCGCGTGCCTCCCTGGGGATGCCGCTCATGTCAGGCTGACTCCGCCAGCGTTGCGGTGTCCGGGAGGGAGACGATCGAGGCGCCGCCTTCTCCCTTTTCTGAGATCACCCCGACTTCTAGCCGTGCCCGGTCGAGCGTCGTCTTGGCGATGTTCTGCTCGTGTGCTTGCTGTTCGAGTTCGCGAGCCCGCATTGGTCCTGCTTGCAGTGCCTGCTTGACGAACGCCTTCGCCTCGTCGAGCTTGCTAGGTCGCCTTGATGGTTGATCATTGAGGAGATCCTCCTCGGTGATCGACGCCTCACCCATTTCTCGAAGCCGACAGGTTTCGATCCCTTCAGAGAGCGTGATCTGCTCCACGTTGAAGCGAAGGGCCGGGGCATGCGGTCCGACGTTGCTTTTGCAGTGGATCAGCACTCGTTCTGTCCCGCCGGCGGGTGTCTCGCCGAGCAGGAACACGCTCCGTGCCGCCGCGAAGAAGGCGACCGACCCGCCGAGGCGTTGCACCATGCTTGTCGCTTCCTTCTTGTTCAGGTGCATCACCGCCACGATCGCCGCCCCCGTTCGACCAGCGATCGACTTCAGAGGCGAGAGGGCCCCTCTGCTCGACTGATCCTTGAACGAGTCGACCGAACGTTCAAGACACGCCATCAGCGGATCGATCACCACCAGCGCAGCGCCCGTCGCCTGGACTTCGCGTTCAAGCGCCTCCAGGTCCTTGGGGAGTTGGAGCACCGACTCCTCCTCATCCGCCGAGCGGCGGAAGCTGAACACCCGCTCGCTGTCTGCTCCCGCCGCGAGTAGGCGGGGTGAAAGCGATGTCGCCTCATCATCCTCAGGAACGACGAACAGAACCGACAATGGCTCCCCCGTCAGCTCACCCCGCGTTGCCCGGGCCGCCAGATCGACCGTGAACAGCGACTTCCCGAGCCCAGGATCGCCACCGACGACCGTCAGGCTCCCCCGCGGGATACGTGGCTCAAGCAGCCAGTCGACCTTCGCCGGCTTGATCGATGACAGCGGCACCGATCTCGGACACTGCCGCCCCGGCTGAAGCACGCTCGTCCCCGCCGGGGGTGTTGCTGTGATCGTTGACGATGTTCCTGTGTTGCTACTCGCGGAAGCGTCCGCGACGTTCTCGTTGCCTTTCATTTGAATGACTCCGTGTCAGAAGTGTCATGGATCTCCTTTTCTCTGGAGTTCTGCAGTGCTCCTCATTGATGTGGAGGAAGTTGACGCATATGGCGAAGTTGACGTACTTGAGGAAGTTGACGGTGTTGACTGTGTCCCTGATAGGGAATTCTTGGAGACTCATCTTGATGTCCCCCAACTTCGTCAACAACGTCAACACGACCAAGACCGCCAACGACGGATCCCCTGGCCCACATCTCACGACCCGCCGTGGCAACACGAAGCGAAACACCGCACACGCGGCTACAGCGAATAGAGAGAACAGGCGAGCCCATCCAAGCCACTAACGTGACTGGACTTCTCAGAGAGTCGCCTGGAGCGCTTCCTCGCGGAAGACCGCCTCCACTACTCGGCTCGAGGAGAGTCAGTTACCCGACACCCTCTTCGCTCCTGGCCCCGAGTCCCGATCCGGTTGTCTCCCGGATCCCTCGGGTACCGAAACCTGCGCCGCGCAGCATAGGTCCGACCCGGACCGTTGTCAAGAGGCAGACGTCAACGGGTCAACTCGTTTCGGGCTGAGAGCGAGCCGTCAAGCAGCCCGGCAACTCTCCCTCGAGCCCAATGCAGGGCCCGCGATCGGTGCCGACTTCCGAACCCGCCGCTAGCCTAGGAGTTCAATGCCAAGAGTCAACACGAACGGTGACGTTCCGGCATCCCCTCGAGGGGATGCCGCTCTTGGCCGAGCGAAGGGAACCGAACACGGTGGCAAAGCCGATTCTGCACAAAGAGATCCGCGAGATCCTCAAACCGCTCGAAGCACAGGGCTACAGCTACGACCACTCAAACGGCGGACACCCCAAGCTGTACTCGCCCACCGGAGCCTTCGTGATCTCGTTCCCCTCTACTCCCGGCGGCGGCCGCTGGAAGCAGAACCTTCTCGCCGAACTACGCCGAAAGGACGTGGACATCTGATCCAAGACCGACCCGAGACCCGTGCAGTTCGCGCCCGTCCGGTCCGGCAGCCGTGCCTAGCGTCCGGCACACAGTTCCGTCTTCCTGAGGCGGCCGGTGACACAGACAACCCCCACTGGCTCCAAGGACTCAGGGCACGGACGAGCCGCAACCAACCTTCACACCGAGACCAAGTACCACCCCAACGGGGGACCGGGTCGGCAAAACGAAAAGAGAGCCGGCACCGGCGGCGCGCCCGGATGAGGGGGGACGGACGGACCCCCTGACCGTCCCCTTCCGTCCCCTGTCCGTGTGAAGGAAACCGCATGGATACACGTGTTCCGGGGGGTGACGGAGCCCTCTTTTTGGGGTCGGACGAGACAGCGTGTGGCTTCACACCGAGACCAAGTACCACCCCAACGGGGGACCGGGTCGGCAAAACGAAAAGAGAGCCGGCACCGGCGGCGCGCCCGGATGAGGGGGGACGGACGGACCCCCTGACCGTCCCCTTCCGTCCCCTGTCCGTGTGAAGGAAACCGCATGGATACACGTGTTCCGGGGGGTGACGGAGCCCTCTTTTTGGGGTCGGACGAGACGGCGTGTGGCTCACACCGAGCGCAAGTACCACCCCAACGGGGGACCGGGTCGGCCAAACGAATACGGAGCCACCGGCTGGGGATGATCGAGGGCGAGAGACAGATCGGGCTCTGAGCACGCGCATCCTCGAGCCGGCCCGATCGGTCGTCTGTCGCCTCCGCGGGGCTGGGAGATCGAACTGTCCCCCCGGCAGGACCATCTCAGCGAGTAGCGCGGCGCACCCCGGATGAGGGGGGACGGACGGAGCCCCTGACCGTCCCCTGACCGTCCCCCGTCCGAGCCACCGAACCCGCATGGATACACGTGTTCCCGGGGGTGACGGAGCCCTATCTTTGGGGTCGGACGAGACGGCGTTTGCGCGCGGCCGTCGCGCATATCACCAGGCGCGACGGCCTTGAGAAGGAGCCGGTCAGCGGGCCATGTCGATCTCGGCCTGGCTCTCGCTCCAGCGCGCGGTTAGCGCGTAGAGCACGACCAGGTTCAGCGCCAGCGCAGTCAGTGTCCAGAGCGGGTACTGACTGTTGCCGAGGAAGCCGAGCTGGGCGATGAAGTTGAGGGCCACGACCACGATCGCGAACCAGCGTGCCCAGCCCTGCCCGGCGATCAGTCCGAGGCCTGCGAGCACGAGCAGCACGCCCCAGATCAGCATGATCCAGCCCCAGCCCGTCAGGTTGAAGGCGAGGAAGCCGGACGCCGTGACGACGTAGTAGTCGTCGTCGAACAGGGCGATCAGGCCCTGAATGAAGTCAATCGTGCCCACGATCAGTAGCACCATGCCCGCGAAGCCGATCCAACCCGCCATGCTCCTGGAGTTCATCCCTACCTCCCTGTGAGGACGTCACAAGCCGCGTCGTGAAGGAAGCTCACACTGCCTTCCCGTCCTACGGCATCTGATCCGCCCATAACAGTCGCACCCTGTTGCCGGGCATGCAATCCGTGCACCACCCGATCCGGAGCGAAGAGGGGGCAGCGTGCTCCGAGTCAGCCGGGGTAGCGCACGGATCGCATACGGGACGCACAAGACGCTCCAGGCCGCATGCAGCCTCGTGATCGACGGCGTGACGGAGGCGTCCTTGTTGGGGACAAAAGGGACGGTGGTTGGCCGGCTGAGTTCTACGCGCCCTGATGCAGGAGAACTGTGAAGTCGCCCGACTCGCCGTCTGCACGAAGCCGGCACTCTCTGCGGCTATGAGGTCGGCAAAACGAAAAAGGGAGCCGACACCGGCGGCGCACCCGGATGAGGGGGACGGAGGGAACCCCTCACCGTCCCCCTCCGTTTCAGCGAAGCCGCATGGACACACGTGATCGGCGGGGTGACGGAGCCCAATTTTTTGGGGATGGATGAGACGGCGTGTGGCTCCTTTCGTGTCGATTCGAGCGCTGTAAGCCCTTCTAAGGGCCGCACCCGTCTCCCCGAGGAATCACACCGGGGAGGTTCTGCGAGGGCCTGAGCCCGTACTTTTCTTTCGAGAAACGGCTTGAAACCGTCCCCCTGGTGTGACGCTTTGATCAGGTCGGGACGTCCACCGCGAACAGGGCGGCGAGGCGGTCTCTGTAGCCCGACTGAGGTACCTGTCGGCTGACAGCAGGGCGTCCCGGTGCTTTCACATCGAGAACAAGTACCACCCCAACGGGGGACCGGGTCGGCAAAACGAAAGAGGGAGCCGGCACCGGCGGCGCACCCCGGACGAGGGGGGACGGACGGAGCCCCTGACCGTCCCCCGTCCGTGTGAGCGAATCGGCATGGATACACGTGTTCCCGGGGGTGACGGAACTGGAAGGCATGCTGAGCCTCGTGGCATAGCCCGACGACCAATGCGCCGTCCGGGGCAACGAGATGATCGGCGTATGTCGCAAACCGGTGTAAGTCGCTCAGGCGACATGCGGCGTAGCCCTCGACCGAGCGTCTGTTCGGGGAGGATGCGAGACGAAGCGGTGAAGCTGCGTAGACCGACGATGACGCGTCTTTCCGCTTGAAACGACTTTGACCTACGGCGCACCTGTGAGACCATCGTTGCTACTGCCACGAAGGGTCGGGGGGCATGTCGAAGAAGCTCTTCTTCACCGTGGGCCTTGCGCCGGGCGTCCTCGGCGCGATCGTCCTCGCGGCCACCGCGATCGGTCAGACGGCGCCGCCGCCCGAGCCGACCGTGCCGATCACGGTCACGATCACGAGCGTCACCGGCCCCGGAGGCGGCGACGCCTTCGGCGGCGCGCCCGACTTCTTCAGCCGGATCAAGATCGCCGGCACGTCGTTCCAGAGCGCCACGAGCTTCGACACGGTCGCGATCACGCCCAACTGGACGTTCACGCGGAACGTGCGGCGGATCGGGCCGCGCGTCCAGGTCCGGATCGAGATCAAGGACCAGGACACGCCCCTCGACCCAGAGGGCGTCGACGTCGACGCCGCGGTCTGCCCGGGCGGGTTCCCGTTGGGCTGCGCCGAACTCAACATCAACCGGCCGGACGCCGACTCCTTCGGCCTCGACCTCAACGTCAATCGCGAGACGGGCGACGTGACGCCGTTCGACTCGACGGGCGACGCGTCGGCGACCGCGAGCTGCACGACCGTCAACGGCGGCACGGTCTGCTCGGCCAGCACATGCGCGACCGGCACCCAGGGTCAGACCGCGACGATCTGCTTCACCATCACCGTCGGCCCGCCCAACCCGGGCACGCTCGTCGTGACGAAAACGGCGGACACGAATGACGGCGACTGCTCCCTCACCGATTGTTCCCTGCGGGAGGCGCTCGCCGACGCACGCGACGACGACGACATCTTCCTCAACGCGTTCGGCAACCCCTACAGGTTGACGTTCCGCCAGTGGGTCCCCGGGGTCTCGCCCATCGACGGCTTCAACGACCCGGGCCACCTCAAGATCACGCGCCAGAACCTCTTCATCACCGGGCCCGAGACCGGCGCGAGCGTGATCATCGAGCAGACGATCCCGGACGCGCGCATCTTCGACATCCACCCCGGAGGCAGCGCAACGCTCAGGAATCTCACCCTGCGCGGCGGCACGGCCGGGCACACGAGCACCGCTGCGACCACGCACGACCACGGCGGCGCGATCCACAACCACGGTCTCGTCAACCTGGTCAACATCACGATCACAGGCAACCACGCGCCGATCACGCTCACCCCGGAGGGCACGCCGACGTCGACGGGCGGCGGCGGCGCGATCTGGAACGCCGGGATCATGACGCTGTCTCAGGTCACGATCGCGGGCAACGACGCGGCGGTGGGCCCGGGCGGGATCGGCGCCAGCGCAGGAGCGACGACGACGGTCCTGAACTCGCTCCTCGTCGACAACCAGGGCGCGAGCGGCGTCGTCAACTGCGGCGGAGCGACGCCGGCTACAGACGCGGGTGGCAACACGCAGTTCCCAGGCAGCACGTGTTCCTTTGCCGGCCCGACGCTGACGTCCTCGCCGATCAGCGCGCTTGCGACCGACTACACCTTCCCGCTCGTCCCGGGCTCGCCGGCGATCGACAGCGCCCTGACCAGCGGGGGCATCACCGAGTTCGACCAGGCTGGGACGCCGCGGCCGCTCGACGGGAACGGGGACGGCGTCGCCAGGTTCGACCCGGGCGCCGTCGAGTACGACCCGGAGGGGCTCGGCGTTATCCATCAGCCCCTGAACTCCGCAACGGGCCAGCCCGGCCCGGTGAAGCTCGAGTTCGACAGCGTCACCGCAGTAGGTACGTCCACGCTGACGATCTCGAGCACTGGTCCGGTGCGTCCGGCGGGCTTCCGCCAGGGGTCGCCCGAGCTGTACTACGACGTCTCGACCGCGGCGTCGTTCACCGGCGGGGTCAAGCTCTGCATCGACTACACGGGGACGAGCTTCGCGAACGAGGGTGGCCTGCGGCTGTTCCACAGCACCGGCGGCAACTGGCAGGACGAGACGGTCTCGCTCGACACGAACGCGAACGTGATCTGCGCCCGCACGACCTCCTTCTCGGTTTTCGCGATCTTCGGCGCGAACCAGGCGCCGGTGGCGTCGATCGCGGTGCCTCCGGGCGGCTACCGCGTGAACGAGGGCGGGAGCGTCGTGCTGCAGGGGAGCGGCTCGGACCCGGACGGCGACCCGCTCACCTACGAGTGGTCTCCGGCCACGGAACTGAACGACCGGACCCTCGCCGCGCCGACCTTCTCGCCGCGCGACGACGGCCTCCGCACGTACTCGCTCGTCGTCCGCGACGGCGAGGCCACATCCGCGCCCGCGAGCACTACGGTCCGGGTGGACAACGTCGCGCCCACGCTCGCGCTCACCGCGCCGACGGACGGCGCGCTCTTCCGCGTCGGCTCGGCGGTGACGGTCCGCGGCACGTTCAGCGACGCCGGCCTCGACGACGTCCACACGTGCAAGGTCGACTGGGACGACGGCACTGCACTCGCCTCGGGCGCCGTGACGGAGACGAGCGGCGCCGGGAGCTGCGCCGCGACGCGCACGATCAACGCCGCAGGCGTCTACACGCTCGTCATGACCGTCGACGACGGCGACGGCGGTACCGCCACCGCCTCGCGGCTGGTCGTCGTCTACGATCCGCGGGCCGGCTTCGTCCTTGGCGCCGGCCATGCCCCGGAGGCGGTCTTCACCTTCACCGCCCAGTACCTCGGCCTGGGCTCCGTCCCGATCGGAGCCGCGGCGGCCGTGCTGCCCGGCGGCGCGCGGTTCGCGAGCGTCTCGCTCCAGTGGCTCGTGGTCACGGGCTTCAAGTCCCAGTTCCGCGGCGTAGGCAGGATCAACGGCGTCGGCGACTACGCCTTCCTGCTCACCGCCTACGACGGGCAGCAGCCGGGCGGCGGCGGGATCGACCGCTTCCGGCTCAAGATCTGGAACCGCAGCACCGGAGCCGTCGTCTACGACAACGTCGCCGACCCGACCGCGACCGACGACATCGACCGCGCCAAGCCGCAGCCGGTCGGGCCGCGCTCCGCGATCGCGATCTTCAGGTTTTAGGCACCGCGACGTAGGTGACGGTGATCCGGACTCCCCGGTTGGCGACGCGCCCGGGCTCGGTATCGTTCGTCGCGATCGGGTTGCTGCGCCCGTGCGGGACGAGGCTCGGCGGGCGGCGCAGCTTCGTCTCCGACGTTTCACACCGAGCCCAAGTACTGCCCCAACGGGGGACCGGGTCGGCGAAACAGAACGTCGCCCTTCGCGGGCCAAGAACCATCGGCGAGAGACAGATCAGCCCGTTCAGCGCCGAGCAGGAGGAGCCGGCCCGGATTACACCGCGCGCAAAGTACCCCTCAACGGGGGCTCACTTCCGCCCCCTCATTGAGCCGTGGCGCTCACCCTTCTCAAAATCGAGGCTCTGGACGCATACGTGGTGCGCTACCTCGGCGGAGGGGTTCTCTCTCCGCCGAAACGGACACAGCACGGGGACGGACGCGAGGCTCGTGGGGCGTCACGTCGGCGCCATGCGCCCGTCTTTGAGGAGGCTCCGGCTCTTCACAGCTCATGGCCTCCGTACTGGCGGTCGGCGCTCGTCAGCGCTGGTAAGCATTTCGTTCGGATCGGGCTGCGGCCGTTTTCTCCACGGCGGCCAGGGTGATACACCCGTGGGGGCCGGCGGGGGAGGCGAGGACTGGGAGCCTTCCCCGCCGGATCGGGATTACCAGCCTGACGGTGTTTGACCCGAGGGTCAACAGGTGCTGGCCGCAAGCCGTCGAATGGTGGGCGGCGGGATCTCGTCCGCGGTGGCCGCCCGACCGAATTCCGTAACCGATCGCGCGAAGCTTCGCCACCGCTGCGCTGGATCAGACCGCTCGAGCTCTGCTCGCCATGCCGGTTGGTTGCGTGGTTCGCTTGTAGTCGGGAAAACGCCGAGTTACCGTGGCGGGTGCGACTCTCCTGCGGCGGTGAGTGGGTCCGCCTCGTTCACCACGACGGAGAAATGCGTGGGACGAGCGAGGGGGTCCCGGCCGCTGGCGAGCTCACCGGGGTCCCCCTCCTCATGTCACCGTGCTCGTTGCAGACCGCTCTCGGTCGCTTGCCGCTTCGTTGACGTTCCCTCTCCGCGTGCGATGGCGAACGCCGACGCCACCGCGTCCAGCATCAGGGCAACCGGGTTGCCGCCACCCGGTACGCGGGCTTACGTGTCGGCTGCCCGGAACGCGCGGGTCGGGTTGGCGTAGTCCTGCATGTCGACGATCTTGCCGGCTTTTAGCTTGAGCACCTGTGCCCAGCTCGCTCGCGAGCCGTCAGGCGCCCGCCAGGAGTAGGCGACGACCACCCGGTCGCCCGTTCCGCGCACGTCCTCCAATTGCCAGTCGGCGGCGCCTTGTCGCCGATGACACTCGATTCCTGACGCGAGCACCTCACGGGCCTCCTCGGGCCCGTGTCAGGACGGAGGCGGACGCCAGAACCGCCAGCCTCGCCTCCTACCCCGCCACTCCATCTTCGCATCCATTAGGGCGACGAGCGGGCCTACGTCGCCTTGGCCAAGCGCCTCGTACGCTGCGCGGATCTCGTCGACCGCCACCGTTTGAGTGTACGCCGCCGACCGCCCGATTTTCAGACGGGGAGCGCCTCCTCCGCCCGCCGGCCGTCCTTTCGCGACCAACGCTGACCGTCGAATGGGCGATCAGATTGACTCTCGGAGGGCGACCGCCGCAGCTTGCAGGCGGGCTACGACGACGGCGACCAGGGCGACGGCGCGAACCGAGGGGTCTGGACGCGCGGCGCGCGAGGCCCGGTTGCCGCTGATCGTTTGCGGCTCATCTGTGTCTCATCGACGGGCCGTACGCTCTCTGCGTCTCGTCGACGAAAGGAGCACAAGGGTATGAAACGGAAGCTGATTGCAGCCGCAGCCGTGATCGGAGTACTCGCGGCCGGCGGCGCGGGTGCGGCGGTGGCGGTCGGTGGCGACGAGGGCGTGGGGAGCCTGTCGGGCCCCGAGGCGGATCGGGCTGTCGATGCCGCGCTGGCGGTCACGGGCGGCGGCAAGGCGAATGCGGTGGAGCGCGATGGTGAACGGGGCGCCACGTACGAGGTCGAGGTGCGCCGGCCCGACGGCTCGACGGTCGACGTTCGGCTGGACGCCGGCTACAAGCTTGTGGCCGTCGACTCCGATTCCGAGCAGCAGGACTCCGACTCGGGCGAGAACGAATCCGGCGGCTAGGAGGAAGCCGGAGCCGGTGACCCGAAGCCCCGGCACAGCGGGGCTTCGGCTACTCCTGACGCAAAAGGGGGCTCGTCTGCCGGCGGGTCGTGGCCGGCAGAGCCCAAACGCTGCGCCCCGGCGAGGGGGAGGAAGCGCCAGGGTCGGCGTCCGCGGTCGTCTGACCTGCCCGGAGCTGCTGAGCCCTGCACGGACGGGAAGGTGCCGAGGCGAAGATCGGCAAGGCTGGCATCGGCCGCGCGCGACGCCCGGGTTCGCTCTCTTTTGTTCTCATGCAGGGTCGAGAGAGTTCGGTGATGCGGGCGCTGATCGTCGAGGACGAGGTCAAGATGGCGGGTCTCATCCGCCGTGGCCTGGTCGAGGAGGGATATGCGGCGGATGTCGCCGCGACCGGCGACGAGGCGGTCTGGATGGCCGGCGCCACCGACTATGACGTGATCGTGCTGGACGTCATGTTGCCCGGCTTGGACGGCTTCGAGGTCTGCCGTCACCTGCGCACGTCGGGGATCGGGGCGCCCGTGCTGATGCTCACGGCTCGCGCTGCGGTCGAGGATCGTGTCGCGGGCCTCGACACGGGCGCCGACGACTACCTCGTCAAGCCCTTCTCCTTTGCCGAGCTGCTCGCGCGGCTTCGCGCGCTCACCCGGCGCGGCCCGGTCGAGACGCCCGTCACGCTCGACGTCGGCACGCTGCGGCTCGATCCGCGCACCCGGCAGGTCTCGCGTGACGGCGTCGAGATCGCCCTGTCGGCCAAGGAGTTCGCACTGCTGGAGACGCTGATGCGACGCGCCGGCCACGTCGTCTCGCGCTTCGATCTGTTGGAGCACGCGTGGGACTACAGCTACGAGAATCGCTCCAACGTCGTCGACGTCTACATCCGCTATCTCCGCGAGAAGATCGACCGTCCCTTCGGCATACGCTCGATCGAGACCGTCCGCGGCGTGGGGTACCGCCTCCGCAAGGACGGCGGCACCGGCACGGCCGGATAACGATGCTCGCCCGCCTCCCGCTCCGGGTGCGGCTGGCGGCGGCGTTTGCTCTCGCGATGACGATCCTCCTCGCCGCCACCGGCCTCTTCGTCTACTTTCGCCTCGAGTCCGCGCTGGACGGGACGCTGAACGCCGGACTGCGCACGCGGGCGCGGGATCTCGCGTCGCTCGTGAAGCAGGCCGAGCCCGGCCTAGCTGATACTGAATCGACGGGGCTGCTCGAGCCGGACGACGGGTACGCGCAGGTATTCACAACCGGCGGAAGCGTCGTCGACGCCTCGCCCCAACTCGGCTCCGGCCGCCTCCTCGACCCGGCCCAGCTCGAGCGTGCTGCCAGTGGACCGATCCTCGTCGATCGCGGTCCAATCGGCGCCGACGACGAGGCCTCGCGCGTGCTCGGAATCCCGGTGGTGTCGCAGAACACCCGTCTCGTCGTCGCCGTCAGCGCATCCCTCGAGCCCCGTGAGGAAGCGCTCGGCGGTTTGCGGACGCAACTCCTGATCGGCGGTCCGCTGGCGCTGATCCTCGCCTCGCTCGCGGGCTACGGGCTCGCCGCCGCCGCGCTGCGCCCGGTCGAGTCGATGCGTGCCCGCGCCGCACGTATCTCGGGCAGCGAGCCGGGGCAGCGACTGCCGGTCCCCGCGGCCGACGACGAGATCCGCCGGCTTGGACTCACCCTCAACGACATGCTCGACCGAATCGAGTCCACCCTTCGGCGTGAACGACGCTTCGCCGCCGACGCCAGCCACGAGCTGCGCACGCCTCTGGCCCTGCTCCGAACCGAGCTCGAACTCGCAGGACGGCGAGAGCGCACCCGTGACGAACTAGTCGCCGTCGTCCAATCGGCAACCGAGGAGACGGAACGTCTGACCAAGCTCGCGGAGGACCTGCTGGTGCTCGCGCGAGCCGACGACGGGCGACTGCACATCCGCCACGAGGCCATCAGCGTCCGGCCGCTACTCGAAGACGCCGCGAACCGATTCGCGGCGCGGGCGCAAGAGGCGGGCCGGGCGATCGTGGTGGACGCCACAGACGTCACGCTCCACGGAGACCGCCTGCGCCTCGAGCAGGCACTGGACAATCTCCTCGACAACGCGCTCCGCTACGGAGCGGGCCAGGTACAGCTCTCCACAGTCGCCGGCGACGAGGTTCGCCTCCACGTGCGCGACGACGGACCCGGGTTCGACCCGGCATTCATCCCCCGCGCATTCGAGCGCTTCACCCGCGCCGACGAGGCACGAGGCAAAGGCGGAACGGGACTCGGCCTCGCGATCGTCGATGCCATCGCACGAGCACACGGCGGCTCAGCCGGCACGGCCAACCGCGTCCCACACGGAGCCAACGTATGGATCGCGCTGCCACTCGTCGCCAGCAATAAGAAGACGCACGCCAGCGCGACCCCTGCGCGGTGATCAGCCGTCAGCTTCACACCGAGACCAAGTACCACCCCAACGGGGAACGACCCCGGGCGAAGAACGGAGCCGCCCGCCGAAGTCCCCGCCGCGGGGCTGAGAGATCGCACTGTCACGCAGCCCCAACCACCTGCACGAGCACGGGCGGCGCACCCGGATGAGGGGGGACGGACGGGACCCGTGACCGTCCCCCGTCCGTGTGAGCGAACCCGCATGGATACACGTGTTCCCGGGGGTGACGGAGTCCTATTTTTGGGGACGGACGAGACGGGAGATGCCTTCCAACACCAACCAAGTACTACCCCGACGGGGCAGGACCTCGGCCGAACCGAAACGAGCCACCTAGCGGCAAGCGGCACGTCTGAACAGCGCGCAGCTCGTGCGAGGGGTTGACGATCGACCAGAGGAGACAGACGGCGACGGCCTCGACCCGCTGCTCTTCCTTCACCTTCTCGGTGCGCTCGCGCGAGCTGCTGAGCTCAGGGTGCTGGCAACGTTGCCGCGTGGCCGGCTTGTCCGAGCGGAAGCGCTGGCACTCTTGTGTGCGATGGGAGGCCGGAGGCACCTGCACGGATTCGGGGGCGACATCGCGATCGATCTTGGCACCGCGAACACGGTCGTCTTCGCGCGCGACCAGGGGATCGTGCTCTTTGAGCCGTCGGTGATCGCGATCGACGAGCGTAGCGGCAAGGTGCTGGCGGTCGGCGCGGAGGCGAAACGAATGATCGGACGCACGCCGGCGACGATCAGTGCGACGCGTCCGCTGCGCCATGGCGTGATCGCTGACTTCGACGTGACCGAGCAGATGCTGCGCCACTTCATGCGCCGAGCGATCGGTAATCGGGTTGCGCACCCGCGCGTGATGCTTTGCGTGCCGAGCGGCCTGACTTCGCTCGAGCGAGATGCTGTCGAGCAAGCAGCGCGCGCCGCGGGTGCACGCGCCGTCTACCCGATCGAGGAGCCGATGGCGGCCGCGATCGGCGCCGGCCTGCCGATCGCCGATCCCGTCGCGAGCACCGTCGTCGATATCGGTGGCGGCACTACGGAGGTGGCGGTGATCTCGCTCGGCAGCATGGTCGTCTGGCGCTCTCTGCCAGTAGGCGGCTACGAGATGGACGACGCGATCGTCAGCCACGTGAGGCGACAGCACGGCCTCGAAATCGGCGACGGGCGCGCAGAGCAGCTGAAGATCGAGATCGGCTCCGCCTCAGCGCTACCCGACGACAGCGAAGCCGAGGCGAACGGGCGCGACCTCCGCTCCGGCCGGCTCAGACGCGCCACGGTCAGTGCCCAGGAGGCACGCCAAGCACTCGAGACGCCGGTGATGCAAGTGATTGAGGCGGTACGGGAGACGCTCGAGCGGACACCGCCCGAGCTCTCGGCCGACATCAGCGAGCGCGGCATCGTCCTGGCCGGTGGCGGTGTGCTCCTACGCGGCTTCCCGGAGCGGCTCCACGCCGAAACCGGACTCCCGGTGCACCTTGTCGAGAAACCACTTACCTGCGTCGCTCTCGGGGCAGGCCGCTGCCTCGACGAACTCGAGACGATCGCCCGCTCGGCCAAGGCCGCCGGACGCGGCGGACGCCGAGGCGCGGGACGCTGGCCTTACCCGCGCGAGACGTAAGCCCACTCCGCTCGTCCCCTTTGGCCTCTCCCCGGGCCTGCTCCTCACCTAGGCCCGCCCGGGGCCCGCGCGACCGTGCAGCCAACCCGTGACGAGGAAGAACGAGGCGAAGAAGACGACGATCCGCAGCTTCCACCATAACCGCTACGACCCGTTCCAGACTCTTATGCCAGGGTCTGCGCAGGGTCTCCAGAGTCTGCACAGGATCTCAACTGACGCCCTACGATCGAGCCATGTACAACGAACTTGATAAGGAGAGCCTGCGATTCCAGGCCGCGGTGGATGCGCTCGTCCGGCGGTGGGCCGCCGGGGACGACAAGGAGTATTGGCGGCGTTGGAAGCAGTTGGGCAGCTAGTCGATTAGCCGCACTCAAGGCGACGTCATCAAGAAGTCGGCGCTCAAGCCGAAGCTGATGTAGACGACGGGTGGTCGCTGCGCCGACTGCGGCCAGTGTTCGCCGCTCCAGCACTCCCCGAGCGCCCTTGTCGGGCCAGAACGGTCCCGGCTGGCCGGCGAATTTGTACCAGGCAAAGAGCTAAGCTCCGCAGAGGTGGGTGGAGCAAGGCGCCGCGTGGTCGTGTCGATAGCGCTTCTGACGGGGCTGCTCCTGCTGGCCGCCTGCGGCGGAGGCGAGGACGAAGCGGGCGTCATCGCGGTCACGGGCGCCGAATACGCCTTCGTGATGCCGGACAAGGTCGAAGGCAGAGTCGTCGAGCTTCAAGACCTCGAACGGCGGCAAGGAGCTGCACGAGTACGCGCTCGGGCGGCTCGACCAGGGGAAGACCCTCGAGGACGTGAAGAAGCGTTTGGCGCAGGGGGAAGGCGAGCCGACGCCCTGGTTCCAGGATGTCGCCGGCGTCCCCCTGCTGAGCCCTGGCGAAGAGATCACGATCACGCGCGAGCTCGAACCGGGCACCTATGTCTTCCTGTGCTTCATTCCCTCTCCCAAGGGCGTGCCCCACTACGACCTCGGGATGCTCAAGAGCTTCGAGATCGCCGGCGACTCCGGCCGCGAGCTTCCTCAGCCCGACGCAACGATCACGGCGGAGAAGGGCGGATACGACATCCCGGCTCTCGAAGCAGGGCCGCAGACCCTGGAGCTGAAGAACGGTGACACTTCGGAGCGGGAGTTCTTCCTGGTGCGGTTCGAGCCAGGGAAGACGCTCAAGGACATCGACGCTTGGGGAGAGGGAGGATTCAAGGGGTCCGCCCCCGGCACCTTCCTCGGCGCGATGCAGACCATCCCCCCCGGCAGCTCGGTGTTCCTCGACATCGACCTCGAGCCCGACGTTCCCTACACGCTTTCGGATACCAGCGGTAATCGTCCGATCGTGGCGACGTTCACCCCCCGCTGAGCCATCGACTCGCGGGCCGAGCGATCCGAGTCCTGGAGTCTCGTACAAGTCACCTGAGCGCCGGGGGCAACGCATGCGACTGGGAATGGGCCTGATGTTCTACCCGCGCGGCGGTTCGGCGCAGGTTGCCCGGTATCTCTCTCTCGCGCTCGTGGGGTCCGGCTGGGAGGTTGTGCTTGCCTCGGGGTCGCTCGGCTCGGTGGGGGAGCAGACGCACGCTGGCAGCTTCTTCGAGGGACTCCACGTGGAGGTAGCGGACTACACGCCCGCTTTTGAGCGCTTCGGGCGCGGTGAGGATCAGCTTGTCGGGCCGGTTCCGTTCCACGGCTCCTTCGAGGATCGGGAGGGAGCGCCGGATCCTGTCTTTGCCGCTTTGGGCCCGGAGCAGGCGGAGGCTCAGGTGTCGGGGTGGGAGGGCGTGTTCGAGCGCGCAGGCTTCGGCCACGTCGACGTGATTCACCTGCATCACCTGACGGCGATGCACGAGGCCGCCGCACGGCTTTGGCCCGAGCGCGCCCTCGTCACGCATCTGCACGGCACCGAGCTGAAGATGCTTGATCGCGTCGGGCGCCTCGACGCGGTGGCTGTCGCGCTGGACACGAGTCTCGAGCGGCTTGCGGCCGCCGTCGAGTCAGGTGAGGTGCCCGACTGCCGCCTGCCTGAGACGGAACGCGAGCTGCTGCGGCGGACGAATCTGAGCCGATACCGCTACGGCAAGGACTGGGCCTCTCGCCTCGAAGCGTCTGCCCGGCACAGCCGGCGCATCATCTGCATTTCGCCCCACGTCGCGTCCGAAGCCGTGCGTCTCCTGGGCGTCCCGGAGGATCTGATCGAGGTGATCCCAAACGGCGTCGATACGGATCTCTTCGACCGCTCGGCGCTCACGCGCGACGAGCGTCTCAAACTCCTGCGCCACTGGCTCGTCGACGACCCCCAAGGCTGGGACGAGTCAGGGCACCCAGGAAGCATCCGCTACCCGTTGCAGGCCTTGGATGCGTTCACGAGTCGCGGCGGCGAGCCGCTTCCGCTGCTCCTGTTCGTCGGCCGCTACCTCGGCTTCAAGCGCGTACCGCTCCTCGTGCGAGCCTACGCTCGGGCGCGGCCACGCTTCGAGACCCCGGCGCCGCTCTTGATCTGGGGCGGATCGCCGGGGGAATGGGAGGGCGAGCACCCGCACACGGTCTCCAGGGAGCTGGCCGTGGATGGTGTCTTCTTCAGCGGTTGGCGCGGGCACGACGAGCTCCCGCTGGGGCTGTCCTGTGCCGACGTCTTCGTCGGCCCTTCGGTCGACGAGCCCTTCGGGCTGGTGTTCCTCGAGGCGATGTCGTGTGGTCTGCCGGTGATCGCGACCTGCACCGGTGGACCGCTCTCCTTCGTCAACACCATCGCCGGGAAGCCGAACGGCTGGCTCGTCCAGCCGGACGACGTCGATGCCCTCGCCGACACGCTCGTCGAAGCCGTCAACGATGATGCCGCCAGAAAGGAACGGGCCGACCATGCCAGGCAGCAGATTCGTGGCGCCTTTTCCTGGCGAGCGCTGGCAAGGCGCTTCGACGCTCTCTACACCAACCTGCTCGACCGCGCTTCCTAGTCAACCCAAACTGCGCGCCGCGGAACCGCACTTCTTCGCACGCTTCTCGGGCGGACCGAAGCTCGTGGCGCCTGGTCTCGCCGCACTGGAATACCGTGCTGTTTTCTTGCTTCCTCGCATGGGACTCCTAAGGGGGCGGACGGGGCCGATCTGGACTGAAGGGCGCGGGACCTTGCGGCCGGCCGTGCGTGATGGTCGGCGCGGCGGAGTGCACCATGAGGGCGGGGCGCCGGATGGACTTGGCCCCTCTTCAGACCCCTCCTCGGACCCCTAAAGCCCGTATGAATACAGCGAACCCGGGGAGCGCGTCCGGCCAAGTGGCCGCGCCGGATCACTGTCCTTGCGTCGTTTCGATTTCGCTGCCACGGGCTCCCTCCTACAACAACATGTTGTCCAGTAGCCCGCGCGAACCCAGATCGCGCATCTGTATCGAGCCTATAGAACGCCTCTCCGTTGTAATCTGGGCGCCTGACAAGAATGCCCACCGGCAGTGGGCGTGCGCTCCTCTGCCCGTTTCGAAACGATCCCCGAGAAGAGGTGTCGATGCCAACCGGAACCGTCAAGTGGTTCAGCGACGACAAGGGCTACGGCTTCATCGCGCAAGAGAGCGGTGACGACGTCTTCGTGCATCACTCCGCAATCGCCGGGGAAGGCTTCAAGAGCCTCGCCGAGGGCACCCGCGTCGAGTTCGAAGTCGAGCAAGGGCCGAAAGGACTCCAAGCTCAAAACGTGCGCCCGATCGGCTAACGGACGCGTGCTCAATATATATAGCCGAGCGGTTCGAGCCCTGGCCCGGCTCCCTCGTGGCCGCGCTCGTGGCGCCCCAAGCAGCTAGCCGGAAACACGCGTCCCCGGCAGTGATGCCATGAGAGGCGCTCTTTGGGTCCAACGTGAGTTGCGCTGCCTCGACACTATTGTTCTCTGCGCGTGCGCGCGCGAGACGTTGCGTGGGGTCAGACGGCGCTCCTGGCTTGGCTCGTGCGCCTGCCTAGGAGCGGCCGCGCTGCTTCATCGGCCGCGACTGCTTCATCCCAGTCGGATGCCGCCTCCTGACCGCCGGAGATGGAAGCAGACGCGCGGCGTTTGTCATCGGCTGACGGCGTGTGTACGCTCGCCTCACGGGTGGTGCGCAACGATTGGAGGTCGGCCCGATGAAGCCCGATTCGCCCCTCGATTTCCTCGCGAAGGCTCAGAAGGACCCCAAGCTCGGCGTGCGTGTGCTTGCGGCCGTGGAGCGAGGAGGCCGAGTGACGGCCGAGGAGGTGCTCGAGATCGCCCGCGAGTTCGGATACTCGTTTTCGCGCAGCGATTTCGAGCGTGATGTCAAGCGCGACATTACCCAGCGTTTCAACGCGGGGGACGAGAGTCTCGCCGAGGTCGCGGCGTTGATCAAGAAGAAGCCGAAGCCCCGACCTCCTGAAAGCTCATGCGCCCGCGGTTGCCTCAGCTACACGGTGAGCTGGCATCCTCCGGTGTTCTTCTAGGCCTTCGACGCAACCGGCCCGCGGCACCGAGGCGTGGCTCTCTGATATCGCGGCGCGCGCTGCGCCGCTCTGGGATCGTCGGCCGCCGTCCGCTGAGTCGATCCCGGACGCGCGACGTGCGCGCGCGCGGTGGGGGCGGTGGCGGACGGTCTTGGGGAGCGACGAGATCTTGTCGAGCAGGCTCGCCAATGCCGCCATCGGACGGCAAGAGTTGGATGCCCCCTTGGCAGGTCTGCAGCAGGTCGTGGAGCCGCCGCCGTGGGTGGAGACGCTCCGCGCAATCTTCGTGAGCAGTTCGGATGGGGTTGCCTCGGACTGCGCCGGGGATCGGGGAACGCCGCTGCCGTTCGAGGATCTCCTGCTTGGTGCAGTGCGCCACGCTCGTGTCGAGGCATCAGCGCGAAGCTCCAACTTGGAGGTGCTTTCCGCGGCGGCGGCGGCGATGCTAGAGCGCCAACTGCTCGCGCACCTCACGTTCGTCGCGAGTGGTCCGCTCGGCCAGGAGTTCTACGAGTTCCGTTTCCGCCACGCGCCGCTCGCCGCGTTCGAGACACAGTTCTGCGAGCAACCAGAGACGACGCAGATCTACAACGCGTTCGTCGAGATGATGCGGGGCGGCGGGGTTCTGCGCTTGCTCGATCGTTACCCGGTGCTCGCGCGCCTGCTGTCGCAGGCGGTCGACCAGTGGGTGCTGACGACCACACAACTCTGCGACCGTTACGCGGTCGACTTCGCTGATCTCGAGAACCTGCTCGACGCGGATCTGCAACCGGTTCACGGCTCGATCATCCGTGCCGAAGCGGATCTCTCCGATCGGCACGATGAGGGAGCTACCGTCGTGGCGCTGATGCTCGAGAGCGGCCACCGCTTCGTCTACAAGCCGCGGAGCGCGGGCGGCGAACGCGCTTGGGCGACGGTGCTGGCCTGGCTCAACGGGAAAGAGCCGGGCTGCACGCTGACGGCCGCAAGGGTCCTTGACCGCGGCTCTCATCACTGGGGCACGTGGGTGCCGGTCGAGGCTTGCGCGACGGAGGACGAGGTCGACAGGTTCTACGTCCGGTGTGGGGTGACCCTGGCCGCGCTCCACGTGCTCGCCGCTACGGACATTCATTTCGACAACCTCATCGCCAGCGCGGACGAGCCTGTCGTGGTGGATCTCGAGATGTTGCTGAACCCGGGCGCAGGGGCCGACTTCGGTTCGCTCGATCGAACCGGAATGCTTCCGAACTGGCAGACGGCACCCGGAGGGCGCCGCTTCGACATGTCTGCGCTCGGGGCGGACAGCGACCAAGACCCCGGCGTCGCACTTCCTGCGTGGGAGCACGTCAACACCGACCAGATGAAGCGCGTCACGGCACACGCCAATGGGCCGAGGATGGATCACCGCGTCCGATTGGGCGATACATATCCGACAGCGCTCGCCGGCATTCACGCGCTATTGCGCGGTTTCGCGTCGGGCTATCGGTGCTTCCTCGAGGGGCGCGAAGAACTCAAGGCGGACCGGGATATTCGCGCTGCATTGAGTGGGATCGACCTTCGCGTGCTCATGCGCGACACCAGCACCTACGCACGTCTGCTGCTCCACCTTCTCCAGCCCGACCTCCTACGCGACGGCCTCGATCGCAGCATCGAGATCGAGTGGCTGGCTCGTCCCCTCAGCGTGGCGGTTTCCTCGCCCGTGGCTCGCCTGTCCATCTACGACTTCGAGCGTCGTGCGATGGAGGCTCAAGACGTGCCACGGTTCACGACGACGACGTGGAGCGCGATCACGGAGGCAAGCGAGGATCAAGACCTCCTGGCGCTCGGGAACGGCCGCACATCCGAGACGTTCTACACGCGGTTGCGGGCGCTCTCCGAGGCCGACCTTCTCGAGCAGTTAGCGGTCATCGAGGAATCCGTGCACGAGCGCTTCGCCCGGCCGACCAACCGACAATAGATTCCGCCGCAGACGCGGAAACCGCCCGACGCCAAACCCTATCCGAGAGCGCCGAGGCAGGGACACTGGGACTAATGGCCTACGGTACGAAATGCTCGGTGAGGCTCGCCACCGGAGTGTCCGACACGTGGGTAGCGTCGGGCTTCCGGCATAGCGGCCTCAGGGAGAACGCAGATCGGGTAGGTCGTTCGTATTTCTGGCTGAGAGCCGTCGGTGTAACTGGCCGCCCCTGCGACGGGCCGTCCGTCCCCGTGCAGGAGCGGAGATGCCGAACCGTCACCCAACCCGAGGTACCAGATATTCCTTCGTAATCCTGCGCGTACCAGTCGAAGGTGTCCTCCGTAGCCGAGGAGCGGGCCCCCCGGCGAGTCCCACGTGCGACGCGCCAGAGCAGAAGTCCGGAAGGGATACACTCGGCCTGTTACGGAGATGACGGGCAGCCAAGGGGACACGGCGATGATCGCCGCTCAGCTGGCTGACCTCACTCGGTCGGTCGATCAGATGGCGAGCCAGCTCAAGGTGGTTCGTGAGCGCGCTGACAGCCAGCAAGAGCGGGCAGACACCCAGCAAGAACGCATTGATCTTGCGGCGCGGGAACTAACCGAGGTCAGTGCCCGTCTGCAAGCTGCGGCCAGCGCGCTCCGAGAATCAATCTGATCCCCCGGGTCACCTCCCGAGACCCCCAGAGAGGGTCATAGGAGGGATTGGCGAAAGGGCGTAAGATGGTCTGACCTGGCCCTGTGGCTAGAACTCCGGCCGAACCCCCGAAGGCCGTCAACGCGTTTTCAACGCGAGAGACGAAGGAGCCTCGGCGAACAGAGTTCCTGCAGGGTCAGCAGCGCACCTGCCACCGAGAGAAGGGGCCACCGTTGGAAACGTTGACGGACACCTTGGTCGCGCGCGTGAACACCCTGGTTCACGTCCGTAAGGAGCCGCTGCTGTCGACCACCTCGACCTCGCTCGTGATCCAAGAACTCGTCGCACGGACTGAGGCGCTCGAGAGCGCCGTGCGCGAGATCGCACTCGACGTTCAAAAGCTCGCAGCGCGCAACCCTGGCTAGGGCTGCCTCGGTGCCGCGCCCGGCTCTCGCAGGCGCTGGCCCCAGTGCGCACCATTCCGCTCGCTGCGTAGCGGCTAACCACGCCGCCGACGGCGGGTCACGGCTAAAGGGCCTTCATCCAAGCTACGAGTAACGACTGAACGCCGGTCAACTCCGCCGCCACGCCCGCGCCCGTAGGGTGGACGTCGTGCAGATACCAACAGATCCGGCAGAGCTTCAGTCGGAGCTGTTCTCTTTCCGCCTCTACGCCGCCAAGGGCGGTGAGATCGCGACGTTCGCGACTTCTATCGGGACATGGGAGCCGGGCGAAGTCCTCACGCTCCCCGATGGGCGCCGCTTCGAGATCCTGCGTCTCCGTCGTGGCCGGCGGCGACATCGACGGTCTCTTCGAGGTCGACCAGATCGAGTAGCCCAGGACTAGGACGAAAGGCCAGGACCTCATGCCCCTGATTACCGGCGGACACCGCGTCCTCGCCCACTACCCCGACGACACCTCCAAGGTGCTCACCCTGTACGCCGTGCCAGCCGTCGGCCAAGTGATCGCGCACGGCTGGAGAGTCACGGCCGCAGAGCCAAGCGACGCCAACGTCGGCGGCGTACGCGTCCAATTCGAGATCTCCGTCGATCGCGGCGCTGCTCCTATGTTCCCGCGGCCCGAACAAGGAGCAGCCATGGCGAACCTTGACCTGCTCATCTACCGCGACTTCTCTGACACCTTCGACCAGCAGATCCCTGCGGTCGGATCGCCAGCGGCGCCGTGGCTCGGCGTCCAATTCGACGGACTCCACGTCGCGGCAATCTCGAAGCCGATCCACGAGGGACGCCTCGCGACTGTTGTGCTCGCCCACCGCACGGACGGGATGCCGGCGGTACAGAATCGCCTCGACGGCTCGGCGTAGAGCGGGCGAAACCGGGAGCATCACGCCGCACCCGCCTCGACGTCGGGCAGCGACCATTCCCGAAACCCCGAAACCTGCTGAGCTTCGGCACTCAAGGGGGTGCGAATCCGTCGTTCGCTTCACACCAACCAAGTACTGCCACGACGCGGACGAGCGTCGGCCGAACCTAACGACGCCACCCGCCGGAGAGGATCAACGACCCGAGACACACATCGGACTCTGCGCGCGCGGATCCTCGAGCCGGCCCGACCACCGGGTAAGCGACTCGTGGACGGCTCTCATCGACCCCGCGCCGTCGATCCCCTGCGTGCCCGGGCCTTCGAGGAGATAGGCGCCATTGTCTTGGCGCGTCACGCGCATGAACTCGCCCTCACGACCCTTCTCGACACGCTTCACCACGAAAGACGCTCCCGGCGACTGAAGATCCTCCATAAACACGAACAGCACGTCCTCGGACGGGTCGTCGTAGATCTCGCCGGTGGTGTCGGTCGCGCGGAGCAGCGGAGCGTCGGGCATCGCAGCAGGACTCTACTCGGGCATCCGTAAGTGGTTAGGATCGGAACGACGCCTTAACCGCTCCCACGCCCTAGATGGCGTAGCATGGTTTGCACTGGCCCTGTGGCCAGGAGGGATGTCCTCCCTCACGGGTGCCCGGCTTGCCGGGCTCGGCACACGGGACTCCTAGCCTGAGCCTCTCCCTGCCTCTGATCTATTCAGGGTGGGAAGGCCACACGAACACCCGTTCGACGCAGGAGCGTGGCTCTCAGAGCCGCACAGGGCAACTCTGGGGACGCTCGTCGTGCTCCCCAACGGCTCTGTCGGGCCTTCGCCCTCCTTACCTCGCTAGCCTCTCGCGGGTGCGAACCGCCGTGCTCCTCATCGTCGGGCTGGCGTTTCTGGCCACTACGGTCTTCTGGGGTCTGGCCGTCTATCGGGCGGTGATGGCGTACCTCAACAACGTACTCCCGGCCCCGTTGGCACCTTGGCCCCCGCTCAAGGGCGCAAACCTGCTTCGTTGGTCGCTCGGTCTGCTCGCATCCGGGCTCGCGTTCAGCTTCACCGTCGCCCCGTGGGCGCCGTAAACGTCACGAGTCGGAGGCCCTCGCCGGCCCGACTCGTTAGCCCAGAGAGGAACCAGGGCCGTAACCGGCCACAGACATGGGCGCGCGGCGCACACCCGCATCCGCCCCCGTACGCGGATTCAAAGTAAACGCTCGGCGCTAACGCTCTGGACTACGAGCCGGGCGGTGGCGTAGTGGCGGACTTCTTCTCAAGTCCCAGCCACTTGCGGATCTTGGCGACAAAGTCACTCATGCAGCAAGACTACGCGCAGCTCGTGTAGCCCGCCCACTCGCGCCACGCGCCTCGAACCCCGAACAGACGATGCGCGGGCCGCGGGCTGCGATTGCACCGAACCGCCGACACCCCACCCCCACGACCCGCGTATCACGTCATCCAAGGCCGCGATCTCGTGGGGGTGTAGCCACAGTGACCCCCGATGACGAGCGATAGGAGGGGGAGTCCCACCGCGTGAGACATGACACTAACGTCTGTGTCCCGCGGGCGCAAAGGGTGCCTGCCACATGGCAGCGCGCGCATGTCGCGCGTTCTGCGTCACGTAAAGAGATCCATCCCCGTAGAACGCCAGGCCCACGCTACCCCATGTTCCCTCGCAGTAGGCCCGACGTACTACGTCTCCTCCCCCGAAAGCCCAACGTAGCACCCCAGTGGGTTACGGCGTAGCGGTAGCTAGGACTTCGCGACTCGCCGACTTTTACGGCTTTCCGCGGCTCCCGGGGGTGTCTCTCGGGGAATCACCGCTCCGGGAGCCGCAGGCCTTTCGACCCTACTCCGACTTTGCGCGAAGAACGAGCTATCCGAAGAGAAGGCCGCTGACGAAGCCCTGTACGCCGGTGGCGTAGACGATCAGGCCGACCCAGAACAAGATCCAGAAGAGAGCCCATAGCTCATCGAAGACGCGCATGAGCTGAGCATTACCCCGCTGGCTCACGGGGGTTTCGAGGCGTGGCCCGTGGATCGTCGAGTACGTGCGCAGATTGAAACCGGATGAAGCCGCAGTTCGCGCACGTGAGCGGGAAGGCTTCGGTGCGTCGGTCGACGGCGTTGCTTCCGATCACATGCTCTAGCGCTACGCGCTCATCCCATCCGTGCCACTGTTCGTGGCCACAGAACGGGCAGGCTATGCGGGCGTTGCGGCTCTTGAGGAAATCAAAGATGTGCTGCGTCGGAATCCTCTCTTGGCGGCCACACGCAGCGCGGAGTGGGTTAGGCCTTCTTCCCGATCCCTAACCACTTGCGGATTTTCGCGATGAGGTTGGCCATACGGACGAGTCTACGCCGCCTCGCCGACCGAAACGCCAAAACGTGCCTGCGTACATCGTCGCGGGCTGCGGACACGGGTCAGCGCCGTGGATCTCCACAAGCTCCCGCCGACAGCACTCCGGGCAAAAACACGTGCAGCTCGCCTAGCCCATCGCTCCTGCTCGCCAATCGTCTTCCGCGTTCTCGTCGTGCTCCGGCTCTCGACCGCACTCGGCGCACCGGAGAACGGCCGCAGCCGGCTCATGCTCAGCCAACCGCGAGGGCTTTCCCGGGATCGCTGTAGTCCTGCGAGGTGACTGTCGAGACGCTGTTCCAGGGAGGAGGAAGGATACGGAGTTTCCTTCTCAGAAGTACTTCTCATCTGGCTGTCGGCCGAGGTGGCGAAGGATGTCGTGGTCAAGCGCGTCACAGAGCTCGCACTCGACTGGGCCAGGCAACGCTGGCAACGCGCTCGAGAGAGGCAAGCGGCGTTCTCAGATCGTAACGATCCTCGGACCGAACGGTGACGTACTCAGCTCAGTTCGGGTTGATTCCGGGACTGGTGACGCGAGAGACGTCGGAGGTGTCCGCTCTTCGAGCTTTCCACACGCCGGGGACGCAGGGAGAGGGGCGAAAACCTCTGGCGACGGGAGGTGTCCGCCGACCCGGACGGCGTTACTCGACCTCGCGATTCGCGTTCTGCGAGCGCGCGAATCGAGTGCGACACTGGCGTGTGGCTAACAATGACCAAGTACTCCACCAGCGTGGCACGCCCCCGGCCGAACGAAACGCTCCCGGCCAGCCGGCTGATCGCCTTTGAGTTACAGATCGGGCTCTCGCGTGCTGTGCCCCGAAGATGACCCATCAGCCGTTCAGCCGCTGCGCGAGGCTGAGAGCCCGAACTGTTCCCCAGGCAGCACCATCTGCACAAGCAGCGGCGCACCCGGATGAGGGGGGACGGACAGAACCCATGACCGTCCCCCTGTCCGTGTGAGCAAACCCGCATGGATACACGTGTTCCCGGGAGTGACGGAACCGTATTTTTGGGGACGGAAGAGACGGCGTTTGGCTCCGCCGCTCCTTTAGCGAAGATCGCGTCGAAGAAGGTCGCGCTATTAGAAGAAGGCCTCGCTATTTATGGCCCGGCATCTCCACGAGGCGCAGACTCCGCCAGCCTGGAGGCCGCCGTGGAGGCCGACACTATTTCGGACGCGCGCGTGCGCGCGCGAGAGGCCTGGGTGGGGAGTGGCCGGTCTGTTACCGCGGGCTGCCGGTCACCGCTGTATACCTTTGGGGTCGTGAGGCGATTCCTCTTCAGCGCGTTTGTCAAGTTCCATGTCGGGCTTTACCGAGCCAGCGGCGGGCGCCTTGGCGGCCGGCTCCGGAAGGGCGTCCCGGTGCTGCTTCTGACCACGACCGGGCGCAAGAGCGGACGGCGGCGCACGACTCCGCTCCTGTATGTCGAGGAGGGCGACAGCTTCGTGGTCGTCGCGTCCGCCGGCGGGGCTCGCTCGCATCCCGCCTGGTATCTGAACCTGCGCAGCAACCCGGCGGCGACAATCCAGGTGCGGGGACGCCAGCTCGCGGTCACGGCCGAGACCGCGGGGCTGGAGGAACGAGCGCGTCTCTGGCCGCGGCTCACGGAGATGTGGCCCCAGTACGATGACTACCAGGCGAAGACCCGTCGCGAGATCCCGGTCGCGATCCTCGCGCCCTCGGCGGCCTGAGGCGCTCGCCCGGAGAGCGGGGGCGCTGGTCGGTGCGCCCGTGCCGGCGAGCGGGCGTTACCGCGTCCAGGGCATGCAGATGCGGGCGGGCCTCGAGCTTTGGGCGCGCCGCGCCGGGGCGCGGCTCCTGCTTGAGGATGACGAGAGCACGCCCGCGCTGGCGGCCCGGCTCCACGCCGAGCTCCTCGCGCGCGGCTGCCGCTTCGTCCTGGGGCCCTACGGCAGCGACTCGACGCGGGCGGTGGCGGAGGGCCTGCCCGGGGTCGTCTGGAACCACGGCGCTGCCGCAGATGACGTCCAGCGGCTGCCAGGAGTCGTCTCGCTGGCCTCGCCGGCGAGCCGCTACCTCGTCGCGCTCGGCCGGGGTGTTGCGCTGCTTCGGCCCGGCGCCTCGGTCACGCTCGTCGCCGCGGCCGGCCGCTTCGCCCGCTCCGCGCGGGAGGGGCTCGAGCGGGAGGCGGTCCGCCTGGGCCTGACCTTGCTCGGCAGCTTCTCGTTCCGTGACTCGCCGGCGGCCGTCGTCGAGCGCAGCCCCGAGGCCGTACTGGTGTGCGGCCCAACCGCTTGGGAGGTCGCGCTGCTTCGCGCTCTCTGCCGGCTCGCGCCAGCGGCGCTGCTCGGAGGCGTTTCGCCCGGCCTCGCCGCCTTCCCGATCCTGCTGGGCGCCGACCCCGAAGGCCTCCTCGCTCCGGTGCAGTGGCACCCTGACCTTCCGGGCGCGCCGCGGCTCGGGCCGAGCTCGGCCGAGCTCGTGGCCCACGCGCGGGCGAGCGGGCTCGGCGAGCTTGACTATGTTGCGGCGCAGGCCCACGCGGCCGCCCTCGTTGCCGCCCACTGCCTCGAGCTCGCCGCCGACGAACCTCTGGCCGCTGCGCGGCGGCTGCGTACGGCGACGTTCTTCGGCGCCTTCGAGCTCGACACGGCGGGCCTCCAGCGCGGCCACCGACTCGCCGTCGTCCGCTGGCGCGGAGGGCGCCCGCAGCTGCTGCTCGCCGACGCGGCCTGAGTGGCGGCTCAAACGACGCGCGGGCAGCTTGAACTCTCATGTCTGCCTGGCCCGCGGCGGAGTGAACGGGTCCTCCGCGCGACTCGCGCGCGTTTCGTAATGCCTCGCGCGCAAGGGGCGGCGCCATATTCTCATGAGACAACGATAGGTCTGGGCACGCCGCGTGGCGCCGCACGGGTGAGCAAACTCGGCCCTCGGGCGAGGCGCGGGTCGTGAACCCGGACCGGCCCCAGCGGGCACCACGCAGTTGTCGACACCGACGAAGCGGTACGGTTCGGCTCGATCCCTGGGCCCCGGTGGGCTTTCTCCCCCCATCGTGCTCGCCCGCGCGGAGCTGGTCGCCTATCTCGGTCGGCGCGGGTTTCGAGTGGCGTCGCGCCGACGAGTCTCCGGCGCCGAAGCTTGGACTGCCAGGCGCCAAGCCGAAGGAGTTCCCCTACGCGGGGCCTCCCGGCGGCGTTGCCCATTGATCACGGGATTTTCGCGCGACGTACACTGGGGCCCGCGATGGAGCGCCAGACGCTCGCCTGCCGGATCGGGGCCGGTCTGTCAACCTCGGAGTCGGCCTGGGACGCCGCGACGGAGGCGGCGCGCGAAGCTCGCGGTGGCGTGCTGTGCCGGGGCGCGGTCGACCTCGCGTTCATCTTCCTCTCCCCCGCGCACCTGGTCGAGGCTGAGGCGGTCGCCGAGGCCGTACGCGAGGAACTTGCTCCCCGGCACCTGCTCGGCTGCGTCGCGGAGGGAGTGGTCGCGGGTGTCCGCGAGCTCGAGGAGGGCCCAGCGGTCGCCGTCTGGGCCGCTGCGCTGCCGGGCGCGGAGATCGAGTGCTTCCACCTTGCGGCCGTGCAGCCGAGGGAGGGGATCGCGGTGGCGGGCTTTCCCGACCTCGAGGACCCGGGGCTCGTGGCGCTGCTCGTTGATCCCTTTACGTTTCCGGTCGGACCGTTCCTGGCAAGACTGAACGAGACGCACGAGCGGATCCCGCTGGTCGGCGGGCTCGCCGCTGGCGGGCGGCAGCCCGGTAGACAGGCGCTTATCCTGGATGACGCGGTGTACGCCGAGGGTGCCGTCGGCGCCGTCCTCTCGGGGCTGTCCGTCCTCACCGTCGTCTCGCAGGGCTGCCGGCCGATCGGACGCGAGTCCGTGATTACCCGCTGCCAGGGCAACGTCGTCTACGAGCTCGCCGGAAAGCCGGCGCTCGAGCGCCTGCGTGGGGAGATCGCCGCCCTCTCCCCCGAAGAGCAAGCGCTCGTCGCGCGCGGGCTCCTCGCCGGGCTCGTGATCGACGAGAACCGGCCCGAGTACGACACGGGCGACTTCCTCATGCGCGGTCTCCTCGGCGCCGACGAGGCGACCGGCGCGCTCGCGCTCGGCGACACCGTCCGGGTCGGCCAGACGCTGCGCTTCTTCGTCCGCGACGCAGCCTCCGCGGACGCAGATCTCCGGCAGGCGCTCGCCGACGCGCCCGGCCGGGCGCGGTCGGTCGGGGCGCTGCTGTTCACCTGCAACGGGCGCGGGACGAACATGTTCCCCGAGCCGGACCACGACGCGCGCGTCGTCACCGAGATGCTCCGGATCGATGCAGTCGCCGGCTGCTTCTGCGGCGGCGAGATCGGCCCGGTCGGCGGCAAGGCCTTCCTGCACGGGTTCACGGCCACCCTGGCCGTCTTCCTCGAGCCCTGAGGCTCAGACGACGGAGAGCGCGACCCCGAGGTGCGGCACACCAGCCGTCGTGCCGTCGGACCCAACAGCGCGGGAGAAGAGAGGTGTGCGATGAGCTGCCTGCCTGATATCTAGCAGCGTTTCGAGCGTAGCCTTTCCCAGCGTCCACGCCGCCCACCAAGAGCTGGCGCAGAGGTGCTACTAGGTAGGTCCGCTCGACGAGCGCAGCGCCCGGCTCGTCAAGCTCGGGATTGCGATTGGCGCGCAAGCCGAGGGAGCCGTCCGCTCGCACGCCCGCCGCGCGCTCGCCGAGCAGATGCGTCCGGAGGAGCTCCGCCATGTCGGCCTACTCGCCCTGACGACGATCGGTTTCCCCCACACGGTGGCCGGGCTCGGCTGGATCGAGGAGGTGATCGGGAGCAAATCCTGACCAGTCGAGCGCTGCTCGACCAGGGCCGCGCATCTGAGGACGGGTTTGTACACCGACGGGGCCGCCCGTCTCCAGTCCGGAGTTCGTCTGAAGGCGAACGTTACCCCGTGGCCGAGGCGTCCCAGTTGCGCCACTCGAGAATGTCGACGGCGAGCACCGGGCGGCCGGGGGGCTCGCGTCGGTACTGCTCGTACTTATTGACGAGCATCTGGAGGGCCCGCTCGGCTTCCTCTCCCGTATCGAGCACCCGCGCCCGTCCCCGGAGGCTCACCCACCAGAGCCTGCCCCAGTTGTCTTCGTAATGGTCGAGAAGGACGGTCACGTGAGGCCGCTCGCGGGCGTTCGCGACCCGGCGAAGCCTGCGCGAGCGCTTCGGCTTCGCGTCGACGGCCGAGTAAAGCGTCTGGCCATCGAGGACGAAGACAATCGGCACGAGGTGTGGGCGCCCGTCCGGGTCGGTCGTCGCGAGCCGGGCTACCCGCGCGGTCCGCACCCGCTCCCTCATTGCTTCCGCACCCTGCACGTGGGTCGGTTATGGCTGATACAGCACGTCTGTCTTCGCCGCCATGATGAAATCGTTGCGATGCAGGCCCCTGATCTTGTGCGTCCACCATGTGACCGTCGTCTTGCCCCATTCGGTCAGCAGCGCAGGGTGATGTCCCTCTTCATCTGCAAGCTTGCCTACCTTGTTCGTGAATCCCAACGCCTGCGCAAAGTCGTCGAACGAAAAGGCGCGTCTCAGGCGTTTGATTCCATCGAGCTCCAGGATTTCCCAGTCAGAGACGTGGGGATGAAATTCGGCGATCTCCGCATCCGTAACGGTCGGTGCGTCTTTGCGGCACGCGACGCACTGCATCTGCGTCAGTGTCTCCATCTCCCTGTCTCCCGTTAATCGGCTCCTCGTAAGCGGCTTCTCGTAGGTCAGAGTACCGCTCGCGGTACCGATCCCTGCCGGCCACTTCGACTCGCGCGAGCAGATCTACGAGTGGTTCGCCGGTCGCCGAAATCGTCTTCATCCGATCACCGAGGGGGTCTGTCGGCGGCTGCCTCGCGGTGCCGACAAATACAGTGGCCGCGTGGCGAACGAGAACGTCGAGGTCGCCCGCGGCTATCACGAGCGGACGAAGCACTCGGAGGAGCGGCTGCGTGCGAACCCGCACCACCTCGACTGGGACAACCAGCCGGTGCCGTTCAAGCTCTACCACGATCTCGAGACGATCCCGCTCCCTCGTCAGCTCGAGCCCGGAACCGTCTCGGCGCTCCGCGCTATCTCGGCGTCGGTCGGGCGAGAGACCGAGCCAGCCGAGCAGGTGCCGGGTCTCGGGGCGCTCGCCCGCGTCCTCTACTACTCGGCCGGGATCACGAAGGTCAAGCGCTCCCCCGGCGGCGGCGTCTACTTCCGGGCGGCACCGAACACGGGCGCTCTCTACCACGTCGACCTCTATCTCGCCTGCCGTGACCTCCCGGATCTTCCAGCGGGCCTCTACCACTTCGGCGTGCACGACTTTGCGCTTCGGCGCCTGCGTGTCGGTGACTACCGAGGCGCGTTCATCGAGGCCGCCGGCGTCGAGCCGTCGCTGGCTCGGGCGCCGGTCGTCGTCGCGAGCGCCTCGACGTATTGGCGCAACGCCTGGAAGTACCGAGACAGAGCCTACCGCCACGCCTTCTGGGACGCTGGAACGCTCCACGCGAACCTGCTTGCCGTAGCCGCCGCTCAGGGACTCGCACCCAAGGTCGTCGCAGGTTTCGCGGATCGGGACATTGAGCACGTTCTCGGACTGGACCCGGCTCGGGAAGGGGCTCTTGCCCTCGTTCCGCTCGGGCGAACGGCCGAGCCGCCAGTGCCTGCGCCACACGCCCCCGTGTTGAGCCTCGGGACCGAGCCGCTGTCTTCGAGAGAAATCGACTACCCGGCGATCCGCGAGATCCATAGCGCCTCGAGCCTCGAGCACGGTGAGGAGGTCGCACGCTGGCGCGGCGCGGTCCTTCCGCGTCGGGAACCAGATTCGCTGAGCGAGCTCTTTCCCCTTCGTCCGCTCGCGTCGGCGGACTGGCCGACCGAGCCGCTCGAGAGCGTCATCCTCCGCCGGGGCTCGGCGCGTCGTTTCGACGTCTCGCGCTCGCTCACCTTTGAGGAACTCTCCACTGCGCTCGTCGTCGCGACCGCCACGATTCCAGCGGACTTCACGGAAGACCCGGAGTCGAGCCTGATCGACCTCTACGTGATCGCACACGCGGTCGAGGGTCTGCCGCCCGGTGCCTACTTCCTCCGGCGCACCGAGCGGGCGCTCGAGCTCCTCGAGGAAGGCGAGTTTCGGGCGATTGCGGGCCGACTCGGCCTCTTCCAAGAGCTTCCGGCCGCCGCCGGGGCGAACGTCTACTGCCTTGCGGATCTCGAGCCGGTCCTCGCCCGGTTCGGCAACCGCGGTTATCGGGTCGCTCAGCTCGAGGGAGGAATCGTCGGCGGCCGACTCTACCTCGCCGCCTACGCACTTCGCTTCGGCGCCACCGGACTTACGTTCCTCGACGACGAGGTTACGGCAGTTCTTCTCCCCTCACGCAGAGGGGAAGAGCGTGATGTTCCTGACGGCGCTCGGCCGTACCGTTCGACGGGGCCCCGCTCCGCGGAGTGCCCAAACTGTTTAGCGATGCTGCTCGTCGCCTGCGCCGTATTTGGTCGCTTCGTGGGATAGGCAGGTGTGGCACCGGGACGCGTACGTCGAGCGGGCGAACACGCAGGCGTGGCCCGACCGTCGACAGTTGACGAAGCCAGTCGCGGCAGGCTGGTACAGATCGCCGTGACGCTACTTTGATGGAGTGAGGCTGGCAGTTGGGGACGTGGTCGTGTATGCGTCGCACGGGGCGGGCCGCGTCGCGGCCCGGGAGAGGACGGTGGTTCTCGGTGTGGAGCAGGAGATCGTCGTGCTCGAGCTCGCAGACGGCCTCTCGGTGACGCTGCCGATGCAGCGGGCACGCGAGCAGCTGCGGCCGCTGGTCAGCGAGGCGGACGTGCGCCGTGTGCAAGAGACGCTGCGCGAGGATGGCGTGCTCAGCGGGGACGTCTGGGTGAAGCGTCTGAGGCAGGGGCAGGCGAAACTGAGCGGCGGCGATCCGCTGGAGCTTGCAGAGGTCGTGCGTGACAGCGCGCGTCGCGAGCGGAGGCTGAGAGGGAAAGGCACCAAGTCGCAGCTGTCGTCGCGCGAAAAGGAGCTCTACGTGAAGGCACGGCAGCTTCTTTCAGGAGAGATCGGCCTAGCGCGCGGTCTCGAGCCGGCGGAGGCGGACGCCTGGATCGACGAGCAGCTCACACCGACCGGCAGCTAGAGAGCAGAAAGGATCCGCCGAGCGGCCCCTCCTTCGTGCCCGGCCGGTTCTCGTCCGCCCGTCGTCCCAGCGGACGCGGAAACGCGACGGATCGTGGGCCAGTACCTCCTCGATGACGCCCGCCCGACCGGACTGAGCGGCCTGCTCCGACTCGACGACGATCCTGTGTCTCCCACACTCGCGTCCATGGTCCAGCCCTCCTGCGAATTCGACCTCGCCAGCCGAGGACTAGCGCGGGTCGCCGCCGTCTTGACCACCGAAATCCGCGCGCAGAACAAGCGGATCGAGGCCGCCTTTACGCGCCCGTCAAGTGGCCGACGCAGGCGCCTGGCTCGGCGAAGGGCTCGAGCCAATCTGCTTCGACGCCAGTCCCGAGCTCCGCCAGCGCTCCCCTCGATGAGACCGAGGTGGACCGGACAGATGACGGATTGGTAGGTCGTCGCTACCTCCTGGAAGGGACAGCGTTTCAGCACGAGCTCCTGCCCGCTCTTGGCTCGCCTGAGCTCCGGCCTGAAACCGAACTGCTCGTGGAGACGAACGACCTCGTCGATCGTCTCCTCCTTCGAGATCGACGTAAACGGTGCCGGTTTGCGGATGAGGTGCGTGCCCCATGCCCGTCCAGCCTCCTCGGCGCGAGCGCTGGGGTCGCGCTCTGAGCCAGCGAGGTGGCTGGCGAGGATCTGCGCAAGCAGGCGATAGCTGGCGAGCGCGCGTTCGTCGAGCGGCTCGGCGGCGGCCTCGTAGAGGAGGCGCGGCCGGCCCGGGCGGGTGCGCTCCTCGCGTCTTGCCGACACGAGGCCTGCCTCGGCAAGGACGCGAAGGTGCGAACGGACGGTGTTCAAGTGCAAACCGACGCGCGTTCCCAGCTCACGGGCGTCGAGAGGCGCCTCAGCCTGCTCTAAGAGTTCGAGGATCCGCACACGGCTTGGGTCGCTCAGTGCGCGATGGAGCGTCGCACCCTGCTGAGCGGCTGCCTGGCTCATCGTCCTTGTCACGATCAGATCGTATCGATGCCGCGGGTGTAAAACCGATATTAATTGTTTCTACTGTATAATCATCACAAAGCCTGCGGAGGATGGCGCGGGCGACAAGTGGGTCCGGGCCTCTTGCTCAGCAGCTGGGAGGTGGTCGTCGTGGCAACGACCGAGAACGAGGTCGTCAGGGAGATCCGCAGCGAGTACAAGTACGGCTTCTCGAACCCCGACGACGCCAAGGACTACTTCTTCAAGTCCGGCCGCGGCCTGTCGCACGAGGTGGTCGAGGCGATCGCCGAGCACAAGAACGAGCCCGCGTGGATGCGCGAGTTCCGGCACAAGTCGCTCGACTACTTCTACGCGCGCCCGCTTCCAACGTGGGGCGGCAACGTCGCCGAGATCGACTTCGACAACATCTACTACTACATCCGGCCCACCGAGAAGCAGGTCGACAAGTGGGAGGACCTGCCGGCAGAGATCCTCGACACCTGGGACAAGCTCGGCATCCCCGAGGCGGAGAAGAAGTACCTCGCAGGCGTCGGGGCGCAGTACGAGTCGGAGGTCGTCTACCACAAGCTCCAGGCCGATCTCGAGGCCAAGGGCGTGATCTTCCTCGACATGGACTCGGCCCTGCGCGACCACGAGGACATCGTCAAGCAGTACATGGGGACGATCATCCCGCAGAACGACAACAAGTTCGCCGCGCTCAACTCGGCCGTCTGGTCTGGCGGCTCCTTCATCTACGTGCCGCCGGGAGTGCGCATCGAGATGCCGCTGCAGGCCTACTTCCGCATCAACGCGGAGAACATGGGCCAGTTCGAGCGGACGCTGATCATCGTCGACGAGGACGCCTACGTGCACTACGTCGAGGGCTGCACTGCGCCGATCTACTCGTCCGACTCGCTCCACTCGGCGGTGGTCGAGATCGTCGTCAAGCCCCGCGGGCGCTGTCGCTACACGACGATCCAGAACTGGTCGAACAACGTCTACAACCTCGTCACGAAGCGCGCCGTCGCCTACGAGGACGCGACGATGGAGTGGGTCGACGGCAACCTCGGCTCGAAGCTGACGATGAAGTACCCGGCGATCTGGCTGCTGGGTGACCGCGCGCACGGCGAGGTGCTGTCGATCGCCTTCGCCGGCAAGGGCCAGCACCAGGACGCGGGCGGCAAGGTCGTCCACGTCGGCAAGAACACGACGTCGGTGATCACCTCCAAGTCGATCTCCAAGAACGGCGGGCGGGGCGGCTACCGAGGCCTGCTCGAGGTGGCGAAGGGCGCGACGGGCTCGAAGTCGAAGGTCGTCTGCGACGCGCTGATCCTCGACGAGGACTCGCGCTCCGACACCTACCCCTACATCGACGTGAAGGAGAACGACGTCGACCTCGGCCACGAGGCGACGGTCTCCAAGATCGGCGAGGAGCAGCTCTTCTACCTGATGTCGCGCGGGCTCTCGGAGGCCGAGGCCTCGGCGATGATCGTGTCGGGCTTCGTGGAGCCGATCACGAAGGAGCTCCCGCTCGAGTACGCGGTCGAGATGAACCGCCTGATCCAGCTCCAGATGGAAGGCTCGGTTGGCTAAGGCTTCAGAGGCCGTCGAGGCCGCGATCGCAGGAGAGGCCAAGCTCGACGCGCACAAGCTCCGCGCGGACTTCCCGATCTTCCAGCAGCGCTTCCACGGGAAGCCGCTCGCCTACCTCGACTCCGCCGTGAGCGCGCAGAAGCCGCGGCAGGTGCTCGACGCGCAGCGCGAGTTCTACGAGACCTCGTACACCAACGTCCACCGCGGCGTCTACCTGCTCGCCGAGCAGGCGACCGAGCGCTTCGAGGGCGCGCGCGAAAAGGTGCGGGCCTTCATCAACGCGGCCTCCACGCGCGAGATCGTCTTCACGCGCAGCGCGACCGAGGCGCTGAACCTCGTCGCCTACGCCTGGGGACTCGACAACCTCGGGCCGGGCGACCTCGTCGTCGCGACCGAGCTCGAGCACCACTCGAACTTCGTCCCCTGGCAGCAGATCGCGAAGCGGACGCACGCGACGTTCCGCCCGATCCCCGTCGACGGTCGTGGCGAGCTACAACTCGACGCGCTCGACGCGATCGCGAAGCAGGGCCGCGTCAAAGTCGTCGCGACCAACCTCGTCTCGAACGCTCTCGGGACGATCAACCCGGTCGAGACGCTCGCTACGTGGGCGCACGAGCAGGGCGCGATCATGGTCGTGGACGCGGCGCAGGCGGCGCCCCACCGGCGTATCGACGTCCGGGCGCTCGGCTGCGACTTCGTCGCCTTCTCCTCGCACAAGCTGTGCGGCCCGACTGGCGTCGGCGTGCTTTGGGGCCGCGCCGAACTGCTCGAGCGGATGTCGCCCTTCAACTTCGGCGGCGAGATGATCCGCAAGGTCACCGTCGAGGAGACGAGCTGGAACGACCTTCCGTACAAGTTCGAGGCTGGCACGCCGCCGATCGGCGAGGCGGTCGGCATGGGTGCCGCGATCGACTACCTGACCGGGATCGGCATGGAGGCAATCGAGGAGCACGAGCACGCCCTCGCCGCCTACGCGCTCGCGCGCCTGGCGGACGTACCAGCGGTGCACGTCTTCGGGCCGCCAGCCGAGCGGCGCGCAGGGATCGTCTCGTTCGACGTCGAGGGCGTCCATCCACACGACGTCGCGCAGATCCTCGACTGGGAGGGTGTCGCGATCCGCGCCGGGCACCACTGCTGTCAGCCGCTGATGGCGAGGCTCGGCGTCGCCGCCACGAACCGCGCCAGCTTCTACCTCTACACGATCCACGAGGAGATCGACCGCCTCATCGAGGGCCTGCACAAAGTCAACAAGACGCTCGGAAACGGAGCCAGTCCGACGCGGCGCCCCAGTGAGGGAGGAGTTCGGGGATGACGTACATCATCGCCGAGCCCTGCATCGACATCAAAGACCGCTCCTGCGTCGACGTCTGCCCGGTCGACTGCATCCACGAGTTCGAGCGGATCCTCATCATCGACCCCGAGGAGTGCATCGACTGCGGCGCCTGCGAGCCCGAGTGCCCGGTCGAGGCGATCTTCCCCGCAGACGCCCTCCCGGACAAGTGGGAGCCGTTCGTGCCGATCAACTACGCCTTCCCCGGACCGGACAAGATCAACGCGCTCGTGGATGCGTACGCGACCGAGCACGACGTCCAAAACCCGCCGCTCGACGCACGTTAGCCATACGCCTATTGCCCGGCTGGGCCAGGACTTCCTCGTTGTGCTGTAGCCCTGGTTCCGTAGGGTCCGATTTCTGGACTCGGGCGGCCTCGAGAGGAGGTCGTATGGCACGGAAGGGGTATCCGGCGGAGTTCCGTCGGCGGGCGCTGGATCTGGTTGCGGCCGGCAAGTCGGTCGCCGAGGTCGCGCGGCTGCTCGAGGTCAGCGATCAGTCGATTTACGGTTGGCGGCGGCAGGAGCTGATCGATCGTGGTGAGCTGCCGGGGCTGAGCTCTGAGGAGCGGGAGGAGTTGCGTGCCGCTCGTAGGCGGATCAGGGAGCTCGAGACCGAGCGCGCCGTGCATCGTCGCGCGGCCGAGTTGCTGAAGGAGGAGGTGCGCCCAAAAGGCGCTTCGAGGCGATCTCGGTGATCGCCAGCGAAGGCCTTCCGGTCGAGATCGCCTGCCGGGTGCTCGGCGTGTCATGCGCCGGCTTCTACGCCTGGCGGTTCCGGCCGCCGTCGGCGCGTGCGGTTCGGCACGCCTGGCTGACTGACGTGATCCGCGAGGTCCACGCTGCCTCGTACGGCGCTTATGGTGCGAAGCGGGTGTACGCCGAGCTCGTCCTCGGCCGCGGCGTCCGAGTCGGTCACAACGCGGTCGCGATGCTGATGCAGCGGGCCCGGATCCAGGGTCGCACTGGCTCGCCGAAACGACGCGGCATGCCCGACGCACCGACGGCGGATGATCTCGTCGACCGGATCTTCGTGCGCGAGCGGCCCAACCAGCTACGGCGGCGCACCCGATGAGGGGGGACGGACGGAACCCCTGACCGTTCCCCGTCCGTATAAGCAAACCCGCATGGATACACGTGTTCTCGGGGATGACGGAGCCGTCTGTTTGGTGACGGACGAGACGGCAGTTGGCAGCACTGCTGGTGCTCGAGGGACAGATCGGCCGTTCAGCGCTCGGCAGGCGGAGTTGACCCGATCTGCCGTCTGTCCCTCCGTGGGGCTGAGAGCCCGAACTGTCCCCCAGCCAGGACCACTCGGCATGCCCCGGCCCGGCCCGCGCGAGGATCCGTGCCCTAGCGTGCCAACGGGACGAGCGGAGAACGGCCTGATTGAGCCAGATTCGCGCGGGCACGGACGCATCTTTGTTGGGGACGGAAGGGACGGTGTTTTTGGCGGCGAGCAAGAAGGTGACGGGCGGGCTGGAGCGAGTCGCCAACCGGAATCTGTGTCTGGTCGGCATCCACCAGCACTACGTTCACGAGCTTCGTGCGCTCGGGAGGAATTCCGGCCTGGCCTCTTCGGGGCGGGCTCGCTACGTGGGAGAGCCGGAGAGCGCCGGTGCCTCTGGCACTATTTTGGGTGTGTTCTCCGGGATCGGGATAGGAGTCTTGACGACGCTCGCGGGCGCGGCGGTCCTGGGCGCACTAGGCGTCGGGTTTCGCAAGGTTGCGCCGCAGCTCGGACGCGCCTGGGCGCGAATAGCCGACTATCTGGGGTCTCTCAGAGAGAGACGTCGTGCTGCGCAACACGAACGCCGCCGTGCGCTCGCGATCGAGGAGGGCGCAAGCTACGTGGCGAGTGTGAGAGGCAGCGAGCCCACGATCGTGACGTGGGAGGGCGCGAATCCATGGACCGGTTTCTATTATCGCGACCTAGAGCGGTACACCCGCGACGTGCGACAGCGTCGCGTCCCGCCACTCCGGGCGTTCTGTTGTGGCGCAGCGCCACGACTCGGCACTCGACGCAAGTAGCCCACCGGCAGCGCGTCATCGCGTGGAGGAGACGCCGGCATTCTCAGGTGAGTTCGATGATGTGTTCTCGGTCGGTCCCGAGAGCGGCAACCGGGCTTACTTCGGTCGGGACGTCCTACGGGGGCTCGTTGACGGGATCGACGACTTCATCCAGTTGTGGGAGCCACGTTGGCGACAGCTTCGGGCAATCGGACCTGTACTCCTCGGGTCAGCGATGTGGATCGACGATGGCCCGCTGATCGCGGATGAGGTGGAAGCGTCGCCAGAGCCGGCGCCGGCGCTCGACGTCGGGCGGGACAACGCCTTCCAGGGGCCCGCTGCAGACGAGCGCTGAGTCTAGTCGCGGGGGACTCGCCGTGCTTTGTGGCTCCCCACGCACTAAGTACTCTCCCAACGAGGTACGCGCACGGCCGAACCTAACGACGCCACCCGCCGGCGAGGATCGAGAGCCTGAGATACAGATCGGACTCTGGGCGGCGCGGAACTCCTCGAGGCGACCCCATCCGTCGTCCCTCCCCTCCACAGGGCTGAGAGATCGAACTGTCCCCCAGCCAGGACCATCTGAGCGACGACGCGCGGCGCAGCCAGGGGGACTGAGAGCAGGGGTTTCAAACAAGACGCGTAGACGCTCCAGGCTGCAGGGACGCGCAGACCCCTAGGCCGCGGGCGTATCCGTGCGGTCGGGACGGTGGTTACGAGATGCTGGAGAAGGCCTCCGAGGCCTTGCTGTCAACGGGCGATCCGTCAGGGAGCGTAATGTCTAGGAGGATCTTGTACCTCCCCGACCTTTGCGGCAGTGGTGACCAGATCCGATCCTGGTGCCGTTCCTGGCAGTCTGTCGGCGTGATCGTCACCGCCAGCTGATTGCGGAGAGTGGGGTCAGGCACGGGCTCGCCGTCCTCGGACAGCACCCACGTTCGAAGCGTCAGCGCCTTCCCCGTGAGGTTGCTGGTGACAAGCGTAAAGGTGACGAGCTTGCCGGGCTGTTTTAGCCGTTCCGGAGGCACGCCCTCCTTTGATGCATGTAGTAGGTCCAGAAATCCCCCCCGGGTAACTGCGCGCTCGAGTTCGATTCTCGTGAACTCGCCTCGAGTGTCGCCACGGCAGTCCTGCGGTTTCCAGCCCGGAATGAGGAGGAAAGCGAGCCCGAGTATCACGCCAATCGCGGCTGCCGTTTCGCCTGCGATCTTGACCCAACGGGGGAGGGACCGGAGCGCGCGGAGAAGCTGGCCGAAGTGCACGCGGTCGTCTGGGGGCCTGAACAGGCTCATCCGGTTCCCGGTCCCGCGGTTGATGAGCAGCCCGGACTCGAGTAGCTGATCGCGGATCCGCTCCCGCGTGCGGGTGTTGCCCGACGTCTGCTCGAGCACCTTCCGCCACGACGTGCCGGGGTTTGCGGTGACCGCGGCTAGGATCTGCTCGCGGACGTCGTCGTCGGTGATTGTCGGCTTGTCCTCATGCACGAGCGGCTTTCCTTCCAGCGATGAGGGCGTGGGGCTGGTCGGCGACTATCTGGCGGTCGCGCGCCTCAGGTTCGAGGTCGTAGCAGCTCGTTCGGTCATGGGCGGGCAAGGCGGAGGGGCAGGCTGAGTCGCTTCGTCGTGCCGCAGAGGTCGCTGACGCGGGTCTGCACGCGGTACCGGCCGCCTGGCGCCAATTCCGGTACGCGGATGTGCAACAGGTGCACGCCCGCTCGCCGCTGACCGAACGTCCTCTCGGCGCGGGTTCTGCCTCCTCTCAGGAGGAGCACGCGGACACCGGCTTGTGCGGTGAGTTGGAACCGAACCGTGAGCCTGCGCGAACGCTTCGCGACCGTGACGGAGAAGCGCTTGAACTGGGAGGCCGCGCAGACCTCGAAGCGGGCGCCAGCGTCGACTTGACGCTCGACGTTGAACCGGCACGCATCGCGTCCCGTGCACCCATCCTCCCAGCCCGCGAAACGCGAACCCGGGCTGGACTTGGCCCGGAGCTCGACCATGGTCGATTGCGGAAAGCTGAAGGCGCAGTCGGGTGGGCAGGCGATCCCTCGCGGATCGCTTGTTACCGCACCCGCGCCCCGTCCTGACAATCTGACGACAACTCGGTGCCCAATGGGCTCGAAGACGGCCACCGCTTGGTGCTCTGTGTCGGCCCTCAGTGTGCAGGTTCCCGCCCCTACGCAGTCACCGCTCCAGCGGTCGAATACGGAGCCCGGTGAGGGCTTGGCACTGAGCTCGACCAAGGTCGATTGCGGAAAGCTGAACGCGCAGTCGGGTGGGCAGGCGATCCCTTGCGGATCGCTGGAAACCGCGCCCTCGCCGCGCCCTGACAGACTCACGGCAACTCGGTGCCGAATGAGCTTGAAGACGGCCACCGCCGCGCGCGCTGTGTCGGCGCGGAGCGTGCAGGTTCCTGCCCCGCCGCAGTCACCGCTCCAGCGATCGAACACGGAGCCCGGGGAGGGAGTGGCACTGAGCTGGACGGCGGCATCCAGATCGAAGGTCGCCCTGCAGCTGCTCGATGGCCCGCAGTCGATGCCCGGGGGGACGCTCGTCACGTGTCCGGCGCCGGAGCGCGTGACATTGACGCCGTAGAAAAGGTCAGATGGTAATCCAGCGCGGAAGTTCGCTGTAACCGTCTCCGAGCCCGCGGCGACGACGATGCACCGCCGCGCGTTCCCAATGCAGCTCCCCTCCCATCTCAGCAGGTCGCCACTGGCCGCCTCGAGAACCACCCTGCCGTTGGTGGGGACAGAGAAGGTACAAGTTGCGACCGCGCAGGGGTCGGGGGAGAGGACCCGGCAGGAGTCGCGACGCGAACCGTTCCACAACAGACAAGACCGTCGGGGCTCGGTGGATCGCGGAGTGTGAGTGTGAGCGTCGACGTTCCGGGGGGAAGATCGCCGCGGCGAAACGTCGCGCTGACCTCGCGACGCTGGGTGACAGCGATCGTGCACAAACCGAGCCCGAAGCAGTCGCCAGCCCAGCCGTCGAACGTCCATCCGGCGTCCGGGTTCGCTCGGAGGGTGACGCTGCCACCGCCGGAGAACGCCGTCTCGCAGAACGAGCCGCAGTCGATGGTGCCGCTCGGGTCGCTCGTCACCGTGCCGTTGCCGGCGCGAGTGACCTTCAGCTCGTTAACTATCTGGTTCGGAGGGTGTCCCGCGGCGAAGACGGCGGAGACGCTCGTCGGTACGTCCACCACAAAGTCGCATCGCACGAACGTGCCCCCACATTCGCCTTCCCAGGCGGCCAGGTGCGAGTCCGCGCCGGGCGCGGCCTCCAACGCGAGCGAACCGCCGACCTGAACATCGGCCGCACACATGGGCGGGCAACTGATAGCACCGGGCGGCACGCTGCGGACGACACCAGGACCTGTGACCGCGACGCTGACGGTTACACGAGCTGTGCTTTGGGCTCCAGCGGCGGCGAGAAAAAGCGCGCACAGGACGACTAGGCATACAAGCAGCCTCGTCAATCGCTCCACGTGCACTGGGAGCCCCCAGTCGGACGGCGCTTCGCTGTTAGTGTCCCTCTTTGTGGCATGTGGCGCAAGCTTTGCGGCATTGACGCAACGCTACGCTGCCCACGCATACGGCCCTCAAACCCGCTTCCTAGGCGACACGACAGGGGAACCGGGTCGGCGCGACCAGATCTGACCCGCGCCCGCCGGGCAACGCACGGGTGCGGACTCCGTCCCTCACCGTTCGTGAGGATGAACCCGCAAACGGCCTAACGAAGCTAGATCAGCCGGAGACGGAGCCCTGTTCTTGGGGACGGACGAGACGGCGTGTGGCTTCACACCCGAGACCAAGTACCACCCCAACGGGGGACCGGGTCGGCAAAACGAAAAGGGAGCGGGCACCGGCGGCGCACCCGATGCGGGGGGACGGACGGAACCCCTGACCGTCCCCCGTCCGTGTGAGCGAACCCGCATGGATACACGTGTTCCCGGGGGTGACGGAGCCCTATTTTTGGGGACGGACGAGACGGCGTGTGGCTTTTTTCACACAGACGACCAAGTACTGCCACAACGGGGAACGGGGTCGGCCGAAACGAAAGACGGAGCCACCCGCCGGCGAGGATCGAAGGCGAGATACAGATCGATCTCTGAGCGCTGCGTGATCCGAGCCGACCCGATCAGCCGTTCGCCCCCTCGCAGGCAGCTGAGAGGCGGAACTGTCGCCCCACCAGCGACCACCTGAGCACGACGGGCGGCGCACCTGGGGAACGGAGGCAGTCCGGGCACAGGCGCGCGACCCCGCTGATCCGGGGGCACGGATGGATGCCCCTGACCGAACGGCGCCCGTGTCAGCGAACCCGCATGGATAAAGGTGATCGCCCGGGGCGACGGCACCCCATTTTTGGGGACGGACGGGACCTGGATGGCTTCTTTTTCACACTGAGCGCAAGTACCACCGCGACGGGGGACCGTGTCGGCGAAACGAGTTGACCAGCCGCGTCGACGGCGATGCTCGTTCTCGAGGTACAGATCAGCCGTTCAGCGCCCGGCAGGCCGGGTAGACCCGATCACGCCTCCGACCCCGCGCAGGCGCTGAGAGCGCGAACTGTCACCTGGCCAGGGCCACTTGAGCGAAGACGGGCGGCCTGCTCGAGTCGCCGGGGGTAACGGAAGCACGGATCTCACACAGGACGCGCAGACGCTCCAGGCCCGCATCCAGCCTAGTGATTGGCAGGGAAACGGAGCCCCCATTTTGGGGGACGGAAGCGACGGATGTTGCTCTCAGCGTGCGTTGGCGACAAGTCAGGGCAGCCGACAACCACCTTGCATCTTGTAGCCGACGGACCTTGTAACCGACGTCGAAGGTGCGATCCTCGTCCTTTCAACCGGAGGTAAGGAGACGTGGCCGCCGAGCGCAGAGAGCGGGACCAGGCGCGGTTGGAAGAGCTTGCGAGATGGGGCCGCGCGCCTGTCCTTGCCGATCTTCGCGACCGTGGCCAGCGCCGTCCTTATCGCGTACTTCGTCACCTCGAGGCAGGACGCGCAACACCTGCAACGTGAGCGCGACTTGCAGACGAAGGCGCTGATCGCTAACGACATGAGCGAGACCTCGGTCAGGTTGATCATCGCAGCCGAGACTAGAACCAAGGCGCTCGTCCGCCGCGATCAAGAGGCCTCCTTCACCTGAGAGTACGTCAAGGTCGCTAGCAGAGTTTTACGCCTCATCCACATTCATCCGAGCAAAACTCCACGCGTACTACAAGGACAAGGCACTCGCGACGCGGTGGAAGCGCTATACGAACGCGGTCGGAGCCTACTTGGAACTCGGTTCCGTCTACCCAGTCAATCGTCAAGCGCAGAAGACGCTCGAGAGTCAGAAATCGCTCTTAGAAGAGATCCGACGAGGGCTTGGCGGTGGCCGCAACTCGAATCCGGCTTTAGAAGGATTCGACGTCAACAACAAACTCGAGAACCCGGAAGATCGATTCGCGTACATGCAGAACTATGACCGACTCGGGGACGCGTTGATTAACCGGGGCGCAGAACTCATCGGTGAAGCACTCGACTAGGCCGGGGCGCGCGATCCGCAGAGGATGTCCCGGTCGCCGTGGAATTTCGTGACGGCGGTCCCGGTGTGATCGTTACATCGCTGCGACGATAGCGGCCTCCTTGGTCGCGGTGTGCGCGGCGTCGGTGTGAGCGGCGAGCGGTCGAGGTCGCGCTCGATCGCGACGACGAGGGTGGCGAGGTCGCGGTAGCCGATGATGCGTCCGAAACTGCCGTTCGGCTTCGAGCATGCCGGCGGCGGTCCAGCGCAGCGCCATCTCGCCCGACGACCAGCGCTTCACGTTGCGCTGGGTGCGGCGGACGATCTCGATCATCGACTCGCACGGGTTGGTCGACTCGAGCGTGCGCTTGAGGGTGCCGCGTGATGCCGAGCCGGGTGAGCGTGAGCGTCTCCTCCATGCCTTCGCGCAGCGAGCCGGCGGCGCCGGGGTAGCGTGCGCTCGAGCTCGCCGGCGAGCAGGCGCAGCTGCTCGAGCGCGCGGCCGTGATCGTCGAGCGCCCACGCCCGGCGCAGCCGCTGCTTGACGGCGGGCCGGTCGCGCTCGGGCAGGTGGTCGAGCACGTTGCGCTCCTTGTGCCGGACGCAGCGCTGCACCGGCGCCTCGCCGAAGACGTCGCGGATCGCCTTGCGCAGCGCCTTGGCGCCGTCGATCACGAACAGGATCCCCTGCTCGGGGTCGAGGCCGCGCTCGACCAGGTCGGACGAGCAGCGCGGTCGCGACGGTCGCGTTCTCCGTGCATCCTTCCCAGAGCCCGAGGTAGTGCGCGGATTTCTGTGTATCTGACTGGTTCGTCCGGCGGGGCGGTGACGATCGCGGCGTAGCCGCGGTCGGAGCGATTCCGGCGGACGGCCCGGAAGGAGACACACTGATGGGCGAGATGGAGATCCCGGACGAGCTGATCGATCGGCTGCTGGGTGAGTACCAGGGGCCGGAGCAGTTGACCGGCCCGGACGGGTTGATCAACCGGCTGCGCAAGGCGGCTGATCGAACGTGCGGCCGGCGCCGAGCTGGAGCAGCACCTCGGCTACCCGCTCGGTGGCGAGCCGCCAGAGGGGCAGGCCAACCGGCGCAACGGCATGCTCGGCGAAGACGTTGCGGACGGTCGACGGGCCGGTCACGGTCGAGCTCCGGCGTGACAGGCCGGTGTTCGACGCCAGAGCGCATGCTTCGCGGTGATCTCGATGTTTGACGCTAACTATCCGGGTCGCTGAGGTAGATCGCCTCGCTGACGAAGTGATCGGAGAGGCCGACGAGAGGGGCCTCGGCCCGGACGGCATGCGCGAGCCAGCGGGCGAGGTGGACGCGTTCCGGTAGGAGCAGCGCGAAGTGATAGAGCCCCGTGTGACCGTGCGCCGGTCGGGCACCCGGCTTCTCGACGAGACCGAGCAGCTCCGTCGAGCCCGCGCCGAGCGAGGCGCGTCCGTTCTCGCGCTCCAGCACCGTCAGACCCAGCGTGCCCGCGTAGTAGCCGACGGAGCGGTCGAGGTCGGAGACGGTCAGGTGGACCGCACCCATGGTCGTAGCGGGCGGTATCGCGCCGCTCGCCGGTGCGGAGACGGCGGTCAGCTCCTCCGGGTCGCGCGGCTCCACCGAGCTCACGGTACCGGGGTCACCTCGGGGAACGCGAGCCGGACGAGCGTCCCCCCGTCCGCGGGCGACTCGATCGCGACGCTGCCGCCGTGCTCCTCTGCCACTTGCTCGACGATCGCGAGACCGAGCCCGGATCCCGGCAACGCGCGTGCCGACGGCGCCCGGTAGAAGCGGTCGAAGACGTGGGGCAGGTCAGCGGCGTCGATGCCGGGCCCGTGGTCGCGAACGACGACCGCGCCGCCCGCCACGCGAACGTCGATCTCGCCGCCGGGCGGACTCCACTTGACCGCGTTGTCGAGCAGGTTCGCGATCGCGCGCTCGAGCCTGGCCGGCACGCCGCGCACGACCGATTCCTCGAGCTCGGTCACGAACGTCACCTGGGGCGCGAGCCGCTGCGCCCGCGCCACGGCGTCCTGCGCCACCGCGTCGAGCTGCGTCTCGGTGGCCTCGAGCTCGGGGGGCCGGTCGGCAGCGACCTCCACGAGGTCGGTGACGAGGGCGCTCATCTCCTCCAGCTGGCCGACGAGGTCGCGCAGCAGCGCCTCGCGCTTGACCTCCGGGAGGTCGCTGCGGCGGGCCAGGACCTCGACGTTGGTGCGCATGCTCGTCAGCGGTGTGCGCAGCTCGTGGGAGGCGTCGGCGACGAGCTGGCGCTGCGCCTGCTGCGACTCGTCGAGGGCACCGAGCATCGTGTTGAAGCTGGAGCCGAGGCGCGACAGCTCGTCGGTCCCGTGCACGTCGATGCGCCGGCCGAGATCCTGGGTCTCGGTCACGATCTCCGTCTCCTGCGTCAGGCGCCGCACCGGGGCGAGTGCCGATCGCGCAACGAGTGCGCCCAGCAGCGCCGCCGCACCGATGCCGCCGAGCGCGACGAGGAGCAGGATCAGGCGCACGCGGTGGAGGAGGTCGTCGACCTCGCTCAGCGGACGCGCCAGCTGCAACGCGTAGCCGCTGCCGAGCGGCACGGTCAGCATTCGCACGTGCGTGCCGTCGACGGTTGCGTTCGCGAAGAACTCTCCCCGCTCGCCGCGTGCGGCCTCGGTGGTGGCGTCCGTGACCGGGAACGCCACGTTCTGGAACTCGGGCAGCGCGACGTCGCCGTTCTCGTTCACGGCCTGCACGAAGACCTCGCCGCCCGGCTCGATTCCCGGCCCGCGCCCTGCGCGCAGCCGGAGCTTTCCGTCCGGTGCCGTGTAGACGCCGAGCGGGCCGTGCGTGACGTCCGCGGCGCGTGCGCGCAGCGAGTCGTCGATCTGGTTGTGCTGCTGGTCGCGGACGAGCACATAGACAAGCGCTGCCGCGATCGCGATCGCCGCCGCGACGGCGAGCGCCGTGGCGAGCGTCAGGCGGGTGCGGAAGCTCACGCCCCGCGCAGCGCGTAACCGACGCCGCGCACGGTGTGGATCAGCCGCGCCTCGCCGTCGGCCTCGAGCTTGCGCCTCAGGTATCCGATGTAGACGTCGAGCGCGTGCGAGTCGGGGCCGAAGTCGTAGCCCCAGACACGGTCGTAGATCAGCGAGCGCCGCAGCACCTGGCGCGGGTTCATGAGGAACAGCTCGAGCAGGTTGAACTCCGTCTTCGTCAGGGCGACGCCGCGCCCGCCCCGCGTCACCTCACGCGTGCCGGGGTCGAGCGTCACGTCCGCAAAGGCAAGGGTGTCGCCGCCGCCCGCGCGCCGGAGCAGCGCGCGCAGCCGTGCAAGGAGCTCCTCGAGGGCGAACGGCTTGATGAGGTAGTCGTCCGCGCCCGCATCGAGCCCCGCGACGCGGTCGCCGACCGCGCCACGCGCGGTGAGCATCAGGATCGGCACCTGGTTGCGGTCGGCGCGCACGCGCCGTGCGACCTCGAGGCCATCGATCACCGGCAGCATCACGTCGAGGACGACGGCGTCCGCGGAGGAGTGCACGAGGGCGGCCAGGCCCTGCGCGCCGTCCTCGGCGACGGTCAGCTCGTAGCCCTCGCCCTCGAGGGCGCGCACCAGCGCCTCGCGCACGGCGCGCTCGTCCTCCACGATCAGGATGCGCATCGCGCGGATGATCGCATGCGGTGTTCAGAGGTCCGTAAGACGCCGCCGCGGTTCTTCAGCAGCTGTGCTGATCCTCTCAGCCGAATCTGAATCGCCGCTGCTCCTCTGGGTGGAGTCCAGTCCACATCCCACAGAGAGAGGAGCACACCATGGACACACGCAGGAAGCTCATCGCAGGTGTCGTGGCCGTTGCCGCCCTCGCCGGCGGAGGGGCCGCGATCGCCGCCGACCAGCTCGGCTTCAAGGAGCAGCAGGCCGCGGCGATCGACGACGCCGCTCAGCGTCTCGGCGTCGAGTCGAGCGAGCTCACCGACGCGCTCGCAGGAGCCCTCGCCGATCAGATCGACGCGGCGGTGGCGGCCGGCCGCCTCACCGAGAAGCAGGGGGCGGAGATGAAGCAGCGACTCGCCGACGGCGACATGCCCCTGCTGGGGTTCCCCGGCGGTGGCGGTCACCCAGGCGGGCCAGGCCACTTCGGCGGCCTCGATGCCGCGGCCACCTACCTCGGCCTCACCGAAGCCGAGCTGCGGGACAAGCTCGCCGGCGGTACCACGCTCGCCGAGGTCGCCAAAGCGCAAGGCAAGACCGTCGACGGCCTGGTGCAGGCCATGCTGACGGCGGCGAAGGAGAAGCTGGCCGCGGCGGTCGCCGACGGCAGGCTCACCGCGGAGCAGCAGGCCGAGATCCTCGCCGACCTGCCGGATCGCATCGCGGACCAGGTGAACAACGCGTTCGGTCCCGGTCCGGGACTGGGCGGGCCCGGCGGCTTCGGCGGTCCGTGGGGCGCCCCGGGCGACGCACCGGCCGACCAGTCGGCAGCCGCCGGCACGGACGCCTAGGAACGGACGTGACGACGACCGACAGACCGGCGCCGGCACGGCTGGCGCCGGTCCGGCGTCGGGTGGTGGCGGCGCGCCGGGCGCTGGCCGTCGCCGCCGGCGCCGGGTTCGTGGCGATGCTTCTGCTTGTACGGGCGTCGCACTTGGGGTCGGAGTCCGGTGGTAGCGCCGACACGACGTCGGCGTCCGATCCCGCGACTGCGACCTCCGCAGCGACCGGGGACGACGAGCTCGACGGGAACGGCGATCTCGGCGGCGCGTCGATCTCGCCGGGCAGCGGTGAGACACCTCAGGTCGAGACGAGGGTGTCATGAGCTCGCTCGCGCCAGCGCCGGAGCCGGCCTCGTTCCCGGCCATGGGCACCGACGTCGTCGTCGGCGGGGCGACACGGGCCGAGCTCGACGCGGTACACGAGCTCTTCCGCGAGCGGGAGCAGGTCTTCAGCAGGTTTCTCGAGACGAGCGAGCTGAACGCGGTGAACCGAAGCCCTGCGCCGGTCCTCCTCGTGTCGGCGCTCTTCGCGCGGGCGGTAGCAGTTGCCCTGCGAACGGCCGCCGTGACCGGCGGCCTCGTCGACCCGACACTGGGAGCGGCATTGACCGCCTTCGGCTACGACCGCGATCTCGCGGCGCTCGAAGCCGACCCGCGACCGCCCGGTGCCGCCCAACGTGGTCGCTGGCGCGAGCTGCGACTCCGCGGCCGCCTGCTCGAGCGCCCGCCTGGCGTCGGGCTTGATCTCAACGGCGTGGTCAAGGCCCTCGCCGTCGACGACGCGCTCGCGCTCGTCGCCGGCGACGGGTTCGTCTCGGCCGGAGGCGACGTCGCTGTGCGCGGCGAGCTGCTCGTGGGGCTCCCCGAGGGCGGTGCGGTGCAGGTGCTCCACGGCGGCGTGGCCACGAGCGGCACGACCCGGCGGCGCTGGCTTCGCGGCGGGGTCGTCCAGCACCATCTCCTCGATCCACGCACGGGGCGGCCGTCGACGTCACGATGGCGCCAGGTGACCGTAGCGGCGCTCGGCTGCCGCGCCGCCGACACGGCGGCCAAGGCCGCGTTTCTCCTCGACACCGACGGGCCCGGGTGGCTCGACGCCCGGCGCCTCCCGGGACGCTTCATCGGTGACGATCAGATCGTCCTTAACGAGACCTGGCGGCGGGCATGCTCCTAGGCGCGACGGTCACCTGGTACGTGGCGCGCGCGGGCGGCCTGATGGCCTTCGCGCTGCTCACCGTCTCCGTCCTGGTCGGCCTCGCGCTCTCGGGCCGGGCGCGCCTCGAGCGTTGGCCGCGCTTCGCGCTCGAGGACGTTCACCGATTCGCAGGGCTGCTCGCCGGCTGCTTCGTCGCCCTCCACGTCCTCGTCCTGCTGGTCGACGACTTCGTCCCGTTCTCCTTCTCCCAGCTGATCGTCCCTGGCGCCTCGTCCTACCGCCCGGTGGCGACCGCGGTCGGAGTGATCGCAGCCGAGCTCTTGCTCGCCCTCGCCGTGACGAACGTGCTGCGACGGCGGTTGCCCCACCCCTTGTGGCGCACGGCGCACATGCTGAACCTGGGGGTCTGGGCGCTGGCGCTGGCACACGGCATCGCCGCGGGAAGCGACAGTGCGAGCGTCTGGGCCGTCGGCCTGTACGCGCTCTCGGCGGCCGCCGTCGTGGGTCTCTCGGCGTGGAGGATCTTCGCCACGCGGAACGCTCGCACTGCCAGCGCCGAGCGGCTCTTAGCGAACTCTTCAACGCGCCTGAGAGGTCTCTAACCCGCCGCTGGTCTGATGGCTGCCCGACGAGCTGGCGACCAGGAGGCCGAGATGAGCGAAACGACGACCACGAAGAGCCCGCAGGCAGCGAGGCGCCGCCGGGTCGCGGCGGGAGCTGCGGTGCTGGCTCTGGCGGCCGGGACCGGTGCAGGTGCCGTGGCCCTGACCCAGGGCGGCGGGCCGGCGCCGACCACGACCACCGTCACCGCCGGCGCCTACACCACCTCCACGAGCCAGAGCCTCAGCGCGCTGTACGCACAGGCAGCCGACGGCGTGGTCGAGATCACGGTGAGCGGAGGCTCCGGCACGAGTGAGAACGGCCTGCCGTTCGGCGACTCGCAGACGGAGGCGCAGGGCTCGGGCTTCGTCCTCGACGAGGAGGGCCACGTCGTCACGAACGCACACGTCGTCGACGGCGCAGACACGATCACCGTGCGGCTCGCCGACGGGACGGAGGTCGACGCCACCCTCGTCGGACAGGACGACTCGACCGATCTCGCAGTGCTGCACATCGACGTCCCGGCGGGCAAGCTCCACCCGCTCGCTCTGGCGAGCTCGGCGGGCGTGAAGGTCGGCGACAGCGTCGTCGCCATCGGCAGCCCGTTCGGCTTCGAGGGCACGCTGACGGCGGGAATCGTGAGCGCCCTCGGCCGCACGATCGACGCACCGAACGGCTACGCGATCACGAACGCGATCCAGACCGACGCGGCGATCAACCACGGCAACTCCGGCGGCCCGCTGCTCGACTCCTCGGGCCGCGTGATCGGCGTCACCGCGCAGATCGTGAGCGACTCGGACGGCAACGTCGGGCTCGGCTTCGCCATCCCGTCCGACACCGTGCGCCGCATCGTCTCGCAGCTCGTGGCGGGCGAGACGGTCGAACATGCCTATCTCGGAGTCACCCTCGCAACGACGGATGAAGGCGCGGAGATCGGCGAGGTGCGTGACGGTAGCCCCGCCGCGACGGCGGACCTGCAGGCCGGTGACGTGATCACGGCGCTTGGGGGCGTGCAGATCGCGTCGCTCGAGGACCTGACGAACGCGCTCGAGGCGCGGTCGCCCGGCGACCGCGTGACGTTGACCGTCCTCCGCAACGGCTCCACCCGCCGCATCGAGGTGACGCTCGGCACCCGCCCGTCATGAGACGGGCGGCTCGGCCTCTGCGCGAGTCCTCGTAGAGGCGTAGGGAGTGGAGCGCTCGCTCGGGCCAGCGACCGCGACGCGCGAGAGGCGGCTCGCCGGCCGCCTGCAGGCCGAGATCGAGCGGTCGTCCCGGCTGATCAACCTGTCCTGGGTAACGCGTTGGCAAGCCGAGCGACAGCGCGGGCGTAGCGTCCTGCCTCCCGGATGCCGAGCTCGCCCGGCTCGAGCTCGACCACGAACGCGCGCGTCTCCGGCAGGGCCGCGAGCTGCCACGCCGTCGCCGAGCCCGGCGGTCTGGCCATCGTGCGGAACCTCATGCCGGCCAGCTCCGCGTAGCGACGCGCAACCTCCACGCTCGGCCCGGAGGCGCGGACGAGCGCCTGCGGCTGATGGAACCAGATCGTCACGTCAGGGCGGAGCCGTCGGATCAGTCGCATCGCGACCTGGGTCTCCACCTCGGAGCCCGGAGCCGAGCCGGAGGTCGACAACGGCCGCCACGTGCCGGGGAAGTTGCGGTTCAAGTCGACGCCGCGAGCGTTCGTGCGGCGGGTGTCCGCGTGGCCGTCGGGGTTGAGGTCGGGGACGAGCCAGATCGAGCCGCGCGCGGGGGAGTGCGCGTGTAGCAGGCGTGTGGCGACGACGCTCCCCGCGCACTCGTCGCCGTGGATACAGCCGACGACGAGGACGCGCGGCCGCCCCGAGCCGAGCGCGAAGGCTCTGATCTCCTGTCCGCGCGTGCTCTCGCCGACGACCTCGGTGCGGACGCCGTCCCCCGCGAGCCGGACGTGCATGTGGTTGTCGTGATGCGCCGGCAGCACCTCGACGATGGCCGGCGGCCCCTTCAGCCCGGTGCGTGGCCCGACGAAGACCTTCGCGGCGCCTGCAGCAACGAAGCGGTCGAGCAGGTCCTGCGCCAATGGGCGGTCGATCTGCCGTGGTCCGCGGGGCGGGCGCTCGCGGCCGTCTCGGCGCGGGTAGTAGACATCGACGTCGAGCCCGTTCTGATGCGATGCGTGACCGGTCCCGCCGAAGCGAGCGCCGAACGCGCCACCCCGAGGCCGCGACAGATCGCCCACCCCGACCCGCGGCGCGCCCGGGTTGGCCGCCGCGTAGTCGGTTAGGACCCGCTTCAGGGTCGAGAGCAGGCGGGCGTTCGCGTACCGCCGCCGCTCGCGGTTCGGCGACCGCTCGCGCACGCTGTCCCACGTGAAGAACTGCTCACTCTCGGCTGCGAGCGGCACGCCGCCGACCAGGCGGCCTTCCCACGGCAGTCCGAGCGAGCGGGAGTCGGCCTTGGCCTGGGCTGCGGCGCAGGCGAGGGCTGCGAGGACGACGACGGCGAGCCGCGACCCTCTCACGACGCTGTGGCGCCGCGCGTCAGAGACCATCGCGGCTTCCCAGGGCTTGGCATCGGAGGCTCAACCGGCACGAGCGTGAAGACTGCCATTTGCCTCAAGACCGGTACCCAGGCCGCCTGGGGCGGGAACGCGGACGCACCAAGCGTCTGGCGGATTGGGCGCGCGTGCTAGGTTGGGTGTCCGGGGGAGAAGACGTAGTACGTCGGGCCTGCTGCGAGGATCATGGGGAAGCGTGGGCCTGACGTTCTACGGGTACAGGTCACTGTGTGTGGCTCGCCCGGGCGGAGCGACTGGAACGCGATCGGCTCGGCAGGGTAGATCGCCCAGAACGAACCTGTGTCTAGGACGGTCGGGGAACGAAGGTGATCCGAGCCGAACCTTCGCTCACGAACCTCCCGGACTGCTGCTTGGTCCTTCCCTTCAGGTTGAGCACGAAACCTGCGCCGGAGCTCAGCCGGTCCAGGGGAAAGCCGAGCTGACCGGCCTGCTGCGGTGCGCGCAGTTCCAGGTTGAAGGAGGTCGCTCGCGTGTCGACCCACCCCGCCGCGGTGCCGTCGCCGGGCCCCATTCGGACCCCGCTGAACTTCGCCCACCTCGGGTTCTCGTAGTAGGCGCAACTGCGCGGCCGGAGCGGCTGGCGCCCGGTGCGCTGTCGTCCGGTGACGAGGTCGAGCTGGTACCTCCTGGCGCCAGGTGCCGAGCTGGGGTACGGAGTGCCGGAGAGCCTCAGATAACCGGGCTCCGGACGGCTTGTCCGCCAGACGCAACTCTGCGAATGCGGGCCGGAGGTGCCGTACTTGATGCTCCCCGTCACCGTGCCCTGGCCCTCGATCTTCATCTCGAGCGCCGGCTCGGGGAGGTACTCGAGTGTCTGCACGCTCAGCCGCACCCCCTTGTACGTCTCCGTCCACGTCGAGATCTCCGACCAGGCGACGTCGAGCGGGAGCGGCTTGGACGAGAGAGAGAACGTTGTGTGCAGGACACCTATGACCTGGACGTCGTACATGCGCACGACCGGCTCGGAGGTAGCGGAGGCCGTCGAGCCGACGATGGCGAAAACCACAGCGCTGACGACGATCGTCCGCATCGCTCTCCGCTGCCTCAGGTCATCGAACCATCTGCCACCCCGATGTGCCACGGACGCCCCCTGCCGTAGTGAGATGAGAACTGATCACCATCGTGAGTTTCATTTCTGACCATAGGTGCTTGGGCGGCGATGTCCACGGTCCGTGCTGTTGGCAGCCGCAGATGACGCCCAGGACTTCGCGGCACTTCCGGTCGAGTCACGGAGTTCAGCGGACCTGGGACGCCCGCGCGAGCATCCCGGTCGGCCGGCCCAGGGAAGCGCGAAGAGCTCAACGGATGGAGCATCCGACCGCTTCCTGAGAGTGGGTCGGCGCCTGCGCATATGTCGTGGGTTGCCGGAGTGGGTCCGGGTCAGCCACATGCGGAGGTCGCCGACCGTGAGCGAGTCTGCGAGGGTAACCGTTGGCCTGGGCGTGCACGCGAGGTCGATCCGTTTGGCCGCCGTTCGCGCCGACGAGTTGCTCGACGAGCGCACGCTTCCCAACGACCACGAGCTGGTGGAGCGGGCGCTCGAGCGCTGGGCGGGCGTGCGCTGCTGCTACGAGGCCGGCCCGACCGGCTTCGGCCTCTACCGGCATCTCACAGAGCGCGGGATCGAGTGCGCGGTGGTCACGCCGGGCTTGGTGCCGCAGCGGCCGGGCGATCGCGTCAAGACCGACCCGCGGGACGCGCGCAAGCTTGCTCGCTTGCTTGCCGGCGGTCTGCTGGAGCCGATCTCTGTCCCCACGCCCGAGCAGGAGGCCGCTCGCGACCTCGTGCGTGCGCGCGAGGACGCCCGCCTCGACCGCATGCGCGACCGGCACCGGCTCTCGAAGTTTTGCCTGCGCCACGGGCTCGTGCTGCCGGGAAGCTCCTGGACCGTGAGCCGCCGTACCTGGCTCTCCCAGCAGCGCTTCGCTTTCGCCGCCGAGCAGCTCACCTTCGACACCTACCTGCACGCCGTCGATCTCGTCGACCGGCGCATCGAGGCGCTCGAGCGGGCGATTCGGGAGTCGGCCGCCGCAGGGGCGGTGGCGAGAGCTGGTCGCGCGTCTGCGCTGCCTCGTGGTATCGACACCCTGAGCGCGTTCGGGATCGCGGTCGAGATCGGCGACTTCGGCCGCTTCCGAAGCGCCGATGGTTCATGGCCTTCGTCGGCTTGGTGCCCTCGGAGCGCTCCTCCGGCGAGCAGCGCCGGCAGGGCTCGATCACCAAGGTCGGTAACAGCCACGTGCGCCGACTGCTGGTCGAGTCGGCCTGGCACGCGCGGCGGCGGCCCACGGTCGGCTACCGCCGCCGCCAGCGCGGCGAGCAGGAGGCGATCATCGTCGAGCGCGCCTGGCGCTGCCAGCAGCGCCTCCACCAGCGCTGGCTCAGGATGGCCGGCCGCGGCAAGCCGCCCCAGAAGATCGTCGTCGCCTGCGCCCGCGAGCGCCGGCTTCGTGGGCGATCGCGACCGAGCAACCGCTCAGGAACGCCTGAGCGCGCAGGTTCGAGCAGCGGATGCGCCCGACCACACGGAGAACCCTCGAAGCCTCTATGCGGCACCAGCCTTGGCGGGTGACCCGCGACGCTCGCAGACCGAGGCAGCTCCCGACGGTTCCCAGTCATGCCGTCCCGACCGGCGAATATCAGTCTGATCCACCGTCGCTGCCCGGGGCCGTCCGCTGCTCGAGCACCAAAGCAACCCCATCAACACGAGCCGGGCCGCTTGACTCTTTGCTCCATATCAGAGGCTTGATGTGGGTTGGGGGTGCGTCGGGGAGGGTCTGCGCCGCGCGCAGACCCCCAGCCGGACGTGCTCCTAACCCACATCAAGCCTCTAGTCCGGTTTGCCGGCCATCGCCCAGACGGCGACGAGGTACGCCGCCAGGAGGACGACGAGAGCACCAGCGTCAGCCTGAGCAGGCCGACGCCCTTCCCCTCTCGCAGCCGGTACACGCCGACGCCGCCGACGATGAGTGAGACGAGCAGGATCAGTCCTCCGGCGTCGGCGATGATGCTTCCGACGCCAAGCCAGCCGGGATCGTCTACCCCGTCGGGAAGGTCGTCCCAGCCCTCCTTCGAGTAGATCCACTCGGCGCCAACCCGCATCAGCACCCAACCCGGTAGGCGACGGCCAGGAGCGACCAGTATCCGAGGCGGAGAGACCTCGCCTCGCCGCTGCGCGAAGCCGAGCGCGCTCGCGCCGGTCAGGAGGCCGCCGACGAGGATCATCGCTCCCAAGACGTGCACGAAGAGCGGCAAGTTCCAGCTGTCGGGGCGGACGGCGGCGAGGACGCTCATGCGCCTGGCTTCCAGATCATGTCGATGAGGATCAGCAGGACGACGAGCGACCACAGGAACTGGACGATGACCCCACTGGATGTTCGGTTGAGTGCCAGCAGCTCCGCACTCGGTCCCGTCTGCCCGGCCGTCTGCAGCTCCCGCGCCTTGTTCATGCCTTGCATGTAGATGGCGCCGGTGCGCTGGCCCAGCGGCAGCGAGATCACCCACAGCACGATCGCCGCGATGATCCAGCCGTCCCAGATCTCGTAGCCGCCGACCGAGAAGGCAAGCCAGATCCCGAGCACGATCGTGCCGACCATCCCGACAGCAATGGCCACGTTGCCGACACTCACCACCGGCTGGATGCGGATCGTTCCCTCCGCGGTGTCCGTTCGCCGCACGGCCACGATCAGAACCCAGAAGAGGATGATGCCCGCCACCCAGGCGAACGCGCTGAGCACATGAAACGCGAGCATCCAGTCGTCGAAGCTCAAGCGCGGATCCTATGACCTCCGCCAATGCCTCTGGCCCGCCTGCGGGTCGGTCTTCGCGACACCGTGCACAGGCATTCTCAGAGTTTGCGTGCCTGCCGGTGTCCTTCGAATACGGCTTCGTAGGTTCCGCGTGGCGCAACCGCGTCGCCGATCATCTCCACGCTCTGGCCGCGGCCGCGGAGGTGGTGGTAGAGCTCGTTCACCGACTTGCGACCGGTGGACATGACGATCCAGTCGGCGTCGACGGTGCGTACCTTGTCGGGACGGTAGAGGTTGATCAACTCGACGGTCGTCCCGTTGATGCGCTGGACGAAGTGATCGGTGATCAGCTCGACCTCGGTGCGGTGCAGGTGCTCGGCGATCCAGAGGTAGTAGACCTCGGGGATGGTCTCCATGCCGACCATGGGCCAGCGGGTGGCCAGGCGGACGGTGCAGCCGGCGTCGGCGAGGGCGACCGCGGTCAGCGGGCCGTTGGCGTCCTGGAGGTCGTCCAGGACGAGCACCGAGCCTTTCGGGGTGACCTCTCCGGTTACGACCCGGTCCCACGAGGCGCAGCATCCGGTCTCGACGCCCGGTAGCGGGGCGGCCGTCTGACCTTGCCAGCCGTCTTCACGGTAGTAGGAGCCCGTGGCGACGACGACGTGGTCCGGGGCTTCCACCACGAGGAGCGCGTCCAGTTCCGTTTCGGTGACGTCGACGCCTGTGCGCACGTCGGCGCCGTTGCCGGTCGCCTGCGCGAGCAGCCAGCGGCCGATCTGGCCGTATTCGGCGCGGCCGGGTAGGAGTGCGTGCTTTCGGACGTGGCCCCCGGGTTCGCTCTCGCGCTCGAGCACCACGACGTTGTGCCCTCGAGCGGCAGCGATCCGGGCGTATTCGAGACCGGCCGGACCGCCACCGATCACCAGCACCTTCTTCGCCTCCGAGACCTGCTGCAGGGTGCCATGTCCCCACTTCCGTTCGCGCCCCACCTCGGCGTTGTAGACGCACTGCACCCGGCCGCCGCGAATCACGGTGCGCCAGCAGTAGTTGGCGGCCACGCACCGGCGAATGTCCTCGGCGCGGCCGTCACGCGCCTTCACGGCCCATTCGGCATCGGCGAAGAGCTGGCGGGCGAGCAGGATCGCGTCGGCCTCGTCGGCGGCGAGGATGTCTTCGGCGATGCCGGGGTGTGTGATCCGCCCTACCAACAGCACGGGCTTGGTCGAGACTTCCTTGACCGCCTTCGTGTAGCCGCGCTCCCAGCCCGGCTCGTAGGTCATCGGCGTGTGGATGTAGGAGTGGTGGACGCCCGCCGACAGGTTCACGTAGTCGAGATCAACCTCCCGCTCAAGGTCGGCGACGATCCGCTTGACGTCGTCGATCTCGAGGTCGCCCGGCCAAAACGAGGTGGAGTTGATCCGGTAGCCGAGGAACGCGTCGTCGCCGATCGCCTCACGCACGAGCTTCATCGACTCGATCGGGAAGCGCAGCCTGTTCTCGAAGCTGCCGCCCCAGCGGTCGGTGCGGTGGTTGTACAGAGGCGACAAGAACTGCCACGGCAGGTAGCCGTGCGACATGTGGTACTCGACACCGTCGAGGCCGGCCGCCACCGCTCGCCGCGCGGCATCGGCGTAGGCGACGAGCAGGTCCTGGATCTCGTGCTCCTCGAGCTCCTTCGGCATCGGAGCGTTCGGATACTCGCCCGGCGGCACCTGGCTCGGCGCCACCATGTACCACTCGGCATCGAAGTCGTAGGCGGGATCCTTCTTGAGGACGGGCATCGCGCGCAGACCGGGGTGCAGGAGCTGGCATGCGAGCTTGCACCCATGACGATGCACCGCCTCGGCTACGCGTGCGAGGCCCTCGACCTGGTCATCCTTCCAGAGTCCCGGGAAGTTGAACTCGGAGTAGAGCGCTTCCGGATGAATGATCGTGCCGCCGATGATGATCAGGCCGCAGCCGCCCCGCGCTCGTTCCTCGTAGTAGGCGACCGCCTGATCCGTGAAGATCCCCTCATACGGGTCAGCCACCCATGTGGGGCAGGTGGGAGCAAACACCACCCGGTTCTCGATCGGCGTCGTCCGGATCTTCCACTCCGAAAACAGCAGCGGATACGTCGCATGCGCTGCGCCCTCAGACATCATCAACCTCCCGACATGCTCTCCGTCCACTGGTCGAGGCGCGGTGATCCTGACTGATCGCCGGGCCTGTCGGAGCATTCAATCTTTCCCCACACCCATTCGGTGGAAATCTAGGGCGCTGAGCAGGCCTTTCGGCTAAAGCGGGTGGCGGGAATCGAACCCGCGTGACTAGCTTGGAAGGCTAGGGCTCTACCATTGAGCTACACCCGCGCGGCTCTCAAGGGTAGCCCGGCTCGGCGACGCGCGGTACCGGGAACGGGAGGGCTGGAGATGGAAGACTTCGGCACGAACATCTGGGCGGAGCTCGACGAGCTTGGCGACGGCGTGCGCGGGAGGCGGCTGCAGCGTCCGCTCGGCGCGACGCTCGCGCACTCGGTCTGGGAGCTCGACCCGGGCGCGCCGCCGATCGACTACCACTTCCACCACGGCTCCGAGGAGACGCTGATCGTCCTCCGCGGACGACCCACGCTGCGCACGCCGGATGGGCGAACGGGAGCTCGACGAGGGCGAGGTGGTGCACTTCCCGCGCGGGCCCGAGGGGGCGCACTCGGTCGCCAACCGCTCGGACGCGCCCGTTCGGTACGTGATGGCCGCGGCGCACCCGACCCCCGAGGTGGTCGAGTACCCGGACCGGGGGACGTTCGCCGTGATGGCCCGGACGGACACGCAGGCCGGCGGGCCGCTGTTCTCGTTCCACCGCTTCGCCGACGCAGTCGATCGCGACGCGGACGACGCGTAGCCGTCGACTAGCGTCCCCGCCGTGAGCCCGGGCGACTGGTCGTGGAGCCCTGAGGCGCTGGGAGGCGTCGCCCTCGCGGTCGCGTACCTCGGCGCGATCCGGCGCTATCCCGCGCCCGCGTGGCGGGTCGCGTGCGGGCTCGTCGCCTGCGGCCTGATCGTCGCGGTCTTCGTGACGCCGTTGGACACGCTCGCACGCCACTACCTCGTCCTGTCTCACCTGCTGCAGAACGTCGTGCTCGCCGAGTGGGCGCCGCTGCTCCTCGTGCTCGCGGTGCCGCCGGCACTCGGGGCGCGCATCGGCAGGGGACCCGCGGTGAGAGTGGTGACTCATCCCTTCGTGTCCCTGCCCCTCTGGATCGGCGCCTACGCCCTCTGGCACGTGCCCGTCGCTCTACGACGGGGCCCTCGAGCGCCCCGGCTCGCTGCTCCTGCTCGAGCACCTGACGTACCTCGTCACCGGTCTCGCGATGTGGTGGTGCGTGTGGCAGGACGAGCCGCACCGGCTGCCGAGCGCAGCGCGGGCGGCGTACGTCTTCGCCGCCTTCGTCCTCGTCGGCGCCGCTCGGCCTCGTGCTGGCGCTCGTCCCGGAGCCGATCTACGACTTCTACGCCGACGCGCCGGAGCGCGTCTGGGGGCATCTCGCGCTTGCTCGACCAGCAGCTCGGCGGCATCACGATGGCGTCCGAGCAGGCGGTCGTCTTCTTCGCCGTCTTCGCCTACTGGTTCTGGCGTTTCCTCTCCGAGCAGGATCGCGAGGAGCTGGACGCGTTAGGCTCGGCGCCGTGACCCGGCTCGTGCTCGCCGTCACCGTCGTCGTTCTTGCCTTCCCGGCGAGCGCGTCGGCCGCCGGCTTCGAGCAGGGCGTCGCCGCCGGCGAGATGCGCGACACCGAGGCGCCGGTGTGGACGCGCGCACCGGAGGTCGGACGCGTAACGCTGCAGGTCACGCGCACGGGAAGCTTCGACGGCCTCGGCGGCTCCGGCTGGCAGGCTCGAGCTGCGAACGACCGCACCGTCACGGTCGCCATGCGAGGCCTTCGGCCCTCGACGCGCTACCGCTACCGGTTCGTCCAGGGCGATCTGGTGAGCCCGATCGGCACCTTCGTCACCGCGCCCCCGCCCGACACCGACGCACGGCGTCCGCTTCGCGTTCACCGGCGACGCCGACGCCACGCCGGGGACGAGCGGCAAGCCGGCGTTCAACCGCTTCGAGACGTACGCCCGCATGGCGCGCGAGCGGAACGACTTCAACGTCAACCTGGGCGACACGATCTACTCCGACAGCGAGGTCGGCGGTACGAAGGTCGCGCGCACCGTCCCGGAGAAGTGGGCGAAGTACCGCCTTGGCCTTGCCCTGCCGGCGCTCCGCACCCTGCGTGCCTCCGCCGGCCTCTACAGCCACTGGGACGACCACGAGTTCGTCAACGACTTCTCCCGCGCCGAGCACGGGTCGGAGATCTACCGCGCGGGCGTGAAGGCGTTCACCGACTACGCACCCGTCGCGTACGCGCCACGCACCGGGCTGTACCGCACGTTCCGTTGGGGCCGGAACCTCGAGCTCTTCTTTCTCGACGAGCGCAGCTTCCGCAGCGGGAAGGCGAGCGTGGCCTGCGGCAACGACCTCGCCCCCCAGGCGCCCGCAGACAGTCCGCGCCGGCTTCGCCCAGCTCGCGCCGAGCCTCGCGCAACCCGTGTCGCCGGCCTGCACCCAGACACTCGACTCCCCGACGCGCACCCTGCTCGGGCAGGCGCAGTACGACGCGTTCGTGCGGGCGATCCGGGCCTCGACGGCGACGTGGAAGGTCGTCATGAACGAGGTCCCGCTGCTCCAGCTCTTCGCGCTCCCGTACGACCGCTGGGAGGGCTACAACGCCGAGCGAAAGCACCTCTTGGCCGACCTCACCGGCGTCGAGAACGTCGTCTTCCTCACGACCGACACGCACGCCAACCTCATCGGGGAGGTTCGAACCTCGACCTTCGATCCCGCTGGCCCGGGCAGCACCGGGATCTGGGAGGTCGTCACCGGCCCGGTCGCGACGAACACGTACGCGAAGGAGATCGACGAGTACCTTGGCGCGCAGGGCACGGCCGGCTTCATCGCCGGGCTGTTCTTCCGGCCGCCGCCGCCGCGCGGGTTGGGTCTCCAGTGTGCCGCGCTCGACACGTACAGCTACGCCCAGGTCGTGGTGACCGCCTCTGCGCTGACCGTGCGCCCAAAGACGGCGACGGGCGGCGTGGTGCGCGACGCCACGGGCGCCGTCTGCGGACCGCTCGCCCTGCGCGCCGATTAGGGATCTTCGCGCGACCGGAATCCGCGCGAGCGGGTTCCGCGTCTTGCGCCAGCTAGTCGCCCTGCGCCCTCCGGGGCGCCTCGTATCCTCGACCGCGATGGAGGAGCGCGTCGTCCGCTTCCGCCCGCGTGCGATCCTGGTCGTGATCGCGATGGTGCTCGGGACGGTGCTCGCGATCCTGTTCCTCCGCCAGGTGTGGGGGGTGCTGATCTGGATCCTGATCGCCGCCTTCCTGGCCACTGCGCTCAACCCCGCGGTCGAGTTCCTCCTGCGCCAGGGGATCAAGCGGCGCGGGGCTGCCGTCGGGATCGTGTTCGCGATCGCGCTGCTCGCCATCGTCGCCGTTTGCGCCACCTTCGTCCCGACGCTGGTGCGGGAGATCAACGACTTCGCCGACGCGGTCCCCGGCTACGTCGAGGATCTGACCAAGGGCGAGGGGCGGCTCGGGTTCCTGGAGCGCGACTACCAGATCGTCGAGCGCGTGCGCCAGGCGATCGAGAAGAGCGGAGTCGCCGGCGTGCTCGGCCTCTCGAGCACCGCGCTCACGGTCACCAAGAGCATCGTGAACACGATCGTCGCCCTGGTCACGATCGGGTTCCTGACGCTCTTCATGCTGCTCGAGGGGCCCAACTGGATCCAGCGGATCTATTCGCTGCTCCCCGAGGAGAGGCAACCGCGCTGGCGGAAGGTCGGCTACGACATCTACCGCACGGTCGGCGGCTACGTGGCCGGGAACCTGGCGATCAGCCTGATCGCGGGCACGCTGACGGCGATCATCCTGCTCATCCTGGACATCCCCTATGCGTTCGCGCTGGCGCTTCTCGTCGCGCTGCTCGACCTCGTCCCGCTCGCGGGCGCCACCATCGCCTCGGTCGTCGTCGCCACTGTCGCCTTCCTCGACTCGCCCACGAAGGGGGCCATCGTCCTCGTCTTCATGATCCTCTACCAGCAGTTCGAGAACCACATCCTCCAGCCCGTGATCTACGGCAAGACGGTGCAGCTGTCGCCGCTGGCGGTGCTCGTCGCGGTCCTCATCGGGGCCAGCCTCGCCGGCGTGATCGGAGCGCTGGTGGCGATCCCGGTCGCGGGCGGGATCCAGGTGGTCATCCTCGACTGGCAGGAGCACCGCCGTGCCAGGCAGGCTGCACTCGCGAACGGACACGCCCGCAGAGCCGGCTTGAGCAGCGGTGGCAGCACGCTGACCTCGACCGTTGGGCGTTTGCAGGGCGTTGGGTAGAGGCCGCGGGCGGCCTCCTTAGGGATCTTAGCCGTGGCAGAAATCCGCTTCTGCGGATTCTCGCCGCTTGCGCCGGTGGCGTTGTCTTGAGGCCGCGGGCGGCCTCCTTTACGGGATCTTAGCCGTGGCAGGAATCCGCTTCTGCGGATTCTCGCCGCTTGCGCCGGTGGCGTTGTCTTGAGGCCGCGGGCGGCCTCCTTTAGGGATCTTAGCCGTGGCAGGAATCCGCTTCTGCGGATTCTCGTCGCTTGCGCCGGTGGCGTTGTCTTGAGGCCGCGGGCGGCCTCCTTTAGGGATCTTCGCCGTGGCAGGAATCCGCTTCTGCGGATTCCTGCCACTTGGCAAGAAAAGTAGTCTCCCGCGGTGGCCGGCCGGACCAGCTACGGGACGCTCCTGCGCACCCCGCACGTGGCCGCGATGCTCGGCTGGAGCATCGTCGCCCGGCTCCCGGTGGGGATGGCCGGGCTCGGGCTGATCCTGCTCGTCCGCGGCACCGGCGGCAGCTACGCGGAGGCTGGTGGTGTCACGGCCGCCTACGCCGTCGCGGTTGCAGCCGGCGCACCCTATGCGGGACGGCGCGTCGATCGCCGCGGCGCGCGGCGCGTGCTCCTGCCGCGAGCGTTCCTCTACTCCGCGTGCCTCGGCGGCACGGCGCTGCTCGCGGTGCTCGGGGTGTCGCCGCTCGCACTCGTGCCCGTCGCGGCGGCGGCAGGGCTGGCGCTGCCGCCGGTCGGCTCCGCCTTGCGCACGCTGTGGTCGACGGTGCTGTCAGGGACGATGTCGCAGACGGCGTACGCCCTCGAGGCCGCCTTCCAGGAGCTCATCTTCGTCGCCGGCCCGCTTGTCGTCGCCATCCTCGCGGCGGTGACGCCAGGCCTCGGCATCGCCGGCGCCGGCGTGATCGCGCTCCTGGGCACGTTGTGCTTCGCGCGGCTCGCCCCGGTGCGGGCGTCTGTCGGAGCGCAAGCGGTGAACGCCCCGCGGCTCGGCGCGCTCGCGGTTCCCGGCATTCGCACCATCGTCCTGATCGGCACCTGCATGGGCTTGGCGTTCGGCGGTGCCGAGATCGCGACGGCCGCGTTCGCCGAGGAGCAGGGGAACCGGGCGTTGGCCGGCGTCGTGCTCGCCGCCTTCGCGGGCGGCAGCCTCGTGGGCGGTCTCGTCACCGGCCTGCGACCGACGGACGACCAGCCGCGCCGGCTGCTCGGCTCGGCGGCCCTGCTGGCTGTGCTCCTGGGTCTCCCGCTGCTAGCCGGCTCCGTCGGCTCGCTCGCCGCGCTCATGTTCCTCGCCGGGGTCCCGATCGCGCCGCTGGTCGCCTCCGCCTACGGCGTGATCGCGGCGATCGCCGCCGCGGGGACCTTCGCGGAGGCGTTCGCGTGGCTTTCCACGGCCGTCACCACAGGGCTGGCGGCGGGGACGGTAAGCGGAGGCTGGCTCGTCGACCGGGACGGCTCGCACGCGTCGTTCCTGCTCGGCGTCGGAGCGGCCGCCGCGGCGTTTGCAGGGGCGCTGGCGTTTCGGCACACGCTCTACCCGCACCCGACAGGCGAGCTCGATACCTACCGACCGGACGACTCGAGCGTGCGACCCGCGGAGAAGTAGTGGATGCCGGCGGCCGGTCGACGCGCGTGGGACCTTCGGGTTTGCGGTTCAAAGTTTCGGGCTCGGGTGTCGGCGTTCCGGCGGCCGTATTCTTCGCTCTTGGCCACGTAACGGGCGGCGATCCTGATGGCCATGGGGAGCATCTCCTCGGGATCGTCGGTGACGGGGCCGAGTGCGCCAAACGGGCGCCAGACCACTCGATTGAGTCTGGCCTCGCTGTGCTGGGAGGTCTGAGCGGAGCATGCGAGAGGGCTCCGACCACCGTCAAACACGCCAGAGCCCTCTCTGCGAGTCTCGACCGGCGACCACATCCGGCACCGGCGCAGACTCGCTGCGGGCGACTCTCTCATGGCAGGACCCGCGCGCGCTCCGCAGCCGGCTCCGGCGCCTATGTGGCTGCCGCTACGCTGACCGTACAGGGGGCCAGGCCAACGGCCAGGACTCCTGGGTTCTCCCCCTCCCTGGGCCTGGCCGTGCCGGACGTTGGCTGCGACGACGGCCCTGGCTCCCTGCTCGGCCGACGGATCCTCCCGCATGAGCGGCGAAAGTCAAGCCAGGCGGCCCGGGTCAGCTCTGGTGCGGCCTCGGAGCTGGTCGCGGTGCGAACCGCGGAATCTTCCTCCGTGCCGTACACCTCCGGACGATCGCCCACATCCTGATCGAGGTCGTTCGTTCGTACACTTGAGCAGCAACTTGGATGATCTGCGCCCAGCTGCCAGGGGAGTGTGATGGCACCGATCTCGCGCGGCTTTCGCGGCCGCCGGCAGACGTCGGCCGATCCGGCTCGCGTCCCGCCCGGCCAGTACGTCACGCGACGACTTCCCGGTGCTCTCGGCCGGGCCGACGCCGCACACGCCGCTCGAGGAGTGGAGCTTCACGATCCACGGCGCCGTCGAGGAGCCGTTGTCGTGGACCTGGGAGGAGTTCCGGGCGCTGCCGAGCGAGACGATCACGGTCGACATCCACTGCGTGACGAAGTGGTCGAAGCTCGACACCGTCTGGAGCGGCGTCTCGCTCGACACGCTGCTCGACGGCGTCGAGACGAGCGCCGAGTACGTCACTGCCTGGTGCGACGGCGGCTACACGACCAACCTGCCGCTCGAGGACGTGACGGACGGCAAGGCGTGGATCGCGCTACGACTACGACGGCGAGCCGCTCGAGCCGGAGCACGGCGGCCCGGCGCGGCTGCTCGTCCCGCACCTGTACTTCTGGAAGAGCGCCAAGTGGGTGCGCGGCCTCGAGCTACGAGACGAGGACGAGCCCGGCTTCTGGGAGAGCTACGGCTACCACAACTACGGAGACCCATGGCGGGAGCAGCGGTACTCGGGCGACTGAACTGGCAGCTCGCCGACGTTGTCGAGTTGATCGACGAGACCCACGCGTGCGCAGCATCGTGCTCGACCTGCCCGACTGGCCGCGGACACCGGGCGGGCCAGCACGTCGACGTCCGCCTCACCGCCGAGGACGGCTACCAGGCGCAGCGCAGCTACTCGATCGCCTCGGCGCCCGAGGACGAGCATGTCGTGCTCACGGTCGAGCGGCTCGACGACGGCGAGGTCTCGCCCTACCTCCTCGACGAGCTCCGGCCGGGGGATCGGCTCGAGCTGCGCGGCCCGATCGGCGGCTACTTCGTCTGGGAGGAACCGCTCGGCGGTCCGCTCCTGCTCGTCGCGGGCGGCTCCGGGATCGTGCCGCTCCGAGCGATGCTCCGTCACCATGCTGCGGCGAGAAGCTCGGTCCCCGTGCGGCTGCTCTACTCCGCGCGGTCGCTGGCCGACGTCATCTACCGGGACGAGCTCGCACGTCTCGCCGACGGCGACGAGGTTGACGTCCACCTGACGCTGACGCGCGAGACGCCCGAGGGGTGGCGCGGGTACCGGCGGCGGATCGACCGGCAGCTGCTCGACGAGGTCAGCTGGTCGCCGCAGGAGCGGCCGCTCGTCTACGTCTGCGGACCGACCCGCTTCGTCGAGACAGCCGCGAGCGCCCTCGTGGAGCTCGGACACGACCCCGGCCGGATCAGGACCGAGCGCTTCGGAGCGACGGGAGGGCGATGATGGACGCACTGGACGGAAACGCGATCGCGGGCTTGCTGGTCGAGGTCTTCGGCGCCGAGATGACGACCGCGATGGGAACGTGCGCACACTGCAGTGCCAGGGGCCCGCTTGCAGAATGCGAGGTCTATCTCGGCGGCCCGGGAACCGTCGTCCGCTGCCGAAGCTGTGGCAGCGTCCTGATGGTGGTGACAAGCGTGCGCGGGCGCGCCTGCGTTGACCTTCGCGGCCTCGCCGAGCTCGACAGCGCTCCTGCTCCGCCGACGCCGCCCGGGGCGCCCCGAGCGGTCGCCACGTGAGCCGTGGCCAGCGGCTGACGCGTACCTGGCTGCGATCGCATCACAGGGGCTCGACACCCCGGCCCGGCCAGACTCGAGGATCAGAGCAGTCTCAGCTCGCGGGCACGCGACACCGCGTCCGGGCGCGTGGCGACGTCGAGCTTGCGAAAGATGCTCTTCACGTGGGTCTTGACGGTGTTGAACGAGACGTAGAGCGCCTCCCCGATCTCCCGTTGGGTGAGATCGGTCGCCAGCAGGCGGAGCACGGCGAGCTCCCGGTCGCTGAGATCCTCCTCATACGGCGTTCGCGTCGCGCGGCTTGGCACGAGGCGGAGCCTGCGCTCGACTCTCGCCACCAGCTCCGGCAACACGCCCGGGTCGGCGCACGACTCGGCCGTCTGGCGCGCCTCCCGCAGCATGTCCTTCGCGGCGCGGCGATCGCCGAGACCGCCCTTCACCCCCGCGTGAGTGAGAAGCCCGTACGAGAGGTCGAACTTGGCGTCGCCTCGTCGAGCCAGCTCTGATGCCTTGGGCCAGAGCCTCGTCGGCCTCGCTCAGCCGGCCCTGCCTCTCGAGCAGCTTCCCGCGAGCGACGTGCGCCATGGACATGCCGAAGTACTTCGTCAGCCCGGTCTGCCTTCGCCGCAGCGCCTCGGTGTCGTCCAGCACCCGATCGGCGCGCCCCGATTCACCGATCTCCGCATGGACGACGGCGCACCAGCCGAGGGCGTGGATCAGCGCCAGGGAGTGGCCGGACTCCTCGCTCGACGTCACCGCTTCGTCGAGTAGGGCCGACGCGAGCCGGGCCTCCCCTCCGAGGAAGACCGAGACGCCGAAGGTGGTGAGGAGAGCGCTCCGCCAGTAGTCGGACCCGGCTTCCTCGAGCTCGAGCGCGGGTCGCGCCGTCTCGGCTATCCCACTCACGTCCCCGAGGAAGTACTGATTGATGGCCTGGCACGCGGCCACCCCGGACGCGACCGAGGCCGGGCCGGCCAGGAGTGAGCCGCCGGCCGCGCCCCGCGCGGCCGTTTCCAGCCACTGATCGGCCTCGGCGATCCGGCCGACCTCTTGCAGTGTCGATGCCCTCACGAGGCACAGCCGGGCATCGCCCGTCACCGTCTCGGGCGGGAGGCCGTCGAGCCAGGCGAGCAAGGTCTCGAGGCGAGCCTCGTTCCGGAACTCGATCCAGTGGCGAAGGATCAGCTCGGAGGCATCGGCGACGTCCCCTGCCGCCGTGGCGTGATGAATCGCCTCGGACGGGTCGCCGTGCTCTCGGTGCCATGCGCTCGCCCGGCGATGCAGCGTGCGAGCGTGCTCGGGCTCGGCGAGCGCGAGCTCGTGGCGCAGCAGCTCGCCAAAGAGCTGGTGGTAGCAGTACCACTCGCGCTTCGCGTCGAGGGGGATGAGGAAGGAGTTCGAACGCTCGAGCTCGTGCAGCATGCGCACCGAGCCGGGTCGGTCGGTGACGGCGTCGCAGAGGGGGGCGCAGAGGCGTTGGAGCACGGACGTCTGGAGCAGGAAGCCCCTCATCTCCTCGGGGAGGCCGGCCAGCACCTCCGAGCTCAGGTAGTCGACGACATGGCGGTTGTCGCCCGCAAACGCCTCGATGAACTCGTGCGCGCTTGCCCGGCCGCGGATGGTGAGCGTCGCCAGGTAGAGACCGGCCGCCCATCCCTCCGTGAGCTCACGTAGCCGGATGACGTCCTCACGGTCGAGCTCGAGCCCGTGCAGGTCGTTGAGAAAGAGGTCGGCCTCCTCCTCGGAGAAGCGAAGTTGCTGCGCGTCGATCTCGGCCAGCTCGCCGCGGGCGCGCAGGCGCGCGAGCGGGAGCGCCGGCTCGGAACGGCTCGAGAGCACGAGCTCGAGGGTCTGGGGAAGGTGCTCGAGAAGGAACGAAAGACCCTCGTCGATCTCCGGGTTCCGGACCAGGTGGTAGTCGTCCAGCACGAGCACGACCTGGTGCGGTAACGCCGTGAGCTCGTTGCAGAGCGCGGGGAGAACGTCGTCGACGACGCTGACCCGCGGAGCCCGCAGCATGGCGAAGAGAGACCTCGCCGGCGCTCGGGTCGAGCGTGCGAAGCGCATGGATGAGGTAGGTCCAGAACCGGACCGGGTCGTTGTCGCCGCTGTCGAGCGCGACCCAGGCGAACGGCCGTGTCTCGCGCTCGAGCGCGTGCCAGTCGGCGAGCAGCGTCGACTTTCCCCAACCGGCGGGTGCACGGATCAGCGTCAGCTTGCGCGGCGGGCGACCTGCGCAGAGCTCGAGCAGCTCGCGGCGTGAGACACGCTCGCGTGGGACGGGAGCCTCCAGCTTCGACTGGATGAGCGGGCGCGGAGCCTCCTCGACCTCCGTCGACGTGTATGTCGACATGACGACGAGGGTACATCGCCACAGCCGTTGATCTCACCCAGGGTGATCTCGTCGCTGGGTGAAGTCAGACCACCCAGGCTCAGCGGATGTTCCCTTCGAACACGACGAGAGCACCGCATGAAACCGCGCAGCTACGACAGCACGGGGGTGCCAGCGTCAAAAGCCAACGGATCAAGGGAGGTCGGTCGTGACTACCCCCGTCATCAACGACTGGAAAGAGCTCGCGAGCCGGGGAGCTGACGGCCTCGCAGTCTCGCTCCTCTGGAGCAAGGCGACGGACCGAGTCAGGGTCACCGTTGCCGACGAGAGGTTCGACGAGGAGTTCGACTTCGACGTCCCGGGCGCGCACGCCCTCGCCGCCTTCGACCACCCGTTCACGTACGCAGCTGTCCGAGGCCTCGGCTTCGGCCGCCCGCTGCGCACGTCCCTCGATCTGCAGCCGCAGAGCTGAAAGGAGGGCCAGCTAATGACGATCGACTCCATCCAGCATGCCCGCCGTTGGAAGACGCTTGGGCGTGCTGTCGCTGAGCCTGGTGATCATCGGGCTGGATACCACGATCCTCAACGTCGCGCTGCCGACCCTGCAGAACGAGTTCGACGCCACCGCCTCGAAGCTGCAGTGGATGGTCGATTCCTACCTCCTCGTCTTCGCGGGCCTCCTGCTCGTGTTCGGCACGCTCGGCGACCGTTTCGGGCGCAAGCTCGCGTTCCAGGCGGGCGTGTCGATCTTCGGGCTCGCCAGCCTCGGCGCGCTCGTGGCCGACTCGGCCGACCAGGTGATCGTCGTGCGCGCGGCAATGGGCGTGGGCGCGGCCCTGATCATGCCCGCGACCCTCTCGATCATCGCCAACGTCTTCACCGGCGAGGAGCGCGGCAAGGCGATCGGCATCTGGGCCGCGTTGGCGGCGGTCGGAATCGGGCTCGGGCCGCTGACCGGCGGGCTCTTGCTCGAGTGGTTCGACTGGTGGTCCGTCTTCCTGGTCAACGTGCCGTTTGCAGCCGCCGCGTTACTGCTCGGCATCCGCTATGTGCCCGAGAGCCGCGATCCCCGGCCCGGCTCGTTCGATCTGCTCGGCGCCGCGCTCTCCACCGCCGGCTTCAGCGTCCTCGTGTTCGCGATCATCGAGGCGCCCGAGAGAGGCTGGACGTCCGGCCTGATACTCGGATCGCTCGCGGCCAGCATGGTCCTCCTGGGGGACCTTCCTCTGGTGGGAGCGTCGGATCGACGAGCCGATGCTCGACCTCGGGTTCTTCCGCAGCGCTCGCTTCAGCGTCGGCACGGCGGCGGTCAGCGTCGCCTTCTTCGCTCTGCTCGGCGCCATCTTCGCGCTCACCCAGTACCTGCAGTTCGCCCACGGCTACAGCGCGATCGAAGCGGGCGCCATCATGAGCCCGATGGCGCTGGGGCTGATGATCGGCGCCGGCTCCTCGAGTAAGGCTGTGCGGCGGCTCGGCACCGCACGCGTCGTCGCAGCGGGTCTGACCGGGCTCGCGCTCCTCTTGGCGCTGACCACGCTTTGGGGGCCGAGCACGGGCGCGCTCGTGCTCGCTGCCTGGTTCTTCGGGCTTGCGCTCGCGATGGGTTGGGTGATGGCCCCCGCGACCGAGGCCGTCGTCGGCGCGGTGCCGGCTGCCAAGTCCGGCGTCGCCTCCGCCACCAACACCGTGGCGCGAATGGTCTCGGGAGCGCTCGGCGTAGCCGTCATCGGCTCTCTCGTCAGCTCCCTCTACTCGAACGACGTCGAAGGCTCGCTCGGCGCTCTGCCCCCGCGGGCTCAGGCAGTGGCCGAGGGTTCCATCGGCGCCGCCAGCGCGATCGCTGCCCAACTCCCACCCCACGCGGCTTCCGACGTGCTTGCCACGACCGGCGACGCCTTCACGCAGGCGATGGGCATCGGCCTTCTCGTCGCCGCGGCGTTCGCCGCCACCACTGCGGTGATCGTGGTTCGTTTCCTGCCGGCCCGCGAGCCCGTCGCTGAACTGGAAGGGGCGAAGACGACCCTGCGCCCGCTCGCCGAATCAGGCGAAGCAGCGTCATGAGACGGGCGAAGACGATGAATGCCAGCGTCATCAAGAACGAGCCGGCTCAGCCGGCGATGAACGAAGAACAGGTCGTCGGGCCCGGAACAGGGCGCGCTCGCACTCTCACCGGCCGAGCGGGCTGGACCGCACGCGGTCGGACGATCGGCCTCGTCGTGCTGCTCACCGGACTCGTTCTCGGCGCGGCCTACTTGGTGAGCCGACCCGGGGGTTCCCACGTCAGTGTTGGCAGAGCCTCGCCTTCCGCAGCACCTGACATGGCCGCGATCGACAGCTACGTGCGGTCCGAGATGGATGCGCAGCGCATCCCCGGCCTCGCGTTGGGCATCGTGCGGGGCGATCGAATCGTCCACCTGCGCGGGTTCGGCGAGGCCGACTCGTCAGGGCGGGCCGTCTCGCCACAAACGCCGTTCATCATCGGCTCCTTGAGCAAGTCGTTTACCGCCCTGGCGATCATGCAGCTGGTCGAGGCGGGGAAGGTCGACCTCGACGCGCCCGTGCAGCGATACATCCCCTGGTTCCGTGTGGCCGACGAGGCGGCCTCCGCCCGAATCACGGTCCGTCACCTCCTGAACCAGACCAGCGGCCTGTCCACCAAAACCGGGAGGTCGTTCCAGGGAAGCGGGGATACAAGTGACAGCGCACTGGAACGGGCTGTCCGCAAGCTGAGTACCGTCCAGCTGACAGAGCCGGTGGGTGCGACTCACCAATACAGCACGATCAACTACTCGGTGCTCGGGCTGATCGTGCAGAAGGTGAGCGGACAGTCCTACGAGCGCTACATCCAGGAGCACGTCTTCGGCCCTCTGAAGATGCGCCATTCCTTCACCTCCGAAGCCGAGGCCGAGCCGCATGGTCTGGCTACCGGTCACCACTACTGGTTCGGCCGGCCCGTTGTCGCCGACGTGCCGTACAACCGTGGCCTCCTCCCCGCCGGCTACCTCATCTCCAGTGCGGAAGACATGTCTCACTACCTGATCGCCCAACTCAACGACGGCGCGCTATGGCGGTGCAGCACTTCTTTCGCCCGCAGGGACGGCCGAATTGCACCGACCGGCCGTTCCCACACCTGAAGCCGGCACGTCGTACGGCATGGGCTGGTTCGTCGGGCCGGTCAACGGGATTCCGGCGGTCTTTCATCAGGGAGAGACGTTCAACTACCACGCGAACATCGTGCTCATGCCCGGGAGCGATCAGGGAGTCGTGGTGCTGATGAACGCCGAGAACTCCGTGGACCTCTTCGTTCGTGGACGCATGGGAGCGGTCGCCGAGGGCGTCGCCAGCCTCCTCGTGGGACGAGAGCCACCACCCCCTCCGTCGAGCATCGGCATCTTCGTGGGATACGCCGCCCTGTTCGGAGTGATCGCTCTCCAGCTCGGCGGCATGATCCGATCGACCGTGGCTCTGAGGCGTCGGCGCGTCCCGACCGGTCGGTTCGGATGGAAGTCGCGCACCGGCCTGTCGCTGGCGCTGAACCTCGTCTGGGCGTTCCTCGTCCTCGTACTGTTGCCGAGACAACTCGGAGCGCCGCTTCTGACACTCGCCCAGGGACTACCCGACTTCGCCTACCTGCTGCTGGCAAGCGGCGTGGTCGCGCTTGTCTGGGGCGTCGCGAGAACCGTGTGGGCGTACGTCGTCTTCAACAGGAGACGCATACGGACGACTGCCGAATCACGAGCCTTGGCCGAGTCGCTGTGATCCACGGATGTACAGACCGAGTGCGGGCCACTCACGTGCACCTGCCCCAACCAAGCACCCAAACCGACGCACGCGGAGGCACACGGTGACTGACCCTGAGGAGCCGACGTCGGCCTCGCCGACAACGGACATCAATCGCGCGGCGCCAGTCGTCGCCGAGGCCGCCATCGAGATCGACGCACGACCGGAGCAGGTCTGGCAAGCGCTCGTCGACGTCGAACGCTGGCCTCAGTGGAACCCCGACGTGAAGTCCGTGTCGCTTGACGGGCCGCTGGTCGAAGGGGCGACCTTCCGCTGGAAAGCGGGAATGAGCACGATCACCTCTACGGTGGTCCGGCTCGATTCCCCACACCTCATCGCGTGGACGGGCAACACGCTCGGAATCAGGGCATTCCACGTGTGGCGACTCGAACCCAATGACGTACGGACGCTCGTGCGCACCGAGGAGTCCTACGAAGGTCTCGTAGCACGGATTCTTCGGCGACCGCTTCAGAAGATCCTGGAACGAACGCTGGCTGACGGCCTCAGTCACTTGAAGGCCGAGGCACAGATTCCTGCCCATGACGCCGGTTGATCCGCAGGCGCGCGCGCTGCTCGAACGCTGGGCCGCGACGCCCGGTGTTCCTGTTGAACGCTTGACTGCCACGAAGGTTCGACAGGAGGACCTTGCGGTACTCGACCTGCAAGCGACCCCGGACCGTCTGCACGCCGTCGATGACATCGAAGTGCCGGGCCCGGCCGGTGCGATGAGCGCGCGCGTGTATCGCCCCCGACCCGGTCGGCTGCCAACCGTCCTGTACCTGCACGGCGGCGGATTCGTCATCGGCCCCGAGGGCTACGACGCGCCGCTCCGTCAGCTCGCACTGTCCAGCGGCTGCCTGATCGTGGCGCTCCGTCATAGGCTGGCGCCCGAGCACCGCTTCCCCGCCGCGCTCGAGGACGCCGTCGCCGGCGCCACCTGGCTTGCCGGCAACGCCGAGGCCGTCGGCGGCTCGGACGTTCCGCTCGGGGTCATGGGCGATAGCTCGGGCGGCAATCTCGCCGCCATCGCCGTGCGCACCCTGACACGACAGGGAGCGCCGCTCGCGTTCCAGGTGCTGGTGTACCCGATGCTCGATGCGACGGCCAGCTCCGCGTCCTACGTCGAGTTCGCCTCTGGCTACGGCTTCTCGCGCGAGAAGTCGCTCTGGTACTTCGACCAGTATCTGTCTCCCGACGTCGACCGGCGAGCACCCCGGGTGTCGCCACTATTCGAGCCTGATCTCGGCGGACTACCGCCGACGCTCATCGTCACCGCCGAGTGTGATCCCCTCCGCGACGAGGGCGAGGCGTACGCCCGGAACCTCCGGGACGCTGGTGTCGAAGTGGACGTCCGCCGCTACCGGGGCATGATCCACGGCTTCTTCCAGATGACTGCGGCACTCGACTCAGCCCGACTCCTGCACGACGAGCTCGCGCAGTGGCTGAGGAGCCGGTCCCGGACGCCCGAGCGAAGCACCGACCAGCCGGCTCGCTAGCTCCGAGCGCCCTCGAGGCGGGCCTCACTCACACCGGAGGAATCTGTGAGTTCGCTCAGGGGAGGAATCTGTGAGTTCGCCAGTCGACCACCGGTCGTCGGTCGAGACCTGACGCTTGAGGCACTCAGGCGGGCGGGCTCTCGTCGCGACCGTTCGACCGCAGTGGGTCCGGCTCGAAGAGCCCCGTCTGATACGCGAGCACGACTGCCTGCACGCGGTCGCGGAGGTCGAGCTTCTGCAGGATGTGCGTCGGCGCCTGGCTGGGGTTCCATGCGACGACCGACCTGTTGGCGCTCGTCACGGCGATCGTCGGAGCGGCCGTGGGTGCGAACCTCACCCTCGTCCTCCTCGACATCGCGTGGGATCGACAGGCTCACGATCGCTTCGCCACGACCGACGCCACAGATCCCTGGAGGCGCGCCCCTCGGCCGGTTGACGAGCACACGCAGCAGGCGGGGCTCGGCCGGGCGTCGCCTGCTGCATCGCCTGCTCCGCCCAGGATCGCTCGTCGAGTCCTGCGGGCCTTCGGGTCTCCCTCGTCTTGCATCGTCGCCGCCACCTGAGCGCACGAAGCTCGTGGAGGCGCGGGCCTGTGAAGGCCGCGACCGTGAACAGCGCCGGGTGGCGGGACTACGTCCCGCGTGGGGTGCGATACTCGCGCGGTGCGGAACTGGCGCACCTACGAGGAAGCCATAACCGACCTCTCGGGCCTTCCGCCCGAGGAACGCCTGCAGGCGCTCATCACGGAGTGGACCACCGAGGCCGAGTCGCTCTCCGGGGGAGACGTGTGCAAGCTCTTTGTCGACGCCTGGCCCGACGGCCGAGGCTCGGTCGACGATCACTCGCCGGAGCTGCTGACGATGCTCCGCTGGATCGCGCCCGTACGCGACATCGAGACGTACCTCGTCGGCACGCTCACGATCTTCCGCGCAGCAGCCGACGACCGCGGGATCCGCTGGACGCTCGACGAGGCGGCTGCCACGGCCGAGGCGCAGGGCGGCATCACTACCCTCTTTCGCGCCACGATCGCGGCGAGCGATGTGCTCGGGCACTTCACCGGCGACGGGAGCAACGAGGTGCTCGTCGATCCGGCCTATCTCAGCTCGGTCGAGCGCGTTTCGCCGACCTGAGCGGGTTGGGTCCCGTCCGGTCACGCTGAACACGTCGCGGTGCACGAGGAACGATCGCTCGTGGCCCAGGTCGGTCGGTGACGAGCCCTGGTCGATGAGGGCCTGCACCGCCGCGCGGCGCGGGGAGCACGACCGGCGTAGGCCCCACGGTGAAACCGCGCGGCCGAATGCCAGACTTTCTACGGTCTATGGCTGCGAGGCGGGAGCGGCACGAGGATGCTCGTCCGCCGCCTGTACTCGCGGTAGCTGGGGTCGTGGCCGTACTTGGCCTCCGCGCTTCGCTCGAGCAGCGGGATCCCGCTCACGAAGAGGAGGAGCAGGGTGATGAACACGGGCCCGATCACCACAGCGAAAGCTGCTCCATCGAGGAAGGGCACGGTAAAGACGAACAACCCCCACCACACGAGCATCTCGCCGAAGTAGTTGGGGTGGCGGGAGTACCTCCAAAGGCCGCTCGTGATGAAGCGCCCGCGGTTCTCGTCCTTGGCCTTGAAGGCGGACTTCTGGGCGTCGGCTACGGCCTCGCTCGCGAGCCCGATGAGCCAGATCGCCGCGCCCGCAAGCGCCCAGAGCCCGAAACCGGGAGCCTCGTCGCGACCGAGGAGGTAGGAGACCGGAAGCATGATCACGGCGACCGACATCGCCTGCAAGAGCCAGAAACGGGCGAAGCGAAGCGGCTTGTCCCGCATCTCGTCGAAGCGGTGATCGACCTTGATCCGCCTGATGCGGCGGAACAGGTAGCCGCCGAGGCGGACCGCCCAGACGAGGACGAGGAGCGAGGCGGTCAGCTGAACCGGATCGCCGGCGCCCAGGAACGGGAGCACGATCGCGAGCAGCGCGAAGGAGAGGCTGTAGGAGAGGTCGGTGACGACGTTGGTCCTGCGAATCGCCGCGACGGCGAAGAAGGCTGCGTTCACGGCCAGGGAAATCAGGAAGGAGAGGAGAATCGCGTTCATGAGGTGAGCGTCGAGGCGGCGGCGATCCGTTGCAGCATGCCGACGGAGATGGAGTCGTGAAGCGGCCGGAGCGTGTGCCAGTAGGCGAGACCGGGCACGCCGGCTGGGTCGAAGATTGCCGTTTGCCGGATCGTTGAGCCACCTTGGCGGGCAGCGTGTCGTCGTTAGCGAGCGAAAGTGAAAGGATGAGCGAGTGACTCCCGACCCTCTTGGGATGGGGCGCTCGGAAGAGGAAAGAAGGAGGCTCGTATGGCTGGACTACAGATCCGTGCCTTTCACGCACCCGACGAAACCCGGACGCCTGACAAGACCCAGGTAGACGTCGTCAAGATGGGTGGTACTACTGCAGCCCGCTTGACGCTCGAACCCGGATGGAAGTGGTCGGAATGCATCAAGCCGATCGCCGGGACCGAGAGCTGTCAGGTGCGGCATGTTGGCGTTGTTCAATCCGGCAGGATTCACATCGCCCACGAGGACGGCACCGACGGAGAGATCGGAGCAGGCGAGGCGTACGTCATCGAGCCTGGCCACGATGCATGGGTGGTCGGCGACGAGACCTTCGTCGGCTTCGAGTTCGAGTCCCCGACGGCCGAGGTGTACGCGAAGGGCTAGACGCCTTCGCTGGACAGCACGAATCGGGGCATCGAGAGGCGCCCCTTTCGTTGCCCCGTGTCGTCCACGCGGGCTTTCTGGGGGCCTGCGTTTCGTCTCCGAACTAGTGACGTGGCGCCGCGCGGCCTGCATCACGCTCGGACGCCGATCGCGGCGTGCACCGAACGAACCGCACTCGCCCCCTCGCCGACCGCCGCGGCCACGCGCTTCATTGAGCCATGGCGTACGTCGCCGACGGCGAAGACGCCGGGCACGCTCGTCTCGAAGGGGAGAGGTGCGCGTCCTAGTGCTGTCCAGGTCTCGCCAAGCTGATCGCTTGTGAGCTGGACATCGGTGCGGACGAAGCCGTGCTCGTCGAGGGCGACGTCGGTGAGCCAGCTGGTCGCCGGCTCGGCGCCGATGAAGCAGAAGAGGCCGCTGCATGCCTGCTCTCTCACTTCGCCGGCCGGGCCGCCGAGCGAGATCGACTCGAGCGCATTCTCACCGTCGAGGCGGGTGACCTCTGTGGCACGGCGCACAGTGATCCTCGGGTTGGCGAGCAGCCGATCGACGAGGTAGCGCGACATGCCGCTCCCGATCTCCGGGCGTCTGATCGCGACCGTCACGTCGCAGCCGCAGGATGCGAGGAAGAGCGCCGCCTGGCCTGCACCGTTCCCTCCGCCGACGACCGTGACTGGGGCGTCCGCGCACGAGCGAGCCTCGAGCTCGGTGGCGGCGTAGAAGATTCCAGCGCCGACGAATTCGTCCCAGTGCTCCAACGTAAGCGACCGATAACGCGCCCCGGTGGCGATGATCAAGGCGCGTGTCGGGATCTCCGTGTGGTCGGCAAGCACGGCACGCAGATGCTCGTCGATGTCTAGTGCGACGATTTCGCAGGGGGTTGAAAGCCGCGCTCCGAACTTGAGCGCTTGCGTCTCGGCGCGCTCGGCGAGCTCGGCTCCGCTGATTCCCGAAGGGAAGCCGAGGTAGTTCTCGATGCGGCTGCTCGCCGCGGCCTGTCCGCCGGGACCCAGCGAATCGAGCAGGACGGTGGTGAGTCCTTCCGAGGAGGCGTAGACCGCGGCCGCCAGTCCGGCAGGGCCCGCTCCGACTACGGTTAGGTCGACCGGCGCGCTGGAGTCGCCACGGCGGTACGTCAGTCCGAGCGCTGACGCGAGCTCGCCGGGCGTTGCCCGTCTCAGGACTCGCTCGCGTATGACCGCCGCCGGCAAGTCGGCATTCGTCAATGACGCCGCCTCCATCAGCGCCTGTCCGGCGACGGTGTCGGCATCGAACCAGAGGTGCGGGAGTCGTCGCCGTGCCGCATACGTGCGAAGCGCGAGCGTGGCTGAATCCATCGCGCTGCCGACGAGCTCGAGGCCTCGGGAGGCGCCGCTGTGCGTGAGGATTTCACGCCGGGCGCCGAAGGCCTCGAGAAGGATGTCGGATAGCTCAGGGTCCTCGGCCATCAGCCGGCGGAAGTGCGCGGGCGCGATCCGGTGAACACGACCGTCCTCGACGACGCGAGCAATCAGATAGACGGCCTGGCCAGTCAGCAGGTTGAGCTCGCCGAGAAACGAACCTGGACCGAAGCGCACCAGAGACTCCTTCGGCGCGTCCCGTGTTGCCGGCTGGACGATCTCGACTGTCGCGTCCTCGATGACGATGAAGTCGTAGGTCGCGTCGCCCGGGCCGTACAGAACCTCACCAGCGATGACGGTTTGCGGCGTTCCATAGGAGCACAGACGCGCAAGCTGAGCATCACTCAGCCGCGGATAAGCAACCGAATTTACTACCTCGCGCTCGGACTCGATGCTTGTCATCTCCCGCCTTTTCAACGTCGCATGGCGTCAGACGGCTGGGTGTATTCCTCTCCCGGGGTGTCTAGCCGAACGTGAACACGTAGGCCTCGACGCCGGCAGCGAGGAAGGTGATCTCGAACGTGCGGTCGGTGATCGAACCGCGCTCGCCGAACCAGCTGATAGAGCCGCGGCTGGATCAGCGTGCCGTGGCCCTCTTCGTCGACGTCGAGCCCGTGGGCGGCTCCGGGAGGCGCTCCGTCGACAGCACGCGGAACGGCACGGTCGCGCCTCGCGCGCGGCGATCGCAGGACGAGATGGACGTCGCGGGCGTGGAAGCGGAACGCGATCCGTCCATCCGCTCGGTTCAGCACGCTCGCCCCTCCCTCGACCGTCCAGTCCCCGGACGAGCGCCCACCGGTTGAGGTGCAGCGAGTCCGGCACGATATAGGTGCGAGGCTCGTCGAGCACGGCGCCGCCGGGCGACGCGAAGTTGTGACCCTGCTGGTAGCCGAGGTAGGTCTCGGGAGATCTCCAAGTCGTTCCCAATCGGCCTGTGCCTCGAGACCGTCCGGAACGACGGAGACCAGATCGTCCCCAATGCCCTCTCGTCCCGCCTCGCCGCAGCAACCGCTGGATGATCCTCTCGCATTCCTCGTATCCGCCCTCGCCGAACTGGTGGTGCCGAATCCGTCCTTGCGCGTCGGCGATGTAGACGGCCGGCCAGTACCGATTGGCGAAGGCGTCCCAGACCGCGTAGTCGCTGTCGAGCGCGATCGGATACTCGACGCGCATGTCCTTCGCGGCCTCGCGGACGTTGTCGAGGTCCTGCTCGAACGGGAACTCCGGCGTGTGGACGCCGACGACGACCAACCCCTGATCCTCGTACCTCTCGGCCCACGCGCGGACGTAGGCGAGCGTGCGGAGCCAGTTGATGCACGTGTACGTCCAGAAGTCGGCGAGGACGACCTTCCCGTGCAGGTCCTCCTCGGTGAGCGGCGTGCGTGTTGAGCCAGCCGGTCGCTCCGTCGAAGCCGGGCGTTGACCCTCGACGGACAACGCTCCCGCTCCGGCATTGCGCAGCTTGTCGAACAGGCTCATCTGCGGACACCTCCCACTTCGAGGACGGCATCGGCGAACGCCGCCGGGGCTTCCTGGGGGAGGTTGTGCCCGATGCCGCCCTCGATCGTCCGGTGCGAGTACGCGCCCGCGAACTTCGCGGCGTAGGCACTCGGCTCCGGGTGTGGCGCACCGTTGGCGTCGCCCTCGAGCGTGATCGCGGGCACGGTGATGACGGGCCCTTCGGCGAGCCGCTTCTCCAGCTCGTCGTACTGCGGCCTCGCCTTCGGCCAGCCCGAGCCGCCAGCGGTAGTTGTGGATCACGATGGCGACGTGATCCGGGTTGTCGAAGGACGCTGCGCTGCGATCGAAGGTGGCGTCGTCGAAGTCCCACTTCGGCGAGGCGAGCTCGCCAGATGAGCTTCGCGAACTCGCGCCGGTACTTGTCGTAGCCGGCCCGGCCGCGCTCGGTGGCGAAGTAGTACTGGTACCACCACTGGAGCTCGGCCTCCGGCGGCAACGGCAGCTTGCCGGCTTCCTGGCTGCCGATCAGGTAGCCGCTGACCGAGACGAGCCCCGTGCAGCGCTCGCGGCCAGAGCGCCGCGACGATGTCGGCCGTCCGCGCGCCCCAGTCGAAGCCGGCCACGATCGCGCTGCTCGATCTCGAGCGCGTCCATGAAGGCGATGACGTCGAGGGCGAGCGCCGCCTGCTCGCCGTTGCGGAACGTCTCGTCCGACAGGAAGCGCGTCGTGCCGTAGCCGCGCAGGTACGGAACGATCACTCGGTAGCCCGCCGCCGTCAACAACGGGACGACGTCGACGTAGCTGTGGATGTCGTACGGCCAGCCGTGCAGCAGGACGACGGCAGGGCCGTCGGCGGGGCCGTCGTCGACGTAGCCGACGTTCAGGAGGCCGGCGTCGATCTGCCTGACGGGCCGAACGACGTGCTCGCATCGCGTGCGCTCGTCGCGGTGCTCATTCGGCGAGGTAGCTCTCGTACAGCGCTTCCGACCAGGTCATGCCGGCGGACTCCGCCGTGGCCGCGACGGCCTCCAGGATCACGTCGGTCACGGCCTGAGGCTGCGAGACCATGATCACGTGGGAGCCGTCGACCTCGGTGACTTGCGCACCGGCCCGCTCCATCATCGAGGTGACGAGATCGGTGCCCGCTGCCTTGTCGGCCGTGGCGACGACGGCCCACGACGGTAGGTGCTTCCAGGCCGGCGCACCCGACGGCTCGGAGAACGCCGGCTCGGCGACGGGCCGTTGGGTGGCGGCCATCACCGCCGCCTCCTCGGGCGGCAGGTCGGCCGCGAAGGCGTCGTGGAACTTCGCCGGATCGATGGAGAACTCCGTGGCGGCTCTCCCTCGTCTGCTGCCGGTTACTCGTGGGGAACGAGCGCGCTGCCGAGGATCGCATCCTTCGAAGCCGCTGTGGCCTCGCCGAGGCGCTCGCCTTCCTCGGGGGCGAACGCGGCGACGAAGACGAGGCCGACGACGTTCTTCGCGTTCGTCGCGGCATTCGAGATCACCGCGCCGCCGTACGAGTGGCCGACGGCGACGACGGGTCCTGGTGTCTCGCCGAGCACGCTTGCGATGTAGGCGGAGTCGATGGAGATTCCGCGCAGCGGATTCGCAGGCGCCGTGACCGGTACCCCCTTCGCCTGCAGTCGCTCGATCACGCCGTTCCAGCTCGAGCCGTCGGCGAAGGCGCCGTGCACGAGCACGACGGTCGGAGCGCCGCTCGTGGAGTCCGTCTCAAGCATCTGCGTCTCCCTTCGTTTCGGCGCTTCACTCGGCCAGCACGATCTCCTTTCAGCGAAGCGACCGGAACGCGGCGCGAAGCTCGCTGGAGAAGATCTCCGGCTCTTCCCAGGCGGCGAAGTGGCCGCCCTTGTCGGCCTCGTTGAAGTAGATGAGGTTGGGGTAGACCTTCTCGGCCCAGCTGCGCGGCGCCTGGAAGATCTCGCCGGGGAACACCGTGAAGGCCGACCGGGAGCGAGAGCTCGGGGGGCTTCTGCCCGGCCGCAATCGCGGCAGCGATGCTTCTGGGCGTTCTCCCAGTAGAGCCGCGCGGCCGAGGTCGCGGTGTTCGTCAGCCAGTACAGCGTGATGTTGTCGAGGATCCTGTCCCGGGTCAGGCCGCCGGTCGGGCTGCCCGTCGAGGAAGGCGTGCGAGATCTTCTCGTAGCTGTCCGTGTCGTGGTCGAGCATCCAGGCCGCCATGCCGACGGGGATCCATCGAGCCGTAGCCGATCGTCTGCGGCCGCGTGTTCATCTCGGCGATGTAGCCCCTCATGAAGAGGGCAGTCGACCGCATCGAGTGCCGTCGCGTTCCTTCTCGGCCCGGGAAGCGACGACGGCTACCGCGACCCGCTTGAAGAGTCCCTCCGCGAACTCGCCGCCGAAGATCGCCGCCAGCACCGCGGTCGGGAAGGCGCTGAGGAAGTTGAGGTGGATGCCGACCAGCCCGTTCGGGCGCCTGGCGCGCCATCGCGTCGGTGACGGAGGCGCCCTGGTCACCGCCCTGGGCGACGTAGCGGGTGTAGCCGAGGCGGTTCATCAGCTCCGCCCAGGCTTGCGCGATGCGGCCGGCGTCCCAGCCGACCTCGGTCGGCTCGTCCGAGAAGCCATAGCCGGGCAGGGACGGGATCACGAGGTCGAACGCGTCCTCGGCCCGTCCGCCGTGCGCGGTCGGGTCCGTGAGCGGGCCGACGACCTCGAGCATCTCGATGACCGAGCCCGGCCAGCCGTGGGTGATGATCAGCGGCAGCGCGTTCTCGTGCGGCGACTTCACGTGGATGAAGTGGATGTCGAGGCCGTCGATCTCGGTCGTGAACTGCGGCAGCGCGTTCAGCTTCGCCTCGACCTTGCGCCAGTCGTACTCGGTCGCCCAGTAGCGCGCGAGCGCCTGCAGCGTCGCCAGCTGCACGCCCTGCGACGCGTCCGCGACGAGCTCCTTGGTGGGCCAGCGCGTCGCGGCGATGCGGCGGCGCAGGTCGGCGAGCTCCTCGTCCGGGATGTCGACGTGGAACGGTGCGGATCTCGGTTGTGGTTTCGACGCGTGCTCATTACGACCTCCTCCTAACGCAGTGACTCTGAATGCGGCACGGAGCTCTTCGGAGAACAGCTGCGGCTCCTCCCAGGCGGCGAAGTGCCCGCCGCGGTCAACCTCGTTGAAGTACGTGAGGCTTGGGTAGACCGCCTCGGCCCAGCTGCGCGGGGCGGGGACGACTCTCGGCGGGAACGTCGTGAAGGCCGACGGGAATCGAGACCGCCGGAGGCGCCTGCCCGGCTGCGAGAGCTTGCTGCCTCGCCCGCTCTCCCAGTAGGCCCGGGCCGCGGACGCGCCGGTGCCCGTCAGCCAGTACAGCGTGATGTTGTCGAGGATGTGGTCACGGGTGAGATTGCCCGCGGGCTGCCCGTCGACGAAGGCGCGGGAGATCTTGAGGTAGCTGTCCGTGTCGTGATCGAGCATCCAGGCCGCGAGGCCGACGGGTGAATCGAGCAAGGAGTAGCCGATCGTCTGCGGCCGTGTGGCCTGCTCCAGGATAGTAGCCGAACCCAGTCGCCCTGAAGGTGGCGAGCGCACCTAGAGCGGCACGTTCCTTCTCGGATCCGGCCGGGAGCTGGTCGGCGATGGCCAACGCCGCAGCGAGCAAGTTCATGTGGATGCCGACCAGACCCTCCGGCGCCTGGCGGCCCATCGCGTCGGTGACGACGGCGCCCACGTCGCCGCCCTGGGCGACGTAGCGGGTGTAGCCGAGGCGATCCATCAGCTCCGCCCAGGCGCGCGCGACGCGGCCTGGGGTCCCAGCCGACCTCGGCCGGCTCGCCCGAGAAGCCGTAGCCGGGCAGGGACGGCAGCACGAGGTGGAACGCGTCCTCGGCGCTTGCCCACCGTGCGCGGTCGGGTCGGTCAGCGGGCCGATGGTCTCGAGCAGCTCGACGACCGAGCCGGGCCAGCCGTGCGTCATGATCAGCGGCAACGCATTCTCGTGCTGCGAGCGCACGTGGATGAAGTGGATCTCGACCCCGTCGATCTCGGTCCTGAACTGCGGTAACGCGTTCAGCCTCGCCTCGACCCGCCCGAAGTCGTAGTCGGTCGTCCAGTAGCGGGCGAGCGCCTGCAGCGTCGCCAGCTGCACGCCCTGCGACCGATCCGGGACGAGCTCCTTGCTCGGCCACCGCGTCGCTGCGATTCGGCGGCGCAGGTCGGCGATCTGCTCCTCTGGAATCTCGACCGAGAAGGGTCGGATCTCGGTAGCTGACTCGACGGTGGTGCTCATGAGGACCTCCTTCAGCGGAGCGACTTGAATGCCGCTCGCAGCTCGTTCGTGAAGATCTCCGGCTCCTGCCAGGCGGCGAAGTGGTTGCCTTCATCGACCTCGTTGAAGTAGATGAGGTTCGGATAGGCCTGCTCCGTCCAGCTGCGCGGAGCCCGGTAGAGCTCGTTCGGGAAGACGCTCACGGCGGCCGGGACGGTGACGCCCTTCACGTCGAAGAAGCCGAGCGTGTTCTCCCAGTACAGGCGACCCGAGGAGACTCCGGTGTTCGTCAACCAGGTCATCGTGATGTTGTCGAGGACCTCGTCTCGCGTGAGGTTGCCGACGGGCTCACCCCGGAAAGCGGCGGCGATGTCGTCGAGGCTGCGCGCGTCGTGGTCGAGCATCCAGGCCGCCAGGGCGATGGGCGAGTCCGCGAGGCCGTACAACGTCTGCGGGCGCGACCCCATCTCGATCGAGTAGCCGAGGCCCTTCGTAAAGAGGAAGCTCAGCCGGTCGTACGCGCGCTGCTCGTCGGCCGACAGACCCGACGGCGGCGGGTCGCCGGACCCGAGCACGTTCGAGGCGAGCGCCTTCGAGATCTCGGGTGGGACGGTGCCGGGCATGTTCGAATGGATCCCGAGCAGCTCCGGGGGCGCCTCTGCACCCATGACGTCCGTGATCTGCGCCCCCCAGTCACCGCCTTGCGCCACATACCGCGTGTAGCCGAGGCGCTTCATCAGCGCGATCCAGGCGCGAGCGATGTGGACGGGATCCCAGCCGGTCGTGGTTGGCTTGCCCGAGAACCCGTAGCCCGGCATCGACGGAATCACCACGTCGAAGGCGTCGTCTGCGTTGCCCCCTTGTGCCGTGGGATCGGTGAGCGGGCCGATGACGTTCAGCATCTCGATGAACGAGCCCGGCCAGCCGTGCGTGATGATGATCGGCAAGGCGTTCTCGTGCTTCGAGCGGACATGGATGAAGTGGATGTCGAGGCCGTCGATCTCGGTGACGAAGTGGGGAAGGTTCTTCAGCCGCGCTTCCAGGCGTCCGAAGTCGTACTCGGAGCCCCAGTAGCGAGCGAGTGCCTGCATCGTCGCGAGCTGGACGCCCTGCGACTGATCGTCAACGGTTTCCCTTTCGGGCCAGCGCGTCGCCTGGACACGCCGCCTGAGGTCGTCGATCGCCTCTTGCGGGATGTCGACGTGGAAAGGGCGAATCGATACTGCGGTCCCCGACTCTTTCGGAGTTGCGACGGCCATGCTCTCCTCCTCACCCTCGTGGTGTCGGCGTGAGGGTTGCGCGTGTCTTCGTCCGTCGCCCCAGTAGGACCCCTGGTCTATGCCCTGGCCCGGGACGGACGCGAGCGCCGCTACGTGAGCGAGGCTTCTCCCTCGCTGCTCGGAAGCGCCTGGCGGAGCCCTTTACGGGAGCTGATTCCGAGCTTGGCGAAGACCTTGCGCAGGTGCCACTCGACGGTGCGAGGGCTAATGAAGAGCCGAGTGCCGATCTCTGCGTTGGAGAGACCGTCACGTGCGAGTCGAGCGATCTGCTCCTCCTGGGGCGTCAGTTGGTCGCGGGTCTCGTCCAGGCGCATGCGCACCTTCACGCCGGTGGCGACCAGCTCACGGCGAGCCCGCTCGGCGAACGCGTCCATGCCGATCTCGGCAAGCATCTCATGGGCGGTGCGAAGCTGCTCGCGAGCATCGATACGGCGGCCCTCGCGACGGAGCCACTCGCCGTACAGCAGATGCGCGCGGGCCAGCTCCGGGCGGAGCCGCGTGCGACCCAAGCGCTCGATTGCTTCGCGATACGACTCCTCGGCGGCCGTGCCTTGGGTCACCAGCGCCCGCGATCGCGCCTCGATACCGAGGGCGAGATCGTTCGCGGCCGGCTGCGTCGACTTCGCCAGCCGCTCGAGCGCATCGCGGGCGAGCTCGGCGTCTCCCGCGCGCGCGGCTGCCTCGACGAGCTCCGGAAGCGCCCACATCTCGGATACCCAAGGCTCGAAGGTGTTCGACGTCGCTTGGCGCGCAGCGGACGTCGCCTCCTCATAGCGGGCGAGCCCGTTGTACAGAACGGCGGCCGCCCAGTGCGCATGGGTCGCGGCGAGCCCTTGTCCTCGTGCCACGGCATGCTCGATTGCGCTCGCGATCAGTTCGGTGGCCTTGGCCTCGCGGCCTTGGAGTGCCCGGACCCGCAGCAGCGCATAAGGCGCGACGCGGCTCCCGGTGGCGGCCGCGACGCTGTCCTTTTCCGCGCTGAGCGCGGCGGCACCCGCAAAGTCGCCCATCCACGCGATTGCCAGTCCCAATGCGGAGAGGTGGAATGGCAGCTCCGCAAGTGCTCCGGCGTCGCGGATGAGCTGCACATTTCTCTCGGAGATCGCGAGGGCGCCCTCGTAGTCCCAAACGGCGGCGTTGGCGGTCGTGGATACCAAGCCGAACCGCAGAACGTCTCTCGCCGGCATCTGGGCGAGCGTTTTCGCCGCTCGCTGCAACGTCGGAGTCGCCGCGGCGCGTCCGTCGATGGTCAACAGAGCGAGGCCCTCGAGCAGCAGGTCGAGGGGGCGCCGGTTGCCCCGTTGTGAAGGCAACGCCCGTACGGCGTGACAGATCTGCAGGAGAACATCCCGTCCCCCCAGATGCCCGCCGACGACCGCGGCGCGCCAGGCGGTCAGGTAGGTCTCGCGCGCAAGGTCGAGGTCAAGCGGCTCGAGCCGCTTGGCGGCCTTCAGTAGCAGCAGCGGAGCATCGCTCCCGAGACCCGAGGCGAAGGCGACGCGACCGCGGACGAGATCCACCAGGGCGCGCTGGAACTCGTCGAGTGCCCCAGCCTCGGCCGTGGCCGCCAGCCCAAGAGCCGCGTCGAACGCGCCCGCCTGCAAGCTCGCCTCCGCGGCGGCCAGCGCGCGGTCCGCGCGCCGCGCGGGGTCTCGTGTCAGCGCGACGGAACGCTGAAGGAACGCGGCCGCGGCGGCGAGGCCTCCGCGCGCCTGCGCGCGACCCGCGCATCGCTCCAGCTCGCGTGCGACCTCCTCGTCGGGGCCGGCCGCCGCCGTGGCGAGATGCCACGCCCGGCGATCGGGGTCGATCTGCGGGTCGGTCGCCTCTGCGAGTGCGAGGTGCGCTGCGCGCCGCTCCTGCGGCAGCGCCGTGCGATAGGCAGCCGAGCGCACCAGCGGATGGCGAAACCGCACCACGTCATCGATCGCCAGCAGCCCTTCCGTTTCCGCGGCCGCAGCCGCTGACGCCTCGATCCCGAGCCTCTCGGCCGCGCTCCATACCACGAGTGGGTCGCCGACAGGCTCTGCCGCCGCGACGAGCAACAGCAAGCGGGTCTCGCCCGGAAGCTCCTCGATCCGGCGCAGGAAGCTCTCCTCGATGGGCCCGTCCAGAGGGGCTGCGCCAACGAGCGCGAACCCCCCGGCCAACTGCGTGGCGTTCAGCCCTCGGGGCAGTTCGAGCAGGGCCAGCGGATTCCCGCGCGTCTCCGCCACAACGCGATCACCCACCCGCTCGTCGAGTGGAAATTGGAGCACGGACGCCAGCAGTGCGCGTGCATCTCCGTTCCGCAACCCCTGAACCTCGAGCTCGGGCAGCCCCCGCAGCTCCTCACTCGTCTCGCGTGCGGCGAACACGAGCCCAACCGGATCCGCGAACAGGCGCCGCGCGACGAACGCGAGTGTCTGTGCCGATGCCTGATCCAGCCACTGCGCGTCGTCGACGACGCAGAGCAGGGGACGCTCGGCGGCCGAGTCGGACAGCAGGCTCAACATTGCCAGCCCCACGAAGAACCGATCAGGACTCGCCCCTCCGTTCATCCCGAACGCGATCTCGAGCGCTTCTCGCTGCGGCGCAGGAAGCTCCACGAGGTGGTCGAGAAGCGGCGCGCACAGCTGATGCAAGGAAGCGAACGCCAGCTCCATCTCGGACTCCACCCCAACCGCCCCCAGCACGCGTAGGTCCGACGCCGACTCCACCGCGTAGTTCAGCAGCGCGGACTTCCCTATGCCTGCCTCACCACGTACGACCAGCGTGCGGCTCTCGCCTCCGCGAACGGCCGCGATCACGCCGTCGAGCAGCGCGCACTCCGCCTCGCGTCCGCGCAAACTCGCCAGCCCGACTGACACGAGATGCTGATCCGTCACGTGAATGCTGATGCTAGATCAGTCAACCCCTCCGGCAGATCATTGACACGGCCGGCGACGGAGTTCGAACCCCGTGGCGAGGGCTGTCGCTTCGCTCCTTCGCGGGGTCGGCCGGAGACTGGACAGATGCCCGATCCGGAAAAGGAAATCGCTCCAGACTTCGCGGGCCGCCTCCTGCCCTCGGGCCAAGCCCTCGAATTCTGCCCATTTGCAGGCAATTCGATGCGCCCGGGAGGATTCGAACCTCCGACCCGCGGATTAGAAGACCGGTCGATCGAGGCACACCCACTGTTCTAAGCCGTTCTCAGGTGCTCTGAGGTGCTCTCAGTTCGTTCAAATCACGGCAGTTCGGGACACGGTTGGGACACGCTCGGGGTACTCCGCAACTCTGAGGCCGCGCTCGTCGTCGCGTGGTTCGTTCTGGAGCGGGGGCGGACGCTTACGCAGGCGTCGTTGTGAGCGGTCGTGTGCTGTCGCCCCGCGCTCGCAGCACGGCCACAACCGCGACGACCAAGTAGCCGAACGCGGCGACCTTGGGGGCGAATATCGCGAGCACGATCACGCCGACGTAGAAGCCCATGCTCGGAGCTGCTGCCAGCGCGATCGCGTTGAACTCCTTCTCGCTGACCTCTGATCTCAGGAGGTGCCGGTCGCGGGCAACCGAACCCCAGAGGGCGCTAAGCAGGGACGAGATGACGAGCAGCGATGCGCCGTAGAAGATGACTGCGGCACGCTCAGCGTCGGAGCTATGGATCGCTTCGGCCATCAGCTTGGTCGGGAAGGGCAGGAACGAGACGGCCATCAGCAGCAGTAGGTTGATCAGCATCAGCGGTGTGTTCGCGTACTGCAAGCGCCGGAAGATGCCGTGGTGAGCGAGCCAGATCCCGCCGATCGTGATGAAGCTCGTCACATACGCCAGATACGAAGGCCACTGATCGATGATGCCCCGCCAGAGGTTGTCGAACTCGGTCTCGGGCACGTTGACTTCTAGGATCAGCAGCGTGATCGCGATCGCGAAGACGCCGTCGCTGAACGCCTCTGTCCGGCTGGTGCCCCAGTAGTTCTCCACCGCGAACCCGGTTCGCGGTCTGATCACCGGCTCCTGCGCTTCCGACGACTCCGCTACCCCGGACTACCGAAGGCCGCACTCCCACTGCCAGCACTCCAGGCAGAACACGACCGTCTTAGGTGTCATGCGCCGACGACCTCCATCTCCGGTGCCGTCTCTGCGGCCACCAGCCGCGACAGCCGCTCCGCGGCATCCGTCTTCGGCACGTGATGGACGTAGACCATCGTCGTCGCCACGTCCGCGTGGCCCATGTAGCAGAACCGTCGCGACGAACCGATCGAGGCCGAAGACCTCATCCAACACGCAGCGCCTGGGTCAGGTGCCGCGCCGCAGCGTCCACAGGACGGCGTGAACGTGTCGTTGCCGCCGTTGATCTCTCTGGCGCACTGGCTTAGTGTCGTTCGTTCAGCAGATCGTGCCGGGCATACACGCCTGACTGGAAGTCAGACCGGCCGTTCCGCGCCCATGATCGAGAGGAGCACAGATGTCCGAAGTTCTGGCCCCTGCGGTCGACACCGATCAAACGCAACTACCGGGCGAACTGCTCTACGAGTACACGGCAAGGTTCACGCAGGTGGTGGAGTACGGCGTTTCGATGGAGGCTCTGATGTCGGGGCAGGTAACGCCGCCCGCCGAAGGGGCGCGCATCGACGTTTATTTTGAAGGCCCTGTAACAGGGACGAAGCTGAGCGGCTCGGTCAAGGGCGTTGACTACTTGCACATCCGCGCCGATGGCCGCTTTCAGCTCAACATCTACGGCGAGATTACGACCGAGGACGGCAAGAAGATCGCGCTGTCTGCCGACGGCGTGGCGATGGGTGAACCGCCCGTGGTGCAACTGCGGGAGAACGTGAAGCTGACGACCTCTCACCCGGAGTACTCGTGGGTCAACACGCTCCAGATCTGGGCACCCGGCACTGTCGATGTCTCTAAGGGAGAAATCAGGATCAGAGGGTACGCGGTCTGACAGCACCGTTCGCTCCACTGACCCTAAAGGAGGACTACGGGAAGGCCCGCTACCGGCGTGCCTTCCCTGTTTCCCGGCCTCGAACTCCCGCTCGCGTCAGGGTCACGCTCCACCAGGGCGCGAGCGTTCCCGAGGTACTTCACGTACTGTGTTTCCTTCCTCGTTGACCACGCTCGCGCCATCGGGCACCGTCGCCACCCCCGTTCCGCCAACCGTCGAGAAGCGCCCTCAACTGCTCCCGCTGCGCCGTCTCGCGTTCCTGAACGCGCTGCAACGGCTGGGGGAGTAGCGAGTCGAGCGTCGCCCGCACGAGCTTGATCAGTCCGGCCTGCCCGAGCGCCTCCGCCTCGTAGGCGTAGCGCCCCTGCCGATCACGCCCGTCCACCTTCCAGATCGGCTCGATCCGCAGCCCCTTGACCTGCTCCTCGGTGAGCGCGATCCGCCGCCATTCGAGCACCCAGCGGCGCTTGGCAGCTGCAACGAGGTCGTAGCCGGTCGACCGAGACCACAGAGCGAACAAGCCGGCGACGGCGAGCGCGTAGAGGCCGTAGTAGAGATCGCGATTGATCTCGAGCACGTCCGCGAGCAGGAACGGCACGACGAACGCGACGACGAAGCCGCCGACGAGCCAGGCCCAATGAGCGGAGACGCCCAACCTGATGCCGAGACGGCCGGGTGCGTGTCGGCCAACTGCATGGGTGCTCATGGTTCTCCTCCTTTCACGAGCAGCCTGCAGCAACGCACAACGACGAGCATCCGTAGAGAGCGACCGATCCCGTGCGGCAATACCGCACGGCCCGCCCGTCCGGGTCAGTGATCGATCATCTCGCCCGGGTCGGTTGTCGACACCAGGCGCCACGAATCCCAGGTGATCTTGAAGATCACGAGCGTGATGACGAGGCCGATCACCGGGTCTCCGGTCGGGAAGCCGACGGCGACGATGAGTGCGCTCGCGACGACTCCGAGGGAGACGAAACCGTCGGTTTGAGCGTGGTTGCCGTCTGCGATCAGGGCGGGGCTGGAGAGTCGGCGCCCAGCGCGGAGCCGCACCTGGGCGGCGAGCTCGTTCCCGACGAACCCGATCACCCCGGCCGCAGCTAGCACCCACAAGTGGGTCAGGTCCTCCGGGTGGAGGAAGCGCTGGATGGTTTCGTACAGCGCTACACAGGCCGAGAAGAAGATCGCGAGCACGACGGCAAGCCCGGCGAGCTTCTCGCCTTGGAAGCTGCGGAGTAAGAACGCGATACCGAGCGGAACGGCGGTCAGCGCATCGCCGAAGTTGTGGACCAGGTCGGCGAGCAGCGCGACCGAGTTCGAGACGAAGAAGATGGCAAGCTGCGCCACAACGGCGACGCCCAGGATCGCGAGGCTGAGCCCTACTGCTTTGACGCCTTCGCGTGAGCGAACGATCGAACGGTCGACGAGACCATGGGAGTGCCCGTGGAGGTGTAAATGATCGCGATCGTCATCGTGTGAGTGCTCATCGCCGTGATCGTCGGCATGGGCATGCGCATGCCCACGAGAAGGACTCTCTGCGGTCTCCTCCAGCGGCTCCGACCGTCGTAGCGCACGCCCGAAGTGACGATGCGGCCCTGTGTGCGCGTGACTATGGACTCTGTGTCCGTGGCGGTGCCGTGTGGCGACTGCGGTCACGACGGAACAGGGTAATGAGTGGCCCGACGAGCCATGCTCGAGGTCTCCCCATCTTCTATGCAACCACGGTTACACTGTGTTCTGTGAGTCGTATCGAGCTGGGCACTACCGGACGCTGGGCGATGCTTGCCTATCGATTGCCGCGCGAACCCTCCACGCCGCGCATCACGATCTGGCGCAAGCTGAAGCGGCTCGGCGTCGCGCAACTGCTGACGGGCTGGTCGCCCTTCCGCTCGACGCCGTACGCTCGAGGCGCTCGAGTGGATCGCCGAAGAGGTGATCGAGGCCGGAGGCGACGCGACGATCTGGATCGGCGAGCTCGCGAGCCGAGGCCAAGAGCGGGCACTCGCCGCGCGCATGGCTGAGACGATCTCGCAGGAGTACGCGACAGTGATCGCTGCCGCGTACGCGGCGACCACAGCCGAGCCGCAGGTCCGCGGCGGCGTACCCTCGCCCGTCTGCGGCGCGAGCTACAGCGGATCCGTCGTCGCGACTACTTCCCGCCGCACAGAGCGCGAGCAGGCGGAAGCGGCCGTCGACGGAGCTGTCGGTCACGCTCGGCGCAGGAGTCGGCCGGCATGAGGTGGGCAACCCGCCGGCACTGCCACATCGATCGTGCCGCCTGCGCGTGGCTGATCCGCCGCTTCATCGACGCACGAGGCCGAGTTCGTCTTCGTCGACGACCCGGACGAGGTGCCCGCCGACGCGACCCCGTTCGACATGCGTGGCGTCGAGCTCTCGCACCACGGCGGCGACTGCAGCTTCGAGACCTTCCTGCGCCGCTACGAGCTCGACGACCCGGTGCTGTGGGACATCGCTCGAAGTCGTGCACGAGGCCGACCTCGAGGACGAGCGCTACGACGCCCCCGAGGCGCCCGGCCTCGACGTCGCTGCTGCGCGGGCTCTCGATGGTGCGCGACGACGAGCGCTTGCTCGAGCTCTCCGGGCCGCTGTTCGACGGGCTCTACGAGTTCCGCAAGCGCGCCCTCTGCTCGGCAAGGACCGGCGTGACCGAGCAGGCGCCGCGATCCGGCTGGCGCAGACCTCCAATCCGCGCACGCTCGCCGGCTCTACTCCACGACTGAAAGGACCCTCATGAAGTGGGTGACCCGTGAACGACCGAAGACCGACCGGATCGCCTGCCCCTGGCTGATCAAGAACTTCATCGACCCGGAGGCAGAGTTCCTCTACGTGCCCGCCGACCAGGTGCTCGAGGTTGCCGAGCGGGAGGGCGCGCACTCCTACGACGCCCCGGGTGCCGAGTACACGCACCGCGACGGGCTCTGCTCGTTCGAGGTGCTGCGTCGAGGAGTACGAGATCGACGATCCGGCGCGTCAAGCTCCTCGCACGCATCGTCCACGGCGCCGACGTCGCCGACGACCGCGACGCGACGCCGCAGTCGCGCGGCCTGCTCGCGGTCGCCGAGGGCTTCCACCTGCTCGAGCTCGGTGACCATCGTCAGCTCGAGCTGTCGCTGCCCGTCTACGACGCCCTCTACGCCTGGTGCAAGAACGAGGTGAGCGCAGGCCGAGCGCCAGCATGAGCCTCGAGCGGACGGCTTCATCCCGCTTCCGCCGTGGCAGGGAGCCTGGCTTCGACCACGCCGACGTCTAGCTCGGCGACGGCGGCCGGATGTACGTCGCGCACACGGGCGCCGACCGCGTCGATGTCATCGACTGCCGCCGGCAAGCGTTCCTGCGCTCGATCGAGGACCTGCCCGGCGTTGCCGGCGTCCTCGTCGACCAGGAGCACGACCTGCTCTTCACCTCCGATCGTGGTTGCGCACGGGTCAGCGTCTTTCGCTGCTCCGACGAGCGGCCACTCGGACAGGTCGGAGTCGGGCCGCACCCGAACGGGCTCGCCTACGACCGCGAGCGGCGCCGCCTGTACAGCTTCAACCTCGGCGAGCCGCTGGGCGAGGGCTGCACCGCCTCCGTCGTCGACGTCGACTCGATGACCGTCACGGCGGAGATCCCGCTTCCCGGACGGCCGAGATGGGCGCGTATACGACCTGGCGAGCGACCTCATCTACGCCAACATCCGTGACCCGGCGGTGATCCTGCGAATCGACCCTGACATGGCGACGATCGTCAGCTGCGATCGACGTTCCGGTGGCGGGGCCGCACGGGCTCTGGGTCGACGGTGAGCGCCTCTTCTGCGCGGCCGACGGTGGTGCACTCCTCGTCATCGACCGCGACAGTGGCGACGTCGCGGCCTCCCTACCACTCCCCGGCGTCCCCGACGTCGTCATGCACGACCCTCGCACCCAGCGGCTCTACGTCGCAATCGGCGATCCGGGCACGGTCACCTGCGTCGACACCGCGGCGCTGTCCGCTCGTCGAGACCATCGTCACCGAGCCTGGCGCGCATACGCTCGGGTGGGATCCAGGCGGCGAGACGCTCTACGTGTTCTGTCCCGGAAGCGGCGGCGCCGCGCTCTACGCCGCCGGCGAGGACGGCGGAGGTTGACATTCGGAGCAGACGCTCGGCGCATCCTTCTCGTCCAGGCATTGCGGGCGTTCGCCTACGGGCTCGGCAGCGTCCTGATCGGCGTGACGCTTGCCGACCTCGGCCTGTCGGGACGTACAGGTCGGGCTCGTGATCGGCGCGCTCATCGCCGGCACGGCACTCGTCTCGATCCTGATCGCCCGCTTCGGCGACCGGATCGGACGTCGCCGTTGCTACGTCGGCCTGCTCGCCGCTGATGGCGGTCGCAGGGACCGTGTTCGCCTTCACAGGGTCCGTTTGGCTCATGGTGCTCGCCGCGCTCACCGGCACCGTCTCGACCGAAGTCGTCGAATCCGGGCCGTTCACCTCCCTCGAGCAGGCAATGCTCCCGAACGCAGCCGAGGATCACGACCCGACGCGCCTGTTCGGCACCTACAACACGGTCGCGACCCTTGCAGGTTCGCTCGGCGCACTCGCCGCGATCGGCACACGCTGGATCGATACCGAGCCGCAGCGCTTTCTCCTTGTCTATCCCGTTGCGGCCGCTGCCGCCGTGGCCGTCGCGGCCGCTCTCACCCCAACGGTCGAGTCGCGGAGCACCGAACCCGCCGAGCCACGACCGCCGCTCGAGAAGTCGCGCGGAATCGTCGCCCGCCTGAGCGGCCTCTTCGCGCTCGACTCGTTCGGCGGCGGCTTCGTCACCCAGGCGTTCCTCGCCTACTGGTTCACCGAAAGGTGGGGCACGTCGACCGCGACGCTCGGCGTCGTCTTCTTCGCGATCGGCTTCCTCCAAGCGGGCTCCTTCCAGGTCGCCGTTCGTCTCGCGGGCCGCATCGGCCTGCTCAACACGATGGTGTTCACACATCTCCCCTCGAATCTGCTCCTCGCGCTCATCCCCTTCGCTCCGAGTCAGCGGATCGCGATCGCGCTCGTCTTCGGCCGCTTCGCGCTCTCGCAGATGGACGTCCCGACACGGCAGGCATATGTCGTCGCAGTCGTCGACCCTGACGAGCGCACCGCCGCAGCCGCCTACACGAACACCGCGCGGTACGTCGTCCGCCCATTGGCACCGCTCGTCGCCGGGCCGATCATCGCCGTCTCGCTCGGTGCACCGTTCGTCATCGCCGGAGCGCTCAAGAGCGTCTACGACGTCGGCTTGTACGCACTCTTCCGACACACGAAGGTGCCCGACAACGCAGGCTGACGTCGCGATCAGTCGAAGCCTCTCAGCGCAACTGAAGAGAACAGATCCTTGAGCTGGGACATGTCGGACGCGACCGCGAAAGGCCCGATCTCAGATAAGAAAGTCGCTCCAGACGATGAGGGTCACCGCAATGCCCTCGAGCGAAGCCCAAGATTCTGCGCATTTGCAGGCAGTTTCATGCGCCCGGGAGGATTCGAACCTCCGACCCGCGGATTAGAAGTCCGCCGCTCTGTCCCAGTGCTTTCTTATCTGGATCAGGAGCGTCTAGTCACGGTTTCGTCCGATACCGTGACCGAGTTCGGCACTGAGACAGGAGAAATGGTTGGCCGCCGGCCTGTCACGCCGGAGGTCGCGGTTCGAGTCCTGTCGCTCCCGTCCCTTTTCAAGCCGTTTCTGGACATTCGCTCAGGTCAGAACTTGTCAGATTCGATGAGCCCACCGAGGGCGGCGGTGAGGCGGTCGGTGACATGATCGCGGCGGCGGGCGGTCTCGAACTCGTGGACGTAGAGATCCATGGTGATAGAGGGGCGTGCGTGGCCCATCTGCCGGTGCACTCCGACGGGGTCGAGGCCGCTCTGGGCGAGGCGCCCGGTCCTGGCGGGCCGGGGGCACACGCGCGCCCGCGCGCACGCGGAGGGCGGCCGAGGTACACCCCCCTCGAGACGCTGATCGAGGTGGGGCCTGGTGGCAGGCCCCCCTACGGCGTGCGGTCGGCGCGCTCGACGGCACGCGCCACTTCTACGCGCGATGCGACGCCGAGCTTGCGGAAGGTGTTGCGCAGGTGGGTTTCGACCGTCTTCGAGCTGAGGAAGAGCTCGGCCGCGATCTGAGGGTTGGTCTTTCGGTCGACGACGAGTCGTGCGATCTGAAGTTCGCGCTCGGTGAGTGAGTCGAAGCCGGATCCGTCTCTCGTGCCCGGGCGCGTGCGCCGGTGGATCGAGCGTCCGAGCTTCCGGAGCTCCTGTTCGGCCTGCAGTCGGTAGCGGTGCGAGCCGAAGGATTCGAATGCCGCGGCTGCGAGCTCCAGCTCGGCGGCTGCCTGGTCGCGCTCGGCTGTCTCGGCGAGCGCTCGACCGGCGAGCAGCCGCGAGGTCGCGGCGTCGAAGACGTTCCCGACCTCCTCGAGTGCCGCTGCAGCGCTCAGCGCCCGCTCGGCGGCGGCCGACGGCCGGGCGCCGTCGAGGTCGAGTGCCGCGGCGGCGAGGGCTGCCATCGCGCCCGCCATCGGGAGGCCCACGGCTTCGGCGCAGGCCTGCGCGGCCGCTGCAGCGTGCTCGGCTTCGTCGCGGCGGCCCGCCGCGAGGTAGGAGCGGGTGAGAAGCTCGAGGTACCTGGCCCGCCAACCTCCTCCGATCAGCCGCAGCTCGTTCCCGCCTGCGAACTCCACCAGCAGCTCGGCGCACCGCTCCGCATGACCGGTCTCGAAGCGGGCGTAGGCGAGTGCGACCGCCGCGTGTGCTGGGACGGGACCGGGGTCGAGCTGCTGCGCGAGGTCGAACGCCTCCTTTGCGGTCGCGAGCGCCAGGTCGATGTCGCCGGCGGCGAATGCTGCGTAGGAGCGGTTGAAGAGGTTCCAGGCGAGGCCTTGCGGGTTGTCGACCAGCCGCGCGGCTGCGATCGCGCCGTCGAGCACCTCGCCTGCCTCCGCCATCCGGCCTCGAACCCAGAGGCTGCCTCCGAGCATGGGGACGATGAGCGGGAAGAGATCGCCCTTTCCGGTCGCACGCCCGATCCTCAGCGCGCGCTCGGCGTGAGACCCTGCCCCCGCGAAGTTCTCGAGGTAGAACTCGGCCGTGGCCAGATGCGCGAGCGCGTCGAGCCGATCGCCGAGCTCGTCGTCCGCGAGACCGTCGATGAGCGCGGCGGCGTCGGCGGAATATGCCTGTCCCTCCGTCGCGCGACCGCCCACCGCGCTTGCGAGGGCACGTCCGGCGAGGGCAGCTGCGATCAGCGTCTGGTTGTCGAGCAGCGCTGCCGCATCGACCGCGCGGCTCGCCCAGGCGCGCATCGCGTCGTAGTCGCCGTGGTAGAGGCTGTCGCCGACGAGCTCGATCATCAGTTCGACGCCTTGCGCGGAGGCGGGGTCTTGGAGCTCGGCGAGCGCGGCCTCGAGGTGGGCGTGCGCCTCGTTGTACCGGCCGAGAAGGTGCTCGACGCGCGCGCAGGCAGCGGTGAGGCGGACGCGCAACGACTCGGCTTCCTGGGGGACGATGTTCATGCTCTCGAGGAGTGCTGCGTGGCTCTCGCCGAGTTGGCCGGTGGCGGCGAGCGCTTCGGAACGGGCTAGCAGCAGCTCGACGCGCCGGTCGCCGGGCGCAGCCGCTGGGAGGAGACGGAGGGCGGCGGCGAACCAGCGCGCGGCGCTCGCAGGTGCACGGGGGGCCGCCGCCTCTCCAGCCTCTCGCAGTAGCGCAACCGCGGCCTCGTCGCCCTGACGTGCGGAGCGTTCGACGTGGTGCGCGATCGCCGAGGTCAGCGAGCCTCTGAGGGCAAGGGCGTCGGCGCAGCGCTCGTGCGCGCCGAGTCGCCAGCCGCCGGGCATCGACTCGTACACCGCGCGGCGGACGAGCGGGTGCCGGAACCGGAAGCGCCGCGGAACGTCCGTCTCGCGGATGAGATCCAGGCGCAGCAGCTCGTCGATCGCGTCGATCGCTGCCGCGTCGGCGGCTCCGGCGGCCGCGGCCGCCAGCTCAGGGTCGAAGGGGTCTCCGGCGACGGCGGCGCCCTCGAGGATGAGGCGTGCGGGCTTGGAGAGCAGAGCGAGTTCCTCGGTGAGCGCGGCGGCGACCGCGGCTGGGACGTCGACGCCTACGAGCGAAGGCTCGTCGGCCGGCGCCGGCCTCTCGGGACGGTTGGTCGACCGCGCGAGCTGCTCGAGGTAGAAGGGATTGCCGCCGCTGTCCTCGTAGAGGCTGGTCGCGTCCGCTCCGTCGCCGATCAGCTCGCGGGCCTCCTCGGGGCTGAGCGCCCCAAGTTCGATGCGCGCGATCGTGCCGGCGCGGTGCGCCCGTTCAACCGCGGCGCTGAGTCGCTCGCCCATCTGCCGCGGCCGCACGGCCAGCGCGACGAGTACCTGAGCGGCCGGCGGTCGGTGGAGCAGCGCGCCGAGCAGCTCGACCGACGCCGGATCCGCCCAGTGGACGTCGTCGAGCACGAGCACCACCGGCTGGGTCTGCGCGAGCGTCTCGAGCAACGTGCAGACGGCGCGGTGGCTGCGGTATCGCTCGTGCTGGATCGCCGTCCTCCGCCCAATCGCGAGGCCGACCAATGACGGGAAGACGGTCGCGAGCTCTGCGCGTACATCGGCGTCGAGGCTTTCTAGGCGGTGCGGGTCGAGGCCGTGGACGTACTCGTCGAGCGCGTCGACGAAGACCCAGAACGGCAAGTCGAGCTCGAGCTCCCCGGCCCGGCCCGAGAGGACGAGGTACCCGCGTGCGTCTGCACGAGTGGCCAGCTCGGCGAGGAGGCGCGTCTTGCCGATTCCCGGCTCGCCGACCAGCTCGAGCGCCGCGGATTGTCCCCCGCCGACTTGGGCGAGGAGACGGTCGACCGAGCCGAGCTCTGACGCGCGGCCGACGAGATGGGTGGCAAGTGCCATCTGTTGCTTCTGGCTCCACCCTAGATCAGGGCCTGTATATCGAGAAATCAGGGTGGCCGATTCAGGGTGGCCGCCCGATGTCGGGGGGGCGGTGCCGCGGCAGGGTCGGACACATGTCCCGCTACCTGCTTCACCACCACCACGAGCCGAACGAGTGCGGCGTCGTGTTCGCCGCCTTCCGCGGCTTCGAGAGCCCGCTTCGTCACAAGGGCGCGCTGGCCTCCTGCCGTTCCGGCGGCCACTCGATCTGGTGGACGGTGGAGTCCGCAAGCGAGGCGACCGCGCTCGCGCTGCTGCCTTTCTATGTCGCCGAGCGCACGACGGCTGTCCCGGTCAGCGAGGTGCGGATCCCGTGACCGGCGCAGGCAGCCGCAACCCAGAAGGAGGAGTCATGAGCGCATCTCTTCAGCATCACACCTGGAGCGAGCTCGCGGTCCGCGAGAACGACGGACTCGCCGTCTCGCTTCTCTGGAGCAGCGCCACCGGCCGCGTGAAGGTCGCGGTCGTCGACGCCCACCTCGACGAGCAGTTCGAGTTTCACGTGCCAGGCGCAGACGCGCTCGCCGCTTTCCACCACCCGTTCGCCTACGCGACGGGGCCGTGCGCCTCCTTCGGCGACACCGGCTCGCGCCCTGGTCCTCGTCTCGCACCCGAAAGGAAACCGGTCTGATGACGATCGATCCCGTCCAGTACGCGCGCCGCTGGAAGACGCTCGGCGTGCTCTCGCTGAGCCTGGTGATCATCGGGCTTGACAACACGATCCTCAACGTCGCCCTGCCAACGCTGCAGGACGAGTTCGACGCCTCCCCTTCGAAGTTGCAGTGGATGGTCGACTCGTACCTGCTCGTGTTCGCGGGCCTTCTGCTCGTCTTCGGGACGCTTGGGGACCGCTTCGGGCGCAAGCTCGCACTCCAGGCAGGCGTCTCGATCTTCGGCCTCGCGAGCCTCGGCGCCCTCCTCGCCGATTCCGCCGACCAGGTGATCGCCGTGCGCGCCGCAATGGGTATCGGCGCGGCGCTGATCATGCCCGCCACGCTCTCGATCATCGCCAACGTCTTCACCGGCGAGGAGCGCGGCAAGGCGATCGCCATCTGGGCTGCCCTGGCAGCGGTCGGGATCGGGCTCGGCCCGCTGGCGGGTGGGCTCTTGCTCGAGTGGTTCGATTGGCCGTCGGTCTTCCTCGTCAACGTCCCGTTCGCGGTTGCGGCGCTCTTTCTCGGCATCCGCTACGTGCCCGAGAGTCGTGATCCCCGGCCTGGCTCGTTCGACCTGCTCGGAGCGGCGCTCTCCGCCGCCGGCTTCAGCATCCTCGTATACGCGATCATCGAGGCTCCCGCGCAGGGCTGGACGTCCGGCCTCGTTGTCGGATCGCTCGCCGCGAGCATCGCGCTACTGGGCGCTTTCGTCTGGTGGGAAGCGCGCACCAAGGAGCCGATGCTCGACCTGGGCTTCTTCCGCAGCGCGCGCTTCAGCGTCGGGACAGGGGCAGTCAGCATCGCCTTCTTCGCCCTCCTCGGCGCGATCTTCGCCCTGACCCAGTACTTGCAGTTCGCCCATGGCTACAGCGCGATCCAGGCCGGCGCGATCATGAGCCCGATCGCGCTCGGGCTGATGATGGGCGCGGGCTCGTCGAGCAAGGCAGTGCGGCGGCTCGGGACCTCACGCGTCGTCGCGGCGGGCCTGAGCGGTCTCGCACTCCTTCTGGCGGTGACCACGTTCTGGGACCCGAGCACGAACGCGCTGCTGCTCGCGGCCTGGTTCTTCGGGCTCGCGCTCGCGATGGGTTGGGTGATGGCCCCGGCGACCGAAGCCGTCATCAGCGCCGTCCCGGCCGCCAAGTCCGGCGTCGCCTCGGCCACCAACACCGTTGCCCGGATGGTCTCGGGAGCGCTCGGCGTCGCCGTGGTCGGCTCGCTCGTCAGTTCCCTCTATTCCACGGATGTAGAAGGCTCGCTCGACGCTCTGCCTCCCAAGACACAGGCGGCGGCAGAGTCCTCGGTCGGCGCCGCCAGCGCAATCGCGGCCCAGCTTCCACCCAACGCAGCCTCCGAACTGCTCGCGACAACCGGCAACGCCTTTACGCAGGCGATGGGTACCGGTCTTCTCGTAGCTGCGGCCCTTGCCGGGGCCATGGCCGTCATCGTGATCCGCTTCCTACCGTCCCGCGAGTCCGTCGAAGCGAGAGTCGCGAACCGTGATCCGCGCCCGGCTGCCGACACGCGTAAGCCGTCGGTCCGTCGGAAGGCTGGCATATGGGTGATCCTCGCCGCGCTGGTACTCGGGGCGGCCCACCTCGCCAGCAAGCCGGGCTCTGACACTCCTGCCGCCAACGGGCCTGTATCCGCTCCGGAGTTCGCGGACATCGAGCGTTTCGTTCAGAAAGAAATGGCGGCACAGCGGATCCCCGGACTCGCGCTCGGCATCGTCGAGAACGACCGGATCGTCTACCTCCGCGGCTTCGGCAAGGCGGACGACTCCGGCCGACCCGTGACTCCGAAGACGCCCTTCATCATCGGCTCGCTCAGCAAGTCGTTCACCGCATTGGCCATCATGCAGCTCGTCGAGGAGGGGAAAGTCGAACTCGACGCCCCCGTGCAGCGCTACCTGCCCTGGTTCCGCGTCGCGGACGAGGCAGCTTCCGCCGCGATCACCGTCCGCCACCTGCTGAACCAGACGAGCGGCCTGTCGACCAAGACCGGACGGACGTTCCAGGGCAACGGCGACATCAGCGACGCCGCCCTTGAGAAGACGGTTCGGCAACTGAGCAGCGTCGAGCTAACTGCACCCGTCGGCCAGACCTATCAGTACAGCACCGTCAACTACGCAGTCCTGGGGTTGATCGTGCAGACGGTCGCCGGGCGCTCCTACGAAAACTACGTCCAGAAGGAGATCCTCGACCCCCTGCAGATGCGCGGCTCGTTCACGTCCGCGGCGGCGGCCGAGCACCACGGCCTCGCCACTGGCTATCACTACTGGTTCGGGCGGCCGAGAGCGGCCGACCTCCCCTACAACCGTGGGCTCGTCCCAGCCGGCTACCTCATCTCCAACGCCGAGGACATGAGCCACTACCTGGTCGCCCAGATGAACAACGGTCGATACCGCTCGGCGTCCGTGCTCTCACCCGAGGGAGTCGACGAGCTCCACCGGCCTGCCGTCCAGACACCGGAGACGGGCACCTCGTACGGGATGGGCTGGTTCGTCGGTCCGATCAACGGAATCCCGGCCATTCATCATCAGGGCGAGACGTTCAATTTCCACGCAAACGCGGTACTCGTGCCCAGGAGTCGAACCGGAGTCATCGTGCTGATCAACGCGGAGAACTCCATCGACCTGTTCCTCAACGGTCGCATGGGCACGATCTCCGAGGGCGTGACGAGTCTCCTCGAAGGACGCGATCCCGCTCCGCCGCCGTCGGTCAGCGCCACGTTCGTCGTCTACGCGCTGCTCTTCGGAGTCGTCGTTCTTCAACTGCGAGGCCTCGTGCGCTGGGTTGCGGCTCTGCGTCGCGGTCGCCTCCCTCGTGGTCGCGTAGGTCCGCGTCTGCATGTCGGGCTCTTGCTGGCGTTGAGCCTCGGCTGGGCCGCCCTCGTCCTGGTCCTCGTACCGAAGCAACTCGGTTTGTCACTCCTCGTCGCCGCTCAGGGGTTGCCCGATCTCGCCTACGTCCTTCTGCTCAGCGGAACGGTTGCTCTCTGTTGGGGGATCGTCAGAACGATCTGGGCGTACGCGACGCTCCGAGTAGCGGCCCGCAGTCACGGGCATGCCCAGACAGCAACGACCGGCGCCGTTGCGAGCCAGTCATGAGCACCCTCGCTTCCCGACTCCATGGTGGAAGGGGGCGGAATCGCCCCGGCCTGCGGGCGAACATGGCCATGACCCTCGGTGCGCTCCTCGACCGCGGAGCCGGCAGATGATCTGCGACCATGATCTTGTCGTCTCTCGTGCTACCAG
>CAVPRY010000001.1:0-302522 GCA_963708005.1 uncultured Actinomycetes bacterium | reverse complement strand
CGCCCAGCTCGGACGGGACAGTGGCTTCGAGCTGACCGGTGAGTACGCCGTCGCGTTGAGCGAGCTTGAAGCGGTGGTGCCGCTCCTGGAGGAGGCTGCGACCATTCCCGGCTTCGAGGAAGGGCATCTCGCGCAGACGAAGGACTACGCCCATACGCCGTAATGCTTTCCGCCCGTTCGTTCCTTCTGGGCATCGCAAGCGCCGAGGCTGTCAACTTCGTCCCGACGACTGACTCACCGACGCCCGACATGAACGTTGTCGGCACCGACGCGGACGTGGTGGCGATCGAGGTCTACGCGCCTCGGCGACTGTGGCATCCCACCGAGACCACGCTGTCCGTGGAGACCGCGGAGCGCGTCGTCGACGATGCCTCTAGCCGGAAAAACAGGCAGCTGATACGACGGACTCGATCATGCTGATCGGTGGGTTCGGCTGCGATGCAGCTTCGATCGACCGGCTGAAGGCAGCTACCGCCACACGACTCGCTCCGGGAGATCGGAGACCGAACCTTGCAGGCGTCGCCTTCTACGTGATGTCCTCCTGGACGAGGTTCGGTGGCGCACCTGATGCGCTTCGTGCGGAGGGCGTGGCGGCGGGATGCCACACGGGACTCGTGTTGAACCCCGGATATGCGGGGGCCATTCAGCTGCAGCCGCTCAGGGATCTCCCTCCGGGGTCGGCTTCGGCGCGGCTCGTTCCGGATCTGTCGAGGCCAGGCATGCACTTCCTGGCGGACATCTAGCCAAGCTCGTCTTGCGTCGGCTCGGTGTCGGCACGAAAGTTGACCAGGGGGTTGACCCGCCACACTCCCAAGCACGTGCTGGCCTTGAATAGGCACAAGAGGCCCGCGCTTGCGGGGCTTCCCGAGAGCCCTCTGACGGACTCGAACCGTCGACCCCCTTCCTGCCGTGGAGGCGGAGAGCGCCACCGGACGCACGCACGCGCCAGATGTGGCTTGGAAAGGTCGTTCACGCGACGTGGCGACGGGCTGCGTCAGCGCGCCGGTTGACCAGTCGGTTGACCCGAGACGGATCGCCTCCGAGATCCAGGACGATGAAACACCTACTATCGAAGGACCCGACCATGCCGTATGCGATCCGACAACTCGACGCATCAACGTGGGACGCCTTCGCCGAGCTCGTCGAGCGCAACAACGGGGTTTACGGTGGCTGCTGGTGCATCGGCTATCACCCCGAGTGCGCACAGAAGGGAATCAACTATCGCGACGTCAAGGAGGATCGCGTCCGTACGGGGCGCGCTCATGCCGCGCTTGTCATCGACGAGAGCGGCGCCGCCCAGGGCTGGTGCCAGTACGGCAGCCCGGAGGAGCTCCCGGGCATCAAGCACAAGCGTGAGTACGACAAGGACGCTCCACCACGGCCGGATTGGCGGATCACCTGCATCTTCGTCGACAAGAGGCATCGCGGCCAAGGCATCGCCCGGGCGGGCCTGGAGGGGGCGCTCGACCAGATCGCCCGTCTCGGCGGCGGTCTCGTCGAGGCCATCCCCGAGGTAACCGCCGGTCGCGAGGCACAGGGCCGCTTCCTTTTCAGCGCGACGGTCGAGCTCTTCGAGCAGTACGGCTTCACCCGGGGTCGCCGCGTCGGCAAGCACGCCTGGATCGTGAGCAAGGCGGTCGAGCCCGTTTGAGCATCTGGTACGTCGGCCTCGGGCGAGGCGCTCCTTTGGTCAACCCGAGTCCCGCAATGCGTGGCCTTCCGGTTTGACCAGTGCATGATCCAGTGCCTCTCGATGAGCCACCGGAAGAACGAAAGGCCCGCGTTTGCGGGCCTTTCGCTCAAGCCCTCTGACGGACTCGAACCGTCGACCCCCTCCTTACCATGCGCTCCGACTGGCAATCGGACGCAACCGGTGGCAACGGTTTCGGCTTGTTTCCGCCGTTCTTGGGGCTCGTGCACTTGCCACCGGTTGCCACTGGTTGCGACCGCTCGGCTCCATAAACGCTCCATACTCTCCGCGGATATCCGTGATGAGAAGACGGATTTGGGAGCGCTCGAGTCCCCGACAGAACGTGTGACCACCTTCACATAGAGAGGGGGTCTCTCGGTACGAGCTGGGCCTACCCGGACGGGCGTCGCACGTACTCCTCGGCCGGGAAAGGTGCGTGGCGACGTTCCTCGTGGCGCTCGCGCTCGGGGGGCGGGGAGGAACCAGCGCTCGTCGATCGCAGTCGGCACAACCGCCGACAGAGACGTTCCAGACGACTGTTCCGCCGTCGGCCTCAGCGGTGGCCGATGGCGGAGAGTTGCTCGGCCAGGCGGCGGCGGAAGGCGGGTACGAGTGCGAGGAGGCGTAGCGCCACATTGCGCAGCGGGCGAACCGCCCGCGGGGCAGTGGCCAGTCGGGTGAGCCGGTGGGCAAGTGCGACCACATGCATGGCCTCGGCACGACTGCCGGCCGCATACTCGTCGAGCTTGTCCTCGCGACCTTCCCGCAGCGCGACCGACAGCGCATCCCCGAGAGTCACCGCATCACGCAGGCCGAGGTTCATGCCTTGCCCACCTGCCGGGCTGTGCGTATGTGCGGCGTCGCCGGCGAGCAGTACCCGCCCGGCCCGGTACTGGTCCGCCACCCGCTCGTGGATCCGGAACCTGGATCCCCAGATCACTTCAGTCACCCTCACCGTCGTACGACGCGGCCCCCGGGTGTCGAGCAGTCGCTGCGCATAGGCGACGTCCGGCTGCTCCGGCGCATCGTCGACTTCGGCCACGAGCCGGAACGACCCGTCCGGGAGCGGCGCCACGACCAACATGCCCGGTGTGGAGAAGAACAGCAGCACCTGGTCCGCCGGCAGGCCGCCCTCCACCCGGACGTCAGCCAGCGTGAAGGACAGCGACAGCGCATCGTTGCCGTCGTACCCGAGTCCGGCCAGGTCGCGGATCGTGCTGTTCATGCCGTCGGCCGCAACGACGTACTGGGCCTTGATCATCGTCGCCGCTGTCCAGCGTGACCTCGGCGCCGTCGGCGGTCTGGCTCACCCCGGTGGCGACGTACGGGCGGTGGACCCTGCCGCCGAGTTCCTCGAGGCGGTCGAGCAGGACCTGCTCGGTGATGTTCTGCGGGACCATCAGCGTGTACGGATACTCCGTCGGGAGCCGGTCGAACCGGACCGGCACGAGCTCGCGATCCCCATCGCGGATGCTGAACTGCGAAGCCTGGATACCGAGCCCCGCCAGTCGCTTCGAGACGCCGATCCGCTCGAGCATCTCGAGCGTCCGGGCGTGCACGACAGCGGCGCGCGAGGTATTCGCCCCCGTCGCCTGCCGATCAACCACCGTGACGTCATGGCCATGCCCGGCCAACGAGGCGGCAACCGCCAACCCCACCGGCCCCGCACCCACCACCAGCACCTCGGTCCGACCAGGAAGCTCACTCATCACGATCTCCTTCACTGAACAGTCAATATCTGTATGCCGGAGGCCTTAGGCCGCCGCTACCTGTCCGGCCAGCTCGTCGCGGTGCTCTCGGCGAAGGATGACGTAGGTCCAGACCGCCTTGACGACGGCCCAGACGAGCGCCACCAACGCGCTCGAAATCAGCAGGTACACGAGGTCGGGGAACCCATTGGCCATGATCGAAAGCGGCAAGCCCAGCTGCTTCGGCACGAGCACGAAGACGAACAGCGCCCAGACCAGGCTCAGCACCAGCGAGAAGGTGATGCGCCACCACGGGCCGATCCGGCCGCGTCGGATACGCCCGCGTCGCAGCGCGGCGACCGACCTGATGATGCCGCGGGCTTGCAGCACGAGCAGCGCAAACAGTGCCCCGTAGACGATGAAGACTGCGATCCTCGACGGCGGCGACGGTGGCTCTTGCCCTTCGAGCAGACTGGTGACGCCGGCGGCGATGGTTCCCATACGACCGCTGGTGAAGAGGTCGAGGGAGTTCTCCGCATTCATCAGGACGACGACTCCCTTTGGCTCTGCGGGATCAGCACGACGTTCGAGTGGAAGTTGAACGTCTCGCCCTGATGGTGGATCGACCGGGATGTCGTTGAGAGGGCCGACGAACCAGCCCATGCCGTACGACGTGCCCTCCTTCGGCGTCTGCACGGCCGGTCGGTGGAGTTCGCTGATCCCGGCGGACGAGAGAACGGACGTAGCCCCGTACCGACCGCCGTCTGAGCTGTGCAACCACGTAGTGGGTCATGTCCTCAGCGCTGGCGATCAGGTAACCCGCAGGCACGAGGCCCCGGTTGTACGCCTGGTTAGATGCCCGCGGTCGGCCGAACCAGTAGTTGTAACCGGTCGCGAGGCCCGCTGGCTGTGCGGCAGCCTCGGACGTGAACGAGTTGCGCATCTGCAGCGGGTCGAAGATCTTCGCCTGGACGTAGCTCTCGTACGACTGTCCGGCGACCGTCTGCACGATGAGGCCCAGAACCGAGTAGTTGATGGTGCTGTACTGGTGCTTTGAGCCAACCGGTGCTGTCAGCTCAGCGCTCTTCAACTTGCGAACTGCCTGCTCCAAGGCCGTGTCGCTCGTGTCGCCGTTCCCCTGGTACGACCGGCCGGTCTTGGTGGAGATGCCGCTCGTGTGGTTGAGCAGGTGCCGCACGGTGATCTCGGCTGACGCCTTTTCGTCGGCCACGCGGAACCAAGGCAGGTAGCGCTGCACGGGCGCGTCGAGCTCGATCTTGTTCGCCTCGACGAGCTGCATGATCGCCAGAGCGGTGAACGACTTGGCCACCGATCCGATGATGAACGGCGTCTGCGGCGTCACGGCCCGCCCGGAGTCGTCCGCCTTGCCAAAACCACGGATGTAGGCGATCCGGTCGCCCTCGACGATGCCCAGGGCGAGTCCCGGAACCCGCTGCGCAGCCATCTCGCCCTGCACGAAGCTCTCTATCTCCGCATAGCTCGGGCCAGCACCCGCTCCGTTGGCAGCCGGCTTGTCAGAGCCCGGTTTGCTCACGAGGTACGCGGCTCCGAGGACCAACGCGCCCAGCGCGACAGCGATGACAATGCTTCGGCGCCGCGCGCGAAGGCGACCCGTGCTACCCGCTGCCGTCTCGCGCACGTCGGCCGGGTCTGCAGCTGTCGGCCCCTCCGGCTCGTTCTGGATCGCGCGCCTCATAGCGCTCCTCTCGACCTGCTGGCTCTCCTGCCAGCCTCGCCGCCTCGACACTAACCGTCGGTGATCCGCGCCGCACCGCCTCACGTTCGTTATACGGTGCGCGCGATGGAGATCAACATGGGCGCTCCAGCTGTCGCGCACGGGGAAATCGAGGTTGCGGCGTCGCCCGAGATCGTTTGGTCCGTTCTCACAGACATCGCCAACTGGCCGAGTTGGAACCCCGACGTCAAAGCCGCGTCGATAGAAGGACCCCTCGCCGCCGGGACGCAGTTCCGCTGGAAAGCGGGGCCGGGAACGATCAACTCGACACTTCAGAGTGTCGAGCCGCCTCACCGCATCGAGTGGACAGGAACGACGCTCGGCATCAAGGCGATCCACGTCCATCGACTTGAACAGCAGGATGGCAAGACGATCGTCAGATCGGCGGAGTCGTGGGATGGCCTACCTGTGCGGCTGCTCCGTCGCTCGATGGCGAAGTCGTTGCAGAAGGCAATCGACTCGGGGCTGTCGCACTTGAAGATCGAAGCCGAACGACAGGCCCCGAACACGGCGTCACGTTGAGGCCGGCTGACCTTCAAGGGCCGCCAGCTTGGCTCGCCCAAGCATGCTCTCACTTGAGTTCTCGAATGACCACCTCTCGCTGAGAGGGGTGGTCATCCACAGGCCGCCCCGGTTGTGATTCCTCGGTCCGGTTGTCGATCGAGGAGGCTCCACGGTGATTCAGCAGGGTCAGGTGTTCGAGTTGAAGCGCTGCGGCCGCGACGGTGAGCCGCAGTGGGCGTATCGCTATCGCGCGGGCGGGCGCGGGTCACGACGGATCCAACGAGGCGGCTTCGCGAGTGAACGCGACGCGCTCGATGCCCTCGAGCGCGCGTTCGATCGCCTTCGCCGCGAGCAGCGGATACCGCGCAGCCTCACGCTGGCAGAACTCGTCGACGTCTATCTGGCTCAGCACGACGTGCAGCCGGTGACGATCGAGAAGCTGCGTTGGCTGCTCGGCAAGGCGACCGCAGTCTTCGGCGATAGACGCATCGGCGAGCTGACCTCGCAGGAGATCGCCGAATGGCGTATGGCCGTCTCGCCCGGCTACCGCTTCGAAGCAACGCAGGCTCTCCGGCAGGTGCTCCATCGCGCTGTCGTCTGGGGGATGATCGACATCAACCCGGCCAAGGTCGGCGTCGACAATCCAACGCGCCGTCGCAAAGAGCAACGGCCGTTCGAATCCTGGGCGGAGATCGAAGCGCTTGCTGCTGCGCTTGGCAGTCGTTATGGACCGATGATCGTCTTCGCCGCTGCAACAGGGCTTCGGCCGGCAGAGTGGGTTGCGCTCGAGAAACGTGACATCGATCGCGAGGAGCGGGTCGTCTTCGTCCGCCGCTCCTACACCCGCGGCCAGCTGAAACTGCCGAAGACCGAGGCGAGCCTGCGCGCCGTGCCGCTCCAGGCGCGGGCGCTCGACGCGCTCGATCGTCTACCAGACAACGACTCGCCGCTCGTCTTTGCCGGCGAGCGCGGCGGCTACCTCGACATCCATCACTTCCGCCCCTACCAATGGCGGCCGGCACAGACGGTCGCAGGCATCAACCCGCCGCGGCGGATCTACGATCTCCGCCACACCTTCGCAACCTTCGCGCTCCGTGCCGGCATCTCCACCTTCGACCTCTCCCGCTACATGGGCGCAAGCCTGACCATGATCGACCGCCACTACGGCCACCTCGCTCGCGACGGTCGCGAACACGCGATCCAACTCCTCGATGCCTTCAACGCGCCCGAGTTCGACCCGTGGACGCTGGTGGACGCTCGGTGGACGTCGCACCAGCGAGAGCGCGTCAACCAGCGGCAACAGAAACAGCACTCGAGCAGGCTAAAACCCGAAGCCCTCTGACGGACTCGAACCGTCGACCCCCTCCTTACCATCCGCCCGCTATGCGATCTCGGAAAGGCGCTTGGTGGCGCGCTTTCCCTGCAGTATCCCTGGTTTCTCCGCTCGTTCCACTCTTGCCTTGAAGGACCTTGAGCCGCCCCGCATAGCCCCGCACCTGTCCCCAGAACCTAGCCCCAAGGAAGCCGTACCTGTTGTCGGATGCGGCAGCCGAGGAGACCCTCGCCCGGGAGTCCGTCGCATGGCACGCTTTGGTGCGCTCATCGGGTAGCCACGCTAGCGCCCCGCGGGGATGGTGTGTGGCCAGAGCCCCAACGACGTTCGCCGGTGACAAGCGTCGGTTTGCATGGCCGGGAGACGTTCGAAAGCGCTGCAACTGAGGTACGTGCGCCAATTGCGGCCAGCGCTCTGGATGCGTGCGTGGATGTCACGCTTCCGGTGTGCCGACGCGGACTCCGGATAGGACACGGTTTCGGCGAGAACCGCGACCCGATCAGACTTGCTCTGATCAGGCGAGAGTACGCTCGCACATCCAGTGGAACCGGCCCGCGTGCCTCGGGTTCGCCCCCGAGGGGTGCGAGCATGTATGCACGTGAGGATCGATCGTGTGCTGGCAGCGGCGTTCGAGTCGGGAGACTTCGAACCGCTCGTGGGGCTGTACGCGCCGGACGCGCTGCTTGACTGGAGCATGCCCGGCCGTCGGGCACGGGTGGTCGGCCCGGAAGCCATCGGAAAGCAACTGCGCGCTTGGTGGCCGAGCTCCGGCGTGTTTACGCGGTGGGACGTGTCGACGTTTCCGTCCGGCCTGACGATCGAGTTCGAGCGCCGCGCAGACGGGGCCCTCCAGCGCCAGCGGCAATTCCTGCAGGTGCGCGAGGGCAGGATCGTCCGTCACCAGGCGTACTGCGCACGGCCGCACGGCGGCGAGCTGGAGGAGCTCCCAGACGACGCGCCGGTTGCGGCGGCGCGGCGGCTGAGCGAGATCGCGCGGCGCGAGCCGCTGACGCATGCGGGCCAGTCCGGCACCAGCCTGGAGCGGATTGAGCTCGTCGACGGGCGGCGGCTCGTCGTCAAGCGGCCTCTGGGCGACGACTGGGTTGCTCGCGTGACTCATGACGGCGGCCGCGAGGCCTCGCTGTGGACTGACGGCGTCCTCGCGAGGATGCCGCGCGAGATCGACCACGCGGTGCTCGCGGCGGGCCGTGAGGGGACGGGGACGTGGCTTCTCATGCGCGACGTGTCCGACGAGCTGCTGCCGCCGGACCGGCGGCTGACGCGCGAGGAGAGCCGGCGCCTACTCGCGACGTTCGCGGCGATGCACGGGCGTTTCGCTGGCGAGCGGATCGACGGCGCGTGCTCGCTGGAAGACCGGATCACGATCGCGGCGCCGGCGACGGTGGCCGGGGAGCTCGACGGCGTCGACTACCTGCCGAAGATCCTCGCCGTCGGCTGGGAAGTGTTCGCGGAGGCGGTGCCCGAGGACGTCGCAACCGCCGTGCTCGGCGCCGTGGAGGACCCGAAGCCGCTCGCGCGTGAGCTCGCGCGCTGCGCCCCGACGCTGATCCACAACGACCTCCGCGGCGCGAACCTCGGCCTGCTGTCCGATCACACGATCGTGCTCGACTGGGGGTTGGCCGGCACCGGTCCCTGCGAGCTCGACTTCGCGTGGTACCTGTTCGTCAACGGCTGGCGGATCGACGCGACGCGCGAGCAGCTGGTCGACGACTTCCGCCACGCCGCCGCCGACCTGCACGACGCGCGCGCGCTCGAGCTGACGTGGCTTGCACAGCTCTGCTGGCACGGCCCCCTGCTCGCGCACGAGCTCGTCGAGGCGAGCGACGAGAAGCGGGAGCGGGCGCGGGCGGAACTCGCGTGGTGGGTGGAGCGGGTGCGCGCGGCGCTGGAGCTGCTGTGAACGACGCGTTCAAGGAGCTCGAGGTCGCCGGTTGGCGCGAGCCTGGCCGCGGCGACGCATACGACGCCGTCGTCGGGCGCGTCACAGCGCGCGTCGCGGAGCCGCTGCTCGATGCCGTCGGCGTTCGTGCGGGGACGTCGCTCCTCGACGTCGCGACCGGCACCGGCCATGTCGCCGGCGCAGCGGCCGCGCGCGGGGCGCACGGGGTCGGCATCGACATCTCGGAGGAGATGCTCGCCCGCGCCCGGCGGCTCTATGACGGCGTCGAGTTCGTGCTCGGCGACGCCGAGGAGCTGGCGTTCGAGGACGACGCGTTCGACGCCGCCGTCGCCGCGTTTCTGCTCCACCACGTGCCGAGCCCCGAGCGCGTCGTCACGGAGCTCGCGCGCGTCGCGCGGCGCGTCGCCGTGGCGCAATGGGACGCGACGGAGCGGGCGCGGCTACTCGGTCTGCTCACGGACGCGATTGCGGCGGCCGGAGTCGAGCCGCCCATTGGCCAGCCGGTCGGCCCCTCGCGCGAGCGGCTCGCGCGTGACGAGGAGCTGTGCCGCCTGTTCGAAGGCGCGGGACTCGCCGACGTCCGGGTCGACACGGTCGCCTTCGTCGAGCCGATGCGCGACACCGACGAGCTGTGGGAGGGCGTACTCGGCGGCAGCGTCAACACACGCGCGACCGTCCTCGCCCAGCCGCCCGACGTGCAACAGCGGATCCGCGACGAACTCGCCCGGCTCGTCGACCCGCACCGGCACGAGAACGGGATCGACGTGCCCGTCTCCGTGCGCATCGCGTCCGGCCGGCGCGGCTAGCCCACTCTGGCCCGCATCGGGTCGGTAAACGGCGTGACAGGCCGGCGGTCGTACCGTTGGTTCCCTTGAACACGGTCGGGCGCTGGCGCCAGAAATCAAGGGGCTGGTGCCCTACCGTCCGACGGTGCGGGACGAGCTGAACCTGGACTACGAGGCGTCGTCCCGGCTCGCGCGCGCTGAATCACTTGAACCCGCGGATCGAGGAGCGCGAGCTCGAGGTGGGCGGGCTGAACTAGACAGGATGGAGCCGTAGCCCCGCGGGCTGCGGTGTCCGGTTGTTGGCGGAGAGTGGTCGGCGCCTACGCATCTGTCGTGGGTTGCCGGGGGTGGCCCGGTAGAGCCACATACGGAGGTCGCCGACCATGAACGAGTCTACGACGGTAACTGTCGGGCTGGACGTTCACGCCCGGTCGATCCGGCTGGCGGCGGTGCGCGCCGACGAGCTGCTGGAGGAGCGGACGCTGCCCTACGACGAGGAGGCGGTCGAGCGGGTGCTGCGCCGCTGGCCGGCGGTGCGCTGCTGCTACGAGGCGGGCCCGACCGGCTTCGGTCTCTACCGGCACCTGGTCGAGCGCGGGATCGACTGCGCGGTGGTGGCGCCGGGGCTGGTGCCGCAGCGGCCGGGCGATCGGGTCAAGACCGATCCGCGGGACGCGCGCAAGCTCGCGCGGCTGCTCGCCGGCGGGCTGCTCGAGCCGATCCACGTGCCCTCGCCGGAGCTGGAGGCGGCCCGCGATCTGGTGCGTGCGCGTGAGGACGCGCGGCTGGATCGGATGCGCGACCGGCACCGGCTGTCGAAGTTCTGTCTGCGCCACGGGCGGCTGCTGCCGACCAGCTCCTGGACGGTCGCGCGGCGCAAGTGGCTCGGCCGAGCAGCGCTTCGAGTTCGCCGCCGCAGCAGCAGCACCTTCGACACCTACCTGCACGCGGTCGATCTCGTCGACGCGCGGATCGAGCAGCTCGAGCGGGCGATCCGCGAGACGGCCGAGCAGGAGCCGTGGCGCGAGCTGGTCGCCCGGCTGCGCTGCCTGCGCGGCATCGACACGCTGACCGCGCTCGCGCTCGTCGCCGAGATCGGCGACTTCGGCCGCTTCCGAACGCGCCGAGGAGTTCATGGCCTTCGTCGGCCTGGTGCCCTCCGAGCACTCCTCCGGCGAGCGGCGCCGGCAGGGCTCGATCACCAAGGTCGGCAACAGCCACGTCCGCCGGCTGCTGGTCGAGTCGGCCTGGCACGCGCGCCGGCGGCCGAAGGTCGGCTACGAGCTCGCCCGCCGCCAACGCGGCCAAGACGCCGTCGTGATCGAGCGCGCCTGGCGCTGCCAGCAGCGCCTCTACCAGCGCTGGCAGCGGATGGCCGGCCGCGGCAAGCCGCAGCAGAAGATCGTCGTCGCCTGCGCCCGCGAGCTCGCCGGCTTCGTCTGGGCGATCGCCACCGACCAACCACTCAGGAGCACCTGACCATCGACCAGCCTCTCGGCCTCGAGCAGCGGATGCGTCCAACCACACGGAGAACCCTCGAAGGCTCTATGCGGCACCGCCCGCCGGTGACCCGCGACCTTAGACCGAGGCAGCTCCCGACGGTTCCCAGTCATGCCGTCCCGACCGGCGAATGTCAGTCTGATCCACCGTCGCTGCTCCGGACCATCCGCTGCTCCAGGCCGAGAGGACAACCCATCGACCGAGCCTCACCCCTTGACCTTTTGCTCCATGTCAGAGCCTATTTCGGTAGCGGAGGACCTGTCGAAGTTTCCCCGCTGCCTCCTTCCTCGGTCGGCGCGGTGGCGTCCGTGGCGTTCGTGCCGATCCTGAGTTACGGTCGGCCACGTGGGGAACGCGCTCACGTGGAAGCGGTTCTTCGAACGGCGTTTCGGTGCTGATCCCCGAAACCGGAACCGAGGGCGCCGAGTGGGTAGCGGACGTCCAGGACGCGGGAGACTGGTTTGTCATGGGAGCATGGATCGGCTGCCTCGCCGGGCTCGTTGGGATCGTCGCGCTGGTTGGCTTCTACGACGTTCTGAAGGGCGCGGGCCCAGTGATGATCATCGCGCCCGTCGCCGGGGCTGTCGGGTTGACCCTCGTCACCGCATCCCACGCGATCCCGATCGCGATGGCGCAGGAGCTCGCACCGTCGTATACGCCCGAGGACGCCGACGTCTTCGACACCTTCGCTTCGGCCTGCTTGCTCCTCAACTACTTCGGCAACGTCTTCAACTGGGCGGTTGCCACACCGCTGTACGCAGTCGCGATCCTGACGACGGGAGCGCTGCCCCGGTGGGTGGGGTACCTCGGGTTGATCGCGGCCGTCTTCGCCGGTTGGCTCGGTCTGTTCGCACCGCTATCCAGCGTGATCGACGGGCTGACTTCGATCGGGTTCCTTGCCTTCTTCGTGTTCCTGCTCAGCATGGGGATCACGATTCTCCGCGCGGACGCTGCTCCGGAAGCCACGCGATAACGACTGGTCCCAACCCTGCACGTGTCGCGAGCTCGAGACGGGCGGACGCAACTGAGGTGCTGTTGAGCGTTTCTTGAGTGCGCCGCGAAAACTCTCGGACCATGTGGGGGAGATCGCTGGGCGTCGTCGCGCTGCTTGTCGGGTTGCCGGTCGCGGGTCTCTACGCTTGCAATCGGCGACGCGACGTGCAACGACCCGCCTGGCGAGGGCATCCCTGACTTCCGCTGTTCGGACGACGTCTATGGGGGGCGCGGCTGGCTTCGCGACCGGCCTCCTCATGGGGGTCGCTCTCACCGCCGTTCTCGTGCGGCGGTACCGTCGGAAGCGGCGCGAGCTCGAGCTGGGTGGGCTGACCTAGGGGCGAGTCTCGATCTCGGGTGTGGGTCGTAGCGCGTCCGCGGGCACGCGTCCCAGCGTTCGAGACGCTTCGCCTGCGCGTTCTGCGCAAGCCTCTCGAGCTTTCCGCTTGAGCGTTACCCGACTGACTGAAGGCTCGCCCAGCCTTCAGCACCTCGCGGAGCAGCCAAAGCCGTTTCCGGGTAGTGCGAGATTCGCCTGCTCAGGATGTCCACGCCTTGTCCACGGCTGCACCGCTCCCTGGGTTCTGCGCCAGAACCGACCTTCGAAGCAGCAGCACTGAAACGGCCGCGTACCAGAGCCCGATGAGTGGCCCGAGATCGACGGCGCTGTCGCTGGGCGGCTCAGGAAAGGTCGCGAAGTTCACGGTGTAGACCGCGATCGCTATGACGATTCCTGCACCGCCGACGACCGGGCCGAAACCAGGACGCCTCAGCATGGCGAGCCCGAAAAGGAATGTTCCGAGGCAGATGAACGTGTCCCACGCGAGATCGAGCCCGAAGTGGACGTGGTCGAAGATGCGCTCGGTTGACGCGTCCAGGCCGAGGGCCTGTTCCTCGGCGTCGTCGAGCGCGATCTGGACTAGCAGCATCGCGACCACGAGTGCGCCGGCGGCGACGTTCGCGATCGCGGCCAGTAGTCCGGCGATCGTCTCCCGTCGCCAGGCAAGCACGCGGTACAGGCCGACACTCGCACAGCCGACGAGTGGGCCGAACATGCTCGCTACGACAGCGCCGACCTTGTTCGAAGGCAGCACGGCGACGAGCAGCGCATACGCCGCCACGGCCAACAGCCGGGTGACCGACGCGATCAGCCTCCAGCGCAAGATGGATTCCGGCGCAGCCATTCTCGACTCTTCTACGGTACTGACCGTTCAGACGGTTCACGTGCTGACCAGGGCGGGCGTCCAGCAATCTCGTTTCTGGCGGAGTGTGGACGGCTCGCTTCGCTCGATGCGCGGCACTCCTGCCTACAGCGTCTCGAAGGCGGCCCTGAACGCGTTGACCCGGCTCCTGGCTTCCGAGCTGCCGCAGATGCGGATAAACGCCGTCCGCCCGGGCTGGGTCGCAACTGACATGGGCGGACCGGGCGGTCGGCCTGTGCGCGAGGGGGGCCGCCGGCGTTGTGTGGGCAGCCACGCTCGAGAGCGACGGCCCGACGGGCGGGCTTCTTCCGCGACGGGGTCTCGCTGCCATGGTGACAAGCCTTCGGAAAGGAGCATCAAGGGCCCGGAGGTCGGTGGCATCTGGCAGCAGGGGATGGCCGGCTGGAAAGCGACTCAACACCTGACCGGCAACATCCTCATCGACATCGAACCGGATGCCGAGGAGGCGACGATCTCGGTCGACGCGCAGGCCACCCACTACTGCTCGACGATCTTGGAGGGTCGCACTGGGTGCTCGGCTGCTACTACGACATGCGTGCCCGCCGCACCGACCTCGGCTGGCGGCTCACCACCGTCGCCGTCCACCCGATCTGGTCGACCGGCAACCGCGACCTGCTGCGCCGCGCCGCCGGCCCGTAGCCACTGCCGTAGGAGCACGGAACGCGCCGCCCGGGCTCGTGCCGGGACGATGACCGGACGGTCATGGCCCGGATCGAAGGCGAGATCATCATCGAACGGCCGCTCGAGGAGGTGTTCGACTTCGTCGCCGACGAGCGCAACGAGCCGCGCTACAACCCGCGCATGCTGCACCCCGAGAAGCTCACGGCTGCTCCGATCGGGGCCGGCACCCGCTTTCGTGCGGAGATGAAAGGGAGACGGCGACCGGTCGAGATGACGGTCGAGTTCACCGAGTACGAGCGCCCGCGCCGCCTGGCCTTGACGGCGCACCTGTCACCGATGGAGATCCGGGGCGGCCTCACCTTCGAGCACGTTCCGGAGGGCACGCGGATGCGGTGGCAGTGGACCCTGGAACCGCGTGGACTCCTGAATGTGCTCAGCCCGCTGATCGTCCGCATGGGCCGGCGCCAAGAGCAGACCATCTGGTCCAATCTCAAGGAGCTCCTCGAAGCCGGTGACAGCTCGCCTCCGGCGGCCGTCTGATCGCCACGTTCGAGTTCGAGGTGCGAGCCTCTCCGCGCGAGTCACCTCAACAGTGACCCCCTCCCTGAAGGAAAGGCGGTCATTGCGATGAGCACGCGAAGCGTGGCCGCCTGAGATCGAGCGACTCGGCGACCCTGGCTCTCAGGGGATTGAGAGTGAGCAGGAGCCGGTGATGGCGCAGCAGGGTCAGGTGTTCAAGCTGAAGACGAGAGGCCCGGGTGGCAAGCCAACGTGGGCGTACCGCTATCGGGTCGACGGGCGTCGCTCGGCACGGCCGCAGGTGGGAGGGTTTGCGACTCAGGGCGAGGCGACGCAGGCGCTGCAAGCCGCGCTTGAGCGGCTGCATCGCCGCAACGGGCGGCTCGCGCAGATCACGCTGAGCGAGCTCGTCGCGGAGTACCTCGCGCAGCACGAGGCGGAGCCACGGACGATCGCCAAGCTGCGCTGGCTCCTTGCGAAGGCCGTCTGCGCGTTCGGCGACCGCCGCGTCGTCGAGTTGCGCTCGGATGAGATTGCCGCGTGGCGGACAGGCCTTCCCGAGGGGCATCGCTTCGAGGCGACCCAGGCGCTACGCCAAGTCCTGACACCGAGCCGTTGCCTGGAGGATCATCGACTCGAACCCGGCCAAGGCCGGCGTCGACAACCCAACGCGCGGCAACACCCGGAGCAAGCGTCCGTTCGAAACGTGGGCGGAGATCGACGCGCTCGCCGCGCACCTCGACCCTGCCTACGGGCCGATGATCGTCTTCGCCGCCGCCACCGGCCTTCGGCCCGGCGAATGGATCGCGCTCCAGCAGCGCGACCTCGACCGCGAGGCGCGGGTCGTCTACGTGCGCAGGGCGCTCGCGCACGGGCGGCTGAAGAATCTCAAGACGCGTCGGAGCCTGCGCGCGGTGCCGCTGCAGTCGATCGCGCTCGACGCGCTCGACCGGTTGCCGGCGCGACGGGAGACGCCGCTCCTGTTTCCTGCGCCGCGCGGCGGCTACCTCGACCTGCACAACTTCAGCCGCCGCGCTTGGAGAGCCGCTCAGCGCGCCGCTGGGATCGAGCCTCTGCGGCGACCTACGACTTCCGCCACACGTTCGCGACCTTCGCGCTGGGGCCGGCATCTCCACCTTCGACCTCTCGCGCTTCATGGGCGCGAGCCTGACGATGATCGACCGCCATACGGCCACCTCGCCCGCAACGGGCACGAGCACGCCGCCGCGCTTCTCGACTCACTCGCCGCAGAGGAAGCCGCGACCGCCGCGTGGACGTTCGGGGGACGCCGCGCTAGGCAGCTAGGGACTGGTTGGCCGCTATCGACCGGTCGTCGCAGAGCTCGGTGGACGTTCGGTGGACGTCGAGCGTCCAATTCATCGTCCGAATAGCAAACGGAAGTGGCCGGTATGCAGCGACTTTGGCAGAAGCCCTCTGACGGACTCGAACCGTCGACCCCCTCCTTACCATGCGCTCCGATCGGCAACTGGTCGCAACCCACGGCAACGGTTTTGGCTTGTTAGAGCCGTTTTCGGGGCTCGTGCATTTGCCACCGGTTGCCTCTGGTTGCGACCGCTAGGCTCCATAAACGCTCCATCCCCGTCGCCGGAGTCTCGGATGAGAAGGCGTATTGGGGCCAAGCGCTCTCACTGGCCAGAGGGATGAGCCGTTCCCATGTAGAAGGGGGGGTCGAATTGCTCGTCCCGCTCAGGTCGAAGGCCCACTCAGGCGAGGGGACGCTCGCGCAGCAAATCCGTCGCGGCAAGCGCTCGCAGGACCCAGCAGATCGCCTCTCAGCGCCCCGATCCGATCGATTGGCGGACGTCTACGTGGTCGTAAAGTGACTCCAGGAGTTCAGCTCGCGAGGCGGCTTAACCGAAGCGGCCCCACGGCTGAAGCTCGCTCGTTCCAGGAGCGGGGACGGCCGGGCGGGCCCATGAAGGTGTTATCGACGCCGGTCTAATACTCACCCCCTGACGCCGGTCTAAGTCTCACCCCCCGGATGGGCCTGCCGCTCGTCTACCGACGAGCGGCCACTTCACTTACGAGGTGAAGTTGGACGGCTTCCGCGCAGTCGTCTCGACCGGGGGACCGCTACGGGTGCGGAGTCGCGAGGTACAGGGCGTGCTGGCCGGTGCAGAGCTTTGCCGTAACGCTATTTCAGCCCACGAGTAATTTTTGATGCTGCTTCGTTTACCGTGTAGTCAACAGACGACACGTCCTTGACAAACGGTCTGCTTACAACTGCTGCTACCAAATCGGATTGCATGAAGGTGTCCATGGCTTCTTTGCTTTCCCACAAATAGAAACCACCGAATGTATTTTTTTCTTCGTCTGCCAACCAAACCTTTGAAATAAGGCCGCTGACATCAGCCAAAATAGGAGCATCCGGCTCAACCATTTGTTTTAGATATTCGGTCTGTGAAATATCATTTAAGTGATACGTAATAATTTGAGCATGCATGTTTACCCTTTCCGCTTTTTGTTGCAGTCGTTAGGGTGGCAGGTAACAACTAACGTACATGAAGATCATGATTCACCCGACAGGATGAGCCGCATCGCTGCGGTCGTCACCTCGTCGAGCACCGGGGCGGGCCGTCCCCTCGTAACGCCGGTCTGATCGCGAGTCGCCCTACCTCGCCGAGATCCGTCGTCGCCTCGGTCCGGGACGCCCGGGCAGGCATCGGGCCGGGATAGCGTTCTCTTCATGGCCGGCTCGGTCGATTCTCCGCCACCAGGCCCGCTCCGTCTGGCCGAGCTTCTCGGCTCGGTGTCGCTCGCCACGGACCTCGGGACGGGACAGCCTCTCGGCCATGCCCTGCGCACCTGCACGATCGCGACCGCGCTTGCCGAGGCGATGGGATGCGGTTCGGACGACGTCCGCAACGTCCATCAGTTCGCGCTGCTCCGCTTTCTGGGCTGCACGTCCGACGCGGCGGAGACCGCCGCGATGGTCGGCGGCGACGAGCGGGCCTACAACGCCGCAATGGCGCCGGTCATCATGGGCTCTGGCCGGGAGATGCTGGGACGACACGTGCGCAGCGTCGCCCCCGGCCAGCCCCGGATGTCGCGTCTCCGGCTCGTCGCCCGAACGCTCGCCGATCCGAAGGGCGGGGAGCGTTCGCTGTCCACGCACTGCGAGGTCGCCGCCATGCTGGCCGAGCGCGTCGGTCTGGAGCAGCCGGTCGTGGATGCCCTGGCCCATGCGTACGAGCGCTGGGACGGGAAAGGGTATCCCGACAGACTCGAAGGAGACGCCATCCCGCTGGCAGTACGCATCGCCGGCGTGGCGAGAGATGCCGATCTCGCGACCCGGCTGGACGAGGACCCCTGGGACTGCATGAGCGAGCGACGAGGACGGGCGTACGACCCTGCGGTGGTCGATGCCTTCGAGCGGGTGGGACCTGGTGTCCTCTCCGAGTTGGTCGACGGGGACGAATGGGAGACCGCCCTGGCGCGTGAGCCGGCACCGGTGACGACCGTCGCACCGGACAGACTCGATGCTGTGCTGACCGCATTCGCCGACTTCGCCGACCTCAAGTCTCCCTGGATCCGCGGCCATTCGCGCACGGTGGCCTCACTCGCCGAGGAGGCGGGCCGCCACGCCGGACTCGACGACGTTGCGTGTGACGGTCTGCGGCGGGCGGGTCTCGTTCACGACCTCGGCCGGGTCGCCGTCGAGAACGGGATCTGGGACAAGCCCGGTCCGCTCACGACCTCGGAGTGGGAGCAGGTGCGGCTCCACACCTACTACACCGAGCGGATCCTCGTCCGGTGCCGTTCGTTCGCGTCCCTCGTCCAGCCGGCGTCGTCGCACCACGAACGCCTCGACGGGTCCGGCTACCACCGCTCGCTCTCTGCCGAGTCCCTGTCGCGGAGCGATCGGATCCTCGCCGCGGCGGACGTCTACGCCGCGCTCACCTCGGACCGGCCGCATCGCCCCGCATTCAGGGACGAAGAGGCTGCCCGCACACTCGAAGCCGAGGCCGCGAGCAAGCTCGACGCGGACGCCGTTTCCTGCGTGCTCGCCGCCGCCGGCCGTCGGGCGGCCCCGTTGCCGCGCCGGTGGCCGGCCGACCTCACCGACCGGGAGGTGGAGGTGTTGCGCCTGATCGCCCGGGGCCGGTCGAACCGCGAGGTCGCCGAGCGCCTCTTCATCTCGCCGAAGACGGTCGGGCGCCACGTCGAGAACCTGTACGCGAAGATCGGCGTCTCGTCGCGCGGGGCCGCCGCCGTCTTCGCGATGGAGCACCGGCTCCTCGACTGACGGCACAGTAAAGATGGGGTGTTCACCCGATGCACGACCACGCCGAGCGCTCGCATACTCCTCGCAAGCCTCAGGTAACGCACGAGATAGGAGGACTTGCGATGCCCGGCAATTCAGCTCAGACGACCGTCCCGCCGCGCAGCGATGAGAGCGAGCGCCACCTCCCTGCCGAAAACGTGGTCCGCGTCAACGGTGCATCGCTCTATTACGAGGAGCACGGTGTCGGCGAGCCGATCCTGTGCATCCACGGCACGAGCAGCTCGGCTGCCGTCTGGGGCGACGCCCTCGAACAGCTCGCGAAGCACGGGCGCACGATCGCGTACGACCGCCGCGGCTGCTTCCGGAGCGAGCGCCCGGAGCCGTACGTCACGAACGTGCACCAGCACGCCGACGACGCGGCGGCCTTGATCGAAGCTCTCGGAGCCGCGCCGGCGATCGTGATCGGTCGCAGCTACGGCGGCGAGACGGCGATCGACCTCGCGCTGCGGTACCCGGACCGCGTCCGCGCACTGGCGCTGCTCGAGGCCGCGGTGCTGTCGATGAGCGACGAAGCAGCGCGGTGGGCGGCAGGGCTCGAGGAGCAGGTGTTTGCCGCAGCCGAGGCTGACATGAGCACCGTTGCCGAGACGTTCCTGCGCGGGGTCCTCGGCGATGAAGCCTGGGAAGGCTTCCCCGAGCCGGCCAAGCGGATGTTCACCGGCAACGGCCCGGCGATCGTCGCCGAGCTCCGCGGCGGCTTCCTCGAGGTCGGCGCCGCCGAGCTCGGCACGATCGTCCAGCCGACGCTGATCGTCGCCGGCAAGGAGTCCCCGCCGGCCTTCGCGGAGGTAACGAACCTGATGGCGGAAGCCATGTCGTCGGCCAGGGTCGAGTGGGTCGACGGCGGACATCTCATCAACCCCGCACACCCTGCGGTGCTCGGCTTCGTCGACGAGGTGCTCGCCCGGCGGTAGCTCGTTCAGCCTCCCGACTGCCGAGCACGACCTGCCTCTACGCGCTGCGCTTGCGGGCGACGAACGAGAAGGTACTCGTAGTGGTACTCGGCCGGGCCCTCCCGCGAGCCCTGGTTCGAGCGCGTCGCGAACTCCAGGAAGTCTCGTTCCAGCGCCGCGGAACGGTCTGGCTGGTCGGCGAGGAAGGCATTGAGCGCGACCGCCGGCCCGAAGGTCCGCTTGAAGAGCTCGAACGTAGTCGCGCGGGCTCGCGGCGCGCTCGATGTACTCGCTGCGGGTCATTTCAAGCGACTCCACCCGCTCGCCGAACAGCTCGCGCACGTGCGCCTCGCTCCCCCACAGGATCGGCGGCAGCGCTCCCGGACGGAGGCGCCGGCGCGAAGCGCGCGAAGAGCCCGAAGAACTCGGCCGCCAGGCCATCGGGCGTGAAGTTGATCATCCCGATCGTGCCTCCCGGGCGGCAGACGCGCAGGAGCTCGTCGGCGACCTTCTGGTGGTCGGGGGCGAACATCGCGCCGAACGAGGAGGTGATCGACGTCGAACTCGCTCTCGCCGAAGGGGAGCGCCTCGGCGTCCGCCTCCACCCACTCGAGCTCGACCCCTTGTGCGCGTGCCTCGCGGCGGCCCGCCTCGAAGTTCTCCGGCGTGAGGTCCGAGGCCACCACCTGCGCCCCGGCCTCGGCGGCGCGGATGGCGACGTTGCCCGTTCCCGCGGCCACGTCGAGCACGCGCTGACCGGGCGAGATCCCACAGGCCGCGACGAGCACGGGCCCGAGCCCCCAGACCGTCTGCTTCGCGAACGCGTGGTAGTCGCCGAGCGCCCACATCGCCCGTTCGGCAGTCTTGTGCTCTCGATCGAGCTCCGCCGCCGATATCCTGATCGTAGCCATCTGCACTCCTACCTCCTCGATCCGTGCGAGCGCTGCCGCCCGCAGCAAGTTTCTCGACGCGCTCTGACCCGCCATGCTGGCCACCGTAGTCCCGGTGGCCGGCTTCGACTTCGCCCGAAGCGGCCATCCCTCGGCGCTGTGGCTATCGCCAGGTTCGGCTATGTCTCGAGCAGGCCGGCGCGCACAGCCTGGGCCGCCGCTGCCGTCCGCGACGGGACGTCGAGCTTGCGGAGGATGTTGGTGACGTGGCGATGAACGGTGTGCTCGCTCACCACGAGCCGCTCGGCGATCTGCCGGTTCGTGAGCCCTTTCGCGAGCAGGCTCAGCACCTCTCGCTCCCGCGCCGTGACCCGCGGCAGACGTGATTGCCCCCCGTCGTCAGCGGCGCACGCATCGAGGAGTCGCCGCGCCCGCTCGGCCTCGTGCTCAGCCCCCAGCTCGAGTAGGGATTCCAGCGCCGTCGCAGCCTCGCTCTCGGCTGCCTCGGCGCGTCCTAGCCCGACCAGGCTGGTGGCGAGCTCGATCCTCGCCCGGGCGGTCTCGAAGGGCGCGCCGCTTCGCTGGAAGCGATCGATCGCATCCTCCAGCAGCCTCCGCGCCCGTTCGTGATCTCCTCCCGCGGCCACCAGCATTCCCTCGGCCAGGTCGGCGCACGCCTGGATCGGCGCGGTGCCCACCAGACGCTCCACCTCGCGCAACGCCTTCAGGGTCGACGCGGCCTCGTCGAGCTCCCCACGTGCGATCCGCGCGCTGGATGAGCAGCTCGAGAGCAGGGAAGCGATCCAGCCTCCGGTGGGCAGGGCATCTGACGCAGCAGCCGCTCGAGCAGCTCGAGGGCGCGGAGCGCCTCTCCGCGGTCGAGCGCCAGGCGGGCGCGGCAGAGCTGCGCGCCGGACGAGGTGCCTGCCTGGTCGAGGAGCAGCGCCGCGTCCGTCGGTCTGCCCTGCCGCCGCCGCAGCTCCGCGAGCGCGACCCGCGGAGATGCTGCCCACGCCGGGCGCGAGCGGGCGAAGTCGTCGACCGCGGCCGTGAGCTCGGCCTCGGCCTTCGACCAATCACCGCGCCACGTGTGCACGGCGCCGTACTCGGCCCTGCAGAAGGCGAGCATGTAGCGACTGCCGTAGCGCTCCGCGAACTCCGCGATCCGGTCGCACCACGCGAACGCCCGCTCGTAGTCGAACACGACCGTGCAGGCGGAGACCAAAAAGCAACACGACCACGCGCCGGAGATCGGGATCTCGGCCTCGCCCTCCAACGCTGCCGCCGTCGCCTCGTCCAGGTAGCGCATCCCCTCTACCACCTGCGCGCAGGCCACCGAGCGCGGCTCCTTCGAGAGCGAGACCGAGCATTTCCAGGTCGGCGACCGAGAACCGTCGCCCGAGCTCGGCGGCAAACGCGGCACGCTCCCGAGCTCTGGTCGTGTCGCCGCTCGCGTGGGCAAGGTAGCCGTCCTGAAAGGCGAGCCAGCCGTGGTCAGGCCCCGGCTCGAGCGGATCGAGCAGACGGTGCGCTCGCCGAAGCCATCCGCTCGCCACCGCCCAGGCGCCGTGGAAGTCGAGGTAATCGACCGCCAGCCACGTTGCCATGCGCGCGGCGCCGCCTGCATCCCCGCGCTTCTTGTAGAGGCGGTACGCGTCCTCCCGCGCCCCGAACACCGCGTCCGCGTCGTCGAGCCACCACGCCGCCCAGCTCAACCCCTCGAAGGACTCGGGTGTCTCCTGCTCTGCGAGAGCCTCCTCGAAGGACGTCCGGGCGGCGTCCCACCGCCCTTCCCCAAGCGCGATCCAGCCGGCTTCGAGATCAGCGGAGATTCGCTTCGGCGTCTTCTTCACTGTCCACGCATTCTCGCTGGCTCGACCCGGTCCCGGCACTGCTCGGCCTGCGAGCCGCCGGCGGAGCTTCCGACGATCTCATGCGGGATGTGTGCGGGCTGGGGCGTTGTCTCTATGGCGGACCGAGGGCATCTATCCTGCGTGGCGCTCGCAAGCAGCCGCCGCTGTTAGTGTCAGGCGCAGCTCGCGGTTAGGATTGTCCGCTGGGCGTGCATCGCGACGGAAGGGAGGCTCACGTGGCTGGCGTGGAAGCACGCGATTTCAACTCACCCGATGAGACCCGGACGCCCGACAAGACGACGGTCGAGCTCGTTCGGATGAGTGGGGCGAGCGTCGGTAGGATGCGGTTGGAGCCGGGATGGAGATGGTCGGAGTGCATCAAGCCGGTCGTTGGAGGCGAGAAGTGTCAGGCGCGCCATGTCGGCCTCTTACAGTCAGGCAGGATGCATGTCGCCCACGACGACGGCAGCGAGCAGGAGATCGGTCCCGGCCAGGCCTACGTCATTGAGCCCGGTCACGACGCGTGGGTCGTCGGCGACGAGCCCGTCCTGGGCTTCGAGTTCGAGTCACGGACAGCCGAGGAGTACGCGAAGAGCTAACTCACGCCATCCGCTCGGATCGCATCCGACGAGCGCACGGTTGTCTGGCGCACGGAGACATTCCCGCCCCCACTGGGTCGGCGCGACTGTCCGCCGGGACGTCGAGGTCAGCGACGACGGCTCGACCGTCAGCTTCCGACACGCGTACTTCGCCGACGACGCCAAGGCAGGCCGGGTCGCCTACACTCGGGGTCAGATCATGGTGCGACTCCAGGAGTACGCCGAGAACGGCAGCGCGAACCCCGTGTTCGCGTAGCTCGATGCCAGTCGACGTCGAGACGGAGGTCGAGATCAACCGGTCGCGCAGCGAAGTCGCCGCCTACGCGGCCGATCCCGACAACGCGACTGCCTGGTACGAGAATCAAGCCGCGCCGCGCGCCACCCAGGCCTTCGCCGAGACTACGAACGGTGGCTCCGGCAGCCTCTCCCTGCAGAGCTCGCGCAATGCCGTGCGCCGATCGGGCTGGAGGCCGGCGACGTGCGCACCCGACGGGGCGACGCCGAGCGTGAACGGCTCCCACCAGTCCTCGAACGTGGCGTGCTCGACGTCCACCGCGACGGCGCTGTCGACGATGTCGCCGATTCCAGCCGCGCGAAAGAGGTCGGCCAGGTGGCCGGCCCTGCTGCCGGGGCAGACAGACCCAGTCTCGACCTCAGGATCGAGCGCTTGGGCGGCATCCCAGAACGGACCGATCGGGCCGCCGTCGGTGAAGTCCCACACGCATGCGGCGACGACTCCGCCGTCCCGCGTCACCCTCGCCATCTCGCGGAGGCCTGCGACCGGATCGTCCATGACGTTGACCACGAGCTGGGCGAGCGTCGCATCGAAGCAGCCTCCTTCGAACGGCAGATCCTCAGCCGGCGCGCGGATGACCTCGACTCCGGGATGGCGGCCGCGTAGGGCCGCGACGAATTCCTCGGACGGGTCAACCGCCGTGACCCGTCCCGGCCCGGCCCTCCGGGCGAGCTCCGCGGTCAGCGCACCGGGGCCGCATCCGACGTCGAGGACCCGGCCGTCGAGCGGGAGTCCGGCGAAATCGGCGAAGGGCACCGCCAGCGGCCTCGAGTAGCGGCCCATGAACAGGTCATAGGCATCGGCATCGCTCAAGCTCACTTCTTCTCCTTCGGCGGCAACGCGCGGGCGAAAGCGACGCTCTGCATGACCCAGGGCTCGAGCGCTCCCTTCGTGGAGACCGACTCGGCATCAACCCGAAGCCAGCCCTTCAGCTCGCGTCCGCGCATCTCAAACGGTCGCGCACCGGGCCTGGCGAGGAGAGCCTCGGTCTCCTCCTTGGAGCAGTGGATCATCAGGCCACCCTCGCCGCTGACCCCCACCGCCATGTGGCCGTCGATCATGAAGCCGATGCCGCCGAACATCTTCTGCTCGGTGTAGCCGTCCTCGGAGGCGATCAGCTCGCGGATCCGGTTGGCGAGATCCTCGTCGTAAGCCATCGTGACAATCATCGCGCACGGGGCCTTGACGCCGATAATCGGGCCTCGCCTGCTCGCCCTCGCCACCGGGCTTCGGCATAACGCCGAGATCGGTTTCAACCTGGCCTGTGTTTCAGCGCCTACGGCCACAGATTCCGAATCAACCATCTCGCCGCGGCTCTTTTCAGCCCTGACCTGCCTTTTAGCTCACCTGCCGTGACACGGCGGATGGGCGTCAGCTGCCGGCGAGAGGGAGCGTGAAGGAGACGCTCGCGCCACCGGTGGCGCGCTGCTCTGCCCAGATCGTGCCGCCCTGCGCTTCGACCAGGCCGCGGGCGATCGCAAGGCCGAGACCTGCGCCGCCGTTCGCTTGCCGGGCGGAGTCATCCCGCCAGAAGCGGTCGAACATCCGGCGCGCGGCCTCCGGCGTGAGGCCGCGACCCGTGTCCTCGACCGTAACGCGGACGTGGTCTGGTGCCGGTGCGAGCGTCACGGCGACGGTTCCGTCGGATGGTGTGTGGCGGAGGGCATTGGTGAGCAGATTGAGAAGGACACGCTCGACCTCCTCCGGCGCGCAACGCGCCTCAGGGATACCTTCCGCGACGGTTCTCTCTAGCGTGACGTTACGGGCGCGCGCTTCGGCCTCGAAGCCGCGGACGCACGACTCGACGAGCGGCGCGAGCGCGACCTCCTCGAGCTCGTGCGCGAGTGAGCCTGCGTCTATGCGGGCGAGCTCGAAGAGGTCGTCGACGAGACTGGTTAGACGCCGCGCCTGATCCTGGAGGGGTGCCAGGTACTCGGTCGGAGTGGCGAGACCGTCCTCGATCGCTTCGAGCATTGCCGCGATCGAGGCAACGGGGGCGCGCAGGTCGTGGCTCGCCGCCGCGACCAGCTCGCGCCGGGCGTCGAAGAGGCCTTCCAGGCTGTCGGCCATCGCGTTGAACGACCGGCCCAGCTCGGCCAGCTCGCGTGGACCGCCTTCGGGTGCGCGGGCGCTAAGCTCGCCCGCGGCGAGCGCGGTCGAGGCGGAGCGGAGACGGTCGATGCGGCGTGCGATCGACGAGGCGAGCACGAGCGCTGCCGCGACGGCCGCCGTCGCCGAGGCGGCGGCGACGGCGAGGATCTTGACGTCGTCTCCCATGTGGAACATCACCCAGCCCGAGAGCAGCACGGCGAGGAGCGGGAGCACGACCGAGAGGAAGGCGAAGCCGGCAAGCTGCAGGCGCACACTCGGGAGCAGCCGGAGTGCGAACGTGGCTGCCAGGCCGACCGCGAGCGTGCCCGCGGCGACGGCAAGGGCGAGCGCGATCACGGCAGAAACCGGTAGCCGACACCCCAGACCGTCTCGAGGTGGCGCGGGTTCGACGGGTCGAGCTCGATCTTGGCGCGGAGCCGTCGAATGTGCACGGTCACCGTGCCAGTGTCGTGCGCAGCCTCGTAGCCCCAGACGCGGCTCATGAGCTGGTCGCGCGAGAAGACGTTGCGCGGGTTCGAAGCAAGGAAGAAGAGCAGGTCGAACTCCTTTGCCGTCAGCCGCAACTGCTCCCCGTGCAGATGCGCCTCGCGCGTGGCCGCATCGAGCTCAAGGCCGTCGAAAGACAGACGAGCCTTCGAATCCGTGCCCGGGTTGCTCCGGCGGAGCACGGTGCGCACGCGGGTCGCGAGCTCGCGCGGCGAGAAGGGCTTGGTGACGTAGTCGTCGGCTCCGAGCTCAAGGCCGACGATCCGGTCGGCCTCCTCGCCGCGCGCGGTCAGCATGATCACCGGCAGGTCGCCGCGCGACCGAATCCACCGGCACAGAGACAGCCCGTCGGTGCCGGGCAGCATCACGTCGAGCACGACGAGGTGGGGTGGACGACGTTCGATCAGCTCGCGCGCCGCGTCGCCGTCGCCAGCCTCGAGCGTGTCGAAGCCCTCGCGCTTGAGGTAGCGAGCGACGACATCGCGCACGATCGGCTCGTCATCGACGATCAGGACCCTCGTCATCGGATCATTGTGGCCGTTCGTCACGCTCGATCCACTTTCGGTGGTGCTCGAGCGCCCAGTCGCGGCGCACCGAGCCGACCGTGATACCGCGCAGGGCGTGGCGAGTCGCGGGGTAGATCAGCGCCAAGTACAGGTGACCCAGCAGGAGCAGGAGCGACGCGTACATCAGTCCGTCGTGGAGGAGGATCGTGCTCGCCCAGCGGAAGCGAGTGTCCCGCTCACCGAGCCAGAGCAGAAACCCCGAGACCGCGAAGAGCGACGCAAAGCCCGCGACCAGAGCGGCATGCAGCTTCTGCCCAGCGTTGAAACGGCCCTGCGGCCTCGGGTTCCGCCGGAGCCAAAGACGGTCGTCGTCATCGAACAGATCGAGATCGCGAAGCGTTCGCCGCAGCCCGCGGCGGTCTCCGACCACGACGACGAGCACGAGCAAGGCGATCCAGGCGACCGCGGTATACACATGGATGTCCTTGATCAGCGGGCGCCGGGCGACGAGCGCGCTCAGACGCGGCACATACAGCACGAGCCCGGTGCCCAGCAGGACGAAGAAGGCGCTCGCGTGGATCCAGTGCACCGCACGCTCGCTGCGGGAGAAGCGCTTGACGTAGACGGCGTCACGCGTCATTCGAGCGGCCGACCCAGGCATCGACGTCATAGCCGCGCTGCTCCCAGTACCCCGGCTCGAGCTGGTCGCCGACGACGATCCGCTCCACCCACTTGACGTTCTTGTAGCCGTACATCTCGGGAATCACGACCCGGACCGGCGCGCCGTGCTCGCGCCGGAGCGGCTTCCCGTCCATCTCATAGGCGAGCATCGCATCGGCGAGGCCGGCCTGCGCGAGCGTAAGCGTGTCGAGGTACGGGTGTTCAGCCGAAACGAACGTGAGCACGCTTGCGCTGGGGCGCGGTCCGGCGGTTGCGAGCAGGTCGTCGAAGCGAACGCCGGCCCAGTGGACGTCGCTCACCGACCAGCCGGTCACGCAATGAAAGTCCGAGACTTGCTCCGCCCGCGGCAGTCGCAGCAACTCGTCGTAGGTCAGTGAGACCGGCTGCTCGACCAGCCCGTCGACGCGCAGGCGCCACGTGTTCCGGTCGAACCGGGGCATCGTCGCTGCGACGGTGTAGATGCGCCAGCCCGAGGACGGGATCAGCCCGGCCGGCCACGCGCCCTGGAGCGGCTGCGTCGCTCCGGAGACGACCTGCCATACGGGCTTCGCCCACAGCAGCGACGACAGCCCGATTCCGGTCACCGCGAGAAAGGTGCGGCGGCCGTAGGCGCGCAGTTCGACCGGTGTCTCGCGGGGCGTTTCCCGCCTCACCCGTGCACCTTGACCGCGAACCAGCTGTCGACGTTGTTGCACAGCACCTGGCCTGCCTTCTCGTGCGCGTAGGTGTAGAGAGCGCGGCGGTTGAACGTCAGCTGGCGTGCACCGCCCGCGCGGCGGACCGTGCCGAACTCACCCATGATCCCCTTCACGTGCATCGGCACGACCACACCGGCCTTGACGAAGACGGGTGGCCAGGCCTTCGCGCACGCGCCGGTGCAGCGAACCGTGCCCTTGGGCTCCTTGTTCCAGACGTAGATCGCCTGCTTGCCGGCCGTCGTCAGCACCCGGCCGAGCTTCTTGTCCACGATCGTCGTCACCAGCTGCGGCTTCATCGTGTCCTGCCGTGCGGCGGGCGCGGTCTGCGCGACAACCGCGAGCGCGGCCATTACGACCAGAACGACAGCGATCTTCTTCCTCATCGACTCCTCCTTCGCTGGCTGTACCCACCGTCGTAGCCGTCAGGGCGCCGGCGCGCGAGCGTTCCGGGCCGGTTTCACCGTCGTGCATGCGAAAATTCAGAAACTGTTCAGGAAGCAGTCTCTAAAGCTCTCGCGAAGTCGCTGGCGGGTGGAGGAGCAACGAAGGATGCGGGGTGCGGGTCCTCTCGGCGCCGGCCAGCGTTGCGGTCGGGAGCGAGCCGATGCGGATCGGTCCGAGAGGGCGAAAGTGGGAACGCCAGCGCGCTCCCGAAGCCGCGTGAACGGGTCCCCCGTCGGGTCGGGGGCATGGCTGACTAGGAGCTGAGGATCGTCGTCAATCGGGCTGCGTACCAGTCCTCCCAGCGGTCGGAGGAGTGCGCAGCCAGGTAGTCGCGATCGAGCCCGACGAGGGCATGCACGAGGTGGCTTCGAACCGGACGTGCGCCCAGGACATCGGGGAGCTCGGAGAGCTCCAGCAGCCAGTCCGCGTACCAGGAGGCCCAGTCCGGATCCTCGCCGTCGGTAATGCGGTAGACCGTGTGGTGTGTCTCTGCGGCCTCGTGCAGAAGCTCGGCGATTCGACTGACCTGATCACTCGACACGACAGCGGAGACGATAGACGTGACGCAGACGTACCCGCTCAGCGGTGCTCGGGGTTCGGAAGATCCCAGCGGCAACCGGCATCCCAGAGCGAGCGCTGGTTTCCGTGCGCGGGGATACCTCCCGCCTCGCGCAGCAATCGTGCGAGGTGCATGAGATTCCAGGTCATGAACGTCGTGTTTCGATTCGTGAAGTCGTTCGCAGGCCCGCCCGAGCCCTCGTCGAGGTAGGAAGGACCCGGTCCCGCCTCGCCGATCCACCCCGCGTCCGCCTGTGGCGGAATCGTGTACCGAGGTGCTGCAGCGAGTAGAGGATGTTCATCGAGCAATGCTTGATGCCGTCCTCGTTGCCCGTGATGAGACAGCCGCCCACCTTGCCGTAGTACGCGTACTGACCGCTCTCGTTCAGAAGTGAGGAGTTGCCGTAGAGTCGCTCCACGACGCGAGTGCAGACCGATGACTTCTCGCCAAGCCAGATCGGCGAGCAGAGAACGAGAATGTCCGCCGCCTGCACACGGTCGTACAGGGCAGGCCAGTCGTCTCGCTCCGCGCCGTGTTCGCGCATGTCCGGCCAGACGCCGGGGGCGAGCTCATGGTCCACGGCCCTCACGTGGTCGACCGAGACTCCGTTGGCGTCCATGATCGCCGATGACAGATCGATCAGACCTTGGGTGTGCGAGCGCTCGGGGGACGGCTTGAGGGTGCAGTTGACGTAGAGAGCGCGCAGCCCGGAAAAGTCCCACTGGTCGCTCGTGCGCAGCTCAGGAGGAATGGCGTCGATCGTCACGTCGGTCGACCAATGCTCTCAGATTGCGGCGCACGATCAGGACGGCAGACGCAGCGCGTTTCCAACACGGGCCCTGTTCGGGTCAGTGCTCCGCGTGTGCGAGCAAGAAGCTATCGCCGCCGACGAGGAGTTTCCAGGACTCGACACTCATGGTGCGGAGCTGCTCCGTGGACACCCAGGGGTCGTCGGCGAGCCGACGATGGATCTCGTCCGCGCTCTCGGCATCGACGATCAGCAGCACGCGGACGCGCCCTTGTTCGCTGCCGGCGAGCGGACCGCCGAAGAGGACGAAGCCTTGCGCGGCGAGCTCATTCATGAATGCCGCGTGGTCGTTTACCTCCGGCTGCTCGAAGATGCCGCCGGCGGCCCAGGCGGGCCCGGCTTCACGGGTGACGGCGAAGAGACTCACGCGCGCGCGATCAGGTAGCGGTACTCGTTGTCGAGCCTGTAGCTGCCTTCGTCGGTGCGGTACTCGGCGAGCCCCTCGACGATCGCGGCCTTGATCTCGCTTTCACGTTCTGGACCGACGACGACGGCAATGCCCGCTGGAGCGACGAGCGCGCGACCCAACGTCTCGTCGTCCGAGTACGTGTAGGCCCATGACGATTCGAAGACGGTCTCGGGGTTAAGGCCTGCTTCGACTGCTAGAGCCTCGAGCGCTCCGGGCTGGGAGAAGTCGGGATCGGGTGGAGCGTTGGGAGGACGCGGCGGAAAGAACGGCCTCGCGATCTCCTTCATGGTTTCGAGCGAGCATCGTTCGTGGGCACCCCACACTTGAATGACAACTGGAGCGCCTGGCTTCGCTACCCGGCCGGCCTCGCGAAGCGCCGTGACCATGTCGGTTGCGAAGAAGAACGACGTGAACCCGGTGACGAGGTCGAACGTGTCATCGTCGTAGGGAAGTGCTTCCATATCGCCGACACGCAGGTCTGCTTCGGGGACTCGTCGTCGCGCGAGCTCGATCAGGGCCTCGGATGCGTCGAGACCGAACGCTTCGGCGCCGCGGTCGGCCACGAGGCGTAGGAATGTGCCGACGCCACAGCCGATGTCGAGCACACGGTGACGAGGCTCGAGGGGAACGCGCTCGAGCGCCGCCTCGTAGCTCGGCAGGTGCTGATCCTCGCTGATTGCCCAATCGTCCGGCCGGGCTCCCCACAGTGGCCCCCAGCGCTCGGCGCTTCCGAGAGACTGCGTCGCGGACGTCATCGCCGCCTCCTTCTCTAGACTACAATTCATAGGTATAAACTATGATGTGTAGCTATGTCAAGCTCTGAGTTGAGTCTCTTCTCGTATGAGGTGCTCGGCCTCGTCGGCCGCGGGGGAGCCGGCGCGCACGACCTGCTGCGGATGGCGCGGCGGGGGCGGATGCTCGACTGGGCCGGCGAGAGCCAGTACTACGCCGAGCCGAAGAGGCTCGCCACGCTCGGCTACCTCGAAGCGCGACGCGAGCCGGGTAAGACCCGCGAGCGCACGGTGTACACGCTCACCGAGAAAGGGCTCGAGGCTCTTGAGCTGTACGCGAAGACTCCGGTGCGCTTCACGCCGCTCAAGAGCGATCCGTTGCTGCGGCTGCTGCTCTGTGACCTCGTCGGCGAGCCCGTCACCCGCGCCAGCATGGTCACTCTCCGCGACGACATCGCCGACCTGATGGAGCGACTCGATGACGCGCAGGTGACGGCGCGGGCACTACCGCACCGAAGCAAGTACCTCTTACTCGTGATCGACTTTCTGCGACGGTATCTCGAGCTTCACCTCGAGCTCGTCGACGAGGTCGAGCGCGATTTCGCACCGCAGGAACCGCGGCGGGGATTGCCGGCGCCGTAGACGATCGCGCGAAACCTTGCAATCGACGATGATGCACTGGACGTTGGGGGTCGGCTGGCTGGCTGTGTTGGCCTAGTCCGATCGAGTTGGGGCGAACGTGGCCGAGCCGAAGCGTCGCTCGAGGTTCTCGAACTCGCGCAGCAGTGAGGCGTGCTGGTTCTCGAATTGCTCGTCGGGCTGTCCGGGTGCCTGGAACATGGTGAAGGTGAAGGCGCTGCCGCCCGCCGGGGTGGCGACGACGCGGGTGGGGAAGCAGAGGAGCGCGTCTTCGCTCGGGCCGGCCAGCATGTCGATCACACCCGATTCGGGGTCGGCTCGGATCTCGAAGAAAAACTCTCCGAGCCCGTTCACGATCTTGTGCCGGCCGTCGACGACTCGTAGTTCGCGTGCGAACTCGGTCGCCCACTCGGGCAGCTTCTCGATGTCGGCGAGGTAGGCGAAGACCTCGTCCGGGGCCGTGGTGAGCGTGGTGGTGACCGTGTGATGCCTCATGTCTCGATCCACTCCTTCAGTCCGTTCTTGACAGAAGCGAGCCGCCGTTCGCCGAGCCGGTCCAGTGCGAGGGCGCCGAGCTCGGCGAGCGCGCGCTCGGCCACCGGCTCGAACCTGCGGGCCTTGGCGGTGAGGACGACGCGAAACGCGCGCCCGTCGTCGGGGTCAGGGTCGCGGCGCACCAATCCGTCGCGCTCGAGCAGGCGCACCATCGTCGTTATCGTCTGCTTGCTCAGCCGCGCCCGGCGTGCGAGTTCGCCCATGCGCAGGCCGTCCTGGTCGAACAGCGGCACCAGGATCGAGCCGTAGCTGGGCCGCACCTCGCCCCAGCCGGCGGCGCGGAACCGCTCCTGCAGGAGCTCGTTCCAGCGCTGCGTGGCCTTGGCGAGCAGGAAGCCGAGATCGTCCCGATCCACAGGTAGTCTTATATCAGACTACTTTGGGCTGACACCGCGCGGGGCTCGATACTGCCCGACCCGGGTCAGCTCGTTCGTGCGTGGTCCGGGGAGGCTTGGGCGGCAGCGTTCGCGCGAAGCGGGCCGCCTGTTCCACCCAGGTTCGGAGCGCTTTGCCGGCGAAGTCCCTCGGACTGCGTCCGCGCGTCGCCGCCTTGCTCGTCATCTTTGCCCTATCCGCCCAACCGCGTGATCGCCGCCACGCTCCTGGGGCCTGTTAGCGTGCTCGAAGGCGAGCCGGGAAGTCTGGTCGGCATGTTCCTGCCATGACCGAAATCAGCGACTTCGCCGGCATCGTCCTCGTCGTCACCAGCGGCTTCGCGCTTGCGGTGCTCTCGACCAAGCTGACCGAGCGCGTTCCGGTGCCGGCACCGGCGCTCTTTCTGCTCGCGGCCGCGGTTGTGTCGGACATCTGGCCGGGTGTGTACGAGGCGGTGGAGATCGAGACGGTCGAGCGGATCGCGGTGGTCGCCTTGGTCGTGATCCTCTTCAACGGCGGCATCGACATCGGCTGGCGGCGCTTTCGAGCCTCCGCTGGACCGATCCTCTCCCTCGGGGTGCTCGGCACGTTCGCGACTGCTGGCCTTGTCGCCGTACTCGCCCATTACGCGCTCGGCTTCGAGTGGATGCTGGCAGGGATCGTGGGAGCCGCAATCGCGCCGACTGATCCGGCCGTCATGTTTTCGGTGCTTGGCCGGCGCGAGGTGGCGGGGCGCTCGGGGACGATTCTGGAGGGCGAGGCGGGCGTCAACGATCCCGCGGGGATCGCGCTCATGATCGGCATGATCGAACTCGCCACGCACGCCGATGCCTCCTTCTGGGTGGTGGTGCGCGAGTTCGCGGTCGAGATGTCGATCGGCGTCGCGCTAGGGGTGCTGGGAGCGCTCGCTCTGCTCCCGCTGCTTCGCCGCCTGCGGCTCCCGAGCGAGGGGCTGTACCCGGTGCTGACCCTTGTCCTCGCGGGTGCGCTGTACGGGGTGACCTCGCTCGCGCACGGGTCGGGTTTCCTCGCCGTCTTCATCGCCGGCCTTTTCCTGGGGGACGCGCGCATGCCATTCAAGGGCGAAATCGAGCGCTTCTCGGGCTCGCTCGCAAGTCTCGCCGAGCTCGTCGTCTTCGTCGCGCTTGGCCTGACGATCGACATCGGCGGGCTGACAGGTCGCGTCTGGCTCGAGGGCATCGTGCTCGCGCTCGCGCTTGCTCTGATAGCGCGGCCGCTGGTGGTTCTCCTGACACTCGGCCCGGCGCGTCTGAGCTGGGCCGAGCGGGCGTTCATCACCTGGAGCGGTCTCAAGGGGGCGGTACCGATCCTGCTTGCGGCGTTCGCCCTACTCGGCGGTGTGGCCGGGGCCGAGCGCGTGTACGGGGTCGTGTTCGTCGTCGTGCTCGTTTCGGTCGTCGGCCAGGGGACATTCGTGCCGCTTGTCGCACGGGCGCTCGGTATTCCGATGCGCGAACGGCCCTCGCTCCCGTGGGAGCTGTCGGTCCGGCTCGGCGACGAGCCGCAGCCTGCCCACGAGTTCGAGGTGGGTGCTGGCTCGAGGGCGGCCGGGCGCACGATCCGCGACCTTCCACTCGGCGAGCATGCGTGGGTCACGCTCGTGGTCAGAGATGGGACGCCAACCCGGCCCAGTGGTTCGTTAGAGCTGCGGGTCGGTGATCGTGTGCTGCTCCTGGCGGAGGCGGACGATCTCGAACCGCTGACGCGGCTCTTCACCGTTGTGTCAGAGAACCGACGATGACCATGGCGCCGTTCGGCACATGAGTTGTCAGTTAGGAGGTGTACGAGACGGAGACACGTACCACGCGCCGCCGGGACACACGCCGAACGCCGTCTCTCCACGTGCTCCGTGGCACGCTGGCGGCGCAGGTGCCACGATGCGTTCGTGGCTACGGCTTCTGCTGAGACAGCGCTCGGGCGTGGGTATGAGGCGCTCGCGAGCGGCGACTGGGAGGGCGCGCGAGCGGCGTTTCAGGAGGCGCTCGACGCGACGGACTCGGCGGAGGCGCTTGATGGGCTCGGGCGCGCGCTCTGGTGGCTCCGCGACGAGCGAGGCGCCGTCGTCCATCGTGAGCGCGCCTACGCCGGCTTCCGCCGAGACGGTGAGCTCGCGCGGGCTGCGCGGGTGGCGCTGTGGCTTGCCCGCGAGTACGGGCTCGCGTTCGACAACGATGCTGCGGCCCGTGGCTGGCTCGCACGGGCGGAGCGTCTTCTCCGTGACGTCGCGCCGGGCGCCGAGCGCGGCTGGCTCGAGCTCGCCCGCTCGGAGGGCGCGCGAGATGCTGCGACCGCGGCGGAGCTTGCGGCGAGCGCGCTCGACGTCGCGCTCGCCGCGCGCGACCCGGACCTCGAGCTGCGGGCGCTCGCGCAGCTGGGGCTCGCCGAGGTGACGCTCGGCGACGTAGACCGGGGTCTCGCTCGACTCGACGAGGCGATGGCTGCCGCGACGAGCGGCGAGCCCGCCAACCTCGAGACGTTCGCGGACATCTGCTGCACCCTCATGCTCGCCTGCGAGCGTGCCGGCGACAGCGAGCGCCCGCAGCAGTGGAGCACGGTGCTGGACGAGTTCGTGCGCTCGTACGACCATGTGACGCTGCTCGCCTTCTGCAGGACGTGCTGCGCGGACGTGTTCGCCGCCAACGGCAGGATCGACGCCGCGGAGGCCGAGCTCGAGCAAGCGGTTCGCGAGCTGGCGGCAGCGGGCCAGCGCTCGCGCTGCATTCCACCGTCGGCGCGGCTCGCGGAGATCCGTGTGCTTCAGGGGCGGCTCGACGAGGCCGAGCAGCTGCTCGTGGGTCTCGAGGCGGAACCTGAAGCTGTTCAGGCTCGGGTTGCGGTTCGCCTCGCGCGTGGAGAGGCGGGAGCGGCATCCGCCTTGCTCGTGCACCGACTCGACGAGCTCGGCTGGACGAACCTCCTCGCTGCGCCGCTGCTCGCGCAGCTGGTGGAGACACGGCTGGCCGAGGACCGGCTGGACGACGCGAGAGCGCCTGCGGCTGCGCTCGACGTCATCGCCGAGAGCGGCGGCCGTGATCGCGTCGTGGCATTCGCCGTCGCTGCTCACGGTCGCCTCGCGCTCGCCGAGGGGCGCGAAGACGCGCCCCAGCTCCTGCAGGAGGCGGTGAATCGTTTCGCAGCGCTCGGCCTTCGGCTCGACGCTGCGCGCACGCGGCTCGAGCTGGCGCGCTCGCTCTCCGTCGGCTCGCCGGAGGTGGCCGTCGACACCGCGCGCCATGCGCGAACCGAGCTCGAGGCGCTCGGTGCGCTTCGCGACGCTGATGCGGCGGCCTCGTTGATGCGCTCGCTGGGCGCGAAGGGCCGGGCCGGGCCGCAGGCGGTTGGGCTCCTCTCGCGGCGGGAGATCGAGGTGTTGCGTCTGCTGGGCGAAGGGCTCACGAACAAGCAGATCGGAGAACGGCTGTTCATCAGCCCGAAGACTGTCGAGCATCACGTGAGCCGCATCTATTCCAAGCTCGACCTGACCACCCGTGCGGAAGCGGCTACGTATGCCGCGCGTCATCTCGATGGCGGGGCCGAATAGGGGGAATGCCCCTACCGCTGCGGGCGGTCCGACGCGATGCTGTCCGGCAAGCGATGAAGGGAGATGTGATGTCGGAGCAGAACAAGCAGGTCGTCCGCGAGTACTACGAGCGGGTCTTGAACGGCCGCGATCTCGATGCGGTCGGCGACTTCTTCGTGGACGAGCGGATCGTCGAGGGCGTCAAGGGCGGCTGCTTTCGCTACTTCGAGGCCTTTCCGGACCTGCACATCGCGCTCGACGACCTGATCGCCGAGGGCGACCGCGTCTTCGTCCGCTCGACGATGACGGGCACCCACGACGGCGAGTACAAGGGGATCCCGGCGACAGGGCGGCACATCGCGGCCGAGTCGGCGGAGGTCTTTCGCGTCGCCGACGGGAGGTTCGTCGGCTACTGGTGCCTCGCGAACGTGGCCGGGCTGATGCGCCAGCTCACCGAAGAGGTCGCGACCACTACCGCCTAATTTCGAATCTGGAAAGGAGAAAACCGATGGCGAAAGCGTCGAAGTCGAGCGCGTCCGAGACGGTCGAGGTCGAAGGGTACGAAGGACACTTCGAAGACTTCGGGCCGTACACGGTCGGTTTCGAGACCTACACGGCGGACGCCGATCTCGCGCCGCTGTTCGTCGGGCTCCCCGATGATCGCTGCCAGTGCCCGCACATGGGGTACGTCCTCGAGGGCAGAGTGAAGTTCACCTTCGCCGACGGGCACGAGGAAATCTACGAGGCCGGCGACGCCTACTACGCACCGCCAGGCCACCTCGCCGACGCTGTACGCGGGCTCGCAGGTCGTCGAGTTCAGCCCGACGACCGAGCTCCAGCAGACCATGGCGGTCGTGGAGAAGAACATGGCGGGCGCGGACGGGTGACGAATGTGGGGGCAGACCTCCGGGTCTGACCCCCGTCCCCCTACCCGCAGCGTCAGTCCTCGAGCAGCCCGCTCAGGCGGGCCGCGTACCAGTCCTCCTACCGGTCCCTCGGCTGTGCCGCCGTGTAGTCCCGGTCGAGCTGGACGAGGGCGTGCACGACGGTGACTGCGGATCGGCTGCACACGCTGTGTTCGGGTTCTGGAGGCTCGACCCCGCTCGGTGCGTTCGCGGTTGCCGCGCTCGGGATCAGCGAGGGGCAGAGAGCTGGCGCGGCGAGGGCTGCTCGAGCACTGCTGAACCGATGAGACCCTGCTCGTGCTCGACAGCTCGCCGCGCACGATCTGCAGCCCTCGGCCCGACGCAAAAGCCGCGCTCGGCTGTTAGCCTCCAAGTCGAAGTCCCGCCGGCCATGGCGTTCGCGCGGGACTCGACTCTCTTCGCGGAGCCGGCGAAGTGACCCCCTCCATCCCACGAAGGGAGTGCGACCCTTACCATGCGCTCCGATCGGCAACTGGTCGCAACCGGTGGCAACGGTTTTGGCTTGTTCGAGCCGTTTTCGAGGCTCTCCCATTTGCCACTGGTTGCCACTGGTTGCGCCCGCTAGGCTCCATAAACGCTCCATACTCTCCGCGCAGATCCGTGATGAGAAGACGGATTTGGGAGCGCTCGAGTCCTCGACAGAACGCGTGACCACCTTCCATGTAGAGAGGGGGTCATCGCACGAAGCGCCTCAACGTCTAGAGACTGTCCCAGTAAGCGCGGACCGTCGCTGTTGGTTCGGCTTAGCTTCGTCCGTACTTCCGTTCCCATTCGGCGGCGTCGAAGGGGATGACTTCGCGGTGCTGCACGAGTTCGCCGTAGGGGCTCGTTGCGCTGCTCGGCAGCGTCGCGAGCCAGATCACGTCGACGGCGGCGTCATCGGGGGACTGCGCTTCCGACATGTCGGTGAACCACGGTCGCGAGGCTTCGGTGTCGACGAGACCCGGGCAGGCCGCGTTGATCAGGATGCCGCGCGCGGCGGCATCAGCGGCGTATTCGCGAGCCAGGATCCGCACTGCGGCGACTTGGCCGACCTTCGAGACCTCATTGATCGACGCTGGCCAGCCTGCCTGTTGTGCGGAGCCAGCTTCGACCAAGCCGACCCAGTGATCGAGGGTGTGCTCCAGTTCCTCGAGTGACTTCGTCGCTGTGTCGAACTCTTCACGCAAGGGAGCCGGCAGATAGTGGAGTGAGCCGAAGGCGCTGGCGACCACAATGAACCGTGCACCATCTCTGAGGAGGGGACCAAACGCGCGAATCATCCGATGCGCGCCGTAGTTATTCGTGTCGATGAACTCCCGGACCTGCTCGCTGTCCGGGCGTGCAGGCGTACGACGCGCCGCTGCGTTGGAAAGCACGATGTCCACGCCGCCGTGTTCTGCTCGAACACGGTGAGCGAATTCTTCGACCGCGTCGCTGGAACTGACATCGACGACTTGGAGCCGCGGCGACAGGCCTTCCTCGCGGAGGCGCCGAATGGCGGCTTCGCCCCTCGCTCGGTCCCGTGCGCCGAGGTACACGATTCCACTGTTCGAGAGGGTGCGGCACAATCCACGCACCGAGGCGAAGCCGAGCCCTTGGTTGGCTCCTGTGACGACTGCAATCGTCATCGTCCATTCCACGCTACCGAGCGTGCGCCGGGCAACTCGGCGTTGGCGTGGGCTGTGATCTCGGTGAGGTCACCGAACGCGCCTCAGCTCGAACATCTACGTGTGGGTCATCGCTACGCCGCCAGCTCTTCGAACGGCGGCAGCGGCTCGCGCTGCGTCGGAAGCGCGGTGAGCCGGGGTCGTAGCGGGGGCGCTGGACGTTCGGGAGACCGCACGAGTCGCGCATCGCCTCGCGGTCGCGCAAGCAGAAGTGCAGCCCCAGCGGCAAGCGCCGTGACGGCGGCGCCGGCGAGCGCGTCGAAGAGGAAGTGGTTGCCGGTGGCGACGATGACGAGCAGGACGAAGGCGGGATAGAACGCCGCCGCCGCCTGAAGGAGTCGGCGGCGTGTCAGCCAGGCCACGGCCGCGCCGGCGACGAGCGCGTAGCCGAAGTGCATGCTGGGGACGGCGGCGTAGGGGTTGTAGAGCGAGCTGACGAGGCCCGAGTTGAGGTCGACGTGGTCGCTCGAGACGGTGTCGGCGATGCCGATCCCGGCCAAACGCGGCGGCGCGGTCGGGTAGACGAGGTAGCCGACGAGGGCAAGTCCGCTCGCGAGTACCAATGTGGTGCGAACGAGGGGGAAGGCGGCGGGGCGACGCCGGTGGAGCCAGAGCAGCACAGCGACGGTGACGGCGAGGTGAAGCGTTAGGTATGCGATGCCGAGCAGGTCCACAGAGCCCCGGAAGCGCGTGAGTGGCGTCCTGTACGCGCTCCTCGACGAGCAGGCCGGTCGACCGCTCGAGGGCCACGAGGTCGCGCGCGTGGCGCACCCCCTCGCGTGTGTCTCCGACGACGAGGCCGCGCGCGGCCTCGTACGCGCTGTACAGGACGAGAACAAGGACCGCTTCCGCGCGCAGCGAGTGCCGCACGGACAGCCAGCTCCCGAGCCGGCCGGCCGTCCGTTCGGGCATCGAGGCCGCGGCCGTCGTCACGCGGCAGCGTCCAGGTCGTCGCTTGCGGAACGTCGGGCGACGGACGCCAGTCGCCAGCGCAGCTGCTCGAGCCTGCGCTCCTTGGCGCGGAGGTCCGGGGCACCTCCTTCACTTCGCCGGAGCTCCTCGAGTTCGAGGAAGAGTGCTTGGATCCGCTGCACGAGCTGGACGGCTTCGCGTCGCTCGCGGACGCGCGGCTCGTAGGGGCTCACATCACGGGTAGTCACTGTTGTTCCTCCTTTGGAGAGAGACGGGGGACGGGAAGTCGTTTGTGGGGGGAGCCCGGCGGGCTCCCCCCACGTGTTCACGCGGCGAGGGCCGGTTGTTCCTCGACCGCAGCCGGCTCGGGCGAGATCGTGCTCTCCTCGTGGGCGTCGAGATGGAGGTCTCGCGCTCTGATGAGGGCGAGCGAGAGTGCGCCGCCGACGAGGGCCGTGACTCCGGCAATCAGGAAGATCCCGTTTAGTCCGGAGAGGAACGCCTCTCGTGCGGCGTCGGCCAGGAACGTCTGCGTCTCCGGCGGTGCCGCCGCGATCGCGGCCTCCGCGTTCCCTGAGGAGACGGCGGGTGCAAGCTCGCCCGCCTGCCCCTGCAGCGCCGGCGGCCCGCTCGCGAGCAGATCGCCGAGCTTGGACTCGACCCGCCCCTGGAAGACGGCGCCGAGTGCAGCGATCCCGACCGCGACCCCGACCTGGCGGAAGGTGTTGTTGATCGCCGCACCCGTCGCCGCCTTGGCGGCGGGGACGACGCCGATCGCCGCTTCGGAGACGGTGGGGTTGACGAGGCCGATCCCGGCGCCCATGAGGAGCATCCCGGAGAGGAGCGCCGTCCACTCGGAGTCGGCGTCCAGGCCACCTGCGACGAGGAGGCCGGCTCCGGCCAGGGCGAGGCCGAGGCCGATCAGCGCGCGGAGCGGAACTCGTTCCGACAGCCGAGCGGCGAGCGGCGAGAAGACGAAGGCCATGGCCGTGATCGGGAGCAGCCGCAGCCCGGCCTCGAGCGGAGAGTGACCGAGGACGTTCTGGAGGTAGAGGACGACGTAGAGGAGCATCGAGAAGACGGAGGCGGCGACCGCGAAGGACGCGATCGAGGCTCCGGTGAAGGCGGGGACGCGGAAGAGCCGGAGATCGAGCATCGGGCTCTTCGAGCGGAGCTCGATCGCGGCGAAGGCCGCGAGCAGTGCGCCACCGCCCGCGAGGCTCGCCACGATCTCGGGGCTCGACCAGCCTTCGCCGTTGCCGCGGAGGACGCCGAAGATGAGCAGGAAGAGCGCGCTCGAGAAGGTCACGAGCCCGGCCCAGTCGAGGCGTCCGGGGCTCGGGTCGCGCGCCTCGCGCAGCTTCGTGAGCGCTAGCGCGATCGTCAGCAAGCCGACCGGCACGTTGACGAAGAAGATCCACTCCCAGCCGAGGGAGTCGACGAGCACGCCCCCCACGAGCGGGCCCACGGCCACCCCGACGCCGACGCTCGCTCCCCAGATCCCGAGCGCAGTCTTGCGCTCGCGCGGAGCGAATTCCTGCGCGATCAGGGCCAGCACCGTTCCGAACATCGCCGCGCCGCCGATTCCCTGCAGGCCGCGGGCGATGTTGAGCGTGAGCGCGTCCGGGGCGAACCCCGCGAAGAGCGAGGCGGCCGTGAATGCGGCGAGCCCGACCGTGAAGACGAGCTTGCGGCCCAGCCGGTCGGCGAGCGACCCCGCCATCAGCGTGAGCGCGGCGAGGGCGAGGACGTAGGAGTCAACGACCCACTGCAGGTCGGTCAGGCTCGCACCCAAGTCACGCTCGATCTCGGGCAGCGCGACGTTCACGATCGTGACGTCGAGCAGGAGCATGAACGTCGCGATCGAGACAGTTATCAATGTCCACCATTTACGAGCCATTTCGCCACCTCCGTGTCTTCATCGATCGGTTGTGCTGGTGTGCCGTGCGGTTTCTGAGCTCGCCGCGCACGCCGGCGAGCAGGAACTGGCCGAACAGGTAGGGCTCTGCGCTCATGACTTGGACCTCGCTCTCTCGGATTCGACTTCCTGGCAGGAAGCGGCGGCCCGTCACGCGAGCCGACTCGGCTTCGTCATCTCTGATGACCATGGAGGCCATCGTGGCCGCGACGAGAGCGCATTCGCGTCGTGGCTGCCCCCAGATCCGAACCACAGTGTTTGATCGGCGCACCGCTAGAGCGGGCGGCGTGCCGGGCCACGATGCGGTGCTCCGGCCGGCCGCGCAGGTCGGACTCCTCGGGAGCCGTTCGACCGAGGGGGATCCCACGCAGGCGCATGCGGTCGCTCGTAGTCCAACTCGATCTGCTCGAGCGCGAGATGAGCGATGACACCGAGCCGGGAACGCCGAACGGCCCCTTCCGGGGCCGTTCGGGTTACGTCTCTGAAGGGCCGATCAGGCGGCTTCTGCCTCGTAGGCGAGCTCCGGCTCGCCTACGAGCTCCTCGGCCACGCGAGGCTGCGCGCGGGATCATGAACGCGGCGAGCGCTCCGAGCGCGACGACCCCGGCACCGACGAAGAGGGCCGGGTTCATCCCGTCGACGAAGCTCTGGCCCGTGCCGTAGCCGCCGACGTGGGCGAAGATCGAGGCGAGCACCGCGACGCCGAACACGCCGCCCAGCTCGCGGATCGCGTTGTTGGCCCCGGACGCCTTGCCCTCCTCCTCGGGCCGCACCGCCGAGAGGACGACGTTCGCCACCGGCGCGAAGAAGAGCGCCATGCCGACGCCGGCGACGATGAAGGGGCCGATCAGCTCCGAGTAGGGCGTCGTGGGCGTCGAGACCGACGCCATCCAGGCGAGCGCGGCCGCCTGCATCGCGAGGCCGACGCCGATCAGGTTCTTCGCCGGGATCTTGTCCGAGAGCGCTCCGGCGAGCGGCGCGATGAACATCGGCGCGAGCGTCCAGGGCAGGAAGCGCAGGCCGGAGCCGAGCGGCGAGTAGCCCTGCACCGTCTGGAAGAACTGCGCCAGCAGGAAGATCGAGCCGAACATGCCGAAGTACATGAACAGCGAAGCGGTGTTCGCGAGCGCGAACGTCGCGTTGCGGAAGAAGCGCATCGGCAGCATCGGGCACATCGGTGCGCAGCTCCCAGGCGACGAACGCGGCCACGAGGACGAGCCCGACGAGCAGCGCCGTCACGATCTGCGGGCTCGCCCAGCCGACGCTGTTGCCGCGGACGAGGCCCCACACGATCCCGAACAGACCCGCGCTCACGAGCCCGAGCCCGGGCAGGTCGAGCCGGCCCTCCGGCCCGTAGCTCTCCTTCAGCCGCGAGAGCGCGAGCGGGATGAGCAGGACGCCGATGGGCACGTTCAGCCAGAAGATCCACTGCCAGGCGATCCCCTGAACGATGGCGCCTCCCACCAGCGGACCGAATGCGACCGCCAGACCGCCGATGCCGCCCCACGCGCCGAGGGCAAGGCCGCGCTTCTCTGCCGGCACCGCCGCCGAGAGGATGGTCAGGGTCAGCGGCATCACGATCGCGCCGCCGAGTCCCTGGAACGCGCGCGCCAGGTTCAGCGCCTCGACCGAGGGCGCGAGCGCGGCCGCGATCGAGCCGAGCGTGAAGATCCCGATGCCGACCGCGAACACCCGGCGGCGGCCGAACCGATCGCCGAGCGCGGCTCCGGTCAGGAGCAGCACCGCGAACGTCAGCGTGTAAGCGTTGACCGTCCACTCCAAGCTCGACAGGGACGCGTGCAGGTCCTCCCGGATCACCGGGATCGCGGTCGTGACGACGAGGTTGTCGAGCGTCACCATGAACAGCGCGATCGAGCTGATCGCGAACGTCCAGAGCATCCGGCTCGAACTCATCTCGCTTCCCTCCGTTCTTCGTTCGCTCGCTCGGTCGGGCAACGCGTGCACAGGGGCTTTTGTGCTCATGACGAAGGCCTCGCTTTCTTTGGATTCGGACTTCCTGGTAGGAAGTGGCGGCCCGTCAGTCCTGCCGCCTCGATTCGTCATCTGGGATGACCGTGAACCGATCGTGCTGCGGCAGAGCGCGGGGTTCGCGTCGTGGGCGCCCCCAGGTCTGAACCACAGTGATTTGTCGGCCCACCGCTAGCGAGACGGCGGCTCGGCGACCGACGCGCGCGACTTGGTCGCCCGGGGCCGTCGCCGTTCAGACTGACCTCGGAGTAGCCTGACCCGGTGAACATCGGTCACGAACGAACAGCACGCAGGTGCCCGAGCAGCCATTCCTGGTTCAGCTCGACCTGCTCGAGCGCGACACCGAGCTGGCGGCGGTGGCGGGCCTGATCGCGCGCCACCCCCGGCGGCGGGCGGCTGCTGGCGATCGAGGGGCCGCCCGGCATCGGCAAGACCGCCCTGATCGCGGAGGCGAAGGCGCTCGGCTCAGGAGGCCGGGATGCAGGTGCTGGGCGGGCGCGGCTCCGAGCTCGAGCGCTCGTTCTCCTACGGGGTAGTGCGGCAGCTCTTCGAGCCGTTGCTCGCCTCCCTGCAGGCGGAAGAGCGAGCCGACCTGCTCGCGGGCTCGGCGGCGCTCGCGGCGCCGCTCTTCGATCCCGCCCAGGTCGCGGCCGAGCCGGTCGCGGACTCGTCGCTGGCGACGCTCCACGGTCTCTACTGGCTGACGGCGAACCTCGCCGCGCGCCGGCCGCTCCTGCTCGCGCTCGACGACCTGCACTGGTGCGATCTGCCCTCGTTACGCTGGCTGGCCTACCTCCTGCCACGGATGGAGGGGCTCGGCCTCTTGGTCCTCGTCGGCCTCCGGCCAGCGGAACCGGGAGAGGATCCGGGCCTGATCGGCCAGATCGTCTCCGATCCGCTCGCCACAATCGTCCGGCCCGCTCCCCTGAGCACCGAGGCCGCCGCCCGGCTCCTGCGCGAGACCCTCTCGCCCGATGCCGACGATGCCTTCTGCGCCGCCTGCCGGGAAGAGACGGGCGGCAATCCGCTGCTCTTGCGTGAGCTCGTGCACGCGATCGCCGCCGAGGGCCTGGCGCCGACCGAGGCGAACGTGCCCCGCCTGCGCGAGCTCGGGGCGCGGGCCGGCTCACGCGCGGTCTCGCTTCGCCTCTCCCGGCTTCCGCCGGAGGCGACGACGCTCGCGCAGGCTGTCGCGATCCTGGGCGACGACGCCGATCCCCGCCAGGCAGCTGCGCTGGCCGACCTGGAGGAGCAGGCGGCGTTCGAGGCGGTCGACGCGCTCGCGCGGGTCGACGTACTGCGCCCGCAGCCGCCGCTCGGGTTCGTCCATCCACTGATCCGCGCGGCGGTCTACGAGACGCTCACACCGCTCGAGCGAGACCGGGGCCACGCCCGCGCCGCGCGCCTGCTCGCCAACGCCGGGGCGGAACCGGAGCGCGTCGCCGCGCACCTGCTGCGCAGCCCGCCGGCCGCAGATCCGCAGGTCGTCGCGACGCTGCGCGACGCCGCGCGGCGCGCCGGCTCGCGCGGTGCCTCGGAGAGCGCCGTCGCCTACCTTCGCCGCGCGCTCGAGGAGCCGCCGCCCGCCGCCGAGCGCGCCGAGCTACTGCTCGAGCTCGGCTCCGCCGAGACGCAGGTGGACGGCGACGCGGCAATCGAGCATCTGCGAGAGGCGCACGCGCTGAACGAGGACCCGATCGGCAGAGCCGAGACCGCCCTCCTGCTCGGCCGCCAGCTCTTCCTGCTCCGCGGCGAGGAGTCGGACGCCGTCTTCAGCCGAGGCGCTCGAGGAGCTCGCCGGCGCCGATGCCGAGCTCGAGCGCCTGCTCGAGGCGGGCCTCATCACCAACGGCCTGTTCGCGCCGTCGCTCCACGGCGCGGCGCGCGAGCGGCTCGAGCGCGTCCGCGACCGACCCGCTGACTCGACCGTCGGCGAGAAGCTGCTGCTCTCGCTGCTCGCCTACCACGATGCACGGGCCGGCGCGCCGGCCGCCGAGGTCGTTCCGCTCGCGCGCCGGGCGCTCGCCGACGGAATGCTGCGCGAGGGTGGACGTTCGTCCGGCAGCGGCCTCGTCCCGCCTGCACCGTGCTCGCGATGGCGGATCTCGACGAGGTCCTCGTGATCTACGAGGACGCACTCGCCGAGGCACACCGGCGCGGCTCGCCCTTCGCCTTCGCCGCCGTGAAGGTCTTCCGCGCGCAGACGCTGCGTGTGGCGAGGCGACCTGGACCGAGGCGGAAGCCGACGCGCGCGAGGCCCTCGCCGCTAGCCGAGACGTGGGGGGCGTCGGCTCGCTTCGCCGGGCACGCGCGCCGCCTTTCTCGCCGACGCCCTGATGGAGCAGGGCAAGCTCGACGAGGCCGCGGCCGTGCTCGCCCGCGCCGGTCATGGCGAGTCCCTCCCGACGGCGCGCAACCTGCGAGTCCGCCTGCTCTATCTCCGCGACAGCGGCGTGCGCCTGCGCATCCTGCGCGGCGACCTGGCCGGCGGGCTCGCCGAGATGCTCGACGCCGGCCGCCACTTCGAGTCGGTCGGAAGCCGCAACCCAGCCTTCATCGCCTGGCGCTCGCCTGCCGCCCTCGCCCTGCTCCAGCTCGGCGAGCAGGACGAGGCACGTCGGCTGGCGGCGGAGGAAGTCGAGCTCGCGCGCAGCTGGGGCGCCCCGCGGGCGCTCGGCGCGGCCCTGCGCGCAGCGGGTCTGGTCGAGGGCGGCAAGCGCGGGCTCGCGCTTGCTCGAGGAAGCGGTGCAGGTGCTGGGCGGCTCCCCGGCGAAGCTCGAACAGGCAAAGGCGCGCATGGAGCTGGGAGCGGCGCTCCGCCGGGCCAACCGCCGCGCAGACGCCCGCGAGCAGCTTCGCCACGCGCTCGAGCTGGCGACGATCTGCGGCGCCACGCCCCTCGCTGCAAGTGCCGAGCGCGAGCTTCTCGCGACCGGCGCGCGCCCGCGCCGCATCGCCCTGAGCGGCGTCGAGTCGCTGACGCCGAGCGAGCGGCGCGTGGCCGAGATGGCAGCCGAAGGGCCCACGAACCGCGAGATCGCGCAGGCGCTCTTCGTCACCCAGAGGACGGTCGAAGTCCACCTGACGAGCATCTACCGCAAGCTCGCGATCAACTCGCGCTCGCAACTCGCGGCCGCGCTCGCCACACCGGCTCGCACCTAGCTTCTTCCCCTCGCCGCGCGCTCCTCGCCCGCGGCGTGCTGATCAAAACACTTCGGTTCGGTCCTGGGGGCGTCCACGACGCGAACGGCTGCCGCACGCAAGCAGGATCTGATCGAGGAGCCCGCAGAGAAACGATCGAGAGGAGCAGAAGATGGGGCTTGCACCGGAACATGGCAGTCCCGAGGAGGCACTGGACGGGGCCTACGGCGCGCAGGACGACACCGAGCGTGTGGCTATGACCGTCGAAACCCTTCTCGCTCGTACGACCCGACTGGAGAAGGCGCTCAGTCTGCTCCTGAACGATCACCCTCGCGGCGCACGCACTGCGCTCGATCTCGGGCTGAGCGCGTTCGTTCAACTCGCGCTCCCAGCTCGCGGCCGTGCTCGCCAAACCGGCGAGCCAGGGATATCCGCGCACTCATCAGAGCGAGCCGCGTGACGAGGCGGGCAAGGGAGACGCTGTGAAGGCGGTGATCATCCATGCGACGGGAGACGCGGACGTGCTGCAGCTCGAAGAAGTCGAGCGGCCTGAGCCGGGCGAGGACGAGGTGCTGATCAGGGTGCAGGCCGCAGCGGTCAACCCGGTCGACTGGAAATACCGCCGCGGTCTCGTCCAACGTGAACTTCCAGCCGTGCTCGGCGAAGACGTCTCCGGAGCCGTCGTGGTATCGAGGGCCGACGGCTTCGCCCCCGGAATGAAGGTTTTCGGAGTCACGACGAGCGGCGGCTACGCCGAGTACGCGACCGCCTCCGCGGCGGCGATCGCAATCAAGCCCGAGGCGCTGAGCCACGAGCAGGCGGCGGCGCTCCCCGTTTCCGGCCTGACGGCGTGGCAAGCGCTGTTCGACCGCGGCTGCCTCGAATTGGGGCAGACAGTGCTGATCGCAGGCGCCGCCGGCGGGGTCGGGCATCTGGCCGTGCAGTTCGCCAAGCACGCCGGAGCCCGCGTGATCGGCACGGGATCGGCGCGCAACCGCGAATTCGTTCTGAGCCTCGGCGCCGACGAGTTCATCGACTACACGCACGGTGAGGTTGCGGACGCCGTGAGCGGTGTGGATGTTGCGCTGGACACCGTCGGCGGAGCGACAACCGCGTCACTGCTTCCTGCCCTGCGCGAGGGCGGCACGCTCGTCACGATCGCCTACCCGCCTGAGCAGCCTCCGCAAGAGCACCGCCTGTGGATCAGGGCGCTCATCATGAGACCAAGCGCCGAGCAGCTCGCGCGGATCAGCGAGCTGCTCGCGTCCGGCGCGGTGCGCGTCGAGATCGCGCACCAGCTCGGCCTGGTCGATGTGCAGCGGGCGCACGCCCTGAGCGAGTCAGGACACGCGCGCGGAAAGATCGTTCTCACCGTCCGGTCGTACCCAGTCGGTGGTGTCTCGTCAAGCGTGTCTCGTTCGTCTTGATCAAGAACACAACTCAAGGAAGGAGCACAGAGATGCAAGCACGCGGAACAATTGCAGTAGCGGGAGCCACCGGCAGGGTCGGCCATCACGTCGTTGACGTGCTGGAGGGGAGGGGACACGAGGTCATCGCGATCTCCCGGTCCGGTGGCGTGGACGTAGTTACCGGCGAGGGACTGGCGGAGGCGCTGGCCGGGGTGGAGATCGTGATCGACGTGGCCACCGGCCCGTCGCCCGAGGAGCAGGCAGCGACCGAGTTCTTCACCGCGGCCGCGCGGAACCTGCAGCAGGTCGGCCACCGGGCAGGCGTGCAGCGGATCGTCGTGGTGTCGATCATCGGGACCGACCGATTCACGGCCGGCTACGGCGCAGCGAAACAGGCCCACGAGCGGGCAACGCTGTCGGGTCCCATCCCGGCGGGCATTCTGCGCGCTGCGCAGTTCCACGAGTTCGTGGCGCAGCTCGTCGACTGGGGCAGACAGGACGGGGTGAGCTATGTACCGAGGATGCGTACACAGCTGGTCGCCGCCCGGACCGTGGCCGAGGCGCTCGCCGATCTGGCCACCGGGCCCGAGTCCGGGCTCGCACCGGGATCCGCAGGCGCACCGATCCCGGAGATCGCCGGCCCGCGCGAGGAGAGCCTGGTCGAGGCGGCGGCCCTGCTCGCCTTCCGCGGCGGTGACCCGGTGCGGATCGAGGGCGTACCCGTCCCGGCTGACTTCTATGGAGATCTCAACGAGTCGGGCGCGCTGCTGCCGGGCCCGGGCGCGACTCTCGCCGGTCCGAGCTTCGAGGAGTGGCTAAGTCGGGAGACCTAATGAGAACGCGCGTCCGCGCGGACGAGAACCGCAAGTGGTTGACGTTCGCCGCGGTCCGCTTACGTGATCTGCTCCCGAACGCCGCCCCAACCGACGTTTCGGTGTTCGAGTCAAGTCGAGTCCTGCGGGCCTGCCTCCGGGTTCGCGGGACTCGACCTCTCCTTGCGGAGCCAGGAAGGTGACCCCCTCTCTGCAGGCGCTCCGAACGGCAACTGGTCGCAACCGGTGGCAACGGTTTTGGCTTGTTTTGGCCGTTTTCGGGGCCTGAGCATTTGCCACCGGTTGCCACTGGTTGCGCCCGCTAGGCTCCATAAAACGCTCCATACCCGCGGCGCGAATCCCTGATGAGAAGGCGGATTCGTCACACGCCCGAGGTGGTCAATGGTCTGGAGGCTCGCAGGGGCTGACACTCGTGGATCTCGTAGTCGATCCAGGAGGTTGTGGTCATGATCCAGCAGGGTCAGGTGTTCAAGCTGAAGGCGACGAGCGTGGACGGTGAGCCGTTGTGGGCGTACCGATATCGGGTTGCCGGTCGCGACTCCGCGAGACGGCAGGCGGGCGGGTTCACCACCAAGGCCGAGGCGCAGAGGGCACTACAGAACAGGTTGGCTCGGCTCTTGCCGGGTGGCCGTGCCGAGACGCTGACGCTCGCCGAGTGGGTCGAGGAGTACCTGGGCGCGCACCAGGGTGAACGCGTCACGATCGCGAAGCTTCGCTGGCTGCTCGGGAAGGCGACCGCCGCGTTGGGCGAGGTGCGTCTCGCTGAGCTCTCCCCGGACCAGGTCTCCGCGTGGAGGCTCACCGTTCCGGAAGGGCACCGCTTCGAAGCGACCCAGGCGCTGCGGCAGGTGCTGAATCGAGCGGTCAACTGGAAGCTGATCGACGACAACCCCGCCAAGCGCGTGCCAAATCCCGCTCGGCGCTGCCGGGAGCAGCGGCCGTTCGACTCCTGGCAGCAGATCCGGTCGCTCGCAGAGCAACTCGGGCCGACCCATGGGCCGATGGTTCTGTTCGCCGCCGCGACGGGGCTTCGACCCTCCGAGCTGTTCGCGCTCGAACAGCGCGACGTCGATCGTGCCGCCGGTGTCGTCCAGATCAGACGGGCGTATGCGAACGGACGGGTCAAGCGCACGAAGACGCGGCTGAGCAGACGCGCGGTTCCACTGCAAGCGATCGCACTCGAGGCGCTCGACCAGCTACGGGCGCGGGAGGACCGTTCGGTGCTCTTCCCGAACGCCGACGGCGGCCACCTTGACTTCCGCAACTTCAACCGACGCCATTGGAAGCCCGTCCAGAAAGCGGCCGGAATCGACCCGCTCCGCGACCTGTATGACCTGCGCCACACGTACGCCACCTTCGCCCTCCGCGCCGGCGTCCCGGTGTTCGCCTTGTCGCGATTCATGGGCACGAGCATCGCAATGATCGACCTTCACTACGGCCATCTTGCGGTCGATAGCCACGAGCACGCCGTCTCGCTACTCGACGCGCTCGCGCTCGAAAGGGCCGTGGACGCTGGGTGGACGTCGGCCCGGAAGGCCGCAAAGCCGCACCGCGACACGGTTTCCAGGCGCCGCCGAAGCCACTCTCGGCGGGCGGTGGACGCTCGGTGGACGTCGATGTCCGAAACCCTCGCTACGAGTTCTGTCAGAAGGGGCTGATTAGCAGGAACTTCTGAGAGCCCTCTGACGGACTCGAACCGTCGACCCCCTCCTTACCATGGAGGTGCTCTACCGACTGAGCTAAGAGGGCTAGGGGACGGAGTGTAGCCCGGCGGGGGATACTTGACGGGTGGAGCGGCTCGGGTGCGACGTCGTGGTCGTCGGGGGCGGCACGGCGGGGTGCGTCGTCGCGGGACGGCTTGCCGTCGAGACCGGCGCCGAGGTCGCGCTGCTCGAGGCAGGGCCCGACTACGGGCCGCGCGGCGACGGGGCGTGGCCGGCCGACCTGCTCGACGGCGGTGCGCTCGTCACGTCGCACTCGTGGGGATACGGGAGCGGCGACCTGTACCCGGGCAGGCCGCCGCTCGAGTTCCCGCGGGCGCGCGTGATCGGCGGTTGCTCGTCCCACAACGGCTGCATCGTCGCGGTCGGCTGCGTCGAGGACTACGACGCCTGGGCCGAGCGCACGGGCGACGCCCGCTAGAGTGCCGACGCCCTGCGACCCCTGTTCACGCGGGCGGCGGCGCGTCTCCGGGCGCGCCACTACGGCGCGGACGAGATCGGCCCGTTCCACCGCGCCTGTCTCGCGGCAGCCGAGAGCCTCGGCCTCCCGCGCGCCGACGACCTCGACGACCTCGACGGCGGCGTCGGGTTCGGCGCCGAGCCCGTCAACATCGACGACGGCGTGCGCATGAACACGGCCTTCGCGTACCTCGATCCCGCTCGTGCGCAGCCAAGCCTGCGCATCGCCCCGGACACGCTGTGCGACCATCTCGTCGTCCGACCTGGGCACGTCGACCTCGTGGCCTGCCGTGACGGCCACGAGCTCCGCGTGACCGCCAGTATCGCCGTGCTCGCGGCCGGCACCTACGGCTCGCCGGCGATCCTGCTCCGCTCCGGCATCGGCGAGCCCGAGGAGCTCCGCCGTCTCGGCATCGAGCCGGTGCACGCCCTCCCGGGCGTGGGCCGCAACCTCCACGACCACCCGCTCGTCGAGCTCGACTTCGCCGGCTCCGACGAGCTGCGGGCGCAGCTCCGCGAGACCGCCCGCGGGTTCGTCCCCGAGGAGCAAACCCTCGGCAAGGCGCGGTCGACACTCGCGGCCTGGCCCTACGACCTTCACGTGATCCCGGTCGCGGCGCCGGAGCACAGCCTGCTCGCCGGGCGCACGCTGATCGCCGTCGCGGCGCTCGAGCCGCGCCCGCGCGGGCGGCTCACCCTCCGCGACACCGACCCCGAGACGCCGCCCGTGCTCGACCACGGCTACCTGAGCGACCCTTCGGGCCGTGACCTGGCCGTGCTCGTGGAAGGGGTGGAGCGCGCCTGCGAACTGGCCGCGGCACCGCCGCTCCGCGACCTGATCGGCCCCGAGCTCGAGGCGGACGGCGATCTCGAGGTGCGCATCCGCCGCACCCACGGCCACTACTACCACCCGGTCGGCACGTGCGCGATGGGCGCCGCCGGCGACCCGCTCGCCGTCTGCGACGGCCGCGGCCGCGTACACCGCCTGGAGCGGGTCGTCGTCGCCGACTGCTCGCTGATGCCGGTCGTCCCGCGCGCCAACACGAATGTCCCGGCCGTGGTGGTGGGGGAGCGGATCGCCGACGATCTCTGCGAGCGGGCACGGATCGGCATTCCGTAGTAATCACCCAGGTCGAACCGCCGTGCGCCTGGGAGACTGCCGGGGGAGGCTCGATGCAAGACGGCAAGCCTGTGATCATCGACGTCGACGGGCTCGGGGCCCTGATCGGGGCGCTCCGAAGTCGTGGCTACCTGGTGCTCGGGCCGACGGTGCGCGACGGCGCGATCGTCTACGACGAGCTCGGCGACGGCGGCGACCTGCCGGTGGGCTGGACGGACCGCCAGAACGGCGGCACCTACCGGCTCGAGCGCCGCGAGGACGCGGCGCGGTTCGGCTACGCGGTCGGGCCACACTCGTGGAAGCAGTTCCTCTTCCCGCCGCGAATCCGCCTCTGGCAGGCACGGCAGGACGCGGACGGCGCGATCGACGTCCAGGAGGAGCCGGTGGACGGGCCGCCCCTCGCGCTCTTCGGCGTCCGCTCCTGCGAGCTGCACGCGATCGCGATCCAGGACCGTGTCTTCGTCGGCGGCCGGGTCGTCGATCGCGACTACGCGCTACGCCGGGAGAACGTCTTCGTCGTCGCCGTCAACTGCTTCGAGCCGGGTGGCACGTGCTTCTGCGTCTCGATGGGCACCGGCCCGAAGGCCGAGGGCGGCTACGACCTCGCCCTGACTGAGATCCTCGACGGCGCGCACCGCCTCCTCGTCGAGATCGGCTCGGAGCGTGGCGCGGAGGTCGCGCAGGAGCTGCCCGCGCGCCCAGCCGAGCCGGAGGACGTGGCGGCCGCTGCCGGCGCGGTCGACCAGGCGCGAGGGAAGATGGGCCGCCGGATGGACCCAGCCGGTCTCCGTGATCTGCTCGCCGGGAGCCTCGAGCACCCGCGCTGGGACGACGTCGCCGAGCGCTGCCTCACGTGCGGCAACTGCACGCTCGTCTGCCCGACCTGCTTCTGCTCGACCTTGACCGAGGTCACCGATCTCGCCGGCGAGCACGCCGAGCGCTGGCGCGAGTGGGACTCGTGCTTCTCTCTCGACCACTCGTACATCCACGGCGGCGCGATCCGGCCGTCGGCCCGTTCCCGCTACCGGCAGTGGCTGACCCACAAGCTCGGCACGTGGCACGACCAGTTCGGGTCGTCGGGATGCGTGGGCTGCGGCCGCTGCATCACGTGGTGCCCGGTCGCGATCGACCTCACCGAAGAGGTGGCCGCGCTCCGGACGACCGAGGAGGCAGCTCATGCAGGGGCTTGAGACGATCCTGGCCGAAGTCCCCCTGTTCGCGGGGCTCGGCGGGGCCGAGCTGGAGCTGCTCGCGGGCTGCGCGTCGAACGTGCGCTTCGAGCAGGGTGACGTGCTCTTCCGCGAGGGCGACGAGGCGAACACGTTCTACGTCGTCCGCCACGGCGCGGTCGCGCTCGAGGCGTTCGTGCCGGCGCGCGGCGAGCTGACGATCGAAACGATCGAGGCGGGGGAGGTGGTGGGCTGGTCGTGGCTCTTCCCGCCGTACCGCTGGCACTTCGACGGCCGCGCCCTCTCCCAGGTGCGGGCGACCGCGTTCGACGGCGCCTGCCTGCGCGGGAAGTGCGACGACGACCCGGCCCTGGGCTACGACCTGATGAGGCGCTTCGCCCAGGTGATGATCGAACGCCTCCAGTGGACGCGGCTACGGCTGCTCGACGTCTATGGCAGCGGCGGCGGCTGAGTCACGTCATCTCCCCGGCGCGATGGTGCCGCGGCCGTTCGTCGTGCGCGAGCGAGAGCGGGAGACCGCCGACACGTGGACGCTCGTACTCGAGGCCCTCGACGGCGAGGGGCCGGCGATCGCCGCGGGGCAGTTCGTGATGGTGTACGTGTTCGGAGTCGGCGAGGTGCCGATCTCGGTCAGCGGCCCGCCCGACCGGCCCGGCCCCGTCGTGCTCACGGTCCGCGCCGTCGGCGCCGTGACGCAGGCGATCTGCGCCAGCGAGCCGGGCGCCGTGCTCGGGCTCCGCGGGCCTTTCGGCACCGCCTGGCCGATCGCGGCGTCCGCCGGGGCCGACGTGATCGTGGTCGCAGGGGGAATCGGCCTGGCGCCGTTGCGACCGGTCGTCCTGTACTCGCTCGAGCAGCGCTCGTTGTTCGGCGAGATCGTGGTGCTCTACGGGGCGCGAACACCGGCGGATCTCCTGTATCGCACGCAACTCGACGCCTGGGGCGCGCACGCGTCGGTCGGGGTAACGGTCGACGCGGCCGGGATCGGCTGGCCGGGCAAGGTCGGCGTGGTGCCGAAGCTCCTCGCGGGCGCGTCGTTCGACCCCGGCGCCGGGATTGCCTTCGTCTGCGGTCCCGAGATCATGATGCGATTCACGGTGCAGGCGCTCCTCGAGCGCGGCGTCGCGCCCGGTCGCATCCACATCTCGCTGGAGCGGAACATGCGCTGCGGCGTCGGCCACTGCGGGCACTGCCAGCTCGGCCCCACGCTGATCTGCCGCGACGGCCCCGTCTACGCCTACGAGACGGCCGCGCCGTGGCTGGAGGTGCGCGAGCTGTGAAGCGCAAGCCGAGGCTCGCCGTCTGGAAGTTCGCCTCCTGCGACGGCTGCCAGCTGACCCTGCTCGACTGCGAGGACGAGCTCCTCGCCCTCGCCGGAGAGATCGACATCGCGTACTTCCTCGAGGCGACGAGCGGCGGCGTCGAAGGGCCGTACGACCTCTCGCTCGTCGAGGGCTCGATCACGACGGCGGATGACGCCGAGCGGATCCAGCGCGTGCGCAGCTCCTCGAAGGCGGTCGTCACGATCGGCGCCTGCGCCACGTCCGGCGGCATCCAGGCGCTGCGGAACTTCGCCGACGTGGACGAGTACCTCGGCATCGTCTACGCCTCCCCCGGGTATGTGTCGACGCTCGCAACGTCGACGCCGATCGCCGACCACATCCGCGTCGACTTCGAGCTGCGGGGCTGCCCGATCGACAAGCGACAGCTGATCGAGGTCGTCTCCGCGTTCCTCGTCGGGCGCAAGCCCGGCATCGCCTCGACGAGCGTCTGCCTGGAGTGCAAGCGTCGCGGCAACGTCTGCGTGATGGTCGCGCACGGGACACCCTGTCTCGGTCCCGTCACGCAGGCCGGCTGCGGGGCGCTGTGCCCGAGCTTCGACCGTGGTTGCTTCGGCTGCTTCGGCCCGATGGAGACGCCGAACACGCGCTCTCTCAACCGCCAGCTCCGCGTGCTCGGCATGGACGACGGCGGGCTCGGGCGCGTCTTCCGCACGTTCAACGTCAATGCACCGGCGTTCCGCGAGGCGTCTCGCGATGCCTGAGCGCCGCACCATCAAGACCGACTACCTGGCGCGGGTCGAGGGTGAGGGCGCCATGGCCGTTCGCCTCGCGAACGGAACGGTGGAGCACGTCGAGCTCCGGATCTTCGAGCCGCCGCGGTTCTTCGAGGCGATGCTGCGCGGCCGGTCATTCCTCGAGGCGCCCGACATCACCGCGCGCATCTGCGGCATCTGCCCGGTCGCGTACCAGATGAGCGCGCTGCAAGCGATGGAGGACGTGTGCGGCGTCGAGATCCCGGAGCCGATCCGGCTCTTGCGGCGGCTCCTCTACTGCGGCGAGTGGATCGAGAGCCACACGCTCCACGTCTACATGCTCCACGCGCCCGACTTCCTCGGCTACGACGGCGCCGTCGAGCTTGCCCGGGACGCGCCGTCCGTCGTCGAGCGCGGGCTCGCGCTGAAGAAGACGGGCAACGAGCTGATGACCGTCGTCGGCGGTCGCGAGATCCACCCGATCAACGTCCGCGTCGGCGGCTTCTACAAGGCTCCCTCCCGCCGCGACCTGCGGGCGCTCGTCGAGCCGCTCGAGCGCGCGCGGGAGGCTGCGCTCGAGACGGTGCGGTGGACGGCGGGCTTCGACTTTCCGGAGCACGAGCTCGAGTGCGAGCTCGTCGCGCTGTCCGCGCCCGGGGCATACGCGATCGAGCATGGGCGCGTGGCCTCGGATCGCGGCCTCGACGTGGCCGTGCGCGAGTACGACGACCACTTCGTGGAGGAGCACGTCGAGCGCTCGAACGCGCTCCACTCCCACCGCCGCGACGGCGGGACCTACCTCTGCGGGCCGCTCGCCCGCTTCCCGCTGAGCGCAGAGTCGCTCTCGCCTCTGGCTCTCGAGGCCGCGCGGGAGGCGGGATTGGAGCCCTCTTGCCGGAACCCGTTCCGCAGCATCGTCGTGCGCAGCGTCGAAATCGTGTACGCGTGCGACGAAGCGCTTCGCCTGATCGCCGCCTACGAGGAGCCGGACGCGCCGGCCGTCCCCGTGGAGCCGGTCGCCGGCGTGGGGTTCGGCGCGACGGAGGCGCCGCGCGGGCTCCTCTACCACCGCTACGAGATCGACGCCGACGGCACCATCCTCGACGCCAAGATCGTGCCGCCGACGTCCCAGAACCAGCTCGCCATCGAGGACGACCTGCGCGGTGTGGTCGGCCGCTATGCCGACCGCCCGGACGACGAGCTGCGCGACCTCTGCGAGCAAACGATCCGCAATTACGATCCGTGCATCTCCTGCGCGACCCACTTCCTCTCCCTCGAGGTGGAGCGGCGATGAGCGGCCGGCGCGTGGTCATCGGCGTGGGCAACGTTTACCGCGGCGACGATGCGGTCGGCCTCGCCGTGGCCCGGCGGGTGACCGGTCTCGTCGGCGACGACGTCGACGTCCTCGAGTGCGAACAGGAGCCGACGCGTCTGCTCGACGCCTGGGAAGGCGCCGACGTCGCGCTCGTCGTCGACGCCTGCGCGTCCGGGGAGGCGCCGGGGACGGTGCACCGCTTCGACGTCAGCGACGGTCCCCTGCCGGCGCGGGTCTTTCGCTCCTCGACGCACGCGTTCGGCGTCGGCGAGGCGGTCGAGCTGTCGCGCGCGCTCAGGCGGCTGCCGCGGCGCGTCGTCGTGTACGGGGTGGAGGGTGCGGACTTCGAGGCCGGCACCGCGCTCAGCCCTCCCGTCGCGGCAGCCGTCGGCGAGGTGGCGGGCGTGCTCCTGCACGACCTCGAGCAAGAGGCCCGCGGTGCATGAGCACGCACTGATGCGTGACGTGATGGCTCGGATCGAGGCGGTCGCCCGGGCCGAGGGCGCGACCCGCGTGACCCGCGTCAGCGTGCGGCTCGGCGCGCTCTCGCACTTCACGCCGGAGCACTTCCGCGAGCACTTCGTCGATGCGGCGAGCGGCACCGCGGCCGAGGGCGCGACCGTCGACGCCGTCGTGGACGGGGACATCTCCGACGCGCACGCGGCGGGCGTCCGCCTGGAAGCCGTGGAGGTCGAGTTGCCCGACGCGGGAGGGCCGCGCTGATGTGCCTGGGCGGGATTGCCGTGCTCGCCGAGGCCTGGGACGAGGGTGGTGCGCGGCTGGGCAGGCTCGACGACGGCTCGGTCGTCCCGCTCGGCTTCGTGCCCGACGCCCGCCCGGGGGCGCAGCTCCTGGTGCACCTGGGCATCCCGGTCGAGGTGCTCGAGCCGACCGTCGCCGCGCAGGCGCTCGCCCTGCGGCGAACCGCCGACACCGCCGACCGAGGAGCACTCCCATGACCACGATCACCCCGCCGTTCGACCTGCGCATCTCGACCCGCGCCGCCGGGATCGGGCTCGCCTTCGTCACCGCCTGCGTCAGCGGGGTGGCCGTCTACGTGAACGCCAAGGGCGTGGCCCGCTTCGAGGACGCGACCGTGTACACCACGGCGAAGAACGCGGTCGCCGGCCTGTTGCTGCTCGTTCTCGCGCTGCCCCTGCTCGCCGCGCCGTGCGCGTCGCGCGGGCGGGTGGCGCGGCCGCAGACGCCGCGCCACTGGCTCGCGCTCGCCTTGCTGGCGTGCATCGGCGGCAGCATCCCCTTCGTGCTCTTCTTCGAGGGGTTGTCGCGGGCCACGGCGACACAGGCCGCGTTCATCCACAAGACGCTCGTGATCTGGGTCGCCCTGCTCGCCGTGCCGCTGCTCAAGGAGCGCCTCGGGCCGCTGCACGTGGCGGCGATCGGGCTGCTCATGGCCGGCCAGATCTGGCTGCTCGGCGAGGCGGGCGTCGTCACCTTCGGCGTGGGCGAGGCGATGATCCTCGCCGCCACGCTGCTCTGGGCGGTGGAGGTCGTGCTCGTCAAGCGGTTCGTCGTGCCGCTGGAGCCGCGGACGCTAGCCGCCGCGCGGATGGCGCTCGGCGCGGTCGTCCTCGCCGCCTGGATCGCCGTGTCCGGACGCACCGGCGACCTCCTCGGTCTCGACGCGAGCCAGTGGGGCTGGGCGCTGCTCACCGGAGCGCTGCTCACGGCGTACGTGGCGACGTGGTACGCCGCGCTGGCGCGAGCACAGGCGGTCGACGTCACCGCCGTGCTGGTCTTCGGCGTCGTCGTGACCGCGGCGCTGGCTGGCGTCTACGACGGTGCCCCGATCGACGCCGTGGGCGTGGTGCTGATCACGCTCGGCGCCCTGCTCGCCGTCGCCACGGCGCTCCGGCTGCGCCCGCGGGCGGGCGTCGCATGACGCCGGGACCGCTCCTGTTCGCGCGCTACGCGTACCCGCCCAACTCGCTCGGGTACTGCGGCGCGGACGAGACGCGGACGCTGCTCGAGTACGGCGCGGCGGGCGTCTCCGACGGCGGCCTCGCCGAGCTCGCGCGGACGTTCGAGGGCGCGTGGCCCTATCTCGCGCTGATCGCGGCTGCGAACGAGATCGCCGACCCGCTCGACCCGCGCGTCGTCGAGGCCTACTGGGTGGGAAACGGCCTCCTCGGCCGCGTCCGCTCGGGGGCCCTCGCCCGCCACGTGGAGGACCGCTTTCGCGGCCGGATCGGCCGGACGTGGCGACGCGTCCTGTACTCGGTCGCCGCCGGCGCCGTGCCTCACCACTCGTTCCACGTCTTCGCCGTCTACCCGTGGCTCGGCCTCATGCGGACGGGCGTGGTCGAGCAGCCGCTGCACATCCTCGACCAGTGTCGGACGACGCCCGCGCTCGTCGAATCGGTGGGCCCCGACACGGCGCGCGTCCTCGCGCGGCCCATCCTGTGGGACGGCCACGCGCTCGCACTCGGGTCGTGGACGCGCCGCGACGTCCGCTGGCGCGACCGCGGGCTGGCCCTGGCATCCGACCTGCGCCCGGGCGACCGGGTCTCCCTGCACTGGGATTTCGTCTGTGACCGGCTCACGCCAGTGGCTGCGGTAACGCTCGACAGCGTGACGCGGCGCGTCCTGGCAGCGGTCAACGCGACACCGTCGACCGCTGCGGCGCTGCGCTGAACAGTCTCGCCGGCACACCGCGCCGCACCCGCTGCATTGGGTGTTCAGCGTTTGCGAAGCCACCACGCTCGGCGACCGGAGCCGGGCTTCGCCCGGCGGGAGGTCAGTTGCGCCCTCGCTGTGGCACGCGTGGAAGGAGGGGGCACGTGGGGGAACCATGCGGTTCCCCCACGCCCTATGCAGGGGAGAGGATTCGAACCTCTGAAGGCTGAGCCAGCGGGTTTACAGCCCGCCCCCTTTGGCCACTCGGGAACCCCTGCGCGACGCGCCATTGTAGCCGCGCCCCCTCCGGGCGACCTGCGAAAGTGATCGCCGTGGCGGGTGCGCGGAGGGGTCTGGCGGCGGCAGGCACGGGTCTCGGGCTGGCGCTCTTCGCCGCGCTGCCCCTCGTCGTCGCCCACGTCGCCGGGGCATCTGGGCCGCGAGCGCTCGCGACCAGATCCGCGATCCTCGTCGTGGATGCGGAGGGTGCGACGGCGGCCCTCGCCGACGGCAGCGCGCGGACGGCGTTGCCATGGCTCCAGCCGGGCGACCACGACATCGCCGTCTCGCCGTCCGGGCGGAGGCTCGCGTTCACGAGCGAGCGGGCGGGGAACCGCGAGCTGTACGCGGTCGACATCGCCACCGGCGAGCTCGACCGCCTGACCTGGAGCCCGCGCCGCGAGGATGTCGAGCCGGCCTGGTCGCCCGACGGCTCCACGCTCGTGTGGGCGAGCGGGACGGCGACCGATCACGACCTGTACCGGATGCGCTTCGACCGCACGCGCGTTCGCAAGCTGACGCGCGGCGAGGGCGACGACCGCGAGCCCACATGGGCCCCCGACGGGCGCACGATCGCCTTCGCTTCGGATCGGCAGGGCTCGTTCGACCTCTGGACCGTCGCGGCGCACGGGGGTACTCCCGAGCTGCTGCTCGACCCGGCGGGCGACGCCCGAGCGCCCGACTGGCATCCCTCCGGCGAGCGGCTCGCGTATACAGGCATCGTCGCAGGTGCCGCCGACGTCTGGGTCGCCGACGCGTCGGGGTCGACACGCCGGCTCGTGGCTTCACGTGACTACGAAGGCCGGCCGGACTGGTCGCCGGACGGGCGGTTCGTCGGCTTCGTCCGCGGCAGCGGCGGCACGTTGCGCCCGTGGCTCACGCGTGCAGGCGGGGGCAGCCCTCGCCCGCTCGCGGGCGCTCCACAGGGCGCCGAGCAGGTCGTCTGGGGACTGCTGCACAGCGTGGTCGCCCCCGCCCGAAGCACCCGGCTGCCGGATCTCGACCAGCGCCCTCCAGCCGACCTCGTCGTCCGCAGCGCCGCCTCCGGCCGCTTTCTCCTCGGCTTCACCTCCGCGACGGACAACCTCGGCGACGGGCCGCTCTGGCTGCGCGGCCGGCGCACCTCGGCACGGGGACCGATGCTCGTGGAGCAGCTCGTGGAGCGCCGCGGTGGCTCCGTCGTCGTCCTGCGCGGCGCCGGCCGTCTTCGCTACGAGCTCCACCCGCCGCACCGGCACTGGCACCTCGACGACTTCGTGCGCTACGAGCTCCGCCGTCTCGACGGGAGCCTCGTGGTTCGTGACCGCAAGTCGGGGTTCTGCCTCGTCGACCGCTGGGGGCTCGCCCGCCACGTCGCCGGCAGGAAGCCGGCGCTGCCGCGCTTCGTCGGCGACTGCGGCACGCTGCGGCCGGAGGCGCTCGCGGTGGAGGAAGGCTCGTCGGTCGGCTACACCGACCGCTACCCCGCCTTCTTCCACGGGCAGGATCTCGACCTGACGGGCATGCGGGCAGGGCTGTACGAGCTCGTGCAGCGCGCGAATCCGGAGCGCGGTCTGCGTGAGCTCGACTACGGCAACAACGCGGCCTCGCTGCTGCTGCGACTCTCCTGGCCGGCAGGGCGCTCGCTGCCGCCGCGGATCGACGTGCTGCGGACGTGCGCAGGCAGCGATCGCTGCGTCCCACGCCCCGCCAAGTAACAGTCTGTTGCAAGGCCCGCTCGAGCGGGGCGGGCGACGCCTACGATCCGCGCGTGGAGCGTGTCGACGTCGCTGGTCGTAGGTGCCGGCCCTGCCGGCTCGGCGACGGCGCTGCGGCTGGCTCGAGCGGGTGTGCGCGTCGTGCTCGCCGACCGGGCCCGGTTCCCCCGCGACAAGCCGTGCGGCGGAGGGCTGACGGGGCGGGCGCTCAGGCACGCACCTTGTGACGTGACGCCCGTCGTCGAGCACGTCGTCGACACCTTCGAGCTGCGCCTGGCCGGGGGGCGCCGGTTCCGGCGCCGCAGCGCCGCTCCGCTGATCGCGATGACCCAACGTCGGCGGCTCGATGCCCATCTCGTCGAGCAGGCCGCCGCGGCGGGGGCCGACGTTCGTGACGGTCTGCGCGTGGAGGACGTCGAGGTGGGCGCCGACGGGGTGGGGGTGACGGCGCGCCTGGGCGGCGCCTCCGTGCGCGCGGACGTCGTCGTCGGCGCCGACGGCGCGAACGGCGTCGTGGCACGAGCGGCCGGGCTCGATCCCGGGATCGTCCTCGGGGTGGCGCTCGAGGGCAACGTGCCCTGGCCGGTGCTGCCGCCGGAGCGCTACCGGCGGACCGCCGTGATCGAGCTCGGGTCGGTCCCCGGTGGGTACGGGTGGGTGTTTCCGAAGGGCGACCACGCCAACATCGGCGTCGGCGGCTGGGGGAGCGAGGGCCCGCGCCTGCGGACGCACCTCGACCGGCTCATCGGGAGCGAGGGTCTCGACCGCGAGGCGATGGTCGACGTGCGCGGGCACCGGCTGCCGATGCGCCGCTCGGGCGGCGTCCCGGCATGCGGCAGGGTGCTCCTCGTCGGCGACGCCGCGGGTCTCGTCGATCCGCTCTCGGGCGACGGGATCTACGAGGCGTTCGTCTCCGCGCGCCTCGCGGCCGACGCGATCGTCGGCGGCCGGCTCGACGAGTACCCGGCGGCGCTGGCGGCCGCGCTCGACCACCATGCCGCCGCCTCGTGGGCGGCGAAGCGCGCGCTCGACCGGCACCCGGCGTTCTGCTTCTGGGCGGCGCGGTCGCCGGGCGTCTTCGGCGTCGTCTCGGGCCTCCTGCGCGGCGAGGTGCGTCACCCGAACGAGGCCCGAGGCCTGGCGCGCCCGCCGCTGCGCGCGATCGCGCGCGCTGGCCCGCGGGTCGGGATCCTGATCTCAAGCCTGCGCCCCGCGCTGCCGATGCTTGGGCCATGGAACTCAACCCTCTGCTGCGGCGCGCCGTCGACATGGGCGCCTCCGATGTCCACCTGAAGCTCGGCCAGCCGCCCGTCGTGCGCATGGACGGCGACCTCGAGCAGGTCGTCGAGCATCCACCGCTGACCGAGCCGGATCTCGAATCCGTCCTGCACGCCGTGACCATGATCTCGCCGCGTCGGCGCGAGGTGTTCGAGGAGACGGGCGACCTCGACATCGCCTACTCGCAGCCCGAGCTGCCGCGCTTCCGTGTCAACGGCTTCAGGCAGCGCGGCGCCATCTCGTTCGCGTTCCGCGTGATCCCGAGCGAGATCCCGAACTTCGACCAGCTGGGGCTGCCGGCAGGTGTGAAGCGGCTCGCGGGCGAGCACCGCGGGCTGATCCTCGTCACCGGCGCCACCGGCTCGGGCAAGACGACGACGCTCGCAGCCGATGCTCGACCACATCAACCGCACGCGGCGCCAGCACATCGTCACGGTCGAGGACCCGATCGAGATCCTGCACGCCGACCGCGGCTGCATCGTCAACCAGCGCGAGATCGGCCTCGACACCGTCAGCTTCGAGCAGGCACTGCGGCGCGTGCTCCGGCAGGACCCGGACGTGATCCTGATCGGCGAGCTGCGCGACACCGAGACCGCGCACACGGCGTTGCAGGCGGCGGAGTCCGGCCACCTCGTCTTCTCCACGCTGCACACGATCGACGCGGCAGAGACGCTCGGCCGCCTGATCGAGTTCTTCCCGGCGGCGAAGCAGCCGCAGATCCGCTCCATCCTCGCCGGCACGCTGCGCGGCGTGGTCAGCCAGCGCCTGCTTGCCGCGCGCCGGCGGCGGCCGTCTGCCCGCCGTCGAGGTGATGGTGACGAACGCGCGCATCCAGGATCTGATCCGCGAGAACCGCCCGGACGAGATCACGGACGCGATCGCGGCCGGCGAGTACTACGAGATGCAGACGTTCTCCGACTCGCTGATCGAGCTCGTGCTCAAGGGCGACGTGGAACGCGACGTCGCCGCCAACTCGGCCACGAACAAGCACGACTTCCTCGTCGCCCTCGAGTCGGCGGAGAAGAAGCAGCGCTACGAGGCCGACCAGAGCGGGACGCAGGAGTCGAACGGCGAGCGTGCGCAGGGGTCGCTGGCCCCACTGGGTGCCGGTCTCCGCACCTCGTAACGTGAGCGTGGCGCTCGCAGCCGCCGTCGCCGCGCCTGGTCTTGCTCTCGGGAGCTTCCTGAACGTCGTCGCCGCCCGTGTCCCGGTGCGTCGCTCGATCGTGCGCCCACCGTCGGCCTGCATGTCGTGCGGGACGGACATCGCGGCTCGCGACAACGTCCCGCTCGTCTCGTATGCGCTCCTGCGCGGGCGCTGCCGCCATTGCGAGGCACGGATCCCGCTTCGCTACCCGCTCGTCGAGCTCGCCACCGCGCTGCTGATCGGCGCCTGCGTCCTTCGCTTCGGGCTCACCTTCTACGCCCTGATCGCGGCGTTCTTCTGCGTCGTTCTCGTCGTGCTCTCGGCCATCGACCTCGAGCACCGTATCGTGCCCAACAGGATCGTCCTGCCGGCGGCGGGAATCGTGCTCGCCGCGCAGCTGATCAACGAGCCCAGCATCGAATGGCCGCTGGCCGCGCTCGGCGCTGCCGGCGGGCTCCTCCTCGTCGCGCTCGCGTATCCGAAGGGCCTCGGCATGGGTGACGTCAAGCTCGCGCTCCTGCTCGGCGCCATGCTCGGCCGCAACGTCTTCGCCGCGCTCTTCATCGGGTTCGTCGCCGGTCTCGTGCCGACGCTCGTGCTCTTCGTCCGCCACGGGAGCCGGGCCCGGAAGATGGCCATTCCGCTCGTGCCCTTCCTCGCCCTCGGCGCGGTCATTGCCCTCTTCTGGGGGAATGACCTTGTTGGGGGATATGCCGATCTCTTCGATCGATGAACGTGAGACCGCCCTCTCTCACGGACCAGATCAGATGACCCTGCCCGAGCATCTGCGGCGGCTCGGCCCGTCGCGGTACCTGTTCTCTCGCCGGCACGTGACCGCTCTGCGGCGCACCGGCGGCTTCGGCTCGATCGAGGCCATCGCCGCGCTCGCCATCTTCCTGATCATCGCCACGTCGCTCGTCGGGCTCCTCACGAGCTCGATCTCGATGCAGAGCCTCGCCCGGCAGCGGACGGTGGCCGAACAGGCGGCGATGGATCAGGTGGAGAAGATCCGCAAGCTGCCGTACGACTCCGTCGGCACGGTCTCGGGCAACCCGCCCGGTACGGTCGCCGGCTCGACGCCGATCAGCGTGCGGGGCCTGGCCGCGACCCTGCAGACGCAGATCGCGTACGTCAACGACCCGACCCCGACGAGCTACGCGACCTCCGCCAACTACAAGCGGGTCACGGTCTCGGTGCTGCGGAACACGGACAACAAGGTCCTCACCCGCCAGACGACCTACGTCGCGCCGCTCGCGCGCGCTCCGCTCGGCGGCATCAACAACGCGGTGATCAACGTCAGCGTGATCGACATCGGCGCCGGGATCAATGCCCCGGCCGTCGGCGCGACCGTCAACCTCGGCACCGGGCCGAGCGCGCCCCGTTCCGACACGGCTGACGTCACCGGCGCGGTGACCTTCGCGGCCCTGACGCCGAGCGGCGCAGGCTACTACGACCTCACGGCCGCGATGGCCGGGTACGAGACGCTGCCCGAGGACCTCCCCGGCGCGACGGCCAGCCCGAACCACATGCAGGTGGGGCCGGGCCAGACGCGGAACACCTCGATCCGGATCTACAAGGCGGCCCAGATCAACCTGCTCGTCAAGGACGGTCTCGGTGTGCTCTACCCCGGAACGGCGAACGTCGAGATCAGCTCGACACGTCAGACGCAGACCTTTGCCGTCACGGGCGGCACGCGAACGGTGAACTCGCTCGGAACGGAGTCGATCATCCCGGGCCTCGAGTACACGGTCACCGCGCGCACGAGCGGCGGCCCTCCTCTCTGCTCGGTGCCCGAGACTCGCTACGTGCCCGACGCGGGCTACCCGACAGTGACGGCCTCGACGTTCGACCTCGTCCTGCAGCCGTGCCCGGTGGGCACGATCCGGGCCACGGTCACCTGGGCCGGCGCTCCCGTCCCCAACGCGACCGTCGACATCCTCGGCGGCCCGAACAACGTGTCCATCCCAGGCCTGATCGCCGACGTCAACGGCCAGGTCAATGTGCCGGACGTGCCGGAGGGAACCGGTTACAGCGTCGTCGTCACGTACGCCGGCAACACCATCACGCAACCCGCGTCGGTCGTCGAGGGGCAGACGACCAACGTCAGCATCTCGCTGCCGACGGCCTCAACGCTCACGATCAACGTGAAGAAGGGCGCGACCAACGTCAGCGGCGTCACCGTCGAGCTCTCCGGCGGGCCGATGTCGATCCCGTTGCGAACAGCGGCCACGAACACCAGCGGCAATGCGACCTTCAGCAACCTGCCGGCCGGCAACGGTTACCTGGTCCGCGCCTACAAATGCTCCGGAACGAACTCCGGCGAGTACCCGTACACCAACAAGACGGTCAACTCGGGCACTCCGACCATCAACATCACGCTGAACTCGGTCGTCCTCCCCTGCCCCTGATGCGCCGGCGGCTCCTCACCACGATTCGCGACCAGCGGGGCTACAGCCTCATGGACACGCTGATCGCCATGGTGTTCCTGGGCGTCCTCACCGCGGCCTTCGCGCTGCTGATGAGCGTGACGATCCACCAGGGGGACGAGGTGGAGCGGCAGACGACGCTGCAGGCAGAGACGCGCTTCGCTTTGGAGCGGCTCGCGACCGACCTGCGCCAGGCCTACACGGGCATCGTCGGGCAGTCGCCGATCGAGGCGATCGGGCCGTCGAGCATCACGTTCCTCTCCCTCGACAAGGCACAGCCGTTCAAGCTCCGCCGGATCTCCTACCGGCTCACCGGCCAGACGCTCGAGCGGCGGCAGGCGATCGGGCCCGACGTGGATCCCGCGAACATCCCGGCGCCCGGAAGCTGGCTCCCCGAGGTCACTTCGGTCAAGAACACGACGCTCTTCACCTACCAGGACGCAGCCGGGGCGACGACTGCCACGGCCTCCGCCGTGCGCTCGGTCGGACTCAACTTCACGGTCGCCACCGTGTCGGCTCCCACCCGGACCTACCCCTACACGACCGACGTCACCCTGAGGATCACGCCCACATGACCAGACAGACCGTGCTGCGGGACGAGCGAGGGATCGCCATGGTTCTCGTCGTCTTCATCGGCGTCGTGCTCAGCGTGATCGGCTTGACGCTGCTGATCACGGCGAGCAACGAGTCGACGCGGAGCGCACAGGCCGTCAAGCGCTCGACCGCGTTCCAGGCCGCGGAGGCGGGCATCAACGACTACGTCTCCAAGCTCGTCGAGGATCGCCTCTACTACGGGCACTACGTCGCCGTGGGCGAGTCGACGCGTCACCCGACAGTGACGGGCGCAGACGTCGGCCCCGGCGCCGCGTGGCCGTATCCGCTGTCGTGGACGTACCCCAACGGCGCCAACAACTGGAGGCAGCTGCCGAACGGCTACGAGTACAACCTGCAGATTGCAGCGCCGACGGCGGGGACGCAGTACGTCAAGATCACCGCCACCGGCCGGCGCATCAACGACACGGCCGACAAGAGGACGGTGGAGGCGCTGATCCGCCCCTCGTCCCTCGCCGACTTCTACCGGGTCGTCAACGGCGACGTGGCCTGGGGTGTGGGGGCGACCACGAACGGGAAGATCTACGCCAACGGCGACATCGACCACGACGGCATCGCGACGGCGAGCGTCTATGCCGAGGGGCAGATCAACGACGAGCCGACGCTGCAGAACGGCGCCACGGTCTACGACCAGGACGACACCAACAGCAACGGCAAGTCGGACATCCGCGATCAGATCAAGACGCCGATCAACTTCGCCACCTTCCTCACGTCGTTCGTCGACGTGTCGGCGGCGGCGCAGTACGGCGGCATCTACATGAGCAACCCGGCGAAGGCGGCCTGGCGGTTCACGTTCAACAACAACGGGACCGTCGGCGTCGAGTCGTGCGTGCGTGCGGGTAGCCCGCTTCGCGACGTCGCCGACCTCGCGCCGACCTGCACGACGCAGGCGGGGAGCCCGTTCAACGTACCGTCGAACGGGGCGATCTACACGACGGAGACGGCGATCGTGCGCGGCACGGTCAAGGGCCGGGTCACGGTGGCCTCGGCGGACGACATCGTGGTCGCCGACAACATCAGCTACGTCACTCCCGGCAGCGACGTGCTCGGTCTCGTCGCCACGAACGACGTCGTGATCGCCCGCTACACGCCGAGCGTGCTCACCTGGACCGCCGGCGTGCTCGCCCAGAACGGCACGTGGAAGACGTTCGTGCAGGACGGCAGCCACGCGACCATGAACTTCACGGGCTCCTCGGCGACGAACCTGGGCGGCTCGTTGACGATGTTCGTGACGCGGAACTACGGCTACGCGCCGGAGCTCCAGTACCTGTCTCCGCCATGGTTCCCGATCATCCAGGACGCGTACACGGTCCTTCTCTTCCGGGAGCTTCCGAGCACGTGAGCCGCGGAGTCCGCCGCAGCCGGGCGGACTCTCTGGCTCAACCGCAGCGCGCCCGGTGCCGATACCTGGGATGAGCGACGCGATGGCCCAGGCCGAGCCCACACCGCAATTGCATAGCGTGGCCGGAAACGGCAACGGCCACGGAGGCGCGCCGCCGACCTCCTCTCCACGGGTCGTCGCCGACCTCGGCTTCGCCACGATCAACGACCTCGTCGCCGAGCTCGTCGCGGCCACCGACATCGTCGCTCCCGATCGATTGTCCGCCGCCCGCGGGCGTGCCGGCATCGGGTCGCTCGCGCAGGCGCTCGCCGTCGAGGGCGTCGCGACTCCCACCGGAGTGGCGCGCGCGCTGGCGCGGCGCTTCGACCTGCCGTACATCGACCTCGCCGAGGAGCGCGTCTCGCCGGACGCCGCCGAGCAGATCCCGTTGCGGACGCTGAAGCGGGTCGTGGCCATTCCCGTCAACCGGCTCGGCGACCGCCTGCGCGTCGCTGTCGCGGACCCTGGGAACGTGCACGGCATCGACGAGCTCAAGATCGCCACGCGCTACTCCGTCGATCTCGCCGTCGCGAGCCGCGACGACATCGTCGCCGAGCTCGATCGCATCGCCCGCCAGAGCGAGGTCACGGAGACCCAGTCCTACCTCGACGAGATCGAGGTCATCGACGAGGACGCCGACGACCTCGAGATCGACGACGGCGTCTCGGACGCCCCGCTCGTCCGGCTCGTCAACTCGATCGTGATGCAGGCCGCCGGCGAGAACGCGAGCGACATCCATTTCGCCCCGCAGGAGGACGCGCTCGTCGTCCGGATCCGCATCGACGGGGTGCTGCAGGAGCTGCAGCGAATCCCGAAGCGCATGGCCACGGGCGTGACGACGCGTCTCAAGGTGCTCTCGAAGCTCGACATCGCCGAGCGGCGCCGCCCGCAGGACGGCCGGATCTCGCTCAACGCCTCCGCCGTCGGGCGGGTTCTCGACATCCGCGTCGCCGTGCTACCCACGGTCGACGGCGAGCAGGTCGTGATGCGCTTGATCGACAAGTCCAAGAAGGCGCCGACGCTCGAGGCGCTCGGTCTCTCCGAATCGATGCGGCAGACGCTCGCGGAAGTGATCGCCAGGCCGACCGGCGCGCTGCTCGTCACCGGGCCGACAGGGTCGGGCAAGTCCACGACCCTGTACGCGGGCCTGAACGAGATCATGCGCCCCGAGATCAACATCATCACGGTCGAGGACCCGGTCGAGTACCGCCTGCCCGGGATCAACCAGGTGCAGATCAACACGAAGGCGGATCTCACGTTCGCGCTGGCGCTGCGCTCGATCCTGCGCTCCGACCCGGACGTGATCATGGTCGGCGAGATCCGCGACGGCGAGACCGCGAAGATGGCGATCGAGTCGGCCCTGACCGGACACTTCGTGCTCTCGACGCTGCACACGAACGACGCGCCCGGAGCGCTGACGCGTCTCAACGAGATGGGCGTCGAGCCGTTCCTCACCGGCTCGGCGGTCAGCGCCGTGCTTGCGCAGCGCCTCGCGCGCCGCCTGTGCACGAACTGCTGCGAGATGTACACGCCGACGAACGAGGAGCTGATGCAGGCTCACATCTCGCCGGAGATGGCGGCCGCCCGTGAGGGCATGGTGCTGTACCGGAAGATCGGCTGCCCCCGCTGCAACCGCACGGGCTACAAGGGCCGGATCGGCGTCTTCCAGCTGCTCCTGATGACCGAGGAGCTCGAGGGGCTGGCAGCGCGGAGTGCGACGCGTGACGAGATCGATCGGGCCGCTGCCGCGGCCGGCATGCGCACCCTCTGGGACGACGGCGTCGCCAAGGCGGCCGCCGGCCTCACGTCCCTCGAGGAGCTCGCGCGCGTGATCTCGCACTGAGCCACGGGCCGGGCGCCGCTGCCGACAGGCGCTGCGGCGTGCGTCGCCCGCAGGTGGCGGTCCGGGACGACTCATCACTGCGCCGCCTGCTTCCCGACGAAGGCCCACAGACGAACCACAGGCGCCCGAGACGCGGTGCCGACGCACACGACGCGGGTGGATACGACGGTGTCGCAACCCAGGTGGTGTCACGTCGTACGGCGCGCGTCGAACGCAAGCGCGTCAGAACGACGCGGTGTGCCGAGAACCATCGGCAGCCTCACGCCTTTCCTTGCAGCGAGGCGACCGGCTCCGGGGGCCGCCGGCGATCGGGCTGTCGGAAACATGGCTCAGGCGTGCGCGCGAGCCGGTGGACGCGTACGCGTCGTTGAACGGTCGCGCGGGCGCTACCCGTCCGTGACCGTCGAGTTGCGCACGACGCGCTCCTCGGGGTCGATCACGTCGCAGTCGAGGTACTGCAGCGTGAGCAGCGCCTCGTCGACGAAGCGGCGGGCCTGCTGCTCGGTGGCGAACGGGAAGGGCCGGATGACGGCCTCCGTGGCGTCGCCGCGTCGCACTTCCGCCTCCACGACGAGCGCGGGGCCACTCCCCTCCCGCAAACCGCGCAGGACGACGAGCGGGCGCCCCTCGCGTCGCACTTCGTAGGAGAAGAGCTCGCGAGGGGCGCCCGCGTCGGCGATGTCCGTCGCTGCGTCGGCTGTGCTCACCGGCGGCGTGCGCCGGCGTTGAACGCTGCCTGGGCGACGAGGTCTCCGTCCACCGGCCCCGTCAGGCGCGTGACGATCGTGCCCGGACGCTTGACGACGACGAGCGTGGGCGGCGATGCGTCCCCGACGAACGGTGCGAGGGCGCGTGCACGCTTCTCGTTGGCGAGGTTGACTGCGAGGAAGCCGGCGCCGACGGAGCGTGCTCCCTTGCGTGCGCTCGAGATCGTTCGCAGGTCGTCGGGCGTCGCACCCTGGTAGACGGTAACGACGACGACCTTCGAGCGGCGGAGCTTGCCGGCGACGGAGCCTGGTAGGCCGGGCAGCAGGACGACCTTCGCTGCCGCTGGCTTCCCGTGGCGGGGAGTCGGCTTGGTCGACGTCGACGTTGCCGTCGTGGGAGCGGTTGTCGCCTCGTCGTTCTTTTTGAGCTGCATGTAGGCGACGAGACCAACTGCGAGTGCCGCGACGACGGCGATCACAGCGAGGAGGCGTGAGTTGAATGAGGTGGTCACAGTGCTCTCCTTTATCGGCAGCGGGCCGCGGCCGCTTGAGGCCCAACGGAGCGCTCGACGAAGCGCGGTCGCTCCGTGTGCACGCTCACGAGACGATCGCCCGCCGAAATGGCCTGGTCGCTTCCGACGCGAAGCGTCCACTTCCCTGTCGCATTGACGGGGATGGCGACGAGCTTCCGCTCGCCGGACGCGAGCGGAACCGTCTGCTTGAACCCCCGGGCCTCGAGCTGGACGGTGGCGGGCAGGCCGGATCGAGTGCGGAGGTCGAGGCAGAGCGTGCCGACCCGGGCGTGGTCCGGAGCCGGCCAGACCGAGATGTCGGCGTTCGGCCAGGTGAGCCAACCGTCCAGATACCGACCCTCCGTGAGCATGGCGAGATGGAACGGTCGATTGGAGGTCCACAGGCTTGCGCCGCGGACGCGGCGCACGAGACTGGCCCCATCCAGCTCGGCTTGCGATCCGTACTCGTCCACCAGGAGGGCGCCCTTCATTTCCTCGCCTCCGGCATGGATGGCGCCGTCTGCCGCCACTGTCACGTGATCGGCTCCGAAGGCGTCGACCCCTGGTGCTCCCTTCAGCAGGAGCAACCGCGTGAGGCTCCGATTCCAGAAGAGGGCCGACGAGACAAAGGGCCGGTAGGACAGGGGTGAGACGAGCACGGGCACGTCCCGCACTCCGGCGCGATCGACGAACCGAAGGTCCTCGGGCAGGGTTTCCCTCACTCCTCGTGAGCGCTGTACGTCGGTGGACACGGCGCCGACAGACGTAGCGAGCAGAGCGACGAGCGCGAGGAGGGCGGTGAGTGCGATCCATGGTCTGGGTCGGAAAGCGGCCACCATCGCAACGAGCAGGAGCGCGACCGCACCAAGCGAGACGAGCAACGAGCCGTTCGACTCCCCCGCCAGGCGTTCGAGCTCCAGGAGCGACTGCAGAAGCGGTGAATCCTGCGCCGCATCGCCCGAGGCCAAACCCGCCAGAGGCTCCCTGATCGCGACGAGCATGAGCAGGAGCGATGCGCCAGCGACGCCGAGCCTGGACCACCGTTTCGCCAGGTGACGGGAACCGGTGAAAAAGAGCAGGGGGACGATCGGGCCGAGGGCCATCAGGTAGCGCTCCTGGAAGCGGTTCGTTCCGGTCGCGTAGATGACGGTCTCGACGAGCAGGCAGCCCGCAACAGCCCCGACCAGCGTCGCAAAGCCTCGCTCGGCGTCGTCCAGCGGTGTTGCTATGCCACCAACGAGCCCGACCAGGGCCAGGGGCACGAGCGCGACACCCGAGGCGTAAACCAACAGCATGAGATCGAGGCGCGCCCAATGAGCCATGGCGCCGAGCTCCACGTCCAGATCGAGAATGCCATGGTAGTACCCGAGGATTCGACCCGGCCCGAGCAGCAGGGCGCAACCGGCAGCGAGAGCCAGGAACGATGCCGTGAGCAGATACCGCCGCACAGTCACGATCGGGTGCCACGACGAGACGGACAGCGCCGCCGCGGCGAAGGCGGGTAGCAGGACCACGTACTGCACGCGCGCAAAGGTCGCGAGTCCGGCCGCGACGAGGAAGGCGAGTTGAGCGCGGTTGCCGGCCGACTGCAGCGCGACGATTCCGGCATAGACCGCAGTCAGGGCAAGGGTGAGACCGAGGACGTCTGCAGTGAGGTACGACGAGAAGAGCAGCGAAGGCAGGGCCACTGAGAGGCCAGCCGCCAGAAGGCGTTGCCAGGCAGGCAGAGCCAGCCTGCACGCGATCAGGTAGACGGGTACGGCGACGAGCGAAGCGACGACCGCGTGCAGAGCCTGCGTCAGGCGGAACGAAGCTTCAACGTTGGCCGGAAGCCAAAGCGGCGCCGTCAGCAAGGGCTCGAGCAGGGCCGGGAAGTGGGCGCGCTCGCCGCGGATCTCCAGGCGGCCGTCGGCGAGAGAGCGGGCGAGCTCCGCGTAGATGTACTCGTCCGGAAAGAGCCGCGGGGTCGTGTGCTGAAGCGCAGCCGCGAATCGGAGGACCGCACTCAGTATGACGAGGGGTACCAAGAGTGCTGCGGCCGGAACCGCCACAGCATGCGCGCGGAGACGGAACCGGAGTCGCGAGGCGGGACTAAGAGATACAGCGGTGTTGCTCACCGGCACGCCGCCGCAGGCGTCTGCGCGCTTGCGCGATCGACGAACCGCGGAGCAGCCATCGTGATCACCTGAGCGCTCTCGTCTTTCGAGACCTTGGGCCGGCGGACGTTCACGCGGGTGGGTCGGTCGATCGTCAGCGGGAGAGACACGTGTCGCGTGCGCCCGGGGTCCAGGACGAACCGTCGACGCCACGTGCCGCTGCCGACGGCGATCGTCACCGGCGCTGCGTTCTTGGCGACGCCGAGGCGGAGACAGAGCACTCCCGTGCGCGGCCCGGTGGCGCGGGGCCAAAGATTGATCTCCGCGCCCCGGTAGCCCAGCTCGTCGCCGAGATAGAGACCGTCCGTGAGCATCGCGAAGCGGACCGTGTCGCGAGGCCGCCACAACGAGGCGTTCCCCTCGCGGCTGATCAGCTTCGCGTCGTCGAGTTGCGCGCTGGCGCCGTACTCCTCGAACAGGATCGGCCTTCTGACCGGTTGGCCGAGCTCGAGCAGCACGCCCGTCGGAGTCGATGCGGACCGGCATGCTCTGAAAGGCATCGGGGGGAACGGCATCCGACAGCGAGAGCACGCGGTCGAGACTCCTGTTCCAGAAGAGCTGCTCGGACACGATCCACCGCAGCGTGATCCGCGGGAGCACGACCGAGACTTGGCCCTGCTTCGCGTTGTCGATCCACCGGGCATCTCGGCCGAGTGCCGACTTCCAGGCTCCGTTGGCGTAGGTGAGATCGGTGCCGACGGCAGCGAGCGAGGCGAGCGTGAGGAGGAGCGCCGCGGCTGCGAGCATGAAGGCGGAGCTCCGGTGGGTGAGGCTGAAGACGAGACCGACGGCGGTGGCGAGGAGGACCGCAGCCGCGAGCACCGCCAACCCCAGGCCGGCCGGGGTCGTGCCGAGGCGCCACGTCAGCCACACCACACCCTGCAACAGGGGCGAGTCCTGATCCCCGTTGTCCTGCACGTAGTCGGGCAAGGGCTTGCCGGCGATGAACGCGAGGAGCCCAAGGGTGGCGCCCGCGAGCACGAGGCGAGGCCCCCGTGCGCTCAGTCGCTGCGTGCCGAGACAGGCCAGGGGTGCGAGCAGCGGCAGCACCGCCATGAAGTACCGCTCCTGGAAGCGAGGCGAGCCGTTCGTGTTGTAGATCACCGCGGCGAGCAGGGTCAGCAGGAGGAAGGAGCCCGACAGCGCTGCAAAGGCGTGCTCGACCCTGGAGCGCGGGCGCGCGATTCCCCAGGCGAGTCCCACCGCCGCCGCAGGCGCGAGCACAAGCCCTCCGGCGCACGCGAGGAGGACCAGATCTGTGCCCGCCCAACGCGCCATCGCCAGCGGAGCGATGCCAGTGTCGAGGAGTCCGTCGTAGTAGCCGAGCAGACGCGAGGGGCCGAGCGCCAACGCGCAGGCAGCGGCAGCCGCGAACGAGGCCGTGACGACCGGGAAGCAGCGCACGGTCCGCCAGGGCCGCCAGTGGCAGATCACGAGCGCGGCGAGCGCGAAGGCCGGAAGCAAGACGACGTACTGGACGCGGGCGAACGTGGCGAGGCCGGCCAGCGCGAGAAAGAGCACCTCTCGGCGCCGCGCGGGCGCGGCGATCACCGCTGTGCCGGTGGCGATCGCCGCCAAGGCGACCAACGTACCCAGTGCGTCCGCGCTGACGTACGTGGCGTAGATGAACACGGGGAGGACCGCGGTGATGGCAGCGCAGGCGAACCGCTGCCAGCGCGGCAGGTCGAGACGGCGGCAGATCGCGTAGATCGGGATGATGGCCGCCGCTGCCAGCACCGCATGGAGCAGCTGAGTGAGTCGGAACGGCAGCTCGACTCCACCTGCGAGCCAAAGCGGTGCCGTGACGATCGATTCGAGCAGCGCGGGGAAATGCGCCGGCTCTCCTCGGATCTCGAGCCGGCCGTGCAACAACGACTGGGCGAGCGCAGGGTAGATGTACTCGTCCGGGAAGAAGCGCGGCGTCGTGTGCAGGAGCGCGACGGCGAAGCGAACAGCCGCCGTCAGGATCACGAGTCCGCCGAGCAGCGCCCGATCCGGAAGCTCGACGAGCCGAATGGCAAGCCGCGGTCGAGCGATGCGTGAAGGAAGGGGGGTCGCGTCGACGGACATCACGGTTGCTCTTCGGCGTCAGCGAGACGGTGCTTGAGGACGAGAAACGTCGAGGGGCGCGTTGGCACGCGCCCCTCGAGTCGTTCCAGCGTCGTGCGTACCGGCTAGCAGGCGCCCTGCTTCGCCGTGCCGCCAGGCCCGGACGCGTGTGCGAACTTGCCGCCCACGCTCGCCTGGAGGCAGTACCGGCTGACCGTCGGGGTTCCCTGCACCGTGACAGACGCCGACAGGCCGCTGTCGATCAGCTTCAGCTTGGCGGCGGTCATCGTCGCGTAGCTGTTGTTGTCCGAGTACCACGCCTCGGCAGACGGGATTGCGGCGCGGACGTTGGACTGCGCCGCGCGCTGGTTGGCGCGATCCTTGAAGCCGAGGTACGACGGGACGGCGATCGCCAGCAGGATGGCGATGATCACCAGGACGATGAGGAGCTCGATGAGCGTGAAGCCCGACTCCTCGTTGCGGAGGCGCGCCTGCGCCTTCGAGATCAACCGCATTACTGGGCTCCCTTCCGGGGATACGAGGGTGGAACCGACATCCGGGGTATCGGGCGTCTGCTCGCGGTTCCTGGATCCACCGAATGGGTGATTCGCGGGGGGTGACATCCCCCACGGCGAGTGACGCGGACGTCTCGGTCGGCGCAGGGTCCGCCACAGAGAGAGAGGAGCGGTTGCCCGCTCCTCTCTCGACCGCCGGACGCGGGGTGGATCAACTGCCCGGAGGGCCCGGTACGCCCGTGCACGTGGTGCTGCCGCTGTACCAGTTGGTGCCGCTGCCGGGACCGCGGACGCTCCAGCTCTTGCCGCCGACGACGAGACCCAAGCAGTACACATTCGCGCCGAGCCCTCCGACCACGAGGCTCGGGTTGGTCCCGGCGTCGATCGTCTGCAGCGCGCCGACCGTCATCCCCACGTACGTGAGGTTGTCGTTGTAGTACACCTCGGCGGACGGCATCGCCGCCCGGATATCGGACTGGGCCGCACGGCTGCTCGCGCGGTCCCTGAAGCCGAGGTATGACGGGACGGCGATCGCCAGCAGGATGGCGATGATCACCAGGACGATCAGGAGCTCGATCAGCGTGAAGCCCGATTCCTGTCTCCAGAGGCGCTGCTGCGCCTTCCTCGCGTACCGCATGTGACCCGTTCCTTCCACGGCGAGGGGACGACGTGACAGAGGAGGTATCGGCCCGGCGGCGGGTGGGACCTCATCCATGGTTTGAGTGATCTCCGAGGGAGGGGGATCCCGCACGGTGGGGGATCCCGAACACGGCCCGCCGGCCTGTGCCGCCGGTGCCGGAGGGGTCGAGAACCCTGACGGGACCGCACCGGAAGTCAGTGCTCAAGGTCGAGGCGGGTGCTGCCGATAGCCTCCCCCGTGACCCACCCAGAGCATCACGCCGCCGCGCCGCTCTCGGTCGACACGCTCCTCGAGCGCGTCGTCCAGTCAGGCGCCTCCGATCTCCATATCACCGTCGGCACGAAGCCGGCGATGCGCGTGCACGGGCACATCCAGCTGCTCGAGGAGTACCCCGATCTCGACCCGGACACGATGCGCGACCTCGTCTACCGCATCACGACGACGGAGCAGCAGAAGCAGCTGGAGCTCAACCGCCAGCTCGACTTCGCGTACGGGCTGCGCGGCCTGGCGCGCTTCCGCGTGAACACCTACTACCAGCGCGAGAGCCTGGCCGGCGCCTTCCGCGTCATCCCCACCGACATCAGGTCGGTGGAGGAGCTCGGTCTCCCGTCCAGCCTGCACGAGCTCACGAGCAAGCCGCGCGGCCTCGTTCTCGTCACGGGGCCGACGGGCTCGGGCAAGTCCACGACGCTCGCCTCGCTGATCGACGAGATCAACCGGACGCGCACCGACCACATCATCACGATCGAGGACCCGATCGAGTTCCTGCACACACACAAGCGCTGCATCGTCAACCAGCGCGAGATCGGCTCCGACGCTACCGGGTTCGCGGACGCTCTGCGTGGCGCCCTGCGCCAGGACCCTGACGTGATCCTCCTCGGCGAGATGCGCGACCTGGAGACCATCTCCACCGCGCTCACCGCGGCCGAGACTGGCCACCTCGTCTTCGCCACCCTGCACACGCAGAGCGCGCCGAGCACGATCGACCGCGTGATCGACGTCTTCCCCGCCGCACAGCAGGACCAGGTGCGCATGCAGCTCGCCAACTCGCTGCAGGGGATCGTCACGCAGACGCTGCTCCCGAAGGCCGATGGTAGCGGGCGCGTCTGCGCACTCGAGATCCTCTTCATGGACGACGCGATCCGGAACCTGATCCGTCAGGGCAAGATCGAGCAGGTCTACTCGTACATGCAGACCGGCACCCGCCGGGGCATGCAGACGATGGAGCAGTCGCTCGGCTATCTCGTCGAACGCAACCTCGTGCATCCCCTCGAGGCCATCGCACGCTCCAGCCGGCAGGAAGCGCTCGTCACCGCTCTCGAGCGGGCCGGTATCCCGATTCCCGTCCTTCCGACCGACGGCAGCTCGCCCGCCCCGCTGGGATCGGGGCTGCGGGTCGCCGGGAGCTAGCTGCCATGACGACCTCGAACCCACACGACGACGCGCACCCGGACGAGCCGACCTGGGAGCAGGGCGAGACCCAGGAGCTCTCCATGCGCGAGGTCTCCTTCCGCCGTCGCTCGCCCGGGGCGGCGCCCGAAGCCGAACCTCGCGACGAGGCAGCCTCCGTGCCCGAGGCCGACCGGGTGCCCGCCACCGACTCCGACGTTCCCGTCTTCGCCGCCCCCGAGCCGGAGGACAAGGTGCCGTTCTACAAGCGCGAGATCAACTTCAGGCGTAAGCGCGAGCCCGATGTCGTCAGCGTCCCTCTGGCGGTCCAGCCGACTGCGAGCGAAGACGCGGTGCCGGCGCCGGACGCCGGGACGCCGACGCCCGCCGAGCCCAACGCGGTGCGTGCCGCCGCTCCGGTGGCGCCCGGCCCGATGGCAGCGCTCGGGAAGAGTCGCGGCCGGCCCGGCCAGACGACCGTCGGCGTCAAGATCGCCACGACGGCGATCTCGGTCGCGGTCGTCGAGCAGCAGGACGGCGTCGGTGAGGTGACGGCGCTTCTGCGCAGCCCGCTCGCCCCCGGCATCGTGGTCGACGGCGAAGTGCGCGATCAGCGTGCGCTGGCGGAGGCGCTCGAGGCTCTGTGGGCCGAAGCCAAGCTGCCCCGCCGCGGCATCCGCCTCGGCCTGTTCGGTAGCCGAATCGGCGTCCGCCCGGTCGACATCGTGGGCATCGAGGAGGCCGAGCAGTTCTCGAACGCCGTCCGGTTCAAGGCGCACGAGGTGCTGCCGATCGGCGTGCACGAGTCGGTCCTCGACTTCCGGGTGCTGAGCGAGCGTGTCAACGAGAGCGGCGAGCGCGTTCGGCGCACGCTCCTCGTCGTCGCGCCGCGCGACCAGGTGATGCCGTACGTCGAGTCCTTCCGGTCGGCGAGGCTGGGTCTCGAGGCGGTCGACATCGACGCTCTTGCGCTCATGCGTGCGTTCGTCGACCCCGGCCGGCCCGGACTCGTCGACTCGCAGGACAGCGCGGCCGTCATCGTGGCGATCGATCGCGAAGGCTCGACGCTCCTCGTTGCGGGCGGCGGAGGCTGCGACTTCACGCGCTCGTTCGACTGGGGCGGCAACCTGCTCGCGGCGTCGATCGCCGAGCAGCTCGAGCGCTCCCCCGAGGAAGCGTGGGATCTGGTCGAGTCGATCGCGCGTCAGGGTGCCGCCGGCAAGGCTCTCGAGGACGAGGACGAGCGGCGCGCCGCAGACGTCGTGCGCGCCCGGCTCGTGCCGTTCGCGCGCGAGCTCGTCAGCTCGCTGCAGTTCTACCAGCAGCAACATGGCTCGCTCGGCATCTCCGACATCGTCGTCACCGGCGCCCTCGCGGACGTCTCCGGGCTCCCCGACGCGCTCCACCAGCTGATCGGCGTCGGCGTTCGCGTCGGCGACCCGCTCGCGCGCCTGATCGCCCGGCTACCACTTGCCGGGCGCGCCGACTGGACGCTGTCGGCCATGGCCGTGCCGATCGGCCTCGCCGCGCGTGACCTGCCCGAGCGAGAGGTCGACCTCATTCCCCCGGATCAGCGCGTGAGGATCAAGTGGCGTCCGAGGCTCGCCCCGGTGCTGCTGCCCGCCGCGGCGGCGATTCCGCTCGCCGCGATGGGGATCGCGTTCTTCCAGGCGAAGGGAGATGTCTCCGACCGCGAGGCCAAGCTCGACAGCGCGCAAGCCGAGCTCGCCGCACTTCCCCAGCCGAGCGCGGTCATCAGCCCGGAGCTACGCGGCGAGGCAGCCGCGCGGGCGTCCGCGGTCGCGTCGCTCCTCGGCGGCAGGCTCGCGTGGAATGCAGTCTTGAACGACCTCTCGCGCGTGCTGCCGCAAGACGTGTGGCTGACCGCGATGACCGCCAGCCTCCCGGATCCCGCGGTCACTGCCGCTGCAACGCCCGGGAGCACCGTCCCGACTTCGGTCACCATTCAGGGCAAGACGTTCAGCTACGGCGCCCTCGCGCAGCTGCTCACCCGTCTCTCGACGATGCCGTCGCTGTCCGACGTCCACCTCGCCAGCTCCGCCTTCGAGGAGACCAGCCTCCCGGGCGGACAGACGGTCAAGGTCGTCGGGTTCAACATCACCGCCGCCGTCGACCCCGCAGGAGGATCGTGATGGATCTGTTTCGCCGTTCCAAGGGCGCCCAGATCGGCGCCGCAGCTGCGCTCGTCGCCGCGATCGCCGTCGGCGGCTGGTTCTTGCTCGTGAAGCCCACGCGGCAGGACGCGAAGAAGCTCGCCGTGGAGATCGCTGCCGTCGAGACCCAGGTCGCCAAGCGGAAGGAAGAGCTGGCCAAGCCGTATGCGCAGGTCGAGATCCGCGCGAGCGATCTGTACCGCCTCACCCGTGCGATCCCGGATCGCAGCGACATGTCGGGCGTCCTGCTCCAGCTCGATCGCCTGGCCAAGGGAAACAAGGTCAAGCTGCAGGCCGTGTCCCCCGGCAGCCCCGTGGCAGGCGCCGGGTTCGACGAGCTGCCCATCGCGGTCGAGGTTCGCGGTCGTTTCGCCGACGTCTCCAGCTTCCTCGGAGCAGCCCAGCGGCTGACCCGGGTGAAGAAGGGCCATCTCGATTCGACCGGCCGGCTGTACGTGATCAAGTCGGTGAACCTGGCGCAAGACGCCGAACGCGGGTTCCCGAGCGTCTCGGGACAGCTCGGCTTGAGCGCCTACGTCTTCACCGGGATCGCGCCGGCCCTGCCGACCGCGCCCCAGGCAGATACCACCGGAGAGCAACCCCCGACCCAGAGCGCGAGCCCGGCGGGCTCGACCGAAGCGGCAGGAGCGAACCCCTGATGGCCACGACAAAGGCAACCACCGCGAACACGAAGAAGCGCAACCAGTTGATCATCCTCGGCGTCGCCGGAGGGCTCCTTGCAATCCTGGCGGTCTTCGAGCTGCCCAAGCTCCTTGGCGGCTCGGACGAGACGCCGGTGGCCGCGGAGGCCACGTCGACTCCCGTCGCGCCGACTTCCGGCACGGCCGCTCCCGGCACGACCGTCGTCCCGACGGCAGTGACTCGGGCGGCTGCCCCGGCCAGCGGCGGCGCGCTCCTCGCCGGCGTGTCGATCCCGCCGTTGCTCCTCTCACCTGTGGACGAAGGTCAGCTCGGTGCGTTCAACCTGCTCAAGCCGAAGGACCCGTTCGTGCAGCTCGTCTCGCAGAACGGGATCAAGACCTCGGGCAGCGAGGAAGCTGCGGCAGCCGTCGCGGCGATCGAGGCCGAGCAGGCTCGCCAGCGCGCGGCAGCCGCCCGGCGCAAGGCGGCGCAGACGAACGTGGCCAAGCCGGAAGGGACGCGGAAGTACGCCACCATCGCCGTCAACGACAAGATCGCCCAGACCAAGGTCAACGATCGCTTCCCGCTGTCCAACGCGTTCCTCCTCAAGGCCCTGGCGCCGACGACTGCCACCGTGACGATCGTCGGCGGTCCGTTCCCCAAGGGCCAGAGCGTGAAGCTGATCATCGGTAAGACGGTCACGCTCGTGAACGCCAAGACCGGGCAGCGGACGACGCTGAGGCTCCTCTACTCCGGCGCGCAGCCCGAGACGATCACGACCCTCAAGCCCGGGAAGTAGGCCACCGAGATGCCCTCGTACGCCTACAGCGCCATCAACGCCCAGGGGATCGAGCTCAAGGGCGAGGTCCAGGCGACGGACGTGTCCGCCGCCCGGGACGCCCTGCGGCAAAACGGCCTACTCGCCCAGTGGGTCAAGGAGAACGCGGCCGGTGCCGAGTCAACGGGCCGCCGACTCCTCAAGCCGAAGGTGAAGCAGAAGTCTCTCCAGGTCTTCTCACGCCAGTTCGCGACGATGATCGAGGCCGGCCTCAGCGTCGTCACCGCGCTCGTGATCCTGGAGGACCAGACCGACGACAAGGCGCTCAAGAGCGTCATCGACGACGTCCGCGAGCAGGTCGAGTCGGGAGCGCTCCTGTCCGAGGGCATGGCGCGCCACCCCGACGTCTTCAGCAACCTCTACGTCTCGATGGTGGAGGCCGGCGAGGCGGCCGGTGTCCTCGACATCGTGCTCGACCGCGTCGCCTTGCAGATCGAGAAAGAGATGAAGATCAAGCGCCGCGTGAAGGGCGCGATGGTCTACCCGTTGGTCGTGATGACCTTCGCGTTCCTCGTGCTCACGGGGATGCTGATGTTTCTCGTCCCGGTGTTCGTCAAGATCTTCGACGACCTGGGCGGCGAGCTCCCGTCGCTGACGAAGCTCGTCCTCCACATGTCGAACCTGTTGCGCGGGTACTGGTTCATCATCTTCCCGGTCATCGGCCTCGCGATCTGGGGCTTCCTCAAGTACAAGAAGTCCGAGAGCGGCCGCAAGAAGTGGGACACGATCAAGCTGCGCATCCCGATGCAGATCGGGAGCGTGGTCCGCAAGATCGCCATGGCACGCTTCTCGCGGACGCTGAGCACCCTGCTCGGCTCGGGCGTGGACATCATGAAGGCGCTCGAGATCACCGCGCAGACCTCGGGCAACTGGGTCGTCGAAGAGGCGACCATGCGGGCCCGGCTGCGGGTGCAGGAAGGCGCCCCGATTGCAGCGCCGATCATCGAGAGCGCAGTCTTCCCCCCAATGGTCGGTCAGATGATGCGCATCGGCGAGGAGACCGGCGAGCTCGAGAAGATGCTCTCGAAAGTCGCCGACTTCTACGAGGACGAGGTCGACGCGGCGATTCAGACGCTGACCTCGATCATCGAGCCGCTGATGATGATCGGCGTCGGCATGATGGTCGGCGTGATCATCATCGCCATGTACCTGCCGATGTTCAAGCTGCTCACCCTGATCGAGTAGCGCGGCGGCGCCGTCGGCGACACAGAAGGCGAGGAACTACTACGTTCGGGGCGGCTCGCGAGCCGCCCCGAACGTCATGAGAGAGAGGTGCTTGGCTTGTGCTCAAGAGCCGAGCCCCTGGTGCCGATTGGCGATGCGTGAGTACGTCTGCGCTGTCGCCGCGTCGTGAGGTCCCGCGAGCCACGCTCCTCGCCCACTTGCGGGCGCGATCGGGTACGGCAGCACGGGAGCTGGGCGAGGTACCGAGGCGAGCCGACATCCAAGGGCTTCGTGCGATCGCCGTGATCCTTGTCGTCGCCTACCACGCCCGCCTTCCCGTCGCTGGCGGTTTCAGCGGCGTAGATGTCTTCTTCGTCATCTCGGGATTCGTCATCGCCACGGTGCTCGTGGCGGAGCTAGGCGCCACGGGGCACCTGGCGCTGACTCGCTTCTACGGACGGCGGGCGAAGCGACTGCTGCCCGGTCTCGCCGTCATGGTCACAGCCGTAGCTCTACTGGGCACCGTTGCGGGACCTGTCGCGACGCAGCGCGTGGGAGCGGCGACAGGGGCTTTCGCGTCGATCTTCTCGGCGAACATCTACCTGTTTCAGGTCGGGCAAGGGTACTTCGACGCTTCGGCCGAGCTCAATCCGTTCCTGCACACGTGGACTCTCGCAGTCGAGGAGCAGTTCTATTTGGTGTTTCCACTCTTGCTCCTTGGATCCTGGCGATTCGGCTCCCGGCTGGCTGGCCTCGTGTCGGCTCGCGCCGCTGCCTGCGGAGCGGTCGGTGCCGTGGCCGCCGCGTCCCTCGTACTCGCGCTCCAAATGTCTAGCGGTACCCTGCTGTTCGGCGCTGCTGCAGCTCGGTTCGCGTTCTATTCCGCGCCGACGAGGGCCTGGGAGTTCGGCCTGGGAGCCCTCCTCGCGCTCGCCGGGCCAGCACTGACCCGCCTCTCGCTCTTCGCGGTCAGAGCACTCGCCACACTTGGTGCCACGGCTATCGTCGCCGCCGCATTCAGTCCCCGGGCGCCGGACTTGTCCGCCGGCGCCGGGACGCTGCTCCCCGTGGTCGGTGCCCTCGCGATCATCGCGGCGGGCACACACTCCACGCTCGGCGTCTCGCGCGCGCTGTCGATCGCCCCGATGCGGTGGATCGGGGATCGGTCGTACAGCTGGTATCTATGGCACTGGCCTCTCATCGTTTACGCAGGAGCGCTGTGGCCGAGCCGTCCGTGGGTCGTGCCTGCAGCGGCTGCAGTCTCGCTGGTGCCCGCATCCCTTTCCTTTCGATTCGTCGAGAATCCGATCCGCTTCAGCAAGCGAGTCGATTCCCGAACGGTCGCCTGGGTGACCGCCGTGTGCATCGCAGTGCCGCTGATCGCGTGCGTTGCATTCCGAGAGGTGGGCGCGAGGCTCGAGCGTACGGCCGCGATGATGAGTTGGCAACAGAGCGAACAGCTGCACGCTGATGTCGTACGAGGGTGCGATAGCCGCCCTCCGCTCGGTGAGCGGGTCGGTGCGTACTGGCGCCGAGCTTGCACGTTCAGCGTTGAGTCGGCCCGGGGAGAGATCGTGCTGTTCGGGGACTCGAACGCCGGGCAGTTCACGGAGCCGCTGGTCGCGGCGGGAAACGATGCAGGCTTCGACGTCACCGTCGCGACCTTCTCGGGGTGCCCGTTCGTCGGCGTCGCCGTGGAGCGGGACGGCAGCATCGATCGAAGTTGCGAGCGGTTTGCCCGCAGGACGCTCGACGCGCTGATCCGTCGGCGGCCGAGCCTCGTCGTCGCCGCCGCGAGAACGGATCTCTACGTCGAGGGAGAGCGGGGACTCGCTCCACCGGGTGCCACGGCGTTCGTCTACGACGACGACGAGCGCGCGCTCGTCTGGCGAAGCGCGCTGCGCCGGACGGTTGCCCGACTGAGCGCGGCTGGCATCCCGGTGGTCCTGGTTCACCCGATCCCAAGACTTCCCGCCGCGCCACAGGACTGTGCGGTCTTGCGCGTGCTTCGCGGCTCGTGCAGCGGCACAGTCGACAGGGTCGACGCCGATCGCTCGCTCGCTCGCTCCGTAGCCCTCGAGGACTCGGTCGCTGCCACGTTCGCGACGAGCCGGACAATCGACCTTCGCAACGTGATCTGTTCCGAGACACGGTGCTCGAGCACCCGCGACGGTGTCGTGCAATACCGGGACGACGAGCATCTGAGCGTCGCCGGCGCGATGCGGCTCCGTCCGCTTTTTCGCCGCGTGATCGAGCGCCACGCGCGCGAGCGCGCGCCCGAGCTGCGTCGGGAGGCTGCCGGAGGGTAGGCGTGCTCGGGGACGGCCACGGCCGCCTCCGAGCATTCGGATCTCAGCCGGCGAAGGGAACCACGTCGGCCTCGCAGACGGTGCCCGGTGCCGGCGTCGACTGATCGACGAGGTACCGGGTCACGACCGAGTCGGCACACGACGAGAGGCCGATCGACGTGTGGCCCCAGGCGTGCACCGTGAGCAGCGCCGAGTTCGGCAGGAGCGCGTCCAGCGTCACCGCTCCCTGGTACGGGGTCGCCGGGTCGAAGAGGTTGCCGACGACGAGTACCGGGTTCGCGGTCTGCTTCGTCCACGGCCCGACGTAGCGGTCTGCGTCGGCCCCGGTCCATTCGGCGCAGATGCTCGACGCCCACGTCCAGATCCGGCCGAAGTATCCGTGAGCGGCGTCGGCTGCGTCACCGGCGGCCGACCAGGCCGGGTACGTGTCCGGGTTGTCGCTGTCCGAGCAGGCGACGCCGGGGAACCCCTCGATGTCGTTTGTGTACCGCTCCTGGAAGCCGCGGCGGAGGAGGTACGGTGCGTCCCGCCGGTGCATTGCTCCGAGCCTGGTGCTCATCCGCACCGGCGCCGTCGCTGCTGCCGCCGCCTCCTCCACAGCGGCGAGGAACTGCGCATAGTCGGGCCACGAGAAGGAGTCGTACAGGGCGCCCCGGGTGAAGCCGATGAGGGCCGAGTAGTCGAAGACGCCCGTCGAGCCGTCCGGGAAGACGACTTCGACGGGCTCCTGCTGCAGGCGTTCGGCCAGCTCGGCGAAGCGTTCCGCCGCATCGCCGGAGAACGCACACGCCGGCCCGCCCGCGTCACAGAGGCGGAAGAACTCCTCCAGCGTGGCCCTGGAGCCGACGTCGCTCTCGACACGCGTGGAGAACGGAATCGTGTTCCCCTCTTCTCCGGTCCCGGTCGCCCACTCCACCGGGTTGAGCACGCCGTCCACGACGAGTGCGCGGACGTTCTGCGGGAACATGTTGGCGTAGGTGGCGCCGATGTAGGTCCCGTAGGAGTAGCCGGCGTATGTCAGCTTCGCGTCGCCGACCGCCCGGCGCAGGAGGTCGAGGTCTCGCGCCACATTCGCGGTCGACATGTGATCGATGATCCGCCCGCCGCGGCTCGCGCACGCATCGACGAGGAAGCGGTCGGCCTCGATCCAGATCGCCTCCTCCTCGGGTGTGGTCGGGAAGAAGAACGGCGTGAAGAACGGCCCCCACTCCTCCTGGCTTCCGAAGCAACGCAGCGGCGTGCTGCGGTTGATGCCGCGTGGGTCGAAGCCGACGAGGTCGAAGCGGGCCCGCAGCTCGTCGGAGAAGAGCCCGGACGCGAAGCGCACGAAGTCGACCCCGGAGCCGCCAGGCCCGCCCGGGTTGACGAACAGCGATCCGATGCGTCGCCCGGGATCGCTCGCCGGCAGCCGGATGAGGAAGATTCCGACCAGGCCGGCGAATGGGCGGTCGTAGTCGAGCGGAGCCCAGACGATTGTGCACTCGAACGGGCCGTCGGCCCGGTAGCAGGGCAGCCACAACGTCGGAAGCTTGAGCTGACCGAGCCGGTCGGCGAACTGTGACCCCGTCTCCGACGGTGCGGCGACGGATGGCGCGGACGCGGGTGCGGGCGCGACGGCGCCGCTCGCGGTTGCCGTCGCGAGGAGCGCCAGCAGTGCGAGCGCCGCGAGCGATGATACGAACCGCATGAACGTAGCCCCCTCGCTCCCAATGTCCACCGCGCCTCTCGGGGCGGACGCGGGGATGCTCTCGCCTGCCACAACTCGTGTCAAGGGCCGCTCGAACGGCGGCTTCACGCAGCGTTAACGGCCCTCACCTCGGCTCTCAATCTCGGCTCACAGGTCGCTCATATGCGCGGACTAGAACAGGGGCCATGCCTGCTGAGAGACTCACCACCTGGATCGACTGGTACCGCTTCGCACGCCGCGCGCTCGGACTCGGTCACGAGGAGGCGGCCCAGTACGCGACGGTTCGTTACGTCGAGGAACAGAACCGCGAACGGCTTCGCGCGCGAAAGGTTGCCTAGAGATGTCCGCAATCGAGATCGAGACTGCACCCCTCGACAGCGAGCAGGATCGCGTCATCCGCTGGCGCGTCGAGCAGCTGCTCGACGCCGGCTACGACGGCGAGTCCGCGCTCGTGATCGGGCTCGATCCGAGCATCGACCTGCACCGCGCGGTGTCGCTCCTGCAGTGCGGCTGCCCCCGCGAGACGGCGCTCCAGATCCTCTTCTAGCGTGTCGAGCCGAGCTCGAGGCAGCTGTCCGCGTCTGCGAACGCGCCCTCCAGCTCCTGCCCGCCGGTGACGTTGCTGACCTGATCGAACGCCGTGCCGACCGCGTTCGCCATGCCCGAGAGCGTGGTCGTGATCGACGACAGGTTCTGTAGCAGCTCGGTGATGCCGTCCGCGTCGGCGTCGATCGCGCTCCGGAGCTCTTCTGCGGGGACACCGCCGTCCGAGGAGCCGCCGCAGCCGCCCGCCGCCACGGCGAGCCCGGCGAGCCCGACGCACGCCGTGATCCTTCCTCGCACGGGCACCATGCTACGGGCCGCCCTTCGGGCGCGGGCGTTCAGACGTCGGTTCCCTCACCCGGGCGCAGGACACGGATCTCCACGCCCGGAGACAGCTCGGCCGCCGCGCGGACGAATGCCGCGGGCGGCTCGTCCACGAACGCCGGCACGCCCCGCAGCGCCAGGTAGAGCGGGTAGTACGTCCCCCAGTGGATCGGGATCGCGAGCCTCGGGCGCAGCAGCGACAGGGACTCGGCGGCCTGTCGTGGATCCATGTGACCGGGGCCGAGGCCGGATCCCCAGCCCCAGATCGGCACGAGGGCGACGTCGACGGGGCCGATCTCGCCCATCCCGTCGAACAGGTCGGTGTCGCCGGCGAAGTACACAGAGCGGGCGCCGGCGACCACGTAGCCGACCGGCTCGGCCCGCGTGCCCCAGGGTAGGCGCCCGGTGTCGTGGTGGGCCGGGGTCGCGCGCACGGTGAGGCTGCCGATCCGGAGCTCCTCGCCGGCCCCGATCTCGAGCACGCTCCGCCCGTTTGCCTTGCGCCGGATCAACGCGCCGGCGCCTCGCGGACACACGATCGGTACGTCCGGGTCGAGGCGCTGCAGTGAGGGGAAGTCGAGATGGTCGTAGTGGAGGTGAGAGATGAGGACGGCGTCTACCCCGTGGAACGCCCGGGCGTCCACCTTCGCCACCCGCCGGAGGTGCGCGACGCGGCCCCGCAGGAGCGGATCGGTGAGCAGGCGCACGCCGTCCATCGCCACTAGGACGGTGGCGTGGCCGACGTACTCGACCCGAGCAGACGCTACGTCCGTCAAGGCGGGAGAAGCTCCACGGGGTGTCGATCGTAGTTGCCGCTCAGTCGCGCACGGTGGTCAGCGTTGCGAGATACTGCCTGCAGCATGACCGACGAGCCGGTGACGATCGCGACCCGACGTGGCCCTTCGCGAGGCCGGATCATCCTGGCCCGCACGCTCACGGTGATCGGGCTCCTGCTCGCCGTGGTCAGCCTCTTCGCCGTGTTCGTGCGCTACGAGATCTTCGACGACTCGACGTTCAAGCAGACGGCCGAGCAGCTGCTCGCCAATGAAGAGATCCAGCAGCAGATCGGCGCGAGCGCCGTCGAGTCGTTGTACACGAACGTCGATGTAGCCGCCGAGCTCGAAGCGCGGCTCCCGGAGGCGCAGAAAGGGCTTGCGATCCCGCTGGCCGCGGCCTTCCGCGGCCTCGCCGATCGGCTGGCAGCGGATCTGATCGCCCGCCCGCGGGTGCAGGGCCTGCTCGTCGAGTCGCTGTCGCTCTCGCACGACCAGCTCGTGCGGCTGCTCGAGGACAAGGGGAAATTCACCAGCACCGCCGGTGGTGTCGTCTACCTCGACCTGCGCGTGCTCGTCGCCGAGCTTGCCGACCGGCTCGGGCTTCCGACGGGCGTCGCCGACCGGCTGCCGGCCAGGGCCACACAGGTCAAGTTGATCGAATCGGATCAGCTGGAGACGGCACAACGCGTAACCCACGTGCTCGACATCGTTGCCACGTGGATCTGGGTGCTCGTGTTGCTCGCCTGGGCGGCGGCGATCTGGCTGGTGCCGGGGCGCCGGCGGAAGGAGGTGCGCGCGATCGCGATCGGGCTCCTGCTCGTCGGTGTGCTCGTGCTCCTGCTCCGTCGGGTCGTGGGCACCTACGTCGTGGACGAGTTGGCGAAGTCGCCTTCGGTCGAGCCTGCGGCGCAGGACGCGTACGACATCGTCACGCGCCACCTGCGCGACGTCGGCTGGACGGACGCGATGGTCGGCCTCGTCGCCCTCGTCGGGGTCTGGCTCGTCGGCCCGAGCCGCCGAGCACGCGATGCCTTCAGCCGCCTGGCGCCGTACCTGCAGCGAGCCGAGGTCGCCTACGGCGGACTGGCTGTCGCCTGGGTGCTGCTGCTGTGGTGGCGGCCGACCGTCCAGTTCGCACGGCCGCTCAACATCCTGATCATGCTCGGCGCGAGCATCGTCGGGCTCGAGGTGCTGCGCCGGCTCGCCCGCCAGCGCCACCCGGTGGAGGCCGCCTCAGCCCCTGCGCCGCCACCTAGCGGGCCTGCGGCGTCCGCCTAGGAGCCGTGGTCCCGGCGAGCCGCCGGCACGGCCGCGCGGTCGGCATGCTCGGCGAGGCGATGCCACGCTCGACTGTCACGGGGGGTCTCCCTCAGGGAGTCGGCCGGCACGTACCGCACGCGCCGCGAAGCACGACGTCGTGCCCCTCGATCTCGTAGCCGAGCCGATCGGCGACCTGCACGAGCGCACGTTCGAGCGCGGCGTCCGCGAACGGCTCCACCCTGCCGCAGTCGTCGCACACGAGGTGATGGTGGTGGTCGCCACCGGGTTGCGCCGCCTCGAAACGCGCGACGCCGTCCCCGATGTCCACGCGTTGCACGAGCCTGAGCTCGTCGAGGAGGTCGAGCACCCGGTACACGCTGGCGATGCCGACGCTGCCACCGTCGGAGCGAACGCCGTCGAAGATCTCCTGCGCCGACAGGCAGCACGATTGCCTGCCGAGGTAGTCCACGACGGTGCGTCGGGCGCCGCCGCTGCGGTGGCCCGCAGCGCGCAAGCCGGCGCTCGCATGCTCGGTCCAGGCTTGCTCGTGCGTTGCGCTCATCGAACGGATCGTATCCACCGCTGTCCGGCCCCGATCCCCCGCCGGGTGCGCGATGATCGAGCCATGGCGGTGGTGCTGACAGGCCGCGATCTCACCTGCGACGAGCTGCTGCGCGTGGCGCGCGACGGCGAGCCTGTCGAGCTCGCGCCCACGGCCGTGGCGTCGATGCGCGAGGCACGCGCCGTGGTCGAGTCGGTGATCGCTGCCGGAGAGCCGGCGTACGGCGTCACGACGGGTGTCGGGATGCGGAAGCTGTTCAGCATCGAGGCACCCGACCACGACCGCCAGCTCGTGCGCCAGCACCGGGTCGCCCAGGGGGCCAACGCGCCGTACGACGTCGTGCGCGCGACCGCGCTTCGCCTCGCCAACGCACTCGCCGGCGGGTTGACGACCGCGCGTCCGGAGACCGCTCTGCTCGTGCGGGACGCGCTCAACGACGACCGCCTGCCCGACATGCGACTCCTCGGCTCGATCGGCATCTCGGATCTCGCCGTGATGGCAGATCTCGTCGACGGCGTGCTGGGGACGCGGGGGCTCGAGCAGGGCGAGGCCGTCGCGCTGCTCAACCAGAACGCGTACGCGACGGCCTGGGGCGCCCTGGCGCTGCACGACGCGACGGTGCTCCTGGACGCGCTCGACCTCGCGGGAGCCCTCGACCTCGAGGCGCTCGGCGCGAACCCCGACCTGCTCCATCTGGCGATCGCGGCCGCACGGCCCTCCGCGGGGCTACGCGAGACACTCGCTGCGCCTGCGCGAGCTGCGCCATGGGAGCGACGTCGAGCCTCGCAGCCTGCAGGATCCGCTCTCGTTCCGCACGCTCGCCTCAGCTGCACGGCGCCGCGCGGGACGCGTTCCGCTTCGTCCGCGAGCAGCTCGAGCTCGAGCTCAACGCGGCGCAGTCGAACCCGCTCGTGGTCGTCGACGAACGGCGGCTCGTGTCGGTCGGGAACTTCGACGCGCAGCCGCTTGCGACCGCATTGGATCTTGCGCGTCTCGCGCTGGCCCCCGTGCTCGCGAGCGCGGCCGAGCGAGCAGTCAAGCTCCTGCAGGCGCCGCTGACGGGCCTGACGGAGGGTCTGGGCGCCCGGCCGAGGCTCGCCGAGAGCGCGCTCAGCGAGTTCGGCATCGCCGTCCAGGCGTTCGCGGCCGAGGCGCGCCTGCTCGCCCAGCCGGTGTCGCTGGAGCTCGTCTCGACGCAGCAGGCCGAGGCGATCGAGGATCGCATGACGATGGCGCCGCTCGCGGGCAGGCGGCTGGCCGAGATGACGGAGCTGGGCGCGCGCGTCGTCGCCGTCGAGCTGTGCCTCGCGGCCCAGGCCTGCGAGCTGCGGGGCGCGCGTCTCGGCGACGGCACCGCGCGCGTGCACGCGGCCGTGCGCTCCGTCGTGCCCGTTCCTCGACGTCGGTGAGCCCGTGCCCGACCTCGAGCCTCTGGTCACGCTCGTCGCGCCGGGGATCGCTCGCATGAGCGCTCCGCAGGCCTACGACCTGCATCAGCACCTCTGGCCCGAGCAGTTCGTCGCCGCGGCTGGCAGCGCGGCGGGAGCCGCCGTATCTCGACGGCGGCGACCTCGTTCTCGGCGAGGGCCGTTTCCCGGCCGCAGCTGGACGAGCACGACCTCGGGCAGCGGCTGGCCGCGCTCGATCGGGCCGAGACCGAGCGGGCGGTCGTCTCGCTGCAGCCGACCCTCGGGTTGGCAGAGCTCTCCGACGACGAGCGCGGCCCGCTCGAGGACGCCTGGGTCGAAGGGGCGCGGGAGCTCGTGGCTGCGGCCAACGGCCGGCTCCTCGCGTTCGCGCCGGGGCGCGCCTGCGACGGGTTCGTCGGTGCGGTCGTGCCGGCCTCGGCGCTCCACGACCTCGAGCGCGCGGCGCCCCTCCTCGACGACCTCGAGCGCCGCAGCGAGGTCCTCTTCGTCCACCCCGGTGCCGCCCGCGAGCCCGAGGGCGCTCCGGTGTGGTGGGCAGGTGTCGTCGACTACACCGCGCAGATGCAGGGCGCGTTCTACGCCTGGCTCGATCGTCGCGCGGGACGGTGGCCTTCGCTCCGGGTCGTGTTCGCGATCCTCGCCGGCGGCGCCCCGTTCCAGCTCGAACGGCTTGGGCCGCGAGGCGTCGACGTGCGCTCGACGCTCGATGCCAACGTCTTCCTCGACACCGCGACGTACGGGCGCCGCGCGATCGAGCTGTGCATCGAGACGTTCGGCGTGCATCAGCTCGTGTACGGCAGCGACGTGCCCGTCGTCGATCCTCGACCCACTCTCGACGCCGTCAGAGGATTCGGCGATTCTGTGCACAAGATCGTTACCACCGACAACCCGGAGAGACTGCTCGGATGAGCGACATCGCGACGTGGATCGCCTCACGACTCGAGCCCGACACGGATCTCGACCGCCCCGCGCTCGCCCGGCTCGCGATCGCGATCGGCCAGGAGCAGTCCCTGTGGCAGCAGTTTGCGCGCCACGACGCGGAGGCACGCTTCTACCAGCAGCTCTATCGCGACCCCAATGTCGACGTCTGGCTGATCTGCTGGACGACCAGCCAGGACACCGGCTACCACGACCACGATCGCTCGGCGGGAGCCGTGTACGTGTGTGAGGGCACCCTGCACGAGGACTACTTCCAGCGCGACCCCGACGGGTGGATCCGCGAGAAGACGAACACCTACGAGGCCGGCGGTCACTTCGACTTCGACGCCGCCGACATCCACGGCGTGCGCCACGTGCCGGCCGACGCTGATGCCACGTCGATCCACGTGTACTCGCCGGCCCTGTGGCGAATGGGGCACTACGAGCCCGACATCCGCGGTGTCCTGCGCCGCGTCGCGATCACCTACGCGGACGAGCTGCTCGGGGCGGCCTGACGCGACTGGTCCGCCGATCGCTGGGCCGGCAGCATCGTGAGCCGGGATCGGTCAGGATCCCGGCGGTGGGAGAGGGACGATCCTGAACAGCGAGGTCTTCATCACGTGCGCGGTCACCGGCGCAGGCGACACGACGGGCCGCAGCGAGCGGGTGCCGGTCACGCCGGAGCAGATCGCCACCGCCGCGATCGAGGCCGCCGAGGCCGGAGCCGCGATCGCGCACATCCACGTCCGCGACCCCGTCACCGGCAAGGCGGCACGCGAGCTGGCGCTCTATCGAGACGTGGTCGAGCGCGTCCGCGCTGCGAACGTCGATGTCGTGCTCAACCTCACCGCCGGGATGGGGGGCGACCTCGTCCTCGGCGGGGACGAGGCGCCGCTCCCGCCGGACGCCGCGGGCACCGACATGGTTGGCGCGACGGAGCGGCTGGCCCACGTGGCGGAGCTGCGGCCCGAGATCTGCACGCTCGACTGCGGCAGCATGAACTTCGCCGCGGGCGGCGACTACGTGATGGTCAACACGCCGGGGATGCTCCGCGCGATGGCGCGCATCGTCCAGGAGCTCGGCGTGCGCCCAGAGCTCGAGGTGTTCGACACCGGCCACCTCGTGCTCGTGCGCGAGCTGATCGACGAGGGGCTGATCGACGAGCCCCGCCCTGATCCAGCTCTGCCTGGGGATCCCGTACGGCGCCCCGGCCGACCCCGCCACGCTGCACGCTCTCGTCGCGCAGCTACCGCCCGACGCGGTGTTCTCGGCGTTCGCCATCGGCCGGATGCAGCTGCCGTACGTCGCCATGGCCGCGCTCGTGGGCGGGAACGTCCGCGTCGGGCTGGAGGACAACGTCTACCTCGAGCGCGGCGTCCTGGCCACGAACGCGGATCTCGTCATGCGCGCGGTGACGATGCTCGAGGCCATGAACATTCGCCTCCTCGGCCCGGAGGAGGTCCGGACGAAGCTGCGCCTGACCAGGCATGGCTGACCGGCCGCACACCGTCGGGCTGCTGGGCGGCGGTGTGATCGGTGGGGGCTGGGCCGCCCGCTTCGCCCTCAACGGCTGGGACGTGCTCCTCTTCGATCCCGATCCGGCAGCGGAGCGTGCCGTCGGAGAGGTGCTCGCGAACGCGAGACGCGCGATCGCCCGCCTGACGCTCGCACCGCTTCCACGCGAAGGCACCGTGCGCATCGTCCCTCAGGTCGAGGAGGCGGTGGCCGGTGCGGACTTCGTGCAGGAGAGCGTTCCCGAGCGGGAAGACCTGAAGCGGACGCTGCTCGCCCGGGCGAGCGAGGCAGCGGGGCCCGACGTCGTGATCGCGTCTTCCACCTCCGGGCTCCTGCCGACGCTCCTGCAGCGGGAGCTGCGCGCGCCGGGGCGGTTCTGCGTCGGTCATCCGTTCAATCCCGTGTACCTGCTCCCGCTCGTCGAGGTCGTCGGCGGAGCGCAGACCGACCCCGAGACGACGACGCACGCCGCCGCTGTCTACCGCTCGCTCGGCATGCACCCGCTCGTCCTGCGCACGGAGATCGACGGGTTCGTCGCCGACAGGCTGCTCGAAGCCCTCTGGCGGGAGGCACTCTGGCTCGTCGCCGACGGCGTCGCCACCGTCGAGGAGATCGACGACGCGATCCGCTACGGCGCCGGTCTCCGCTGGTCGGCCATGGGAACGTTTCTCACGTACCGCATCGCGGGCGGGGAGAAGGGCTTCCGTCACTTCATGGAGCAGTTCGGACCAGCGCTCGCGTGGCCCTGGACGAAGCTGACCGCGGTCCCGGAGCTGACCGACGAGCTGCTCGACACGCTCGTCGCCCAGTCGGACGAGCAGGCCGCCGGTCGGTCGGTGCGCGAGCTGGAGCGCCTGCGCGACGACTGTCTCGTCTCCGTGATCCAGGCGCTGCGCACGCACGGGATGGGAGCGGGTGCCGTTCTCGCGGCCTACGAGCGGACGCTTCTCGCTCGGGCCGCGCCGGCCGCCGATCCCGACCCCGCCGCGCCGCTCGTCCTCGTGCAGACCGTCATGCGACCGGAGTGGATCGACTACAACGGACACGTCAACGAGAGCCGCTACCTGCAGGTCTGCAGCGACGCGACCGACCGCTTGCTCGCGCTGCTCGGGCTCGACGCCGACTACCTCGCCGCCACGGGCAGCTACTTCACCGTCGAGACCCACCTCTCGCACCTCGGACCGGCACACGCTGGCGATCGCGTCGAGGTGGCGACGCAGGTGCTCGGGCACGACGACAAGCGGTTGCACCTCTTCCACGCGGTCACGCGCACGACCGACGGCGTCACCGTGGCGACGGCCGAGCAGATGCTCGTCCACGTCGATGCCGCGTCGGGGCGTGCGGGTCCGGCCACGGAGGCCGTGCTCGAGCGGGTGTCGCAGCTCGCCCAGGCACACGGGCGCCTGCCTCGCCCGGACCGCGCCGGGCGCCGGATCGAGCCGCCCGCGGGCGACAGCGCATCGTCATTCAGGCGGTAGCCGCTAAGCGAACATCGGTCGCTGCAACTCGTCGTCGCCCGCGGGGACACGGCGGAGGCGGAGCAGGCGGTCGATCACCATGTTCTGGAAGCGGTGCACGGACTCCTCGAAGCGGTAGCACATGCGACCGCCGGTGTACGCCACGTCCGACAGCCCGGTTTGCACGCGCTCCACGATCCCGATGTCCTCGCGGTTGACCTCGTCCCAGAACGCGAGCAGCGCCTCCACCTCGGGCTCGAGGCTCTCGCCGGCCCGCTCGACGCACTCCGGATGGGAGAGGAGATAGACGACCTCGGACGTCCGCCCGGCGGCCGCCGGGCGCGGGAGCAGAAGAACGGTGTGGTTGGGAAGCGCGTTGACGGCGACGTTGGGGAAGACCCAGGCGAAGCGGGCGCTGACGGCGTCCGAGTCGTCCAACGTGGAGAGCGCCGGTAGCCCTTGCCAGCCGCCCTCCTCGGTGTTGGTGGCGATCGGGGAGGTGCAGAAGCCCATGTACATCCCCGTGCCCTGCCAGCGGTGATGCGCCTTCATGGGCGACACCTTGACGAGGCCCGGGTGCACCCAGGGAAGGTGGTAGTACTCCATGAAGTTCTCGGCCACGAGCTTCCAGTCGGCCTCGATCTCGTACTCCAGCCGACGCAGGAGGCGCTGCTCTCCCAGCCGGTAGCCGGAGAGCCTCTCCGGCAAGTCGCCGAGCTCCTCCGCGAGCGGCGGCGCCTCGGTATCGAGGCACACGAACACGAGGCAGCCCCAGGAGTCGACGCGCGCGGGGTAGAGCCCGTGGTCTGCCTTGTCGAACGCCGCGACGGCCGACATGTCGAAGATGTCGCGCTGGTCCTCCGGGATGCCGGCGTCCGGCGTGAAGAGCGGCGTGCCGAGACACGCGCCGTCGAGGTCGTAGGCCCACGCGTGGTAGGGGCACTGGAAGAAGCGCTCGACCTGTCCGCCCGCGTCGGTGCAGAGCCGCGCGCCGCGATGGCGGCACACGTTGTGGTGGGCGCGCAGCTCGCCGTCACCGTTGCGGCAGACGATGAGCGAGCGGCCGGCGAGCTCGACGACGACGAAGCTCCCCGGATCGCGCACCTCGTCGACGACGCAGACCGGCACCCAGGACGAGCCGAACACGCGCTCCGCCTCGAGCGCGTGGAACTCCGCCGAGGTGTACGCATCGGGGATCAGCGTGGAGGCGAAGTCGACCGGCAGGCGCGTCGCCTGATACGTCTCCTCACGCGTGAACGCCGCTGCGGGGAGCGGGCGCGGCGGATTGCCGATCGCCGCCGGCTGCCCGGGCGCGCTCGCCTGCGGCTCACCCATGGCACGACCCTAGGCGCGTCGGGCGCGGCCCGTCAAGCCGCGAGGGTTGCAATCGGTGCGCCTACGTTGCATATTCCGCAACCATGCAGTCCGCCGACCGGGCGCTGGCCATCCTCAGCAGCTTCGGCACCGAGCGTCCCTCCGTCCGCGTGTCCGAGCTCGCCGCCGAGCTCGGCATCCACAAGAGCACTGTCTCGCGGCTGCTCACCGCGCTCGAGCGGCGAAGATTCGTGCGGCGCGACGGCGAGCGATTCATCCCGGGCATCGAGATCGTCCGGATCGCACGGCTCGTAAGCCCGGAGGAGTCGCTTGCCGCCACGGCCGCCTCCGCGTTGGAGCAGCTCGCCCGGGACACCGGCGAGGCCGCGGTCCTGGGCGTCCGGCGTGGAGACGAGGCCTTCTTCCTGCACCAGGTGCAGGGGGAGCACATTCTCGGCGTCGTCGACGACTGGGCCGGCCGCTCCACGCCATTGCACGTATCTGCGATCGGGAAGGCTCTGGTCGCGTTCGGGTCCGAGCCGTACACGGGGGCCCTGCCGCGGTACACGCCGCGCACGATCACGGATGCCACGGCGTTCGAGCGCGAGCTGCGACGCGTGCGCGCGCGCGGTTACGCCGTCATGCGCGACGAGCTCGAGGCGGGCCTGACCGCCGTCGCGGCCCCGGTCTTCGACGAGACGGGCGACTGCCTGGCCGCGGTCGCCGTCAGCGGACCGACGTTCCGGCTGGCGCGCTCGCTGCCCGTCCACGGCGCGCACTGCTGCGCGGCCGCGGCGGAGATCACGAACCGTCTCGACGCAGGGAGGACGGCGTGAGCGCAACATCGAGCCCGCTCGCGCGTCGAAGGATTGGCAGCACTGTCTCCCATCGACGAGGAGGTGAGGGAGAGAACCACGTGTGACGACGAGCGAACCGCCGCCCGGGCCGGGGTCTTCCGTGCTTGCCCGTGGCGGATCGACGTGGTCAGAATGGCCCGTTCGCTCGCAACAGCCCACGATCGCCGCCGCGATCGCCTCTCACCAAGGAGGGAAGTAGGGAATGCGTTACCCGAACGAAGAGATCGAGAAGTACCGCCAGAACACGGGTGAGCTCGAGAACGAGCTGATCGACGAGTACAGAGCCGGGACGCTCACCCGCAGCGACCTGATCCGGCGCGGCTCCGTGATCGGCATGTCGCTGCCGCTCCTCGGGCTGCTCGTCGGCGCGCCCGTCGCCGCGGCCGCTCCGGCGAGAGTCGCTCGCAAGTCCGCGGGCACGGTCCGGATCGGTCACATCACCGTCGACGGCTCGCTCGAGCCGCCGCTCCTGCAGTCGCTCGGCGCGCTCGGCGTCTCCCACCTTGCCGGCGAGCAGCTCCTGTACGCCGACAAGAGCGCGGTGCTCCGCCCGCTCCTCGCCACGTCGTGGAAGGCCTCGAACAACGCGAAGACGTGGACGTTCAAGCTGCGCCAGGGCGTCAAGTTCCACGACGGCACGCCGTTCTCAGCCGACGACGTGGTGGCCACGTTCAAGATCCTGCAGTCGAAGGACTCGCAGGCGCTGCAGGCCTACAAGGGCATCCTCGGCGGCGTCCGCAAGATCGACGCCTCCACGGTGGCCTTCGACATGGTGAAGGCGAACGGCCTCTTCCCGTACCTGCTGGGGCAGATGGTCTACCAGGCCGTGATCCTGCCCAAGACCTATCGGCTCCCGTCCGACATCTCCAAGCCGGGCGAGTGGACGGCCAACATGAACGGCACGGGGCCGTTCGTGCTGAAGGAGAACCGGGGCGCGGCCGGCTTCACGTTCGAGGCCAATCCGACCTACTGGGGCGGGAAACCGTCGATCGACACGGTCGAGGTCCAGCTGCTCGACGACCAGGCGCGCGTGACCGCGTTGCAGAGCGGGCAGATCGACCTCGCCACGCAGATCACCTACCAGGGCGCGCAGCAGCTGGAAAGCGCCGCCAGCGTGCTGCCGCTGCGGGCGGCGAACCACCGCTACCTGAACATGAACGTGACGAAGGCGCCGTTCGACGACCCCCGCGTGCGCGAGGCGTTCGCGCTCGCGCTCAACCGGCCGCAGATCGAGCAGGGCCTGTGGGGCAAGTACGGCGAGGTGGGCAACGACAGCCCGTTCTGGCCCGGCTACCCCTACACCGACAAGTCAGTGCGGCAGCGCACGCAGGACCTCCAGCGGGCGAAGCAGCTGCTGGCGTCTGCGGGTAAGCAGAACCTCAAGGTCACACTCACCTGCTACCGCAGTTTCGAGATGCCGGACTACGCCCAGCGGGTGGCGCAGGACCTGAAGAAGATCGGCGTGAACTGCACCGTCAAGGTGTACACCAGCGCGCAGTACTTCGACGGCGTCAGCTTCGGCGCCAAGGGGAAGATCGCGCCCTGGCTGTCGACCGACTTCGGCATCGTCGACTATGGCGGCCGCCCCGTGCCGATCACGTACCTGAACGCCGCGCTGCGCAAGGGAGGGGTGTGGAACGCGGCCCGCTACGCGAGCCCGCAGTTCGAGCAGTTGGTGAACAGCTTCTACGCCGCACCTGACCTCGCGGGTCAGAAGAAGTACGCCGGCCAGATCCAGAGGCTGCTCCTGAAGGACACGCCGGTGATCTACGCGTACTTCTACAACTTCATCGCCGCATCGTCGAAGAAGTTGAAGGGCTACACGCCGGACGGCATGGGCTGGATCAACCTCCGCAAGGTGACGATCAGCTAGTCGAGGGCACCGGGTCGGGATTGCGGCTCTCCGCCTTCCCGACCCGGCCTCGAGGCCGCCGTGCTGCGCTACACCCTCCACCGGATCGCGCTCGGGCTCGTCTCGATCCTGATCCTGAGCATGATCGTGTACGCCGCCGCACAAGTGCTTCCGGGCAATCCTGGTCGCCTCGTGCTCGGGCGCGAGGCCACGCCGGAGGCGGTGGAGAAGTACAACGAGGCGCTCGGCTACGACCGGCCTCTCCCCGTGCGCTACCTCGACTGGCTGTGGAGCGCCGTGCGGGGCGACTTCGGCGCCAACTACACGGACGGGAGGCCGGTGACGAACGATCTCGTCCCTGCCCTCCAGCGATCCGCTTTCCTCGCCTTCTACGCCTTCCTCCTCTGCGTCCCGATCAGCATCCTCGCGGGGGTGATTGCCGCCATCCGACGCGGCAAGCCGGCGGATCGCACGATCACCGTGGCCGGCCTCTCGCTCGCCGTGATCCCGGACTTCGTCGTGGGCGCGATCCTCGTCGCGATCTTCGGCCCCGCCTTGCTCGGCTGGTTCCCGGGGATCGCCGGTGCGCTGATCGACGCGTCCTTCTTCACCAAGCTCGACTCCCTCTTCCTGCCCGCGCTCGCGCTGGCGCTCATCCTCTTCGGTTACATCGCGCGCATCACGCGGGCCGGCACGATTGAGGCACTCGGCGCCGACTACACGCGCACGGCCACGCTCAAGGGCCTCCCGCGCCGAACCGTGATGACGCGCCACGTCGTCCGCAACGGCTTGCTGCCCACGATCGCGGTCGTCGCCACCCAGGTCGGCTACATGTTCGGCGGCATCGTGGCGATCGAGAAGCTGTTCGGCTACCCGGGCATCGGCCTTCTCACTCTGACCTCGGCCCAGATCAAGAACTTCCCGATGCTGCTCGCGTGCGTGCTCGTGATCGGCGTCGTCTACTTCGTCGCCACCCTGATCGGAGACCTCGTCACCGCCGCACTCAACCCGCGCATCCGGCTCTCGACGGCGCAATGACGGGCCTCGAGGACAAGGTGCCCCAGCTGCCGGTGCTGGTGGACGGCCCACCGGCCGGGCAGTCGGCGCTCACGCACCTCGACAGCCCGACGCGCGTCCGCCGCGAGACGCTGAAGCAGATCCTCCGCTCCAAGACGTTCATCATCGGGGCGGTCGTGACGCTCTTCTGGGTCACCTGCGCGATCTTCGGCTACTGGATCGCGCCCTACCCCCCGATCGACGAGTCCTTCGCGCCGAGCTACGAGCCCCCCACCTGGGCGCACCCGATGGGGCTCGACCGCGTCGGCCGCGACGTGCTGTCACGGGTGATCGTCGGCGCGCGCAACGTGATCGTGGTCGCTCCGGCGGCGATGGCGCTCGGCGTCACGCTCGGCTCGATGCTCGGGCTCGTGATGGGGTACTTCCGCGGGTGGACCGACAACGTGATCGGCCGCATCCTGGACGCGGTTCTGGCGATTCCGCTGATCGTGCTCGCGATCCTGATCCTCACCGCGCTCTCGGCCGGCCAGGAAGGGATCAACGTCACGTCCTGGCAGCTGATCATCGTGATCGGCATCGCGTTTACCCCGCCGGTCGCGCGCACCGTTCGCTCGGCCGTGCTCGCCGAGCGCGATCTCGACTACGTGCAGGCGGCGAAGCTCCGCGGCGAGCGGGCGCCGTACATCATGTTCGCGGAGCTCCTCCCCAACGTGACCGGCCCGATCATCGTGGAGGCCACCGTCCGGCTCGGCTACGCCGTGTTCACCGTGGCCACACTCGCCTTCTTGAGCTACGGCCCGCAGCCTCCGTCTCCCGACTGGGGCCTCCAGATCGCGGAGCAGTACGCCGACATCAGCCTCGCCTGGTGGGCGACGATCTTCCCGGCGCTCTGCATCGCCTCGCTCGTCGTCGCCATCAACCTCATCGCCGACACGGTGCAGCAGGTGGTCGACGAGTGACGACGACCGAGCCCACGGCGCCGGCGCTGGAGCTTCGTGATCTCGAGCTCGTCTATCGGGTGCGCGGTCGCGACCGCGAGGTCGTGCGCGGCATCTCGTTCACGATCGGTCAGCGGCAGAGCTACGGGCTCGTGGGCGAGTCGGGCTGCGGGAAGTCGACGGTCGCGCTCTCCATCGTCCGCTACCTGCCGCGCAACGGCCGCGTCACGGCAGGCTCGCTGCGCGTGGCCGGTGAGGACGTGCTGGCGCTGAGCGGTGACGCGCTGCGCAGCTACCACCGCGACGTCGTCTCGATGGTGTACCAGAACCCGGGCAGCGCGCTGAACCCGACGATCCGCGTCGGCAGGCAAGTGACCGAGGTGTTCGAGCTGCGGGGCACGAAGGCGGGCGAGGCGCGCGAGCGAGCCGTCGCGGCGTTGCGCGAGGTGCGGATCGCCGATCCCGAGCAGGTGCTGCGGCGCTACCCACACCAGCTGTCGGGGGGCATGCAGCAGCGGGTGATCATCGCCATGGCGCTGGCCACCGACCCCAGCCTGCTGATCCTCGACGAGCCGACGACCGGCCTGGACGCCACCGTCGAGGCAGAGGTGATCGACCTGATCGCCGAGCTGCAGCAGCGGCATCACACGGCCGTCCTCTTCATCAGCCACAACCTCGGCCTGATCCGGAAGACGTGCCAGGACGTCGGCGTCCTGTATGCAGGGGAGCTCGTGGAGGAGGGGCCGACCGAGGAGATCCTGCAGAACCCGCGCCACCCCTACACGGTCGGCCTCCTGCGCTGCATCCCGCGTGGCGGGCTGCGGAAGGACCGCGGCAAGCTCGACACGATTCGTGGCTTCCTGCCGGCGATCGGCGAGGATCTGCCCGGGTGCGTCTACGTGCACCGCTGCGGGCTGGCGCAGGACGTCTGTTCAACCGAGAAGCCGGTGGATGCGGTGGTGGGGGCGTCGCATCGCAGCCGCTGCCACTTCCACGAGCGAGCGCAGCAGCTGCCCCATGACATCGAAGGGGACGCGGAGCCCGTCGTCGCCGTCGACCGGACGGGGACGCCGCTCTTGCGGGTCGACGACCTGACGAAGACGTTCAAGCAGGACGGGCACGAGATCAAGGCGCTCGCGGGCGTCTCGGCCGTGCTCTGGCCCGGCGAGACGCTCGGGCTGGTGGGTGAGTCGGGCAGCGGCAAGACGACGTTCGCGCGCACGCTCCTCGGCATCGTCGAGCCGACCTCGGGCACGGTCGAGATCGACGGCCGTCCGATGCCCCCGAACCTCGGTTCGCGCTCCGCGGACGACGTCGCCGCCCTGCAGATCGTGTTCCAGAATCCCGACTCCGCGCTCAACCGCCGCCACACGGTGCGCCGCATGCTCAAGCGCACGCTGGCGAAGCTCGCACACGTCTCCGGCGGCGCCGCCGACAGCCGGGCCGGCGAGCTCGTCCACGCTGTACGCCTGCCCGAGCGAGCGCTCTCGGCCCGTCCGACCGGGCTCTCCGGCGGCCAGAAGCAGCGCGTCGCGATCGCGCGCGCGTTCGCGGGGGAGCCCCGGCTCGTGGTCTGCGACGAGCCCACGTCCGCGCTCGACGTCTCCGTGCAGGCCGCGATCCTCAACTTGCTCGTCGACCTGCAGGGCTCGCACCAGACGAGCTACGTCTTCATCAGCCACGACCTCGGCGTCGTCCGCTACCTGTCCGATCGGATCGCCGTCCTCTACCTCGGGCGGCTGATGGAGCTCGGCCCCGCACAGACGGTGTTCGAGCCGCCACACCATCCCTACACGGAGGCCTTGCTCTCGGCGGTGCCCACGATCGACGGCGCGCAGCGGCACCGGATCGAGCTGCCGGGCGAGATCCCCTCGGCCGCCGACCCACCGCCCGGCTGCGTCTTCCAGACCCGCTGCCCCCGTAAGGTCGGCGCCATTTGCGAGGAGGTCGAGCCCCCGCTCGTCGAGGTCGAGGAACAGCACTTGCTGCGCTGCCACATCCCGGTGGAGGAGTTACGCACGCTGCAGGCCCAAACGCCGGGAGAGGTGAAGGTCTGAGGATCCGCGCCGCGGTGCTCGAGCGCACCGGAGCGGCGCTCGAGGTGCAGGAGCTCGACCTCGCACCGCCGCGAGCGGGCGAGGTTCTCGTGCGGCTGCAGGCGACCGGCGTCTGCCACTCGGACTACAACGCGATCGACGGGACGGCCGAGACGCGCTGTCCGGCGGTGCTCGGCCACGAGGGGGCCGGCGTCGTGGAGGCCGTAGGCCCGGGCGTGACGCGCGTCTCTGCCGGCGATCACGTGGCGCTCTCCTGGGCCCCCTCGTGCGGGGCGTGCGAGGAGTGCCTGCGGGACCTGCCGCACCTCTGCGCCGCGGCGTGGCCGGCAATGGGGACGGGCGGGCTGCTGGACGGCACGACGCGTCTCTCACGCGCCGGGGAGCCGGTGTACCACTACTCCTTCCTCTCGACCTTTGCCGAGGCGTGCGTCGTGCCGGAGCGATCCTGCGTGCCGATCCCGCCCGACGTTCCGTTCGCAGTCGCCGGGCTCGTCGGCTGCGCGGTCACGACCGGAGTCGGCGCGGTCTGGCGCACCGCCGGTATCAGGCCGGGTGACCGGGTCGCGGTGATCGGCTGCGGCGGCATCGGTCTCTCCGCGCTGCTGGCCGCCGTTGCGGTCGGCGCCGAGCCGGTGATCGCCGTCGATGTGGCCGAGGCGAAGCTCGGCGTCGCCAGCGACCTCGGCGCCACCGCCGGCGTGCTCTGGACCGGGGAGGCGGAGACGACGGCCGAGGCCGTCCGCGGCGCATCGGCTGGGGGCGTGGACTACGCGATCGAGGCCACCGGGCGTCCCGAGGCGATGCTCGCCGCGTTTCTCTCCACACGTTCGCGCGGCGCGGCCGTGCTGATCGGGATCCCGCGCGAGGACGCCGTGCTGACGCTGCCGGCGCTGTCGATCCCGCGCCTGGAGCGCCGGGTGCTCGGCTCCATGTACGGCTCGTCCCGGCCGGAACGCGACTTCGCAACGACACTCGATCTCTATCGCCGAGGTCGGCTCCCGCTCGACAAGCTCGTCTCGCACGTGCTGCCGCTGGACGACGTCGGGCGCGGCGTCGAGCTCCTGCGCTCCGGCGAGGCGCTCCGCGTGGTGCTCGATCTGGTGGGATAGCGGACGTGGATCTCGACCGACTGGACGGCACCATCGGCGAGGGCTGGGGCGGAGACGCACCAAACGGCAGCCACGTCAACGTCGTGCTCGCGCGCCGCGGCAGCCCGACCTTTGCCGCGGCGATCAGCATGCTCGCGCTGCCCTCGCCGGGGCACACCCCGGTGCTCGTCTGCGTCGGGGAGACACAGCAGGCGTACGAGCCGGTCTGGCCGCCCACGCTGATGATGAACAAAGCCACGGCTCTCGGGGACCGCCACCAGACGATCACGTGGGGCGCGGCCCAGCTCGGCATCGGTCAGGGCGTGCTCGATGCCGTGGCCGACGGCCTGCTCGAGGCGACAGGAGACCTGATCGTCCTCGTGGCCGTCTGGGTCGACCCGACCGCCGACGACGAGACGGCCGTGCGGCGTGCCAACCGCGAGGCCGTACGCAAGGCGATCGGCGTCTGCGTCGAGGGGCGCGACCCCGAGGCCGCAGCCCTTCTCGTGGCCAGGCGGGACAGCGTCACCAATCCGTTCTACGGAGGCGCCTGAGTAAAGTGCCCCTTCAGGCAATGCCCTCCAGGTCCCTGGCGAGCGATGAGCGGCGCCAGGCGTCGTCCTCGGTCGCCCCGATACGTTCTGGTATCGGGGCTCCCTGCGTCCTAGCCTGGCTTGCTCCTCGCACGCCAGGAACGTGGCAGCATCACCTGAAGAGGCACTGATGCGGATCGCCGCCGTCGAGACCCGCCGCTACCGCGTGCCCTTCGATCCGCCGTTCCGCGCAGCGTGGGACCCGGTGCCGCGCAGGCACCAGGACGCGACCGTCGTGATCGTCCGCTCGGACGATGGCGTCGAGGGCTACGCCAGCGGCGACGCGCTCCCCGATGCCGAGCTCGTCGCCTCGCTCCTCAACGGCCTCGACCCGCTCCGCACCGAAGCCGTGCGCGAGATCCTGGAGACCGTCGACTTCCACGGCCACCGCCCGTGGGCCGCGGAGGCGGCCGTCTGGGATCTCGTTGGCCGGACGGTCGGGCAGCCGCTCTGGCGTCTGCTCGGGGGGCGGCAGGAGCGCATCTCGGCCTACGCCTCGAGCGGCGAGCTCGTCGGGCCGGAAGAGCGCGCCCGGCGGTGCGTCGCGTTGCGCGACGCTGGTGTCCGGGCCGTCAAGATCCGCTTCCACCAGGCCGACTGGCAACTGGACGTGGCAGTGGTCGAGGCTGTGCGCGCTGCGGTCGGGAACGAGCTCGAGATCATGGTCGACGCCAACCAGGGCTGGCGCATGCCGGGCGACCGCGAGGCGCGCTGGGACGTCGCGACAGCGGCCCAGGCGGCACGCGCCCTCGAGCCGCTCGGCGTCTACTGGCTCGAGGAGCCGCTGCGCACGGACGACCTGGACGGCTACGCGGCGCTGCGACGCCTCACCTCGCTCCGTCTTGCGGCCGGCGAGATGGTGCGCAGCGCCCAGGAGGCTCGGGACCTCGTGCTGCGCGCCGGCGTGGACGTGGTGCAGACCGACGCCATCCTCTCACTCGGCATCGGCGGTTGCCGCCGTCTCGCGTCCCTCGCCGACCTTGCCGGCCGCGCCTGGTCGCCGCACACGTGGTCGAACGGGTACGGCCTGCTCGTCAACCTCCATGCGGCGCTCGCCTTCTCCACCTTGCCCTGGCTCGAGGTCCCCACTCGACCCCCCGGCCTGGTCTGCCGAGCGGCGGGACTGGCTGTTGCCCGAACCGCTGGAGATCGCCCCCGACGGCACGATCGGCACCCCCTGACGGGCCCGGGCTCGGCGTCACGCCCGACTTCGACGCGCTCGAGCGCTATCGCGTGGCATGAGGATCCGCGCCGCGGTCCTCCGCGAACCGGGCCACCCCGTCGCGGTGGAGGAGGTGGAGCTCGACGAGCCGCGTGACGGGCGAGGTGCTCGTGCGGGTCGCCGCAGCCGGCGTCTGCCACTCGGACCTCCATCTCGCCGACGGCGCGCTCGGCGAGGGGCGCTGGCCGCTGGTGCTCGGCCACGAGGGAGCCGGTATCGTCGAGGAGGTCGGGGAGGGCGTCACGCACGTGCGACCGGGCGACCCGGTGGCGTTCTGCTTCGTCCCTGCCTGCCGTGCGTGCCGCACCTGTCTCGCGGGCCGGCCGAACCTGTGCGAGCCGGCTACCGCGAACAGCATCCGCGGGTTGCTGATGGACGGCACGAGCCGGCTGCGTCTGCCGGACGGGACACCGCTGCAGCACGGCCTGCAGACCGCGTGCTTCGCCGAGTACGCGGTCGTCGCGGCCGGGGGCGCGGTACCGGTCCCACGCGAGCTGCCGCTGTGGCAGGCGGCGCTGCTCGGCTGCGGCGTCGTCACCGGATTCGGCGCCGTGCGGAACGTGGGGCGCGTCCAGGCCGGCGAATCCGTCGCTGTCTTCGGCTGCGGCGGGGTCGGCCTGCAGGTGATCGCGGCGGCGCGGTTGGCGGGCGCCGGCACGATCGTCGCCATCGACCGGGTCACCGAGAAACTTGCGCTGGCACGCGCGGCTCGGCGCCACACACACGGTGAACGGCGCCGAGGAGCGGCCGGTCAGCGTGATCCGAAAGCTCACCGGCGGCGGCGTGGACACGGCCTTCGAGGTGGTCGGGCAGGCGGAGACGATCCGGCTGGCGTGGGGGTCGATCCGCCCGGGCGGTACGGCCGTCGTGGTCGGGCTTGCGCCGCTCGGAGTGGAGGCGAGCGTCCCGGCGATCGAGTTTCTCTCCGACAAGTCGCTGCGGGGGACGTTCTACGGCTCGGGCGATGCCGCCGCCGAGATGCCGGAACTGGCGCGGCTCGTCCTCGCCGGCGAGCTCGATCTCGGCGGCGTGGTCACGCACGTGGACGCGCTCGACGGAGTGGAGGCGGCGCTCGACCGGCTCAGGCGCGGCGAGGGCGCGCGTACAGTTCTGGTCGTGGACGCCGGGCTCGCCGGCCGTCCGACGCCTTGACGGAGGGAACCCGAGATGACCACCACGCTGACCGACCTCGAGAGCCCGGAGGCGCGCGACGTCCGGCGTCTCGTCGACGAGCTCGACATCCGCACGAAAGCCTGGATCGACGGGCAGTACGTCGACGCAGCGAGCGGCGAGACGTTCGCCTGCGTCAACCCGGCGACGGGAATGGAGATCGCGCGGGTCGCGGCGTGCGACGTGGAGGACGTCGACCGCGCCGTCGCCGGCGCGCAAGGCGGCGTTCGAGTCGGGCACCTGGCGCGACGCCGCGCCGAAGCAGCGCAAGAAGGTGCTGACGCGCTTCGCGGCGCTGATCGAGCAGCACGGCGACGAGCTCGCGCTGCTGGAGACGCTCGACATGGGCAAGCCGATCCGCGACTCCCGGAAGGTCGACGTGCCGCTCGCGGCGCAGTGCATCGCGTACTACGGCGAGGCGGTCGACAAGGTGTACGACGAGGTGGCGCCGACCGACCCCTCGGCGGTGGTGATGGTCGTGCGCGAGCCGCTCGGCGTCGTCGGCGCCGTCGTACCGTGGAACTTCCCGCTGCTGATGGCGTCTTGGAAGCTCGGCCCGGCGCTCGCCACCGGCAACAGCGTCGTGCTCAAGCCGGCCGAGCAGTCACCGCTCACCGCTCTGCGGATTGCCGAGCTCGCGGTCGGAGGCCGGGATCCCGGACGGCGTGCTGCAGGTGGTGCCCGGCTTCGGTGAGACCGCGGGCCAGGCGATCGGCCGTCACAGGGACGTCGACATGGTCGCGTTCACCGGCTCCACCGAGGTCGGCAAGTACTTCCTCCGGTACGCGGGCGAGTCGAACATGAAGCGCGTCGCGCTCGAGTGCGGCGGCAAGTCGCCGCAGGTCGTCCTGTCCGACGGCGATCTCGACGCGGCCGCTACCGGCATCGCCTGGGGCGTCTTCTACAACCAGGGCGAGGTCTGCAACGCCGGCTCGCGGCTGCTCGTGCACGAGTCGGTCAAGGACGAGCTGCTGGAGAAGGTCGTCAAGGTGGCCGAGCGCATCCGGCCCGGTGACCCGCTCGATCCCAAGACGCGCATGGGCGCGATCGTGGACGAGACGCAGCTCGGCCGCGTGCTCGGCTACATCGAGTCCGGCAAGGACGAGGGCGCCGGGCTTCATCTCGGCGGCAGCCGCGTGCTCGAGGACACGGGTGGCTTCTTCGTCGAGCCGACGATCTTCGACGCCGTGTCGAACGACATGACGATCGCCCGCGAGGAGATCTTCGGCCCCGTGCTCTCCACGATTCCGTTCACTGAAGAGGACGACGCGATCCGGATCGCGAACGACACGATCTACGGCCTCTCCGCGGCGGTGTGGACCCGCGACGTCACGAAGGCGCACCGCTACGCACGCGAGCTGCGGGCCGGCGTCGTCTGGGTGAACACGTTCGACGCGGGCGACATCACGGCCCCGTTCGGCGGCTTCAAGCAGTCCGGCTTCGGGCGCGACAAGTCGATACACGCACTCGAGAAGTTCACCGACCTGAAGACCATCTGGATCCAGCTCTGACGACCGATCCGGGGCAGCCGGCGTACGTGCCCGAGCGTATGCGCGCCGTCCTGCTCACGGGCCACGGGGGCTTCGACCGGCTCGTCTACAGCGAAGACGTCCCGGTGCCGCGGGTCGGGAGCGACGACGTGCTCATTCGCGTCGCCGCCGCGGGGATCAACAACACCGACGTCAACACGCGGCTCGGCTGGTACGCGCGGACGGTGAGAACGGGAACGGTGGAGGGCGCGACGGCCGAGGACGGCGGTTGGCAGGGCGTTCCCCTCGCGTTCCCGCGCATCCAGGGCGCGGACTGTTGCGGCCACATCGTCGAGGTGGGCGCGGGCGTCGATGCCTCCCGGGTCGGCGAGCGGGTGATCGTGCGCCCGCTGATGCGCCCGCCGGTCGACTCCGGTGCCTTCGACTCCTGGACGCTCGGCTCGGAGCTGGACGGCGCTTTCGCCGAGTACACGGCGGTTCCCGCCGGCGAGGCGTACCGGGTCGACTGCGACTGGACCGACAGCGAGCTGGCCTCGCTGCCGTGCGCGTTCTCGACCGCCGAGAACCTCCTCCACCGGGCAGGCGTCCGCGAAGGCGAGCGAGTGCTCGTCACCGGCGCCTCCGGAGGCGTGGGCTCGGCTGCAGTGCAGCTGGCGAAGCGCCGCGGCGCCCACGTCACTGCTCTCGCGGCCACCGCGAAGGCGCGCGACGTGCGCGGTCTCGGCGCAGATCACGTCCTCCCCAGGAATGCCGATGTCGTGTCGGAGCTGGGTGGCGAGAGCGTCGACGCTGTCGTCGACGTCGTGGGCGGGACCACCTGGCCCAGCTTGCTCGACGTGCTCCGGCGCGGGGGCCGGCTCGTCAGCGCCGGGGCGATCGCCGGACCGGTCGTCGAGCTCGACCTGAGGACCCTCTACCTCAAGGATCTCAGCGTGATCGGCTGCACGTATCAGGACGCGATCGTCTTCGAGAACCTGATTGGCTACGTGGAGCGCGGCGAGATCAGGCCTCTCGTCGCTCGCACCTACCCGCTGCGCGAGATCGTCCGCGCGCAGCGCGACTTCATGGCCAAGTCGTTCACGGGCAAGCTCGTCCTCACGGTCGACTGACGCTCGCCCGCCGTCACGCGGCGATGTGACCCCTCTCGATAACGAGGAGCGCGGTCCTGCGCGCACCGGCCGGAGCCTCCGATCGAGGCCGCGCGGAGGGTGCCCGCCACGTCGGCCGAGTGCTCGAACCGCCGTCCACGTCCTTGCTACACTTCTGCGCGCTCGGCGGCGTAGCTCAGCTGGTTAGAGCAGCGGAATCATAATCCGCGTGTCGTAGGTTCGAGTCCTACCGCCGCTACCTGGCACCCTCTTCATTCGTCCCGACTAGCACCAGAGAAAAATGGCCACCGGAGTCAGAGTCGCAATCACGCTCGCCTGCACCGACTGCAAGCGACGGAACTACCAGACGCAGAAGTCGAAGCGGAACACTCCTGACCGCGTGGAGTTCCGCCGGTACTGCCGCTGGTGCGGGCGGCACACGCTGCACCGAGAGACGAGGTAGCACGTGGCCCGCGAGACCCGTAGGCAGCGACGCGACGCGCGCCGGGCCGCCGGTGCAGGCGAGGCCGAGCGCACGCCCACGCGCCGCCCGGGTGACGGAGGCTCTCCGGCCCCCGCCGCGGTCGAGCCCGCGCACCACGAGGAGCGCCGCCGCGGGGGGTTCATCCGCGAGTCGGTCGCCGAGCTGCGCAAGGTCGACTGGCCGAATCGCAGCCAGGTGATCCAGGGCACGATCGTGGTGCTGATCGCCTGTGTCGTCGTCGGCGCTTTCCTCTGGGGATGCGACCAGGTGTTCCAGCCCTTCGTCCGCGACGTGCTCCTAGGGGCCTGAGTCGATGTTTCTCTGGTACGTGATCAACACCTATTCCGGGCACGAGAACAAGGTGAAGGCCAACCTCGAGCACCGCATCGTCTCCATGGGGCAGCAGCCCCGCTTCCGGCGGGTCGTCGTCCCCACGGAGCAGGTGATCGAGACGAAGGACGGGCAGAAGGTGCAGACGGAGAAGCGCGTGTTGCCCGGCTACGTGCTCGTCAACATGGACCTGAACGACGACGCCTGGACCGTGGTCAAGGGCACGCCCGGCGTGACGGGGTTCGTGGGCGCTGGCGCCAAGCCCGTACCGCTCGCCCAGGGCGAGGTCGACCGGATCCTGCACACCGGCGTGGGCGCACCGGGCGCCGCGCCCGCGAAAGCCCAGGTCGAGTTCCAGCTCGGCGAGTCCGTCAAGGTCACATCCGGCCCGCTGTCGGACTTCGACGGCGAGATCGTGGACGTCAACCCCGATCAGCAGAAGCTGAAGGTGCTCGTGGACATCTTCGAGCGCCAGGTTCCGGTCGAGCTCGGCTTCGACCAGGTCAAGAAGATCGACTGACGAGAGATGGCGAAGAAAGTCCTCACACTGATCAAGTTGCAGATCCCCGGCGGGCAGGCCAACCCGGCCCCGCCCGTGGGCCCGGCGCTGGGCCAGCACGGGGTCAACATCATGGAGTTCACGAAGGCGTTCAACGCGCAAACCGCGGCGGACAACGGAAGGATCATCCCCGTCGAGATCACGGTGTACGAGGATCGCTCGTTCACCTTCATCACCAAGACGCCGCCGGCTGCCGTCCTCATCAAGGAGGCGCTCGGTCTCGAGTCCGGGTCCGCCGAGCCCAATCGGAACAAGGTCGGGAGGTTGACGCAGGCGCAGCTGCGCTCGATCGCCGAGACGAAGATGCCCGACCTGAACGCGCACGAAGTCGAGCAGGCGATGAAGGTGATCGCCGGCACCGCGAGGTCGATGGGCGTGGAGGTTGACGGATGAGCGGCCACGGAAAGCGGTATGAGGCAGCGCGTGCGGCGATTGACCGCGAGAAGCTCTACTCGCCGGCGGAGGCGGTCACGACGCTCAAGACGCTGCCCGACGCGAAGTTCGACGAGACGGTCGAGGTGCACTTCCGCCTGGGCCTCAACGTGCGCCACGCGGACGAGCAGCTGCGCGGCACGCTCATGCTGCCGAACGGAACCGGTCGTGAGATGCGTGTCGCCGTCTTCGCCGAGGGCGAGAAGGCGCGCGAGGCGGAGGAGGCGGGAGCGGACGTCGTCGGCTCTGCCGACCTGGCAGCGAGGGTCGAGGGCGGGTTTCTCGACTTCGACGTGGCAATCGCCACGCCGGACCAGATGGGCAACGTGGGCAAGCTCGGCCGCGTGCTCGGCCCCCGCGGGCTGATGCCCAATCCGAAGACGGGCACCGTGACGTTCGACGTGGCCAAGGCCGTCTCGGAGGCCAAGGCCGGGAAGCTCGAGTACCGCACAGATCGCGGCGCCAACGTCCACGTGCCGATCGGCAAGAAGAGCTTCGACGGGACATAGGCTGCTGGAGAACTACGCGGCGCTCGTCGAGGAGATCGTGCGCGCGAAGCCCTCGGCGGCGAAGGGCCGTTACATCAAGGGCATCACGATCACGACCACGATGGGACCGGGCCTGCACATCGATCCCACCCGCACGCGCGACATCGTCGAGGAGCTAGGGGAATCCGCTGACGCGGAGTCCCCCAAGGAGACCGCCACGCTCAACGCCTAGACGACTAGTCCGCCACAGACAGCTGGCTGCCGATCAGGCGGAAGTCCAGCCAAGGCGAGGCAGGGTTGACGCGAGCCGAGCTCGCCTCTTCACGGCCCGCCGCAAGCGGGTCTAGTCATTTTTCGGAGGAATGACTTGCACAGGACAGACAAAGAGCGCGTCGTCGCGGAGCTGGCCGAGCGGCTGAGGGACACCGAGTCGCTGATCGTCGCCGACTACCGCGGGCTCTCGAACGCGGAGCTGGCCACGCTGCGGCTGAGGTTGCGCGAGCACGGCGCCCGCTTCAGCGTCGTCAAGAACACGCTTGCGCGGAGGGCCGCCGACGAGGCAGGCACCGAGTCGCTGCTGGCGCTGCTCGAAGGACCGACGGCGATCGCGTTCGTCGAGTCCGGAGGGGATCCGGCGGCAGTCGCGAAGGCGCTCGCCAGCGTCGCAGACAGGACGAGCATCCTGGCGCTGCGTGGCGGCATCCTGTCGGGCCAGCCGCTGGGCGAGGCGGAGGTGGTGGAGCTCGCGAAACTGCCGCCGCTGGACGTCCTCAAGGGACAGCTCGTCGGCGTCATCCTGGCGCCGTTGACGCAGCTCGCGGCGCTCCTGGCGGCGCCGCTACGCGATCTCGTCGGGCTCCTGGACGCCCGCATCGCGCAGCTCGAGGCCGGCGGCGACACGTCCGCCGGTGCGGCCGCGACCGAAGAAGCTGTCGCCGAGACGCCGGCCGCCGAGCAGGCTGCGGACGAGCCCGCGGCACCGGACGTAGAGGCGTCGGCCGAGACGCCTGCGCAGACGGAAGAGGCGGAGGCGGACGCCCCCGCGGAAACCGAGACGACCGAGAACGATTCCAACGAGGAGGAGTAACACCGATGGCAACCGATGTCTCCGGCGTCCTCGAGACGCTGGGCAAGATGACCGTCCTCGAGCTCGTCGAGCTGAAGAAGGCGATCGAGGAGGAGTGGGGCGTGACGGCGGCTGCACCGGTCGCCGTGGCCGCCGCCGGCGCGCCGGCCGCGGGCGACGGCGGCGCGGCGGAGGAGGAGAAGGACTCCTTCGACGTCGTGTTGACCGCCACGGGCGACAAGAAGATCCAGGTGATCAAGGTCGTCCGGGCCGCCACCGGCCTCGGCCTCAAGGAGGCGAAGGATCTCGTCGACGGCGCCCCCGGCACCGTCAAGGAAGCCCTGCCGAAGGAGGAGGCCGAGAAGCTGAAGGCCGAGCTCGAGGAGTCTGGCGCTTCCGTGGAGTTGAAGTAAGAGCGAGGTTCGCGGGGGAGCCAGTGGGTTCCCCCGCGTTGTCGGCGACCGGTGCCGGTTGCGGCCCAACTGCACCGTGTTGACCGCTCCGCTACCCTGTGAGCAGGACGTCTCCGCCGCACCCCCGCGGTTGCGGCGGAGCGTGCTCTTCCGGTACCATCGAAGGTTCCGCCGAGCTCCCGCTCTCGTAACTCTGCCCGCTTTCACGCCCTGAACGCCGTAAAGGGAGGCTGTCTTTGAGCAGCACCGCTGTCGCGCCGCGCGCGCGCAAGACGTTTTCGCGCCTCAAGCACGTCCTCGACCTCCCCAACCTGATCGACATCCAGAAGTCCTCGTTCGACTGGTTCCTGAGCGAGGGCCTGCGCGAGACGATCGACGACATCTCGCCGATCGAGGACTACACCGGCACGCTCGCCGTCGAGTTCGGCGAGTACGAGTTCGGTGAGCCTCAGTTCTCGATCCAGGAGTGCCGGGAGAAGGACCTGACCTATCAGGCGCCCCTGTCCATGACCGTCCGCTTCGTCAACACCGAGACCGGCGAGATCCGCGAGCAGCGGGTCTTCATGGGCGACTTCCCGATGATGACGGAGCACGGCACGTTCATCATCAACGGCACCGAGCGCGTGATCGTGACGCAGCTCGTCCGCTCGCCCGGCGCGTACCTGATGGAGCCGAAGGACGCGACGAAGCAGGTCTTCACCGCCAACCTGATGCCGGCCCGCGGCTCGTGGCTCGAGCTCGAGATCGACAAGAAGGGCGTCGTCTACGCGCGCATCGACCGCAAGCGGAAGCTTCCCGTGACGACGCTCCTGCGCGCACTTCCCACCGGTGAGCGCTTTCGCGAGCTGTTCGCCGGGATCCTCCCCGAGGAGCGGCTCGCCGAATACGAGGTCGACGCGTCGACGAACGAGAAGATCCTCGAGCTGTTCGACGAGGGCGCCCGCGTGTACCTGCAGCACACGCTCGACAAGGACCCGTCGACGCGCGAGGAGGAGGCGCTGATCGAGGTCTTCAAGAAGCAGCGCCCAGGCGAGCCGCCGACCCTCGACAACGCACGCAACCTGCTCAAGGCGCTCTTCTTCGACCCCAAGCGCTACGACCTGACCAAGGTCGGCCGCTACAAGCTCGATCAGCGTCTCGGTGTCTCGGTGCCCGAGGACGTGCGCGTGCTGACGCCGGCCGACATCCTCGCGCTCGTGCGCAAGCTCGTCGACATGCCGGTCCGCCTCGGCGTGCCGGAGGAGTCGAAGGACTACGCGGCCGAGGCGGCGACGATGGGTCGCGACCCGATCCGCGCCGAGCTCGACGAGTACGAGCACTTCGGCAACCGCCGGCTGCGCACGACGGGCGAGCTGATCCAGGAAGCATTCCGTGTCGGTCTCTACCGCATGGAGCGCGTCGTGCGGGAGCGGATGACCACGGAGGACGTCGACACGATCACGCCGCAGACGATCATCAACATCCGCCCTGTCGTGGCCGCGCTGAAGGAGTTCTTCGGCTCCTCGCAGCTGTCGCAGTTCATGGACCAGACGAACACGCTGGCCGGGCTCACGCACCGCCGCCGCCTCTCCGCGCTCGGGGCGGGCGGCCTCACACGCGAGCGCGCGCCGATCGAGGTGCGCGACGTGCATCCGACGCACTACGGGCGCATGTGCCCGATCGAGACGCCTGAGGGCCCGAACATCGGTCTGATCGGCTCGCTGGCCTCGTTCGCCACGGTGTCCGAGTTCGGCTTCATCCAGACGCCGTACCGGGTCGTCAAGGGCGGCAAGGTGACGGACGAGATCATCTATCTCGACGCCGCCGAGGAGGCCCAGTACACGATCGCGCAGGCGTCGGAGCCGGTCGACGAGAAGACCGGCAGGTTCCTGCACGACCAGGTGCTCTGCCGCTCCCAGGCGGGCGAGGCCGTGATGGCGGCGCCGTCGACGATCCAGTACATGGACGTCTCGCCGGCGCAGATCGTGTCGGTGGCGACGGCGCTGATCCCGTTCCTCGAGCACAACGACGCCAACCGCGCGCTGATGGGGGCGAACATGCAGCGGCAGGCGGTGCCGCTGATGATCCCGCAGGCGCCGCTCGTCGGCACCGGGCTCGAGTACCGCGCCGCGGTGGACACCGGCGACGTCGTGCTCGCGAACGGCGACGGCACGGTGATCGACGTCGACGCGGAGAAGATCGTCGTCGAGGGCCGCGGCACCCGCGACGAGTACGGGCTGACGAAGTTCATGCGCTCCAACCAGGGCACGCTGATCCATCAGAAGCCGGTCGTGAAGCTCGGCGACAAGGTGAAGGGCGGCCAGGTGCTCGCCGACGGCAGCTCCACGGACGGCGGCGAGCTCGCGCTCGGCGCCAACCTGCTCGTCGCCTTCATGCCGTGGGAGGGCTACAACTTCGAGGACGCGATCGTGATCTCGGAGCGGCTCGTCAAGGACGACGTGTTGAGCTCGATTCACATCCACGAGTACGAGATCGACGCGCGCTCGACGAAGCTCGGCGACGAGGAGATCACGCGCGACATCCCGAACCGCTCGGAGGAGTCGCTCGCCAACCTCGACGAACGTGGGGTCGTGCGCATCGGCGCGGACGTCGACGCGGGCCATCTGCTCGTGGGCAAGGTGACGCCGAAGGGCGAGACCGAGCTGACAGCTGAGGAGAAGCTGATCCGCGCGATCTTCAAGGAGAAGGCCCGCGAGGTTCGCGACACGTCGCTCAAGGTCCCGAACGGTGAGGGCGGCAAGGTGATCGGCGTGAAGACGTTCTCGCGCGACGCCGGAGACGATCTGCCGCCGGGCGTGAACGAGCTCGTTCGCGTCTACGTCGCGAAGAAGCGCAAGATCGCCGAGGGCGACAAGCTGGCAGGCCGCCACGGCAACAAGGGCGTGATCTCGAAGATCGTGCCCGAGGAGGACATGCCGTTCCTCGAGGATGGGCGGGCCGTGGACGTCGTGCTCAACCCGCTCGGCGTACCGAGCCGGATGAACATCGGCCAGATCCTCGAGACGCACCTCGGCTGGGCTGCAGCACACGGCATGTTCGAGGAGGGCACGCCCGTGAACGAGCGCGCCCCGATCAACGCGCCGAATCCGAAGGCGGTCGCGACGCCGGTGTTCGACGGCGCCACGGAGGAGGACGTCGACGACGTGTTGGCCCACTGGGCGCAGACGACGGACTTGCCGATCCGCATGAATGTCGACACGTCGCGGCCGGCGGGGCGCAAGTGCTCCGGCAAGGTGGTGCTGTACGACGGCAAGTCTGGCGCCCCGTTCGAGCAGAAGGTGACCGTCGGCTACATGTACATCCTCAAGCTGCTCCACCTCGTCGACGACAAGATCCACGCGCGCTCGACGGGACCGTACTCCCTCGTCACGCAGCAGCCCCTGGGCGGTAAGGCCCAGTTCGGCGGTCAGCGCTTCGGCGAGATGGAGGTGTGGGCACTCGAGGCCTACGGAGCCGCGTACACGCTGCAGGAGATGCTCACGATCAAGTCCGACGACACGATCGGGCGCGTGAAGGCCTACGAGGCGATCGTCAAGGGCGAGAACATCGCCGAGCCCTCGATCCCCGAGTCCTTCAAGGTGCTGCTGAAGGAGATGCAGTCGCTCTCGCTCGACGTGCACGTGCTCTCGGAGTCGGGGCAGGAGGTTGAGGTGCGCGAGGAGGAGGACGAGCTCCTGCGCGCGGCCGAGGAGCTCGGCATCGACCTCTCGCCCGCCACGGTCAGGGCGGCCGCCGGCGACCTCTCCGCCCAGGAGGTGGAGGAGGGCGTCGTGGCCACTGAGGACGGCGGCGACGTGATCGTCGCGGCCGACGAAGCCCTGATCGAGGGCCCCGAGGACGCGGCGTTCGGCGATCTCGAGATCGAGACCGCCGACGTCGACGCAGACGAGTAGACGGACCGCGACCCGCAGGAACAACTGAGGAAGGAAGGCGCGAGAAACCTTGGCGCAGATCGACATCAACGACTTCGACGCGATTCGGATCGGCCTCGCCTCGCCGAAGCAGATCCGCGACTGGTCGATGGGCGAGGTCACGAAGCCCGAGACGATCAACTACAGGACACTCAAGCCGGAGCGGGACGGCCTCTTCTGCGAGCGGATCTTCGGCCCGACGCGGGACTGGGAGTGCTACTGCGGGAAGTACAAGCGAGTTCGGTACAAGGGCATCATCTGTGAGCGCTGCGGCGTCGAGGTGACGCGGCAAAAGGTGCGGCGCGAGCGGATGGGGCACATCGACCTCGCCGCACCCGTCTCGCACATCTGGTTCTTCAAGGGCGTGCCGAGCCGCATCGGCTACCTCCTCGACATCGCGCCACGCGAGCTCGAGAAGGTCCTCTACTTCGCCGCCTCGATCGTGACCTCGGTCGACGTCGAGAAGCGGGCCGAGGACCTCGCCGACCTCGAGGACAAGGTGCGCGCGGACTCCGAGCAGATCTACGTCGACCGCGACGAGCAGCTGACAGCACTCGAGGACCGCCTCTCGCGCCGGCGCGACTACTTCGCCGCCGGCAAGGAGCGGAACTTCGACGAGGACGACGAGTTCTGGGGCCGCGGCCTCGCCAACTGGGCCGAGGATCAGCTGCTGCCGCCGCTCGAGGAGGCACGCACGTTGGCGGGCGGCATCTTCCCCGCGCTCGCGAAGTCGATCTCGCTCGAGGACGCAAAGAAGATCCGCGAGCTCGTGCGGCAGACGGCGACGCGCGACGACCGGCGGCTCGCCCCGCGCGAGATCGAGTCGGTCGCAGCAGCGGCGCAGCAGATCCACGACGCGCTGGACCCGCTCCGCGCCGAGCTGGCCAAGGCCACCGGGTCGAAGAAGGGCGCGATCACGAAGCACCTGCACAAGCTCGTCGACTCGCTCGTGTCGGGAGCCGAGCTGTCGGGAGAGGACGCCGAGATCGCGGCGTCCGTCGATACGAAGAACCTCGAGCGGGCTCGCGAGATCGGCAGCGGCCTGCTCGCCGAGGTGCTCGTGAACGTGCCGGCGGAGGCGACCGCGGACGAGGTGCGCGAGCTCGCGTACGACCTCTGCCTCCTCCCGGGCGCGAAGAAGGAGGACCTCGACGTCGTCCAGCAGTGGGCGATGAAGGTTCGGGAGATGGCCGCCGACATCGAGACCCGCCGCGAGGACGCGCGCGAGGCAGCGGTGGAAGGCGTGCGCCGCCTCGAGGAGACGTGGAAGCTCTTCCGCGAGCTGGAGCCAAAGCTCGTCGTCAACGACGAGCAGATCTTCCGCGAGTTGAAGGACCGCTTCGGCTCGCCGTACGGCTTCGGCGTCTACTTCCGCGGCGGCATGGGTGCGGAGGCGATCCGCGACCTCCTACGCGACCTCGATCTCGCCGAGGAGGCGCGCACGCTGCGCGAGACGATCAAGACCTCGAAGGGCCAGAAGCAGCAGCGGGCGATCAAGCGGCTCAAGGTCGCGAGCGCCTTCATCACCTCCGAGAACAAGCCGGAGTGGATGGTGCTCGAGGCCGTGCCGGTGATCCCGCCGGAGCTGCGGCCGATGGTGCAGCTCGACGGCGGTCGCTTCGCCACGAGCGATCTCAACGACCTCTACCGCCGCGTGATCAACCGGAACAACCGGCTCAAGCGGCTGCTCGACCTCGGCGCGCCCGAGATCATCGTCAACAACGAGAAGCGCATGCTGCAGGAGGCCGTCGACGCGCTGTTCGACAACGGCCGCCGCGGGCGTGCGGTGACAGGCCCGGGCAACCGGCCTCTCAAGTCGCTGTCGGACATGCTCAAGGGCAAGCAGGGGCGGTTCCGCCAGAACCTCCTCGGCAAGCGCGTCGACTACTCGGGCCGCTCGGTGATCGTGGCCGGGCCGAACATGAAGCTGCACCAGTGCGGGCTCCCGAAGCTGATGGCGCTGGAGCTCTTCAAGCCGTTCATCATGAGCCGGCTCGTCGAGCGCAAGTCGGTGCAGAACATCAAGGCCGCGAAGAAGCACGTCGAGTCGATGGTCCCCGAGGTATGGGACGTGCTCGAGGAGGTGATCGCCGAGCATCCGGTGCTGCTCAACCGGGCGCCGACGCTGCACCGCCTCGGCATCCAGGCGTTCGAGCCCGTGCTCGTCGAGGGCAAGGCGATCCAGGTGCACCCGCTCGTGTGCCACGCGTTCAACGCGGACTTCGACGGCGACCAGATGGCCGTCCACCTGCCGCTCTCGGCGGAGGCGCAGGCGGAGGCGCGCATCCTCATGCTGTCGTCGAACAACATCCTCTCCCCGGCGCACGGCCGGCCGCTGGCGACGCCGACCCAGGACATGGTGCTCGGCTCGTACTTCCTCACGTACTGCGAGCACGACCTGCCCGCGACCACGTCCGAGGCGCTGGCGAAGAAGCTGAAGAAGAACGGCCTCCAGCGTTATCGCACCGAGGAGGAGGTCGAGTTCGCGGTCGAGTCCGGCCAGATCCACCTGCAGGGGCCGATCGAGTACCGCTGGCAGGGCGAGCTCGTGCTCACCACACCCGGCCGTGTGATCTTCAACGCGGAGATCGACAGGGCGCTCGCAGAGGCGGTGCGCGGCGGGCCCGGGGAGCACGAGTTCCTCAACCGCACGCTCACGAAGCGTGAGATCGACGCGTTCATCGCTGAGCTCGTCGACCGCTACGGCGCGTACGCCGTGGCCTCGACGCTCGACGTGATCAAGGAGCTCGCGTTCCGCTACGCGACGCGGGGGGGCATCACGATCTCGAAGAACGACATCGTGATCCCGGTCTCCAAGGAGGAGATTCTCGCCGGGTACGAGGAGGAGGTCGGCAAGGTCGAGCGTGAGTACGAGCGCGGCTTGATGACCGAAGAGGAGCGCAAGGAGCGCATCGTCGCCATCTGGACGGAGGCCACGGACGAGGTCGCGGAGGCGATGAAGGACACGCTCCACGAGACGAACCCGATCTTCATGATGGCCAACTCCGGCGCTCGCGGGTCGTTCAACCAGATCCGGCAGCTTGCCGGGATGCGCGGCCTGATGGCGAACCCGAAGGGCGACATCATCGAGCGCCCGATCAAGGCCAACTTCATGGAGGGCCTGTCGGTGCTCGAGTACTTCATCTCGACGCACGGCGCCCGCAAGGGACTGGCCGACACCGCCCTCCGCACGGCGGACTCGGGGTACCTGACACGCCGGCTCGTGGACGTCTCGCAGGACGTGATCATCCGCGACCAGCCGGGCAAGGACTCGAGCGACTGCGGCACGCAGGAGTACGTGGAGCTGCCAGCGGTGCTCGACGGCCAGCTCAACAAGAGCGTCGTCGGCCGGGTCGTGGCGGTGGACATCTTCAAGCCGCTCAAGGACGGGAAGCCGGGTAAGACGCAGCTCGCCGAACGAGGCGAGGTGCTGACGATGCCACGCCTGAAGGAGACGCTCGACGGCCTGGAGGAGAGCGCCGAGGGCTATCTGGTGCCGGTGCGCTCGGTGCTCAAGTGCCGCTCGGAGTACGGCGTGTGCCGCAACTGCTACGGCACGTTTCTGGCGACGGGCGACAGCTGCGAGATCGGCGATGCGGTCGGCATCGTGGCGGCCCAGTCGATCGGCGAGCCCGGTACCCAGCTGACGATGCGGACGTTCCACACGGGCGGCGTGGCTGGTGCTGACATCACGCACGGCCTACCGCGTGTGGTGGAGATCTTCGAGGCCCGCAACCCCAAGGGTGCGGCGACGCTGGCCGAGGTCGGCGGCAAGGTGGAGATCGAGGATCTCGACCGCACGATCCGGGTCACCGTGATACCGAACGAGCTGGACGACGAGGGCGAGCCGATCCCGGCGAAGGAGTACTCCTTCCCGCGGCGGACGCGGCTGCTCGTGACTCATGGCCAGGTGGTCGAGCCGGGCGACGCCCTCAACGAGGGGTCGCTCAACCCGGCGGAGCTACTGGCGCTGAAGGGCTCGACGGCGACGGAGCTGTACCTCGTCGGTGAGGTGCAGAAGGTCTACAAGTCGCAGGGCGTGGACATCCACGACAAGCACATCGAGCTGATCGTGCGCCAGATGCTGAAGAAGGTGCGCGTGGAGTCGGCCGGGGACACGGATCTCCTGCCGGGCCAGCTCGTCGACCGGGTGCAGCTGGAGCGGGCGAACGAGGCGGCGAAGAAGGCGAAGAGCGAGCAGGCGACCTACGAGCCGCTGATCCTGGGCATCACGAAGGCGTCGCTGGCGACGGAGTCGTTCCTCTCGGCGGCATCATTCCAGGAGACCACGAAGGTGCTCACGGACGCGGCGATCGAGGGCAAGGTCGACCGGTTGCTGGGTCTGAAGGAGAACGTGATCATCGGCAAGCTGATCCCGGCCGCGACGGGCCTCAAGCGATACCGCGGCATCGAGATCGAGCCGACGGAGCCGCTGCCCACGTCGATCCTTTCCTCGGAGGCCGAGGCGGAGCTGCTCGCGGCGCTGGAGGAGATCGGCGGGGACGGCGAGGCGATCGACCTGGCCGCGCTCGGCCTGGCGTTCGAGGACGAGCTGCCGGCCGAGGACGGCGACGCCCCGCCCGAGGACGAAACGTAGAAACAGTCGTGCGAGGGCCCGGAGGACCGGGCCCTCGTCCTCTCGCGGGGTCATGCCCGGCGGTGACGCTGCCGATAGACAGGCATGGGATTCGTCGCCTGGCTCACCGATCCGCGTCGGTCCGGGTCGCACACCGTGAGGGTGTGCGAGACCCCCACCGCGGTGGACGCCCACGAGTCGGCGTGGACGGCGTTCTGCGCGTGCGGGTGGCGGGGCAAGCAGCAGTGGAGTCCGGACGACGCCTTCGCGGAGGCGCGGGCTCATCGCGCGGACGTTTTTCAAGGCGCGCCCGCTCGCTGACCGTCAGGTGGCGATGCCCTTGCCGGCGTCTTTCGCGCGATACAGCGCGTCGTCCGCCCGCTCGAACAACGCGACCGCGTCATCCTCCGGGGTGAGCTCCGCGATCCCGCCCGAGACCGTCAGAGATGGCGCGAGCTCGGGCGGTGTGCGACCGAGCGTGGCCTGGATACGGGCGAACAGGCCCTCGGCCTTCATCCGGGTCGACTCCGGCAGGACGATGGCGAACTCGTCCCCCCCAATGCGGCAAGCGACGTCCGCGTCGCGCACCGAGTCGCGGATGCGCTGTGCGACGTCGGCGAGCACCTCGTCGCCCGCGAGATGCCCGACGCGCTCGTTCACGGCCTTGAAGTCGTCCAAGTCCACCACGAGGACGGCCAGCCGGCGGTCGTAGCGGTGCGCGCGGCCGACCTCGCGGGCGAGCGTATCGTGGAACGTGCGGCGGTTGTGCAAGCCCGTCAGCGCGTCGATCTCCGCCAGGTGGCGCACTTCCCGGAAACGCAGAGCGTTGTCGATCGCCGGCCCGGCGGCGTCAGCCAGCGCTTCGACGCGCGCGAGGGAGACCTCGTCGGGTGCGGCAACCGGATCGTGCGAATAGACCGCAACGAAGCCGTTGACTTCGCCCGCCACGACGAGCGGCACGATGAAACCGGAGCGAAGCGCCCCCGGAGGCTCCTTGCCGGTGGGGTAGACGAACGTCACGCCCACGGCTCGGGCGAGCGCGCCGTCAGGCGGCCCCGAGACGACGTGTGCCGCGGCCTCGTCGACGGGCACGCCCCGTGCAAAGACGAGCGGCTTTCCGTCCTGAGAGAGCGTTCGCACGACTGCTGCATCGGCTCCTACCAGCGCGATCGCCGCGTCGGCGGTGCGGTGGAGGATCTCGTCGACGTCCAGCGACGTTCCAAGCTCGCCGAGCGCGCGCGCATGTGCGCCGTCGGCCTTGACGCGGGCCAGGGTGGTGTTGAGATCGTGCGCGAGGGCGTCCATCCGCGCGCCCATCTGGTCGAGCGCGGCCGCGATGCGCGCGTCCGTGTGCGCGCGTGCCTTGCGGCCGGCGAGCGCGAACGCCGCCAGAACGGCGAAGGCGGCGAGCGCCGCCGCGAGTGCGATCGCTGCGATCGTCATCCCCGGCTGAACCCGCTCGCACTGTATGTGCGATCAGGACCAGCTTCCACGTCGAGGCGGGGGGTCTTTCGGGGCGCTTCTCGCGGCCGGTCAGGAACCTGCTTGGAGCATTCGAATCCGTCTCAGGCCGAGGCGAAGAGCACCACGAGGCCGAGGAGGATGCTCACCATCCCGAGCAGCATCCCCACGGCGCGTCCCCAGTTGGGTTGGTGGACACCGGCCAGCGCCCATGCTCGGTCCGGCACGAGCGTGACGAAGAGGAGCAAGAGGCCACCGAGGATGAAGACCAGCGCCGTCGGCGCCAGCCGGTCGCTCTCCGTGCTCGCACCGAACTCGGCCGCCGGAATCGGTGGGATGAACACTGCCTTAGGTGTGCCCTTTGCAACCTGGCTTGCCGGCCGGGCAGCGGCAGTCGCTTCCGGGACCTCATTCGCGCTCTGCTGTTTGGCCACTTTGGCTTTCTGCTGTTTGGCCACTTTGGCTTTCTTCTCGCCCGGTTCTTTGGACTTCGGCGTCTTGGGTACCGCGGGAGAGGGCGGGACGGTGCCGGCCTTGCGGACCCGGCGCTGCTCCGCTGGCTCGGGATTCGGCTTGCGGTCGGATGACCCTGGCTCCGCCGAGGGCTGCGTCTCTGAGTCGACCGGCGGTTTGGCAGCGATCGCGGCCGGCGGGGAGGGAGGGACGACGCGCGTGGGCGACGGCACGGGCTTCACAGGCCGTGACCGGGTTGCGCCCTGGCCCGGACTCTCGGGCAGGACGACGGTGACAGGGTTCGTCGGCTCGGGGTCGAGCGGCACGGTGACGGTCGGGTATGGCGCGTCCTGCGGCTCCTCCGGGGTCGAGACCGTCGGGGGCGGGGACTCCGGGGGCGCATCCTCTGCCGGCACGTCCGCGGCCGCAACTCCGCCGGCCAGTAACAGACCAACCGCCGCGATCGCGCACAAGCTCACTCCATGCCGATGTGGTTGCAGCAGCGCACCTCCTCCTGGACGCCTTCGTCGCCCGGGCCCATGTTCTATCGCACATCCCGGACTGCGCGACGGGTCGTGCCGGCATTCTCGGGGCCGGTACCCGCCGCCACCGCCGTGCCTTTGCCGGCGTGCTTGGCCTGGGAGAGCGCTTCGTCGGCGCGCTCGTAGAACGTGATCGGGAGATCGCCCGCGTGCAGCTCCGCGATTCCCGCCGAGAGCCCGAGAGATGACAGGCCTCCGGTTGGGTCGCGCTGCAGCTTCGCGCAAACGCGCGCAAACAGACTTTCCGCGTCGACCGACCGACCGCCGGTGATGATCACCGCGAACGCGTCTCCGCCGACGCGACAGGCACTGCCTGCTCCCAGCTCCCGCAGCTGAGCGGCGACTGCGCCGAGCACCCTGTCGCCCTCGAGTTGCCCAAGCCGCTCGTTGACCTGAGCGAAGTCATCGATGTCGACGACGAGAAGCGCGAGCGGCCTGCCATGGGCCTGGGCGTCCTCGACCGCCTCGGCGAGGAGTGCCTGGAAGGCGTTCCGGTTGTAGAGCCCCGTTGCGGCATCGATGCCGAGCGACACCGTCTCTCCGTGCAGCGGCGGCTCCACGATCTCGGCTGCCCTGTGTGCGAGCCGCTCGAGGGTGGCCACCTCCGCGTCGGTGAAGCGGCGCCCACGAGTCTCCGTCAGCGCCACGAGCATTCCCGGCGTGTCCTCGTGAGGGACGAGCTGCACCGCCAGGCCGGAACGCGCCGGCCCGCTCGCTCCGGGGCCGCCGTCGATGGAGAACTCGATCGAGCGCGCCCGACGGCTGGCGGGAAGCCCGGCCCGTACGAACTGGGCAGCCTCCTCGTCCGAGAGTCCCACCGTGGCGAACCGCAACGTTCCGTCGGGACCCGCGAAAAACGCGACCGCGGCCTCCACCCGGAGACGGACGCACGTCTGTTCGAGCGTCTGCCTGAGAACGTCCTCGACGGCATCCGTGCCGGGGTGCGCCGTGTTCGCCTGCGAGATCGTGCGCTCGATCCCAACGGTGATGCGTTCGAACTGCTGGCCGAAGCGGTCCACCATGTGCGCCAGCGAATCCGTCTCCTCGATCTTCACGCGCCGCAGCGCCATGACCAGCAGGAGCAACGAAAGGAACGCGAGCGCGAGTGCCCCGAGATAAAGGACGGCAGTCATCTCCCTTTCGGCGCGAGCAGGATCGTCCACGCCCGGTTGTATCATCCCCCGGGAGGGATGCCATCGCCCCGCCGTCGGGGGAGAGGGAGGACATGCGGAATCCGCGGGATCGATCGTTTCGCCTGGTTGCACTGGGAGCCGCCGGCGCGATCGGGGTGGCGGCCGTCTACTTTCTCGACCCGGTGCTCGGCGCGAGGCGACGCCGTCTCGCGAAGGCCTGGATCTCCGCGACGGTCCGCCAGGTCTTCAGCGTCGTGCCGGCAGCGAGCTCGACCGAACCAACGACGAGCCACGACGATCTCGACGAGCAGGCTCCTGTGCTGGAACTGCAGGACCCGTGGGAGCGGCCCGCGCCCATCGTCGCGCTACCCATTCACACCCAGCTCACCGATCTGACGCCTCAACGCGCCGCTGTTGTCGAGGAGACCCCCGAGCGCATCGAGCCGTTGCCGCAGGTCGCGCCGGCGTCCCGTCCGCGCCCTCGCCCTCGTCGCCTCTCGGTCGCCAGCCTGACGGGGCTGGCCGTCGTCGCCGCGCTCGGAGCGGTCGCGTTGGGCTCCTGGGCGCTGCTCCGTGACGACGGCACGAGTCAGGCCGAGGCGAGCCGGCAGGCGACCCAGCAGGTCTCGCAGGCGATCACGCTGCTCGCAGACCCCCAGGCCCGGCGGATCCCGGTGCAGAACTCGAACGGGAAGATGGTGTTCGTGGTGGGCGCAGACGGCAGGGCGGTCCTCATCCTCGACCGGCTGTCGCCGGCGCCGGACGGCAAGACGTACCAGGCTTGGGTCATCCCGCCGAACGCCGACGCGCCGATTCCGGCCGGGGTCTTCGACGGCGGTGAGATGGCGGTCCCGCTCGGCATCAACGTCCCCATGGGTGCCACCGTGGCGGTGACCGTCGAGACCGCGGGCGGTGCCCTGACGCCGACCGAACAGCCGAAGCTCGTCGCCAAGCGCGGCTAGCGCTCCTTGCCTTGCCTCCCAGTACCGCCCGGCCCGGGCGCCGGCCGGAGTGCACTACGTCGCCGGTATCTCCTGGTCGTCGGCGACGACCGCGTCGCCCTTGCCCGCAGCCTTCGCCCGGTAGAGGGCGCCGTCGGCTCGCTCGAAGAGGCTGGCGCCCGTGTCCCCGTGGCGAAGCTCGGCGATGCCTCCCGAGATGCGCAGGCGTCCGGCGGGGCCGACCGACGTGCCGGCGAGCGAGTCGCGAACCCGGGTGAACAGCTGGTCGGCGTCGGTCGCGCCCGACTCGGGCAGGATCACCGCGAACTCGTCGCCGCCGACGCGGCAGGCCACGTCCGTCGCGCGCGCCGCCTCACGCAGCCGCTCTGCCGCCTTGGCGAGCACGGAGTCTCCCGCGAGATGACCGATCCGGTCGTTGATCGCCTTGAACTCGTCGAGATCCAGCACGAGGAGGGCGACCTGGCGTCCGTATCGCTGCGCGCGTGCCACCTCGCGGCGCAACGTGTCGTGGAAGTAGCGCTGGTTGTGCAGCCCCGTTAGCGCATCGGTCTCGGCAGCCTGGCGTGCCTCTCGATAGCGTCGCGCATTCTCGATCGGAGCAACGCAGGCTCGGGCCAGTTCCTCGACTTGCTCGATCTCCGCGGGCGTGGCCTCCCCGCGCCCTTCCCGCCAGAAGACCGCGAGCGTGCCGAGCGGCACGGACTCCCTGTCGACGAGGGGGACGAAGAGACCGCCTCTGATCAGCTCGCCCTCGGTGGAAACCTCGTCAGGTCCATAGCGGTAGTTGACGACAACCGTCCGTGCCGAGCCGCCCGAAAGGGCGCCGGATGTGGGTGGCTGAGCAGCTTCCTCCTTCGACATCCCGCGCTCGACGATCAGCGGCGGAGCACCGGGCTGGTCGAGCGCGATCATCGCCGCGTCGAACTCGGTGCTGCGAACGACCGTCTCCACCAGGCGGACGAGCACCTCGTCGAGGTCGATCGAGCCGCTGAGCTCGTCGAGGATCCGATTGCGTCTGCTCTCGCGCTCGGCGCGCGACAGCGCGTCGGAGAGGTCGCCGACGAGCTCGTCGATACGGACGCGCATCTCGTCGACGGCAGCCGCCACGCGATCGTCCTCGCGCTTCGGCGGCCGCCTGGCGTAGAGCAGCAGCCCGAGCAGAAGCGCAGCCACAACCACCGCTGCAATCACGATCACCGCAGTTGTCATTGCCCCCCAGGAACCGCAGTTACGCTCCCAACCTCCTGCGTCGCACTGTACTGAGCAGGGGGGTCGCTGAGGAGGGGAGTCGTTTGACCGTCCCCCCTCGAGGGCTCGGTGACGGCATATTGCGCCACGGGCTGCATCTCAGCTACCATTGCCGCTCCGGTTGGTAGGGCCGTATGAGCCCGGCCGACCTTTTCCGTGTGAAGGTGTCCGTCAAGAAGTCCTCGAGGAGCGTCTGAAGCCACCGTGCCGACCGTGAACCAGCTCGTCCGCAAGGGTCGCAAGGTACCCCAGGACAAGACCAAGACCCCTGCGCTCCGCGGCGCGCCGCAGAAGCGCGGGGTCTGCACGCGCGTCTACACGACGACGCCGAAGAAGCCGAACTCCGCGTTGCGCAAGGTCGCGCGCGTACGGCTGACGAACCAGATGGAGGTCGGCGCCTACATCCCGGGTGAGGGGCACAACCTGCAGGAGCACTCGGTCGTGCTCATCCGCGGCGGCCGCGTCAAGGATCTGCCGGGCTTCCGCTACAAGGTGATCCGCGGGGGGCTCGACACGGCAGGCGTCTCCGACCGGCGGCAGGGTCGCTCCAAGTACGGCGCCAAGAAGGCCTGACGATGCCCCGTCGCGCAGAGATCCAGCCGCGCACGCTCGATCCCGATCCCCAGTTCGGCTCGGTGCTCGTCGCGCAGTTCGTGAACCGCGTGATGCTCGACGGCAAGAAGGCGACTGCCGAGCAGATCGTCTACGACGCGCTCGCGATCGTGGCCGAGAAGAGCGGCAAGGCACCGGTGGAAGGTCTCGAGCAGGCCGTGAAGACCGTCACCCCGGTGCTGGAGGTGCGCGGCCGCCGCGTCGGCGGCGCGAACTATCAGGTTCCCGTCGAGGTACCGCAGCGCCGCGCGCGCACGCTTGCGATCCGCTGGCTCGTGCAGTACGCGCGCGAGCGGCGAGAGAAGGGAATGCCGGCCAAGCTCGCCGGCGAGCTCCTCGACGCGCTGAACCAGCAGGGCGGCGCGTTCAAGAAGAAGGACGACATGTACCGGATGGCGCAGGCCAACAAGGCCTTCGCCCACTACCGCTGGTAGCGATCGAGATGTCGACGACAGCCACACGCATCGCGCTGGACCGGGTCCGCAACATCGGGATCATGGCGCACATCGACGCAGGCAAGACGACGACGACCGAGCGGATCCTCTACTACACCGGACGCACCCACAAGCTCGGCGAGGTGCACGAGGGCGCCGCCACGATGGACTGGATGGCGCAAGAGCAGGAGCGCGGGATCACGATCACGTCGGCGGCGACGACCGCGGAGTGGCGCGACCATCGCGTCAACATCATCGATACGCCCGGGCACGTGGACTTTACCGTGGAGGTGGAGCGAAGCCTGCGGGTGCTCGACGGCGCGGTCGCCGTGTTCGACTCCGTCGCCGGCGTACAGCCGCAGTCGGAGACGGTCTGGCGGCAGGCCGACCGCTACGGGGTCCCCCGCATCGCGTTCATCAACAAGATGGATCGCACGGGCGCGGACTTCTTCGCCGCCGTGCAGTCCATGCGTGATCGCCTCGGCGCCAACCCGGTGCCGGTGCAGCTGCCGGTCGGGCAGGAGGAACGGCATCGCGGCGTCGTCGACCTGGTCGAGATGAGGTCGATCGTCTACGAGGACGACCTGGGCCAGAAGTTCGCGGTCGGCGAGGTGCCGGCCGAGCTGCGCGAGCAGGCCGAGGAGTACCACCATGCCCTGATCGATGCGATTGCCGAGTTCGACGACGAGCTGATGGAGACGTACCTGGACGACGAGAGCGCGGTCACGGCGGAGATGATCCGCCGCGCGCTCCGCGCGGGGACCCTCGCGGATGCGATCACGCCGGTGCTGCTCGGCTCGGCCTTCAAGAACAAGGGCGTGCAGCCGTTGCTCGACGCGGTCGTCGACTATCTGCCGAGCCCGCTCGACGTGCCCCCGGTCCAGGGCGTCGACCCGAAGACGGACGAGGAGGAGACGCGGGCGGCCTCCGGCGAGGCGCCGTTCGCCGCGCTCGTGTTCAAGGTGATGTCCGACCCGTTCGTGGGCAAGCTGACCTACTTCCGCGTCTACTCGGGCCAGATCAAGGCGGGCGACCGCGTCCTCAACACGACAAACGGTCGGACCGAGCGCGTCGGGCGCATCCTGCAGATGCACGCGAACCATCGCGAGGAGCGGGAGGAGATCGGCGCGGGGGAGATCGCGGCCGCCGTCGGCCTCAAGCAGTCGACGACCGGTGACACCCTCGCCGTCGAGAGCGCGCCCATCGTGCTCGAGGCGATGACGTTCCCCGAACCCGTGATCTCGGTCGCGATCGAGCCGAAGACGAAGGGCGACCAGGACAAGCTGGGTGGGGCGTTGCAGCGTCTCGCCGAGGAGGACCCCACGTTCCGCGTCTCGAGCGACGAGGAGACGGGCCAGACGATCATCGCCGGCATGGGCGAGCTCCACCTGGAGATCATCGTCGACCGCCTGCTCCGCGAGTTCAAGGTCGACGCCAACGTCGGGCGCCCGCAGGTCGCCTACCGCGAAACCGTCTCGCAGCCGGCGGAGCGGGTCCAGGGCAGGTTCGTGCGCCAGACGGGCGGCTCAGGCCAGTACGGCGACGTGGTGATCAACCTCCTGCCGCAAGCGCCCGGGACGGGGTATGAGTTCGTCGACAAGATCGTCGGCGGCAAGATCCCCAAGGAATACATCAAGCCGGTAGACGAGGGCATCCAGGAGGCGATGAACGCGGGCGTCCTCGCGGGCTACCCGGTGGTCGACGTCAAGGTCGAGCTGGTCGAGGGCTCGTACCACGAGGTCGACTCGAGCGAGCGCGCCTTCAAGATCGCGGGCTCGATGGCGTTCAAGGAGGCGATGAGGCGTGCGAAGCCGAAGCTGCTCGAGCCGACGATGGCGGTCGAGGTCGTGACCCCCGAGGACTACCTCGGCGACGTGATGGGCAACCTCTCGAGCCGCCGCGGTCGCGTCGAGCACCTCGAGCCCCTCGGCAACTCGCAGACGATCAAGGCGAGCGTGCCGCTGTCGGAGATGTTCGGTTACGCGACCGACCTGCGCTCGATGTCGCAGGGTCGCGCCACGTTCACCATGCAGTTCGACCGGTACGAGGAAGTCCCGCAGTCGATCGCGAGCGAGATCGTCGACTCGCAAGGCTCTTAGACATCCGTGTTCGTAGGAATCTCTAGGTAAGGAGAGCGGAGGAGCAGCATGGCCAAGCAGAAGTTCGAGCGCACCAAGCCGCACGTCAACGTCGGCACGATCGGTCACATCGACCACGGCAAGACGACCCTGACCGCAGCCATCACCAAAGTGCTCGCCGAGACCTCAGGTGGCGAGGCGGTGGCCTTCGACGAGATCGACAAGGCGCCCGAGGAGAAGCAGCGCGGGATCACGATCAACACGGCGCACGTCGAATACGAGACCGAGAACCGCCACTACGCGCACGTCGACTGCCCCGGTCACGCCGACTACATCAAGAACATGATCACGGGCGCCGCCCAGATGGACGGCGCGATCCTCGTGGTCTCGGCCGCCGATGGTCCCATGCCGCAAACGCGGGAGCACATCCTGCTGGCCCGCCAGGTGGAAGTGCCCGCAATGGTCGTAGCGCTGAACAAGGCCGACATGGTCGACGATCCCGAGTTGCTCGAGCTTGTCGAGATGGAGGTGCGCGAGCTGCTCTCCAAGTACGAGTTCCCGGGCGACGACATCCCGATCGTTCAGGTGTCGGCGCTGAAGGCACTCGAGGGCGACCCGGAGTGGACGCCCAAGATCCTCGAGCTGATGGCCGCGGTCGACTCGTACATCCCGGAGCCAGTGCGCGACACGGACAAGCCGTTCCTGATGCCGATCGAGGACGTGTTCACGATCACGGGCCGCGGCACGGTCGTCACTGGGCGCATCGAGCAGGGCAAGATCGAGGTCGGGAACGAGATCGAGATCGTCGGCATCCACGAGAAAGTTGAAAAGACGGTGGTCACGGGTCTCGAGATGTTCCAGAAGCTGCTCGACTTCGCCCAGGCAGGCGACAACGCCGGTGCGCTGCTTCGCGGCATCAAGCGCGAGGAGGTCGAGCGCGGTCAGGTGCTCGCGAAGCCGGGCTCGATCACGCCGCACACGCATTTCAAGGCCGAGGTCTACGTCCTCTCCAAGGACGAGGGCGGGCGCCACACGCCGTTCTTCAACGGGTATCGGCCGCAGTTCTACTTCCGGACGACAGACGTCACCGGCTCGATCAAGCTGCCCGAGGGCCAGGAGATGGTGATGCCGGGCGACAATACGAACATGGAGATCGAGATGATCCAGCCGATCGCCATGGACCAGGGCCTCCGCTTCGCGATCCGCGAAGGCGGACGCACGGTGGGTGCCGGCGTCGTCACCGAGATCCTCAAGTAGGAAGGGAAACGGGGAGATCGTGGCGCAACAGAAGATCCGCATCCGGCTCAAGGGCTACGACCACCAGCAGGTCGACCGCTCCGCCTCGCAGATCGTGGAGACGGCGCAGCGCACCGGCGCGACCATCACCGGCCCCGTGCCCCTGCCCACCGAGAAGAACGTCTACTGCGTGATCCGGAGCCCGTTCAAGGACAAGGACTCCCGCGAGCACTTCGAGGTGCGCACGCACAAGCGCCTGATCGACATCCACAGCCCCACGCCGAAGACGGTCGATTCGCTGATGCGGCTCGATCTCCCCGCGGGCGTCGACATCGAAATCAAACTCTGAAGAGTTTGATTCGATAAGAAATCGAAAAATGCATTCATTCCATTTCAACAAGTTTCTTGCCTCGTCAAGCGAGGGATCATCGTGAAGGGGATCTTGGGCAAGAAGCTCGGCATGACCCAGATCTTTGATCCCGAGACCGGGGCGGTCGCCTCCGTCACGGTGATCGAGGCGGGCCCCTGCCCGGTGACACAGGTGAAGTCGGGCGATCGTGACGGCTACGACGCCGTCCAGCTCGCCTTCGGCGAGGTCGCGGAGCGGAAGATCACCAAGGGCGAGGCAGGCCATCTGAAGAAGGCCGGCGTGGGTGCCCACCGGCACCTGGCCGAGTTCCGCGGCGCGAGCGAGCTCCAGGTCGGAGAGACCGTGACCGTCGAGGCCTTCGAGCCGGGCGATCGGATCAAGGTTGCCGGTATCTCGATCGGCAAGGGCTTCCAGGGCACGATCAAGCGTCACAACTTCAGTCGCGGCCCCGTCACGCACGGCTCGCACAACGTCCGCAAGCCGGGCTCGATCGGCGCTTCCGCCTACCCGTCGCGCGTGTTCAAAGGCACGCGGATGGCCGGTCGCATGGGTGGCAAGCGCGTGACCCAGCCCGGTCTGGTCGTCCACGACGTCGACACCGAACGCAACCTGATCCTCGTCCGGGGCTCGGTTCCCGGTCCCAAGAGCGGGGTCGTCGAGATCCGGGGGGTGGAGTAGATGGCCGCACCGAAGGCACCCGTCCTCGGCGGCTCCGCGGGCAGGGACGTGACGCTGGACGAGGCCGTATTCGCGGCCGAACTGCGCCCGCACCTCGTGCACGAGACCGTGCGCGCGGAGCTGAACGCCCGCCGGGCCGGCACGAGGGGCGCGAAGAGTCGCGGGCTCGTCGCCGGCGGTCGCTCCAAGCCGTGGCGCCAGAAGGGCACCGGCCGCGCCCGTCAGGGCACGACGCGCGCGCCCCAGTGGACCGGCGGTGGATCCGCGTTCCCGCCCGTGATGCGCAGCTTCGAGGTCAAGGTCAACCGCAGGGCGCGCCGCGCGGCGCTGGCGGGCGCGCTGTCCCACCACGCGGCCAACGGCACCATCGGCCTGCTCGACGGCTCCGCCTTCGAGACGCCGTCCACGAAGCAGGCGGCTCGGCTGCTGGCGGACTGGGATCAGGAGGCGCCGCTCCTGCTCGTTGCGACCGAGGACGAGGAGATGCTGATCAAGTCGTTCCGCAACCTGCCGCGGGTGCTCGTCACGGTGCCCGCGGAGCTCGAGGTGGCCGCTGTCGTCTGGGCCCGTGGCGTCCTGTTCAGCGAGGCGGCCTTGCCGCTCGTCCAGGCGCGGGCCGTCGGGAAGCCAAAGGAGCCCTCGTGAGCCACCTGAGCGTCCACGACATCCTCATCGCGCCGGTCGTCTCGGAGAAGAGCTACGCCTCCATCGCCGATCGCCGCTACACGTTCAAGGTGCACAAGGACGCGCACAAGACGCACGTCCGGCAGGCCGTCGAGCAGCTGTTCGAGGTCAACGTGGAGCGCGTCAACATCGTCAAGGTGCAGGCGAAGCCGAAGCGCCGCGGTCTGAGCAAGGGCGTGCGCCCCGGTTGGAAGAAAGCGATCGTCCAGGTCGCCGAGGGTCAGACGATCGAGATCTTCGAGGGGGCGCAAGTTTAGTGGCTCTCCTGGCAACAATTAGAGCGTCTCTGCCGCGCGATCCGCGGCGCACTGCTGCGTCCTCAGTCGCGTCCATATGCCCGCATATGGACGCTCCCTGCGTCCTTGCATTGCTTGCGTCTCGCCCGCCAGAGACGCGAAACCGTCACCAGGAGAGCCACTGATGGCTACCCGCAAGTACAAGCCGACGAGCCCGGGTCGCCGTCAGATGGTGACATCAGGGTTCGAGGAGGTCACGAAGAGCGAGCCTGAGAAGTCCCTGCTCGAGCCGCTCCCGCGGAGGGCCGGCCGCAACAACGCCGGTCGAATCACGACGCGCCACCGGGGCGGGGGCCACAAACGGCGCTATCGCCTCGTCGACTTCAAGCGGCGCAAGGACGGTGTTCCGGCGAAGGTGGCGGCGATCGAGTACGACCCGAACCGGTCGGCGCGGATCGCCCTGCTCCACTACGCGGACGGCGCCAAGGCCTACATCCTCGCCCCCGCAGGGCTCAAGGTCGGAACCACGGTCGAGTCCGGCGCGGGCGCCGACATCAAGCCCGGCAACGCGCTGCCGCTCGAGTCGATCCCGACGGGCACCGTCGTGCACGCGGTCGAGCTGCGACCGGGCCAGGGCGCGAAGATGGCCCGCTCGGCGGGCTCGGGCATCCAGCTCGTCGCCAAGGACGGCCCGCACGCAGTGCTTCGGCTCCCGTCCGGCGAGTTGCGGCGCGTCCAGCTATCCTGCCGCGCCACCGTCGGTGTGGTCGGCAACTCCGACCACTCCAACGAGTCGTCGGGAAAGGCCGGTCGTAGCCGCTGGCTCGGCAAGCGCCCGACCGTTCGCGGCACGGTGATGAACCCCGTCGACCACCCGCACGGCGGCGGCGAGGGCAAGTCCAAGGGCCGCCACCCCGTCACCCCGTGGGGCGTGCCGACCCTCGGCAAGCGCACCCGTCGCAAGCACAAGGAATCCGACAAGCTGATCGTCCGCGGCCGTCGTCGCGGCAAGGAGAGGCGCTAAGTGTCCAGGTCAAGCAAGAAGGGCCCCTTCGTCGACGCGCGGCTGCTCGGCCGTATCGAGTCGATGAACGTGGCCAACGAGAAGCGCGTGGTCCGGACGTGGTCGCGTGCGTCCACGGTGTTTCCGGAGATGGTCGGGCACACGATCGCCGTCCACGACGGCCGCAAGCACGTGCCCGTGTTCGTGAGCGAGCAGATGGTCGGCCACAAGCTGGGCGAGTTCGCGCCGACGCGGACGTTCAGGGGCCACTCCGGCGACCGGACGGCGCAGGTGAAGAAGCGGTGAGCAAGACGTCCGCATCGGGTCTGACCGTCCGCGCCGAGGCGAAGTGGGTGCACACGTCCGCACGCAAGGCGCGGCTCGTGCTCGACCACATTCGCGGTCGCAGCGTCCCAGAGGCGCGCACCATTCTCGCGTTCTCGTCGCGCGCGGCCGCGCGCGACGTCGACAAGGTGCTCCGCTCTGCCGTCGCCAACGCAGAGTCGGCGCACGCGCTCGACGGCGACGAGCTCGTCGTCGTGGCCGCGTATGCCGACGAGGGGCCGACGCTGAAGCGCTGGAGGGCGCGTGCGCGCGGCCGCGTGAACCGCATCCGCAAACGCACCTGCCACATCACGGTGGTCGTGGCTGAGGATCCGAAGGCGGAGAAGCGCCGGCCGCGCCGCCAGGCGAAGCCCGCCGCCGAGCAGGCGCCGAAGCCCGCCGCCGCGTCGCCCGAGACGGACGCGCCCCCCGAGGACGCCGCGGCAGAGACGGCCGAGGCGGAGCCGAAGACCACCCGGCGCCGCTCGCCAGCCAAGAAAAAGGAAGAGGTGACTGCCTGATGGGTCAGAAGGTGCATCCCGGCGGCCTTCGCGTCGGCGTCATCCACGACTGGAAGTCGAACTGGTGGACCGGCAAGAAGGAGTACGCCGACTACATCCTCGAGGACATCCGCATTCGTGAGCACATCAACGGGAAGCTCTCGCACGCGGGCCTGTCGGACATCCTGATCCGCAAGGACAAGCAGCGGATCACGGTGGACATCTATACGGCCCGCCCCGGCATCGTGATCGGGAAGTCGGGCGTCGAGGTGGACGCGCTGCGCAAGGAGCTGCACGCGATCACCGGCAAGAGCGTCCACATCAACATCAACGAAGTGAAGCGGCCCGAGCTCGACGCGCAGCTCGTGGCCCAGTCGATCGCCGAGCAGCTGCAGAACCGCGTCAGCTTCCGCCGAGCGATGAAGCGGTCGCTCGCATCGGCGATGCGCTCGGGCGCGCAGGGCATCCGCATCGTCTGCGGCGGCCGCCTGGGCGGCGGTGAGATGAGCCGGCGCGAGGCCTACTCGGAGGGTCGCGTGCCGTTGCACACGATCCGCGCGGACATCGATTACGGCTTCGCCGAGGCGAAGACCACCTTCGGCCGCATCGGGGTCAAGGTGTGGGTCAACAAGGGCGAGATCATGCCGGAGGGTTTCGACAGCTCGATCGGCCGCTCGGATCGGGCCGAGGCCGACCAGTCGCGCCGCAGGCGCGGCGCGAACACGGAAGGGCTCGGCGCCTCCCGCGAGGGCGGCCGCGGCCGCGGCCAGGACCGCGAGGGCCTGGGTCTCGTGCAGCGGCGGCGCCGACCCGGTCAGGGCGGAGGCCGTGGCGCCGGCGGCCAGGGCGGCCGGCCTGGGCAGCGCGGTGGCCGCGGCCGCGGCGCCGGAGCACCGCGCGATGCGGCGCCTCCCGCCCAGGCCGAGACGCCGCCCGTGGAGAGCCCTGAGGTGATCGAGGAGCCGCCGGTCGTCGAGACCCCGGCCCCCGAGACTCCCGAGAACGGCGGTGAGAGCTAGACATGCTGATGCCGCGCAAGGTCAAGCACCGCAAGCAGTTCCGCGGCCGCCGCGCCGGCCAGGCCAAGGGTCAGACGACCGTGCAGTTCGGCGACTACGGGATCAAGTCGCTCGAGGCCGGGTGGATCACCAACCGGCAGATCGAGGCTGCGCGGATCGCGATGACGCGCAAGATCCGCCGTGGCGGGAAGGTGTGGATCAACCTCTTCCCCGACAAGCCGTTCACGAAGAAGCCGGCCGAGACGCGGATGGGCTCCGGCAAGGGCTCGCCCGAGGGCTGGGTCGCCGTGGTCAAGCCCGGCCGCGTGATGTTCGAGCTGAGCGGCGTCTCGGAGCCCCTGGCCAAGGAGGCTCTGCGCCTCGCCAGCCAGAAGCTGCCCGTGCGGACGCGGTTCGTGAGCCGGGAGGGCGATCTCTTTGAAAGCTAGGGACCTGCGAGAGCTGACCGACGAGGAGCTACAGGAGAAGCTCGGCGAGAGCCGGAAGCACCTGTTCCAGCTGCGCTTCCAGTCGGCGACGGGCGCGCTCGAGAACAGCGCGCACCTGCGCTCGGCGAAACGCGACATCGCCCGGATCCTCACGATCCAGCTGGAGCGGGCGCGACTGGGGAAGGTGTGAGATGGCCGACGAGAACGTGACGAACGAGAACGACGAAACCCCGATCGGGGAGCCGGTCCTGGACGAACCAGCGGACGCGGCTAGTCTCGAGCCTGAGGAGGCAGCGACCGCGTTGGACGAGACCGCGGCCGAGGAGGCCGAGCCGGTCCCCGAGGTCGTGGCGGAGGACAGTCCCGCCCCGACGGCCGAACCGGCCGTGGAGGCCGAAGCCCCGGCGACGGATGCCGCACCGGCACCTCAGTCAGGCCCCAAACCCAAGAAGAAGCGCTTGCCGCGGTCCGAGCGACGCCAGCGCCCGCAGACGAAGCGCGTTCCCGCCGGCGAGCGCAAGGCGATCGTGCGTCTCCCGAAGCCCGAGGGCGAGCGCGGGCGCCGCCAGGAGCGTCAGGGCACCGTCGTCTCGAGCGCGATGGACAAGACCATCGTGGTGCGGGTGGAGATGATCAAGGCGCACCCGAAGTACAAGAAGGTCGTCCGACGCTCGGTCAAGTTCCACGCCCACGACGAGCAGAACCAGGCCAGCGTGGGCGACATCGTTCGTATCGTCGAGACGCGGCCGCTGTCCGCGACGAAGCACTGGCGCCTGACGGAGATCGTGGAGGCCGCGAAGTAATGATCCAGCAGGAGTCCCGCTTGAAGGTGGCCGACAACACCGGCGCCCGCGAGATCCTCTGCATTCGCGTGCTCGGCGGCTCTCACCGCCGCTACGCGCGCGTGGGCGACATCATCGTTGCTACCGTGAAGACTGCGACGCCGCAGGGCACGGTCAAGAAGGGCGAGGTGGTCAAGGCCGTCGTCGTCCGGACGAAGAAGCCCTACGGTCGCGACGACGGCACGCTGATCGGCTTCGACGAGAACGCGGCCGTGATCATCGACAACCAGCTGAACCCGCGCGGGACGCGCATCTTCGGGCCGGTCGCCCGCGAGCTGCGCGAGAAGAACTTCATGAAGATCGTCAGCCTCGCACCCGAGGTGCTCTAGAGATGGCAACAGCGATGAGAGTCAAGAAAGGGGACCTCGTCCAGGTTCTCGCCGGCAAGGACCGCGGCAAGCAGGGCCGCGTGATGGAGGCGCGCCCGAGCGACCGGACGGTGATCGTCGAGAACCTCAACGTCGGCAAGCGCCACACGAAGCCGCGTCCGATCCGTGACGCCACCCGCATGGGCGGCACGCAGATCGTTCCCGGCGGGATCATCGACCGCGCGATGCCGCTCGACGTCTCCAACGTGATGGTCGTGTGCCCCGTCTGCAACCAGCCGACTCGCGTCGGCGTCGCGCGCCGGGATCTCAAGGGCGACATCGTCCGCGTGCGCGTGTGCAAGCGCCCTGGCTGCGGGGAGGTCGTCGACCGGTGAGCACCGTGGAGACGTACGTCCCGCGCCTGAAGCAGCGCTACGAGGAGGAGATCAGACCCGCGCTCCACTCCGAGCTCGGTCTCGACTCCGTCATGCGCGTGCCGCAGGTGGCGAAGATCACGCTGAACATGGGCGTCGGCGAGGCCAAGACCGACGCCAAGGCGCTCGACGCTGCGATCGAGGAGCTGACGCTGATCGCCGGCCAGCGGGCCCAGGTGCGGAAGGCTAGGAAGTCGATCGCGAGCTTCAAGCTGCGAGAGGGCATGGCGGTCGGAGCGCGCGTGACGCTGCGCGGCGCCCGCATGTACGAGTTCCTCGACCGGCTCGTCTCGATCGCACTGCCCCGGATCCGCGACTTCCGCGGGCTCGACCCGCGCTCGTTCGACGGGCGCGGCAACTACTCGCTCGGGATCCGCGAGCAGATCATCTTTCCCGAGATCGACTACGACAGTGTCCCGGCCATCCGCGGTCTGGACGTTGCCATCACGACGACGGCGGAGACGGACGGGCATGCGCGGGCGCTCCTGACCGCGCTCGGAATGCCGTTCGCCTCGGAGAGAAGGGACGGCTAAGAGCCATGGCCAAGAAGTCGCTTGTCGTCAAGCAGCAGCGGCAGCCCAAGCACCCGGTGCAGGCCTACACGCGCTGTCAGCGGTGCGGGCGCCCGCGGGCCGTGTTCCGCAAGTTCAAGCTGTGCCGCATCTGCCTGCGCCACCTCGCCCACGAGGGCGCGATCCCGGGCATGACAAAGAGTTCATGGTGATCGAGATCCCCATGAACTCTTGGAGAAACGGAATGAATGCACCCCTGCCCTTTCCTCCTTTCTCCCGAGGGGAGAAAGGATGCTGACCGATCCGATCGCCGACATGCTCACGCGCATCCGGAACGCCAACAAGGCGATGCACGACAGCGCGTCGATGCCGACGTCCGGCATGAAGGTGGAGATCGCCCGCCTGCTCAAGCAGGAGGGCTATATCAAGGACTACCGCATCGTCGAGGCGGAGCCCGTTGCCACGCTCGTCGTCGAGCTCAAGTTCGGCAAGAACCGCGAGCGGATCCTGACCGACCTGAAGCGCGTGTCGAAGCCGGGCCGCCGGGTGTATGCGAAGAAGGACCGCCTCCCGCGGGTGCTCGGCGGGCTCGGCACCTCGATCCTGTCCACCTCGACCGGTGTGATCACCGGCCGCGAGGCTGCCGAACGCGGCGTCGGCGGCGAAGTGATCGCCTTCATTTGGTGATCGGAGATCACCAAATGAATAGGAACAGCGTGGAACTCCGTGCTCTCCAGATCGGATTCTCGATCCCGAAGGGAGCGAGAATCTGATGTCCCGGATCGGCAGACAGCCCATCGAGATCCCGAGCACGGTGGCCGTGGCGCTCTCGCCCGGCCGCGTGCAGGTGAACGGTCCGCTCGGCGAGCTCGTCCAGCAGGTGCCAGCGCGTATGCAGATCGCACAGGGCGACGGCGTGGTCACGGTCGCCCGGCCCACCGAGCGCGGCGAGGATCGCGCGCTGCACGGGCTGACCCGCACGCTCGTCGCGAACATGGTCGAGGGCGTGACGAAGGGCTTCGAGAAGCACCTCGAGATCCAGGGGGTCGGTTATCGCGCCCAGCTCAAGGGAACCGACCTCGAGCTGGCCGTCGGCTATTCGCATCCGATCACCGTCAAGCCGCGCAAGGGAATCGAGTTCGAGGTGCCCGTGCCGACTCAGATCGTGGTCAAGGGCATCGACAAGCAGGTCGTCGGCCAGACCGCGGCGGAGATCCGCAAGGTGCGGCCGCCTGAGCCGTACAAGGGCAAGGGCATCCGCTACCGCGACGAGCAGGTGCGGAGGAAGGTCGGGAAGCGCGCATGAGCAGATTGACGACACGCGAAGCCCGCCTCCGTCGGCACCGTCGCGTCCGTGGCAAGGTGCACGGCACCGCCGAGCGGCCACGCCTCGCCGTATTCCGATCCAACCGCGGCGTCTTCGCCCAGCTCGTCGACGACGAGGCGGGTAAGACCGTCGCCTCGGCAACCTGGCTCCCGCTGCGCACGCTCGAGGGATCCAAGATCGACCAGGCGCGCGAGGTCGGGAAGGCGCTCGCCGCGGCGGCCAAGCAGGCCGGTGTGGAGAGCTGCGTCTTCGATCGCGGCGGCTACCTCTACCACGGACGTGTCAAGGCGCTCGCCGAGGGTGCGCGCGAGGGAGGGCTCCAGTTCTGACATGAGCACAATTGAAGTCGCCGAGACCCGCGAGCTCAAGGAGCGCGTGATCGAGATCAACCGCGTCGCCAAGGTCGTGAAGGGCGGCCGCCGTTTCTCGTTCACTGCGCTCGTCGTGATCGGGGACGAGGTCGACCGGGTCGGCGTCGGCTACGGCAAGGCCCGCGAGGTGCCACTCGCCATCTCGAAGGCGGTCGACGACGCGAAGAAGAATCTGTTCACCGTGCCGAAGCACGGCTCCACGATCACGCACGAGATCGTCGGCGTGTTCGGCGCCGCACGTGTCGTCCTGCGGCCCGCGAGCGAGGGTACCGGCGTGATCGCGGGCGGCGGCGTTCGTGCCGTGCTCGAGCTGGGCGGGATCCGTGATGTGCTCGCCAAGAGTCTCGGCACGACGAATCCGATCAACATGGCGAAGGCGACGGTCGACGGGCTGCAGAACCTCCGTCGTCCGGAGGACGTGGCGCGCGCCCGCGGCAAGACGATCGCGGAGGTGCTGCCGCCGAAGAAGGTCGTGGTCGAGGAGGCCGAGGCCGCTGACGAGGCCCCGGTGGCGGTCGCCGTCGCGGTGTCCGCGGACGAGGCGGCCGAGACGTCCGTCGACGAGGCAGCAGAGTGAGCACGGTGAAGGTCACTCAGGTGCGCAGCCCGATCGGGGAGACAAAGGCCCATCGTGGCACGCTGCGCGCGCTCGGGCTCGGCCGGATCGGCAGGGTCGCCGAGCACACGACGACGCCTGCGCTCCAGGGCATGCTGCGCCACGTGGCGCACCTCGTCCGGGTCGAGGGAAAGGACGCCTGATCGCATGGCCGACGAGCTGAACCTGCACAGCCTCTCGCCCGCGCAGCCGCGCAAGGACCGCAAGCGCGTCGGGCGCGGCCTCGGCTCCGGCAAGGGGCGCTACTCGGGGCGCGGCCTCAAAGGGCAGAAGTCCCGCGCCGGCTCGCACAAGATGAGCGTGGGCTTCGAGGGCGGTCAGACGCCGCTCGACATGCGCCTGCCGAAAGGGCGCGGCAACACGTCGAAGGACGCGATGCCGCTCGGCCCGTTCCGCACTTACAGCCAGCCCGTCAACCTGCGCGACCTCGACGCCCGCTTCGCGGCCGGCGCCGAGGTCACTCCGGAGACCCTCAAGGCTGCCCGGCTGATCCGCAAGGTATCGGTCGACGTCAAGATCCTCGGCATCGGCGAGCTGTCGAAGCAGCTTTCCGTCTCGGCGCACGGCTTCTCGAAGTCCGCCAGGGAGAAGATCGAGAGCGCCGGCGGCACCGTCACGTGGCTGCGCGGCGAGCCCGTCCCGAAGGTGAAGAAAGTCCGTCCCAAGCCTGTGGCGGCTGCGGCCGACGACCTCGACGTCGAGGAGGCCGCCGAGCCGGTGGTCGACGACGAAGTGCCCGCCGAGGACGAGGCCACGGAGTAGCCGTGTTCTCGTGGCTCGCCAACGCCTGGCGCGTCCCGGAGCTCCGTCGGCGCCTGCTCTTCACGGCGCTGATCCTCGCCCTCTACCGGCTCGGCTCCTGGATTCCCGCGCCGGGCGTCAACTCGCAGCAGATCGAGGATTACTTCTCGGGCAACGGCGGCACCATCCTCGGCCTGCTCAACCTGTTCTCGGGCGGCGCGCTGTCACAGTTCTCGCTCTTCGCGCTGGGGATCATGCCGTACGTCACGGCCTCGATCATCGTGCAGCTGCTCACTGTCGTGATCCCGCGCCTGAGCGAGCTGCAGAAGGAGGGCGAGGCCGGCTACGCGAAGATCAACCAGTACACCCGCTACCTGACCGTGGTGCTCGCAGCCGCGCAGGCGCTGGGCTACTCGTACCTCTTCCAGCGCCAGGACGCCCTCCAGGCCAACACGGGACGGATCGTGCTCATCGTGACCACGCTCACGGCCGGGACGATCCTGCTGATGTGGATGGGCGAGCAGATCACCAAGCGCGGCATCGGCAACGGCATCTCGCTGCTGATCTTCGCGTCGATCCTGACCAGCCTCCCGCTGGGCGTCAGCGCCTGGTGGAACGGCGGCCCGATGGAGCGCATCTTCTTCCCGCTGATCGCTCTCGGGATCGTGGCATCGGTCGTGTTCGTGCAGGAGGGCCAGCGGCGCATCCCGATCCAGTACGCCAAGCGGATGGTCGGCCGGCGGATGACCTCGGGCGGTTCCACCTACCTGCCGCTGCGGATCAACATGGCCGGCGTGATCCCGGTCATCTTCGCGGCCGCGCTGCTGGCGTTCCCGCCGACGCTGGCGCAGTTCTTCCCCTCGACCCAGGAGTTCGTGAACGAGTACTTCCAGCCAGGGGACCTCGCGTACCTGTTGCTCGAGGCCGGGTTGATCATCGTGTTCACGTACTTCTACACGGCGGTGCAGTTCAACCCGGTCGACCAGGCGGACAACCTCCGAAAACACGGCGGCTACATCCCGGGGATCCGTCCCGGCCCCCCAACTGCCCAGTACCTCGACCGCGTGCTCACCCGACTGACGCTCCCGGGCTCGCTGTTCCTCGCTGCGGTCGCGGTCGCTCCGAGCCTGTTCATCCGCTACGGCGGCTTCTCCCAGGCCAATGCGCGGGCGCTCGGGGGGACGTCGGTGCTGATCGCGGTCGGCGTCGCGCTCGACACCATGCGTCAGATGGAGTCGCAGATGATGATGCGCAACTACGAGGGCTTTCTCAAGTAGGAGCGAGGCTTGCCTCGCCCTCGATCGTGCGCGTCATGAATCTCCTCGTTCTCGGTCCGCAGGGCTCCGGCAAGGGCACGCAGGCGAAGCGCATCTCCGCCGAGTACGGCATCCCCCACATCTCGACGGGAGACATGTTCAGGACGGCGATTGCAAGCGGTTCAGAGCTCGGGCAGCGGGTCGAGCCGATCCTCGCGGCCGGCGAGCTCGTCCCGGACACGTTGACCGTGGCGCTGATCCGCGAGCGGCTGGAGCAGCCCGACGCCCAGGGTGGGTTCGTGCTCGACGGATTCCCGCGCAACCTCGCGCAGGCCGATGCGCTCGATGCGGTGCTGTCCGAGGTCGAGCGCGCGCTCGACGCGGTGCTCTTCTTCGACCTCTCGGACGAGCGCGCCACCGAGCGCCTGCTCGCGAGGGCGGCAGGCGAGGACCGCCCCGACGACGCGCCGGACGTGATTGCCCGCCGGCTCGCCATCTACCACGAGCAGACCGTCCCCGTGGTGGAGCACTACCGGGCGAGCGGGAGACTCGTGCCCCTGCACGCGGAGCGGCCGATGGACGGGGTCTTCGCGGAGATCCAGGACGCGCTGACGCACCTCGAGACACGGGTCGAGTCGTGATCATCCGCAAGGGTCCCGAGGAGATCGAGCGCATCGCGCGCGCCGGCGGGCTGGCGGCGGCCACCGTCTCCCATGTCGGCGAGCAGCTCGAGCCCGGCATCACCACCGGCGAGCTGGACGACATCGCCGACCGCTTCATCGCGGCAGGCGGCGGCGTGCCGACGTCCCGGGGCTACAAGGGCTATCCGAGGGCGATCTGCATCTCGCCCAACGACGTCGTCGTCCACGGCATCCCCGGCCCGTACGAGGTCGGCGAGGGGGACGTCGTCACGATCGACGTCGGCTGCACGCTGGACGGTGCGATCGCGGACACCGCCTACACCTTCGGCGTCGGGCGGATCGACCCGGAGGCCCAGCGGCTGCTGGACACGGCCCAGGAGGCCCTCGCGACGGGCATCGAGCAGGCCCTGGTCGACAACCGCATCGGCGACATCTCGCATGCGATTCAGACTGTGGTCGAGGACGCAGGGTTTTCGATCGTTCGGCAACTCGTCGGTCACGGAGTCGGCCGCCACTACCACGAGGACCCCCACGTGCCGAACTTCGGTCGCCCCGGGCGCGGCCCGCGGCTCGTGCCGGGGATGACGATCGCCATCGAGCCGATGATCACCGCCGGTAGCCCTGCGGTCACGATGCACGCCGACGGCTGGACGATCGCCACCGTCGACGGCTCGTACGCGGCGCACTTCGAGCACACCGTGGCCATCACCAACGAGGGCCCGCGGATCCTGACGCCGCGTGTCGGGATCGCGAAGGAGCACGAGCGTTTGCTACAGTAAGCGATCCGCGGCGAGGCCGTGACGCCGTGCTGCGGGCACCTGTTCACGACATTCGCGACCGCAAGGCCAGTCTCCGCGCGAGAACGGCCGAGAAGCATCCGAGGAGCCGATGAAGGTCCGCCCGTCCGTCAAACCCATGTGTGAGCGCTGCCGCGTGATCAAGCGGCACGGACGAGTGATGGTGATTTGCTCCAACCCCCGGCACAAGCAAAGGCAGGGCTAGCGCACTGATGGCACGTATTGCCGGCGTCAATCTACCGAACCAGAAGCGGCTGGAGATCGGTCTCACCTACATCTACGGGATCGGACAGTCGACCGCACAGAAGGTCTGCAGGGACCTCGGGCTGGACCCCGACGAGAAGGTCAAAGACCTGACCGACGACGAGGTCACCAAGCTCCGCGCGTACATCGACCAGAACCTCGAGGTCGAGGGTGACCTGCGCCGCGAGCGGGCGCAGGCGATCAAGCGGCTGTCGGAGATCGGGTGCTACCGCGGCGTCCGCCACCGGCGGGGGCTGCCGGTGAACGGCCAGCGCACGAAGACCAACGCGCGCACGCGCAAAGGCCCCAAGAAGACCGTCGGGCGCGGGAAGAAGGCCAAGTAATGGCCCCTCCCCGCAAGTCCGCGGCGCGTGGCCGCGTCCGCCGCCGCGTGCGGAAGAACGTCGCCATCGGTCAGGCACACATCAAGACGTCGTTCAACAACACGATCGTCACGCTCACCGACAAGGAGGGGAACGTGCTCGCGTGGGAGTCTGCCGGGTCCGCCGGCTTCAAGGGCTCTCGCAAGTCGACGCCGTTCGCCGCCCAGGTGACGGCCGACAACTGTGCGCGCAAGGGGATGGAGCACGGCCTGCAGAAGGTCGAGGTGTTCGTCAAGGGCCCCGGTTCCGGCCGCGAGACGGCGATCCGCTCGTTGCAGGCCGCGGGCCTCGAGATCCTCGGTGTCAAGGACGTGACCCCGCAGGCGCACAACGGCGTGAGGCAGAAGAAGCGGAGGCGCGTCTAGTGGGCCCCCTGGCAACAGCTGGCGCGCCCCTGGCGCGCGATCCGCGGCGCATCGCATCGTCCTCAGTCGCATCCGGATGCCCGTATCTGGACGCTCCCTGCGTCCTCGCGCTGCTTGCGCCTCGCGCGCCAGTGACGCGGAACCGCCACCAGGAGATCCACTGATGGCCAGGGACCTCGGCCCCAAGTGCCGGACCTGCCGCCGCGAGGGCATCAAGCTGTTCCTCAAGGGGGAGCGCTGCCTGACGGAGAAGTGCGCGATCGAGCGGCGCTCGTATCCGCCGGGCGAGCACGGCCGCGGGCGCATCAAGCAGAGCGAGTACCTCCTGCAGTTGCGCGAGAAGCAGAAGGCGCGTCGCTACTACGGGCTGCTCGAGAAGCAGTTCCGGAACACGTACGACAAGGCCTCCCGCCGGCAGGGCCCGACCGGCGAGAACCTCCTGCGTATGCTCGAGACCCGGCTCGACAACGTCGTGTACCGGCTCGGCTTCGCCGGCTCGCGCGCCCAGGCACGGCAACTCGTACGCCACGGTCACTTCCAGGTGAACGGCCGCCGCGTGAACATCCCGAGCTTCGGCGTCCGCCCGAACGACGTCGTCACCCTCAAGCAGGGCAGCCCGGCCGAGTCGCTCGTTCGCGATGCGACCGACCTCACCGCGTCCGTCGCGCCGTGGCTGCAGGCCGACCACGACGGTCTCACGGGCAAGGTGCTCAAGTGGCCCGAGCGCGCGGAGATCGACACGCCGGTGCAGGAATCGCTGATCGTCGAGCTCTATTCGAAGTAGGGGCGAGGCTCGCCCTCGCCAGACCTGAAGACCCGAAAGGACCGCTTTGGCCACCCGCACCAGCCTGATGGACTTCCAGCTTCCGAAGATCGTGTCGGAGGACGCGACCGAGGACCGCGGAGTGTTCGCGATCGAGCCGCTCGACCGCGGCTTCGGTTACACGTTTGGAAACTCGCTACGCCGCGTGCTGCTCTCCTCGCTGGAGGGCGCCGCCGTGACCGCCGTCAAGATCGAGGGCGTCGCACACGAGTTCACCACCCTGCCGGGCGTCCGCGAGGACGTGACCGACCTGATCCTGAACCTCAAGGGCCTCGTCTGCCGGTTGCACGGCGAGTCGCCCGAGATCGAGGTGCACGTCTCCAAGAAGGGTCCCGGCCTGGTCACGGCCGCCGACATCGAGGCGCCGGCCGATCTCGAGATCCTCAATCCCGACGTGGAGATCGCGCATCTCGCCGACAAGGGCAAGCTGGAGATGACGCTCACGATCGGCCGCGGTCGCGGCTACGTGCCCGCGGAGATGAACCGCGGACCGGAGACGTCGATCGGCGTGATCCCGATCGACTCGATCTTCTCACCAGTGCGTCGCGTCGCGTACCAGGTGGAGGCCGCCCGCGTTGGCCAGCGCACCGATTACGACAAGCTCGTGCTCGACGTGACGACCGACGGCTCCGTCGAGCCGAAGGACGCCATCGCGCAGGCCGCCGACATCCTCATCCACCAGCTCGCCATCTTCACCGACCTCGACCGGATCGAGGGCTTCGGGGAGGCAGCCTCGGTCGATGCCGCCGTCGAGGTGGCGACCGCACACGGGATGGAGAACTTCCCGATCGAGGAGCTCGAGCTGGGCGTGCGCTCGTACAACTGCCTCAAGCGCGTCGGTATCGAGACGATCGGCGACCTCACTTCGAAGAGCGAAGTCGAGCTGGCGGCGATCCCGAACTTCGGCCGCAAGTCAATCGAGGAAGTGCGCGAGACGCTGGCAGCGCACGGGCTGACGCTGCGCGGGGAGGAGCTCGCCTAAAGTGGCCGCCCTCGCAACAGCACGTGCGCCCCTGGCGCACGATCTGCGGCGCGAGGCGGCGTCCCCGGTCGACTCCAGAGGCCTCCATCCGGACGCTGGCTGCGTCCTTCCCTCGCTCGAGTCTCGCACCCCAGGGTCGCGAAACCGTCACGAGGAGCGCGACTGATGCGCCACGCCCGCTCAGGCAAGAAGCTCGGGCGCGACGCGTCGCACCGGAGGGCGTTGTACGCGAACCTCGCCGGCTCGCTGATCGTGCACGGCCGGATCGAGACCACCGAGGCGAAGGCCAAGGCCGTGAAGCCGTTCGCGGAGAAGATGATCACGCTCGGCAAGCGCGGCGATCTCCCCGCCAGGCGGCAGGCGATGTCGGCGCTGCGCTCGAACGACATCGTCCACGCGCTGTTCGCCAACGTGGCTCCCCGGTTCGCGGAGCGGCCCGGCGGCTACACCAGGATCGTAAAGATGGGCCAGCGCCAGGGAGATGCTGCCGAGATGGTGCTCCTCGAGCTCGTCGACTACGACCCGGCCGCGTAGCGACCTGTCCGCGTAGCGGACCAGGGAGGCGGTGAGGGAACCGGAGGCTCACGCAGCGTGGACCGTGCGCCCGCTCGAGCGACAGGCCCACGCTCAAGGGCGGTCACCCCGCCGCCCGCGTACCCTGCGAACGTGATCACGCTCGTTGCCATTGGCGTCGCGCTGCTCTTTCTGCCCGCGCCGTGGAACTGGCTCTTCGTGATCGCCGCGGCGCTGATCGACCTCGTGGAGACCGGCGTCTTCGTGTGGTGGTCGAGGCGGGGTCGCCCAGGCGTCGGGGTCGAGACGCTCGTCGGACGACGCGCCACGGCAACGAGCGCATTGCTGCCGACGGGTCAGGTGCGGGTCGACGGCGAGTTGTGGGAGGCGCGGAGCGCCGCGATCGTCGACCCAGGAGAGCGGGTCGTGATCCGCGCCGTCAAGGGTCTTGTCCTCGAGGTCGAGCCAGAAGAGCCGAGTTCGGAGAGACACTGAGCCGGCAAACCCGAAGGCCCGCCGGCTCAGATGCGGGAAACTAGTGGTGGCTCCGGGAAGTACTTCCCGGGGACACCACTAGAGTGCGCCCTCATGCGAGGCAAGCGACCCGTCCGGCCGAGGGCCGCAATTTGCGGCCGTTTCGTGACAGACGCCTGAGGGCGCTGCTGTGCCGGTCAAGCTCACCCTCGCCTACGACGGCACGGCCTTCTCGGGCTGGGCCCGGCAACCGGGGCGCCGCACCGTCGAAGGTTGCCTCAGGCACGCCCTGGACGCGGTCTACCGGGACTGGCACGGACTCGCAGTCGCCGGGCGAACGGACACCGGCGTGCATGCGACCGGCCAGGTTGCGAGCCTCGACGCCTCGGCCGGACCGCCCATCGAGCGCGCAGCCGAGGCGCTCAACGCCGCTCTGCCGGAGGACGTCGCCATTCTGCGTGCGGAGGAGGCGCCCGCAGGCTTCCACGCGCGCTTCTCGGCCGTCGGTCGCTCGTACCGCTACGTCGTCGTGGCGAAGCGCGAACGGGCGCCGCTCGAGGCCCGCCGGGCGCTCTGGTGGCCCCGCCCAATCGACGAGGCGGCCCTCAGCGCCGCGGCGACGATGCTCGTCGGGGAGCACGACTTCACGGCCTTCACCCCGACGGTGACGCAACACCAGGTATTCCGGCGCCGGATCCGCGTTGCGGCGTGGGAGCGGCGTGACCCGCAGCTCCACTTCACTGTCACGGCGGACAGCTTCCTGCGGCACATGGTGCGGACGCTCGTCGGCACGATGCTCGAGCTCGGCTCCGCTGCGCCCGGGCGGCTACCCGAGCTGCTCCAGGGGCGGCCGCGCTCGGACGCCGGGCCGACGGCGCCGCCGTGGGGGCTCTATCTGGAGCGCGTGGACTACGCCGACGGCTGCTCCCAGGCGACCGGGAGCGGCGCCAGCGCCCGAAACCCGGGAGGCGGTCGGTAGGAGAGCCGGTGTGGCTGCACGGCTGGCCGCAACGTCGGGAGACGGCGTACGAGCGTCGCGAGCGCGGGCGATCGTGGCCAGGCCTGGAGGCCCGGCTACGATCGCTGCATGCGCTTCCCGGTCGTTCTCTTCGACCTCGACGGCACCCTGATCGACTCGGGGCCGATCATCCTGGCCTCGATGCGTCATGCCTCCGTCACCGTGCTGGGTGTCGAGCCGGACGAGGAGCTCGTTCGCTCGGCGATCGGCGGACCGGGCCTGGCGGCGCAGATGCGGGACCTCGCGCCCGACCGCGTCGACGAGCTCGTGGAGGCGTACCGGGCGCACAACGAGCCGCTGCACGACGGGCTCGAGGCCTTCGACGGCGTCCTCGATCTGCTGTCCCGACTGAAAGCGGAAGGCCGTCGGCTGGGGATCGTGACGGCGAAGCGGCGTGCAACGGCGGCGCTCGCCTTCGCGCGGTTCCCGATGCTCGAAGACCTCACCGACGTGGTCGTCGGTGCAGAGGACACGGCGCGCCACAAACCGGAGCCGGAGCCGTTGCTCCACGCGCTCGGAGTGCTCGAAGCGCTGCCGCGGGACGCCGCCTACGTCGGGGACTCGCCGTTCGACATCCGCGCGGCGAAGGCCGCCGGGGTGTTCGCCGTCGCCGTCGGCTGGGGTGGTATCCACCCGGACGCGCGCCTGCTGCACGAGGCGCCTGATGCGCTCGTGCACACGCCCGAGGAGCTGCTCGGTGTCCTCTAGCGCCACCTCTGCGGCGGAGCGCGTCGGGGAGCTGCGCGCGCTCGTCGCGCACCACAACCACCGCTACCACGTTCTCGACGATCCCGAGATCTCGGACGCGGAGTACGACCGGCTGTACGACGAGCTCGTGCGTCTCGAAGCGGAGCATCCCGAGCTGCGCGACCCCGACAGCCCGACGCAGCGCGTGGGGGCGGCGCCCTCGGAGCGATTCCGCAAGCTCGAGCATCTGACGCCGATGGGCTCTCTGGAGAAGGTGACGACCGAGGAGACGCTGGCGAAATGGGCCGACGACGTGCGCAAGCGGCTCGGAAGCGACGAGTCCGTGGCCTACGTGACGGAGCCGAAAATCGATGGCTCGGCGGTCTCCCTCGTCTACGAGGGAGGTCGCTTCGCGCGCGGCGCCACACGCGGCGACGGGCTGCGAGGTGAAGACGTGACGCCGAACCTGCGCACGATCAAGGCGATCCCGCTGCAGATGCGCGCGGCGGGCGGCCCGCCGCCGGAGGTCGTCGAGGTGCGAGGCGAGGTGTACCTTCCGGTCTCTTCCTTCCGGCGGCTCAACGAGCGCCTGGCGGCCGACGGGAAGAGGATCGCGCCCAACCCGCGCAACGCGGCCGCGGGATCGCTGCGCCAGCTCAACCCGCGGATCACCGCCGAGCGCGAGCTGTCGATCTGGGTGTACGGCCTCGGCCATCGCGGGGGTCTCGAGCTGGAGACGCAATGGGAGCTGCTCGCGTGGCTGCGCGAGCACGGCTTCCGCACCAACCCCCATGCCGAGCGCCACACGCGGATCGAGGACGTGGCGCGGGTGTGCGCCGAATGGGAGCAGCGTCGCGTCGCGCTGGACTACGAGATCGACGGCATCGTGATCAAGGTCGACTCGCTCGACCAGCAGCGCCGCCTGGGCGCCCTGCACGAGCGGCCCCGCTGGGCGCGCGCCTACAAGTGGGCGCCGATGACAGCGCAGACGCGGCTCGTGAAGATCCACATCCGGGTGGGGCGGACGGGCGCACTGAACCCGTGGGCTCAGCTGGAGCCGGTGGAGGTCGGCGGCGTCACCGTCTCGACGGCGACGCTGCACAACGAGGAGGACATCAACCGCAAGGAGATCCGCGAGGGCGACGACGTCATCGTCCAGCGTGCCGGCGACGTGATCCCGCAGGTTGTCGGCCCTGTGCTGCCGCACCGGCGGGGGACGAAGCCGTTCCGCATGCCGACGCACTGCCCGCTCTGCGGTACCGAGGTGGTCAAGCCGGAGGGCGAGGCTATGCACCGCTGCCCGAACCGCAGGTGCCCATCCCGCAGCGTGGAGACGCTCATCAACTGGGTGATGGGCGCCGCCGACATCGAAGGCGTCGGCGAGCTGATGGTGCGGCGGCTGTGGCAGGACGGGCTCGTCACGTCCATCCCCGACCTCTACCGCCTCACGAAGGAACAGCTGCTCGAGCTCGACGGCTTCGGCGAGGTCTCCGCCGGGAACGCGATCGACGCGATCGCGGCGTCGAAGCAGACGCCGTTCTCGCGCGTGCTGTTCGGCCTCAACATCCCGCAGGTCGGGTGGGTCACGGCACAAAACCTCGCCCGGCACTTTGGCACGGTCGACGCGCTCCTCGCCGCGAGCCGGGACGAGATCCAGGAGGTCGAAGGCATCGGCCCAGACCGCGCGGACGCGATCGCCGACTGGTTCGCGGACACAGAGCACCGCGCCCTCGTCGAGGAGCTGCGCGAGCTCGGCTTGGTGCTGCAGGCGGGCGAGGCCGAGCGTCCCGTGGAGGGGCCGCTCAGCGGCCGCCAGTACGTGATCACGGGCACGCTGGAGGGCTTCTCGCGTGAGGAGGCGAAGGCGGCGCTCGAGGCGCTCGGCGCAAAGGTCTCCGACTCGGTCTCGAAGAAGACCGCGGGCGTCGTCGTCGGCGACAGCCCCGGGTCCAAGCTGGCCAAGGCCGAGAAGGCCGGCGTGGCCGTCCTCTCCGAGGACGACCTCGTTGCCCTGCTTTCCGGCTCAGGCCGCTAGCGCAAGATCCCTTCAACGGCGTCCGCTTGGCGGCCGCGGCACCCGGTTCACATCACCTTCAGCCGGAGCTCGCGAGCAACGTGACGAACTTGTCCTGAGCCGCGCGCGCGGCCCAGGAGGCGACCGGCTCGCCGTTCTGCAGCACCGCGAACACCGTGGACGAGCCGACGAAGCCCGACAGCGTGCAGGCGAGGTTCGTGGTGCCGGTCTTGCCCTTGACGACGCCGCGAAGGTTCCCGAGCCTGCTCTCGAGTGTCCCGTCGTGCGCTGCGACGGCGAGCGAGGAGACGAAGACGCGGGCGATGCGCGGGTCGGTGAACCCAGCGCGGAGGACGCCCACGAGGGCGGCCGCCGTCACGCGGTCGAGCTGGGAGAGACCCGACCCGTCAACGATCCGCACGCCGTCGACCGGGATCCCGGCGGCCGTCATCGTGGCCACGACGATCCTGCCGCCGCGGTTGGACGTGCCGACCCGTCCCTCGAGCGCGCCGAGCTGCTTGAGGATCATCTCGGCCGAGAAGTTGTCGCTATCGCGGTTCATGCGGTGGACGACGAGAGAGAGACGCTCGCTGCGGTCGATCGCGATCGGCGAGCCGTCGGCCGGAGCCGAGCCGAGCCCCGGGCGCCCTCGGACCGACACGCCGTGGCGTGCGAGCGCGTTGGTCAAGGCCCGTGCGGCGAGCAGCGGAGGCGAGAGGGCCGGCCAGCCCGCCGCTCTGTCGACGACGAGCGCCGACAGCGGCGGGGTCTCACCGCCGACGAAGTACCGCTTCCAGCCCGGTGCTCCTCGTCGGGCGTCGAAGAACGACTCGTCACCGAGGACGCGTCCGGTCACCGTGCGGATGCCGACGGCGCGCACCCGGACGGCCAGCCGGTCGAGGTCGGCGGTCGTCAGAGTCGGATCCCCGTAGCCCTTGAGGACCAGGTTGCCGTCCCAGCTGGAGCCGCGCAGCGCCCCGGTCCCGAAGACCTCGGTGCGGAATCGGAAGCTCGGGCCCAGCCGTACGAGCGCGGCCCAGGACACCGGTACCTTCTCGTTCGAGGCCGGGCGGACGGGGAGCGACTCGTTGTGTGCGTAGAGCACCTGGCCGGTCTGGAGCGAGACCGCCAGCGCGGCGGTCCTGTCGAGCGAGAGATACGGCGAGCGCAACGCCTTCGTCAGCTTCGGCGCGACGCCCGCCGGCTGTGCCGCGTGAACCGGGACCGACGACGCTGCCACGACGCAGCAGGCGGCGAGCACGAGTGCGAGCCTGGCGCTCACTGGTGCTAACCGTAGATGGTGATGGTGACGGTTCGCCTGCCCCAGGTGAGCGCCTGCACTGTGCTCGGCATCCACAGGTCGATGACGTTGCCGATGATCGCCGAGCCCACGTCGGCAGCGACGGCGGGCCCGTAGCCCGGAACGTACACCTTCGTGCCGAGCGGGATCACCCGAGGATCGACCGCGATCACCCCGACCCCGACCGGAAGCCCGCTCGCCGTGCGGCCGGGAAGGTGGTAGGCGACCGCGTCAACGACGAGGCTGCGCGTCCCGCTCGTGACGGGTGAGGCGGTCGAGGAGAGCGGAGGCGGAGGCAGGCTCGGCACGGTGGTGCTCGCCGCGGTGTCCGCCGGACGGGTGGGGGGCGCCGCGATGCGTGCCGACGCCGCGCTCGCCACCGCTGCCCGGGCCTCGAGGGCTTGGATCTGTTCGGCCGTGAGATCGGCTTGCTGCCGGAGGTCCGCGAGCGTGGCGAGTCGCGACGCGGCCGCACGCTCGAGCCGGTCTGTCGCCGCCGCCACATGCCGGCGAACGACGTCGAGCGATCGGCGGCGCGCCGCCAGGGTGACCCGCAGCCGCCGCAGCCGGACGGAGCTTGCCTGCAAGTCTCTCGCCAGGCGCGCGTTGCGCTGGGCGGCGCGGCTCAGGCCGTCGATCCCCTCCAGGGCCTCGTGGAGCGAGGTCGCGCCCAGGATGATGGCGACGGGATCCACGTCGCCGTCGACATAGAGCGTGCGCAGCGCCTCGCGCACGCGCTGTCGGGCGGCGAGCGAGGAGCGCAGGACGATCGCGGCGCGGCGACGGATGGAGGCCTCCTCCGCTGCCAGACGCGAAGCGCGGGCGTCGAGTCGCGCGCTTTCGGCGCGGGCCCGGTCGAGCGACGACTGCGCCGCGTACACCTCGAGCAGGATGCCGTGCTCCGACGCGCGCAGCGACGCTCCGCGCGCTCGCAGCTCTTCAGCCTGGGCGCGGAGTGCGGGCGCCGTCTCCGCACCGCCGGGCGCGGCCGCGGCGACTCCGACCGCCATGGCAGCGAGGAGTGCGGCGAGAAGCGCTGCCGGCCGTCCGCAAAGGCGTCCCAAGGGGCGGTGACCCTAGCACAGCGACGGTTGCCAAGTCCCCGCAATTATGGGGTTTTGCAGAGCAAATCCGGTGGTACACGTTTGCTCCTGTCAGGGGGGGCTGCTAGGGTCTCCGACTTGTGACGGGTGACGCCGCCGCCGGCGGGCCTGTCGCGCATCGAACACGCGCCATGTCGATACGTTCGAGAACCAGACGGGTCCCGCTTCTGCTGTGCCTTCTCGCAGCCTTGCTGACGAGTCTCCTTGCGATCGCCTCGTCCGCCACGGCGAACCCGTCCATCCAGTCGAAACGTGCCCAGGCACAGGCCATCCTGGCTGAGATCCAGGAGATGGACTCGCAGCTGTCCAAGGCGATCGAGGACTACAACTATGCGAACGTCCAGCTCGATCAGATCGACACCGACCTCGTCTCCAACGCCGGGCACCTGAAGGTCGCGAGACAGAGCCTGAAGGTCGCGCAGCGCCATATCGCCGCACGCCTCAGGGGCCTGTACATCAACGGCGACGGCGGCGGTGCGATCGAGGTGATCCTCGGCGCGGAGAGCCTCGACGATCTCCTGAACCGGCTCGATGTGGCGCAGCGGGTGGGTGCGCAGGACGCGAAGGTGCTGAAGTCCGTGAAGCGCTTCCGCAAAGAAGTCGAGGAGCGTCGAGCGCGCCTCAAGCAGGCTCGCACCGATCAGCTTCGCGTCGTGGCGGATCGGGCCGCCTCGAAGCGCGCGATCGAGGGGCAGCTCACCGAGCGGGAACGGCTCCTCGCGTCGGTGAAGGACGAGATCGTGCAACTGCAGCGAGAGGAGGCGCGGCGCGAGGCCTATCTCGCCGCCCAGGCACGCGCCCGGGTCGCGGCGCAGGAGCGTGAGGCGGCAGCTGCCGTGACGGCGTCCGAGCAGCCGGTGACCCTCGAGGTGAGTCCCTCGACGGACGACGGCGTCACCGCTGCGCTACCGGAGCCGACCTACAGCGCCCCCCCCGCACAATACGGCGGCGTCGTGGACGTCGCGATGTCGCAGCTCGGCACTCCATACGTCTGGGGTGGCGCAGGACCCGGTGGGTTCGATTGCTCCGGCCTCGTCTCGTGGGCCTATTCCCAACTCGGGATCTCGCTCCCGCACCACGCAGCGTCGCAGTACAACATGGGGACGCCGGTCTCACGCGAGGAGCTCCAGCCGGGCGACCTCGTGTTCTTCGACGGCCTCGGGCACGTCGGCATCTACGTCGGCGGCAACGCTTTCGTCCACTCACCCCACACGGGCGACGTGGTCAGGATCTCCACGATCGACGGCTGGTACGCCGACCGTTGGGTCGGCGCCCGCCGGATCACCGGCTGACTGCTCGCGCAGCGGGCGGGGTCACACTAGAGAGGCGAAGCCAGGCGCTCTTGAGTCACGCCGGCTCGGTCGCAGGCTCGCGCGGCGTCGCGTACAACGCGTCGATCTCGTCGGCAAAGTGCTCCATCACGGCGCGCCGCTTGAGCTTCAGCGTCGGCGTCACCTCGCCGAGCTCCATCTGGAAGTCGCGCGGCAGCACCGTGAACCGCTTGATCTGCTCGTAGCGGGAGCGCTCGCGGTTGACGTCGTCGACGATGCCCTGCACGAGCTCCTGCACGCGTGGATCCGTGGCGAGCGCCGCCGGATCGGGGTCGAGGCCTCGCTCGCCCGCCCACTTCCCGATCTCCACCGGGTCGAGCGTGACCAGCGCAGACGGGTACGGGCGGCGATCGCCGAGCACGAGCGCCTGCGAGACGTACTTCGACGCCTTCAGGTCGTTCTCGAGGTTCTGCGGCGCGATGTTCTTGCCCCCGGCGGTAACGATGAGGTCCTTCTTGCGGTCGGTGATCGTGACGAACCCGTCCGCGTCGATCTCGGCGATGTCGCCCGAGCGGAGCCACCCGTCCTCCTGCAGCACCTCTGCGGTGGCCACGGGATCCTTGTAGTAGCCGGCGAAGACGGTCTCGCTGCGGATCAGGAGCTCCCCGTCGTCGGCCAGACGCAGCTCGAACCCCGGGAGCGCGGGACCCACGGTGCCGAACCGGTAGCGCTCCGGCGTGTTCGTGGTCGCCGCGGTCGTGCACTCGGTGAGACCGTAACCCTCGAGGATGCGCATGCCGAGCGCGTCGAAGAACTCAGCGATCTCCTTCGCGAGCGGCGCGCCGCCCGAGATCGGGGTGCGCAGCCGTCCGCCGAGCCGCTCTCGCACCTTCGCGAACACGAGCCGGTCGGCGACGGCGAGCTGGGCGGAGAGACCGCGCGGCACCGGTTTGCCGGCCTGCCGAAGGGCGCTGGCCCGACTGCCGACCGAAAGCGACCAGTCGACGAGCTTCCGCTTCGCCCCGGTCGTCTCGTCGAATGCCGCCACCACTGCGGTGTGCACCTTCTCGTACACGCGCGGCACGCTCGGCAGCACCGTGGGACGCACCTGCGGCAGCGCGGTGGCCACCTGCAGCGGATCGGGCACGAACGCGATCGTGTAGCCGACGTACGGCCCGGTCAGGTGCATCAGCCGCCCGAAGTTGTGCGCCAGCGGGAGGTAGAGCAGCATCACGTCGCCGTCGTCCACGTAACGAGGCATCTCGTCCACGCAGGCGACCATGGCGTAGTAGTTGCGGTGGCGGATCATGCAGGCCTTCGGTGGGCCGGTGGTGCCGGACGTGTAGATGAAGGTGAACACGTCCTCCTCGTCGATCGCCGCAGTCGCCTCGTCGAGCGCGGTCGGGTGTTGCTCCCGATAGCCGCGACCCTCCGCCTCGAGCGCGGGGAGGTCGGCGTAGCCGAGCACATGCTGCAGGCGGTCGAGGTCATCCCGTACCTGCTCCACCTTGGCCCGTTGCGCGTCGTCCGAGCAGAGGACGCCGACCGCCTCGGAGTGCTCGAGGACGTAGTGGACCTCCTGAGGGCTCGAGTTCGCATAGATCGCGGCTCCGACCGCGCCGATGCGCCCGAGGGCGAAGTCGAACAACGCCCACTCGAGGGTGGTGGGCGCGAGGATGGCGAACGCGTCTCCCTTCCCGACACCCCGTGACAGCAGGCCGTTCGCGATCGTCTCCACGCGCTCGGCTGCTTCGCTCCACGAGACCGGGCGCCAGCCATCGCCGTCCTGCACGAGGTACGCGACGCCCGGGCGGTTCCTCGCCACCGCTTCGGTCCACAGGCGCGCGATCGTGCGTTGACCCGGCATGATTCAGACTGTAGATGGAGGGATAGGACGGCGGGAGGCGAAAGCCCGAGACCTAGACTCCGAGGAGCCTCGAATGCGCACGACCTGGAACGGATCGCTCAGCTTCGGCCTCGTCTCCATCCCGGTGGGGCTCGCCCCCGCCACCAAGCCCGCTGCCCGGCAGTCGGACGTGTCGTTCCGGCTGCTGCACCGGGAGTGCAAGACCCCGATCAAGCAAAAGCGCTGGTGCCCGACGCACGACCGCGAGGTCGGCCCTGACGAGCTCGTGCGCGGCTGGGAAGTCGCGAAGGGACAGTACGTGGTGGTCGAGGACGAGGAGCTGGAGGCGCTCGAGCGCCACGACGACTCCCGTTCGATCGACATCTCGCAGTTCGTGCCGGTCGACCAGGTGGACCCGATCTGGCTCGACCGCACCTACTTCCTCGTCCCCGGTCAGGCGCCGGCGCAGCGCCGGCCCTACAAGCTCTTGCTCGAGGCGATGCGCACCTCCCGAACAGGGGCGATCGGGCGCTTCGTCCGCTCCGGCCGGGAGTCGCTCTGCCTCGTGCGCGCCCGCGGGGAGGGCCTCGTGCTCGAGACCCTCTACCTGGCGGAGGACGTGTACTCGCAGGCCGAGATCGACGAGGCGATGGAGGCGACCGACGTGAAGGAGGCGGAGCTCGGTCTCGCGCAGCAGCTCGTCGACGGGCTGACACAGTCCTTCGACCCCGACACGCTGACCTCCGACTACCGCGGCGACCTGCGGGCGCTGCTCGAGGCGAAGCTGCGCGGCGAGCCGATCGTCGAGCCCGAGCCACAGCCGGCAGTCGCACCGGTGATCGACCTGATGGAGGCCCTCAAGGCGAGCGTCGCGGCGGCGAAGGTGAAGGACGCGAAGGGGAAGACGACCGAGGCCAAGAAGCCGACAGCAAGGACGCGGAAGCGGGCGACGAAGGCTTCGTAGGGGCGGGGGTGGCCCCGCCCCTACGCGAATTGCGGCGTCAGGCCGGCGCCTGGACTGCGACGCCGACGGCCTGGAGCTGGGCCTGGAAGAGGTACTTGTCGATCTTGCCTTGGTAGATCGGGACGCCCTCCTCGATACAGAGCTTGATGATCGTCTCGCGATCCATGCCGAGCTCCTTCGAGAGCTCCTCGGGCGTCAGGTGATTCGCCATACGTCGCCTCCTTCGAGCAACAAAAACGGCCCGCCTGCGCTGGTGCGCACGGTCGGGCCGACGGGTGCTCGCTCGTGGCTGGCGGGGGTCAACGGGCCCGCCTCCCGAAAGCGTCCATGATGTGCTCAGGATACTGGCGGGTGATGACGGCTGCAACGAGCGTGCTCCGACCCGGCCTCGCCGGCGGGCTGCGGGTCTGGACGGGCGGTGACGGACCGGCCGTCGTGCTCGTGCACGGGCTCGGCGGCTCGGCGGCGAACTGGGTGGAGGTCGTGCCGCGCCTATTGCCCGTGATGCGCGTGCTCGCGGTCGACCTGCCGGGACACGGAGGCTCGCCTGCTCCTGCGCGGGGCTCCGGGATCGACGCGTACGCCGAGGCAGTCGCGGCGGCCATGCTCTCCGAGCGCTGCACGCCCGCGCTCGTCGCCGGGCATTCGTTCGGGGGCCAGGTCGCGGCGCGGCTCGCGCTCCGCCGACCGGAGCTCGTGAGCCGGCTGCTGCTCGTCTGCCCCTCGGGCATCTCCTCGCGCCGCTCGGTCGCGCGGGTCACGCTGGCCCTGACGACCCGGTTGCGACCGACGCGCAAGGTGCGGCCGTTCGCCCTGCGGCTGGCCGATCGCGCCTGGTTCCGGCGAATCGTCTTCAGCCCCTGGCTGGCCGGCAACGCGGAGCAGGTCTCGCCGAGCGCCGTGCGCGGCCTCGTCTGGGACGCGCGACGGCACGCCGACATCCGCACCGCCTGCGCGAGCGATGGGAGCGGACGACCCACGGCTCTGGCTCGACCGCGTGCGCACGCCCGTCCCTCGTGCTGTGGGGCGCGCGAGACGCCCAGCTCCCGCTCGAGGACGGCTTCGAGATCGCCCGTCGCCTCCGCGCACCGCTCCGGACGATCGCCGACTGCGGGCACCTCGTGATCGTGGAGCGGCCCGACGCCGTCGTCGACGCCCTGCACGCGCTCGCGTAGAGGCCCTACACCGGGTTCTCGACCTCGAGGAACTCCCACGCGAGGTCGAAGCGCTCGGCGAGGTGCGCGGCCAGGGCCTGCACGCCGAGCCGCTCGGTCGCGTGGTGGCCTGCCGCGAGCAGGTGGACGCCGAGCTCGCGTGCGGTCGCGAGGCTCGGCTCCTCGGGCTCGCCCGTGACGAGCGCGTCGTAGCCTTCATGCGCAGCGCGGATGAGCTCGTAGCCGCCGCCGCCCGTGACGATCGCCACACGGCGCACCTGGTGGTCGCCTCCTCGCAGGACGAGTGGCTCGCGGTCGACTGCCTCGGCGATGCGTGCCGCCAGGTCCTCGACGCTGCATGGTCGGACGGTGCCCCCAACGCCGAGGTCGGCGAACGTCGCATCCGTCGTCACGTCGAGCCTTCCCGCCAGCTGCGCGTTGTTGCCGAGCTGAGGATGGGCGTCGAGTGCGAGGTGGTAGGCCACCAAAGACGCTTCCCCGCGGAAGAGCGCCTCGAGCCGGCCACGCAGTCGCGCGTCGACGACGAGCGGCTCGTTCCGCCAGAAGAGCCCGTGGTGGACGAGGACGAGCTGAGCGCCGGCGCCGACGGCACGCTGGAAGAGCTCGAGCGAGCAGGAGACGCCGCACGCGATCCTCTCGACCGTGTCTGCGCCCACGACCTGAAGCCCCTGCGGCGCAAACTCCGGCCAGCGGGCGACCTCCAGCAGCTCGTCCGCGTAAGCGACGATCTCGTCCCGTTGCGCCACGCATCGATCCTATGCCGACCCGCCGACGAGCCGACCCGCCGACGCGCCGGCGCCGAGCCGGTACCCTGTCCCGGCTCGGGGTGTGGCGCAGCCTGGTAGCGCGCTCCGTTCGGGTCGGAGAGGTCCCCAGTTCGAATCTGGGCACCCCGATTGGCGCGGGGGAACCCCATGGTTCCCCCGCTAGCGCCCTCCTTCTTCGCGTCCCGTGGCTTCACGCGCTCCTGGCCTCCCCGCCGGAGTGAATCCGGCTCCGGCCCTCAACCGCCGCGCGTTGCTCTGGCGGCGTGAAGGCTCGCGTCTATGCTCGGCTGATGTTGAGGGCAGTGCTGTTCGATGTCGACTTCACGCTCGTGCGGCCGGGGCCGGAGCTCGGGGGCCAGGGCTTCCAGCGGGCAGGCGAGCGGCACGGACTCACCCTCGACCCTGCACGCTACGAGGATGCCCGTCTCGCCGCGATCGCCGACCTGCAGCGACACCCCGAGTTCGTCCACGACGAGGAGGTCTGGTTCGCCTTCACCGAGGACATCCTGCGTGGGATGGGCGGCGACCCGGCGCGCTCGCGTGCGTGCGCGGTCGAGCTCGTGCGTGCGTGGGAGCGCCACGAGAACTTCTTCCTCTACGAGGACGCGCTCCCGGCGCTAGCGACGGTACGCGCTCACGGCCTCGCGATCGGGCTCGTCTCCAACGGTCAGCGGGACCTCGACGAGTTCGCGTCCCACCATCGCCTCGACGTCGACGTCGCTGTCGGCTCGAAGGCGCACGGGCGGCAGAAGCCGCACCCGTCGATCTTCGAGGCCGCCCTCGAGGCGCTTCGCGTCGGCGCGGCCGAGGCCGCAATGGTCGGCGACTCCGAGGAGGACGACATCGCCGGCGCGCGCGCCCTCGGCATGACCGCGATCCTGCTCGACCGGGCAGGCGTCTACCCGGACGCGCCGAACCGCATCGACACACTGCTCGCGCTACCGGCCGCGCTCGGGTTACCGCCGCACTGACTCCGGCGAAGCCGTGCATCTGTGGCTGGCACACAGCTTGGTCGAGCGTTCGTCGCTCTTTCAGAGGCCCAGGTCACGGCGCCACCGCGTCGGTGTGCGCTCCGAGCGGCGCATCGTCGCCGAGCGGCGGCCGAACGCCAAGGTCCGCAGCTGCCTCCAGGCGGGAGGCCACGGGGCCGACACACACGTCCTCGCCGTCGCACAGCTCGAGCCACTCGGCCAGCGGGCGCATCGCGAAGGCGGTTGCCAGCTCGGCGGCCAACGACTCCTGCTCGGCGTCGTACTGCCGGGCGGCCAGGTCGGGCCGGCCGAGGACCTCGCACAGTCGGATGAAGAACTTCGGCTCCAGCGCGCCGACAGTCAGACACCGACCGTCTGACGTCGCGTAGGCCCGATAGCACGCGAGCGCCGCCGGTGAGCATGCGCGGCATGGGGTCGCCACCGAGCCGGTGCTCGACGAGGTCGAGCGAGCGGTGTGCCATGGAGACGACGACGTGCCCGCCGCGGCCCGTGCGCTCGCGCTGCAGGAGCGCGGCCAAGATCTCCGTCACGGCTCCGAGCGCGCCGGCGGCGAGATCGGCGATCTGGAGGGGGGGATTCGCGGGGGCGGTGTCCTCCAGCACGCCGGCCCAGCCGAGGTAGTTGAGGTCGTGCCCTGCGCGTGCGGCGTGACGCCCTTCGGCGCCAAAGCCGGTGATCGAGCAGTAGACGACCGCCGGGGGAACGTCGTCCGGGGCAATGCCGAGCCGTGCGGCGACGCCCGGCCGGAAGCCCTCGAGCACGACGTCCGCGCGCGCACACAGGGCGCGCGCGAGCTCCGCGTCGGTGGGGAGGTCGCACAGCACCGACTCCTTGCCTCGACGAAGCGCGAGATCCCAGGCGGGCGCCGCCTGCCGCATCGGATCACCGTCAGGTGCCTCGACGCGCACCACCCGGGCCCCGAGACGTAGCAAGCTCCCGTCCGGCATACGCGCCGGGGATGTAGCGCGAGAGCTCGACGACCAGTCGACCCTTCAGAGGTTGCGGGGTGTCTGACATGCCACCTATTCTGAGACCGGTTTGACTGACCGTTCAATCGCCACCGAGCGGGCGGCGCAGGACAAGCGCCGGCTGATCCTCGACGCCGCCGTGCGTGTCTTCGCCCGGGACGGGTATCACACCTCCCGGGTCGGCGACATCGCCGAGGAGGCCGGCATCGCGCACGGGCTGCTCTACCACTATTTCCCGTCCAAGGAAGAGGTGCTGGCGACCGTGTTCCGCGAGAACTGGGGCGAGCTGCTGGACCGCTTCCGTGCGCGTCGAAACATCCGAAGAGCCTGCGGACGAGAAGCTGCGCGGCATCGCGAAGATCCTGCTGCGCACGTGGCGCAACGACCCGCCCCTCGTCACCGTGATGGTGCGCGAGGTGGCGCGCAGCCCGCACCTGCAGGGCCAGGTGGACGAGGTGCGGGAGGCGTTTCTCGTGATCGAGCGCGTGATCGAGCGGGGTCAGGCGGAGGGCGTCTTCAGGACGGACGTGGACGCGCGCCTCGCAAGCTGGATCTTCTACGGAGGCTTGGAGGAGATTCTCACGGGCTGGGTGCTGGGGCAGCTGCCCGACGGTGACGAGGAGGTCGCACGTGCAGAGCGCACGGTCGTCGACGTCGTCTGCGGTGGTCTCGCCGCCGGCGCCGCCGTCCCCGTCTGATCGGTCCGCGGCACGCACGTCGCTCCTCCTCGGCGTGGGGGCGCTCGGCCTCGCCTGGTCGCTGACGACGACCGCCGCGTACCTTCCCCCACTGCTGGGGGAGTTCACGAGCTCGACGACGCTGATCGCGCTCGTGCTCGCGCTCGGAGGGCGTGGTCGCTCTGACACTGCCGCTCGTGATCGGCCCCTGGAGCGACGACTTCCACACGCCCCTGGGCCGCCGCCGCCCGTTCATGGCCGCAGCGGTCGGCCCGCTGGCGTTTCTCCTCGCCCTACTCGCCTTCATGCCGAGCCTGTGGACGATGGCGCTCGTCGTCTTCGCCTTCTTCGTCGCCTACTACGTCTACGAGCCGCCCTACCGAGGCCTCTACCCGGACGTGCTGCCGGATCGCGTGTTCGGCCGGGCGCAGGGCGTCCAGCACGTGTTCCGCGGCGTGGCGATCGGCGGCTCGCTGATCGGCGGCGGCCTCCTCTTCCACGCCTGGCCGCCGGGTGCGTTCCTGCTCGCGGCCGCAGTGGCCGCGATCGCGTGCCTCGTCCCGATCATCGGCGTCCGCGAGGACGGCGGTCACGGGCGCGTGTTCGAGGGCGTCCGGGCATACGTCCGGCGCTCGTGGCGCGTCCTGCGCACCAACCACCAGAGTCGCCATGTTCCTCGCTGCGAACACCGCGTGGGAGGGGACGTTCGCCGGCGCGCGCACGTTCGTCGTGCTCTACATCACCGTCGGCCTCGGCGAGCCGCTGTGGACGTCGACGGCCGTGCTCGGGACGGTTGCCGCCGGCTACGTGGTCGCCGCCGTCGTCTCCGGGCCGATCGGCGACCGCGTCGGCCTGGCGCGCGTGATCACGGCCTGCGCCGTCGTCTACGGCGTCGGGCTGATGCTCGGTGGGTTTGGTCGCGAATGGCACGACTGGTACCTCGCGCTCATCTTCCCGGTCGCCATCGCGGGCGGCGCGGTGATGACGCTCGCCTGGGGGCTCCTGTTCAAGCTGATGCCGGCCGGGGACCGCGGCGCCGTGTCGGGCCTGGCGACGACGACGAAGGGGATCGGGCTGCTGATCGGGCCGCTGCTCGCCGGCGTGCTGATCGACGTCACGCAGCCGTATCTCGAGTCGACCGACGGCTATCAGGTGCTGTGGCCCGTGCTCGGCGTGCCGATCCTGCTCTCCGTCCCGCTCGTGGCGGCGCTGATCCCCGCCGAGCGCCGCTGCGCGGACTGACGCCCGGCCGGCCGCTCGACGAGCTGCTGCCGGCGGACGCGCCGCTCGCGCCGAACGGGCTCCCTGGCAGGCGGTCGTCGCAGTACGCGCTGACGAGCCGACTCCGGCATCGGGTCTCGGCGATGATACGGACGCCGTGAAGGCCAAAAAGGAGGCCAGCGATGGCGGGCAAGGTCGTGGTCAACCTGGCGACGGGGATGGAGGACGCCGAGCGCGTCACCGTCGCGTTCCTGGTCGCCACTGCGGCGCTCGAGCAGGGCAAGGAGGTCGTGATCTGGATGACGAAGGACGCCGTCCGGCTAGGCCTGCCGGGGGAGGCCGCCGGGGAGGCGTGCGACGGTTGCCCTCCGCTCGAGCGATTGTTCGAGCAGTTTGCGGCGGGTGGGGGCGAGCTCTGGCTCTGCCCCATCTGCCTGAAGGCACGAAAGCTCGAGGACGCAGAGAAGGTGGCGAACTCGAAGGTCATGGGCGCCACTCCGATGTGGGAGTGGGCCGGCGACGACACCACGGTCTTCAGCTACTGAGCGTTTGGCCAGCTGGGACGCTCAGCGGAACGCGTTCTCGCCCGTCAGCGCCTGACCGACGACGAGCGTGTGCACCTCGTGCGTGCCCTCGTACGTGAGCACCGACTCGAGGTTGTTCATGTGGCGGATGACCGGGTACTCGAGCGTGACGCCGTTGGCGCCGAGGATCGTGCGCGCCGAGCGGCAGACCTCGAGGGCACCGCGGACGTTCCCCATCTTGCCGAGGCTCACGTGCTCGGGCCGCAGCGTCCCGTTGTCCTTCATGCGTCCGATGTGCAGCGCTACGAGGCCGGCGCGGTTCAGTCTCGAGCGCCATCTCGGCGAGCTTCTGCTGCGTCAGCTGGTACGCGGCGATCGGCTTCTCGAACACGATTCGCTCCTTGGCGTACTCGAGCGCTGCCTCGAAGCATGCGCGACCCGAGCCGACGGCGCCCCACACGATGCCGTAGCGTGCCTCGTTGAGGCAGGAGAGCGGGCCGCGCAACGTGTTCACGTCCGGGAACATGCTCTCGCCGGGGACGCGTACGTCCTGGAGCACGAGCTCCGAGGTGACGGAGGCGCGCAGCGAGATCTTCTTGTGGATCTCCGGCGCCGTGAATCCGGGCAGGCCCTTCTCCACGAGGAAGCCTCGGATCTCCCCCTCGTCGGTGCGTGCCCAGACGACCGCGACGTCCGCGATGGTGCCGTTGGTGATCCACATCTTGGCCCCGTTGAGGACCCAGTCGGAGCCGTCGCGGCGGGCGTGCATGCGCATCGAGCCGGGATCGGAGCCGGCGTCGGGCTCGGTCAGCCCGAAGCAGCCGATCGCCTCCCCCGCGTGCATCGCCGGCAGCCAGCGCTCCTTCTGCTCCTCCGAGCCCCACTTCCAGATCGCGAACATCGCCAGCGAGCCCTGCACGGAGACCGCGCTGCGTACGCCCGAGTCGCCCGCCTCGAGCTCCAGGCAGGTGAGCCCGTACGCGACCGAGCTCGCACCCGGCAGCCCGTAGCCGTGCAGGTGCATGCCGAACAGGCCGAGCTTCGCGAGCTCGGAGATCACCTCGCGCGGCAAGATCCCTTCTTCGAACCAGTCACCGACCTCGGGCACGACGTGCTCGCGCACGAACGCACGCACGGTGTCGCGGATCGAGCGCTCCTCCTCGTCCAGCAGTGCGTCGAGCGCGAGGAAGTCGAGCGGGTCGAGCGCGGTCTGTTGCGAGCTCGTCACGGCCACGGCGCTGATTCTACGTCGCGGTCGCGCTCCAGCGGCCGTCCGCTGTCGTGAGGGACACCGGGAGGCCGAAGCAGGCCGACAGGTGGCTCGCGGTGAGGGTCTCCACCGTCGGTCCGGCCGCGACGACACGGCCCTCGCGGAGCAGGAGCGCGTGCGTCGTCGAGGCCGGCAGCTCCTCGAGATGATGCGTGGTGACCACGAGCGCGAGGCTCGGGTCGTCGTCGGCCAGGCGGGCGAGCGCAGCGAGGAGCAGCTCGCGTCCGGGCAGATCGAGGCCAGCGCCGGGCTCGTCGAGCAGGAGCAGGCGCGGTCGGGGCACGAGGGCCCGTGCGATCAGCGTCCGCTTGCGCTCGCCCTGCGAGCAATGCGCGAACCGACGGCCGGCGATCGGTGCGACGCCGAAGCCGTCGAGCAGCTCGCGTGCGCGCTCGAGGTCGCCGCGCGTGAGCCGGTCCTCGAAGTAGCCGATCGTCTGGGTCGCGCCCGTCCGCACGACCTGCTCCACCGACAGCGCCGGCGCGAAGCGGTGGCCAGCACGGGCGTCGACGAAGCCGATCGCCTCGCGGAGCCGGAAGACGTCCGTGCGCCCGAGGCGGCGGCCGAGGATCTCGACCGTGCCGCTGGATGGGAAGTCGACCGCGCCGGCGACGGTGAGCAGCGTCGTCTTGCCGGCCCCGTTCGGACCGAGCAGCGCCCAGCGCTCGCCCGGACGCACCGTCCAGTCGAGCGCGTCGAGGAGCGGCACGCGCGTGCCGCTGCCCGCATGCCAGCGCCAGACGGAGACGCCGACGAGGGCGAGAGCCGCGTCTTGACCGTCCGGCGCGGCCCCCTTTAGACTTGTTGATTGACTAGTCATTCAAGAGGAGACTCACGATGGCCACAGTGGAAGCCGGCGTCTCGGCGGGCGTCTCGTTCGCCCTCACCGACGAGCAGCGCGAGCTGCGCGCGCTCGCGCGCGAGTTCGCCGAGAAGGAGATCCGCCCCAAGGCGGCGGAGTACGACGAGCACCAGACCCACCCGGCCGACATCATCGCCAAGGCGCACGAGGTCGGCCTGATGAACCTCCACCTCCCTGAGTCGCTCGGCGGCCCGGGCCTGCCGTGCTTCGACGGCATGCTGGTGGGCGAGGAGCTGAACTGGGGCTGCTCCGGCATCGGCACCTCGATCTGCGCCAACGGGCTCGCCGCGGGGCCGCTCCTGATCGCGGGCACCGAGGAGCAACAGCGCCGGTGGCTGGCTCCGCTCGTCGACGAGCCGATCCTCGGCTGCTTCGGCCTCAGCGAGCCGGGCGCCGGCTCCGACGTGTCCGGCATCCAGACCACCGCCGTGCGCAAGGGCGACGAGTACGTGATCAACGGCTCCAAGATGTTCATCACGAACGCCGGCCCCGCGAGCTGGATCACCGTCTTCGCTTCGACCGACAAGAGCAAGGGGCACAAGGGGCTCTCAGCGTTCGTCGTCCCGATGGACGCGCCCGGCGTCTCGATCGAAAAGCACCTCGACAAGATGGGCCAGCGCTCGACCGACACGTCCGCGGTCGCGTTCCAGGACGTGGTCGTGTCGGCGGCCAACCGGCTCGGCGAGGAAGGCGACGGGTTCAAGATCGCGATGCAGACGCTCGACTTCACCCGCCCGGGGACGGCGGTAGGGGCGGTCGGCGTCGCGCAGGCCGCGTACGAGCTGGCGGTCGACTACGCGAAGGAGCGCGTGCAGTTCGGGATGCCGATCGCCATGAACCAGGGCGTCAGCTTCCTCGTCGCGGACATGGCGACCGAGATCGAGGCCGCGCGTCTCTTGACGTGGCAGGCGGCGTGGATGATCGACCAGGGCTGGGGCCGCAAGGCGACGAAGTACTCGTCGTTCGCCAAGCGCTTCGCGGCGGACACGGCGATGAAGGTGACGACCGACGCCGTGCAGGTCTTCGGCGGCTACGGCTACATGAAGGAGTACCCGGTCGAGAAGCTGATGCGCGACGCGAAGCTCTTCCAGATCTACGAGGGCACCTCGCAGATCCAGCGGCTCGTGATCGCCAAGGAGATCTTCCTCGGCTGACCTTTCCGCGAGATGGGAATCCGCGGGAGCGGATTCCCATCGCGGGGATCCCGCCTGCGGCGGGCAGATCCCTGAAGCCGGGGAACCGAAGGTTCCCCTGGGACCCCTCCTCTTGCAGACCCTACTAGGCCGAGAGCGCGCGCTGGAACGGGGGCAGGAAGCCGGGAGAGAAGCGCACGTCGCCGAGCCACGTCGCCAGGCGCTCCGCCTCGGCCTGCACCGCGGCGACTGCCTCGGCGCCGACGTCCTCGAGCAACCTGAAGGCGATCTCGCCGTCGCGGCGCTGCGACCAGCCGCCGACGACGCGGCCGTCCCACCACACGGTCGGTCCGGCGTTGCCGTTCGAGTCGAAGAGGAGGGAAGCGTGCGGGCCGAGATACCAGTCGCGTTCCTTCCAGCCCATCGTCGTCGGGTCGAGCGTAGGCAGCAACGCAGCGGATGGCTCCGGCCTCTCGACGGGGTCGAGGTCGTCGCCGAGCGCGAAGCCCGCCGCCCCGTCGAGATCGAGCACGACGTGCGGCACGACGGCGAGCGCCGCACGCGCTTCGCGGGCCGTCCAGCCCGCCCACCAGCGCAGGTCGGTCTCGGTCGCCGGGCCGAACGCGGACAGCCAGCGCCGGAGTAGCTCGGCCCGGGCCGCGACCGGCTCGAGCGCTTCGACGTGCCCGCGCAGCCAGGTTGCGGTCGGCACCCAGCGGTACTGCCCGCTGACCCACGTGCCGCGGGGGCGGCCGCGGCAGACCCAGCCCTCCATCGCCAGCTGCGGGAGCACGCGCGCGCCGGCGCTCTGCGTCGCCTCGAACCTCGTCCCGGCTCCCACCCGTAGGCGCTTCGCCAGCACCGGCACGTCGGCGACCACCTCGCGCGTGAACGCCTCGCCGCGCGCCTCGAGCGAGTGTAGAGCTGCCTTCGACGTCCGTGAGAGCCACGCTGCGGGCCGGGTGGAGATGCCGCTGTCCAGAATCATCTTCTCCAGCCTGCGGCGCTCGCGCGCGGCGATCGTCCGCGTGCACGCGGCGTAGACGACGGGGACGAGCTCGCGCGGGACGGCGAACAGCGTCCGCCGCATGCACAGCACACGCGCGAGGGAGCGGTCGTCGTAGAGGGCGCGCTCGATGTCGCTCGGTGCGACCCCGGCTGTCCGCGCGTGCACCGAGAGGAACACGGTGACAGGGTCGGTGGAGTGGAGCGCGACCACCGAGCGGGCCGCCTCGAGCACGTCCCCCGTGCGATCCGCTGCCGTCAGCCGATGCCGACGCGCGAGCCGGGCTCTCCGCTCCTCCACCCCGATTCGGTTCATCCGGCACTTCTACCAGCGTAGGATCGCGTCATCGCCCTCGAGATCGACCTCTCCGGACGCGTTGCGTTCGTCACCGGCGGCTCGCGTGGCCTCGGCCGCGCCGACGCCCTGACCCTTGCCCGCGCCGGCGCCGACGTCGCGATCGCCGACATCCTCGTCGAGTCGGACACGAGCGCGGCGGACCACTACGGGACGCTGGCGCAGGCCGCCGTGGCCCAGGGCATGGTGCACACGGAGTCGACTGTCGACGAGATCCGCGCCATGGGCCGCCGCGCGCTCGCGCTCAAGTGCGACGTCACCGATCGCGCCGACGTCGACGCCGCCGTCTCGCGCGCCGTCGAGGAGCTGGGGGCAGTCGACATCCTGATCAACAACGCTGGCACCCTCGACCATGTGGGGCAGTTCCACGACCAGCGGCTCGACCTGTGGGAGCGCGACCTGCGGGTCAACCTCACAGGCGCCTTCAACTGCGCGCAGGCCGTATGGCCGCACATGAAGGAGCGACGGTGGGGCCGGATCGTCAACATGGCCTCGGTCGCGGGTACGCTCGGAGGGTTCGGCCAGGCGAGCTACTCGACGACGAAGGCCGGCATCCTCGGGCTCACGCGCACGCTGGCGATGGAGGGCGGCCGTCACGGGATCACGTGCAACGCCATCGTGCCGGGCGTGATCGGCACCGAGGCGTTCCACATGGCCAACCCGGCGATGAACGCCCGCATCGAGGCGCGCACGGTGTTCAAGCGCCACGGCGAGCCGCAGGACATCGCCAACGCGATCGCGTTCCTCTGCTCGGATCTCGCCTCGTACATCACGGGGATCGAGCTGAACGTGAGCGGCGGCGTCGAGCTCTTCGTCTTCTGAGTGTTTGTCGAAGCGGGGTTCGAGGTCTATCCTGGTGCGCAGATGAAGCGCGTTGCCGTGCTCTTGATCCTTCTCGCCGCTCTCGCGCTGCCGCTGGCGGCCGCGTACGGAGGGAGCTCCAGCGCCGGGTCGACGCCCACGACGCCCGCCGTCCCGGCGCCCGTGGCCGACCACGGCAGGGGTGACTGCCCCTTCGCGTCGCTCGACGCCTCGGTCTAGCCCGCGGCGGCCTCGAAAGAGGCCGCCCGCTGCTCGAAGAACCCATTTCGTCTGTTCGGTCGCGGCCGCGCTTCTGTAGGATCCGCGTTTCCGCGGTGCCCGCTCCCACGTCCCTCACCCGCTCCGCGGCGCGCCGGAGACTGACCACGTCCCGGCTGGCGTTGCGTCGCGCCGTCGCCGTGGCGGCAATCCTCGCCGTGCTGGCGATCGCGTTCTCGCTCGCGTATGCGGGCTCCCGCACGACCCTCGCCGACGGGACGGAGATCGCCGGGGTCGACGTCGGCGGGCTGACCGCCTCGGAGGCGGCGCAGGCGCTGCGCAGCCGCGCCGACGCACTCGCCGGGACTCCTGTCGTGTTCACGACGCCTGGTTACCGGCTCGCGCTCGACGCGTCCAAGCTCGGCGTGGTCGCCAACTGGCGTGCCGCCGTGGCGGCCGCACAGGATGAGGGTGACGGCTTCGGGCCCGTCCGCGGGCTCCGGCGCATCCACACGCGCCTCTTCGGAGCCGAGGTTGCGCCTCCAGTCAGCGTGTTCGACGCGGCCATCGACCACGAGGTGGCGAAGATCGCGCGGGCGGTGGACCGGCCGAGCGTCGACGCGAGCCTGCGCCGGCGCGGGCTCCGGATCGAGATCGTCCCGGCCCAGGAGGGTCAGCGGCTCGACCGCGACGCCGCAGCGGAGACGATCGTGCGCACGCTCGCGTCGCTCGAGCGGCCGTCGTTCGTTGCGCTCCCGGTCGTGGCCACGGCTCCCGACGTCGCGGCCCAGGATCTCGAGCCGGCCGCCGCCGAGGCGCGGACGGCGCTCTCGGCCCCGGTGCGCTTGGCGTACGGAGAGACGCGCTGGCGGCTTCCGCGCTACCGCATCGCCGAGCTCCTCGCGCTCCCGCGACGAGGGGCAACGGAGCTCGCGGTCGCCGGCAAGGGCGCGGATGAGTGGTTCCGCGGCCTGGCCAAGGCGATCGACCGCCGGCCCGTCAGCGCCACGTTCGCCGTGTACAGCGGCGGCATCCGCGTCGTCCCGGCGGAGCCGGGACGACGCCTCGACGTCACCGCCACCGCCCGTGCGCTGCAAGCCGCGCTCGTCTCGGAAACCGAACGGACGTCGAAGCTCGTCGTGCGGGTCGCCGAGCCGGAGCGGTCGACGGCCGAGGCGACGGCGATGGGCATCCAGGGCGTCGTCGGCAGCTACACGACCACGTACGGCGGCACGCCTGGCCGCGTGCACAACGTCCAGCTGGTCGCCGAGCTGATCGACGGCACCCTCGTCGCGCCCGGCGCCACGTTCTCCTTCAACGGGACGACGGGCGAGCGCAACGCGGAGCGGGGCTTCCAGGAGGCGCCGGTGATCATCAACGGAGAGCTCCAGACCGGGATCGGGGGCGGTGTCTGCCAGGTCTCGACGACTGTCTTCAACGCCGCGTACGAGGCAGGGCTCCCCATCGACCAGCGCACGAATCATGCGCTGTACATCAGCCACTATCCGACGGGGCGCGACGCCACCGTCAACTATCCCGACCTCGATCTCAAGTTCACGAACGACACGGGCAGGTGGCTCCTCCTGCGCGCGTTCGTCAACGCCGGCTCGCTGACCGTCAACCTGTACGGCACACCGCAGGGCCGGCGCGTGGAGACCCAGGCCGCTCCGCTGGAGGTGACCGGCGAGGTGCCCGTGAAGGAGATCGCAGACCCCGAGCTGCTGGTGGACGAGCGCGTGACCGAGGAGGTCGGGCAGCCGCCCCGCGAGACCAGCGTCCGCCGACTCGTCTACGACGCCGACGGCGAGCTTCTGTACGACAACACGTGGCGTTCGTACTACACGGCCGAGCCGACGCTCGTCCGGGTCGGCACGAAGGAGCCGCCGAAGCCGCCGAAGACGAAGAAGGGCAAGGGTGCCAAGGCCGACGTCGTCCCGGTCGTTCCCGTCGAGGGCCAGGCCGGCACGGAGTCGGAGGCCGGCGTAGCTACGACTCCGACCGAGCCGTCTCCCATCCCTCGGCGCTAGCCACATCCGCCGCGAACCAGTCTGGCACGCGCACGGGGCGGTGGGTCTCCCGGTCGACGGTGGCGTGGGTCGTGTAGCCGCTGGCGATTGTCTCGCCGTCATGCTGGAGGACGTACTCGTAGCGAAAGCGTGCGCCTTTGATCTCCGCGCAGCGCGTCCACACCCGGATCACGTCGTGGAAGGCGGCTGCCGCGCGGTAGTCGAGGTGGACGCCGGTCGTGAGTGCTTCGATCCCCCGGTCGCGGATGCCCTTGTAGCCGCCGGCGAACGCGTCGAGCCAGGAGACGCGCGCCTCCTCGAGCCAGACGACGTACGAGGCGTGATGGGCGATGCCCTGCGCGTCGGTCTCCGCGAACCGGACGCGGACATCGTGGTGGAAGACGTAGCCGTCCACGCGCGGACCATACGATGCGCGTCGTGGAGGCCGCCGCGCTGGCCGAGTTGATCGCCGAGCGACAACCCTGTGTCGTGCTCACGGGCGCTGGAATCTCCACCGAGAGCGGCATCCCGGATTTCAGGTCCGCGGAGGGAATCTGGGCGGAGTACGACCCCATGGAGGTCGCGACGATCGAGGCGTTCCGCCGCGACCCGGTCAAGGTGTGGGACTTCTACGCGAGACGCCTGGGCGTGCTTGCCGAGGCAGAGCCGAACGACGGCCATCGTGCGCTCGTGGAGCTGGAACGCCGCGGGCTCGTGCGGGCGATCGTGACGCAGAACATCGACACGCTCCACACGCGGGCGGGGAGCGTGAACGTGATCGAGGTGCACGGCTCGATCCGCCACCACGTGTGCCTCGCATGCGGAGCGGAGGAGACGCTCGACGCCGTCGCCGCACAGCTGGAGACCAAGCCGGCGCCCGAGTGCCCCCTGTGCGGCACGGTGCTCAAGCCCGGCGTCGTGATGTTCGGCGAGGTACTCCCGGCCGACGTGCTGCGCCGTGCCGAGCGGCTGGTGTCGGAGGCGGCGCTCTTGCTCGTGGTCGGCTCCACGCTCGAGGTGTGGCCGGTCGCTGGGCTGCCCGAGGAGACGCTTGGTCGCGGGGGCGCGCTGGCGATCGTCAACCGCGGCCCGACGGCTCTCGACCACCGTGCGACGCTGCGGATCGAGGGCGGTGCCGGCGAGACGCTCGCCGCGGCTGTCGACGCGCTGTGAGCTGGATGGTATGACTTCCCCATGGCGACTGCGAACAAGGCCGAGCAGGAGGACGTGATCAAGCGACTCGCCGGGCGCGGCGAGGAGACGCTGCACAGGCTCGTCGAGCTGCCGGGCGGGACGCGCGCGGCGAAAGCGATCAACGAGCTTCGTGCCCGGGTCGACGAGCTGAACAAGAAGGTGCGCGGGATCGACAAGCTCGACGCGCGCGTCGAGAAGCTGGAGCGCGAGGTGGCCGCGCTGAAGCGCGCCCAGAAGGCGGCCGCACAGAAGGCGCCGGCGAAGAAGCCCGCTTCGACCTAGTGGTGGCTCCGGGAAGTACGGCACCGCTTGGCCGGCTGCAAACGCTTCGCATCGCGTCGTCCTCGGTCGCCCCCATACCTTCGGGTATGGGGGCTCCCTGCGTCCTAGCGCTGCTCGGTTTTCGCTCGGCCCAGCAGCACCGAACTTCCCGGAGACACCACTAGCGCGGAACCCGCAGGCGCAGGGCACGCGGCACGACCTCGAAACACACCGGCGTCGTGCCGGGCTGCTCGCCGTCGAGCTCGAGCGGGATCGCTGCGTCCGACGCGATGGACACGGTGCTGCCGCGCAGGAGCTCCGCCTTCGGGTGCGGGAGGTGCGTACCTCGGTAGATCTTCGGCATCGTGACGACGAGGTCGCGCTTGGTCACGTCGCCGATCGTGAGGACGTCGAACAGGCCGTCGTCCGGCTCCGCCTCCGGGCAGATCTTCATCCCGCCGCCGAAAAAGCGACCGTTGGCCACGATCACATCGAAGAGCCGTGCCTCGCGCTCCTCCTCGTCCACACGGAGGCGGACGTTCGTCGCGGCCCAGCGCGCGAACACCGCGAACGTCGCCCACAGGTAAGACGCCTTGCCGCCGAGAGCCTTCGTCGTCGCGTTCGCGCGCTGCGCGATCGCGCCGCTCAGGCCCGTGCTTGCGACGTTCGCGAAGAGCGACTGGGCGTCGCTCCCGTCCCATGCGCGATACGCGGCCCGCCCGAGGTCGATCTCGCGCGTCTCCCCCTCGAGCGCCACGCGCGCCGCCTCTTCGATGCTGCGTGGGATGGCGAACGTCCGCACGAAGTCCCAACCGGTGCCGCGCGCCACGACCGCCAGCGGCGGCGAGGAGGGGAGCCCGGCCAGGCCGTTCGCCACCTCGTTGACCGAGCCGTCCCCGCCGACGACGACCAGAAGGCCGGCGCCGCCGAGGGCCGCTTCCCGCGCCAGCTCGGCGAGGTGACCCGGTCGCTCACTGAGCAGCGCGTCGCCCTCGAGCCCCGCCACGGCAGCGCGACGGGCGAGCTCCGGCCAGCGCCTCCCCGTCGACCCGTTCGCCGAGGCCGGGTTGACCAGGAACACGGTCTTCTCGGGTCGCATTCGACTCGAGAAGACTAGGACAAGGAGCGCGAAGCGCGCGCTGTTTCTAGTCGCGGCCGGAGGCCGCGACTGCCACATGCAGGGCGAGCTCGGTCATCTCGTCGACGGCGGCACGCATCTGCTCGTCCGTGATGCGCACGAACTCGCCCTCCACGAACAGGTCGCTGACGATGAGCAGGCAACCCGTGCGGAGCTGACGCAGAGCACCGAGTGTGAACAGCACCGATGCCTCCATCTCGACTGCGAGGATCCCGCGTTCAGACCACCGCGCGGCGAGGCCGGCGTCCGCCTGGTAGAAGACGTCGGTCGAGACGATCGGGCCCACGCGCACGGGTTTGCCGAGGTGCTTCGCCTGGTGCACGGTCTCGTGCAGCACGTCGAAGCTCGCCGTCGGTGCGTGCGCCTCGTTGTCCACGTAGTGGAGCGCAGTCGAGTCGGCCGGTGCGGAAGACATGGCGACGATCAGGTCTCCCATGCCGAGATCGGGCTGGAGGCCGCCGCAGGTGCCGACGCGGATGATCGTCTTGACGCCGAGCTGGGAGAGCTCCTCGATCACGATCGCGGCCGACGGGCACCCCATGCCGCTCGCCTGCACCGAGACCTGCTGGCCCTTGAACGTACCCGTGTACCCGAGCAGTCCGCGCTCCGCATTCCGCTGCACGACGCCCTCGAGGAAGGTCTCGGCGATGTACTTCGCCCGCAGCGGGTCGCCGGGGAGGAGGCAGGCCTCGGCGTAGTCGCCCGGGCTCGCCGTGACGTGGATCGGCATGGGCGCAACCCTATCCGGCAGGATCGGAGCATGGCGACGCTGGTCGAGCCGACGACGAAGCAGATTCTCCGCTTCTGCGCGCAGGACCCGGTCGAGCGCGTGTTCCTCGAGGACGTCGCTCGGCGCGGCGGCGCGCGCTTCGTCGCCGTCGGCGACGACGAAGACATCGTCGGGCTCTGCCACCTCGGCACCAACGTGGTGCCCTCCGGCGACGGGTGCGGCGCCTTCGCCGGCGTGGTCGCGCGCGCAGGGGCCCGGATGCTGATCGGGGAGCAGGACGCCGTCTCGGATCTCTGGCAGGCGGTGCGGCGCCGGCTGCCGAAACCGAGGGAGGACCGGCTAGGGCAGCCGGTCTACGCGATCTCGGCTCCACCTGCACCCGGTGACACCGAGTTGCGCGCCGCGACCGTGCACGACCTCGACCTGCTCGTCCCCGCCTGCGCCGCTGCCCACGAGGAAGAGCTCGGGGTGAATCCGCTCAGTCGCGACCCGAACGGCTTCCGCTGGCGCACCCGCGCGCAGATCGAGGAAGGTCGGTCCTGGATCTGGACCGACGCTCACGTGATTCGCTTCAAGGCGGAGGCGTCAGCCTGGACGCCGTCGGCCGTGCAGCTCCAGCAGGTGTGGGTCGACCCGGTAGCGCGCCGGCGCGGGGACGCCGACCGTGCCCTGCGCGACCTCGTCCGCCTGCTCCTGGAGCAAGTCCCGACCGTGTGCCTCTTCGTGCGGGCGGAGAACGAGCCGGCGATCCGGCTCTACGAGGCGATCGGGATGCATCGGGTGCTCTGGTACCGCTCGGTGCTGCTGTGAGGACGCTGATCCTCGCTCGCCATGCCCGCGCAGCCTCGAACGAAGACGGTTTGGTCAGCTCCCTGCCCCCGGGCGACGGGCTCACCGCCGGCGGCCGGCGGGAGGCGCGAGCTCTCGCCGAGGCACTCGGGGGCGACGCTGTCGATCTGGGAGTCGCCACCGAGCTCCGCCGTACCCAGGAGACGCTCGAGGTCGCGCTCGCCGGCCGAGGCATCCCGTTGGTCGTCCTGCCCGAGCTGAACGAGATCCATTTCGGCAGCTTCGAGGGCGGACCGCTCGACGCGTACCGCACCTGGGCGTCGACGAACGAGCCCGACGTGGAGTGCCCGGGCGGAGGCGAGAGCCGGGCGACGGCGGCGGCGCGCTTCGTGGCCGGGCTGGACGCCCTCCTCGTGCGCCCCGAGGACGCCGTGCTCGTGGTCGCGCACTCGCTCCCCGTGCGCTACGTCCTGGACGCAGCCGACGGGAGCTTCCCGGCCGCGCGTGTAGTGCAGGTCGAGCACGCCATGCCGTACCGGCTGGGGCGGGAGGCCGTCGAGACGGCGGCGGAGACGCTACGGGTCTGGGCGGAGCGTCCGACGTTCGCCGATGCCCCGTCCGAGGCATGAGCCTTGACCCGACCGCGGTCGATGAACCGAGCGAAGGCCATGCGGCGACTTCTTCTCATCCTGCTCGGCGTGCTCGTCACCGTCCTGCTCGCGGGCTGCGGCGGTGGCGTTGGCTCCCCCGGCGCCTCGGAGCCGCTCACACCTGAGCGGCTGATGCAGTCGGCCTCGGCAAGCGCGGGCGCGAAGACCGCCCGCTTCTCGTTCGACATGGAGATGACGTTGCCGGGTGTGGACGACCCGTTCTCGTTCACCGGCGAGGGCGCCTTCGACGCCGACGCGGGGCGAGGTTCGATGTCGATCGACATGTCCTCCTTCGCCAAGCTGCTCGGTCAGGCCTTCGCCGGCTTCGGCGGCAGCTCCGCCGCGCTCGGCGACGCGGACAAGTGGAAGATCGAGGCGGTCCTGGACGGGCTCACCGTGTACATGCGGTTCCCGCTCATCGCGGAGAAGCTCCCGGACGGGAAGACGTGGGTGAGGCTCGACGTCGGCGAGGCCGCCAAGGCACAGGGGCTCGATCTCGACCAGCTGAAGCAGTTCACCGAGAGTGACCCGCGCCGGAGCCTCGACTACCTCCGCGCGGTGGCGGGCAAGATCGCCCCGGTCGGCTCCGACGAGGTGCGCGGCGAGGACGCCACGCACTACAAGGCGACGATCGACCTGCTCAAGTACAAGCAGCTCGTGCCCGCGAGCCAGCGCGAGAAGCTCGGCTCGACCTTCGATCAGGCCGTGCAGCAGATGGGCCTGCGCTACGTCCCGGTCGATCTCTGGGTCGACGGCCAAGGCCTGGTGCGCAAGATGACGATGACGCTCACGATGCAGGATCCGGCCAGCGCGCAGTCGGCCGAAATGTCGATGACCTTCGAGCTGTACGACTACGGCGAGCCTGTCGAGATCGACATTCCGGACGCGTCCGACGTCGCCGACGCGTCCACCCTGAAGACGCTCGGGTAGCGCCCACATGCGCAGGTTGCCGGTGTACGTGTCGGCACTCGGCATCTGCGGCGCGCTCGCCGTCGCCGCGTTCACCTTGCCGCTCGCCGCCGAGGCGGCGCAGACGCTGCCGGAGAGGGCAAGGGCGACGGCCGACCTGACGAACGTGCGGTTCGTCATGACCGTGTCGCTGGTGAACAGGTCGGATCCGCTCGACGGCGTTCGCATCAAGCTCACCGGGGCGATGGCGACGAGCGGCGAATGGCGTTCCTATGGTGCCATCGTGTCTCCTCTGCACCCACAGCACCGCGGAGCGACACTGCACTTCGACGTTCGGTTGCTCCCGGGGGCCCTGTACGTCCGTCCGCCGACTCCCGAGGGCATGCCGGCCGGTCGCACTTGGGCGAGGGTGACGAGGTCGCAATCCTCGATGCCTAGGTCGACGCTCGCGGGATGGTGCGGAAAGTGATGCTGCGATCCCGACTCGACGTCCACTCGTTGGCCGGGGACGCTACGGTGACCGTGCAGCTGTTCGACCCCGATTTGTCGACTCGGGCGAGGCGGCCACCGCGCGCCGAGACCGCCGACATGAGGCGGGAGACGCCACTCCGTCCATAACGGCACAATTCGGTGGGTGCTGCATCCACTCGTGAAACGCGTCGCGGAGTCGATCCGCGCGTACGACCTGATCCCGCCGAGTGGCACGGTCACGTGCCTCGTCTCCGGCGGCGCCGACTCCACGTGCCTGTGGCACGCGTTGCGAGAGCTCGGCTATGCCGTGTCGGCGGTGCACGTCCACCACGGCCTGCGCGGTGCGGCCGCGGACGCGGACGCGCGCCACTGCGCCGAGACCATGGGTGCAGAGGTGGTGCGTGTGGAGCCCCAGCGCGGAACCGAGGCGGAGCTGCGTGCGCTGCGCTATGCGGCGTCCGCGGGCCGCGGGCTGCGCGCGACCGGTCACACAGCGTCGGATCAGGTCGAGACCGTCGTGTATCGGCTCGTGTCCAGCGGCTCCACGCGTGGGATCAAGGTCCGGCGCGAGGACGGCGTCGTGCGCCCCCTGCTCGGGGTGTGGCGCGAGGAGACGGAGGCGTACTGCCGGGTGCACGATCTCCCCGTGCGCCGCGACGAGACCAACCCGGACACGACCAGGGGACGAATCCGTGCCGAGATCCTGCCGGCGCTGCGCCGCCTCGACCCGCGCGCCGACGAGAACCTGCTCGCGCTCGCGGCGGAGCGCCCACGACTGCCGCGTAGGCTAGAGGCGGGCCTTGTCGCGCTCCTGTCCTCGCGCGAGGGGTCGAAGTCGGTTGACCTCGGCGCCGGCGTGCGTGCGGTGCGCGAGTACGACTCCTTGCGGCTCGAGGGCGCGGTTACGTGGGGGCCCTGGCGGCTGAGCGCGACCCGGCCGGGACTCGCCGTACGCACCCGCCGCGAGGGGGATCGGCTCGCAGGAAGGCGCAAGAAGGTGCAGGATCTGCTCGTGGACGCGAAGGTGCCGCGCGCTGAGCGGGACGACTGGCCGCTGGTCGTCGCCGCCGACGAGGTGGTTGCGGTGCCCGGGATCGCCGAGGCGCCCGGGTGGGAGGGCGTCGTGAGCGCGACGCGGAGCCGCGCATGACGGCCGTCGAGCATGGCGTCGGCGAGGTCCTGATCGACGAGGAGGTGCTGCAGCAGCGCGTCACAGAGCTCGGCGTGGAGATCTCGGGCGACTACGAGGGGCGCGATCTGCTGCTGGTGGGCGTGCTCAAAGGTGCCGTCTTCTTCATGGCCGACCTCATGCGGCAGCTGGCGATCCCGTGCGAGATCGACTTCATGGCCATCTCCAGCTACGGAGCGGCGACCGACTCGTCGGGCGTCGTCAGGATCCTCAAGGATCTCGACGTGAACATCGCCGACCGCCACGTGCTCGTGGTGGAGGACATCATCGACTCCGGGCTCACGCTCTCGTACCTCCTGCGCACGCTGAAGGCGCGCAAGCCGACGTCGCTCGAGATCTGTGCGCTCCTGACCAAGCCCGAGCGCCGCGAGATAGACGTCCCCGTGCGCTACGTAGGGTTCGAGATCCCGAACCGGTTCGTGATCGGCTACGGGCTGGACTTCGCGGAGCGGTACCGTAACCTCCGCTATATCGGGGTGCTCGACCCCTCGTTCGTGGCGGCTGCAACATAACGCTGTCGCTGCAGTCGCGAGGGCTTGCGCAACCCGCCGCGAACAAGGGCGATGCTACCCTCCGATCACCGTGAACAGGTTCTTCCGTAGCGCACTCTTCCCACTCGTCGTCATCGTGCTGCTCGTCTATCTGGCGAGCCAGACGCTGATTCCCCGTCGCGACGGCGAGCAGAAGGTCACGTACTCCCAGCTGATCAACGAGACGAAGGCCGGAAACGTCAGCGAGGTGCTGTTCACGCCGAACCGGCGCCAGATCACGGCCACGCTCGATTCGGACCAGCGGAAGGTCAAGGTCAACTACCCGTCGGATCAGGCGCAGATCGAATACCAGAACCTGCTCCAGAAGCAGAACGTCAAGTTCGACTCGAAGGGCATCGGCTCGAGCGCGTGGTGGACGCTGCTCACCTCGCTGCTTCCGTTCGTCATCCTGATCGCCTTCTGGATCTTCCTCATGAACCAGGTGCAGGGCGGCGGCTCCAAGGTGATGAGCTTCGGCAAGAGCCGCGCCAAGCGCATGTCGCCCGACTCGCCGAAGGTCACGTACAAGGATGTGGCGGGCGCCGACGAGGCCGTGGAGGAGCTGCACGAGATCAAGGAGTTCCTCGAGAACCCGAAGAAGTTCCAGGCCCTCGGCGCGCGGATTCCCAAGGGCGTGCTTCTGTACGGGCCGCCCGGCACGGGTAAGACGCTCCTCGCGCGCGCCACCGCCGGCGAGGCGGGCGTGCCGTTCTTCTCCATCTCCGGGTCCGACTTCGTGGAGATGTTCGTCGGCGTCGGCGCCTCGCGCGTTCGCGACCTGTTCGAGCAGGCGAAGCAGGCAAGCCCGTGCATCATCTTCATCGACGAGATCGACGCCGTCGGCCGCCACCGCGGCGCAGGTCTGGGAGGCGGTCACGACGAGCGCGAGCAGACCCTGAACCAGCTCCTCGTCGAGATGGACGGGTTCGAGCTGAAGGACAACATCATCCTCATCGCGGCCACGAACCGACCCGACATTCTCGATCCGGCGCTGCTGCGCCCCGGCCGCTTCGATCGCCAGATCGTCGTCGACCGCCCCGACCGCAAAGGCCGCCGTGAGATCCTCGAGGTGCATACGAAGGGCAAGCCGCTGGCGAAGGAGCTCGACCTCGACGTACTCGCCGCCGGGACACCCGGCTTCACGGGCGCCGACCTCTCCAACGTGATCAACGAGGCCGCCCTGCTCGCCGCGCGGCGCGGTGAGAAGACGATCGGTCAGTTCGAGCTCGAAGAGGGCGTGATGCGGGTGATCGCCGGTCCGGAGAAGAAGTCGCGCCTCTTCTCGGAGAAGGAGCGGAAGATCACGGCGTACCACGAGATGGGTCACGCGCTCGTCGGCTACTACCTGGAGGGCACGGACGAGGTGCACAAGATCTCGATCGTGTCGCGTGGACAGGCGCTGGGCTACACGATCTCGCTGCCCACCGAAGATCGCTACCTGACCACCAAGAGCACGCTGATGGACCAGATGTCGATGACCCTCGGCGGCCGCGCCGCCGAGGAGCTCGTCTTCCACGAGGTGACGACCGGCGCCGCGAACGACCTGGAGAAGGTGACCTCCACGGCGAAGCAGATGATCATGCGCTTCGGCATGAGCGAGAAGCTCGGCCCGCGCGTGCTCGGCCGCAACCACGACATGCCGTTCCTCGGCCGTGAGATGGGTGCGGAGCCGGACTATTCGGAGGAGATCGCGAGGGAGATCGACGACGAGATTCGCCGCGTGATCGAGGAGTCGCACGATGTCGCCACGCGCGTGCTGCGCGAGCACATGGAGGAGCTGCACCTGCTCTCGGCGATCTTGATCGAGCGCGAGACGGTGGACAAGGATCAGTTCGAGCGGCTGCTGGCGGGCGAGGCCGAGGAGTCGGTGTTCGCCGAGGAGCCGAAGAAGGTCGAGGAGCCGTCGGCCGAGCCTGGGCCGGAGCGCGAGAAGCCGGTCTTCAAGCCGCGGCCCCTCCCGGGCGCTGCGATGCAGCCGCCACCGCCGGATCCCGCCGCGTCGTAGCCGCGTCGCCGTGGGCGTGTTCGTGCCCGAGGGATTCGAGCCGCCGCTAGACCTGCGCACTCCGTCGTTCGCGCTCGAGCCGCTCGGGCCCGAGCACAACGAGCGCGACCACGCGGCCTGGTCCTCGAGCATCGACCACATCCGCGCGACAGCCGGGTTCGCGCCCGATGGACAGTGGCCGCGCCTGATGAGCCTGGAGGCCAATCTGGTCGACCTCGAGCGGCACGCCCGGGACTTCGCAGCGCGCGAAGGCTTCACGTACACGGTGCTCGATGGCGACGACGTGGTCGGCTGCGTCTACGTCTACCCCGCGGACGACGGCGTGCACGACGCACGTGTCCGCTCCTGGGTGCGGGCCTCGCGCGGAGAGCTGGACGAGCCGCTACGGCGAGCTGTCGCCGATTGGTTGGTCAGTGCTGCATGGCCCTTCGAGCGACCGCTCTATGAGCCGCTGCTGAGCCAGACGTAGCGGTCTCGGGAAGATCCCTGCGGGCGCGCGCTTCGCGGAGCCACCACTAGCTTCGTGCGAGACGCACCAGCGCGAGCCCGGCCGCGGCGAGCGCGGCGACGCCGACCACCTCGAGCGCGATCCCGCCCCGCCCGCCGGCGTCTGCCACCGCCAGCAGCGCGGTCGCGGCGACGTAGGCGCCGGTCGCCTCCAGCAGGGTGATCGCCACGCGCCTCCACCAGGCGCCCGACTCGTCGGCCACCTCGACGCGCAGCTCCGTGCTCCAGGCGGCCAGCTCGCCGGCGGCGAGCAGGCCGGCCGCGACGAGCGGCGCGCGGGAGTCCAGGGCGTCCTCGTCTGCAGCGACCAGAAGCGCGTACTCCGCACCGACGAGCGCGAGCGCGGGGGCGATCAGCACGCCTTGGCGGAACACGATCGCGGCGGCGAGGGCGAGACAGCCGGTGCCGCCCAGCAGCGCTGCGAGCTCGGCGAGCTCCTCGCGCACGGCGAGTGCCAACCACGCGGCGACCGCCGCCAGCACGGCGAGGGAGAGCGCGCCCGTCAGCGGCGCGCGAGCAGCGCGGAACGCCGGTATGCCCTCACCTCCTCGAGCGCCACCCCGAGCGGATCGTCGACGTTCCACCGGCTCACCGCGATCCCGGCGCGCAGCAGCCGTCCGTGGATCTCGTCACGCCGGAGGAGCCAGAGCCGGTGGGCGAGACGATCCGACTCGCTCGGCCCCGGCTCGACGAACGGAACCGCCGAGATCTCGATCGCGGCGAGGTCGTGACCGCGTCCGCGCAGGTCGAGCAGCGCTTGCACCATGCGGTCGTCGAGGAGCGGCGTCAGGGCGATCACGAGCGACCGCGCCGGCAACACCCGGGGCGGGACGACGGTCACGCCGCGCCAGGCGTACGTCAGCTCGACCTCCGTTTGCAGCAGTGCGTCGACGAGGCGATACCGCTGCACCGCGCCACCGCCGGGCACGAGCCAGCGCAGGATGCCACCGAGCGTGACGAGGCCCACCCGGTCACGGCGGTCGAGGTAGTGCGCCACGAGGGCCGCCGTAGCCCGCACGCCGAGGTCGAGCGTTCCGACGGAGCCCAGGCGGGTCTCGGCGAAGCTGTCGAGCAGGACGACGACGTCAGTGCTCCGCTCGGGGCGACGCTCGTTGACGACGAGCTCCCGCCGGCGGGCGCTGGCCCGCCAGTTGATCGCTCTGCGACGGTCGCCGGCACGGAACGGCCTGAGGTCGGCGAACTCGATCCCGTCACCCTTCGCCCGCGCCAGCTCGACGCCTGCGAACGCCTGTGTCGAGCGCGGCTGGATCAGGTGGCGGAGGCGCTCCGCATGGGGGAAGACCTTGAGCGCCTGCGGCTCGTCGAGCCGCTGCTCCCACGCCGTGAGCGCGAGCGCCCCGCGAGCCCGCAGTCGCAGGTCGCCGACGACGTACGCCCCCCAGCGCTCGCACCGGAGCCGCACCGGAATCTCGCGACGGCCGCTTCGGCCGAGGCGGACGGCACGCGCAGGCCCGTCGAGGGCGGCGAGCCCGGGCGGCACGACGAGGACCAGCTCGAGGCGCGTGACCGGCGCAGAGGCGGTCACCACGATCGTCCCCGCGACGATGTCGCCCTCGACCGCCCGGTCTTCGTCGAGCTCGAGGCGGCCGGTCAGCGCCGGCTGACGCTCCGTGACCAGGGCGAGGGCGACCAGGAACGCGAACGGCGCTGCGACCGCCGCCAGCTCGGGTCGACGCAACGTCAAAGCCGCGACGAGCCCCAGCCCAGCCAGTGCTGCGTAGCCGGCAAGCCGCGGCGAGGTGTGCCGGATCATGGGGTCGGCGAGACGTCCTCGGCCGCAGGCGTCGGCACTGCGGCGAGCACCTCGCGCACGACGTCCACGGCCGTCAGCCGCCGCACCCAGAGCTCCGGCTCGAGCGTCAGGCGGTGGGCGAGGGCAGGCACGGCGACCCGCTTGACGTCGTCGGGCGTGACGAAGTCTCTGCCGTCGAGAACGGCGGCACAGCGCGCGAGCTTGACGAGCGCGAGGCTGCCGCGCGGGCTGGCGCCGACGGCGACGCTGGCGCTCGCGCGTGTGGCCGAGACGAGCTCCACGATGTAGCGACCCACGGTGGGGGCAACGTGGACCGCCTCGATCGCGGCCTGCATGGCGAGCAGCGTCTGACGGTCAACGACGGCGCGGATCTCGACGTCGTCCTCCTTGCGCTCGAGCCGCCGGCGGAGCATCTCCCACTCGTCGTCGGCGCCCGGGTAGCCGAATCCCGTGCGGAGCAGGAAGCGGTCGAGCTGCGCCTCCGGCAGCGGATAGGTGCCCTCGTACTCGATCGGGTTCTGGGTCGCGAGAACGAGGAACGGCCGCGTCAGCGGGTACGTGTCGCCCTCGATCGTGACCTGCCGCTCTTGCATCGACTCGAGCAGCGCCGCCTGTGTCTTCGGCGGAGCGCGGTTGATCTCGTCGGCGAGGAGAAGGTTCGTGAAGACGGGTCCGCGGCGGAGCTCGAAGTCGGCGTCGCGCTGGTTCCAGATCGACGAGCCGGTGACGTCCGCGGGCATCAGGTCGGGCGTGAACTGGATACGCGAGAAGTCGATGGTCGTCGCCTGGGCGAGCGAGCGGGCGGCGAGCGTCTTCGCCAACCCCGGGAAGTCCTCCAGGAGGACGTGGCCGTCGGCGAGCATCCCCATCACGACGAGCTCGAGCTCGGCGCGCTTGCCGACGACCGCCCGCTCGACCTCGTCGAGGACCTCGTTGGCGCGCGCGGCGACCTCGGGAAGCGTCAGTCCGGAGACCTCGCTCATCGCGCGCTCTCGATCCCGCGGACGACAGCGTCGAGGTCGCCGGTGGCGAGCGCGCGCGCCTGCCGGTCCTCCGGCGGCAGGCGATCCGGCCGCAGGAGCGACCAGGCGGCGTCTCCGAGGGCCACCTGCGCGCGCTCGGGCTGTGTCTCGAGGTCGATCCCGCGACCGAGGAGGACGCCCTCGGCGATCGTGCGCAATGCGGGACGGAGCCGGTAGTGCAGGTCGAAGGCGCTGGCCGAGCCGATCGAGACCAGCCGCTCGAGCAGCTCGAGATCCTCCGGCCGGCTTGCCCGCTGCTGGCGTCTGGTCAGAGCCGGGTCGACGATGGACGGCATCGCCGGCCCGCGTCGATGCACGAACGCGCGTACGGTTGCGAGCAGCACCCCGGCCGCGACGAGCAGGAGGTAGACGTGCACCCACGTCGAGGCGGCACCGGGTGCCACGAGCAGGGCGGCGCCGAGAGCCACCGTGATCGCGGCCAGCGGCAGGAGCCGGCGCGCCTGGGTCACGCCGGGACGAGCGCCTGTCGCGCTTGCTCTGCGGTGCGCAGGTCCTCGCGCACCTCCTCCAGCGCCTCGATGGCCTCGTTTCTCATCTCCTCGCCCACGTCGTGCTGAGAGAACTTCGCCTGCGCGAACAGCGCCGTCAAGCGGCTCACTGCGCGCGGTGACACCTCCGCCTCGCGCAGGACGCGACCGAGGTACTCCCCAGGCGCATCGGACTCCAAACGTGGATGGCCCGCGGCGGTCAGGGCGCGCTCGAGGCGGGCGTACGCGGCGACGACGGCGCGTCGGGGGTCAGGCTCCAAGCGAAGGTCGTCGACGGTGTCGGCGAGCACCTCGTCGAGCGTGGGAGCCGGCTGCGTGCGCGAACGGGGCGGCAGCGCCCGGCGTCGAGCGCGCTGGGCGAGCCAGAAGGCGAGCAGGGTCGCGAGTGCCGCCCCCAGTGCAATGAGGACCGGCGCCGTGGTGAACTCGGGCTCGTAACCCGCCGACGGGGGCGTTGTCCCGCTTGGGTCGGGCGGCCGCGCGATCCCCTCGACGACGTCCGCGTCCCCGAAGCCGAGATCGGCGCGGCGGATGTAGACCAGACCCATGAGCGGCGCAACGACGAGCGCTAGGAGCACGAAGACGCGCAACGGCGAAGAAGGCCCTGTCGAGGCTCCGTGTTTGAGCTTCAGGTGCCACGCGACCGCATACAGGACCGCGCCTCCGATCAGCGCGAGGGCGATCGCGACGATGCCGAAGCTGAAGAGCAGGTCGAACAGCCGGTCTCCGGGGCGCCGCACCGTGCCGGAAGGGATGTCGTCGGAGGAGGCGACGGCGACGACGCCGGTCACGAGCAGGACCGCGGCCGCGGCGACGAGCACCCCGACGGCTCGTGCCCGCCTCCTGGGGACGCTAACGTCCACGACCGGTGAGACGTCCGAGCGTGGAGGAACGTTTGCGCCGGCCCGCGGTGATGGGGGTCGTCAACGTCACGCCCGACAGCTTCTCCGACGGCGGCCGCAACTACCAGCCGGACCACGCCGTCGCCGCTGTGCGCGCCATGGTCGCGGAGGGCGCCGCGATCGTGGATGTCGGGGGCGAGTCGACGCGCCCGGGTGCCAAGCCGGTGGGGCTGGACGAGGAGCTCCGTCGCCTGGAGCCGGTGCTCGCAGGGCTCGAGGGCGTGCCCGTGTCGGTGGACACCGCGAAGGCGGAGGTCGCCCGCCGCGCGGTCGAGCTCGGGGCGTCGATGGTCAACGACGTCACGGCCCTGCGCGGCGACGCCGAGCTCGCGGGAGTGGTGGCGGACGAGGGTGTGTATCTGTGCCTGATGCACATGCAAGGCGAGCCGCGGACGATGCAGGCCGAGCCGCGCTACGACGACGTCGTCTCAGAGGTGAAGGCCTTTCTCGAGGAGCGGCTCCGGTTCGCCGTCGCGCAGGGCGTCTGCGAGGAGAACATCTGCCTCGACCCCGGCATCGGCTTCGGCAAGACGGTGGAACACAACCTCGAGCTGCTGCGGCGGCTCGGGGAGCTGGCCCAGCTGGGACGTCCGATCCTCGTCGGCGTCTCGCGCAAGAGCACGATCGGCCGCGTGCTCGGCGAACCCGAGGCGCGCACCGGCTCGACCGCCGGCTCGGTCGGAGCGGCGGTCGCAGCGTTCGCCCGCGGCGCGTCCATCTTCCGCGTGCACGACGTCCGCCCGCACGTCGAGGCGCTCGCGCTCGCCAAGGCGATCGAGGGATGACGACGATCGAGCTGACGGGGATCGAGCTGTGGGGCTTCCACGGGCTGCTCGAGCACGAGCGCTCGGAGGGGCAGCGATTCCTGTTCGATGTGGAGCTCGAGCTGGCCGATCCCGACACGGTGGCCGCCACGGACTCGATCGGCGACACCGTGGACTACCGGGAGGCGGTCGCGTGCGTGCAGGAGATCTCGGCCGCTCGCGATTTCGTGATGCTCGAGGCGCTGGCGACGGCGGTCGCAGCGGCGCTGCTCGACCGGTTCCCGGTCGCCCGCGTGCTGGTCCGGGTGCGCAAGCCGGAGGTCGTGCTGCCGGCACCGGTCGACCACGCGGCGGTCGTGGTCGAGCTGCGCGCTTCGCCGTAGCTGCGGGGTGGATCCTGCCTATGAGCCCCGCGCCACGCGCAGGGTGTACTGGGCGTCGGTCACCCGGCCGGGCATCGACACCGAGAGCACGAACGCGGCCCCCGCGCCTGTGTTCGTGTAGCGGAGCCGCTCGTCCGGGCCGCGTGCCGCGCCCCGCGCCAGCCGGTCTCCGGATGCCAGCGTGGACGACGTCGAGACATCGGCACGCCACAGTCCGAGGTCGACGTCCGTGTCGGTCTGCGCCGTGACGGCGATCGTCCAGCCGCCCGGCACCCAGATCCTGTACAGGTCGCGCGGATCCTCGGCGACGGTGAGGCGTGCGACGAGGCTGGCTGTGCGCTTCGTCTTGGTCGTCAGGGCCGGTGCGGGTGAGATGCCGCCCGCGAGCCCTGCGGGGCGGAGCTGGTCGGGCGTCTCATTCGGCTCGAGTGGATCCGGCACCGGGGCGGGTGCCGCGAGCGCTGCGCCCACGTTGAGGATGCCGAATCCACTCGCGTTGTCGCGGCCCGGCGGCCCGATGTCCCGGGCGGAGCGGCGCATGATCTCGAAGAGCTGAGTGGCGTCGAGCTCGGGGCGGAGCGTCCAGACCCAGGCTGCGGCGCCGGCGACGAGCGGCGACGAGAAGCTCGTGCCGTCGCTCACGCGGTAGCCGGTCGGGCTCTCGGACGCGTTGATCGGCCAGGCGGTCGTGATGTTCGCACCGGGCGCGACGAGGTCGACGAAACGCGACTGGCTCGAGAACCCGGACACCTCGCCGTCCATGCCGACCGACCCCACGGTGAGCACGTGCGGGTAGCTGGCGGGATACGTGAGCCTGCCGCTCGCCCCGTCGTTCCCGGACGCGGCCACCACGAGCGAGCCCTTACGCACGGCGGCGGCGACCGCCTGCTGGATCAGCGCATCAGGGCCGGGGCCGCCGAGGCTGAGGTTGATCACGCCGCGCCCCCCGCGGGCGCCGGCGAGGATCCCCGCCACGATGTCGCTCGTGTCCAGCCGCAGCCCTTCTCCGAGCGCCGCGTCCCACGAGCGCAGCACTGCGTGCGGATAGATCCCGGCGATGCCGACCCCGTTGACCGGGGCGCCCACGACCGAGGCGACGGCAGTTCCGTGCCGGCCGCCGAGCGGCGTCGGCTCCTGCGGGTTGAGCATGAGCAGGTCCGGCCGGCCGGAGAACTCGGGGTGCGTGAGGTCGATGCCGGAGTCGACTACGGTGACGGGGATACCCGGCCCCGGCGGCTCGAGCCCGTCGATCCCGATTACCGAGAGCCACCACTCTTCGGCCGCGAGCGGCTCGGCGGCGGTGCGGGTGACCGTCAGCGTGCCGGCCTCGCGATCGAGGCCGGCATGGCGGACGGCGCCGAGGGCACGCAAGCGCGGGAGGACGCGCGCTGCGTCGGCGGTGGGAAGGCGGTAGAGGCGGAGCTCGGGCGCCACCTCCGTCGCCCCGCGTCGCTCGAGCAGCCGGACGGCGGCTGTGCCCGCAGCCCGGCGGAGCTGCACGAGGGTGTACGACGAGCTCGCCGTGGGCGCCGCGGCAAGCGCGGCGACCGCGGCTGCGGCTGCTCCCAGCGCGACGGCGAGGGCTGCACGGGCGACCATTCCGGCCCACACTACGCGGGGAAGGCTGAGAGGGATCTGAGAACTCGGTTCACGTGCCGTTAAGGTCGGGACCGTGGCGCTGGCCTATGTCGGGCTGGGAGCGAACCTGGGCGACCGCGAGGCGACGCTCCGGCGCGCCGTGGAGTTGCTGGCGAGCACACCGGGTGTGGAGCTCCTCGCCGTGTCGGCTACGCGCCAGACGGAGCCCGTCGGCTACGCCGACCAGCCGCCGTTCGTCAACGCCGCCGCCGCCGTCGACACCTCGCTCACGCCGCACGAGCTGCTGGCGGCGCTGCTCGACGTGGAGCGTTCGCTCGGGCGGACGCGCGAGGGGCCACGCTTCGGGCCGCGCACGATCGACCTCGACGTCCTGCTCTACGACGATCTCGAGCTCGACGAGCCGGGGCTCACGATCCCGCATCCGCGCCTGCACGAGCGCCGCTTCGCCCTCGAGCCGCTGCACGATCTCGACCCTGCGCTCGTCGTCCCCGGCCGTGGGGCAGTGAAGGCTCTGCTCGCGGAGCTAGAGTAGGACTATGTCGCACCTCGACGAGCTCGACGAGTTCGAGGCGGAGCTCGAGCTCCGCCTCAAGAAGGAGTACACGGCGGTCTTTCCGCTCTTCCGCTACTGCGTGCTGACGCAGGACGCGACGTACCTCTGCAACAAGCTCGACCTGAAGGTCGTGCCGCAGGCGAGCTATCCGTTCTTCCACGCGCGCATGGAGGACGTCTGGGTCTGGGACAAGAACCGGCCGACGCGGATGATCCCGAGGGCCGAGGTCTACACGTCCGGTGACGTCACGGTGGAGGAGCTGCGCGGCGAGGGCGAGGAGCCGAAGCTCACGGCCGAGGACCTCGCCGAGCGCATCGGCGAGCCCCTCGCGGGCGACGACGACGTCTCCTAGCTAGCAGGCGCTGGAGCCGCTCTCTCGCGGCCGGGAGTGCGGATCGGCTCCGAGACCGTGTGGGCTCGTGGGGATGCAGTCCGGTGCGAGGGCGACCACCGACGAGCGCCGCCGGCCCCGACAGCCGGCGTCGGCGAGGCCTGAGCGCGGCCCGAGCCTGCGCCGCCGAAGAGGTACCCTCGCGCGCATGCTCCTCGCCGTCGATGTCGGCAACACGCAGACCGTCCTCGGCCTGTACGAGGGAGAGCGCCTCGGCGACCACTGGCGCCTCGCGACGGAGCGCACCCGCACGGGTGACGAGCTCGGCGTACTGCTGACAGGGTTGCTCGACCTCGACGCGATCGACGGCATCTGCCTCTCGTCGACGGTGCCGACGCTCGTGCGCGAGTGGGAGCTCGTGGCGGATCGCTGGGCCGAGGCGCCGCTGCTCGTCGTCGGGCCGGGCGTCAAGACCGGGATCCCGATCCGCTACGACGACCCTCGCGAGGTCGGCCCGGACCGGATCGTCAACAGCGTCGCGGCGAAGACGCGTTACGGGGCCCCGGCGATCGTGGTCGACTTCGGCACGTCGACGAACTTCGACGTCGTCTCGTCGGCCGGCGAGTACGTCGGCGGCGTGCTCGCGCCGGGGATCGAGATCTCGATGGATGCGCTGTTCGCTCGCGCCGCCAGGCTCGTCAAAGTCGACTATGTGGCGCCGGCGACCGTGATCGGCAAGACGACCGTGCACGGCCTCCAGTCGGGGCTCGTGTACGGCTTTGCCGGCCAGGTCGACGGGATCGTGGGGAGGATCCGGGCGGAGCTCGGCGCGGACGCGCCAGCCGTCGCCACCGGCGGGCTGGCCGACCTCGTCGCTCCGCACGCAGTGACGATCGGACACGTCGACCCGTACCTGACGCTCGACGGCCTCCGCCTGGTCTGGGAGCTCAACGCGTGATCGTCGACCCGGGCACGCTGGTCGTGTTCTCGATCGCCGCCCTGGCGCTCCTCGTCGTGCCCGGACCGGCAGTGCTCTACATCGTCGCGCGCTCGATCCACCAGGGCCGCCGGGCAGGGCTCGCGTCGGTGCTCGGCATCCACGTCGGCACGCTGGTGCACGTCCTCGCCGCCACGATCGGCCTTTCGGCGCTGCTCGTGTCGTCGGCGACCGCCTTCACGGTCGTCAAGCTCCTGGGCGCCGCGTACCTCGTCTTGCTCGGCATCCGCACGCTGCTCGGCGGCGATGGGAGCGTCGAGGAAGCCCCGCACGGGCCCACCCGCGGCAGGCGGCGCGACTTCGCGGAGGGCATCGTCGTCAACGTGCTCAACCCGAAGACGGCGCTCTTCTTCCTCGCCTTCCTGCCCCAGTTCGTCGATCCGGCGCGTGGCCACGCGTCGTTGCAGATCCTGCTGCTCGGCCTGACGTTCATGGCTCTCGGATTCGTCACCGACTCGCTCTGGGCGATCGCCGCGGGGACGGCCGGTGGCGTGTTGCGCGGGAGTCGCCGCTTCGTCCGGATCCAGCGTCACGTCACGGGGTCGGTCTACCTGGGGCTGGGCGTGCTCACGGCGTTCGCCGGGCCGCACCGCTCGTCGTCGTCAGGCTGATTCCAGCCGCAGCGTCAGCCGCGGGGGCAGCGAGACCGCGATCGTGTCGCGCGTCCGCTTCGCCTCGTAGAGCGCGCGGTCGGCACGGTCGAGCGCGGCGGCCGGAGCCAGCGAGCCGTCGAGGAGCGTGCCGCCGACCGACACGGTCACCGGCACGGCAGTGCATGAAAGCGTAAGGGGCTCGTCACCGACGAGCCGCCTGATCCGCTCGGCGAACTGCTCGAGCGCCCGCCTCCCCCGGATCCCGGGGGCGAGCACCGTGATCTCCTCGCCGCCCCAGCGCGCGACGACATCCGTCGTCCGTAGGCCGTCGGTGAGCCGGTCGACGACCGCGACGAGGACCTCGTCGCCGACGCTGTGCGTGTAACGGTCGTTGATGGACTTGAACCGGTCGAGATCCACGACGAAGAGCCCGGCCGGCTGGCCGCCGCGGACGACTCGCGCATGCTCCGACGCCAGCACCTCCTCGAACGCGCGACGATTCGGTGCTCCGGTGAGCATGTCGCGACGAGCGTTCTCCTGTTCCGTCGCGAGCTCGCGCATCGAGCTCTCGCGCATCCGCTGGACGATGATCAGCGTGGCCAGGAGGGCTGCGACGGAGCACAGCACCAGCTCGGAGCTCTGCGACTCAGTGAGGACGAGCATGGCGACCAGCGGCGTGACCAGCCCCGCCTCGGCGCAGTCGACCACGAAGCCGCGCTTGAGGCGCTCGTGGAGCGGCCGAGCGCCGCGCTCGAGCATGATCAAGAGGCGCCCGACCGAATTCACGCCGACCGCGACGGCCATGGCCAGAGCCACCGTCGCGGTGACGCCCCCGGCTCCCGCCCACGGCGCGAGCCCGCACCAGCCGGCGGCGAGCCCCTGCAGGGACGCGAGACCTCCCTCCGCCAGCCTGCGACGCCACACCGCCTCGGTGCGCAGGGTCTGACTCGCCAGTCCGGCAGCCGCGCCGACGAGCGGCCCGCCGAGCAGGGCCGTGAGGACGACCGCGGGCGTCGAGGCCGTGTACCAGCTGCGGGGACCGAGCTGGAGTGCGATCCGCTCGGCCGCGGCACACGTCACCAGTAGCCCGAGGAACGTCGCGGGCGCGACGTCGAGCGACAAACCGTCGTGGCGCACCCAGACAGCGGCGAGGACGAGCGCGAGCAGTGGAAAGCCGAGCGCGACCGCGGTGCCGCGGGAGGGATCGGCGACGCCCTGCGCTCGCACGGGCACGCCGGGGCGCCTGGGGCGCCGCACCGCCTCAGGAGTGGTCTTCACCACCCCTGACTCAAGCCGCGCGCCGCGGCCGGGACCATCCCCCGCCCGGGGTACGGCCGCACTCCTTACAGCGACCTAACCCCCACCGTAGATGGAGACCGGGAGCTCGAGCGTGACCTCGTCGCCGGCGGGTCTCTCCGCCTCGAGCTCCTCGAGCAGCGGCAGCGCGCCGGGCGCGGCCGCGAGCAGCCGCTGCTCGATCTCCTGCACGTCGTCGAGCTGCAACAGCTCCTGCTTGAACGGCTTGGGGAAGCGGCCGCGGCCCAGATACCAGCCGTAGAACTTCTTCAGGAAGCCGGACGCCCGGCGCGCCCCGAGCTCCCGCACGGTCGCCCGGACGAAGAGAACGAGCTCCGCCACCACCTCCTCGCGCGTTGGGTCGTCGCCGTCGCCGTCCACGATCTCACGTAGCGCCCACGGGTTTCCCTGCGCGCCGCGGCCGACCATGACGGCGGACGCCCCGGTCGTCGCGAGTATCGCCTGCGCCCGCGCGCGCGACGTGACGTCGCCGGACGCGACCACGGGGACGTCGACGAGCGAGACGAGCTCGGCTGTGAGCGCATGGTCGGCGGTGCCGGTGTACATCTGCTGCGCCGAGCGCGGATGCAACGTGAGCGACGCCGCCCCCGCCTCGACGAGTTTGGGGCCCACGTCGAGGCAGACCCGCGACCCGTCGGCCAGACCTCGGCGCATCTTCACCGACACTGGCACGTCGACCGCCCCCGCGATCGCCTCCACGATGCGGCAGGCACGGTCGGGCTCCTCGAGCAGCGTGGCGCCGGCTCCAGTGCGCGTCACCTTCTTCACGGGGCAGCCGAAGTTGACGTCCACGATGTCGGCTCCGGCCGCAACGACCATCCGCGCGGACTCGCCCATCGCGTTGGGGTCGGAGCCGAACAGCTGGATCGCGAGCGGGTGCTCGTCGGAGGCCACGCGGAGGTAGCCGAGCGTCCGCTCGTTGCGGTGCTCGATGCCCGCGCAGCTGACCATCTCGGAGCACACGAGACCGGCGCCGAAGCGGCGCCCCTGGCGGCGGAACGCCTGCACGCTGACGCCCGCCATCGGCGCGAGCACGAGGCGTGTGGGGATCTCCACGTCCCCGATCCACCAGCTCTCGCGGAGGTCGACCTGCACGTTCGCATGGTAGTCGCGGCTTCCCCGGCTCCAGGTTGCGGAGCGTCTGTCACGACAGCTAGCATTCGCGCCCGCGTGGCGCAGGTGGGCGCCGCGTTTCCTTTCAGTGAACGCTGTTTCAGCAGGGTCGCCGTGGTTCATCAGGAACACCGTGGAGGCATCGTTGAAGGACGTCATCCTCACCCCCGAGGGCTACGAGAACCTCAAGCAGGAGCTCGACACGCTGCGCGGCGACCGGCGGCGCGAGATCGCCGACCGCATCCGTGTCGCCCGGGAGTTCGGAGACATCGCCGAGAACGCCGAGTACGACGACGCGAAGAACGAGCAGGCGATGCTCGAGCACAAGATCGCGCAGCTCGAGGAGCGACTGGCCAACGCCCGCGTGATCGACACGGGCGAGGTGGACACGAGCGTCGTCTCCATCGGCTCCGTCGTGCGCCTCCGCGACGTCGACGCCAAGGAGACCACCGAGTACTTCATCGTCGGCTCGGCGGAGGCGAACCCGGCCGAGAAGAAGCTCTCCAACGAGTCACCTGTGGGCAAGGCGATCATGGGGCGCAAGAAGGGTGAGACGGTCGAGGTGCTGACACCCCGCGGCTCGAAGGTGAAGTTCAAGATCATGGAGATCAAAGCCGCCTGACGCATCGGCCGCGGCCCGCCTCCGAGCGGCCAGGCCACCCTCCGCTGAGATCGATCGGTCACGGCGTACATCCGCAGCCGCACCGCCCCAACCTTGGAGGAAAAGTTCCCATGGACTGGACACTGGAGGTCGTAGTGCTCCCCGTGAGCGACATCGACCGTTCGATCGCGTTCTACCGGGACCAGGTCGGTTTCCACCTCGACCACGACACGACGAACGAGCACATGCACGTCGTGCAGCTCACGCCGCACGGCTCGGGGTGCTCGGTCGTGTTCGGCGACCTGCCCGCGCAGACGAAGATGGCGCCCGGCTCGATGAAGAGCCTTCAGCTCGTCGTCGCTGACGCGGACGCCGCGCGACAGGAACTCCTCGAGCGCGGCGTCGAGGTCAGCGAGATCACCGTCTTCGACGAGCGCGATGGCGGCACGTTCTTCGGTTTCAGCGACCCCGACGGCAATACCTGGGCCGTGCAGCAGATCAAGGCGCGCGCCGAGAGGCCGCTGATTCCGGTCGAGGCGCGACAGCGCTTCGGCGCAGACTGAGCCGGCTGCTCCGTCCGGCCTGTCGCGCTCCGATCGTGCGGGCGAATCGTCGCCTTGGCGCCGTCCACGGTCTGCGGCACGACCCACGTAGACTCGTCCGCCATGAGTCCGCCGAAGCGCTTCCCCGACCGAGACGAGATCGCTGTCGTCCGCGCCGATGCCGAGCCGCTCGAAGCGGGAGCGGAGGCCGACACGACGCGTCGCGTCGCGGGCCGCGCGATGGCGCGCCGCGGCATGGGCAAGCTCGTCTTCCTCGACGTCGTCGACCGCTCGGGGCGGATCCAGGCGATCTGCGACACGAGCAGGACGGGCGAGCTCGACGTCCACCTCGGCGACGTCGTCGGCGTCGTCGGCCGGCCGTCGCGCTCCAAGCGCGGCGAGCCGTCGCTCACGGCCGAGGCGGTCGAGGTGCTGGCGCGCAACCGCAACCCCTTGCCGGACACCTTCCACGGGCTGACCGACGTCGAGCTCCGCTACCGCAAGCGCTACCTCGACCTGCTCATGAACGAGGAGACGCGTGCCGTGTTCGTGACGCGCGCGAGCATCGTGACCGCGATCCGACGGGCCCTCGACGAGGCGGGCTTCGTCGAGGTCGAGACGCCGGTCCTGCAGCCGCGCTACGGCGGTGCCTTCGCGCGACCGTTCGTCACGCATCACAACGAGCTCGACCAGGACCTCTACCTCCGCATCGCGACCGAGCTGTACCTCAAGCGGCTCATCGTCGGCGGTCTCGAGCGCGTCTACGAGCTCGGCAAGGACTTCCGCAACGAGGGCGTCTCGTTCAAGCACAACCCCGAGTTCACGATGCTCGAGTGGTACGAGGCGTACGCCGACTACCGCGACACGATGGAGCGGATCGAGCAGCTCGTCGAGCGGGTCTCGATCGAGGTCACCGGCGGGACCGTGGTCACGTTCCGGGGGCACGAGATCGAGCTGAAGCGGCCCTGGCGGCGGCTCGGGTTCGTCGAGTCGCTCGAGCGGCACGAGCTGTGGACGCGTGACGGGGCGGAGCTCCGCTCGTGGCTCACCGAGCGAGGCGTCGACACGGACGCCGACAAGGACTGGCCGCAGCTCGTCGACCATGCGTTCTCCCACTTCGTCGAGCCGGGCCTGATCCAGCCGACGATCGTCTACGACTACCCGGTCGAGCTGTCGCCGTTCGCCCGGCCGACGGACGACGATCCGACGCTGACCGAGCGCTTCGAGTACTTCGCCGGCGGGCATGGAGCTCGGCAACGCGTTCTCCGAGATCAACGACGCGGTGACGCAGCAGCAGCGATTCGAGCAGCAGTCAGAGCACGTGGAGGGAGAACGCGGCGATCCCGACTACGTCGAGGCGCTCTCGTACGGGATGCCGCCGACGGGCGGGCTCGGGCTCGGCATCGACCGCTTGACGATGCTGCTCAGCGGGCGGGAGACGATCCGCGACGTGATCCTGTTCCCCGCATTGCGGCAGTCCGACACCTGAGCTCTGACGCGCTACAGCAGGAAATGGTCCCGCTCGTACGCGATCACGTCGCGCAGGATGTCGTCGAGCGAGCGCTGGGGCTCCCAGCCGATCGCCTCGCGCACCTTGCCGAGCGAGGGCATGCGATGGAGCATGTCCTCGATGCCCTGGGCGTAGACCTCCTCGTACGGGATGTGGACGACATCGCTCGTCGACTCCGTCAACTCGATCACGAGCCGTGCGAGATCGCCGATCGCGATCTTGTTCTGCGAACCGACGTTGTAGATCTCGCCTGACGTGCCGCGCTCCATCAGCCCGTGCAGGCCGCGGATCGTGTCGGCGACGTGGCAGAAGCAGCGGGTCTGCGTCCCGTCGCCGTAGACCTCGAGCGGGGCGCCCTGCGATCGCGCTCTGCACGAAGCGCGGGATCACCATGCCGTACTGACCGCTCTGCCGTGGGCCGACGGTGTTGAAGAGCCGCACGATCACGCAGTCGAGCCCGCTGCTCCGCGTGGTGCGCGAGCGCGAGGAACTCGTCCATCGCCTTCGAGTCGGCGTAGGCCCAGCGACGCTGGGTCGTCGGGCCGTAGATGCGGCGGTCGCCCTCCTCGAGCGGGCGCTCCTCCCGGTGGTCGCCGTAGACCTCGGACGTCGAGGCGACCAGCACGCGCTTGCCGAAACGGGAGCAGTGCTCGAGCACGATCTCGGTCCCTTCGAGGTTCGTGACCAGCGTCCTGCACCGGCTGCTCGACGATCAGCCGGACGCCGACCGCCGCCGCCAGGTGGTAGACGACGTCGCACCTTGTGGACGAGCTCGTTCACGATCGGCCGGCTTGAGCACGGTGTCGACGACGAGGTGGAAGCGCTCGGTCGCTCGCGCAGCTGGTCGACGTTGGCGAGCGAGCCGGTGGAGAGGTCGTCGAGCGCCCACACCTCCCAGCCGTCCGTCGAGCAGGAGCTCGCTGAGGTGCGAGCCGATGAAGCCGGCGCCGCCCGTGACCAGAGCGCGCCAGGGTCGGCGGCGTTCACTGGGTGGACCCTACCGACAGGATCGGGCCACTCGGCGGCGTACGTGGCGTTAAGAACCGGAGCAGGTCGTTTCGGGCGGTGCGGCAGGCGCACCCGGCCGTCCGGTACGATGGAGGCTCCTTCGACACCCGGCGCGATCGCAGGCGGCGGATCTGGGACGAAAGGAGGGTCGAGGGAACGTGTTCGAGCGATTCACCGAACGGGCAAGGCAGGTCGTCGTCCTCGCCCAGGACGAAGCGCGTGCGCTGAAGCACAACTACATCGGCACGGAGCACATCCTGCTCGGCCTGCTGCGCGAGGAGGAGGGTCTCGCCGCGCGCGTGCTCGAGTCGCTCGACATCACCGTGGAAGAGGTGCGCGCCCAGGTCGCCCGCATCGTCGGTCAGGGTGACGAGGTCACCACCGGGCAGATCCCGTTCACGCCGCGCGCGAAGAAGGTGCTGGAGCTCGCGCTGCGCGAGGCGCTCTCGCTCGGCCACAACTACATCGGCACCGAGCACATCCTGCTCGGGCTCGTGCGCGAGAACGAGGGCGTCGCCGCACGGATCCTGCTCGACTTCGACGCTGACGCCGAGAAGATTCGCAACGAGATCATCCGCATGCTCTCCGGCCCCGGCCGCCGGCAGCAGGGACAGGCCGCCGCAGCGGGCGAGAAGGCGAAGAGCTCGAAGCTCCTCGATCAGTTCGGCCGCAACCTCACCAAGGCCGCGACCGAGGGCAAGCTCGACCCCGTGGTCGGTCGTCAGACCGAGATCGAGCGCGTGATGCAGATCCTCTCGCGGCGCCAGAAGAACAACCCGGTGCTGATCGGCGAGCCCGGCGTCGGCAAGACCGCTGTCGTCGAGGGCCTGGCCTCGCGGATCGCCTCGAACCAGGTGCCCGAGCTGCTGAAGAACAAGCAGATCTACACGCTCGACCTGGCGGCGCTCGTGGCCGGCTCGAAGTACCGCGGTGAGTTCGAGGAGCGCCTGAAGAAGGTGATGAAGGAGATCACCCAGCGCGGCGACATCATCCTGTTCATCGACGAGCTCCACAACCTCGTCGGAGCCGGTGCGGCCGAGGGTGCGATCGACGCCGCTTCGATCCTCAAGCCCGCGCTGGCGCGCGGCGAGCTGCAGACGATCGGCGCCACGACGCTCGACGAGTACCGCAAGTACCTGGAGCGCGACGCGGCGCTCGAGCGCCGCTTCCAGCAGGTGCGGGTGGAAGAGCCGTCGATCGACGACACCGTGCAGATCCTCCGTGGCCTGCGAGACCGCTACGAGGCGCACCACCGCTGCAAGATCTCGGACGACGCGCTGCGCGCCGCAGCAGTGCTCGCCGACAGGTACATCCAGGACCGCCACCTGCCGGACAAGGCGATCGACCTGATCGACGAGGCCGGCTCGCGGCTGCGCATCAAGACGATGTCCGCGCCGCCGCGCTACCGCGAGCTGGAGGAGGAGATCGAGCGGGTGCGCTCCGAGAAGGAGGCCGCGATCGAGGCGCAGGAGTTCGAGAAGGCCGCCTCGCTGCGCGACAAGGAACGCAAGCTCTCGGCCAAGAAGAAGGAGCTCGAGGAGAACTGGCGCTCGGCCGCCGACGAGGAGCAGCCGGAGGTCGGAGAGGACGAGATCGCCGACATCGTCTCCATGTGGACGGGCATCCCGGTGTTCAAGCTCACCGAGGCGGAGTCGCAGAAGCTGATGCGCATGGAGGACGAGCTCCACAAGCGCGTGATCGGCCAGAACCTCTCGATCGTCGCCGTCTCGAAGGCTATCCGGCGCGCCCGCGCGGGCATCAAGGACCCGAAGCGGCCGACCGGCTCGTTCATCTTCCTCGGCCCCTCTGGCGTCGGCAAGACCGAGCTCGCGCGCACGCTCGCCGAGTTCCTCTTCGGCGACGAGGACGCGATGATCCAGGTCGACATGTCGGAGTACATGGAGAAGCACTCCGTGTCCCGGCTCGTCGGCTCGCCCCCTGGCTACGTCGGCTACGACGAGGGCGGCCAGCTCACCGAGGCCGTGCGCCGCAAGCCGTACTCCGTGCTCCTGCTCGACGAGATCGAGAAGGCGCACCCTGACGTCTTCAACATTCTCCTGCAGATCCTCGAGGACGGGAAGCTGACGGACGCTCAGGGGCGGAAGGTCGACTTCCGCAACACGATCGTGATCATGACGTCGAACATCGGTGCCGCCCAGATCTCGAAGAACATGTCGCTCGGCTTCGCCTCCGGAGACGAGCAAGGGCTCTCGTACGACGACATGAAGGGTCGCGTGATGGGGGAGCTGAAGAAGGTCTTCCGGCCCGAGCTGCTCAACCGGATCGACGAGATCATCGTCTTCCACAAGCTCGAGAAAGAGGAGATCCTCCAGATCGTCGACCTGATGATGAAGCGGCTGCGCGACCAGATGTCCGTGCACGGCGCGGCGATCGAGCTGACCGACGCGGCGAAGGAGCTGCTCGTCGAGCAGGGCTACGACCCGGCCATGGGTGCCCGTCCGCTGCGGCGGGCGATCCAGCGCCTGATCGAGGATCCGCTCGCAGACTTCGTCCTCGGGCGCGACCTCGGCGACGGCGCCGACGATCGTGATCGACCGCCGCGAGAACCCGGCCGATGACGAGTCGAAGGTCGACATCCGCGTGATCGAGGGACCGCCTCAGCCCGTCGGCGTGGCGGCCGGCGACGAGCCGGCTCCCGAGGAGACTGCGCCCGAGTAGCTCAGCTCTCGCCGAGCAGCCGCTCGGCGTGCCCGGCGAAGCGATCGCGGTAGTTCGACGACGACGGTCGCGTTGACGCGTCCGACGATGCCGAAGTCGATCGCTCGCATCCGTTCGAGGCCATGCTCGAACGCTTCTCCGCCGTCGTGACCGTCGCACGGCCCTTGAAGCGGTAGCCCTTGCGCGCGAGCGGGTCGAGCACGTTCACCTCGACCACGGGGCGCTCGCGGAGTTGGCGAGCGTCTGCGGCGAGCGGATCTCGGCGAAGGCGACCGAACCGTGGTCGAACACGAACGTCGTGCCCTTCGGCGACAGATTCGGCGTTCCGTCGGGGCAAACGGTGGCGCAGAAGCCGAGGCGCTGCTCGCTGACCACGCGCTTCATGTCTTCCGTGAGTTCCACGGGAGGGCATCGTACGCTTCACGTGACGACGACCGAGGAGGCCGAATGCCGCTGACCGAGTACGCCGACGCCCCGCCCGACGTGCGGGCCGTCTTCGACGACATCAAGGAGACACGCGGCGTCGAGGACGTCAACAACTTCTGGAAAGCGATCGCGGCCGACCCGCGCACGCTGGCTCGCACTTGGGCCTCGGTGAAGGAGGTGATGGGCGCCGGAGCCCTCGAGCCGCTGACCAAGGAGCTCGTCTACGTCGCGGTCTCGATCACGAACGGCTGCGAGTACTGCATCGCTTCGCACACGGCCGGCGCCCGGGCGAAAGGCATGACCGACGCGCAGTACGGCGAGCTCCTGGCTGTCGTCGGGATGGCGAACGAGACGAACGCGCTCGCGAATGCGCTGGCGGTGCCGGTGGACGACGCGTTCCGGCGCGACTAGCCTCGACTTATGGCCGTCATGCTCCGGCACGCCGAGCCAGCCGACTACGGGCGCGTGATCCAGCACCTGAACGCCTGGTGGGGCGGCCGTGAGATGGCACCGATGCTGCCGAAGCTGTTCTTCGTGCATTTCGAAGGCACGAGCTTCGTGGCGGAGGACGAGAGACGGCGAGCTGGTGGGCTTCCTGGTCGGCTTCCAGTCGCAGACCGACCCGACGGAGGCGTATGTCCACTTCGTCGGCGTCGCGCCCGCCCAGCGCGGCACCGGCCTAGGCCGTGCGCTGTACGAGCGGTTCGCCTCCACGGTGCGCGAGCACGGCTGCACGAGCGTCCGCTGCGTCACCTCGCCGGCGAACGAGGCCTCCATCGCCTTCCACACCAGGATCGGGTTCGAGGTCGACAGGATCGCCGAGGACTACGACGGGCCGGGGGAAGACCGGGTGTTGCTCGTTCGCCGGCTGCACGCTTGACAGCCGTGCCAGTAATACCCCTATGGGGTATCTGGATCCGCTGACGAGGCGAGCCGTCTCGGCCACCGCGCACTGCCTGATCGGACAACGCCGTCGTGCTCCGCGTCCCCGGCGCCATGGACGCGGGCCTCGGCGATCGGCTGTTCTGGGTGAGTCTCGCGTTAGCGCTCATCGTCGCCTTCGTGGTCACGCTACCGGTGAACCGGTGGCTGATCGGCCGCGGCCGGGGCCACGCCGTCGTGCACGCCCACCACCACGGATAGCGCGTGCGGAGGTTGCTCGTTCTCCTTGTTGTCTCCAAAGACGACGTCTGTCCGTCGCCTTGGCTACCATCGGATGAATGGCGAAGACGGTTGTCCAGTTCACCTGTAGCGAGTGCTGCACGACCGCCGGTCGCTGGCTGGGCCGGTGCCCTGGCTGCGGCGCCTTTGGGACCCTGGTCGAGGAGCGCCCGCAACGTGCTGCGAGCGGGTCGAGCGGGGGCGCTGCCCGGAGCCCGCAGCGCCTGGGCGATGTTCGCGCCGAGGACGCGGAGCGAATCGGCACCGGGGTTCCCGAACTCGATCGCGTGCTCGGCGGCGGTCTGGTGCCGGCATCGCTCGTCCTCGTCGGCGGCGAACCCGGCGTCGGCAAGTCGACCCTGCTGCTGAGCGCGCTCGGTGCCGTCGCGCGCTCGGGGCGGGGCGCGCTGCTCGTCACGGGCGAGGAGTCGTTGGCGCAGGTGAAGCTTCGCGCCGCGCGGCTCGGTGACGCCGACGAGCGTGTCCATCCTCGCCGAGACCGAGCTCGAGGCCGTCTGTGCGACGCTCGAGCGCGAGCGGCCGGAGGTCTGCGTGATCGACTCGGTGCAGACGCTGTTCTCCCCGGAGCTCGGCTCGGCCCCGGGCTCCGTCGCACAGGTGCGCGAGGCGGCATCACGGCTCCTGCGCACGGCGAAGGTGCACGGTGTCGCCACGATTCTCGTCGGACACGTGACGAAGGACGGCGCCGTCGCCGGGCCGCGAGTGCTCGAGCATCTCGTCGACTGCGTGCTCCAGTTCGAGGGTGACCGCTACCACGCCCATCGCGTGCTGCGCGCGACGAAGAACCGCTTCGGGTCGACGAACGAGCTCGCTGTGTTCGAGATGACGGCCACCGGCCTCGTCGGTGTCCCCGATCCGTCGGAGCTGTTCGGGCGCACGCCTGCGGGGGAGGTGGGGGCGGCCGTCGCCTGCACGCTCGAGGGTACGAGGCCGCTGCTGCTCGAGGTACAAGCACTCGTGGCGAAGACGGATCTCGCGATGCCGCGGCGGGTGGGCACGGGTGTCGATCCAAAGCGGCTGGCGATGATCGTCGCGGTGCTCTCTCGCCATGCGCGTGTGCCGCTCGGATCTGCCGACGTGTTCGTCAACGTCGCGGGCGGGGTGCGGATCGACGAGCCGGGAGCCGATCTCGCTATCGCACTGGCCATCGCCTCGGCGGCTCGCGGTGCACCCCTCGCCGAAGGGCTCGCGGCATTCGGCGAGATCGGCTTGACCGGGCGGCTGCGTCCGGCAGCGCAGGCCGAGAGGCGGCTCGAAGAGTGCCGGAAGCTCGGCCTCGAATCGGTCGTCGTGCCGGAGGGTACCCCCGCTCGGGTAGGGGGGCCACCGCTGAGGGTGGCCGAGACGCTGCGCGCGGCGCTCGGCCTGGGCCTGGTGGGGAGAGAGGAGGACACGAACCCCCTGGTCGACCACCCGGCCGCCGCCTGAACGCCGGGCGACGCGGACGCTGCCGCGCGCTACGCTCGGTGACGTGAACGTGGGCGAGGACAGTCGCGTCGATCCGGTGTTGCTCGCGGCGATCGCTCGGCTAGCGCCGGGCACTGAGCTCCGGCAAGGGATCGACGACGTGATTCGGTCGCGCGAGGGAGCGCTGATCGTGATCGGAAACCCGGAGGAGCTGTCCTTTCTGTACTCGGGCGGGATCCGGCTCGATCAACCTTTCACACCCCAGCTGCTCTACGAATTGTCCAAGATGGACGGTGCGATCGTCACCGACGAGTCGTTGACCAAGCTGGCATACGCGAACGTGCAGCTGATGCCGGATCCCACGATCGCGTCGAACGAGACAGGGACTCGACATCGCACGGCGGAGCGCGTCGCGAAGCAGACGGGCGCACTCGTGATCTCCATCTCGCAGCGCCGGGAGACGGTGACCGTGTTCGTGGGAGCTCGCCGTCACCAACTCGATCCGATCGCGACGGTGCTCGCGAAGGCAAATCAAGGGCTCGCCGCCCTCGAGACGTACCGCAGACGGCTCGAGCAGGTGCTGACCCGGCTGACGGCGCTCGAGTTCCAGAACGCCGTCGTCCTCGATGACGTTCTCGTCGTCCTCCAGCGGGCGGAGATGACGGCGAGGATGCTGCGCGAGGTGGAGCGAGACTGCGTCGAGCTCGGTTCCGAGGGCCGTCTCATCCGCGCGCAGCTCGAGGAGCTGGCCGGCTCGCTGCCCGAGGAGGAGGCGGCGGTCGTCGCCGACTACCATGCGAGCGAGGAGCCCGGGACTGCGCGCCGCGCGCTGCAGCTGCTCGCGTCGCTTGCGTACGACGCTTTGCTGGAGCAGGACGATCTGCAGGAGGTGTTGGGGTACCCCCGCACCGCCAACCCCCTGGACACGGCTGTGAGCCCGCGTGGCTACAGGGCGCTCTCGCAGGTCCCGCGGCTCCCGGCATCCGTGATCCGCCGCGTGGTCTCCGAGCTCGAGGGTCTCGACGCGATCGCGCGGGCGTCGTTGCGCGAGCTCGAGGCCGTCGACGGGGTCGGGTCGGTGCGCGCGCGAGAGATCCAGGAAGGCCTTCGCCGGCTGCAAGAGCACAATCTCGTCGAGCGCTATCTGTCCCTCTGAGGCGCCTCGAAGACCGATCGACAGGATGCGGTTGCCGTTAAGAGAGTGTTGCGATCTCCGCTAGAATGAAGGTCCCTCGCCGGCACTGAACAGCGCCGGCGACTTTTTGTGAGTCCAGGCTACAAGGGGAGGGCGAAGGCTTGTTCGACGTCGGCGACAAGGTCGTGTATCCGCATCACGGGGCGGGCACCATCGTGAACAAGGAGACGAAGATCGTCCTCGGCCAGCAGCGCGAGTACCTGACGATCAAGATCCTGCACAACGAGATGACGGTGAACGTTCCGTGCGACAACGCGGACAAGGTCGGCCTGCGCGGTGTGATCGACCAGCGGATGGTCGAGGTCGTCGTCAAGGCACTCTCGGGCGAGTCGACCGAGATGCCGAAGAACTGGAACCGGCGCTTCAAGCACAACCGCGACAAGATGAAGACCGGCGACATCCTCGAGCTCGCGGAAGTCGTGCGCAACCTCGCCTTGCGGGATCACGAGAAAGGCCTCTCGACGGGCGAGAAGCAGATGTACGTGAAGGCCAAGAAGATCCTCGCCTCCGAGCTGATGTATGCGAAGGACATGGACGAGGATCAGGCCGCCGTCTGGCTCGACGAGGTGCTCGCCAACCCCGCCACGAGTGCGACGCGCCCCGCCAAAGCGAAGGCCAAAGTCGCCGCCGCGAGCGCCTAGAGGCTCCTCGCAGGCGCGGCCGAGGCTCGTCGTCCGGCGACGCGCGTACGCCCCGATCGGCGCCACGGCCACCGGCCGCGGCGTCGATCGAGTGGGCCGAAGTGTCCGGCAGGCGCCCGGCGGCGCGGTCTCTCCCGGCTTGGATCGAGCCTCCGCGGCTCCGTGACCACGTGGGCGGTCCTCGTCGCCGCGGGCGCCGGGAAGCGCCTCGGCGCCGATCGGCCGAAGGCGTTCATCGGGCTCGGTGGTCGCCCGCTGCTGGCCGAGAGCATCGAGCGGCTCGACGCGAGCGACTGGGTCGATGCCATCGTGGTTGCCGCGCCTCCCGGCTGGGAGGAGCCGACGATCCTGCTCGCTGAGGAGCTGGTCGCGGGCAAGGTCTCGGCGGTCGTGACCGGGGGCGACACGCGCGCCGAGTCCGTCCGACTGGCGGTCGACGAGGTCCCGGACGACGCGATAGTCGTCCTCGTGCACGACTGCGCGCGGCCGCTGCTCGACGAGGCCGTGATCGAGCGTGTGCTGGCTCCTCTGGCCGAGGGTGTCGACGGCGTCGTCTGCGGCCTCCCGCTGGCCGATACGGTCAAGCGGGTCGAGGGAGGACTGGTGGTGGAGACCGTGGACCGGACAGGCCTCGTCGTAGTTCAGACTCCACAGGCATTCCCCGCTGAGCGGTTGCGCTCCGCCCTCGACGGCGAGCCCGACGGGGCGACCGACTGCGCCTCGCTGGTCGAGCGCACCGGCGGTCGGATCCGCGTCGTCGCAGGCGATCGCCGACTCGTGAAGGTGACGACCGAGGAGGATCTCCGGCTCGTCGAGCGGATGCTCGGGGAAGGCTGATGATCCGGGCGGTCGTGTTCGACGTCGGCGAGACCCTCGTCGACGAAGACCGCTACTGGCGCAGGGTCGCCGCGCTTGCCGGCCTGTCACCGCACGTCGTAACTGCTGCGCTCGGCGCCACGATCGCCCGCGGCGAGGAGCACACCGAGCTGTGGCGGCATCTCGGGATCGAAAAGCCGGTGGCGCTCGGTGCCGTCGTGTACGAGGAGTCCGACCTTCTAGCCGACGCCGTGCCTTGTCTCTCGACGCTGCGAAGCGACGGCTATCTCATCGGTGCAGCCGGGAACCAGTCATCGGTGCTCGAAGTGTGGCTGCGTTCGCTCGATCTCCCGCTCGACGTGATCGGCTCTTCCGCCAGCTGGAATGTCCGCAAGCCCGACCCGGCGTTCTTCAGCCGGCTCGCTGACGTTGTCGGACGTCCCCCAAGCGAGATCGCATACGTCGGCGACCGAATCGACAACGACGTAGAGCCGGCCGCTGCGGCGGGGCTCGTCGCCGTGCACATCCGGCGAGGGCCCTGGGGCCTGCTTCAGCCGGCCTCACCCCGCGCGCGGATCGTCATCGAGTCTCTTACCCAGCTTCCCGCCGCGCTAGCGTCTCTCGCGTGAGCGCAGAACTCCGCATCGGTCTCGGCGTTGACGCGCACGCGTTCAGCGACGGCGTCCCGCTCGTGCTCGGCGGCGTGCACGTGGACTACCATCGCGGGCTGGCCGGCCACTCCGACGGAGACGTCGTCGCTCACGCGTTGACCGACGCACTGCTGGGGGCAGCGGGACTCGCCGACATCGGTGCCCTCTTCCCCTCCGACACCGACGCCTGGCAGGGCTCCGACTCGCTCGATCTGCTTGCTCGCGCCTACGCCGACGTGACCGCCGCGGGCTTCGAGCTCGTCAACGCCGACTGCGTCGTGATCGGCCAGGAGCCGCGCATCGCTCCGCATCGCGACGAGATGCGGCATCGGCTTGCGGCGGCGCTCAACGCTGCGCCCGAGCGAGTCAACGTGCGTGCCACCACGACGGATCGCCTCGGCTTCACCGGTCGCGGCGAGGGCCTTGCCGCGGAGGCGGTCGCGCTGCTTCGTCGCCGATGAGCCTTCGATTCTTCAGCTTCGAGGAGCGTCCCGAGCTCGAGCGCCTCAAGGGGCCGCTGCTCACGGCCTGGCCCGCGTTCATGCTCGAGGACCCGGTCGCCGGCGAGTGCTTCTGGCTGCTGTACGAGCGCTTCCCGGCGTTTCAGCACTTCCTCGTCGACGTGGAGAGGGAGGAGCTCGTGGCCGAGGTAAACAGCCTCCCTGTCGCTCTCGATCTCGCGGCGCTGCCCGACCGAGGATGGGACGAGACGATGGAGCGAGGCACAGCGGGCGGCGAGCGGCCGACGCTCGTCAGCGCGATCCAGGTGATGATCCATCCCGAGCGGCAGGGCGAGGGCCTGGCTCCGCTCTGCCTCGGCCGCATGCGGGAGGTGGCAGCCGCGCACGGCTTCGCCGACCTGGTCGCACCGGTGCGACCGTCGTGGAAGTCGCGTTACCCGCTCACGGCACCGGAGCGCTATGCGGCATGGAAGATTCCGACCGGCCTGCCATTCGATCCATGGCTGCGCGTCCACGCTCGGCTCGGCGCCTCGATCGTGCGCGTGTGCCCGCTCTCGATGACGATTCCCGGAACCGTGTCCGCGTGGGAGGAGTGGACAGGACTCGAGTATCCGGCGAGCGGCAACTACGTCGTGCGTGGCGCACTCGCACCGGTCTCGATCGACTGTGAGGCCGACCGCGGCGTCTATGTCGAGCCGAACGTGTGGATCCACCATCCCCTCTGACCGGGCGAGCCGCAGCTGCGCAGATTCGGTGCAGAGTCGGCTCACAACGGCGTGCATTGCTCGCGTACGCTGAACTCAGGGGGTCTCACTCCCCCCATGTGGGGGCGCGGACCGAGGCCGCCAAGCGCGGACCGAGGCCCTTGGAAGGAGACCGCAACCCGGGGTCAACGGTCGGCCGCGCGCGGCCAGTTCGGGCCCGGCGGGAGGTCAGCCTGCCGGGAGCGTGGAGCTCACGCGCGCGACGTGTCCCGGCCTCTCCTCAGCCCAGATGCGCCCGCCCCGCACTTCGACGAGCCCCCGTGCGATCCTCAGTCCCAGCCCTGCTCCTCGCTCGAGCCGACCGGGCGGGGTCGCCACGCCAGAACCGTGGCCTCGGGCATCTGGAGAGGGAGCCTGACCCGTCCGTTCTCGATCACGACGAGGCCGTCACGTTCGAGAGAGGCGACGGCCTCGGCGTCGAGCCGCTCGCGTCGGCGCGGCGCCGACGCGACAAGTCGCAACGCGGCCGAGCGGCGCTCGCGAAAAGAGCCCGCGAACGGGCCCTGCTTGCGGCTTGGCTCTTCACGCGTGCCGCGGGAAGGGCACGCCCGGGCGAGCGGGCACGCGTCGCAGCGAGGAACCCTGGCCAGGCAGATCGTGGCCCCGAGGTCCATCAGAGCCTGCGCCGACGCGGGCGCGAAGACGAAGCCTGTTCGGCGCAGGATGCGCTCGACGTTGACGTCGACGGGGAGCACGTCCTCGTCGAACGCGAAGTTCCGTATCGCCGCCGCCGTGTAGGGGCCGACGCCGGGAAGCTCAGCGAGGTTCTTTGGCCAGCCGTACGTCGCGATCATGCAGGCGGCTCGATGGAGGTTCAGCGCCCGACGGTTGTAGCCGAGCCCCTGCCACTCCCTGATCACCTCGCCTGCCGAGGCCGCGGAGAGCGCCTCGACCGACGGCCAACGCGCCATCCACAGGAGATAGCGCGGGATCACCCGCTCGACCTGCGTCTGCTGCAGCATCACCTCGCTGACCAGGATCGCGTACGGGTCACGCGTCCGTCTCCAGGGCAGATCACGCCCGCTCCGGCTGAACCACTGGTCGAGCTCGGCCTGCACGGGCGGAACGCTAGCGACTTGGTTGATGTCGCGGATCGCGCCTCCGAGAGGCCGCTCTGGCAAGCGTTTGGCAAGTTTGGTACCGGCTCGAGGCAGCAAAACGGCTCTCAGGTACCTGTGTCGTCGCGCTCGGTCGGCCAGTAGAAGTCGAGCAGCGCCTTATGCGCCTCGAGCCGCGTGATCCGCGGATTGCCGGCCTCGACGATCGCCAGCATCCCGAGCTTCGCCATCAGCCCAAGGCGGGCGTGAGTCACGAGATCCCGCTCGTGCTTGCGGTCGGGTTGAAAGAGCGCGTCCGCCTCACTCTTCGTCGTCGGGAGCGGCCGAGACGTGGGAAGGCCCGGCGGATGGCGGGCCTTCTGTCGAGCAAGGCTCTATCTCTGCTCGGCTTCCGTATCTTTGCTCGGCTTCCGTCGGTCTCGCCGAACGGGGCTACTCGCTCCCTCCCCCGCCCCCGTTGAACAGCTCCCCACCCCGGGCCGCGTATGAGGTGCAGCCGCCCGCGTTCGCGAACGTGCCGCCATTGCTTGACTGCAGGCTCTTCCATCCGTCCTTCTGACACGCCTGCGCGTTCGCGGAGTTACCGCCACCGGCCAGCGCAACCGACGAACCGCCTCCGATCGCAATGACCACCGTCAGCGCCAACAGAATCAACCTGCGAAACATGAGCCTCTCCCCTTCGTCATGTCGCCGCCCCTGTCCGACGCGGGACTACCGCCGCAGCTGCGCAGCAAGAACAGTTACTCCCCACCGCCGGACGTGTCGTTGTACAGGGCCAGACAATCGCCCGTGAAGCCTGAGCCGTCGAGGGCGGAATACTGGTCGGGAGCGTTCTGCTTCCCGTGTCCGGTTGCCACGAGTGTCCCGTCCTGGGCGACGTCGAAGTGGCCGTTGAGGGCGCTCTGGCTGACCTCGATCAAGACGAGGGGGTTGGTCGCGGATGCCGTGCCATGACACACGAGCACCTTCTCGCCGGTGGCCCCTTGCGCGGTGGCGACGGCCAGCGCACCGAGTACGCCTGCCATGCCGAGCGACGAAAGCGTGCGAATCCTCATGAGATCCCCTTCGGTTGCGGACGTGCTCCCACTGTCGGCGCTCCGATGTACTCGGCAGACCCTGAGTCGAGTGAACGTTTGACCGCAGCCGCCACCAGGGTGGCTTGACGGAGCGGCGCCGGAGTCGAACCGATCGAGCCGTGGCGGGGCGCACCGCCCGAGCGCGTGGCGACGCTTGGGTCCTCCTCTACCGCCCCCCTCTCTCACAACAGCTTCACATTCAGGGATCCGCCCAAAGAACAACGCAAGTCGACGGACTCGACCGTCTCTCGTTGCCAATAGTCTTCGCTAGTTTCCCGGCTCCGTCAGTTTTCCGCTTCGCGGTGGGCTCCAACACCCGAAGGAAAACGCTAGAATTATAATTCACGAATTAGAATTCGGGAGTGTGTATGCAGCCACGTGGAGCCGTGTCGTGAGCGGCGTTCGCACTCGTCTTGCCGAGGATCTCGCCGGCAGCCTCGAGCACCAGCAGAAGGTCCAGCTCAAGGACAACTTCGAACTCGACGAGAAGACAAAGGACGGCGACGACGAGATGCTCGCGCAGTTCGCACGAGAACACCGGCCTGACCAAGTCCGACACCGAAGCCTGCGTGAAGGGCACCTACGTCGCCCCCGGTGGCGCACGCTTTAAGTTCTTCGGCTGCGACGCGATCCGCGTCGTCCCGGAGCGAGCCATATCGAGCAGCCGGACCCCGAGCAGCCCGGCTGAGTGTCGCTTGCCGTCAGGCCGTGGAGGCTGACGCCTGCGACCGCGAGGGGCAGCACGCTGCGACGTGGGTCGAAGGGATCTGTTAGACCTGGTCGACCACGATTTCAAGGGGGGACGTATGAGGAACCGCACGATCCTTGTCTGTGCGGCCCTTGCCGTGGCGAGCACGGCCGCGGGGACCGCTGTCGCGCTCGCAGGCGACAACAGCAGTGGTTTCAAGACTGGGCAGCCATCGATGCTTACGCCGGTCATGGAGGGTGTGAAGATCACACCGCTCTTGACCGTCGGGGATGTGCTCTCGAGCGGGTATCGCTTCGAGTCGATCCCGGACGGGATTTCCCTGCGCACAAGGGGTCAGGGACGGGTTGACCTGTTCGTGAACCACGAGACGAGCAAGGTGCCGTTCCCGTACAACACGGCCGCGCCCACTGCGGCCAACGGGGAGAACGATTTCGATAACGCGCAGGTCAGCCAGCTGATCCTCAACCAGCACTCGGCCGGTGTGCTCAATGGCTCGTTCGCCATCTCGAGCAGTTCGGGCTACCAGCGGTTCTGCTCCAACTACCTGGCGACCGCGAAGGAGGGGTTCGACCGGGAGATCCTCTTCACGAATGAGGAGTCCCCGGACTACGTGTATCGCCAGACGGCGTCCTGGCCGCCCGTGATGGGAAGCTCGACGGAGCAGGAGGCCGGCCTCGTCGTCGCGCTCGACGTCAAGACCGGCAAGCACAAGCCGATCTATGGCATGGGCAGGCACAACCACGAAAACGACGTTGCAATCCCCGGGTATGGGAGCCCGGTCGTGTTCTCGGGCGACGACACCTTCACGAGCGGTCCGCTCACGGGGGTTTTCCCTGCGGGGGCCGTTCCGGCACAGTCGCAGCTCTACTCCTACATCGCAGCGAGCACGGACAAGTTGCTGGCCGACAAGGGTGACCTCTGGGCCTTCGTCTCGGACACGCCGGGGGTGAAGAACTACTACGACGTGATTCCCAACTCAGGGACCGTGGTCAGCGGCCACTTCGTCAAGGTGCCGAAGGACATCGCCACCGGCCGCAAGGCTGACGGCTCGGAGCTGAAGGCGGCCGACAAGGGTTACCCGCTGCCGCCCGCGAACGGCAGCTGGCAAACCGACCTTCGCTCCACGACGCAGGTGGGCATCGATGGCCCTCAGTGGGTGCTCGAGTACTGGAGCGACATCAACAACGTGTTCCAGTTCGTCCGCGTCGAGGACATCGCCTACGACAAGCGACCCGGCATGGGGAACGTCGTCTACATCGTCGATTCGGGTAGGGGCCGGACGGCGGCTCAGAGCCTGGACACGCCAAACTTCAGGTCGACCAACGGCCGTGTCTGGAAGATGGTGCTCGATCCCAACGATCCGACGGTGGTGACGTCGCTCACCGTGTTCGTCGAGGGCGACGACAACCCCGTCAAGACACCCACCGAGGTCCATCAGCCGGACAACATCGAGACGACGCCCACCGGCCTACTGCTGACGGAGGATCCCGGCTCGAGCCAGCAGTATCCGGTCGGCTCCACGGATCCCAGCGCGACAACGGCGCGGCTCTGGCACGTCCCGTTCTCGGGCACGTCGCAGGTCGTCGCGAAGGTCGACCAGTCGGCCGATGGCGGCCCGACCGATGTCGATGGCCGGACACCCGGCAACCAAGGGGCGTGGGAATCGAGCGGCATCATCGACGCCTCCGCCGCCTTCGGCCCCGGCGCGTTCCTGATCGACGTGCAGGCGCACACCCTCTGGGTGGAGAAAGCGCCAGGCGACGACAACAACGGCGACGGTCAGCCCGACTTCACATACAAGCGCGAAGGCGGGCAACTGGCACTGATCCGCATCCCGGGGGCATAGCTCCGGCAGCCGGAAACGGGGGACGCCACACGGGGCGTCCCCCGCTGCAGAGGGATTGTGAGAGGCCCCCTGATTGACCGGCCTTGCCGGAGGCCGGCTGCGATTATCGGAATCGGGTTGTCCGACCCCAGTCCCACCGTGTCCCCCACGTCTACCTGTCTTGAAGTGCCGACCTGCTGGGGGCGGGCAATGGCCGACCGCTCCATACTGCGGCCGAGTGGCCCGATCAAGGACGACAGGAGCGCGAGGGAACACGCCGAGGCTGGCCGCTGTGCCGGATCTTGAAGCTGATCTCGACGCCCTCTACGGCTCCCCGCTTGAGGAGTTCGTTCGTCGGCGTACGGAGTTGGCTCGGCGTCTCCGCGCGGCCGGGTTGACTGACGTGGCTGCAGACATCGCGAAGCTGAGGAAGCCGAGCCGAGCTGTGTGGGTCGTAAACCAGCTCGCCCGGATCGAGCCAGAGCTAACCAACGGGCTTGTGGCTACTGCCGGTGAGCTTGCAGCCGCTCCGTCTGATCGAGGCGCCGCAGAAGCCCATCGCGAAGCACTCCGCCGGCTCGCTGGGAGGCTTACCGAGGTCGATGAGCCTCTGAGCGACTCGGTTCGCCAGAAGGCTGCTGTGACGCTTCGCAACGCGTCGCTCGACCCCCACGCGAGGGAGGATCTGGCCCGCGGGCGGCTCGGTGCTGAGCGCGGCGACATGGGGTTTGAGCTCGTGGCGGAGCCGGGACTTCCCGCTGAGCGTGCGTCGCGGCGGGCGAAGAAGCCGGCACGGAGCGCGGAGCTCGAGCGGCTGGTGGCGGAGCAGCGTGTTGTGCGCGCGGAGATCGCGACTCTGAAGGCTGCTGCCAAGCAAGCCGCGAAGGAGGCGACGGCCGCGACGCGAGAAGCGGATGAAGCGCAGGCATACGCTGGCGAACTCGCGGACGAGGTCAGCGTCAGACTGGAGCAGCTCGCCTTGCTTGAGGAACAGCTTCGCTCTCTGCGCAAGCGGTGACGCTCAGTTCATCTCGCCGCGCAATCCAGACCCGAACTCGCGCTCCCAACACTCCGGGCAGAAACACGTGACCGACCTCGGCTTGAGGAGCGGGCAACGGCGGCGCTCGACGCCGCCTTCGGGGGCTGCTGTGCGGAGGGCCCGCGACTTGTGACTTCGCTTCAAGTACGAGCGGCTACGTCGGCCCACACCGGAAGTCTGCGTTCCTCGATTTCCGTGATGGCTTCGCCTAGTGATCGGTGGGGAAGGCGTAGAAGGCGAGCAGGTCCTCCTCGGCCTCTTCCAGGAGCGCCACCGCTTGTGATGGGACGAGGCGTTGGCGGCGTACAGCACACTGAGAGGACATGCTCGGAAGATGCGCATTGCTGATCGCGGCGCTCGTGCTGGCGACGCTCGGCGTGACGTCCGCGCACGCCGGCGCGCCAAGCGGCGGCCTCCGAGGCGTCGTCACCCGCTCGCCGATCATGCCCGTGTGCATGGAAGGGGTACCCTGCTCGGCTCCGGCCAAGAACATGCCGCTCGTCTTCTTCCGACCGGGGAGCAGCGTCAGGACGAAGACAGACAGCGTCGGGCACTTTCGCGTCGTCCTGACTCCAGGAGCGTGGAGTGTGCGTACATCGGCTGTCCCGCGAATCGGCTCGGGGATCGAGCCTCACACCGTTCGCGTAGTCGCCGCTCGGTTTCGAGTCGTCAACTTCGATATCGACACCGGCATTCGCTGATCGCCAAGCTCCTGGACGGCCGCGAGGCGCTCGTCACGGCGCGAGTGGAGGCACTCGGGGATCCACTTGCAACGATGCTTGACGTCGCGATCGCGCTCACGCTGGTTACGAGCGACGAGTTCTAACCTCGACGCCTACGCGGCACGACGCCCGCACGAGACGGCGGTCGTCGTCCTCGAGCCGCGCGCGCTGGCCGATGATCCAGTGAGCTTCTGACCGGCTGGGGGAGGTAGCCCCTTTATCCATGCCTCTAGCTCCCTGCACTGCGGAGTGATTGCCGTCTCTCCTGGGTCGAGGAGATGCGCTCCTCCCTGCGGGACGCGCTGCGCGCTCTCTCGCCCCAGACCGGGTTCCTGTCCGCGGTCTTCGCCGGCCGTATGCGGCGTTGAGCAGGAGCCGGATGGATCTCCACTTGCGCGACAGGGTCTACCTCGTCACCGGCGGCAGTCGCGGTTTAGGGTTCGCTGCCGCCGAGCACTCGTGGCGGAGGGGGCGCGCGTAATTCTCAGCGCCCCCTCATGAGGCTTCCGCCGCCGCGGGGGCGGCGCGCCTCACGCGAGACGCGGCCGCAGCTAGCAGCGTCGCTTGGGTCGCAGCCGATAACGCCGATGCTGCGACACCCGACCGGCTGATCGCAGCCGCCAAGGACCGGTTTGGCCGCGTGGATGGCGCGCTGGTCAGCGTCGGCGGAACGCCGCCGGGAACCGTCGCAACCACGCCGGACGGAGCGTGGCGGGACGCGTTCGAAAGCGTCTTCCTCGGTGCCGTTCGCCTGGCACGGGTTCTCGCGCCACATCTCGCTGGCAAGAACGACAAGCCGCGCAGAGACAGCGTTATCGCAGGTGCAGGCGGCTCGGTCGTCTTTGTGCTCGCTTCGTCAGTGCGCGTGCCGCTCGCCCAACTCGCTGTATCAAACGGCCTGTTCCCGGGCCTCGCCGGCGTGGTCAAGATGCTCGCCGAGGAACTGGGTCCATCGGGAATCCGGATGAACGGGATCTTGCCTGTCAGGATTGCGACCGACAGAGTGCGTCAGCTTGATGCCCTCAGCGGCGACCCCGACGAGGTGCGCGCCCGCAAGTCTGAGGACATTCCGCTGCGTAGGTACGGCGAGCCCGAGGAGTTCGGGCGAGTTGCCGCGTTCCTCCTCTCCCCGGCTGCGTCCTACATCACCGGCGCGATGATCCCGGTTGATGGAGGCTCTATCCGCGCGATCTGAGAGAACGGTCGCGCGCTACTGACCCTCACCGTCTACGCCGGCCTGAGAAACGGCCGGGAGGAAGCCGTCGCGAAGCTCATCGAGGGCGGCTTCGGCTCATGAGCGCGCGGGGGAGGGTGCCGCCTGCGCGAGAGTCGCAGGTGGACGCTAAGGCCGTCGGGTCTTGTTCCTGGTTGCAAACGGACGTTCTGGGTGCGCGGGGCCGCGCCGCGAGATGGCTCGGGGCGCGGCCCTGCGCAAGACTCGGGCGCTAGCTGGAGAAGTCGACGGCGACGAGCCGCCTTGTCGAAACGCCAGCGAGGACGTCCTCGCCCGGTTTCGTTGCGCGGATGAAGAGCGTCAGTTGCTGCTGTTTGCTGCTCGCGGGGAAGTTCGACAGGCGGCTGAAGCTCAGGGTCGCGGTGCCGTCGGTCCCGGTGAGCCGTTCGTCCGGGATGTCGAACTGGTTGTAGGGCACTGCCGTCACGTAGACGCTCGCGCCCTGGATGTCGACGCCGCATGTGCTCCCGATGCGCACCTGCAGCGAGAAGGTCTGCGTCTGTTTGTTGATTGGTCCTGTTGTCACCGTGAAGCCGTTGATCTGGAGCCGCGCGGGCGGTGAGAGGTCGGCGATCGGCGCGGTTTTTGCGCTCTTGTTGGCCGGGCAGCCGTTGTTCGACACCGGCGTGGCGGGGATGACCGCGGTCGGGACGCTCGTGGAGTTGTCGGTGCCGTCGCCGTTCTTGGCAGTGACGACGACGCGCAGCGTGTTGCCGCCGTCTGCCCCCTGCAGCTTGTAGGTGTTGTCGGTCGCGCCGGAGATGTTGTCGCAGCTTCCGCCGGTCTTGTCACAGCGGCGCCACTGGTAGCTAAAGGAGAGCGGCGTAGTGCCGCTCCATGTCCCGTTCGTGGTCGTCAGCTCCTTTCCGACCTCCGCCGTCCCGGAGACGACCGGCGGCTGCGTGTTCGAAGGTGCGACCGAGGCCCGGCTCGTCGCGGCCATGCCTGCCGCGGCCACGATCGCCAACGCGAGCGCGGCGACGGCGGCGATTACCAGAGGTCTCGCGATCGCGGCGTGCCGGAACCGCGGATGCCAAGGAACGCGTTCCATGCTGTACCCCCTTCTTGGTCAGTAACGAGCCTTTGCTGTTCGCCGTTCGGCAAGCAAAGACCTCTGAGAAACCTCGTGAAGCCGGTGCAATGTCCTCGTCGTCTGTAGTCGGGCGTTTCCCGGAGTTGTTGCACTGCGGAAAGCGTTCTGCTGCCGCTTAGGTACATCGTGTTGTAGAGACCGAGCGCATTGCTCGACGCGAGCGCCGTCATCCGGGCCCGGAGATTCGCCTGCTTACGCTGGAAGTCGCGCCATGTCGGGACACTCTCGAACCGCAGTAGGCGAAGATCGTCGCTCAGGGCTTGCATTGCCGTTAGAGCGTCAATGTAGGCCATGCTCCGCCGGTCGTAGATCCTCTCGTCTCGTGCGAGCGCGACCTGTGTCGCGGGATTGTCGCGCGCTACTACCCAAGTGGTCACCGAGCCCACGATGCCCACGAGCGCAGTGGCCGCGATTCCCGCGATCGCGATCATGGCGGCCGAACTGCGACCTTGATTGCTTTGCGGCGGCCTTTCATCGGGCGGCTGTCTCATGTGTGGCCCGGACTGCATGATGCGTACGGTGAGCGTACCGGCCTGTCTCCGCAGGGCGCATTTCGCTGCAGTCTGTTGCAGTGATGAAAGCGCCCACTTGCAGGCAGATTCAGTCAGTCGCGGTGTGTTGCAGCCTAGCGGGCGAAGCCGCAGCGGAACTGCGACCTACTCTCAGCTGGCCGGCTTGAGCGGGTGAAGACGGCTCGCGGGTACTCGTGAGGCGCTCCGGGAAGCGGCGGCCGAGCATGATTGCTGCGCGCCGTCCAAGCCGCCTCAACCACCAGGCCTTACCGCCGACCAATGAGCCTCTCCGCGAGTGGTGTCCCTACCCGGCCATGCTGTGTGACACCTGGTCGATGCAGACCGTGACCGCGAGGATCAGCGCATCGTTCTGGCCCTCGGCGATCTCGATGCCGTAGGTATCGCGCATGCGGAACCAACGCTTCGATACCTCGGCGACCTTGTCGCCGCCACGCTCGATCTCGTACTCGTGGTCGACGATGTTGCCGGTCGCCTCCATATTTTCGCCGCCTTCGACCTCGATCGAAAAGCGGTCGCGGAGCGGGGTGACGAGCGCCTTCTTGACCGTCGCGACTGTCTTGCCGTCGTGCTCGATCTCCATCGTGTCGCGAATGCTCAGCAGCTTCTTCTGGATCGTGAACACCTCGTCACCCTCGGGCGCCTCCAGAATGAGCGTCTTGCGGATGCGGAGCGCCTTGCCGTCCACCTTGAACGCAGGCTGACCGCCGTCGGTCTCGATCCAGTAGTCGTCGCCGATCGCGAACATCTTCTCGCGCATCTGGTACTTCATTTCGACTCCCGCCGCAGCTATTGGTACCCCGTCATGACTCTGCCCCCGCTCGTAATGGCGAGTGGTCGGGTGCGGCCTCGTAAGAGGGGATGGTGTCGGCGATGAGCTGCACGAAGTTGGTTTTTGCATCGAAGGGGGCTGCGTGGCCGGCCCCTTCGATTCGATGCGTGCTCGCAGTGGGGATGGCAGCGGCGAGCGATCGGACGAGCCGGAACATGCTGTCCGGGCTCCGTGCGCCGTAGCTGCACACGACGGGGACCTCGACGATCGCGAGATCCGTCGCTGACGGATAGCTGCCGATGGAGTTGCGGAAGTCCGCCAAGGCTGGCCTGGCGTTTTCCCTGCCAGCCCGCCGCCACTCCTCGGGAAAGGCATCCCACGCGCTTCCACCGTCACGGTAGGTGTAGGCGGAGCGCAACAGTGTTTCGGCGGCGTCACCCTGTCGGCCGCGGAGAGCGAGCGACCCGATCTTGGCCAGCGCCGCGACCTGCGCATCCGGTTCGCTTCCAGGTCGACCGGTCGGGCGCGCCGACGGTGGGCTCGGCGCTGCTCCGCATCCTCTACGCGATCCCAAGCCTGATCGTGCTCGCGATCCTTGCCTTCGTCGGCGCGATCGTCTGGGTGATCGCCGTCGTATACGTGCTCGTCAACGAGAGCTACCCCGACAGCTTGTGGCGATTCCTGCACGGGATCGTCCGCTGGGAAGCGTGCCTGTTCGCGTACCTCGCTTCGCTTGTCGACCGCTACCCCCCGTTCACGCTCGAGACAAGCTCCCCGTCTCCTGCCACGCCCGCAGGCTAGTAATGCGCTGGTAGCAAAGGGCGGCGCCCAGACCGAGCTTCGGCCCGTCCGCACAGCTTCCGCTGGTTTTCAGCTACGACAACGGCGCATCCCGCACATATCCCGCAGGAGGTCGCCGGAATCCCGCCGGCACCGCGAATCCCCGCAACGGCAGGGTCGAAAAGGCCCGCTCGCGTTCGGGGAGGGTCTGCGCCGCGCGGAGACCCCCAGCCGGACGTGCTCCTAACCCGCATCAAGCCTCTGGCGCGAGGCGAAACCGCGAGGGGCCTCCTGCGGCACGAGACCCCTCGCGGCCTGGACGGGGATCCGGCCCCCAAAGGGAGCCGGATGCGGCGCCTGCCGCGCAGCCGCACCCGGTCTATGCCCGCTGAGACGACCGGCCTGAGCCGTCGGTTAGACAAGCATGCGGCATGCTCCGATCGCGTTCGCTGATCGGCATGGCGCTGCGAATCGACCGCTGCCGGCGCGGAACGGCCGCCGCGGTCAACGACGGGCTGCGCGAGGCCCGGCCCGCCGGTCGGGAGCCGGGTCGGCCCCCACCGCGTGCAGGCGAGTCCTCTGCGGCGACTCGGGGAACGTGCGCAGGCGAGCGTCCGCCACTGCCCCCGGGGCCGGCTCGGCGTGACGACTTTCGAGACGCCGCTCCTCGTCGCGGGCGATCGTCCGGCAGGCGTCGCGGGCCAGATCGACGAAGGCCTGGGCGATCGGCGACAGCGGCGTCCCCTCGCGCCATACGAGCGTGATCACACGCGGCGACAGCAGCTGCCCCACGTCGATCACGTCCGTGTACGGATCCGAGGAGTCATACGCGAGGCGAGGGATCAGCGCGGCACCGATGCCCGCGGCCGCGAGGCCCTGCACCGTCGAGTTGTGATCTGACTGGAAGACGACGCGCGGCGCGATCTCGAGACTCGCGAGCTCGGCGAGCGCTGCATCCGTGCTCCGGCACGTCTGGAAGCAGACGACGTCCGCGCCGTCGAGGTCACCGAGCGTGAACTCCCGCCTGCGGGGGAGCCGTGCGAACGGCGATCCCGCATCGACGACGAGCACGAAGGGATCGACGAGCACGTCCGCCGACTCGTACCTCTCAACCGGCAGCGGCTGGCTGGCGAACGCCAGATCGAGCTCACCCTGGGTCACGAGCTGCAGGAGCTCCGGATCCCCGATCGACTCCGTCAGGCGGACGTCGCCCGAGACGCTGTGTCGAAGGAAGCGCCGCATCAGGACCGGGAGCACGCGCGACCCGACGCTCTGGTACGCACCGAGGCGAAGCACGCCGCGCTCGCCGCGGGAGAGCGCCTGCATGTCCGCCTCAGCGGTGGCCAGCCGCGCCATGATGGCATTCGCGTGCTCGAGCAGCAGCGTGCCCGCGTCCGTGAGCGCCACGCGGCGCTGTCCGCCGGGGCGGTCGATCAGCCGCTCGCCGACAACACGCTCGAGCGCCGCGATTTGCTGGCTGATCGCCGATTGGGTGTAGCCGAGCGACCGGGCGGCGCGCACGAACGACTCGTGATCGGCCACGGCCTGCAGCGCGGCCAAGTGCCGCAGCTCGATGCCCAGCCAGCTCGTGGGCCGGTTCGGCCGCGTCGTCACCATCGCGCGCCTCGTCCGCTCGGATCGGCCACACAGTCGGTCGGCGCGACGCGCGGACCGACAACCGCCGTCGTCTCGTCTGGCCCCAGGTTCGCCTCCCATGTTGGCCCGCTCGCAGGATGCCGCTTGGTCGCTATGACGTCAGGACGGCCGAGTTGACAGTCCAGAATCGATTAGCGGCCATGATCGACGGTTCAGGCGGAGGCATGCAATCACCGTTCAGCCGGCTCGAATCAGGAACAAGACTTGCTCGGACCCGATCGCTGACATGACAATGGCTCGCAGATGGGCGCACGCTGCGGCCGCACACGCGAGGCGCGCACCCAGCTGCGGCGACGGTGGAACCAGGTCGGGTGACGTCGCCGTGTCCTCCGTGGTGGCGTCCGAGCAATCGGGCGTCGCCGCGGTGGCAGGGCGCCGGTCTCCCTGCGAGAGTGAGGCGATGCTCCTCTACAACTCACAGGTCTCGGGCAACTGCTACAAGGTGCGCCTGCTCCTCGCCCAGCTGGAGCTTCCGTACTCCAGACACGAGCTGAGCGTCGTCGACCGCTCCGGTCGCGCCGAGCTTCTGGGCGACCTCAACCCGGCCCTGCGCGTGCCGACACTCGTTCTCGACGACGGCCGCCCTCTCGGCGAGTCGAACGCGATCCTCTGGTACCTGGCCACCGGCACACAGTATGTCCCGGAGGATCGGTACGAGCAGGCCCAGGCGCTGCAGTGGATGTTCTTCGAGCAGTACAGCCACGAGCCGTACATCGCCGTTGCGCGCTTCCTGCTCGCGTACTCCGGGCGGGCAGACGAGCACGCGGACCTGATCGCCTCGAAGCTGCCGGGCGGGTACCTGGCGCTCGACGCCATGGAGCGCCATCTGGGCGGGCGGGAGTTCCTCGTCGCCGACCGGTACACCGTGGCGGACATTGCGCTCTATGCCTACACGCACGTCGCACACGAGGGTGGGTTCGACCTCGGCAGGTACCCAGCTGTCCGGGCCTGGCTCGATCGCGTGGCGGCGCAGCCGCTGCACGTCGCGATCGGCGCGTGAGCGCTGCGCCGGCGACCGTGGCTGTCAGAGTCCGATTCGCGCCCAGCCCGACGGGGTCGCTCCATCTCGGGAATGCCCTCACGGCGGTCGCCAACCGACGCTTCGTGGACGACCGTGGCGGGACGCTCGTGCTGCGGATCGATGACACCGACCCCACGCGGACAGTCGTGGGCGGCGAGGAGGCGATCCTCCGCGACCTCGAGTGGCTCGGCGTCGCCTGCGACGAGGGGCCGCTTCGCCAGAGCGAACGCGGAGCACGCTACGCGGAGGCGGCGGAGCGCGCGCTGGCATCCGACGCGGCAAGCCGCGACTCCGACGGGAGCGTCCGTGTCGGCGCGATCACGATCGTGCGGCCCGACGGCAGCGCGACCTACCAGCTCGCCTCGGTGGTCGACGATCTCGAGCTCGGCATCACGCACGTGATCCGCGGCTCAGACCACCGCCCGAACCTCGAGCCGCAGCAGGCGATCGCCCGTGCCGTCGGCGGCGAGCTGCCGGAGGTGATCCACCACGGCCTGCTGCTCGGCGAGGACGGAAAGAAGCTATCCAAGCGACACGGCCACGCCTCGGTCGGCGACCTCCGCGAGGACGGCCTCCCCGCTGCCGCGGTGCGCGCCTACCTCGAGGAGCTCGACTTGCCGGCACACGACGTGCGCCTCGATCCCGCGCGGCTGCACCGACTGGGGATCGACGCGATCGCGGCGATGTCCGACGAGGAGCTGGCCGGTGCGGCGGGAGCGCCCACCGAGCTCGCGCGCGCGCTGCGCGGGGCCCGCACCCTGCTCGAGGCGCGGGTGATAGCCGCCCAGATTCTCACTCCGCCGTCGGTCACGCTCGGTGCGGAGGCGCGACCGACCCTGGAGCGGTTCGGGGAGCTTCGCGCCGCGGCCCCCATGCGCCTCGACGAGGAGGAGGCGAGGACGATGGTGCGCGAGCTCAAGGCGGTCGGTGGCGACCTGAAGGCGCTGCGGCTCGCCCTCACGGGCGCCGAGCGCGGGCCCGAGCTCTGGACGGTGGTCGCCGCGCTCGACCGCGATGAAGCCCTCCGCCGCACGACGGCCGTGTAACAGACTGTTACAAGGCCCTGAGCTGCACGGTCGAGACGGCGCGCGCCACGGGTAGGGCGGCCGAGACGGCGGCGACCGCGAATTGTTTACCTGCTGTGTGAAGTAACAGTCTGTTGCACGGCAGGGTGCTGGCCGCTCGAGTCGTCGCCACGGTCGAGTGTCTGCGGCGATCGCGCGCAGTCAGGTTCGACGAGGTGCGACACCACTCGCCGTGTCACGGCATCGGCCTGGCTCGAGGCTCCCGGCGAGCGCCGATTACGATCGCGCTGGTGTGATGACTACGCGCGCGAGTTCGTTCTGGTCACTGCGCCAAGCGACCCGTATTCGAGCTTGACACAACCTGTTTGTGACGGAACCATCAAGCTAACTGTGGCAGGCGTGGGGAGGAAATGCTGAGGGCGTTGCTGGTGGTGGTCCTTGTCGCCTCGATCGCGTGCGGCGCCGCAATTGCCGTTGTTCCAGGCAAGGTCGTTGCGCGGAAGTCAACGAGCGGTGGGTCCGCGGTCGCGGGGGCGACCGCGTCGATCAAGAAGCCCAGGGCGATCTGGGTCCGCTTCATCGGGAAGGTCAATGAGGGAACGGTGATCGTGAGGTGCAGCAAGGACCTCAAGGTCTCGTCCAATTCCTACCACGACAACGCTGCCGGCCTCTACAAGATCCCGGTCAAGCCGCCGCGAGCAGACACGTGCCGGGTCGTCGCGACGATCATTGGAAGCGGTCGCATCGTGGCCGAGATACGCGCAAGTCGATGAGGGGGGTAGCGTCGCGCCCCCGATACGATCGCGTGCGTGAGGCTCTACGACACCCTGACGCGCTCCACGGTGGAGCTGCCGCCGCCCGGACACGGGCCGATTGGAATGTACGTCTGCGGCCCGACCGTGTACCAGCGCGCGCACATCGGCAACGCGCGTCCCTTCGTCGTCTTCGCGTGGCTTGCCCGCTGGCTGCGCGAGCAAGGCTACGACGTGACGTTCGTCCACAACATCACCGATGTCAACGACAAGATCTACGAGGCTGCGCCCGGGCAGAGCGCTGAGCGCGCCGCAGAGGCGACGCGCTGGTACCTCGAGGACACGGCGGCCTTCGGCTTGGGCCTGCCGGATGCGATGCCGCGTGCGACCGAGACCGTGCCCGAGATCGTCGCCTTCGTCGAGGAGCTGGTCGCGTCGGGGCATGCGTACGCGCTCGCCGGCGACGTCTACTTCCGCGTCGCGAGCTTTCCCGCCTACGGGCGCCTCTCGGGCAACCGCCCCGAGGAGATGAAGGACGAGGAGCCGAACCCGCTCAAGGAGGACCCCCGCGACTTCGCCCTGTGGAAGGCGACGAAGGAGGGCGAGGACACAGCCTGGGACTCGCCTTGGGGGCCGGGACGCCCGGGCTGGCACATCGAATGCTCGGCGATGGCGGAGAAGGAGCTCGGGCCCGAGTTCTGGATCCACGGAGGAGGGCTCGACCTCGTTTTCCCCCACCACGAGAACGAGCGCGCCCAGTCGAACGCGGCCGGTCGGCCGTTTGCCCGCATTTGGATGCACAACGGGATGCTCCGCTTCACGGGCGAGAAGATGTCGAAGTCGGTCGGCAACGTGGCCACGATCCGCGACGTGCTCGACGAGTGGGGAAGGGAGGCGGCGCTCCTCTTCTTTCTCACCGCCCACTGGCGCAAGCCGATCGACTTCTCCGTGGAGACGATGACGGCGGCGCAGATGCAGGTGCAGCGATTCAAGAATGCGTTCTTGGACGCAGAGTTCGACCGCAGCGATCCGATTCCAGATCTGATCGAGGACGCGCTGAACGACGACTTCAATACGCCGGAGGCTCTCGCTCTCGCACATCAGTGGGTGTCGGAGCGACGACTCGATCTCGTGTATCCGGCCCTGAAGCTGTTCGGGCTCGGCTCCGTCGCGGACGACCTCGGTGCTCCTGCCGAGGTCGTGTCGCTCGCAGAGCGGCGTCGCGAGCTTCGTGGTCTCCGTGACTACGCGGGTGCCGACGAGATACGGGCGGAGATCGAGGCTGCCGGGTGGGAGGTGCGTGACATCGCTCCTGAGCCCGGCTTCCGCCTCGTTCCCCGGTGACTCGCGAGCTCGTCTACGGGCGCAATCCTGTCCGGGAGGCGCTCCGCGGGCGGCGTGAGGTGCTGGAGCTGTGGGCAAGCGAGCGGGCGGCGGCGCAGCTCGCCTGGCTCGCCGAAGGGCCGCGCACACAGGTCAAGCGCGAGCGCGAGCTCACCGAAGCGGCGGCCACACAGGATCATCAGGGCGTCGTCGCCTGGTGCGAGCCGTACCCGTACGCGGACGCGTGGGAGCTCGCCGGCGGCGACCGCCCGCTGCTCGCCTGCCTCGACCAGGTCACCGACCCCCGCAATCTCGGCGCCGTCGCGCGCAGCGCGGCCGGTGCGGGCGCGAGCGGCGTGATCGTGCCCGCTCACGGCGCGGCGCGGGTCACGGCCGCGGTCTGCCGGGCATCCGCCGGCGCGGTCGAACACCTTCCGGTCGCGGTCGTGCCCAACCTCGCCCGCTACCTGGGTGAGATCAAGCGCGGCGACCTGTGGATCCACGCGGCGGCGGTCGATGCCCCGCAGACGATGTGGCAGGCAGACCTCTCGGGCGGCCTCGCCTTCGTGCTCGGCGCGGAAGGGAAGGGCGTGCGGCCGCTGGTCCGCCGCGCCTGCGACGATGCGGTGTCCATCCCGCTCGCAGCGGGCGTCGAATCCCTCAACGTCAGCGTCGCGGCCGCCCTGCTGCTCTACGAGACGCGTCGCCAGCGCGGGGTGGTGTAGTCATGGCCGAGCCGACGCTGTACCTCTTCGACGGCTCGAACCTCTATCACGCCGGCAGGTACGCCGACCGCCGGGTGCTCGTGGACGAGCTTGCGAGCTTCGTCGCCCTGAAGGGCGCCCGCGGGATCGTCGTCTTCGACGGCGTCGGCGACGAGCAGGAGATCGGCCCACTCGCGGTGCGCTACGCCGCTCATGCGGACACGGTGCTGGAAAGGCTCGCGGCCCAGCACCTCCCCAGCGAGGAGGTCTGCCTCGTCTCGTCTGACTTCACGCTGCGGAGCGCCGCCGACTTGCGGGTGGACAAGCGCGCCGCCGGCCGGTTTCTCGCCGAGCTTCCGATCTCCGGCCACAGCGAGGACACCGCCAGCCGCGTGCGCGACCGGCTCGACGACGAGACCCGCGACAAGCTCGAGCGGCTCCGCCGCGGCGAGGACGCAACGTGACGGACGCGGCGCGGGCCCGGCTCGACGAGTACGTCCGGCGGCGCTTCGGTAGTGCGCGCGAGCCGGGCCTCGCGCTCGCGCTGACCGACCGCGAGCGGACGCTCCATGCAGCCGTCTACGGGTACGCCGACCTGCCTTCGCTCAGCCCGGTTACGCCGGAGACGCTGTTCGAGATCGGCTCGATCGGCAAGACGTTCACGGCCGTGCTCATCCTGCAGCTGGTCGAGGAGGGACTCGTCGACCTCGATGCTCCGGTCGCGGAGTACCTGCCGTGGTTCGAGGTGCGCTCGCGCTTCGCTCCGATCACCGTTCGGCATCTCCTCACGCACTCTGCGGGCATCATCAACGGCTCGGACATCACGTCCGACTCCCGCTTCGACGTCTATGCGTTGCGTGAGACGGACGCCGGAGCACCCCCCGGCGAGTGGTTCCGCTACTCGAATGTCGGTTACAGGGCGCTTGGGTTTCTGCTGGAGGAGGTGGTGGGGAAGCCGTACGCACACATCGTGCGCGGGCGGATCCTCGAGCCGTTGGAGATGACCGGCTCCGAGCCGGTGATCACGAATGCGACGCGAGCCCGACTCGCGACGCCGCACACCGACCCGTTCGACGACCGCCCGGGCGATGTCGAGCGACCTCTCGTGCCTGCGACATGGCTGGAGACGGCGACCGGGGACGGCTGCCAGGCGTGCACTGCCCCCGAGCTGGCGGCGTTCCTGCGGATGCTCCTCGACCACGGCAAGGGGCCCCGGGCACGTCTGCTCTCGCCGGAGAGCTTCGACCTCGTGCGCGGGCCGTGGTTCGACACCGGGCACGGCTGGAAGTACGGCTGCGGCCTGGGCACATTCCCCCGCGACGGCCGCGAGGTGATCGGGCACGGAGGCGACATGGTCGGGTACGCGTCGACGATGTGCGGGGACCTGCAGCGTGGGCACGGCGCCGTCGTGCTCGTGAACGGCCTCGACGACGACGACCTGACGGAGGACGTTGCCCTGTACGCTCTCGCGCTGCTGCAGGCAGAGGCGCAGGGAGACGAGTTGCCGGTACCCGAGGTCCCTGATCGGCACGCGGTCGCGGAGGCGGAGGCGTACGCCGGGATCTATCGCGGGCGCAGGCGGACGCTCGCGTTTCGGGTGGACGGGCACGGGCTCGCGCTCGAGCTGGATGCCGAGCGCACGCTGCTCGAGCCGCGGGGCACCGATCGCTTTCGGGCGGGTCTTCCCGGGCTGGAGCTCTACCTGCTCGCGTTCGAGCGTGAGGACGGGGTACCGGCTCGCGTCTGGTACGGGGGCGAGGAGTACGTCCGCGAGGGCAGCGCCCCGGTGGCACAGGCGGTGCCGCCCTCGTGGCTGTCCTGCCTGGGCCACTACCGCTCCTACAACCCCTGGCTGCCCTCGTTCCGGGTCGTCGCGCGCGGTGACAGGCTCGTCTGGATTCCCGCGCCCGGTTGGGAGCGACCCCTCATCGCACTCGACGAGTCGACCTTCCGTGTCGGGGACGACGAGCGCGCCGCGGAGCGGCTTCACTTCGACTCCCTCGCGGGCAGCTCGTATCTCCGTGCCGATCTGAGCGGTTGCGCGTACTACCGTGTGTCGACGCCGTAGCCGCTCCCAGCGAACGTATGTTCTTATCACAATGGAATTCCCGCAAGGGGGTTGTAACGCGTGCAAGAGAGTGCTAGCTTCTTCCTCAACCTCAGGGTGAGAGTTGACGACGAGAGCCGTCCGCGATCACCGCAAAGACCGGATGAACACAGGGGAGAACGATGGCCGCCCGCATCGCAACCGCGATCAAGACACCAGAGAAGGCTCAACGAGAGCTTCAGGATCTCCAGCTCGTGCTCAAAGCTCGGAACGGGAGCCAGGCGGCGCTCGACCAGCTCCTTCGGCGCTACCAGGGCTTCGTGCGGCTGAAGGCGAGCTCGTACTTCCTGGCCGGCGGGGATGGAGACGACCTCGTCCAGGAGGGGATGATCGGTCTCTACAAGGCCGTGCGGGACTTCCGCACCGACAAGGAGACCTCCTTCCGCAGCTTTGCCGAGCTGTGCGTGACACGTCAGATCATCACGGCGATCAAGACTGCGACGCGCTTCAAGCACGCTCCCCTCAACACGTACGTCTCGTTCAGCCACACGCCCGCGGGCCAGGACGCCGAGGGCGAGTGCACGCTCGGCGACGCTCTGCCTGGCCCCGGTGTCGACGACCCGTCGGTGTGCGTGATCTCCACCGAGGAGCTGCAGAGCCTCGTCTTCACCCTGGGCACGGGCCTCTCCGAGCTCGAGGCGGAGGCCTTGCGGCTTTATCTCGACGGCCACTCCTACGAGCAGATGGGTGATGAGCTCGGCTGCGACACGAAGACGATCGACAACGCGTTGCAACGCGTGAAGCGCAAGATCGTCCAGCATCAGCGCGCGCGCGAAGTGCTGGCGTAGCGCCTGCCCCGGCGGGCACGTGCTGGCGAGGCCACGCGAAGGGTGCGCTGCCCGTTCTGCATCTACCCTTGGAGCCGAGCGCCGGAGTAGCTCAGTGGTAGAGCAGCGCCCTTGTAAGGCGAAGGTCGTGGGTTCGAGTCCCTCCTCCGGCTCATATGAGTGCTCCCGCCTTCGCCGGCAGTCCGACGCTGCGCATCGCAGGCACCCCCTATCCCGTGCTGCTGCCGACGTGGCGCGACCCGCGACTCCACCTGGCCGCGGTGATCGTGTCGCTGCAGGTGCTCGGACAGGTGGCGTTCGAGTTCCGGCTCTCGATCGCGCAGATCCTCGTGTGCCTCGTCACGTGCGCGGTGCTCGAGGTGGCCATCGCCTTCCGGCGCCAGCGGGTGGTCATGTGGCCCGCCAGCGCCCTCCTGACCGGGAACGGCGTGGCCTTCATCCTGCGCGTGCCGGGAACCGAGCACGGCGACTGGTGGAGCCTTCACGGCTGGTGGATCTTTGCCGCGACGTCGGCCGTGGCGCTCCTGTCGAAGTACCTGATCCGCTTCCGCGGCCGGCACGTCTTCAACCCCTTCGAACTTCGGGCTCGTGCTGTGCTTCCTGCTCCTCGGGGCGGAGCGGGCGGAGCCGCTCGACTTCTGGTGGGGCCCGCTGTCGCCGTGGCTCGCGCTGGCGCTGGCGATCATCGTCGCCGGCGGCCTCGCGATCCTCGTCCGCCTCCACCTGCTGGGGATCGCCGTCGGCTTCTGGGTCGCGTTCGTCGTGAGCCTCGGCGTCCTCGCCGCGAGCGGGCACGCCATGACCGCGCGCTGGCATCTCGGACCGATCGCGGACGAGTACTTCTGGCTGGTGCTGGCGTTCTCGCCCGAGGTGCTCGTCTTCCTCTTCTTCATGATCACCGACCCGAAGACCGTTCCCGACGGGCGCCGCGCGCGCCTCGTCTACGGTGTCTCGGTCGGCCTGCTGGCCACGATCCTGATCGCCCCGCAGCAGACCGAGTACGCGAGCAAGGTCGCGTTGCTCTCTGCGCTCGCACTCGTGTGCGCGGCGCGACCGCTCGCCATCCTTGCCCGCGAGGGCGTCCTTCGCCGGGTCAGCACGCCGCAGGCTCCGCTCGGTGAAGGCCGCACACGACGCTTCACCCTGGCGACGGTCGCGCTCGCGGCGGCGGTGGGATTCGTTGGACTGCTCGTGCTCGCCGGCCTCCCTGCGCGTCCGAGCGAAGCGATCGCGGTGCCGGGTCTGCGAACGTCGACGCGGCTGCCCGAGGTGACGATCGGGCGCTCGGCCGGCGTCGCGGCGATCGACCGTCGCGCGTCCCTGCAGATCGCACGCGACGTCGTCGTCGACCTTCGCATCGAGTCCGACGCGCTCCGGCGGCGGGCGCCCGCGCGGGCTGCCGTCGGCGCCGACGGCGCCTGGCTGACGGGGTTGTGGCGCCGGATTGCGGTCGATCAAGAGCCGGTGGTCGTCCCGGCTTACGACGTCCGGCGAATGCGCCTCAGCTTCAAGCCCGGTGAGGGTCAGTCGCAGCCGACAGTGCGGGCGACGCTGTACGGGATGCTGAGCCTCGAGTCCTACCAAGGGTCGCCGCCGAGGCTCGAGAGCCGCAGCGACCCGACGCCGTTCGTCCGCACGATCGAGCTTGGTCTCAAGGACGCGCGCTACGTGATCGTCCGGTCTCGCGGCGGGTGGAGCCCGCCGCCGTCCGCCCCGGCCGTCGTGGCCGCCGGGGCCACTTCCTTCGGGGGCGTGCGGCTCCGGGACGTGGCGGCGCAGGTGGGCCTCGACTTCCAGCAAGGAGCCTTCCGCTTCGGCGTCTCGAATGACGAGACGGCCATGATGGGGGGCGGTCTCTGCTGGCTCGACTACGACGGCGACGGCTGGCTCGACCTGTTCGTGGTCAACTCGTACACGGAGGATGACTACGCCCTCTACGAGCAGCATGGCGGCGTTCCCCGCAGCGCGCTGTTCCACAACAACCGGGGAAGGTTCGAGGACGTGAGCCGTCGGGCCGGAGCGGCGCTCCCGGTACGCGGCAGCGGCTGCGTCGCTGCCGATCTCAACCAGGACGGCCACACCGATCTCTACGTGACATCGGCCGGATACAACGTGGAGACGGACGGCTACGACGCGCTCCTGTGGAACAACGGCGACGGCACCTTCACGGAGGGCGCGCAGGCGGCCGGGCTCAACGACCCCGGCTGGCACGCAGGCGCGACTGTCGGGGACGTGAACGGCGACGGGCGACCCGATCTCTTCGTCACGGGCTACACGGACACTAACGCGCCGATCGCGAGCTCACAGGCGGGGTTCCCCACCACCCACCTGGCCGTGCAGGACCGGCTCTATCTCAACGAGGGGCCGGATCGGAACGGCCTCTCGACTTTCCGTGAGGTTGGGAAGCAGGCCGGGATCGAGCGGTCGGCGATCGACCACGGCCTGGGAGCCGTGTTCACAGACGTGAACGGCGACGGCCGGCTCGACCTGTACGTCGCGAACGACCTCGACCCGAATCGCCTGTACATCAACGTCGCCGCGCCGGCGGACCTCGCCGGGCTCGGGTTCCGTTTCGAGGAGCGCGGTCACGCCGAGGGGGTCGACGACGACAACGCCGGCATGGGGGTCGCCGCGGGCGACTTCGACCTCGACGGGCGCTCCGACCTCTTCGTCACCAACTCTCGCGACCAGTTGCACGCTGTCTTCCGGCATCGGTCGTCCGGCACGGGCCCCGCGTTCGCCGACGCCCGTGCGGGCTTCGCGGCCGCGATGGGCGCGAGCTCCACCGGCTGGGGGGTCTCCTGGGCGGATCTCGACCTCGACGGCAGTCCCGATCTCGTGCTCGCCAACGGCGCCATACCGGTGGTCGACCTGAAGAAGGACGCCCAGCGGCTGCAAGTCCTCCAGAACCTGGCCGGCTCCGGCCACCCCGGGAGCTTCGCGGACGCCACGCGGCTCGTCGGACTCGACCGGAGCACCCCGGTCAACGGCCGCGGGTTGGCGGCGGCCGACTACGACAACGACGGAGACCTCGACTTCGCGGTCAACTCGATCGGCGGCCCGCTGCTACTGATCCAGAACACCGGCGCCCGCGGACACTGGCTCGAGGTGCAGCTCGGCGCCTTCTCACCCGGCGCCGAGGTGACGGCGGTGCTCGCCGACGGCCGCACGCTCGTGCGGGAGGTACACGCGGGCAGCAGCTACCTCTCGTCGGAGGATCCGCGCGTGCACTTCGGGCTCGGGGACGCCACGCGCGTCTCGGAGCTACGCGTCCGATATCCCGGGGGCCGCGAGACCCGTCTCACAGACGTCGCCGCCGACCAGCTGGTCATCGTCGAGCGCTGATTGTCTGCGCGAGGGTGGAATCCGCTCACGCGGATTCCACCGCACGAAGATCCCTGAAGGCGGCCGCTTGCCCGGCCGCGGCCTGTCGGGCCAAGTCCTCGGCTCAAGTCGACCACTCGGGCTCGTCCTCGATGCCGACGGCGTCGGCGACCCGGTTGATGTAGGCGAAGTACGCGATCACCTGGATCGCATCGTGGATCGCGGCGTCGTCGAGGCCGTGGGCGCGCAGGCTCTCCACATCGTCCGCACCGACGCTCGCGGGTGAGACCGTCAGCTTCGCCGCGAAGTCGCATAGCGCGCGGGCGCGGGGCTCGAGCGCCGCCGCACGGTAGTCGGCCATCACCTGCTCCACCAGATCGGCTGCAGCGCCCTCGGCACGGAGGTCGTCGGCGTGGGCGCGAATTCAGTAGTGGCAGTCGTTCTCGCGCGAGACCACGACCGCCAGGAGCTCACGCTCCTGCCGCGTGAGGCCCGAATGGCCGAACATGATCTCGCGGTAGAGCTGCATCGAGCGTCGCAGCACGCCGGGTCGCAGGCTCATCGCCCGAACGACGTTGAACACCTTGCCGGCGCGGGCGATGGCGGCGTCGTACTCCTCCTTGAGCAGCCCTCTCGCGTCGTCGGGGTCGATCAGCTTCAGAAACGGCACGCGGCGATTCTGTCACGGGGCCGCACCGCCGCCGGGACGACCGAAGGCCCCGGCGCTGCCGGGGCCTTCTCGGGGAGGGAGAGTCGCTTACGCTGCGGCCCGCTCGGGCACGGCCGGCGCGTCGGCCGAGCGCCCGTGCTCGAGGCGGGGGAGCCACTCGAGCCACGTCGGCAGGTACCAGTTCCACTTGCCGAGCAGCTTCATCGTGGCGGGCAGGAGCACCGCGCGGACGATGGTGGCGTCGATGAGGATCGCGGCGGCGAGACCGATCCCCATCTCCTTGAGGTCGAGGAGCGGCAGGATCGCGAAGACGCTGAACACGCCGACCATGACGATCGAGGCTCCGGTGACGACTCCGGCGGTGGTGCGGATGCCATGCTCGACAGCGTCTTCGGTGGAGAGGCCGCGGTCGAATGCTTCGCGGATGCGGCTGAGGATGAAGACGTGGTAGTCCATCGAGAGTCCGAACAGGATCACGAACAGGAACATCGGCAGCCAGGAAGCGATGCCGCCGGTCGAGTTGAAGTCGAGCAGGTTCTCTCCCCAGCCCCACTGGAAGATGGCGACGAGCATGCCGTAAGCGGCGGCGACGGAGAGCAGGTTGAGCAGGATCGCCTTGAGAGCGATCACGATCGAGCGGAACGCGACCAGCAAGAGCAGGAACGCGAACAGCAGGACGAAGCCGAACACCAACGGGGCCGACGACTTCATCGCGGCGTTGAAGTCGTGCGAGCCCGCCGTTGAGCCGCCGACCGCGTACTCGACTCCGGGGACGGTGCCGATGGTCGCAGGCACGATCTCGTTGCGCAGAGTCGCGAGCGCGTGGTTCGACACCTTGTCGGTTCCGTTGCCGGCGAGGGGGATGTCGACCTTGAACGTCGACCCGTCGGGGCTCTGCTCGACTTGGATCGGGTTCTGCATCTCGCCGGAGGCGAGTGCCTTCGTCTTCAGGTTGGCGATCGCCGGGCCGAGTCGCGTCGCGTCCCCGCCGGTGACCGCCACGATCGCCGCGGTCGCCTTGCCTGGGAAGGCGTCGTCGATGGCGTGGAAGGTCTTCAGCTCGGGCTGACTCTTCGGGAGTGCGTCGAGGCCGCTGTCGGCGGTGTGCAGATGCAACGCCGGGATGGCCAGGACGACCAGCACGGATGCCGAGGCCGCCGCTGAGATCAGCGGGTGGCGAAGCACGGGCCGCAGGATCGCGCTCCAGAAGCGGCTGCCTTCGCCGTTGTCTCGGCGCAGCCGGTGCAGGAACGGGATCCGTCCCTTCTCGACGCGGTCGCCGAGCTTCGAAAGCATCGCCGGCAGCACGGTGAGCGAGCCGATCATGGCCACGGCGACGACCATCATCGTGCCGATCGCGAAGGACATGAACGTCTTGTCGCCCGAGAGCAGCATGCCGGCCATGGCGATGATCACGGTGAAGCCGGAGATCAGCACCGCCCGACCGGAGGTCGCAGCGGCGGCCTCGATTGCTGCGCGCTCGCTTCTGCCCGCGCGCCGCTCGTCACGCTCGCGGCGGAGGTAGAAGAGCGAGTAGTCGACGCCGACGGCGAGCCCGATCAGCAGGATGACCTCGTTGACGGACGCGTCCATCGGGACGAGCTGGCTGGGCAGCGAAACGAGCCCGAACGTGGCGAACACGGACGTCAGCCCCACCAGGATCGGCACCAACGCGGCGACGGCCGAGCCCAGCACCAGCAGCAGGACGACGAGCGTCAGGACCAGTGCGATCAGCCCTGCCTTCGCGATCCCGGAGTTGATCACCTTGTCGAGCGCCTTCTCGGTCGAGACGCCCGCTTCCGCCACGTAGAAGTCCGGGTGCGCTTTCTGCACACCAGCAGTGGCGGCGACGATCGTGTCGATGTACAGCGCGGCCTCGTCGTAGCTGCCGCGAGGGCTGAAGACGATCAAGGCCGAGTGGCGGTCGGGCGAGATCTGACCCTCGTTGCCGGCGGTCAGCGGCGAGTGCAGCTTCTCGACCTTCTTGAACTTCGAGAGCACGCCGATCGTCTCGTTGATCGTCGAGCGGAAGGCGGGGTCGTCGACCGTCTTCGTCTTGGACTGGACGATCACGAGCTCGCCCTGGCCGGTCTTGTCGAGGTCGAACGCCTCGTCGACGATCTTGTTGGCCTTGCCGGCCTCGCCGACAGCGGCGTCTTTATTCTCGATCATGTGCACGGGAAGTGCGATACCGATGGCGAACGAGGCAATGACGAACGCAAGCCAACCGAAGGCTGCGGTCTTCCAGTGGCTCGCGCTCCAGCGACCCATCCGGGCCGCGATATTCGTGCTGCGCTTCAAGGGTGACATCAGGCTCTCCTTCAAGGGTCGTTGGACTCCTCGGAGGCTCGCACCGGCCGGCCCGCGGGACAGTGGGGCGCCCTGGCGTCTTGGGGTGGGGCTGCCCGCACTCACGATCGAAGGCCACCCGGGGGTGCCCGCACTCACGATCGAAGGCCACCCGCACGGGTGGCCTTCGACTCGACTCGGCCCGGCTTCTCTGCTACGCCGCGGCGGCGGCGGGCCCGCAGCCGCCGGGCGACAGGTCCGTCTGCCGCGGCGTCTGCACGATGGCCCGCGCGAGCAGCCAGCCTGCTGCGACGACGAGGCCGCCGGCCAGCGCGTCGAAGAAGAAGTGGTTGCCCGTGGCCACGATCACGAACAGCATCACGAGCGGATAGGCGGCACCGATCAGACGGACGACGCGGTGGCGAGCCAGGGCCGCGAGCGCGACGCCGACGATCAGCGCGTACCCGAAGTGGAGGCTGGGAACGGCCGCGATCGGGTTGTAGAGGCTTCCGAGCAGGTCGGAGCTGAGGTTGAGACCGGTGTGCGAGCTGACCGTGTCCGCGAAGCCGAGGTCGGCGAGGCGAGGCGGAGCGGCGGGATACAGGACGTAGCCGACGAGGGCGAGCGCCGTGGCGGCGATCAGCGTCGTGCGCAGGAGGGGAAAGTGGGTGCGGCGCCGACGGTAGACCCAGATGACGACCGCCGCCGTGCCCACGAAGTGGAGGAGGATGTAGGCGGCCCCGAGCAGCGCCGGTAGGAAGCCGACGCTCTCCGCAGCGCGCTGCACGGCCTGTTCTCCGAAGACGCCGAACGAGCGCTCGAGGGCGACGATGTCCGCCGTGTGGTCGAGCGCGGCGTCGTAGTCCTCGCCGCCGAAGCCGCGGACGACCTCGTATACCGCGTAGAGCCCGGCCAGTGCGCCGACCTCGCGGAGGCCGGAGTGCGAGTGGGAGAGCCAGGCGCGAAGCATGGATCCACTCTCCTCTGCACAGAGCCGCCCCGCGATGGGGTGAGCCCGCGAGCGGCGATGCGGTTGCCCACACCTCGGGGGCCGCGTCAGCCGCGCAGGTACGTGAGCACCGCGAGCACGCGACGATGATCGTCGGCGCTCGCTGGCAGCCCGAGCTTCGTGAAGATGCTCGTCACGTGCTTCTCCACGGCACGGAGCGTGACGACCATGTGGTCGGCAATCGCCTGGTTCGAGCGGCCCTCGGCCATCAGCTCGAGCACCTCGCGCTCGCGCGGTGTGAGCTCCTCGAGCGGGTCCTGCTCGCGCCGCCGCCCGACGAGCTGGCTCACCACTGCCGGGTCGAGGGCGGTGCCGCCCGAGGCGACGCGCTGCACGGCCTGGGTGAACTGCTCCAGGTCCGAGACGCGGTCCTTGAGCAGGTAGCCGGTGCGCTCGGCGCTCGTCTGCAGGAGCTCCATCGCGTAGGCGGCCTCGACATACTGGGAAAGCACGAGCACGCCGACGTCCGGGTAGCGCTCGCGGATCTGCTGCGCGGCACGCAGACCTTCGTCGGTGTGGGTCGGCGGCATGCGGATGTCCACGATCGCCACGTCCGGCTTGTAGCAGACCGACGTGGCGGAGCAGGTCCTCCGCCGTGCCCGACTGGCCGGCGACCTCGAATCCGGCGTCGTCCAGCAGCCGCGCGACACCCTCGCGCAGGAGCACGGAGTCGTCCGCGATGACGACACGCGTCACGCAGCGGAGTCTAGTGGCGGCTCCGGGAAGTACGGCACCGCTTGGCCGGCTGCAAACGCTTCGCATCGCGTCGTCCTCGGTCGCCCCCATACCTTCAGGTATGGGGGCTCCCTGCGTCCTAGCGCTGCTCGGTTTTCGCTCGACCAAGCAGCACCGAACTTCCCGGAGACACCACTGGGCGGGTCCGCGAATCGGGGCGGCTCTCGCGATCGTGGGCCAATCGGGAGAGCCGCCCCGGAGGAGCGAACCGGTATGCGGATGTCACGCGCGCCAGGCGAAGATCTCGGCGACGGGGAGGAGCGGGCGGTCGGCATGCCGGGTCTCGAGGTTGATCTCGGCGGCGCGGCGGAACCGGGGAGTGCGGCTGATGCGGGTGAGGTTCATCTCTGCCTCCTGGTCGATCTGACTCCTGCAGCGTCGCACTCCCGCCCGTGGGCGGCGATGCGGCGGGCTGGCGTCTCGCGGTGCGGTCTTCCGCACCCTGCAGAAGCTCTGCGCGCCCGGCGCGCGACGTGTCCGCTCGGCCTCAGACTCCTTTGCTCCCGTGGTCCCGGCGGGGCCGAAGACGTATGCTCAGCGCTCGGACCGGAGTGCCCGGTGGAGGAAGCCGAGCACGCGGTGTCCATATGCGTCGGGACGGTCTCGGAGACCGGCACGACGACGAAGTAGAGGAGCAGCACTGCAGCGACCGCCGAGAGGGCGCGTCGTCCCCAGCGCCGTCTCGCCGAGGCCGCGCGGGGCCGCTGTCGCAACGTCGAGACGAGGCCCGCGACGAGTGCCGTTGCGGCCAGTGCGAACGCCACGGCAAGTGCCGGCCGCGCTCGGTCCACGAAGGCGAGGAAGGCCGCCACGAGAGCCGCGACGAAGGCCAGCGCCACCCGCAGCTCGAGCGCGAGGCGCCTACCCATCACGGCTCCCGTCGAGCGCTCGGTCGAAGAAGCCGACGACGCGCCGCTCGTACTCGACCGGGCGTGTGGCCAGACCGCCGGTGTGCTGTGCCTCCGGGATCAGCCAGTGCTCTTTCGGCTTCCCCGCGCGGCGGTAGTAGAGGCTGTTCAACGTCTCGCCGCCCTGGCCGTGCCCGGCCTCGATCAAGAGGATCGGGCGCGGCGCGATGCGGCCGACGAGCTGGTCGAGCGGTGGCGGCGGAGGCTCGTGCGCGATCACGCGCAGCGTGCCGAACAGCAGTGCCATCTGCGGGGCCAGGAGCCACGTGCCTGCTCCGCCCTGCTGGCGGTACTCGCGCCACGTGCGATAGCCCGCGCCCTCGGAGACGACCGCGTCCAGGTCGGCTCCCTCTGCCGCCGCCTGCAGCAACAGCTCGCCGCCGACAGAGAGACCGAGCCCGCCGATCCGGCCCGGCTCGACGTCGGTGCGTGTGTGGAGGAACGCCACCGCCGCTTCGACGTCGCGTGCCGAGCCCCAGCCGAACGGATTCGGGTCGCCCTCGCTCTCGCCGTCCCCGCGCATGTCGAGGAGCAGCACGCCGTAGCCGTGGCGGACGAGCATCCGGGCGTGGGGAGCGGGCTGACTGCGGCCCGGAAAGGCGATCACGGCGGCGCCGTTCTGAGAGGGGACGTACCAGGCCGCGAGGTCGAGGCCGTCGCTCGTGCGCAGCGTCACCTCCTCGTAGGGGCGACCGAGGTCTTCAGGCTCGACCGTGACGCGCGGCGTGTGCATGAAGCCGACTGCGAGCAGAACGGGGAGCACGAGCGTGAGCGCTCCGACGACGCCGACGACGGCGATTCCCGCCCGGCGAGCGTACCGGCGCGTGCGCGAGCCGTCGCGGCGGCGGCTGCGCCAGAGGACGCGCACGCCGAGCGCGAGCGCGAGCACGCCGGCGGGAAGGCACAGGAGGCCGGTGACGTCACCGGCGGAGACGTGACCCTGCAGCGCGACCTCGGCCAGCGCCAGCGCGCCGTACGTCGTTGCCAGCGCGCCCAGTAACAGGGCGAGAATCGCTTGGGAGCCTGCACGGAGCCGGGGGAAGACGGCGGCAGCGACGGCAAGAACGGCGAGGATGGCGCCGGCGCCGATCAGGTGGTCTGCAACCGTCGTCCCCGGCTCGCGATGAAGGGTGGCATCGTCGAGGACGTGCAGGGCGGTCGTCGCCGCAGCGACTGCGAGCAGGCGTGCCTCACGCGGCGACATCGATGAGGTCGAGACCGCGGAAGGCTGCGTAGGCGTACGGGTGCTCGAAGGCGTCGAGCGCCTCGTGCGCCTCGACGACGAGCTCGAAGTCGTCGCCGGCCTCGTCGAGGACCGTGACGAGCAGGACGTCGGCGGCAGGGCTCCAGGAGAGGGTGACGTCGATGCCGTTCGAGTGGCGGTGTGCCAGCTCGCGGCGGACGGGAAGGTGTGGTCACGGCGGACATCCTGGCCTCCTCGGTGCGGTCGTTGGTCATGGCCGCAGACTCGCACTGAGCCGGCTCGACGACCGTCCGGCCGGCTGGCGTCCGGGGGTGCGGCCAGCCCTACAGCGAGAGGGCGGCACTGCGAACGGGGAGCTGCGCGAGGACGCGCGTACCCTGCCCCGGGCTGCTCTCCACCTGGAGCGAGCCGTCCAATGCGGCGACGCGGTCGGAGAGCCCGCGCAGACCGCTCCCGGCGGCGGGGTCGGCACCGCCGGCGCCGTCGTCGGCCACTTCCACCGTGACGAGGCCGTCCTCGGCGCACACGCGCACGTTCGCCGACGTCGCGCCCGCGTACTTGGCGACGTTCGTGAGCGCCTCGGCGACGACGAAGTACGCCGCGGCCTCGACGGGTGCGGGGAGTCGCTCGTCGGGCATCTCCACCCGCACCGGGAGCGGCGCTCGCAGCACGAGGTTCTCGACCGCCGCCGCCAGGCCGCGGTCGGTGAGCACCGCCGGGTGGATCCCGCGCGCGAGCTCGCGCAGCTCGTCGAGGGCGTGAGCGAGCTCCTCGCGAGCGCCTCCGAGGATCGGCGGCCGCAGCCGTCGGGTCCGACGTGGAGCTTTGCCTCGGCGAGCCGGAGGGAGAGGGACAGCGCCACGAGTCGCTGCTGTGCGCCGTCGTGGAGGTCACGCTCGAGCTCCGCGCCGAGCCGTCGTCCGCCGCCTGCACGATGCGCGCGCGCGACGCGCGGATCTCCTCCTCCTGGCGCTTGCGCTCGGTCACGTCGGTGCCCGAGACGAGCACCTGCTCGTCGCCGGACGGATCCACGACCGGCGTCGCGATCCAGGCCACGTCGATCTCCGTGCCGTCCCGCCCGCGCCAGCGGGACTCGCGCTCCGCGGCATCGCTGCGCCGTCGGCGGCCGTCGCGCATCGCCATCCAGTGCGCCGGCTCGCTCGCCCGGCACGAAGAGCTCGACGAAGCTCGCGACCCGCGCATCTCGTCCTCCGACCAGCCGAGTCGCCGCTCGAACGCCGAGTTCACCGAGTGCCCGACGACGACGCCGTCCTCGTCGACGACGACGAGGAGGCTCTCGATCGAGCCTGCGACGGTACGCAGGAACTCGCCCTCGCGCTCGAGCGAGAGCTCGCGGAGGCGGTGCTCGGTCACGTCCGTCCCGCACACGAGATAGACGGCCTGCCGTCTCACCTCCCCCAGCGGGCGGCACGTCCATTCGACGGAGCGCTGTTCGCCGCCCCGTGTCAGCCACGTGCTCTCGCGCTCGACCACCGAGTCCCGCGCGACCGCCCCGCGCGATCGCGGCGGCGAAGGTCTCCTCTTCGCCCGGCGGGCTGACGAGCTCCCAGAAGAAGCGCCCGATGGCCGTCTCGTCCGTGTGTCCGATGAGGTTCGTGAAGGCGCGGTTCACGCCCAGCTCCGCGTTCACGCGCCCGTCGCCGTTGACGATGGTGACCAGGCTCGGGGTCGCGCGGCTCAGCGTGACGAGGAAGTCGCGCTCGGTGCGAACGTCCTCCTCGTGGCGCTTGCGCTCGGTGATGTCGCTGAAGAGCGCCATGTGGCCCACGATCGCGCCGGTCGCGTCGCGAATCGGCGCGGCGGCGATCTCGACGTCGAAGAGCGTCCCGTCGCGTCGGAGGCGCTTCGTCTCGAATCCCCAGTAGCTCTCGCCCTCGCGCACGCGCGCAAACAGCTCGGCGAGCTCCTCGAGGCGGTCGGCCGGGACGAGCGGCACATCGGGCACGCCCTTGCCGAGCACGTCCGCCGCCGAATAGCCGAACATCCGCTCGGCCGCCGGGTTCCACCGCAGCACGACGCCTTCGAGATCGACCTCCAGGATCGCCGCGGGCGAACTCGCGATCACCGCCGACAGGCGCTGGCCCGTCGCCACGAGCTCCTCCCGGCGTCGCTCGAGCTCCACCTCCCGCTGCTTGCGCTCCGTGATGTCGAGCCCGCCGGCGATGATGCTCACGACGTTGCCGTCCTCGTCGAGGACGGGCGCGCTCTCCCACGCGACCACCCGGCGCTCCCCGCGCGCGTTCGTGAACGTGTTCTCGTACTCGTTGGCGGGGAAGTCGGGTGCAGCGGCCGCGAATCGCGCCCGCATCTCCTCGCGCTCCTCGGGGTCGATGAACACGTCCCAGAAGTAGCGGCCTCGGATCAGCTCCTCGTCGGCGAGGCCGCTCGCGATCAGGGTGGCGCGGTTCTGGTTGAGGATGCGGCCGTCCGGGGTCGACGACGACGAGCAGGCTCGGCGCCGTGTTCGCGATCGTCTCCAGGAACGCGTACTGGGCGCGCAGCTCGGCCTGCAGACGCTCGTTCTGGAGGAAGAGCGCGGCCGCGGCGGCGACGGAGCTCCACGAGGTCCGGCTCGTCGTCGAGCGCGGCGTCGTGGACGAGGGCGGCGACACGCGTCCCGTCGCGGTCGACCGTCGGTCACCGAGCGACCGGGTGACGCGGTCGGCGGCGCGTCTGCCTGCCCTCCGCGTCGACCCACCGTGCGGCCTCCTCGAGCCAGTACACGATCTCGAGCGACGGGTCGTGCAGCGCCTGCGCGAGCGCGTCGCGCAGCTCCGAGCCTGCGTCCAGCGAGAGCAGCAGTCTCGCCGCCGAGATCCGCTGCACGCCGGCTGCGCAGCACGCCCCAGAGGAACGAGAGCGGCACGGCCGCGAACGCGGCGAGGAAGCAGAGCCAGACGACCGTGAACGCGGTCTCGCTGATCGAGTCGACCAGAACGCCCGTGATGAGCAGCGAGAGCGCGAGCGCGCAGCTGGCGTAGACCGGGCGCAGGAGGCGGCGCTGCGGCGTCGAGGCGCGCCGCCAGCGGCGGCACGAGGATCACGATCACGGCGAGCAGGAACGGCACGACGACCACGGTCGAGACGAGGTCGATCGCGTCGCCCCAGCCCGGGCGGTTCGTGAGCGCGATCGCGCTGCTCGAGGGCCGATCCTCGGAGAGGGGCTGATCGACCACCAGCGCGACGGCCGTGTTCGCACCGATCGCGATAGCGCCCGGTACGGCCACGAGCCAGCGCTCGCGCCGGTCGAGCGTGCCGCTCGGATACGCCAGGATCAGTGCGAGGAAGACGACGAACGCGAGGTTGCCCGAGGCAGAACCCGACCGTCCAGACCCAGCTGTTGGTGGACTCCCCGAGCGCGCCCGAGGAACCAGACGTAGCCGGTCGCGGCCAGCAGGAAGCCGGTGCCGTTCTCCGGCCGGCGCCAGAGCGCCACGAGGCCCGGCGGCGACGAACGAGACCCCGGCGGTGACGGCGAACGTGGCCGTGAGCCAGGGGCTGTCGTTCGTCTCGTTGGTGAAGATGAGCGCGACCGCGATCGCAGCGAGGACGAGGATCGCGGCGCCCGCGAGGCCGAAGCGGAGCTTTCTCACGCGAGCAGCGCTGCGACGGCCTCGCCGGAGAGCTCGGCCTTGGCCACGAAGCCGCGGGCGCCGCTGCGCTCGATCAGCGGGCCGTACTCGCACGCGTCTCTGCTGGAGACGAGGACGACCGCGGGCGAGGAGCCGTTGCGCCGCGTCAGGGCGGCGCAGACCTCGAAGCCGCTCATGTCGGGCAGCTGCACGTCGAGCAGCACGACTTCCGGCGCGAGTGCCTCCGCGGCAGCGAGCCCCGACGCTCCGTCCGCGGCCTCGCCGACGACCGAGAATCCCTCCGCCTCGAGGATCGCCCGTGCCGAGGCGCGGAAGCTGGGGTGGTCGTCGACGACGAGGACGGTCGGTGGCATGGACGGATCGTCGCAGAGCCGCGTCGCGCCCGCAGTACGGGAATCCACACACCGTCGCGACGGGGCATACTCGGCCGATGCACACCGACACCAGCTCCATCCACGACCGCATTCTCTCCGAGCGCGCGCGCTATGTGTCGAACGGCGTCTCCACGCCGCGCCTCGTGGTCGCCCACGCCGAAGGCGCACGCGTCACCGACGTCGACGGGCGCACGTTCGTCGACTTCGCAGGGGGCATCGGCTGCCAGAACACCGGTCATCGTTTCGGGCCGGTCGTCGAGGCGATCCACGCCCAGGCCGACGAGTACCTGCACCAGTGCTTCATGGTCGGCGTCTACGAGCCGTACGTCGAGGTGTGCAAGCGCCTGGCCGAGACGTCTCCGTGCGCCGGCGCCGAGCAGAAGTCGCTGCTCGTCAACTCGGGCGCCGAGGCGAACGAGAACGCGGTCAAGATCGCCCGCGTGGCCACCGGGCGGCCCGCCGTGATCGTGTTCGACAACGCGTTCCACGGCCGGACGCTCCTGACGATGACGATGACGAGCAAGGTGAAGCCGTACAAGGCCGGCTTCGGCCCGTTCGCGCCCGAGGTCTACCGCGTGCCGTCGCCGTACCCCTATCGCGGGATCTCCAGCGACGACGCGATCCGCGGGATCGAGCGTGCGTTCAAGACCGAGGTCGACCCGGAGACCGTGGCCTGCGTCGTGCTCGAGCCCGTGCAGGGTGAGGGCGGCTTCATCCCGATGCCCGCGGACTTCCCGGCGCGTCTCGCCGAGCTCTGCCGGAAGCACGGGATCCTCTACGTCGACGACGAGGTGCAGACGGGTGCCGGGCGCACCGGGAAGCTCTGGGCGATCGAGCACTACGACGGCGTGGTGCCCGATCTGATCGTGGCCGGCAAGTCGATCGGCGGTGGGCTGCCGCTGGCCTCGGTCACGGGACGCGCGGAGATCATGGACGCCGTGCCGCCGGGCGGTCTCGGCGGCACCTTCGGCGGCAACCCGCTCTCGTGCGCGGCGGCCGTCGCTGTCTTCGACGCGATCACGGATCCGGCCTTCCTCGCGGACGCAACCAGGCTGGGCGAGACGCTGCGGGCGCGGCTGGAGGGGATTGCCTCTCGCCGCGACGAGATCGGAGACGTGCGCGGCCTGGGCCCGATGCTCGCCTTCGAGCTGGCCGAGGAGTCGCCCGACCGAGCGAAGGCGATCGTCGACGCGGCGTTCGAGCGCGGGCTGCTCCTGCTGGCCTGCGGCATCTACGGCAACGTGATCCGCCTGCTGGCGCCGCTCACGATCTCGGAGGAGGAGCTGGACGAAGGGCTCGCGCTGCTCGAGGAGGCGGTGGCCGCCGCCTGATTTCCGTCCCTTACGCGGCGTGGCGGGCTCGTTCATACTCGCGCGATGGCGGTGGCACAGCCGACCGAGGCCACGCGGGCCGGCTCGTCCGAGCAGCCTGACATCAGCCTGCGCGGCGTGACGAAGCGCTACGGCGACGTGGCCGCCGTCGACTCGGTCGACCTCGACATCCGCCGCGGGGAGTTCTTCACCATGCTCGGCCCGTCGGGCTCGGGGAAGACGACGACGCTGCGCATGATCGCCGGCTTCGAGCGCCCCGACGAGGGATCGATCCTGCTCTCGGGCGCGGACGTGTCGGGTCTCCCGCCCTTCGACCGCCCGGTCAACACCGTCTTCCAGGACTACGCGCTCTTCCCGCACATGAGCGTGCAGCAAAACGTCGAATACGGGCTGCGGGTGAAGAAGGTGACGAAGGCCGAGCGCGGGCTGCGCGCCGGCGAGGCCCTGGAGCTCGTGCGACTCTCGGGCTACGGCGGGCGCAAGCCGAGCCAGCTCTCCGGCGGACAGCGCCAGCGTGTCGCACTGGCACGTGCGATCGTCAACCGTCCGCGGGCGCTGCTCCTCGACGAGCCCCTCGGTGCGCTCGACCTGAAGCTGCGGCAGGAGCTCCAGATCGAGCTGAAGCACATCCAGCAGGACCTGGGCATGACGTTCGTTTACGTCACGCACGACCAGGAGGAAGCGCTCACGATGTCCGACCGGATCGCCGTCTTCGACCACGGTCGCATCGAGCAGCTCGGCGCGCCCGCGGAGCTGTACGAGCACCCGGCCTCAAGCTTCGTGGCCGGTTTCATCGGCACCTCGAACGTGCTCTTGCGCGAGGGTCGCAGGTTCACGGTGCGGCCCGAGAAGATCCGGGTGCTCGACGCGAACGCGGCGGAGGGCGAGCCGGGTGTCGTGGCGGCCGCGATCTACCTCGGCGCCGTGACGCGCTTCGTCGTCGAGCTGGACGCCGGCGGAGAGCTCGTCGCATTACAGCAAAACCTCGCCGTTTCGTCGTCTGATGTTCATGCCATGGAAGGCACCCGCGTCCGGCTCGCCTGGAGCCCGGACGTGGAATTCGAGATCAAGGAGGGCTAGGTGTTGTTGAAGAGGATTCGCCACGTCGCGTGCGCGGCAGTGGTGGCAGCGCTCGCGGTTCCGGCTGCCGGCGTGTCGACGCCTGCGGCGCTGCCGACGTCGATCGGGTCGGGTGAGGGCAAGCTCACGCTCGTCGCCTGGGAGGGCTACACGGAGAAGCAGTGGGTGAAGCCGTTCGAGCAGCAGTCGGGCTGCAAGGTCAGCGTCAAATACGCCGGCAGCTCCGACGAGATGGTCAACCTCATGCGGTCGGGCGGCGGAGGCCAGTACGACATGGTCTCGGCGTCCGGTGACGCAAGCCTGCGGCTCATCTACGGTGGTGACGTCGCCGAGGTCAACACGAAGCTGCTCTCCAGCTTCAAGGACTTCTTCAACGCCTTCAAGTCCCCGGCGTCGAACACCGTGGACGGAAAGCACTACGGGGTTTCGGTGCAGTTCGGGCCCAACATCCTCCTCTACAACACGAAGGAGGAGAAGAAGCCGATGTCCTGGAAGGCGATCTACGACCCGGCCAACAAGGGGAAGATCAGCATCCCCAACAACCCGATCCAGATCGCCGACGCGGCTCTGTACCTGTCGAAGATCCAGCCCTCGCTCGGGATCAAGGATCCGTACGAGCTCGACACGAAGCAGTTCGCCGCGGCGATCGCTCTGCTCAAGCAGCAGAAGCCGCTGGTGAAGAAGTACTGGTCCCTCGCCTCGGACCAGATCGACCTGTTCAAGAACGGCTCCGCGACCCTCGGTGCCTCGTGGCCCTACCAGCTCTCGACGCTGAAGGGCGCCAAGGCGCCCGTCGCGGCGGTGAACCCGAAGGAGGGCGTGACGGGCTGGCTCGACACGTGGATGCTGTCCTCCGAGGCGAAGCATCCGAACTGCGGCTACCTGTGGATGAACTACATCACCACGCCCAAGGCGCAGGCGCAGCAGGCCACCTACTACGGCGAGACCCCGGTGAACAGGAAGGCGTGCGGCGAGATGAACAAGCTCGTCAAGGGGTCGTGCGCCGAGTACTCGGCCGACGCGGCGGAGTCGTACTACAACTCGATCAAGTTCTGGAAGACGCCAGTGGCGGACTGCGGCGACAGCCGCGGCAAGGTCTGCATGCCCTACACGCGCTGGGTGCAGGCCTGGACGCAGGTGCTCGGCTAGCACGCATCGGTGGCGGCGGACGCGCAACGAACGACGGAGGGCTCCCCGGGGGGAGCCCTCCGCTCTCTCTCGGCTCGGCTGGCGCCGACCTTGGACGAAGGCGCTGGCAGAGCTCGTGCCTCCCGTGTCGGCCTTCCTGCTCGTCTACGTCGCGGCCCTCGTCGCCTTGCTCGTGGCCGCGTTCTGGACGGTCGACGAGTTCACGAGCGAGATCGTCCGGACGTGGTCCCTCGACAACTTCAGGCTCCTCTTGGACGACCCGACGTACCGCCGCGTCGCGTTGCGGACCGTCGGTCTGGCCGCGGCGGTCACCGTCGCGTGCATCGTGCTCGCCGTCCCGTACGGGCTCTTCCTCGTCCGTGTGGCGGGGCCTCGGCTGAGGGTGATCCTCCTCGTCGCGACGATCCTCCCTCTCTGGGTCAGCTACCTCGTGCGCGTGTACTCGTGGCGCCTGATCCTGAACCCGGACGGTGCGCTCAACTGGCTGCTCGAGGGCATCGGGCTGCCGGGCCAGAACATCCTCTTCACGAACTGGGCCATGTGGCTCGTCTACACGTACATCTGGTTCCCGTTCATGGTGCTGCCGGTGGTCGCCTCGCTCGAGCGGGTTCCCGGCTCGGTGCTCGAGGCGTCGGCGGACCTGGGGGCGAAGAGCTGGACCACCCTGCGGCGCGTGATCCTGCCGCTCGCCGTCCCCGGCATCGCGGCCGGCTCGATCTTCACCTTCTCGCTCACCCTCGGCGACTACATCGCGCCGACCCTCGTCGGCGGGCCGAGCTCCCAGCTGATCGGGAACGTGATCTTCGCCAACGTCGGGGTGGCGAACAACGTGCCGTTCGCCGCGGCGTTCGCCACCGTGCCGCTCGCGATCATGGCCGTCTACCTCGTCCTGATGAAGCGGCTCGGGGCGTTCGAGAACCTCTGATGGAGACGCGCTCTCTCCGCATCGGGTTGTGGGTCTGGGCCGTGCTGGTCGTCGGCTTCCTGTGGATCCCAATCGTGATCATGGGCGTCTACGCCTTCAACGCCTCGAACGTCCAGAGCTGGCCGATCCCGGGGTTCACGACCAAGTGGTTCTCGCAGGCGTGGCACGACGAGGAGGTGCGCGACGCGCTGTGGCTCTCGATCCGCGCGGGGCTCGTGGCGACGGTCGCCGCGCTCGTGCTCGGGTCGCTCGCCGCGTTCGCGCTCGGTCGCTTCCGGTTCTTCGGGCAGAACGCGATCTCCTTCATCTTCGTCCTTCCGATCGCTCTGCCGGGGATCATCACGGGCATGGCCCTCAACTCCTTCTTCACGTTCTGGAGCATCCAGTTCAGCTTCTGGACGATTGTCGTCGGGCATGCCACGTTCTGCGTCGTCGTCGTCTACAACAACGTGCTCGCGCGACTCCGACGCACGTCGGGCTCGTTCTTCGAGGCGTCCGCAGACCTCGGGGCCAACGGCTTCCAGACGTTTCGCTACGTGACGTTCCCGGTCGTGCGCACCGCGATCGTGGCCGGCGCCCTGCTCGCGTTCGCGCTGTCGTGGGACGAGATCGTGGTCACCTTCTTCACCGCCGGAGCACAGAACACGCTGCCGCTGCTGATCTTCGGGTTCATCCGGCAGGGGCAGCAGCTGCCGATCGTGAACGTGATCGCGCTGGTCGTGATCGTGTTCACCATCATCCCGGTCTACCTGGCGCAGCGGCTGACCGGCGGCTTCGAGTCGCGCACCGCCGGGCCGGCAGCCGGCGCGCCGACGACTCAGGCCTGACGCGCGGCGAGTCCGACGGGGCAGCTGACGCCGGTGCCGCCGAGCCCGCAGTAGCCGTTCGGGTTCGCGGCGAGGTACTGCTGGTGGTAGCTCTCGGCGTAGTAGAAAGGCCCCGCTGGCGCGATCTCGGTGGTGATGCGGCCGTAGCCGGCGCGGTCGAGCTCCGCCTGGAAGCGCTCGCGTGAGGCTTCGGCCACGTCGCGCTGGCTCTCGTCGTGCCAGTAGATCGCCGAGCGGTACTGCGTGCCGACGTCGTTGCCCTGCTGCATGCCCTGGGTCGGGTCGTGACCCTCCCAGAAGAGCCGCAGCAGCTCGTCGTAGCTCGTCCGCGCGGGGTCGAAGACCGCGAGCACGACCTCGGCATGGCCGGTGCGCCCGGAGCAGGTCTCCTCGTACGTGGGGTTGGGCGTCAGTCCGCCTGCGTAGCCGACCGCGGTGGTGTAGACGCCCGGCGCCTGCCAGAAGATCCGCTCGGCCCCCCAGAAGCAGCCCATGCCGACGACCAGCCGCTCCAGCCCGTCCGGGAAGGGCGGCGTGAGCGGCGTGCCGAGGACGAGGTGACGAGCGGGAACGGCGATTGGCGTCTCGCGCCCGGGGAGGGCGGACTCGGGTGTGGGCAACTCAATGGACTTCCGTTTGAGGAACATGCCTCCAAGGTAGCGCGAACGATCGCTACATCGACGAGGCCGAGCGCTCACCAGATGATCCGCGCCGGGTCGTACGCGCTGATGCGTCGGTCCTTGGTGACGATTTGGCTGCGCGTCTCGTGGGCGGTGGCGTAGACGATGCGATCAGCCGGATCGCCGGGGAACGTGTCTGGGAGCGAGCCAGCAGACGACGCGATCTCAGGCGTGAGCGCGATCGCCGTCACGCCGCTGCCACCGAGCGCGCGCGCGATCCAGGTCCGCCGGTCCGGCAGCAGTCGCAGTCGCCTTCGACGCTCGAGCATAACGGCCTCCCAGACGCTGATCGTCGCGACGGCTCGATCGGTATCAGCCTCGATCGCCGCTCGAGCGTCGCCGGACAGCCGAGGATCGCCTGCAATCCACCAGAGCCATGCGTGCGTGTCGAGGATCGTCACTCTCGGTCGAGGGCCCACTGCTCCCCGGTGGAGAAGAGCAGCTCGTCGTCAGCGACGAGGAAGACGACGCTGCCCACCATGGAGGCGGGCTGCTCGACCGGGCCCACGCGAGCAACCGGCTTCCCGCGCTTGGTCACGACGATCGTCTCGCCTGTCGTGGCCACCTCGTCGAGCAGGGCGAGGCACTGCGCTTTGAAGCGACCGGCGGGGATCGTGCGCATTAACTGAGCATAACGCGATCATGGTCATAAGACCATGGTCATTTAGGCACATGCTCTCTTCAGCCAGAGGCGAGCGCCTGCTCCAGGTCCGCCCACAGGACGTTCACGTCCTCGAGCCCGACGGACAGACGCAGCAGCCCTTGTGGAATGCGGTCGCCCTCCCAGCGGTGGCGCGCCTCGATCTTCGTCTTCACGCCGCCGAGGCTGGTCGCGTTCACGATCGTCGTCAGCGCACGCTCGACGCGGCCGGCGGCCTCGCTGTCGGCGACGTCGAAGGAGACGAGGAAGGAGAACCCCGGATACCGCACTGTCGTCACGGCGGGGTGGGCCTCGAGACGCTCCGCGAGGGTGCGCGCCGTCTCCTCCTGCCGCGCGAGTCGCACCTCGAGCGTCTTGAGGCCGCGCTGCAGGAGCCAGGCGGTGTCGGCGGACGCCACCATGCCGGTCAGGCGGCGCATGGTGTGCAGACGCTCGCGCAACGCGGGGTCGCGGGTGACGAGCACGCCGGCGAGGAGGTCGTCGTGACCGCCGAGCACCTTCGTCGCCGAGTGCAGCACGAGGTCGCATCCGTGCTCCAGAGGGCGGACGCGCAGCGGCGAGGCGACTGTCGAGTCGCACACGACCGGGGCGGGGTGGGCGGCTGCCGCCGCGAAGTCGGGCATCGTCAGCAGCGGATTCGCGGGGGCCTCGAGGACGACGAGATCGGCCGGCGGCGGCGGCTCGGTCTGATCGAACTCGACGAACCGGACGCCCCAGGGTTCGAGGTGCCGGAACAGGACGGCGTGGCCGTAGTACGCGCCCTCGGCCAGCGCAATCGTGCCGCCCGGCCGCAGGAGCGTGAGCACTGCGGTTGTGACTGCTGCCATGCCGGAGGGGAGGAGCAGCGCCTCGCCCCCCTCGAGCACTCCCAGCGCCTGCTCCGTCTCGACGCCGGTCGGGTGGTCGGCCCGTGCGTAGGAGAAGGGCCCGGGGTCGCCGTCCTGGTACGGCCAGCTTGAGGACCGGTCGAGCGGCGCGGTCACGCCAGCGACTGTAGCGAGGCGGTCGACGAAGGCGACGTGACCGGAGCTGGTGGAGCGATCGGCCCACTCCTGGCACGAAGGCGTAACCCCTGCGCCTGCAGTTGCTCGTTAGGCTAGAGCCGAGGGGAGGAGGTCGGCGGCCCATGTCGCGTCCGTTCGGGACAGGGCTCAGTCGGACAGGGAAATGCCGCGGTCGCACGGACCCTGAGCGCGCCCGCGCGGCAACGAAGCCGGGGCCGGCGACCGTCCACTAGGCTCAGCGGCGGATGGCGACGCACGACACGACGGAGGCCAAGCTTCGCTGGCTGGAGGAGCTGCGGGCGGAGGCCACCGCCGCGGCCGGCGAGAAGGCGGTCGAGCGCCAGCGCGAGCGCGGCAAGCTCCTGGCGCGCGAGCGGGTCGAGAAGCTGCTCGACCCCGGCTCGTTCGTGGAGCTCGATCGGTACGTGCGCCATCGCGAGGTCGAGTTCGGGATGCGCGACAACCGTCCGTGGGGCGACGCCGTGGTCACCGGCTACGGCACCGTCTTCGGCCGCACCGTGTTCGTGTTCTCGCAGGATTTCACGGTCTTCGGCGGCTCGCTCTCCGAGGTCTTCGCGGAGAAGGTCTGCAAGGTGATGGACCTGGCCGTCAAGTATGGGTGCCCCGTGGTGGGGATCAACGACTCCGGCGGGGCCCGCATCCAGGAGGGCGTGGTCTCGCTCGCGGGCTACGCGGAGATCTTCTGGCGCAACGTGCAGGCCTCCGGCGTGATCCCGCAGATCTCGCTGGTGATGGGCCCGTGCGCCGGCGGCGCGGTCTACTCGCCCGCCATCACCGACTTCACGCTGATGGTGGAGGGCACGTCGTACATGTTCATCACGGGCCCCGACGTGGTGAAGACCGTGACGGGAGAGGAGGTGAGCTTCGAGGAGCTCGGCGGCGCCGTGACCCACGCGACGAAGTCCGGCGTGGCGCATTTCACCGCTCCCGACGAGGAGGCGTGTCTCGAGGACGCACGCTATCTACTTACGTTCCTGCCGCAGAACAACCTCGAGTCGCCTCCGTGGGGGGCCCCCACGGACCCGGTCGACCGGGAGGCTCCGGAGCTCGACACGCTGATTCCCGACTCTCCCCACCGCCCCTACGACATGCACCGCGTGATCGCGGCCGTAGTCGACGACGGCGCCTACCTCGAGGTGCAGCCGCATCACGCGGAGAACATCGTGTGCGCATTCGCGCGCCTCGGCGGCCACTCGATCGGGGTCGTCGGCAACCAGCCGGCCGCGCTGGCGGGCGTCCTCGACATCGATGCTTCCGTCAAGGCGGCGCGGTTCGTGCGCACGTGCGACGCGTTCAACGTTCCGCTCCTCACCTTCGTCGACGTACCCGGCTTCCTGCCCGGAACGGCGCAGGAGTGGGGGGGCATCATCCGCCACGGCGCCAAGCTGCTCTACGCCTATGCGGAGGCGACGGTGCCGAAGCTGACCGTGATCGCGCGCAAGGCGTACGGCGGTGCCTACGACGTGATGAGCTCCAAGCACATCCGCGCCGACTTCAACGTCGCCTGGCCGACCGCCGAGGTGGCGGTGATGGGCCCGGACGGGGCCGTGAACATCGTCTTCCGCTCCGAGCTCGAGGAGGCGCCAGACCCCGAGGCGCGTCGCGCCGAGCTGATCGCCGACTACAAGGAGCGCTTCGCCAACCCGTGGACGGCCGCCGAGCGCGGCTACGTCGACGACGTGATCGAGCCCCGCCGGACGCGGCCGGTGCTGATCAATGCGCTCGAGACCGCGTTGACCAAGCGGGAGCCCGGGCCGAAGCGCAAGCACGGCAACATCCCGCTGTGAGGGGGCGCTCGTGAGCGAGGCAGCGACTCGTGCACGCAGCGCGGTCCCGGTGGAGCGCACCTGGAACGCCGAGAGCGTCTTCGCGACGATTGGGGCCTGGGAGGCCGAGCTCGAGGAGGTGCGTCGGCACGCGTCCGGCGTGGCGGCGTTCCAGGGGAGGCTGAGCGAGAACGCCGGCGTGCTCATCGAGGCGCTGGCCGCCCGCGACGCGCTGACCAGACGGCTGGGCCGCGTGACGACGTACGCCGTGCTGGGGTACGCCGTGGAGACGACGGATCCAGACGCGGTCGCGCGCTTCGGTCGCGTCCGCTCGGTCTACGCGGAGGTGGCGGCGGCGCTCTCCTTCGTCGAGCCCGAGCTCCTCGCGCTCGGCCGCCAGCGGCTGCGCCAGTGGTCGGAGGACAACGCCGCGCTCGCCGACTACGACCATTACCTCGACGACCTCTTCCGGCAGGCAGAGCACGTGCGCTCGTCCGAGGTCGAGGAGCTGCTCGGGCTGCTCTCCGACGCACATGCCGGCCCGTACACGGTCTACAGCAGCCTCGTCGACAGCGATCTGGAGTTCGCGCCGGCGGCCTCGGCGTCCGGTGACTCGCTGGAGGTGACGCAGGGATCGATCGAGGCTCTGCTGACGAGCCCGGACCGGGCACTGCGCCGCAGCGCGTGGGAGAGCCATGCGGACGGCTATCGCGGCGTCCGCCACGCGCTCGCCGCGAACTATGCCACGGCGATCAAGCAGGACGTCTTCTCGATGCGGGCCCGCCGTCACGTCTCCACGTTCGCTGCCGCCCTGTACCGGCCAAACGTGCCCAGGGAGGTGTTCGACAACCTGCTCGCGACGTTCGAGCGTCACCTGTCCGATTGGCACCGGTACTGGCGCGCACGCGCATCCCTGATCGGGGTCGAGTCCCTGCAGCCGTACGACCTCTGGGCGCCGCTCGGCGCCGACCCGCCCCGGCTCGGGTACGAGCAGTGCGTCGACTGGATCTGCGAGTCGCTCGCGCCGCTCGGCAGCGAGTACGTCAACATCGTCCGGCGCGGCTGTCTCGAGGAGCGGTGGATCGACGTCTACCCGAATCGGGGCAAGATGGGCGGTGCGTTCTCCGCCGGCTCGCCCGGGACGCACCCTTTCATCGTGATGAGCTTCGACGGCACCGCCGTCAGCCTCGGCGTGCTCACACACGAGCTGGGACATTCGATGCACTCCTACCTCGCCTGGCGGGCGCAACCGCAGGTCTCGACGCGCTACTCGCTCTTCGTGGCCGAGGTCGCGTCGAACTTCCACCAGGCGCTGCTCCGCGCCCATCTCCTCGAGACGATCTCCGACCGCGAGCTCCAGGTCGCCGTGCTCGACGAGGCGATGGCCAACTTCCACCGCTACTTCTTCGTCATGCCGACCCTGGCGCGCCTCGAGCGCGAGGTGCACGAGCGGGTCGAGCGCGGCGAGGGCCTCACCGCCGAGCTCCTCTGCGACCGGACGGCCGACCTCTTCGCGGAGGCCTACGGCCCCGGCTTCGACCTCGACCGCGACCGGATCGGGATCACCTGGGCGCAGTTCGCCCACCTCTACGAGCCGTTCTACGTCTACCAGTACGCGACCGGCATCTCGGGCGCGCACGCCCTCGCGCGCCGCGTCCTCGCCGGCGAGCCCGGCGCCGCCGAGCGATACGTGGCGTTCCTGAGCGCCGGCGGCTCGGCTTATCCGCTTGATGCGCTTCGTCGCGCCGGCGTCGACCTGGCGTCGCAGGAGCCGGTCGAGGAGGCGTTCGCCGTGCTCGCCTCGCTCGTCGATCGGCTCGAGGCGATGGTGCAGGCAGCCAGCTGGAGTTGAGCTTGCCGGTCTTCGACGCCGTCTACGCGTGGTGCCGCAACGAGATCGCGGCCGGCCGCGACTGAGCACCGACGCACGCCGGATCCTCGCCGTCCAGGCGCTCCGGGCCTTCGCGTACGGGTTCGGCAGTGTCCTGATCGGCGTCACGCCCTCCCAGCGCGGTCTGAGCGGCGTCCAGGTCGGTCTCGTCCTGGGCGCCCTGCTGGCGGGGACGGCGCTCGTTTTCGATCCTGATCGGACGCTTCGGCGATCGGCTCGGGCGACGACGGTGGTACGTCCTTGCTCGTCGTGATGGGCGTCGCCGGGGCGGCGTTCGCCCTGACCGACTCCGTCCTGCTGCTGGTGCTCGCCGCGCTGACGGGCACGGTGTCGACCGACGTCGTCGAATCCGGCCCGTTCACGTCTCTCGAGCAGGCGATGCTGCCCGAGGCGGCAGGTGAGGACATCCCGCCGAGCGCACGGCGGCGGCCGCGACCACCAACACTGCCCGGTACGTGACGCGACCGATCGCCCCGCTCCTCGCAGGCCCGATCATCGAGGTCGCGCTGGGCGCGCCGTTCGTCATCGCCGGAGTGCTGAAGAGCGTCTACGACGCCGGTCTCTACGCCCTCTTCCGGCGGTTCGAGCCTCGCGCGTAGGGAAGAATCACCGCGTGCGCGTCTCCGCCAAGGTCGACTACGCCCTGCGCGCGATGCTCGAGCTCGCGGCCGCCGACGGGCTCCTCAAGGGCGAGCGCGTCGCGACCGCGCAGGAGATACCGCAGCGCTTCCTGGAGAACATCCTGCTCGACCTGCGGCATGCCGGGCTCGTGGCCAGCCAGCGTGGGGTGGAGGGCGGCTACGCGCTCGGCCGGCCGGCCGCGGAGATCAGCGTCGCCGACGTGATCCGTGCCGTTGAAGGGCCGCTGGCGAGCGTGCGCGGCGTCCGGCCGGACGAGCTCGACTACCACGGCCCGGCCGCCGCCCTGCGCGACACCTGGATCGAGCTTCGCTCGGCGATGCGCGGCGTACTCGAGGACACGTCGCTCGCCGACCTCGTGGCCCGCGCCGCCGGGCCGCAGTAGCCTGCTCCGACGGATCGCGCCGCTGCGCCGGGACGGCGGAGCTCCAGCGGGGCTGTGGGATCACCGTCTGAAGGCTGGCGGCGCGCCGGGTTAAGATCGATCGCCTGGTGCCTGCGCAGACGATCGTCGGTCGCGCAGCGGAGCTCGTTCGTCTCGAAGAGCTTCTCGACGCGATCGTCGATGGACCGGTCGCTCTCGTGCTCGAGGGGGACATCGGCATCGGCAAGACGACGCTCTGGCAGGCGGGGCTGGCGGCAGCCGCCCGGCGGTCGTACCACGTCCTCGTGTGCCGCCCCATCGAGTGCGAGACGCAGTTCGGTTACGCGGCCCTCGGCGACCTGCTCGCCGATGTCCCCGACTCGCACCTCGCGGAGCTGCCCGAGCCGCAGCGGCGGGCGCTGGAGGTTGCCTCGCTGCGGCTGGATCCCGACGACAGCGATTCCTCGCCCAGGGCCGTCGCGCTGGGCCTGCTCGGAGTGCTGCGGACGTCCGCCCGCGATCGCCCGACGGTCGTCGGCATCGACGACGTGCAGTGGCTCGATCAGCCCTCGGAGAGCGCGCTCTCCTTCCTGCTTCGCCGGCTTCGAGACGCGCCCGTCGGCGTGATCATCACGCGGCGGGGTGCCGATGGGCCCGCTCCTCTCGACCTCGAGCGTGCGCTCCCCGAGGACCGTCTCCTCGTCCTGCGAGTCGGATCACTGGAGCCGGCAGAGCTCGATGTCCTGCTGGAAGGGCGTCTCGACGTCCCGCTTTCGAAGCGGACGCGCACCCGCCTCAGCCGGCGGTCGGGCGGGAACCCGTTCTTCGCGCTGGAGCTTGCCAGGGCGCTTGGGCCGCCGGCGGAGGGCAAGCCGGGAGGCGACGACCCGATCCCGGCCAGCCTGCGCGAGCTCGTCGGCGCCCGTCTGGCCCTCCTGGCGGAAGATGCGCGCGACCTCGTCCGGATCGCCTCCGCGCTCTCGCGACCCACGGCGACCCTGCTCGACGCCGTCACCGGCAACGACACAGGGCAAGCCGTGGAAGCGGCCGTGCGCGCGGGCGTCGTTGAGCTCGACGGCGAGCGGGTGCGCTTCTCGCATCCGCTGCTGGCGTCCGTCGCGTACGCCGAGACTCCGGCAGAAGAGCTCTGGCGGCTGCACGCGCGTCTCGCAGAGATCCTCGACGACCCCGAGGAGCGCGGCCGCCATCTCGCGCTCTCCACGGATCCTCCCGATGCCGGTGTCGCGTCGGCGCTCGACGAGGCGGCCCGGCGCGCTCGGGTGCGTGGTGCCCCGGGCGCCGCGGCCGAGCTCTCGGAGCAGGCCCGCCGCTTCACGCCGGAGCACGCGTCGGCCGAGGGCCGGCGTCGTGGCATCGAGGCCGCTGAACGCCACTTCGAAGCGGGCGACGTGGACCGAGCGCGCGCCCTGCTCGCGCAGCTCATCGAAGAATCGCCGCCGGGCGACGAACGGGCACGGGCGCTCGTGCGGCTCGGCTGGGTGCGTGCGCACATGGAGGGTTTCCGGGTCGGCGAGAGCGTCTTTCGAGCGGCGCGCGCAGAACCGGTCGAGGACGTGCGGCTGCGCGTCGAGATCGAGGAGGGCTTGGCGTGGTGCGTGCACACGACGATGAACGTCGCCGCTGCGCAGGCGCACGCTCGTGCCGCCCTCGAGCTGGCGGAGGAGCTGGGCGATGCGGCCGTGCTCGCGGGCGCGCTGTCGCACGTCGCCTTCCTCGCCTCCCTCTCCGGTCACGGGCTCGCCCTGGCGACGATCGAACGGGCGCTGGCGCTCGAGCATGCAGCCGGTTGGTCACAGATCCTCGGCCGACCGGACTGGATCCACGCGCTGCTCCTGGAGTGGTCGGGGGCTCTCCTGGCCGCCCGGGAGCGCTTCGAGAGCCTGTACCAGAACGCGCTCGATCGGGGCGACGAGCACTCGCTGCCGTTCATCCTCTTCCACCTGTCGCGCGTCGAGCTCCTGTCGGGGCGGTGGAGCGAGGCGAGCGAGCATGCGACCGAGTGCCACGAAACGACCGCGCAGAGCGGTCAGGCCGGCGAGCTCGCCTACGCCTTGGCGATCGAAGCGCTCGTCGCCGCCCACCTGGGGCACGTGGAGGCTGCTGCCGCGAAGATCGAGGAGGGACTGCGCCGCGTGGAGCCCTTCGGAGTCCAGCCGGCGGGGCTCGAGCTCCTCGCGACCAGCGGTTTCCTCGATCTCTCGCGCGGCGAGCTCACGCCAGCGGAGCGGACGTTTCGCCGGCTGGCCGAGATCGTCCAGCGCACCGGCCTGCGCGAGCCCGCGCTGTTCCGCTGGCACGGTGACGCGATCGAGGTCCAGCTTGCACTCGGGCGACGCGAAGAGGCGCAGACCATCCTCGCAGAGCTCGACCGGCTCGGGGACGGCTTCCAGAGACCGTGGGTGCTGGTCGTCGCCACACGCTGCCGGGCCCTCCTCCGCGCCACGCTCGGTGAGCTGGACGAGGCCGAACGACTCCTCCACGAGGCGCTCGAGCTGCACGAGCGGCTCGAGGAGCCGTTCGAGCGGGCGCGTACGCTGCTCGCGCTCGGAAGCGTGAAGCGGCGCAACCGTCAGAAGCGAGCGGCGCGCGACGCGCTCGCTGACGCGCTTGCGATCTTCGACGAACTGGGCGCGGCGCTGTGGTCCGAGAAGGCGAGGACCGAGCTGGCACGTGTCGGCGGCCGCCCCTCGTTCGACGACCTCACGGCGACCGAGGAGCGCGTCGCGGAGCTGATCGCGTCCGGGCTCACCTACCGCGAGACGGCAGACGCGATGTTCATCAGCCCCAGGACCGTGCAGTGGAACCTCTCCAAGATCTACCGCAAGCTCGGCATTCGCACGCGGGCGGAGCTCCCAGCCCGTCTCGCAGGCCGGCAGGTCGAGCAACGCGACTGACCCGCCGAGTGGCTGGTTCCTCGGCCCGGCTGCCGCTGCAATCCCCGCGCCCAAGGCCGTTTCGCCGGAGCCGCGCACCGCCTACCGTCGAGAGAGAACAGGAAAGGAGACCCCGATGTACCCACACGTCGTGCAGTTCGAAACGCGGAAGCAGGAATTCGACGACGAGCTCAGGCTCATCCGGCGGGCTCGGGCCGGCCGGCGCGGTGCCGGGGCTCGTGCGCGCTGGGTGGCGTTGGCGGCCGGCTCCGACGGGAGTGCCGGGCCCGAGGCGCGAGTGCCGGCCGCTACGACCGGGCCTTGCTCCGGCTAGAAGGACGGCGGTCGAGGAGCCGGGCCGGCGGCGTCAGCGCCGGTCGAGGCAGATCGGACGTCCCCCCACCAGCGCCTCGTGCCCGCAGGGGCCGGGCTGCCCGACTCCGTCTCCGTCGGCGGCGGCCGGGACGACGAGCGCGCCGCACACGACCGCGATCGCCCAGCAGGCGAGCACGACGATGAGGCACGCACGGCGCAAGAGCGTCAGGCGAAGACGCGCTCGCTCTCCGCCCGCACCCACACGATCTGCCCACGCTCGAGCTCGACCTCGTCCAGCCGCTCCCGCGTGAGCTGCACCATCACCGGCTCACCGTCCGCCGTCGTCAGCTCGACGCGCGCATCGAAGCCGTAGAGCGTGATCCGGTCGACCATCGCCTCGATGCCGTCGACGACGGGCTCGTGGCTGACGTCGAGCTCGTGCGGACGCACCCACCTCGAGCCGAGCCGGTTGGCCTCGCCGACGAAGCTCATCACGAACTCCGTCGCGGGCTCGTCGTAGAGCTCCGTGGGCGAGCCCACCTGCTCGATCCTCGCGTGGTTCAGGACCGCGATCTGGCTTGCGACGTCCATCGCCTCGGCCTGGTCGTGCGTGACGAAGATCGTCGTCACGTGCACCTCGTCGTGCAGGCGACGCAGCCACTCGCGCAGCTCGGCCCGGACGCGTGCGTCGAGCGCGCCGAACGGCTCGTCGAGCAACAGCACCTTCGGCTCGGGGGCGAGCGCCCTCGCGAGAGCCATGCGCTGCCGCTGGCCCCCGGAGAGCTGTGACGGATAGCGGTGACCGAACGCCTCGAGCTGCACGAGCTTGAGCAGCTCGTCGACGCGATCGTTGATCTCGGCCTTGGGCCGCCTGCGAACCGTCAGTCCGAACGCGATGTTGTCGCGCACCGTCATGTGCTTGAACGCCGCGTAGTGCTGGAAGACGAACCCCACGTTCCGCTTCTGCGGCTTCAGGGCGGTCGCGTCCTCGCCCGAGATCAGGATGTCCCCCTCGTCCGGCCACTCGAGGCCCGCGATAATGCGGAGCAGGGTCGACTTGCCGGAGCCGCTCGGGCCGAGCAGCGCGGTGAGGGAGCCGCCCTCGACCTCGAGCGAGACGTCCTCGAGCGCCGTGAAGTCGCCGAAGCGCTTGGAGACGTGGCGGACATGGATCGACACTAGGCTTCCTCCCGGGGCTTGATGACGACCATGGCGACGAGCACGATCACGGCCATCGCGGCGAGCACGAGGGAGATGGCGTACGCCCCGGCCAGGTCGAAGCTGTCGTAGCGTTCCTCGACGCGTAGCGTCGCCGTCTCGGTCTGTCCCTGGATCCGCCCGGACACGACGGCCACGGCGCCGTACTCGCCGAGACAGCGCGCCGTCGTCAGGACGATTCCGTAGACGACCGCCCAGCGGATCGCCGGCAACGTGATCCGCCAGAAGGTCTGCCAGGACGAGGCACCGAGCGTGCTGGCTGCCTGCTCCTGCTCGTCGCCGATCTCCCGTAGCGTGGGCACGACCTCGCGCGCCACGAACGGCAGTGAGACGAACACGGTCGCCAGCACCATCGCCGGGAGCGCGAACAGGATCTGCACGTCGTTCCGCTCCAGCCAGCCGCCGAACCAGCCCTCGCGGCCGTAGAGGAGGAACAGGGACAACCCGACGACGACGGGCGAGAGCGCGAGCGGGAGGTCGACGAACGCGTTCAGGAAATTCTTGCCGGGGAAGCGCCGGCGCACGATCAGCAGGCCGACGACGACTCCGAAGACGGTGTTCACCGGCACGGCGATCGCCGTGATGATGATCGTCAGCTTGAAGGCGCTCAGCGCCTCCGGGCTCGTGATCGCGTTCCACGCCGCGTCGGTGCCGTGCTCGAACGTGCGGTAGAAGACCATCAAGAGCGGCGCCACGAGGATCGCCGCGAGGTAGCCGAGCGCGATCAGGCGGAGCGCGAGCCGCCGTGGCTTCGAGCTGCGTGGGAGGGATGTGCTCACAGCAACTCCTGGGCCTCTTCGTGTCGGCTGGCAAGTCGCCGAATCACGCCGATGGACAGGATGAGCACGAACGAGACGACGAGCAGGACCACCGCAACCGCCGCTGCACCGGCGCGGTCGCCGCTCTCCACGCGGCTGAGGATGTAGACGGACGCCACTTCGGTCTTGTACGGGAGACTGCCGCTGATGATCACGAGCGAGCCGATCTCGCCCACGGCACGCGCGAAGGCGAGCGCGACGCCGGAGAGGATCCCCGGCAGGATGTTCGGCAGCACGACCCTGCGGAACACGGCGAGCTCCGAGGCGCCGAGCGAACGAGCCGCCTCCTCCATCTCGGTGTCGAGCTCGAGCAGGACGGGTTGCACGGTGCGCACGACGAACGGCAGCGTCACGAACAGCAGCGCCAGGATGACCGCGGTGCGCGTGAATGCGACATCGATATCGATCGGCGACGTCGGTCCGTACAGGGCGAGGAGCACGAGTCCTGCCACGATGGTCGGCAGGGCGAACGGCAGGTCGATCACGGCGTTGACGAACGACTTGCCGCGGAAGTCGTCCCGCACGAGCACCCAGGCGATCAGCGTCCCGATCACGGCGTTGATGGCGGCAATCACGAGCGACGCAGCGAAGCTCAGCTTTAGGGCGGCCGCCGCCTCCGGGCTCGAGATCACCTCCCAGAAGCCTTCCGCGCCGTCCTTCGTCGACTCCCAGATCACGGCTGCCATCGGCAGCGCGACGACGATCGTGAGGAACATCGTCACGAAACCGAGCGAGAGGGCCGTGGAAACCCTCTCGCTGCCGCGGCGGCTCGCGACGCGCCGCGCTGGAACTGCTGTATCTACCGTGCCCAGCTCAGAGTCCCGCGTTGCGCGCGATCGTGACCCAGATGCCCGTATCCGGGTCGAACCACTTCTTCTCCACGGCCTTCCAGCCGCCGATGTACTTGTCGGTGATCTTGAACACGCCCGGCCGCCGCGGGTACTGCTTCTCGAACTCCTTGTAGACCGACTCGACGATTGGCCGGAAGCCGTACTGCGCGAAGATGCGCTGTGCCTGCGGCGTCTTCGTGAAGCGGATGAACTTGTTGGCGACGTCCGTGTTCTCGCTGTTCTTGAGCACCGCGATCGGCGCCTCGATCAGCAGCGTCTGCCGCGGGATGACGTAGGGGATCTTCGCCAGGCGTGCCTCGTTCTCGTACGTGATGAAGACATCGCCCTTGCCGGCGAGGAACGTGTTCGTGGCGTTGCGACCCGAGGTGTCGAGCGAGACGACGTTCTTGAACACCTTTTCCACGAAGGCAGTCGCCTGCTTGTCGGACTTGCCGAGCCGCCGCTGGGCGCCGTAGAGCGCGAGCACGTTCCACTTCGCCGCTCCGGAGGACTGCGGATTGGGCGTCACGATGCCGATCCCGGGTCTCGCCAGGTCGTTCCAGCCCTTGATCTTCTTCGGGTTGCCGTCACGGACGGCGAGCACGACGAGCGAGTTGGTGGCGATGCCTTTGAACGACTGTTTGTCCCAGTTCGCATCGACGAGCCCTGACTGCACGAGCAAGTCGATGTCGAGCCCGGTGGAGAGCTGCACGACGTCCGTCTTGAGGCCGGCGGCGACGGCGCGCGCCTGGTCGCCCGACGCCCCGTAGGACTGGGTGAAGGAGACGTCGCTGCCGTCGGGTGTCTGCTGCCAGGCCTTGATCACGGCGCCGAGCGCCTCGCGCGGGACCGCATAGCCCACGAGGCTGAGGCGCGTGTCACTCGTGCGACCCGATGCGGTGGTGGCCAGCGCCGAAGCCACCACGGTGACAGCGAGGAGCAGTGAGATGACGCGTCTGGACATGCGAAAGACCCCCATTCCGATCTTGTCAACGGATCTAGTGAAGATTTGAGACGCAAATCTACTCGATAAGAGATGTCTATCGCAAGTCGCATCCCTCCGAGCGGATCGCGAGACGAGGCGAGGTGGGCGCATCGGCGGTCCAGCGTATGGGACACCCGAACGCCGGAGTCGCCGCCCGAACGCTCTACGATCGACGGGTGACTGGGCGTGACCTTTCCCTCACCGAGTGGGCTGCGCTCGGCGTGCTCTGCGAGGGTCGCGCGCACGGGTGGGCGGTCGCCGCGGCGCTGTTGCCGGACGGTGAGATCGGGCGGGTGTGGTCGAGCAGCCGCCCTTTGACGTATCGGGCCATCACGCTGCTACGCGACCGGGGTTACGTCGTCGAGGTGGGAAGCGAGGCGAGCCGGGGCGGTCCGAACCGGAGGTTGCTCGAGGTCACGCCGAAGGGGCGTCGTGCGTTTCGGTCTTGGCGCTCTCGTCCGGCCGGCCATGTCCGCGAGCTCCGGACCGAGCTGATGTTGAAGCTGGTCTTTCACGATCGTGCCGACGTCGACCCCGCTGCGTTGCTCGAGCGGCAGAGAGGCCTGCTCGTGGCGCAAGAGCGCGCTCTCGGCCTCCGCTTGAGCCGCTCCGACGGCTTCGGCCGCGTGCTCGACCTGTGGAGGCTCTCGAACATTCGCGCGGCGATTCGGTTCGTCCAGGATCTCGGAGGGCTCGAGGCGCACGGAGCGGCGTTGTATCGACCGATCGGATTTGTCCGTTCGGCGTGGACGTCGCTCGCCGGGATGCCGCTTCAGCCGGCGGCGGACGCGTCTGGCGTGGCGGAGCTTCGGCTCGATGAGGAGTACACGGACGCGCTCGACGACCTCGACGGCTTCAGCCATGTGTGGGTGGTTTCGCATCTCCATCGTGTAGGTGGGTGGGAGCCCCATGTGCTGCCGTTCCTCGACGAGCGCGAGCGGGGAGTGCTGGCAACGCGCTCACCGCGGCACCCCAATCCGATCGGGCTCTCTCTCGCGCAGATCACGTCGATCGAGGCTCCGGTCGTTCGCGTGACGGGGATCGATCTGCTGGACGGCACGCCGATCCTCGACCTGAAGCCGTACGTGCCACTCTTCGACGCCGTACCCGAGGCGCGCCCCGGCTGGTTCGCCGGACGCGCTGAGCTGATCGACACCGTCCGCTCCGACGACCGCTTCGGGCACGGCGTCGGCCTGGAGCCGTAGGCAGACGTTCTGGTTGGGCCTTCCCGCCCCGAGGTAGTACGTTCTTGACTACCGACCGCCGCGAGCCGCGCGGCGACGCGACGCTCGGAGGACCAGCGTGGAGCTCTCAACGCGCAATCAGCTACCCGGAACGGTGAAGCGTGTGACGATCGGCTCGGTGATGGCCGAGGTCGTGGTCGACGTGGCCGGCCACGAGGTGGTCTCCGCTGTCACCCGCCATGCGGTCGAGCGGATGGGCCTAGCCGAAGGCGACGAGGTGGTCGTCCTGGTCAAGGCCACCGAGGTGATGATCGGGAAGCTCTGACCCAAACCTCTAGTAGTCACGCGTTGACTACTTGCGTGGTAAGGTCACGTTCCCTTTGCCCGTTCCCGGAAGAGGAGTGCCGTGCGTGCGCTGAACCGTCGTCGCTTCCTGGTGTCTGCTGCTTCGACCGGCGCTGTGCTTGTCGGTGCTGGGGCTGTGGCGAGGCCGGCTGCGGCGGCGACGGACGACGAGCTGGCGTTCGCGAACTTCGGAGCGGCGACCGAGCTCCTGCTCAAGGACTTCTATACGCAGGTTGGCGAAGCGAAGCTCTTCGGCGGGACGTTAAGCAAAGCCTTCGCGCACGGTGTGTTTGCCGCGAACGAGCACGCGGTTGCGCAGTCTGCGCTGTTGACGGCCGAGGGTCAGACGGCCCCGCTGGCAGAGGACTTCGAGTTCACCTGGCCGGACGGGACGTTTGCCGGCAAGAAGTCTGCTGCCACCGCCGGGTCGGCGATCGTGGACGCCCTGCTCGGCGCGTATCTGACCGCCGCCGCGACGAGCCCCACAGGTTCGTTCCGGATCCTCTTCTCGAGCCTCGCTGCGAGCCTCGGCGAGCAGCGTTCGGCGCTGTCGCTGGCGCGTGGCCGCCCGGCGATCGGCAACTCGTTCCCTGCCGCTCTCGACCTCGAAGCCGCCAGCGCCGCGGTCGAGAGCTTCCTCGGCTGACGATCTGACAGGAGGCTCACCGTGCGCCGTATCGGACTCTTCCTCATCGCCGCCGCTCTCGCGCTCGCGACGACGCTGGCCGGTACCGCGTCCGCGCGCCCGCAGCAGAGCCAGTTGACGATCTACGCGGCGGCCTCGCTGACGGAGGTGTTCCGAGCGCTCGATCCCGATCAGCGGTACAACTTCGCCGGGTCGAACGCCCTGGAGACGCAGATCCGGCAGGGTGCCCCGGCGGACATCTTCGCTTCTGCGGCCCCCGTGAACACACAGAACCTGTTCAAGGCGGGCTTGGTCGAGCAGCCGGTCACCTTTACGGCGAACCGGCTGGCGTTGATCGTGCCGAAGTCGAACCCGGCCGGTATCCGCTCGGTCTACGACCTCCGCACGAAGCCGGTCAAGCTCGTGATCGCCGCGCAGGCGGTGCCCGTCGGCGGCTACACGCGCACGGTGCTACGCAAGATGGGGTTGTCGCCGGTTCTCAGCAAGGTCGTGAGTCAGGAATCCGACGTCAAGGCTGTCACGGGGAAGGTCGCCCTGGGTCAGGCCGACGCGGGCTTCGTCTACGTGACCGATGCCCGCCCCGTCAGCGACCAGGTGACCGTTGTGCGGATCCCGGCCTGGGCTCAGCCGCGGGTGCGCTACGAGATCGCGGTGGTGTCGCGATCGTCCAACAAGACGGCAGCGCAGCAATGGATCCGAACGCTGCTCGCCGCCAAGGGGCAGAACGCGCTGAAGGACGCCGGCTTCCTCCCTCTGCCCAAGACGAGCTCATAGCTGCCGGCCTCTTTCGCGCGACGCTCGTCCTCGCGACGAGCGTCGCCCTCGCGTTTCTCCTGCTGCCGGTGGCCGCGATCTTTCTGCGCGTCCCACCGGGGGACCTCTTCGCCGCGCTCGGGACCGACGCGGCTCTCGACGCGATCGTCGTGACGCTCGAGACCAACGCGATCGCCATGGCACTGATCATCGTCTTCGGCACGCCGACCGCATACTGGGTGGCAACCCGCGCGTCACGCTTTCGCGACCTCGTGGTGACCCTGATCGAGCTTCCCCTCGTACTTCCACCTGCCGTCGCAGGAATCGGGCTGCTCGCCGCCTTCGGCAGGCTCGGCTTGCTGGGCGGAACGCTCGAGTTCCTCGGGATCGACATCGCGTTCACCAAGGTCGCCGTCGTGCTCGCCGTCACCTTCGTCGCCAGTCCCTTCTACGTGCGCACCGCCGTCTCCGCGTTCGAGGCGATCGATCCGACGTTGCCGGACGCCGCGCGCACCCTCGGCGCCGGCCCGGCGAAGGTGTTCCTCCGCGTCGCGCTCCCGGTGGCGGCCGGCGGCCTCGGGGCCGGGGCGGCGCTCGCGTTCGCCCGGGGAATCGGCGAGTTCGGCGCCACGATCATGTTCGCCGGCTCTCTCCAGGGCGTCACCCAGACGCTCTCCCTCGCGATCTACGAGCAGTTCGACCTCGACTTCGACGTCGCCCTGGCGATCAGTGCCGTCCTCGTCGCCGTCAGCGGCGGCGTCCTGCTAATCGTCAAGCTGTTCTCCCGATGGCGCTCGAGCTCGACTTCTCCCATCCCCTTCGCAGCTTCGTCGCAGCCGTCCAGCTGACCGTCCCACGCGGGACGACAACCGCGCTGGTCGGTCCGTCAGGGGCCGGCAAGACGACCGTGCTCCGGGTCATCGCCGGCCTCTTGCAACCGAGGGACGGGAACACTCACGGTCGACGGTGTCTCGTGGCTCGACACCAGGCGCCGTCACCACCTGCCGCCGGAGCGGCGTCGCGTCGGCTACCTCTTCCAGGAGTACGCGCTCTTCCCCCACCTCGACGTGGCCCAGAACGTCCGCTTCGGCGCCCGCGACAACAGGCTCGCAGACGAGATGCTCGAGCGGTTCGGCATCGCCCACCTGAGCCACGCGCGCACCCGCGACCTCTCCGGTGGCGAGCGTCAACGGGTCGGACTCGCGCGGGCGCTCGCTCGCGACCCCGATGTGCTCCTCCTCGACGAGCCGCTCTCCGCCCTCGACGCCCACACGAAGACGACCGTCCGCCTCGAGCTGCAGCAACACCTGCGCCACCTCGACCTCCCCGCCGTCGTCGTCACCCACGACTTCGAAGACGCCGCCGCCCTCGCTCAGTGGATCGGTGTGATCGTCGACGGAAAGCTGCGACAGGCTGGAACGGCCGGCGAGCTCGTGGCCTCCCCGGCTGATCCATTCGTCGCCACGTTCACAGGAGCGACGCTTCTCCCGGGAACCGCCATCGGCGTGCGTGAAGCCCTGACCGAAGTGCTCCTCGACACGGGCGCCACCGCCTGGAGCGCCCAACCGGGGACGGGGCGCGTCCATCTCGCCGTCTACCCGTGGGACATCACGCTCGCGCGCGAGCGACCCGACAGCTCGCTCAGCAACCACCTAGCAGGGGCGATCACCTCCATCGTCCCGATCGGCGACCGCCTGCGCGTCCGAGTCGGCCCAGTCGTCGCCGAGATCACCGCCGCGTCCGCACGCCGCCTGGATCTCACCGAGGGGGACACCGTCGTCGCGTCGTTCAAAGCGACCGCCGCCCGGCTGCTCCCCGCCAGCCTGGAACCTGTCGAGCCGGCCGCCGGAGCGCCCGACGGCCGCCCGCTGCCCCGCGGCAGGGCACTCGAGAGCTCGTAGTCAGCATCTGGGCCGTTCGAGGCGACTGCGACGAGCCGGTCGACGCCGTAGGCTCTACTGATGCCGATCGAGCTCGTCCCGGGCGGTGACGCCCCGGCCCGTGCCGCCGTTGCTGCGGCGCTGACAGCTGCGTGTGTCGAGCTCGGTCCGGTCGCGACGCAGTACCGGAGCGCCTGGCGGCTGGCTGCGCTCGCCGAGAGCGTCGAGCGCGGCGGGACGGAGCCCGCGCCCGGTGACGATCGCTACGCGCTCTCGCCGCGCAGCACGCGCGGCGCCATGCGCGCGTAGTCGAGCCCCGAGATCCAGGTCAGCGCCAGCGCGACGAGCAGTGCCCACCACGCGACGTCGTCACGCCAGAAGCCCGCGGCCGCGAGCCCTCCGATCGCCGCGGCGACGGTCTGCGCCCACGTCTTCAGTTTGCCGAGGTCGCGCGCGCCCATCACCACGCCGCGCTCGATCGCCGCCAGCCGCAGGCCGGAGACGAGCAGCTCGCGCACCACGATCAACGCTACCATCCAGGCGGGAGCCACTCCCTCCCCGATCAGCATCACGAGCGCAGCGAGCACGAGCGCCTTGTCGGCGATCGGGTCGAGCAGCGAGCCGAAGGTCGAGGTCTCGCCGCGGCGGCGCGCGAGCCACCCGTCGATCTGGTCGGTCGCCATGGCGACGACGAACACCGCGGTCGCCCAGTAGGCGTGATCGGGAAAGTCCCAGGCGAAGAGGAGCACGACGACCGGGACTGCGAGGGCACGCGCGAGCGTCAGCTGATCGGGAAGCGTCACTGATCGGAGAGAATACGCGGCTCATGTCAGCCCGGACTCCGGCGTTCGGCAAGGTGCTCGTCGCCAACCGCGGCGAGGTCGCTGTGCGGGTCTTCCGGACGTTGCGCGAGCTGGGCATCGGTTGCATCGCGGTCTACTCCGACACCGACCGCGGTGCCCGACACGTCGTCGTTGCCGACGAGGCCTATCGTCTCGGGCCAGGCCCGGCTGCCGAGAGCTACCTGCGCGGCGACGCTATCGTCGACGCGGCAGCGAGGGCCGGTGCGGAGGCGATCCACCCCGGATATGGCTTCCTCGCCGAGAACGCGGCGTTCGCACGTGCCGTGGAGGACGCCGGCCTCACGTGGATCGGGCCGCCGCCTGCGGCGATCGAGCTGCTGGGCTCGAAGACGGCGGCGCGCACCGCGATGGCGGCCGCCGGGGTGCCGATCGTCCCCGGGACGACCGGGCCCGTCGCAGCGTTGGACGAGCTGCTCGCCCTCGGCGAGGAGCTCGGTTACCCGCTCATGGTCAAAGCGGCCGCCGGTGGGGGCGGCAAGGGCCTGAAGGTCGTGGAGAGCGCCGAGGAGGTCGAGCGCGCGTTCGAAGCCGCCCAGCGCGAGGGGCTCAGGTACTTCGCCGACGATGCCGTCTACGCGGAGCGCTACCTCGTCGATCCGCGTCACGTCGAGGTGCAGGTGCTCGCCGACGGTCACGGCAATGTCGTCCATCTCGGGGAACGTGACTGCACGATCCAGAGGCGCCACCAGAAGCTCGTCGAGGAGACTCCCTCGCCCGCCGTGGACGGGGCCCTCCGCGAACGCATCGGGCAGATCGCCATCGACGCGGCGCGGGCCGCCGGGTACCGCTCCGCCGGCACGATCGAAGGTCTCCTCACCCCGGACGGCGACTACTTCTTCATCGAGATGAACACCCGGCTCCAGGTCGAGCACACCGTGACGGAGATGGCGACCGGGATCGACCTCGTGCGCGAGCAGGTGCTGGTCGCCGCCGGAGAGCCATTGTCCGTGCGCCAGGGGGACATCGTGTTGCGCGGGCACGCGATCGAGTGCCGGATCAATGCCGAGGACGTCGCCCAGGGCTTCCTCCCCGCACCCGGGCGGGTCACCGCGTATCGCGAGCCCGCCGGGCCGGGCGTGAGGGTTGACTCCGGCGTCCGCGCCGGCGACGAGGTCTCCGGCATGTACGACCCGATGATCGCGAAGCTGATCGTCCACGACGTCGATCGCGAGCGCGCGCGCCGGCGGATGCTGCGTGCGCTCGCCGAGTTCGAGATCGAGGGACCGCCGACCCTGCTCGGTTTCCATCGCGCGTTGCTCGAGCACCCGTGCTTCGTTGCCGGAGACACCTGTCACGGCATCGTCGAGTCGGAGGAGCTCGCGCAGCGCGCGATACAGCTGACGGAAGAGTTGTCTCATGAGAAAACGATGACCGCCGGGGCGGACGGAGGGGGTGTGCTGCCGACGCGGGAGCGGCTCGTGGCCGTTGAGGTCGACGACCGCGCGTACACCGTGAGGCTGCACCTCACCGAGGCGCCGTGGGCCGAGCTCGCCCGCAGGCGGCGCGAGCGCGGAGCCGGCCTCGACGCGGGAGGGGACGGGGCGGTCGCCAGCCCGATGCAGGGCACGGTGCTCAAGGTCGAGGTGGCGGAAGGGGACACGGTCGAGGCCGGTCAGGTGCTCTGCGTCGTCGAGGCGATGAAGATGGAAAACGAGATCGACGCTCCTCGGAGTGGGATCGTGCGGCGGCTCGGCGTCGCCGTGGGCGAGCAGGTCACGAACGGCCAGCTGATCTGCGTCGTCGCCGACGAGACCGGATGATCGAGTCCATGCCGTTCGCACCGATCGACACCTCGACGTGATCTGCTCCGATGCCTCGACCGGGGCCGCCGAGCCGCTGGCGGGCACCGCATCCCGGGCCCACCGCTTCCTCTTGCTCGAGCACCGGGGAGCGTGGGGGAGAGACGCGCTCGCCGACACGGAGCTCTCGGCCGAGCTGCGGGCGGCGGTGGAAGCGTTCGACGGCCGGGTGCTCCTCCTGCGCCGGCCTGCGCGCCGGTCCGGGCGGGCGGCGATCCTCTTCGCGGAGGCGACCGAGGCCGGCGGCTCGCTCGCCCGTCTCGCGTCGGCCGGGGACGTGGCAGGGGGCGTTCCCACCCCCGGGCCGCTGATCCTCGTCTGCACGCACGGGCGCCGCGATCCGTGCTGCGCGCGGCTGGGCGGGCCGGTGTACGACGCGCTGCGACCGCACTTCCACGCCGAGTGCTCTGTGGCAGTCGTCGCACCAGGGCGGCCACCGCTTCGCTGCCAACCTGCTCGTGCTGCCGCACGGCGTTCAGCTCGGCCGCGTCGGACCAGGCGACGCAGCGGCTGTCGCGGGCCTCGTTGCCGACGGCCGCATTCCGCTCGCTCACTACCGGGGTCGGACGCTGTACCCGCCGCACGTGCAGGCGGCGGAGGTCGCGCTGCGCCGCCGGCTCGGTCTCGACGCCGTGGGCGACGTGCGGCTGCTCGAGGACGGCGCCGGCAAGGTGCGCTTCGCGACCCGGGATCGCGAGGCGTGCCTCGCGGTCGAGGAGTCCGAAGGCCCGCCCGTCCCGGCGAGCTGCGGCGTCGAGCCGGAGCCCACCCCACGCTACGCCGTGCGTCTAGAGTCGCTCGGGTGAGCGGCCGTGTCCTCCTCGTCACCGGAGCCTCGTCCGGTATCGGCGCCGCCGGTGCCCGGGCCGCTGCCGCGGCCGGCTGGCGTGTCGTCCTCGCCGCCCGTTCCCTCGACCGCCTCGAGGCGCTCGCGGCCGAGCTCGGCGGGCCCGACCGCGCAGTCGCCGTGGAGTGCGACGTGACCGAGTGGGCGGACCAGCAGGCGGCAGTCGTCACGGCTCAGGAGCACTTCGGTGGGGTCGACGCCGCGTGGGCCAACGCAGGCTTCGGCGCCGAGCGGAGCTTCCTCGGCGACACGGTCGAGCACTGGCGGTCGATGGTGCTGACGAACGTCTACGGCGCAGCGCTCACGTTCAGGGCGTCGATCCCGGCGTTGCGGGAGTCGCGGGGGCACCTGCTGATCACGGGCTCGGTCGCCGGCCGCCGCGGGATCCCCGGTTCCCTCTATTCCGCGACCAAGCATGCGGCGCACGCGATGGCCGAGAACGCCCGGCTCGAGCTCGACGGCTCGGGCATTCGCGTCACCGTGATCGCGCCGGGCATGGTCGACACGCCGTTCTTCTCCCAGGTGCCGCTCGACGAGCCGCTGCAGTCGGAGGACATCGCCCGGGCTGTGGTCTTCGCGCTCGAGCAACCCTCGCACGTCGACGTCAACGAGATCCTCGTTCGCCCGACGGCGCAGCCGCTGTAGCCGTCTACAGCGCGCGCTGGTACGAGCGGAAGCACCACGTCGCGAACGCACCGCACAGCGCCGCAAAGCCGACGAGCAGCAGGAGGAACGCCCCCATCTCGCCCCAGTCCGTGCCCGGCAGCGCTTCGCCGCGCGCAGCCCGCACGGCCCACTCCACCGGGTTGAGCAGCGAGAGGCTCTGCATCCAGCCCGGGATCAGGTCGCGGGCGATCAGGAGCGAGGAGAAGAAGAGGAGCGGCAGGCTGATGAACTGGGCGACGGCGATCATCGACGCCTCCTGTCGCGTCAACAGTGCAATCCCGTGCGAGAGACCGGCGAAGCCGGCTGCGACCAGGAACGCCGCGAGCATGATCACGAGCCAGCCGGTGACGCCTCCGTTCGTCGCGCCGAGCACGAGCCCGGTGACGAGGATCAGCACCGCCTGGAGGGTGGCCACGATCGCCGACTCGAGGATGCGCCCGAAGACGATCGCGCTCCGGCGCGCCGGCGTGGTGAGGAAGCGCTCCACGACGCCGCGGTCGAGGTCCTCGATCATCCCCATGCCGGCCCACGAGCCGGAGAAGAACGCCGTCATCACCGCGACGCCGGGCGTCAGGTAGTCGATGTAGGACGTCGTGCCGAAGCCGGGCAGGTCGGTGATGCGCCGGAAGAGCTGGCTGTAGAGCAGCAGCCAGAACATCGGCTGCACGATCATCACCACGATCCAGATCGGCTGGCGGGCGAGGTTTCGCAGGACGCGGGCGGAGAGGAAGAGCGTCTGCCGGATCGTGGTCACGCGCCGCCCGCCTCGTCGTCGGAGTGGAAGTCGCGGCCCGTGTAGTGGAGATACACGTCGTCGAGCGAGGGCCGCGCGACCGTCACGGAACGCGCGGGCGCCCCGGCGGCGTCGAGCGCCGCCAGGATCGCAGGCACGGCCTGGGCGCCGTGCTCGACGCGGGCGTGGATGCGGTGCCCGTCGACGATCACCTCGTGCACGCCGTCGAGTGCCTCGACAGCGGCAGCGGCGGAGCCGTTCGCGCCGCCGAGGTCGACCGTCACGGAGTCGCCCGCAGCTCGCGCTTGAGGTCTTCGGGGCGTCCCTCGACGACGACCTTGCCGCGACTGACGATCGCCACCCGCTCCGCGAGCCGGTCGGCCTCCTCGAGGTAGTGCGTCGTGAGCAGGATCGTGAGCGTCTCCGCGGCGGCGAGCCGCGCGAGCTCGTCCCACATCGCCACGCGGGCCTCGGGGTCGAGGCCCGTGGTCGGCTCGTCGAGGAACAGCACCTGCGGCCGGTGCACGAGCCCCATCGCCACGTCGAGGCGCCGCTTCTGACCGCCGGAGAACGTCTTCACGAGCGCCTCCGCCTTCTCGGTCAGGCCGAACAGGTCGAGTAGCTCGCCGGCCCGTCGCTCGATCTCGGCCCCGCGCATCCCCTGGAGTCGGCCCTGCAGCACGAGGTTCTCCCGGCCGGTCGCCTCGCGGTCGACGCCCGAGGCCTGCGGGACGTAGCCGATCGCGCGGCGCACCGCGACCGGCTCGCGGGCGACGTCGTGCCCGGCGACAGTGGCCCGTCCGCCGTCCGCCTTCGTCAGCGTGACGAGGATTCGCACCGTGGTCGACTTGCCTGCGCCGTTCGGCCCGAGCAGCCCGAACACCTGTCCCGCCGGCACCGCGAACGACATCCCGTCGAGCGCTCGCACGTCCTTGTAGGCCTTCTCGAGACCGTCGACGACGATCGCGTCCATCGCACCGAGACTACCCCCGTCGCCGCGGTCAGGCGTGTGAGTCCGCCGCGGCAGGTTGTGGCAACGCGGTGGACGGGAGCCGTCGCGTGAACCAGAACGAGACGAGCGCAAGCAGGGCCACGGCGAGGAGCGCCTTCTTCAGCGCCTCGAGCTGGGCGTCGCCGTAGTCGTCCGTCACCGCGTCCGCCTGGTCCCGGGTGAGCCCTGCGTCGAGCAGCGCCTGCTCGACCTGCTCGGTGGGAACGATGTCGAGGCCGTTGGTCGAGGCATGGTCGATCAGCTGCTCCTGGACGTCGGCCGGAATCGCGGGATTCTGCTCCACTCGCGTGACGAACCCGCTCGAGCAGGCCGCTCAGGAGGACGGCGCCGATGAGCGCCGTGCCGAGCGAGGCGCCGAGGTTCTGCGCAGTCCCCTGGAGCCCCCCGGCCTCGTTCGTCTTCGCGGGCGGCGAGGAGGACATGATCACGTTGCCGAGCTGCGACAGGAGCAGCCCCGCGCCGATCCCGAAGACGGCGAGCGCGACCGCGAACCCGCGCTCGTTCAGCTCCACGTCGATCGTGCCGACGAGCCCGAGCGCGGCGATCGTTAGGGCCGCGAGGCCGAGTTGCGCCACCCGCTTGGGCGCGAACCGGGCGGCGAGCCTCGGCCCCGTCAGCGCGGCGACGAGCATCGAGATCGACATCGGAAGCAGGCGCTTGCCGGTCTCGAATGCGTCGAGGCCGAGCACGACCTGCAGGTACACAGGCAGGACGAAGAAGGTGCCGAGCAGGATCGAGCTGCTGCGCGAGGAGCGTCGTCAGGCCCGCGCGCAGCGGGGCGATGCGCAGCAGCGAGCGGTCGAGCAACGTGTCGCGCCCCTGTCGCTCGAGGCGCTTCTCCCACGCCGCAAACGCCCAGAGCAGGGCGAAGCCGCCGAGGATCAGGAACGGCACGACCGAGAAGCCGAGCGGCGTGATCTCCTCTCCGCCGATCGTCGGCGCACCGATGGGCTCGACCCAGCCCCAGTCGCTGCTCTTGCAGGATCCCGAAGACGATCAGTCCCAGGCCGACGGCCGAGAGGGCGGCACCGACGACGTCGAGCCGCGGCCGGTGCTCCGGGCGAGGAGCCGGGTCGCATCACCCGGCGGACGAGCAGGATCGCGACCACCACCACGATCTCGGCGGCGAAGACGTAGCGCCAGCTGAACGTCGTCGTCACCCAGCCGCCGATCAGCGGTCCGACGAGCGACCGCCGCACCGGCACACCGCCGATCATCCCGTAGGCGAGCGCCCGCTCCTTGCCCTCGTAGTTGGCGGCGATCAGCGCCGCGATGGCCGGGATCACCAGCACGGCGCCGAGCCCTTCGACGAGCGACCAGCCGAAGAGCAGCACGGTGAGGTTCGGGCTGAGCGAGGTCGTCAGCGAGCCGATCCCGTAGACGGCGAGCCCGATCGCGAACGCCCGATCGCGGCCGAGGATGTCCCCGAGCTTGGCGCCGACGAGCATGAACGCCGCCATCACGAGCGTGTATGCCGTGATCGCGCCCTGCACGCCCTGGATCGTCGTGTCGAGGTCCTCGACGATCTGCGAGATCGAGACGTTCATCACGCTCGAGTCGAGCACCATCACGAACTGCGCCGAGGCGAGGATGACGAGGGGGAGCCAGCGGCGCACGCGTGCGACTCTACGGCCGCGCGGAGGAACTCAGTCTTCGAGCTGGTGCGCGTGATCCGTGAACCAGCTCAGCTGGCCGGGCAGGCTGTCAGGCGGCTTTCCCGAGCTCGTGAACGTCGCCGAACGAGACACGAAGCCAGAGGCCGGCCGCGAGGGCTCCCGGCGCCGAGATCGTCCCCGACCACTGCTTCCCGGCCTCGATCACGAGAGGGGGCGGCGGCAGGTAGCCGGTCGCGCTGCGGAGCGCCGGGAGGTCGCCGTCCTTCGACCGGCGCTCGAGCTCCTTCGAGGTCGTCGTTCGGGAAGAGCAGCACACCGAACGTCTCGCGTGAGCCGGAGTCGTCGATCTCCCAGCTCACGCTCGTCTCGTTGCGAAGCGCGAGGTCGGCGTTCCAGCCGCTGTCCGTGACAGCGAACGACCGCACCTCGAAGACGAGGCCCGGGCCGGTGTCCGGGTACCGCTCCACCCAGCCGAGCTGCGCCTCCTGCGGCGGCGCCGTGGCGGCCGGCGCGACCGGCTTCGGGTCCTTGTCGAAGAGTCGGCCGAGGCTGGGGAGAACGAGGAGGAGCGGGAAGATGAGCAGGAACGGGAGCCAGCGGCGCATGAGCCAGAGATGCTCGCACACGGCAGCTGGTAGGCTCGGCGTGCCGTGGATCTCTACGAGTACCAGGGCAAGGAGCTGTTCCGGCGCGTCGGCATTCCGGTCGTCGAGGGGCGGCTCGCGACGACGCCGGAGGAGGCACGGTCGGCCGCAGAGGTGCTCGGTGGGCCGGTCGTCGTCAAGGCCCAGGTGCTGACCGGCGGACGCGGCAAGGCAGGCGGCATCAAGCTCGCGACGACGCCCGCACGAGGCGGAGGAACGGCGCGCGAGATCCTCGGTCTCGACATCAGCGGCCACGTCGTGCGCCGGCTCTGGATCGAGCAGGCGTCCGAGATCGCGAAGGAGTACTACCTCTCGCTCACGTTCGACCGCGGCGCGAAGAAGCCGCTCTTCATGTTCACGACGCAGGGCGGCGTCGAGATCGAGCAGGTCGCGGCGACGAAGCCGGAGGCGCTCGTACGCCTCCACGTCGACCCGCTCGAGGGCTTTCATCCGTGGCAGGCGCGCCGGCTCGTCTACGGCGCGGGCGTCGCCGACCCGTCGGAGCAGAAGCAGATCGCCGCCATCGTCGGCAAGCTCTACGACGCGTTCACCGTGTTCGACGCGATGCTCTGCGAGATCAACCCGCTGATCGTGACGCCCGACGGCGAGGTGAAGGCGCTCGACTCGAAGTTCACGGTCGACGACAACGCGCTGTACCGGCACCCGGACGTCGCCGAGATGCGCGACGTCGACGCCGCCGACCCGCTCGAGGCGCTGGCGCGCGAGAAGCACGTCACGTACGTGAAGCTCGACGGCGAGGTGGGCGTGCTCGGCAACGGCGCCGGGCTGACGATGTCGACCGTCGACGTCGTCACCTTCGCCGGCGGCCGGCCCGCGAACTTCTGCGACCTCGGCGGCGGCGGCGACGCCCAGGGCGTCGTCGACGCGCTCTCGGTGATCACCCGCGACCCGCAGGTGAAGGCGATCTTCTTCAACATCTTCGGCGGCATCACGCGCTGCGACGAGGTCGCGCGCGGCATCCTGCAGGCGCTCGGCGAGATGGCCATCGAGCTGCCGATCGTCGTCCGCCTCGACGGCACGAACGCCGAGGAGGGACGGCGCATCCTCGCCGAGGCGGCGCCTCCGCCAACCTGCACGTCGAGCCGACGATGCTCGAGGCGGCGAAGCGTGCGGTGGAGCTGGCGGCATGACCGACTCTGGAGCGAGCGCGCGCAGCTGTACGTACGAGTCGACGCGCACCGCGAGGGCGAGGACCTCGACCTGATCGTCGAGTGGGCCGCCGGGGCGCGCACCGCGCTCGACGTCGCCACGGGCGGCGGCCACGTGGCGCGCCGGCTGCGCGAGGCGGGGATCGACGTGGTCACCTGCGATCCCGCGCCGGGGATGGGCCCCGACGTGATCTGCCCCGCCGAGGACCTGCCGTTCGCGCGACGCGAGCTTCGACGTCGTCGCCTGCCGCACCGCCGCGCACCACTTCGACGACGTGGCGCAAGGCAGTGCGCGAGATGGCGCGCGTCACCGCCGACCGCGTGCTGATCGTCGACACCGTGTTCATGGGCGACGCGGTCGAGGAGGCGGAGCAGCTCCGCGACCCCTCGCATGTGCGCAACTACTCGGACGCGGAGTGGCGTCAGCTCGTCCGGGAGGCGCGGGCTGGTCGTCGACGAGCGTGCGCTTCTTCGCCCACGCAGATCGACCTCGCGGCCTGGCTCGAGCGGACTGGGTGTGCGCGGCGAGGAGGCCGAGCGCGTCGTCGAGCTGCTCGGCGACCGCGCGCCGGGACGGCCGCCTCACGCTCGACAAGATCGCCGATCAGGGCGCGCAAGGGTCCGTAGTCCGTGGCGATCATCGTCGACAACGAGACGCGTCTCGTCGTCCAGGGCCTGACCGGCTCGGAGGGCCGCTTCCACGGCCTGCGCAACCGCGCCTACGGGACGAAGGTCGTGGCCGGTGTGACCCCGGGCAAGGGCGGCCAGGACGTCGACGGCATCCCCGTGCTCGACACCGTGGCCGAGGCGGTGAGCGAGCACGGCGCGAACACGGCGATGGTCTTCGTGCCGGCGCCGTTCGCCGCCGACGCCGTCTACGAGGCGGTCGACGCCGGCATCCGCACCGTGATCGCGATCACCGAAGGGCATTCCGGCCCACGACATGCTGAGGATCCACGCGTACGTACGGGCGCGAAACGTGACCGTGCTCGGCCCCAACTGCCCCGGCGCGCTCTCGCCCGGGAAGGCGAACGTGGGGATCATCCCCGCCGAGATCTTCCGCGCCGGCTCCATCGGCCTCGTCACCCGCTCGGGCACGCTCACCTACCAGATCGGGCACGAGCTGACCCAGATGGGGCTCGGCAACTCCACGATCGTCGGCATCGGCGGCGACCCGGTCGTCGGGTCGTCGTTCATCGACGTGCTCGCGAGATTCCAGGCCGATCCTGAGACCGAGTACGTCGTGCTGGTGGGGGAGATCGGCGGCGACGAGGAGGAGAAGGCGGCCGCGTTCATCGAGGCCGAGATGACGAAGCCCGTCGTCGCCTACATCGCGGGCTTCACCGCGCCGCCCGGCAAGACGATGGGGCACGCCGGCGCGATCATCTCCGGCTCTTCCGGCACCGCCCAGGCGAAGAAGGACGCGCTCGAGGCGCGCGGCATCCGCGTCGGCACGACGCCGACCGAGACCGCGCAGCTCGTCGCCGAGCTGGCCAAGTAACAGTCTGTTACAAGGCGGTGGTCAGGGCGCCGGGATGGCCAGGTCGGCCGGCGTGTCGACCCCACGGCCGTCGACGAGCTCGGGCGCGCGCTCTCGAAGGAGCCGGAGCACGAGCTCGGCGCGGCGGACGCGCTCGCGACCGAGCCTGACCGCCAGGTCCTCCAGGTGGCCGCCGGCCGGATAGATGTTGGGCGCGTTTCGCAACCCGAGCTTGATGTACATCGGCGCCGCAGCGCGGATCATGTCCGGCACCTCGTAGAAGCGGACGAACCCACCCTGGTCGTCCGGAACCTCGACGTAGACGTCGAGCGGAGCCGAGCAGGCGGCTCGCAGCTCGCCCAGCTCCGCCGGCGAGAGATCGGTGGAGACGTTGATCGTGCCGGCGCCCAGCTGTTCCAGCTCACGCGCGGTGGCCGGGTTCGCGCACGGCAGGAGCACGGACGTCTTCAGGATCAGCGAGGCCGGCAGCTCGCCGGCGGCCTTCATCGCCCCGAGCGTCGCGAGGACCCCGATGTCGGCGACGAGAAACGAGCGGATGCCGAGTGCGACGCCGCGCCTCGTCTCCGCTACGCACCATTCGACGCCCCTCTCGCCGCGAGCCACGCCGCCCGCGGCAGCCGTGGCGAGGGACTGGCCTCCAGGATCCCACGCGCCGCGCGGGCCGAGGAAAAGCGAGACCTCGACACCGTGCTCTGCGCCGAGCTGCGCCATCTCGGCGATCTCGTCGTCGGTCAGCATCATCACGCCGGAACCCTGCGAGACGCGACGGACCGGGACGTTGCGTGCCGCAGCCTCCTCGATCACCGCGCGCAGCACGGCGGGGCCCTCGCAGGAGGGGATCTCGATCCTGTACCGCAGGCCGTCGGCGAAGCGGGCCTCGCTCACGCCGCGAAGCCTACGACCAGAACGCGTCGAACGCCGCGGGATCCGAGGGGAGGGCGACGACCTCCTGCACGAGCCCGTGCTCGATGCGGAAGAGGAGCACCTGGTCGAGATCGAGGGTGTGCCCGTTGCGTGCCCCGGTGGCACGGTAGAGCGCGGCCGCCCGCTCGTCGGAGGCGAGCACGTCGAGGAGGCGGGAGCCGTACGTGCCACCGGTCTCCTTCGGGAGCCGGGTGAGCAAGCGGAAGATCGCGTCACGCCCACGGTAGGTTCCGGCCATCACGCCGTTGCCCGGGACGACCCACACGGCATCGGGCGCGAACACGTCGCGGAGCGCGAAGCCCTGCTTGCGCGCGAAGGCGTCGAACACGCGGCGGACGAGGTTGGCGTTCGCCTCAGCCGCGGACATGGCCTCGCTCCCAGCGGTCGATCAGGCCCTCGACATGTCGTCGCTGGGCGTCGGTGAACTCGAAGCGGTCAAGCAGCCGCCGCGCCTCGCTCGGATCGTCGTTGGCGACGGCGGCCTCCAGATGCTCGCGCAGCGGCGTCGGCTGGCGCAGTTGGCGCCGGAGCCAGCGCAACAAGCTCACGCGTGCGGGATCCGCCACGGGGTTAGGCTACTTGGCGTGGACACGTTCCTGGCGATCGCCAGCCGGCGGGACGAGCGACGCTACCTTCCTCAGCAGCTGCCCGACGTCGTGGTCGAGCGGATTCTCGATGCCGGGCGCCTGTCGGGGTCGTCGCGGAACTCACAGCCGTGGACGTTCGTCGTGCCGGCCTCGCTCGAGCGGGTGGAGGCGGTCGCGCGGGTCGTGTTCGTCCCCGAGAACGTGCTCGGGGCGGCGCTCGTCGTCGCCGTCGTCGTGCGCGGCAAGGGGCCGGTCTCGTTCGACGCCGGCCGCGCGGCGCAGAACATGCTCCTCGCCGCCTGGAACGAGGGGATCGCCTCGTGCCCGAACGGCATCTCCGACGCCGACGCGATGCATGAGGCGCTCGAGCTGGGGGAGGACGAGCGTGCCGTGATCGTGCTCTCGTTCGGCGCGCCGCAGCGCCCGCGGGACCCGGAGAGCCGGTCCCCGCCGAGTGGAGCGTCCGGGCGAACCGCAAACCCCTCGACGAGGTCGTGCGACGCATCGGGTGAAGGGCGGGCTCGACCTCGGGGGCACGAAGATCCAGGCCGTCGTCACGGACGGTGACGCGACGGTCCTGGGCAGGGCGCGACGCGACACGCCGCAGCGTGGCGGGCCGGAGGCGGTAGTGCACGAGCTCGCCGAGGCGATGCGGTCGGCTCTCGACGCGGCCGGGATCGAGCCCATGGCGCTCTCGGGAGTCGGTGTGGGCGCGCCCGGAAGCGTCGACCCCCGTGGCGGCCTGGTGGTGCAGGTGGCGAACATCAAGGGCCTCCAGGCACCGTACGCGCTCGGTCCCGCGCTCGCCGAGGAGCTGGACCGGCCCGTGACGGTCGGCAACGACGTCAACGTCGCGGTCGAGGCGGAGCGCCAGTTCGGCGCGGGCCGCGGCTTCGATTCGTTCCTCGGCGTCTTCTGGGGCACCGGGGTGGGAGGCGGCATCGTGATGGACGGGCGCGTGCTCGCCGGCCGCGGCTCGGCCGGTGAGATCGGACACGTCTGCGTGAAGCCTGGGGGGCGTAGGTGCGTGTGCGGCTTGCGCGGCTGCGTGGAGGCGTACGCGGGTCGGGGCGCTCTCGAGGCGCGGGCTCGCGCAGAGGCGCGCAAGCGCAGGACGGCCCTGTTCGAGATCGCTGCCAAGCGCGGTCGAGACCGGCTCACGAGCGGCGCCTGGTTGCGGGCGCTCGAGCAGGGCGACGAGGTGGCGAAGGAGCTGCTCGAGCAGGCGGTGACGGCGCTCGGGGTCGGGATCGGGTCGGCGGTGACGCTGCTCGACGTGGAGGCGGTGGTGCTCGGCGGTGGCCTCGGCGAGCGGCTGGGGCCCGAATGGCTCCAACGTGTGGAGGTCGCAGCGCGGGAGCACACGTTCTTCAAGGAGGCGCCTGCGTACGCGCTGGCCGAGCTCGGAGATCTCGGCGGCGCCATCGGCGCCAGCCTCGTCGCCCCGTGAAAGCGGCGATCGTGACCGGGGCCAGCACGTGGGCTCGGCACCGCGATCGCCGCGCGCTTGCACGCCGCAGGACGAGGCGTCGTGCTCGCCGACGTCGACGCCGAAGGCGCTGAGCGCGCCGCGGCGGAGCTCGGCGACCGGGCCGTCGCGCAGCCGCTCGACGTCCGTGTCCGCGACGCGTGGGCGAGCTGTCTGGCGGCCGCCCTCGAGGTCTTCGGGGACGTCGACGCGCTCGTCAACGATGCCGCCCGCCTCGAGGCGGGCGGGCTGTTCGAGCTCGAGCCGGAGGAGTGGGACGACGTCCTCGCGGTGAACCTTCGCGGCGCGTTCCTCGGGATCCAGGTCGTCGGCTCGCATCTGCGTGACCGCGGAGGCGGGCGGATCGTGAATGTGTCCTCCGACGCCGCGTTCACCGGCATCGGGGTCACCGGAGCGCACTACGCGGCGTCCAAGGCAGGGCTGCTCGCTCTCACGCGGCGGGCCGCGGCCGAGCTCGCGCCGCACGGGGTGACGGTGAACGCCGTCGCTCCGGGCGCGCTCGACGGCGAGGCCGCCCGCGAGCTGGTGGCGGATCTCGAGCAGGCGGCGTCGTCGATCCCCGCCGGCCGCCTCGGCCGCCCCGACGAGGTGGCGTCGCTCGTGGCGTGGCTCTTGTCGGACGACGCCGGCTACGTCACCGGCTCCACTTTCCGGATCGACGGCGGCTCCAGCCTCTAACCAGCCGTTGACAGCGGTCGTCCCAAGAATTAGTTTGCCCGCCGACCATACAAAGCCACTGCGTGCACTCCATCCCATCTCAACGGCGACGCGGTCGCCGCGACGTGCGTCGAGACCTGATCCTGCTCGCCGCCGTCACCCTCGACACGGTGTGCGGCGGCGCCTCGCCCGTGCCGGACGCTAGGACGCCACCCCCGGCCGCGCGAGGGGCCAGCTTGAGGGATCCTTGCGCGCTTCGGAATCCGCGGGAGCGGTTTCCGAAGCCTGCGCGGTGGGAAAAGGCATGAAGACCTCGCTCGGCATCTGGGCGCTCGGCCCGATGGTGACGCGCTTCGTGCCCGTCGGCTACCAGCCGCAGCATGCGGGCGAGACGACGGCGCAGCGGGTCCGGCGCGCCGTCGACGGGCTCGGAGACCTGATCGACGACTACGAGTTCCACTACCCGGCCGAGCTCTCGCCCGAGAACCTCGACGAGGTGCGCGACGCGCTCGGCGGGCACGGCATCTACACGATCTGCACCGGCCTGCACCTCGACCCGCGGTTCGGCCGCGGGGGGCTCGTCAATCCGGACCCGGCGGTGCGGGCCGAGGCGCTGCGGCTCACCCTCGAGACGGCCGAGTTCGCCGGCTCGCTCGGCGCCCAGATGGTGTGCTGGCCCGGGATCGAGGGCTACAACTACCCGTTCCAGACGCCCTACGCCGACTCGTGGCGGTGGTTCATCGATGCCATGGCCCAGACGGCGGAGGTGTGCGCGAAGCACGGCCGCAGGCTCTTCCTGGAGCACAAGAACTCCGAGCCGGCGATGAAGATCCTGATGCGGAACATCGGTATGACGCTGCACGTGATCCACTCGCTGCGCTCGCGCGGGATCACGAACGTGCAGGTGAACATGGACTGGCAGCATCTACTCATGAACGGCGAGTCGCTCGGCGAGTACGCGGCGATGCTCGCCGCGGAGGGGCTGCTCGGGCACCAGCACGCCAACTCCGGCTGGGGGACCTTCGACGACGACAACATGGTCGGCGCGACCGCGTTCATGGAGACGCTCGAGCTCGCCGTCGAGCTGCGCCGGGCCGGCTACGGGGAGAACGGCGAGCGCCTGGGGTTCGACCTCTATCCCTACACCGAGGACGCCGTCGCCGCGGTCGAGCGCTCTGTGCTGCAGTGGCGCTTCATCTGGGACGTCGCCGGCCGCATCGACGACGAGGCGCTGCGCGAGGCCCAGTCCCGCAAGGATGCAGTGCGCGCCTACGAGCTCGTCTACGCGGCGCTCGGCGCTTGAACGAGCCGCGCGAGGACGCGCTTGCCGTCGCGGAGGAGCGGCTCCCCGTGCGAAGCGAGCACGCGCTCGACGGGCAGCTCGAGGAGCGGGCGGAGCGAGTCGCGGAGATCGTCGTGGGTCGCCTTGCCGAGCCAGCGCTCCGGGCAGAGCCGCAGCGGCTGCGTCGTCGGCCGCGGCTTGGCGCCGGCGCCGAGGAGCACGTCGCCTGCCGCGACGGCGCGCTGCGGGGGCAGCCAGTAGACAACCTCGCTGACCCGCGCCGTCTGCAGGGCGCGGATCCCCGCCGGCAGCTCGTCACCCGCGTGGAACGGATCGGTAACGCCGATCCCGCGGTTCCGCAAAGGCTGCGCCGAGCGGGCCGGCGCCCACACGTGCTTCGCCTTCAGGTCGCCGCTCGAGCGTCCGTGCCAGAACACCGTCAGCAGCACGTGTGCAGGTCGGCGCAGCGTGCGCGGCGGATCGAGCGGGTCGATCAGCACCAGGCCGTCGTCGGTCTCGAGCGCGAGCGAGCCGACATCCTCCGCCCAGTCGTCGTGCCACGACGTCCACCGGCGCAGGCCCGGTGCGATCTCCACGAGCGCCATGGCCGCTGAGCGTACCGTCGCCGAGCTGACGGCCGCTCTCGTCCGCATCGACTCCACCAACCCGGACCTCGTCCCGGGCGGGGCAGGCGAGGGCGAGATCGCCGCGTTCGTCGCCGCCTGGTGCGAGCAGCTGGGGCTCGAGGTGCAGATGGTCGAGCCCACGCCGGGCCGACCGAGCGTGATCGCCACTGCGCGCGGCTCCGGCGGCGGCCGCTCGCTGCTCCTGAACGCACATCTGGACACGGTCGGCGTCGCCGGGATGGAGGAGCCGTTCTCCGGCCGCGTCGAGGACTGGCACCTGTACGGCCGTGGCGCCTACGACATGAAGGCGAGCCTCGCCGCCTCACTGCTCGCGGCCAACCGGGCGCGCGACCTCGGGCTGCGCGGGGACGTAGTCGTGACGGCCGTCGCGGACGAGGAGGTGGGGAGCCTGGGGACGGAGGCGGTCGTCGCCGCCGGAGTGCGCGCCGACGCGGCGATCGTGACCGAGCCGACGGAAGAGCTCCTCGCCGTCGCCCACAAGGGCTTCGTCGCGCTCGAGCTCGAGACGGAGGGTCGCGCCGCGCACGGGTCGAGGCCCGACCTCGGGATCGACGCCATCGCGCGCATGGGGCACGTGCTGGTCGGCCTGGAGGAGCTCGACGCCCGGCTGCGCGCCGGTCCGGCCCATCCGCTGCTCGGCACCGGCTCCCTCCACGCCTCGCTGATCGAGGGCGGCCAGGAGTACTCCAGCTACCCGGCCTCGTGCCTGGTCAAGGGGGAGCGGCGCACCGTGCCCGGCGAGACGCTCGCGGGGGTAGAGGCGGAGGCCCGGGCGCTCCTCGGCGACCTGCCGGGCGACGTGCGCGTGCTCTTCTCGCGGCCTCCGCTGGAGACCGCGGTGGACGAGCCAGTGGTCGAGCTCGTCCGCCGGCACGCCGGCGAGCCGGAGCTCTGCGGCATGTCCTTCTGGGCCGACTCGGCGCTGCTCTCGGCGGCCGGGATCCCGACCGTTCTGTTCGGCCCGCAGGGCGGGGGCGCGCACGCCGAGGTGGAGTGGGTCGACCTCGCGAGCGTGGAACGGTGCCTCGACGTGTACGTCGCCGTCGCTGCCGAGCTCTGCGCGTGACCGTTCTCGTCGGCCTCGACGTCGGCACGACCGGCGTGAAGGCGCTGGCGACGACGCCGGACGGGGATGTGGTCGCACGTGCCGAGCGCGGGTACGAGCTCGCGACACCGCGGCCGGGGTGGTCGGAGCAGGATCCCGCGGACTGGTGGCGGGCGGCGGAGTCCGCGCTGGCAGAGGTCGCGACGGGCGACGTCGCCGGCATCGGCCTCTCGGGCCAGATGCACGGCCTCGTGGCGCTCGACGCGGGCGGCGGCGTGATTCGCCCGGCGATCCTCTGGAACGACCAGCGCACCGCGGTCGAGTGCGCCGACATCGAAGAGCGGATCGGGCTCGAGCACCTGATCGGGCTGACCGGCAACCGCGCGCTCACCGGCTTCACCGCGCCGAAGCTGCTCTGGCTGCGCCGCCATGAGCCGGAGGCCTACGGGCGGCTGGCGCGTATCTGCCTGCCGAAGGACTACGTGCGACTGCGTCTCACGGGGGAGTGGGCGACGGACGTCGCCGACGCTTCGGGCACCCTCCTGCTCGACGTCGCCGCCCGCGCCTGGAGCGAGGAGGTGCTCGATGCGCTCGAGATCCCACTCGACTTGCTGCCCCCCGTCGCCGAGTCGCCCGCTCCGATCGGCGTCGTGAGGCCCGGCAACACTGTGTTGCAGGGTGTCATCGTGGCGGCTGGAGCGGGCGACTGCGCGGCGGCCGCGCTCGGCGTCGGCGTCGACCGCCCCGGAGCCGTGTCGATCGTGCTCGGCACGTCAGGCGTCGTGTTCGCCACGCTCCCGGCGTACAGGCCTGAGCCCGAGGCACGCGTCCACGTCTTCTGCCACGCCGTCCCCGGCACGTGGCACGCGATGGGGGTGATGCTCTCGGCGGCGGGCTCGCTGCAGTGGTTTCGTGACGCGATGGCACCCGATGTGCCGTTCGACGCGCTGCTCGCCGAGGCGGCGCGCTGGCCGCCGGGCGTGGAGGAGCTCGCGTTCCTCCCCTACCTGCAGGGCGAGCGCACGCCCCACGCCGACCCGGACGCGCGAGGAGCGTTCGTGGGGTTGCAGCTCCGCCACGACCGCGGCGCGCTCGTGCGCGCGGTGCTCGAGGGCGTCGCCTTCGGCCTGCGCGACTCCCTCGAGCTCCTGCGCGGGCTCGGCGTCGATGCGGCAGTGGGCCGGGTCTCGGGCGGCGGCGCTCGCGGCGAGCTCTGGCTGCGGATCGTCGCCTCGGTGCTCGGCATCCCGCTCGAGGTGCCGGCGGTGGAGGACGGATCGGCGTACGGCGCCGCGCTCCTCGGCGGCGTCGCGGCCGGTGTGTTCCCCGGCGTGAACCAGGCCGTCGCGCGTTGCGTGCGCGTCGCGCGGGTGGTCGAGCCCGAGCCGGCGTGGCAGGCGGCGTACGAGGATCTCTACGCCCGCTGGCGCGCGCTCTACCCCGGACTCCGGGCGATCTCCGCGCCCGTGGGCGCGATCTGAGTCGCGCTGTGAAGGCCGTTGTCACCGAGCGCCCCCCTCGCCGTCACGGGCTGACTCGTCAGTTGGACAGGCTGACCCGCGTCGGGTCGGTGAGGTACGCGGCGGTCGTCTCGATCAGGCTGCGCATCGCCGCCTCTGCAGCGGCTGCCTCGCCGTCCCGGATTCCCTCCAGCACCGCTGCATGCAGGGGCAGCGTCTGCTCCGCGACGCCCTTGGTGCGAGCGAAGGTCGCGCGGAAGACGCCGCGGAGGGTCGAGCCGAGATGCGTCAGGAGCTCGTTGTGGCAGCCCTCGAGGATGATCTCGTGGAAGCGGATGTCTGCCGCGATGTACTCGTCGGCGTCCTGCCCCACCGTGGCCTGCATGCGGGCGAAGGCCGCTTCGAGCTCCGCGGTCTCGTCCTCGGTCGCGCGCGCCGCGGCGAGCGCGGCGACCGCAGGCTCGATCAGGCGTCTGGTCTCGAAGACGTCCACGTAGAACTCGTCGCCAGGGTCCGCCTCCAGCCGCCACGCGAGCACGTCCGGGTCGAGGACGTTCCAGAATCGGCGATCACGGACATGGGTGCCCATCTTCGGCCGCGCTGTGATCAAGCCCTTGGCGGCGAGCACCTTGATCGCCTCGCGCACGACCGTGCGGCTTACCACCTGCTCGTCGACCTCGGTGACGACCTGATCACCGGGTTTGAGCTCGCCGCGCAGGATCCGCACCCCGATGTCGTGGACGAGCTCGCCGTGAAGCCCCCGCCGCGGATACGTGCGGTCTTTCATCATACGATACGGATATTACTGGACACCTGTCCCGACAGGTGTTACGTTCGCCTCCCAGCGAGGCGGATTTTGTGCACCCATATAAAGGAGGGTCCCGTGGATCTCGAGCATACGCAGGGCGAAGAGGCCGCCCCGATGGATGCGGAGGAGCGGCACGAGCTGATCATGGATCGCCGCAGTGTGCTGAAGCGTGTCGGCCTTGGGGCCGCGGCGCTGACGGTGCCGGCAGCGGTGCATGGCGAGCCCGACGTTCGGTGCCGTCACCGATGCGCTCGCGGCTGACAGCTTCATCAAGTCCCATCCGAAGTGGAAGTTCGTCTTCGTCAACCACGTCACGACGAACCCGTTCTTCGTGCCGACGATCTACGGCGCCCAGGACGCTTGCTCGTTGCTTGGCACCAGCTATCAGTGGACCGGTTCCACGACGTCGGACATCAGCCAGATGGTCAACGCGTTCAACTCCGCGATCTCGGCCAATGCGGCCGGGATCTCGTGCTGCCTCGTGGACCTGAAGGCGTTCAACGGGCCGACCAAAGTCGCACTCGCGAAGGGCATCCCGGTGCTCGCCTACAACGCCGACGTGCCTCCGGGAAACCCGAACGGCCGGCTCGCGTACATCGGCCAGGATCTGTACGCCTCCGGGTACGCGATGGGCCAGCGGATCGTCAACCTCGTCGGCAGCGGTGACGTCGCGCTGTTCATCGCCACCCCCGGACAGCTGAACATCCAGCCGCGGATCGACGGTGCCACGGACGCGATCAAGAAGTTCGGCGGCGGCAAGATCAAGACGACGGCGATCGCCACCGGCCCGCTGCTCCCCGACGAGGTGGCGAAGGTCGAGGCCTACTACCTGGGCCACAAGGACCTCAAGGGCATGTTCGCGGTCGACGCCGGCTCGACCCAGGCTGTCGGGCAGACCGTCGCGAAGTACAAGCTGAAGCAGAAGGGAGTGAAGGCGGGCGGCTACGACCTCACGCCGACGACCCTGAAGCTGATCGCGGCGAACCAGCTGGACTTCACGATCGACCAGCAGCCGTACCTGCAGGGCTGGCTGCCGGTGCTCCAGCTGTTCTTCTACAGGTACTCGTCCGGGCTCGTGGCGCCGTCCAGCACGAACACGGGCATCCTCTTCGTCACGAAGGCGAACGTGAAGCCGTACCTGACGACGAAGACCCGCTACGAGGGCAGCTCCAGCGCTCAGAAGTATCCCGTCTCGTAAAACGTGACCGAGGCCGCGACAGCACCACGGCCTCCCGAACAGCCGCAACGCGCCAGCCTCGGCTGGCGCGTTGCGGGCGCGTTCGTACGGCGACGCGAGACCCCCATCCTCGTCGTCCTGTTCATCCTGGTCGTCTATTTCTCGTTGAGCACCGACGCGTTCTTCGGCACCGAGAACGCGCAGGTGATCGCCGAGTTCTCGGCTCCGATCGCCATCATCGCGGCCGGAGAGGTGATGCTCCTGATCTGTGGCGAGATCGATCTCTCGGCGGGCAACGTCTATGCGTTCTCCACCTGGATCTTCTACTTCGCGGTCACGAGCTGGGGCCTGCCGATCTGGCTCGCGGTGATCGTCGGGTTGCTCTCGGGCTCGGTGGTCGGACTCGTGAACGGCTTGATCACGGTCGGTGTCGGCGTGCCCTCCTTCATCACGACGCTCGGGATGATCTTCCTCCTTAACGGCCTCACGCTCATCATCTCCGGCGCCTTCCCGGTGGAGACGCCGGGCGGCCACACGTTCTTCGAGATCTTCGGCGGCGGCAAGTACGTGACCGTCTTCTGGGCCCTGGGGGTGATCGTCGTGATGGCCACCCTGCTCAACAAGACACGCTGGGGGCTCCATACAGTTGCCACCGGCGGCAACCTGATCGGGGCGAGCGAGAGCGGCGTCAACGTCCGCGCGGTCAAGGTGGGCAACTTCATCCTCTGCAGCACGCTCGCTGCGCTCGCCGGCATCCTGGAGTCGGTGCGCATCACCTCCATCCAGGCCCTGCAGGGCGGTACGCCGCTGATGTTCTACGCGGTCGCCGCGGCCGTGATCGGCGGCACCTCGCTGTTCGGTGGCTCGGGCACGATCATCGGCGCGGCGCTCGGCGTCCTCGTGCTGGCCGTACTCAATCTCGGCTTCACGCTGCAGGGCATCAGCGCGTACACCTTCGATTTCGTGCTCGGGATCGCCATCATTCTCTCGATGTCGTTCAACGTGACTCTCGTGCGGCTGCGGCAATCGGGGCGGCTCGGCTGACGTGAGCCAGAGCGCCCCCGCTTCCCAGCAGGCAACTGCGAACGGCGCCCCGGACGCCATTCGCGTCGAGAACATCCGCAAGAGCTTCGGCGTGGTCACTGCGCTCGAGGACGTCTCCCTCCATCTCCGCCAGGGCGAGGTACTGGGGCTGATCGGGGACAACGGCGCGGGCAAATCGACCTTGATCAAGATCCTGACCGGCTTCCATAAGCCCGACGCCGGGCGGATCTTCGTCTTCGGGGAAGAGGTGCATCTCAAGTCAGTGACGCATGCGCGCTCTCTGGGCATCGACACCGTGTTCCAGGACCTCGCGCTCGTGCCCGGTATGTCCGTCTACCACAACATGTTCCTGAACCGCGAGATCACGCACGGCTTCGGGCCGCTCCGCTTCCTCAACAACCGCGCCATGCGCAACCGCTCGAGCGAGTATCTCGACGAACATCGGCGTCAGCATCCAGTCGATGGACGCCGAAGTCGCGCGCATGTCGGGCGGGCAGCGGCAGGCCATCGCTATCGCCCGCTCCGTACACTCGAACGCGAAGATCATCCTCCTCGACGAGCCGCTCGCCGCCATGGGCGCGCGCGAGGGCGCGCTGATCATCGAGCTGATCACCGAGCTCAAGCAGCGCGGCGATGTCTCGATGATCGTGATCGCCCACAACTACATTCACGTGTTCGAGTTGTGCGACCGGATCAACCTGCTCCGCAACGGCCACATCACGCTCGACAAGCCCACCGAGCGAGACCTCGGTCGAAGAGTTGACGGAGATCGTCGCCGCCGAGTATCGGCTGGCGAGGCCCGCTTGAGCGATCAGAGCGCCGCCAGGGAGCGCACGGTCGCGCCCAACTCGTTCCCGAACTCCGGATAGGGCCCGAAGCGCGTGTTCATCCTCTGCGTCAGCGGCCAGAGGCCGGTCGTGCCGGCCGCGATCTCCTCGCGCACGGCCTGCTCGAGCTCGTAGGTGAAGTCGAGTGAGCGGTCGAGGAACTCGCGCGCGGCGGTGGCACCCATCACCGGGTAGTGAGCCGTCAGCAGCAGCTCGGGCTCGAGCGTCCGCACGCGCCGGATCGAGTCCCGGTAGGCCGCGACGTCGTAGACGCGCCCTGGGATCAGAAGCAGTCCGTCGTCTGCGTAGATGCCGCGTTCGAGCACCGCGTCGATCACGATCGCCGCGCGGCTGCGCGCGTCCCAGAGGCCGACGTGCCCGAGGGTGTGGCCGGGAAGGTGCAGGACCTCGACCCGCCACGCGTCTCCGAGCCGGATCGTCTCGCCGCCGCGCAGGCCCTCGTCGATCGGCGCGTCGCCGCCGCAGAGCGCCTTCAGCTCGGCCCGGCCCGCCGCGTCGGGCTCGTCGAAGCCATAGGCCTCGTGCCAGAGGTAGTTCTCGGCCACCATCGCCTCGTTCGACTCGATCCAGCGACGGTCGAGCTCGTGGCAGGCGAAGCGGGCACGCGGGTGGAGCTCGCGCAACGTGCGGTTGCCGCCGGAGTGGTCGAGGTCGGCGTGGCTGATCAGCACGTCGTCGATCGCTTCGAGACCGAGCCCGACTGCGTCGAGGTACGGGCGCAGCGCATCGACCGGGGTGAAGGGCAGGCCGGTGTCGACCAGGAGGGTGCGTGCCTCACCCACGAGGACGTACTGAGCCATGAAGCGCACGCCGAGGGACGACTCGATGCGGTGGATGCCCTGCGCGATCTCCATCGGTCACTGTCTCCTCGGATCGGGGCGCGAGCCGCGTGTGATCGTGTAGCCGCCGTCCACACGCAGGATCTCACCGGTGACGTGCGCGGCGGCCGGGGAGAGGAGCCAGGCGACGGCGCCGGCGACATCCGCCGGCGTGGCGAGCCGTCCGAGGGGCGTGTCGGCGGTCGCGAGCTCGGGATCGAGATCGGCCGGGAGTCCGGCCTCGGTCCACCCGGGCGCGACCACGTTCGCGCGCACGCCGTGCGGCCCGCCCTCGAGCGCGGCGATCCGGACGAGGGTGTGCAACGCCATCGCGCCGGCGCCGGCCGCGCCGGCGCCTGGAAATGGCTGGGTGCCGACGCCGGAGGTGACAGCGACCCAGCAGCCCGCGCCTCTCGCGGTGGCTGCGGCGAGCCACGCTTGCGCCGCGAAGAACGCACGCGGTCGCCCAGGCGTCGAACAGGCGCAGCCACTCCGCAGGCTCCAGCTCCGCCAGCGGCGCCACCTCCAGCGGCGGAGCCACGCTGACGAGATGCTCCGCGCCCGGGTCGTCCCGCGTCAGCCGCAGGCCGGTCGCCGACAGCTCCGCCTCGAGCGGCCCCGCGTCGCCGACGAGGAGCACCCGCACCTCAGTACTTCCCGATCACGAGGCCGCCGTCGACACGGAGGTAGGCGCCGGTGACGATCGTGGACGTGGCGAGGTAGGCCACCGCCTCCCCGATCTCGGCGGGCTCGGTCGGGCGGTGGTGCAGCGGGATCGTGGCGCCGGCCGCCGCGCGCTTCTCCTCGGTGTCGAAGTCGGGCGACGCGTCGTTGATGTTCGAGTCCACCCAACCGGGGCCGACGTGGTTGACAGCGATGCCGTCCGCCGCCCACTCGCGGGCCATCACGCCCACGAGGTGTCCGACCGCGTGCTTCGAGGCGCCGTACACGCCGAGCGGGCTGAACGGCATCACGGCGTTGACCGACGAGATGACGACGATGCTGCCGCCGTCGCCCTGCCGGCGCATCTGGGCGGCCGCGGCGCGGCAGCCGTAGAAGACGCCGTGGAGGTTGACGCCCATCACGAAGTCCCAGTCGTCTCTCGTCACGTCGACGAGCGGCTGCCAGCGTGCGACGCCCGCGTTCGCGACGAAGGCGTCGAGCCGACCGAGCCGTTCCACCGTCTCGGCGACGAGCCGCTCGTTCTCCTCCGGGCGGGAGACGTCGGCGCGCACGAAGATGGCCCGGCGGCCGAACGCCTCGACCTCCGTCACGCGCCGGGCGGCCTCCTCCTCGTGCCCGGCGTCGTTGAGGGCGATGTCGAAGCCGCGCTCGGCGAGCGCGAGCGCGATGCCCCGTCCGATGCCTCGGTCGCGTGCGGCGCCGGTGACGAGCGCAACGGGCGCCTACACCACCACCCGGATCTCGCCCGCGTCGGACACGCGCACCTCGTACGTGCGCAGCTGAATGTCCTCGAAGGCGACGCATTGCCCCGTCGGCACGTGGAACTCGAGCGAGTGCCACGGACAGGTGACGACCTCGCCGTCCCAGATCCACGCGAGCCTCCAGCCCGTGCGCGGCCCGAAGTCGATCGTCCCGGAGACCGCGCCGGCACAAAGCGGCCCGCGCTGATGGGGGCAGAGGTTGGGGATCGCGTGGAGCTCGCCGTCGATGTTGAAGACCCCGATCTCCCGGTTCGCCACGCGCACGATGCGATGGGTACCCGGAGGAAGCTCCTCGACCCTTCCGACCGCGTGCTCGCGCTGTTCGCGACTCATCCCGGCGGTTCGAGGGAGAAGAAGCGGGCGGCGTTCAACCCCATGATCTTCCGTCGCGCTTCGCGCGAGAACGGGAGTCCGAACACGAACTGCGTGTGGTCGAAGTCGTGGTGCGGCCAGTCCGACGCGTAGAGCGCCGTGTTCTCGCCGTCGAAGAGCTCGTACAGCTTCACGATGTCGCCACGGCCCTCCGGCTCCTCGATCGGCTGCGTGCCGTAGAAGAAGCGGCCCATGTAGTGACTCGGGCGCTCCTGCAGGATCGGGACCTCGCGACGGCGCTCGATGTACTCCTTGTCCAGCCTGTTGGCGAGCCACGGCACCCAGCCGGTGCCCGCTTCCATGAAGGCCAGGCCGACGTCGGGGAAGCGCACCGGCACCCCGGTCTCGATCATCGAGACGAGATTCGCGACCATGGCCAGGGGGTGCGCGAGCGCGTGCACCGCCAGCGCCGTGCGGAACTGCTCGAGCTGGAAGGGGAAGACCGGGAAGATCGCCTCCACGCTGTGGATCGCGAGCGGCAGGCCTGTCTCCTGCGCGGCCTCGTACACGGGGTCGTAGAGCTCGTGGCCGTAGAGGATCTTGAGGCCCGAGGCAGGGAGGTACGCGCAGACGTAACCAGGGTTGTCGGCGTGCCTGCGGATCTCCTCGGCGCCGGCGCGCGGATCCTGCGGTGGGATCACGACGGCGCCGCGCAGCGTCGGCTCGTGACGGAGCCAGCGATCGGCGAGCCAGTCGTTGTAGGCCCGGGCGAGGGCGACCGCGAAGGCGGGGTCGCGCACCATCGCGAGCGAGAGCAGGTGGTCGGGGAAGAGCACCGCCTCGTTCACGTGGAGCGCGTCGAGCTCACGTCGCATCACCTCTGCCGTCTCGACGACCTGCGGCCGGTTGGAGCCGCCCGGCCACGGGATGCGGAACTCGGCACGAGGGGACATGGCGGGCAGGTCGAGATAGCGCTCCTCCACTTTCGCGATCTCCCGCAACGCAACGTCCCAAGGCGGTTCGGCGTACTCCGCCAGCTCGCCCGGGTCCTCGTGCACGTGAACGTCGGCGTCGACGATCCAGAGGTCGGCGAGCGTCTCGCGGCTGCCGTCTCGCTGCGTTGAGCTGGCGTCCTGCGACATCCGAAAAGATCATATGATAGGGCTGATGATGGGTGTCGAGCTCGAGACCTCCGGCGCCGGCATCGGCTCGTTCCACGTCCACCGCGGACACGCGTTCGAGGGTTTCGAGCTGCGACGCGCGGGCGTGCTCGTCGCGCTGTGCGGCTGTGGGGCGACGCTCGACGTGGCGACGGCGGTGTTCGCAGCCTGCCCGGGCTGCGCGGGCGACGCCTGCGTGCGCTGCGCAGGCACCGGTGAGGTGGTCGACCACGCCGCCCTCGAATGGCGGCTCCGCGCAAGGACCTGAGGAGCGACATGGCGACGATGCGGAACGGCGCAGACTTCGGTCGGCGGAACGGCGGCCGCCGCAGCAGCGAGTGGTTCGAGCGCAGCGACCTCGACGGCTTCCTGCACCGCTCGTGGCTGAAGTCGACCGGCGTGACGGACGAGACGTTCCGCGGCCGTCCGGTGATCGGGATCTGCAACAGCTGGAGGGAGCTCGTCAACTGCAACGTCCACCTGCGCGGGCTGGCCGAGTCGGTCAAGCGCGGCGTGCTGCAGGCGGGCGGCTTCCCGCTCGAGTTCCCGGTGATGTCGCTCGGCGAGTCGCTGATGAAGCCGACGACGATGCTCTACCGGAACCTGATGGCGATGGACGTCGAGGAGTCGATCCGCTCGTACCCGCTCGACGGCGTCGTGCTCCTCACCGGGTGCGACAAGACGAACCCGGCGAGCATCCTGGGCGCGGCGAGCGCGAACATCCCGACGATCGTCGTCACCGGCGGGCCGATGCTGAACGGGCACTGGCGTGGTCGGGAGCTCGGCTCGTGCAGCGACTGCTGGCACTACCACGAGGAGCTGCGCGCGGGCCGGATCACCGAGGACGAGTTCGTCGAGATCGAGAACGCGATGTCGCGCTCGAACGGGCACTGCATGACCATGGGCACCGCCTCGACGATGGCCTGCGTGACCGAGGCGCTCGGGCTGACGCTGCCCGGCGGCGCGGCGATCCCGGCGGTCGACTCGCGCCGCCGCCAGCTGGCCGAGGCCGCCGGGCGCCAGATCGTCGAGCTCGTCGAGCGCGACCTGAAGCCGTCGGACATCCTCACGCGCGAGGCGTTCGAGAACGCGATCCGCGTGCTGCACGCGATCTCGGGCTCGACGAACGCGATCCTGCACCTGATCGCCTACGCCGGTCGCGTCGGCGTCGAGCTGCCGCTCCAGCTCTTCGACGACCTCTGCGCGCTCGACGCCGTGGCTCGTCGACCTCAAGCCCGCGGGCCGTCACCTGATGGAGGACTTCTTCTACGCCGGCGGGCTGCCGGCGGTCATGGCGCAGATCGCCGACCTGCTCCACCTCGACGCGATCACCGTGACGGGCGCGCACGGTCGGCGAGAACATCGCCGGCGCGGAGATCGTCAACACCGACGTGATCCGGCCCGGCGGGCGATCCGCTCGACGCGGGCGGCGCGCTCGTCGTCCTCTCGCGGCAGCCTCTGCCCGGACGGTGCGGTGATGAAGATCACGGCCGCCGACCCGGCGCTGCTCGCAGCACGAGGGTCGCGCGGTCGTCTTCGAGGACATCCACGACCTCGCCGCCCGCGTCGACGACCCGGAGCTCGAGTGCGACGCCTCGAGCGTGCATGGTGCTGCGCAACGCCGGGCCGGTCGGTGGGCCCGGGATGCCGGAGTGGGGGCACCTGCCGATCCCGGCGAAGCTCCTGCAAGCAGGGCGTCACCGACCTCGTGCGCATCTCGGACGCGCGCATGAGCGGCACCTCCTACGGCGCCGTCGTGCTGCACGTCGCGCCCGAGTCGGCCGTCGGCGGCCCGCTCGCGCTCGTCGAGGACGGCGACCTGATCCGGCTCGACGTCGACGGAGCGGCGCCTCGACCTCCTCGTCGACGAGGCGGAGCTCGCGGCGCGGCGCGCCGCCTGGGAGCCGCCGGCGCGAACGGACGAGCGCGGGTACCGCAGGCTGCACGTCGACCACGTCCTGCAGGCGAACGAGGGCTGCGACCTCGACTTCCTGCGTGGCCGCTCGGCCGTCGTCGACGGACGCCGTCACGTACCTGTGAAGGTCCTCGTCACCGGCGCGCACGGCAAGGTCGGCCGTGCGCTCATGCCGGCGGCTCGCAGAGGCGGGCTACGACGTGCGCGCGAGCGACCTGACGCGGCCCGACGTGGGACCGGCCCGATCCCGGACGAGCCCGACGGACTACTGGCAGGCCGACCTCACCGACGCCGGCGCCGCGTACGCGCGTCGCGCGCGGCTGCGACGTCGTCGTGCACACGGCGGCGATCCCGCAGCCGATCCACAACCCGCCGCACGTCGTCTTCGGCAACAACATGCTGAGCACGTTCAACATCCTCGAGGCGGCGATCGCCGCCGGCGCCGCCGCTTCGTCAACTTCTCGAGCGAGACGGTGCCCGGGCTTCATCTTCGCGCACCGCCCGTTCGAGCCCGACTACCTGCCCGATCGACGAGGAGCATCCGGTCCGGCCGCAGGATCCCGTACGCGACGGCGAAGTGGTTCGGCGAGCTCCTCTGCGAGCGAGCGGTCGAGCGGGCCGACATCCGCTGCACGTCGATCCGCCCGTGCTGGGTGCAGGACGAGGAGAGCTACGAGCGCAACCTCGGCCCGATCGTGCGCGACCCGTCGGTGCTGATCGAGAACTACTGCTCGTACGTCGACGTGCACGACCTGTGCGACGCGGTCGTGCTCGCAATCGAGACCGACCTGCCGGGGCACGAGGTCTTCTACATCGCCTCGCCGGACACGATCGGCGGCCACCCGCTCGCGGAGACGGTGCGCACGCACTACGGCGGAGCGGGTATCGAGATCCGGGCGCTCGCGCGGGAGGATGCGTCTGCGATCTCGACGCGCGAAGGCGCGAGCGGCTGCTCGGCTGGAGCCCGTCGCGGTCCTGGCGGGACTACCTCGACGACGAAGGACGGAGCCTCGCATGAAGATGCGCGTGCTCGGCGAGCTCGGGCCCGGAGCTGACGACGGTCGGGCTTCGGCGCGTGGGCGATCGGCGGCCCGTGGAAGTTCGGCTGGGGACGCGGTCGACGACGACGAGTCGGTGGCCGCGATCCGCCACGCGATCGAGCGCGGCGTCAACTGGGTCGACACGGCGGCTGTCTACGGGCTCGGCCACTCCGAGGAGATCGTCGGCCGCGCGCTCGAGCCGTACCGCGCTGGCGAGGACGTGCTCGTCTTCACGAAGTGCGGGCGCAGCTGGTTCGGGCGTCCCGAAGGCGTGATCGAGAACGACCTGCGTCCAGCGTCGATCCGCGAGGAGTGCGAGCACAGCCTGCGCCGCCTCGGCCTCGAGCGGATCGACCTCTACCAGATCCACTGGCCCGACTGGACGACCGGTACGCCGCTCGAGGAGTCGTGGGGGACGATGGCCGAGCTCGTCGACGAGGGGAAGGCGCGCTGGCTCGGCGTCTCCAACTTCGACGTCGAGCAGCTCGAGCGCTGCGAGGCGATCCGCCACGTCGACTCGGTCCAGCCGCCGCTCTCGCTGCTCGCCCGCGGCGCACGGCACGACGGTCATCCCCTGGGCAGCCGAGCACGGTACCGGCGTGCTCGCCTACTCGCCGATGGCCTCGGGGATGCTGACGGGCGCGTTCGACGCGGCGCGCATCGCGGCCTCGATCCCGACGACTGGCGCCGCCACTCGCCCGTGTTCCAGGAGCCGCTGCTCTCGCGAAACCTGGCCCTCGTCGAGCGACTCCGTCCCGCTCGCCGACCGGCTCGGCACCACGCTGCCCGCCCTCGCTGTCGCGTGGACGCTGGCCCAGCCGGGCGTCACCGCCGCGATCGTCGGTGCCCGACTGCCGCGCCACGTCGACGGCTGGCTGCCGGCATCCGAGCTCGAGCTGGGCGACGACGAGTTGCACGAGATCGACGACGCGATCGCCGAGACCGGCGCAGGCACCGACGAGAGCCCTGCACCGCCGCCGCACATGCGACCAGCGGTGGAGCAGGCGTCACAGTAGATGCGAGCCGGCTGCCTCCTCTCCATGCCGCTGATCACCGAGAAGGTGCTTCGGGGCGGCTCGAGAACCTGGCGTCCTGCTTGGCTGATCGATGCCACGATGTCGTACGTTCCGGTTGTGTGAGCTGGCTGCTCTGGGCCGTTCGCGTAGCTCGCGTGGCCGCTGTGCGGCCCCACCAGCTGGGTCCGCGCCGCCCCGCCAGACCCTCGCGGCTGCGGCAGAGCTCCGCGCGTGAGCGACCTGCGCATCGTGCACGTCGGCCTCGGCTTGTGGGGCCGGGACTGGGCGCAGATCGTCGCGCGGGCGGACGGCTACTCCCTGGTTGGAGTGGTCGACTCGAGCCCACGGGCCCGGGCTTGGGGGAAGCGGACGCTCGGCGTTCCAGCCCGGCGGACACTCGCTGCGGCGCTCCGACACGAGCGGCCAGACGTCGTCCTTCTCGTCTCGCCGCCCGAGACGCACCGACCGCTCGCCGAGGCTGCGCTCGAGGCGGGAGCGCACGTGATCGTCGAGAAGCCGCTGGCGCCCACCCTGGACGATGCGCGCGCGCTGGTGGCGGCAGCGACCAGCACGGGCCGTCATGTCGTCGTCGTGCAGAACTACCGGTTCCGCCGCCAGCCCGTGGCGCTGCACGCCCTTGTCCACGACGGGACGCTCGGACGGCTCCTCGGCGCTCAGATCGCGTTTCACTGGGACATGCGTGGAAAGTGGATCAGCCGCGGGGACTGGCGGGGTCGTATGCCGCACCCCTTGATCCTGGACATGGCGATCCACCACATCGATCTGCTTCGAGCCGTCACGGGTCGCGAGGTGTCGCGCGTCGACGCGCGCAGCTGGTCGGTCCCCGACGGCCCGTTCGTGCACGAGCCGGTCGTCAGCGCCCTGCTCGACCTCGACGATGGGACTCCCGTTGCCTACCGTGGCTCCTGGGTCGGCCCGGAAGCCAACACGTCGTGGAACGGCGACTGGGAGCTCGTCGGCGAGCGCGCCCGCGCCATGTGGGTCGGCGGGCGCTCCGACGCGCTGAAGGGACGCGTCGTGCTGGAGCGCTACGGCGAGCCGCCGACGCGGGTGCGGCTTCCTCGCATCGGTGCGATCGACCGTGACGGCGTCCTCGCCGACCTCCGGCGGGCGATCGAAACTGGCGGCGCCCCTCGGACGACGGCCGCCGACAACCTGCAGACGCTCGCCGCCGTCTTCTCTCTCACCCGGTCCGTGGAGGAGCGAGCACCCGTCGAGGTCGGAGACGTGCTCCGTCGGTGACCGGCGTCATCGGACCAACCACTGCCATGCTCGATGAGACGATGCGTCCAACGAAGGAGGGAGTCATGGGGATCAGGCTGGGACTGCTCTCGACCGCCAACATCAACGGGCAGATCGAGGCCGGCGCCGCTGCCACCGAGCGCGTCGACGTCGTGGCCGTTGCCAGCCGCGATGGCGCGCGCGCCGAGGAGTACGCGCGCGCCCACGGCATCGAGCGCGCGCACGGGAGCTACGAGGCGCTGCTCGAGGACCCTGCCGTCGACGCGATCTACGTCTCGCTGCCGAACAGCCTCCACCACCCCTGGACGTTGCGCGCCCTAGCAGCCGGAAAGCACGTGCTGTGCGAGAAGCCCTACAGCCGTCATCCCGCCGAGGTGGAGGAGGCGTTCGACGCCGCCGAAGCCGCCGGACTGGTGCTCGCCGAGGCCTTCATGTACCGCCACCATCCGCAGACCCGGATGCTGAAGGAGCTCGTCGACCGGGGTGCGATCGGGCGGCTACGCACGATCCGCTCGTCGTTCTCGTTCATGCTCACGGACCCGGAGAACGTCCGGCTTCGCGCCGACCTCGAGGGTGGCAGCCTCCTCGACGTCGGCTGCTACTGCGTCAGCGGCTCGCGTCTGCTCGCCGGGGAGCCCGAGCGGCTGCGGGGCGAGGCGGTCCTCGCCGCCACCGGCGTCGACCGTGCCTTCCACGGCACGATGCGCTTCGCCGGCGACGTGGTGGCGCAGTTCGACGCATCCTTCGCGGCGCCGCCGTTCCAGCGCCTCGAAGCCGTGGGTGAAGAGGCGACGCTCGTCGCCACGGCTCCGTGGCGGGTCGACCTCGGCGGCGTGGTCGAGCTGCGACGGGACGGGGCGGTGGAGCGGGTCGACGTGCCGGAGGCCAGTGCGTACCGGCTCGAGCTGGAGAACCTCGCCGACGCGATCGAGGGGCGCGAGCCGTCGCTACTCGGCCGAGAGGACGCGCTCGGCCAGGCCCGTGCGCTCGACGCGCTCCTCCGCTCGGCAGCCGAGGGGCGCGCGTTCGAGCCGACGCGTTAGCCCTTGACGTCGCTACGGCCGTCTCCGCTCCGGTCGAGTACGTGCGCCCGTAACGCGGGCGTCGTGCCTCTTGGCGCCGCCACTACGCGGGGGCCAGCTGCTCGGTCTCCGCCCTGAGCGTGGCGCCGGTGGCCGGGTCGAAGAAGTGGAAGCCTCCCGGATCGACGGCCAGCGTCAGCCGCTCCCCCATCCGGGCCTTCGTGCGGGGGTCGGTGCGGGCCGTGAAGAGCGTGCCGACGGCGTCCGCCAGGGGCATCGCTCCCTCGTCTTCATCGGAGGCGGCTTGCACATCCGACGTCTCGACCGCTGGCGTGTCGACCGCGAAGAGGACGTTGGAGTCGGCGCCGAGCTCCTCCAGCACCGAGATGGTCACGTCGATCGCGGGGAGGCCCGGCGGCGCGAACTCGGCGTCCTCGAAGCCCTCGGGCCGGATGCCGAGGATCACGTCCCCGTCGCGAGAGGGACGCCGGTCCGGAGCGAGAGGGAGCCTGAACCCCCCGAACTTCGACGTGGTCGCCGTCCACTACCGCGTGAGCGAGGTTCATCGAGGGCGAGCCGATGAACGCGGCCACAAAGAGGTTCTGCGGCTCTTCGTAGAGCTCCTGCGGCGGCCCGAACTGCTGGACGATGCCGTCCCGCATGACCGTGACGCGCTGGCCCAGAGTCATCGCCTCGATCTGATCGTGGGTGACGTAGACCGTCGTCGTCCCGAGCCGGTCGTGGAGCCGCGTCAGCTCGGCCCGCATCGAGACACGGAGCTTGGCATCGAGGTTCGCCAGCGGCTCGTCCATCAGGTAGCCGGCGGGCTCGCGCACGATCGCCCGCCCCATCGCCACGCGCTGCCGCTGGCCACCTGAGAGCGCGGCAGGGCGGCGGTCGAGCAGCGCCTCGAGCCCGAGCATCCGGGCGACCTGATCGACGCGCCGGTTGATCTCGGCGGACGGCGTCTTGCGCACCTTGAGCCCGTACGCCAGGTTCTTGCGCACCGTCATGTGCGGGTACAGGGCGTAGTTCTGGAAGACCATCCCGATGTCCCGATGGCGCGGCGCGAGATCCGTGACGTCGCGGTCGCCGATGAAGACGTGTCCGTCCGTCACCTCCTCGAGTCCGGCGATCATCCGCAGGAGCGTCGACTTCCCGCAGCCGGACGGCCCGACGAGAACCATGAACTCGCCGCTTTCGATCGTAAGATCGACCTCGCGGACGGCAACGACGTCGCCGTCGTACACCTTCGTCACACCGTCGAGGACGATCTGCGCCGAGGTTGGGCTCCTTTGCTCGCTCGCGTCGCCTGGAGGAGGATAGACGGTGTCAGGGCTCGCACGAAAGCCGCTTGAGAGGGTGAGCGCCGCACGAGCCGCGTCGCGCCCACCGCTCTGCACCGGCTCGCCAGGCGAGACGAGCACGCGCTCGCTCGGCAGCTCGAGCAGCGGCAGCAGCTCCTGCCGCAGCTCCTCGCGCGTGATCCCGCTCTGACGGGGTGC